>CAWDAE010000009.1:0-284951 GCA_963800245.1 uncultured Actinomycetota bacterium | reverse complement strand
GCCGAGGTGACCCGGCCCTCGACGCTCTCCACGAGGTGGAGTATTGGCAGCAGCCGGAGCGGGCCTGGGGTAGCGTGCCGGTTTCGCGCAGCTCGGCCATCGTGGACTCGTCCAGCGCACCCGAGCCGGGCGTGATCGGCTGGCTGTTGTCGACAATGCCGCTCATTGGTCGACTCCTTCCATGGACCGGGTCCATCGAGGCGATGGCCACGATCACGTCGGCCACCTGTCCGCCCTCGCTCATCACCGACGTCGCCTGCAGGTTGGTGAACGACGGGTCCCGGAAGTGGGCCCGGTAGGGGCGCGTGCCGCCGTCGGAGACCACGTGCGCGCCCAGCTCGCCGCGCGGTGACTCCACCGGCACGTACGCCTGTCCCGGGGCACGCTGAAGCCCTCGGTCACCAGCTTGAAGTGGTGGATCAGCGCCTCCATCGACTCGCCCATGATGTGGCGGATGTGGTCGAGGGAGTTGCCCATGCCGTCGGTGCCGATCGCGAGCTGGGCCGGCCAGCCGATCTTCTTGTCCTCGATCATGACGGGGGCGCCCTGGAGCTTCTCCAGGCGGTCCGCGCACTGCTCGACGATGCGCAGCGACTGGTACATCTCCTCCAGCCGGATGCGGAACCGGCCGTAGGAGTCGCTGGTGTCCCAGGTGACCACGTCGAAGTCGTAGTCCTCGTAGCCGCAGTAGGGCTGCGTGCGGCGCAGGTCCCAGGCGTAGCCGGTGCTGCGCAGGACCGGGCCGGTGATGCCCAGCGCCAGGCAGCCGGCGAGGTCGAGGTGCCCCACGCCCTCCAGCCGGCCCTTGAAGATCGGGTTGGCGTTGCACAGGGCGGCGTACTCCGGCAGCCGCTTGCGCATCAGCTTGACGAAGTCCCGGATCTGGCCGAGCGCGCCCGGTGGCAGCCGCTGGGCGACACCGCCGGGGCGGATGAAGGCGTGGTTCATCCGCAGGCCGGTGATCAGCTCGAACAGGTCGAGGACCAGCTCCCGCTCGCGGAAGCCGATCGTCATCACGGTCAGGGCGCCGATCTCCATGCCACCGGTCGCGATGGCGACCAGGTGGGAGGAGATCCGGTTGAGCTCGGAGAGCAGGACCCGCAGCACCTGCGCCTTCTCCGGGACGTCGTCCTCGATGTCGAGCAGGCGCTCGACGCCGAGGCAGTAGGTCAGCTCGTTGTGGAACGGCGCGAGGTAGTCCATCCGGGTGCAGAACGTCACGCCCTGCGTCCAGGTGCGGAACTCCATGTTCTTCTCGATGCCGGTGTGGAGGTAGCCGATGCCGGCGCGGGCGTCCTTCACCGTCTCGCCCTCGAGCTCGAGGATCAGGCGCAGCACGCCGTGGGTCGACGGGTGCTGGGGACCCATGTTGACCACGACGCGGTCGTCGCCCTCGTCGGCGATGCCGCTGACGACGGAGTCCCAGTCCTGACCGGTGACGGTGAAGACGCGGCCCTCGGTGGTCGTCGACTCGGCGGCGGCGTAGGGGTCGGTGCTGTGGTCGGTGGTGGTCATGAGTAGGACCTCCGTGTGTCCGGCGGCGGGATCGTCGCGCCCTTGTACTCAACGGGGATGCCGCCGAGGGGGTAGTCCTTGCGCTGCGGGTGGCCCGGCCAGTCGTCGGGCATCTCGATGCGGGTCAGCGCGGGGTGGCCGTCGAAGACGATGCCGAAGAAGTCGTAGGTCTCCCGCTCGTGCCAGTCGTTGGTGGGGTAGACCGAGACCACCGACGGGACGTGCGGGTCCGCGTCGGGGCAGGTGACCTCGAGCCGGATGCGGCGGTTGTGGGTCATCGACAGCAGGTGGTAGACCGCGTGCAGCTCGCGGCCCTCCTCGCCCGGGAAGTGCACGCCGCTGACGCCGAGGCACATCTCGAAGCGCAGCTCGGGGTCGTCGCGCAGCAGCTGGGCGGTCTCGAGCAGGCGGGCGCGACGGACGAAGAAGGTGATCTCGCCGCGGTGGACCACGACCTTCTCGATGGCGTCCTCGAGCCCCTGCTCGGCGAGCCCGGCCCGCAGCGCGGAGTCGACCTCGTCGAACCACCCGCCATAGGGCGCCTGGCTGGCGCCCGGCATCGCGACCGTGCGGGTCAGGCCGCCGTAGCCGGAGGTGTCCCCCGAGCCGTGCACGTGGAAGGCCCCCTGCCGGGTGCCGACGACGTTGACGCCGTGGTCGGCGGGGTCGACCGGGAGACCGGAGGTCGAGCCGGCGGCGATGGTGTTCTCGTTGCGGTCCTGGTCGTCGGGAGCGCTCATCGCAGCAGGCCCCTCTGGTCGGAGGTGGGCAGCGCGTTGAGGGCGGCGGTCTCCAGCTCGAGCTTCTGGGTCTCGCGGTGGGCGCCGAGCTTGCCGTGCTGGACCTGGTCGTGCAGCTTGAGGATCGCGTCGATCAGCATCTCCGGACGCGGCGGGCAGCCGGGGAGGTACATGTCGACGGGGACGACGTGGTCCACGCCCTGCACGATGGCGTAGTTGTTGAACATGCCGCCGGACGACGCGCAGACGCCCATGGCGAGGACCCACTTGGGCTCGGCCATCTGGTCGTAGATCTGGCGCAGCACCGGCGCCATCTTCTGGCTCACGCGGCCGGCCACGATCATCAGGTCGGCCTGGCGCGGCGAGGCCCGGAAGACCTCCATGCCGTAGCGCGCGAGGTCGTAGCGCGGACCGCCGGAGGTCATCATCTCGATCGCGCAGCAGGCCAGGCCGAAGGTGGCCGGCCAGAACGACGCCTTGCGGAAGTAGCCGGCCACGCCCTCGACCGTGGTGAGCAGGACCCCGCTGGGGAGCTTCTCCTCGATGCCCATCTCAGTCCTCCTGCGCTGGTTGGGGTGCGAACGCGGTGCGTGTGGCGACCATCAGTCCCATTCCAGGCCCCCGCGGCGCCAGACGTAGGCGTAGGCGACGAACACGGTGCCGATGAACACGACCATCTCGACGAGGCCGAACAGCTTCATCTGGTCGAAGTAGACCGCCCACGGGTAGAGGAACACGATCTCGATGTCGAAGACGATGAACAGCATCGCCGTGATGTAGTACTTCACCGGGAAGCGCCCGCCGCCGACCGGCTGCGGCGTGGGCTCGATGCCGCACTCGTAGGAGTCGGACTTGGCGCGGTTGTAGCGCTTGGGGCCGGTCAGGCTGCTGACCGCGACCGAGAAGACGGCGAATCCCAGGGCCAGCGCCATCAGCGCGATCACCGGGGTGTAGAGCTCCATCGCTCAGTCCCTCCTGTTGTCTGCGGTGCCGGTCATGCGTCGGGAGCCATCCTGCTCAACGCGTTGATGATCCGGTCGGAGGCGTCGCCGCCCCGCGGGTCGGTCAGGTTGGCCATCAGCTTGAGCAGGAACCGCATCAGGGCCGTCCGTGGGAGACCGTACTTGGTCGCCTGCTTCATGAACGTGGGGTTGCCGATCATCTTGGCGAAGACCCGGCCGAGGGTGAAGTAGCCACCGTACGCCGCGTCGAGGGCCTCGGGGTAGGCGTGCAGCACCCGCTCGCGCTGCGGCCCCTCCGGCATCGCCAGTGCCTGCAGGATGATGTCGGCCGCCAGGTGGCCGGACTCGAGGGCGTAGTCGATGCCCTCGCCGTTGAACGGGTTGACCATGCCGCCGGAGTCGCCGACCAGCAGCATGCCGCGGGTGTAGTGCGGCTTGCGGTTGAAGCCCATCGGCAGCGCCGCGGAGGCGATGCGCCCCTCCTGGTTGGCCTCGTCGCGGAAGCCCCACTCCTCGGGCGTGTGCGCGAGCCAGGTGGCGAGGACGGCCTTGAGGTCGACGTTCTGGAAGGCGCTGGAGGAGTTGAGGATCCCCAGGCCGACGTTGGCGGTGCCGTCGCCCACGCCGAAGATCCAGCCGTAGCCGGGCAGGAGGTCGGACTCCTGCGGCTTGCCGTCCCACAGCTCGAGCCACGACTCCATCCACGGGTCGTCGTGGCGCGGGGTGCGGTAGTAGGTCCGCGCCGCGACCGCCATCGGGCGGTTCTCGCGGCGGACCAGGCCGAGCGAGGTGGCCAGGCGGCTGGAGACGCCGTCGCAGGCGACCACGAGCGGCGCGCGGTAGGTGATCTCGTCGCCGCTCTTGCGGCCGCGCTCGTCCACCGAGCGGGCGGTGACGCCGACGACGCGGTCCGTGCGCTCGTGGATCACGGGTCCGGTGACGGCGGTGCGCTCGAGCAGGCGGGCGCCGGCCTTCTGGGCGTGGCGCGCGAGGGTCTCGTCGAGGTCCATCCGGGTGCGCACGGCGCCGAACGGCGGGAACGTGGTGAGGTCGGGCCAGGGCAGCTCGAGTCGGTGGCCGGCGCCGACGATGCGCAGGCCCTTGTTCTTCTGCCAGCCGGGCGCGTCGAGGTCGAAGCCCATGCCGATGAGCTGCTTGACCGCGCGCGGGGTGAGCCCGTCGCCGCAGATCTTGTCGCGGGGGAACGACGCCTTCTCCAGGAGCACGACGTCGGCACCGGCCTGCGCGAGGTGGTAGGCGGTGGCGGCTCCGGCGGGCCCGGCTCCGACGACGACGACGTCGGCCTGCCGGTCGTCGAGCGAGGTGCTCGTCATCCGCAAGCCTCCTTCTGCCCGACGTGAGGGGTGTGCCCGACCGGTCGTGAGATTGTGAAAGCTTTCACGAACTCACCGCGGGACAGTCTAGGAGGCCGCCGTCACATCCGGAAACCGACCCGTCCCGGGTCACGGCGGGGTCAGGCCGGCTTGGTGGCGTGGTGCAGGGCGACGATCCCGCCGGACAGGTTGCGCCAGCGGCACTCGCCCCAGCCGGCGTCCACGATGCGCGCGGCCAGCCCCGGTTGGTCGGGCCAGGCGCGGATCGACTCGGCCAGGTAGACGTAGGCGTCGGGGTTGGAGGCGACCGCGCGGGCGATCGCCGGG
This sequence comes from uncultured Actinomycetota bacterium, assembly GCA_963800245.1. Lineage (GTDB taxonomy): Bacteria > Actinomycetota > Actinomycetes > Propionibacteriales > Nocardioidaceae > Marmoricola_A. Next base: position 280,073 of record CAWDAE010000009.1, on the reverse strand, counting down.
AGCGCCTTCATCAGGTACTCCAGGTAGACGGTCCGGAACGGCGCCCACGTCGGCGAGCTGAACTCGCACACCACGACCCGACCGCCCGGCCGGGTCACCCGCAGCAGCTCCCGCAGCCCCGCGTCCGGGTCGACGATGTTGCGCAGCCCGAAGGAGATCGTCACCGCGTCGAACGAGTCGTCGGCGAAGGGCAGGCGCGTGCCGTCCCCCGCGACGAACGGCAGCCCGGGCCGGGCCCGCTTGCCGACCTGGAGCATGCCGAGGCTGAAGTCGCAGGGCACCACGAACGCCCCGGCGTCCCGGAAGGGCTGGCTCGAGGTGCCCGTCCCGGCGGCCAGGTCGAGCACCCGCTCCCCCGCCCGGGGCGCGACCGCGTCGATCACCGCGGTCCGCCAGCGCCGGTCCTGCCCCAGCGACAGCACGTCGTTGGTCAGGTCGTAGCGCTGGGCGACGCCGTCGAACATCGCCTGCACCTCGGCGGGCTTCTTCTCAAGGTCGGCTCTGCTCACGCGCGCCAGCCTAGGAGCACCGCGGCTGGAGGTCCGCGCGGGTCGGCCCGGGACGAGGCGTCTTCGGCCTGGTCGTAGGCTGACGGATCGTGACCACCAGCCCGGCCCCCGGCGCCGTCGACGCCCCCGCGCTCGTCGTACGCACCGTCCGCGTGCCGGTCCCCAGCGACCTGGTCTCCCTCCTCCCCGCCGACGGCGAGCAGCTGGCCTGGCTGCACCGCCGCGAGGGCTTCGCCGCCTGGGGCGTCGCCGCCGAGATCCGCACCCGCGGCGCCGACCGCTTCGCCGAGGCCCAGGAGTGGTGGACCGAGGTGACCCGGGGAGCGCGGGTGCGCGACGAGGTGGGGCTGCCCGGCACCGGGCTGGTCTGCTTCGGGTCGTTCGCCTTCGCCGACGAGCCCGGCGACAGCCTGCTGACCGTCCCCCGGGTGCTCGTGGGCCGGCGTGGCCGCGAGGCCTGGGTGAGCACGATCCACGCCATCGGCGAGGAGGGCGCCGCGGGCTCGGGAGTCGACCAGCACCTGCTGCCCACCGACGAGCCCGCCCGGCCCGGTCCCGCGGCGTACGCCGACGGCGCCCTGACCGGCACCCAGTGGCAGGGCGCGGTCGCCGAGGCGATCGAGCGCATCGTCACCGGCGACCTGGAGAAGGTCGTCCTGGCCCGCGACCTGCTGGCCGACTGCGGCGAGCCGATCGACGTCCGCTGGCCCCTGGCACGGCTGGCCGAGGACTACCCGTCCTGCTGGACCTTCCACGTCGACGGGCTCTTCGGCGCGACGCCGGAGATGCTCGTGCGCCGCGAGCGCGGCCTGGTGACCTCACGGGTCCTCGCCGGCACGATCCGCCGCACCGGCGACGAGGACCACGACCTGCGGCTGGCCGCCTCGCTGGCGCGCTCGTCCAAGGACCTCGAGGAGCACGAGTACGCCGTCCGCTCGGTCGCCGAGGCCCTGGAGCCCTACTGCTCGTCGATGTCGATCCCCGAGGCGCCGTTCGTGCTGCACCTGCCCAACGTGATGCACCTGGCCACCGACGTCGCGGCGGTCATGGACGACGACACGGCGTCGCTCGCGCTGGCCGCGGCACTGCACCCCTCCGCCGCGGTCGGCGGCACCCCGACCGCCGACGCGGTGGCGCTGATCGCCGAGCTCGAGGGCATGGACCGCGGCCGCTACGCCGGTCCGGTGGGCTGGATGGACGCCTCCGGGGACGGCGAGTGGGCGATCGCGCTCCGCTCCGCCGCGCTCGGCGCCGACCGCCGGACGGTGCGGCTGTTCGCGGGCTGCGGCATCGTCGCCGACTCCGACCCCGCCGCCGAGCTCGCCGAGTCGCAGGCCAAGCTCGTGCCGGTTCGCAACGCGCTGGGCTGAGCGCCGCCGCCCTCAGAGGTCCCGGCCGTCGGCGGGCCGCGCGTAGGTGCCGTCCACCTGCGCCATCCAGGCGCGGAACCGGTCGTCGGCCATCGCCAGGCCCACGTCGCTGTAGACGCGGTCGTGGATGCCGAGGGTGCGGGCCGCCCCGATCTCGCGGGCCACGTCGAGCAGCTCCGACATCTTGGCCCACGGCGCGCACACGGGGGCGCAGTGCACGTCCACGGGCCGGCCCGGCAGCTCGAAGGAGTCGCCGGGGTGGAACAGCGTCGTCCCGCCGGCCTCGAGGACGTAGCCGGAGTTGTCGAAGTGCGGCAGCTCGGGGTGGATGACCGCGTGCTTGCGCCCGACGACCTCGACCTCGAAGCCGGCCACCTGCAGCCGCTCGCCCGGCTGCACGACGGTGACCCGCTCGCGGACCTCCGGATCCGCCTCCGCGATCTGGTCGGCCACCGCCCCGATGGTGTGGATCGGGGCGTCCGTGGCGCGCAGGTGGTCGATCTCCCAGTGGTCGGGGTGCTCGTGGGTGATCAGCACCGCCGCCACGCCGTCGAGCGCCTCGCGCTGCGACCAGACGCCCGGGTCGAGCACGACGTCGCGCCCGCCGTGGGAGAGGCGGACGCAGGAGTGCCCGAACTTCGTGATGCGCATCGTCGTCCCCCTACCCCGTCACCTCGTCCTCGAAGCACCACCGCCACGCCTCGCCGCTCTCGGCGGAGGCCATGACCGGGTGGCCGGCCTCCCCGAAGTGGGCACTCGCGTGGCGGCGCGGCGAGGAGTCGCAGCAGCCGACGTGCCCGCAGCTCAGGCAGCGGCGCAGGTGCACCCAGGTGGTGCCCTCACGCACGCAGTCCTCGCACTCGGTGGCCGGCTCGTCGGGGGCCGACGGGGCGTCGGCCAGGTGCTTGCACGGCGCCTGCGACCGCTCGGAGGTGATCCGCTGCTCGTCCTCGCGCGTGCTGCGCTCCACCCTGCGGTCGATGATCGACTCCTCGGTGTCCAGGGTCGCGAGCACGTCCGCGACCACCTCGTGGGGCATCCGCCCCTCGCTGCGCAGCTCCAGGACGCGACCCCGCTCCGCGGCCAGCATGTCCAGCCGGATGCGGGAGTAGAGCTGGCTCGGCGTCTCGTGCGTCCCGTCGGCGTCCGCCCCCAGCCTCTCCCAGGCCGCGAAGTCGCGCTGCTCCAGCCGCGTGCGCAGCATGGCGACCACCCCGCGGTGCCGCTCGTCCTCGCCGTCGAGGTCGCTCTCGAGCTCCGCCAGCCGCGACAGCCCCGCCTGCGACGCCGCGGTCATCAGCTCGGCCCGCGCGAGGGCGTCCTCGCGCGGGTCCGGGCCGGGCACCCGGAGCCGCCGCGCCAGCCACGGGAGCGTGAGGCCCTGCAGGGCCAGCGTGCCCGCGGTGACGACCAGGGCGACCAGCACCAGCACCTCCCGGTGGGGCGCGTCCCGCGGGATCGCGAACGCCGCGGCGAGCGTCACCACGCCGCGCATGCCCGCCCAGCCCACGATCGCGACGTACGCCGGCGGGACGGGCCGGCTGCGCCGCTCCACCACGTCGAGGAGCCGGCGGACGGGGAAGACCCAGACGAACCGCAGGACGACGACACCGGCCAGCACGGCGGCACAGACCCCGACGATGCGAGGGCCGGACAGCGGGCTGGACCGGACGTCCTCGAGGATCCACCGGGCCTGGAGACCGATCAGCAGGAACACCGCGTTCTCCAGCAGGAACCCGACGGTGCGCCACGTGAGCCGCTCGGCGATGCGCGAGGACGCGGTCTGCAGCACCGGCGCCTGGTGCCCGAGCATCAGCCCGGCCACCACGACCGCCAGCACGCCGGAGGCCTTGACCTCCTCGGCCAGCACGTAGGCCACGAACGGCGTCACCATCGAGATCGAGGTGTCGATCACCGGGTCGTTGACCATCCGGCGCGCCTTGCCCACGACGAAGAAGACGAGGAAGCCGGCCGCGGCGCCCCCGAGTGCCGCCCGGACGAAGTCGGCCCCGACCTCGACCACGCTGACCGTGCCCGCCACCGCGAGGACCGCCGTCCGCAGCGCGACCAGGGCGGTCGCGTCGTTGAGCAGCGACTCGCCCTCGAGCAGCGTGACGATCTGGCGTGGGAGCCCGATGCGCTTGGCCACGGCCGTCGCGGCCACCGCGTCCGGGGGCGCGACGACCGCGCCGATGGCGAACGCCGCCGACCAGGTGAGCCCCGGGACCGTCGCGTGGGCGATCACCGCGACCCCGGTGGCGGTGAAGACCACCAGGCCGATCGACAGCGACAGGATCGCCCAGCGCTGGGCCTGGAAGTGGATCAGCGAGGTGCCGAGCGCGGCGTTGTAGAGCAGCGGCGGGAGCAGTCCCACCAGCACGATCTCCTCGTTGAGCCGGATCTCCGGCAGGAACGGGAGGTAGGACCCGAGAACACCGACCGCGACGAGCACGATGGGGGCGGAGAGGTCCAGGCGCCGGCAGAGGCCGGTGACGACCACCACCACGGCGACGAGCGAGACCAGGGTCAGGGCGACGTGCACCGGCCCATTGTGTCCGGCCCCCGGTCACCGAGGCCGGGACGGTCAGGGGGTCAGCACGACCTTGCCCGTGCTGCGGCGAGCCTCGATGTGGGCGTGGGCCTCGGCCGCCCGGTCGAAGGAGTACGACGAGTCGACGTGCGGCCGCACCCAGCCGGCCCCGACGCCCTCGACGACCTGCTCCATCCAGCCACGGATCTTGTCGACCTCGTCCCACATGTGGCCGAGGTTGACCCCGAACACGCCGTGGTTGGCGTTCATCAGCGGGACCGGGTGGAACAGCGGCATGAGCACCGCGGTCTTCGCCAGCTGCAGCCTGCCCCGCAGCCCCTGGTTGCTGGAGGCGGCCGAGACGCCGTACATCCCGAGGCGGCCGGTCGGCCGCAGCACGGTGCGCGACCTGCGGAAGCTCTCCCCGCCCAGTGGGTCGACGACGAGCTCGACCCCGCGTCCGTCGGTGAGGTCGCGGACCTCGCGGGCCCAGTCCCCGGTGCGGTAGTCGACGGCGTGGTCGAGGCCCCGCTGGCGCAGGAACGCGTGCTTGCCGCTGCTGGACGTCCCGATCGTGCGGGCGCCGACGTGCCGGGCGACGTCGAGCGCGGCGAGACCCACCCCGGACCCGGCGTTCTGGATCAGCACGGTGTCGCCCTCCCGGAGGCCGCCCTGCACCACGAGCAGCTGCCACGCGGTGGCGTAGGCGACCGGGATCGACGCGGCCTGGGCGTGGGACAGCGAGGCGGGCTTGGGGAACACCTGCTCGGCCGGCACGTCGAGCGCGCTGCTGTAGCCGCCGAAGCGGGTCAGGCCGAGCACCTCCTGCCCCGCGAGGGAGCCGTCGACGCCCTCCCCCACGGCACGGACGGTGCCGGAGAACTCGTAGCCCACCACGCACGGCAGCGGCGGCGCGTCGGGGTAGAGCCCCTGCCTGGCGAGGATGTCGGCGAAGTTGATGCCGGCGGCGGCCACCTCGACCTGCACCTGCCCGGGTCCGGGTGGGTCGAGCCGCGAGGCTCTCACCTGCAGCCGCTCGGGACCGCCGGCGGCGGTGATGACCACCTGGGTGATGTCCATGTCACTCCGTCCGGACGAGGCCGCGGATGGCGGCGTCGAGGGCTCTGCGGTCGTCGCGCCGCACGACGGCCTCGACGACCTCGAGACCGCCGGTGGGCTCGGCCAGCGCGGCGCGGAGGGAGCCCCGGTCGCGCACCTGCCGGTGGGGTACGCCGAGTCCCCGGCACAGCGCGCCGAGGTCGGCTCCGTGCGGGGTGGCGAACAGCCGCTCGAAGGAGCCCGCATGGGTCTCGGCGCCCTGCTCGAGCAGCGCGAAGATGCTGCCGCCGTCGTCGTTGAGCACGACCAGCGTCAGGTCGGGGCGCTGCTCGACCGGTCCGATCGCCAGGCCGGTCAGGTCGTGCAGGAAGGTCACGTCCCCCAGCAGGGCGAGGGACCTGGTGCTGCGCGGGCGGCCGAGCGCGCAGCCGATGGCGCTCGAGACCGAGCCGTCGATCCCGGCGAGCCCGCGGTTGGCCACGACCAGGCGGCGGGCGCCGACGTCGTAGCGCGGCACCATCAGGTCGAGGTCGCGGACCGGGTTGGAGGAGCCGACGAACAGCAGCCCGCCGGCCGGGAGGGCCGCGGCGACCTCGCCGGCCACGTGGTGGGGGACGAGGTCGGCGGGCCACTGGGCGAGGAGCGCGTCGAGCCGCTGCGAGAGGTCGGCGTCGCGGTCCTTCCACTCGCGCAGCCAGGCGGACTCCTCGTCGGTCCGACCACCAGCTGCCGGTGGGTCGGCCGACCACTGCGGGGGCTCGGCGCCCTCCGGCAGGGCGGCGGAGACGACCCGCGTGACGCCGTGGCCCGGGTCGCTCCAGCGTCCGTGCCGGTCGGCGAGCGCGACGACCTCGAGGTCGGTGCGCGACAGCAGGCGCGTCACCGGGCGGCTCAGGGTCGGGTGCCCGGCGACGACGACCTGCTCGATCCGGCCGGCGAGCCCTGGGTCCCCGAGCAGGAGGCGGTAGGTGCGGATCGCGTGGTCACCGGTCCGCGACCCGCTCGAGGGCTCGGCGAGGAGGGGCCAGCCGGCGGTCTCGGCCAGGATCCGGGCCGGTGGTCCGGCGTCGTCGCCGGCGACGACCACGGTGCGCTCGTGGGCGGGGAGCGTCGCCCGGTCCGGCAGCGAGGCGGTGTCCCGGCCGGTCCAGCGCAGGCCGTGCGGCCTGCCGTCGAGCTCCGTGGCCCACCCGTCGGCCGTGTCCGGCGTGAGCGGTCCGTCCAGCTGGAGGTCGAGGTGCACCGGACCGCCGGCCGCGCCGGTCGCCACGCCGACGAGTCGCGAGACCGTCGACCGCCAGGCCACCACCTGCTCGGCCTCGCGGGCCCCGGGAGCACCCGGGGCGACGTCCGCCTCCTCGCGGACCGCGCGCCCGAACATGCCCGGCTGCCAGGTGGTCTGGTTGGCTCCGGTCCCCCGCAGGTGAGCGGGCCGGTCGGCGGTGACCACCACGAGCGGCAGTCCGGTGTGGGAGGCCTCGAGCACCGCCGGGTGCAGGTTGGCCACCGCGGTCCCGCTGGTGGTGACCACCGCCACCGGTCGACGCGACGTCCGGGCGAGGCCGAGGGCGAGGAAGCCGGCGGTCCGCTCGTCCAGCCTGGTGTGGAGGGCCAGGCGCTCGGCCGCGGCCGCGTCGTGCGCCGCGAAGGCGAGCGGCGCGGACCGCGAGCCGGGGCTGAGCACCAGGTGCCGCACCCCGCAGCGGACCAGCTCGTCGACCACGGTGCGGGCGGCGGCGGTGGCGGCGTTGGGCGGGGGCGTCACGTGGACAGATCCTGCCGCACCGCGGCCAGCCGCGCGCGCCAGTGCTGCTCGCGGTCCGGGCCGGCGGCGACGGCGGCCAGCGACGAGGCGGAGACCGTCGGACGCCGCACGGGCAGCGCCCCGTCGACCGGCAGCAGCGGGTCCTCCGCGGTGTCGGCGCCGAGCAGCTGCACGGTCGCGAGCCCGCAGGCGTAGGGCAGCTCGGGCAGTGCCGCGGCCAGGGCCACGCCGGCCGCGATGCCGACGCTGGACTCCAGGGCGCTGCTGACGACCACCGGCAGGCCGATGTCCTCTGCGATCCGCAGGCACGCGCGCACCCCGCCGAGCGGCTGCACCTTCAGCACCGCGACGTCGGCCGCCCCCAGGTCCCGCACGCGGTAGGGGTCCTCCGCGCGCCGGATCGACTCGTCGGCCGCGACGGGCACGTCGACGCGACGCCGCAGCGCGGCCAGGTCCTCCACCGACGCGCACGGCTGCTCGGCGTACTCCAGGCCGCCCGCGGCCCGGTCCAGCACCTTCACCGCGGTGGCCGCCTCGTCGAGCGACCAGCCACCGTTGGCGTCGATGCGTACGGCGCCGCGCGGGCCGAGCGCGTCCCGCACCGCCTCGAGCCGGGCCACGTCGTCGTCGAGGACCTGGCCGCGCTCGGCGACCTTGACCTTGGCGGTCGTGCAGCCGCCCTCGCGCACGATCCGGTGGGCCGTGGCCGCGTCCACGGCGGGGACGGTCACGTTGACCGGCACCTGGTGGCGGACCGGGTCGGGCCAGCCCTGCTCGGCGGCCTCGAGGGCCGCGCGCAGCCAGGGGGCGGCGACGTGGTCGTCGTACTCCAGGAACGGGCTGAACTCGCCCCACCCGGCGTCCCCGCGCAGCAGCAGCCCCTCGCGCACGGTGATGCCGCGGAAGCGCCGGCGCAGCCCGATCGACCACACCGCGAGCCCGCTCACGACCGGGCCAGCCGGCGTACGGCGGCGAGGTCGACCTTGCCGCGGTCGGTGCGGGGCAGCGCGTCGGTGAGCACCAGCGCGCGCGGTCCCCACGCGCGCGGCTCGACCAGGTCGCGGAGCGCGTCGAGGGCCGGCGGCTCGCCGGCCGGGACGACGACGGCCACGACGGCCTGGCCCCACTCGGGGTCGGGACGCCCGACCACGGCGACGTCGGCGACCCCGGGGTGGGCGGCGAGCATCCGCTCGACGGCCGGTCCCGGCACGTTCACCCCTCCGCTGAGCACCACCTGGTCCCGCCGCCCGGTGACCCTCAGGCGGCCGTCGTCGTCGAGCGTCCCGAGGTCGTCGGTGCGCAGCCAGCCCTCGCGCAGCACGCGGGCGGTCCGGTCCTGGTCGAGCCGGCCGTCGGGCAGGACGTAGCCGTCGAACAGCACGGGCCCGGTCACCAGCACTTCGCCGTCGGAGGCGATCCGGACCCCCACCCCGGGCAGCGGGTGCCCGTCGTAGACGCAGCCGCCGCAGGTCTCCGACATCCCGTAGGTCTGCACGACCGCGACGCCCGCCCGCTCGGCACGCGTTCGCACCGCGCTGTCGAGCGGCCCCCCGCCGACCAGGACCGCGTCGAAGGTGGTGAGCGCGTGCAGGTCCGGGCCGTGCTCGTCGAGCAGGCGGACCAGCTGGGTGGGCACGAGCGAGACGTAGCGGCGCGACCCGGTCATCGTCCGCGCGGCCGCAGCCAGGGTGCCGTCCTGCACGACCGGCGTCGTGCCGGCGCGGACGCTGCGGAGGAGCACCTGCACCCCGGCGACGTAGGTGGGCGGCAGGTTGAGCACCCACTGCCCCGGCCCGCCGAGCACGTGGTGGGTGGCGTCGGCGGACGCGCGGAGCGCCGCCCGTGACAGGCGCACCCGCTTGGGCTCCCCCGTGGAGCCCGAGGTGACGATGACCAGGGGGCCGGGGTCGTCGGCGGCCTCCCACTCCTGCAGGAGCGCGAGGAGCTCGCTCGCGCTCCCCTCGACCGGGTCCAGGCTGGCCATCCCGCCACCGTAGCCAAGCCGTGTCGGGACGCCTGGCAGGATCGTGCCCCGTGACCACGACCAGCCAGTGGGTGGCCGGCGCCCGCCCCCGCACCCTGCCCGCCGCCGTCGCCCCGGTGCTCGCCGGGACCGGCGTCGCGGCGTACGAGGACGCCGCCGTCTGGTGGAAGGCGCTCCTCGCGCTCGTGGTCTCGCTGGCCCTGCAGGTCGGGGTCAACTACGCCAACGACTACTCCGACGGCGTGCGCGGCACCGACGACGAGCGCGTCGGCCCGCTGCGGCTGGTCGGCTCCGGCACGGCGTCCCCGGCGGCGGTGAAGCGGGCGGCCTTCCTGTCCTTCGGCGTGGCGGCGGTGACGGGCCTGGTCCTCGCCGCGACGACGGCCTGGTGGCTGGTCGCGGTCGGACTGCTGTGCATCGTCGCGGCATGGTTCTACACCGGTGGCGCGAGGCCCTACGGCTACCTCGGCCTCGGCGAGGTCATGGTCTTCGTGTTCTTCGGCCTGGTCGCGGTCATGGGCACCGTCTACGTCCAGACCGAGACCTTCCCCGTCGCCGGGTGGTACGCCGCCTGCGGGGTCGGCGCGCTGGCGTGCGCGATCCTCGTGGCCAACAACCTGCGGGACGTCCCCACCGACCGGGAGGTCGGCAAGCGGACCCTCGCGGTGCGGCTCGGGGACGCCCGCACCCGCGGGCTCTACGCCCTCCTGGTCGGGGCCGCCGTCGTCGCCACCGTGGGGGTCGCGCTGTCGACGACCCCCTGGGCCCTCCTGGGCCTGGCACTCCTGGTGCCGGGCGGCCGGGCGGTCCGGACGGTCACCGGCGGCGCGGCGGGACCGGCGCTGGTCCCGGTGCTGCAGCAGACCGGGGTCGCCGAGCTGCTGCTCGCGGCCGGTCTGGCGCTCGGCCTGGTCCTCGGCTAGCGACGCGGGTCGGGCTCAGCCCTGCTGGTGGGACCCGTCGGCCCGGCGGGCCTCGTCCTCGGCGTCCTCGCGGGCGCGCAGCTCCTCGAACCGGCTGCTCATCCGCTCGGCGCGGGCCTGCACGCCGGCCGCGACCTTGTCGCGCAGCCCACGCAGGAGGTACGCCGAGATGACGGTCGAGGCGACCGCGGCGAGGACCAGGGGCCACACGATCCAGACGCCCTCGCGTCCGTTGGCCAGCCAGAACACCACCATCGCGACGGCCAGGCATGCGGCGAAGACCCCGAAGCGGGCGAGGGTGTAGATCGCGAAGTCCTTCACACCGGCCAGGGTATCGAGCCACGCGCCCCCGGCGCTGGGCCGGCGGTCGTAGGCTGGGAGCGTGCTCAAGCTCCTGCTCGTCGCCGCTCTGGTCGCGGGGGCGGTCTATGCCGTGTTCTGGTTGCTCGAGCGCCGGCGGGCGGCCGGGGCGGCCCAGCGCCAGCACCCGTCGTCGCGCCGCCCCCTCCGTCGTCCCCCGACGCGCTTCGTCGCGCCCGACGACGACGAGGAGTTCCTCCGCGACCTGGACCGCAAGCGCCGCCAGGAGGGCGAGCCGGGCTGACCCCTGGCCCCGGCACGTCCGGGCAAGCCGGGCTCAGCCGGCGTAGGAGTGCATGCTCCCGCCGCCGAAGAAGAAGTTGATCCCGACGAAGTTGAACATCAGCGACGCGAAGCCGATCAGCGCCAGCAGCGCCGCGGCCCGGCCCTTCCAGCCAGCCGTCGCCCGCGCGTGGAGGTAGGCGGCGTAGCAGACCCAGGTGATGAACGCCCAGACCTCCTTGGGGTCCCAGTTCCAGTAGGAGCCCCAGGCGTACTCCGCCCAGATCGGGCCGGCGATCAGCACCGCGAAGGTCCACAGCGGGAAGCCGACCGCGTGGACCCGGTAGGCGAAGCGGTCGAGCGCGTCGCCGGCCGGGAACAGCCGCGAGACCCGCGCGAGGCGTGAGCCCGCCCGCTCCTCGCCGCGGGCCCTGAGCAGGAACACCAGGGACGCCAGCGCCCCCAGCGCGAACGCGCCGGAGGCCACCATCGCCGCCCCGACGTGGATCACCAGCCAGTAGGAGTGCAGGGCCGGCACCAGCGGGCCGGCCTCCTGCACGAGCAGGAGGTTGGCGCACATGAGCGTGACCACGACGAACGCGGTGAGGAACAGCCCCATCCAGCGCAGGTCCAGGCGGCGCAGCAGCGCGAGGTAGCCCACGACCACCACGAGCGTGCCGGTGACGGTGAACTCGTACATGTTGCCCCAGGGCACCCGCACCGGGTCCGTGGCGAACGAGCGGGCGACGACCCCGACCAGGTGCAGCAGGGCGCCCACGATGGTCAGCGCCACCCCGATCCGCGCCGACGACTCGATCTTGAGCTCCCAGCGCTCCAGCGCCTCGGGCGAGGGCCCGGCCGGCGACCGGTCGTCCGCCGGGGCACCGGCCTCCCCGGACGCCCCCACCGCGACGGGCTCGCGGCGCGCGACCGCGGCGGGACGGCTCATCGACCGCGACCACTCCGCGACGTGGGCCAGCAGCGCCAGGGCGTAGACGAAGGAGGCGAACATGATCGCCCGGTCGCTCAGCAGCGCGAAGTCGGCGGTGCTCACGTGGTGTCCTCACTGTCGGTGGCCTCGCCAGTCTGCCCGGGGGTGGGCGGCACGACCAAGGCGAGCAGGGTGTGAACCTCGTCGTCCAGCGTGTGGCTCACGGTGGACCGGTCGAGGCCGGCGACCTCGACCCGGGTCCCCTCGGGGGTGTCGAGCACCCGGACCCAGGCGCGGCGCCGCCGGACGAACAGCGACCCCATCAGGCCCAGGAGGCCGATGGTGATCGAGACCAGGGTCGGGGTCTTGGCGGGTGCGTCGCTGACCTGCAGCTTGACCCAGCGCTGCCAGCCCTCGAACCGCACGGTGCCGAGCCCGTCGGGCAGCCTCACGCCGCGGCCGGGCGACAAGATGATCTGCAGGGGCTTGCCGTCCTTGTCCAGCACCGGCTTCATCCGGTCGGTGTCCAGCTCGTAGACCGACTGCGGCAGTCCGTCGTCGAGGCCGAGGTCGCCGGTGTAGGCCCGCAGCGACAGGCCCGGGTTGAGCGCGTCGGGAAACGCGGAGAACACCCCGCGCTGCGCCGACGCGGCGAAGGTCGGCATGAAGAAGCCGTCGAGCCCGATCTGGCGAGGCTCGGCCTCGGGCGCCTTGACCACGCCGTAGGAGGCGAAGCTGGCGTCCTGCGGGAGGAAGACGGTGGGGCCGGAGTAGACCTCCTTGCCGCGGCCGTCGGTGATCGTGACGACCGGGGCGTAGCCGTGGCCGACGAGGAAGACGCTGACCCCGTCGAGCACGAGCGGGTGGTTGACCTCGAGCCGCTGCGTGCGCTCGGGCCGGCCGGGCGCCTCGGTGTAGGTCAGGTCGGCGGCGAACGACTCGGGCTGGCCACGGTGGCTGCCGGAGGCGATGAACTTCACCGAGAAGTCGTCGACGGTGAGGTGCAGCGGCGGCAGGTCCTCGGGGTTCATCAGCGTGCCGGAGTCGAAGGTGTCGTACTGCGGCACCAGGTTGGTGAACCCGCGGCCGACCGGCACGATCACCCCGCCCTTGAAGCCCCACAGCTGACCGACCGCGAAGCACACCAGCACCGCGATCACCGAGAGGTGGAAGACCAGGTTGCCGGCCTCGCGCAGGTAGCCCCGCTCGGCGGAGACCGCGTCGCCGTCCACGCGCACGCGGTAGCGCCGCCGGCGCAGCACGGCCGCCGCGCGCTCGAGCACCTCGGCGGCGGGCTGCCCCGTGGTCGCCCGGGCGTACGCCGGCAGCCTCTCCAGGCGCCGCGGTGCGGCCGGTGGCCGGGCGCGCACGGCACGGGCGTAGACCGCCAGTCGCGGCACGATGCAACCCACCAGGGACAGCATCAGCAGCAGGTAGATCGCGGAGAACCACACCGAGTCGTAGACCGAGAACAGGCCGAGCCGGTCGTAGAGCGGCGCGAGCCCGGGGTGGTCGGCCCGCCAGCGGGTCACGCGGGCGGCGTCGACGTTGGTCTGCGGGATCACCGAGCCCGGCACGGAGCCGAGCGCGAGCAGCAGCAGGAGCAGCAGGGCCGTGCGCATGGAGGTCAGCTGCCGCCACGCCCACCGGCCGAGCTCGCGCGGCGCCAGCGGAGGTGGGCTCCCGGGGGCCGGGCCGGTCGAGACCTCCTCGGTGGCCGTCACACGTCCACCCCGTAGCCCGCGCTCCACCCGCGCAGGTCGGCCACCAGCACGTCCCACCAGCCGGTGAGCAGCAGCAGGCCGACCAGGACGAGCATCGCGCCGCCGAGCCTGGTCACCCAGACCTGGTGGCGGCGTACCCACTGCAGCGCGCCGAGCGTGCGGCGGTAGGCCAGCCCCAGCAGCACGAACGGCACCCCGAGACCCAACGAGTACGCAACGCTGAGCAGCACGCCCCGCCCGACCGTGCCCTCGCTGAGGGCCATCGACTGGACGGTGACGATGGTCGGGCCCAGGCAGGGCGTCCAGCCGATGGCGAACAGCAGCCCGAGCAGGGGCGCCGCCCCGATGCCGACCGCCGGGAGCCGGTGCACGCGCACGTCCCGCTGCAGCAGCGGCAGGCCCATGAAGACCAGTCCGACGACGACGGTGACGGCGCCGAGCACGCGCGAGATCACCCGCTGGTAGTCGTAGAGCCAGGCGCCGATGGCGCCGGTCGTCATGCCGACCACGACGAACCAGGTGGTGAACCCCAGGACGAACAGCGAGGTGCCCAGGAGCATCCGGCCGCGGTGGGCGTCCTCCTGCAGGTCCGCCCCGGTCAGACCGGTGGTGTAGGAGACGTAGCCGGGCAGCAGCGGGACCACGCACGGCGACAGGAACGACACGGTCCCGGCGGCCGCCGCGACCACCAGGGCCACCGGCATCGCCCCTGACGAGACCTGCTCGACGAACCAGTCCCCGACGCTCATGCCTCACCCCGCGGCACGGTCAGCCTCTTGCCGGTGAGGTCCTCCAGGACGCCGTAGAGCGTGGACAGGTCGGCCGGCCCGAGGATGCGCGCGGCCACCCGGCCCTGCTGGTCGACGAACACGAACGACGGGATGCTCATCGGCGGCAGCGTCCCGCGGAACGCCAGCAGCGTCTGCCCGTCCTCGTCGTAGATCGAGTCGTAGGGGATGTCGAACCGCTCGAGGAACCGGCGTACGTCGACCTTGTTGCGGTCGCGGGAGTCGATGCCGAGGAAGGCCACCCCGTCGTCGCGGAGGTCGCGGGCGGCGCGCGCCAGCCCCGGGGCCTCCTTGCGGCACGGCCCGCACCACGAGCCCCAGACCGGCATCACCACGACCTTGCCGGCGTGGTCCGACAGCGCGACCGGCTCGCCCTCGACCGTCTCGCCGGCGACCTCGCCCTGCGGCTCGGTGCGGTCGGCCTCGTCGAGCACCTTGATCGAGAGGTCGCTGGTGACGAAGCCCTGCTCGCTGCTGCTGAGCTGCGGGCCGCTGCACCCGGTCAGCAGCAGCACGGCGCCCAGCAGGGCGACGAGGAGGCGTCGGGCACGACGGCGGTCGCGCCCAGTCGGGACGATCAAGCCGGCTCGTCCTCCTCGGCGCCCCCTGCCGAGAACGGCGCCGTGCGGTCCTTGAGCGGGATGAGGTCACCCGCGGGCTCGCTGTAGACCAGTCGCTTGAGGTGCTCCCCCTCGAACTCCAGCGAGGTGAGGCTGCACAGCGTGCACTGGCGCCGGCGCGGGTCGTGGAGGAACGAGCGGTTCTCCACGTGCAGGCGCGTGATCCAGATCGGCAGCTGGTGGGAGACGATGACCGCCTCGCGGCCCTCCGCGGCGCGGCGCGCGTCGTGGACCGCGGCCATCATCCGGTCGACCACCTGCCGGTAGGGCTCGCCCCAGGAGGGCTTGAACGGGTTCCAGAAGTACTTCCAGTAGCGGGGGTCGCGCAGCATGCCCTTCCCGAAGGCGCGGCCCTCGAAGACGTTGGAGGACTCGATCACGCGCTCGTCGTCCTCGACCTCCAGGCCGTGCGTCCGCGCGGTCGGCTCGGCGGTCTGGCGGGTGCGCTCCAGCGGCGAGGACCGGACCACGACGACGTCTCGGGGAGCCAGCGTCTCGCCGACCCGCTCGGCCATCCGGTGCCCGCGGTCGGTGAGGACGTAGCCGCCCTGACGGCCGTAGAGGATGCCCTCGGGGTTGAGCACCTCGCCGTGGCGGAGCAGGTGGACGACGGTCTTCATGGGTTCCTTCGCGACGGGGACGGGCGGGCGGTTCAGGAGGGTCGGGCGGGGTCGGGCACGGCGGCCGCGGCGCGCGCGGCGGCGGGCAGGGCGGCCAGCACCCGGTCGACGGCGCGGTCGTCGTGGGCGGCGGAGAGGAACCACACCTCGAACGCGCTGGGCGGGAGGTGGACGCCCTGGTCGAGCATCGCGTGGAAGAACGCCGCGAACCGGTCCGTGCGCTGCGCCGAGGCGCCGGCGAAGTCCGTCACGGCCGTGACGTCGTCGGACTCGGTGAGGAAGACGCTGAACATCGTGCCGTCGGTCTGCACCACGTGGGGCACCCCGGCCGCCGACAGGGCCTCGGTGACCCCCGCGCGGATCGCGGCTCCGGCACGGTGGAGGTGGGCGTAGACGTCGTCGGTGGCCAGGCGCAGCGTGGTGAGCCCGGCGGTGGCCGCGACCGGGTTCCCCGACAGCGTGCCGGCCTGGTAGACCGCGCCCTGCGGGGCCAGCGCCGCCATCACCTCGGCCCGGCCGCCGAAGGCCGCGGCCGGGAAGCCGCCGCCCATCACCTTGCCGAAGGTCAGCAGGTCGGGGCGCCAGCCCTCGACCTCGCCGTCGAGGCCCCAGCGGCCGTGCGGGTGGGTGCGGAAGCCGGTCATCACCTCGTCGGAGACGAACAGGGCCCCGTGGGCCGCGCAGGTCTCGGACAGGAAGCGGTTGAACCCGGGCTCCGGGGCCACCATGCCCATGTTGCCCGGAGCCGCCTCGGTGATCAGGCAGGCGATCCGCTCGCCGTGCTCGGCGAACGCGGCCGTGACCGCCCCACGGTCGTTGTAGGGCAGCACCAGGGTGTGGGCGGTGAAGTCGTCGGGGACCCCCGGGGTGCCCGGCACCGCGAAGGTGGCCAGCCCGGAGCCCGCCGAGGCGAGCAGCGAGTCGACGTGGCCGTGGTAGCAGCCGGCGAACTTGACCACGACGTCGCGACCGGTGAGCCCGCGCGCCAGGCGGATCGCCGACATGGTCGCCTCGGTCCCCGACGAGACCAGCCGGACCTGGTCGACCGGCGCCCGCGCCACCAGCTCCTCGGCGAGCTCGACCTCCGCGGGCGTCGGGGCGCCGTACGACGTCCCGCGGGTCACCGCCTCGCTCACCGCGGCGACGACCTCGGGGTGGGCGTGGCCGAGCAGCATCGGGCCCCACGAGCAGATCAGGTCGACGTACTCGTGGCCGTCGGCGTCGTAGAGGTAGGGCCCGGAGGCGCGGGTGATGAAGCGCGGCGTCCCGCCCACGGCGTTGAAGGCCCGGACGGGGGAGTTCACACCGCCGGGGATGACCTGGCGGGCGCGGTCGAACAGCGCCGCGGAGGCGCTCACCGCGCGGCCGGTCTCGAGGTCGGGGGGAGGCAGGGGCACCGCTCCATTGTCCCCGACCGGGCCCAGCCGCCGGCGACCCGCCCGGCAGGCGGAGGGAGCCGCCCCGTCCCGAGGGCGGAGGATGTGAGCGGGACCACAGCGGACTAGCCCACCGGTTTGTAGAGTTTGCGGCCTTGGTCGGATGACCATGATTCCTCACACACGCGCATGGCAGGACCTTAGGCTTGCGTGTGGGGAGTCATGGCACGATCCCGCACGGGGGCCTCCCGCGGAGGCAGACGGCGAGCTCGCAGGGCGTAACCGAACTCTGGTCGGTTCGTTGAAGAGGTCGTTCGAGGGAGAGAGACACCGGCCACCGACCGGGGCCGGCGACAAGGGAGATCGACACGCATGAACCACCGCATGACCAGATGGCAGAAGGCGTCCGCCCTCGTCCCGCTGGCCCTGCTCTCCGGCGCCTGGACCGCGAGCCTCGCCGTGTCCAGCGCGACCGCTGACGACACCGCCACCGCCGACGGCACCCGGCTGCCCGACGGGAGCACCGTCCCGAGCAAGGCGATCGAGGACCCCGCGAGCGTGTCGGCCCCCGGCCAGATCGCGCCCGGCATCCCGACCGGAGGCGCCGAGAAGGTGCTCTCCAGCGCCTCCACCAACGGCATCCCCGCGGCCGCCCTGGCCGCCTACCAGCGCGCCGCCCAGGTCATCGACTCCGCCGACCCGACCTGCAACATCGAGTGGCCGCTGGTCGCCGCGATCGGTCGCGTGGAGTCCAACCACGGCACCTACGGCGGCAACTCGCTCAGCGACGAGGGCGTCTCCACCCCCGGCATCATCGGCATCCCGCTCAACGGCGCCAACGGCACCCAGCGGGTCGCCGACACCGACGCCGGCGAGCTCGACCGCGACAAGACCTTCGACCGCGCCGTCGGCCCGATGCAGTTCATCCCCTCGACCTGGCGGGTCGTGGGCGTGGACGGCGACGGCGACGGCCAGCGCAACCCGCAGGACATCGACGACGCCGCCCTGGCCACCGCGGTCTACCTCTGCTCCGGCGAGGAGAACCTGGGCAAGCGGGCCGGCCAGGAGGCCGCGGTCTACCGCTACAACCACAGCCGGGACTACGTGGACCTCGTCCTGTCCATCGCCGACGCCTACGCCGCCGGCGACTACACCGCCGCCCCCAACGGCACGACGTCGAGCACCACCTTCACCCCGTCCTACGGCGACTCGGTCTTCGGTGGCGGCGGCACCCGCGGCTACAAGGGCGCGCGCGCTCCCAAGAAGCAGCAGGCCCAGACCCAGCAGCCCACCACCGGCGGCACCACCTCGGGCGGCACCTCCGGCGGCACCACCTCGGGCGGCACCACGGGCGGCACCACCGGCGGCTCCACCGGCGGGGTGACCGGCGGCACCACCACGCCCGACCCGGGCAAGGTCGTCAAGGACACCACCGACAAGGTCACCGACACCGTCAAGCAGACCCTGACGCCGCTGGAGAAGGCCAGGAACTGGTGCCAGGCCAACCTGAGCGGCGCGGAGCTGAACGCCCTCGGCGGTCTCAGCGCCTGCGCCAACGCCTACCTCGACGGCGGTGCCGGCGCGGTCAACAACCTGCTGGCCGGGCTCACCGACACCGTCGGCGACACCGTCGGCGGCCTCCTCGGCGGCTGACCCACCCCGACAGACGACGAGAGCCCCGGACCCACGGTCCGGGGCTCTTCTCGTGACCCAGCAGGCTCAGGAGCCCTCGCGCAGCCACGGCGCGACCTCGGCCGCCCAGTAGCTCAGGACGACGTCCGCGCCGGCGCGCCGGATGCTGGTCAGGGTCTCCAGGATGGCGGCCCGCCGGTCGATCCAGCCGTTGGCGGCGGCGGCCTCGACCATGGCGTGCTCGCCGGAGATGTTGTACGCCGCGACCGGCACGTCGACCGCGTCGCGCACCTCGCGCAGCACGTCGAGGTAGGCCAGGGCCGGCTTGACCATGACGACGTCCGCGCCCTCGGCGACGTCGAGCAGCGCCTCGCGGACACCCTCGAGCCGGTTGCGGGGGTCCTGCTGGTAGGTCCGCCGGTCGCCCTGGAGGCTGGAGTCGACGGCCTCGCGGAACGGGCCGAAGAACGCCGAGGCGTACTTCGCCGAGTAGGCCAGCACGGCCACGTCGGTGTGGCCGGCGGCGTCGAGGGCGGACCGGACGACGGCGACCTGGCCATCCATCATGCCGCTGGGACCGACCACCGCGACGCCGGCCTCGGCCTGCGCGACGGCCATCTCGGCGTACACCTCGAGCGTGGCGTCGTTGTCGACCGTGCCGTCGTCGGCGAGCACGCCGCAGTGGCCGTGGTCGGTGAACTCGTCCAGGCACAGGTCGGCCATGACCGGCAGGTCGTCCCCCACCTCGGCGACGACGTCGCGGATCGCGACGTTGAGGATCCCCTCACGCGCGCACGCCCCGGAGCCGGCCGCGTCCTTGGTGGCGGGGATGCCGAACAGCATGATCCCGCCCAGGCCCCGCTCGGCGGCCTCGTGGGCAGCCCGGCGCAGCGAGTCGCGGGTGTGCTGGACGACCCCGGGCATCGACGAGATCGGCCGCGGCTCGTCGAGGCCCTCGCGCACGAACACGGGCAGGACGAGCTGGCGCGGGGCGAGCGAGGTCTCGGCGACCAGGTCGCGCAGCGCCGGAGTGCGCCGCAGCCGCCGCGGCCGCACGACGGGACGCTCGAGCCCGGCCACGGTCAGCCCTTCTTGCGCGCGGGCGTCTTGCGGTCCGACGGCTTGGTGACGGGCAGGCCGGCCTCGAGCTGCTCGCTGCGGCGGGCGTAGCCCAGCGCGGCGAGGGCGTCGGCGAGGTTCTCCGCGGACGGCTCGGCGGCCATGGCGTCGACCCGCAGGCCGTGCTCCTCGGCCGTCTTGGCGGTCTGCGGCCCGATCACCGCGATCACCGTCGAGGGGTGCGGCTTGCCGGCGATGCCGACCAGGTTGCGCACCGTCGAGGACGAGGTGAACACGACCGCGTCGAACTTGCCGGTCTTGATCGCCTCGCGCACCGGCGCCGGCGGCGGGGCCGCACGGACGGTCCGGTAGGCGGTCACGTCGTCGACCTCCCAACCGAGCTCGACCAGCCCGGCCGCGAGGGTCTCGGTGGCGATGTCGGCCCGCGGCAGGAAGACCCGGTCGATCATGTCGAGCTGCTCGTCGTACGCCGGCCAGTCCTCGAGCAGGCCGCTGGCGGACTGCTCACCGGACGGCACGAGGTCGGCCCGCAGGCCCCAGTCGGCCAGGGCGGCGGCGGTCTTGTCGCCGACCGCGGCCACCGAGAGCCCGGAGAACGCGCGGGCGTCCAGACCGTACTCGTCGAACTTCTCGCGCACCGCGCGCACCGCGTTGACCGAGGTGAACGCGATCCACTTGTAGCGGCCCTCCACGAGCCCGCGGACCGCCTTGTCCATCTGCTGCGGGTTGCGCGGGGGCTCGACGGAGATGGTCGGCACCTCCTCCGGCGTCGCGCCGTAGGAGCGCAGGCGCTCCGACAGGGTGCCGGCCTGCTCCTTGGTGCGGGGCACCAGCACGCGCCAGCCGAACAGCGGCTTCGTCTCGAACCACGACAGCGCCTCGCGCATCGCCACCACCTCACCGACGACGGTGACCGCAGGCTCGCACAGCGAGGCGGCCTCGGCGTCGGCGGCGATCTCGCCGAGCGTGGAGACCAGCGTGGTCTGGTCGGTGGAGGTGCCGGTGCACGTGATCGCGACCGGGGTGTCCTCGGCGCGGCCTGCCTCGATCAGCTGGGTCGCGATCTTGTCCAGCCCCTCGAGGGCGTGCAGGAGCACGAGGGTCTTGTCGTCGGCGTACCACTCCCAGTCGACCTTGGACGAGGCGCAGGAGACGACCGCGAGCTCCTGCGCGGTCCGCGTGGTCAGCGGGATGCCGGCGTAGGTCGGCACGGCGAGCGCCGCGGAGACGCCCGGGACGATCTCGAAGGACAGCCCGGCCTTGGCGCAGCCCTGGGCCTCCTCGGGGCCGGCGGCGTAGACGAACGGGTCGCCCTCGAGCAGCCGGACCACGCGGCGACCCGTCTTGGCGTGCCGCACGACGACCTTGGAGCGCGCCGAGGGGGGCAGCGAGTGGCCGTCGGGCCCGAAGCCGACCTCGACGATCTCGGGGGTGCCGGGGGCCGGGACCTCCTCGCCGGTCGGGTTGCCGTCGGCGTCGACGGCGGGGACGGTCAGCGACGCGACCCCCAGGACGACGCGGACGAGCTCGCGCTGGCGCGGGGTCTCGACCACGACGATGTCGGCCTGCCTCACCAGCGAGGCGGCGCGGACGGTCAGCAGGTCGGGGTCCCCGGGCCCCGTGCCGACGAACGCCACGTGGCCGGCCGGCAGGGCGGGCAGGGCGGTGGCGGTCTCACGGGTCTTCTTGGCGGTGTTGCTCACGGTGTGCCTTTTCAGTGCCTTCTGTGCGGATGCGTGCGTGCGTGCGGTGCGGGTCCGGTCAGGGGTCGTGCTCGGCGGGGGCCGCGTGGCCGGGCGTCATGAGGTCGGCGGCGCCGTCCTCGAGCATCTCGGTGGCCACGCCGGTCCCGAGGCGCTCGGCGGCGCCGACCGGCCCGCTGGCGGACCGGCGCACCGTCAGCACCCCGTCGAGGGACAGCACCACGGCCCGGAGCCAGAGCTCCTCCCCCTCCTCGCCCTCGACCACCTCGGCCAGGGCGCCGACGGGGGCGCTGCAGCCGGCCTCGAGCCGCGCCAGGAGGCTGCGCTCGGCGGCCACCGCGGCGCGGGTGGCGGGATCGTCCAGGGCGGAGGCGACCGCCGCGCAGGTCTCGGGGTCGTCGGCGCGGCACTCGACCGCCAGGGCGCCCTGCCCGGGGGCCGGCAGCATCTGGAGCGGGTCGAGGGTCTCGGTGACCTCGGCGAGGCGGTCGATGCGGGCCAGGCCGGCGCGCGCCAGGACGACCGCGTCGAGCGCACCGTCGGTGACCTTGCGCAGCCGGGTGTCGATGTTGCCGCGGATCGGCTGGACGTCGAGTCCGAGCCCGAGCGCGTGCAGCTGGGCGGCACGGCGGGGCGAGCCGGTGCCGACGGTGCTGCCGGCCGGCAGCTCGCCGAGGGTCAGCCCGTCGCGGGCGACCACGGCGTCGCGGGGGTCCTCCCGGGGAGGCACGGCGACCAGCGAGATCCCCTCGGCCGGTGCGGTCGGCAGGTCCTTCAGCGAGTGGACCGCGACGTCGACACGGCCCTCGAGCAGCGCCTGGCGCAGGGCACCGACGAAGACGCCGACGCCGCCGAAGGAGGCGAGCGGGGCGCGGTTGACGTCGCCCTCGGTGGTGACGTCGACCAGCTCGACCTCGCGTCCCAGCCGCTCCCGCAGGAGGTCGGCCACGACACCCGACTGGGTGCGGGCGAGCAGGGAGGCGCGGGTGCCCACGCGCAGCGCGTTCACGACCCACCTCCGTCGACGTCGGCGTCCAGCGGCGGCGGCACCGGCAGCGCGGCCGGCGGCTCCGCCGGGTCGACCGGGGTCGTCCCGGCCCGGGTGGTCTCGACGGAGGTCACCGCCTCGACGGCGTCGGGGTCCAGGGCGAACAGCTCGGCCAGCGCCTCGGCGTAGGAGACGACCCCGGCGCGGCTGGCCAGCTCCTTGACGCGCACGGTCGGCTGGTGCAGCAGCTTCTGGGCGACGCGGCGCAGCGCGTGCTCGACCTCGCTGCGGGTGACCTCGTCCAGCGCGGGCAGCCGACCCTCGAGGCGGGTCAGCTCCGCGTCGACGACGTCGGTGGCCATCGACCGCAGCGCGACGACGGTGGGCGTCACCGAGGCGATGCGGCGCGCGTCGAGGAACGCGCTGATCTCCTCGGCGACGATGCGGCGGACCCCGATCACGTCGACCATGCCCGCCTCGTCGTCGCCCAGCTCCTCGGCGAGCTGGCGCAGCCCGATCAGGCGTACCCCCGGCAGGTCGGCCACCTCCGGGTCGACGTCGTGCGGCAGCGCGAGGTCGACCACGGCGCGGTGCACGTCCGCGGTGGGCGCCCAGGCCGACCGCAGCACGTCGGCCCGGATCACGGACCCGACCGCGCCGGTGCAGGAGAGCACGAGGTCGGCCAGCGCCGCCTCGACCGGCAGCGCCGCGATCGGCGCGGAGCGGGCACCGTGGGCGGCCGCGAGGCGGGCGGCCTTGTCCTCGGTGCGGTTGAGCACCACGACCTCGCCGACGCCCGCGCGCTGGAGGGTCGCCACGGCCAGACCGGCCATCGCGCCGGCCCCGACGACCATCGCGCGCCGGCCCTCGATCCCGCCGAGCCACTGCCCGGCGCGGTCCAGCGACACCGAGACCAGCGACGGCGCGGCGTGGTCGATGTCGGTCTCGGTGTGGGTCCGCTTGGCCACCCGCAGGGCCTGCTGGAAGGCGGCGTTCAGCGCCGGGCCCACGCTGCCGAGGTCCTGCCCGAGGCGCAGCGACTCGCGGGCCTGGGACAGGATCTGCCCCTCCCCCACGACCATCGAGTCGAGGCCGGCGGCGACGTGGAACAGGTGGGACACCGCCCCGTCGTCGTAGTGGACGTAGAGGTGGGGCACGACGGCGTCGGCCGGCTCCCCGGCCAGGTCGCACAGGGCCTGGCAGATCGCCTCGACGCTGCCGTGGAACCGGTCGACCTCGGTGTAGATCTCGACCCGGTTGCAGGTCGCCAGCACGGTGCTCTCGCGGACGTGGTCGACGGACTGCACGGCCTGGACCAGCTTCTCGACCTGGTCGCCGTCCAGCGCGAGCCGCTCGAGCAGGTCGACCGGCGCGGAGTGGTGGGACACGCCCACGACGAGGATGCTCACGCGGTGACCGCCTTCCGCTGCTCGTGGTAGGCGAGGATCTGCAGCTCGATCGACAGGTCGACCTTGCGCACGTCGACCCCGTCGGGCACCGAGAGCACGACCGGCGCGAAGTTCAAGATGCTGGTCACCCCGGCGGCGACCAGGCGGTCACAGACCGGCTGGGCCGCGGCGGCCGGGGTCGCGATGACGCCGATCGCGACCGACTCGGCGGCCACGACCTGCTCCAGCCGGTCCAGGGGGACGACGCCCAGGTCGCCCACCGTCTCCGACCACCGCTCGGGATCGCTGTCGAGCAGCGCCACGATGCGGAAGCCGCGGGAGGAGAAGCCGGCGTAGTTGGCCAGCGCGTGGCCGAGGTTGCCGATCCCCACGATCACCACCGCGAGGTCCTGGGTCACCCCGATCTCGCGGGCGATCTGGTAGCGGAGGTACTCCACGTCGTACCCGACGCCGCGGGTGCCGTAGGAGCCGAGGTAGGACAGGTCCTTGCGCAGCTTGGCGCTGTTGACCCCCGCCGCGGTGGCCAGGTCCTCGCTGGAGCAGGTCGCGATGCCGCGCTCGGCGAGGGTGACCAGCGCCCGGAGGTAGACCGGGAGCCGGGCGACGGTGGCCTCGGGGATGCCGCGCGCCGGGTTCGCGGACCTGCCGGCGGCGACGGCGCGTGCGGCGTCGTTCACCCCGGTGGTGCTGCGGTCGCGGGTGGCGCTCACGGTCCTCCTGCAGCGGCGTCCGGAGCGCAGGCCCGAACGGCGGCTCGCTGATGGCTCGCTGGTTGCTGGGTGGGCCGGGACGGGCGCCTGCGGGTGCAGGACGCGGGCCGGCCGAAGCCACTGTAGGAGTTTGTGAACGTGAGAACAAAACCAGCGGACGCCCAGGTGACCGGCGTCACAGCGGACTCGCCCGCAGGGGCGGTCAGCCGGCGAGCGCCTGCCGCAGGCGGGGCTCGGAGACCCAGTAGACCTCGTGCGGCTCGCCGTCGACGAACGTCACCGGGATCTCGACCTGGAAACGACGCAGCAGGTCGTCGTCCCCGGTGATGTCGACCTCCTCGTAGGACTCCCCCAGGTCGGCGCACACCCGCTCGATCACCACCCGGGCGTCGTCGCACAGGTGGCACCCCGGGCGGGAGTAGAGCGTGATCCTCGGGTTCGCTCCGCTCACGCTTCCGCTCACTCGATCAGCCCCAGCCGCTCGCGGCGCAGGGTGGCGCGCAGCCTGCCCTTGGCGACCTTGCCGGTGACCGTGCGCGGGATCGCCTCGACCACCTCGACCCGCGTGGGCTGCTTGAACCGCGCCAGCCGGCGGGCGCACTCGTCGGCGACCGCGCGGCGCACGTCCTCGGGGTCGGCCGTGGGGTCGGTGGCGCGGACGTAGGCCACCACCGCCTCACCGGTGTGCTCGTCGGGGACGCCGACGACGGCGACCTCGCGCACCTCCGTGAGCTCCTCGATGACCTCCTCGACCTCGCTGGGGTAGACGTTGAAGCCCGAGACGATCACCAGCTCCTTGAGCCGGTCGACCAGGAAGAGGTCGCCGTCGGCGTCGAGGAAGCCCACGTCGCCGGTCGCCAGCCACCCCTCCTCGGGGGCCTCCGTGCCGTCGGGCCAGTAGCCGCTGAACAGGTTGTCCCCCGAGACCCAGATCTCACCGGCGTCCTCGCCCTCGGGCGACCGGCCGGTCTCGTCGACCAGGCGCAGCGAGACGCCGGGGATCGCGACGCCCACCGACCCGCGCTTGACCCGGACGCTGCCGATGGTCGAGGTGACGACCGGCGCGGCCTCGGTCAGGCCGTAGCCCTGGTGGACCGCCACCCCCGTCCGCTCGACGAACTCCTCGACCAGGTCGGGGGCCAGGGGCGCGGACCCGGACAACAGCATCCGCACCCCACCGAGGCGCTCGCGCAGGTCCTCGACGGTCCGCCAGTAGGCCAGCACCGCGGGCGCGATCGGCACGATCGTGACCCCGTGGCGCTGCACCAGGTCCAGGGACCCCTCGGGGTCGAAGCCGTCGACCACCACGAGCCGGGCGGCCTGGCGCACCACGGCGCCGAGCACGGCGTTGAGCCCGTAGACGTGGAACAGCGGCAGCACGCCGAAGAGCACGTCGTCGGGGCCCACCATCGCCGGCTCGATCCGGGCGACCTGCTCGAGGTTGGCCACCAGCGCGCGGTGGGTGAGCATCGCCGCACGAGGACGGCCCGAGGCACCGGAGGTGTAGAGCAGGACGGCCAGCGCCTCCGGGTCGACCGACTCCGGCAGCACCGTCAGGTCGCCCTGCGCCAGGTCCTCGTAGGCCGCCTCCCCCTCCCGCGGGGGGACGTCGAGGACCAGCAGGCGGGGGGCGGCCCGGAGCGGGCCGGAGGGAGTGGCGCCGGGCGAGGCGGCCAGCGCCTCCTGGACCCCGGCCACGACGGCCCGCCCGGACTCCGCGGTGGAGGCGTCGACGACCAGCAGCCGGGCACCGCTGTCGGAGACCACCCGCAGGAGCTCGCCGGTGGCCGACCGCGGGTTGACGGGGACGGCGACCAGGCGCGCCCGCAGGGCGGCGAAGTACAGCGCGACGAACTCGACCCGGTTGGCGGTGGCGATCGCGACCCGGTTGCCGGCGACCAGGCCGAGCCGCTCGAGCCCGGAGGCCAGCCGGGAGACCAGCTCGTCCAGCTCGCCCCAGGTGAGCCTCACCTCCGGCCCGGCCCCCGCGACCCCGACCAGCGCCACGGAGTCCGCCCGCGCGAGGCTCGCGCGGGACAGCAGGTCGGCCAGGTTGGCGGTCTCGTTGGCCACGTCGGCGAGTCTTGCACAACCCGTCGCGGCGCTCGGGGCCCCGCGGCGAGTGGCTAGGCTGGGCCCGTGATGGTGCCGTGACGTCGCTCGAGCCGCCGGCCGGGGACCGGTCCGGCCGGGCCTCCGCGGTGCCACGTCGGGCACGGACAACCCCGCGGCGCGACCTCAAGGTGCGGTCCAAGCTGGCCGGCGAGGCCTCGAGCGCGGCCCGCGAGGTGGAGTCCTCGCTGGAGGCGCCGGCCGACCCGAGCGCCGCGGCGTTCTTCGACGTCGACAACACGATCATCCAGGGCGCCTCGATCTTCCACCTGGCGCGCGGGCTGCACCGGCGCCAGTTCTTCACCACCCGCGACATCCTCGGGGCGGCGTGGAAGCAGGCCTACTTCCGCGTGGTGGGCGTCGAGGACCCCGAGCACGTCGCCGACGCCCGCAACTCCGCCCTGGCCTTCATCAAGGGCCACCGGGTCGAGGAGCTGGTGGCGATCGGCGAGGAGATCTTCGACGAGACCATGGCCGAGCGGATCTGGCCCGGCACCCGCGCCCTGGCCCAGATGCACCTCGACCAGGGCCAGCGGGTGTGGCTGGTGACCGCCGCCCCGGTCGAGATCGCCACGACCATCGCCGGTCGCCTCGGGCTGACCGGCGCCCTGGGCACGGTCGCCGAGCACGTCGACGGGGTCTACACCGGCGGGCTGGTCGGCGACCTCCTGCACGGTCCCGCCAAGGCCGAGGCGGTCCTCGCGCTCGCGGAGGCCGAGGGGCTGGACCTGGCCCGCTGCGCGGCGTACTCCGACTCCTACAACGACGTCCCGATGCTGAGCCTGGTCGGAGACCCGTGCGTGATCAACCCGGACACCAAGCTGCGCGACCACGCCCGCGCGCACGGCTGGCGGGTGCGGGACTACCGCACCGGGCGCAAGGCGGCCCGGGTCGGTCTCCTCGGAGCCGCGGTCGCGGGCGCCCTCACCGGCTCGGTGGCCGCGGGCGTGGCCCTGCGCCGTCGGGGCGCGCACCCCTTCTGAGCGCCGGCTCGGCCGATCGGGTCGGTCCGGACCCCGGGAACTTTGCCTGGACGGGGTGCCAGACCGGGCGAACCGGTCTATTATTCCCCGAACGGGTCGGCACGGGGGCTGCGATCTTCCAGTGCCCCCCGACCGGGAGATGGTCGGCTGGGGAGCCGGCAGGGAGATTCATGGTGAAGGGTCGCTTCGACCTCGTCGAGGGCATGGACGCGCTGCGTCGTGCCGTCGCGCAGGTCCTGCGCGCCGACCTCGGTCCGCGCGCCGCGCTCGCCGGTGCGCCGGCGGCTCACGGCCGTGTCCCGACCCCCCGCCAGCACTCCTGGCTGCTCAGCGAGGCCGCCGCCCTCCAGGAGGTCGCCTCGGACCCGGAGTCCGGTCCCTCCGACCGCGAGCACGCCACGTCCTCGGTCGAGGACGAGGCCGAGGCCAGCCGGCTGATCGCGCTGGTGGAGCTGGCCCGCGGCGGCGACACCGAGGCCTTCGGGATGCTCTACGACCACTACCACCCGCAGGTCTACCGCTTCCTCTACTACCGCGTCGGCTCGCAGGCGCTGGCCGAGGACCTCACCTCCGACACCTTCTTCCGCGCGCTGCGGAGCATGAGCTCGTTCCGCTGGCAGGGCAAGGACTTCGGCGCGTGGCTGATGACCATCGCCCGCAACCTGACCACCGACCACTACAAGTCGGGCCGCAACCGCCTCGAGATGACCACCGAGGACATGAGCCCGCACGACTCGGCCACCGAGGGCCCGGAGACCGCCGTCCTGGCCTCGCTGACCAACGAGGCGCTGATGGAGGCGCTGCGCCAGCTCCCTCCGGAGCAGCAGGAGTGCCTGGTCATGCGGTTCCTCCAGGGCATGTCGATCGCCGAGACCGCGCAGGTGATGGGCCGCTCGGACGGCGCGATCAAGCAGCTCCAGCTCCGCGCCGTGCGCAACCTGGCCAAGCTGATGCCGGAGGGCCTGCGATGAGCCCCGCGCGGCGCGGTCCCGGGACCGAGGTCCCGTTCTCCTGCGAGTCCGTAACCCCGGTGCCCACACCCTCGTTGCACGGAGTGACGCACCCACCACGACAGATCGGACCCCTGCGATGACCTCCCTGATCGGCGCTCGCAGGCGCGCAGAGGAGTTCGACGCGGCCCTCCGCTCCCGGACTCCCGCGACGGGCTCCTCGCCCGAGATGGACGCCCTCCTCTCGGTCGTCGAGACGCTGCGCTCGCACGAGGCCCCCGCCCCGCGGGCCGACTTCGCCGCCGACCTGCGCGAGCGGCTCATGGCCGAGGCCGCCGAGGTCCTCACCCCGTCCACGACGCTGGCGCTGCCCCCGCGCCGGCGCGGCGCCCGCGAGCGCCGCCTCACCATCGCCGCCTCCGCCCTCGTCCTGATCGGCGGCACGGCCGGCATGGCCGCCGCCGCGCAGAGCTCGGCGCCGGGCGACGCCCTCTACCCGCTCAAGCGCGGGCTCGAGACCGCCGAGCGGGCCCTGCAGCGCGACGACGCAGCCACGGGCCAGGCCTTCCTCTCGCAGGCGGGTGCCCGCCTCGACGAGGCGCGCGAGCTGGTCGGCCGTGACGCCACCTCGCGGGAGATCAGCTCGAGCCTCCGCTCCTTCAGCACCCAGGCGATGACCGGCTCGGACCTCCTGCTCGACTCCTACCAGGAGGACCGCGACCCGGCCGTCGTGCGTGAACTGCGCAGCTTCACCGCCGACGCGCTCGCCTCGCTCGACGCCCTCGCCGCAGTCGCTCCCGCGGACCTGTCCGAGGAGATCGCCCAGGTCGGGTTCGTGCTGCAGCGCATCGATGCCGCCGCCGCCGAGGCCTGCACGACCTGCTCCGACCGGCCGGCGCTGCAGGTGCCCCGGGAGATGCAGCTGACCGCCGAGGTCCAGCGGGCGCTCGAGCAGACCAGCATCAGCAAGCCGCGCAACGACCACCCGGCTCCCGCGGTCACGCTCCCGGTCAGCCCGGCCAAGACCCCGGCCAAGGGCGACGGCGCCCCGGCCGGCGAGCCGGCCCCCGCTCCCGCTCCGGCCGACGGCCCCGCGATCGGCGACAAGGACCTCAAGACCGAGCTGCCGAAGAACCCCAAGGACCTGCTCGATGCGGTCGACGACGCCACGGGCGGCCTGCTCGGCTCGGCGGGTGAGACCGCCGGCGACCTGCTCCCGGGCGACCTCGGCACGACCGCCGACAGCCTGCTGCCCTAGGCGCTCCACCCTCCCCGCTGGGCCGGCGCGAGCCGCAGGCGGAGCAGGTGGCTCAGTGGAAGACCGACTTCCTCCGCATGAGGAGGGCGTAGAGCGTCTGCTGAATGGTCTCGCGCACCTGGTCGGTGACGTTGAAGACCAGCATCGGGTCGTCGGCGGCACCGGGGTCGTAGGAGTCGGTGCGGACGGGCTCGCCGAACTCGATGATCCACTTCGAGGGCAGCGGCACCAGGCCGAGCGGGCCGAGCAGCGGGAAGAACGGCGTGATCGGGATGTAGGGCACGCCGAGGAGCCGGGCGAGGGACGGGATGTTGCCCACGAGGGGGTAGATCTCCTCGGCCCCGACGATGGAGCACGGCACGATCGGCACGCCGGTGCGGATGGCGGCGGAGACGAAGCCACCCCGGCCGAAGCGCTGGAGCTTGTAGCGCTCGGAGTACGGCTTGCCGATGCCCTTGAAGCCCTCGGGCCACACGGCGGCGAGCTCACCGTTGCTGAGCATGCGGTGGGCGTCCTCGTTGCACGCGAGGGTGGCCCCGGTCCTGCGGGCGACCTCGCTGACGAACGGGAGCCGGAAGACCAGGTCCGCGCCGAGCGGGCGCAGGTGCCGTCCGGTGGTCTCGTGGACGGCGAACATCGTCATGAGGCCGTCGACCGGGACCGTGCCGGAGTGGTTGGCCACCACGAGGGCGCCGCTGTCGCGGGGGATGTTCTCCACCCCGCGCACCTCGATGCGGAACCACTTGGTGGCCAGCGGGCGCAGAGCCTCCATGACGAACTTGTCGACGAACTCGGTGTCGAGGCCGTACTCGTCGACGCGGTAGTCGCCGGTCACGCGACGGCGCAGGAACGCCAGCATCTCGGCCAGGCGCCGGTCGGCGTCCTCACCGAAGACGCGCTCGGCCGCGGCGGTCAGCAGCGGGAGCAGCTCGCCGACGCCGAGGGGACCGACCCTGGTGCCGGGGCGGTCGTTGCCGAGGACGACGCCGGGCACCACGCCCGAGGCGTCGCCGCGCTCACCCACGGGTGCGAGGGCGTGCACGCTCGCGGCCTCGTCGCTGACGGGGCCACCGACGGGCTCACCGGCGCGCGGCTCGCGCAGCAGCGCGGTGGGGTCGGCCGGCTCCTCGGTGGCAGGTCCGGCGCCCGCGAGGTCCGACGGGCCCGTCGCGTCGCCGGGGACCGCCGGGCCGGAGGTCGTGGCGTCCTCGGGCTCGTCCGAGGGCCGGTCCTTGCGCGGGGTCCACAGGTCGCGCGAGGAGGAGGACGGCCGCTCGCGGCCGCTCCCGCGGCCCGGGCGGCCCCGGGTGCCGAGCGGGATGATCTCTGCGTCAGGCATGGGTGCCTCCCAGGAGACCGGCGACGGTGTTCTCGACCGTCACGACGGGGTGGGTGCGGAGCAGGGCCGGCGGGTGCGCGCGGGCGAACTCGGCCAGGGTCTCCTCGGTGCTGCAGGTGGCCTCGAAGCCCAGGACGTTGCGCATCCGCGAGGTGTCGAGTCCCCGGCCGTAGGTGAGGTAGGACAGCTGGTCGGGCGAGAAGCTGCCCATGCCGAGGCGGGCCCGGCGCACGGCGGAACCGAAGCCGCTGAGCGCGAAGCCCGGCATGGGCAGGGCGATTCGGTCGAGGCGGCGGATCGCCTGCGACATCGGCAGCACGCCCTCGCCGGCGACGTTGAAGGTGCCGGCGACGCCGGCAGTGGTGGCGTGGTGCAGGACGCCGACCAGGTCGTCGTAGTGCAGCATCTGGATCCGCGCGTCGAACCCCATCACCTTGGGGATGGGGTTGAGGGTGAGGTAGTCGCTCAGCGCGGTGGGCGTGTCCGGCGAGAGCAGGGGCGCGTTGCGCAGGACGGTCACGCTGACCTCGGGGCGCCGGCGGGAGAACCCGCGGACGTAGCCCTCGATCTCCAGGACGTCCTTGCCGTAGCCCGTGCGCGGGACGCGCCTGGGGCCCATGTCCTCGGTGAACATCGCGGGGTCGCGGTTGGACGAGCCGTAGACCTCGGCGCTGGACTTCACCACGAGCCGCTCCAGCCCTGGCGCGCGCTGGCACGCGGCGAGCAGCTGCATGGTGCCGATGATGTTGTGCTCCTTCATCGACATCCGGCCACCGAGCTGGTCGGGGCTGCTGGCCACGCTGGCGTGGACGACGGTGTCGACGTCGTCCTGCGTGATCACCTTGGCGATGACGGGGTTGCGGATGTCGGCGCGCACGAAGCGGACCGAGCCCAGGTCGCCGCGCGGCGGGACGACGTCGACGCCGATCACCCGGGCGACGGCCGGGTCCTCAGCTGAGGCGGCGCGCCAGTCGGCCGCCGAGCACGCCGGAGACCCCGGTGACCAGGACGATGCGTCCCGACGGGCTGGGGGTGGCGGTCATGGAGTCCCCTGACGGGTGTGAAGGGCGGGTCGGGCCCGCGGGCCTCACTTGCCGAGACGGCGGCGCTGGACGCGGGTCTTCTTGAGCAGCTTGCGGTGCTTCTTCTTGGCCATGCGCTTGCGGCGCTTCTTGATGACGGAACCCACGGACAGACCCTTCTGGCTGGTTGCAGCTCGACGTGCGAGTCGGTGCGCGACTCGCGGGCGGACCGGGTGCGGTCGCCGGAGGGCCCAGCCTAACCGGAGGGCCCCGGGTGGACCCAACCGAGCCGGACGGCGGACGGCCCGGCAGTGCCGATCCCACCCCTGGGGGTCCACGGCCGAATCTTTACCCGCCCGATCTCGGTGAAGTCCCGGTCGTTTCGGGACCATGGTCCTACAGTGGAGGGACCAACAACCGGAGCGATTCGGGACCAGTTGGCGATCGGGACCACGGTGTGGGAGCGCCGTCCCGGTCACACCAGGCTAGGGAGGGCCAGGGACATGACCATCGCCGCGACCTCACGTCGGATCCTCGTCGCGATCATCGCCGTGCTCGCCTCGACCTTCGGGGTCGTCGGTGGGACGAGCGCCAGCGCCGACGCGGCCTCGCTGAGCTACGTCCGCTCGATCGCGCCCGACACCTACGAGGCCCGGGTGATCACCTGGATCAACCGTGAGCGCAGGGCCCACGGCCTGCGGCGCGTGCGGGCCCAGTGGTGCACCGACCGGTACGCCGAGCGCTGGAGCCGCTACCTGGGGCGCAACCTGGAGTTCTTCCACCAGAACCTCGACCCGTTCTTCGACCGGTGCCACGCCTACTACGCCGGCGAGACCCTCGCCCGCGGCGCGGTCAGCCCCAAGGAGATCGTCAGGCTCTGGATGAACAGCCCCGGCCACCGGGCGATCCTGCTGAGCAAGAGCCCCCGCCGCATCGGCGTGGGCGCCTACCTCGACGCGCGCGGTGACTGGCTGGTCGCAGCCGACTTCACCCGCTTCTGAGTCCTCTCGGAGCCCCCGGACCTTCCGGCCCGACGGCGGCTCCTGCGACACCGCACCCACGGGAAGAAGGGGTGTGGACCCCAACCGGGTCCACACCCCTTCGTCGCTCGTCGCGCGCGGTCGCGCCACCTCAGCCGGTCTGGAAGAAGCTCCGCTGGAGGTACTCGTTCACCTGGTCCTCGGGCACGCGGAAGGAGCGGCCGACCCTGACGGCGGGCAGCTCACCGGAATGCACGAGACGGTAGACCGTCATCTTGGACACCCGCATGACCGTGGCCACCTCGGCGACGGTCAGGAACTTCACTCCGGAGACGTCCCCCGGGCTGTTATCGGCCATGTAGCACCGCACTTTCTGGAGCCGCACGCCTCCGGCTTCCCCACCGGAGGATCGACAATGCGCCTATGACTCACGAGCCTAGTGTGACTCATGGGGTGTTGGAGCGGGTTGATGCAAAAGTTTGCACTGGACCGCGTGTCGTCTGGACACGGCGACCGCGAGCGCTCCGCCCTCGCGCCTAGAGGACGGGGTCGATCCCGTTCAGCGGGAACGCAGCGGTGCGGGTGGCCTGGATCGCCCGGTCCAGCCACGACGAGGGGTCGTAGCCCTGCTCCCAGTCCCGGTAGACCGGGTTGCGCCCGTCGGTCATCAGCACCGGGCCTGCCCGCCCCACGCGGCCACGGACCTCCTCTCGCCACGCCGACGGCACCTCCGTCGCGGGGTCGAGCGGCAGCCCCGCCACGATCGCGAGCAGGTGCGTCCAGGCGCGGGGCACCACGTCCACGACCGCGTACCCACCACCGCCCGTGGCCAGCCAACGTCCGCCGGCGACCTCGTGCGCGAGGTCGTGCAGGGCGGCGTACGACGCACGCTGGCCGTCCACGCTGAGCATGAGGTGGGCCAGCGGGTCCTCGGTGTGGGAGTCGCAGCCGTGCTGGGTGACCAGGACGTCGGGGCGGAACTCCCGCAGCAGCGGGGGTACGACGGCGTGGAACGCCCGCAGCCAGCCGGCGTCGGAGGTGCCCGGGGGCAGCGCCACGTTGACCGCGCTGCCCTCCGCACCGGGCCCGCCGGTGTCGTGCGGGAACCCGGTGCCCGGGAACAGCATCTGGCCGGTCTCGTGCAGGCTGATGGTCAGCACCCGCGGGTCGTCCCAGAACACCTTCTCGACGCCGTCGCCGT
Organism: uncultured Actinomycetota bacterium; assembly: GCA_963800245.1. GTDB lineage: Bacteria > Actinomycetota > Actinomycetes > Propionibacteriales > Nocardioidaceae > Marmoricola_A. The sequence continues at coordinate 245,925 of CAWDAE010000009.1, read as the reverse complement.
GGTGGACGTCGACGTCGACGTAGGCCACCCGCTGCGCGCCCTGCGCGAGCAGCCAGCGGATCGCCACCGCGACGTCGTTGTAGACGCAGAAGCCGCTGGCCCGGCCGGGCATCGCGTGGTGGAGGCCGCCGGTGACGTTGGCGGCGTGCTGCACCTCGCCGGACCACATCCGCCGCGCCGCCTCGACGGTGGCGCCGACGACGTGGGCGGAGGCGTGGTGCATGCCGGCGAAGGTCGGGTTGTCCTCGGTGCCGAGCCCGCGCGCCAGGTCGGTGCGGGTGGGGTCCTCGCCGATGCGGCGCACGGTCTCGATCAGGGCGGGGTCGTGGACGGTCGCGAGGAGCGCGTCGTCGGCGACCGGCGCCGCGGCGACGGACAGCGCGGAGGACCCGCCGACGACGCCGAGCGCCTCGGCCAGCCGCATGGTGAGGTCCACCCGGACCGGGTTCATCGGGTGGCTGGCGCCGAAGTCGTACTCGACCAGGCCCGGCTCGAAGACCGTGCAGGAGGTGCAGCCGGACCCGCCCGGGGCCGTCGAGGCACTCACGGCGACTCGCCCGACAGGGCGCGCGAGCGGTTGCGGGCGGCCTCCATCGCGGTCAGGAACGCCGCGCGGACCTTGTGGTCCTCCAGCTCGCGGATCGCCGCGGCGGTCGTGCCGCCCGGGGAGGTGACCTGCTCGCGCAGGACGGTCGGGTGCTCGCCGGTCTCACGCAGCAGCTTGGCCGACCCGACCACCGTCTGCACGACGAGCTCGGTGGCGGTGGTGCGCGGCAGGCCCAGGTGGACACCGGCCTCGATCATCGCCTCGACCACGAAGAAGAGGTAGGCCGGACCGGAGCCGCTGATCGCGGTGACCGCGTCCTGCTGCTTCTCGGGCACCCGGACCACGCGGCCGGTCGCGGCCAGCAGCGACTCGGCCAGGGCCAGGTGCTGCTCGTCGCAGTGCGACCCCTGCGAGATCGCGGCCATGCCCTCGTCGACCAGCGCAGGGGTGTTGGGCATGACCCGCACGACGGCGACGCCGTCGGGCAGGTGGGACTCGATGAACGCCGTCGTGATGCCCGCGGCGAGCGAGACCACCAGCTGTCCCGCGCGCAGGTCGGGGGCGATCTCGGCCAGCAGGTCGGACATGTCCTGGGGCTTGACGACCACGACCACGGTGTCGGCGCGCGAGGCGGCCTCGCGGTTGTCCAGCACGGTGACGCCGTAGCGCTCGCGCAGCTCGTCGGCGCGGTCGGCCCGCTTCTCACCGACGACCAGGCCGTCGGTGCCCCACCCGGCGCGCAGCAGCCCGGACAGCAGCGTCTCGCCCATCACCCCGACGCCCAGGATCGCGACGGTCCCTCCCATGTGCCCCTCCTCGCTCATCGGGTCGACACCAGCGCCCGGAGGAAGAACCCCAGGTTGGCCGGCCGCTCGGCCAGCCGCCGCATCAGGTAGCCGTACCACTCCTGACCGTAGGGGACGTAGACCCGCAGCCGGTGACCGTCCCCGGTCAGGCGGCTCTGCTCGTCGGGCCGGATGCCGTAGAGCATCTGGAACTCGTAGGTCTCCGGCGACCTCCCCGTGCGGCGCACGAGCGCCTCGGCGATCGCGACCATGCGCGGGTCGTGCGTGGCCACCATCGGGTAGCCCTCGCCCTCCATCAGCACGCGCAGGCAGCGGACGTAGGACCGGTCGACCTCGAGCCGGTCCCGGAACGCCACGCGCTCGGGCTCGTCGTACGCCCCCTTGCAGAGCCGGACCCGCGAGCCCTCCACGGCGAGCGCACGGCAGTCCGCCTCGGTGCGGCGCAGGTAGGCCTGGAGCACCGCACCGGTCTCGGGGAAGTCCTTGCGCAGCTCGCGCAGCACCCGCAGCGTCGAGTCGGTGGTGGTGTGGTCCTCCATGTCGAGGGTGACCGTGGTGCCCGCGTTGCGCGCGGCCCGGCAGATGCGGCGCGCCCCGTCCAGGGCGATCCGCTCCCCGCCGGGCAGCCGCTGCCCGATCGCCGAGAGCTTCACCGAGACCTCGGCCCTGGGGGACAGACCACGCTCGGAGAGCTGCGCCAGCAGGTCGAGGTACGCCGCCACCGCGCGCTCGGCGAGCGTCTCGTCGGTGGTGTCCTCGCCCAGCACGTCCAGGCTCACCAGGCGCCCGTCGGCGACCAGCCCAGCCACCACGTCGACGGCCTCGCCGGTCGACTCCCCCGGCACGAAGCGGTCGACGACCGCACGGGTCGGAGGCAGCGTCGTCACCGCCTGCTTGACCCGGGTGTTGCGCGAGAGACCGAGCAGCGCGCGCCTCAGCATCGTTCCCCTTCCGTGACCGTGGCGAAGTGGAGCCGGGCGAAGGCCAGCGCCTCCATCAGGTCGGCCTCCCGGGTCGCGCGGCTGCCCGAGCGGCGGGTGTTGACCTCGAGCACCAGGTGGCCGTCGAAGTCGCGCTCGGCCAGGTGCTCGAGGAGGCCCGCGACGGGCTGGGTGCCCCGCCCGGGGATCAGGTGCTCGTCCTTGGCGCTGCCCGTGCCGTCGGTGAGGTGGACGTGGCGCAGGCGGTCCCCGAGCCGCCGCGCCAGGTCGAGGGAGTCCACCAGCGCGGTGCTGGCGTGCGAGACGTCGAGCGTGGTGTTGGCGTAGTCGTGCCCGACCGGGTCCCAGTGCGGGGCGTAGACCTGCATGTGCCGGTTGGACGAGGCCCGCCAGGGATACATGTTCTCGACCGCGAACGCGACGCCGGTCTTCTCCTCCAGCAGGGCGATGCCCTCGACGAACCCGCGGGCGTAGTCGCGCTGCCAGCGGAACGGCGGGTGCACCACGACGACGTCGGCTCCGACCTGCTGGGCCATCTCGGCGCTGCGCCGCAGCTTGCCCCACGGCTCGGTGCCCCAGACCCGCTGGGTGATGAGCAGGCACGGCGCGTGCACCGCGCACACCGGGACCTCGTGGTAGGCGGACAGGTGCTCGACCTGGGCGGCGTCCTGGCTGGTCTCGTCCATCCCGACCATCACCTCGACGGCGTCGAAGTCGAGCCGGCGCGCCATCTCGAACGCCGTGGCCGTCGTCTCGGGGTAGACCGAGGCGGTCGAGAGGGCCACCCGGGCCGAGCCGTCCGGGCGCCGGGAGGGCTGGTGCTGTGGTGCGGCCATGGCGGTCGGCCTCAGCGTCCGAGCACGCCGAGGGCGTCGAGCCGCTCAAGGATGACGCCCTCACGCAGCGCCCAGGGACAGATCTCGAGCTCGGCGAGGTCGAACAGGTCGAGCACGGCGTCGGCCACGACCGCCCCCGCCAGGATCTGGTGGGAGCGCCCGGACGAGACACCGGGCAGCTCGCGCCGCTCCTCGTCGTCCATCTTGGCCAGCAGCGGCAGTTGCTCGCGCAGGACGTCGGCCGAGAGCACCCGGCGCACGTACGGCCCCTCGCCGGAGGGCGCCGCGCCGCAGATCCGCGCCAGCGAGCGGAAGGTCTTGGAGGTGGCGACGGCGTGGTCGGGCCGGCCGCCGCGCAGGACCGCGCCGGCCTCCCGGGCGATCTCGGTGCGCACGTGCGCGCGCAGCGCCTTGACCGCCGCGGGGTCGGGCGGGTCCTCGGTGAGCCACTGCCGGGTCAGGCGGCCGGCGCCGAGGGGGACGGAGGTGGCCACCTCGGGGGCCTCGTCGGTCCCGGCGGCGATCTCCAGCGACCCGCCGCCGATGTCGAACAGCGCCAGGCGCCCGGACGACCAGCCGAACCAGCGGCGCACGGCCAGGAAGGTCAGCCGGGCCTCGTCCGCCCCCGGGAGCACCTCGAGGGTGACCCCCGAGGTGTCCTTGACCTGGTGCAGGACCGCGTCGGAGTTGGTGGCGTCACGCACGGCCGAGGTGGCGAAGCCGATGGTCTCCTCGCAGCCCTTGTCCTCGGCGACCTGCAGGGCCGAGGCCACGAACCCGGTCAGCGCCTCGATGCCCTCCGCCGTGATCGCCCCGCCCTCGTCGAGGTGCTCGGCCAGGCGCAGCTGCTCCTTGAAGGAGTACGCCGGCAGCGGTGCGGCACCACCCGACGCGTCCACCACCAGGAGGTGCCCGGTGTTGGATCCGATGTCGAGGACTCCGAGTCGCACGGGACCAACGTACCCGCGGGCACCGGCGCCCCGGCGGCGATCGGGCTTGTCGGGATCTCTAGCCTTGCCTGGTGCCCGAGGTCGACCTGATGTTCCCGCGCGCGTGGGTGGAGTTCCCCGATCCCGCCGACGCCGACCAGGTGTTCCGCTGCGACCTGACCTGGCTGACCTCGCGCTGGACCTGCATCTTCGGCCGCGGCTGCCAGGGCATCTACGCCGGCCGACCCGACGACGGCTGCTGCACCCTCGGCGCCCACTTCTCCGACGAGGACGACGAGAGGCGCGTCGCCGCGCACGTGGAGGACCTCACTGACCAGGACTGGGAGCGCCGCCGCTCGGGCCGGCGCAACGGCTGGGTGGAGACCGACGAGGAGGGCGCGCGCAAGACCCGCGTGGTCAAGGGCGCCTGCATCTTCCTGAACTCCCCCGACTTCCCCGGCGGCGGCGGCTGCGCCCTGCACGGGCTGGCGATCCGCAAGGGCATCCACTTCGTCGAGACCAAGCCGGACGTGTGCTGGCAGCTCCCGTTGCGCCGTACCTACCGCACCGTGGAGCGGCCCGACGACACCTCCTACCTCGAGATCAGCATCGGCGAGTACGACCGCCGCGGCTGGGGCCCGGGGGGCCACGACCTCGACTGGTACTGCTCGGGCAACACCGAGGCGCACGTCGGCACCCGTCCGGTCTACCTCTCCAGCGAGGCCGAGCTCGTCGCGCTGATGGGGCAGCCGGCCTACGACGTGCTGGTGGGCCACTGCGAGGCGTTCCTCGCCGGCGGCCGCGCCGGCGCCCCCCACCCCGCGGACCCGGACTGACTCACTCCTGGGCCTTGAACTTGGCCGCCAGGTTGTCCGGCATCGGCTGGTAGCGCGCGAACCTCCGCGTGAACGACCCGGTGCCGTGGGTGCTGGAGCGCAGGTCGATGGCGTAGCGGGTGATCTCGAGCTGGGGGACCTCGGCGCGGACGACGGAGCGCTCCTCGCCCAGCGACTCCGAGCCCAGCACGTGGCCGCGCCGGCCGGACAGGTCGCTCATGACCGTGCCCACCAGGTCGTCGGGGACGGTGACCGCGACCTCGTCGACGGGCTCGAGCAGGGTGATGCGGGTGGCTGCGGCGGCCTCGCGCAGGGCCAGGGCGCCGGCGGTCTGGAAGGCCATGTCGGAGGAGTCGACGCTGTGCGCCTTGCCGTCGGTCAGGGTGACGCGCAGGTCGACGACCGGGTAGCCGGCGGCGACGCCCCTCTCCATCTGGGCACGCACGCCCTTCTCGACCGAGGCGATGAACTGGCGCGGCACCGCACCTCCCACCACGGCGTCGGCGAACTCGAAGCCGCTGCCCTCCGGGAGCGGCTCGACGACGACGTCGCACACGGCGTACTGCCCGTGTCCGCCGGACTGCTTGACGTGGCGGCCGTGCCCCTCGGCCCGGCCGGCGAACGTCTCGCGCAGCGGCACCTTGAGCTCGACCTGGTCGACGGCGGCACCGTGGCGGGTGGCGAGCCGCTCGACCACCACGTCGGCGTGGGCCTCCCCCAGGCACCACAGCACGATCTGGTGGGTCTCGGCGTTGTGCTCGATGCGCAGGGTCGGGTCCTCGGCGCCGAGGCGCTGGAGCCCCTGGCTCAGCTTGTCCTCGTCTGCCTTCGCGTGCGCCTCGATCGCCAGCGGCAGCAGGGGCTCGGGCATCGTCCAGGGACGCAGGACCAGCGGGCTGTCCTTGTCGGACAGGGTGTCGCCGGTCTCCGCGCGGCCGAGCTTGGCGATCGCGCAGATGTCGCCGGCGACGACCGCGTCCGCCGGCCGCTGCGTGGCCCCGAGCGGCACGGACAGCGCACCGATGCGCTCGTCCTCGTCGTGGTCCTCGTGACCGCGGTCGGCGCCGAAGAACGACGAGAAGTGACCGGAGACGTGGACGGTCTGGTCGGGGCGCAGCGTGCCGGAGAACACGCGCACCAGCGAGATCCGGCCGACGTAGGAGTCGGTCGTCGTCTTGACCACCTCGGCGACCAGCGGGCCGTCGGGGTCGCAGGTCAGCGCCGGGGCCTTGCCGCCGGCGGGGGTGAACACGTCGGGCAGCGGGTGCTCCAGCGGGGAGGGGAAGCCGGAGACGACCAGGTCGAGCAGCTCGGTGGTGCCGACGCCGGACAGGGCGTCGACGGGGATCACGGGGTGGAAGGAGCCGCGCGCCACCGCCCGCTCGAGGTCGGTGACCAGGGACTCCCGGTCGACCTCCTCGCCGCCGAGGTAGCGGTCCATCAGCCCCTCGTCCTCGGACTCCTCGATGACCGCCTCGATGAGGGTGCCGCGCTGGGCGTCGTGGGCGTGGTCGTCGCCGAGCAGGCCGACCAGGCGGCCGTCCTCGAGGAGGTAGGCCGGCACGACCTTGTCGCCGAACGCCGCACGCGCCTGCTCCACGACGCCGTCGTAGTCGGCCCGCGCGTGGTCGAGCTTGGTGATGACGACCGCGCGGGGCATGCCGACCTCGGCGCACTCGCGCCACAGGGCACGCGTGGGCTCGTCGACGCCGTCGTTGGCGGCGACGACGAACATCGCGGCGTCGGCGGCCCGCAGCCCGGCGCGCAGCTCGCCGACGAAGTCGGCGTAGCCCGGGGCGTCGAGCAGGTTGACCTTCACCCCGTCGTGCTGCAGCGGGGCGAGGGCGAGCCCGACCGACCGCTGCTGACGCTTCTCCGCCTCGTCGAAGTCGGTCACGGTGGTGCCGTCGAGGGTCGTCCCCGGCCTGGACAGCACACCGGCCGAGACCAGGAGGGCCTCGGCCAGTGTCGTCTTGCCCGATCCGGCGGGTCCCACCAGGACCACGTTGCGGATCTTCCGGGCTTCCCGGGCGACGGGGACGGAGTCCGTCCCTGCCGCCCCGGGTCGTCCTTGGCTGCGGTTGGTGCCGGATGCTCTGACCGACATGTCGCCTCCTCGCCGGGATCGGGGCGTCTCTTGCAGCCACTCAACTCCTCATTCCCCTGCTGCACAAGGGACCCGGCTCCCCCGCCGACGCGGTGTTCGGACCCCAGTGTCGGAGCCGCGGAGAGGTCGGTTCACAATGCCTGCATGCGTTTGGACCACCTCTCCTACGCCGCGGCTCGCGATGGCATGCGGGCCACTGCCGCCCGCCTGTCCGACCTGCTCGGCGAGCCCTTCGTGGAGGGCGGCATCCACCCCCGGTTCGGCACCCGCAACATGGTGCTGCCGCTGTGCCAGGGCACCTACCTCGAGGTGGTCGAGGCACTCGACCACCCGGCCTCCGACAAGGCGCCCTTCGGCCAGGCCGTCAAGGCCCGCTCCGAGCTGGGTGGGGGCTGGCTGGGCTGGGTCGTCGCGGTCGACGACCTCGCCCCCGTGGAGACCCGCCTGGGCCGCGAGTCCGTGCCGGGCAACCGGTTCCGTCCCGACGGCCACGAGCTGAAGTGGCGCCAGATCGGCGTCAAGGGACTGCAGGCCGACCCTCAGCTCCCGTTCTTCGTGCACTGGCTGGGCGACGGCAACGACCACCCCAGCACCGGCGCCAGCTGCCAGGTCACGCTCACCGCGCTGGAGATCGCCGGTGACCCCAACCGGGTCAGCGAGTGGCTCGGCACCCCGGTCGAGGGCCCGCTCGAGGACGTCAAGGTCGAGTGGGTCGGGCCCAACGGCAACCCGGGCCTGGTCGCCGCGCAGTTCGCCACCCCCACCGGCGACGTCCGCATCTGAGTGCGCGGGCGGGTCGAGCTGAGCGGCCGCACTCCCCCGCGGCCCGGCCACCTGCCGGGCACCGTCCCCTCGCCGAACATCTGGGACCACACCTCGACCTACGAGCTGGAGAACCACGCCTTCGACCCCGACGGCCTGGTCGAGCAGGCGATGCGGTCGGTGGCCGGCTGGGAGGGACGCACGGTCCTCGACGTCGGCTGCGGGACCGGCTTCCACCTGCCGCGGTTCGCCCGCTCCGCGGGCCGGGTGTACGCCGTCGAGCCGCACCCCGGTCTCGCCGCGCTGGCCCGCCGCCGGGTCGCCGCCGCGGCGCGGCGTGAGCCCGGGCTCGCCGCCGTCGAGGTGCGGGTCGGCACCGCGCAGGACCTGCCGTTGCGCGACTCCTCGGTCGAGCTGGTCCACGCGCGGTGGGCCTACTTCTTCGGTCCGGGCTGCGAGCCCGGCCTGCGCGAGCTGGACCGCGTGGTGCGTCGCGGGGGCACCGCCTTCGTGATCGACAACGACGGCACGCGCTCGACGTTCGGGGAGTGGTTCCGGCGCGGCTACCCGATGGTCGACCCCGAGGAGGTGGAGCGCTTCTGGACCGTCCGGGGGTGGTCGCGGGTGCCCGTCCTGACCCGGTGGGCGTTCGCCGACCGGGCGGACCTCGAGGCGGTGGTGCGGATCGAGCTCGACCGCGGGACCGCCGACGCGGTGCTGGCCGAGCACACCGGCCGGGAGGTCGACTACGCGGTCAACGTGTGGTGGCGGGAGTACTGAGGCGACCGGGCCCGGTCGTCGGGGTCACGTCGTCCCGCGCACCCGCAGCTCGGGCGCCAGGATGACGTGCGGCTGGTCGCTGGTGCGCAGCTCCAGGCGGTCCTTGAGCAGGCGGACGACCTCGACCCCGATCTGCTCCAGCGGCTGGCGCAGCGAGGTCAGGCCCGGCGGCACGAGCTGGGCGGCCATCGAGTCGTCGAAGCCCACGACGGCGACCCCGCGCGGGCCCGGGTGGAGCTCCCGCTCGACCAGGGCGTGCAGCGCCCCCATCGCGACGGTGTCGCTCACGCACAGCAGGGCCGTCGGCGGCTCGGCCCGGTCGAGCAGCTGGTGGGAGGCGGTGCGGCCGAACTCGACGGTGTCCTCGCCGCGCAGGTCCCAGCCCTCGGTGGGCAGCCCGTGGTGGCACATGCGCGTGAGCCAGCCGCTGCGGCGGTCCTCCCCGATGAACGAGGTGTCCTGCCAGCCCACCCAGGCGATGCGGCGGTGGCCGCGCTCGACGAGGTGGTCCACCGCGGCCGAGACGCCGGCATGCCCGTCGACGTCGACCCACGGGTGGGTGGCGGTGGGCTCGCCCCAGGGCCGGCCGAACGCCACGAACGGCACCTGGTGCTCGTCGAGCCAGGACGCGGCCGGGTTGCCGCGGTAGGTGTCGGTGACCACGAACGCGTCGACGGCCGCGGACTGGAGGAGCCCGTCGTACCCGTCGAGGGGGTCGCTGACGTCCTCGGCGGTGAAGAGCAGGACGTGCAGCTCGGACTCCCGGCAGGTCTCCACCAGCGAGTGCAGGAAGCGGTCCATCAGCCCGCTGGCCGTGCCCTCGACCGCCGGCTCGACCCGCAGGCCGACGAGGTGGGAGGCGCGCGTGCGCAGGTTGCGGGCCGCGCGGTTGGGCCGGTAGCCGAGGGACTCGATGGCCTCCTGCACGCGCGCGAGGGTGTCGGGGCGCAGCAGCTCGGGGCTGTTGAGCGCGTTGGACACGGTCTGGCGCGAGACCCCGGCCGCCTCGGCGACCGTGGCCAGCGTGGCCACAGGGCGCTGACCGGCCATGCCACCTCCACCACGGGCCGGGCCCGGGCCCGGTTGATCGTTCAAATCTGGACCATCGTCACGGGTGGAGGGGCTGTCGTCAACCGCCCTCCGGGTGGGGCCCGCACCGCCGGCCGGGCCCCTGTGCGCGCCCGCCGCCGATTGTCGGCGAGCCGACCTAGGGTGCGGGTCATGGCGAAGGCGAGCAGGTCGGGTGAGCGGGCGGCCTACGTCTGCGCGGAGTGCGGCTGGGAGGCCGCCAAGTGGGTGGGACGGTGCGGCGAGTGCCAGGCGTGGGGCAGCCTCACCGAGCGCGGTCCCTCCGGCCGCACCGCCGCAGGGCCGGTCAGCGCACCGGCCGTGCCCATCGGGCAGGTCCCGCGCGAGGAGGCCCGGGCCCGCACCACGGGCGTGCCCGAGCTCGACCGGGTGCTCGGCGGCGGCCTGGTCCCCGGCGTCGTCGTCCTGCTGGCCGGCGAGCCCGGCGTCGGCAAGTCGACCCTGCTGCTCGAGGTGGCCGCGCAGGTCGCCCGGGTGGGCGCGACCACCCTCTACGTCAGCGGTGAGGAGTCCGCCGCCCAGGTGCGGCTGCGCGCCGACCGCTGCAGCGGGATCCACGACCGGCTCTTCCTCGCCGCCGAGACCGAGCTCGGGGCGCTCCTGGGCCACGTGCAGCAGGTGCGGCCCGACCTGCTGGTGGTCGACTCGGTCCAGACCATCTCCGCCCAGGACGTCGACGGCGTGCCCGGAGGCGTCACCCAGGTCAAGGAGGTGACCGCCGCGCTGGTCCGCCAGGCCAAGGGGCGCGGCATCTCCACCCTCGTGGTCGGCCACGTCACCAAGGACGGCTCGATCGCCGGACCGCGGGTGCTGGAGCACCTCGTCGACGTGGTGCTGCAGTTCGAGGGCGAGCGGTCCAGCAGCCTGCGCATGGTCCGGGCCACCAAGAACCGCTTCGGCCCGGTCGACGAGGTCGGCTGCTTCGCCCTGACCGCCGACGGCATCACCGCCGTCAGCGACCCCTCCGGGCTCTTCGTCTCCCGCCACCACAACCCCGTGCCCGGCTCCTGCGTCACCGTCGCCCTGGAGGGCCGGCGGCCGCTGCCGATCGAGATCCAGGCCCTGGTCACCGGCGCGGCCGACCGGCCACGCCGCGCCCAGACCGGGGTCGACCCGGGGCGGGCGGCGATGGTGCTCGCCGTGCTCGAGGCGCGGGCCCGGGTGCGCAGCAGCGACAGCGACGTCTTCGTCGCCACCGTCGGTGGCGCCCGGCTCCACGAGCCCGCGGGCGACCTCGCCATGGCGCTGGCCGTCGCCTCCGCCAAGCGGGGCACGGTCGTCCCCCCACAGGTCGTCGCGCTCGGCGAGATCGGCCTCGCCGGCGAGCTGCGGCGCGTGCCGGACCTGCGGCCGCGGCTGATGGAGGCCGCCCGCCTCGGCTTCACCGTCGCGGTCGTGCCGCAGCAGGGCGACTCCGCGGCGGCCGGCCCCGCTCGAGGTCCCCGGGCTGCACGTGCACCCCGTGCCCGACCTCGCCGGCGCGCTGCAGGTGGTCGAGCAGGCCGGCGCCTCCCGAGCCCCGCGCCGACCCCGCCCGGACTTCTGAGGCTCGCCGGTCCGGGCGTCCTCGGGGCGGCGTACGACGGCCTAGACTCACCGCACGGTGCCCGCACCTCGCGGGACCCCGTCTCGAGCCAGCCCCAGCCCAGGAGACCCGCGTGGCCGCCGACCGCCCCGACGACACCGAGCGTCTGCGCGCGACACTCGCGAGCGTCGCGCCGGGCACGTCCCTGCGCGACGGGCTCGAGCGCATCCTGCGCGGACGCACCGGGGCGTTGATCGTCCTGGGCACCGACCGCGTCGTCGACTCGATCTCCTCGGGCGGCTTCACCCTCGACGTGCCGTTCTCCTCCACCGGGCTCCGCGAGCTGGCCAAGATGGACGGCGCGATCATCCTCGACCGCGACATCACCCGCATCCTGCGCGCCGCGGTCCACCTCATGCCCGACCAGTCGATCCACTCCGTGGAGACCGGCACGCGCCACCAGACCGCCGACCGCGTGGCCCGGATGACCGGCTTCCCGGTGGTCTCGGTGTCGCAGTCGATGCACATCATCGCGCTCTACGTCGGCGAGATCCGCTACGTCCTGGAGGACACCGGCTCGATCCTGTCGCGCGCCAACCAGGCCCTGGCGACCCTCGAGCGCTACAAGATGCGGCTCGACGAGGTCTCCACCACGCTGTCGGCCCTGGAGATCGAGGACCTGGTCACCGTGCGCGACGTCGCCGCGGTCGCCCAGCGGCTGGAGATGGTGACCCGGATCGCCAGCGAGATCGAGGACTACGTCCTCGAGCTCGGCACCGACGGGCGGCTGCTGTCCCTGCAGCTCGACGAGCTGGTCACCGGCGTGGACGCGGACCGCCAGCTGGTGGTCCGCGACTACCTCCCCAGCGGCAAGCGCGCCCCCACCACCGACGAGGCGCTGACCTCCCTGGGCGCCCTGAGCCCCGCCGACCTGGTCGACATCAACGCGGTCGCCCGGTCCCTGGGGCTGGGCACCAACGAGCTGCTGGACAACCCGGTCTCCCCCCGCGGCTACCGCCTGCTCGCCCGCGTGCCCCGCCTGCCGGGCACCGTGGTCGAGCGGCTGGTCGACCACTTCGGCGGGCTGCAGAAGCTCCTGGCCGCCAGCATCGACGACCTGCAGACCGTCGAGGGCGTCGGCGAGCTGCGGGCGCGCAGCGTCCGCGAGGGCCTGTCCCGGCTGGCGGAGTCGAGCATCCTCGAGCGCTACGTCTGACCCTGGCAAGCGCTGTAAATCGGAGTTACGGTCGCTCATCCCGCGTTGTGCCACGGTCGGAGCGGCAAGAACCCCGATTTACATCAGCGCTCAGTTCGAGCTGGGTGAGGCGGCCGGCGACCGGCCCTGCTTGCCCGACTTCCTGCCCGACTTCTCCTCGGACGGCGTCGCGGTGGGGGTCGGCGTCCGGGTGACGGTCGGGCGGACCGGCAGCCCGAGCACGAACTCCGAGGAGGTCGCCCGCGTGCTGCCCACCGCGATCGCCTGTGCGGTGTAGTCGCCCGGGAACACCCAGTCGGTCAGGTTGGAGCACTGGTCGTCGGAGGCGCGGCCGTTCCACAGCACCTTCACGCGGCCCGGGCTTGCTCGGGCGGGCCACGACCGTCTTGTCGGGCACGGCGGCCCGGCAGTCCTGGCTGGTCCACAGCGGCTCGCTGCGCTTGGGCGAGAGCAGCCGGACGATGACGTTCTCGGGCGAGACCTCGAAGGTGCACGCCGGGCTCTGCAGGCTGGTCACCTCGAGCACGATCCGCACCGGCTGGGCGACGTGCGCCTCGCTCACGACCGGCGTGACCAGGACGTCGGAGGGGTCGCAGGCGCCCGACGGCTGCACCAGGCCCTTGCGGCCGGTCGGGAGGACGGCCGGGGACAGCGACGCGGTCGGTGCGCCCGGCGACGGCGAGGTCGTCGCGGTCGGCGTCGCAGAGGTCTCGCTCCGCACGATCGAGGCCTGGCCCGGGCCCTCGCCGCCACCCAGGGTGAGCAGGCGGGTGATGCCGAGGACGAGCAGTGCGGCGACGCCCAGGACCAGGGCGCGGCGCACCCAGTAGACGCGCTTGGGCAGCCGGCCCCGGGGACGCCTGGGGGGAGTCGCGCGGCGGCCACGCCGGTCGTCGCGGATCGGCTTGCTCATGATGGACGAGGCTAGTCGGGCGGACGGGGCAGCCTGCGAAGGCGCACCGGGTCCGCCGGCGTCGTAGGGTGACCTCGCTCATGGACGCCCCCGCACTCCTCGCCGACCCGACCGACCTGCACCTGCGGGTCCTCGGGTGGTACGCCGACCACGCCCGCGACCTGCCCTGGCGGCGTCCCGGGGCCACGCCGTGGGGCGTGCTGGTCTCCGAGATCATGCTGCAGCAGACGCCCGTGGCCCGGGTGCTGCCGGTGTGGGAGGAGTGGCTGCGCACCTGGCCGACGCCGGCGCACCTCGCCGCCGAGCCGGCCGGGGAGGCCGTCCGGGCCTGGGGCAGGCTCGGCTACCCGCGCCGGGCGCTGCGGCTGCACGCCGCGGCCGGGGCGATCGTCGAGCACCACGGGGGCGAGGTGCCGGCCTCCTACGCCGAGCTGCTCGCGCTGCCGGGGATCGGCGACTACACCGCCGCCGCCGTGGCCTCGTTCGCCCACGGCCAGCGCCACGTCGTCCTCGACACCAACGTCCGCCGGGTCCTGACCCGGGTGCTCCGCGGCGCCGAGCTCCCCTCGCCCGCCGTCTCGCGAGCCGAGCGGGACCTCGCCACCGACCTCCTGCCCGACGACGACCGCACGGCCGCGGCCTGGGCGGTCGGGGTGATGGAGCTGGGCGCCCTGGTGTGCACCGCGAGCCGGCCGTCCTGCGGCCGCTGCCCGCTGGTTGACACCTGCGCGTGGCGGGCGGCCGGCTTCCCGTCGTACGACGGCCCGGCGCGCAAGGTGCAGACCTGGGCCGGCACGGACCGGCAGTGCCGCGGGCGGCTGCTCGAGGTGCTCCGCACGACCGACGGACCGGTCCCCGAGTCGCTCCTGGACGCCGCCTGGGACGACGCCGACCAGCGGCGCCGGTGCCTCGCCTCGCTCCTCGACGACGGGCTCCTGGTCCGCCTGGGCGACCGGCGGCTCTCCCTGCCCTGACCGGGCGCGGGGTACAACTGACATCATCTGACTTCAGTTGTCCCCGGACGGAGGCGCCATGGACCAGCCGACCCTCGTCGACTTCCCCCATCCCGCGGTCGTCAGCGACCCGGCCCAGGTTCTCGGCCGGCACTTCAGCGACCTGGTGGACGAGTCCGCCCTGCGCCCGGACCCGCGGCAGGTCGAGGAGTTCCGCAGCCACGCCCACTGCGCCGACCGGCCCGCCGACGAGGTCGTCGCGGCGATGGCCGGTCCCGAGGGACGAGCCGTCCGCGCGGCGGTCGAGGCGGCGTTCGCGAAGGACTGCACGGCGAGCGACGACGACCCGGAGGTGGTCCGGGACTTCTTCGGCCGGGCCGCGGCCACGCCGTACTGGGTGGACCCCCGGCAGGTCGAGGCGGGCCAGCGGGCACTGGCGCGTGCGGGGGTCCTCGGGCTGATGAGCCTCGGGTCGCTGGCGCTGATGGGCGGCTACCTCTCCCGCCGCAGCATCAAGCCGCTGGTCCGCACCGGCGAGCTCGACGCGATGGCCCCGCGACGGCTCACCGAGACCGCCGCCTGGTGGCTGGAGGTCACCACCCCCGGCTCGCTGCGGCCCGGCGGCGCGGGCATCGCAGCGGTCCTGCGCGTGCGTCTGACCCACGCGCAGGTCCGCCGGTGGATGCACCGCCGCGAGGACTGGGACTACGCGGCCTGGGACGCCCCGGTCAACCAGATCCAGATGGCCGGCACCCACCTGCTGTTCTCGATCGCGTGCCTGGGCGGCCTGCAGCGCCTCGGGGTGCGGTACGACGAGCGCGAGCGTGCCGCGGTGATGCACCTGTGGCGCTACGTCGGGTGGCTGATGGGCGTCGAGGACGCGCTGCTGCCCGCGACCGAGGCCGACGGCTGGCGGCTGTTCTGGCTGATGGCCGCGACCGAGCTGGACCCCGACGAGGACTCCCGGGCCCTGGCCGACGCCCTGACGCGCTCCTCGGGACTGGCCGCGGCCGACGCCCCCGACCTGGTGGTGCAGGCGGGACTGGCGTTCAACGCCGGGATGAGCCGCTACCTGCTGGGCGACTGGGCCTGCGACACCCTGGGCCTGCGCCGCAGCCGCGGCGGCGCGCTCGCCGTGCGGGCGCTGACCCGCGGGGTCGCCGCGGCCGAGCTGGGCCGCCGGGTGGTGCCCGGCGCCACCCGGGTCGCCGGCCTGGTGGGCGGCCTGACGCGCAAGCGGTTCATCGAGCAGGCGGCGAGCGCGCTCGAGGCCGACCGCACCTACGGCCGCGACCACCTCGGCTCCCCCGCCTGACCGGGCGTCCGCTGGAGACGCACGAGGGGCCCGCGCTCGGCGCGGGCCCCTCGCACGAGGATCAGCGGGTGGTCCTCACTCGGTGCTCTCGACCGGCTCGACGTCCTCCACGCCCTCGATGACCTCCATCGGCGGCATGTCCTCGATCTTGGTGAGGTCGGTGCGGGGCTTGCCGGTGAAGGTGAACGTCGCCTCGGGGCCCTCGCCCTCCACGTCGACCTGCACGATCTGGCCGGGACCGACCTCGCCGTAGAGCATCTTCTCGGCGAGGGTGTCCTCGATCTCGCGCTGCACCGTGCGGCGCAGCGGCCGGGCACCGAGCACCGGGTCGAAGCCGCGCCGCGCGAGGAGGCCCTTGGCCTCGTCGGTGAGCTCGAGCTTCATGTCCCGGTCGGCCAGGCGCTTGTCGACGCCCGCGAGCATCATGTCGACCATGTTGACGATCTGCTCCTGGCTCAGCGGCGGGAAGACGATGATCTCGTCGACGCGGTTGAGGAACTCGGGGCGGAAGTGCTGCTTGAGCTCCTCGGAGACCTT
Organism: uncultured Actinomycetota bacterium; assembly: GCA_963800245.1. Taxonomy (GTDB): domain Bacteria; phylum Actinomycetota; class Actinomycetes; order Propionibacteriales; family Nocardioidaceae; genus Marmoricola_A. Next base: position 229,833 of record CAWDAE010000009.1, on the reverse strand, counting down.
GCTCTTCATCCGCTCGTAGGACCCGGCCGCGTCACCGGCCTGCTGGAAGCCGAGGTTCACCGTCTTGGCGATGTCCCGGGTGCCCAGGTTGGTGGTCATGATGATCACGGTGTTCTTGAAGTCGACCACCCGGCCCTGGGAGTCGGTCAGGCGACCCTCCTCCAGGATCTGCAGCAGCGAGTTGAAGATGTCCGGGTGGGCCTTCTCGACCTCGTCGAACAGCACGACCGAGAACGGCTTGCGACGGACCTTCTCGGTGAGCTGGCCGCCCTCCTCGTAGCCGACGTAGCCGGGAGGCGAGCCGAACAGCCGCGAGACGGTGTGCTTCTCGGAGAACTCGGACATGTCGAGCTGGATCAGCGCGTCCTCGTCGCCGAAGAGGAACTCGGCGAGCGTCTTGGACAGCCACGTCTTGCCGACGCCCGAGGGGCCGGCGAAGATGAACGACCCGCCGGGACGCTTGGGGTCCTTCAGGCCAGCACGCGTGCGCCGGATGGCCCGGCTGAGCGCCTTGACGGCCTCCTCCTGCCCGATGACCCGCTTGTGCAGCTCGTCCTCCATGTTGAGCAGCCGCGTGGACTCCTCCTCGGAGAGCTTGACGATCGGGATCCCGGTCGCGATCGCGAGGACCTCGGCGATGAGCTCCTCGTCGACCTCGGCCACGACGTCCATGTCGCCGGCCTTCCACTGCTTCTCCCGCTCGCCCTTGGCGGCGATGAGCTTCTTCTCCTCGTCACGCAGGGAGGCGGCCAGCTCGAAGTCCTGGCTGTCGATCGCCGACTCCTTGCGGCGGCGCACGTCGGCGATCTTCTCGTCGAACTCGCGCAGGTCCGGCGGAGCGGTCATGCGGCGGATGCGCAGGCGGGAGCCGGCCTCGTCGATCAGGTCGATCGCCTTGTCGGGCAGGAACCGGTCGGAGACGTAGCGGTCGGCCAGCGTCGCGGCCGAGACCAGCGCCTCGTCGGTGATCGTGACCCGGTGGTGGGCCTCGTAGCGGTCGCGCAGGCCCTTGAGGATCTCGATGGTGTGCGCGATCGAGGGCTCCTGGACCTGGATCGGCTGGAACCGGCGCTCGAGCGCGGCGTCCTTCTCGAGGTACTTGCGGTACTCGTCGAGCGTCGTCGCGCCGATGGTCTGCAGCTCGCCGCGGGCCAGCATCGGCTTGAGGATGCTGGCCGCGTCGATCGCGCCCTCGGCGGCACCGGCACCCACGAGCGTGTGCAGCTCGTCGATGAACAAGATGATGTCGCCGCGGGTCTTGATCTCCTTGAGCACCTTCTTCAGGCGCTCCTCGAAGTCACCGCGGTAGCGCGAGCCGGCGACCAGCGCCCCGAGGTCGAGGCTGTAGATCTGCTTGTCCTTGAGGGTCTCGGGCACGTCGCCGCGCACGATCGCCTGGGCCAGGCCCTCGACGCACGCGGTCTTGCCGACGCCCGGCTCCCCGATGAGCACCGGGTTGTTCTTGGTGCGTCGCGACAGCACCTGCATGACCCGCTCGATCTCCTTCTCGCGCCCGATGACCGGGTCGAGCTTGGCCTCGCGGGCGGCCTGGGTGTAGTTGCGACCGAACTGGTCCAGCACCAGCGAGCTGGAGGGCGTGCCCTCCGGGGCGGTGCCGGCGGTCTGGGTCTCCTTGCCCTGGAAGCCCGACAGCAGCTGGATGACCTGCTGGCGGACGCGGTTGAGGTCCGCGCCCAGCTTGACCAGGACCTGGGCGGCCACGCCCTCGCCCTCGCGGATGAGCCCGAGCAGGATGTGCTCGGTGCCGATGTAGTTGTGGCCCAGCTGGAGCGCCTCCCGCAGCGACAGCTCGAGCACCTTCTTGGCGCGCGGCGTGAACGGGATGTGGCCGCTGGGGGCCTGCTGGCCCTGGCCGATGATCTCCTCGACCTGGGCGCGGACCGCCTCCAGCGAGATGCCGAGGCTCTCCAGGGCCTTGGCGGCGACCCCCTCGCCCTCGTGGATGAGGCCCAGAAGGATGTGCTCCGTGCCGATGTAGTTGTGGCTGAGCATGCGCGCTTCCTCCTGCGCCAGCACGACCACTCGGCGAGCCCTGTCGGTGAACCGCTCGAACATGTCTCACTCCCCTGCCTCGGAGACTCCGCGCCATGCAGGCGCAGGCCGTCCTTTGCACTCTAGTAGCCCCCCGGGTGCCCGGCGGACCTTCGCCCCACCCGCGCACGAAGACGCCCGGGACACAGACTCCAACGTAGGGGCGAGCACCCCCTGTTCCGGTACGCCGTTCGCGGCCAGCGAACGCCTCGAGGGCCCGGACGACGCCGCAGGCCCCCGACCGGGTGGTCGGGGGCCTGCGGGTCGTTCAGTGCGTCAGGACCTCACACAGCTCGCTCAGCGAACGCGCTTGTAGTTGGTCCAGTCGGCGCGGGTCTTGGCGCTGGTGCCCATGTAGCCCCGGTACTTCGTGTAGCCGCGGCCGTTGAGGTCACGGATCACGAACGCCGCGTTGCCGTAGCGGTTCGCGACCTTGGTGGCCACGAGACGACGGTGGCCGTGCTTCCAGCGGTAGAGCCGGACCGTCGCGCCCTTGGCGGCGTTCGGACCGTTCACCGTGAGGACGTCATTCCTCCGCCCACCGTTGTTGTGACCGATGAGACGAGAGTTGATCGAGATCCGGCTCGGCGCCGGAGCACCGAACTTGACCGTGTCGTTCTTGGTCGCGACCTGGCTGCCCGGCTCCGGAGAACCGAACGGACCGGTGAAGACGACCTCGCGCACCGTCGCGCTGATGCTCGCCGTGCCGGCGGTGTCACCCTTGAAGTTGTAGGTGGCGACGCCGTTGCTGTTGGTGGTCGTCGTGTAGTTGACGTCACCCTGCTGCGAGTTGGGGCCCGAGCGGACGAACTCCACGAAGTAGCCCTGGACCGGGTTGCCCTTCTGGTCGAGGACCGTCACCTTCTCGGTCACCGTCTCGCCGACGTTGGCCTGACCACCGGTGTTGTCGTCCATCGTGACCGTGGCGTCGCTGACGTTGCCGTCGTACCACTGGATGGCGATGGTGTCGGTCTGCTCGTTGGTCGTGGTCTCGTCGAGCGCAGTGCCCACGTCGCCACCGTTGGTGTTGTCCGGCGTGTACTGCGTCGAGGCGTAGTTCCAGGTGGCGGTGACGTTCTGGGTGCCCTCCTGGTTGGAGTACGCCGCGTCGTCGGCCTGCTCGTCGTAGTCCGTGGTGATGTCGCCGTCGAGGAAGTCCCAGTTCCCGGCGTTGTCCGACAGCTCGACGTCCTCGTCACCGACGCGGTTGCCGTACTGGTCGAAGGTCTTGACGACCAGGCCGACCCGCTGGTCACCGGTCCGGGCCTCCGGAAGGGCCGACGAGTCCTGCTGCGAGGCAGAAGCGAAGTCGACCGTGACCTCGCCCGCGTTCAGCGGGTCCTCCGAGGTCCAGAAGACGTCGACCGAGTCGGAGCCGCTGCCGGCGTTGGCCGTGACGGTGGCCGTCACGTCGCCGTCGTCGTCGAAGCCCGCGTCACGGGCGATCGAGAGCTGGGCGGTCGCGAAGCCCGAACCATTGGTCCGGACCGTGATCGACTGACCCTGGCTGACGTAGTCACCGCTGGTGTAGCCACCCACCGCGACGGGCTTCTCGGTGCCGTCGGTGAAGAAGCCGTGGTCGGTGGTCAGCGTCACCGTCTGGTTGGTGAGAGGCGCACCCTCCTCAGCGGCGGTGTCCGGGTTGTCCGGAGCCGTGCGCACCTCGACAGTGACGTCCTGCAGCTCACCGGCGGTGTCGGGCGAGTTGGCCGTGCTGTCGTTCTGCGTCGCGTTGACGTAGGTCGCCGACACGTTCTGCTGGAACGAAACGTGCGTGGTCGAGCTGTCAACGGCGTTGTCGGTGTCGGCCGGCGTGCCGTGCACCCAGGCGGTGGTGGTGGCGACGACCTTGCGGGTCTCCGCACCCTGGTCGCCGTCCGGGTCGTCCAGGACCGAGGTGAAGCTGCCGTTGGCGTCGGTCTTGGTGTCGTAGGTGTTCGCGTCCGGGCCCGTGGCCTGGTTGAAGTTCGCGTTGTCACCCTCGCTGGCGACGAGCTGGATCGGGCGGTCCGGCAGACCAGTGCCGTCCTCGAGCTCCAGCTTCCCGGAGACGGTGGCGTCCGTGCCGATGACCGCCTGCTGCGGGTCGGCGTTGTCGAACACGATGTCCGCCTGGCCGGCCTTGAAGACCAGGTCGGTGCCGGAGAGGTCGCCGGCGCCCTCACCCGGGGTGCCGTCCCGGTTGATGTAGTAGTTCAGAGTGTAGGTGCCCGGGGTGGTCCCGACGACGGGGATGTTGGTGTAGCCCTGAGCGTCGGTCGGGGCCGCGGAGGCCTCCGTCGTCGAGGTGTTCGGGGCACCTGCGGCGAAGGGGTCGATGTCGTAGGAGTAGCGGACGACCTGACCGGCCAGCGGGTTGCCATTCTGGTCGGTCACGCGGACGCGGATGTCGGTGGCGTCGTACTCGTCGAAGTCGAAGGCCGAGCCGTCGTTCGAGGTCGCGGTGACGTTGGTGGCGGCCGGAGCGTAGGTGCCGATCACGATGGACCGCTTGATGTCGACGCCGTTGTCGTAGACGCCGTTGTCGTTCAGGTCGGCGATGAAGACCTGCGTGCCGGCGGGGATGCCAGCGAAGCTCGCGCGGCCCTCGTTGTTGGTCGGCTGCGAGGCCTCGACACCGGTTCCCTCGGTGCCGTCGTTGTTGGCGTCCCAGAAAACCTCGGCACCAGAGACCGGCGCGCCAGCGTTGGTGACCCGAGCGGTGACGGTGGTGCTGCCGCCGGTGGGCACCGAGGTGGAGCCTGCCGTCAGCGTCATGTCGTCAGCGGTGGCGGTGGCGGCGTGGGCCGCCCCAGCGAAGAACGGGAGGCCGGTGATGGCCAGCGCGGTGGTGGCGCTGACAGCCAGACCCCGCTTGAAACCGCGGTTAGTCATGCGTGTGAGTTCCCTTCACGAAGGATGAAAGACATCGGACGACCCCCGTCCGAGATGGGGTACTTCGTGGCCACTGATGGGATTCCCGAGCCGAGAAGCGACGTGGGAACACTAACACCGGTCAAGACCAGCGGGTGGAAGCGCGAGGAAAAACTCACAAGAAGTTAAATTCGCGCGATCCCGTCGCTCAGACCGCATTTCTACGACTGGTTCCGAAGTGAAACGCCCTACGGACCACAGGATCCGCAGGGCGTTCAGAGTGGCGTCCGTCACCTTTTCGGGGTGGCCATAACGCCGAAAGGGGTTGTATCGCCCCCGTTCGGGGGGCAGGCATATAGCCCTTCTGGGGGGTGGCGCAATCAGTGCGCGGCAGCGTATGCGGAGCGGATCTCAGCCGAGACTCGGCCCCGCTCGGAGACCTCGTAACCGTTCTCCCGCGCCCAGGCGCGGATGTCGGCGGCCTCGCTGGAGCGACCCGTCGACGAGGACGACGACCCGGCCGACCGCTGCCCGCGGCGACCGCCGGTGCGGCGCGCGTGACCCAGGTAGGGCGCGAGCGCGTCGCGGAGCTTGGCGGCGTTGGCCTCGGAGAGGTCGATCTCGTAGCTGACGCCGTCGAGGGCGAAGGAGACGGTCTCCGCTGCCGGAGACTCGTCGAGGTCGTCGATCAGCTCGACGTTGACGCGTTGCGCCATGGAATATCACCTAGCCATTCTTGAAGGGGGGCCGGCCCGATTGGCTGAAACGGGCCGCAGCGCCGATCCTAGCCACATTTCACTGCATTTCAGCAGGGCCCGCTTCGGTGATTGTCCTTCGCTTGCAGTTCGCAAGCATTTGCGTGCCTCGAACGAGAAATACCCGATCCCCGGACCAGACCTATTCCGGACGCAGGAGCGGGAACAGAATGGTCTCGCGAATGCCGGCGCCCGTGAGCAGCATGATCAAGCGGTCCACCCCGAGGCCGAGGCCACCGGCCGGGGGCATGCCGAACTCCATCGCCCTGAGGAAGGCCTCGTCGAGGTCCATCGCCTCGGGGTCACCCTTGGCGGCCAGCAGGGACTGCTCGGTGAGCCTTTCGCGTTGGATGACCGGGTCGTTCAGCTCGGTATAGGCCGGCGCGAGCTCCACGCCATTGACGATCAGGTCGAAAGCCTCGACAAGGCCCGGCTTGGAACGGTGCCGTTTGGCCAATGGACGCACCGACTCGGGATAGTCCTCGACGAATGTCGGCTGGACCAAGGTGTGCTCGACCAGCTGCTCATAGAGCTCGAGCAGGATTTCGCCTGAATTCCAGTGCGGCTGCAGCTCGATCTCGCGCTCGTCGGCGATCCGGCGCAGCTGCTCCATCGGGGTGTCGACGTCCACCTCGCGGCCGAGCGCCTCGGAGACCAGCTCGAGCAGGGCCGCGGAGCGCCACGGCTTCTCCAGGTCGATCTCCTCCCCGCCCCGGCCGACGACGACCGTGCGGCCCACGGCGCGGGCGGCGTCGAGGACGATCGCGCGGGTCAGGTCCTTCATCGACTCGATGTCGCCGTAGGCCTCGTAGGCCTCCAGCATGGAGAACTCCGCGGCATGGGTGGAGTCGAGACCCTCGTTGCGGAACGTGCGGCCGATCTCGTAGACCCGGTCGACACCGCCGATCATCGCCTTCTTCAGCTCCAGCTCGATCGCGATGCGCAGCAGCATCGGCTGGTCGAAGGCGTTGAGGTGCGTGCGGAACGGCCGCGCCGCGGCACCGCCGTTGGTCAGCTGCAGGATCGGGGTCTCGACCTCGACGAACCCGCGCTCGTCGAGCGTGCGGCGGATCGAGCGCAGGACGGTCGCCTTGGTGCGCACCATCTGACGGCTCTCGGGGTTGAGGATCATGTCGACGTAGCGCAGCCGGACGCGCGCCTCGTCGGAGAGCGGCTTGTGCTCGTTGGGCAGCGGGCGCAGCGCCTTGCTCACCATCGTCCACGAGGTCGCCTGCACCGAGAGCTCGCCGCGACGGCTGGTCACCACCTCACCGGTGACGCCGATGAAGTCGCCGATGTCGACCAGGTGCTTGTAGGACTCCAGCGCCTCGTCGCCCACCTCGGCGAGCGAGAGCATCGCCTGGAGCTCGGCACCCGCGCCCTCACGCAGCCGGACGAAGCACAGCTTGCCGGTGTTGCGGGTGTGGATCACCCGGCCGACCACCGAGACCACCTGGCCGGTGCGGGTGTCCGGCTCGAGGTCCTGGCCGTCGTAGGTCTCCCGCAGCTCGGCGAGGGTGTGGGTGCGCTCGACGGAGTTGGGGTACGCCGCCCCGCCGGACTCCAGGATCCGCTCGCGCTTGGCCTTGCGCACCGCGACCTGCTCGGGGTCGTCCTGGTGGTGGGCGGCCGCGCCGGGATCGCCGGGGATCGGGGTGGTCATGCGGACAATCCTAGGAGCGGACGACGCGTGCCCGTGATTCGAGCCCTGTGGAGAGACGCCTCGACCGCCCGCGGTCGGCAGTATGGTATGCGGTATGGCGTCAACGCAGAAGGTCACGGTCACCCTCCCGTCCGAATCCGTGGCAGCGATCCGCGAGCTAGTCAGGTCAGGCCGCGCTGCGAGCGTGTCGGGGTTCGTGCAGCACGCGGTTCGCCTGTGTCTGGACGATGTGACGGAATGGAGTCTCACCCTGGACCGTGCCCTCGCCGAGACCGGGGGGCCCCTCACTGAAGAAGAGCGCGCGTGGGCTGCGTCAGTCCTGGGCGCGTGATGTCTTGATCACGCTCGACGCGGGACCACTGATCGCGCTCGACAAACACGCTCGTCGCACCATCGCGCTGCTGGCGCTGGCCAACGAGGAGGGGGATACGGTGCTCATTCCAGCACCGGCCCTCGCGCAAGCCGTGCGGGACCCGGCTCGTCAGGCACGTCTGTCGAAACTCGTGAGGCAGCCCACCACCGTTGTGGTCCCACTCGACCGGCGCGACTCGGTAGCTGTCGGTCGTCTCCTGGCAGCGACCAACTCCTCAGACGTCGTCGATGCCCATGTGGCGCTGTGCGCCAGGAGAGCCAACTGCTCGGTCGTCACCAGCGATCCCGATGATCTTCGGCGGATCGACCCCACCCTGAGGCTTGTCGTCGTCTGACTCAGGAGTTGCGCGCGAAGGCGATCTCCAGGCCCAGCAGCGTGAGCCAGGGCTCGTGCACGGTCACGCTCGCGCACTCGTCGACCACCCCGGGCGCCAGCCCCCCGGTGGCGATCACGGTCACGTCCCCGGGCTCCAGCCCGAGCTCGGCGGTCATCCGCGCGACCATCCCGTCGACCTGAGAGGCGAACCCGTAGAGAGCGCCGCTCTGCAGCGCCTCGACGGTGTTCTTCGCGATCACCGACCGCGGCCGCTGCAGCTCCACCTTGCGCAGCTGGGCCCCTCGGCGGCCCAGCGCCTCGAGCGAGATGGCGATGCCCGGCGAGATCGCGCCGCCGACGTACTCGCCCTTGGCGGACACCACGTCGAAGGTCGTGGCGGTGCCGAAGTCGACGACGATGCAGGGCCCCTCGAAGAGCTCGGCGGCCGCGATCGCGTTGACGATGCGGTCCGACCCGACCTCGCGCGGGTTGTCCATGCGCACCGGCAGTCCGGTGCGCACCCCGGTCTCGACGACCAGGTGCGGGACCTCGGCGAAGTGGCTGGTCAGCATCTCCCGCCACTCGTGCAGGACCGCAGGCACCGATGAGCAGACCGCGACGCCCGCGAGGCTCTGGACAGGCTCGCCCGACGGGACGGGCAGGAGCGCACGCAGCAGCACGCCCCACTCGTCGGAGGTGCGCCGCTCGTCGGTCGCGACGCGCCAGTGGTCGGTGACCTCGCCGTCGAGCACCAGCCCCACCGTCGTGTGGCTGTTGCCGATGTCGGCGCACAGCAGCGGCAGCGCGCCGGCGGCGGGGCCGCGCGTCCCGCTCATCGGCTCGCCCCACCCGCGGGCCGCAGGTCCATCGCGACGTCGAGCACGGGCGAGGAGTGGGTGAGCGCGCCGATCGCGAGGTAGTCGACCCCCGTCGCCGCGACCTCCCGGGCCCGGTCCAGCGTCAGGCCGCCCGAGGCCTCCAGCCGCGCGCGACCGGCCGCCAAGCGCACCGCCTCGGCCATCAAGGCTGTGTCCATGTTGTCGAGCAGGATCTCCTCGGCGCCGACCGCGAGCAGCTCGCGCAGCTGGTCGAGCGTGGTGACCTCGACCTGGACCGGCAGGCCCGGGTAGGCCGCGGTGACGGCCTGGTAGGCCGGCACGACGCCGCCCGCGGCGAGCACGTGGTTGTCCTTGACCAGCGCCTGGTCCGACAGCGAGGTGCGGTGGTTCGTGCCGCCGCCGCACCGCACGGCGTACTTCTCCAGCCGGCGGAGCCCGGGGGTGGTCTTGCGGGTGTCGCGCACCCGCGCGCTGGTCCCGCCGACCGCCCCGACCCAGCGCGCAGTGGTGGTGGCGACGCCGGAGAGGTGGCAGAGGTAGTTCAAGGCCGTGCGCTCGGCGGTGAGCAGCAGCCGCGTGGGTCCGGTGGCGGTGAGCAGCACGTCGCCACGGGCCACCCGGTCGCCGTCGGTCCGGTGCCGCTGCACCCGCACGTCGTCGCCGACCACCAGTCGCAGGACCAGCTCGGCGACGGCCAGGCCCGCGAGGACCCCGTCGGCGCGCGCGACGAGGTCCGCGGTGGCGACGGCGTCGGTGGCGATGGTGGCCGCGCTCGTGACGTCCTCCCCGGGGCAGTCCTCGGCCAGCGCGCGCTCGACGTGCTCGACCACCTCGCGGGGGTCGAGGCCCTCCTCGGTGAGCTCCGCGACGAGCCCGCGCGGCAGCCGTTCGGCGTACGTCATGCCAGGACCTCCGTGGCCAGGTCCGCCGGTGCGGCGACGGACGGATGGAACTCGTGGACCGGGCGTCCGCCACACAGGCGTACGTCGACGTGCCCGGACCAGGCGCGATCGTCCCGGCCGGGGTGGTCGTCGCGCCAGTGGGATCCCCGGGTCTCGCGACGCAGGCGCGCGGACCCGGCCAGCGCCAGTCCCACGGTGGCGAGGTTGGTGGTCTCCCACGCCGCGGTGCCGGCCTCGCCGGCGGGCTCGGCGACCAGGGCGTCGAGGGCGTCGAGGGCCAGGCCGAGGCCGTCCTCGGTGCGCAGCACGCCGGCGCGCTCGGTCATCACGCGCTGGACCGTCGACCGGTGGGCGGCGTCGAGGAGCCCCGGCGTCCGCGGGTCGACCGCGGGCACCCGCAGGGGCGGGAGTCCCTCGGCAGCCAGGTGGGCCGCGATCCGGCGCGAGATGACGAGCCCCTCGAGCAGCGAATTGGAGGCAAGGCGGTTGGCCCCGTGGACGCCGGAGCAGGCCACCTCGCCGGTGGCGAGGAGACCGGGCACGTCGGTGCGGCCGTCCAGGTCGATGGCCACGCCGCCGCTGGCGTAGTGGCAGGCCGGGGCGACCGGGACCAGCTCGGTCGTCGGGTCGATCCCGTGGGAGCGGCACGAGGCCAGGATCGTCGGGAAGTGGTGCTCCCACACCTCGGCGGCGAGGTGGCGGGCGTCGAGCCAGACGTGCTCGGCGCCGCTCTCGCGCATCCGGTGCTGGATGGCCTTGGCCACGACGTCGCGCGGGGCCAGGTCGGCCAGCTCGTGGTGGCCCCGCATGAACCGCACCCCCGCGTCGTCGACGAGGAAGGCGCCCTCGCCGCGCAGGGCCTCGGAGACCAGCGGCTGCTGGCCGCGTGCCCCGTCGCCCAGCCACAGGACGGTGGGGTGGAACTGGACGAACTCCAGGTCGCGCAGCGTCGCGCCGGCGCGGAGCGCGAGCGCCATCCCGTCGCCGGTGGACACCGCCGGGTTGGTGGTGGCCGAGTAGATCTGTCCCAGCCCGCCGCTGGCCAGCACGACGGCGCGGCAGCGCACGGCGCCGACACCGTCGCGCTGCCCCTCGCCCATCACGTGGAGGGTGATGCCGGCCAGGCCGCCGCCCTCTCCCGGCACCACGTCGAGGGCGAGCGCGTGCGGCTGCACGGCGATGGCCGGCGCAGCAGCGACGGCGGCGACCAGCGCACGCTGGATCTCCGCCCCGGTGGCGTCGGCGGCGTGCGCGATCCGGTTGCGGTGGTGGCCGCCCTCGCGGGTCAACGACAGGTCGCCGGCGGGCGTGTGGTCGAACTGGGCGCCGAGCGCGATCAGCTCGCGGACCGCGTCGGGGCCCTCGGTGACCAGGGCGCGCACGGCCTCCTCGTCGCACAGCCCGGCCCCGGCGACGAGGGTGTCGGCGAGGTGCTGCTCGGGGGTGTCGCCCGGGCCCAGCGCAGCGGCGATCCCGCCCTGCGCCCACTGCGTCGACCCGGCGGACAGCTCGTCCTTGGTGACCACCAGCACGCTGCCCAGCCCGGACTCGTGGATGCGCAGCGCGGCGGTCAGCCCGGCGATGCCCGACCCGACGACCACCACGTCGGCGTAGGTCGTCCAGCCCGGTGCGGGGGCCGCGAGGCGGGCGGGGATCACGCGGGGACCGTGTCTCCCCTGAGGAGGCCGGAGCCGTCGGGGACGTCGGCCGGGTCGGCGCCGAGCGTGACCACCCGGTTGTCCTCGTCGACGAAGACCACGTGGGGCCGGAGCTCCCGGGCCTCCTGCGTGGTCACCTGGCAGTAGGCGATGAGGATGACCACGTCGCCGGGGTGCACGAGGTGGGCGGCGGCGCCGTTGATGCCGATGACGCCGGAGCCGCGGGGACCCGCGATCGTGTAGGTCTCCAGGCGGGCGCCGTTGGTCACGTCGACGATGTGGACCAGCTCGCCGGGCAGCAGGTCGGCGGCGTCGAGCAGGTCCTCGTCGACCGTCACGGAGCCGACGTAGTGCAGGTCGGCCTGCGTGACCGTGGCGCGGTGGATCTTGCTCTTCATCATCGTGCGCAGCATCAGCGGCTTCCTTCTCTCTCGCGGCTCCCGGCCTCGGGGAGGTCCAGGGCGACGTTGTCGATGAGACGGGTGGTGCCGACGCGGCCGGCGACCAGCAGGCGGGCCGGTCCCGCGGCGGGCGCCTCGTGCAGGTCGGGGGCGGTGAGCGCGAGGTAGTCGAGGTCGACCTGCGGGTGCGCGGCCAGCACCTGACGCGCGGCGGCCAGCACCGCCTCCCCGCCCCCGCCCGCTGCGCCGGCGCCGGCGCGGAGCGCGGCGGAGAGCGCCAGCGCGACCCGGCGGTCCTCCGCGGAGAGGTAGCGGTTGCGGCTGGACAGGGCGAGACCGTCGGCCTCGCGGACGGTGGGGACGCCGACCACCTCCACGTCCAGGCACAGGTCGGCCACCATGCGGCGGATGAGCACCAGCTGCTGGTAGTCCTTCTCGCCGAACAGCGCCAGGTCCGGCCCGACGAGGCCGAGCAGCTTGGCCACGACGGTCAGCACGCCGCGGAAGTGGGTGGGACGGACCGCGCCCTCCAGCACCGAGCCGAGCGGCCCGGGGTCGAGGGTGACCTCGGGCTCCCCGCCGGGGTAGACCTCCTCGACCGTGGGCGCGAGGACGAGGTCCACCCCCTCGGCGGCGCAGGCCTCGAGGTCGGCCTCGAGCGTGCGGGGGTAGCGGTCCAGGTCCTCCCCCGCGCCGAACTGCAGCGGGTTGACGAAGATCGAGACCACGACGGCGTCGGCGGGGCCCACCAGGCCTCGCGCCGCGCGGGCGAGGGCCGCGTGGCCCGCGTGGAGCGCGCCCATGGTCGGCACCAGCGCCACCCGGCCGCCGCCGGCACGGACGCCGGCCAGGTGGTCCTGCAGCTCCCGCCGCGTGCGGACCACCACGGGCGTGCCGGTGGCATCGACCGCCTCGTAGGTCACGCGTGGACCTCGGCCAGGGCGTCGTTGAGGACCCCGACGAGCTTGGCGGCCCGGATCGGGAGCAGGCGGCCGTCGAGCACCGCGGTGTTGGCCGTCGCGCGCGCCAGGGCGACGTAGGACGGCAGGACCGAGGGCTGGGTCGCGGCCATCACCGCGAGGTGGGCGCGCACCGTCTCGACGTCACCTCGCACGATCGGCCCGGTCAGCGCGGCGTCGCCCATCGTCAGGGCGTTGTCCAGGGCGGCGGTGAGCAGCGGGCGCAGCGTCGCCGCCGGGTCCTCCGCCCCCGACTCGCGCAGCAGGTCCATCGCCTGGGTGACCAGGGTGACCAGGTGGTTGGCGCCGTGGGCCAGGCCCGCGTGGTAGAGCGACCGCTTCTCCTCGGGCACGGCGACCAGGCGGCCGTCGAGCGCGTCGACGAGCGCGCGGGCCAGCCGCGCGGTGTCGTCGGCGTCGGTGGTGACGCCGAACGCGCAGCCGGGCAGTCGCTCGAGGTCGAGCGAGGTGCCGGTGAAGGTCATCGCGGGGTGCAGCGCGAGCGGCCGGGCGCCGACCTCCCGTGCGGCGGCGAGGACGGCCAGCCCGTGCCGGCCGGAGGTGTGGGCGACGTGCTGGCCGGGGTGCAGCGCCCCCGAGGCGGCGAGCTGGACCACGACGTTCTCGAGCATGTCGTCGGGGACGGTGAGCAGGAGCAGGTCGCAGGAGCGGGCCACGGCGGTGGGCTTGGCGGTGGGGACGCCCGGCAGGAGCGTCGCCGCGCGCGAGCGCGAGGCGTCGGACTCCGCGGCCACGGCGCTGATCTGCGCGCCGGCCGCGCGCAGGGCTGCGCCGAGGACCGCGCCGACGCGTCCCGCGCCGATCACGCCGACCCGCAGGGAGGGCACGGCAGGGCCGAGCTGGTCGCTCATGTGTCATCACCTTTCGTTCCAGTCCCGCAGCGGGGTACCGGACTACTTGCCTGACGAGAAAAGGGTAGGTCGGCGCGCGTGTCCGCGTCAGGGGTCTACCCGCGTGGGCTGCCTCACATGCCGCACGGCACGATGGACCTTCCGGTGCCCGGCGCCTGGGAGACCGGGAGCCGATTCGTCTAGACCAGGCAACGCGTGCGAACGCCCACAAATCGGAAGAACCGCGCCGGGCTGCGGCGCGCGTGACGGGGACGGCTACCCACCCGCCGGCACCGGTAGTACCTTCGGGCCGGCCGGGACCAACGTCCCGGTTCGCCATGACCCAAGGGCCCACCCAGTTGGGCCCTTTCTCAGCCAAAGGTCCCGATCCCGCGCGTATCGTTGCGGGAACGCCTCGTCCGGCCCAGCCGGGGGCGACCCGTGGGAGTGGGTCCCGGAGGCACCGCGCACGTCTCCCCTCGGCGTGCGTCCACCGATGCTTGGGAGGGCATCAACGATGAAGAAGCTGCTGTGCACCCTGGCCGCCAGCCTCGTCGGCGGGTTGATCGTCGCCACCCCCACGGCTCCGGCCGACGCCAGGTCGTCGATGAACATCAAGGTCGCCTCGTTCAACGTGCTGAGCGTCAGCACCGACCGCACCGACGGCAACCGCCGCCCCTGGCGCGAGCGACGGGCCACCGTGATCCGCCAGATCCTGCAGGAGGACCTCGACGTGATCGGGGCGCAGGAGCTCAACCACGGCAAGTACTTCGCCAGTCGACTGGTCGACGGCACCTCGCAGATGACCGACCTGCGCAACGGGCTGAACAGGGCCGGGGGCAGCTACGCGCTGACCAACACCGCGGCCTTCAACTGCGTGAAGGCCTCCACGCAGTACAAGTGCGTGCGCAAGTACCGCGCCGCCTCCGGCGCCGACCGGATCCTCTACAACACCAACACGCTGAGGCTGGTCCGCCGGGGCACCTACACCTACCGGCACCAGGGCTCGTCCTTCAAGTCCTACCTGCCGTGGGCGACGTTCCGCACCAAGGCCACCGGCTACACCTTCACCTTCGCCAGCACCCACCTGACCACCAACGGGGACTCCCTGCGCCGTGCGCAGTGGAGCGAGCTGATCAAGAAGATGACCTACCTCCGCAAGAGGTACGGCCGCCCGGTCATGGTCGTCGGCGACTTCAACGTGCAGAAGTTCAGCAAGGTCGCCGCCGACTACCTGCCCCGCATGCGTCGCGCCGGCTTCGGCGACGTGGTCGGCCAGGAGGCCTACCAGAGCCGGGTGGCCCACCCCCGCGCCGCGCGCCGGGTCAACGGGTTCATCAACTCCTGGAACCGCATGGACCGCAACATCCGGAACTACAGCTACTACCAGGACCGCAGCCGGATGGGGAACACGATCGACTACATCTTCGCCTCCAACGGGCTCTCGGTGCCGGAGTACAAGCTGGTCATCGACTACGACAGCGACCTGCAGGTCAACGGCACCTTCCCGTCCGACCACAACATGGTGAAGGCGACCATCACCCTGGGCTGACCGGCGACCGGCCGGGCCCGGGCACCACTATCCACAGAGCGCACCCACAAGAAGGCGGGCGTGGCGACCGACACCTGCGGTCACCACGCCCGTCGCGTTTCCACGGGGCCCCCGGACGGTAGTGTGTCGGCGTCCGCCTGCCCCCTCTCCCGGAGCGCCGATGACCCCGCCTGAGACCGAGACGACACCGTCCAGGACGTTGGTGGTCGTCTCGGGAGCCGGCCGCAGCGGGACCAGCACGATGGCCGGGGCGCTGAAGATGCTCGGCCTGCACGTGCCGCAGCCCGAGATCCCGCCGAACGAGGCCAACCCCCGCGGCTACTTCGAGCCCGCCTGGGTCGTCGACTTCCACAAGCGCGCCCTCGCCGACTCGGGGGTCAAGACCAACGACGCCCGCCCCGACGCCTGGGAGCTGGTGCACACCGACCTCACCGCGGCCCGCGACGAGCTCGACGCGTGGCTGGCCGAGCAGCCCGCCGAGCCCCAGCTCGTGGTCAAGGACCCGCGCACCTTCTGGCTGCTCGACACGTGGGCCGAGGTGGCCGCCCGCCACGGCCTGCGCCTGGCCTCGCTCACCATGCTCCGCCACCCCGCGGAGGTCGCCGGGTCGCGCGACCTGCACTACCTCAAGGGCGCCGACGCCGAGGTCCGGCTGGCCCGCGAGACCGGCAACGTCGCCGGCTGGCTCAACGCGATCCTCGTCCAGGAGGAGCGCACCCGTGAGCTGCCTCGCGCCTACGCCCGCTACGCCGACCTGATCACCGACTGGCGCTCGACGATGGCTCGCGTCGGTGAGCAGCTCGGGCTCACCTACTCCGACGACCTCGACCCGGGCCGGCACCACGAGATCGACGACTTCATCGACGTCGACCTGCGGCGCTCCCAGCTGACCTGGGACGACCTGGACGTCCAGCCCGCCCTGGTCGACGTCGCCGAGGCGACCTGGCAGGCGGTCAACGACCTGGTCGAGGACCCCGCGTCCGCCACCGCCCTCGCCGCCCTCGACGGCGCGCGCCGCGACTACGCCCGGCTGCACCGCCACGCCGCCGCGCTCACCGCCGACCACCACGCGGCCGCGCTCAAGGAGGCCCGCGAGGAGGTGCGCACCCGCATGCGGGCCAAGCACCGCAAGGAGCTCGCCGCCCTGCGCGACGGCGGCACCTCGCGCGCCTCCCTGCCGCGCCGCGTGGCACGCCGCCTGCGCGCGCGAGGGCCTCGCGCATGAGCGGACGGAGCGGAGCCTGCGGAGCGACTGGAGCGACTGGAGCGGCAGGTGGGGCCGCATGAGCGAGCGATCGCTCGGCGACCTGATCGGCGCCGTACGCCGCCGCGCGCGGGTCCGCACCCGCTGGCACCGCACGACCACCCGGATCGCGCAGCAGCGCCGGTCCACCGCCTACGCCCGGGCCCGCAGCGCCCCGATCGACGAGCGCACCGTGCTCTACGAGGCGTTCTTCGGCAACGGGGTGCTCGACAACCCCGCGGCGGTCTTCCGCCACCTGCTGACCCAGCCCGACCTGGCCCACCTGCGGCACGTGTGGGTGCTCGACGACCCCAGACGGCACGAGGACGTCCGCCGCGAGCTGGCCGGCCACCCCCGGGTGTCCTTCGTCAAGGCCGACAGCCCGGCGTACTTCCGGGCACTGGGCACCGCGAAGTACCTGGTCAACAACCAGACCTTCCCCCAGCTGTTCGCCAAGCGGCCCGAGCAGGTCTACCTCAACACCTGGCACGGCGTGCCGCTCAAGCACATGGGCTTCGACGTGACGTCGGCCGGCAAGGCCCACCCGCGCAACGTGGTGCGCAACCTGCTCAACGCCGACTACCTCGTCTCGGCCTCGCCGTTCATGACCGACACGATGTACCGCCGGGCGTTCAAGCTCGAGGGGCTCTACCCCGGCACGGTGCTCGAGATGGGCCAGCCGCGCATGGACGTGCTGCGGCAGGCGCTCGACGACCCCGCGTCCGCGCGGCGCGTGCTCGAGGCCGCCGGCGTCGCCGTGGGCGAGCGCAGGATCCTGCTGTTCGCCCCGACGTGGCGCGGCAACGACTTCGGCCACCCCGAGGACGACGCCGCGGCACTGGCCACCACCTGCGCCCGCCTGCAGCAGGCCCTCGACCCCCGCGGGTTCGTGGTGCTGCTCAAGGTGCACCAGGCGGCCTACGACCTGGTGCGCGAGGCGCTCGGCGAGCGCGGCACCTACCTGGTCCCGCACCACGTCGACACCAACGTGGTCCTCGGGGCCTCCGACCTGCTGGTCACCGACTACTCGAGCATCTTCTTCGACTACCTGGCGACCGGCCGTCCGGTCGTGCACTACGTCCCCGACCTGGAGGACTACACCTCCGAGCGCGGGCTCTACCTCGCTCCCGACGACCTGCCGGGACCGCAGGTCACCGACCTGCCCGGCCTGGTCGCGGCGGTCGAGGAGGCGGTCGACGCGGGGCCGGTGTCGGAGCGCGCCCGGCGCGCGGGCGAGACCTACACCGGGCCGGCCGACGGCGAGGTCACCGCCCGCATCGTCGACGTGGTCTTCCGCGGCCGCGAGGAGGCCGCGTCCGGTCCCGGCCGCCGCCTGGTGCGCGACTTCGTCGACCCCCGCAAGGAGCGGATGCTGATCTACATGGGCAGCATGCTCAGCCAGGGCATCACCACCTCTGCGATCAACCTGCTGCGTCACCTCGACTACGACAAGTACGACGTCACCGTCTTCTGGCCGCAGATCCGCGGCCGCGACCGGGCGAAGAACGTCGCGCTGGTCCACGACCGCGCACGACCGCTCCCCCGGGCGCTGACCTACGTCGGCACGCGCCGCCAGATCGCCCGGGAGACCGAGGTCCTCACGCAGGTCGGGCTGCCCGCCGAGCTCGACCGGAACCACCTGGACTTCTGGCGCACGGAGTACCAGCGCGCCTTCGGCAACGCCTCCTTCGACCACCTGATCGACTTCAGCGGCTACGGCTGCTACGCCCCGTTCCTCTACAGCGCCGTCGACGCCGAGCACCGCAGCATCTGGCTGCACGCGGAGATGATGGCCGACCGCAACCGCGAGACCCTCGGCGTGCAGCACCTGCACGCCCGGCTCTCGGCGGTCTTCTCCACCTACCGGCTCTTCGACAACCTGGTCTCGGTCTCGCCGGAGCTGCGCGACATCAACCGCAGCGGCCTGGCCGAGTACGCCCCCGCCGACCGGTTCCGCTACGCGCTCAACACCATCGACGGCGAGCTCATCCTCCGTCTGTCCGAGGAGCTGTTCTGGGGCGACGCGGTGTTCGGCACCCCCGAGGAGTTCGCCGCCCGGCTGGCGCGGGGCGAGGTCCGGGTCGACGGCGTCACCCCCGTGTCCAGCCCCGCGGCGCAGGCCCGGCCCGAGGGCGCCGCGGAGTCGGCGTCGTCCGAGGAGGGCCCCGACGACCGCAACGACCCGGAGACCGGCGAGGACCCGGAGGAGTCCACCGAGGAGCTCGAGCACGCCGAGAGCCTGGAGAGCGCCGGCACCGTCGACGAGGTCGGCGAGGTCGCCCGCGAGGAGGCCGAGCCCACCGGCGACGCCGCCGCCCAGGGCGGGCGCTCGCAGGGCGGCTACGTCAACGGGCGTCCCCACCGCCTGCGCCCGGTGCGCGAGCCCGGCACCACGCTGTTCATCACCGTCGGGCGCCTCTCGCCGGAGAAGAACCACGCCCGCCTGCTCGACGCCTTCGCCCGGGTCCACGAGCGCCACCCGGACATCCGGCTGTGGCTGATCGGCGGCGGGCCGCTGGAGCAGTCGCTGCGCAACCAGGTGGAGCGGCTCGGGCTCGGCGACGTGGTCCACATGACCGGCCAGGTGATGAACCCCTACAAGTTCCTGCGCAAGGCCGACTGCTTCGTGCTCTCCAGCGAGTACGAGGGCCAGCCGATCGTCATCCTCGAGGCCCGGGTCCTCGGCCTGCCCGTGGTGTCCACCGCGTTCGCCACGGTGGGCGACTCGATCCCGGCCGGCGCCGGCATCGTCGTGCCCCGCAGCGTGGAGGGCGTCGCCGAGGGCCTCGAGCGCTTCCTGGCCGGTGAGGTCGAGGGCAGCGTGCTCGACCACGAGGAGTACAACCGCGAGGCGGTGCGGCAGTTCGAGGCCGCGATCCACGCCGGCGGCGAGCAGCGGGGCGACTGAGCCCGGCGGCTCAGTCCCGCTCGGCCATCCGGTCGAGGACCCACCGCGCCACGCGCTCCGCGGCCCGGCCGTCGTCCCACGGGCAGAACTCCTCGCGGAACGCCGCTCGCGCCGCGGCCCCGGTGTCCTCCCCGCGCAGCCGCTCGACCACCTCGTCGGTCGTGCGCACCAGGTCGCCCGGGGCGCGCTGCTCGAGGTCGAGGTAGAAGCCGCGCTCCACGTCGCGGTAGTGCTCCAGGTCCGGGGTCAGCAGCACCATCGGCCGGTCGAGCAGGGCGAAGTCGAAGACCACCGAGGAGTAGTCGGTGACCAGCACGTCGGCGGCGCAGAACAGCGGGGCGATGTCGGGGTAGCGGGTCACGTCGACGACCCGGGCCTGCCCGGCGTAGGCGTCCGCCGACCCGGTCGCGTTGTAGTGGCCGCGCACGAGCACCACCGCGTCCGGCACCGCCGCCACCAGGGCGGGGGCGTCGAGGAACAGCGGCTTGGCGTCCTTGACCCCCGCGTGCTCCCGCCAGGTCGGGGCGTAGAGCACGACCCGCTGGTGGTCCTCGATCCCCAGCGCGGAACGGACCGCGGCGCGGGCCTCGTCGCGCCCGGCGATGTCGAGCAGCAGGTCGTTGCGGGGGTAGCCGCTCTCCAGCAGCGGGCCGTCGTAGCGGAACGCCGTGCGGAACGCCCGCGACGACAGCGGGTTGGCCGAGACCAGGGCGTCCCAGCCCGCGGCCTGGGCCTCGACGTCACGGCGGTGGCGCCACACCGTGAGGTCGCCGGGGCCACGGTCCTCCCCGATGC
The DNA here is from genome assembly GCA_963800245.1 of uncultured Actinomycetota bacterium. Taxonomy (GTDB): domain Bacteria; phylum Actinomycetota; class Actinomycetes; order Propionibacteriales; family Nocardioidaceae; genus Marmoricola_A. Next base: position 209,714 of record CAWDAE010000009.1, on the reverse strand, counting down.
GCTTGAGCGGGGTGCCGTGCCAGGTCTGCAGGTGCACCTGGTGCGACGGCTTGGTCCACCACGACGGGGCAGCGGCGTTGCCGACGTACGCAGCAGAGCTCTGGAGGAGGTCGTGCCACTCCGCCGACCGGCGTACGACGGGACGCGCGCAGGCGGGCAGCGGGACCCGCGGGTCGTCGACGGCGAAGGCGAGGTCGAGCCCGGGGTCGAGGGCGTGGAGCGCGGTCGCGACCGGTCCGGGGTTGTCCCCGCCGGACCTGCCGTGGAACGACTCGAGCAGCACGGTCCGGGGACGCCTCGGAAGGCCGGTCGCGGCCTCGCGGAGGAGCTGCTGACCCCGGGCGCTGCGCTCGTGGACGGTCAGCGCCGTGCCGACGTGCACCTGCAGTCGGCCGGCCGGACCGACGCCCAGCCTGACCCCGAGGGGGCCCTCACGCAGGTCCGGCGGGTCGGCCAGGAGGACGGGGTGGACCCCGACGTCGAGCCCGTCGAGCCGGTAGCGGCCGGCGGGCAGCGGCCCGTCGACGCCGAAGGCCGTGGCGGTGAGCGGCAGCACCAGCGTCGCCCCCTCGACCCACCCGTCGTGGGCCCGCGCGCGCGGCCCGACCAGCGTGCCGGTCCGGTCCGGCCTGCGGTCGAGACCGAGCCGCAGCTCGCCGGCGGTGACCTCCGCGGCGACCACGCGGGGAGCGCCGCGGGGCGGGTCGGGCGACCACGTCGGCTCGAGCACGTGCTCTCGGTCCCCGACCCGGACCCGCACGAAGGACAGGGCGGTCCCGGTCGCGGCGACGACGTGGAACCCGGCCGTCGGGTGGTCCTCGTGCGCGCGTCCCACCGCGAGCGCGACCTGGTCGTCGACCCACTGCTCGGCGTCGGTCTCCCGCCACTCCCCTGCCACGCCGAGCTCGACCTCCAGGGGCGGGTGCGGCGTGTAGTCGATCCAGGCCGCCCCGAGGAGGTGGACCTGGTCCCCGTCGGTCCACGCGTGCGCGAGCCGCACGTGCGAGACCCGGTCGGCCTCCTCGACGCGCCGCCACTCCTCGGGCATCGCGGCGACGGGGTCCGAGAGCCCGTCCGGCAGCTCGACGAGCCCGTCGTCGGTCGTCGGCAGCCCCGTGGGGTGGTCGCCGTCGTGGTCGAGCAGGAGCGCGAGGTCCTCGAGGCTGCCGTGCACCGCGGCGTACGCCGCCCGGCGGGCCGAGACCCGGAGGTTCCGGATCTCGTAGCCCTCGACGAGGTCGCGGACCAGCGGCCGCAGCACCTCGAGGTACGCCGGCCCGCCGCCGACCGCGTCGGCGTACCAGCCGTAGAGCTGCACGCCCAGGAGCTCGTCGACGTCCACCGGAGGGAGCGCCGGTCCGTCCGGGTGGAACGCCCGGAGCAGCGCCTCGGACCTCGCCTCCGCGAGGTCGACCCTGAAGCGGCGCTGCTCGGCCAGCGGCAGGTGCGCGTCGCCGCTGCCGGTCGTCCACCACGACGGGGCGTAGGCGATGCCCTCCGCCTCGACCAGCAGCGCCGTCACGTGGGTGGCATCTGCCTGCCAGGGCGGGTGACCGGTCGCCGACCATCGTGAGGCCGTCGCGATCACGCTCCGCGGGTCGAGCTGTCCGGCGCGCGAGCCGAGTCCGATCACGGGACACTCGTACTCCCGCGCCCGGGCGACCGCCGCCGAGAGCGCCTCGGCGTCCACGAGCGCGTCCGGCTCGAGCAGCACGATCAGGTCGGTCGGGTCGCCGGTGGCGACCGGGTCCTCGGCGTGGTCGCCGGGCGGGGCGACGAGCAGCACGGAAGTGGCCGAGACCTGCTCGAGCGCGGCCCGCAGGGCGGCCAGGTGCGCCTCGCTGGTCCAGGGCTCGGGGCGGACCAGCCCGACGAGCCGGGGCTCGTGGGTCAGCCGCTCACGCGCGCCGCGGAGCCGGCGACGTGCGGCACGCGCGGCCCGGCCCCAGGTGCTCATCCCCACGAGCCTAGAGGCAGGCCCCCACCTCAGGCGTGGCGGCGGCGCTGCTCCACGATGCGCGGGGCAGTGGTGCGCTCCTCCCACGAGAGCAGGTCGACGACGGTGTCGGTCTCGACCCCGGGGACGACCTCCCACTCGGCGAGCTCGTCGATCAGCTCCGGGCCGGCGGTCGGCGAGCTCGGCCTGCAGCTCGCTCACCCGGGCCTCGGCGGCGCGGGCGCGACGGGCCTCGCGGCGGGCGCGACCCTCGGCCTGGTCCCCGCGCGCCTCGGCGAGGCGCAGGATGCCGCGCTGCTCGTCCACGAGGCGCTCGGCGGCGAGCACCCGGTCGCGCATGCGCGAGGCGAACAGGGCGTGCTCGGCGCTGCGCTCGAGGTAGAGGGAGCGGTAGGCCTCGGCCTGGAGCACGCGCTCCTCACCGTGGCGGCGGCGCTCGTCGACCAGCTCGTCGTGACCGAGCCGGGCCACGGCCCAGCCGAGCACGACGGCGGCGAGGACCGCGACGGTCAGGGCGCCGGCGGTGCCCACGAGCAGGGCGGTGACGGCGGCGAGAGTGGACAGCAGGAGGAGGGCGGCGGCGGCCACGAGGCGGCGCGGACGCTCACGACGGCGAGGGGAAGGTGCACGCGTCATGGCCCGAGGCTAGGCCTGGTCGTCGTCCTTCGGGACCCGACACGCGCGTTCGAGCAGCAGGGAAGCCGCCACGATGAGTCCGCCCGAGACGCCCGCGACGGCGCTGTGGAGGATGCGTTCGGCGCCCTTCTCGGCCTCGGATCCCGCCCAGGTGAGGGCGTAGCCGACGTAGCCGCCGCCCACCAGCGCCCCCACCAGGGCGCAGGACTTGGCCAGCACCAGCCGGTTCACCGCCTGGTGCGGCAGCAGCCGGCCGACCGGGCGGCCGGGGCCGGCGGGGCCCTGCAGCAGGCGGTGGGTCGTCCACGCGGCCCAGCCCAGGATCAGCGCGACCAGCAGCAGCGCCAGCGGCGGCAGCCAGCCCACCCGTGGGGCGGGCCGGCCCAGGGCCACCGACAGGGGGCGCAGCGCCCAGCCGCCGACCAGGCCGAGGAGCGCGAGCCCGACCAGCGTGCCCGGGGCCGTGGGCCGGAGCCGCCCGGGGTCGGGCGGGGTGGGCTCACCGGAGTCCGGCGGTCCCGTCGGCGGGGCGGGGTCCCGGCTCACCGGCTCAGATGTGCAGCTCGAGGTCCTCACGGCGCACGACGCCGCTGCGGTCGACCTTCTCCAGCAGCTCGGCGACCGTGCCGTAGCCGGGGATCTCCCCGTCGGGCTCGATCTCGTGCCACGGCGCCAGGACGAAGGCGCGCTCGTGGGCGCGCGGGTGCGGCAGGGTCAGGTCCGCCTCGTCCGCCTTGCGCTTGCCGACCACGATCAGGTCGACGTCGAGGGGACGGGGCGCGTTGCGTCCACCGGACCGGTCACGGCCGAACGCGGCCTCGATCGCCAGTGCCCGGTCGAGCAGCATGTGGGCGGGCAGCGTGGAGTCGAGCAGCGCCACGGCGTTGAAGAACGTCTCCGAGCCCTCCGGGGCGTCGACCGGCTCGGTCTCGTAGACCGAGGACACCGCGGTCACGAACACCCCGGGGGTGTCGGCCAGCGCGGCGACCGCGCCCTGGATCTTCTGCAGGCGCTCGCCCAGGTTGCTGCCGAGGGCGACCACGCACCGCCGGATCGGGCGCATCTCACCGGTGATGGTGTCGGCGTCGACGATGTGCGGGTTGGGGGTCTCAGTCATCAACGGCTCCGAGTGATGGTCAGGGCGACGTCGGAGAACGTCGCCTCGATGGGGGCGTCGGGCTTGTGCACGGTCACGTGCGTCCAGGCGACCCGCTCGTCCTCCAGGCAGAGGTCGGCGATGCGCTGGGCCAGGGTCTCGATCAGGTCGACCGGGTCGTTCTCGATCGCCTCCCTGACCCGGGTGCTGAGCGTCCCGTAGTCGACGGTGTCGCGCAACCGGTCGCTGCGCGCCGCCGGACGGGTGTCGACGCCCAGGGTCAGGTCGACCCGGAAGACCTGGCCCTCGCGCCGCTCGTGCTCGAGGACACCGTGGTGTCCCCACGCCTCGAGCCCGAGCACGCTCAGCCGGTCGCTGGGCCGGTGGTCGGGCGCGTCGGGTGCGTCGGGTGCCAGAGGCACGGTGTCGGGGAGGTCCATGGAGTCCTTCACCCTACCTGCGCCGCGGCGGCCACACCCATCCGGACCCGGCGCCCGGGCGCGGTCGGCTCACCCCTGCGGGTGAGTCTCACCCCGCTGTCCAGCGCGCGGCCACCCGGACCGCGTCCGCGGCCGCCCGCACGGCGTGCACCCGCACGCACCAGGCACCGCCGGCCGCGGCGAGGGTCGCGGTCGCCGTCGTGGCGTCGTCGCGCTCCGCCGGCGCCGCAGCGCCGGCCCACCGGGGCCGCCCGGCTCGGCGGCGAGCAGCTGCCCCAGGAACCGCTTGCGGCTGGTCGCGACGAGCACGGGATGCCCCAGGTCGTGCAGCGTGTCGAGACCGTGCAGCACCGTCCAGTTGTGGGCGGCGGTCTTGGCGAACCCGATGCCGGGGTCCAGGCAGATCCGCTCGGGGTCCACCCCCGCGTCCGCGGCGGCGTCGACACGCGCCTGCAGCTCGCGGGCCACGTCGGCGACCACGTCGGCGTACTCCGCGTGCTCCTGCATGGTCGAGGAGTGGCCGCGCCAGTGCATCAGGACGTAGGGCACCTCCAGCCGCGCGACCGTGGCGAACATCTCAGGGTCGGCCAGCCCGCCGGAGACGTCGTTGACCAGGACCGCCCCGGCGTCCACGGCGTCGGCGGCCAGACCCGCGCGCATGGTGTCGACCGAGACCCGGACCCCGGCCGCGCTCAGCGCGGCCACGACCGGGAGCACGCGGGCACGCTCCTCCTCGGGGTCGACCCGCGCGGCGCCGGGGCGGGTGGACTCCCCGCCCACGTCGACCAGGTCCGCCCCCTCGGCGGCCAGGCGCAGGCCGTGGGCGACCGCGACCTCCGGGTCCAGGAAGCGCCCGCCGTCGGAGAACGAGTCGGGGGTGGTGTTGAGCACGCCCATGACCAGGCAGCGGTCGGCCTCGGCCAGGTCGGCGGGCAGGCCCGCGAGCCGGCGCCGGGGGCCGCCGGAGCGCCCGGAGGACGCCGCGGGCACGGTCAGCGCGTCCCGTGCATGATCAGGCTCATCGCCTCGGCGCGGGTGGCCGGCTGGTGCATCGTGCCGCGGATGGCCGAGGTGATCGTCTTGGCGCCGGGCTTGCGCACCCCGCGCATGGTCATGCAGAGGTGCTCGGCCTCGATCACCACGATCACGCCCTGGGCGTCGAGGACCCGGTGCAGGGAGTCGGCGACCTGGGTGGTCAGCCGCTCCTGCACCTGCGGGCGGCGGGAGAACACGTCGACCAGCCGCGCCAGCTTGGACAGCCCGGTGATGCGGCCGTCGTGACCCGGGATGTAGCCGATGTGGGCGACCCCGGTGAACGGCACCAGGTGGTGCTCGCACATCGACCACAGCTCGATGTCCTTGACCAGGACCAGCTCCTCGTGGCCGGCGTCGAAGGTGGTGGTGAGCACCTCCTCCGGCCGCTGGCGCATGCCGACCAGGAGCTCGGCGTAGGCGCGGGCCACCCGGGCCGGGGTGTCCTGCAGGCCCTCGCGGTCGGGGTCCTCCCCCACCGCGAGCAGCAGCTCGCGGACCGCGGCCTCGGCGCGGGCGTGGTCGAACGGCGGGAGGTCGCCGTAGGACGGCGGGGTGATCGGGGCGACGCGCGACTCGGCGAGGCTCTCAGCGGCCGTGGTGGACGCCCCGTCGGCCCGTGCCTCGCCGGGCAGGCCGCCGGCGCGGCGGTCGGTGCTCACGGACTCAGGCCTCGGAGGCGTGGGTGCCCGGGGCGGGTGGGGTCCCGTGCAGGTCGCCGCCCGAGCCGGGGGGCGTGATGACCGCGGCACCCTGCGGCTCCTCGGGGACGGTGTCCTCCAGGGCGGAGCGGGGGACCTCGACCGGCGGCTTGTCCGACGGCTCGCGGGTCGGCGACCCGGTCCAGGCGGGCCGGACCGGCCGGCGGCGCAACGGCTCGAAGACGTGGGCGACCTGCTCCTTGTCGAGGGTCTCCTTCTCCAGCAGGGCCAGGACCAGCGAGTCGAGCACGTCGCGGTTCTCCTGCAGGATGTCGAAGGCCTCCTGGTGCGCAGTGGCGAGGAGCTTCTTGACCTCCTCGTCGACGATCGCGGCGACGTCCTCGGAGTAGTTGCGGGTGTGGCCGTAGTCGCGGCCCAGGAACGGCTCGCCGTTGGAGTCGCCGAGCTTGATCGCACCGAGCCGCTCGGTCATGCCGTACTGCGTCACCATCGCCCGGGCGAGCGAGGTCGCCTTGTCGATGTCGTTGCCGGCGCCGGTGGTCGGGTCGTGGAAGACCATCTCCTCGGCCGCCCGGCCGCCCAGCATGTAGGCGAGCTTGTCGAGCATCTCCGAGCGGGTCTGGGAGTACTTGTCCTCGTCGGGCAGCACCATCGTGTAGCCCAGCGCCCGGCCGCGCGGCAGGATCGTCACCTTGTGCACCGGGTCGGTGCCCGGCAGCGCCGCGGCGACGAGGGCGTGGCCGCCCTCGTGGTAGGCGGTGATGAGCTTCTCCTTCTCGCTCATCAGGCGGGTGCGCTTCTGCGGGCCGGCGATGACGCGGTCGATCGCCTCGTCCAGCGCAGCGGCGTCGATCAGCTTGGCGTTCTGGCGGGCGGTGAGCAGCGCCGCCTCGTTGAGCACGTTGGCCAGGTCGGCACCGGTGAAGCCGGGCGTGCGCCGGGCCACCGACATCAGGTCGATGCCGGGCGCCATCGGCTTGCCGCGGGCGTGGACCAGCAGGATCTTGTGGCGGCCGGCCAGGTCGGGCGCCTCGACGGAGATCTGGCGGTCGAAGCGGCCCGGGCGCAGCAGCGCGGGGTCGAGGATGTCGGGGCGGTTGGTCGCCGCGATGAGGATGACCCCGCCGCGGACGTCGAAGCCGTCCATCTCGACCAGCAGCTGGTTGAGGGTCTGCTCGCGCTCGTCGTGGCCGCCGCCCATGCCGGCGCCGCGGTGGCGGCCGACGGCGTCGATCTCGTCGATGAAGACGATCGCGGGAGCGTTCTCCTTGGCCTGCTCGAACAGGTCGCGCACGCGGGAGGCGCCGACGCCGACGAACATCTCGACGAAGTCGGAGCCGGAGATGGAGTAGAACGGGACGCCGGCCTCACCCGCGACCGCGCGGGCGAGCAGCGTCTTGCCGGTGCCGGGCGGGCCGTAGAGCAGGACGCCCTTGGGGATCTTGGCGCCGACGGCCTGGAACTTGGCCGGCTCCTGGAGGAACTCCTTGATCTCGCCGAGCTCCTCGATCGCCTCCTGGCACCCCGCGACGTCGGAGAACGTCGTCTTGGGCATGTCCTTGCTGATCAGCTTGGCCTTGGACTTGGCGAACTGCATCACCCGGCCGCCGCCGCCCTGCACCTGGTTCATCATGAAGATGAACAGCAAGATGATCAGGACGAACGGGAGGAACGTCGCCAGGATCTGGCCGATCAGGCTGGGCTGGGGGTTCTCGGAGTTGTACTTCTCGATGTTGCCCTCGTCGACCTGGCGGGCCGCGGCCTGGATCAGGTCGTTCTGCTGACCGTCGACCCAGTGGCTGAGCACCTTCTTGTCGTCGTCCAGGGTCGCGCGGATCTCCTGGTCCTGGTCGATGAAGGTGATGTCCTTGATCTTGCCGTCGGCGATGTAGGACGACATGGTGGAGGTGTCCACCTCGTCGTAGCCGCCGTTGGGCACGAGGTACTGCAGCGCCACGAGGACGCCGACCACCGCGAGGACGATCCAGAACCACGGACCGCGGAAGATGCGCTTCACGTCCATTAACCGGGGCGGACCCCGACCTCCTCAGATGTCGACCGCGTCGACGGTGTCGACGGAGAGACCCGCTCCACGCCGAAGGGGTCGACTAGACGGTACACGCAGGCGCCACGGAGCCGGAGCGGGAGAGGGTCAGGAGTAGACCTGGGGCGCCAGGGTCCCGATGCAGCGCAGGTTGCGGTAGCGCTCGGCGTAGTCCAGCCCGTAGCCGACGACGAAGGCGTTGGGGATGTCGTGGCCGACGTACTTGACGTCCACGCTCATCTGCAGGGCGTCGGGCTTGCGCAGCAGGGTGCAGATCTCCACCGAGGCGGGGCCGCGCGAGGTCAGGTTGCGCACCAGCCACGACAGCGTCAGGCCGGTGTCGATGATGTCCTCGACGATCAGCACGTGGCGACCGGTGATGTCGGTGTCGAGGTCCTTGAGGATGCGCACCACGCCGGAGGACTTGGTGCCCGAGCCGTAGGAGGAGACCGCCATCCAGTCCATCTCCACGTGGCGGCTGAAGGCGCGGGCGAGGTCGGCCATCACCATGACCGCGCCGCGCAGGACGCCGACGATCAGCAGGTCCTCGCCCTCGTAGTCGCGCTCGACCTCGGCGGCCAGCTCGCCGAGCCGGCGCTGGATGTCCTCCTCGGTGAAGAGCACGTCGATCAGGTCGTCCTTGACGTCAGCGGCATCCACGGGCGTCAGCCTGCCACAGGGCCGTCGGGTCGAGGACGGGTGTCGACGAACCGGATCACGTCGTCGCGACGCTCGGCCCGCACGTGGCCGGGCAGGTCGAGGTCGCGCGGCTCCCCCCGCCTCTCCCAGACCATCGCCTCGAGGGCCCGGACGTGGCCGTAGGTCAGGTCCCGGGGAGGCACGCCCGCCTCGAGCGCGGCCAGGCGCAGCAGCCGGGTGCGCAGCGCCACGTGCTGGACCTCGAGGCGCCAGATGTCGAGCCCGTCGCGCTCCCCCTCCTCGTGCAGGAGGAGCGCGGCCGCGTCGTCGAGGGCGTCGAGGTCGTCGCGGAGCAGGTGACCGGTGCGGGCCAGGGCGGCGGCGACCCCCGGGCCGAGCTCGGCCTCGAGCAGCGGCATCACGACGTGGCGGACCCGGGCGCGCAGGAAGCGCTGGTCGAGGTTGTGCGGGTCCTCCCAGGGCTCGATGCCCTCGGCGCGACAGGCGGACTCGGTCTGGGCACGGGTCACCTCGCGCAGCAGCGGCCGCAGGAAGTACGGCGGCGACGGGTTCGGCTCCCGGGAGTCGTGGAACATGTCCCGCATCCCCTGGATCGACCGCGGGCCCGAGCCCTGGGTGAGCCCCAGCAGCACGCTCTCGGCCTGGTCGTCGACCGTGTGCCCGAGCAGCACGGCGTCGGCCCCGAAGTGGCGGGCGAGCTGGCCGAGCGCGGCGTACCTCGCCTCACGCGCGCCCGCCTCGATCCCGCCGGGGCCCGGGTCGACGGTGACCCGGATCGAGGCGGTCTCGTCGACGCCGAGCGCGGCCATCTGCGCGACCACCCGGGCGGTGTGCTCGGCCGAGCCCTCCTGCAGGCCGTGGTCGACGACCGCCCCGACGACCGCGACCCCCTCGACGCGACGCAGCTCGAAGACGGTGGCGGCGACGAGCGCCAGCGAGTCGGCCCCGCCGGAGCAGGCCACCAGGACGGCGCTGCGCACGTCCGGCGCCCAGACGCCGCCCGAGCCGTCCGGGACCAGCAGCGCCCGGCGTACGGCGAGGCGGACCGCCGCGACCGCCGGGTCCGGACCCCTCACCCGTGGACGCGGCGCACCCAGGCGGCGGGGTCGCCGATCTCGGTGCGGGACGGCAGGTGGTCGGGCTCGACCCAGACCTTGTTGAAGCCCTCCATGCCGACCTCGTCGACGACGGCGCGGACGAACTTCGCACCGTCGCGGTACTGCGCCATCTTGGCGTCGAGACCGAGCAGCCGCCGGACGAGGCGGTCGAGGGAGCCGGCGCCCTTGCGGCGGCGGTCGAACCGCTCGCGGATCGCGTCGACCGTCGGGATCACCTCGGGCCCGACCCCGTCCATGACCACGTCGGCGTGGCCCTCGAGCAGCGACATCACGCCGGTGACCCGGTCGATCACCTCGCGCTGCGCGGGCGTGGCGAACAGGTCGAGCAGGCTGCCGTCACCCTTGCCGGAGACCACGTCGCCGAGGCGCTTGGCGGCGTCGCCGAGCATCCCGACCACCGCGGAGGGCTCCATGTCGAGCCCGCCGACCAGCTGCTCGACCTGGGACTCCAGGTGGTCGCGCATCCACGGGACGGCGGTGAACTGCACCCGGTGGGTCTCCTCGTGCAGGCAGACCCACAGGCGGAAGTCGTGGGGGTCGACCTCGAGCTCGCGCTCGACGCTGACGATGTTGGGGGCGACCAGCAGCAGCCGCCCGACCTCGGAGGATCCGGGCTCGCCGTGGAAGGGGTCGAACTGGCCCAGCACCTTGCCGGCCAGGAAGCCCAGCAACGCCCCGACCTCGAGCCCGGTGACGCGGCTGCCGATCGCGTCGGCGATGCCCTCGCCGGCGACCTTGCCGCGCTTCTCCAGCATCTTGTCGATGACCGGGCCGAGCAGCCGCTGGAACCCGTCGGCGTTGGCCTGCACCCACCCGCGCCGGTCGACCACGAGCACCGGCGCGGACGCCTCCTCGGCGACGAGGCCGGTGTAGTCCCTGACCAGCGGCGTGGACCGGTGGGCGTCGGCGCGCAGCTCGGCCACCACCTCGTCGGCCTCCTCGCGGGAGACCTGGGGGCCGGGACCCGCCAGCTTCGCCGCGGTGGAGACCGCGAGGTTCCAGTCGACCATGTTCGCGCCCTGCCCGCTCATGTCGTGAGCGTACGTGGCGGTCGGTTTCCGGGGGCGTCGGCTGCGCTCAGCCGCGGCAGCGGCAGGCGGCGAGCGCCGCGGCGATCCGGTCCAGCTGGGCCCGGGTGAACAGCACGTCCGGCTCCTGCACCCGGTCGGCCAGGGCGGCGAAGAGCATGACCGCCCCGTCGCGCCCGACGACCACCCCGGACAGCCCGTGGACGCCGGTCAGCGTCCCGGTCTTGGCCCGCACCACCCCGAGCCCCGGGTCGGCGCGCACGTCGAAGCGCCGGGTCAGCGAGCCGCTGAAGCCCGCGACCGGCAGGCCCGAGGCGACGCCTGCCAGCTCGGGTCGCCGCGGGTCGAGGGAGTGGGCGAGCACGTCGACCAGCGTGACCGGGTTGATCCGGTCCTCGCGCGACAGCCCGCTGCCGTCGTACATCCGCAGGCGGTTGAGCCGCACCCCCAGGTCGGCGAGGACCTCGGGGACGGCCCGGGCACCGCCGGCGAACGAGGCGGCGCGGCCCCGGGCGATCGCGACGTGACGCAGCAGCACCTCGGCGCCCTCGTTGTCGCTGGCCTCCAGCACGTGCTGCACGACCTCGACCAGCGGCGCGCTGCGGACCTCCGCGACCGGCTCCGCGCCCGGCCGGGCCGAGCCCGACCGCGCCGGACCGACTCGCACACCGGCGCGCTGCAGCTCGGCGCGGAAGACCCGTCCGGCCTCCGCGGCCGGGTCGGCCACGCGCGCGCCGTAGCCGCCCTCGTCGCGCCCCTCGTCGACCCACAGGGCGCTGATCGGGCTCACCACGTCGGTCGGGACGTAGTCCGGCTCCCAGTGCGGGTTGACCGCGGGCCCGGTGAACAGCGAGGCGTCGTAGGTCAGGCGGAGCCGCCCGGCGGGGGCGGAGGCGCGCAGCGACCTGGCCGTGGCCCGCGCGAGGGTCCGCAGGTCCGCCCGCTCGGGGTAGAGGCCCTCCTGCGGCACCCGCTCCAGCAGCGGGTCACCGCCGCCGACGAGCGTGAGCGTGCGGCCGCGGCGGACCACCGTCGTGGCGAAGCGGTGCTGCGGCCCGACCGACTCCAGCGCGGCCAGCGAGGTCAGCATCTTCAGCGTCGAGGCGGGCACCATCACCGCCGGCCCGGAGCGGTAGGCGGGGACGCCGTCGGTGCCGGCCACGACGATCGCGACCTGCGTGCCCAGCCGCTTGTTCGAGGCCAGCCGGGAGACCGCTCGGGCGACCGCGCTCCGGTCGAGAGCCGCTCCCCCGAGGGAGGCGGCGACCACCGGTGCGGCCTCCGCCTCGGGCAGCTCGAGGCCCGGCGGCGGCGCCACCGCCTCGGGCTCCACGGCCGGGTCGGGAGCCGCGATCCCCGTCCGCTCACCGAGGTCGAGGACGTGGACCAGCGCCGTGGCCGCCAGGAGCAGCAGGACGCACGCCTCCGCCGTACGCCGGGCGAAGCGACCGCGGCGGTCGCGCCGGTCGACGGGTGCGGAGGGGGCGGCGTCAGCGGCGGGCGTAGTCCGCTCCGCCGGCTCCTCGGCGGGATCCGGGCCGTCGCCGGCGGGCTCGCCCGCGACCTCGCGCTCCGGCTCCACGTCGACCCCGGTGCCGTCGCCCACCCCCGGCGCGTGGGGTCGGTCACCTTCGGGCATGGAGCGTCCCCTCGACGTGCGTGAGCAGTGGGTTCTGCGGGAGACTAACCGACGACACGGCGAGTGCCGGGAACGACGACTGGAGGAAGTCTGTGGAGTTCGACGTCTTGGTGGAGATCCCCAAGGGACAGCGCAACAAGTACGAGGTCGACCACGAGTCCGGGCGGATGCGACTGGACCGCACGCTGTTCACCTCCACGCAGTACCCCGCCGACTACGGCTTCATCGAGAACACCCTCGGTCTCGACGGCGACCCGCTCGACGCGCTGGTGCTCCTCCAGGAGCCGACCTTCCCCGGCTGCCTGATCAAGTGCCGCGCGATCGGCATGTTCCGCATGACCGACGAGGCCGGCGGCGACGACAAGGTGCTGTGCGTCCCCAGCACCGACCCGCGCCTGGAGCACCTGCGCGACATCGACCACGTCTCCAAGTTCGACCGTCTCGAGATCCAGCACTTCTTCGAGGTCTACAAGGACCTGGAGCCCGGCAAGTCCGTCGAGGGCGCCAACTGGGTCGGCCGCCACGACGCCGAGGAGGAGGTCCGCGCCTCCTTCAAGCGCTTCTCCGAGGACCCCTCCCACTGAGCTCGCCGCGGGCTGTGATCCTGCGCTGATCCGACGCTGAGGGCCCCGCGGTCTCCTTCTGGCACCAACCACCACGGTGCCGGGCGGAGACCCGGGCCATCTCGAAGGAGACAGCACATGAAGCTCCCCATCACCCTCGCAGCCATCCTGGGCGCCGGATTTCTCGCGGCCTCGGGCGGAGCCGTCACGGCGCAGCCGTCGTCCTGCGCCAACCCCGGAGTCACGATCGTCGGGTCCAGCGCGTCGGAGACGATCTTCGGCACCTCCGGCGCCGACGTCATCTACGGCAAGGGCGGAGACGACACGATCTACGGACGCGGCGGGGCCGACGTGATCCTCAGCGGCCCCGGCGACGACAAGGTCCTCGGCGGCGCCTGTGACGACGTGGTCCGCGGCGGCGGCGGCGACGACAAGCTCTCGGGCAACGCCGGCGACGACCGCCTCTTCGGTGCCGCCGGCGACGACGACCTCACCGGCGGCAGCGGACGCGACAAGGTCTACGGCGGAGGCGGTGACGACAAGCTCTACGGCAACGGCGGGCGGGACCTCCTGCACGGCAACGCCGGTCCGGACCGGGCCGACGGCGGTGCGCAGCAGGACGCGTGCCTGAGCGTGCAGCAGGCGGTCCGCTGCTGAGCGAGGGTGTCCGCGCACAGGCACAGGTGAGGAGGCGGCGCCGGACCGGGTCCGGCGCCGCCTCCTCGGTGTGCTCAGCGCTCGCAGCGCAGCGAGGACTCCGCGGGGGACTCGTCGGCGACGTCGTTGCCGGCGCCACCGTCGAAGGTGTCGTCCCCCTCCTCGCCCCACAGCCAGTCGTTGCCGTTCCCCCCGACCAGGACGTCGTCGCCGTGCCCGCCGTAGAGGTGGTCGTCGCCGCCGAAGCCGTAGATCGTGTCGTTCCCGCCGTGCCCGTGGACCTCGTCGTCGCAGGGGGTCCCTTGGATCACGTCGTCCCCGGGGGTGCCGTGGATGACGTTGACCGTCCCGGGGAGGCAGAGCGGGACCGCTCCGGCAGGGGCCGGGATCCCGGCCAGGGCGGCGGCCGGAGCGGCGGCCGCGATCAGGGCCGCCGCGAGGGTGGTTCGTGTCGTCATGAGGTTTCCTTCGGTGGTGGTCCGGCGGACCGGTGGTGGGTGGTGGGTCCCGAGATCGAGGACAGTGGCAGGAGCCGGTCAGAGCAGGATCACAACGGGCGGCGGGACCCCGCGGCAGGTGCGTCCACGGCCGACCTCGGGGCCGGGACCAGCACCTGCGGGTCGGGGCCGGCCACGTCCACCTCGCGCATCGCGGCGACCCACGCCTCGAAGGCCCGCCGGGCCTCCCCGTGCCGTCCCGCCCGGACCAGGGTGCGCACGAGGCCGGCGTGGACGCGCTCGTCGTACGGGTCGACCCGGAGCAGCCGCGTGAGCACGGCGGCCGCGTCGTTGTGCCGTCCCTCGCGGGTGGCGATCGTGGCCAGGTGCCGCACCGAGCGCAGCCACGCCGCCCGGGCCTCCTCGCGCAGGTCGTCGGCCCAGGGGGCGTCCGGCTCGTCCTCGAAGGCGTCGCCCCGGTAGCGCGCGTCGACGGCGGCGAGCAGGTCGCGGGCCTGCTCCTGCTCCCCGGCCGCGAGCAGCTCGGCGCCCACGGCGGCGTCTGCGACGAGCTCGTCGGCGTCGATCCCCACGCGCCGCAGGTCGAACCAGACCGCCCGGTTGTCGGAGCACACGTAGTGGTCCGGCGGGTGGGCCTTGTCCGGGTCGAGGACGGCCCGGACGGTCGCGAGCAGCACCGACAGCCGGTGCGGCGTCCTCGCCGGGTCGTCGTCGGGCCACAGCTGGTGGCACAGGTGCTCCCGGCTGGCGGGCCTGCCGCGCCGCGCGGCCAGCAGCTTGACCAGGGTCCTGGCCTGGCGGGAGCGCCAGGCCTGCATCGGCACCCGTCGCTGCCGCACCGTCACCTCGAACCCGCCGAGGACCGAGACGGTGACGTCGGCCGCGATCGGGTCCTCGCCGAGGGGCCGGCCCGCCACGCGGCTCACCCCCAGCCCGGTCAGGCGCTCCGCGGCGGCTCGTCCCCGCTCCCGTGTCGCCCGGTCGGCCCCGTCGAGGCGCGCGAGCAGCACCTCGATGCGTGCCCGGTCCGGTCCCGCGCCGGCCTCCAGCCAGATCGCGTGGGCCTCGACCAGGGCGGCTCGGCTCTCGGCGGGCTCCTCGTGGGCGCACCCCTCGACCTCGAGCGCCTCGGCGAGCAGGTCGAGCGCCACGTCGGCCCGGGCCGCCCGGACCGCCCGGCGGGCCGCCTCGAGGGCGCCGGGACGGTCGTGGTCGGCCAGGAGCGCCCACGCCTGTGCGGTGAAGGCGTAGGCCTCGAGGTCGGTGGTGGCCGCCGCGGTCGCCTCCTCGGCCAGTGCCCTGGCCTCCGCTGCACCGTCCGGCTCGGCGGCGACCAGGCGTGCCATCCCGGCGAGGGCAGGCACCAGGATCTGGCGCTCCCCCGACTCGCGGGCCAGGGCGATCGCCTCCTCGTAGGCGCGGCGACCGTGCTCCAGCTGCCCGAGCGCGCGGTGCAGGTCCCCCAGGCCGCTCAGTCCCGAGGCCGACCGCGCGCCGCCGAGCCGCCGGCTGAGGGCGACCGCCCGGCGCAGGTGCCAGCGCGCCTCGTCGTACTCCCCGGTGCGGCACAGCGCCTCGGCCAGGTTGTGCAGCGCGACCACGAGCGCCCCGACCGGTCGGACCAGCTCACAGGTGCGCACCGCCTGCCGGCCCACGGCGGCGGCGTCGCGGAACCGGGCGTCGGCGAGCGCCGAGAAGCCCTGGGTGCACAGCAGCAGCGCGAGCGTGGTGCCGTCCGCGGCCTCGGTGGCGTAGCCGCGCGCCGCCTCGACGTGGGCGCCCTTGCGGTGGCCGGTGCTCACCCGGGCCATCGCCTGGTGGGCACGGACGAGGTCCTCCGGGCTGGTCGAGTGCTGCGCGGCCGCGAGGGCTCGCGACGCGGTCGCGACCGCCTCCTCCGAGCGTCCGACGTTGACCAGGAGGGTGGCGCGGAGGGCGTGCCAGCGGATGCCCCAGCCGGGTCCCTCGCGCCCCGCCGGTGCAGCGCGCTCGATCGCCTCGAGGCCGGCGGCGTACTCGCAGCGGGTGTCGTGCACGGCGGCGAGTCCACAGGCGAGGCGCACGTCCCAGTCCTGCGCACCGGCCTCCTCGACGAGCGGACGCAGCAGCCCGTGCGCGAGGTCCGCGCGGCCCGCGAGCCGGTGGGCCTCCGCGAGGAGCAGTCGCGCCTCGGCGTCGGGGTCGGCCCGGTCGAGCACCGCGCGGATCTCCGCGGCGTCACCGTGGGCGACCAGGTCCCAGCCGCGACGGCGGACCAGCCGCACGGCGGCGTCGTCGCGTCCGATCGCCCGCAGCGCCCGCACCGCAGCGGCGGGGTAGCCGTGGGCGTCGTACCAGTCGGCGCAGGCGGCGACCCGGCCCACGTCGGGCGCGTGCTGGCCGCGCAGCACGGCCGCCAGCAACGGCACCACGCGGTCGCCGGGCCGGTCCAGCACCTCCCAGGTCGGGTGGCGGGTGAGCAGGCCGGCGCGCTGGCAGCGCTGGAGTGCCTCCGCGGTCCACGACGCGCGATCGGCGCCCCAGCACTGCTCGACCAGCGCCGGCGTGGCGACGTCGAGGCCGGCCAGGTCCGCCAGGAGCGCGACGTCGTCCTCGTCGATCGAGGCCACCACGGTGTGCTCCAGCCAGTCACCGACCGCCGTCCCCGGCCCGCACAGCTCCTGGACCAGACCGGGCAGGCGATCGGGCAGAGGGAGCGGGCCCACCCCGGTCCGCGACAAGGTGTCACCGACCAGGTGCACCAGGCTCGGCCAGCCGCCGGTCAGGTCACGCACGACGCTCGGCAGGTGCGGGTCGTCCACCCCGTAGGAGGTCGCCAGGAGCGTGGCGATCCGAGCGGCGCCGAGCCTCAGGTCGTCCGGCCCCCGTTCGAGGACGCGGTCGTGCAGCAGCGCGCGGTGCTTGCGTCCCAGGGGCCGACGGCTGGTCAGCACCAGGTCCGAGCCCGGGGGCAGCGTCGCCAGCCGCCGGAGCAGGTCGGTCAGCGCCGCGGTGTCGATCGCGTGCAGGTCCTCGACCACCAGGGCGGTGGGGACCTCGTCGAGCAGGTCGGGGTCGGCAGCCGCGTCGGCGGCCGACAGCACCACCCCTCCTTCGGCGAGGTGGGAGTCGACCCAGGTGCTCCTGCCGTACCCGGGTGCTGCGACGAGGAGGATCATCCGCGCGCTCGCCACCCGAGCGCCCGTCCCCCGCCGACGGTCCACCGCGTGCCGTCGGCCGCGTGGTGTTCCATGTCCTTCGAGGATGACCCGGCGGGTCCTCCTGATACAAGGACCCCACGGGACCCGGGGCGAGCAGCCCCCGCGCGCCTCTAGAAGAGCTCGGTGCGCAGCAGCTCCGCGGGCACGCCGAAGGCGTCGACCAGGTCCTCGGCGTGGGGGCGCAGCTGGCGGCACAGCTCGTCGACCGCGGACTGCACGGCCTTGGAGCGGTCGCCGGAGAGGCGGCCGTGCTCCATGAACCACGCCCGGTCGGCCTCGACCAGGCTGAGCGCGTAGAGGGCGCACAGCGCAGCCAGCACCTTGCGGTTGGTGCCCTCGGGGGTGTTCTGCACCTTGGTCAGGAACGCCTCGTAGAACAGCCGCTCGCCGTGGGCCCTGGCCGCGGCGATGATGTGCGGCTGCACGCGCGAGAAGACCTCCTCGGCCGCGGTGCCGCCGTCCATCCCGGACTTGAGCCGGCGGGCCGCGCTGGAGGTGATGTGGTCCTCCCGCCAGCGCAGCATCGACAGGTGCCAGTCGGGGTCGAGGAGACCGGCGTCCTCCTCGGAGATGCCACCGCGCCCGGGGACGGCGTCGCGCAGGCGCTCGAGCAGGGTGCGCATCTGGGTGCGCTCCACGACGGTCTCGACCGCGAGCCCGGCGACGTAGCCGACCATCTCGATCTGGTCCAGGGAGTTGAACTCCGCGGCGAGGTCGGTGAGCCGGCCCTTGGCGACCAGCTGGAGCAGCACGGTGTTGTCGCCCTCGAAGGTGGTGAAGACGTCGACGTCGTCGTAGAGCGCGGAGAAGCGGTTCACCGAGAGGTAGCCCGCGCCGCCGCACGCCTCACGCGCCTGCTGGATCGTGTCGAGCGAGGCCCACGTGCCCAGCGCCTTGGTCGCCGCCGCCCGCGACTCCAGGGCACGTCGGCGCCGCTCCGAGGCGCCGTCGATGTCGCTGAAGATGCGGTGCAGGTCGGCCGCGACCCGCTCCTGGGCGAAGTGCAGGGCGTAGGTGCGCGCGACCAGGGGCAGCAGCCGCCGCTGGTGCATCCCGTAGTCGAGCAGCACGATCTCGGAGTCGGCGTCCTTGGGGCCGAACTGCCGGCGCCGGTTGCCGTAGGTCACCGCGATCTTGAGCGCGACCTTGCTGGCGTTGATCGCGCCGCCACCCACGCACACCCGCCCCTGCACGAGGGTGCCGAGCATCGTGAAGAAGCGGCGGTCGGGGTTCTCGATCGGCGAGTGGTAGTGCCCGTCGTCGTCGATGTCGGCGTACTTGTTGAGCAGGTTCTCCCGCGGCACGCGCAGGCCCTCGAACCAGATGCGGCCGTTGTCCACGCCGTTGAGGCCGTGCTTGTGGCCGCAGTCCTCGATGCGCACGCCGTCGACGACCCGGCCCTTGTCGTCGCGCAGCGGCGCGAGGATGGCGTGCACGCCGTGGTTCTCGCCGCCCACCACGAGCTGGGCGAAGACCACCGCCATGGTGCCGTGGCGGGCGGCGTTGCCGATGTAGTCCTTGCGCGCGCTGTCGTCCTGGGTCTGGAGCACCAGCTCCTGCGTCTGCGGGTCGTACGTCGCCCAGGTGCCGAGCGCCTGCACGTTGGAGCCGTGGCCGGTCTCGGTCATCGCGAAGCAGCCGAGCAGCGCGCCGCTGGTGATGTCGGCCATGTACTTCTTGTGGTGGCGCTCGGTGCCGAGCTGGAGCACCGCGCCGCCGAACAGGCCGAACTGCACCCCGAGCTTGACCAGGACCGACAGGTCGCCGAAGGCCGAGGTCTCGAAGGCCGCCACGGAGGCGCCGATGTCGCCGGCGCCGCCGTACTCCTTGGGCAGGCCGTAGCCGGTCTGCCCGGTGCCGGCCAGCTCGATCACCACGTCGCGGACCAGGTCGCGGTAGTCGTCGCGGGAGAGGGTCTCGGCCTCGTCGAGGACGGAGGCGTGCTTGACCAGGTTCTCCCTCACCCGGTTGCGGACGTCGCGGTAGCGGCCGTCGAGCAGGTCGCGCAGCGCGGTGACGTCGAGGGGCTGGTCCTGGAGGGGGTCGGAGGCCATGGCGCCATCGTCTCAGCAAGGTGCGGCGAGGTCACGAAAGCGGGCGAAAACCGGATGGCCCCGCCCGATTGGGAGGTTCGGGCGGGGCCTGGGCTGTCCCATTGGGAGGCTAGGACAGCCGGTTGAGCCTGCGGCTTCAGGGGAGGGGCGATGGGATACGGATCTCCCCCCGGCCTGCGGTCCTCCCACTGCTCGAGTGGGGTGTCGTGCCGCTCTGCTCGTGCGGGTCCCCCCGGACTCCGCATGTCTTGAATATACATCAGTTCGTCCCAACGTAAAGGGATCCGGAGCGATGCGCACCGCTCCCGGCCGCCTGTCTCCCTCCGAACGGAGGACCCCCACCTGGCCCCTCCGGGCACGCTCCCGCGTCCCACGCCTGATCCGGACGGACCAGAACCCGAGTCAGCTGGTCTGGCCCACCTGGGTCACCGTGGACGGCGATCCGGCCGAGTCGCCCGGACCGCCCGATCCGTCCGGGTCGCTGGGTCCTCCCGGACCGCCGGGTCCGTCCGGCCCGTCCTCCACCGGCACGTCGCGCGTCGAGGTCGTGGGGTGGGAGGCCCGCCCCCAGCGGTCGAACTTCTGCCCGGTCGCGATGCCACCGAGGTAGACCGAGAGCAACGCGATCACCACACCGCCGATGTCGTCGGCGATGTAGTGCCAGCCGAAGTACATCGTCGAGATCAGGGTGAGGAAGCAGTAGACCCAGGCGGTGACGCGCAGCGCCTTGTGGCGCACCGTGTAGTGGGCGACCAGGGCGATGGTCAGGGTCAGCCCGACGTGCAGGGAGGCGAAGCCAGCCACCGACTGGATGGAGTCGGAGAACGGGTTGAGCGGGAAGCGCACGTCCTGGCGGGAGTTCCACAGCCCGTCCTGGAGCCTGGTGACGCCGGTGACGTCGAGACCGCGGTAGAGCCAGGGGTACCAGAACGCCGGCCCCATCGTCGGGATCGCGTAGTAGGAGATCGTGCCGAAGGTCCAGGTCAGGCAGTTGGCGGTGGCGTACCAGTAGCCGTAGGAGACGTTGCGCGACCAGACCAGCCAGACCACCAGGCTGATCGGGGCCAGGGGCAGGTAGAGCAGGTAGATGAAGGCGAAGACGTGCGCCGCCCAGGTCTCGCCGAAGACCGCGTGCAGGATCGTGGCCGGCTCGTTGCCGAACATCAGCCACCGGTCCAGGCGGTGGAGCATCGGGTCCTGCATGTCGGGGAACAGCCCCGGCAGGAAGTTCTTCAGGTTCCGGTAGCTGACGTAGGTGACGTAGAAGCTGGTCAGCCCGATGACCACGAGCATCACCCGCTCGCGGGTCCAGTGCTCGCGCACGATCGCACCGGCCTCGGCGCCGAGGCTGCGCCACCGCCGGCGCGCGCGCCACAGCGACCTCGGGACCACGTCGAGGAGGAAGGCGCCGACCACCATCGCGGGCAGCCGCACCCAGGCGGGGCCGAGGAACCCGTCGGGATCGCGCAGCGGGACGTCCACGGCATGGGACACCACGAGCGCCACGAGCCCCATCAGGACCGCGACGCCCACGAGGAGTCCGTACGCCGGGCGCTTCATCCCGGCGATTCTAGGGAACCCGGCCACAGCGTCGCCGCCCGCCGGGGCCCGCGTCCCACGGTTGCCGACGTGACAGTGCTCACCCCTTCGGTACGGCGGCGGTGCGCGATCCGTCGAGCTCGAGCGTGACGCGGTCGCCCACCCCCACGGCCCGGGCACGCGAGGCCACCGCGTCCAGCTCGCCGAGCCCCTCCACGGCCACCCGCAGCCGCACCTGCTCGGAGGCCGAGCGCAGCTCGGTCACCGTCGCCGGCAACCGCCCCTCGGCCGCGACCCGCAGCGCCGAGCGGCGCAGGGCCAGCGCCTGACCGTCCCCGAGCGGGGGCGCCCCGGCCGGCCCGGCGAGCGCGAGCAGCGCGCGGGCGCGCTCGGGCGCCAGCACGGTGGCGTAGCCCAGGAACCTCGCGGTCGCGGCGTCGACCGGCGCTCGCCACACCTCGTCGAGGCCGCCTGCCTGCACCAGTCGCCCCGACCGCAGCACGGCCATCCGGTCGGCCACGGCGAACGCCTCCTCGGCGTCGTGGGTGACCAGCAGGGCGGTGGTCCCGGCCGCGCGCAGGATCGCCGCGAGGTCGTCGGCCAGCCGCTCGCGCAGGTGCCGGTCGAGCGCGGCCAGGGGCTCGTCGAGCAGCAGCAGCCGCGGGCTCGCCGCCAGCGACCGGGCCAGTGCGACCCGCTGTCGCTCGCCGCCGGACAGCTCGGCCGGCAGGCGGTCGCCGTACCCGGTGAGGCCGACGAGCTCGAGCAGCTCGGCGACCCGGGCGGCGCGCTCGGCCCGCGGGCGGCGGCGCACGCGCAGGGCGTAGGCGATGTTGTCGGCGGCGCTCAGGTGCGGGAACAGCTGGCCGTCCTGGAACATCAGCGCGAACCCGCGCCGGTGCGGCGGCACGCCGCGCAGGTCGCGCCCGGCGTAGGACACCCGACCGGACGAGAGCGGCTCGAGACCGGCGACCGCGCGCAGGAGGGTGGACTTGCCCGATCCCGAGGGCCCGAGGACGGCGCAGACCTCCCCCGCGGCGACGTCGAGGGAGACCTCGTCGACCGCGGTCACCCCGCCGAAGCGGACCGTGACGTCCTCGACCTCCAGCCTGTCCACCTCAGAACGCTCCCACGCCCGGGGGCCGCAGCCGCTCGACGGCGACCACGACGGCGCTGGTGACCAGGCCCAGGACGACCGCGGCGGCCAGGCCGGCACCGAAGCTGTCCGCCCCCGGGCGCGACACCAGCTGGTAGACGAGGACCGGCAGGGTGGGGTCGTCGGGACGGGCCAGGAAGCTGGTCGCGCCGAACTCCCCCAGCGAGACCGCGAAGGCGAAGCCCGCCGCCGACAGGACGGGGCGCCACACCAGCGGGAGGTCGACGGTGGCGAGCACGCGGGACGGGGAGGCCCCGAGCGAGGCGGCGGCCTCGCGCAGCCGCGGGTCGACGGCGCGCAGGGCGGGGGCGACCAGGCGCACGACGAGGGGCAGCGCCACGAGCGCCTGGGCCACCGGCACCAGCCAGGGGCTGCCCCGCAGGTCGAGAGGAGGTGCGTCGAGGGCCACCAGGAGCCCGAAGCCCACCGTCACCGCGGAGACGCCGAGCGGGAGCATGAAGGCGCCGTCGAGCAGCGAGCGGAGCCGCTGGGTGCGACGGGGGCCGCCGCGTGCGGTGAGCCCCGCCACGACCAGGCCGAGCGTCATCGCGAGCAGCGTCGCGTCGACGGCGACGCGAAGCGAGGTCTCCAGGGCCTGGCTGAGGGGGACGCGCAGCGTCCCGTCGGCGGCGGGCTGCTGCAGGGCGGCGAAGCGGGCGGTGGACCAGGAGCCGTCCACCCGCAGGCTGCGGACGACGATCGCGGCCAGCGGCGTCACGACGAGGGTGAGGACGGCCGCGGTGGCGGCCAGCACCGGGACGTCCGACTGGCGCGGCCGGCGAGGGACGGGCGCGACGCGGTCGCTCGTGGTGCCGGGACGGGTGCGACCGGTCAGCGCGAGCAGGCCGACGACCACCGCGAGCTGCAGCACCGACAGGGCCGCCGCGGCCGGCAGGTCGAGCAGCTGGGTGGTGAGGTAGTAGATCTCGGTCTCGACCGTCGAGTAGCGGCCGCCGCCCATGGTGAGCACGACGCCGAAGGCGGTCGCGCAGAACAGGAACACGACCGCGGCCGACGACAGCACGGCCGGCCGCAGCGCCGGCAGCGTGACGGTGCGCAGGACCTGGGCCGGGCTCGCCCCCAGCGACGCCGCGGCCTCGGCCCGCCGCGGGTCGAGACCGGCCCACCACGGCCCGACGGTGCGCACCACCACCGAGAGGTTGAAGAACACCAGGGCCGCGCAGATCGCCGCCGGGGTGCCGTCGAGCCCCAGCCCGCCGAGGGGCCCGGAGGGGGCGAGCAGGCCGCGGAACGCCACGCCGACCACGACCGTCGGCAGCACGAACGGGGCCGTCACGATCCCGCGGAGCAGCGTCGCGCCGGGCAGCCGCAGCCGGTAGAGGGCGTACGCCGTCGGGACGCCGAGCACCACCGTCACGACGGTCGCGGCGGCCGCCGCCCAGATCGTGAACCACAGCACGCGCAGGATGCGCGGCCGGGTGAGGGTCTCGACGACGCCGGCGAGGTCGAGGTGACCGTCGGGGGCGAAGCCGAGCCGCAGCATCTCCCCCACGGGCAGGACGAAGAAGACGCCCAGGAACGCCAGGGGCAGCGCCGCGAGGAGGACCGGCGTCAGCCGGAGACGAGGTCGGTCCACTCGCGGATCCACGTCGCGCGCTTCGCGGTGACCTCGGCCGGGTCGACCTCGATCGGGTCGGGTGCCGGCTTCGCCCACCGCGCCCACAGCGCCGGGAGGTCGGCGTCCGCCGCTGCCGGGAAGACGTACATGTTGGCCGGCAGCGCCTCCTGCACCGGGATGCTCTGCAGCCAGCGCACGACCGCCTGCGCACCGGCGGGCTCCTCCGCCCCGGCGAGCACGCCGGCGTACTCGACCTGGCGGAAGCAGGTGTCCAGCAGCGCGCTGGTCGTGGGCTTGGAGCGTCCCTCCGGGATGGTGAACGGCGGCGAGGAGCTGTAGGAGAGCACGATCGGGCGGTCGCCCTTGCCCGAGGCGGTGAAGTCCCCCTCGTAGGCGTCGGTCCAGCTGCCGGCGACGCGCGTGCCGTTGGCCATCAGGCGGCGCCAGTAGTCCTGCCAGCCGTCCTCGCCGTAGGCACCGATCGTGGCCAGCAGGAAGGCGAACCCGGGAGAGGAGGTGGCGGCGCTGGGGGTGGAGAACAGCCCGCGGTAGGCCGGGTCGGCGAGGTCGTCCAACGACTCGGGCGCCGGCTCGTCGTGGGCGCGGAACCAGGCGTCGTCGACGTTGACGCAGACGTCGCCCCAGTCGACGGGGGCCAGGGCGCCGCCGTCGTCCCCGGGCAGCTCGAACCGCTCGGCGCCGCCCGGGCCGCCTGCCGCGGCACCCTCAGCGAGCACCCCCTCCTCGAGGGCCCGGGTGCCGAAGGTGTTGTCGATGCCGTAGACCGCGTCGGCGATCGGAGCGTCCTTGGTCAGCACGAGCTTGTTGGTCAGCTGGCCGGCGTCGCCGTTGGGCACGACCTCGAGGTCGTAGCCGGTGTCCTCCTCGAACGCGCGGACGAGCCGCTCGGGCATCGCCCAGGAGTCGTGGGTGGCCAGGACCACCTTCGTCGCTGCCTTGCCGCTGCCCTGGCGCGGCGCCTCGTCGTCGGACGTCGAGACCGAGCAGGCGGCCAGGGCGGCCGCGGCGGTGAGGATCGAGACGGCCAGGACGGCCGGCCGGGTGGTGCGCATGCGTGTGCTCCTCGCAGTGAGGAGGGTCCCGCTCGAGCGGGAAGAGCTCGACTCCCTTCGCCGGTGCTAGCCGGAGCAGGTTCGAGGGTCTGCGGCCGTTCCCGCACTCTCAGCGCCCGGACGGCGCTCCCCTGTCGTGTGTGGTGCCCAGGTTAGCGCGGGTGTAGACGGCGGTGCCGTCGACCTCCTCGCGGTGCAGCCGGCCGCGGGAGGCGAGCAGGTCGAGGTGGACCATCGTCTCCATCGTCGCCATCGCGCCGTTGAACCAGTCGAGCTCGGCGAAGGTGCGCTCGTGCCGGGTCCAGGTGAGCCGGGTGGCCACGTCGTGGGCGCTGCTGCCGCCGGCCTCGACCCGGGCCAGGCACTGCTCGAGCCGGTCGTCGTGGTGGGCGAGCAGCTCGTCGACGCGGGCGTGGGAGCTCGGCGCCACCGGGCCGTGGGCGGGCAGGAGCACCAGGTCGGGCAGGTCGCGCACCTTGCGCAGGGACCCGAGGAAGGCGGCCAGCGGGTTGTCGGCGAAGACCAGCTCGAAGCCGACCGACGGGGTGATCGTCGGCAGGACGTGGTCCCCGGCGAAGAGCACGCCGCGCTCGTGGTCGGCGAAGACGAAGTGACCGGCGGTGTGGCCAGGGGTGGGGACGGCGTGCAGCACGCGGTCGCCCAGGTCGATCTGCTGCTCCTGCTCGAGCCACCGGTCCGGCAGCTCCCACATGGTGAGGTCCGGGTCCGCCCCGCGGAACATCTCCTCCCACCCCGCGGCGACCTCGAAGGCGCCCCCCAGCCGGAGCCGCGCGACGGTGGGGTCGGCCTCGAGGTCCCCGCTGTTGAACAGCTCGAGGGTCGGCCGGTCCCCCACGCCCAGGTCGATCGTCGCGGCGCCGAACTCGCGGCGCACGGTCACCGCCTGCGTGTAGTGGTCGCGGTGGGCGTGGGTGACCAGGAAGCGGGTGACGTCGCGGACGTCGTGCCCGATGCGCCGCAGGCCCTCGCCCAGCAGCTCGCGGGAGACCTCGATCGCCCAGCCGGCGTCGATGCAGGTCAGTCCGTCGGGCGTCTCCAGGACGTAGACGTTGACCGCCCGGAGCCCGTCCATCGGCAGCGGCAGGGGCACCCGGTGCACGCCGGGGGCCACCTGCTCGGTGGTCGGCTCGGTCCACTGCCCGCGCCCGGCGAACGGCCGGCCCTGGGGATCGGTCATCGCCTCGTCGTCGGTGCTCACGCCTCCACCTGGTTCGCTCCGCTCACGGGACCATCCTGCCCGGTGCGGTCCCGGGGGCCGGGGCGGAGGTGGCGGATACTCGCCCCATGCCGACCGAGCCGACCATCCCCGGGGCCGCCGAGGACCACACCGGCGACCAGCTCCGCGTGGACGACCAGACGCGGGTCCGCCGGGAGGCGCACCGCCAGGTCACCGACCGTGCCGCACTGCACGCGATCCTCGACGAGGCGCTGCTGGCGCACGTGGGCGTCGTACGCGACGGGCTGCCGCTGGTGCTGCCGTTCGCCGTCGCCCGGGACGGCGACACGCTGCTGCTGCACGGGTCGTCGGGCGCGGGCGGGCTGCGCCTGGGCGCCGGTGGCCCGGTGTGCGTGAGCGTGACGCACCTCGACGGCCTGGTGTTCGCCCGGACGACGTTCGACTCCTCGATGCGCTACCGGTCCGCGGTGGTGCACGGCGTCGCGGAGGTCGTCCCCGACGACGAGAAGGAGCAGGCGCTGGCCGTGCTGTCCGACCACCTGTTCGCCGGACGGACCGCGGAGGTACGCCGGCCCACGCGCCGCGAGCTCGCGGCCACGCTCGTGCTGCGGCTGCCGCTGGACTCCGCGTCGGTCAAGGTCGCCGCCGGTCCCCCCGAGGTGGACCCCGAGGACGTCGAGCCGCGGGAGGTGTGGGCGGGCATCGTGCCGGTGGCGCTCACCGCGGGCGATCCCCTGCCGTCGCCGGACGTGCCCGACGGCGTGCCGGTGCCGGGGTCGGTGCACCGGACGGCGGCGCGCCTCAGCTGACCAGGCCGCGGCCGGTCACCAGCGGGAGGTCGAGCGCGGTCACCAGGCCGGGCGGGGCGTCGACGACCGCCTGGACCGCGTTGACCAGGCGCATGGCGGTGACGATCATCCCCGAGACGTTGTGGTCGCCGTCCTCCCCGTGGTGGGAGAAGTCGACGGTCATCATCGGCTCGCCCTTGACCTCCACGCGGTAGCAGCCGTCGCCGCTCGAGGGCTGCGGCCAGTCGGGACGCTGCTCGGGGTGCGTGCGCGTGACGTGCTCGAGCACCACCCGCGGCACGCCGTCGACCTTGCCGATCACGTGGAAGCGGACCGCGCACCGGGTGCCGGCCGGGACCTCGCCGCTGACGGTGGAGTAGTCCCGCTCGGCCCGGGCGAACTCGACCTGCTCCTCGAGCGGCTCGTCGAGGGTGAGGCCGAGCCCAGCGGCGATGATGCGCACCACCGAGCCCCACGCCATGGTCAGGATGCCGCCGGAGAACAGCGGCGGCACCTCCTCCATCGGCTTGCCGAAGCCGTAGAGCGTCTGGTTGACGAAGGGCTGGTAGTAGGTCGAGTAGTCGGCGATCTCGTAGCACCGCACCTCGTCGACGCGCTGCGAGAGCGAGGTCATCACCAGCGGCAGCACGTCGTTGGCGAAGCCGGGGTCGATGCCGTTGACGTGGAGGGAGGCGCCGCCGCGCTCCCCTGCCGCCTGGAGGGAGGCGACCATGTCGTCGGGGATGACGCCGTGCGGCCACTGCAGGAAGACGGGGCCGCTGGAGACGACGTCGATGCCGGCCTCCAGCAGCTCCTCGAACAACGTGAGCGCGGCGAACGGGTCGGCGTCGGTCATCGCGGTGTGCACGACGACGTCGGGCTCGAGCGCGAGGAGCTCGTCCTTGTGCATGGTCGCGGTGAGGCCCAGGGGCTCGGCGCCGCAGAGCTCGCCGACGTCCTTGCCGTGCTTCTCCTCGCTGGAGACCCAGACGCCGACCAGCTCGAGCTCGGGACGGGCCAGGATGCCGGCGATCGCGTGCCGGCCGACGGTGCCGGTCGACCACTCGACGACGCGGAGGGGGCGGGTCTGGTCGGCCATGGTCAGGACTCCTTGAGGCTCAGGTCGGGCAGGCCCAGGTCGAGGTTGGGCCGGTCGAGGCCGCCGTCGACCTCGATCACCTTGCCGGTGACGTAGCCGCCGGCCCGGCTGGCCAGCCACAGCGCGGTGGCGGCGATGTCCTCGACCTCGCCGATGCGACGCAGGGGGGTGACCGCCTCCATCGCCTCCTTGGTCTCCTGGTGGCCGGCGACGAACTCCAGCGCGGAGGTCATCACCGACCCCACCGCGATCGCGTTGACCGTGATGTGCGGGTCGAGGTCGCGAGCGGCCAGGCGGGTCCAGTGGGCCAGCGCGGCCTTGGCGGTGCCGTAGGCGAGGTAGCCGCGGCCGGCGACCCGCCCCATCACCGAGGAGATGTTGACGATGCTGCCGGCCCGCGCCGGGCCCTCGCCCTGCGTCTCGGCGGTCTCGAGCATCAGCGGCACCGCGGCGCGGCTCAGCGCGTGGGCGGTCGAGACGTTGAACCGGAACGCCTCCTCGAGGTAGTCCGGCGTCGTGTCGAGGAAGGCGTTGGGGATCGTGCCGCCGACGTTGTTGACCACGACGTCGAGCCGACCGAGGTCGTCGTACGCCCGCTGCGCGAGGGCGGCGACCTGGTCGAGGTCGCTGAGGTCGGCGGGGACGACGACCGCGCGGCGCCCGAGCGCCTCGATGCGGGAGGCGACCTCGGCGAGCTGGGACTCGGTGCGGGAGGACAGGACCACGTCGGCCCCCGCCTCGGCCATCGCGACCGCGCAGCCGGCGCCGATGCCGCGGCCGGCCCCGGTGACGACGGCGACGCGACCGTCGAGGCGGAAGCGGTCGAGGATGCTGGTCACGAGGCGGCTCCTTGCTGGTGCGGTGCGCGGGTGGCGATCTGGAGGGGTTCGGGGTCGTCGAGCAGGCACCGCGTGCCGGTGTAGATGCTCGGCATGCAGCGGTTGCAGTGGATGCAGGTGGAGCGGCGGACCGCGCCGGACTCGAGCTTGCGCGGGAAGTCGGGGTCGCGGACCAGCGACCGGCCCAGCGCGATCAGCTCGAAGCCGGCCGCGCGGGCCTGCTCCATGGCCTCGAGGGTGTCCAGTCCCCCGAGCGCGATCAGCGGCAGGTCGAGCCGCTCCCGGAAGCGCACCGCGTCGTCGAGCAGGAAGCCGGGCCGGTAGTCGTACTCCTTGAGGAACCGTCCGCCCCAGCGGCGCATCCCCCAGCTCAGCGGGCGAGGCATGGCGTCGGCGAACTCGCGCAGCGGCACCGGACCGTGGAAGAGGTACATCGGGTTGAGCAGGCTGGAGCCGGCCGAGAGCTCGATCGCGTCGAGGCAGCCGTCCTCCTCCAGCCACGCGGCGACCTCCAGCGACTCCTCGACCTGCAGCCCTCCGCGGACGCCGTCGGTCATGCCGAGCTTGGCGTAGACGGCGACCTCGTCGCCGACCTCCTCCTTGACCGCCCGCACCACCTGCCGGGGGTAGGCCGCGCGGTTGGCGAGGCTGCCGCCGAACCGGTCGCGGCGGCGGTTGCTCAGCGGGCTGAGGAACGAGGAGAGCAGGTAGCCGTGGCCCAGGTGCAGCTCGAGGGCGTCGAAGCCGGCGCGCACCGCGAGCCGCGCACCAGCGACGTAGTCGCGCAGGACCCGGTCGAGGTCGGCGGCCGAGGCCTTGCGGACCATCTGCATGCTCATCGGGTTGGGCATCGCGGTCGGCGCGATCGCGTGCCTGCGGTTGGAGCGGCCGTTGGCCACCGGTCCGGCGTGACCGACCTGGGCGGCGACCAGCGCGCCCTGGGCGTGGACGGTGTCGGTGAGTCGGACCAGCCCGGGCAGCGCCTCCTCGCGCAGGAAGATCTGCTCGCGGTGGGTGCGGCCCTCGGGCGCGACCGCGACGTAGGCGACGGTCGTCATGGCGATGCCGCCGGCGGCGATGCGGCGGTGGAACTCGACCAGCTCGTCGGTGACCAGGGCGTCGGGGGTGCGGCCCTCGAAGGTCGCGGACTTCACCAGCCGGTTGCGCAGCGTGAGCGGGCCCAGTGACGCGGGCTCGAAGACGGTCGGCACCGCAGAACTGTAACAGGTTCTAGTTTCGCGAGCCCGTCGTGCGCAGGACCACGTCGGCGACCATCGCGGGGTCGTCGAGCATCGGCACGTGGCCGACGCCGGGCAGGATGGCGAACCGGGCGCCCGGGACGCGCCGGCGCGCGACCGGCAGCCCCTCCCGCAGGGGCAGGATCCGGTCGTGCTCCGACCAGGCGATGGTCACCGGGCACGGCATCGGGTCGAGCACCTCCACGGCCTCGTCGGTGGTGAGGATGTCCTCGAGCACCAGGCACTCCGCGAGGTCGCGGGCCGACTGGATCGACGCGGCCGCGCCGACCAGGTGACCGCGGGTGGCCACGTCGGCCAGCGCCAGCCGGCGTACGGCGCCCAGGTGGTGCGGAAGCGGCCCGAGCGGACGGCTGAGCCGCTCCATCAGCGCGATCCGGCGCAGGGACCGCACCGGGGCCGCGCGCCCGTGCCCGTCCTCGTCCCAGAACCCGCCCGGCGACAGGGCGGTCACGCTCAGCGCCCGGCCGCGGCGGGCGAGCTCGACCGACATCCAGCCGCCGAGGGAGTTGCCCGCGACGTGCACCTGGTGCAGGCCGAGCCCGTCCAGGCGGCGCTCGAGGTCGTCGACCAGGTGGCGGACGGTCACCGGGCGCGTCCGACACCGGCTCACCGCCGCGGTGGCCGAGCGCGGTCGGGGTGTGCACCTCGTGGTGCTGGGCGAGGTGCTCGGCGACGGGCCGCCAGACGCGGCCGGACATGGTCACGCCGTGCAGCAGGACGAGGGGGGATCGATCGCTCACGGGCCGATCATGACCGATCGGGTCCCCGCACGGACGTGAGCCACCCCGCTGCCGTGCCCGGCCGGCGTTGGACACCCGACGGCGGCCGGACGAGGAGGGAACCATGCGAGCCGACACGCGTCGTACACCTGCCCTGCTGGGCGCCGCCGCGCTGACGGTGGCCGCCGCGCTGGTGGGCGCGCCCGCCGACGGCAGCGAGGCCCACCGCCGCGACGGCCTGCGCGACGTGATGTTCGTGGGCAACAACTGGTCGGGCAACGCCTCGATCGTCGACGCCCACTCGCTGAGGATGCTCAAGACCGGGATCGACCTGGTGCCGGACAAGAGCCAGGAGCTCGCCGACATCCAGAAGACGCCCGACCGGCTGGCCTACTTCCTGCTGATCCAGCAGGGGCCCGGCGAGGGCCACAACCAGTACGTCGACGACATGTTCACCACGCGCGACGGGAAGTACCTCGCGGTGTCACGGCCCAGCTTCGGTGACGTGGTGTGGATCGACATCGCCAAGGCGACCGCGGGCCGCCGCGACAGCATCGTGCGCGAGCAGCCGATGGACGGCTACCGCACCGACCACATGGGTCTGTCCCCCGACGGCCGCCGCCTGCTCGTCTCGGACTCCACGGCGGCCCAGGTGATCGAGTTCTCGATGGTCGACGAGACCGTCCGCGGCAAGCGGATCCGGATGGGCGACCGGCTGCGGACGTTCCCCACCGGGGAGACCCCGCACGAGAGCAACTACACCGACGACGGCCGCCGGATCTTCCACGCCTCGATCGGCAAGGTCTACACGCCGGGCGACGACCTCCACTCCGGGCCGGTGAAGCTCACCCCCGCGCAGGACGCGATCAAGGGCGACCGGTGGTTCCAGGTCGTGCGCAACAAGGACTTCGAGATCCTGCAGCGCTGGGACATGGGCAAGGAGCTCGCCGAGTCCGGCCACCCCGACATGAGCTCGGCGGTGCGGCCGATGGCGATCTCGCCCGACGAGCGCTTCATCTACTACCAGGTCTCCTACTTCCACGGGTTCGTCGAGTTCGACACCCGGGCCCCCGACCGGAACGGCACGGTCGACTACGAGACCGACGGGATCCCCGAACCGCGCCGAGGCGCCGTCAAGCGAGTGGTCGAGCTGCCCAACCGCGTGCCCGACATGCCGCTCACGCAGTACGTCAACGACTCCGCTCACCACGGGCTGTCGATGAACTCCGCCGGCACCAAGCTCTGCGTCGCCGGGACGATGGACGACTACGCCGCGATCGTGGACCGCAAGTCGCTGAAATATCGTCTCTATGACACGAAGTCGACGGGTCACTACTACGGCAAGCCCTACTGGACGACCGAGGGCCTGGGCAACCGCTGCTGGATCTCGCTCAGCGACGCCGACGCCGTGGCCGTGCTCGACTTCCGCACCGGCCGCGAGCTGGCCTACCTGAAGGTCGGCGACCACCCGCAGCGCGTGCGCCACGGCTACGTCCCGAACCGGCTCGTGCGCTCCTGGCGCGGCAGCACGAAGGTCTCGGAGAAGCCCGGCCAGGACGACCCGGCCGCGGCGCTGCTCGAGGCCGAGTCGTCGCTGGGGTCCGTCCCGCAGGACGCCTCCAAGGGCGAGGTCGACCCCTCCACGCTGGCCGAGGCCGGCGCCGCGCTCGAGCGCACCCGGGCCTCGCGCTCGCAGGAGCCGCCCGCGCAGGAGGTGTCCCTGGTCAGCGAGGTCGCCCAGGACCCGCGCACCCCGTGGCTGGTCGTGGCGTTCCTCGGCGGGCTGGGCCTGCTGGCCGCGCGCCGGCGCCGACGCGCCTCCTGACCGCCTGCCGCGGGCTAGTCGGAGCGCAGCCGGGCCAGGTAGAGCCGCAGCGCCACCACCCGGGTGGCCGCCTCGGTGAGGCGGTCGCGGGACAACCGACCCGACGCCAGCGCCTTGCGCACCGCGCGGAACGCCCGGGCGGGCGACGGCGAGTTGAGCACCAGGTCGTTGCCCGCGAGCAGCGACCGGACCGCGCCCTCCCCCGGACCGAACGGCTCGAAGATCGGCGCCATGCCCTGGCTGTCGGTGACCGCGACGCCCTGGAAGCCGAGCTGGTCGCGCAGCATGCCCTGCACCACCAGGGGATCGACCGACGAGGCGATCCTCGGGTCGAGGGCGTCGACCGCGACGTGACCGGTCATCACCACCGGCGCCCCGGCGCGGATCGCCCGGCGGAAGGCGACCAGGTCACGCTCGTCCAGCTCCGCGAGCGGGGCGGTCTGGTGCAGCAGCGCCCCGTGGCTGTCGCCGGAGACCGTGCCGATGCCGGGGAAGTGCTTGACCACCGGGATGACCCCGGCCTCGAGGTAGCCCTTCACCGAGGCCACGACCAGCTGCGCGTTGAGCCGCAGGTCGCGGCTGTAGGTGCGGCTGCCGAGGGCGCTGGAGCCCGTCGGGTCGTAGTCGGCGACGGGCGCGAACACCAGGGTCACTCCCAGCTCGCGCAGCGTCCGCCCGTTGTCGCGCGCGACCCTGCGGGCGTAGCCGCGGTCGCCGGTCTCGCCGATCGACTGCGCCGACGGCACCGGGTCGACCCCGACCTGCAGCC
The DNA here is from genome assembly GCA_963800245.1 of uncultured Actinomycetota bacterium. Taxonomy (GTDB): domain Bacteria; phylum Actinomycetota; class Actinomycetes; order Propionibacteriales; family Nocardioidaceae; genus Marmoricola_A. Next base: position 176,627 of record CAWDAE010000009.1, on the reverse strand, counting down.
GCTGCACGCCCCCGCCCTCCTGGTCGATGCCGACCAGCAGGGGCAGGCCGTCCGGGCGGTCCCCCTCCTCGTGCAGCACCTGGGCGAGGGCCCGGACCTGGCCGGCGTCCCCGATGACCTCCGGGCGCAGGAAGACACCGCCGAAGGACCGCCGGTCGAGCGCCTCCGCGGCCGAGTCGACGCCGTGCATCTGCTGGTTGGCCTCCGCCTCGGCCGGTGCGGGCGAGCGGCCGTCGTACCCCCAGAAGCCCGGCATCAGCACGGTCGCGGCGAGCGCCGCGTCGTCGTACGACGAGACCAGCTGGGCGGCCTGGGTGAGCTCGCCGACCGTCGGGCCCCAGCCGGACGGGGTGTCCGGGTCGGCGGTCGGGCCGATCGTGGGGGACGCCAGCACGGTCGACGGGGCGGCCGACGTGGCGGCCTGCACCGCCGGCGCGGGCGAGGGGGTCGGTGACGCCCTCGGCCGCGTCCTGCACCGTCGCGCAGCCGGCCACCGGGAGGAGGCCGAGCAGGACCAGCGCGGGCACGGTGGCGCGCCGGAGCGGAGCGGTGCGGGTCATCGTGGTGATCATCCCAGGTCAGCGGCCCGAAGGCCGGATCGGCAGACCCCTGTCGGAGGGTCGGACTAGGTTCTCCTCGTGCCCGCACCACAGCGCCCCGAACCCCGCTCCGCCCCTCGCACGGCACTGCGGCTCCCCGCCGAGCGGGTGCACTCCGAGGAGCTGGCGCGCCTCGCCGCCGCCGACGACGGTGACCGGCCCGAGGGGTGGCGGCTCTCGCCCCGCGCGGTCCGCGCGTTCGTGGTGGGCGACCCCGAGCTCGACGTGACCCGCAAGTTCTACGGCGACGACGCGCTGGTCGAGCGCTGCATCGTGACGCTGATGAGCGACCGCGGGCTGCTGCTGGTCGGCGAGCCCGGCACGGCCAAGTCCATGCTGTCCGAGCTGCTCGCGGCGGCGGTGAGCGGCGACTCGACCTGCACGGTCCAGGGCACGTCCGGGACGACCGACGACCAGATCACCTACTCCTGGAACTACGCGCTCCTGCTGGCCGAGGGGCCCACGCCCCGGGCGCTGGTGCGGGGACCGGTGCACCGCGCGCTCGGCGAGGGCCTGGTCTGCCGCTTCGAGGAGGTCACCCGCGTCCAGCCCGAGATCCAGGACACGCTGATCGGGGTGATGAGCGACAAGATGCTCCACGTCCCCGAGCTCGGCGGCGGACGACTCCCTCGTGCTGGCGACGCCCGGGTTCAACGTGCTGGCGACGGCCAACCTGCGCGACCGGGGCGTGCACGAGATGTCCAGCGCGCTCAAGCGGCGGTTCAACTTCGAGACCGTCCGCCCGGTCTCCGACCGGCGCCTGGAGGCGACGCTGATCAAGGAGCAGACCGCCGACCTGCTGGCCCGTTCGGGCGTCGGGGGCGGTCTGCCCGACGACGTGGTGGAGCTCCTGGTCGGCACGTTCGCCGACCTGCGCACCGGCGTCAGCGAGGAGGGCACGGCGATCGAGCGGCCGAGCGCGGTGCTGTCCACCGCCGAGGCGGTCGCGGTCGGCCACGCCGCCGCCCTGGACGCCCACTTCTTCGACGGCGGCCCGGCCACCGGCGCCCACGTCGCCCGCCAGCTGATCGGCACCGTGCTCAAGGACAACCCGGAGGACGGCGCCAAGCTGCGGCACTACTTCGACGTCGTGGTCAAGAAGCGCGCCAAGCGCGGCAACCAGTGGCACCGGCTCCTGGAGGCGCGACGGGAGCTGGACCGCTGACCGCTCACCCGCTCGACGACCTGCTCACCGCCGACGGGGTCCGCGACCTCGCCGGGCGGCTGGTCGGCGACGACCTCGTCGTCCTGCCGGTGCGGCACCACAGCCCGGCCTGTGCCTGGCACGTCGGCGAGCAGGTCCGCCGCCGTCGCCCCTCGGTGGTCCTCGTCGAGGGGCCGCGCTCCTTCGACACGCTCGTGCCGCTGCTGGTGCACCCCGAGGCGAAGATGCCGCTGGCGGTCTACACCTGGTACGTCCGCAAGCCGCCGGGCGCACGCGCGGCGGACCCCGTCGAGCGCGGGGGTGCGTTCTACCCGTTCTGCGACTACTCCCCCGAGCTGGTCGCGCTGCGCACCGCCGCCGAGCTCGGGATCGAGGCGCGGTTCGTCGACCTCGAGCTGGCCGAGCTCGCCGCCTCGGGTCGCCGCTCCGCCGGGACCGAGAGCCTGCTCGACGAGCACGTGTTCTGGCGCAGCCGGACCCTGCGCACCCTGGCCGAGCGGCTGGGCTGCCGTGACGACGAGGACCTGTGGGAGCTGCTCTTCGAGGCCGAGCCGGCCTCCTTCGAGGCCCACCAGGCCGCGATGACGGCCTACTGCCTCCTGGCGCGCCGCGACGAGACCGAGGCCTCGCTCGAGGCCGAGGGCACGCTCGCACGGGAGGCCGAGATGGCCTGGCACGTCAGGCGTGCCCTCAGGCAGCGCGGGCCGGACGACGGGCCGGTGCTCGTCGTGCTCGGCGGCCTGCACGCGGTGGCGATGCCCGACCTGGTGCGTGGCCGCAAGGCGCCCGCACGGCCACGGGTCCGGACCCCGCGGACGACGACCGAGTCCGCGCTCGTGCGCTCGACCTTCGACCAGCTCGAGCGGCTCAACGGCTACGCCGCGGGGATGACCTCGCCCGGCTGGCACCAGCGCTGGTGGAAGCACCTCCAGGCGGGCGCGGAGCACCCGCGCGCCGACGCCACCCGCGAGGCGGTCCAGGCGGTCGCGCGCGAGCTGCGGCGCCGTCACCGGGTGCACGTCCCGACCCCCGACGTGGTCGCCGCGGTCGGTCAGTCGCTGCGGCTGGCCGAGCTCCGCGAGCGACCGGCGCCGCTGCGCAGCGACCTGCTCGACGCCCTGACCAGCTGCCTGGTCAAGGGCGAGGCGGATGCCGACGGCGTGCGCGTCGAGCGCGCCGCCCGGCGGGTCCTGACCGGGGCGGAGGTGGGGGTGCTCCCGCCGGGCGCGGGGGCGCCGCCGCTGGTCGCCGACGCCCACGCGCGGCTCAAGCGCGCGCGGCTGCGACCCGACTCGACCGAGCCGCAGGTCACCCGGCTCGACCTCTACCGCCGGCCGGCGCACCGCGGGACCAGCCGGCTGCTCCACGGCCTGCGCTACCTCGAGGTGCCCTTCGGCCGGGTCGACCGCGGGCCCGACTTCGTGCGCGGTCGCCGCACCGAGCTGATGCAGGAGCAGTGGACCTACCGCTGGACGCCCGACACCGAGGCGGGCCTGGTCGAGGCGTCCCTGCTCGGCGGCACCCTCGACGAGGCGGTGCGCGAGAAGTTCTCCCGCGAGGTGGGCCGGGTCGCCGGTCCCGACGCGCCCCACGACGCCGAGGGCGCGGTCGGCCTGCTCGCCCTCGCCTGCGTGCTCGGCCTGCACGACCGGGCCGACCAGGCGACCGCCGTGGTGCGCGCCGGGCTGGCCGCCGACGAGTCCTTCCCGAGCGTGGCCGGCGCGACCGCCCAGCTCGGGCTGATCTGGGAGGCCCGCGAGCCGCTCGAGGCCCACCGGCTCGGCGACCTGGCCGCCGTCCTGCAGGACGCCTTCGCGCGGTCGCTCTACCTGGGCCGCGACCCGGAGGGCTCGGCCAGCGACCCGGCCCAGGCCGTCGAGGCGCTCGTCGCGCTGCGCGACCTGCTCGCCGCCGAGTCCGGCGCCGCCCTCGACGCGGACCTGTTCTGGAGCGTCGTGGAGGACCACGTCCGCCACCCCACCTCGGCCCTGCTGCGCGGCGCCGCCACCGGCCTGCTCTGGTCCGCCGGGCGCACCGACGACCGGGCGCTCGCGGTCGCGGCCGGCGGTCACCTCGGCGGTGCCGTGCCCCCGACCGAGGCGGTCGACTACGTCTCCGGGCTGGTCGCCACCGCACGGGAGTCGGTCTGGCAGAGCCCGGCCCTGGTCACCGCCCTCGACGACACGGTCCGGGCGTGGGACGACGACACGTTCGTCGAGCACCTGCCCCACCTGCGCCTGGCGTTCGGCTCGATGACCCCCCGCGAGACCGACCGGCTGGCCGGCCAGGTCGCGGTGCTGCACGGGCTGACCCCCGGGGCCGGGCTGGAGCTCACCGCGACGCTGCCGACCGCCGCGGACGACGACGTACGCCGCTTCACCGAGGCCTCCGCGCTGGTCGCCGACCTGCTGCGCGCCGACGGCCTGGCCGGGTGGGTGTGATGGACGACCTCGACCGGTGGCGGCTGGTGCTGGGCCGCTACGCCCACGAGCAGCTCGGCGTCTCCGCGAGCGAGGAGGAGCAGCGCCGCGAGGAGGCGCTGGACTTCCTCTACCAGCGCGAGTACGCCGGCCGCGACGTCCGGGGCGACGACCCCTTGTCGGACGAGGGGCCGGGGCTGCCCGAGCTCGTGGGCTGGCTGGACGGGGTGCGCGAGCTGTTCCCCACCTCGACCGCAGAGGTCGTCGAGCGGCACGCGCTGGAGCGCTACGGCCTGGTCGAGCTGGTCGGTGACCCCGACGTGCTGGCGCGGCTCGAGCCGAGCCCGGCGCTGCTGGCGACCGTCCTCGCACTGCGCGAGCACCTCGCCCCCGAGGTGCTCGAGGTGGTGCGCGGCCTCGTCCGCACGGTGGTGGAGCAGCTGACCCAGCAGCTGCAGCTCGACGTCCGCCGTGCGCTGACGGGGCGCCGCAGCCAGCACCGGCACTCGCCGATGCGGGTCGCGGCCAACTTCGACCCCCGCGGCACGATCCGCCGCAACCTGCGCAACGTCGACCCGCGCACCCGCCAGATGGTGCTGGCCGAGGTGCGGTTCTTCGAGCGCAACGCCCGCCACCTGCCGTGGGACGTGGTGCTGTGCGTGGACCAGAGCGGCTCGATGTACTCCTCGGTGGTGCACAGCGCCGTGATGGCCTCGATCCTGGCCGCGCTGCCGGCGTTCCGGGTGCGGCTGGTGGTCTTCGACACCGAGGTGCTCGACCTGTCCTCGGTCGCCGACGACCCGGTCGAGACGCTGATGTCGGTCAACCTCGGCGGCGGCACGGACATCGCGGGAGCCGTGCGCTACTGCGCCGGCCTGGTCGAGAACCCCTCGCGCACCGTGCTCGTGCTGGTCACCGACTTCCAGGAGGGCGGCTCGCGCCGTGACCTGGTCCGGACGGTCAAGCGGCTGGCCGAGGCCCGCGTCCGGCTGCTCGGGCTGGCCGCACTCGACCAGGACGCCAAGCCGTCCTACGACCGGGAGATGGCCGCCCGGCTCGGCGCCTGCGGGATGGAGATCGCCGCCCTCACCCCCGACAAGCTCGCCGCGTGGCTGACCGAGGTGACCTCGTGAGTCCCGTCTCGGCCGCGCGAGAGGAGGAGCGGGCCGAGTCGCGGGCCCGGGTGCTCGCCGCGACCCGGACGCTGCTGCGCGACACCGCGCGGGTCGGGGCGGCGCACCTGTCGGCCGACGTGCGGCAACGGGTCGCGACCACGGCCCTGTGGGCGCAGTCGGCGGACTACTGGCGGCTGGCCGAGAGCCTGCGCCGGGTCGAGGACCAGATGGACCTCCTCCTGGCGCGGTCGTCGCGTGGCGACGAGCGCGCGCTGCTCGACCGGCTGGCGCTGGCCTCCGCGCTGGTCACCGCGCTCGAGGGCTCGCCGGACGAGCCGCGGCTGGTCGGGAGCGCGCGGCAGCGCTACGAGCCGGTGTCGGCGCTCGACCTGGTCGGGCTCGGCGGCCTGGCGTGGGAGCGCACCGGCTACACCGGCCTGACGTGCCTGTTCTGGCAGCCCGACGAGGTGCGGTTCCTGTCCTGGACCGACGCCCGCCCCGACACGCTGTGGTCCTTCGACGCCCGCAAGAGGTACGACGCCTACGGGCCGTGGACCGGGCTGGGCAGCCCCCGGCGGGCCACGGGGCGCGGGGTCTACCTCGAGGACGCCCGGCTCAGCGAGCAGGGGCGGCTGTCCGGGGTGGAGGCCACCCAGGCGCGCCTCGGCCCGGGCCGCGGGCGGCTGCGCACGCTGCCGGTCGTGACCGCGTGGTCCGAGCTGGCCGCGCGCGAGCACCGCAGCCTGCTCGAGCCCGGCAACCCGCTGCTGGAGTGGGCGGTCCTGCAGCCGGTGAGCGTGGGGCCGGCGCGCTGGGACCCCGTCCACCAGACCGTGCGGCGCGACCTGGTCGACGTCACCGGCGAGGTGGTCCCGCTCGAGCTGCGGTGGACCCCGGCGACCGCGCACGCCGTCGCCCGGGTGGAGGGCCTCGGTCCAGCCGACCTCCCGCCGGGAGCGTGGCTGGTGTGCCGGGTCCCCCGCACCTCGGTGGGGTTCGTCGCCGAGCCGCTGTCCGTCGTACATCCGGAGCAGGGGCGGGTGGACTGCCTGCACTTCGACGACGCCCCGGACCCCGACGAGCAGGAGCGGCGCAAGGGCCGCCGGGACTCGCCCGCGGCGCCCGACGAGGAGCCCGAGACCGAGGGCGAGGCGCGCGAGCGGCTCAGGTCAGCGCTCCCCCGCCCCGCCCAGGCCCTCGAGTCGTGGCTGGTCCGCCAGCTCGAGCGCGGCACCGGCGCGACCGCCGCCGGGCTGCTGCGCGCGACCCTCGATGCCCACCACCGGGAGTGCCGGGCGGTCGGGCTGTCGGTCTACCCGGCCGTGCCCGACGACCTCGACCCGGCCGAGGCGCTGCTGCGCTCGCTCTACCTGACCCGGCAGCTCGCCCAGGTCCTTGCCTGAGCCGGGTGAGGATGGGCCCGTGACGACCGCGTTCGGCGCGCCCACCCGGCGGGGCTGGCTGTTCAGCGCGGTGGTCACCGTGACGCGTCCGGAGCCGATGACCCCGATGCTGACCGCGGCCTACGCCGTGGTCCAGTCCCCTGGTTGACACCACCCGGTGACGCACCGACGGTGAGACCCACCAGCCGCCGGTCGTGGTGGCTCGGAGCCGAGGGGGCCACGATGGCGACCCGCAGCACACCTGTCTCCCGGCCGTTCCCGGTGCGCCGCCGGAGCTCGCGATGAGCTTCCTCACCGACATCGCGACGCCGTCGACCCGCCGGACGGTCTACGCGGCGTACTCCACCCTCGGCCTGCTGATCGGCGCCGTGCAGGCGGGCTTCGGCGCGCTCGACGCCGCCGCCCCGGGCTGGCTCAAGGTCACCCTGGCCGTCTACGCCTTCCTGGGCACGGCGATCGGTGCCACGGCGGCGAGCAACGTGCGCGGCGCCGGTCCGGTCGCCGGCGCCAAGGGGGAGGGCGTCGGCGGGTGAGCGGCTGCTCGCGCGGGCTCCAGCGCCCTGGGTGGGGCCATCACCGGACCGGTGGCCGCGGTGACGCGACGCAGGTTGACGAAGACGTTGGAGCGCTCGAGCGCCGTGAGGTGTCCGTCGCGGAGAGCGGCGGCCAGGCAGCCTCCGCAGGGCCGTGTCCGGAACGGCAGGCTCGAGCCGGTCAGGCGCTCGTCCAGGCCGCACAGCGAGGTGCCGCCGGTGCCGCTGAACAGGTGGATGGTGGGGTCGCCACGCACCCTGCCGGTGACCAGCGGCTCGGGAAGCGGTGTGGGCATGGGGTGAGCCTGGCTGCAGGGACGCACGAGGGAGGTGCGACGACCCGCCACGGGACCGTCAGCGGGGAGGTCGAGGTCCTTCGGCCTCACCCGTGGGGGTGCACGGCCTCCGCGCGTGCCAGGAGGACCGCGCGCTCGCTCCCGTTGCGGGTGAGCGCGGCCGCTGTCCGGAACGCCTGCTCGGCCTCCGCGAGCCGGCCCGCGCGCTCGAGCAGGTCGCCCCGCACGCTCGGCACCAGCGGCGAGTCTCCGAGCACGGCAACGTCCACGGCGTCGAGCACGGCGAGACCCGCCCGCGGGCCGTGGGCCCGGCCGTGCGCGACGGCGCGGTTCACCTCGACCACCGGTCCCGGCGCGGCGTCGGCCAGCACGTCGTACAGCGCCGCGATCCGTCGCCAGTCGGTGTCCTCGGCTCGGCGGGCACGGGCGTGCTGGGCGGCGATCGAGGCCTGCAGGACGTACGTCCCCACCTCGCGACCGGCCGCGGCGAGCTGCTCCGCCCGCTGGAGCGCGGCCAGCCCGCGACGGACGAGCAGCCGGTCCCAGCGCGAGCGGTCCTGCGCCTCGAGCAGCACGGGCAGGCCCTCGTCGTCCAGGCGGGCGGCCATCCGCGAGCCCTGCAGCTCGAGCAGCGCCTGGAGCCCGTGCACCTCCGGCTCGTCCGGCGCGAGCGCGGCCAGCATCCGGGCGAGCCGCATCGCCTCGGTCGCGAGGTCGGGGCGCATCCAGTCCTCGCCGCTGGTGGCGGTGTAGCCCTCGTTGAAGACCAGGTAGACCACGGCCATGACGTCGTCGAGCCGCCGTCGCCGCTCCTCCCCGGTGGGGAGCTCGAACTCCGCCCGGGCCTGCACCAGCGTCCGCTTGGCCCGCGAGATCCGCTGCCCCGTCGCGGACTCCGAGGCCAGGAACCCGCGGGCGATCTCGGCGGTGGTCAGTCCCCCGACCAGGCGCAGCGTCAACGCTGCGCGGGACTCGGCGCTCAGCGAGGGGTGGCAGGTGAGGAAGACCAGGCGGAGGGCGTCGTCCTCGATGTGGTCGACCTGGCTGTCGAGGTCTGGCATCGCCCCCTCCTCCCCTGCTCGGGCGTGCCCCAGCTCGGCCACCTTGCGGCGCAGCGTCTCGGCGCGGCGGAAGTGGTCGACGCCGCGCCGCTTGGCGGTGGTCATCAGCCACGCGGCAGGGTTGTCCGGCACTCCCGCGGCGGGCCACTGCTCCAGCGCGGCGACCAACGCGTCCTGGGCGAGGTCCTCGGCGAGCTCGACGTCGCCGGTCATCCGGGTCAGGGCGCCGACGAGGCGGGCCGACTCGGCCCGCCACGCGGCGATGACGGCCCGTCTCGGGTCGTCGTCCTGGGTCTGCGCCGGCACGCGGCCAGCGTAGGCAACACTCAGTCGGTCGGCTCGGGGCCCTCGGAGATCTGGCGCAGGGTCGCCACGACCGTGACCTCGGGCCAGTGCTTCGCGTGCAGCTCGGCGAACTCCTGCTGGTCGGCGACGGCGGCCTCGAGACTGTCGTACTGCAGCAGCGACCAGCCGCCGACGACCTCCTTGGCCTCGGCGTAGGGCCCGTCGACGCGAGTGACCTCGCCCTTGCGGACCACGAAGTTCACCGCGTCCTCGGTGCCGTAGAGACCACCGCCGTCGAGGAACACGCCGCTGGCGGCCCGCTGGCCGATGTAGGTGTCCATCGCCTCGAACAGCGACTGCGGCGGCATGCCGACGCCCTCTTCCATCCTCACGAACCCCATGAAACGCGGCATCGTGACCACTCCTTCGCATCTGTCGGAACTGCTGTGTCGCCCGTACGTCGAACGGGGGCCGGGCACTTCGACATCGTCGCTCAGCCTTTCTCCGACCCGGCCCCGCCGGCCTGCGGGGACGCCTCCTCGAGCAGTCGCGGCTCGGTGCGGTTCTCCGGGCGGATGCCCTGCTTGTCGGCGTAGAAGGCACGGACGAGGTCCATGTCGCGCCGCACGTCACCGGTGGGGGTGAACGTCGGCCCGATGCCGAGCGTGCGGGTGGGCCCGTCGACGAAGCCGAGGCTGATCGGCAGCCCGGTCTGGTTGGCGATGCGGTAGAAGCCCGACTTCCAGTGCTCGCCCCTGCTCCGCGTGCCCTCCGGCGCGATCGCCAGGAGGAAGTGCTTGCCGCTGTCCGCCTCGGCGAGGAGGGCACGGATCGTCGCGCCCGGGTCGGCGCGGTCCAGGGGCACGCCACCGGTGCGGCGCAGCACCCAGCCCTTGGGGCCGCTGAACCAGGTGTGGCTGACCAGGACCTGCGGGCGGGCGCTGTTGGCCCAGGCGATGAGGAGCATCACCACCCAGTCCCAGGCGGACGTGTGCGGAGCGCCCACCATGATCCCGCTGCGCGGCACCTCGCCCACCAGGCGCCACCTCGTGGCTCGGAGCAGGACGCGGGCGAGGGTCCGGCGGACCGGCATGGGGTGGGTCACGCCCACGACGCTAGTGCCGATCGCTCACCGGCGGGGACTCCGTCGCGCACAGGACCAGGACCTCCTGGTGCGCGGTCTGCGGGAACAGGTCGAACACGCGTGCCCTGACGGGCCGCAGCGACGGCATCGCGGCCAGGTCGCGGGCGAGCGTGACCGGGTTGCAGGAGGAGTAGAGCAGGTACGCCGGCCGGGCCGCCTCCAGCACCGCGGCCAGCTCGTCGCCCAGTCCCCTCCGGGGCGGGTTGACCACGACCAGGTCGGCCACCTCGGCGTGGGCGCGGGCCCAGGCGGTGGCGTCGGCCGCCTCGAAGGTCGCCTCGGAACCGGCCCGGAGCCCGGCCTCGGCGGCACTGGTCCGGGCGGCCTCGACGGCCTGCTCGCTGAGCTCCACCCCGTGCACGTGCCGTCCAGGCCGGGCCAGGTGGAGGGCGAAGCCGCCGACGCCGCAGTACAGGTCCCACACCGTCCGCACCGGCAGCCCGTCGGTCCAGGCGACCGCCTCGCGGTAGAGCGCCCCGGCCACGTCGGTGTTGGTCTGGAAGAAGCTGCGCGGGCCCAGGTGCAGGGTGAGGTCGCCGAGCCCGATCGGCAGCGACTCCCCCAGCAGCACGTCCTCCCGGTCGCCCTCGAGCACGGCCGCGTGCTGCGGCTGGAGGTTGACCGACAGCACCACGAGGGCGGGCAGCTCGGCGAGCAGCCAGGGCAGGTGCTTGCGGATCCGCGACACCGACTCGGTGGAGCGGAGCACCAGCCGCACCATCAGCTCGCCGGACGGGGCGACGGTGGCGATCACGTGCTTGAGCTCGCCGCTGCGCTCGGGGACGGAGTACGGCGTCAGCGCGGCCCGGGTGACGAAGCCCGCGAGCACCGGGAGCGCCTCGGCCAGCCGGGGGTCGTGCAGGCCGCAGGCGCGCAGGTCCGTGCCGCGGCCCTGCGCGTCGAGGATCCCGAGCGTCGGCGACTCGACCGTGCCGGCGACGACCATCTTGGCCTTGGTGCGGAAGCCCTCCTCGGCGCCGGTCACCGGCGGGAGCCACTCGGGGTGCCAGCGGCTCAGCTCCTGCTCGGCGGCGCGCTGCTTGCGCGCCACCTGGTCGGCGTACGGCGTCTCCAGCCACGTGCACGACCGGCACAGGCCGGCGTCCCAGTAGCCGCACTCCATGGGGCTCATCCTCCCGCGGCGGGTGCAAGCCGCTGACAAGAGGCGTGCAAGCGGCTCGGGCCACGGTGTTCACCCCAGCACGAGACCGAGGAGCCCCCGATGAGCCAGACCCAGACCGCGCCCCTGACCGACACCAGCATCATGCCGGTGATCCACACGCTGTTCCGCCGCGAGCTGAGGCTGGCGGGTGGGCTGCTGCGCGGGGTGGCCGAGGGCGACACCGCGCGAGCGGCCGTCGTGGCCGACCACCTGGACCTCGTCGGCAAGCTCCTGCACCACCACCACACCGCCGAGGACGAGCTGCTCTGGCCGCTGCTGCTCGAGCGGGTGCCGGAGGAGCTCGCGCCGATCGTCCACCTGATGGAGTCCCAGCACGGCCGCGTCGAGGTGCTCCTCGACGAGATCGGCGCGCTCCTGACGCAGTGGCGACGGACGGCGGCTCCGGCCGAGCGGGACCGCATGGCCGCGTTGTACGACGACCTCTACGTCGCGCTCGCCGAGCACCTCGATGCCGAGGAGCAGCGGCTGCTGCCGATCGCCGCGCGGTCGGTGAGCCAGGCCGAGTGGGAGCGCATGGGCGAGACCGCGCGGGCGGGGACGCCCAAGGAGGCGACGTTCCTGGTGTTCGGCGCGATCGCCTACGACAGCGGACCCGAAGGTGTCGCCAAGCTGATGCAGGGGGCTCCGCCGCCGGTGCGGTGGCTGGTGCCGCGACTGGGAGCGAGGGCCTACCGCAAGCACGCGCTGAAGGTCCACGGCACCGCGACGCCGTGAGTCAGAGCCGGGCCACCAGGGCGTCGGTCCGCCTCACCCACAGGTCGAGCCCGAGCCGCTCGTGCGCCTCGCGGGCCCGGGCCAGGTGGTCGGCGGCCGCGTCGCGGTCGCCGGCCGCCAGGGCCAGCTCGCCGAGGACGAGGTGCACCGACCCCTGGAACGTGACCGCGATCGTGCCGCCGAACCAGTCGGCGTACGGCGCGAGCCGGGCCCGCAGGTCGGCGATGGCCTCCTGGTCCCCCAGCGCCGCCCACACGCGGCCCCGGACGACGGTGAGCCCCACCCACATGTAGTCCTCGTGGACCGGCGGCTGCTCGGCGTAGGCCCCGAGCCGCAGGCGCGCCTCGTCGAGCCGTCCGTCCGCGACCAGGGCGAGGGCGTGCAGGTCCCGGTTGCCGGGGTGGTGCTCGACGGCGCCGGCCAGCAGGGGTGCGAGCTCCGGCAGGCGTCCCTGCAGGTCGCGCAGGGTGAACAGCTGGGCGAGCTCGATGCCCTGTCCGGCCATCGCGAGCGTGGCCTGGAAGGCGATCAGGTCCTCCAGCGCCCGCTCGGCCTCGTCGAGCCGGCCCTCGACCTGGAGCAGCATCGAGCGCACCCAGCCGCTGACCAGGAGGTGCTGGGGCAGCTGGTGGCGCCGGGCGAGCTCGTGCGAGCGGAGCACGTCCGACCGGGCCTCGTCGAGGAGCCCGAGCATCGCGCGGTCCGAGGCCCGGCTGCACAAGGTGGTGGCCAGCGCCGCCTGGTCGCCGGCTGCCGTCGCGAGCTCGATCACCTCGTCCCACAGCGCCTGCCGCCGCACGAGCTGCCGCGGACCGAGCATCGCGGTCGTCGCCAGCTGCAGGACGCGCAGCCGCCGGACCGGGTCCGCGGTCGCCGTCCGCGCCTCCGCGATGGCCTCCTCGGCAAGGCGGGTGGCCTCGTCGTGCGCGCCCGGCTTGAGGAAGAGCTCGAAGGCCAGCGCCGCGGTGAGGTGGGCGTGCAGGAAGGCGTCGGCGTCCCCGACCCGCTCCCGCACCTGGGCCCACAGCGCGATCGCGGCGTCGTCCCAGTCGGGCGTGCCCCGCCAGCCCCACACCAGGTTCTCGGCGACCACGAGCAACGCCGCGCCGGCGGCGACCGCGTCGCCGCGGGCGAGGGCCGACCGGGCGGCGTCGGAGGCCGGCGCCCACGCCTCGAGCGGACGGGCGAGCCACACCAGGGCGCGGGCCCGGGCGAGCAGCACGCGTTCGCGCTCGGCGGGGCCGGCCTCGGGGTCCGCGGCCTGCAGCGCGAGGGCGCTCACGGACAGCCGCAGCGACTCGTCGTGCGCGGAGCGGGCAGCGGCACGCTCCGCGGCGTCCACGGCGAACAGCCACGCCGAGCGGGCATGCGCGGGCCCGGCCAGCCGGTAGTGCTCGGCGAGCTCGGCGCTGTGCTCGTGCACCCGGCCCTGGTGGTGGGCCTCCAGCGCGGCGGCGACGGCGGCGTGCGTGCGCGCCCGCACCGCCGGCGGGAGCGAGTCGTGCACCGCGTCGCGCACGAGCGCGTGGCTGAAGCGCGCCCGGCCCGGGCCGACCTCGTCGAGCAGTCCCATCATCAGCAGCGGCTCGAGGTGCTCGAGCGCGTCGTCGAGCCCCACTCCCGCCGCGGCCGCCACCACGGCCACCTCGAACTCGCGACCGGCCACCGCCGCGGTGCCGGCCACCCGCGCCGAGTCGGTGTCGACCTGGGCGAGGCGCTGGCGGACGACGTCCCGCACGCCGGTCGGCACCGAGCCCCAGGAGCGGGCGTCGGGGTCGTTGAGCACGCCCTCGGCGACCAGGAGCCGCACCAGCTCGGTGACGAAGAACGGGTTGCCGCCGGTGCGCTCGATGATCCGGTCCGTCACCTCGGCGGTCACCGCGAGGCCGTGGTGGAACGAGACCCAGTCGCGCACGTCGCGGGCGTCCAGGCCGGTCAGGTCGACGCGGTGGGTCCCGAGCCGCGCGAGGAGCGCGAGCGTGTCGGCCAGCACGGGCCCGACCTCCGACGGGGCGTCGCGGGTGGCCAGGACCAGCAGGAGCGGGACGTCGCCCAGCCCGGTGGCGACGCGGCGCAGCAGTCGCAGGCTCTCGGCGTCCGCCCAGTGCAGGTCGTCGAGCACGATGACCGTGGGAGGGCCGCCGGCCAACGACTCCAGCAGCGCGTCGGCCTGCTGGAAGCTCGCCGACGCGGCGTCGGTCTGGCCGACGGCGAGCACGCCGGTCCCGTCGGTCACCTGGCGCACGGCCCGGCTCCACCCCCACAGCGGCGGCCCGCCCTCGGGCTCCCAGCCGCCGCGCCCCACCCGGAAGCCGCGCGCCTCGGCGGTGGAGACGACCGCCTCGCAGAACCGGGACTTGCCGATCCCGGGCTCCCCGCTGACCAGGACCACCCGGCCCCGGCCGGCGGACACCTCCTCGACCAGGCGCTCGGCGCCGGCCAGGGCGGCGCTCCGGCCGAAGAGGGCAGGCGTGGGCTCGGGCGGCTCGACCACCGGGGCCGGATGGACCACCGAGGGGGGCTCGACCACCGGGAGCGGCGCGTCCAGGGCCGGGTCCTGCCGCAGCACCGCGGTCTCCAGCGCCCGCAGCTCCGCGCCGGGGTCGACGCCCAGCTCCTCGGCGAGGTGCTCGCGTGCCCGGCGCAGCGCCGCCAGCGCGTCGCCCTGGCGGGCGGAGCGGTAGAGCGCGAGCGCCAGGAGCCCCCACAGCTGCTCGCGCAGCGGGTGGGCGCGCACCAGCCGCTCGAGCTCGGCGACGGCCTCGGTGTGCTCGCCGCGGTCGAGGCGCAGCTGCCAGAGCCGCTCGACCGCTCCCGTGCGCAGCTCCTCGAGGCGCGTCGCCTCGGCGTCGAGCGCCGGGCAGCCGAGTCCGGAGTACGCCGTCCCGCGCCACAGCGCGAGCGCGGCGGTCAGGTCCCCCAGCGGGTCGGCCGACCCGTCCCGCGCGGAGGCGAGCAGCCGGGTGAACTCCCGCGCGTCGACCCGGTCGGGCGGCACGTGGAGGGAGTAGCCACCGGCGTGGGTCCGCAGCACCTGGGCCGGTGACCTCGCGTCGCGCGACGGCTCCAGCACGCGCCGCAGCCGGGCGACGTACGACTGCAGCGAGGCCTCCACGCGCGCCGGCGGGGAGTCACCCCAGATCTGGTCGACCAGGTGCTCCACGGGCACCGGCCGGCCCCCGGCCACGACGAGCAGGCCGACCAGCGCCCGGGGCTTGGGGCCGCCGAGGTCGAGGACCCGGTCGGAGTCCTCGACCTCGAGCTCTCCCAGCACCCGGACCTGCATGGGACCGGATCCTAGTGAGCCGGAGACCTCAGTAGGCGCCGCAGGCGCCCGGGGCGTCGAAGTGGCCCGGTGTGGTCGGGTAGGCCTTGCCGGTCCCGTGGGCCTTCTGGTCCGGGTTGTAGACCAGGGCCAGCTCCTCGTAGGCCGAGGTCCCCGGCGTCACCACGTCGGCGTTCGCCGCACTGGTCCCCGGACGCCCGGCACCGAGCCCGGCCGCCCACTCCCGCAGGAAGCCCTCCAGCGCGGGGTTGGGGATCCGCACGTCGTTGAACCCGCCGTAGGCCGCGTTGCAGTGGCTCCAGAAGTTGTAGACGCCGTTCCAGTCGATCATCCGGTCGCCCGGGTTCGGACCGTTCGCCGTCTGGTCGCCCTGCATGACGTCGCGGTCCCAGCCACCGTAGATCCAGTCCACGCCCTGGTGGTGCTGGTTGTCGGCCGCCGAGGCGACCGTCCCGGTGTCGTCGTCCCGACCGGTCATCTCGAACCACGAGCACGGGTCGAAGGTGCCGTCCTTCTTGGTGGTCACCGGGTCCGTGCCGGTCGAGCAGGTCCGGCCGGTGTGGGTGGGACCCGTGCCGTAGGAGCCGCGCGGTCGCCAGTCGATGACGTCCTCGTCCTTGCCGCCGGCGAGGTGGTCGACGTGCTCGCCGTCGGCACCCGGGTCGGCCTGGCAGGCCGCGTCGTCCGCAGCGCACGCCCGGCCCTGGCCGCCCCAGAGGACGTCGCGACCGCCGTCGCCGAAGACGGTGTCGCCCCCGGTGTCGCCGTTGGCCAGGTCGTCGCCCGCCCCGCCGTGGACGGAGTCGCGACCGTTGCCGCCGCGGATGCGGTCGGCCCCGCCGAACGCGATGCCGTCCAGCGGCATGGCGGTCGAGGTCGCGCCGCCGACGAAGTCGGTCCCGTCGACGTCGTGCATCAGGTCGGCCTCTCGGCTCACCGTCCCGGCGAGCCGCGAGGTGAACGACTCGGCCGGGGGCTGCTTCAGCGACACCGACCGCGACCGGCTGCCGGACTCGTAGCGGTCCTGCACGCCACCGCGGTCGCCGAGGATCGCGTCCTCGCCGTCCTCGCCGTAGAGCGTGTCGTCGCCGAGCTCGCCGTACAGGTCGTCGTCGCCCGCGCCGCCCCGGACCGTGTCGTCGCCGTCCTGGCCGTAGACCACGTCCTCGCCGCCGTCACCGAACAGGGTGTCGGCACCGGAGGCCCCGCTCACCTCGCACGTCGAGCTCGCGCCGCTGCCGCTCGTCGGGCAGAACCTCGTCGAGGCGGCACCGTTGCCGGCGACGCGCACCTTGGCCTGGCCCGGCGCCGCGAACGCGTAGCGGGGCGCGTAGACCCGCTCCGTCGTCCCGTCGAGCACCCGCGCGACCGACCCGTTGTCGCCGACCACGAAGTCGTGGCTGCCGTCGCCGTGGACCTCGTCGTCGCCGTCGCGGTAGGCCTGCGTGCTCCAGCCGCCGGTCAGGTCGTCCTGTCCTGCGGTGTACGTCGCCGCGTCGGCGTCCGGCGTGGTCCACGCCGCGCCGTCCGAGGCGGGCACGAGCTCGCCGCCGGTCAGGGGGACGTCACCGTGGATGGTGTCCGCACCGCCCTGGCCCTCGACGTAGTCGTCGTCGCCGCCGCCGCTGACCAAGTCGTCGCCGTCCTGGGCGAGGAGCACGTCGACCCCGCCCTGCCCGGAGATCGCGTCGGCCGCCGAGTGGCCGGCGATCGCCGTGGCCGGCATCGGACCGGCGCGGTCGAACAGCGTGATCCCTCGACCCGGCACGAGGGCGGCCTGGGCGGCGTCGGCGCGGTCGGTGCGCCAGTCGCGTCCCGAGAGCACGCGGGTGAGGATGCCGTTGTCGCCGATCGCCAGGTCCGAGCCGGGGCCGCCGTAGACGTCGTCGGCGCCGTCGGGCTGACCCACCGGGAGGCCGCTGGTCGTCGTGCTGGCGGACGAGCCGCCGGCGAGGTCGTCGTCCCCGCTGCCGCCCTTCACCAGGTCGGAGCCCTGCCCGCCCTCGGCGTAGTCCGCCTCGGTGCCGCCGTCGACCGAGTCGTCGCCGCCCTGCCCGAGCAGGACGTCGTTGTCGGCGCCACCGGTGACCGTGTCCGCGCCGGACGTGCCGGTCGTCGGGCTGTCGCCGAGGTCGTACGGCGTGATCGCGCGCTGGGTGACCACCCGGTTGTTGGTCAGGGCGCCGGTCAGGCCGTTGACCAGCGACATGATCGAGGTGGTCGTGACGGGTCGCGTGAGCGCACCGTCGTCTCCGAGCACGACGTCCTCACCGGCGTCACCGGCCAGGGTGTCGCCGACGTCCGGCTGACCGACGGCGTCGAGGCCGCCGCCCGACACCGGGGTGTAGGAGCCGCCCACGACGTCGTCGTCGCCGTCGTCGCCGTGGACGGTGTCGGTGCCCTGGCCGCCCTCGCCGTAGTCCGGCCCGTCACCCAGGCTGACCACGTCGTCGCCGCGCTGGCCGAAGACGATGTCCGCCTCGGCGCCGCCCTGGATGGTGTCCCCGCCGAAGCGGCCCGGTGCCGGGTCCGCGTCCTCGTCGGCCAGGTCGACCCCGCGCTCCGTGGTGAGACCGTGGCCGGCCATCACCGGGTGCGGCGGACCGCCGTGCGTGATCCGGGCGTTGTCGCCGGCGACGACGTCCTGGCCATCGCCGCCGTACAGGAAGTCGCCGGCGTCGGGGCGCCCGGGCTCGGAGCCGGTGAAGGTGCCGTCGGCCAGCTCGGACGAGCCGCCGATCAGGTCGTCGTCGCCCGCCTCGCCCCAGATCCGGTCGGTGCCGTCGTTGCCCTCGGCGTAGTCGTCGCCGTTGCCGGCCCAGACCCGGTCGTCGGCCAGTCCGCCGTACAGGAGGTCGGCCTGGTCACCGCCGTAGAGGTGGTCGCCGCCACCGAGACCCGCCCCACCCGCGAGGTCCGTCGGGTACGGCGCGTCGCCGCGCACGTCGGACTGGGCGTTGTCGCCGACGATGACGTCCGCGCCGCCCGATCCGAGCAGCGTGTCGCCGGTGTCGGCGGTGCCGGCCTTCGACGTGCCACCGAGGACCACGTCGTCCTCGGAGCCGCCGTCGACCCAGTCGGCGCCCTTGTTGCCCTGCAGGCGGTCCATGCCGGAGGAGCCGTAGAGGTAGTCGCCGTCGTCGTTGCCGTAGACCTGGTCGTCGCCGGCCTCGCCGTAGGCCTGGTCGGCCCCGGAGCCGCCGTAGACCAGGTCGTCGGCGTCCCCGGCGTAGAGGTGGTCGTTGCCGGAGTTGCCGCAGACGCGGTCGGCCGCACCCGAGGCGTAGACCCAGTCGGCGGCGCCGCCGGCGTTGACCACGTCGACGCCGTTGCCGCCGAGGATCAGGTCGGCCGCGTCACCGGCGACGTCGGACTCGGCGGGCTGCCCGCTCACTGGGTCGGAGGAGGTCGAACAGGGGTCCGTCGTGGTGTCGCCGAAGATCGTCGACGGGCCGTCGCTGCCGTAGATGCGGTCGCTGCCGGTGCCGCCCACGAGCTTCTTGGTGCTCGTGCTCGCGCCGGGGAGGACCCCGACGGACCTCGCCGAGCCCAGGACGTCACTGGCCGTCCCCGGCTCGCCGACGGTGGCCGGCGAGGCGGTGAGGTAGTCGTCGTCCGGGCCGCCGTAGATCTCGTCGGAGCCCTGGCCGCCGGTGAGCACGTCGTCCGCGGCGCCGCCGTAGACGACTGCCTTCTGGGACGTGGTCGAGTGCGTGGTGACGAAGTCGATCCCGTTGGAGCCGTAGACGGTGTCCGAGCCGGCCCCGGTGTCGACGACGTTCTTGTCGGTGGCGGCGTCGCCGCTGCCGGAGGCGAACTCGTCGATGTCGGTCTTGTCGCCGGTGTAGACCCGGTCGTTCGCCGAGCCGCTCTTCATCACGTCGCTGCCGGCGCCACCGACGAGCACCGACCGGTGACCGCGGTACTTCGCCTCCTCGTCGGTGCCCTTGATCCCGGCCGAGTCCGCGAGCTGGCTGTCGTTGGCCGTGCCGATGGTGTCCCTGCCACCGTTGCCGGACAGCGTGACGGCACCGAGCCCGGCGGCGATCTGGTCGTCACCGGTGTCGTCGATGTGGGCGCCGAACAGGTCGCTGTCGGCGGGGTCCTGCAGCCCCGCGACCGAGACCGCGTTGCTCAGCGTGACCTTGCCCGCCTTGGCCGGTGCGAGGTCGACCTGGGGCGAGGCGAGCGCGAACCGCAGCGACGCGTCACCGGCGACGGTGTCCTTGCCGTTGCCGACCGTGATCGTGTCCTTGCCGGGGCCGCCGGCCACGTGGGACTCGACGGAGTCCGCCGCCTTGGACAGGTCCTGGCGGTCGAGGGTCACGATGTTGTCCGCCCCTGCGCCGCCGTCGACCCAGGAGTCGCCCTCGCCCGTGCGGATCACGTCGTCGCCGTCACCGCCGAAGACCACGGCCTTCTTGGTGAACGCGACCGGCTTGGCGTCCTTGACCGGGGCGGAGCCGCCGGTGAACGTCACCGTGAGGTTGCCCTGGTAGCCGCGGCCGTCGAGCACGACGGCCGTGATCCCAGTGCCACCCGCGTCGGGGAAGGACTCGGTGATGCCGAGACCGCGCACCTCGACGGCCGGGTCGTGCGCTCCCTCGTCGTCGGTGTAGCCGGGCACCTGGCGGACCACGAAGGTCTCGTCCTTGTCGTTGTTGTTGTCCCAGACCGAGTGGCCGCGCTGCCCCGCCCGGCCGAACTGCCCGGCGAAGACGTAGAGCACGCCGTCCTCCGTGCCGCCGAGCCTGGGCGGCGGCGGCGTGCAGTCGGGCTTGAGGTTGAAGTCGAGCAGCTTGAGGTTGACCAGGGTGAAGTCGAAGCTCACCGAGAACGGGCTGAACCCGATCGTGACGAACACCTTGATGTAGAGCGAGAGCTCGCCCCCGACGTTGAACAGGCAGATCGGGTTGTTCGCCACCGCGGCGCCGAACTCGAACAACCGGAACTTCCCGTCGTTGTTGGGGTCGTTCCAGTAGAAGCCGACGGTCAGCTTGATGCCGCCGACGACGCCCACCTCGAGCACGCCGATCGAGACCGACGCCCCCGCCTCGAGGTAGCCGGTGAACTGCACGACCGGGAGGGGCGTGCCGTTCTTGTCGACGGTCTTGAAGTAGAGGCTGTCGAGGACCTGCGCGGCAGCGCCGGACTCGATCGCGCGGCGGATGCCGTAGGTGTCGAAGCCCGCGGCGATCCGCATCGAGACCGAGGCGCCTCCCCCGATGACCATCATCACCGGCGGCGGGGCGTAGATCGGTCCGAACGACTTCTGGAACTGGAAGCCCAGCGTGAGCGGGCCGCTGTCGAACTCCACCAGAGGGATGTCGCCGCCGGAGATGAGGTCGAACAGGATCGTCGGGTCGTCGATCACCGGGAACGACAGGCCGGCGAGCGCCCGCTTGCCGTTGTTGCTCATCTGGCCCGAGCTGTCCTTGGCCGCGACCTGCGTGCCCGCGTTGGCGTTCGGTTGGTAGGTGCTGGGCGACTTGTCGATCAGGCTCGAGGCGTTGCCCGCCGAGACGCTGGTGGTGGCCACCTTGGTCTTGGAGAGGTCGAAGCTGCCGATGTCGACCCCGCAGCTGCCGCCGTCGCACTTCACGCCGGCCAGGAACTGCTTGACGGTCTTGATCGCGTCGAGGAACGGCTTGATCTTCGGCCCGCCCGCGATCGTGCTGAAGGTCTCGGCGAGCGTGGCGATGGTGACCTCGTCACCACCGGCCGCCTTGGACAGGTCGGAGATCACCGGCATCGGCGTGAAGATCGTGTCGATCACCGGCTGCAGCGGCTTGGTCGCGTCGACGACCTGCTGCAGGTAGGGCTTGAGCGCCTTGCCGAAGAAGTCACCGGCGTTGAGGGTCACGTGGTCGAACCGGACCTTGAGTCCCTCGGGGTTGCTGGGGACCTTGGAGGTGCTGGCGCCCCAGCCCCAGGTGAGCTTGAAGTCGGTCGAGACGCCGGGGAGCGCGGCGTCGACGGAGGCGGCGAGGTGCCAGTCGATGTCGACGTTCGCCTCGACGCTGACCACGATGGCGTCCGCGACGCGGGTGCTCTTCATCGAGGCCAGGGTCAAGGTGTCGTCCGGCGCCGTCAGGTCGATGCCGAAGTGGCCACTGAACTCGGACTTGTCCCCGTTCTTGGTGACGTCGACGGCGATGATCGCCAGCTGCGCCTGGAGGTCCGGGCCGGTGGCGGCCTTGTCGAGCTTGAGCGCAGCGCCGACCTCGAGCTCGTCGGTGTCGGAGGTGTCGACGTAGAAGCCCTTGCTGCGGCTCACCCCGACCTTGACGTCGAGCGCCCAGCCGACCTTGCCGCTCACCGAGCCCGAGTCGCCGGTCTTGAGCGAGAGGCCGGGGATGCCCAGGTCCACCGGCAGCTTGGCGCCGAGGCACGCGCCGCGGCCGGTGTCGGGGTCGTCGTCCTCGCAGCCCTTGGCGGCCGAGATCTTGCCCTGGCCGAGCTGGAGGCCGAGCGTGAAGCCCTCGACCTGGGTCACCGGCGCGTCGTCGGGGCAGACGGTGCCCGGCAGGAGCGGGTTCGAGGTCGACGCGGTGTAGCTCGCGGACGTCGTGCCCTTGTCGTCGTACGTCGCGACGTCGCCGACCGTGCCGACGCGCGTGTAGGCCGACGGGGGCGGCGCGGTGTCACCGCTCTGCGTCGCCCGCAGGACGTCGTAGCCGGTGGCGCCGGTCGCCTTGGTCCACGAGACCGTGTTGAACTTCGTGGCGGTCAGCGTGGCGGCGTTGGCGACCGCTGCACCGGCGTCGGACGGCTTCGACTTCTTGTCCGGGTCGCCACTGTGCGAGTAGATCGAGACGACCTTGTAGACGTACTTGGTGGTGTCGCCGTCCGCGGCACCGTTCGCGGTGGCGGTCGGGGCGGCCGGCGGCTCGAGGACCACCTTGCAGGTGAAGTCGACCTGGATCCCGGTCGGGCCGTTGATCGAGGTGCCGAGCGCCTCCGCCAGCTTGGTGGTGAGCAGCGTCTTGGCGGGCCCGACCTGGCTGATGTCGCCGTTGTCGGCGAGGAACTGGTCGAGCTTGGCGCGGGTGTCGCCCATGAAGTCGGCGCCGGCCTGCAGGTCCTTGCCGATGACGGGCATCTCGCCGTTGTTCGACGCGGTGCGCAGAGCGGTCTCGGTGTAGAACAGGTACTGCTGCAGGCCCTCGGCCAGCGAGTCGAAGTTGAACGGCTCGCCGTCGATCAGCGCCTGCAGGCCGGAGGGCAGCGTGACCGTGGTGCCGGCCCCGGTGAACACGTCGGTCAGGTCGTCCCCGGCCCCGAGCACGCTGGTGACGGTGAGGTCGTTGGCCGGCACCTTGGCGCCGTTGACGTAGACCGGGAAGTCGGCGCACACCACCTGGCTGCCGGTGCATGCCCCGCCGTTGGTGACCCCGACGTCGAAGCCGCTGCTGAAGAACGACCCGAGCGACGTCTTGCCGGTCGCCTTGCTGGCGGCCTCGACGCCGAAGCCGGCCTCGAAGCTGCCCGGGTCCGACGCCGTGCCGAGGTCGACGCTCAGCGGGCCCACGTTGGCACCCAGGTGGGCGCCGGCCGCGGTCACGCTCGCGCCGAGGTCGACCGACGAGGCGTCGGCGTCCACCTTGGTGCTGCCGACCGGGTCGAGCATCGCCGCGGCGCTGAGCGGCAGGAACAGCCGGAGGGTGACCGTGCCGGTGACGTCGACGGTCAGCTCGCCGCCCGCGCTCGCGCCGACGACCTGCGTGTCGCCGAGCTGCAGGCTGACCGGCTGCGCGACCTGGTAGTCGCGCTTCCACTCCAGGTCGAGGCGCAGCTGGGACACCCCGGCGTCCTCGACCAGGCCGAAGTCGATGCTCGACCCGTTGCCGAGCGACTTCTGCGCCATCGCGAGGGTGTCCTGCAGCGTGGCGGGGGTCAGCGCGCTGAGGGCGTGGACGGCGCCGAGGAGCTCGTTCTCCACCAGGTACGGCGTCCCGTCGGCCGGCTTGCTGGTCAGCTGGGGCGCCAGCGTCAGGCTCGTGGCGGTCCGGTCCACGACGGTGGCCAGGGTCGAGCCGACGACGACCTGGCGGCCGATGAACGCGGGGGTGAACGACGCGGCGGGATCGGTCAGCGTGGTGGTCGCGGGCACCGCGGGGGCGCCACCACTCGCGGGCACGGCCGCGTGCTGGGCGTACGTCGCGCCCTCGGCGCCGCTGGCGCCGGCGCCGACCAGCTGGCTGACCGACGATCCGACGAAGGGGATGGGGACGTCGAGGCCGCCGCCGGTCATCGTGGTGAGGTCGCTGCCGGCCTTCTTCAGCGCCTCGCGCACGCCGCCGAACAGCGAGGTCGGGTTGTCCGGCTCGAAGTTCAGCGCCTTGAGCAGGTCGGCGCGCTGGGGGTCGTCCGCGGTCACGGTGACCTCACCGGCGTCGATGCCGTCGGCCAGCGCGGCGACGGTCGCGGTGAGGGTCAGCGAGGTCGAGTCCTCGCCGGGGGCGAACGCGTCCGGGGCGTCGTCCACGGTGACGTCGATCGGGGCGCTGACCGAGCCGCCCAGGGCCTGGGTGAACACGTCATCGACCGTGGCCGCGGTGACCGCCTGCTTGCGCACCGCCTCGACGAAGGCCGGCATCGCGATGTCGCCGCTGCCGATCAGGCTCAGGGTCTGCAGGTGCTGGCCGCTCGGGACGGTCAGCTCGACGTCACCGCCGATGGACAGGCCGAGGAAGCCGCTGGTGGCGTTGACCTGCACCGGGGAGCTGATCGAGGCGTCGGCGACCAGCAGGTCGCGCGGGCTCCGGCGCAGCAGGACCCGGTCGGCGGCCAGGGGCAGCGAGGTGATCACCCGGGCCAGGCCGCTGTCGTCGACCTGCTTGAACGGGCAGGGCGACTCCACGGCCGGGTCCGGGTTGCAGTCGAGCTCGGTCGGGTCGCCGGCGTAGGTCAGCGGGGCGCGCAGGTCCAGCGCCATCGGCAGGGTGAGGACGACGTCGGGGGACACCGTCGCGGTGGAGACCTCGGCGTTGGCGTTGCTGATGCCGGTCTTGTCCAGCAGGGTGTTGGCCAGCTCGGGGGCGCCGGTCTTGGGGTCGGCGGCCTCGACGGAGAAGGCCGTGCCGTCGGCCGGCTGGCCGTTGACCCAGCCGTCAGCGGTCAGGGTGACCGAGTGGTCGGTCGGGACGGTGGCGATCGTGCCGTAGGAGCCGCCGGCGGTGACCTTGCGGCCGACCAGCTGGGTGCCCGACGGGTCGTCCTCGGTGAAGAGGTCCACGCCCGTCGCGCTCAGGCCGGTGGCGGTGAAGGTGCCGACGCCGGAGGTCGCGGCGCCCAGGACGTTGAGCTCCAGGTCGGTCGAGGAGCGCGTCGCCCGGATGGTGAAGCCGACCTTCTTGCTCGAGGGGTCCCACGTCGCCGCCTCGCCGCCGCCGAGGACGTCGATGCTCCAGCCGGAGGAGTACGACGCCGCGTCCAGCTCGGTGAGCATGTCCTGCAGCGAGGCGAACTTGGGCTGGCCCGGGGTCTTGTCGTCGGGGTCGGCGTCGGGGACCTGGACGGCGAGGAACTCCTTGATGCCGCCGACGGCGTCGATGGCGTTGGCGACCGATCCGCGCATGAGCGGCAGCCGCCCGTCCTCGGCGTTCTGCATGCCGAGCACCGCCGACGCGGCCTGCGACAGGGCGGCGGCCAGGTCACGCGGCGTCATGGTGAGGAAGGGCTCGGCCTCCGCGGGCACTGCGGAGGTGACCGAGGGCGCGTCGAAGGTCGCCGGGGAGGCGGACGAGAGGTCGATGGTCGCGCCGACCGTCGGCAGCCCGGCCACGACCCCGGTGTTGCGCGGAGCGGCCACCAGGTGCCCGTTGAGCGAACCGGTGCGGGTGCTGGTGACGATGCCGGTGCCCGCGCCGTCGGCGGCGAGCTCACCGTCGTCGGGGCCTGCGACGTCGGGGTTGTCGAAGGCGAGGGACCCGGCGGCGTCGTTGTCGGGGTTGGCCCAGGAGGTCACCACGGTGCTGTCGAGCGCGTAGTCCGCGGAGCCGGCCTCGCCGGTGACCTCGACGCCGAGGATGCCGAGGCCGGCCTCGAGCTTCTTGCCGGCCGGCAGGCCGGCGGTGGTGGCGATCGACATCGCCGGGTCGGTCAGGCCGGCCAGCTGGGCGGCGGAGTCGTAGGTGAAGGTGAACGAGCCGGTGAGGGTGCCGGTGACGTCGATGCCGTTGCCGCTGCCGCTGCCCGAGGACAGGCTGATCGTGCCGTCCTGGTCGCGGATGTCGAGGGCGGCCTCCTGGGTGACGGTTCGGGTGAACTGGACCTCGAGCGAGTGGTCGGTGGGCAGGCTGGTGTCGAAGGACCAGCCGCCGCCGTCGGCACCGGCGATGTAGGTGCGCAGCGCGGCGAGGTCCGGCTGGGCGGCCAGGTCGTCGAGCCGGCCCCCCGGGGCCACCAGGTCGGAGAACGCCGTCTTCAGGCCCACCGACACGGCCGGGGTCGTCGCCAGCGTCGGCAGCTGCTGGGACAGCGCCGTGCTGGACGCGACGTCCGGCAGGAAGTCGGTGGAGAGCCGGGTGATCAGGCCGACGATCGCGGCGGTCTCGTCGTCCTGGGCGGCCTGGGCCGGCGGCGCGACCGCGACAGCCAGTCCGACGAACGTCGCGCCTGCGGCGACGCTCGCGACCGCCCTGCGCACGGGGCGCCCCGACCTCCCGCCGAACCATCCGGAGCTGCTCGCAGACGTCAGGGCACGACTCATCGCGCGCACTTCCCCTCAGGTGGTGGCTTTCCCAGGCACGCGGGAGGCGCCGGACGAGACTCCGGTGGGTGTGACGCCGCCTCCGGCGAACCGGCTCAGTCCACACCCGGACGAATCGGCCGAGACATGGACCTAGGTCCCGCACCGGCTGGCCGAACGGACAAATGAATAGGCCCCGACGGGCTCTCGACACCCGGCCCGGTCAGATCCGGATCATCGCGAGCTGCGTGGCCTGGCCCACGAGCCGCCCGGCGCTGTCCCAGACGAAGCACGCCTCGTCCAGGCGGCCGTCGCGCACCAGCCGCGCCTGCTGCAGGACCCGGAGGGGACCCGGCGCCGGGACGCCCCGGACGTACGTCGTGAGCTCGAGGGTCGGCACCCACCCCGCCATCTGCACGTCGAAGGTGGCCGGCGGGAACGAGTCGAGCGCGAAGTGCAGGGAGACGGTGTCGAAGTCCTCGCCGCCCGGCAGCGCCAGCCAGCCGCGCAGCTCACCGCGGTCACTCGGCTCGCCGCGCATGAAGCCGGCCGTCCCGGGGTCGATGCGCAGGTCGACCTGGTCCATGAGCGCGACGGGGAACTCGGTGGGCCGCAGCCGCAGGCCCTCGTCGTACGGCGTCGAGCCCGGCTCGGGCACGCCACCGGCCCACCGGTCCTTCGCCTCGGGGTCGAGCGGACCGATCGTCATCAGCGCCTCGACGCACACCTGCTCGCCGCGCCGCAGGCGGACCCGGCTCTGCCCGGTCGAGCGGCCCTCGCGCAGCGGCTCGACGTCGATCTCGACCGGTCCCGGGTCGGGCGAGGCGAGGAAGTGGCTGCTGGCGGCGATGACGTGGTCGTGGGTGCTGACCTCGGCCGCGGCGCGGGCCATCAGCCCCACGAGGTAGCCACCGTTCGGCTTGCCGAGGATCGACCACTCCGGGTCGACGGCGGCGGTGAACGAGCGGTCCGAGGTGCGGGTGACGGCGGAGACCTCGGCGAAGCTGCGGGGCGTCATGCGGGTCAGCGTAGGACCGGCACGCCGAGGTCCCTCGGGGTGGGAGGGAGGCTAGGAATTGACTCCCTAGGGGTGAGGATGTGACCCGCCCCGGTGGGCACGGTGGAGTCGTCCACCCGCGAGCGCCCCGCCCACTCACGCAGCAGGCGGGGCGCTCGTGTGGGTCCGGACGGGCTAGCGTCGGGACGTGACCTCTCCCCTCCGCGTCGGCGTCCTGGGCGCCGCCAAGATCGCCCCGAAGGCCCTGATCCTCCCGGCCAGGCTGCACCCCGACGTCGAGGTGGTCGCGGTGGCCGCCCGCGACGAGGCGACCGCCCGCGCCTACGCCGAGGAGCACCGCATCCCGCGGGTGCTGCCCGACTACGCGGCGCTGGTGGCCGACGAGGGGCTCGACGCCGTCTACAACCCGCTGCCCATGGCGCTGCACGGCCGGTGGACGGTTGCGGCGCTGGAGGCCGGCAAGCACGTCCTGTGCGAGAAGCCGTTCACCGCCAACGGGGACGAGGCCGCGTCCGTCGTCGCGGTCGCCGAGCGCACCGGCCTGCAGGTGATGGAGGCCTTCCACTACCGCTACCACCCGCTCGTGGAGCGGGTGGTCGAGCTGCTGCAGCGCCGTGAGATCGGTGAGCTGCGGTCGGTCGAGGCGTGGTTCCGCGCACGCATCAACCGGCCCTCGGACATCCGCTGGCAGCTGGCGCTGGCGGGAGGGTCGCTGATGGACATCGGCACCTACCCGCTGCACCTGCTGCGCACGGTCGCCGGGGAGCCGGAGGTGGTGTCCGCCGAGGCGATCGAGCGCACCCCGGGCGTCGACCAGACCATCCGGGCCCACCTGCGGTTCGGGGACGGGCCCTTCCACCGCGGCACCGTCGAGGGGCGGCTGTCCTCGGCGATGCTGTCGCGGCGTGGACGGGGCTCGGGGGCGTTGCTCGTCGGCACCCACGGCACGATCCGCGTCGACGGCTTCGTGCAGCCCACGGTGCACAACCGGCTCGAGGTGGTCTCCCCGCGCGGGACGCGCGCGAAGAGCTTCCCGCGCACGCCGACGACGTACGACGCCCAGCTGGCGGCGTTCGTGGGCGCGGTCCGGGAGGGCACGCCCGTGCCGACCGACGGCGCGGACGCCGTCGCGCAGATGCGCGCGATCGACGCGATCTACACCGCAGCCGGGATGGAGCCGCGCCAGCCGGCGTGACCCCGCTCCCGGGGCGGCTGTCGCACTGAGACGTGCTGTGCGCCGGGTCGTCATCTGCCACAGTCGGGGAGACCGCGAGCACCCACCACCCTGGAGGCGAGATGAAGATCCACGCGGACCACAGCGTGTGCGAGGGCATCGGCATGTGCGAGGCCACGGCCGACGACTACTTCGAGGTCGGCGACGACGGCTTCGTCAAGGTGCTCGACGAGTCCCCCGAGGAGTCCGAGCGCAGCTACGTCCAGGCGGCGGTCGACGCCTGCCCGGTCTCGGCGCTGCGCCTCGAGTCCTGACCCGGCTCCTCCCTCCTCCCCCGGGCGGGCCCGACGCGGCCTGGCTCGAGGACGAGTACGCCCGGCTGCTCGCCTTCGCGCGGGCCTCACGGGTCCCCGGAGGCTTCGCGTGGCTGGACTCCGCGGGTCGGCCCGACGGCTCGCACCCGTCCCCGCTCTGGGTGGCCTGCCGGATGACCCACGTCTTCTCCCTGGCCTCGCTGCGCGGCTCGCCGGACGCGGCCGGGCTCGTCGACCACGGGCTCGAGGCCCTGTGGGGCCCGCTGCGAGACGAGTCGCACGGCGGCTGGTGGTCCGCGGTGGACCCGGACGGCCCGGTCGCACGCGGCAAGGAGGCCTACGGCCACGCGTTCGTCGTGCTGGCCGCCTCGTCCGCGACGGCGGCCGGTCGGCCCGGCGCCCGGGCGCTGCTCGACGAGGCGCTGGCGGTGCTCGACCGGTTCTGGGACCCCGAGGAGCGCATGCTCGTCGAGGAGTGGGACGAGTCGTTCACCGAGCTCGACCCCTACCGCGGGCTCAACTCGGCCATGCACGGCGTCGAGGCCCTCCTGGCCGCCCATGACGTCACGGGCTCGCCCGCCCCGCTGGAGCGGGCCTCGGCGATCGCCTCCCGGGTCGTCGGGATCGCCGCCGCGCACCAGTGGCGGCTGCCCGAGCACTTCTCGCCGTCCTGGGAGCCCTTGCTGGACTACCACCTGGGCGAACCGGCACATCCTTTCCGGCCCTACGGCGGCACCGTCGGCCACTGGTTGGAGTGGGCCCGGCTGCTCGTCCAGCTCGGTGCCACGACTGGCGCGGACCTGCTCGCCCCGGCCACCGCGCTGTTCGACTCCGCGGTGCGCGACGGGTGGTCCGCGGACGGCACCCCCGGCTTCGTCTACACGGTCGACTGGGACGGGCGGCCCGTCGTACGCCAGCGGATGCACTGGGTCGCGGCCGAGGCGATCGCCGCCGCGGCGGCGCTGTGGCGGGCCACGGGCCGGCAGGAGTACGCCGACCTCCACGCCGCCTGGTGGGCGCACGTCCGCTCGGCCTTCGTCGACCCCGAGGGCGGCTCGTGGTGGCACGAGCTCGACCCGTCCCTGCGGCCCGCCTCCTCGACCTGGGACGGCAAGCCGGACGTCTACCACGCCGTCCAGGCCACCTTGGTCCCCCGGCTGCCGGCCGCGCCGTCCCTGGCGGTCGCGCTGGCCCCGGACCGCCCCGCGGACGCGGCCTCCCTCGTCGTGCCCGTCCCGCCCGAGCGGGTCGCCGCGGCACTGGCCGACCCGGACGCGCTGGTCGAGGTCGGGCCGCCGCAGGGCATGCGGGCGCGGTCCGTGACGGTCGAGCCCGGCCGCGTCGTGCAGGAGGTCGACCTCGTCTCCCCCGACCCGTCCTCCGCCGGCACGATGACGACGACCTGGTCGGTGCTGCCCGCCACCGAGGGTGCCCGGGTCGAGGTGATGGCGACCGACGTGCCGTCGGGCATCGACCACGCCGTCCACGAGGCCGCGCTCGCGAGCAGCCTGCGCCGGTTGGCGACCCGGCTGGGACGCGGCTGACCCGGCGGCACCCACCCCCCACGGTGGCGCGCCGCTCAGCGGCCGTGGCGCTGGAGCGTCGCGATCGCGTCGACGGTGAGGGCGCCGCGCCACTCGTTCTCCTGGGCCGGACACCACGCCGCCCAGTCGAAGGTCCATCCCCCGTCCTCGGCCTGCCCGCCGGCGAGCGCACGCAGGTCGGCGTCGACGTGCTCCTGCTCGAACAGCGCACGGCTGGCACCGTCCGGGGAGGGCGAGAGCACCAGCGGGCGCAGCACCTCGTCGTCGGTGCCGCCCGCCACCGGGACCCTGCCGTCGGGGCCGACGTGCCGTCGCAGCGCGGCCAGTCGCTCCTCGCACAGCGGGTCGTCGGAGCAGGCGTCGAGCAGCATGAGGGCGTACTTCAGCTCGTAGCCGCTGAGCCCGGCCGGGTCGTCCAGCCGGTCGTCGCACCAGGCCTGCGCGCGGCCGAGCCAGGGCGGTGTGACGCCGTGCCGGGCCGCCTGCGCCACGTAGCCGAACGTCAGGTGGCAGCCCTCGTGACCGGCCGCCATCCACGGTGCGCACGGCCAGCCCTCGCTCCGGGCGAGCATGAACGGCACCCCACCGTCGGCGGTGACGACGGCGCCGACCCACTCCAGGGCGGCGCGCGCCTGCGGGACGCCGTGCAGCCCGAGCTCGTCGAGCAGCTGCAGCGCGGCGAGCGTCGAGGTGGTCTCGCTGTGCGGGGAGCGGATGTCGGGCTCGAGCGCGTGACCATAGCCTCCGTCGGGGTTGCGGTAGGCGTCCATCGCCCCGGCCACCTGCTCGGCGTCGGCCTCCCCCGCCAGGTGCAGCAGCCGCAGCCGGTCGAGCAGGCGGCCGTGGGTGAGGACGAAGGTGCGGGCCCGGGCGAGGTCGGGGGTGCTCACCCGTGCCACGCTACGGCGGTCCGGGCGCGAGGGCGCGGCACGACTCGGGTCGTCGACCGCGTCGTTGCTGCCCGGCCGACTCAGCCCTGCGCCTGCGCGACCGCGTCGGCGATGCGCCCGCGCCACACCGGTCCGTGGCCCGGGACGATCGTGTCCGCGTCGAGGCCGGACAGCACGTCCAGCGACGCCCGCGCGGCCTCGGGCGCGTGGGAGAAGAAGTCCGGCAGCCGCTGCGGCCCGTGGACCCGGCTGACCGGGTGCGCGGTCACCAGCGCGTCGCCCGTGGCGACCACCCCGGCGCCGGGGAAGAGGTACGCCGTGTGGCCGCTGGTGTGCCCGGGGCACGGCACCGGCACGGGCCCGCCCGGGAGGTCGAGCGGGGACGGTCCGGGCCACGCCTCGGCGTGGTCCACGTGCGGGTGCGACAGGGCTCCGGCGCGCATGATCCGGGTCGCCCACGCGGCCACCGAGGGACGCCAGGCGCGGACGAGCACGTCGAGCGGACCGGCCCGCTCCCGCCGCTCCCCGCGCGCCAGCGGCACCTCGTCGGGATGCATGAGGACCGGGACGCCGTAGGTGTCGTGCAGGTGGTTCAGCGCACCCGTGTGGTCGACGTGGGCGTGGGTCAGCAGGACCGCCCGGACGTCGCGCGGGTGGTGGCCGATCGCCGCCAGGCCACTCTCCAGCGCCGCCACGTCGCCGGGCCAGCCGGTGTCGACGAGGGTGAGGTCGCGGCCCTCGCGCACCACGAGCCAGCCGACGTCGGTCCCGGCGCCGGCGAACGCGTCCGTCCCCACGTGCTGCACGACCCCATGATGCTCCTGCACCCGGCCGGCGGGCTCGGCCACCGCGATCGTGTGGTGTCGATGCCCTGACCACCGTGCAGCTCCTGGTCGCGACGCTCCTCCCGGACCTGCCGCAGCTCGAGGGCAAGGCGTTCGGGTCGCGGCTGGTCGCCTACCCGCTGCTGATGACGGTTCCCGTCCTCGCCTGGTGGCTGGTCGCCCGGCGGTGCGGGGACGAGGAGCCCCTGCCCTGGTTGGGCTTCACCCTGATCGGGGTCCCGTTCCTTGTCGATGTCACCGGAAACTCACTCGACCTCTACGACACCGTCTCCTGGTGGGACGACGCCAACCACTTCGTCAACTGGGCGTTCCTGTGCGGCGGCATCGGCCTGCTGCTTCTGCGATCGCCTCGCGTGCGCCCGGACTGGCTGCTGGTCCTGCTGGTCACCGG
Organism: uncultured Actinomycetota bacterium; assembly: GCA_963800245.1. GTDB lineage: Bacteria > Actinomycetota > Actinomycetes > Propionibacteriales > Nocardioidaceae > Marmoricola_A. Next base: position 144,554 of record CAWDAE010000009.1, on the reverse strand, counting down.
GATCGGTGCGCTGCTCGCGATCGGGTGGGAGCTCGCGGAGTACGCCACCTTCATCCGCTTCGGCACCGAGCTCGACACCGCCTACACCGACACCCTCGGCGACGAGGCGCTCGGCACCGTGGGCGCGGTGCTCGCGGGTCTCCTGCTCGTCCGGACGGCGCGCCGTGCCGCTCCGCCCGACCCGCGACCCTAGGACCGCGGGGCGGCGCCTCCCATGATCACGCCGACCGCTGCCACGAGCTGGTCGGCGAGCTGGTCGTGGGGCAGCAGGCCCATGCCCGACTGCAGGAGAGCGCCGCTGAACGCGAACGCCAGCGTCATCAGCAGGTCGGGCGAGGCGTCCTCGCCGATCGCGACCTTGAAGAGCTCCACCCAGTGGGTCCCGATCGCCACGCGGAGCCGCTCGACCTCGGGGTCGGTCCCCAGCAGGCTGCGGGTGACCGCGGCGGCCAGGGCGGGCGAGCCGGTGACCAGGCCGGCCAGGTAGGCGGCGGTCTGCTGCATGCGCGCGGTCGCCGACCGGCCGGTCAGCCGAGGCTCGGGCGCGTCGACCAGCATGCGCCAGAACATCTCGGCGTAGAGGTGGTCCTTGGAGGCGACATAGGTGTAGGCCGTCGCGGGCGAGAGTCCCGCGCGCGCGGCGACCATACGGATGGTCAGCTGCTCGTGCCCGACCTCCTCGAGCACCTGCGCGGCCGCCACGAACAGCCTCTCGAGCGTCTCCTGCTGTCGCGCGTTGAGGCTGCGCCGGGGGTGGTCGAGCTCAGTCGGGACCATCGAGCCTCCCCGCATACACCTCGGGCATCCGCGGCCGCACCTGGTCGACGATCGGCAGCGCCAGGCCCAGCTCGCCGGCCAGCTCCTGCGCGGCCGCGAGGTCCTTGTCGGCCAGGCCGGACGCCCACGCCTGCTGGTCCTCGGCGATGGTGTAGTCGGCCGCCTTGAGCTGCAGGTGCAGCAGCGGGGACACGGTGGCGTCGGCCTTCTCCAGCACGTGCAACAGGGTCGCAGGTCTCACCCCGCCGGCCGCCGCGAGGGAGGTCGCCTCGCGCACGGCCGCCCACGTCGAGTAGGTGATCGCGTTGCGGGCCAGCTTGGTCGTCATGCCCGCGCCCAGCGGGCCGCAGTGCACGACCGCCTTCGAGAACGCCTCCAGCACGGGCATGGCCTCGGCGACCGCTTCCTGCGGACCGCCGACCATCGTGACGAGCCCGTTGGTGGCCGCCTCCGGGCCGTTGGTGACGCCGGCGTCGAGCAGCACCACGGCACGCTCGGCGCAGAGCGCGGCGAGCTCGCGCACGGCCGAGAGACCCACCGTGGACAGGAGCACGACCGTCTGCCCCGCGTGGGACGCCACGAGCAGGCCGTCGTCACCGGTGAGCACCTCCCGAGCCTGGTCGGCGTCGACGACCGCGACCAGCACGACGTCGCACGCGGCTGCCACATCGGCCGGGGACGCCGCGCACGCCGGCACGCCCTCGAGGCCGTCCGCCGCCTGAGGGCGTACGTCGAAGACGGCGGCGGCCGGGCGCCCGCTGCGGGCCAGGCTGACCGCCACCCCTCCGCCGATCATGCCGAGCCCGACGACGCCCGCACGCAGGTCACTCACGGCGTCTGCCCTTGTCCGCCTTGGCGATCTCGGTCTCGACGATCGAGTTGAGCCGTGCCGCAGCGGGCCAGCCTGCGTAGTGGGCGAGGAACACCACGATCTCGCGCAGGGTCTCGCCGTCGAGGTCGCCGGACTGCAGCGCTGCCGGCACCTGGATCGACAGCACGTCCTGCCCGGCGGTGGCGGTGAGGATGCCGATCAGCATCAGCCGCCGGTCGCGGTCGGTGAGTCCCGGGCGCGACCACACGTCGCCGAAGAGGTGGTCGGCGGTGTAGCGCCAGAACTCCCCCTCGCCGTCACCGAACGGCATGGAGTAGACCTCTTCCATGCGCGCGATGGCGCGGCGTCGCGTCTCTTCGGGCGTCTCGTTCACCGGAACACCTGCCCGCCGTCGACGTTGAGCACCTGACCGGTCACCCACGACGCCTCGTCCGACAGCAGGAACAGGCACGCCCCGACCATGTCCTCGGGCTGCCCCATCCGCTTGATCGCCAGCTGTCGCTTGACGATGTCGTGCGCGGCGTCGCCGGCCTGCTTGCGCGTCGCGGGGGTGTCCGTCGGTCCGGGCGCGATCGCGTTGACGCGGATGCCCATGCCGCCGAGCTCGTGCGCGAGCTGCTGGGTGAGGCTGTTGGTGGCGGCCTTGGCGAGCCCGTAGAAGCCGGAGTAGAGCCAGGCCGCGGTCGAGCTCTGGTTGACGATCGCCCCGCCGCCGCGCTGCTGCATCAGCGGGTGGACCGCACGGGTCACCACGAGGGCGCCGTCGAGGTTCACCGCCATGAACCTCTTGTAGTAGTCCCAGTCGACCGTCACGAGCAGGTCGAAGGCCATGTCGCCGTAGATCGCGGCGTTGTTGACCAGCAGGTCGACGCCGCCGAGCTCCTTGACCGCGCGGTCGGCCATCGCCTGCGCCGACGCGGGGTCCGAGACGTCGACGGGGACGAAGATCGCCCGGCCGCCGTCGGCCTCGACCTGCTTGGCCACCTGCTCACCGAGGTCCTGGTTCAGGTCGGCGACCACGACCGCGGCCCCCTCGGCCGCCAGCGCCCGGGCGTAGGCCTCCCCGATCCCCTGCGCCGCGCCGGTCACGACCGCCACCTTGTCCTGGAACCTCATGACGCTCCTTCCGCGACGAGCTTGGTCTCGAGGTACTCCTCGAACCCGGCCACGCCCATCTCCCGGCCGAGGCCGGACTGCTTGTAGCCGCCGAACGGGGCGTCGGCGGCGAACCACACGCCTCCGTTGACGGCGATCGTGCCGGTGCGGACGCGGGCCGCGACCGCCCGGGCCCGCTCGGCGTCGCCGGAGTCGACCGACCCGGAGAGCCCGAAGTCGGAGTCGTTGGCGATGCGGACCGCGTCGTCGTCGCCGTCGTGCGGCAGCACGACGAGCACCGGGCCGAAGATCTCCTCCCGCGCGACCCGCGACTGGTTGGTCAGGCCGCTGACGACGGTCGGGCGGACCCACCAGCCCCCCTCGCGGTCGGTGTCGATCCCGCCGCCGGTGGCGAAGGTGCCGCCCTCGGCCAGGGCCAGGGCCAGGTACGACGCGATCCGGTCGCGCTGGGCCCGGGAGATCACCGGCCCGCAGATCGTGCCCGGGTCGGTCGGGTCGCCCGTGCCGATCGACTCCATCGTCGCCGCCGCGACCTGCACGGCCTCGTCGTAGCGCTCCCGCGGGACCAGCAGCCGGGTCGTCAGCGCGCAGCCCTGGCCGGCGTGCACGCAGACCGAGAAGGCGGCGGTGCCCACCGCGGCGGCGAGGTCGGCGTCGTCGAGCACGATCGCCGCGGACTTGCCGCCCAGCTCGAGGAAGACCCTCTTCAGGGTCGGCGCGGCGGCGGCCATGACCGCGCGTCCCGTGCTCGTCGACCCGGTGAACGAGACCAGGTCGACCCGCCGGTCGGTGGTCAGCACGGCGGCGACCGTGTTGTCGCTCGGTGTCACCACGTTGAGCACCCCGGGCGGCAGGTCCGTGTGCTCGTTGGCGATCCGGCCGAGCTCGCACGCCACCCACGGGGTGTCCGGCGCGGGCTTCAGCACGACGGTGTTGCCCGCGGCGAGCGCGGGCCCGACCTTGGCGAGGTTGATCTGGTTGGGGAAGTTCCACGGGGTGATCGCCGCGACCACCCCGACGGCCTCGCGCCGGACCGTCCGCCGCGTGCGGATCCCCATCGGGCTGGCCACGCCGAGGTCGGTCTCCCACGCGTAGGACTCCGCCAGGTCGGCGAACCAGCGCAGCGACTCGACCGGGACGTCGTACTGCGGGCCGGCGGTGAGGAACGCCGGCGCTCCGGCCTCGGCGGTCGTCAGCGCCCGCATCGACTCACCGTGGTCCACGAGCGCCTGGTGCAGCTGGCGCAGGCAGTGCACGCGGAAGGCGAGGTCGGTCGACCAGCCGGTCTCGTCGAAGGTCCGGCGCGCCGCTCCGATCGCTGCGTCCACGTCCGCCGCCGTCGCGTCCGGGGCCTGCCCGATCTCCAGACCCGTTGCGGGGTTGAGGATCGGGTACGTCGACCCGTCGCTCGCCGCGGTCAGCTCGCCGTCGATCAGCAGCTGCGGAGGCTTCCACGCGCTCACCGGACCTCCCTCACGTGGTGGCCCGCTTCCACCGGCGGCGGCCAGACCGGCGACGGCAGGTCGTCGAGGCGGTAGTGCCCCGGGACGCCGAGCCCGGTCACGGACATCCGCTTCAGCAGCGTCTCGGGCGCCTTGCCGGACTCGACGATCCGCAGGAACGTGTGCGCCGTCGACGGCAGGTCGAACCAGTCGCGTTGCCAGGCGAACTTGAGCCGCCCCTCGTCGGGGCCGGAGGTCTGCCGCTCGACGCCGAACCACGAGCCGCCGATCCCGACGATCTCGAGCTCCTTGCCGGTCTCGTCGTCGAGGATGCCGGAGCGCTGCTTCCAGAAGCCGACCACCATCGCGTTGCGCTCGTCGATCACGGTGGCCTGGTAGTCGTAGTGCCACCCGTCGAGGCCGTCCATCTCGATGCCGATCGCCCAGTCCCGGATCTGGTCGCGGCCGACGGCCATGAAGTGCTCGTCCGGGGAGTACATCCAGCCGTAGGTCGCGTCCTCGGCGTACCACTCGGCGAGGAGGCGCCAGTCCCCGCGGGACTCCCCCTCGCGGTTGGCGCGCAGCCAGGTGTCCCAGAACTCCTCGATCTCGTCGCGGGTCAGGTCCATCAGCCGTCCTCCTCGATCCGCAGGGCCATGGCGGGGCAGTAGGTCACCGCGTCCTGGACGGAGCGGCGCAGGGGGTCGTCGGGGCGTTCCTGGAGCACGACCACGCGGTCGGCGCCGGCGTCGAACCCGAAGACGTCGGGCGCCTCGCCCTGGCACATCTGGTGGCCCTGGCACAGGTCGAGGTCGGCTGCGACCCGCCAGCTCATCGGGTCCTCCGGCGGTAGCGCACGCGACACGGCTGGGCGAGCTGGACGACCATCTTGGAGGTGTCGTCGCGGTAGGAGTCCAGCGGCTGGGCGGGCTCGAACTCGTAGTCGCGCAGGATCACCGAGAAGATCGCCTTGAGCTGCATCATCGCGAAGGCGTTGCCCACGCAGCGGTGGCGGCCGGCACCGAACGGGATCCAGGTCCACCGGTTGGCCAGGTCCTCCTGGCGCGGGTCGAGGTAGCGTGCCGGGTCGAACCGGTCGGGGTCGGGGAAGTCCTCGGCGATCCGGTTGGAGACCCGCGGGCTCGCCGCGACCATCGCGCCCGCCGGGACCTCGTGGTCCCCGAACCGGACCGGCTCCTTGGCCACGCGCAGCAGGATCACCAGCGGTGGGTGCAGCCGCAGCGTCTCCTTCAGGGAGGCCTCGAGCCTCGGGATGGACCGCAGCGCCTGGAAGGAGACCTCCGACCCGTCGGCGTAGAGGTCGTCGAGCTCCGCCACGACGTCCCGCATCACCTCGGGGTGGCGCAGCAGCTCGATCAGCTCCCACGCGGCCGTGCCGGAGCTGGTGTGGTGCCCGGCGAACATCATCGAGATGAACATCCCGGTGACCTCGTCCGGCGAGAAGTGGGCGGTGCCGTCCTCGTTCCTCAGCGACATCAGGACGTCGAGCAGGTCGCGGTCCTCGCGGGCGACCGGGCCGGCCTCCTCGCGGCGCCGCATGATCCCCCGCACCAGCTCGACCAGGGCCTCGCGCGCCCGGTCACGGCGGCGGAACGACTCGATGTCCTTGTACGGGTCGACGTAGGCCCACGCGTCGGTCCCTCGCTCGAGGTCGTGGTAGAGGTGCGCGAAGCGCGCGTCGAGCTCCTCGCGGAACCGCTTGCCGATCAGGCAGGACGACGTGGTGTAGATGGTCAGCTCGGCGAACCAGTCGAGCAGGTCGATCTCGCCCTCGTCGCCCCAGTCCGCCACCATGCGGTCGATCTCGGCCTCGATGGTCGAGGCGTGACCGCGCATCATGTCGCCGCGCAGGGCCTGGTTCTTGAGCGCCTCGCGCCGCTTCTCGGGCGTGGTGTCGAAGACGACGCCCTTGCCGAAGATCGGGGTCATGAACGGGTAGGCCTCGGCCTGGTCGAGGACCTCGTCGGGCGCGCGGAAGAAGACCTCGTTGGCCGCCGCCCCGCTGACCAGCACGACGTCGCGGTCGGCGAGCCGGAACCGGCCCACGTCGCCGCACTCGGCGCGCACCCGGTCGAAGAGCCCGATCGGGTCCTCGCGCAGCTCCTGCAGGCAGCCGTAGGGGTCGTCCGGGTGCCGCCGCGAGACCTCGGGGATCATGCCTCCTCCAGCGGCGCCTCGGGCGTCACCTCGACCACGTTGACGTGCACCCCGCGCGGAGCGGTGACGACCGTGGTGATCGCGTCGGCGATCGCCGAGGCCCGCAGCAGCAGGGGATGGCGGGCGAGGCCGTGCTCGACCCACTTGGTGATGACGGTCTCGGCAGCGGGACCCTCCCAGTCGCTGCCCATCTCGCTCCTGGTCGGCCCCGGACGCACGATCGAGACCCGGACGCCGGTGCCCTCGAGCTCCATCTGCATCGCGTGGGCCATGCCCTCCAGGCCCCACTTGGAGGCGGTGTAGGCCGACATCCAGGGCCGGGCGCGGTTGGCCACGTCGGAGGAGACCACGACCAGGTCGCCGCGCCGGCGCTCGACCATGCCCGGCACGAAGGCCCGCACCAGCCGGTGCACGCCGACCAGGTTGACGTCGAGCTCACGCTGGAACGTCTCGGTCTCCACCTGGTCGGTCCGGCCCGGCACGAGCACCGCGGCGTTGCTCACCACGACCTCGACGTCGCCGAGCTCCTTCGTCGCCGCCTCGGCGAACTCCTCGACCGACAGCGGATCGGCGACGTCGAGGCGGTGGGCGAAGGCCTCCCCGCCGGTCTCGCGGATCCTGGCGGCGACCTCCTCGCACCGGTCCGCCCGGCGGGCACCCAGCGCGACGGGGAAGCCGGCCGCGGCCAACGCGGTCGCGGTCGCCTCGCCGATCCCGGAGGAGGCGCCGGTGACCACCGCGGGGCGGCGGTCCGGGTGCGGCACCCGGTGGGGAGGCGCGACCATCAGCGCACCACCAGTCGGGCGGGGACGTGCTCGAAGCCGCGCACGTTCGCGGAGTAGAACCGCACGCACCGGTCGTGGTCGACCTCGACGGCGGAGACCCGACGCAGCAGGCTGTCGAGCACGACGCGCGCCTCGAGCCGCGCCAGGTTGGCGCCGAGGCAGAAGTGGCGCCCTCCCCCGAAGCTCAGGACCTGTCCGAGCTGCTCGGCCGGCCGGTCGAGGTCGAAGCGCTCCGGGTCGGTGAACACCTCCTCGTCGTGGTTCGCGGAGCCGAGCGCGAGGAGGACCTGCGAGCCCGCGGGCGCCGTACGCCCGTGCAGCGTGAGGTCCTCCACCAGCAGCCGTGCGAGCAGCTGGGTGGAGGTGTCGAAGCGCAGCGTCTCCTCGATCCATCGCGGCACCGTCGTGGCGTCGGCGAGGACCCGGTCGCGCTGCACCGGGTCGCGGGTGAGGTGGTAGATCGCGTTGCCGAGCAGCTTGGTCGTGGTCTCGTTGCCCGCGACCACCATGAGGAACAGGAACGCGACCACCTCGCCCTCGCTCATCCGGTCGCCGCCGTCCTGCACCGCGAGCAGCGCGCTGGGCAGGTCGTCGGTCGGGTCCGCCCGCCGGCGCGCGACGTGGGCGCGGTAGTACTCGAACAGCTCCAGCGACGCCTCGATCCCGGCCGCCGGCACGTCCCGCAGGCCGTCCTCGCGCATCACGAGGAGGTCGGCCAGTCGGCGCACCTCGTCGCGGTCGGGCTCCGGCACCCCGAGCATCTCCGAGATCACGTCCATCGGCACGCGCCCTGCGAGGTCGCCGACCCAGTCCAGCTCGACGGCCTCACCGGGCCGGCGGCCCTCGAGGAGCCGGTCGAGGTGGTGGTCGGTGATCCGCTGGATCTGCGGCTCGAGCGCAGCCACGCGACGCGGCGTGAAGCCCTTCGAGACCAGGCGGCGCAGCCGGGTCTGGCGCGGGGGGTCCATCGCGAGGAAGGACATCACCGTGTGCGCGTGCTCGTTCCAGGCGCTGGCGTCGAGGGAGACCCCCATCCGGTTGCTGTACGCCGCGTCGGAGCGCAGCGCCGCGTGCACGTCCGCGTGCCGGGAGAGGACCCAGAAGTCGTGCTCGACCTCGTGGTGGAACGGGTCCTCGCCGCGCAGCCTGGCGTAGACGGGGTAGGGGTCGTCCTGCAGCCGGTGGTCGTAGGGGTCGAAGACCACCGACGGCGCGGTGGACGCATGACTGGACACCTGTCCAATCTAGGACGGTCGGGACCGGCTTGTCGAGACCCACCTGCAGGGGAACGGGTAACCGACGCGGGTGCGACTCGTTGGACCGCTGTCCCGTGACGCCGTCACACCTGCTCAGAAGGACCTCGCATGCGCCAGCTCCACCGTCGTCTGCTCGCAGGAGGTGCGGCGACGGCCGTGGCCTCGGCCGCCCTGGTCGCGCTCGGCTCGTCCACCCCGGCGATCGCCGCCTCGGACCTGACCGTCCCGGCCTCCCCGGGCAGCAGCACCACCACCTGGCACGGCACCGCGCCGTTCAACAACGGCAACTCGGGCCTGGTGTGGGGACAGCTCGGCGTCGACGACCCGACGGGTGCCTGCGACCCCAGCCACCCGCTGCTCAACAGCCAGCACCGGGTCCGGGTGTCGTTCCCGAGGCTCCCCAGGTCCTACGAGACGCTCGTGCGCTTCTCCGTGCGGTGGACCGACGACGCCGGCGGCAACACCACCAACGACCTGGCCATGTACCTCTTCGGGCCCGACGGCAAGCTGGTCGCCGCCGCGGACGGCTCGCAGAACCTCGAGGGCATCAACGTCACCTCCCGGGTCCCCGGCACCTACAACGTGCTGGTGTGCGCCTTCCAGAACCCGCCGACCGGCACGGCCTACACCGGTCGGGCCACGGCCTACACGATCAAGCCGCGGTCGGTCGCCGAGTCGAGGGCCAAGGCGCCGACGTACCACCAGTTCAGCGCGCCGGCGGGCGTGGCGGACAGCGCGGGTGAGCCGAGCATCGGCAGCAGCTGGAAGTCCGGCAAGACCCTCTTCACGGCGAACACCGACGAGTACGTCGTCACCTTCCACGACAAGGCGCGCACCTCCCGGTGGAAGAAGGTCAACACCGACGTCACCGACCCGTCCAACAAGATCTCGCTCGACCCGATCGGCTGGACCGACCACACGACCGGTCGCACGATCGTCAGCCAGCTCTACCTCGCGTGCTCGGCGACGGCGTACTCCGACGACGACTTCGCGACGCCGGGCCACCCCTCCGAGGGTTGCGGCACGGGCATCAACGGCTTCGACCACCAGACCATCGGTGGCGGCCCCTATCCCAAGGGCATGTCCGGCAGCTACCCGCACGCGGTCTACTACTGCAGCCAGGGCGCCGCCCTGGTGCTCGGCAGGGCGTACTGCTCCCGCAGCGACGACGGGGGCGTCACCTTCGGCGCGCCGGTCGCGCTGTGGAACACCGAGTGCTCCGGCATCCACGGTCACGTCCAGGTCGGGCCCGACGGCACGGCGTACGTCCCCAACGCGGTGTGCGGCAACCGCCAGGGCGTCGCGGTCTCGCGGGACGGCGGCCGGACGTGGCGGGTGCGCACGATCCCGCACAGCATCGCCGGCCAGTCCGACCCCTACGTCGGGATCGGCCGCGACAACACGCTCTACGTCGCCTACGCCGACGGCACCGGCGAGGCGCGCGTCGCGATCTCCCGCGACCACGGCGCGACGTGGGCGCGCAACCTCAACGTCGGCAGCCTCGCCGGCATCCGCAACACCGAGTTCGCGATGGTGGTGGCCGGCGACGGCAACCGCGCCACCGTGGCCTTCCTCGGCACCCGCACCCCGGGCTCGACCCAGGCGGCGTCGTTCGGCAAGTCGGCCGACGGCAGGAGGTACACCGGCGGCACCTGGCACCTCTACCTGGCCACGACCTACGACCGCGGCGCCACGTGGAAGATGGTCAACGCCACGGCCGGCAACCCGGTGCAGCGCGGCTGCATCTGGAACTCCGGTGGCAGCAACCCCTGCCGCAACCTGCTCGACTTCAACGGGATCACCCTCACCAAGAGCGGCCGCGTCATGGTCGGCTTCGCCGACGGGTGCGTGGGCTCGGCGCTCGACGAGGCCAGCCACTGCGTCGGCAGCACCAAGGTGTCGGCCAACGGCCTGGTCGACCACGGCGCGATCGTGCGTCAGATGAGCGGGAGGACGCTGTTCCGGAGGTACGACCGGTGAGGGCCTCCGGCACGTCCCGGCGCCTGGCGCACGGCCTGGCCGGCCTGGGCCTCCTGCTCGTCGCCGGCTGCGGCGGCACGGAGGCGGACAGCTCCGCCGAGGCCACCGAGGCCGCCGAGACGCCGTCGTGCCTGGCGACCCTGGACCCCACCTCCGTCCCGGACGACGGCTCGTTCCCCGCCGACTGGCCGTTCCCGGAGGGCACCGTCGTGACCGGGACCGAGGAGGTGCCCGGCGGCGGCCTGGCCGTCACCGCGCAGGTCGGCGCGGAGTTCGAGGAGGTGCTGCCCTTCATGCAGCACGACCTCGAGGACGCCGGTTTCGTCGCCACGAACGGCGAGGCCGAGCGCGACGACGCCGAGGCGACCTGGACCGGGGGCGGCTACTCCGGCACCTGGGCGATCCGGGCCTCCGACACCTGCTCGGGCACGACGCTGCTGCAGGTGGCGGCCGCCAGGCAGTGACCGCCGCGCCCTCGGGTGTCGGCGCCGGCACCTACGGTGCCCCCATGGCATCGGTGCGGCAGGTCCAGGTCACGTTCGACTGCGAGTCGCCGGAGCGCGTGGCGCGCTTCTGGTGCGAGGTGCTGGGCTACGTCGTCCCACCGCCACCGCCCGGGTTCGACGACTGGGAGGCGTTCAGCCGCTCCCTGCCGCCGGAGCACCAGGACTCCAGGTTCGCCTGCGTGGACCCCGACGGGCTCGGGCCGCGGCTGTTCTTCCAGCGCGTCCCGGAGCGCAAGACCGTCAAGAACCGCGTCCACCTCGACGTCCGGGTGGGCCTCGGCCTCGTCGGCGAGGAGCGTCTCGCCGCGCTCGAGGCGGAGTGCGAGCGGCTGGTGGCGCTGGGGGCGACCCGGGTGCGGCTCCTGCGGGCCGACGGCTTCAGCGAGTCCTGCATCGTCATGCAGGACGTCGAGGGCAACGAGTTCTGCCTCGACTGACCGATCCGGAATTGAGTTCCTAACGAGAGTCAAGCCACCTCGGGGGTTCTTATGCTGGTCTTGGCGGGCCGGGCGGTTGGAGCGCCTTGCGACTCCTGCGACCCCCGGCCCGTCGCCTGCTTGTCCCGGGCGCGCATGCGTCGGGTGGCTGCGTTGAGCCGGTGTTTGGTGTCGACCTTGTAGCGGTCCTTGACGATCTGGCGGCCCTGGGTCGGGGTGATCTCGCTGCCGTCGACGTCGCGCAGTTTGTAGTGCTCCTGGTTGCGCCAGCAGGTTGCGATCCGGGTGAGCAGGATGGTGGCGATGTGACAGAGCGCGGAGTCGTGGTGCCGGTCGGTGTCCATGAGCCGCTTGTATTTCGCGGCCAGCTGGGGGTCGGTGCGTCGCGCCTGGTCCGCGGCCGCGAACAGCGCCTCGCGCAGCAGCGGGTCGCCGGCCTTGGTGATGCCGAGGGTCGGGTTGCTGTTGCCCGACTGGCTGACCTTGGGCACCAACCCTGAGTAGGCGCGGATCGCGGCAAGAGAGCTGAACCGGTGCGGGTCACCGATCCGGCCGGCGATTACCGCTGAGGTCACCGGTCCGACTCCGGGCGCGGAGGCGATGAATGCGTCGGGATCGGCCTCGGCATAGAGGTTCGCGATCCGCTCGTCCAGGTCGTCGATCTGCTCGGTGAGGACTTGTGCTTGTGCTGCCTCGATCGCGATGTCGGCGGCCAGTTCGGCGAAGTCCATCCCCTCGGGGCCCCACAGCTGCAAGGTCTCCCGTGCTGCGGCGAGCAGTCGGGCGGCGTGGTCCTCGGCCCAAAGGCCCCGGGAGTGCCGGACCAGGAACCTGGCGAGCCGGGCGTGGCCGAGCCGGATCACGACGTTGGGGTCGGCATAGCGGGTCAGCAGCATGAGCGCGGCCTTGCCGTAGTTGGAGCCGAGCACGTCGTACCAAGCCGGCCCGAGCAGCTCGAGCTGGGCGTCGAGGCGTTGCAGCACTGCGGTGCGGCGCTTGACGATCGAGGACCGTTGCTTGACCAGCCGGCGCAGGGGGTCGGCTGGGCCGTCGCCGGTGAACTCGCGCAATCCCTCGGGGTGCAGCAGCGGCAACCGGGCCAGCAGTGCCGAGTCGATCCGGCCGTTCTTGGCGTGCTTGGAGTAGTAGGCGCGCAGGTCAGCGGACTGGGTCGTGGGCACCATCACCACGCGCGCGCCCCGTCGGCGGAACCAGTCGGCGACCACGATCCAGGCGTTGCGTGTGGGCTCGAGCACCACCGTCAGCCCGGCCGGGTCGCTCAAGTCCAGATCGGCCCAGAGCCTCTCGAGCTCGGCCGATCTGGTGAAGAACTTCCTGCCCCGCCAGACGATCTTCCCGTCAACGGCCAGCGAGGCCTGGTGGGCAGCGCGGCACGCCACGTCGATGCCCAACGTCTTGCTCATGAGGGTCTTCCCTTCGTTCCGATCGATCACGGATCGTGACTGACCGAAACGGCACGGCCCAGACATTCTGCAAGCAGGAGTCCAGCGCTGCGCGCGGCTCCAAGTTCCCGAACAGGGACACCGACCCGACCAGACACGGGTCCGCGGGCGAGCACTCAGTCCTCAGGAATCGCAGCGCGTTCCGGTCGGCGGCCAAGCCCGCCCACGGACCCATCACTGAAACTAAATGTCGGCGGCCGCTGGGAGGCTTTCTCCATGACGACGAGGACCGAGAGCCGGGCGACGGCGACCATGCGCGCTCGTGCCGACGCCCTCGTGCGACTCGACCCCGCGGCGACCGACCAGGATCTGGTCGACCAGATGCGGGTCCTCGAGGAGGCCAAGGCCAAGATCGCCGCCGCGCAGGTCGCGATCACCAGGCGGTTCGCCGACTCGCAGGAGAAGGTCCAGCGTGCGGCCGGCCTCCGCGAGGAGAAGGTCGGGCTGGGCATCGCGTCGCAGGTCGCCCTGGCCAAGCGCGAGTCGCCGTTCCGGGCCCGGGCGTTCGTGCAGCTCGCCAAGGTCCTGATCACCGAGATGCCGCACACCTACGCCGTCCTCGCCGAGGGCAGGACCACCGAGCATCGCGCCGCCATCGCGGTCAAGGAGACCGTCTGGCTCTCCCGGGACGACCGGCGCCGGATCGACGAGGAGATCGCCCCGCTCATCGAGGGCTGGAGCGACAAGGACGTCGAGACCGAGGTCAGGAAGCGTGCCTACCGGCTCGACCCCCGCGGCTTCGTGGAGCGGTGCGCGACCGCCGAGAAGGACCGCAAGGTCACCGTCCGGCCGGCACCGGACACGATGTCCAACCTCACCGGCCATCTCCCGGTCGCACAGGGTGTCGCCGCCTATGCGGCCCTGCGCACGGAGGCACAGTCCCTGCGCGCGCAGGGTGACGAGCGATCGCTCGACCAGCTGATGGCCGACCTGTTCTACCAGCGCCTCACCGGTCAGGCCGACGCCGAGGTCGTGCCGGCGACGGTCAACCTGGTGATGTCCGACCAGACGATGTTCAACGTGGGCGACCACGCCTCCGAGCCGGCGCAGGTCGAGGGCTACGGCCCGATCCCCGCCGGCCTCGCGCGTCGGCTGCTTCTCGCCGCCGATGCGGACGCCGACGTGTGGGTCCAGCGCCTGTTCAAGCACCCCGAGACCGGCGAGCTCGCTGCGATCGAGTCCAAGGGCCGCTTCTTCCGCGGATCCCTGCGCAAGCTGCTCGTCGCCCGCGACCGCTGGTGCCGCACCCCATGGTGCGGTGCTCCGATCCGCCACGGCGACCACGTCGTCGACGCTGCCGACGTGGGCCCGACCAGCGGGGACAACGGCGAGGGGCTCTGCGAGGCCTGCAACTACGCCACCACCGCACCCGGCTGGTCGGCGACCACGGCGGGTGGCGGGGTCCACGTGGTCACAACGACGACCCCCACCGGCCACCGCTACGAGAGCCGACCACCTGCTCCCCCTCTCACGAGCCATCCACCACCGATCCGCACGCTGCGCGAGCTGCGCCGCCTGGAGCTGTCCGGGCTCGAGAGACGCCTCCTCGGCCTCGTCGAGCACCACGCCGCGACCTGAGCCCGCGGGTCCGGGTGGTCAGCCGCGCCGGCGCACCAGCGAGCCGAACCGCAGCGCCGCGAGCACGCCGACGACGCCGATCGCCCCGATGAACAGCAGCTGGTAGGCGACCTCCAGGGTCGAGCGGTCGGGGTCGGAGTACCCGCTGTCGTAGAAGCCGGACATGATGCAGATCGGCTCGACCAGGGCGAGCAGTGCGCTCGCCAGGAGCGCCGGCCACCGGCGTCGGCCCGAGGCCGTCCAGGCGACGGCGAGCTGGGCAAGCATCATCGGGATCGGGATCGAGAGCCGTCCGCTCGGACCCATCGCCTCCCACACCGTGTCGCTGAGCCCTCCGGCGACCGAGATGATCGCGCCCCCGACCGAGAGGGCAGCCAGGACGGCGGCCCCGACGAGCACCCGCCGGTCGGTGGGGACCACGACCGGAGCCGGGCCCGGCCGGGTCGTCGTGGTGTGGCGGTTCGGCTCGGCAGAGACGCGCGTGGACATCTTGGCTCCTCGGGGTCGAATGGGCGCACCGGTTCGGTGCGTCGTCCTCGAACGCTAGGAGTCGCGGCATCGTCGCCACATCGACCTGCAGGCTGGCGCTCGGTCGCCACGGGTGGACCTCGACTCATCCCCAGGGCTGAGCAACCGCGGCCCTCCGGCAGTGATGATGGGGGGATGACGACCTACTCCGGCACCGACGAGTTCGAGGGTGCGACCTTCATCAGGACGAGCTTCAAGGGCGCGTCCCTGCGGTTCTCCGACGTCAGCGGCGTGACGATGCGCAGTGTCGACGTCGGCGGGCTCGACATCGACAGCCACGACCTGTTCTTCGGCAGCCTGTTCGTCAACGGGGTCGACGTGGTGCCGCTCGTGGACGCCGAGCTCAACCGGCAGTTCCCGGGGCGCGAGCTGCAGAAGGCGCAGACGCCCGAGGGCCTGCGCGAGGGGTGGGTCGCGGTGCAGGCGGCGTGGGCGACGACGGTGGCCGAGACGCCGCGGACCCTGGTGGACGCCCACGTCGAGGACGAGTGGTCGCTGGCCCAGACCCTGCGTCACCTCGTGCTCGCGACCGACGCCTGGCTGCGCCGCGGGATCCTGGGCGTGGAGCAGCCGTTCCACGAGATCGGCCAGCTCTTCACCGGCGCCGCCGAGATGGGTGTCGACACCTCCGTCTTCCGGACCGACCCGCCGTCCTTCGAGGAGGTCCTCGCGGTGCGGGCCGAGCGACAGCAGATGGTGACCGACTTCCTGGCCACCGTGACGCCGGACCTGCTCGCGGAGGAGCGCGACGACCCCTGGGGCAGCGACGGCTGGCACCCGACCGTCGGGGACTGCGTCCGGGTGGTCCTCGAGGAGGAGTGGGCGCACCTGCGCTACGTCCGGCGGGACCTCGCCCTCCTGCGCCGGCCGGCCGGCTGACCGCTCACCAGCCGGGCGGCAGGTGCGTGAAGTCCGGCTCGCGGCGCTCGAGGAACGCGGTGAGCGCCTCGGTGTTGGCAGGGCCGCCCATCAGCTCGGCGAAGGCGGCGTCCTCGCGGTCGCGTGCCCGGCGTACGGCGTCGCGCCAGGGCTCCGTCATCGTCCGCTTCACCGCGACCAGCGAGGAGATCGGCCGGGACGCCAGCAGCTCGGCGTGACGGTGGGTCTCCGCCATCAGCGACTCCGGCGCGCACACGCGCCAGACCAGGCCCGTGCGCAGCGCCTCCTCGGCGTCGACCCACTCCGCGGAGAGCAGCATCCAGGCAGCGTTCTGGCGCCCGACGAGCAGCGGGAGCAGGAGGCTGGACGCCGCCTCGGGGGCGACCCCGAGGCTGGTGAACGGGCACTTCAGCCGGGCCGAGGACGACATGAGCGCCAGGTCGGCGAAACCGAGGATCGTGGCGCCGATGCCGAGCCCGAGCCCGTTGACCGCACAGACCAGCGGCTTGGGGAAGTCGGCGAGGGCGTCGACCAGCCCGGGGAAGCCCGACCCCTCCAGCGACCCGTCGGCCAGCTGCGCCATCTCGACCAGGTCCGTGCCGGCGCAGAACGCCCGCCCGGCCCCGGTCACGACGACGACCGCGACCGACGGGTCGGCGGCCGCCTCGTGGACGGCAGCCGTGGTGGCGGCGTAGAGGGCGTTGTCGAAGGCGTTCAGCGCGTCGGGCCGGTTGAGCGTGAGGGTGCGGACGCGCGCGCGGTCCTCGACCAGCAGGACGCTCACTGCTGCGCCACCCGCTCGGCGGCGGCGATCGCGCCCTCCACCACCTGGTCCACGACGCCCTCGACCAGGCCGTCGCCGCTCGGGAAGAAGCCGGTGACCTCCGCGCAGACGTAGCCGTGGATCGAGGCGAACAGTGCCAGCTGGGTCCGCAGGACGTCCTCCTCCGGGACGCCGAGGGTGCGCACCATGACCGCGATCGCCTCGGCGGCGTCGGTGGCCGCGACGTAGAAGTCGTCGGGGTCGATCAGTGCGCGGGTCATCAGCTCGTAGCGGTGCGGGTGCCTGCGCGCCCAGGCGACGTAGACCTGCGCGAGGTGGCGCACGCCGTCGGCGCCGGAGCGCCCCATGGCCGCGGACCGAACGTCGCGGCCGACCGAGACGATCGCGCGGCGCTGCAGCTGGGCCCGGAGGTCGTCCAGGCCGTCGACGTGGTTGTAGAGCGAGGACACCTTGGTGCCGCACTCCACGGCCAGCGAGGTCATCGTGAGCGACTGCACGCCTTCACGGTCGAGGAGCTCCTCCGCGGCTGCGAGCACCGCCTCGCGCCCGAGTCGTCGGCGGCGGACGGGCGGGTCGGTCGCGGGTGGCGCAGCGCTCATCGGTCCAGGCTACCGCCCGGACGAGCCTGCCTCGTGGTGGAGCGAAGGGTGTTCACACCGGGCTGATCGGCAGGGACCGGCGGGGCTCGAAGACGAAGTCGGCGCCGGTGCTGAACCGCGTGACCGTGACCTCCTCCGGCTCCGGGAGGGGGTCGTGGCCGGTCGTCACGGTCGCCGTCCAGCGGCCCGCGTAGCCGACCACGTCCACGTCGTACGTCGGGTCGACGGCCTGGACGACCGCGCGCAGCGGTTGCGTGGCGCGAGGGCCGACCAGCCGGAGCCACCCGTCGTCACGCCGGGCGGTGCGAGCGTCGACCCGGAGCTCGCCGTGGGCGACCGAGGTGCCGACGTAGGCCCGGGGGTTGAGCATCGGGTGCAGCCGCAGCAGCTCGAGCGCAGCGTCCGGGCCCGGGGGCAGGTCGAGCGCTCGGCACAGCCGCGCGGCCGTGAGCCCGGCGATGCCCACCAGCTGCTTCGTCGCGACCCGGCGCACCGTCCCGCCGCCACCACGCCGCCGCAGGGCCCGCACGTAGGACAGCGCGAGCAGGTGCCACTGCAGCACCACCTCGTCGGCCATCCGGACCAGCGCGCTGTGCGACATCGCGGCGAAGTCGAAGTCGTCGAGCAGGGGGCCGGCGTAGTCCGCCCGCCCCGTGTCCGCCGGGTCGATCGGGTCGAGCTCGACCGTCGCGGCGTGCGAGGCGGACAGGGCCAGGCAGTCCTCCGAGGGGTGCACCTCGGGGTGCGACTCGTCGATGACGACGGTCCACGCGCAGTGCGGCGCCCGGTCCGCGGGGACGCGGGGAGGCCGGTGGACCGGACGGATCCGGGCCCGCGGGTGGGTGGCCACCGCGGTGGCGTCGAACGTCGGGTCCTCGATGTCGTGGCACATGCCACGGACGTAGTCCTCGCCCATCGGCTCCACGTCCATCAGCGCGCCGCAGTGGGCGAGCCGGAACTCCCCGCGCCACCGGTCGTGGACGGCGAAACGGAAGTCCATGAACTGCGGGGGCGCCCCGATGTCGAGCTGGAGGCCCTTGAAGATCGTCACGACGTCGTCCCCGGCGTAGCCGAGCGCGTGCTGCATCCGCCGGGTGTAGATCGGGCTCGCGCCCCTCCATTCCTCGATCGCGACCTGGGTCATCTCCTCGCGGCCCCACTCCGCGATGCACCACGCCATCCCGGCGCGGTCGATCAGGTGCCCGCACAGCAGCAGCTCGGGCACCAGGACGGCGAGCTCCTCGCGGGTCAGCGAGGCGTAGGCGCTAGGCATCCACGGTCACGGCCGCCCGCCGCTCCCCCGCCTCGATCTCCTCGACCAGGTCCACCACGTAGCGCCCGAAGTCGATCTGGATCGTGTGCCTCGGCGCGGCGTAGTACTGCCCGAGGTGCTCGGCCTCGTCGGCCTCCATGATCCGCACCTGCTCCTCGACGCTCGGCAGCGCGTAGGTGCCGGTCAGCAGCCGCGCGAGCAGCTTGGACTGCTGCTCGGCCAGGTTGACGATCGTCGGGGAGGACTGGGCGAGCCCCATGAAGAAGAGGTGGTCGACGCCCGGCTTGATCATCCGCTTGAACAGCGGGTAGCGGTGGTCGCTGTCCGGGTGCAGGTCGAGGTCGTCGTCGAAGAACGGGAAGCGCATGTCGTAGCCGGTCGCGCACACGATCACGTCGGCCTCGACCGACGAGCCGTCGGCCAGGTGCACGGTGTGGCCGTCGAGCCGTTCGATGGCCGGCAGCATGTGGATGTCGCCCGAGCCGGCGCGGGTGAGGAAGTCCGCGCTCACCGACGGGTGCGCCGAGAGCGGCTCGTGGTCGGGCTCGGGCAGCCCGTAGCTGCTCATCGAGCCGACGAGGTCCTTGATCAGCGCGCGGCCCGCGGCGAGCGCCTGCTCGCGCGGGATGTCGGGCGGCGCCATCACCTTGTCGGCGGCGACCCCGTTGCGGTACTTCGGCAGCACCCACACGCCGCGCCGGGCGGAGACGTAGAGCTTCGCGGCCATCCACCTGCTCGAGAGCTCAGAGGCGATGTCCATCGCGGAGTTGCCCATCCCGACGACGATCACGCGCTTGCCGCGCATCTCGATCGGCTCGAACGGGTTGACGTAGTCGTGGCTGTGGATCAGCTCCCCGTCGAACGAGCCCGGGTAGTCGGGCAGCCGCGGGCTCCAGTGGTGGCCGTTGGCGACGACGAGATCGGTGTAGGTGCGCGTCTCGCCGGTCGACAGCGTCACCTCCCAGCCGTCGCCGGTCGGCCGGGCTCGCTCCACCCCCACGCCGAAGGAGATCTTGTCGCGCAGACCAAAATGCTCGACGTACGCCTTGAAGTAGTCGTGGATCTGCGTGTGGTGCGGGAAGTCGGGGAAGTCGTCCGGCGCCGGGAAGTCCTCGAACTGCAGTCGAGCGGTCGAGGTGTCGATGTGCAGCGACTCGTAGACCGAGCTGCGGCCGTTGGGGTTGCGGAAGTACCAGTTGCCCCCGACGTCGTCGCTCAGCTCGAACTGGTCGTAGGAGATGCCGAAGTCCTTCAGCCGCTTGGCGGTGGTGATGCCGGAGCAGCCGGCGCCGACGATGCAGACGTGGGGCTCGGTCACGACACGCACTCCAGGGCCGTGCGGACGTAGGCATCGGTTCGTGGCGAGGAGACCATGTGGTCGGCCAGCCGGTTGGGCACGTAGGCCAGGGTCGTACGCCGGTCGGCGTCGTTGACCACGATCGCGCCGCCGTAGCCGGTCCACCAGCTGACCTCGCCGGCCGGGATCGCCGGCGCCGACTCGCAGGGCAGGGCCCAGCCGGTGCCGAAGCGCAGCGGCACCATCAGCAGCAGGTCCACGCCCTCGGCCTGGGGCTCGTGGATCCGGGCGACGGTCTCCGCCGACAGCAGCCGGGTCCCGCCGAGGACCCCGCCGTGGCTGACCGCCGACTGCGCCAGCGCGATGCCGCGGGCGGTGCCGTGCCCACCGGCGCCTCCCACCGCTCCGCGCCGCCACTGCGGCTGGTTGCAGACCGCCGGGGTGAGAAGGGGGTTGGGCACGGTGCGCAGCAGGAAGTGGTCCGGCGGCAGCGCGGAGTAGTCGATCTGCGAGGGCGGCGGGTCGATCAGGTCCGCGCAGCGGTCGAGCTCGTCCTCGGGGACCCCCAGCCGGAAGCCGCCGCCGACCGCGGCCATCACGTCCTCGTGCAGCACGTCGGCGAGCCTGCGGCCGGTGGCGGCATGGGCGATGCCGTCGAGCAGGTGCCCGTGGTCGACGATCTGGTAGGCCGAGGCGGACCCCGGCTCGTACCACGGCGCCTCCGCGGCCAGCAGGGCCTCCGACCTCTCCAGGTCGAGGATGTCCTCGACCGTCACCGGCGTGCTCCAGCCGGGGACGCCGCTGGTGTGGCCCAGCACCTGCCGCACGAGGACGCCGTCCTTGCCCTGGGCGCCGAACGCGGGCCAGTAGTCCGCGACCGGTGCGTCGAGGTCGATGTGCCCGCCGTCCACGAGGGTGAGGAAGGCCAGCCCGACCATCGCCTTGGTCACCGACCAGACCTGGCACAGCGTGTCCTCGGCCCACGGGATGCCCGGACGGGCCTCACCGCCCCACAGGTCGGCCACCAGCTCGCCGTCGTGGACGACGGCCACCGCGGCACCGACGTCCTCACCGGAGGCGAGGTTGGACTCGAGCAGGGACTGCAGGGGCGCGAAGTCGTCGCGACAGGTGCCGTGGACCATCCCGGGATGATAGGTCCGAACTAGAACGCGTTCCAGTGCCAGGGGGTCAGGAATCGCCGCCCGGGTCGATCGGCACCTGCCACCGCACGACCGTGCCGACGCCCTCCCGCAGCTCCTCGAAGGCGCACGAGCCGCCTCGGCGCTCGGCGCGCTCGCGCAGGTTGCGCAGGCCGCTGCGCCGGATCTGCTCGCCGATGCCGCGACCGTCGTCGGCGACGCGCAGCTCGAGCAGGCTGCTGGTGGCCGTCAGCCCGACGACGACCGAGTGGGCCGCGGCGTGGCGCGACACGTTGGTCAGGGCTTCCCGCACCACGGCCACCACGTCGTCGGCGAGGGAGACGTCGACGACGGTGTCGACCGGCCCCGAGAAGCGCACGTCGGGCTCGTCCTCCAGCCCGACGGCGACGTCCTTGACCACCTCCAGGACTGCCGCGCGGATCCCGAGGCCCTGCGGTCCGAGGTGGTCGCGCAGCTGGAAGATCGAGCTGCGGATCTGCCGGATCGCCTCGTCCAGGCTGAGGACCACCTCGTCGACCCGCTCGGCCTCGGGACGCTCGCCGAGACCGATGCCGATGCCCTGGAGCGTCATCCCGGCGGCGAAGAGCTGCTGGATCACGTGGTCGTGCAGGTCGCGCGCGATGCGGTCCCGCTCCTCGTAGACCGCCATGCGCTGGGCGTCGCGCCGCGCGTCGGACAGCTCCAGCGCGAGGGCGGCGTGGGTGGCGAAGGAGGTCGCGGTCTCCACGTCCCCGGCCCGGAAGCGAGGCCTGTCGGCCAGACGCGCCACGACCAGGCTGCCTCGCACCCCCTCGCGCCCGGACAACGGCAGCACCATCACCGGCCCGACCGGCACGAGCTCGCGGAGGTAGATCGCGCCGGGACGCTCGTCCTGCACGCCGGTGACCAGCACGGGCGCTCCGGTGCGCAGCACCTGCTCGGTCAGCGTCCCCTCCAGCACGTAGCTGGCGCCCATGATGGAGTCGGCGTCCGCGCCGACGGCGACCGGGACGGTGAGCCGCCGGCCGTCGGCGGTCGGCAGCGCCACCGTCACGACGTCGGCGTCGGCCAGGCGCTGCACGGTCTCGGCGACCAGCCGCAGGGACTCCTCGGCGGTGGAGGACAAGATGCGCACCGTCGCGCTGGTCGAGGCCTGCAGCCAGGCCTGCCGGCGACGCGCCTCCGCGTAGAAGCGGGCGTTCTCGATCGCGACGCCGGCGGTGGCCGCCAGCGCCTGGGCGAGCTCGAGGTCCTCCTCGGTGAACGACCCGGAGCGACGCTCGGAGAGGTAGAGGTTGCCGTAGACCTCGCCACGGACCATGACCGGAACGCCCAGGAACGAGTGCATCGGCGGATGGTGCTCGGGGAAGCCGACGGACCGCGGGTCGTCGGCGATCTCCTCCAGCCGGATCGGTCGAGGGTCGTCGACCAGAGCCCCCAGGACGCCCTTGCCCACGGGCAGGTCGCCGATGCGCTCGACCACCTCGCGGTCCATCCCGACGTGGATGAACTGCTCGAGTCCCTGCCCCTCCGGATCGAGGACGCCCAGGGCCCCGTAGCGCGCGTCCAGCAGGTGGCACGCCGCCTCGACGACCCGGCGGAGCACCACCTCGATCGCCAGGTCCCCCACGATCCAGTGCGAGGCGCGCAACAGCTTGCGCAGCCTCTCCTCTCGTGGGCCGACCTGAGGCCCGGTGCTGACCTCCATCACGCGAGCGTACCCCGGGGGGAGCACCTGAGGCCTGCCCACGACTCGCTGACGGTCCACCGCAGTGGTGCCGTACGACCGGCGCGTCGGGGGCCGGTCGGCCCGTGCCGGTCCCGGCGACGCGGGGTGAACATCGGGTGAAGGCCGAGCAACTGGCCTGCCGGCGCGGACACAGGGAGCCATCATGACGCTGGCCTACGAGCTGAGCTACGAGGAGTGCCTGGACCTGCTTCGCACCCGCACGGCCGGGCGCGTGGCGGTGGGGGCGCCCGACGGGCCGCACATCGTGCCCGTGAACTACACCGTGGTCGAGGACACCGTCTACATCCGCACCACGCCCTACAGCGTGCTGGGGACCTACGGGCGCAACACCCTGGTCGCCTTCGAGGTCGACGACCTCGACGAGGAGGCGCACCTCGGCTGGAGCGTGGTCGCGCGCGGCCGCTGCAACGCCGTGCTCGACCCCTCCGACATCCGCCGTGTCACCCACGAGGGAGCGCCGGAGCCCTGGGCAGCCGGACAGCGCACCCTGCTCCTCGCGCTGCAGTGGCGTGAGCTGACCGGTCGCCGGCTGGCGCGTCGCGCCGACGAGGCGTCCGGGGTCCCTGCCGAGGAGGCGCGACCATGACGGCCGAGGCTCCGGCCCTCCCGGTCAGGGCGCTGCAGGACGCGATGGACGCGGTCGTCGCGCAGCGGGATCTCGAGGGCATCCTCCACACGGTGGCGCAACAGGCCGCCGACCTGACGGGCGCGGACGCGGGCGCAGTCGGCCTGCTCGGCGACAAGGGCGAGGTGCTGCGCTTCGTCACCTCGGGGTCGGAGGCCGAGGTGTGGGAGCGGGTCGCCGACGGGCGCCACGGTGCGCTCCTGGTCGTGCCGGTGCAGGTCGGCGGCACGGACTACGCGCGGCTCTACCTCACCGGCGAGCACGCCGGCGCCGGGTTCACCGACGACGACGAGTCGGTGGCCCGGCTCCTCGCCGACACCGCCGGGCTGGTCATCGGCCACAGGCGCGCGGACGTGCTGGTCGAGCGTCGCCGCCGCTGGCTCGAGGCGGCGACCGACCTGGCCCGCGCGCTGGCCGAGGAGTTCCCCCTCGAGTGGGCCCTCGCGCAGGTGACGCGCCGGGCCCGCGCGGCCTCGGGCGCCCGCGCGGCCGCGGTCGTCGGGCTGCCCCACGAGGGCCCGCCCACGGTCCGGACGTACGACGGACCGGCCGACCTGGTGCCCGAGAGCAGCCTGCAGGAGGCGGTGGTGGCGGCGTGGGCCGCCGAGCCGGTCGCCGTCCACCCGGAGCTCGCCGTCGTCCCCCTCGGCGGGCGGCTCACCGAGCCGAGTGCGTTGGTGCTGGTCATGCCGCCCGACCGCGACCGGCACGGGCAGGAGCACGACCTGCTTGCGGCGTACGCCGACCAGGCGGGCCTGGCGCTCGACCGCGCGCAGGCGGTGCGGGACCGCGAGAAGCTGGCGGTGGTGACGGAGCGGGAGCGGATCGCGCGCGAGCTGCACGACACGATCGTCCAGCGGCTCTTCGCCGCCGGTCTGCTGCTGCAGACCGTGCGGGTCGCGCCGCCGGACCGGGTCGGGGACGGCCTGGACAGCGCGGTGGAGGCCCTGGACGCGGCGATCCGCGAGATCCGGGGGACGGTGCTGGACCTGCAGGGCTGAGCGAGCCGCTCAGCCGGCGTCGAGCAGCTTGGCGGCGATGACCGCCGCCTGGGTGCGGCGCTCGACGCCCAGCTTGGCCAGGACGGTCGAGACGTAGTTCTTCACGGTCTTCTCCGCGAGGAACATCCGCTCGCCGATCTCCCGGTTGGTCAGGCCCTCGGCGATGTACTCGAGCAGCTTGATCTCCTGGTCGGTCAGCTGCGCGAGCTCGGGCGCGGTGGTCGAGGGGTTGCGGACCCGCTCGAGCACGCGGCGGGTCAGTGCCGGGTCGATCAGCGACTCGCCTGAGGCCACGTGGCGGACGGCGGTGAGGAGGTCCGAGCTCTTGATCTCCTTGAGCACGTAGCCCGCGGCGCCGGCCATGATCGCGGAGAACAGCGCCTCGTCGTCGTCGTAGGAGGTGAGGATCAGGGCGCTGATCGACGGGTCGATCGAGCGCACCGAGCGGCACACCTCGATGCCGGACCCGTCGGGGAGGCGGGCGTCGAGCACGGCCACGTGGGGGCGGAGGGCCGGGATCCGGTTGGCCGCCTCGATCGCGGACCCGGACTCGCCGACGACCTCGATGTCACCGGCGGCCTCGAGGAAGGTGCGGATCCCCTGACGCACGATCTCGTGGTCGTCGAGGAGGAAGACCCGGATGGGCTGGTCGGGCTGGTGCGACTGCTCGGACATGCCCCCAGCCTCTCACCCGACGGGGCCATCGGCACAGGGCCCGATCCGGACCACCCGGTCGACCCGGTCCAGACCGACCTCGTCGTGGCTGATCCACAGCACGCTGCGGCCGTCCGCGCCGTCGAGCAGGTCCTCGGCGAGCTGCTCGGCCGTCGCCCGGTCGAGGTGGGCCACCGGCTCGTCGAGCACGAGCACGCGTTGGTCGAGCAGCAGGGACCGGGCCAGGCCGAGCCGCGCCCGCTCGCCGCCGGACACGGCTGCGTGGCCGTCCCCGACCCAGGTGCCGAGGCCCTCGGGCAGCGCGTCGAGCCACGGACCGAGGCGGGCGCTCCGCAGGGCCTGCTCCACCTCGGTGTCGTCGGCCTCGGGTCGTGCGAGCCGGACGTTCTCGGCCAGCGTGGAGGAGAAGACGTGGGGGTCGTCGTCGACCAGCCCGACCTCGCGGCGTACGTCGTCGAGCGCGAGGGCGTCCAGCGGCGCGTCCCCCAGGGCGAGGGAGCCGGCCACCGGGTCGACGAAGCGGACCATGCTCGCGGCCAGCGTGCTCTTGCCCGAACCGGAGGGACCGACGACGGCGACCCGCTCGCCCTCCTCCATGCGCAGGTCAAGGTCCGCGACGACCGGACGGCCGTCCCAGCCCAGGGCGAGCCCGTCGCCGGTGACGAGCCGGGAGGTGGGCGCGGCCAGCGGGGTGTGCGGGTCGGTGACCGCGGGTGTGCGGCGCTCGAGGTCCGCGAGCCGGGCTTCCGCCGACCGCACGCGCCCGACCAGGGCGCCGGCGTCCACGGCCGGGAGGACCACGTCGACGAGGGCGACCGGGAGGAGGACGAGCAGCGCGAGGACCGGCCCGCTGATCGTGCCGTCGGCGACGGAGGGCGACCCCACGACGGCGACGGCGACCACGACGGCGACCGAGGCCAGCAGCACCAGCGCACGCCCGGCGGCGGTCCAGCTCGCGGCCCGGACCGCGGCGCGGGAGAGCCGGCGCGAGAGGGCGGCGACCGGCTCGAGCACGACCTGCTCGGCCTGCCACAGCCGCAGCTCCGGCGCGAGGTGCGCGGCCTGGGCCGTCACCGCCGAGAGCTCGGCGCGGGCGCTCACCGCCTCGCGCTCCGGGGCGAGGCATCCCCACCGCACGAGGAGGTACGCCGCCGCGCCCGCGAGCAGGCTTCCCGCCGCCACGGCCACCCCGGCGACGGGGAGCCAGAGCCAGGCCACGCCCGCGGCGAGCGCGCCCACGACCCACAGGACCCGCAGCGGCAGCCGGACCCGGAGCTCGCGGTCGACCACGCTGTCGACGTCGTCGACGATGCCGGCGAGCACGTCGCCGCGCTGTCGCCCGAGCCGTCCGGGGGTGAGCGGGACGACCGCGTCGTAGACCCGCACCCGGCGCTCGGCGAGCAGCCGCAGCGCCGCGTCGTGCGAGCGCAGGCGCTCGGCGTAGCGGAGCACCGGTCGCCCGAGGCCGAAGGTGCGCACCCCCACGATCGCGACCAGCAGGGTGAGGACGGGCGGCTGCTCGGAGGCCTTGACGATCAGCCACCCCGCGGTGGCGGTGAGCGCGACCCCGCAGGCAGAGGCCAGCACGCCGAGGAGGGTGGCGAGGACGAACCCCGCCCGCGGCCCGGGCGACGACCCCCCGTCGGCACGGGCCGCCCGCGGTGCAGCCGCGGTGGTGGGCGGGGGCGTGACCACGCGAGGTCCTGGGAGGTGGACCACGTGGTCGGCCGTGGCGACCAGGGCCGGCCGGTGGCGCCACGACGACGACCGACCGGTCGCGGCCGAGGCGGCGCACGACCTCGGCGAGGACCGCCTCGGTGGTGGCGTCGACGTGGGCGGTGGGCTCGTCGAGGAGCACCAGCGGCCGGTCGGCGAGGACGACGCGGGCCAGGGCGAGCCGGGCCCGCTCGCCGGCCGACAGCGACAGCCCGTCCTCCGCGACCGGCGCCGACAGGCCGCCGGCGGCGCGGACCCGGTCCTCCAGCGCGACGGTCCGCAGCGCCTCCCACAGCCGCTCGTCGTCGGCGGCGGGCGCGGCCAGCCGGAGGTTGTCGGCGACGGTGCCGGCGAGGAAGCTGGGCCGCTGCGGCAGCCACGCCACCTGCTCCTGCCAGCGCCGGCCGCCGACCGCGATCCCTCCGCCCGTGACCGTCCCGGAGGTCGGCTCGACCAGGCCGGCGAGCACGGCGAGCACGGTCGACTTGCCGCACCCGGACGGCCCGAGGAGCGCGGTGACCCCGCGCTCCGGGACGACGAGGTCGAGGTCCTCGACGGCGGGGACGGCCCGGCCGTCGTAGGTGACGGTGAGGCGGTGCGCGGCGAGCGGCAGGTGCGCCACCGCACGGTCGTCCTGATCCTGGTCCTCCGCCAGGGTGGCGAGCCGCTCGAAGGTCGCGGTGCCCTCCGCGGCGGCGTGGAACTCCGCGCCCACGCGGCGCAGCGGCCAGTACGCCTCCGGGGCGAGGAGCAGCACGACCAGGGCGGTGCGCAGGTCGAGGTCGCCCTGGGCCAGGCGCGTGCCGACCACGACCGCGACCAGCGCGACCGAGAGCGTGGCGACCAGCTCGAGCACCGCCGAGGAGGCGAAGGCCAGCCGGAGCGTCGCCAGCGTGGCCCGGCGGTAGCGGTGGGTGACCGCGCCGATCACCGCCGACTGCGCCCGGGCACGGCGGAAGGCGACCAGGGTGGGCAGCCCGCGCACCACGTCGAGGAAGTGGCCCGACAGCGAGGCCATCGCGCGCCACTGGGTCTCGGCACGGTCGCGGGTCGCCAGGCCCACCAGCGCCCCGAAGACCGGCAGGAGCGGCAGGGTGGCCAGCACGATCACCGCGGTCATCAGGTCCTGCAGGGCGAGCGCGACGACGGTGAGCAGCGGCAGCACGGCGGCCAGCACCAGCGCCGGGACGTAGCGCGTGAGGTAGGGCTCGGCGGCCGAGACCCCACGGGTCGCCAGGGCCGCGACCTCCCCCGCGGCCGCGCGTCCGGTGCGGCCCGCCAGCAGCGCCCGGGCCAGGTCGCCTCGCATCGACCGGCCGACGCAGACCGGCCGCCGAGGCGGCGCCCACCTCGGAGGCCACCGCCACCAGGGCGCGCGCGGCGACCAGGGCCGCGAGGACGGCGACCGCCCGCACGAGCCCGTCGCCGCTGACCGCGGCGACCACGACGTCCGCGAGCGCGAACGCCTGCGCCAGCACGAGCAGGCTGACCACCAGGCCGGCCGCCACCACCACCGTCAGCGGGCGGCGCGCGCACGCGAGCTGCCGCAGGACCGCCGGGTCCGACGGCCTCACGGCAGCGTCGACGCGGGCGTCGGCGTGTCCTCCGGCGAGGTCCGCTGACGCACGATCCTCACGCCGGGGATGTGGGCGACGGTGATCCGGCGGCGGAACACCCAGTAGGTCCAGGCCTGGTAGGCCAGGACCACCGGCGTGAAGATCACGGCCACGACGGTCATGATCCGCAGCGTGTAGTCCGTCGCCGACGCGTTGGTGGTCGTCAGGCTCGTCCCGCCCGCGAGCGTCGTCGGCATGACGTCGGGGAAGAGCGCCACGAACAGGCCCGCCACGGCGAGCGCGATCGTGGCGAAGGTGCCCACGAAGCCCCACCCCTCGCGCCCGAGCCGCAGGGCGACCAGTCCGGCCACCAGGCACAGCGCTGCGGCGACGAAGAGGACCGCCGAGCCGGTCGTGCCCGTCTGCCCCTGGGTCCACGCGAGGAACGCGACCGCGGCTGCGGCGGCGCCGAGACCGGTCGACACCGCGACGAGCCGGGCCCGGCTGCGGATCGGGCCGTCGGTCTTGAGCGAGACGAAGGTCGCGCCGTGGGTCACGAACAGCAGCAGCGTGGTGAGGCCACCGAGCAGCGCGTACGGGTTGAGCAGCGTGGTGAGGTCCCCGACGTACTCCAGGTCCGCGTCGATCGGCACGCCCCCGAGGATGTTGGCGAACGCGACGCCCCACAGCACGGCCGGCAGGAGGGAGCCCCAGAAGATCGCCTGGTCCCACGCCGCGCGCCAGCGGTCGTCGTCGCGCTTGGCGCGGTACTCGAAGGCCACGCCTCGCACGATCAGCGCCAGCAGGATCACCAGCAGCGGGAGGTAGAACCCGCTGAACAGCGTGGCGTACCACTCCGGGAACGCCGCGAACGTCGCGCCACCCGCGACCAGCAGCCAGACCTCGTTGCCGTCCCAGACCGGACCGATCGTGTTGACCAGCACCCGCCGCTCCGCGTCGTTGCGACCCAGGACGGGCAGCAGGATCCCGACGCCGAAGTCGAAGCCCTCGAGGACGAAGTAGCCGATCCAGAGCACGGCGATCAGGCCGAACCAGACGGTGGTGAGCTCCATGGTGTGTCCTCCCGGGACTCAGTAGGCGAAGGCCATCGGCCGGTCGGCGTCGTCGTCCGAGCGCGTGACCTCCACCGCGGAGGCGGGCTCGGCCCCGGCTCGCACGTACTTGAGGATCAGCCCGACCTCGACGACGGCCAGCGCGGCGTACACCAACGTGAGCGCGAGGAGCGAGACCGCCGCCTCGGTGGTGCTCACCCCCGGCGAGACCGCGCGCGCGGTCGTCATCACGCCGAAGACCGTCCAGGGCTGGCGGCCCATCTCGGTGAACAGCCAGCCGAGCGTGTTCGCCAGGAGCGGCAGCAGCGGGAGCGCGATCGGCGGTGCGCCGCCACCACCTCCCGTCGGGGACGCGGCCCCGCCGGGTCGCCCAGAGGGCGAGGGCGCCCAGGAGGGCGGTGAGCACGCCCAGGCCGATCATCAGCCGGAAGCTCCAGTAGGTCAGCGGGATGTACGGCGTGTAGTCGTCCGGGGAGTAGTAGGTCGCCCCCGGGTCCTGGCCGTAGGTCTCCTCGTACTGCGCCCGCAGCTGGTTCACGCCCTCGACGCGGCCGTCCGGGGAGCCGGTGGCCATGAAGGACAGCACGCCCGGGACCTCGAGGGAGAACTTCGCCTCGTTGCCGTCGAGCGACCCCACGGTGAACAGCGAGAAGGGCGCGGAGCTCTCGGTGTCGTAGAGCGCCTCGGCCGCAGCCATCTTCATCGGCTGCACCTCGGTCATCACGCGGGCGGACAGGTCACCGGACACGGCGACGGCGAGGCCGGCGACCAGCATGACGACGGCGCCGCTGCGCAGGCCGCGGCGGTAGACCAGGTGGTCGCCGGTCAGGCGGCGGCGCAGCATCGACCACAGGCTGACGCCCACGACGAACGCGGCGCCGGTCATGTACGCCGCCAGGACGGTGTGCGGGAAGGTCACCAGCTGCACCTTGTTGAGCAGCACCGCCATGAAGTCGTTCATCTCCGCGCGCCCGGTCTCGGGGTTGAAGCGGTAGCCCACCGGGTGCTGCATCCAGCTGTTCGCGGCGAGGATGAAGTACGCCGAGAACAGCGTCCCGACGTGGACCGCCCAGATGCAGCCGGCGTGCACCTTCTCGGGGAGCCGGTCCCAGCCGAAGATCCACAGGCCGAGGAAGGTGGACTCGAGGAAGAAGGCGAGCAGCCCCTCGATCGCCAGCGGGGCGCCGAACACGTCACCGACGAAGCGGGAGTAGTCGGACCAGTTCATGCCGAACTGGAACTCCTGCACGATGCCGGTGACCACGCCGAGGGCGAAGTTGATCAGGAAGAGCTTGCCGAAGAAGCGCGTCAGGCGGAGCCACTCCTCGTTGCGGGTCCGCAGCCAGGCGGTCTCGTAGCCGGCGACGAGCGCCGAGAGGCCGATGGTGATGGGGACGAACAGGAAGTGGTAGACGGTCGTGATGCCGAACTGCCAGCGCGCGATGTCGAGAACGTCCACGATCCGAACGCTAGGAATCAGCGTCCTGCCCCCGACATTGCCGGAAGACACCAGGGTCGGGTCCCACCGGTCCTGACCTCGGGGTCCTTGGCCCCTGCTCAACCGGGACCCGGACAGGGACAGTGTCGGCATGACTCATCCCGAGCCCGAGCAGCTGAGGTCGATCGTCGAGGACGCCTGCACGGCGTCCTCGCTGCACAACACCCAGCCGTGGCGGTGGCTGGCGCGGCCCGACCGGCTCGAGCTCTGGACGGACCGCGGGCGCCACCTGCCCGTCACCGACCCCACGGGACGTGACCTCGTGCTCAGCTGCGGCGCCGCGCTGCACACCGCGACGGTGGCCGCCGCCGGCCGCGGCTGGGCCACGACGGTGCGCCGGTTCCCCGAGCCCACCGAGCCCGACCTCCTGGCCGTGCTCACCTTCCGGCCGCGCAACCCGACGCCTGCGCAGCAGGAGCTCGCGGCAGCCGTACGCCGCCGGCGCAGCGACCGCCGCCCCGTCAGCTCGTGGGCGGTGCCGGAGCAGTGGGTCGAGACGCTGCGCCGTGCCGCGATGGCGCACGGGGTCCTGGCCTCCCCCGCCCTCGACGAGTCCCAGGCGCTGCTGGTGGAGACGCTGCTCGAGGCCTCGCGCCGCGCGCAGGACGAGCACGAGGGCTACGCCGAGGAGCTGGCCGCCTGGACCCGCACCTCGGTGGGCGAGGGCGTGCCGGCGAGCAGCCTGCCGGAGTCCACGCCCGGGTCCCCCGCACGGTTCCCGGCCGGGACCCTGCTCGGCGGGCACAACGAGGCCGCCGACCCGGCGCCGAGCTGGCTGGTGCTCTCCACCTCCTCCGACGACCAGGTGGCCTGGCTGCGCACGGGTGAGGCGCTGGCCGCCCAGTGGCTGGCGTGCACCGCGGGCGGCCTGTCGCTGCTTCCCTACAGCCAGCCGATCGACGTGGAGGTCACCCGCCGGGTGCTGCAGGACGACGTGCTCGACGACGCCGCGTTCCCGCAGCTGCTGGTGCGCGTCGGCTGGCCGCCGATCAGCCGCGTCGACGTGCCGCCGACGCAGCGCCGACCGGTGGACGAGGTGCTGGCGTTCGAACCTAGGGTGACCTCGTGGAGCTGGAGAACATCGTCGTCGACGCCCTCGACCCCCGGCGGCTGGGCGGCTTCTGGGAGGCAGCCCTCGACTGCCAGCGGGTGACCGACGGACCCGACGTCGTGGAGACCCGGCTCTCCGTGGACGGCGGGCCGTGGCTGGACCTGTGCTTCCCGCGGGTGCCCGAGGCGCCCACGGCCGCCCCGCGGCTGCATCTGGACCTGGTCGGCGGGGACCGCCAGGAGACGGTCGTCGAGCGGCTGCTCGGGCTGGGCGCGCGCCACCTCGACATCGGCCAGGGCGGCGTGCCGTGGGTCGTGCTCGCCGACCCCGAGGGCAACCCGTTCTGCGTGATGGAGGAGCGAGAGGTCTACACCGGCACCGGGCCGGTCGCGGCGCTGCCGCTGGCGTCGGCCGACCCCGACCGGGACGTCGAGCTGTGGTCCTGGCTGACCGGCTGGGTCGAGGCGGCCGGTGCCGCCCCACGGGCGCTGCGCCACCGGTCCGGGCTCGGTCCCTGGCTGGAGCTCCTGCCCGAGACCGCGCCCAAGGGGACGGGCAAGAACCGCCTGCACCTCGACGTGCGCCTCGAGCCCGGGGAGGACGCCGACGAGGTCGAGGCCGCCGTCGTCGCGCGCGGCGGGCGGCGGCTCGAGTCCCGGTTGGGCGACTTCCCCTGGCGGACCTACCAGGACGCGTCCGGCAACGAGTTCTGCGTGCTGCCGGCAGCGCCGTCGGACTCGTCGCGCTCGTCCTGAGCGGTCAGGGCGACAGTTCCTCCCACCACGCCGGGCAAGGCCTCACCCCCGGTGCGTCTCCGGCATCCGCACCGCGACGAGCAGCCCGGAGAGGGCGGTGAGCGCCGCCACGGCGCCGATGGCCGCGCCGACGCCGACGAGGTCGGCCAGGACTCCGCCCAGCAGTGCCCCGACCGCGAAACCGAGGTCGCGCCACAGGCGGTAGACCCCGACCGCGCGTGCCCGCCAGGACGGCGCCGCGACGTCGCCGACCGCGGCCAGCAGCGTCGGGTAGACCATCGCGGTCCCGGCACCCAGCGCCACGCCGGCGACCAGCCAGGCGGCGAAGCCGTCGACCACGGCGAAGGCCGCGAGTGCGGCGGCCTGCAGCAGCATCCCGGCGACGACCAGCGGCTTGCGCCCCCAGCGGTCGGAGAGCCCGCCCGTGGCCATCTGCCCGACGCCCCACACCGCCGGATAGACCGCGACCAGCAGCCCGGTCCGCCCGAGGCCGAGGCCGGCGGAGGTGAAGAGCACCGGGAACAGGCCCCAGGCGAGCCCGTCGTTGAGGTTGTTGACCAGGCCCGCCTGGCTGGCCGAGGACAGCGCGGGGTCGGTGAGGGTCGTGCGGACGAACACCTCCCTCCCGTCGAGGGTCGCGGGGGACTCGGCAGTCACGGACCGCTCAGCCTGCTCGACCTCGACATGTCCGCGGGTCTCCCGCACGGCTGCCGCGGAGAGGCCGAGCCCGAGGACGGCGTACGCGACGCCGACGAGGAACGGTGCCGGTCGCAGCCCGTAGGCCTGGGCGAGCCAGCCGGTCAGCCACGCGGTCGCGGCGACGGCGAGGTAGCCGGCGGCCTCGTTGAAGCCCATCGCCAGGCCGCGGCGCGACGGCCCGACCAGGTCGATCTTCATGTTCACGGTCGTGGACCAGGTGAGCCCCTGGCTGGCCCCGAGCAGCGCGTTGGCGGCCAGCACCCACGACCAGGACGGGGCCCAGAGCAGCAGGAGCGGCACGGGCAGGGCCAGGACCCAGCCGGTCAGCAGCACCGGACGCCGTCCGTGCCGGTCGGCGAGCGTCCCGGCGAGGAAGTTGGTCGCGGCCTTGGCCACACCGAAGACCATGATGAACGCCAGTGCGCTGCTGTAGCCCGAGAGCCCGAAGGTGCGTTCGGCGAGCAGCGGCACCACGGTCCGCTCCTGCCCGAGCATGCCGCCGACCAGCGCGTTCACCGCGACGAGCAGGGAGAACTGCGCGGCGTTGGCCCGCAGCCCCAGCGTCGGGACGGCGCTCGTCACCTGACCATCATGTGCTCATCAGGGCGGGCACCGCCTGCACGGCGGTGAAGGCGGAGACCACCAGGAGCAGCGCCAGGAAGGCCGACTGCAACCGGTCGCGGCTCAGCCGTCCGGCCACGCGCGCGCCGACCGTCGCGCCGACGACGGACGCCAGGGTCAGCAGGACGACCGGGCCCCAGGCCGGGGCGGGGCCGGAGCCGGCCCGCACGGCGAGGGCGGCGGCCGAGGTCACGCTGATCACCACCAGCGACGTGCCGGCGGCGAGGTCGACGGGCAGGCCGAGGGCGAGCACGAGCGCCGGCACCACCAGGAAGCCGCCGCCGACGCCGAGGAAGCCGGTGAGCGCACCGACGAGCGTGGCCGTGACCAGCACCTTCAGGGCCCGGGGGCACGCGCAGGCGAAGGACGGCCGGAAGGTGATGATCGGCTCGTCCACCCGCCACGAGGACCGTCCCGTCCCGCGCCGGCGGCGCAGGACCATCGCGCCGGCGACGACCACCAGCAGGAGCGAGAACGCGGCCATCAGGACGTCGCCGGAGACGTGCGCCGAGGCCCGGGCGCCCAGCACGGCGCCGCCGACGGCGACGGCCCCGAAGACGAGTCCGGGCCCGGCCAGGACCCCGCCCCGGCGCCAGGTGGTCACCGCGCCGATGACGGAGGTGACGCCCACGACCACGAGCGACCCGGTGGTCGCCTGCGCCGGGGTCTGGTCGAGCAGGTAGACCAGCACCGGGACGGCGAGCACGGACCCGCCGCCACCGAGGGCCCCCAGGCTCAGCCCGAGGAGCAGCCCGGCCGCGACGGCGAGCAGGTGCACGGCCACCTCAGGCGGACCGGTCGAGCTCGAGGCCCACCTCGGCGGCCTTGTCGAACTCGTCGTCGACCGCCACCACGCGGCGTCCCGCTGCGGCCAGGACGGAGGCCGCGACCGACGCGCGATAGCCGCTGGCGCAGTGGACCCAGACCTCCGCGCCGGGGCCGTCGGGCACCTCGTCCAGCCGGCGGGTCAGCTCGTGGATCGGCACGTTGATCGCGCCCGTGACCGCCGACTCGGCGTGCTCGTCCGCGCGGCGCACGTCGAGGACGACGACCGGCCGGTGGTGACGCACCTGCGCCAGGTCCGCGAAGGTGCCCACCGGGAAGGACTCGAGGTCGTGGCCGGTGCCCGCGACCCAGTCGCGTGGCTTGCCGATCGCGGCGCCCTCGAGCTGGTCGATGCCGATCCGGACCAGCTCGCGCTGGGCCTCCGCCACCTGCTCGGCGGACTCCCCGAGCAGGGTCAGCGGGGTGCCCCACTCGACCAGCCAGCCCAGGTACGTCGAGAACGCGCCGTCGAGCCCGAAGTTGAGCGAGCCCGGCACGTGGCCGGCGGCGAAGACGGTGCGGCTGCGCAGGTCCACGACCCACTCCCCCGCCTCGATGCGCCGGCGCAGCTGCTGCGGCTCGACCGGCGCCGGCGCGCTGAGGTCGGGGGCGGACGGGCCGGCCGAGTTTGCCGGGGCCATGTGCGCGTAGTACGCCGGGTAGTCGCCGAGGCCCGCGAGCAGCTCGCGGACGTAGGTCTCCTCGTCCTGCGTGAGGACCGGGTTGGCGCTCTTCTCCTGCCCGATGGTCGAGGCGGACGCCTCGGACTGGGTGGCCGAGCAGAAGGACCCGAACCCGTGGGTGGGGAACACCTCGGCGGAGTCGGGCAGGACGGTCGCCAGCCGGTGGGCCGAGGCGTGCTGGTGGCGGACCAGGGCGTCGGTGTGGTCCGGGCCGAGCAGGTCGGGGCGACCGGTGGCGCCGTACAGCAGGGAGCCGCCGGAGAAGACCGCGACGTGCTCGCCGTCGCCGTCCTCCAGCGCGTAGGACAGGTGGGTGAACGTGTGGCCCGGGGTGGCCAGCGCGGTGACGCGCATGGAGCCGACCTGGACGACCTCGCCGTCGCTGATCGGAGTGCGCTCGAAGGACACCCGGTCGGCGCCGTTCACGACATACGCAGCGCCCGTCTCGCGCGCCAGGGCGAGCCCGCCGGTGACGTAGTCGTTGTGGATGTGGGTCTCGAACACGTGCGTGAGCCGCACGCCGTGATCGTCGAGCAGGGCGAGCACCCGGTCGATGTCACGCTGCGGGTCGACCACGAACGCGACCTCGCCGTCGTGGACGAGGTAGCTGCGGTCGCCCAGGCTGGGGGTCTCGACGGTCACGACCTGGACGCGACGGGGTGCGGGACTGCGGTCGGTCATCAGTTCTCCTCCGGAGCTTTCGTCGGTATACCCGGTGGGGTATGCTCACCGTAACACCCTGACACCCCCTGGGGTATTCCCCGCTGACCAGAAGGAGCACCGCATGTGCCGACCCACCACCTGCAAGACCTGCGGCAAGACCACCTGGGCCGGCTGCGGCCAGCACGTCGCGCAGGTCCGCGCCGTGGTCCCCGCCTCGAACTGGTGCGGCGGCGGCCACACCAAGGATGAGCGCGCCGCGGCCGGCCGCCCCAGCGGCTTGGCGCGCTTCCTCGGGCGGAGGTGATCCCGGTGCAGCTCGACCCGGCCGACACGGCCCCGGCGCTCAACCGGATCAAGCGTGCCCAGGGCCAGCTGGCCGGCGTCGTCCGCATGCTCGAGGAGGGCCGCGACTGCGAGGACGTGGTGACCCAGCTCGCGGCGGTCTCCAAGGCACTGGACCGGGCCGGCTTCGCGATCGTCGCCAGCGGGCTGAAGGAGTGCCTGACCGCCACCGATCCGGCGGCCGGCGAGCTCGACGTACGCCGCATGGAGCGGCTTTTCCTCTCGCTCGCCTAGGTCCGGGGCGGTCCCTCGACAGAGGACGGGACCAATGGATCTAGTGATACCCCATGGGGTATGGCAACGTGGGAGGCCCCAGCGAAGGGAGCCGGCCGTGGCCGACGTCGTCATCCTCGGTGCCGGGATCTCCGGACACACCGCAGCCCTGCACCTCGCCCGCCTGCTCGGGCGCCGCCACCTCGGGGTCGAGCACACCGTCACCGTGGTCTCGCCCAACTCGCGGTGGAACTGGATCCCGTCCAACATCTGGGTCGGGGTCGGCAAGCTCGGCAAGCAGGACGTGGTCTTCCCCCTCGAGCCGGTCTACCACCGCAAGGGCATCGACTTCCGCCAGGCCAAGGCCGTCGCGATCCGCCCCGACGGTGACGCCGCCGACCCCCGCGGCGCGGTCGACATCGAGTACACCGGTCAGGGCAGGGAAGGCACGTCCGAACGGCTGCGCTACGACTTCCTGGTCAACGCCACCGGGCCGCAGCTGAAGTTCGAGGCGACGCCCGGCCTGGGCCCCGACGGGCACACCGCCTCGGTCTGCACGGCCGACCACGCCGTCGAGGCCGCCCAGCGGCTGCAGGCCGTGATCAAGCGGCTCGCCTCCGGCGAGGAGCAGACCCTGGTGGTCGGGATGGGCCACGGCACCTGCACCTGCGAGGGCGCGGCGTTCGAGTACGTCTTCAACGTCGACCACGAGCTCCGCGAGGCCGGGGTCCGCGACCGGGCCCGGCTGGTCTACCTGACCAACGAGGCGCACCTCGGCGACTTCGGCGTGGACGGGATGACCTTCGAGGACCGGGGCTTCCAGACCTCCAGCGAGCAGTGGACCGCTTCGCTGTTCCGCGAGCGCGGCGTCGAGGCGATCCTCGGGGCCCACGTCGAGCGGGTCGACGAGGGTCTCGTGCGCTACGAGACCCTGGACGGCGTCTCCCACGAGCTGGCGTTCGACTTCGCGATGCTGCTGCCCCCGTTCGGCGGAGTACAGCTGTCGGCCTACGACCGGGACGGCGCCGACATCACCGCCGAGCTCTTCGCACCCAGCGGCTTCATGAAGGTCGACGCCGACTACCGCGCGAAGCCCTACGAGGACTGGCGTGGCACCGACTGGCCGCGCACCTACCTGGCGCCCGGCTACGACAACGTCTTCGCCGTCGGCATCGCCTTCGCCCCGCCCCACCAGATCTCGCGACCGCGCAAGAGCCCCCACGGCACCGTCATCGCGCCCTCACCGCCGCGGACCGGGATGCCGTCTGGGGTGATGGGCAAGACCGCCGCGCTGACCATCGTCGACCGGATCAGGCGCGGCCCCTCGGCGCCGGCCCACGAGGCGTCCATGGCCGAGATGGGTGCGGCCTGCGTCGCGTCCGCCGGGCACGGCCTGCGCCGGGGATCCGCGGCGGCCATGACGATGATGCCGGTGGTCCCCGACTACACGCGCTACCCCAGCGGACGGTCCCTGAAGGAGACCCGCGGCGAGATCGGGCTCAGCGGGCACTGGGCGAAGCTCATGCTGCACCACCTCTTCCTCTACAAGGCCAAGGGCCGCCCTGGCTGGCAGCTGATCCCGGAGTGAGTGAGATGACCTCGACAGAACCCCGCAACGCCGCCCCCGGGACCTCCGTGGACGACCAGCCCGTCGCCGACCTGAGCTGGGCGCCGTTGCCGACCGACGGCACCCTGCGCCGGCGCCGGAGCCTGCCGTTCCAGCTCACCCGGTTCGCGGTCTTCAACGCCCGCATCCTGCGCATGGTCACCCGTGACACCTCCTGAGACTCCCCTGCTGCGGCGGATCAGGCAGGCGGTCATCGGGGACGACCAGGTCATGCCGGGTCCGTTCGGGCCGCGACGGGTGACCTACGCCGACTACACCGCGTCCGGGCGGGCCCTGACGTTCCTCGAGGACTTCATCCGCGACGAGGTGCTGCCGCGCTACGCCAACACCCACACCGAGTCCAGCGGCACCGGGCTGCAGACCACGCGGCTGCGCGAGGACGCGCGGCGCATCATCCGGGACGCCGTCGGTGGCGACGACGACACGTCGGTGATCTTCGCCGGCTCCGGGTGCACCGGGGCGATCGACAAGGTGATCGGCGTCCTGGGCCTGCGCCTCCCCTCCGCGCTGGAGGACGCCTACCACCTGAGCGAGGCGATCCCGGCCGCCGAGCGACCGGTGGTGTTCCTCGGCCCGTTCGAGCACCACTCCAACGAGCTGCCCTGGCGCGAGTCCGTCGCGGAGGTGGTCTCCATCCCGGCCGACGCCGACGGCCACGTCGACCTGGAGGTCCTCGAGGACCGGCTCGTCGAGCACGCCGACCGTCCGCTGCGGATCGGCAGCTTCTCGGCGGCCAGCAACGTCACCGGGATCCTCAGCGACACCGCCGGCATCTCCGCGCTCCTGCACCGTCACGGCGCGCTGTCGTTCTGGGACTTCGCCGCCGCCGGTCCCTACGTCGACATCGAGATGTACGGCCCCGACCACGACGACCCGCTGTGCTACAAGGACGCGGTCTTCCTCAGCCCGCACAAGTTCATCGGCGGGCCGAGCACCCCGGGCGTCCTCGTCGTCCGCCGCGAGCTGCTCACCAACCGCGTGCCGGACGTGGTGGGTGGCGGCACGGTCGCCTACGTCAACCCCACCGAGCACCGCTACCTCACCGACCCGGTCCAGCGCGAGGAGGGCGGCACCCCGGCGATCGTGGAGGCGATCCGCGCCGGTCTGGTGTTCCAGCTCAAGGAGGCCGTCGGCATCGAGGTGATCCGCGCCCACGAGGAGAGCTTCGTCCACCGGGCGCTGGAACGCTGGTCGCGAGAGCCCGCCATCGAGATCCTCGGCAGCCCGGTGGCCGAGCGGCTCTCGATCGTCTCCTTCGTGGTCCGCGGGCCCAGCGGGCGCTACCTGCACCACAACTACGTCGTCGCGCTGCTCAACGACCTCTTCGGCATCCAGTCCCGCGGTGGCTGCTCGTGCGCCGGGCCCTACGGCCACCGGTTGCTGGGCATCGACCTCGACCGCTCGCACGAGTTCGAGCGGGAGATCACCCGCGGCTGCGAGGGCATCAAGCCCGGCTGGGTGCGGGTGAGCTTCAACTACTTCACCTCCGAGGCCGTCTTCGACTACCTCCTCGAAGCCGTGGCCCTGGTCGCCCGCGACGGCTGGCGACTCATGGGCGGCTACCACTTCGACGTCGACCGGGGCCTGTGGACCCACCGCGAGGGCCCCGTCGAGCCGCCCCTGCGACTGCACCAGGTCAGCTACGCCGACGACGGCTCGATGGTCTACGAGCACCACGCGGACCGCGCGCCGGAGTCCGCGCTGGCCCGCTACCTCGAGGAGGGCGCCCGGGTGCTGGCCGAGGCCGATCCCCCGCAGGACGACGCACCCGATGCCGGGGTCTCCGACGACTTCGAGCACCTGCGCTGGTTCGAGCTGCCCCGGGAGTGCCTCAGCCGGTGACCGGGCGGCGCAGCCACCGCAGGTGCTCGCGGTCACCCAGGAGCTCCAGCCGGCGCCACAGCACGCTGCCCGGGACCGCCTGGCTGGCGTGGGCCAGGCTCGCCACGAGCTGCCGGTGGCGGTCCACGACGACGACCAGGTCGTCCGGGCCGACCGCCAGCCCCGTGAACCGGGTCTCGCAGTCACGGTTGAGCCGCTCGGCCACGCCGTCGGGGACGAACCAGCCGAGCACCGGGAGGTCCAGCCCGGCCGCAGCCTCCAGCGCCGCCGCCGTGGCGGCGGCGTGGTCGGGGTGACCGCTCACGCCGGAGGGCTCGAAGACGACCAGGCCCTCTGCGCCGGCCCGTCGCGCGGCCGCCACGACCTCGGCGACGAGGAGGTGCCGGGCCACCTGGCCCAGCCGGCCGTCCGGGAAGCTCCTCAGCTCGGCGTCGGCCACCCCGAGGCTCTCGGCCGCCGCCCTGAGCTCGGTGGCACGCAGCTCGGCGAGCGGCTGGGTGCTCACGCCGAGGGTCGAGGCCTCGCCCTGGGTGAGCGAGAGGACGGAGACGCGCGCTCCGTCGCCGACGAACGCCCCGAGGACGCCGCCGAGCCCGAACGACTCGTCGTCGGGGTGGGCCACCACGGCGAGCACCGAGCTCCATCCCGGGAGGCCCGCGGCTGCCGTGTCGTAC
This sequence comes from uncultured Actinomycetota bacterium, assembly GCA_963800245.1. Lineage (GTDB taxonomy): Bacteria > Actinomycetota > Actinomycetes > Propionibacteriales > Nocardioidaceae > Marmoricola_A. The sequence goes on along the minus strand of CAWDAE010000009.1, from coordinate 103,816 downwards.
GTCGCTGTCCTGGCGCTCATCTCCGGCTCCTCCCGACGACACGGCCGTCTATCGGCGAAACCGTGATACCGGCCGGGGTATTCCCCCCGCGAGCCTGTCCAGACGGGCCGCCGGCCCGCCAGCCGGCGCCGAGCTCAGGCGCGCAGACGCCGCAGCAGCCCGCGTACGCCGCGACCGATCGCCTCGTCCTGTCCCCGGCGACCGCCGGTGGCACCCGCGCCGGACCGACCCAGGCCACCGGTCGTCGCGGTGCCGTGTGTGCCCGCGCCACGACTGCCCGTCACGCGATTGAGGATGGTGCGAAGCATGGTTGATCTCCCTCTCTCGATCTCCCCGTCAGCGGCGAACATGCCCCGATGGGGCCGGACCATGCGGCCGGGCGAGGGTCGGAGGAGAACTCGCGCCTGCGCGAAGCCGGGGACCAGAAAGCCCCCGACCTCGAGGAGGTCGGGGGCTGCCTGTGGCAGGTGCCCTGTCTGAACCAGCGCACGAACTGCGACACATCTGTCTTTCCACGCTCGAATCCAGGTTGCACCCCAGGTCTGCGCACCAGGTCACCTGGTTCACTGCCACCTCGGTCCTCACAATCAGCCTGACAATCAGGCTGTAGCCGCCATCCTCCGCGAGCCCACTGACACCGGCCGCCGCCGCGCGAGAACTACTCCTCGTTCGCGGCACCGAGGACCTTCCCGGCTGTGCGGACGATGTCCCAGAGGGGGCTGTCCGTGCGCACGTAGTACACCCGGGGGTCGGCGTCTGGGCGCTCCTCGACGAGCAGGCCGGCGCGCGTGAAGCGCGCGAGCTCGTCACGAATGGCCGTCCTGACGCCGAGGTGAGGTGGGGGCTCAGACTGGAAGATCCTGCCCTTCGGGTGCTCCAACAGCCACAGCAGGAGCGGTAGTCGGCATGCCCTTCCGAACAGCAGGGCACTCGCTTGCGTGGCATCCACGGGTCTTCGCTATCTGGTGACAAGATTCAAGTAACTGGATTCTAGACAGTCGGCGCCTCGGCTGAGGATGTTCCACGAAGGTTGGGCACTCCGGGACGAGAGGGCTCACACCGAACGCGAGGAGGTCTGGTCACAATGGACATGGTCGAGGTGTTGAACCGTGGGAACCGGATCGTCGCCGAACACGACTCCCCGGCAGCACTGGTGAGATCCGCGGAGTTGGTCCTCGACGCCCTCGCGGACTACCCCGGTTACGGGGTCGTTGCGGTCAGTGCGGCCGCCGAGCGCGTACTCGGAGCCATGATGGTGAAGTCTCCCGCGGTCCGGGTCGGGGGAACGGGCGACCTTCTGATCTTCGATGTGAACATTGCCAGTGGCACGCTCCTGGCCCGCGCGGCGGATCATCTCCGACGGGCGGGCCACGCTGGCGCGATCGTGGCCGTAGCGGTCCACGCGCTGTGCGAGGAGGTCCCAACTTCGATCCGCGGGACTGACGGTTTGGTGCTGCTTGATCGCTCAGGCGTTTGCCATGAGGGCACCGAGGGCCGCGACTCTCGCCTCCTTGTTGCCTTCTGAGATCTTGGCGGCATCCTCAAGTAGTTGGGCCTTCTTGGTCCCGGCGGCCGTTGCAAGGGCCTGGGGGTCACCGCACAGCACCGGCTTCTTGGCGTGCTCCCGGAGCACATACAGCACGGAGCCTTCGGCATGGGCTCGGGAGAAGTGCGCTCGGTACCTGCTGGCGACGGGAGCCGTGCCGGCCGTCCGCACCGCAGCGTGATCGAAGGAAAGCCCTGGGAGCTTGCCGAGAAGCAGCCGCGCCAGCGAGACCGCTTGCTCCGACGGCTCGGACTCGTTGGTCCGCAACTCGAACGCGTCGACGACGGTCGGTGCTCCCGGAGAGCCGCCCATGATGACCCCGTGGAGGCGAGGGTGGCCGCCACCGGGCTCGATCGAAATCCCGAGTACTTGCATCGTCTGACCGTAGCGTTGCCGCATGGACTTGTCCGCGCTACCGACGGGCACCCTGGTCAACGACCGGTACGAGCTGCTGCACAGGCTGGGGAGTACCGGTTCCGTCTACCAGGCGCACGACCGCAACCTTGAGGTCGAGTGTGCGCTGAAGTTCCTCAAGTCCGTCGAAGATACGGCCGCCGGCCCGTGGGATGAGGCCCGCCGTCTCGAGCAGCTCCGCAGCCGCTTCCTGCTAGACGTCTTGAACGCGGACGTCGTGCGCGATCTCGACGTCCGTTTCATCGTGACGCAAATCGTCAACCTGGGCGATCTGGAAGCACGCGCAGCCGGAGTCGGACTGCCGGTGTCTCGAGCGGTACGACTGATCCTGCAGGTGTCTGCGGGTGTCGACCGTGTCCACGCCGCGGGAATGGTGCACCGTGACATCAAACCCGGAAACGTTCTCCTCGGCGAGGATGGCGCCGTCTTGGCGGACCTCGAGTACTGCGAACTGCTCGACGCGCACGGTCGAGCGGGCCGGAATGGCTCGTGGTGCACCCTTGCTCCCGAGGCAGTCGACGAGCGCGCGGGCTTCTGCTCCATCGCCGGTGACGTCTACTCGCTCGCTGCGACCGCCTTCTACGCACTGGCGGGCGAGTACCCCGTCGACCACCGCACCCCTATTCACGAGCAGGCCCCGCTCATCAGGCAGGGCCGCATCCGCGAACTCCGGGACCTGGCTCCACACGTGCCGCAGGCCATTGGCACCGTTGTTCGAGCCGGGCTCCGGCTCGACCCGGCGGCACGCACGCCAAGTGCGCTCGAGTTCAGCAACGCCTTGGCACAAGCCGCCCAGGGCACGCGGGACTGGCGTCGACAGGATCACCCGGACCACCGCATGTGCATCATCGGTGAGCCACACGGCCCAAAGGGCGAGGTCCGGATCTGCTGCTCCGATTCAGATGACGGCGAGGTGGCGGTAGCAGCCAGACACGCCACGGGTAGACGGATCGCCAACGTGACGGACCAGGCCGTCAAGCCTCGCGAGGTACCGAAGGCCGTCCGCACCTTGATCCGAGATCTGCAATGACCTCAGGGCACGTCCGCGTGGTACGCGTCAGACGACCAAGTCGTTGCGCGACCACGACCGAAGCCTCAAGGTGCTGAGCCGGCTGGGTCCGAGGCATACCTCCGCCGGCCAGCACGACTCGCGCGACCTGACCGGGACGTGGAGCGGCCGGCACCGGAACCCGTGCTGGCCGCCAGTTGACGGGTCAGTTGGCCTGCCGCCAGACCATGACCTGCTTGGACGGCGTCACGGGACCGATGGCCGTACTCCTGCAGGACGTCCCGGCTCTTGACCGCCGTGTCGAGCGAGGACAGCCGGTTGTTGCGGGTCGTGGCAACACGCACCACCAAGGTGCTGGCGCCCGACCGCAGGTGCGGGTGGCCCGGGAGTCGACGGCTCCCCTGTCTAGGGCTGGGCGCCGGCTGTGAGACTGCTCAAGCCGGAGGCGGGAGCGACGCGGTGTGTGCGTTGCAGTCGGATGATGAGCAGCTCTCCTGGCAGAGTGTGCGCATGGCCGCGCTGCGCATCGTCTCGATCGGATACGAAGGCCGCACCTCGGAGGACCTCGTCCGAGAACTCGTCGACCAGCGAGTCACCGTCCTGGTCGACGTTCGACTCACGCCCCTGTCGAGAAAGCCGGGCCTCTCGAAGACGGCCTTGTCACAGCGACTCGCTGACGCTGGAATCGCGTACATGCACCTGCGCGCGCTAGGCAACCCGAAGGAGAACCGGGATCCGTTCCGCTCGGGTCGGGTGCTCGAGGGGAGGCGTGCCTTCGCGGATCTTCTCGACCAGCCCGACTCCCAGGTCGCACTAGAGGAGATCGCGCGCCTGGCTGGAGGCAACGTCGTTGGCGTCCTCTGCTTCGAGCGTGACCATGAGCAGTGCCACCGCCAGGTTGTGACGGAGCACGTGATGGATCGTCTCCCGGCCCGAGCCCGGCTGCAGCACGCCTGACCGGAACAGCCCAAGCTCAGAAAAGCGGGAGCTCGAGCTGTTCCGTGGTGCCTTGCACCGGGCTGCGCGGCCAGTACACGCCCAGGACGAGGTAGCTCTGCGGGTGCTGGTGCTGGTTGCCCACGAAGAACCAGGTGTCTCGGTCCGGCCCACAGAGCTCGTCCAGCCACTTCCTCCGGAGCTGCGTACGGACCTCGTCCCTCGTGCTGGTCCTGAGCCAGGACCTCCCAGCCGCACCCACCTCCCAGTCGACACAGGTCTGCGAGTGGCCCGTGCAGTTGCTGTCGAGGCAGGTGTAGTCGTACACGACGGTGAAGGGCGGGGGCTCGAGCGGCTCCCGGGCTGGACCGAACAAGTCGGCCTCGGCTGCGACCTGGGCCAGGAGTTGCTGAGCCTGGCTGAACCCCGGGGTGTCGATGACCCGCACGTCACGCACCTCGCGGGGCCGGATCATGGCGAGCGAGTCGACCACGTGACCTGCGCTCTGGCGTTGTGCACGGTTGAGTTCGCACATCGTCCGAGTGCCGGCCAGGGTCCTCAACAGCTCCCACCGCGGACGCCAGAGCCCGTCGCGGCCGGTCGGAACGACCTCACCCAGGGACGCCGTCGCCATGTCCGGGGTGTAGCTCTCCGGGCGAGCATCACTGCGCGCGCGGCGAACATCGACGTCTAGGAGTTGGTACTTCCTGAACCGCTGCACCTTCTCGAGGTCGCGGAATCCGACGGGGAACAACCGGATCCAGCGCGGGGGACCGTCGTCGAACCGGACACCAGCGACGCATACGACCTCGCCGTGCCTCTGGCTGAGAGCCGGTTGCGCCTTGACCGTTACCAGGATCTGAGCCCGCGAGACGAGCGCCATGGCACCACCCCCCCGATCCGAGGACAGCACGGTAACCGTGACCCACCGGCGATGTCGCGATCTTCGCGGTCAAGGGACCGGGTCCTGTCGTTCTGAGGTTCGCGCGAACCGGGCCCCACCTGGGCTGTACCGGCTCGGGGATCCGTGCGAGGCAGGTGACCGACCTCCTTACGTAGGGAAGGTCCTGCAGCGTCAGTAGGCCGCGCAGTGGTTCACCCCGATTGCCCTCGTGACGGCAGTCACACCTCCCGCTTGCGGAGTCGCGAAGCGCCTCGACGGGTTGGTGTGGCCGCCTTGTAGCGGTCCGGCGGACAAAGCCTGTCGAAGGCCCAGCCGCCCAACCGGACCTGGAGGTCCGATGCCCACACAACCCACTTCCCTACGGGCCCTTCGCCCGCCGACTGCTCGCGACGGCGTTGCTGCGTGAACGGTGACCCTCGGTGTGCTGTACGTCGACACGTTGTCGCACGGCCCGGCCATGGAGGACGCAGTGACCCTCTACGGCCGCATCAAGCAGCTGGACCGGGCGTTGTCCCGGTTCCGCGCTACAGCCACGACGAGCACCGCGTCGTCATGGCCTCAGAGGACGATCGCTGGCACGTACCGGGTCAGCCCCCGGCCTCGCTCCCCCAGTGCCGGCTCTGCATCAAGGCCGGGTTGGGGCTGCCGCTCCACCTCGTGCTGCCGGTGTCGGCGCCGTCGTACCCCAGCCAGGGCGGGAGGGCTGCATGAACCACGTCCCCAACACCCAGGTGACGCTCGCCGGCGACACGCTGCACGTGACCACGTGGAGCACGAGCGACCGAACAGTCCTCGCCGGTGCCCAGGCCGCCTCCGCCCGGGGCGACGAACTCGCCACCTGGTTCGCGCACCTGGTCACAGCGGGCGCCGCAGCGGTCACCGCGGCCGGCGCCGGGACAGACCTGGCACGCATCGACCAGGCCCTCGACCGGCTCGACCGAGAGCTACAGCGATCTTTGCAGCAAGTCGTGGACCGGCTGCACGCCAGCGTCGCCAAGGCGACGGACCCCACCACCGGAGATGTGGCCGTTGCGGCGCAAGCCGCGGTCGACCGTCTCGCCGAAGGGGTACAGCGGGTCCTGACCGGCTCGGATGCCCTCCTCCCCGAGGCCTCCGCAAGAGCCGTCAACCAGGTCACGGCTAGCGCCCTGTCGGAGATCCACCGTCTTCTGGACACGGACCGACGGCAGCTAGGCTCGCTCATCGCGGCTGACCGCGAGCGCAGCGCCGTCGACTCTCGAGGTCGATCAGCCAGCAGAACGGCCACCTCGCCGAGGTCGTTGGCGAGCTTCGAGCGCTGCTGGCGAACGCCTCCGTGGCGGCCGCTTCGCAGGCGAGCGGGCCCCGCAAGGGGCTCGTGTACGAGGCCGCCGTCAAGGAGGCCGTGCACGCCATCGCAGCAGCCGCCGGAGACGGTGGAGCGGATGGTGTGGGCGGCAGCGCTGGCACCGACGGGTCACGTCATGGAGACGTCGTCGTGGACCTGCGCAGCCTGCCCATGCGACCCCGCCTCGTCGTCGAGTGCAAGAACCGTCCTGGTGCCGTGGTGTCACTCCGGCAGTGGGAGGCAGCCTTGGAGCAAGCGCTCCACGCTCGCAACGCCGCGGTGGCCATCGGGGTCTGTCCACGGAATCAGATGCCCAGCCCGGACACGCCGGTGCTGGTGCTCGACGGTCGCCGCCTGGTGGTGGCCTGGGACGACTCCGACAGCGACGAGCTGCTCCGGGCCGTCTACCAGCTGGGTCGCCTCGCGGCAGCTCAGCAGCGCCAGGATGCGACCTGCTCCGCTACCGAGCTCGAAGCTCATGTTCGAGCGATAGCCGCGGGCATGGCACCTCTGGACGAGATCCAGAGACAAGCCGCGAGCTGTCGACGGGCTGCGGAGAAGATCAGCGCGACGGCCCAGGACCTGCGCACCGATCTCGGTGCTCGGATCGAGGCTGTGCAGGACCGGCTCGTGCCCGCGGCCTGACCCTGCCTACCCACGTCGGTGGCCCGGAGCGCTGCTCCGGGCCACCGACCCTTCTGTCTAGGGCCGTCATCGCGACCGACGTGCACCACCGGACTAGTACTGATCGTGCCCCGCCCATCCATGATGGAGGTCTTGGCGGGGCTACGGGTCCACCTGGCCAGGTACTCGACAGGGAAGAGCACGCGAGACCAGTTCGCATCCGCGACGGGGACCCGCCGGCAACGTCGACAGAGGACGCCAACACCGCTCGCGGCCACCTCGGGGGTGAGGCAGACGTGTGCGGCGGGGGTCTGATCGTGCGGGCAGGTGATCGGGCGGAGTCGCGTCCTGGCGTCGTCGGCGTACTCGATATAGCGCGGTCGCTTGAAGCCGTTCACACGGCTGCGGGGCGTCACCAGCTGGCGCACCGTCCACACGGACTTGTCCAGCAGGAGCGCAAGCTCCTCGACCGAGATCCCTTCGCGAGCCGTCGCATCGTCGCGCGTGAGGACGTCCAGGGCACGCTGAACCCACGTGACGTCATCTGGCACGGTTGTGTAACCCCAGGTCTCAGTGGCGTTGAGGTAGGTCCGCCGAATCAGGTCGGCGAAGGCGGGTGCGACTGTCAGGTCCAAGGCGTCCTGGCCCTTCACCGAACGCCACATGATCTGACGGACCAGTCCCACCGGGTGGTCGACCAGGGCGCACTTGAGACCCGGGGAAGTCACGCCGTTGTCGCGCAGCCAGGGCATGACGTGGTAGTTGAACAGCGTCCGGCGCTCGCACCCGACGTAGCCGGCCACCTGATCCACGTCGCGTCCCTCGTCGAAGATGTAGCGGGCCGTTGCGGCCAACCGGTGCTGTGCCACACCCGCACTGTGGTGGAGGTCGCGGATCGTGCCCGTCAGCGGGAGTTCGAGGACCTCGCCCGTGGTCAGGTGGACGCGGGCGGTGCAGCTCCACGAGAGTGCCGCGGCCTGAGGTGCGAAGCGCCAGTTGGTGAAGGTCTCGTCGCATAGCTTGCCGACCCGGCCGCTGGTGAGGCCGCGCTGCTCGGACGCGCGCTCCAGGTTCGCGACGAGGAAGGCGACCAGGCCGAGGTTGGCCTCGGCATCGCGCTCCGTGCTGCTCTCGTCCAGCTGAACAAGCTGCTCCTCCAGCGCCTCGATCTCCGCCGTGAGGGCAGCCATGTCTTCCTCGGTTGTCTTCGCACGTTCCTCGTGCAGTGCCGCCGCTGCTTCGTCCTCAGTCGCCGACGCCCGGGCGGCCATCCTGTAGAACCCGCGTGCCTCAAGTTCCAGTTGCGCCCGGTCGTCCTCCCTCCTGCGAATCCGGAGTCGCAGTGCACTGTTGCCGTCACCGGCGTGGCCGGGCACGACAGCAGCTGACACGACGGTCTCTGGGTCGATCAGGTCTCTCGCCGCAGAATCAAGCACCCGTGCCAGCGACGCGGTGAGCTCGGCCAGCGACCCTGTCGCCACGTCAGGCAGGTACCCCCACCCGCCTGTCTCGCTGGCCGGACGGTGCATCACGCAGAACGTGTTCTTGCCCGAGTTGTGGGTTCTGGCCCGGACGCCCCACGCGGTGGGCTGGTCCTCGTAGACGTTGGCCGGGTCCTCCGCCGATGTCGTCCATGTGCCGAACGTCTGGAGCGCTCGACGCAGGCCGTCCCGACGCGACCGACCACCCCGGCCGTCGGGCGTTCTTCCGAGGCGTCGCAAGAGGCGCGCACCCACCTGGCGGCAGGTGGCATCGTCGATGCCGAACGACGGGATGGGCTGCCCCTCCTCATCGAGAGGCCAGGGCCAGGGGTCGGACAGCGCGTAGAAGGAACCCTTCACGTCCAGCTCATCGCTCATGACGGGGCGATAGCCGTTGACGCCCTTGGTCTGGATGCCCTTCATGTCGTTTTTCAACCGGCGGTAGTAGCGCCCGGTGCGGACCAGCTCGACACGCCCGAGGTACGCGTTTACATCCTCGGTGAACAGCTGAAGTGGGTCCTCGCCGTCCAGGTACCGGGCGATGGCCTCCTCTGTCGGCACCGTTTCGGGCCGTGCTGAAGCGCTGAAGAAGAAGGGCCACACTGCGGCGTCCTTGCTCGTCGCGAGCCCCTCCGAGGCGGCGTAGGTGTTGTCGGGCCTCGAGTGGTCGCGTCGCACCAGCAGCCCATCAGCCTCGAAGCCCTTGATCAACGGGTACAGAGCAGATGCCCCATCGCCGGCCGCGTAGCGGGAGTACAGCTTCTGAAGCACCTCGGTCATGGACGGCTCCGCCTCAGGGACGTAGCCGCGGTCGTCCAGCTTGATGCGCCGTCCGTGAGCGTCACGAGCGTGGCGCCATCCCTTCGGCATGCCGTGCTCGGGCACCCCGCAGCCGCCCAGATCGAACTTGGCGATCCGCTTGCCCGTCAACTTCTCCCGACGGAGGTCATCGTCAGTACTGGCGACCACGCTCAGGATTGCGAGGGCTGTGCGGTGGCCCTTGTCCGTGAGGTCGTAGGAACGACCTCCGAAGGTCATCGCGATCTCGTAGTCGTGGCACTTCTCCTTGATGGAAGCCCAGCCCACGTCGGTGCGACCGGCCCGGGTCAGGTCGTCCGCGAAGCGGACCTGTGCCGCCTTCCGGTACTGGTTGAGCAGCGACAGGAGGAGCCAGGTGTAGCCGTTCTCCGTCGATCCGTCGTCGCGAGTGATGTGAGCCTTGGTCGCGGAAAGGGCAACACTGACGAAGAGCGTTTGACCGCGGCTCGTGAGAGCCGCGAACGGCTCAGCCTTGTCGAGAGTCGGGTGAAGGTCTCGGAGGGTGATCCACACGATGCCGTGCAGGGCTCCGATCTCCGGGTGCTTCGGGTCCCAGGCCGCCTTCGGGATCGCCGCCAGGGCGGCGATGTCCTGATCATCGGCATACCGCTTGAAGTGGGCGGCTCGCTGCCCCGCGACGCCCCCCTCATCGTTCTCCTTGGAGAACCGCGCGAAGTCGAGGTTCCGAGGGTGCAAGGCTGGGCACTTGTCGGCGAGCGGCTGGTGAACTCCGCGGGCGGTGAACTGGGGCATTGTCTGCTCCTGGTGGTCGTTCCGAACTGGTCGGAACGGACAGTGCCGATGGAGATGCACCACGCAATGAGGTCCGCGCATCTCATCAGCCATCCGGAGAGGGCCGCAGAGATCCACACCCCCGCCACACCGTGCAATCGGGCGTGCACCGCAACCAAAAACTTGAAGCGGACTGTCGTAGCCGCTACTCCTCGCGGAGCGGCTTCACACGCACCGCGATCCAGCACGCGGCATTGCAGGGCTCGAGATTGAGGAGCTCATGTTCGGTGAGCTCGCGAAAGTGGTCGAGGAGGTCGTGGTACCTCGTCGGTGGGTGGCTGGTGTCCGTGTTCGTGATGTCCATGACGTCGGACAGTCCGGCCACCGCCTCTGCCCGCAGTCAGGTCCTGCGGAGTCCGACGGGACGCGCGACTCGGCCGCTTGAAACGCGGGTCCTTCGACCCGCAGGGTCCGTCTCGGATCATCTCCGCCAGTAGCTGGAACTCGGTGCGCCGTTCTTCTGGAAGCCGCATGTCCCCCGAGGCGTGTTTGCTGGGGTTCAGCGGAGACCGGCCGTCAGATCGGTGCTGAGCCAACCATGCTGCCTCCAGTGCGCGATTGCGCCCACGAGCGCAACTGCCGCGTGGTCGCGACGCGATGCGGGCTGGCTCCCCCACGTGGACTGGAACCATCGCTGCATCCGGTCGGCTGCCTCGGGTCCGAGAGAGTCGAGCCTGGTGCTGGGTCCGAGGTGCTGGCCCAGGAGGACCAAGGTGAGGCTGTCGGCGTCAGGGGCGCTTGTCAGGTACGCCTCGACGGCCTGGCGGACAGTCGGCGCCGTGGCTGGGGCTCCCTTCGTCTCAGGCACCGGGGCTGCCGAGTGGTCCCGCTCTGCCACCCGGGTCTGTCTCGGCGCGGTGGGCCGTCTGGTGGCACGTCGGGACGGAGCCGCAGCTTCATGGCCGTCAGAGGACGCCGGTGTGGAGGAGGCCCTCTGTCCTCCGAACAGGAACGCTGACACGTAGCCCTCGGGCACGGTGCGGTTGCCGCTCACGGACGCGACCAGGGCGTCGGCGTCGCATCGTGGGCACAGAGGGACCTCGCGGCGGGCCACGATGGCGACCTGGTTGCCGCGAGGCTGGCGTGTCATCAGCTGAGGGCGGACCTCGACCTCCGATCCGCCGCACTGGCCGCACCGCGGTGCGCCGCGCAGCCAGCGAGCGCCACAGGACTCGCAAGTCACCTCGATGTCGCCCTCGACGGCGCGACCGCGTAGGCGCTCGGACTCCGCGCAGAAGGGGCAACTGCTGATCTGCGCCACGGACCACCTCCCTGTCTGGGTGCGGGCCCAGCCTACTCTCCCGCCGCGTCAGAGTCTGCGCAGGAAGCCCCAGGCACGGCGAGCATCTCAGCGTCGCGCGATGTAGACGGTGCAGGCGGAGTGGCCGCCTGTGAGGGGGTTGGCGAACTCGACCACGTGCGACTCGGCTCCCGGGAAGACCCCGGCGAGCCGGGACATGAAGCCCTGCTCGGGAGGGTCGTCGGACCACAGCGCGAAGGTGCCTCCGGGGTGCAGGTGGTCCGTCAAGGACTCCAGACCCGCCTGGGTGTAGAAGTGCGCGTGACTGGGGTGGAGCACGTGGTCCGGGGTGTGATCGATGTCGAGCAGGATCGCGTGGAAGCGCTCGGGCGCCAGGTCACCGAGGACTGGGTCGCCGGTGATGAGCCGGAAGAAGTCGCCGTGGACCAGGCGGGTCCGCGGGTCGGTCGTGAGGTGCGCAGCGTCCGGCAGGAGCCGGCGCTGGTGCCAGTCGATGACCTGCGGCAGGGCATCGACGACGGTGAGCGTGCGGACGCGTGGGTCCTCGAGCGCGGTGATGGCGGTGTACCCCAACCCGAGGCCACCGACCAGCACGTCCAGGCTCTCGCCTGGGGTCGCTCGCAGCCCGAGGTCGGCGAGGGCGCGCTCGCTGGCGGTGAACAGGCTCGACATGAGGAACTCGTCGCCGAGCTTCACCTCGTAGACCTCGACCTGCAGCGACGGCTCGACCCGGCGGCGCAGGCTGATCGGTCCCAGCAGGGTGTCCTGCCAGTCGAGGACCTCGAAGCCGAGTCCCATCGCCGCGCCTCTCGTCAGTGTCCGGCGCCGAGGTGGCCGCTGAGGCGCTCGTGCATCAGGGCGCTCGCCCGGTTCAGCCCGACGATGTCGACGTTCTTGCCCTTGGACTCGAACTTGTGCTGGATGGCGTCGAGTGCCGCCACGGTCGAGGCGTCCCAGATGTGTGCCTCCGACAAGTCGATGATGACGTTCTTGGGCGCTCCGGCGTAGTCGAACTGGGAGTACAGGTCGTTGCTGGTGGCGAAGAACAGCGCGCCGGTCACGGCGTACACGTGGGTGTCGGGGTCGATCTCGGCAACGTCCTCGACGTTGGTGAGGTGGGCGACCCGGCGGGCGAAGAGGATCATCGCGACGATCACGCCGATGACGACGCCGATGGCCAGGTTGTGGGTGGCGACCACCGCGACCACGGTGGAGAGCATCACGATGTTCTCGCTCTTGGGCATGCGTCGCAGGGTGTTGAGCTGGACGCTGTGCCAGTCGAAGGTGGAGATGGCAACCACGATCATCACCGCGACGAGTGCCGCCATCGGGATGATCGCCACGAGTCCCCCGAACCCGACCACCAGGACGAGGAGGAAGACGCCGGCGAGGAAGGTGGAGATGCGGGTGCGGGCCCCGGACACCTTCACGTTGATCAGGGTCTGGCCGATCATGGCGCAGCCCCCCATGCCGCCGAAGAAGCCGGTGATGATGTTCGCTGCGCCCTGGCCCCAGGACTCGCGGGTCTTGTTGGAGTGGGTGTCGGTGATGTCGTCGACCAGCTTCGCGGTCAGCAGAGACTCGAGGATGCCGACCAGCGCCATTGCCAGCGCATAGGGCGCGATGATCTTGAAGGTCTCCAGGTTGAGGGGGACGTCGGGGAAGAACAGCGACGGGAGGCTGTCAGGCAGCTTGCCCTCGTCACCGACGTCGGGCAGGTCGATCGCCATGAACACGGTGATCGCGGTCAGCACGACGATCGCGACCAAGGGTGCCGGGACGGCCGTGGTGACCCGCGGCAGGGCGAACATGATCACCAGGCCCAGGGCGATCATCGGGTAGACCAGGACAGGGACGTCGACCATGTGCGGGACCTGGGCCAGGAAGATCAGGATGGCCAGGGCGTTGACGAAGCCGACCATCACCGAGCGGGGGATGAACCGCATCAGCTTCGCAACGCCGGCGAGCCCGAGCAGCACCTGGAAGACGCCGGCCAGGATCACCGTGGCGACGAAGTAGTCGAGGCCGTACTTGCGAGCGACGGGGGCGATCACCAGGGCGATGGCTCCGGTGGCGGCCGAGATCATCGCGGGTCGCCCGCCCAGGAAGGCGATGGAGACCGCCATCGTGAACGAGGCGAACAGCCCGATCCGCGGGTCCACGCCGGCGATGATGGAGAAGGAGATCGCCTCGGGGATGAGCGCCAGGGCCACGACGAGGCCGGCGAGCACCTCGGTGCGCAGTCGCTGCGGCGAGCGCAGAGCGGCGAGGACCGAGGTGTTCTCGTCCTCCTCGACCTCGCGAGGGTGGACAGGGGAAGGGTGCGGGTGCGACACGCGTCGGTTCCGTTCGTGGTCGGGGCGCACGCGGGCGTCACGGGGGATGCCAGGTCCTTGCTCCGTGCAGGCGTGCGAGGTCGGGGGTGCGGGTTCGAGTCGATGGGGTCAGCCAGGGAGGGCGATGCCGCTCCGGGCGACGACCTCAACTCTAACCTAACGAGAAGGTAGGGTCGAACTGATCTCCTCGGTCTCGGCGTGACCTCCCGCACGTGGCGGCCCAACCCGGAGCGAGACGACCGCGACGAGGAGCGGAAGCACCGCGCTGGCCAGGAGCACCGTGGTGTAGCGACCAGTGGCCTCGAAGGCCAGGGCGAACAGCACTGGACCGAAGGCGGTGGAGCCAACGCTGACCGAGGCGACGAAGCCCCGGATGGCGCCGAGGTGCAGAGTGCCGAAGTACTTCGGCACTGAGGCTGCCTCCAAGGCGCGGATGGAGGCGCCGGCGGCGCCGATCGCGACGCCGAAGCTGAGCGCTGACCATCCCGGCGAGACGAGGACCGCCCCGGCGAGCGCGCAGGCGAGCATGCCCATGGAGGCTGCGGTGAGCCACCGGGAGCTGACCCGGTCGACTAGGTGGCCGGTGATCAGGGTCACGACGATGCCGGCGACGGTCTGCGGGATGAAGTTCGCCGCAGCCTGAGCCGCGGTCAGACCCTGCTCGCCGAGGAGGCTGATCTGGTGAAAGGCGACCGCGGTGGACAGCATCCCCGAGGTGGCGACGCCTGCGGTCAGAACCCAGAAGAAGGGTGAGGCGAAGGCCTCACGACGCGCTGCCCCGTGTGGTCGCAGTCCGGCGTTGTGGTGCTTGGAGGGGCACCGTCGGGTCGTTGGCCGAGCTGGGCAGGTCCATCGCGCATCCCGAAGAGAGCAAGGGGGATCACGACGACCCAGATGAGGATGCCCTCCACGCCCCAGGCGGTGCGCCATCCGTGCGCGCTGATCAGCCCTTCGAGGAGGAAGGGAGCAGTGGAGATGCCGGCTGCTCCGACTGCGGAGACGATGCCGAGTGCCGATCCGCGCCGTGTGGTGAACCACCTGGCTGCGGCGGTGGTCGCGGCGAGCCCGAGCGCGCCCTGCCCAGCATTCGGATGCCGATGAACCCGAGGGTCAGCCCGACCAGTCCTTCGACCAGCGAGAGCCCCAGCAGTGCGGCTCCGAAGGCTGCGGCGATGACCGCCATGCTGCGGCGCGCGCCGTGGCGGTCGATGGCACGTCCGGCGAGCGGCATCGCGAGCGCTCCGGTGAGGGTGCCGACGAGGTAGGCCGTGGAGATCTGCCCGCGGCTGACCCCGAGGTCGGCCATTATCGGGTCGATGAACGCCGAGACGGCGGCGGTCTGTCCAGGAGCTGTGGCGCACAGGGCCACGGCCGCGTAGGCGACGACGTGCCAGCCGTAGAAGCCGTCGGGGCGCGCTGCTGCCGGGTCAGCCGGTCCCTGAGGGTCGGAGGTGCGCTCACCGTGCTCCGGCGACGAGGGGCTCGAGCATCAGGTCCGGTTGCATGCGTTGCACGGCCTCGGTGCGCCAGCGGTCCGGGAACAAGGCCAGCAGCTCGCCGTCGGACCGGGCGAGCACCTCGACCCCGCGCAGGCTGTTGAGCTCGACCACGTCCTCCGGGCGGGTGCGACGCGCGACGGAGTAGTCGAGTCGCTCCAGGCGGATCGGTGCGTTGAACTCGGCGATCATCCGCGCCTCGCCGACCTCGAACTGCATCGGTCCGACGGCGGCGAGCACCGGCGCCTGGTCGCCGCGCACCTCCGAGCGCAGCACCTGCACGACGCCTTCCTGGTCCAGCTGCTCGATGCCCTTGCGGAAGCCTTTGAACCGGCTGGCGTCCTGGGCCCGGCACACGGCGAAGTGCTCGGGCGCGAAGCTGGCGATCGGTGGGAACTGGACCGGCGTCTCCTCGTAGATGGTGTCGCCGACGCGCAGCGCGCTGGCGTTGACCAGCCCGATGATGTCGCCGGGGTAGGCAGTGTCGACCACCGAGCGCTCGCGCCCGAACACCGCTTGGGCGTACTTGGTCGCGAACGGTCGGCCGGTCTCTGCGTGCGTGGCCACCATGCCGCGGCGGAAGACACCGCTGCACACGCGGGCGTAGGCGAGCCGGTCGCGGTGGGAGGCGTCCATGCCGGCCTGGACCTTGAAGACGAAGGCACTGAACGGCTCGTCCACCTCGCGACGCGTGCCGTCGACGCCCATGGTGGCCGAGGGCGCCGGGGCGAGCTCGACCAAGGTGCGCAGCAGCTGGGCGACACCGAAGTTGAGGATCGCTGAGGCGAACAGCACCGGCGTGGTCTCTCCCGCCAGGAACAGCTCGGCGTCGTGGTCGGCGCCGTCCGCGACGAGGAGTTGATGCTCCTCGACGGCGTTGTCCCAGTCCCCGGGGTAGGCCGCCCGCGCGGCCGCGGCGTGGAGTTCCTCCTCCGGCGCGCGGGTGGCGCCACCCGCGGTGCGGGTGTAGGCGACGCATGTCCCCGGAGCTGCGCTCCAGGACACCGTGGAAGTCGCCGGAGATCCCGACCGGCCAGGTGAGCGGGGTGGGCTTGAGGCCGATCTGTTGCTCGATCTCGTCCATCAGCGCCAAGGCCTCGCGGCCGGGACGGTCCCACTTGTTGATCACGGTGATCACCGGGATCCGGCGGTGACGGCACACCTGGAACAGCTTGAGGGTCTGCGGTTCCAGACCCTTGGCGGCGTCGACGAGCATGACCGCGGCATCGACTGCGGCCAGGACCCGGTAGGTGTCCTCGGAGAAGTCGGCGTGACCAGGTGTGTCGACCAGGTTGACCACGTGGTCCTCATAGGCGAACTGCAGCGCGGCGGAGGTGATCGAGATGCCCCGTGCGCGCTCCATCTCCATCCAGTCCGAGACGGTGCCGCGGCGACCGGCCTTGCCGTGGACGGCACCGGCCTCGGAGATTACCTCGGCGTGCAGCGCGAGGGCCTCGGTCAGCGTGGACTTGCCTGCGTCCGGGTGGCTGATGACAGCGAAGGTCCGCCGACGGCGGGCCTCCTGAGCCACC
The DNA here is from genome assembly GCA_963800245.1 of uncultured Actinomycetota bacterium. GTDB lineage: Bacteria > Actinomycetota > Actinomycetes > Propionibacteriales > Nocardioidaceae > Marmoricola_A. The sequence continues at coordinate 87,339 of CAWDAE010000009.1, read as the reverse complement.
TGGCCGGCCTCAGCGCGGGTGGGAGCGGTGGTGGTCACTGGCTCTGGTTCGCCGCTCGCTTCTTCTGGCGGCCGATCTCGCGCCGCAAGTCGGCCGCGAACCCCTCCGCGGTGTCGAGCTGCTCGCGCAGTGCCACAACCCGCGCCTTGGCGGCCTCGCGGTACATGTCGAGGCGGCCGACCAGGTCCTGGTGCTCAACACTGCCCGGGTCCCCGACCTCGAGCTGGTCCAGCACGGTCAGCAGGTCCTTCATCTCCTCGAGCGAGAAGTCCAGCGGCTTCATGCGGCGCACCAGACGCAGCCGCGCCACGTCGGTCTCGGTGTAGAGCCGGAACCCACCAGAGGTCCGTGCCGACGGCGTCACCAGCCCGACCTCCTCGTAGTACCGGATGGTGCGCAGACTCAGGCCGACCTGCTCGGCGACCTCGCCGATCTGCATGTGGTGGAGACCCATGACGCCTGCGCTCCTCGGTGCTGGATGGGTGGTCGCTCCATCGTAACGTCACGTCGTGGGAGAGTCACATCCACGCTTTGCGCCTTGAGCGGGGTGGTTGCACGACCGGCACCAACCACCAACCTTGCCGCTGCGGTAGAGTTGTAGGGCCGAGCGCGTGACAGGAGTTGAAGTGCCGACATTCAAGGTGCGATGTACCGACGGGACCGAGAGGGACCTGCAAGCCCAGCGGGTAGCAGTCACCCGCGAGCACACCTGCTTCGAGCGACGAGAGGGCGAGGAGTGGATCACGCTTCTGGAGCTGCCCTCTGAGGTGGTCAGCGAGGTGCGCCGCCGTGTCATCGAGACCAACGGGACCTTCCGCTGGATCACGGCCCGGCCAGTCCCCCGCGGCGGTGGTCCGCAGTGAGCGTGACCAGGATCCAGATCGCCGACCTGGTGGGTGACGCCTTCGGCCCCGACGGTGCCGAGACCGCCGACCTGCTTCTCGTCGCCCGCGCCAAGGCCGCCTCGCCCGCCGTACTCCTCGAGCTCGACCGCCTGCCGGACCGCCACTTCCGGCACATGCGGGACCTCTGGGAGTTCCTGCAGGGGATCCCCGTTGACTGACCTGGTCGCACGAGACGTGAACAGCCTCTCCCACGTCACCAGGCTCGTGGAGGGCACGCTCGCGTGCGTCGAGGCCACGCAGTGCTGCGCTGCACCGGTGGTCACCGTCCTCCGCGGGTTCGACGTCGGGAGCCGGCGTCGCACGACCGCCGTCAGCGACCGTCTGCGAAGACACGACTTGACCGTCCGATCCGCCATCGCCGCCCTGGTCGCTGATCACGACCACCTCGTCGGCGCCCTGAAGTCCCCTCAGGAGCGACGCCACACGTGCGTCTTCGTCGACGCCACGAGCAGAGGACACCTCGAGGTGGACAGGATCGCCGGCTGGTACGGCATCCCCGTGGTGACGACACTCCGAGACACTCCGCCCCACCAGGCACTGCTCAGGATGCACGGGACGGACACCAGCGCCGGCGAGCTGAGGACGTTCCCCTCGGCGGCAGGCAAGGTGGTCGGCGTGGCGTTCGACGTGGTCACCGTGGTGCCCAATCAGCCCGAGACCGGGGTGCTGCGCCTTCACCTCGAAGACGGCTTCCCCGTCGACCTGCCCACCGGGTACGAGGTCGAGCTCCGTCTGCTCGACGAACACGTACGCGTTCATGCCACTTCGCCTGCTTCTGACAGCCGCACCTGGGTCACGAGCACGGCCACCGTCGACCAGCTCGAGGGCGTGCACACCGTCCACCGCGACGGGCTGCTGGTGGCCGACCTAGACGACTGCTTGGTGGTCGATGTCGATGCGACCGGCCTGACCAGGTGGCTCGCCTGATGCCATCGCCCGGACCTTCGACACCTTGGCCGCCGAGCCGCCCGGCACCCGACGCCGTGCTCACGAGGCCCGGCGACGCAGCCCCGTACCGGTTGACAAGAAGCCGTCCAAGCTCGCGGTCGTGACGGACTGAATCCCACCGTGGAACCTGATGTCCTCTACCAGGTGTCCGTTCCTGATCAGGGTCTTGACGGCGGGCACGCTCAGGCCGAGCGCGCGTGCGGCGTCCGGAAGTCGAGTCGCGCGCGACTCGAGCGCTGACTGCTCGGTGAAGTAGCGACGCACCTCTGCGGCCACGTGATCGGAGACCTTGTGGTCGCGGCGACCGGCGACGACCTCGAAGGACAGGTCGGGGTGCCGGTTGATGTACTGCCGGATCGCGTCGTACGGGAACCCGAGCTCCTCAACCAGCTGGCGGATCGCACTCCCCGCCGGACGCGTTTCGGCGGCAGCGAGAGCGTCCGGCAACGCCACGAGGTAACGCGGAACACCCGGGGACGTGCCTGGTACCAGACGAGCAGGGAGGTCGCCTGCGCGGATGCTTGCGCGGACCTGCTGCTCCGACACCCCGATCATGGGAGCTGCGTCTGCGACGGTGAGGCTGTCCTCCGGGTGAGCGGAGACCAGCCAGCCCAGGTCGAGCAGGGCAGCCTCGATCTCGAGGCCGCGCTGTGCGAGTGCCTTCTGGTTTCCGCTGGCGCAGGTGATTGCGGTCGGGATCATCAGACTTCCGCCCAGCTCGGCGTCGATCTGCTTCGTGAGGCGCCGCGCGATCCGGCGCTCGGCCTTCAGGTCGGGGTCCGACAGCAGGTAGTGCTTGTGGATGACCCGGCCACCCATCCGGTGGCCCAGGAACAGCTCTACGTCCTCCACAGCGACCTTCCCCTTCAGCTGCGACGCGACGGACTTTCGCAACGTGTGGGGCGTGGGCAGCACAGGCTCACAGGCGGCTGCTCGCCGTCCCATGGCTCGACGCAGGTCGATGCCCTCGACCTCGACGGCGCGCTTGAGGGCTGCGGTGAAGGCCTTCTGACCGGCCTTGTCGTCCACGGCCAGTCCGGGGACCAGACGTGCTGCGGAGTCGACCGCGCCCCGCGGGTCTGTGTGGAAGACGGCGATCACGTCACGAAGCAGGTCCATGAGCGGCGCCGGGACGATGAGCACACGGAGCGAGTCGGCCTTCACCTCGTCGACCTCGTCCGAGACGACGACGTCCTTGCCCTTCCGTCGCCGGAACTTGGTGCCACCCTGCGACTGGACCTTCAAGGTGCCTGCCTGGCCGGGTCCGAAGTCCGTGAGGTCCTCGACTCGGACGCCGTACGCCTCGCCGATCCGCAGCCCCATGATGCGCATGAGCCACAGCGCGACCTGGTGGACCGCGTGGAGGTGAACGGCGAGCTCCGCCGCCTCCTGGAGGGTCAGGGGGCGGACCTTGACCTTGCTGGAGCGGTCCTTCGGAAGCTTGGCCTCCGTGACTCGGGGCTGGGTCGCCACGTGGTGCTCGGCGGCGTACTCCATGACACGGCGGAACGTGCGGCGCACGTCGCACATGGTGCTGCGGGCATACCGGTTCGCGGGCATCGAGCCCGGTCGCCCGGCAGGCCGCCGGAGTCGTCCTGCGACGACGGCGACGTCACCGAGTCGGAAGAGGTGCGGCCCGGGACCGAGCACAACCGGCTCCAGCTTGCCCTCTTGCCGCGCCCGTTTGAATGACGACTCCGACATGGCCAGCCCGTGCTGCGCCAGGATCATGAGGCCGTCCTGCTTGGTCACCAGGCGGTGCGGGTCGAGGCCGTCGGGCAGTTCCACGGTCGGAGCCGGGCCATCGGTCTTGAGGAGGAAGCGGAACATCTCCTTGGCCTGCCGCCGGGTGATGGTAGCGACGGTCAGGTCGCACGCCTCGAGGTAGTCGCTCAGCACCTGGAGGTGCTTGCGGACCTGGACCTCTCGGTCGATCTCCGCGACCTCGTCCTCGACGAAGTTCTCCTCGGCCCAGAGCTCGCCGAGCGCCCGGAAGCTCGTCGGCTCGGCCGGCAGGGCCGTTGCGTGCGGGACGCCCACGGTCTCGTTGCGGGACGGAGTGGGGAGCGGGAGGCCGGCCTCGACCGCCCGGATCGCCTCTGCGAGCCACGCGGTCGCCGCCTTGCGGGTGTCGAACGTGTGCTGCTTGCGTCGGTCGCTGCCTCGCAGGACCGGGACGCTCGCGGTGAACCGCCCGGACGCGGTCGGCTTCAGCACACCGGTCAGCGGCTTGCTCATGCCGACACCTCGCGGCTGGCACCCGCAAGGCCCGGGACCGAAGCGGCCAAGACGGTCCGCAGGGTGTCGACGAGCACCTGGCGCTCCTCCGCGCGGGCCTCCGCGACTGCGACTGCGACTCGCAGATCCGCGATCTCTGCTCGGAGCGAGGCCACCTCCCTCGACTCACGCACCGCCGCGATACGCGGGGCCACCTCGGCGAGACTGGCGGGGTCGAGGTGGCCGGCGGCAACGAGGTCGCCGACAGGGATGTGCCACGTCTTGAGCCCCGTCTTGTCCTGGACGGCGTTCGGGTAGCGGCCCTTGAGCCTGTTGTCCTTCACCGTCTCCCAGTGCAGGTTGCACAGATCGGCGGCCTGCTTGAGGGTGACCAGGAGGTCAGCGGTCAGGACCGGGGCGTGGGCATCTGAGTTGGCAGCGGCCATGCTGGTGGGCGTCGTCATGCGCGGGGACCGTCCGGAGCCCCGGTCGGGTCGCAATCGTGCACATCCGGCTCGCCGCGAGGTCAGGAGTTCGCGAGCCAGGACCCGAGAGCCCCCCAGGTCGACCCAGGTTCGCGGTCTTTGCGACGTCTGTGGTGCTCTCGGCGGAGCGTGCAGAGCCGTCAGGCGTGGACTGGGGATACCTGGGTTCGACTGGGTCAGCAACCCCAGGTCCCACACAAACCGCCTCACAATGTGACGAGGTCCGGTACGGGTTCGCGCCTCAAGGCGGCGTAAGACGACTGATTCCGAAGCCAGAAGGGGCTCAAGTCGCCCAAAAACAAGCCTTGCAGGGCCATCAGGCCCTGCAAGGGTGGCAGGTGAAGGATTCGAACCTTCGAAGCTTTCGCGACGGATTTACAGTCCGCTCCCATTGGCCGCTCGGGCAACCTGCCGGGTGTCGGACCCAGGTTGAGACCGGGTACAACGACAAGGAAGGATAGCGCAGCACTCACCGCAGTCCGAATCGGGAGGGACCGACGCCATGGCCGACTCGTCGTTCGACATCGTCAGCAAGATCGACCGCCAGGAGGTCGACAACGCGCTCTCCCAGACGGCGCGCGAGGTCTCCCAGCGCTACGACTTCAAGGGCACCGGGGCCGAGATCAAGTGGTCCGGCGAGGCCATCGAGATCTCGGCCAACGCCGACGACCGGGCCAGCGCCGTGCTCGAGGTGTTCAAGGAGAAGCTGATCAAGCGGCAGCAGTCGCTGAAGATCCTCGACGCCTCCGAGCCGCGCCAGTCCGGCAAGGAGTCCAAGATCTCCGTCGCGCTCAAGGAGGGCATCTCGCAGGAGCAGGCCAAGAAGATCGGCAAGCTGATCCGCGACGAGGGCCCCAAGAAGGTCAAGGTCCAGGTGCAGGGCGACGAGCTGCGGGTCTCCGCCGGCAGCCGCGACGCGCTGCAGGAGGTCATCGCGCTGGTCAAGGCGCAGGACTACGACTTCGCGGTGCAGTTCACCAACTACCGCTGACTACCGCTGACCCCTTCCCTCTCCAACGTATAGACGGTCGGGGGGCTTGCGGCAAGGCCCCCGTCAGGGCCCAGACTCCTCGGCCGGAGCCGCACCGCGCGGCCGGGGAGGGGGCTCGTGGTGGAGACGTACGACGCGGACGTGCTGGTGGTCGGGGGCGGCCCGACCGGGCTGATGCTGGCAGCGGAGCTGCGGCTGCAGGACGTCGCGGTGACCGTGCTGGAGCGGGACCGCGAGCCGACGACCCAGGTCCGCTCGCTCGGGCTGCACGCCCGCAGCCTCGAGGTGCTCGCCTCGCGGGGCGTCCTGGACCGCTTCCTCGAGCGAGGGACGACGTACCCCGTGGGCGGGGTCTTCGCCGGCATCGGTGCCGGCACGCCGCTCGAGCTCGACAGCCGGCAGGCGCACGTCCTCGGCATCCCCCAGACCACCACCGACCGGCTGCTCGAGGAGTGGGCGGGCACGCTCGGGGCGCAGGTGCGCCGCGGGGTCGACGTGGTCGGCCTGGCCCAGGACGAGGACGGGGTCGAGGTCGAGGTGGCGGACGGCTCCCACCTCCGGGCGGCGTACGTCGTGGCGTGCGACGGCGGGCGCAGCACGCTGCGACGCCTGCTGGGGGTGGGCTTCCCCGGTGAGCCCGCACGCTCGGAGTGGCTGCTGACCGAGGCGGAGCCCGGCGTCCCGGACGAGGAGGTCGCGCAGGCGGCCGCCGCCCTGCCGGCCGGCCGGGGTGGCTTCGGCCCGGCCCCGCACGCCGAGGGCGTCCTCCGCGTCGTCCTGCTGACCGACGACCTCGCCGCCAGGGACGCCGCCCCGCCCACCCTCGACGACGTCCGCGCCCTGCTGCGCGAGCGCGTCGGGTCCGACCTCGGCCTGCACTCCCCTCGCTTCGTCACCCGCTTCGGGGACGCGACCCGGCTGGCCGAGCGCTTCCGGGTCGCCCGCGTGCTGCTCGCCGGGGACGCCGCCCACGTCCACCCGCCGGTCGGTGGCCAGGGCCAGAACCTCGGCCTCCAGGACGCGGTCAACCTCGGCTGGAAGCTCGCCGCCGCGCGGCACGGCCACACGGAGCTGCTGGACACCTACGAGGCGGAGCGCCGGCCCGTGGCCGCCGACGTCCTGGACACCACCCGGGTGCTGCGCGTGCTGATGTGGGGCGGCGCCGACGGTCGGGCCGTGCGCTCGCTGCTCACCGAGCTCGCGGCGTACGACGGGGTGCACCGCCACCTGGTCGAGAAGGTCACCCGCACGGCCACGCGCTACGACCTCGGGTCCGAGCACCCGCTGGTCGGCCGACGGCTCCCGGACCTCGAGCTGGGCAGCGGCACCCTGTTCGACCGGACCCACCAGGCGCGCGGGCTGCTCCTCGACCCTGTCGGCACGCACGCCGTCGACGGCTGGGGCGACCGGGTCGAGCACGTCACGGACCCGTGCCCCGGCCTGGGCGTCGAGGCGGCGCTGCTGCGCCCGGACGGCCACGTGGCCTGGGTCGCCGGCGACGGGCCCGACCTGCCGGAAGCGCTCACCCGCTGGTTCGGCGCGGCACGATGAACGGGTGGACCGCGTCCCGGTGACCCTGCTCGTGCCACCGCCGCTGCAGCCGTTCCTCGCCCCTGCCCGTCGCCGAGAGGAGCAGCAGCTGCCGGCGGACGGCACGTCGACCACCGGCCACCTGCTCGCCTCCGTGGGCGTGCCCCGCACGGAGGTCGGAGGGCTGCTCCTCGAGGGGCACGAGGTCGACCTCGCCTACCGACCCCGCCCGGGCGACCGGATCACCGTCCTGCCCAGGGCCTGGCCGCAGGCGGCGCCCACCGACCCGCCGCGGTTCCTGCTCGACGTCCACCTCGGCGCGCTGGCCCGGCGGATGCGCCTGCTCGGCCTCGACACGGCGTACAGCCGCGACGCCGACGACGAGGACCTCGTGCGCGCCTCGCTGGCCGAGGAGCGTGTGCTGCTGACCCGCGACCGCGGGCTGCTTCACCGGCGCGCGGCGCGGTGGGGCGCGCACGTCGGACCGCTCCGGCCCGACGAGCAGGTGCGCGAGGTGCTCGCCCGGTTCGCTCCTCCCCTGCGGCCCTGGACCAGGTGCCTGGCCTGCAACGGGCTCCTCGAGGACGTCGCGAAGGCCGCGGTCGAGGAGCGGCTCGAGCCGGGCACCCGGCGCACCTACGACCGGTTCCACCGCTGCACCTCGTGCGGCAAGGTCTACTGGCCGGGCGCGCACCGGCAGCGGCTGCAGCGACTCGTCGAGGCCGCCACCGGGTTGAGCGCCGGGGGAGGATCGGACCCGTGACCGGTCTCGCGCGCTACCTGGCTCCCCACGAGCCGGTGACCGGCGCGTGCCACGAGCCCGACGCCGCGATCGAGCTGCTGCGCGAGCGCCGGTTCGTCGCGCTGACCGGCGCCGGGATGTCCACCGACTCCGGCATCCCCGACTACCGCGGGCCCGCCAGCACCGCGCGCGGCGGCCGCGCGCCGATGACCTACCAGGAGCTGGTGACCGGACCGGCCGCGCAGCAGCGCTACTGGGCGCGGGCGTACGTCGGGTGGGCGCTCATGCGCGACGCCCTCCCCAACGCCGGGCACCACGCCCTCGCCCGGCTGGAGGCCGGCGGCCGGTGCAGCGGGGTGATCACCCAGAACGTCGACGGCCTCCACGAGCAGGCCGGCACTGCCGGTGTGGTCGCCCTGCACGGCCGGATCAGCGACGTGGTGTGCCTGTCCTGCGGAGACCGCACCTCGCGCGCGGTGCTGCAGCGGGAGATGGCCGCGGCCAACCCCGGCTGGCTGGAGTCCCACCGCGAGCGCCTCAGCGAGGTGCACGCCCGCCCCGACGGCGACGCCGAGGTCGACGACACCCATCGCTTCGTGGTGCCGGTCTGCGACCGGTGCGGGGGCTCCCTCAAGCCCGACGTGGTGTTCTTCGGCGAGAACGTCCCGGTCGACCGGGTCCGCCGCTGCCACGACCTCCTCGACCGGGCCGGGGCCCTGCTGGTCCTGGGCTCGTCGCTGACCGTGATGTCCGGCTTCCGGTTCGTCCGCTACGCCGCCTCGCTCGACCTCCCCGTCGTCGTGGTCAACCGCGGCGCCACCCGCGGGGACGCGCACGCGGCGTACAAGGTCGACGGCGGGACCACCGAGTTCCTCACCCACGCCGCCTGGACCCAAGCCACACGCAAGTCGGCGCTAAGCGAGCCCTAAGCGGCCCGGCGCACAGTGCAGACATCAGCCAGCCAGACCGAGGAGCCGACGATGTCTCACTCAACCGCCACCCAGATCCCGACCCAGCACTCCTGCCCCTGCGCCACCGACGCTCGCTGCTGGACCGCCCACGTCGTCGCCGACCACTCCGAGCAGGGCTGGGTGCGGCTGTGCAACGGCGTCGTGGTCTTCGACGACCACTTCTACCTGACCCCGGACGGCCACTCCGAGCCGATCCCCGCCGCGGCCTGACCCGGTGCCCGCCCGAAGGGGCATGATCGACCTGTGCGTACCGTCTACGTCATCAACGGCCCGAACCTCAACCTGCTCGGGCACCGCGACCCCGACGTCTACGGCACCGCGACGCTCGCCGACGTCGAGCAGCTGTGCCACGACGAGGGGGACCGGCTCGGCCTGCAGGTGCTGTGCCACCAGTCCAACCACGAGGGCACGCTGATCGACTGGGTCCACGAGGCGTTCGAGCAGGAGGCCGCGGTGGTCGGCAACTTCGGCGCGTACACCCACACCTCCATCGCGATCATGGACGCGCTGGCGGTCCTCAAGGCCCCGGTGGTGGAGGTGCACATCAGCGACATCTACGCCCGCGAGGAGTTCCGCCACACGTCGTACGTCGGGATGGTTGCCGACGCGCACGTCGTCGGCCGTGGGATCCGGGGCTACGTCGAGGCGCTGGGCAAGGTCGTCGAGCTGTGGACGTGAGCGAGGTCCTCGCGCACTGCCTGGCCGAGCCCAGCGCGATCCCCGACGACGAGCTGCTCGAGGCGATCGACGAGTCCGACCGCCTGGTCGTCACCAAGCTGCACCGGAAGCACCGGCCGGCGGGGTGGACCAGCGCCTGAGGCGTCCTGGTTTCTTTACCTGCCGGCCAGTGACCTGGTCGGCCGAACCCTCGTTTCCCCTTGCAGACAAGCGCTCTGGAGGGAGACACCATGCCGATGCCCGCCTCGATGACCGCCGCTGAGGTGCTGCGTGCCCGTTCGGTGTTCGAGCGCGACCAGGCTCGGGCCTCCCGGCACCAGCGCACCGAGGACTCCGCCGTCGTCGCGGCTCGGGTGATCGTCTGCAGCTACGCCGGGCTCGGTGCCTACGCGATCGCGGCCGTGTTCGGGCTCCTTCCTGCCATGCCGTGGAGCGCGCTGGGCTGAGCCTCAGGGCTCGCGGCCGTCGACCTCACGGCCACCAGGGGGTTGGCAGACTCGTGCCGTGAGCTCCCGTGCCCGCGTCCGTGCCCCCGAGCTGCGGGGCCGGAGGCTGGCTCAACACCGGTGGCCGCGCCTACGACCTGGCCGACTTCCGCGGCCGCTTCCTCCTCCTCGACTTCTGGGCCTTCTGCTGCGTCAACTGCCTGCACGTCCTCGACGAGCTGCGGCCCGCTGGAGCAGAAGTACGCCGACGAGCTGGTCGTCGTGGGCGTCCACTCGCCGAAGTTCGTGCACGAGGCCGACCCGGACGCGCTGGCCGCGGCCGTGGAGCGCTACGAGGTGCACCACCCGGTCCTCGACGACCCCGAGCTCGTGACCTGGCAGGCCTACACGGCGCGTGCCTGGCCGACGCTGGTGCTGGTCGACCCCGAGGGCTACGTCGTCGCGCAGTACGCCGGCGAGGGGCACGCGCACGCCCTCGACGCCCTGCTGGCCGAGCTCGTGCCGCTGCACCGCGAGCGCGGGACGCTCCAGCCCGGGGACTCGCCGTACGTCGCGCCGGTCGTGGAGCCCGGGGACCTGCGGTTCCCGGCCAAGGCCGTCCCGCTCCCGGGTGGCACCGTGCTGGTCGCCGACGCCGGCCACCACCAGCTCGTCGAGCTCGCCGACGACCTGACCACCGTCGTGCGCCGCATCGGCTCGGGCGAGCGCGGGCTCGTCGACGGCGCCGCCGGACGTGGCGCGCTTCAGCGAGCCCAACGGCCTGTGCCTGCTGCCGGACGCACTCGCCGCCGAGGTCGGGTACGACGTCGTCGTCGCCGACACGGTCAACCACGCCCTGCGCGGCGTCCGGCTCGCCGACGGCCAGGTCACCACGCTCGCCGGCACCGGCGAGCAGCTCTTCCCGGGCGCCCCCGGCCAGGAGGGCCGGCTTCGGCAGCCCCTGGGACGTGGCCTGGTGGCGCGACCGGGTCTGGGTCGCGATGGCGGGCGTGCACCAGCTGTGGACCCTCGACCCGAGGAACGGCCGGCGTCGGGGCCGCCGCCGGGACGACCAACGAGGGCCTGCTCGACGGGCCGCTCGCGCAGGCGTGGTTCGCCCAGACCTCCGGGCTCGCGGCCGACGGGGATCGGCTGTGGCTGGCCGACAGCGAGACCTCGAGCGTGCGGTGGCTCTCGGCCGGCGACGTGCACACCGCGGTGGGCACCGGGCTCTTCGACTTCGGCCACCGCGACGGGCCGGCGGAGCAGGCGCTGCTGCAGCACCCGCTCGGCGGTCACCGTGCTGCCCGACGGGTCGGTCGCGGTCTGCGACACCTACAACGGCGCGGTGCGCCGGATCGCCGACGGGCACGTGACCACCCTGGCGACCGGGCTGGCCGAGCCCAGCGGGGCGTTCGTCGACGGCGAGACCCTCGTCGTGGTCGAGGCCAACGCCCACCGGCTGACCCGGGTCCCGCTCGCGGGCGTGGCGCAGGTCGACGGGTTCGCGCACCGGACGCAGCGGCCGGTCACCGAGGTGGCGGCGGGCCCGGTCGAGCTCGTCGTCGACTTCACCCCGCCGCCCGGGCAGAAGGTCGACGACCGGTTCGGACCACCCTCGCAGCTGCTCGTCAGCTCCACCCCGGCCGCGCTGGTCGCGCAGGGCGAGGGGCGCGGGACCGAGCTGACCCGCATGCTCGTGCTCGACGCGTCGGTGGGCGACGGGGTGCTGCACGTGGCCGCCCGCGCCGCCTCGTGCGACGTCGCGGCCGGTGAGGGCGCCGCGTGCTACCTGCACCAGCAGGACTGGGGCGTCCCGGTGCGGGTGACCCCGGACGGCGTACGCACCCTGACGCTGCCGCTCTCCGCCTCCTGAGCCCCCGGACATGCCTCGTCCGGTTGCGGACGCGCTGTGGCGCGTTCGCAACCGGACGAGACGGGAGATGCGGAGCGTCAGTGCATGGCGACCGTGACGTCCGCCGCCGCGGTCTCCGGCGTGGCACCGGGGTCGGACTTCCTGCGGGGCAGGAAGAACGCCGGGATCAGCGTCAGCGCCACGAGCACGAAGGCCACCCAGAACGACGTCGCGAACGCGTCCGCGCCACCGGCCGGGGTCTGGACCCCCTTGAGCTGGTTGGTCAGCACCACCGAGAGGACCGCGACGCCCACCGAGCTGGCGATCTGCTGGGTGATGTTGAGCAGCGTCGACCCGCGGGCGACCTGGTGCGCCCTGAGGGTGCGCAGGGCCGCGGTGAACAGCGGCATCATCGTGCCGCCCATGCCGAGGCCCATCACGAACAGCGTCCCCATGAGGAACACGTAGGACGTGTCGGCGGTGACCTGGGTCAGCCCGAACATGCCGAGCAGGATCACCAGCAGCGCCACCGGCGTGATCCGCCCGATCGGCACCCGGTCGGACAGGGCGCCCGCGATCGGCATCGTGAGCATCGCGCCGATGCCCTGGGGGGCGACGAGCAGGCCGGCCTGCAGGGCGTCCTCGCCGCGGATCTGCTGGAAGTACGTCGGCACCAGCAGCAGGCCGCCGAAGAAGGCGCCGGCGAACATGAACATCGTGATCACCGAGACCGTGAGGTTGCGGTCGGCGAACAGGCGCAGGTCGAGCAGCGGGTGCGCGGGCCGGAACGAGTGCCACACGAACGCCAGGATCAGCACCACGCCGGCGAGCATCGAGGCCCACACCCGCGGGTCGGCGACCGTGCCCTTCTCGGGGATCGAGGAGACGCCGAAGAGGAACAGCGCCAGGCCCGGCGACATCAGCAGCATGCCGAGGAAGTCGAAGGACTCCGACGGCTCGGGACTGTCGGAGGGCAGCGCCCACCAGGCGTAGGCGATCGCGGCGATGCCGAGCGGGACGTTGATCAGGAAGATCCAGTGCCAGCTGGCGGCGTCGATCAGCCAGCCGCCGATGATCGGGCCGAGGATGGGCCCGAGCAGCATCGGCACGCCGAGGATCGCCATCAGGCGGCCCATCCGGTGCGGGCCTGCCGCCCGGGTCATGATCGTCATGCCGACCGGCATCAGCATGCCGCCGCCGAGGCCCTGCAGGACGCGGAAGGCGATCAGGACGTTGATGTCCCAGGCGAGCGCGCACAGCGCCGACCCGAGCGCGAACAGCGCGATCGCGGACATGTAGAGGCGCTTGGTGCCGAAGCGGTCGGCCGCCCAGCCGGACAGCGGGATCACCGTGGCGAGCGCGAGGGTGTAGCCGGTGACCGTCCACGCCACGTGGGAGTAAGGGAGCGGCTCCCCGGTGTCGGAGAACACCGTCTGGAAGGTCGGCAGCGCGACGTTGACGACGGTGATGTCGAGGATCGACATGATCGCGCCGAGGACGACGACGCCGGCGACCTTGAGCACCTGGGCGTCGATCTCGTCGGGCAGGTCGGGCGGGCCTCCCGCCGGGGGCTGGGAGAGGGTGGACTCGGACATGGGTCTCCTACGTGTCAGTGCGTCTAGGAGTCCAGCAGGGACCGCCGACGATTTTGTTCCCGGCCGAGGGTGAAGATCCGGTCACGGACCGGTCGCGGTCCGCAGGTCGAGGCGCAGGACGACGAACTCGGCCGGACGCAGCAGGGCCAGCCCGACCAGGAGCACCAGCCGCCCCGCGGCCAGGTCGGCCTCCGTGGTCGTGGACCGGTCGCACCGCACGAAGTACGCCTCACTCGTCTTGGCGCCGACCAGGGCGCCGTGTCGCCACCAGGGCACCAGGAACTGCTCGACACTCGCGCGGACCTGGGTCCACAGCGGCTCGTCGTTGGGTTCGAAGGCGACCCAGCCCAGTCCCCGGGCCAAGGCCTCCTCGAGGACCACCACCGCGCGACGCACGTTGACGTACTTCCACTCCGGGTCCTGCCATGCGGCGGTGCGGGCGCCCCACACGACGGTGCGGTCACCCAGCACCCGAAGAGCGTTCACCCCGCGCTCGGCCATGTGGTCGGGGTCGACGCCCGTGGCGGCCAGCGGGAACGGCAGCACGGCTGCGGTCCCGGCGGGCGGACGCCAGACCCCGCGGTCGTGGTCGCTGTGCACGATCACCCCGGAGACGGCCGGAGCGCAGGGCCGCACCGACCCGTCAGGACCCAGCAGGGGCGGGTGGTAGGCGGCCGCGTCGCGTCCGAGCCCCTCCGGCAGTTCCCCACCGGGGTCGGCGTCGGCGACCAGGAACGCCCGGTGCTCGACGCACCAGGCGTACGCCGCGGCCAGGTCGGAGTCGACCACGAGGAGGCGCACCCCGAGCCCCTCGAGAGCGCCCAGCCCGGCCTCGGTCGTCGAGGCGCGGACCGCCAGGACCGAGCGCCCGCCCGCCGCCAGGTGGTCGGCCACGGCGACGGCCAGCCACGACCCCGCACCGAACCGGTCCGCGGCCTGCGCAGCCGACGAGACGGCCACCACCTCGTCCAGCGGCCCGTCCGCGGCAGGTCCCACGATCGCGCTCACGCTCGGGTCGACGGGCTCGATCCTCGGCGGCGACGCGGCGGCCTCCTCGACGTACGTCCCCGGTGACAGGTGTTGCTCCATGCCCCCTACTGTCGGCCCCGGTGACGGCACCGTCGAGGGTCTCCTAGCCTGGAGACGTGAAGGACGACCTCGGCACTCCGCTCGAGCTCGCCGGCGAGGCCCGGCGGGTCGTGAGCCTCGTGCCCAGCCTGACCGAGGCGCTCGCGGCGACCCGGCCGGAGGCGCTGGTCGGCGCGACCGACTGGTGCACCCACCCCGCCGACCTCGACGTCGCGCGGGTGCGGGGCACCAAGAACCCCGACCTCGAGGCGGTCCGCCGGCTCCGGCCCGACGTGGTCGTGGCCAACCGCGAGGAGAACCGCGAGCTGGACGTACGCCGCCTGCGCGAGTCCGGCGTCGAGGTGTGGGTGACGGTCGTGGAGACCGTCCCGCAGGCGCTGGACTCGATGGACCGGCTCTTCGCCGAGGCGCTCGGCTGGGGCGTGCCCGAGTGGCTCACCGAGGCCCGTGCGGCGTGGGACCGCCCCGACGGTGGTGTGCGGGTCCGCGCGGCCGTGCCGATCTGGCGCGACCCGTGGATGGTCGTCGGTCGCGACACCTTCACCCGCGACCTGCTGCGGCGGCTCGGGGTGGCCAAC
Organism: uncultured Actinomycetota bacterium; assembly: GCA_963800245.1. Classification (GTDB taxonomy): domain Bacteria; phylum Actinomycetota; class Actinomycetes; order Propionibacteriales; family Nocardioidaceae; genus Marmoricola_A. Next base: position 72,330 of record CAWDAE010000009.1, on the reverse strand, counting down.
GTCTTCGACGACTGGGAGGGCCGCTACCCCGCGGTGACCGTCGAGGAGATCCTTGCCGCCGACCCCGACGTCGTGCTGCTGCCGGACGAGCCCTACGTCTTCAGCGCCGAGGACGGCCCGGAGGCCTTCCCCGGCGTCGAGACCCGGCTGGTCAGCGGGCGGCTGATCACCTGGTACGGCCCGTCGCTGGTCGAGGCGGCCGGCCTCGACCTGGTCTCGTGACCGCCACCGCCACCCGGCCGCGTCGGGGAGCGACCTGGGTGCCCAACCAGCACGGCGCCTGGGCGATGCTGGCCGGCCCGCTGCTCGTCGGGGTGCTGGCCGGCGGGGCCGCGTGGGTGCAGCTGCCGCTGGCCGCGCTGTGGTTCACCGGCTACTTCGCGTTCTTCGCCACCGGGCTGTGGCTCAAGTCCGGCCGCAAGGAGCGGTTCCGCCCGCCGGTCCTGGTGTACGCCGCCGCGTGCGTCCCGCTCGCCGCGGTCGTGCTCGTGCTCGCGCCCGGACTGGTCCGGTGGGCGCCGGCGTTCGCGCCGTTCCTCCTCGTCGGGCTGGTCGAGGCCGCGCGGCGACGGGACCGGTCGCTGCTCAGCGGCGCCGCGACGACGCTGGCGGCGTCCCTCATGACGGTCGTGGCCTACGACGCCGGGCCCGGCGGGGACTGGGCGCGCGCGTGGCTGCTCACCGCCGTCGTGGCCGGCTACTACCTCGGGGTCCTCGTCTACGTGAAGTCCCTGATCCGCGAGCGCCGCAACCCGGCGTACGCCCGCGCGAGCGTCGGCCTCCACGCCGCGCTCACCCTCGCCGCGGTCCCGCTGGGCTGGCCGCTCGTGCTGGTCGGGCTCGCGCTGACCGCCCGGGCCGCAGCCGCTCCGCGCCTCGCGCCCTCGCCGAAGCAGGTGGGCCTCGCCGAGCTGGCGTTCAACGTCCTCGTGGTGGTCGTCGCGCTGGCCTCGGTGTGACCCCTGGCCGACGGGCTCAGCCGGAGGCTGGTCCGCGGCGCAGCGCCCGCCTGGCGCGCCCGGCGAGGGTGCGCGGGGGCCGCGCCGCGCCTCCGCTCTCCCGCTTCTTCGCCGCACGGAGCCGCTCGCGCGTCCGGGCCAGCTTCTTCTCGGCCTTGGCGGCTTGCGTCTTGTAGTGCCGCGCGACCTCGGCGAGGTCCCGGATCCGCTCGTTCGCCGCGGCCTGAGCCCCGACCGACGCCAGCGCGTCGGGGGTCCAGCCGTCGGGGGCGTAGCGCAGCGCCTCGAGGTCCCAGCGGTCGCCCCACTCGGCGAAGTCGTCGCGGTAGAGCTCCCGGACCTGGTCCGCGACGCCGCCGCCGAGGACCTCCCGGGTGAGCGCGAGCGGGGTCTCGTTCGCGCGCGGCAGGTAGAGCTCGGAGGGCCGGCCGATCGCCTCGAGGTGCGCGCTGATGTCGTCGGTCAGCTCGGAGAATCGCGCCAGGTCGTAGATCTTGGAGTAGTTGATGCCCTGGGGCTGGACCGAGACCACCTGGGGCTGGAAGTGCCGGTCCTTGACCAGGTCCTCGTGCCAGGTCCACGGGTGCACCTCGACGAACCGCCGGAAGTCCTCGACCACGTCGGAGGACTGCTGCGGGATCCGCGGGAACCAGTCCTCCTGGCTGAACCGCCGGTCGTAGTAGCCGTGGCGGACCAGGAACTTGGACTGCCAGGCCGACCAGAGCCGGCTCCACGGGTCGCGCACGACCGCGAACACCAGCCAGCCGGCGTCCGGGGAGATCTCGGCGAGCTCCGCCTCGGGCAGCTTCGACAGCTGCGGCGTCTTCTTCCACCGGGGGCGGACGCCGTGGACGGTCATCAGCCTCGACTGCTGCGGGCCGATGATCGAGTGGAAGTCCTCGCGGTCCTCGCCGTTGAGGTCCGCGACCATCCAGCGGATGCTCGTGCAGGCCGACTTGGTGACCGAGATGTAGACCATCTTGTGGTCGGGCAGCACGAACGAGTTGCCGGGCGGCCTGATCCCGTCGAGCAACGGCCTCGGGGTCCCCATGGGACGACAGTCTGCCATTCGGACGGCGGGCTCGGTGCCGCCGGACTCGCGGTCCCCCGGGTCGCCGGCGCCCCGTCCGAGCGCACCGGCCATGGCCCGGACCGGGAGTGGGTAGGCCTGGCGGCATGGACATGACGCTGCGCATCTTCACCGAGCCCCAGCAGGGGGCGACGTACGACGACCTGCTGCGGGTCGCGAAGGCCACCGAGGACCTCGGGTTCGACGCGTTCTTCCGCTCCGACCACTACCTGGCGATGGGCACCGACGGCCTGCCCGGACCGTCGGACGCGTGGGTCACGCTCGCCGGTCTCGCCCGGGAGACCAGCCGCATCCGGCTCGGCACGCTGATGACCTCGGCGACGTTCCGCCTGCCCGGACCGCTCGCGATCAGCGTCGCCGACGTCGACCAGATGTCGGGGGGCCGGGTCGAGCTCGGCATCGGGGCGGGCTGGTTCGAGGCCGAGCACACGAAGTACGGCATCCCGTTCCCCGGCACCCGTGAGCGCTTCGACCGGTTCGAGGAACAGCTCGCGATCATCACCGGACTGTGGGGCACCGACGGCGGCTTCACGTTCGAGGGCGACCACTACGCCGTCGCCGACTCCCCCGGACTGCCCAAGCCCGTGCAGCGCCCGGGGCCGCCGGTGATCATCGGCGGCAAGGGCAGGAAGCGCACACCGGCGCTGACCGCGCAGTACGCCGACGAGTTCAACGTCCCCTTCGAGACCGCGGCGTTCTCGGCCGAGCAGTTCGAGCGGGTGCGGAAGGCGTGCGCGGACGCGAGCCGCGAACCCGTGCGGTTCTCCAACGCGCTGATCCTGTGCTGCGGCAAGGACGACGCCGAGGCCGAGCGACGGCTGGACAACATCGGCCGGAGCCGCGAGGACCTGGCGAACGCTGGAGTGTTCGGCACCCCCGACCAGGTCGTCGACCAGCTGGGGGCCTTCGCCGAGGCCGGGTCGACCCGCGCCTACCTCCAGGTGCTCGACCTGAAGGACCTCGACCACCTCGAGCTCGTGGCGAGCGAGGTCATGTCGCAGCTCTGAGGTGGCATGAGGCGGCCGCACCTGGGCACGGACTGCGCATGAGCGCCGACACCCGCGACCACGCCCAGCCGGCCCGGGCGCCGGGACTGCTGCTCGGCCTGGGGCTGGGCGCGTTCGTCGACGGGATCCTGCTGCACCAGGTGCTGCAGTGGCACCACATGGTGAGCGACGTCCCCGACTACCCCGTCGACACCGTGGCAGGGCTGGAGGTCAACACGCTCGCCGACGGCTTCTTCCACGTGCTGGCCTGGCTGCTGACCGTCGTCGGCTCGACGCTCGGCGTGACGGCCTGGCAGCAGGGGCGCCTGGCCCCGAGCTGGTCCTTCCACGTCGGCCTCGTGCTGGCCGGCTGGGGTGTCTTCGACGTGGTCGAGGGCGTGGTCGACCACCAGGTCCTCGGCGTCCACCACGTGCGGGACGACCTCGGCGGTCCGCTCTCCTGGGACCTCGGCTTCCTCGCGCTCGGTGTGCTGCTGATCGTCGGCGGGTGGCTGCTGCACCGGCGTCCGCCGCGGGCCGCCACCGGCTGAGGCCGGCGGTCGGGACGCGGGCGTGCCGACCTGCGCCAGTTGCCGCAGGCGTCCTCGGGACGCGTGAACCGATCCGGGGCTCCCGCACGACAGGCCTGGTGAACGAGCCCGGACACCAGGAGGACCCCATGGCCCGCACGACCCGTCACCTCGCCCTCGCCGTCGGCCTCACCGGCGCCGCCGTCTTCGCCGCCTCCCCCGCACTGGCCGGCGCCGACCACGCCCGCGCGGCCGGCCCCTGGACGGCGTACTCCGCCGACGTGCCGGCCGGCGCGACCGCACGCGTCACCGCGGTCTACGACGCCGCGGGCCGCACGGTGGTCAAGCTGCACGTCAAGGGGCTGAGGCCGCGCACGGAGTACGGCGCCCACGCGCACGTCAACCCGTGCGGTGTCACCGGGGCGGCGGCCGGTCCGCACTGGCAGCACGTCCCGGACCCGATCACCCCGTCGGTCGACCCGACGTACGCCAACCCGCACAACGAGATCTGGCTCGACCTCACCACCGACGAGGACGGCAACGGAGTCGCGACCAGCAAGCAGGACTGGCAGTTCGCGCCGGACTGGCGTCCCCGCTCGGTGGTGCTGCACGCGCAGCACACCTCGACCATGCCGGGCACCGCCGGGACCGCGGGTGCGCGTCTGGGCTGCGTGAGCGTCGACTTCTGAGCCAGGCTGACCCTCGTGCAACCCGACCGCAGCGACCGTGAGCTGGTGGCCGACGTGGCCGCCGGGAGCACGGCCGCGCTCGAGGAGCTCTACCGCCGGCACGCGCCGTGGCTCACCGCCCGGCTCACGCGCCGCTGCGCCGACCCCGGCTCCGTCGACGAGGCGCTGCAGGACACCTTCGTCGCGGTGTGGCGCAGCGCCGGCCGCTACCAGGGCGACGGCGACCCCGGCGCCTGGATCTGGGGCATCGCGGTGCGCCGCCTGGTCGACGTGCTGCGCAAGCGGCCCCCCGCGGCCTACGAGGTCGTGGAGAGCGACCTGGGCGTCGTCGAGTCGGCCGAGGACCGGGTGCTGGTCGGGGTGGAGCACGGCGACCTGGCTGGTGCCCTCGACCGCCTCTCGCCCGAGCTGCGGTCGGTCGTTCAGGCCACCGTCCTGGACGGGCTGACCACCAAGGAGGCGGCGCAGCTCCTCGGCCTGCGCCACGGCACCGTCAAGACGCGCATGATGCGCGCACGGCAGGTCCTGCGGAAGGAGCTGGCATGACCACCGATGTCCCGAGCACCTGGCACCTCGACGCCGAGCAGGCGCAGCAGTACGCCGCCGGCCGGGGCGGTGACGCCTTCGCCGCCTCGGCGGAGCAGCACCTGACCTCGTGCGCGGCGTGCCGCACCCTCGTCCCGGCGGACGCCGCCCGGGTGGAGGCCGTCTGGGACGCCGTCCTCGAGCACGTCGAGGCGCCGCGCGTCGGCGCCGTGGAGAGGGTGCTGCGCCGCCTCGGCGTCAGCCACGGCACCGCCCGGCTGGTCGCCGCCACCCCCGCCCTGCGCGGGGCGTGGCTGGTCGCCGCACTGGGCGTCCTCGTCCTCGCGGTGGCCGCCTCGGTGGCCGAGCACGGGAGCGCCCGCGCGTTCGTCGCCCTCGCACCGGTCCTGCCCGTCCTCGGGGTCGCGCTCTGCTTCGGCGACCGGACTGACCCGATGCTCGAGGTCGTGACCGCCTCGCCCTACTCCCTGCTGCGGCTGCTCGCCGCCCGCACCACCTTCGTCGTCGCCACGTCGATGGTGCCGGCCGCGCTGGTCACGCCGCTGGTCCCCGGCGACCGGTTCTTCGCGGTCGCCTGGATGGTGCCGGCCCTGGCGATGTGCGCCGTCGTCCTCGCCGCGGCCCGGCACGTGCAGCCGGTCCTCGTCGCGACCGGCCTGTCCGTCGCCTGGATGGTCGCCACCTCGTGGGCCTCGTCCCCGCACGGGTCGCTCGTCGCCCAGCACACCGGCCTGGTGCAGCTCGTGGCCCTGGTCGCGCTCGCCGCGGCCGCCGTACCCCTCGTCCTCCACCGGCACGCGCCGGTGGCTCCCCCCAGGAGGAACCCGTGACCACCACCATCGAGGCGCACGGCCTGGTGCGCCGCTTCGGCCGCTTCCGCGCGCTCGACGGGCTCGACCTCGTCACGCGGCCCGGCGTCACCGGGCTGCTCGGGCCCAACGGCGCCGGCAAGACGACCCTGCTGCGGGTGCTGGCGACCGTCACCCCGCACGACGAGGGCCACCTGCGCGTCCTCGGGCAGGACCCGACCACCGACGCAGGCAGGCTGGCGGTCCGCCGCAGGCTCGGCTACCTCCCCCAGGACGCGGGCTTCCACCCGGGGTTCACGGTGTTCGAGGCGGTCGACTACGTGGCGGTCCTCAAGGAGCACACGCGGTCGCGTGCCCGCCACGACGAGGTACGCCGGGTGCTCGGCCTGGTCGGCCTCTCCGACGTCGCGACCAGCAAGGTGCGCACCCTCTCCGGCGGCATGAAGCGGCGGCTCGGGCTCGCGCAGGCCCTGCTGGGCACCCCGGACCTGCTGGTGCTCGACGAGCCCACCGTCGGGCTCGACCCGGAGCAGCGCATCCGCTTCCGCGACCTCGTCGCCGAGGCCGGGCACGGGCGGACCGTCGTGCTCTCGACCCACCAGACCGAGGACGTGGCGGCGGTGTGCTCGCACGTCGTCGCGGTCCATCGCGGCCGGTCGCTGTTCGACGGCACCGTCGAGGAGCTCACCGCCCTCGCCGAGGGCCGGGTCTGGCTCGACGACCGCCGCGACCCGCGGGCCCAGGCGGCGTGGCGGCTCTCCGGTGGGGTGTTCCACCACGTGGGCGACCCGCCCGCCGGTGCGGAGCTGGTCGCCCCGGCGATCGAGGACGCCTACCTCCTGCTGCTCGGCCCCGAGGCGACCCGGGAGAGTGCGGCGTGACCGCCCTCGCGGTGACGCCGGCGCGGCCGGCGCGGCCGGTGCGGGTCGTCCCGGTGCTGGCGCGGGCCGAGGCGGTGCGCCTCCTGCTGCACCCGGTGACGCTGGGCGGCTTCGGCCTCTGGGCGCTGACGACCAGCACGCTGTGGTGGGGCGCGCCGCCACGCCCGCTCGACGTCTTCGAGTCCGTCGGGTCGGCGCTGAGCTGGATGCCGGGGGTGCTGATGATCCTGGTCGGTTACCTGGTCGCCACCCGCGAGCACCGCGCCGGGACCACGGACGTGCTGGGGTCGCTGCCCTCGCAGGAGCCGGAGCGGGTGCGCGCCCTGTGCCTCGCCTCGCTGGCCCCCGGTGCCGTCGCCCTGGTGCTCAACCTCGCGCTGGCCGGCGTGCTCCTGGCGCAGGGCCTGTTCGCCCAGTCCCCGACGGTCCCCCAGCTGCTGCAGGCGCCCCTGACGGTCGTCGGCGCGACGCTGCTCGGGGTGATGGTCGCGGTGTGGGCGCCGGTGGCCGTCGCACCAGCGCTCACCGTGGTGCTGGTGGTCGGCGCGCACATCGCCCTGGGCAGCGACTCCGAGGCGTCGTTGTTCGGGCCGGCGGTGTTCTGGGCGGAGTGGGGGATCACCGACGGCCAGCTGTGGCACGGCTTCATCGCCGGGTCGCACTGGTGGCACCTGGCCTACGTCATCGGGCTGTGCGGCCTCGCCGCCTGCACCGCGATCGTGCGCTCGGTCCGGTCCCGCGCGGTCGTCGCGTCCGGGGTCGCCGCGCTCGCCCTCACCGCGCTCGCCGCCGCCCTCCAGCTGCCGTGACGCCGCTCCTCACGGCCGCGCGGCTCGCCTTCCGCCGCGGCCACGCGGGCCTGCTCCTCGTGGCCGCGGCGGTCCTCGTCGCGGCGACCGTCCCGTGGCAGGACGGCGGGCTCGCCACCAGCGTGGTCCACCTGGTCGTGGTGCTCGCCGCGCTGGCGTTGGCCCTGTCCTTCGACGACCCGACCGGTGACGTCACCACCGCGGCACCGGTCCCCCGCTCCACCTGGACCGCCGCCCGGGCGCTCGCGACCCTCGGCTGGGTGCTGCCGGTGCTGGCGACCGGCTTCCTCGTGGCCCGGCTGCGGTTCCCGCCCTTGCCGGGGTGGGGGCTGCTGGCCGAGTCCGTCGGACACCTCGTGGCCGCCCTCGCGGTGGTCGCGGGGCTGCGGGCCTGGCGGGGGACGCACCTGCCGGCGTACCCCGCGGTGGTGGGGGTGCTCCTCGTCGCGCTGCTCACCCGCGCGCTCCCCCGGGCCTGGGCGATGGTCGACCCGCAGCCGTGGGGACCGCCGTACGAGGCCGCCCTGTGGCGGTGGCTGGGATTCGTGCTCGTCGCGCTCGCCGTGCTGGCGCTCGCGGTGCGCGACCCCCTGGACCGTCGGTCAGCCTGAGGCCGCCTCGCGCCGCAGCTCCTCGAGCACGCGTGCGTCGATCCCGTCGGGCGTCGCGCGGGTCTCGAGGTTGGCGCCGCCCATCCAGGTCTCCAGGGCCTCGGGCCCGGTGTGGCCGAGCTCTGCGAGCAGCCGGCCCACCTCCTCGCGCAGCTCGCCGGTCAGCGGCTGCACGTCCTCGGGGCGGCCGAAGTAGAGCTCGTGCAGGTCGCTGATCCGCGCCAGCTCCCGCGGCGCGTCCGGATGGTCGTCGACCCGCAGGTCCGCGACCGTGCCCGCCTCCGGGTCGTAGCCGCCGTACGGGCCGACCACGACCAGCGCGGCACTCTGCCGTCCGCGGCTGTCCCCGCCCGCGGCGTCGCCGGCGAGCAGCGCGGCGACCAGGCGCCGCTGCATCGGCTGCCCGGCAGACTCCAGCCAGGCCCGCTCCATCGCCGCGACCACGTCCTCGCCGGTGAGGATGTTGCCCTGCACGGCGTAGGCGCCGTCCGCCTCGCCACCGGTGCGCCCGCCGGCCCAGTCGTAGCAGTCCTCGCCGGTGTACGTCGCCGCGCCGGCCCGGCCGACCACGCCGACCTGGCGCAGCGTCCGGCCCTCGTCGCGGCCGGTCGCCTCGTCCAGCGCCGCCTGCGGGTCCTGGCCGGACTCGAGCGCGTCGAGCAGCTCCTCGAGGTAGCCGACCCGCGCGAACGACTGGGTCGCGACCGCGCCGACCCCGCGGCGCACGCCCGGGACCACGCTGCCGACCGCGAGGAACTTGCTGGCCACGGCGACGCCGAGGAAGTCGCCGTCGCGGGCGGCGATGGAGAAGGTCATCAGATCGCCTCGATCTCCGGGTAGCGGGGCTGCCACATGCGCTCGTAGACCTGCTGGATCGGGTCGGTCAGCGGCTCGCGGGCGACGCCCTCCCGGGCGGCCTGCTGCGCGACCGCGATCGCGACCGTCGCCGAGACCAGCCGCAGCTCGCCGATCCCCGGCAGCAGCGGAGCGCCCGGCCGCCAGGCGTTGACCAGCCCGGCGAGCGCCTGGCTCGCGGCCGCGATCATGCCCTCGGTGATCACCCGTGCCCGGCAGGCCGCGACCCCGAGGCCCAGCCCCGGGAAGATCAGGGCGTTGTTGGACTGGGCGATCGTGTGCCGCACCCCGCCGTGGTCGACCGGCCCGAAGGGGCTGCCGGTCGCGACCAGCGCGGCGCCGTCGGTCCACTCCAGCAGGTCGGCCGGGGTCGCCTCCGCGCGGCTGGTCGGGTTGGACAGCGGGAAGATGATCGGCCGGGCGCAGTGGCGGTGCATCTCCTCCACCACCTCCCTGCTGAACGCGCCCCCCTTGGTCGAGGTGCCGATCAGGATGGTCGGCTTCACGTGCCTGACCACGTCCACGAGGCCGATGTGCCCGGACTTCTGCAGCTCCCAGTCCTCCACCTCGTCCCGACGCCGGGCATAGGGCTTCTGGAAGTCGAGCAGGGTCTCGTCGTCCTCGACGTACAGCCCCTGCAGGCCGATCGCCCAGAAGCGGGCGTAGGCCTCCGCCTCGGTCTCCGAGACGCCCGTGCGCAGCATCGTGTCGCGGATCAGGTTGGCGATGCCGATGCCGGCGCTGCCCGCCCCGAAGACGACGATGCGGTGCTCGTCGAGGTCGACGCCGGTCACGTCGACCGCGGCCAGCAGCGCCGCCAGCACGACCGCCGCCGTGCCCTGGATGTCGTCGTTGAAGGTGCACACCTCGTCGCGGTAGCGCGACAGGATCCGGTGGGCGTTGCCGGTGCCGACGTCCTCCCAGTGGATCATCGCGCGGGGGAACCGCTTCTCGACCGTGCGGACGAACAGCTCGACGAACTCGTCGTACTTCTCCCCGCGGACGCGGGAGTGGCGCTCGCCGAGGTACATCTCGCTGCTGAGCAGACCGAGGTTGTCGGTGCCCACGTCGAGCACGACCGGGATCACCCGGCGCGGGTGGATGCCGGCCGCGGCGGTGTAGACGCTGAGCTTGCCGATCGCGATCTGGATGCCGCCGATGCCCTGGTCGCCGATGCCGAGGATGCCCTCGGAGTCGGTCACGCAGATCAGGTCGACGTCCTCGGGCCCGAGTCCGTAGTTGCTCAGCGACCGCTCGACGAGCTCGGGGTGGTCGATGGAGAGGAACACCCCGCGCGGGCGGTTGTAGGTGTGGCTGAAGCGCTCGATCGCCTCGCCGATGGTGGGGGTGTAGATGACCGGCAGCATCTCCTCGAGGTGACCGGTCAGCAGGTGGTAGAAGAGCACCTCGTTGCGGTCGCGCAGCGCGTTGAGGGTGAGGTACTTGCCGAGCATCGTGCCGGTGCTGCGGAACTGCTCGTAGACGCGGCGGGTCTGGTTCTCCAGCGTCGTGATCCCCGTGGGGATGAGACCGTCCAGCTCGAGCGCCTCACGCTCGGCGTAGGTGAACGCCGTGCCCTTGTTCGTCATCGGGTTCGACAGCACCGCCCGCCCGCGGGATCGGATGCGCAGCGTGCCCGCGCCGATGGTCGTGTCCTGCTCGTAGTCGCGCTCCGGCATGCCCCCACCCTGCCAAGCGAGCGGCGTACGCGCGAGTACGCGCCGGTTTGGGCGGGGCTCGCAGTTTCACTGGGGCCCCAGTGAAGTTGGCGCTTCCCGAGCGTTGCAACGCTCGGGAAGTGCCAACTTCGCTCGGGGAGTACGCCGGCCAGCGGCTCGCCGGCGGTCGGGCGTCGCGGCAGTCGCGTCACTGACCGTCGTACTCCCCCCACGAAACTGCTGCTCCCCACAGGTTGCAACCTGTGGGGAGCAGCAAGGTCCCATGGGACCGTGGGAAACCGAGCGAACCCGATCAGAGGCCGAGGTCGCGGCCGATGAGCTCCTTCATGATCTCGTTCGAGCCGGCCCAGATCTTCGAGACGCGGGCGTCCTTCCAGGCACGGGCCACGCGGTACTCGTTCATGAAGCCGTAGCCGCCGTGGATCTGGACGCAGTGGTCGAGGATCTCGTTCTGGATCTGGGAGGTCCACCACTTGGCCTTGGCGGCGTCGGTGGGGGTGAGCTCGCGCTTGGAGTGCGAGATCACGCACTGGTCGATGTAGGCCTGCGTGACGTCGATCTGGGTGAACATCTCGGCGATCAGGAACTTCAGGTGCTGGAACGAGCCGATGCCCTGGCCGAACGCCTTGCGCTCCTTGGAGTACTCCAGCGTCTCGATCAGGATCTGCTTGGCGTGCGCCAGGTTGGAGATCGCGCAGCCCAGCCGCTCCTGCGGGAGGTTCTGCATCATGTGGATGAAGCCCTGGTCGAGCTCGCCGATGATGTCGTCGTCGGTGCAGCGGACGTTCTCGAAGAACAGCTCCGCGGTGTCGGACTCGGGCTGCCCGACCTTGTCGAGCTTGCGACCGCGGCTGTAGCCCTCCTTGGTCGTCTCGACGCCGAACAGCGTGATGCCGCGGGCCTTCTTCTCCGGGGAGGTGCGGGCGGCCACGACGACCAGGTCGGCGGAGTAGCCGTTGGTGATGAAGGTCTTGGACCCGTTGATCACCCAGTCGTCGCCGTCGCGGACCGCGGTGGTCTTGAGGGCGGCGAGGTCGGAGCCGCCGGAGGGCTCGGTCATGCCGATCGCGCAGAGGTTCTCGCCGCTGGCGACGCCCGGGAGCCAGCGCTTCTTCTGCTCGTCGGTGGTCAGCTCGACGAGGTACGGCGCCACGATGTCGGCGTGGATGCCCACGCAGGACGACAGCGCCGCGTTGACGTGGGAGAGCTCCTCCATGAGCACGGCGTTGAAGCGGTAGTCGTTGGCCTGGAAGCCGCCGAACTCCTCGGGGACCTCGAGGCCCAGGAGGCCCGCCTCGCCTGCCTTGAGCCAGAAGTCGCGGCCGAACTGCTTGTTCTCGATGTGCTCCTCGAGGTGGGGCTCGACCTCGCGGGCGAGGAACTCGCGGACGGAGCTGCGGAAGTCCTCGTGGTCGGACTCGTAGATCGATCGCTTCATGGGCACACCTCGGCTGGGCTACTGACCGGCATGGGGACCGGGTCATTCTCGCAGGTCGGACGCGCCCGGCCCAGCCGCGGGCCAGTGGACTGCGCCACGCCCGGCGACCCTCAGGCGCGGCGGCGGGCGATCTCGTAGAGCGCGACCCCGGCGGCGACACCGGCGTTGAGCGACTCCAGCTGGTTGGTCATCGGGATCGAGACCAGCTGGTCGCAGGTCTGCGCCACGAGGCGGCCGAGCCCGTCGCCCTCGGAGCCGACGACCAGCACCAGCGGGCCGTCGGCGAGGTCGAGGTCGGGCAGGGAGACCTCGCCGTCGGCGGCGAGGCCGACGACCATGCAGCCCGCCTCCTGCAGGTCCTTGAGGGCGCGCACGAGGTTGGTCGCCTGCGCCACGGGGATGCGGGCGGCGGCGCCGGCGGAGGTCTTCCACGCCGAGGCGGTCATGCCGGCGGCCCGCCGCTCGGGCACGAGCACGCCGTGCGCGCCGAACCCGGAGGCGGAGCGTACGACGGCGCCGAGGTTGCGCGGGTCCGTCACGGAGTCCAGCGCGACGATCAGCGGGGGCTCCCCGGCCTCGGCGGCGCGGTCGAGCAGGTCGGTGTGGTGGGCGTAGGTGTAGGGCGGCACCTTGGCGGCAAGGCCCTGGTGCACCGCGCGGTCGGTGAGCCGGTCGAGCTCGTTCTTGGTCACCTCGAGCAGCGCGATGCCCCGCTCGGCGACGATGCGGAACGCCTCGCGCAGCCGGCCGTCGCGCTCGGCCCCCTCGGCGACGTAGACCGTGGTGACCGGGACCCCGGCCCGCAGCGCCTCGACGACGGAGTTGCGGCCCGCCACCCAGTCGCCGTCGGACTGCTTGGGGCGTCGTGGTCGGCCCTTGGACTGCTCGGCCTCGGCGCGCTTCTTGGCCTTGTAGGCCTTGTGGTTCTCGCGCTCGGCGGCCTTGGGGGTCGGGCCCTTGCCCTCGAGGCCGCGGCGGACGCGGCCGCCGGAACCCGCGGTGGGGTTGCCGCCGGCCCGCTTGCGGACGGCGCCGCGTCGAGAGGAGTTGCCGGCCATGGTGGGTGTCCTGTTCGTGAGAGGGGGCGGGGTCAGCGCAGCGACCAGGTCGAGCCCTGCGGCCCGTCCTCGATCTCGATGCCGGCCGCCTTGATCTGGTCGCGGATGGCGTCGGCGGTGGCGAAGTCCTTGGCCGCGCGCGCTTCTTGTCGTTGGGACAAAAGATGGTCGAGGAGCGAGTCGACCGCCGCGCGGAGCTGCTCCTCCTCGCCGTCCCCGGCGCCTCGGCTCCAGGCGGGGTCCTGCGGGTCCAGGCCCAGCACGGCGAGCATGCCGCGGACCGATCCCGCGGCGCCGCGCAGGGTGCCGTGGTCGCCGGAGGCCAGCGCCTTGTTGCCCTCGCGCACGACCTCGAAGATCGCGGCGAAGGCGGCGGGGGTGCCGAGGTCGTCGTCCATGGCCGCCTCGAAGTCGGCGCAGGCGACGCCGAGGGGCACCTCGCCGAGCACCTCTTGTGAACGCGACAAGAAGTGCTCGATGCGCTGGAAGCCGGCCGCGGCCTCGTCCAGCGCCTCGAAGGAGAACTCCACGTGGGAGCGGTAGTGCGCCGAGACCATGTAGTAGCGCAGCTCGATCGCACGGACCCGCTGCAGCACCGCGGGCACCAGCAGGCTGTTGCCCAGCGACTTGCTCATCTTCTCGCCGGCCGTGGTGATCCACGCGTTGTGCATCCAGGTCTGCGCGAAGCCGAGCCCGGCGGCACGCGACTGGGCCTGCTCGTTCTCGTGGTGCGGGAAGCGCAGGTCGAGGCCGCCGCCGTGGATGTCGAAGGACTCCCCGAGGTACTTCGAGGCCATCGCCGAGCACTCGATGTGCCAGCCGGGACGACCACGCCCCCACGGCGAGGGCCAGGAGGCGGACTCCGGCTCGCCGTCCTTGCGGCCCTTCCACAGCGCGAAGTCCCGCGGGTCCCGCTTGCCACGGGGGTCGGCGTCCTCGGCGGGGCTCATGTCGTCCAGGCGCTGGCCCGACACCTCGCCGTAGGCCGGCCAGGACCGGACGTCGAAGTAGACGTCGCCCGACCAGTCGCCGGCGGGGTAGGCGTGACCGCGCTCGACCAGCCGCTCGATCAGCTCGAGCATCTCCGGGACGTGGCCGGTCGCCAGCGGCTCGTAGGTCGGCGGGAGCAGGTTGAGCGCGTCGTAGGCCGCGGTCAGCTCGCGCTGCATGGCGTAGGCGAGGTTGTACCAGGGCCGCCCCTGCTCGGCGGACTTCACCAGGATCTTGTCGTCGATGTCGGTGACGTTGCGGATGAAGGTGACCTCGAGCCCGCGGTGGGTCAGCCACCGGCGCAGCACGTCGAAGTTGACCGCCGAGCGGACGTGGCCGACGTGGGGCTCGCTCTGCACGGTCAGCCCGCAGACGTAGATCCCCACGCGGCCCTCGCGCAGCGGCACGAAGTCGCGGACCTCGCGGGAGACGGAGTCGTGGAGCCTGATCACCGGACGATCCTACGGGGACGTGCGTGCGCGAGAGCTCCCGGAGAACACGAACCCGGCCCACGCGTCCGGGTGCGCGTAGGGCACGGCCTCCGCGGGGTGCGGCCTCAGCGCCTGCTCGAGCACCTGCCACGTCGAGGCGTCCAGGCGTCCGGCGTCGCGCAGCTGGGTCAGGTACGCCGTCAGCGCGCGGGTCGTGCTGGTGCGCATCCGTCGCTGGGCCGCCGCCAGGGCCAGCGCGGGATCCGTGGCCGCGGCGGGCTCGGCGTAGAAGCACACCACCAGCAGCAGGGTGGCCAGGTCGGAGACCTGCCACAGCGAGGAGACGACGCCGTCGACGCCGGCAGCGAAGAAGGCGGAGCCGAGCGTGACCACCTCGTCGGGCGCCTCGGCCCCCGGCACGCCGGTCTCGCACGCGGACAGGAACGCGAGTCGCGCGTGGTCCAGGTCGAGCCCGGCGAGACGGTCGACGGTCAGGCGGAGGTCGTCGCGCAGGACCAGTCCGCTCTCCCGCGGTCGCAGCACGTCGGCCCTGCCATGGCAGGCCAGGTGGAGCACGGCGGCGGAGGGCAGGGCGTCGACCACCGCCTCGACCGAGGCGGCCTCGCCCACCAGGTCGGTCACCGGGCCGAGCGCCGCGGCAGCGGCAGCCTCGTGGCGCGCGAACCTCAGACCGGGCAGGGAGGTCGGCGCCGGGTCCACGACCGCCAGCACCGGACCGGCGGCCGCACCCTGCGGCCGGTGGCGCGCGGCGAGCAGGGCGGTCACGGCGGGGGCCAGCTCGACCACGACGCGGTCGGCCAGGACCCAGGCCTCCCCGGCTCGCGCCGCATGCACCGGGAGGAACGCCAGGGCACCGGTCGGCACGAGCGTGATCCGCTCGGCCCGCAGGGTCGCGAGGGCAGGTGCCACCACCTCGCCGAGCCACTCGACGGTGCGGTCGAGCGTGCGCCTCCAGGCCTGCGGGCTGCGGGTCGCTGCCGCGGCTGCGCGGTGGAAGGCCCGGACCCTCCCTCCCACCGCGGACTCGGTGAGGCCGGGGAGCGAGATGGCGCGGGCGTGCTCCTGTGCCGGGTCGAGCAGCAGGGCGAGCCCCTCCTGCTGGGCCGGGACGAGGTAGAGCGCCGGCTGGTCGAGTCCCCCGCGCAGGGCCTGCAGGTCCGGCGGCGTGGACCCGTCCGGTCCACGCCCGAGGGCGTCGCGCAGCACAAGGGCACGTGCCCGCTCCAGGGCCAGGACCGCCCCGTCCGGCCGGCCGCAGCGGACCATCGCGGCGGCCGCACGGGTGCCCAGCCCGAAGCCCTCCGCCAGCCAGCTCTCCTTGGCGGTGACCAGCCGGTTCGCGGCGACCAGGGACGCCAGCGCGTCGGTGGCGGCGGTGTACGCCGTCGCGGCGGACTCGTGGTCGCCCACCGCCGTCGCCCGCCCACCCCAGTCCCACGCCACGGCCATCAGCGTCTCCGGGGAGACCGCCCGGGCCCACCGCACGGCCCGGGCACTCCACCGGGCCACCCGCCTCCGCTCCCGGTCCGGGTCCGCCGGCGGCCGGGACAGGGAACGCCGGTGCAGCGCCTCGGCGAGACGGCCCGCGGCCAGGGCCGCGTCGGGCGTCGCCGTGCGGCTCAGGTTGCGGATCGCGGCGACCAGGAACCCGACTGCCTCGTCGAGCACGCCAGGGTCCTCGAGCGAGACCAGCGCGTTGCCGAGGTTGTAGGCGGTCAGCCAGCGCTCCTCCGTGGCACCGAGGGCCATCACCGCCCGCCAGTCCGCGACCGCGGCGTGGAGGTCGTCCGCACCGCCGCCGGTGCGCCACCGGTCGTGGCGGACCTGCGCACGAGAGCTCAGCGCCACCACGCGGTCCGCGTCGTCCCCACCCGCGTCCGCGAGTGCGACCGCCTCGTCGGCCCGCACGCCTGCCTCGCGGAGGTCGTCGGGCCGCTCCGCGCGGTCGGAGCGCGCACGCAGCGCTGCCACCAGGTTGCTCAGCAGCCGCACGCGTTCGGCGGCTCCCAGTGCCTGCGCCTGGTCGGCCGCCCACCCCAGCACGTCGACCGCGCGCACGAGCACGATGACGTCCCCGGTCCCGTCGTAGAGCCGCATCAGCAGCGCCCCGACGGTGCTGCCGGCCCGCACCTGGTCCGCGAGGACCGTCGCACCCGTGAGCCCACCGGCGGCGCGCAGGAGGTCCAGGGCGATCCTCGAGCGGTCGTCGGGGGGCAACCGCTCCGCCTCGCCCGCCACGAGCACCGCGAGCCGGGCGACCTCCTCCGCCGCGGCAGCGCTACCGGGGTCGTCCGCGAGGCGGCGCAGGACCTCGATCCCGAGGTCCGACAGGTCGATCGTCTCGGGAGACCCCTGGCCCAGCCAGGGACCGAGCGCATCGACCAGTCGGCGGGCCGAGGAGGTGTCCGGCGGCGCCCCCAGCGCGTCCGCGGCGGCGGCCGCGTCGGGACCGCTCGCGCCCAGCTCGAGGAACCGGGCGAGCCGTGCCGTCGCCAGCCGGACCGGCAGCAGCTCGGGCACCCCGGCGCCGGCGTCCAGGGCGTCCTGCCACCGTCGCACCGCGTCGTCCAGCCGTGGCCGGCCCGCCCCGGTGGGGTCGGCCCGGTAGTCGGCCCACGCCCCCCGACCGCCGAGGTCGAGTGCCCGGACGCGCAACGCGCTGTCGGCCGGCTCGAGCGCGGCGACGTCGTCGAGCTCGCGCACCGCCTCGGCCAGGTCCGCCTCGGAGCCGTAGCCCAGCACGACCGCACGTTCGAGCCGCCAGACCGGTGAGTCGGGACCGTACGGGTGGACCCACGTCACCGTCGCCTCGACCAGCTCGCGGGCCCGCTGGAGGTCGTGGGGGCCGCCGAAGGCGTCGTACCGCTCGCGCAGCGCGACCGCGAGGCGTCCCGTGCAGCGGGTGAGGCGCGGGTCGACGTGCAGCCGGCACCCGGTCGGACGCGACCGCAGCACCACGAACCCACGGGTCACGTCCTCGAGCAGGCCGACGAGGTCGTCGAGACGCTCGCGAGTGGGATGGAGAGCGAACGCGGCCTCGTGCAGGGCGGCCCCGTCGCACATCAGGCTGAGGAGCAGCGTCGGCTCCATGGTGTTCAGCACCGGGCCGCGGGCGATCCCCAGCCAGGCCTCCTCGGCCTCCAGCAGGGCATCGCTGTCACCGCCCAGCCAGCTCCCGACCGCCTCGTCGAGCTCGTTCAGGGCCGGGCGGATGCGCTCCGGGGCGGCTGCCCGCAGCCGGGACGCTCGAGCCTCGTGGGCGGCCACCACGCCGTCGCTCGCCACCGACTGCAGCATCGCGGCCAGGTCGCGGTGGCACTCGGCAGAGGCGGGGTCCTCGAAGGACTCGTCGAGGACGGCCCAGGCCTCGAGCGCCTGCTCTGCCGCGGCGTACGGCGGCGCGTCGGCCAGGTCCTGCCAGGTCAGCACCTGCCGGAGCCGGGACAGCTCCGGGCAGAGGTCGAGCAGCGACCTGCTCATCCGGTGAGGGCGTCATGGATGCGTCGGGCCACGACGGGGTCGGACAGGTAGCCGCTGATCCCGTGGCGGTTCGGCGTCCCGTTGACGACGCCCCCGAAGTTCTCCACCTCCGGCTGCACCGGGAAGTGCTGCGCGTCGAGCGGGTGCAGCGCGACGACGTCGCGGGGGTCGAAGGCGTTGAACCACTCGTCCACTCCGCGCGGCCACGACACCGGGGCGAGCGCCTCGACGATCGGGCGCACGCCCAGCGGGCATCCCACGGTGACCAGGGAGGGCACGCTCCAGGACTCCTGCCCGGTGCGGCGGGCGAGCACGTTGTGCGCGACGACGGTGCCCAGGGAGTGCGCCACCACGACGCACTCGTCCTCCTCGTCGAAGGCCTTGCGCACCCCCTGCTCGATCTTGGTCTGGACGCCGGGGCGGGTGAGGTAGGCGTTGACGTCCTTGACCGCGAGCTCGAGGACCCGGGGACCGGCACCCTTGATCTTCTCGGCGGCCCGGATGACCGCGAGCACCCACGGCCAGTTCTGCGGGCCCAGCTCGGCGACGGCGGGGTCGTCGGCCGCCTCCCGCACGTCGGCGGCGGAGATGTCCAGGGTGGCGGCCAGGTCCTGTGCCATCTCGGCGACGACGAGCTGGACGGCGGCGTCCGGCTCGCCGCCCTGCACCACGACGTCGTCGGCGTCCAGCCGCCCGTGCGTGAGCTGGTCGAGCGTGTCGCCGTAGAACGGGAACCGCACCCGGTCCCGCGGGATCTCCAGGTCGAGGTCGGCGGCACGGAGCCCGGCATGGAGGGCGTCGAGCCACTGGCCCTTGAGGTCCTGCTCCTTCTTGCCCTGCTGGGACCGCCCGTGGATGAGGATCAGGCTGCGCATGGTCGTGCTCCTTCGTCGAGTGCTAGCCGTGTGCGTCGAGGTGGTCGCGCAGCTCCCCGAACCCCTGGGTGAACACGGTCCAGGGAGACGTCACGCGCGGTGGGAGGTCCGGTCGATCGGCGAGGCCGTCCGGTCCGAGGAGCGCCCAGCCGCGGGTCAGCAGGGGCCAGGCGGGGACCGTCCGGCGGCGGTGCGCACTCCCGGCGAGGAGCGCGAGGTCGAAGGGCACGAGGCGCTCGTCGCCGGGGGGCAGGAGCCGGCGCAGCCCCTCCTCGTCGCCGGCCGCGTCCATCCCGTAGGCCAGGTAGAGCAGGAACCCGAGGTCGGTGAACACCTCACGCGGTCGACTCTCGAGAAGCTCCCCAGGAGAACCGGTCGTCCACCACGGCAGGCCGTAGCGGGTGGCAGCCGCGATCTCGGAGCGCCGCACCCGCAGGTCCTCCTCGAGCGGGTCCTCACGGGTTCCCTGGCGCACGTCGACCAGGACGCCGTCCTCGAACGTCAGCAGCGAGGTCGTCCCCGGGACCGCAGGGATCACGGTGCACCGGCCCCCCGCCAGCTCCAGCAGCACCGGTGCAGGTCGGGGGTCGTCGGGACGTACGACGACGCGGCCGTCGCCCAGCTGCGCAGGGCCGGCGGGGCAGTGGGCCTGCACGGGCTCCGCTCCCACCACCACGAGGACGGCCGCCGCCGCTGGATGGTCGGCCCGCAGGGCGAGCCGGTCGCCCTGCCATCCCTCCACGAGCCGCCGGCTCGCGGCCGCCGCGGCGTCCTGTGCCGGGTCCGGCACGTCGGGCAGGGACCCGACCCACTCGGCGTCCACGCCGCTCCCGCGACGCGCGTCCACGCCTTCGGGGAGAGGGAGCCGGGCGACCCAACGGGTCGGCCCGCTCGTCACGGTGGCGACGGGCACCTGGTTGACCGTGGCGGACTTGCCGAGCTCGTCCACCCGTAGCGCGACGAGTCCGGGCAGCGCCTGCTTGAGGGCGTGGGCGCGTAGCACCTGACAGGGTCCGTCCGGTTCTTGGACGACCTCGAGGATCTCGGTGTGGTCGCCCTCGAGCGCCTCGGCCAGCACCTCGGAGTAGAGCGCGTGGAAGTGCTGCGGGTCGTCCGGCGAGGCGATCTGCGTGGCCACGTCCTCCAGTCGGCAGGCCACGAACTGGTCGACGTCGTTCTGCCGCCCGGCGGCGGCCGGGCTCGGGAAGACCGCGGCCCCCGTGAGCTCGCTGAGCTGCACGGTCGTGGTCGCCGACCTGCAGGCGTCGGCGACCAGGACCACGTACGGGATGGTGCCGCGGGTGGCGAGGCGGACCGTCTTGGCGACGTTGACCGCCTCGCTCGAGTTCCCCGGAGCACCGGACAGCAGCCACAGGTCGGTGCCGTCGTTGTAGACGCCGTGGCCGCAGAAGAAGACCACGAGCTGTTCGATCGTGAGCCGCGCGGCCAGCGCGCTCACCGCGTCGAACACGTCCGCGATCCGGACCGGGCTTCCGTCGGCGTCGCTGAGCTCGACCACCAGCTCGTCGGGGATGCCCTGGCTGACGGCCCACCCGCGCATCGCCTCGAGAGCGGCGGGCACGGCGGGCAGCTCCGGCAGGCCCGAGCGGGCCACCCCGATCAGGACGACCGCCCGCTCCATGCCCCGTCTCCCCCCGTCGCAGCTGCCCTTGCCAGCATCCTCCCGGCCGACGGTCCTCGCCACCCCTCCCGGGCGGGACGGATGTGACCAAATCGCACCAACGGGACAGCAGGGGTGCCTACCCTCGTGCGGTGCGCACCCTCGTCACCGCCCTCGCCGCCCTGGCCGCCGTGGCCGCGACCACCTCGACCACCGAGGCCCGCACGGCCGACCTGCGCCGGGCCGCCGTCCAGCGCCACATCGACTACCGCGCCTGGGACACCGACGCCGAGCTGCGCACCGGCACCGCCCGCGGCACCCGGGTGGTCGGCGGGACCATCCGCCTCGCCGGCGGCGACCGCGGCACCTGGACGAGCCCCTGGGTCACGCCCCGTTTCTCGCTGACCGAGCTGATCCCGTCGTGGGACGCGATGACGCCCGGCACCTCGCGGCTGCGGGTGCTGGTCCGCGGGCGCACCAGCGCGGGCGCGACCAGCTGGGACACCGTCGCCACCTGGGCGTACGGCGACCGGGCGCTGCGGCGCGCCAGCGGCGGCGCCCAGACCGACGACGGTGGGCGGATGTCCTACGACACCTGGCTGACCAACGCCTCGGCCGGCGTCGCGAGCTGGCAGCTGCGGGTCGTCCTGGTCCGTCCGGCGGGCAGCACCGCGGTGCCGACCGTGGACACCCTCGGCGCGGTGGCCACCCGGCTGCCGCAGGTCAGCGACGTCCCCACCTCGAGCCCGCGCCCGGCGCCGAACGCCGCCCTGGGCAAGGTCCTGGCGGTCCCCCGCTTCAGCCAGATGACCCACGAGGGCGACTACCCGCAGTACGACGGCGGCGGCGAGGCATGGTGCTCCCCGACCTCGACCACGATGGTGCTGGGCTACTACGGCGCGCTGCCCAGCGCCCGCGCGTACGCCTGGGTGAAGGACGGGCACACCGACCCGCAGGTCGACCACGCCGCGCGGATGGTCTACGACCGGACGCTGGCGGGGACCGGCAACTGGGCGTTCAACACCGCCTATGCCGCGCGGCGCGTCGGCCGCGCCCACGTCACCCGCCTGCGCAACCTGCGCGGCGCCGAGGCCTTCATCGAGCGCGGCGTCCCGCTGGTGGTCTCGGTGACCTTCGGCCGTGGACAGCTCTCCGGCGCGCCGATCAGCTCGACCAACGGCCACCTGCTGGTCATCGTCGGCTTCACCAGGTCGGGCGACGTGGTGGTCAACGACCCCGCCGCGTCGACGCGCCGGGGGGTGCGGCGCACCTACGACCGCGGCCAGTTCGAGGACGCCTGGCTCAAGCGCTATCCCTCGGGCGGGTCGATGAGGGGCTCGGGCGGGGTGGCCTACGTCATCGAGCGCTGACCGTGTAGCCAAGCGACGGCTCGGGTAACCGAGGGACATGAGCCGCACCTCGACCGCTCTGCGCAGCCTGCACGACGTCGGCCTCGCCGCGTGGTTCGGCGGCGGCCTCATGGGCACCATCGGCGTCAACAGCACCGCGCGCCGCTCGGAGGACCTCTCGGAGCGCCACCGCCTGGCCGACCACGGCTGGGCGCGGTGGGCCCCGGTCAACGCGGCTGCCGTCGGTGCGCACCTCGTCGGCGCCTCGGGGCTGCTGCTGACCGACCGCGCCGTCCTCGCCCGGGAGCCCCGGGCCCGCCGGGCCGCGATGGTCAAGGGCGGCCTGACCGGCGCCGCGCTGGCGCTGACGCTGCTCGCGCAGCGCAAGGCGGAGGTGGTCTCCCGCCACGTCGACGACCCCAACGCGGGCCCGGACGACTCCGGCGCCGGCTCACCGGGGCAGTTCGCGCACGCCCAGGACGAGCTGCGGGTGCTGCGCTGGTCGGTGACCGGGCTGACCGGTGCCGTGCTCGTGCTGGGCGCGGTTCAGGCGCGCAGGTCCACCCAGTAGCGCCGCTTGCCGTTGCGCACGTCCTCCAGGACCCCGCCGTTGCGCAGGATCGTGGCGGCCGACGCGGCGTTGTCGTCGTCGCAGGTGATCAGCGCCCGCTCGACGCCGAGGTGGCGCAGGTGGTCCAGACCCCAGGAGCAGGCGTACGTCGCGAACCCTTGCCTGCGCGCGGAGGGCCGGACGGAGTAGCCGATGTGCCCGCCCTCGGCGAGCAGGAAGTCGTTGAGCTCGTGTCGGACTGACAAGAAGCCGACGAGGTCGTGGCCCCGGACCAACCACCGCTTGGTGTCGGGCACCAACCCGAGTCCGCGCGCCACGTCGTCCTCGGCCAGCCGGGCCATGGCCCGCGCGAAGGCCTCGAACCGATCGCGGTCGGTCAGGCTGGAGAGCCGCCACGGCTCACCGAGGACCTCGTCGTCCGGCAGGTGGTCGGGCGTGATCCCCGAGCCGTGGGGGTAGTCGCCGGCCGCGGCGTAGTCCTCGAGCGCTTCCAGGAACGTGTCGTGGAGGGTCGGGTCGGGGGCGACGACCTGCAGCATGCTCCGACCCTAGGGAAGGTCGGCCGCGCGGGCGAGGGCTTCACTCCGCGGTGAACTCCACCGAGTGCCAGCCCGACGCACCGTCGGGTACGACGTCGGTGCGCGCCGAGGTCTGCGTCGTGCCGGAGCGGTCCGTGGCCCGCACGGCGAGCCGGTGCACGCCGGGGTCGACCTGCAGCTCCCCGTGCCACTGCACCCACGTGTCGACCGACGGCACCCGGGCCAGCTCCACCTGCTGCCAGGCCTGGCCGTCGAGCTGGACCTCGACCTTCTCGATCCCGAGGTGCTGGGCCCAGGCGACCCCGCCGACCCGGACCGTGCCGGCGTCGACGCGGTGGTTGCCGCGCGGCACGTCGATGCGGGACTGGGTCTTGATCGGGCACTTCTCGGCCCAGCCGCGGGAGGTCCAGAACGCGTCGAAGTCGGCGAACCGGGTGACCTCCAGGTCGACCACCCACTTGGTCGCCGAGACGAACCCGTAGAGACCGGGCACCACCATCCGCACCGGGAACCCGTGCTCCACCGGCAGTGGGGCGCCGTTCATCGCGATCGCGAGCATGGCGTCGCGGTCGTCGGTGAGGGCCTGGATCGGGGTGCCGCAGGTCCAGCCGTCCTCGGAGGTCTGGAGCACGGCGTCGGCGCCGGCCTGCACCCCCGCCTCGGCCAGCAGGTCGGCCACGCGCACCCCGCTCCACCAGGCGTTGCCGATCAGCTCGCCGCCCACCTCGTTGGACACGCAGCACAGCGTCACCCAGGCCTCGGTCAGCTGCCGCGCGCGCAGGTCGTCGTAGGACAGCCGGACCTCGCGGTCGACCATCCCGTGGATCCGCAGCGACCAGTCCTGGGTGCGGATCGCCGGCACGGCGATCGCGGTGTCGATCAGGTAGAAGTCCTGGTTGGGAGTCCGCCACGACGCCAGGTCCTGCAGCTCGTCGCGCGACAGGTCGGCGCCGGCGGGGACGGTGCCGCGGGTGACCGGGAGGTCCAGGTCGGCGATCAGGCGGTCGACCTCGCGCCGCTTGCGCCCCAGCAGGCCGCCGAGGCCGGCCGCGACCGCGCCGAGGGCGGTGACCAGGACCGCCCGGCGCGCGAACGTACGCCGGCCGCGCGGCTCCTCCTCGTCGGCGGTGTCGCGCCGGTCGGGAGCACGCAGCGGGTCGAGCAGCAGCGGCAGGACCGCCAACCAGGTGACCAGGCCGGTGAGCACCGCCGTCAGCGCCGCGGCACCGGTCCCGGGCCGGCCCAGGACGCACAGGCCGGCGACGACGCCCATCGCGAGGAAGACGACCTGACCGCGCAGCGGGCGGCGCAGCCCGACCCATCCGGCGAGGCCGGAGAGGACGACCAGCCCGAGGAAGGTGCCCGCGCGCAGCAGCGGCTTGTCGTTCTGGCCGACCAGCCCGACCAGCAGGTGCGCGACCTTGCCGGGGGTGTACTCGATGACCGTCTCGGACACCGCGGTGAGCGGCGACAGTCGCTGGCCCAGCAGCGAGGTGGTCACCAGGGCGACGCCGAGCCCCGCGCCGCCGGTGACGATCCCGGCGAGCGCCGCCCACCACCGCGTCGCGCGGTCACCAGGTGACATGCCCCCCATCGTGGACCATGCCGCAACCGGCGCCCAAGGACATGCGCCATGATGCCTGTCGTGCCTGCCGACGAGTCCCGCCCGACCGTCCCGCCCCTTCCCCGGGTCGGCGTGGGCACCGACGTCCACGCCTTCTCCGCCGACCCGGCCCGGCCGATGCAGCTGGCGGGCCTCCACTTCCCCGCCGACGGACCCGGCCTGGCGGGCCACTCCGACGCCGACGTCGCCGCCCACGCGGCGTGCGACGCGCTGCTCTCCGCGGCGGGCCTGGGGGACCTGGGCAGCAACTTCGGCACCGCCGAGCCGCAGTGGGCCGGCGCCTCTGGGGTGCGCCTGCTGGGCGAGACCGCTCGCCGGGTCCGCGCGGCGGGGTTCGCCGTCGGCAACGTGGCGGTCCAGGTGATCGGCAACCGGCCACGGCTCGGCCCCCGCCGCGACGAGGCCCAGGCGGCCCTGAGCGAAGCCGCGGGCGCCCCGGTCACCGTCTCCGCCACGACGACCGACGGCCTGGGGCTCACCGGCCGCGGCGAGGGCGTCGCCGCGATCGCCACCGCGCTCGTCGTACCCCTCGGCGACCGGGCGGACGGTGGTCGAGCAGCGAGCGGGGCGAGCGACCGATGACCGAGCCGCCCCTGCTCCGCACGCACGACGGCCTCCAGCTCCACGTCCGCGCCGAGGGCCCGCGTGACGCCCCCGTGACCGTCGTGCTGGCGCACTGCTGGGTCAGTGACCACGACTCGTGGCGCTACCAGGTGCGCGACCTGCACGCCCGCTACGGGCACCGCGTGCGGATCGTCACCTACGACCACCGCGGCCACGGCCAGTCCGACCCGACCGCCCGCGGGAGCGCCACGATCGCCAACCTCGGCAGTGACCTGGGCGAGGTGATCGACGCCTACGCACCGCACGGACGGCTCGTCCTCGGCGGTCACAGCATCGGCGGGATGACGGTGATGGAGCTGGCGCTGCAGCGCCCCGAGCTGTTCCGCGACCGGGTGGGTGGGGTGTGCTTCGTGGCCACCTCGGGCGGCGACCTGCGCTCGGTCACGCTCGGGCTGCCCGACGCCGGCCCGTGGGTGAAGGACAAGATCCCCTACGTCCTGGCGTTCCGCTCCCGGACGCTGAGCCGCAAGCAGCGCCTGCGGGCTCCGATCATCGAGTCGCTGGTGGTGCGGCGCTTCCTGTTCGGCGACACCATGCGGCTGCGCGACCACATGCTGCTGGTCGAGGGGCTGGTCAACGTGCCGGGGACGACGATGACCGGCTTCTTCGAGGACCTGATGGAGCACGAGCGGCACGGTCACCTGGAGAAGACCCTCGAGGGCATCCCCACGGTGGTCCTGGTCGGTGAGCGCGACCTGCTCACCCCGCCCGGGCACGCGCGCACCCTCGCCGCGTCGATCCCGGGTGCGCGGCTGATCATCTCCCCCGGCGCCGGCCACATGTTGCCGCTCGAGCGCGACCGCCACGTCTCGGACATGCTCGAGGAGCTGATCGACCCGTTGCTGCCCGACGAGGAGGCCGGCACCGTCGAGCCCGAGCCGCGGTCGCAGGCCCCCGAGGCCCCGCACCGGCACGCCTCGGAGCCGGCGCCCGAGGAGCGCTGATGCCCGGCACGGCCGCCGTCGTGCTGGCCGGTGGCTCGGGCACCCGCGTCGGCGCCGACCGCAACAAGGTGCTGCTCACCCTGGGCGGCGAGCCCGTGCTCCGCCACTCCGTCCGCACCGCGGCCCGGGTCCCGGGGGTGCGGGTCGTCGTGGTCGTCGTACGCGCGGGCGACGCGCTCGACGCGCTCGACGGCGACTGGCCGGTGCCGGTCGAGACCGCCCCGGGCGGGGCCACCCGGCACGGGTCGGAGTGGTCGGCGCTGCAGCACCTGCGGGGGCGGATCGAGTCCGGCGAGGTGGACGTCGTCGCGATCCACGACGCCGCGCGCCCGCTGGCCTCCGTCGCGTTGTGGGAGTCCGTCGTGGCCGCCGCCCGCGAGCACGGCGGCGCGCTGCCGGCGCGACCCGCCGCGGGCCTGGTGCGCCGCGAGCCCGGTCCGCCGCTCCCGGACCTGGTCACCGTGCAGACCCCGCAGGCGTTCCGCGCCGTCCCGCTGCTCGAGGCCTACGCCGCCGCCGAGCGCGACGGCTTCACCGGCACCGACACCGCGGCGTGCGTGGCGGCGTACTCCACCGACCCCGACCTGCGGCTGCGCGCCGTCGCCGGCGAGGCGACCAACCTCAAGGTGACCTGGCCCGACGACCTGCCGCTGGCCGAG
Organism: uncultured Actinomycetota bacterium; assembly: GCA_963800245.1. Classification (GTDB taxonomy): domain Bacteria; phylum Actinomycetota; class Actinomycetes; order Propionibacteriales; family Nocardioidaceae; genus Marmoricola_A. The sequence goes on along the minus strand of CAWDAE010000009.1, from coordinate 45,662 downwards.
CGCCTGCTCAACGGCTGAGCCCGGCCGCCGAGGCGACCAGCGCGTCCCCGGGCTGATGCTGCCGGCGGTGGGCCGGGCGTACCGGCCCGACGTGCGTCCGCTCGAGCTGGGCGTCGCCAGGGCGGCCTGACCCCCGGAAACTGGCACCAGTTGCCGGGTCTCGCGACCCGGATGGCCGAACTGGCACCAGTTGCCGGGTTCGGCAACTCAGACCGCCGAACTGGCACCAGTTGCGAGCGCCCACGAGCCTCAGAGCAAGACGAGCTCGTCGGCGCCGGCGAGCCGGCGTGCGGCGGCCGGGACCTCCACGTGGACCACCGGGACGCCGGACCCGGCCAGCCGCGCCACCAGGCCCGGCAGGTCGTCCACGCGGCCGATCACACCGGCGAGGCCGGCGGGCACGGCGAGGGGTGAGCACACCGCGACGAGCCCGTCGCGGTCGACGGTCGGGCCGACGTACCCGTCCTGCACGGCCTTCACGGTGTCGGTGACCGGCCGGACTCCCACGGCGACGGCGCCGTCCGCGGCCGCGACCACCCGGCGTACGTCGTCCGCGGCGAGGCCCGGGCAGCGCTCGTCGAGCAGCACCACGCCGGCGTCCCCGGCTCGGTCGAGCGGGACCTCGGGCAGCCCGGCCTCGGCGAGCACCGCCGAGCAGCGGCCGGCCCACGGCGTGCCGGCGAGCGCCGCCCACGGCACGACCGCGCCCACCCAGCTCATGGACACCACCCTGCCAAAACCGAAGGACCCCCGGACCGTGGGGTCCGGGGGTCCAGCTGACGTGGGTCGCGCCCTAGGAGGCGAGCACCTCGTCGAGGATCGTCTCGGCCTTGTCCTCGTTGGTGGACTCGGCCAGCGCGAGCTCGGAGACGAGGATCTGGCGCGCCTTGGCCAGCATCCGCTTCTCACCCGCGGACAGGCCGCGGTCGCGCTCGCGGCGCCAGAGGTCGCGCACGACCTCCGCCACCTTCATGACGTCGCCCGAGTGGAGCTTCTCGAGGTTGGCCTTGTAGCGCCGCGACCAGTTGGTCGGCTCCTCGGTGTGCGGAGCGCGCAGGACGTCGAAGACCCGCTCGAGCCCGGCCTTGTCGACGACGTCACGCACGCCGACCAGGTCCAGGTTGCAAGCGGGGACTCGAACGACGAGATCCTGCTGGGCGACGATGCGAAGCACGAGGTAGAGCTTGTCCTCGCCCTTGATCTTGCGGGTTTCGATGTTCTCGATCACGGCAGCGCCGTGGTTCGGGTAGACAACCGTTTCGCCGACGGTGAAGGTCATGTGTCAGGTACCCCTTTCCAGGTGACTAGTCTAACACGTCGCGAAACGGACATCGGCTGCGTTTGTGCAGGTCAGAGGCCTAGCGGGGCTTGACAAACCGCCCGCCGCTGTGCCCTGGCCGTTCCGGCCGCCCCCGGCCGTGGCACCCGGACGGAGCGACCTCCCGGCCCTAGCATGCGCCCATGCACCTGCGACGCAACCCCGGCTACCTCCCTGCGCTCGTGCTGGCCGCGCACCCCCTGCAAGGCCTCGCGATCGCCGCCGGGACCGCCCTGGCCGCGGCGCTGTCCGGGCGGGCGCTGCGCGAGGTCGGCGTCGTGCTCGTCGCGGTGCTGGTGGGCCGCTTGACCTACGGCTGGCTCAACGACGTCGCCGACCGCCACCGCGACATCGCGGTGGACCGGCAGGACAAGCCACTGGCCCGCGAGTGGATCGACGCCGGCAGCCTGACCTTCGCCACTGCGGTCGGCGTCTGCTTCCTCGTGCCGCTGTCGATCACCACCGGCGTCGTCTCCGGGATCGCCCACCTGCTGTCGGTCCTGGCCGCCTGGACCTACAACACCCGCCTCAAGACCACCCCGCTGTCGTTCCTGCCGTGGGCGGTCAGCCTCGGCCTGCTCCCGGCGTACCTCTCTTACGGCGGGTGGGGCGGCGACTACGAGGGCGCGCCCCCGACCTGGTGGGTCACCGCGCTGGCCGCCCTGCTCGGCGTGTGCGTGCACGTGCTGGACGCGCTGCCCGACCTGGTCGTCGACAACCGCAACCAGGTCCGCAGCCTGCCGATGGTGATCGCGCTGCGCACCGGCGCCGCCCGTCTGCTGGTCATCTCCTCCGTCGTGACGGTGCTCACCCTCGGCGGGCTCGTCGTCGCGGGGCTCACCGTCGGACTGACCCAGTAGCTCCCCCGCGCACGCTCGGGCGGGCGAGCAGGCCGCGACCGTGCGGCCGGGTTCCCCTAGACTCCCGGGCGTGACCGCCCGTGACCTGCCCGCCCGCGCACGCACCGTCGCGCTGGCCGCCGCGCTCCTGCTGTCCGTGCCCGCCCTCGCCGCCTGCACCGGCGCCGCGACCGACCAGGTCTACACGCCCGCCCAGGGCGTCAACGACCGCGACGGCTCCGTCGACGTGCTCAACGCCCTCGTCGTCAGCGACGGCAAGGACGGCGGCCGTCTCATCGCCGGCCTGGTCAACGGCGACCAGAGCGAGGACGACACGCTGACCGGCGTCCAGGCGGCCGAGGGCGATGCCACGTTCGAGCTCAAGGGCGGCGAGACCACGATCCCCGCCGGCGACAGCCTGCAGCTGGCCGACGACGGCTCGGCCAAGATCCTGGTCGAGGGCGTCACGCTGGGCCGGTTCGTGCGGGTCACGTTCAGCTTCCAGAACGCCGACTCGGTCACCGTCGACGTGCCGGTCGTCGCCCCCGGCGAGGACTTCTCCGGCGTCGCGGTGCCCGGTCAGGTCACCCCGTCGCAGACCGCCGCGCAGGAGCAGGACCCCAGCGGGAGCGGGGAGTGAGCTGACCATGCCGGACTCCGCCGCCCCCCACACCCTGGTCCTGCTCCGCCACGGCGAGAGCGAGTGGAACGCCAAGAACCTGTTCACCGGCTGGGTGGACGTGGCGCTGACCGACAAGGGGCGCACCGAGGCCGCGCGCGGCGGTGACCTGATGCGCGAGGCCGGCGTCCTGCCCGACGTGCTGCACACCTCGCTGCTGCGCCGCGCGATCACCACCGCCCAGCTCGCGCTGGACACCTGCGACCGGCTCTGGGTCCCGGTCAAGCGGTCCTGGCGGCTCAACGAGCGGCACTACGGCGCCCTGCAGGGCAAGGACAAGAAGGCCACGCTCGAGGAGTACGGCGAGGAGCAGTTCATGCTCTGGCGCCGCTCCTACGACACCCCGCCCCCGCCGCTGGACGACTCCTCGGAGTTCTCCCAGGTCGGGGACGCCCGCTACGCCGACCTGCCCGACGAGATCATGCCGCGCACCGAGTGCCTCGCCGACGTGATCGACCGGCTGCTGCCCTACTGGTACGACGCGATCGTGCCCGACCTGCGTGCGGGGCAGACGGTCTGCGTGGCCGCCCACGGCAACAGCCTGCGCGCGATGGTCAAGCACCTGGACGGGATGTCCGAGGACGCCGTCGTGGGGCTCAACATCCCGACCGGCATCCCGCTGGTCTACCGCCTCGACGAGGACATGCGCCCGACCCGGCGCGGCGGGGAGTACCTCGACCCCGACGCCGCTGCCGACGCGATCAAGGCCGTCGCCAACCAGGGCCGCTGAGGCGCGGCGCCCCAGCGGCGCCGAGCCACGCCTCAGAGGCGCTGCGGCACCTCGCCGGTGACCAGGTAGACCACCCGGCGGCCCAGCGACACGGCGTGGTCGCCGATCCGCTCGTAGTAGCGGCCCAGCAGCGCCACGTCGATCGCCGGCTCGACGCCGTGCGACCACGAGTCACCGAGCAGCAGCCGGAAGGAGCGGCGGCGCAGCTCGTCCATCTCCTCGTCGTCCTGCTCGAGCCGCCGCGCCGCGTCGAGGTCGCGCTCGGCGATCACCTGCGTGGCCTGGCCGACCATGTGGATCGCGACCTCCGCCATGCGGCGCACGGTCGGCTCGACCTCGGCCGGGACGGCGTACCCGGGCATCCGCAGCTGGGCGACCTTGGCGACGTGGACCGACAGGTCCCCCATCCGCTCGAGGTCGGAGACCATCCGGACCGCGGCGATGAGCGTGCGGAGGTCGGTGGCGACCGGCTGCTGGCGGGCGAGCAGCTCGAAGGCGCGCTCCTCGACGGCGGTGCGGAGCGCGTCGATGCGGGCGTCGTCGTCCACCACCTGTTGGGCGACGTGCGCGTCGGCGGTGAGGAGGGCGTGCGTCGCCCGGCTCACCGCCTGCTGCACCATCTTCGACAGGGTGACGAGGTCCTCGATCACGGAGCCGAGCTGGTCGACGTAGGCATCACGCATGTCCACCAGCATCGCTCGTCCGGACGGCCTGAAGTCGTCAACCAGGTGAACGGCGCGTGAACGGAGCCCGAAAGTGCAGGTCAGGGCCCCGCTCGTGGTCGGAGACACCCTCCGGCGAGCCCTACCATCGAGGGCGTGGACCCGACCGCGCTCAACGTGATCTTCGTCCTCGTCGGCGTGGTCATCGGCGTGGTGCCGGCGCTGGCGTGGCGGACGAGCGACCGCCAGCTGCGCGAGCAGCCCGAGCCACCGTCCTACGCCGAGGCCGCGGTCGTCCCCGCCGGGGTGTCCACCGTCCTGAGCGTCCTGCGCTCCAGCGCGCTCGTGGTCGACGAGCAGGACCGCGTCCTGCAGGCGTCGGCGCCGGCCTACGCGATGGGCCTGGTGCACGGCGCGGAGCTGCGCGTCCCGGAGCTGGGCGCCCTGGTGCGACAGGTCCGCCGCGACGGTGAGACGCGGGTGATCGACCTGGACATCTCCAGCGCCCGCTCCTCCCGCCAGGTCCACGCCCGCGTCGCCGCGCTGAGCAGCCGCCTGGTGTTGGTGCTGGCCGACGACCGCACCCGCGAGAAGCAGGTCGAGGCGATCCGCCGCGACTTCGTGGCCAACGTCTCCCACGAGCTGAAGACCCCGATCGGGGCGCTGACCCTGCTGGCCGAGGCGGTGCAGGAGGCCGCCGACGACCCGGAGGCGGTGCAGCACTTCGCCAACCGGATCAAGCTCGAGGCCGGCCGCCTGGGGCGCCTGGTGCAGCAGATCATCGAGCTCTCGCGACTGCAGGACGACCAGGCCCTGGACTCCCCCGCGGTCGTCGACGTCGACGCGCTGGTCACCTCCAGCATCGACGCGGTCGAGGTGGAGGCGAAGGCCAAGGACATCGAGGTCGTGTACGACGGCCAGCACGACCTGCGCATCCTCGGCAACGCCGAGCAGATCTCGCTCGCGCTCGGCAACCTGGTGGCCAACGCCGTGGCCTACTCCGATCCGCACAGCCAGGTCACCCTCACCGCCCACCGCTCGGGCACGATGGTCGACCTCTCCGTGGCCGACGAGGGCATCGGCATCCCGGCCGACGAGCTGGAGCGGATCTTCGAGCGGTTCTACCGCGTGGACCCCGCCCGCCACCGCTCCACCGGCGGCACCGGCCTGGGCCTCTCCGTCGTCAAGCACGTCGCCGCGGCGCACGGCGGCGAGGTGAAGGTGTGGTCGCGGCCCGGGCACGGGTCGACCTTCACCCTGCGCCTGCCCCGCGCCAACGACGTCGGCCGGACCCCGGACGGCGGCCGAGCCGACGGCCAGACGAGACCGTCCCGTCGTACCCAGGAGGAAACGTGACCCGAGTGCTCGTCGTCGAGGACGAGGAGAGCTACAGCGACGCCTTGAGCTACATGCTCCGCAAGGAGGGCTTCGAGGTGGCGGTGGCCGCGACCGGCGACGGGGGGCTGGAGGAGTTCGAGCGCAACGGCGCCGACATCGTCCTGCTCGACCTGATGCTCCCCGGCCTGCCCGGCACCGAGGTGTGCCGCCGCATCCGCCAGACCTCCAACGTGCCGGTGATCATGGTCAGCGCCAAGGACGACGAGGTCGACAAGGTGGTCGGCCTCGAGCTGGGCGCCGACGACTACGTCACCAAGCCCTACGCCCCGCGCGAGCTGGTCGCCCGCATCCGCGCGGTGCTGCGCCGCGGCGCCGACGTCGACGTCTCACCGGCCGCCCTCGAGGCGGGCCCGGTGCGGATGGACGTCGAGCGGCACACGGTGCAGGTCGACGGGGCCGACGTGTCGCTGCCGCTCAAGGAGTTCGAGCTGCTGGAGATGCTGCTGCGCAACGCCGGCCGGGTGCTGACCCGCGGCCAGCTGATCGACCGCGTGTGGGGCTCGGACTACGTCGGCGACACCAAGACCCTCGACGTGCACGTCAAGCGCCTGCGCGCCAAGCTCGAGCCCGACCCGGGCAACCCCGTGCACCTGGTGACGGTGCGGGGGCTGGGCTACAAGTTCGAGACCTGAGGGGCCGGTCGGTTTCCCACGGTCCCATGGGATACCGCAGCTCCCCATGTGTTGCAACGCGTGGGGAGTTGCAGTTTCCCACGGTCCCATGGGATCCCGAGCCCCCTACTCGTCGTCGCCGACGCCCGCCTCCAGCCAGCCCCGGAACGCCTCGAGGTTGCGGGTCGACTCGCCGCGGGCGATGCGCCAGGCCCACTCCTTGCGGATCGAGGAGCCGAAGCCCATCTCCAGGATCGGGTTGAACGAGTCGTCGGCGTAGGCGAGCACCGACCCGAGCAGCCGGTCGACCTCGTCCTCGGTGACCGCGGTGCAGCGGGAGCCGCCCGTCGAGGTAGATGTCACCGTGGTGGTCGACGGCGAAGGCGACCCCGAACAGCTTGAGGTTGCGCTCGAGCAGCCAGCGGTAGACCTTCTCGTGGTTCTCGTCGGGGCGGCGCGCGACGAAGGCGTGGATCGCGAACGAGTGCTTGCCGACGTCGAGGCGGCACGGCGTCTGCAGCTTCTTCTCGCCGGGGAGGGTGACGGAGAACAGGCCGTCGCCGATCTCCTCCCACTCCAGCTCGGCACCGTCGAGCGCGCGGCGGACGGTCGCGACGGCGGCGTCGCGGAGGTCGGTGGTCTCGGTCGCGGTGCGGTCAGCCACCCACGGCCTCCTGTCGGGACTGGTCGGTGTCGGCGCGCAGCAGGGTCGCGGCGCGGTGGTACGCCGCGAGGGTGCGGTCCGCGGTCCGCTCCCAGGCGAACTCGCGCGCGTGGTCGAGCGCGGCGGCGGCCAGCATGTCACGCAGCCCGGGCTCGGCCACGAGGCGGCGGATCGCGCGGGCGTAGTCGGCCGGGTCGTGGCCCTGCACGAGCATCCCGGTGACGCCGTCGCGCACCACGGTGGTCAGCCCGCCGACCGCGGCGGCGACCACGGGGGTCCCGACCGCCTGGGCCTCCATGCCGACCAGCCCGAAGGACTCGTTGTAGGAGGGCACGCAGACCAGCGTCGCGGCGGCGTACCAGTCGACGAGGGCGTCCCGGTCGACCGGCGGCACGAACCGCACGAGGTCGGCGATGCCCAGCGAGCGCGCGAGGGAGGCGAGGGCGTCGGGGTGCTCGAGCCCGCTGCCGGAGGGGCCGCCGACGACGGGGACGACGACACGGGGCCGCAGCTCGGGCGACTCGGCGACGAGGTGGGCGACCGCGCGCAGCAGGACGTCGGGGGCCTTGAGCGGCTGGAGCCGGCCGACGAAGGCCGGGACCACGGCGTCGGCGGGGATCCCGAGCCGGGCCCGGGCCTCGGCCTGGGATCGGGGCTGGAAGACCGACAGGTCCACGCCGGGGGGTACGACGTCCACGCGGGCCGGGTCGGCGGCGTAGAGGTTGACCAGCTGCCGGGCCTCGAGGTCGGTGTTGGCCAGCAGCATGTCGGCGGCCTCGACGACCTGGTCCTCGCCGACCAGCCGGGCATGGGGCTCGGGGGTGTCGCCCTCGGCGAGCTGGGCGTTCTTGACCTTGGCCATGGTGTGCATCGTGTGCACGAGCGGGACCGACCAGCGGTCGCGCAGGAGGGCACCGACCTGCCCGGAGAGCCAGTAGTGGCTGTGCAGCAGGTCGAACCACCCCTGCTCGTGGCCGGCCTCGGCGCGCAGCAGGTGCCGGGCGAACACGCAGAGCTGGCCGGGCAGCTCCTCCTTGGGCAGGCCCTCGAAGGGGCCGGCGAGCACGTGGTGCACGCGGACGCCGGGCGCTGCCTCGACCGTCGGCGGGAGCAGCGAGGAGGTGGCGCGGGTGTAGATCTCGACCTCGAGCCCGCGGTCGGCCAGGCGCTTGGACAGCTCGAGGACGTAGACGTTCATGCCGCCGGCGTCGCCGGTGCCGGGCTGGTCGAGCGGGGAGGTGTGGAGGCTGACCATCGCCACCCGCCGCAGCGGGGACGTGAGCGCCGCCGAGGGCAGGGTTCGTAGATCGTTCATCGGGGCCACCTCCGGTGGCTCAACCGCCGAAGATCCCCCTCCATTCCCGGGCGCGCGGTGCTCTCAGTCGAGGCCGTGCAGGTTCTTCGCCGTCCGCGAGGTGGGCACGGTCGCCGGGTCGGGGTCGGTGCCGAACAGCCGGTCGGCGGTGTGGGCGGTGGTGACCGTCATCCAGTAGTGCTCGTTCTTGAAGTGGTGCAGCCGGTGGTGGCGCCACACCGCCTTGTAGGCGCGGGAGCGCGGCTTGTAGTCGGTGTGCACGAGGTAGTGCGTCCACTCGTAGACCAGCCCGACCGCGCCGACGGTCACCATGAAGGCGAGGCCTGACCCCGGGGTCGGCGCGACCCACAGCGGCACGACGACGGTCAGCACCATCAGCCCGATCATCGTCTGCCACGGGATGAACACCAGCGGGATGTTGCGGGGGTCGCGGTGGTGGCGGCGGTGCTCGCGCGCCAGCAGGGTGTCGAGCACGAAGCGCCCGACCTGGCGGGGGCGCCAGTGGAGGATGAACACGTGCACGACCCACTCGATGACCGGGAAGAGCGCGACGAAGGCCAGGGGCGCGAGCAGGTCGGTGCGCCGCCACTCCCCGAGCAGCACCCGCGCGACCAGCGCCCCGACGAGGGTGGTGAGGATCATCCACGGCGACGGGTGGCGCCAGAACTCCGCGAACGCCTCGCCCAGGGTCACCTTGGCGACGCGGTTGCCGGTGATGCGGTCGGCGCTCGGGTTGCTGGGGCTGCTCGAGGTGGTCGTCATCAGTCCTCCGGTCGGGTCGTGGTGTCGTCGGGGTCGGCGGCGTCGAGCACGCCGAGGGTGTGCAGGAGCGCCTCGGTGACGGGGGCGAGCAGGTCCTGGGCGGCCCTCGTGGCGGCGTCCGGGTCGCCGCCGACGACCGCGTCGGCGAGGGCGGCGTAGGTCGAGACCTGCTCGACCTCGGCGGCCATGACGACGGCCAGCGCCTCCACGGCGGGCTCGTAGGCGGCGCGCAGGCTGTTGAACATCAGCCGGAACGCGATGTTGTCGCCGGCGTCGACGACCAGGTCCCAGAAGGCCAGGGCGTCGTACTGCCGGGCGACGGGGTCCTGCGAGGCCTCCAGCCGGCGTACGGCGTCGTGCAGCCCGGCGCCGACCTCGGCGGCCCGCCCGGGGGCGCCGGCGAGCTTGCGGGCGGCCAGCGCCGCGACCTGGGGGCCGAGCAGCAGCCGGGCCTCGAGGAGGCTGCGGGCCACGCCGAGGTCGAGCGAGCCGGCGAGCACCAGCAGCCGGGGCAGGAGCTCGAGGCCGGCGTGGCGGCGGAAGTCGCGCACCGTCGTGGTGTCGCCCTGTCGGACCTCGACCAGCCCGGCGTGGGAGAGCCGTTGGAGGGCCTCGCGGACGGCGGGGCGGGAGACGCCGAGCAGCTCGGCGAGGCGGCGCTCGCTGGGCAGCGCCTCGCCGGGGCCGAGGCTGCCGCCCACGACCTCCTGGGCGAGCTGCTCGAAGACCTCGTCCGGGACCGAGCGGCGTCGGACGGGCTGCAGCGGCATGCCGGCCACCCTGCCGCAGGCGCCGGTCGATGGTCAAGTGGTCAGACCAGTGACCTCCGTCGCTCCCCGCGCGTTTCTCGCGCTTCCCGAGCGTTGCATCGCTCGGGAAGCACCAGAGTCACTGGGGCCCCAGTGAAACTGCCGCCACCGTGCGAGACTGCCGCCGTGCGGACCATCGGACTCATCGGGGGCATGAGCTGGCAGAGCTCGGCGGTGTACTACCGCCTGCTCAACCAGGAGGTCGAGCGGCGTCTCGGCGGCCTCCACTCGGCCAAGACCGTGATGACCTCGGTCGACTTCGACCGCCTCACCGCGCTGCAGCGCAACGAGGACTGGGACAAGGTCGGCACGATCCTGGCCGGGGCCGCCCGCGCCACCGAGGCGGCCGGCGCCGACTTCCTGCTGATGTGCACCACGTCGTTCCACCGGGTCGCCGAGCAGGTCGCGGACGCGATCGACGTCCCGTTCCTCCACCTCGGCGACGTGGTCGCGCAGGCCTGCCTGGACCGCAAGCTGAGCAAGGTGGCCTTCCTCGGCACGTCGTTCGCGATGCGGCGTGACTTCTTCCGCGACCGGATCGCCTCGCACGGCCTCGAGGTGCTGGTGCCGGGGACCGAGCACCACGGCACGATCGACCGGATCATCTACGACGAGCTGGTGCACGGCCGGGTCAACGACCCCTCCCGCAAGGCCGTGGTCAGCATCATCGACGGGCTCTGGGACGCCGGCGCGGAGGGCGTGATCCTCGGCTGCACCGAGCTCGAGGAGCTCATCCACCAGGCCGACGTCGACCTGCCGGTCTTCCCGTGCACCACGCTCCACGTCGAGGCGGCCATCGCCGCCGCGCTGCGCTGACCCCGTCGGTCAGCCCAGCACCTGCTCCACCGCCGGCCCGAGCACCTCACCCGCGCGCCCGCGCACGACCAGGTCGGCGAGGTCGTCGTACGGCGTGGGCTCGTCGTTGACGATCACCAGGCGCGACCCCCTGGCGACGGCCTCGGCGGGCAGCCCGGCCGCGGGGTGCACCTGGAGCGACGAGCCGACGGTGAGCAGCAGGTCGCAGGACCGCACCAGGTCGACGGCCGCCTCGACCGCGGAGGCGTCGAGCAGCTGGCCGAACGAGATCGTCGCCGACTTCACCAGCCGCCCGCACCGCGGGCAGGCGGGGTCGTCCTCGCCGGCGTCGAGCCGCTCGAAGGCCCAGGTGTGGTCCGCCCGCCAGCCGCAGCCCTCCGGCTCGGGACCGTGCGGCTCGCCGATGCAGATCACCTCGCGGGCGGTCCCGTGCAGCTCGACCACGTGCCTCGATCCGGCGTCCTGGTGCAGCCCGTCGATGTTCTGGGTGATCGTGCCGGGGGACCGGCCCGCCCGCTCCAGCGCGGCGAGGGCCCGGTGGGCGGGGTTGGGCCGGGCGCCGGCGGCGAAGAACTCGCGCCGCATCTCCCAGCTCGACCGCCGCACCGCCGGGTCGGCGACGTAGCGGTCGAACTCGAAGTTGCGCGGGTCGTAGCGGGTCCACACCCCACCCGGCGACCGGAAGTCGGGGATGCCGGACTCGGTGCTCACGCCCGCGCCGGTGAAGCCGACCACCCGCTCCGCCGAGGCGAGCAGGTCCACGAGACGGTCGAGCGACTGCATGGGGACCACGGTCGCACGACCCACCGACGGGACGGCTGGACCGGAGGGGTGAGCGCCGACACACGGGGGAATGAGTGCGGTGTCACCGCACCCCTGCTGCGACGGACAAGCTCTCGGAGGTCCTCGTGTCCCAGCCCAGCTCCCGGTCCGCCTCGGACCCCTCGGACGGCGCGCAGCCCGTGCGCCGCGACCGCACCCACTTCCTCTACATCGCCGTCGTCGTCGCGGTCCTCCTCGGCATCGCCGTCGGGTTCATCGCCCCTGACGTCGGCACGAAGCTCAAGCCGCTCGGCGACGGGTTCGTCGGGCTGATCAAGATGATGATCTCGCCGGTCATCTTCTGCACGATCGTGCTCGGCGTCGGCTCGGTGGCCAGTGCTGCGAAGGTCGGCAAGGTCGGCGGTCTCGCGCTCGGCTACTTCCTGGTGATGTCGACCTTCGCCCTCGCGATCGGCCTGGTCGTGGGCAACATCCTGCACCCCGGGGCGGGGCTGGACCTGACCGACGAGGTGGCCAAGTCGGGTGCCCAGCAGGCCGAGGGGGCCGGCAGCACCACCGACTTCCTGCTCGGGATCATCCCGACCTCGCTGTTCTCCGCGCTCACCGACGGCGAGGTGCTGCAGACCCTGCTCGTCGCCCTCCTCATCGGGTTCGCCGTCCAGATGCTCGGCCCGGCCGGCAAGCCGGTGCTGCGTGGTGTCGAGCACCTGCAGCGGGTCGTGTTCAAGGTCCTGGCGATGATCATGTGGGCCGCCCCGATCGGCGCGTTCGGGGCGATCGCGGCGGTGGTCGGCGAGACCGGCATCGACGCGCTGAAGTCGCTGGCCGTCATCATGCTCGGCTTCTACGCCACCTGCCTGATCTTCGTCTTCGGCGTCCTCGCGGTCGTGCTGCGGCTGACCACCGGGGTGAGCCTGCTCAAGCTGCTGAAGTACCTCGCCCGCGAGTTCCTGCTCATCCTGTCCACGTCGTCCTCGGAGTCGGCGCTGCCCCGGCTGATCGCCAAGATGGAGCACGCCGGGGTCGACCAGACCACCGTCGGCGTCGTGGTCCCGACCGGCTACTCCTTCAACCTCGACGGCACGGCGATCTACCTGACGATGGCGACGCTGTTCATCGCCCGCGCGATGGGCGACCCGCTGTCGGTCGGCGAGCAGATCTCCCTGCTGGTGTTCATGATCATCGCGAGCAAGGGTGCCGCCGGCGTCACCGGCGCCGGGCTCGCCACGCTCGCCGGAGGCCTGTCGTCGCACCGCCCCGAGCTGCTCGACGGCGTCGGGCTCATCGTCGGCATCGACCGCTTCATGTCGGAGGCGCGTGCGCTGACCAACTTCGCCGGCAACGCGGTCGCCACCGTCGTCATCGGCGGCTGGACCGACAGCCTCGACAAGGACCGGCTGGACGCGGTGCTGTCCGGGCGCAAGCCGTTCGACGAGACCACGATGCTCGACCGGGACGAGGCCGAGCCCGTCCCGGCCCGGCCGGCCGAGGAGGCGGCCACGGCCTGACCTGCGGCCCTCCGGACCGGCACGTCGCGGCCGGAACCTCGTCACCGCCGCGTGAGATCTCGCGCCGAGAGGCGGTGTGCCGGTCCGCACGGCCCGGCGGCGAGACCTGGGTCACAGCGGCCTCCGACCGTGGCGATCGGGGCGGCGCCCGGCCCGTAGACTCGCGCGGTGACTGCCCCGCTCTCCCACCGCTCCGACCTCCGCAACGTCGCCATCGTGGCGCACGTCGACCACGGCAAGACCACCCTCGTCGACGCGATGCTCCACCAGGCCGGCTCGTTCGGCGCCCACGAGCACGTCGCCGAGCGCGCGATGGACTCCGGCGAGCTCGAGCGCGAGAAGGGCATCACGATCCTCGCCAAGAACACCGCGGTGCGGTACGCCGGTCCCGCCGCGGGCGGCGAGCCGATGACGATCAACATCATCGACACCCCCGGCCACGCCGACTTCGGCGGCGAGGTCGAGCGCGGCCTGTCGATGGTCGACGGCATCGTGCTGCTCGTCGACGCCTCCGAGGGCCCGCTGCCCCAGACCCGCTTCGTGCTGCGCAAGGCGCTCAACGCCGACATGCCGGTCGTGCTCGTGGTCAACAAGGTCGACCGCTCCGACGCGCGGATCAGCGAGGTCGTCGACGAGACCTACGAGCTGTTCCTCGACCTGCTCGACGACACCCACAACCCCGACGCGCTCGACTTCCCGGTCGTCTACGCCAGCGCCAAGGCCGGCCGCGCCTCGCTCGAGCAGCCCGCCGACGGCGGCCTCCCGGACAGCCCCGACCTCGAGCCGCTGTTCCGCACGATCATCGAGACCATCCCCGCCCCGGTGTACGCCGAGGGCGCGCCCCTGCAGGCCCACGTCACCAACCTCGACGCCAGCCCGTTCCTCGGCCGGCTCGCGCTGCTGCGCGTCCACCAGGGCGAGCTGCGCAAGGGCCAGCAGGTCGCGTGGATGAAGCGCGACGGCTCGCAGCAGCAGGTCAAGATCACCGAGCTGCTGATGACCCAGGCGCTCGAGCGCGTGCCGGCCGAGCAGGCGGGGCCGGGCGACATCGTCGCGATCGCGGGCATCCCCGAGATCATGATCGGCGAGACGCTGGCCGACCCGGAGGACCCCAAGGCGCTGCCGCTGATCACCGTCGACGAGCCGGCGATCTCGATGACGATCGGCATCAACGACAGCCCGCTGGCCGGCAAGGTCAAGGGCTCCAAGGTGACCGCCCGCCTGGTCAAGGACCGCCTCGACCGCGAGCTGATCGGCAACGTGTCGATCGCGGTCGTCCCGACCGAGCGGCCGGACACCTGGGAGGTGCAGGGCCGTGGCGAGCTGGCGCTGGCGATCCTGGTCGAGCAGATGCGCCGCGAGGGCTACGAGCTGACCGTCGGCAAGCCCCAGGTGGTGACCCGCGAGGTCGACGGCAAGGTGCACGAGCCGATGGAGCGGCTGACCATCGACGCCCCGGAGGAGCACCTCGGCGCCATCACCCAGCTCCTCGCCGTGCGCCGCGGGCGCATGGAGCAGATGACCAACCACGGCACCGGCTGGGTGCGCATGGAGTTCCTGGTCCCCGCGCGCGGCCTGATCGGCTTCCGCACCGAGTTCCTCACCACGACCCGTGGGACCGGCATCGCCCACCACGTGTTCGAGGGCTACGAGCCGTGGACCGGCGAGATCCGCTCGCGCTCCACCGGCTCGCTGGTCGCCGACCGGGCCGGCGCCGCCACGTCGTACGCGATGACCAACCTGCAGGAGCGCGGGACGATGTTCGTCGAGCCCGCGACCGAGGTCTACGAGGGGATGATCGTCGGGGAGAACTCCCGCGCCGACGACATGGACGTCAACATCACCAAGGAGAAGCAGCAGACCAACATCCGGTCCGCGACCTCCGACAACTTCGAGAAGCTGATCCCGCCGCGCCGGCTGAGCCTCGAGCAGTGCCTGGAGTTCTGCCGCGAGGACGAGTGCGTCGAGGTCACGCCGCAGGCGGTGCGGATCCGCAAGGTCGTGCTCGACGCCCACGCGCGGGCCAAGACCGCCGCGCGCGCCCGCCGTTCCTGACGCGCCCCGGGAACGACAGACGCGTCCGGCGAGGGCCGCCGGACGCGTCAGGTCGGATAGGTCTCAGGCAGACCATCCGGTCGGTGCACGCACGCGGGGGGATACGGCGTGCACCGGGGGTTTGAGTCTCCACCCTCCCACCGCAGCGGAGATCCCTGGTAAATCATGGGGACCCGTCCAGGTGTTGGTCAATCGACCCAGACCCTGACAAGTGTCACTGCCGTGGTGATCGAATGGATCCACGACCAAACTCGATCAAACATCGTTCAACGCGACCGTTGCGGTTCGAACGAGGACTAGACCGTTGCACTAACCAAGGGGTCCACCACACCTCCAGAGGGGTGCCGACCCGTACCCCCTACGCTGAGACTTCGACTCGTCGCCCCCATGCCAAGGAGCCTCTCCCATGCAGATCACGGACACCGCTGCCCTCGTCACCGGGGGCGCCTCGGGGCTCGGCGCGGCCACCGCGACCGCGCTCGCCGAGGCCGGCGCGACGGTGTTCGCCCTCGACCTCGCCGCCAGCATCGACCAGGCCGGGCAGCCCCCCGCCGGGGTCGAGTACGTCGAGGCCGACGTCACCGACCCGGCGAGCGTGAGCGCCGCGGTCGCCCGGGCGGTGGAGTCGGGCAAGCCGCTGCGCACGGTCGTCAACTGCGCGGGCATCGGCACCGCCGGCCGCATCCTGGGCAAGGGCGGCCACCACGACCTCGACCTCTACGCCCGGATCATCCGGATCAACCTGATCGGCTCCTTCAACGTCCTCGCGCTCGCCGCCGAGGAGATGGCCCGCACCGAGCCGCTCGAGGACGGCCAGCGCGGCCTGGTGGTCAACACCGCCAGCGTCGCGGCGTTCGAGGGCCAGATCGGCCAGGTCGCCTACGCCTCGTCCAAGGGCGGCATCGTCGGGATGAACCTCCCGGCCGCACGCGACCTCGCCCAGCACGGCATCCGGGTCAACACCATCGCCCCCGGCATCATCGAGACCCCGATGCTGGCCGGCGTGGAGGAGAAGTTCCGCCAGGCCCTCGCCGAGGGCGTGCCGTTCCCCCAGCGGCTCGGGCGCCCCGAGGAGTACGCCCGCCTGGTCCTGATGCTCGCCGAGCACGACTACATCAACGGGGAGGTCATCCGGCTCGACGGCGCGCTCCGGATGGCCCCGCGCTAGTGCCATGACGTCCGGGACGCGGCTGGTCGGGGTCGAGCTGTTCGCCGCGCGTGCGGGGGACAGCGCCACGTTCTACTCCTGGCTGCTCGGACCCGGCAGCGGTCACGCGCCCGCGGACTGGAACCCGGTCAGCCTGCTGTTCGAGCACGGCGTGTGCGGGATCCGACCGACCGGCGACGACGGTCCCCGGCCGTCGTGGGTGCCGGTGCTCGCGACCCACGACCCGGCCCGGACGCTGGAGGTGGGGGCGCAGCAGGGCTACGGCCACCTCGTCCGCGAGGGCCGCACCTACCTCACCCGCGAGCCCGACTGGATGCGGCTGGTGCCGCACGAGCCCCTGCCCGCCGACATCGACCCGGCCTCGCTGGGCAGCACGACCGTCGAGTGGTCCTCCCACGACGCCCCCAACGCCACCCGTCGCCTGGCCAGCGCGCTCGAGCTCGAGCCGCTGGAGGTGCTCGACGACCCGGGCGACTACCTCCTGCTGATCGACGACGGCGTGCTCAACATGGGCGTCGTCGACTTCCGGCCGATCGCGCCCGACCTCGAGGAGGGGTGGCTGGTCTACTTCGACGTCCCCGACCTCGAGCTCACCGTCACCCGCGCGCGCGAGGCCGGGGTCGAGGTGGTCGTGCCGCTCACCGACGAGGGGTACGCCGTGTGGTCGGTGCTGCGCGACCCGTTCGGGGTGCTCTTCGCGCTGGCGACCTACAGCGACCTCGGCGACTCCGGCCGGATGGTGCGCGACGCCTCCGGCGAGGTCTTCCCGATCGGCCGGATCCACCGCAGCTGACCCGAGCTCCCGGGACCCCTAGGACCGGGCGACCGCCGCCTCGAGCAGCTGGGCCGTCCGCCGGTCGAAGGCGCACAGCACGCTGCGGGTGACCCGGGTCGGCGTCTGCGCCAGCGTGCGGACCTGGGCCTCGACGGCGTCGTCCTTGGGCCAGCCGTAGACGCCGGCCGAGACCAGCGGGAAGGCGATGCTCATCGCGTCGAGGCCGTGCTCGTCCATCAGCCGCTCCCCCACCGCCAGTGCGTTGGTGTAGCAGGAGACGAGCCGGTCGCGGTTGCGCCCGCTGCCGTCGTACACCGGGCCGACGACGTGGATCACCCAGCGGGCCGGCAGCCGGTGACCGGTGGTCCAGCCGGCGTCGCCGGTGGCGAGACCGTGGGGGAACCGCTCCTCGCACTCGCGCAGCAGCCCCCGCCCGGCGGCGCGGTGGATCGCACCGTCGACCCCGCCGCCCCCGCGCATCCGGGTGTTGGCGGCGTTGACGATCGCGTCGGTCTCGAGCGTGGTGATGTCGGCGGTGACGACCTCGAGGTCCATCGGCTCAGTCCTTGGACTTCTCGCGGAACGTGCGCACGGCCAGCGGCGCCATCACCGCGGTGATCGCCGCCGACCACAGCAGGGTCGAGACGACCGGGTGGTGCAGCGGGTAGGCCGCCGAGTCCGGCGCCGGCGGGCCGTTGCCCCACAGCTCACGGGTGGCCTGGGTCAGCGAGGAGATCGGGTTCCACTCGGCCACGGTGCGCAGCCAGTCGGGCATGCGCTCGGTCGGCGCGAACGTGTTGGCCAGGAAGGTGATCGGGAACATCACGGTGAACATGAAGCCCTGGACGCCCTCGACGGACCCGAAGGTCGACCCGACCAGGATGCCGACCCAGATCATCGCGAAGCCGACCGCGAGCAGCAGCAGGAACGCCAGCGCCGCGTCCACGACTCCCCCGCGGATCCGCCACCCGATGGTCAGGCCGGTCAGGGCCATCACGGTGATGCCGATGCTGGAGTGGAGCAGGCTGGACATGCTGCGCCCGACGAGGATCGAGGAGCGCGGGATCGGCAGTGCCTTGAGCCGGTCGACGAACCCCTTCTGCAGGTCGGCCACCAGGCCGACGGCCACGATGAACGAGGCGAAGACGATGGTCTGCGCCATGATCCCGGGCACCAGGAACTCGCGGTAGTCCGAGCCCGGCACGTCGATCGAGGCGCCGAACACGAACGCGAACAGCAGCACGAACATCACCGGCTGCACGGTCACGTCCATCAGCAGCTCGGGGTTGCGCCGGATGTGGATCAGGTTGCGCCGCACGACCAGCAGGCAGGCCCGGGCATAGCTCGGCGGGCGCAGGTCCTCGCGGTGGGCGGAGTGGCGAACGGTGGTGTCGGTCATCGTGAGGCCCCCTCGAGTCCTCCGCGCTGGTCGGAGCGCTGGTCGCCGTCCCGGTGGTCGGGCTGGTCGGGACCACCCCCGTCGTCGTCGCCGGACGGCTCCTCGGCGCGGTGGCCGGTCAGGTGCAGGAACACGTCGTCGAGGGTGGGCCGGGACAGCCCGATGTCGTCGACCGGGATCCCGGCGGTCTCGAGCGCCTGGCCGATCTCGAGCATGTCGCGCAGCCCGCCGGCCCGGGCGGTGACCCGGCGGGCGATCGGGTCGACGTGCACCTCGTCGCAGCCGCGCCGGGCGAGCTCCTCGACCGCGTCGAGGTCGGCGGCCTGGGTCACGTGGACCACGACGCTGGCACGGCCCGCCTGGTCCTTGAGCTCGGTCGCGGTGCCCTGGGCGATGATGCGGCCCTTGTCGATGACGATGATGTCGTCGGCGAGCTGGTCGGCCTCCTCGAGGTACTGCGTGGTGAGCAGCAGCGTCGTGCCGTCGGCGACGAGCCCGCGCAGCACCTCCCACAGCTCGGTGCGGCTGCGGGGGTCGAGCCCGGTGGTGGGCTCGTCGAGGAACAGCACCGGCGGGGTCGCGACCAGGCTGACGGCCAGGTCGAGGCGCCGGCGCATGCCGCCGGAGTACGTCTTGGCCGTGCGGTCGGCCGCGTCGCCGAGCGAGAACCGCTCGAGCAGCTCGTCGCCGATGCGCCGGACCTCGGCGCGGCCGAGCCCGGCGAAGCTCCCGATGAGGCGGATGTTCTCCCGCCCGGTCAGGAACTCGTCGACCGTGGCGGACTGGCCGGTCAGGCCCATGCTGCGCCGCACGGCGTCGGGCTCGGTGAGGATGTCGTGCCCCGCGACCCGGCCGGTGCCGCTGGTCGGGCGCGACATCGTGGTGAGCATGCGGACGGTGGTGGTCTTGCCGGCGCCGTTGGGGCCGAGCAGGCCGAGCACGGAGCCGGCAGGGACCGAGAAGCTCACCCCGTCGACGGCCACCTCGTCGCCGAAGCGCTTGACCAGGTCGATGGCCTCGACCGCGGGTCCCGCGGCCGGGGGAGTCGAGGAGCTCATGGACGTATGAGACCAGACGGCACCGACAGGGCGCGCCCGGACCTCGGCCGGGTCAGCGGCGGCCGGTGATGGCGAGCAGGGACGGCCGCACGTCGACGACGTAGACGATGGCGGCGACGATGCCGACCAGGTTGAACAGGCTGATCGGGTTCCAGATCAGCAGGTGGGCCACGAACGCCAGGCCGAGACCGATCAGCCAGCCGGTCTTGCTGCCCCGGTCGACCGCGGGGAACGCCTCGGGCCGGTGCCGCGTCGCGTCGACGAACGCGAAGGCGACGACGGCGAACTGGATCACGCTGAAGACCAGCGTGATCAGGCTCGGGACCGCGAAGATGCTCACGTTGGCATCGTAGACGGCGACCGAACGGTGGATGTGACAGATGGGGCGCAAAGAGAGGCTCGTGACGTGAGCATCCCGCGGCACCGGTTGGTCGGCATGGAGCTGTTCTCCGACCGTCCAGGCGACAGCGCG
Source organism: uncultured Actinomycetota bacterium (assembly GCA_963800245.1). Classification (GTDB taxonomy): domain Bacteria; phylum Actinomycetota; class Actinomycetes; order Propionibacteriales; family Nocardioidaceae; genus Marmoricola_A. The sequence goes on along the minus strand of CAWDAE010000009.1, from coordinate 25,841 downwards.
GCGTTCTACGCCTGGCTGCTCGGCCCTGGCAGCGGGCAGGCCCCGCAGGACTGGAACCCGGTCAGCCTGCTGTTCTCGCACGGCGTGTGCGGGGTGTGGCGCACCGAGACCGGCGGACCCGGGCCCGGCTGGGTGCCGGTCCTGAGCCTCGACGACGTCGAGGAGTCCGGCCGTCGGATGCAGGCGGCCGGGGGACGCGCCGCCACGCACCAGGGCCGCACGTACCTCGTCGACCGCGCCGGCGTCTGGACCAGGGTGGTCCAGCACGGCCGCCTGCCGCTCGACGTCGACCCGGACGCGCTCGGCGAGACCAACGCCGACTACTACTGCGCCGACGCCGGCGCCTCGGTCCGCGAGTGGGCCGACATCCTGCTGATGGAGCCCGTCGAGCTGATCGGGGACGTCGACGCGCAGTGCTTCGTGGTCGGCGACCGGCGGCCCGCCTTCGGCACCGTGTCGTACGTCGACGAGCCGCTGCTGCCGCTGAGGCAGCCGTCGTGGGTGGTGTACTTCGGCGTCCCCGACATCCCGCTCGCCGTCCAGCGCGCGGCCGGTGTCGGCACCGGCGTCGCGATCCCGCCGTCGCACGAGGTCTACAACGACTGGTGCGTGCTGATCGACCCGTTCGGCGTGCCCTTCGGGCTGAGCATCTACCACCACCAGATGCTCAGCGACCTGCGCGTGATCACCCCCCGCGGCGAGGAGGCCTTCGCCGACGCGGTGGACCTGCCCTCATAGGCTCCCCCCGTGCACTACGTCCTCACCCTTTCCTGCCCCGACCACCCCGGCATCGTCCGGGCGATCGCGCAGGGGGCGGGCGCCGCGGACGGCAACATCACCGAGAGCGCGCAGTTCTCCGACCCGGTGACCGGGCTGTTCAGCATGCGGGTGGAGTTCGAGTCGCCCTGGACCGACCTCGCGGCGGTGCGGGAGGCGGTCACCTCGGCGGTGCACGAGCTCGGCATGCACCTGGAGATCCGCCCGCGCGACGTGCCGCGGCGGATGCTGATCCTGGTCTCGAAGATCGACCACTGCCTGGTCGACCTGCTCTACCGCTGGGAGCGCGGCGAGCTGCCCGTCGAGATCCCGGTCGTGGTCTCCAACCACGAGGACCTGCGCGGGCTGGTCGAGCGGCACGGCATCGAGTTCGTGCACGTGCCGGTGACCCCGTCGACCAAGCCCGCGGCGGAGGCGCGGATGCTGTCGCTGGTCGAGTCGCACGAGATCGACTTCGTCGTGCTCGCGCGCTACATGCAGGTGCTCTCCGACGACCTGTGCGCGGCCCTGGCGGGGCGCGCGATCAACATCCACCACTCGTTCCTGCCGGGGTTCAAGGGCGCCAAGCCCTACCACCAGGCCCACGCCCGTGGGGTGAAGCTGATCGGCGCGACCGCCCACTACGTCACCGCCGAGCTCGACGAGGGCCCGATCATCGAGCAGGAGGTCGTGCGCGTGAACCACACCCGCACGCCCGAGCAGATGGTCGCCGCTCGGGCGTGACGTCGAGCGGCTGGTGCTCGCCCGCGCGGTCACCGCGCACGCCGAGGACCGGGTGTTCCTCTGCGGCCACCGGACGGTCGTCTTCCACCTTTGAGGGGAACGACGACCGCCCGGCGCGGCGGCTCAGGAGCAGCGCATCCGGTCGAAGGAGGACCGGACCGTCCCCTGGGCGTCGACCGTCAGGTGGATGACCTCGGTGATGCGGAACCGTGACCCGTCGTCGCCGACGAGGCTGCCGTGCACCGTCGCTGTCTCGACCGCGTCGTCCATGCCGTCGTTCACATAGGTCCCGGTCTCGCGATAGGTGACCGACCCGGTGTACGACGTCGCGCCGGCGTCGCCGGGGACGAGGCTCACCTGCGAGGTGGCGAGGGTGCGGCCGTGGACGGTGCCGTCGGCCAGCATGATCCCGTCCAGCTCGTCGTGCCGCTGCTCGGTCATCGTGCCGGTGAAGTCGGGGCACCCGGTGCCGAGCCCGTCGACGAGCGTGGCGGCGCTCTCGTCGAAGGCGAACGAGTAGTGCTCCGGCCCGCCGTCGGCGTACGCCGGCGCGGCGAGCAGGGCGGTGGACGCGGCGGCACCGGCGATCCCGAGCAGCAGCGCGCACCTCATGCCGCGCTCCGGGCGCCCCGCGCGCGGCGGGCGACGACGTACCCCGCCCCGACGAGGAACAGCAGCGCGGTGATGAGGAAGCCGAACCAGAAGATGTCGCCGATGAAGAGGTCCCAGCCCCAGTCCTTGGCGTCGCGGTAGCGCGGGATGCCGCTGAGCATGAAGAGCACGAAGGCGGTGGCGAGCAGGGCCGCCAGGGTGCGGCTGGGGTGTTCACGGAGCTGACGCATGGTTTCCTCCTCGGACGGGGCGGCACGGTCGCCGCGGTCCGAGGAGCATGGGTGCGTCTGCGCCGGCCCCGGGAGGGGTCGATGTCCCGGGACGACCGGGACGTCCTCCCGGGTCCCGCGGACCGCAAACGCTGTCCATGCCGGCGCATCGGTCACACAATGGCGGCATGCCGGCAGCCACCGAGGAGATCACGCAGCCGCGGGGCGCCACGCGCCCGCGCGAGAGCGGGACTCCACGCCTGGTCGGCCCCGTCCTCGGTGGGCTGTGCGCGGCCGCGAGCCTGCTCGGCCTGGTCCTCGCGTCCGGCCCGGGCGGACGCTCGCTCGGCGACCTGATGGCCGACAACGTGCTCAACAACGCGGTCAACGGGGTGACCCTAGGCGCGCTGGGCGCGGTGCTCACCGGGATGCGGCCGGCGAACCGGCTGGGCTGGCTGATCCTGCTCGTCGCGTGGGGCAACGGCCTGGCTCTCCTCGGAGAGGGGTGGGCCCTCGCGTCCTACGAGATCGCCCTGCCGGGGCGGCACCTCCTCGCCTGGCTCGGGTCCTGGGTCTGGGCGCCGGCACTGCTGGCCGGCCCGTCCCTGGTGGCGCTGCTCTACCCCACGGGCCGCACGTCCTCGCCGTACGCGCATCGTCTGGCGGTGACCGCCGCAGGCGCGGCCGCGACCGTCGGAGCAAGCCTGGCCCTGCTCGACGCGTCGTATTCCGGGGCCGTGCCGGGCCACGACCTCGGGGTGAACCCGATCTCGCGCGGTCACCTGCAGCTGCCGCTGGCCGTCCTCGCCGGGATCGCGGCGGTCGTCGGGCTGGTCATCGCGGTCGCGGCGTGGGTGGACACGCTGCGGCGGCTGTGGCGGGCGGAGAGCCCGGAGCGCGAGCAGCTCGCCTGGCTGCTGGCCATGATCGCGCCGCTGCTGGTCGTCGCCCCGCTCGACCTGCCCGTCCTGACCTTCACCGTGCAGGTCCTCTCACCGGTCGGGCTGGCGGTGGGGGTGGTGCGGCACCAGCTGTTCGACATCAAGCTGGTGCTGCGCAGCGGGCTGGTCTACTCCGTCCTGACCGGGGTGGCGGTGGCGATCTACTTCGGGCTGGTCGCGCTGATCACGACCGTGACGCCGCGCGGTGCGGTGCCGAGCCTCTTCGCGATCGCGGCCGTCGGGCTCGTCGTGGTCCCCGCGCACCGGGGCCTGCAGGGCTTCTTCGGCCGGCTGGTGTACGGCGACCGGGCCGACCCGCTGCGCGCCCTGTCCCGGGTCGCGGAGGGCATCCGGGCGCGGGACGCGGACGACCCCTCGGGCATGCGCCCCATGCTGGCAGCGGTCGCGCGGGCCCTGCGCTCGCCGTACGTCGCGCTGGAGGGCCTCGCCGGCGAGCCGCTGGCGAGCATCGGGTCGGCCGAGGACCACCCACTCCACGTGGTCGACCTGGAGTACGCCGGGGAGCGGGTCGGCCGGCTCGTGGTGGCCGGCCGCACGCCGCGCGACCCCCTCGGGTCGGCTGACCGCCGGCTGCTCGAGGCGCTGTCGGTGCCGGTCGCCGGCGCGGTCAAGGCGGGCTTCGCCGCGCGGGAGCTGGCGGACTCACGCTCGCGGGTGCTCGCCACGCGCGAGGGCGAGCGCCGCCGGCTTCGCGAGGACCTGCACGACGGCCTGGGCCCCTCGCTGTCCGGAGTGGCTTTGGGCCTCGAGGCCGCCCGGCGCTCGGTGGCCACCCACCCCGATCGGGTCCCGGAGATCCTCGAGGTGCTGCACGCCGAGGTGGACTCGCTGGTGACGGAGGTCCGCAGCATCATCGACGACCTGGGTCCCGGCGACGTGGACCTGCGCGCCGCGGTGAGGATGCACGTCGATGCGGTCCGCGCCTCGGGCGCCGTGGAGGTGGAGCTGGCCGAGTCGGGCGACCTCGGCGGCGTCCCGGGCGAGGTCGCGGTCGCCGCCCACCGGATCGCCGGCGAGGCGCTGAGCAACGCCGTGCGGCACGCGCAGGCCGGGCGGGTCTCGCTGACGCTGGCGAGCCACACCGACCACCTCGTGGTCGAGGTCGTCGACGACGGAGTGGGCACCGTGGGACCACGGCCCGGCGGCGTCGGGCTGGAGTCGATGCGGCAGCGCGCGGAGTCGGTGGGCGGACGGCTCACTGTCGCGGGCGTGCCAGGCAAGGGCACGACCGTGCGCTCGGTCCTGCCGTGGCAGGTGACGCCGTGAGCAGCGAGGCCCCGATCCGGGTCGTGCTGGCCGACGACCACCCGATGTTCCGCTATGGCGTCGCGGCGGTGCTCGCCGACGAGGAGCAGATCGAGCTCGTCGGGCAGGCCTCGAGCGGGCGGGACCTGCTCGACCTCGTGCGCCGCGAGCGTCCCGACGTCGTCGTGACCGACATGCGGATGCCGGACCTCTCGGGGATCGAGGTGACCGCGACCCTCGGCGCCGAGCACCCGGACCTGCCCGTGCTCGTGCTGACGATGCACGACGACGACGAGAGCGTCTATGGCGCGATGCGCGCCGGCGCCCGGGGCTACCTGCTCAAGGGCGCCGACGCGACCGAGCTGGTGGCCACGGTCCAGACCCTCGCCGCGGGCGGGACGGCGTTCGGGCCGTCGGTCGCGCGCCGGATCGTCGGCTTCTTCCTCGAGAGCAGCCAGCAGCTCACGCAGGGGGCCTTCCCCGAGCTGACCCGACGGGAGCGCGAGGTGCTGGACCGTCTGGCGGCCGGCAAGCGCAACTCGGTGATCGCCCGCGAGCTCGACCTCAGCGAGAAGACCGTGCGCAACCACCTCTCCTCGATCCTGACCAAGCTCCAGGTCGCCGACCGGTCGGCGGCGATCGTGCGCGCCCGGGAGGCGGGCCTCGGCCGCTGACCCTCACCTCTGGGGGTGCAATCGTCGCCACGGCCCTCCCGGGTCCGTCGACGAGCTGCTCCGTCGCGGAGTACGGCGACCCGTTCACCATCATGGGTTCGGCCTCGACCTACCTGCACAGCAACGCCGCGCAGTCCCACCTGGGGATGCTCACCCCGACCACGCTCGACGCCGGCGCGCCGGCTGACGTCACGCTCGCGGGGGGGGTCTTCGACACCTTCGCGCTGGGCATGCCGGTCACGGCGGGCGTGACGATCCGCGTCGACTGGGGCATCGGCACGCGCCAGACGATGCTGGTCGACACGGTGCCGGGGACGGCGACGTACTCCGACGCACCGCTGCTCGCCGGCCGGTCGGTCCACGACCCGGTCAGCGGGGCGACGATCACGGTCTCGTCGGCGACCAGCAGCGGCGCCCAGGTGGCGGTGTCGTACGACGGCAGCGGCTCGACCACGGACACGACCGCCCCGAGCACGGTCGGGTCGCTGAGCACCTCGGTGGTGAGTGGTCCGGCAGCCCTGGTGACGTGGAGCCCGGCGAGCGACGACAGCGGGGTCGCGGCCTACCGGATCTGGCGCGACGGGACCGAGCTCGGCACCACGAGCGCCACCGCCTTCCAGGACCCGGACGTGGTCGCCGGGTCGACGTACACCTATGCCGTCGCGGCCGTCGACACCTGGGGCAACGTCGGGTCGCCGGTGAGCCGCAGCGTCACGATCCCGACCGTCGACAGCCGGGCCCCGAGCGCGCCGGGTGACCTGAGCGCCACGGTGGACAGGAAGGGTCACGTCTCGCTCAGCTGGGCGGCGTCGAGCGACGACGTCGCGGTCACCGGCTACACCGTCACCCGGGAGGGCGGGCGCAAGGCGCTGCTCTCGACGCTGACGACGCTGCTGTCCACGTCGTACGACGACAGGCCGGGCCGCGGCACGTGGACCTACACCGTGGTGGCGACCGACGCGGCCGGCAAGACCTCCGCGCCGGTGAGCGTCACCGTCACGACCTGACACGGACCAGGACCCCAGTCCTCCCCCCTCGGAGGAACCGGGGCCCTGGGGAACGAAACAGCCGGGACCGAACCTTCGCGGCCCGGTCCCGGCTGGCTCAGGGACCTGCTGAGGCTCAGGCCTGCGTGGTCTTCTTGGCCGGGGCCTTGCGGGCCGGGGCCTTCTTGGCGGTCGACTTGGTCGCCGGCGCCTTCGCGGTCGGTCGACTTCGCGGTCGTCGACTTCGTGGTCGAGGACTTCTTGGCGGCGGGACTTCTTGGCGGCGGGCTTGGCGCCGGTCGACTTGGTGGAGGCCTTCTTGGCGGGCTTCTTCACCTCGACCTGGCCGATGGTGGCGAACTCGCCCTTGCGGACGCGGGCCACGACGGCCTCGCCACGGGCGACCAGCTCGTCGTACGACGGGGTGCCGGTGGAGGCGCGCTTGGTCAGCTCGGCGCGGAGCTCGGCGGTGCGGGCCTCGAGCTTGGCGACGAGCTCGCGGACCTCGGCCTGGAGCTCGGTGAGGCGGGCCTGGGCCGTCTTGGGCAGCTCGCGGCTGTCGGCCTGGAGCTCCTTGACGAGGGCCTCGACGCGCTTGGGCAGGCCGTTCAGCTGGGCCTGGAGCTCGGTGAGGCGGGCCTGGGCCGTCTTGGGCAGCTCGCGGCTGTCGGCCTGGAAGTCCTTGACCAGGGCCTCGGCGCGCTTGGGCAGCGCGCGGGCGTCGGCCTGCAGGTCCTTCAGCAGGGTCTCGGCCTTGAGCTGGCGGGCCTTGGCCTCCTTGGCGAGCGCGTCGATGCGGTCGTTGACCTCGTTGCGGCTGTGGGAGACGACGCCCTTCTTGCGGGCCCCGTCGAGCTGGGTCTGCACGTCGGCGGCGGCCTTGCGGACCAGCTCGACGGCGTAGTCGCTGGCGCCGACGGAGGCGTAGAGCGGCTTGGTGGCGGTCTCGAGAACAGTGGCCTTAGCCATCAGTGTTTCCTTCTTCCTGTGTGGGGTTGGCCGCCCGGAACGACCGGTAGACGTCGATGAGGGACTGCTTCTGGCGATCGGTGAGCCCGGAGTCGGCGAGGATCGCGGCCTCGACCGTGCGGACCTCGTGGTCGTCGGGGCTGAGGATCCCCGCCTGCACGTAGAGGGTCTCGGCCGAGATCTGCAGCGCCTTGGCGATGGACTGGAGGACCTCCGCCGACGGCCTGCGCAGACCGCGTTCGATCTGGCTCAGGTAGGGGTTCGAGATGCCCGTCGCCTCCGCGAGCTGGCGCAGGCTGAGCTTGGCCTCGGTGCGCTGCTCTCGCAGGTAGTCACCGAGTCCGGTCGCTCTCATGAACCCCTTCGCCATGCCTCCCATCATGCTAACAATTGCAAGCAGATTCAACTCGACAGGCGTGAGTCGCGGCACGTTTCGCCTTGTTCACAAGCCAGAAACCTGCTTGCAGCGCCAGTTAGCACCTGTATGTCCCGATCCCCGTAGGATCGGCGCGTGACCGACGCCTCCGCCGCTCAGCACTGCCCCTCGCCCCGCGAGCTCGACGACCTCGAGCTGCTCGCGCACGGAGCCGTCGAACCGTCCGCGTTCACCGACGACCCGGAGGGAGTCACGCTCACCCTTCCCGCCGAGCTGGCGACCGAGGGCGCGGTCGTCGAGCTGGTCGACCCGGAGGGCCTGCCGCTGGCGCAGGTCACGGTCGAGGGGACGTACGACGCGGGCGCCGGCCGGCGCGGCGTCGTGGGCCCGGTGCGGACGCTGCAGCACCACGAGTACGGCGCGTTCCGTCGCCTCCACCTCTCCCCCGCCGACGTCCGCGCCCTGGGCGACGTGGTGACCGTCCCGGTGGCCGGCCCCCTGACCGAGCCGGATCTGGCGAGGATCAAGGGGATCGACCGGCCCGTGGTCCTCCTCGCGCTCACCGGCGCCGGCACCCCGTCGTACGACGGCCGGCCGCTGAGCGGGGTCGGGCTGGTCCGCGCGACCCTCGCCGCCGCGGAACTGGTGCCAGATTCGCGCGTCGTCGCGGTCCCCCTGGCGAGCCGGGGCAACCCCGACGCCGACCAGGCGTTCGGCGAGCGCGTCGTGGCGGCGTACTCCCCCGGCGACGTCGTCGCGGTCACCGGCGAGGGCGAGCTGCCCGAGGCGGTCGCGGAGGTGGTCGACTTCGAGCTGCCCGGCCCGGGCGTGCAGGGGCTGGTGGTGTTCTTCACCGGCCTGTCCGGCAGCGGCAAGTCGACGCTGGCGCGGGCGCTGCACGACGTGGTGCTCGAGCGCGGCGAGCGCACGGTCACCTCCCTGGACGGCGACGTCGTACGCCGCAACCTCTCGGCCGGGCTGACCTTCTCCAAGGCCGACCGGGAGACCAACATCCGCCGCATCGGCTGGGTGGCGGCCGAGATCTCCCGCCACGGCGGGGTGGCGATCTGCTCGCCGATCGCGCCGTTCGACGAGACCCGGCAGCAGGTGCGGCACTACGTCGCCGACGCCGGCGGCGACTTCTTCCTCGTGCACGTGGCGACGCCGGTCGAGGAGTGCGAGCGGCGCGACCGCAAGGGCCTCTACGCCAAGGCGCGGCGCGGGGAGATCCCGGAGTTCACCGGCATCTCCAGCCCCTACGAGGCGCCGACCGACGCCGACGTGGTCGTCGACACCACCGGCCGCACGATCGAGGAGTGCCTGGCCGAGATCCTCGAAGCCCTGGACGACCGCCTCTAGAAGTGGCAGAGCACCCGCGGCTTGGCGATCGCGGCGTACGTCGGGAGGTCGCTGAGCATCGTCACCTCGAATCTGAGGCGCGCGACGTGCGTCAGGTCGAGGTGCCGGCGCAAGCCCCCTCCACGGTCGAACACGTGGTGGTAGAGGTCTGTGCCGTCCCCGTAGGCCCGGATCTCGGCCTGGGCGCCAGTCGCTGAGTCGTCGGTCAGGCCGAAGGTGGTGACGAACTGCGTGCACTTGCGCCTCACGTCGTACTCGATGGAGCCGGACGCGTTGGTCTCCAGCGACTTCTCGTAGGCGACGCCGCCGATGGTCACCGGATCCACCTTGCGGAAGCCCGGGCCGGCGGACACCGGGTCCAGCTCGGTCAACGAGTGCCACTGCGAGACGTCCACCCAGAGCGAGGTGCTGTAGCCCGCGCCGAGGGTCCGGGAGGCGGGCTTCTTCACGCGGTACCACCGGGCGCGCGGCGTGGTGGGCCGGTCGTTGACCTGGAAGGTGCCGTCGCGGCGGATCCTGGCCGTCGCCTCCCGGCGCCACGGCTCGGTCTTGCGGAGGCGCTTCTGCAGGACAACCGTCTTGCCGGCCGCTCGCGGGGAGACAGTGCCCCGGATCCTGACGGCCTGACCCAGCAACACGTAGGACCCGGTCTTGGCGCTGACGACGTAGTGCTTGCGCGCCTGCGCGGGCGGACCCAGGAAGGCCACCGGCGCCAGGACGAGTCCGGCGATGACCAGAAGGCGCAGCGTCCGCGTGTGCACGACACCACGACACCACGGCACAGCCCGCGCCACCATCCCCTCTCCGGACAGGGCCGTGGCGACGCCGGTCGAGGAGTGCCTGGCCGAGATCCTCGAGGCCCTCGACGACCGCCTCTGGGCGCGGCAGCGCGCGCGGCCGCCACTCTCCGGGCGGTCGGGCCGGTGGACCCTGCCCGTGCCTCCGCTGCCACTGATAGGCCGGTGGCAGGAGCGTCCCGTCGACAGGAGGAGACATGGCCTCGATCGCGTTGTTCCACTCGGTGCTCGGAGTACGCCCAGGGGTGCAGGACGCCGCGGAGCGGCTGCGCGCCGGCGGGCACGAGGTGCTCGTGGTCGACCAGTACGACGGGCGGTCGTTCGACGACTACGACACGGCGATCGCCTACCAGGAGGAGGTGGGCTTCCCCGCGCTCTTGCAGTCCGCCCTCGACGCCACGGCGGACCTGCCGGACGGCTTCGTGGTGGCCGGCTTCTCCAACGGCGCGGGCATGGCCGAGCACGTCGCCCTCCACCGGGCGGTGGCGGCTGCGGTGCTGTTCTCCGGCGCGCTCCCGCTGCCGTTCCTGGGCGCCGACTCCTGGCCGGCGGCGGTGCCGGTGCAGCTGCACTACGCCGTCTCGGACCCGAAGCGCAACCAGGACTGGGTGGACCAGCTGCTCGCCGCCGTACGCGCCTCCGGGGCGCCCGCCGAGCTCCACGAGTACGAGGCGTCCGGGCACCTGTTCACCGACGCCTCCCTGCCCGAGGAGTACGACGCGCAGGCCACGGAGGCGCTGTGGGGCCACGTGCACGACTTCCTCCGCGACGTCCCTCGCGCGGCACACGGGGCGACCTCGCCACGCCGGTGATTTCGGTTTAATCCGATCAACCCGCTAGTCTTTGCCGGGTCACGACGCCGCTCCCGAAGGGACCCGCATGGGCGAGATCTTCTCCGCCGACTTCTGGTCGATCCTGACCGCCGGCTTCCTCGTCGGCATCGTGGTCGGCCTGACCGGCATGGGCGGTGGGGCGCTGATGACCCCGGCGCTGATCTTCCTGGGCGTGGGCAACGCCTCGACGGTGATCGCGGCCGACCTCACGGCCGCCGCGGTCTACAAGACCGGCGGCGCGCTGATCCACCGCCGGCACGGCAGCCCCAACATGGAGCTGGCGAAGTGGCTGATGCTCGGGTCGATCCCGATGGCGTTCATCGGGCCGTTCATCGTGCACTGGGCGTACGGCGGCGACGAGGCGACGCTGGAGAAGGTGCTCAAGACCGCACTGGGGTTCGCGCTGCTGATCGCGGCGGCGACGTACGCCCTGCGCCTCTACATCGGCATGCGCCAGATCCGCCGCGGCACGGCCGGGGACATGGGTGAGCCGGTGATCCGTCCGCTGCCCACGCTGCTCGTCGGTGCGCTCGGCGGCCTGCTGGTGGGCGTCACGAGCGTCGGCTCGGGCTCGATCATCATGGTCGCGCTGCTGATGCTCTATCCGATGCTGTCGGCGGTGAAGCTGGTCGGCACCGACCTGGTGCAGGCGGTCCCGCTGGTGCTCTCCGCGGCGATCGCGAACATCATCGCCCAGGGCGGTCTCGACATGGCGCTGACGATCCCGCTGATCCTCGGCTCGGTGCCGGGCACGATCCTCGGCTCCCGCCTGGCCCCCCGCGTCCCGCAGTCGGTGATCCGCCGCGGCATCGTGATCGTGCTGACCATGTCGGGGGTCGCGCTGCTCGACAAGGCCGGCTGGGCGCCGCTGGGCGCGGGTGAGGACGAGACCCACCCGGCCCTCATCGCGGGCATCGGCGTCGCGATGCTCGTCCTGGTGCCGTTCATCTGGGGCTTCCTGCGCAAGTCCGAGGGCCTGCCGTTCATGGGCGCCCCGACGGTCGCCGAGATCGAGCGGGGGCACCACCGCCCGCGCGTCGACCGGTGATCGAGCGATCAGTCGAGATCGCCCAGCAGCCTCAGCAGGCGTCGCCCTCGTGGCGGCCGTAGTCGTCGTCCAGCCGCACGATGTCATCCTCGCCGGTGTAGCCACCGCACTGGACCTCGATGATCACCAGGTCCTCGCGAACACGCTGTACAAGCGAGGCTTCGGCGAGGTTCACCCCTCTTCGAAAACATCTTCGCCACCGCAGCGCGCCTTTCCGCGGCCACCGCAGACGCCCGGTACTACGACACCGCCATCAGCAGGCCCATCTGGTCCGACGGGACCGGCCGGACGGACGCGAGAGGAACCGCAGCATGACCGAGCTCGAGTCCCCGGCCCTGCTGATCGTGGACCTCGACTCCCATGTCCGCGGCCTGCAACAGCTGCTGCCCCGTCCAAGGCCGAGAACCTGCGCAAGCAGTCCGCCATCGACGAGACGCAGAGCGCGCTTGGCGCCCTTTGGACCAGCCCGCGGTCGTCAATGGGGCTACGGTCGCCGCATGCGCCTCCTCCGAGACCTCTGGGACTTCGCCGGCATCGGGGACAACGTCCGAAGCCGCCTTGAGTTCATCACCCTCCTCGCCACCCTTCTCGGAGCCGGATTCGTCTATCTCCGAGACCGAGCCGGAGTGATGGACGCAGGTCTGCTCGTGCTCCTCGGGTTCACCGCGATTGCGTTCGTCATTTCTCTCATCCGGGCTGCTAGATCCGACGAGCGTCATCACTGGCAGGCCCGAGTGGGGACTGTCGAGAAGGCAGCTGCGGACCGGGTCGAGGACGAGCGACGACGCACCGAGGACCGCATGCGCAGTGAGATCGCCGTCGCTGTCGACCGCGAAACCGCATCCCTGCGCAAGCAGCTCGAGACTGCCACGGCAGGTGGAGTATGCATCCCGCGCACGTGGAACGCCATCGTCACAGGGCACCCGACCCGGATGCACCAGAGGTCGAGGTTGCCCCTAAGGGTGTGCACGTCCTGATGGGGCCGGGGCCACTCGCCGACGAGCATGGCAACAGCGTCAGCGGAGGTATCGGCAACCGGGTCTACGGCAGTGGGGTTTGCATAGGGTCTTGGAACGAAGTCGGCCAGTGCCCATACTGACCTCGCTCAACGCCGGCCTTGCAAGGCACTCGGCCCGCCGACTTGCGAGACGGTGACGACCTATCCGCCGATATGCCTAGCAGGCGTCGCCCTCGTGGCGGCCGTAGTCGTCGTCGAGCCGCACGATGTCGTCCTCGCCGGTGTAGCCACCGCGCTGGACCTCGATGATCACCAGGTCCTCGCTGCCGTTGTTGACCAGCCGGTGCTTGGCCCCGAGCGCGACGTCGATGGAGTGGCCCGGGCCGATCACCTTCGTCTCGTCGTCGATGATGCAGGTCGCGACGCCGTAGAGCACGACCCAGTGCTCCGAGCGGTGCGCGTGCAGCTGCAGGGACAGCCGCTGCCCGGGCGTGACGTGGATGCGCTTGACCTTGTAGCCGGCGCCCACGTCGAGGACGTGCCAGGACCCCCAGGGCCGCTCGCAGGACTCCATCTCACGCGTGGTCGTCGTGCTGTTGTCCGACATCGTCATCGCCGTCTCCATCCGTCTGACTCTAGGGTGCACCGCACGCGGCCAGAGCGCGAGCGATCACGGTGACTGCTTCGTCGATCTCGGCCGCGACCCGGGCGTAGACCTCCGCCGACCGTCCGATCGGGTCCTCGGTGTCCAGCTCGAGGTGGGCGGCCTCCGCCCGCCGGCTCGCAGCGTCAGCGATCAAGGCCGCGGGCGACTCAGCAGTACGCCCGTCGACGAGCGCCGCGAGCTCGCGCCAGGTGAAGGTACGCCGCAGCGCGCCCGGCGCCTCCTCCAAGGCGGTACGCCGCACGGCGGTCGTGGCGGTGAGCACCAGGTCCGCCGACCGCACCATCTGGTCGTCCAGTCGGCGCGCGACGAAGCCCTCCGCCGACCCGCCTCGCTCGCCGAGCTCGGCCAGGGACTCGAGGGTCATCGGGCGGCCGACCAGAGCACGGGTGCCGGCCGACGCGACGGAGAAGGAGTCGAACGCCCCGAGCTCCTCGAACCGGAGCCGCAGCAGACGCTCCGCCACCGGTGACCGGCAGACGTTGCCCACGCAGACGCAGAGCACGCGGAACGGTTCAGCCACGACGAGACGCTATCCAGCGCTCAGCACGCGCAGTCGCCGTGGGACGCCGTCATCCGCAGGACGACCCGTCGACGCTCGCGACTCCCAGATCAGCGACGCCGGGAGTCACGCGTAGATCTGGCGCACCGATCTGACCCTCGCCCGCCGTCAGCGTGTACGACAGAGTCGCTGACTCTCCTGGTCGCAAGAACACTCGGGTGCTGGAGATCTCTCGTCCGCCCAGCGTCGCTCGGACGTCGACCGGGGTCCGTCCGTCGACCTCGAAGGAGTCGATCGATCCGCCGACGGGAGCGACGAGGTTCGCCGCGGTCACCAGGACTCCCTTGGGCGCCGCTTCTGCAGGGCCGAGGATGCTGGGTGTCAGCCGGCTGAGGTCCTTGGGCACCTGCGAGGTCATTCGCGACGTCACTCGCAGCCGCTGCCGGGTTCCCCGGCAGCTGATCGATTCGACCGACGTCTCGTAGCGCAGGTAGTAGTCCATCTTGGTGGCCGTGCCGTCGTTGAAGTAGAGACCCACCTGCGGTCTCGGACCACTCGCGAAGTCGAGGTCCCCGGCGATCCGCGAGCCCGGCTAGTCCTTGCTGCATGGCGGGGTCGTCCAGGTACAGCAGGATGCGACGTTCCTCGATGCCGCGCTGCAGCCCTTGGTAAGCCGCCTGGCTGTCCACCTGGCCCGCTGCCAGCTTTCGGAACGTGGCCGCCGCAATGTCGGCGAAGATCTCGTTCTGCCGTGCTGTGTCACGGACGTCGAGGTAGATCTGGTTCAGCATCACCTGAACGGCGTTGGCGCTGGTGATCTCGTAGCCCGTCCACTGAGATCGGGTCTGAGCCTTGCAGCAGGTAGGACATCGCGATCGGGTCCACGCTCAGCACGCCGTCGACCTTGCCGAACTTGCGCTCCCACATCGTCTCGCAGCAGCGCGGCACCGCGGGGATAGTCCGGGGTGAAGTTGGTGTCCTGAGACAGGTAGACCATCCGGTCGGACCAGATGGTGCGCTCGGCGTCGGTCAGCGCTCCCGCGGGGCGTCGCTGGACGCCGATGTCACGCGGGCCCCGCTGCTCACCGAAGGTGACCTTGCCTCGGTCGAAGGTCAGCACGCCCATCGCCCCTGGCAGACCCCCAGTCGCCCTGATCTCGGCGTTGTTGTTGAAGGCCACGAGCAGACGTCGCGGCTCTTGCCGTCGAAGAGCCAGGGCCCGACCTTGGCCACCCGCGCCGCGGTCGCCGACGCTGCGGAGACCTCGTTGAGCTGGAGCTCCACGGCCGAGACCTGGCGGCGCACGGGCCCGAGGAGTCCGGAGAGGTCGATCTCGGCCATCCGCGCAGCCTGGGCCTTGACCACCTTGTCGGCGGCAAGCAGTTTGGGGGCGGCTCGCTGGACGGCGGTGAAGTCGAAGCGGCCGTCGTGGGGCGTCATCAAGCTCAGGGCTGAGCTGATTGCCCGCTGACACGGCCGGAGGCAGGGCGTCCTGACTCAGTTCGCCGGCGACCTCGGCAACGACCGAGAGGGCCTCCAGATCGTCACCGACGAAGGGCACCTTGGTGCCGATCCACCAGCCTGGGCCGGACGTGTGCTTCGCTGCCTTGACAGAGTGCTCCTGGGCCGCTGCGAGTGGCCCCGCCGCGGACGCGGCGTCGCCCTCCCTGACGTGGTCAGCGACCTGGGCCATCGCACGCGAGGCCGCCTGGAGCTCGCTCCGCGCCGCGAGCCCTTGGTAGCGATCCACAGGCCAGCACCAGCTGACCCCGCAAGACATCAAGCCCTGCGACGAACGGCGCCATCGAACGAGCCGTCGTACCGAGCAACAGCGCGTGGCGAGACCACTAGATCTCAGGCCGTACAATGACCAGCGCAGCGCAGGAGTCAGCTAGCGCCGTCGACGTCGCAGACGTCGACTGAGGCTGCGTTGCATGAACAAGTGCCATTCGAGAACTCGGCACGCGGCAGTCTGCGCCAAAGGATGGCCGTAGCGCCGCCAGCGGGCTCTGGCGGAATAAGTGACAGCGGTGAGGTGCACGATCCCTGTAGGACTGACGTCTCGGACGCGTCTGCGACCGTCAAGTCAGTGCCACCTTAGTACAGCGGGATCGTCGTGCTTCCGATGCCCGCAGTGCGTTCGCCGTAGTGTAGTCGATCGTCTTCCCCTGCGCCGCCGGATCATTACGGAACTGGCTTTGCCGCCCGTCAGCGCGACGTCTGCGGTTCCCGATGCCGGGAACGTCACGGTGCCCGTGGGCGTCCCTTGGCTACCCGTTACCGTCACCGTGACTTCCGCTCGTTGACATGGCCTGTGCAGCTTGACGGGTACGTCCGCGCGAGCGCCTGCACGCCGGCCTGGCATCGAGCTGCGTGGTCGTCGCACCGTCGTAGGTCTGGCTCGTGGACCCGGACGAGGTACTCGCGATGAGCGTGGTGCTCGGCCGACTCGCCGTTCTGGGCCGCCGCGTATCCGCCACCAACGAGCGCCAGCGCTCCGGCCGCCATGGCCGTAAGGACAGCATTACGCTTGAGACTCATTTTGGTTCCCCCGGTGCGATTCAGTCTTCACGTCCCCTAAGGGACACTGCTGATGCTATGCGCTGCTCCGAGGCGTCCAACCCACGAACAGTCGAATCGGGCGGGAACTTCGGCCCACATGCGACATTTTGGCGCCTGCAGTCGCGATCCAAGCAGCAGTCACCTCCTTAAGGGTTAACCAGCGGAACGGGCGATGGCCGACACCCACGCCGTCGTTTCGGGGTTCACGTCTCTGGTGACGACCGCGCCGGTACCGACCACAGCCCCCTGCCGACTGTGAGCCCCGGATTCACCTTGGCGCCTGTCCCGAAGAAGGCCGCACGTCCGGCTGTCACGTATCCCGACAGAGCGGTCGTCGGCGAGACCTCTACGTAGTCGTCGAGCCGTACGTCGTGGCCGATCGAGCACCCCACGCTGACGTGCACGTGCCTCCCCGTCACGACGTGATTCATGAATGTCGCGTGCGCGGCCACCATCGTGCCGGGACCAAGGAAGACCTCGCGCGCCAGCACCGCAGTCGGGTGCACGAGCACCGGACAGCTCCGTCCCGCTGCCGAGCGCGTCGATTCGTGCCCGAGCGTGAGGCGATCCGATGCCGATCACGTAGCCAACGTCCTCGGGAAGGCCCGTGAGCTCGCTGACGGGACCGAGGTGCTTGACGCCGTAGGCCGCGAGCTTGGAGCTGTCCGGCTCACCGTCGTCCAGGACACCGAAGACCTCGATCTCCTCTGAGCGGCCGGCCGCGTTGACCGCCTCGATCACATCGAGCATCTCGCGGCCCGCACCGCCACCACCAATCACCACGATGCGCATCGAGCCCCCCTCCAGGGCGAGACCTCGCTCACCACACGCCTGATTGTCGACTCACCGGGTAGGACTCGGGCGCGTCCCGGACCCACCGGCGTCAGCGGCTAGCATGACGCAGGTTCCCCTGACGAAGGATCTCTCTGTCTATGACGACCACCCACAGCGACTACCGGATGAGCCAGCTCGACGAGCTGGAGGCCGAGTCGATCCACATCTTCCGCGAGGTCGCGGCGGAGTTCGAGAAGCCGGTGCTGATGTTCTCCGGCGGCAAGGACTCCATCGTGATGATGCGGCTGGCGGAGAAGGCGTTCTACCCGGCCAAGATCCCGTTCCCGGTCCTGCAGGTGGACACCGGCTACGACTTCCCCGAGGTCCTGCAGACCCGGGACAACTGGTGCGACCGGCTCGGCGTGAAGCTGATCGTGGCCAGCGTCGAGCAGGCCATCAAGGACGGCATCGTCGTCGACGACGGCAAGACCCCCCGCAACCGCCTCCAGATCGGCACGCTGCTCAACGCCCTCGAGGAGGGCCAGTTCACCGCCGCCTTCGGTGGCGGCCGCCGCGACGAGGAGAAGGCCCGCGCCAAGGAGCGGGTCTACTCCCACCGCGACGAGTTCGGCCAGTGGGACCCCAAGAACCAGCGCCCCGAGCTGTGGTCGCTCTACAACGGCCGGCTCCACGAGGGCGAGCACATGCGCGATCTTCCCGCTGTCCAACTGGACCGAGCTCGACATCTGGACCTACATCGGCCGCGAGGAGATCGAGATCCCCTCGATCTACTTCAGCCACCAGCGTCGCGTCTTCGAGCGCGACGGCATGCTGCTGAGCGAGTCGGAGTACAACCCGCTGAAGAAGGGCGAGGAGGTCACCGAGCGCCAGGTCCGCTTCCGCACGGTCGGCGACCTGACCCTCACGGGCTGCATCGAGTCGGACGCCGACACGATCGAGAAGATCATCGAGGAGGTCGCCATCGCCCGCGTGACGGAGCGCGGCGCCACTCGCGGCGACGACCGGTTCTCGGAGTCCGCCATGGAGGACCGCAAGAAGGAGGGGTACTTCTGATGTCGGAGACCACCGAGGCCATGAAGCAGATGGACCTGCTGCGGTTCGCCACCGCCGGCTCCGTCGACGACGGCAAGTCCACCCTGATCGGGCGCCTGCTGCTCGACTCCAAGGCGATCTTCGAGGACCAGCTCGAGGCGGTCCACGCGACCAGCCAGTCGCGCGGCTACGACTACGACGACCTGTCGCTGTTCACCGACGGGCTGCGGTCCGAGCGGGAGCAGGGCATCACGATCGACGTGGCCTACCGCTACTTCGCGACGCCGACCCGCAAGTTCATCATCGCCGACACCCCGGGCCACGTGCAGTACACCCGCAACATGGTCACCGGCGCCTCGACCGCCGACCTGGGCCTGGTGCTGGTCGACGCCCGCAACGGCATGACCGAGCAGTCGCGCCGCCACGCGGTGATCCTGTCGCTGCTCCGGGTCCCGCACCTGGTGCTCGCGATCAACAAGATGGACCTCGTCGACTACAGCGAAGAGGTCTACGAGAAGATCCACGACGAGTTCACCGCAGTTCGCCACCAAGCTGTCGATCCCCGACCTCGAGGTCATCCCGATCTCGGCGCTCAAGGGCGACAACGTGGTCACCCGCAGCGAGAACATGCCGTGGTACTCCGGCCCGACGCTCATGCACCACCTCGAGCACGTCCACGTCGCCTCCGACCGCGACCTGGTCGACACCCGCTTCCCGGTGCAGTACGTCATCCGGCCGAAGTCCGACGCGCACCACGACTACCGCGGGTACGCCGGCCGCGTCGCCGGCGGCGTGATGAAGCCGGGCGACGAGGTGCTCGTGCTCCCGTCCGGGCATGACCAGCAAGATCGCCGGCATCGACCTCTTCGACAAGGAGATCGACGAGGCCTACCCGCCGATGTCGGTGACCGTCCGCCTCGAGGACGACGTCGACGTCTCGCGCGGCGACATGATCTGCCGGGTCAAGAACGCCCCGAAGCCCAGCCAGGACATCGACGCGATGATCTGCTGGATGGTCCCCGACCCGATGCGGATCCGCCAGAAGCTCGCGATCAAGCACACCACCCGCGCCGGGCGCGCGCTGGTCAAGGACATCCAGTACCGCCTGGACGTCAACACGCTGCACCGCGACCAGGAGACCAAGGAGCTCGGGCTCAACGAGATCGGCCGCGTCCAGCTGCGCACCACCGTGCCGCTGCTGTGCGACCCCTACTCGAAGAACCGGACGACCGGCTCGTTCATCCTGGTCGACGAGGCGACTGGCGTCACCGTCGGCGCAGGAATGATCCTCAACGGCAGCTGACAGTGCTGATTCCGCGCCACTCACTAGCGAGCACAGCCCAGCTTCTTTAGTCTCTAGCGGACTCGCTGCCCAACAGGGGGCGGCCCCTGAGAGGCTGACCTCGATGTATATCGCGTTTCTGACCCCTACTTTGCAACCAGGCGGGTACGAGCGGGTCGTTGTCAACTATGCGAACGAGCTCGTCAGCCGCGGCCATCAAGTCACAATCGTCACAGGGGAGAGCGCCGGCGCCCTGGCGGAAGAAGTCCTTCCTCAAATCAACCTCGTGGGCATTGGCGAGAGGACGCGTACTTGGCTACCTCCTCTTGCCCGCTTCTTTCGAACTGAGTCGCCTGACGTTCTCTATGTCGGCTTCACTCTCTATAGCTGCTTGGCTGTGGTGGCGAAGTGGGTCACTCGCAGTCGTACCAGGATCGTGGCTTCTCAGCACGGCTTCGAGGAGCAGAGAGGGACCCTTGCTTGGCTCAGTGGTCGCGTGTTGCTTGGCGCCGACCTCATCGTCGCCAACACACCCGGCGTGGCAGAGGCTGAGGCTCAACGACTCCACCTTCCACTTGCTTATAGACAAGATTCTCAATAATCCCGCTATCAGGTCTTCAAGCGCACCAGCAGCCAGCGCCCCGCAGGTTTGTAGCCCACCTCGACAAGACTCACGATTGCGGTCGCAGGGCGGCTCGCGGCAGGAAAACGTCTGGACGTCGCGTTAGGGATCTTCGCTGGCGTCTCCGCGCGCACGGACGCGCTCTTGCTCTGTGCTGGGGGACGGTCGGAGCTAGAGAACCTTAAATGCCTCGCGGCTAGATACGGACTAAATAACGTAGACTTCCTTGGTCACGTCAGTGATCCTGCAGCCTACATCTAGGCAAAATGCCACCTACTCCTCCACACTGCTGAGATCGAGGGTTCGGAAACGTCATCGCGGAAGCACTTTACGAAGGGAAGCCCGTTGTCTGCACCTCGTGCTCGGGACCTTCCTATATCATCGAGCAGAATCGATTCGGCATCGAGATTGGTCGAGCAGATGATCCACAAACCGTTTATCGCGGCGTGGAAGCCATCATGAAGATCGCTACTGGAACAATTCCATTCGACGGCCCTACGCGCCCGAGCACTTGAATTTCAGCACCGCTAGCGCAACTGATCAATTGCTGCACGCCTTGCAGGAAGGGTGGATCGAGTGATCTCGAGGCTCAGGTACATCGTCATACTCTCTGTAGTTAATTCAGTCCTCCGAGGGACGAGATGTTTCGAACTCAAGCGCATACTCCTGAACTTTCTAGGGTTCACCTTAGATCGATCGGTAAAGGTGGTAGGACCATTACGGATTCCTAGGACATGCCGACTTCAGATAGGCCGCGGGGTCTGGATTGGGGCCAACTTCACCGTACACGGGAATGGCACTGTGAGGCTTGGCCAGAACTGCGATGTTGCTCCTGACGTAACGTTCTTGACGGGTACCCATGAAATCGGGGAGAGCGAGAGACGAGCTGGAAGAGGAAGAAGTACGGAAGTTGTCGTCGGCGATGGCTGCTGGGTGGGGGCACGCGCGCTGCTTGCCGGCGACGTTGCCGTGGGCCCTGGTTCCGTTATTGCGGCGGGCGCACTAGTGATCAATGACGTAGCGCCCGACTCTCTGGCGGTCGGCGTCCCCGGCACGAAGCATTAGGGCTCTCTAGTGCCGAGTTCATGCGAACCCGATCAAATCTACTTCTCTGTCGTGATCCCATTGTTCAATAAGGCGCCGCATATACAGCGGACTCTTGAGAGCGTGCTGACGCAGACGTATCGATACTTCGAGATAGTCATCGTAGACGACGGCTCAACGGACCACGGACCAGCCCTGGTCGCGGAGATCGCGGATTGGCGCATTCGAATGATACAACAACCCAACGGTGGCGTCTCGTCAGCCCGAAATCGCGGCGTCGAACTCGCCAAGCACGACAACATCGCCTTTTTGGATGCCGACGATGAGTGGGAGCCACGCTATTTGGAGGTGATGGCTTCCATGATCGACCGTTATGCTGAGGCTAGGTTTCCGGCGCCAATTACACGGTCATTGAACCTGGTGGCCTCCGCCGAGGTTCTCAGTTTCCCGGGTCTCCCCGCCCCATCTAGCGACGCCATACTTGAGAACTATTTCGTGTCGGCGATGCGCTATACCCCGCTCTGGACCTCTGCAACCGTTGTTCGTCGAGACACGTTCCTATCCCTCGCAGGATTTGTGGTTGATACCGCGAACGGCGAGGATCTAGATTTGTGGTGTCGGGCGGCCTTGAAATACCACATTGCGTATCGCAACGAGCCCCTAGCAAACTACCGGCGGGATAGTCAGAATATGTTGTCCCGCGAAGCGACACCGACGTGGTTTCCATTTCTCGAACCTACAGGCCCGCCGACACGGACATCATCACTGATCATCCATCCATCTACCGCTATATAGCCACGCGGCAACTGGAGGCTGCGTCAAGCAGTTTGTTCGTGATTGGCGACGCGAAACTATGCCGAAATCTCCTCCACAGGGTTCGGCAACCAATGCTCAACCCCACAAAGTTCATTGGGCTCTGGACTTTGTCCCGCCTGCCGGGGCGGCTGGTCACGCGTATACAAGCGATCAGGTCAAGGAGCCGTCTAGCTCTTCTCCCGCAGCAAACAGAGAACTTGCAGGTGAAGAGTGAGCCGGGCACGTCGGCTGCTTGCAAATTGGCACTTTCGCTATCGCCAGCCTGGGTAGTCAAGCGACGTCGGTGCTCATGGTACCGCTGTACACCCGCTTCCTTGAGCCAGGTGAGTTCGGATCCATTGACCTCGTAACCAGCACCGCTGCTCTCATACTTCCCCTTATTTCGCTGACCGTGTTTGAAGCGGTACTTCGGTTCACGATGACTCGAACAGAGTCCAGCGCGGCGGTCGTTAGCAACGCGTTGGCTTTGGGTGCAGCCTCGTGCAGCATCTTTCTCTTAACGTATCCAGTCGCAGCGCAGCTAAGGCTCCTAGAGGGTATCCTGCCCTTCGCTTACGCGATCGTCGTGGTCCAAGTGTTCTTCTCGATCTCTTCCCAATACGCGAGGGGAACCGGACAGATCAAGATATTTGCGATCGCAAGCCTGTTACAGGCTGGCCTTTTCGCGGCAGGTAACATCGTCACCCTCGTCATACTTGACCTGGGAGTCGTTGGGTACCTCAGTTGCGTCGTGGTGTCGACTTTGGTGGCTACGAGATTTTCGTCGACCACCACGGGGATGTGGCGCGAGATCCGACTGCAAAACGTCGACCTGCGGCTTTTAAGAATGATGCTCAGATATTGCATCCCCCTTGCGCCAAACTATGCCATGTGGTGGTTAGTTAATAGTTCAAATCGATACTTTATTCTCGCGCACGCGGGCGCCAGTTCGCTCGGCGTGTACGCGGTCGCGAACCGCGTACCGATGATGTTGATTGCGTTGACTGCGCTTTTGCGCAGGCGTGGCAAATCGCCGCATTCGAAAGTTACGAGGACGCTGATCGCGACGCCTATCACTCGCGCACGTTTCGTGCGTACTCGGTAACGCTCTTCCTAGGTTGCTCCGCTAGAACCTCGTGGGCGACGAAACCCATGTTTGGATTGCTTGCGGCCCTCTATACTTCTCGGGCTGGAAGTACGTGCCATTTCTGATACTAGCCGCGGCATTCTCCAGCTTCGCGGCCTTCATCGGGACGAACTACACGGCGTTGCAACGAACTTCAGGCGCTCTGAAGACCTCCATCGCTCGGATCTGCAGTTGCGACTCTGCTCAACATACTGACGATCCCTCTGCTGGGGGCCACGGGCGCCGCGATCTCTACCCTCGGCGAGCTTCACAGTTCTCTTCATGTTGCGCCTAGTCGACACGAATAGGTTCGTCACCCTCACAATTCCGCGGCGCGTCTCACGGGGGTCTCCTCCTAGGCATCATTGCCATTCAAACGAGCATACTGTTTCTAAACCTTCCGCTGTTGACGGAGATGTCCCTAAACCTGGGGCTGTCGCTTTGCTGTGACTACTCTCTGCGAGGTCGTCCGTGACGTCGTTCGTTCTACCTTCCCGACAGGCGTGTACCGTCGCCGGCATGTCGAGTCGAAGTTGGAGGAAACGTGACGGGCCAACCATTTGACGTGCTGCTGTCGTCCGTGCGCGAGGAGTTGGTGACTCCATCGCCCTTGATCCGCCGTTCCTCATTTCAGCGCGCCCAGTTCAGACTGTCGCGGACGTTCGGCCGTCACAATCTAGTCGATACCAACAAGTTCTCTTCTGGCACACGGCGTGGTTACTTCACGGCCTCGAATCAGCGGACCTAACTCTCAACGGTGCCGAGGCGGACGTGCCGGTATCGAAATTCTTCTCGCGACTTGGGATCGAGAGAGATCGCGGCCGCAGGTGGCTAGTCGACTTAGATCAGGCCATGCACGGATACCCCCTCATCCACTTCAAGGCTGCAGTACCCAGGTCCGATGAGATTTTGAAGTCAGTGCACGACTTCTTAGTCGGGCCTTAATCGTGCCGCCGATGGGTCCCTCCCGTACCGCCAATCCGAGCCCGACTTGATTCTTGTGGATACCGTGGGGATGGCATGCCCATTCTTGGCGCGATACGGATCCACAGCGTCTAAAGAGTTGGCGAGTTTGCAAATTCGCAACTATATACGCCACGGTTTCGACGCGGCTAAACTACTACCTCATCACGGCTATCTCGCGAGCTCAGGCAAGCAGGTGGGTTCTTCTAATTGGGCCGGAGCCGGGTGGTTCGTCGTTGGAGTGGTTGACTCGCTTACCTATTTGGATCGCACGGATGAGACAGCAGAAATCAGCACGTTTCTGCGGAGAGTGCTGAATGAAATCCTTCGGTATGTAGATGCCAATGGATTCCTGCACGCGTCTCTGACGGACAAGAACTCCGCCATTGATACGTCAGCGACTGCCATGGTCGGCTACGCCTTAATCAGGAGTCTGGAAGCGGGCCTGGTGGATACGCGAGCCGAAGAGTCTGTCTATCGAATGCAGGACGCAATCGTTTGCTCGATTTCTGAAACCGGACGCATCCAGAATGCCCAAGAGGACACTGCCGCGGTAGGTCGGTACGCCGAGTCTCACGGATCTACCCTGGCCCAAGGTATGGGGCTTTCCTTTCTTAAACTTTTGCAAGGTGGGCAACGGGCTAAGCTTAGCTTTATGATTAGCCCAGCCAGACCACCTAACCCAGATTGAGTCCCCTAAGCATCGCCTGCCGAAGATACCGGTGCGCACGCGCCTTCTCCATCTCAAGAGTGGCCGCAACCCGTGCGGGATCAAATTCAAGTTCTGCGATGAGCGACGTTAAGCAATTCAATTTCGCTGACCCGGGCGGAGAAAGTGTCGATTAATGTTTCCATCCTCGAATTTCATGGACGGCGCGCGTCCGTGCCGATCGAGAACGACGACTTCCGTTTCAAGAGTAGACAAAAGATCGTCGCATGAGAGGAGTCCGTGACGACCAGCTTTGCGGACTTGAGATAATCGAGGAATTGCAGGACTCGCATTGTATCGTCTGCCGTCTTTGGGGTCAGCAAGCCGCACTAATTGCAGAACCTTCTGACGCGCAAACTTGGACACAGACCGAAAATGTGCTCGCTTCATTCCACCTAAGAAGTAGGTAGCGACAAATGGATGCTCAGGCTTCTCATTATGTTGCTGCACCAGGCCCTCCCACTCTCGGCGAGCCAGCATGAGCGTTGGATCGACAAGTACAGGTGCCTCACGCCCTGTCAAATCTTTGATCAACTGAGCGCCTGCGTGTTCCCGCACCGATAGACCAGCCATCTCGGAAAGCCCAACAGCATACGCATGTTCTAGGTCGACCGGGAGTTCACTGACTCCGAAGCCTCGGCGCGTAGGCGACCTTCATTCGGAGAAAGCTTGCGAACGCGTCGTCAAGATGAACCGCCCGATTGGGGTTCCAGACTTGGTCGCTTCCCACTACGAAGTAATCGAAATCTTGATGCCATGGTCCCTCCGGTTCCGCTTCGACATTCATCTCCACGATGTGCTGGGCATTGAACCTTCGGAAAGCCGCGAGACGCGCCGCTCTCAGGGCGGCTAGCCTGCGAAGGCGGACCCGTTCTCGCACCGCTCGCGCGACGCCAACGATACCGATTTGGGCTGCTCGTTGCAGGACCTCGGAAACTGTCCGTTGCGGCCTGCCTCCAGCAATCTCCCGCGCAAATACCATTGTCACTGGGTCGGCCCCTAGCGAACGCAGGACCTGCTGGGTAGCGTAGTTCTGTAGTCGATTACCGTAGTTGTCCAAATCGACGATGGTCACGATACCGACCCTTGGCGATTCAGTTAACCGTGAGGACCTGTCTTTCTCGGCGTCGCATCGATTCCGTTCATCTGGGTCCACCCTATCTATTTCACGTAGGCTCGTAACGCTGAATCTGCTACTAAGTCTCGGGTGAGGCTGC
>CAWDAE010000008.1:0-94584 GCA_963800245.1 uncultured Actinomycetota bacterium | reverse complement strand
AGAGCCCGATGCCGACCTGCCGGTCCGCGCTGATCGAGGAGTGAGCGACGTAGCTCGGCTTGAACCCGGTGCTGCCGTTGCTCGGGAAGATCCGGATGTTGCCGTCGGCGCTGCGCCCCATCAGGTCGGGGTAGCCGTCGCCGGTGACGTCGCCCACCGCTGCGACCATCGAGGTGCCGTTCCACCGGGTGGCCACCTTCACCGGCGGCGCGAACTTGTCGCCGCCGAGGCCCCGGCGCAGGATCAGCCAGCCCCTCGAGGCCACGCGGTACATCACGTCGCCGTGGCCGTCGGCGTCCCAGTCCCCCACGTTGAGCAGCAGGTTGAGGTCGTTGACCACCATGCCGGTGTCGGCGACCCAGCCGAGGTTGCGCCGTCCGGAGTTGGGGAACACCCGCAGGGTGGCGCCGTCGCCACCCAGGCCGACGACGTCGTCGTGGCGGCTCCCGGCCGTGTTGCCGCCGACCATGAACCACTTGACCCCGCGGAAACGGGTGTAGGCGCCCAGGCGCTTGCCGAACCCGCCGGAACCGTCGCCCGGGTAGATCCACGTGGCCTTGCTCGACGAGCTCCGCGCGAACAGGTCGGGGAGGCGGTCACCGGTCACGTCGCCGCGTCCGGTGATCACGTCGAAGCCCTTCCACCTGCCGGGCAGCCGGGTCGCGGCCTGCAGGCCGGAGCCCGTGCCGCGCACCAGCGACAGGGTGTCGCCGCTGCGCGCGACCAGGTCCGGGTGGCCGTCGCCGTCGAGGTCGTCGACGCCGGTGGTCAGGTCGTAGGTCCAGCCCGTCGCCAGCCGGACGGGGCGCCCGAAGCCGCCGCCGGCGCGTCCCGGGTAGAGGCGCAGGTCGCGGGTGGAGGCGACGCGGCCGACCAGGTCGTTGCGACCGTCGCCGTCGAAGTCGCCGACGCCGGTGACCATGTCGAGGACGGCGAACCGGGTGTAGGAGCGGGTGGGTGCCAGGAACTTCCCCTTGCCGTCGCCCGGGTAGAGCGAGACGTCCCCGGAGCCGACCTTCGCCACCAGGTCACCCTTGCCGTCGCCGGTGACGTCGCCGACCGCGGCGCGCAGGGTGGTGCCGGACCAGCCCTTGGCGGCCGTCGTGCCGGCCTTGAAGAAGACCTGGCCCATGGTGCGCACGACCATCACGTGGTGGTCGGACGCGCGGCGCGCCACCAGGTCCGGCCAGGTCGTGCCGGAGAGGTCGCCGTACCGGTTGCGGGAGGTGAAGGGCCGCTGCAGGGACGCCGCCTCACGACGGATGTCGGGGATGCGGGCGTAGAGGTACTTGCCCGGGCAGGCGGTCTGCCCCGCGTCACGGTGACCGTTGATCGCCTGGAAGTACTTCTTGGTGACCCACTGCCTGGTGCTGTCGGCGCGGATGCCGTGCAGGGAGAGCTTCCAGGCGAAGAGCCGGGCGTAGGCGTCGACGACGGCCTGCGGTGGGCGGGCCTCCTCGAAGTTGCCGATGGCCGACATCGCGAACGCGTCGTCGTTGTAGCCGAGGGTGTGCGCGCCGACCACCGGGCGGTCGACGCCGCCGTAGCGGCCCTCCCAGATCCGGCCGAACCGGTCGACCAGGAAGTTGTAGCCCACGTCGCTCCAGCCCCGGGACTGCGTGTGGTAGGCGTAGATGCCCCGGATCAGCGCCGGGACGTCGGCGCGGCTGTAGCTGTTGGCGTTGACCGTGTGGTGCACGAAGCCGGCGTGGATCTCGCCGTAGTGCAGCGAGGACCTGTCACGCAGCCGCTCGTCGGCGCCCCACTGGGCGCGCGAGAAGATCTGCGGCTTGGGCGTCACCAGCGCGGGGCCGCTCAGCTGGGAGCCGGCGAGCACAGCCGTGCCGTCGGCGCCGTCCGTGCCGTCGGTCGTGGTGCCGTCGGTCGTGGTGCCGTCGGTCGTCGTGCCGTCGAGCGAGGCGGTGTCGATGGCGGGGGTGGCGGTCCGGGGGCGCACGTCGATGCCCGGGTCCACGACCGCCAGGCGCATGTCGTCGGGGACCGTGCCGTCGGCGGTGGTGGCACGGATCTGCACGTCGTCGACGTCACCGACGACGACCGCGTCGGTGCCGGGGCGAGCAGCGCGCGCGGCCTCGGGGGTGCCCGGGTCGGGCCCGTGGTCGGCGTCGTAGTCCATCGGCTCCCAGCGGCTCCAGGTGCCGTGCCGGAGCGTGCGCACCGCGAGGCTGATGTCGCCGTCGGCCAGGTGTGTGCCGTGGGCCCAGGTCACGCCGACCGTGGCGTAGCCCGTGGCCGCGACCGGCGGGGAGAGCACGGTGAAACGGTCCGCGGCGCGGCGCGCGGTGGGAGAATCGGCCCGGAGCGTCCGCAGCCCGCGGGGGCTCACGCCGCCGAGCGGCACCGAGGTCACCGTCGGCCGCACGGGCGCGGAGGTCACCACCGAGACCTCCTGCGCTCGCAGGGCCGGGGCCGCCGAGGCGCCCGACGCGGCCGGGTCACCCGGTCCGAGGATGTCGAGCTCGACGAGCGAGGCGGCGGGGACGGCGATCGTCGTCACGACCGCGACCGCGAAGGCCTGCTGGCAGGCGAGCACGAATCGGCGGTGGTTCGAGGCGGTCACAGGGGCACTCCACAGGCAGTCGGTGTCACACGAGACACCAAATGTCACACCCGTCACAGGCCGCCGCCAGTGGTTCGCGTGAACTACAACCGTGTAATTTTGTCAGCGCGACGATAACTACATCGGTGTGACTCAGACGTCGGCGCCGAGCTCCCCGTCCAGGTCGTCGGCGTCGTCCTGGTCGACGTCGGCGTCGTCCTGCTCGTCCTCGTCGTAGTGGAGGTACTTGATGCCGTCGTTCACCGGCCCGTCGAAGCCCAGGACGCCCTTCTCCAGCACCAGCACGCGGTCGCACATCCGGCGCACCGACCCGGCTGCGTGACTGACGTAGAACAGCGTGCGGCCCTCGTCGCGGATCTCCTCCATGCGGGCGATGCACTTCTTCTTGAACGGCCGGTCCCCCACGGCCAGCACCTCGTCGACGAGGAAGATGTCGGAGTCGGTGTGCACCGCGACCGCGAACCCCAGGCGCGAGAACATGCCCGAGGAGTAGTGGCCGACCGGGGTGTCGAGGAACCTGCCGATGTCGGCGAACTGCACGATCTGGTCGAACTTGCGGTCGATCTCGCGCTGGCTCATGCCCATGATCGCGGCGTTGAGGTAGACGTTGTCCCGTCCGGTCAGCTGCGGGTGGAAGCCCGCCCCCGTGGCGATCAGGCCGGCGATCCGGCCGCGGGTGAGGACCTCGCCCTGGTCGGGCGGCATGACCCCGTTGATCAGCTTGAGCAGCGTCGACTTGCCCGACCCGTTGAGGCCCATCAGCCCGATGCTCTCGCCCTGCTGCACGGTGAACGACACGTCGTCGAGCGCCAGGAAGCGGTCGCTGATGTCCTGCCCACGCATCCGGGCGATCGCCATCTGCTTGAGGGTGCGGTGGTAGCGCAGCGTGAACTGCTTGCTCACGTTGCGCACCACGATGCTCTCGGTCCCGCTCGTCCCGGTCATCAGAGCCGCTCCGCGAATCTGCCCTCGAGGCGGGTGAAGCCCATCTGGCACGCCAGGAGGAAGACGACCCCGGCACCGAGCATGATGAAGCCGCGCTCGAACAGGTGGCTCGGCATGGCGTCGGGCCCGGTGCAGTTCGGCGAGACCTTGCAGGTGGGCACCCAGAAGCACTGCTGCAGCAGCAGCACGGCCTCGGTGAGCGGGTTGGCGAGGTAGATCTGCTCCCAGACCGTGCCTCCCAGGCTGCTGCGCGCCACCTTGGAGTAGGGGTAGATCATCGGCACGGCCCAGTGGGTGAAGATCGTGAGCAGGGCGACGAACTGGCCGAAGTCGCGGAAGTAGACGTTGAAGGCGCTGAAGATCAGCGCCAGGCCGGTGCAGAACAGCGTGAGCACCAGGAACCCCAGCCAGCCCGCCATCAGGTCGGTCGGGCTCGGGTGCCAGCCCACGGCGAACGAGGCGACCAGCAGGATCAGGATCTGCGGGAAGGCATGGATCGCCGAGACGATCACCGCGGACACCGGGAACATCTCCCGCGGCATCGCCATCTTCCGCACGATCGCCTTGTTGCGCATGATCGACCGCGTCCCCGACGAGAACGTCTCGGTGAAGAAGTGGACGAAGACCAGGGCGCAGAA
Source organism: uncultured Actinomycetota bacterium (assembly GCA_963800245.1). Classification (GTDB taxonomy): domain Bacteria; phylum Actinomycetota; class Actinomycetes; order Propionibacteriales; family Nocardioidaceae; genus Marmoricola_A. The sequence continues at coordinate 90,420 of CAWDAE010000008.1, read as the reverse complement.
CATGTGGATCGCGAAGTTCGGCACCGACCGGTGCAGCCCGAGCACCAGGCCGATCACGAAGAAGTACATGCAGAACCGCGTCAGCGGCAGCACGTAGGACCACAGCAGGCCCAAGAACGAGGCGTTGTAGCGGGCCTGGATCTCCTTCTGCACCAGCAGCTTGAGGAGGTACATCCGCTTGGCCACGTCGTGCAGACCGCCGCTGCCGTAGGGCGACTGCAGCGGTGCGGACGGCACCCACGCGGCGTCGACCTCGTGCGGGACCGGCCCGCCCTTGGGAGGGCGCCCCTGGGCCTGACTGGCGACCTTGAGACCCATCAGCCCTCCCCGGCGTGCCGGCCCCCAGCCGGCATGTCCGCGGGGCTGGTGCCGAACGTCTTGTCCCAGGCCTCCGGCGAGACCACGTCACCGAGGTGCTCGCGGTAGAGCCGCGCGAGGCGTGGCCACTCACGGTGCAGCCGTTGGTGGATCTCGATCGTGCGCTTGACCAGGTCGCGGTAGCGCTCGGGATCGCGCTGGTAGAGCGCGGCCGAGGTGCCGTCGGGCATCGAGACGATCGCCGAGTCGAAGCGCGCCAGGCGGTACCACTTGGCGTCCATCGCCGGCACCTCCGCCTCCGGGTGGGCGCGGGACAGGTCGCGCGGCGGCTTGAGCTGCCGGATCGGGGCGAGGCCCGCGGTCAGCAGCTGGGACAGCCGTCCCGGGATCTCCATGCCGTCGCGGCCCTTGCGGGGCGGCTTCTTGCGGCGCACGGGCGCGAACGCGTCGGGGTCGGCCTCGAGCCGCGCGTCGGTGAAGTCCTTGACGAACTCCTTGATCCGGCCCAGGCGCGTGGGCAGGTCGTCGTGCAGGTGGTCGGGGCCCGCCAGGACCTCCTCCAGGGCCTGGTGCCGCAGCTCCACGGTCGAGTACTGCATCGAGACCAGGTGCTTGACCTGGTGGTTGAGGCTCTCGCGCACCATCCGCCCGCCCCGCTCGTAGGGCGAGTGCAGCAGAGCGGCGATGAACCGGTTGCGCTGGTGGAAGAAGGCCTGCCAGTCCAGGGCGTCGTTCTTGTCGGTCCACGGGACGTGCCAGACCGCGGCGCCGGGGAACGTCACCGTCGGGACGCCGATCTCCTTGGCGCGCAGGCCGAACTCGGAGTCGTCCCACTTGATGAACAGCGGCAGGCTGAGCCCGATCTCGGCCAGGACGCTGGTCGGGATGAGGCACATGAACCAGCCGTTGAAGTCCACGTCGATCCGGCGGTGCAGCCACCGGGCCGAGCGCAGGTTGCGGGCGCTGAAGTCCCAGTCGGTGAACACGCCCGGGGCGGACTGCCACCAGAAGCGCCACGGCTGGACGACCTCGCCGAAGCTGTGCAGGCGCGAGCGGGAGTAGAGGCTGAACATGTGGCCGCCGACGATGGTGCGGCGACGGGCCAGGTCGGCGAAGGTCACCGCTCGCACGATGCCCTCGGGCTCGCACACCACGTCGTCGTCCATGCACAGGAAGTAGGTCGCGGTGCCCTTGCGGACCGTCTCGAGCTGGCCGCGGGCGTAGCCGCCGGAGCCACCGAGGTTGGCCTGCTCGATCACCCGCAGCGTGCCGCCGAGCGCCTCCTGGGCGGCGGGGAACAGCTCGGAGGCGCTGACCTTCTGGGTGCCCTGGTCCACCACCAGGACCTCGTCGAGGTAGGGACGCAGCACCTCGTCGTCGGCGATCTGACCCAGCAGCTTGGCGCAGAAGTCGGGGCGGTTCATCGTCGTGATGCCGACCGTGGTCGTGCCGTGGTCGGCGTGGTCGGCCGGCACCTGCGCGGTCCACTCGGCGGACTCCACGACCACGTCGCTGTCGCCCGCGACGACGTCGTACCAGTACCACCCGCCGTCCACGAAGGGCTTAAGCGACAGGTCGAAGGAGAACCGCTCGGTGCCACCGTGCGTGGTCGTCCCCGAGTCGACGCGCTGCGAGCGGCCGTTGGCCATCGACTTGTAGACGACCACGGTGGCACCGGAGCCGGTGAGCCCCACGGTGAGCCGCACCTGCGAGACCACCGACCAACGCCGCCAGTAGGACGCAGGGAAGGCGTTGAAGTAGGTGGCGAAGGACAGCCGCTCCCCCATCGGGATGCGGATCCGGGTGCGGCCGAGGATCTGGTCCGGGTGCACGTCGTGGCCCCCGCCACCGCCGGCCTTGGTCCGCAGGCTCGCCGCATGCGCCTCCTGGGCCGCGCGGTTCGAGCCGATCTCGTAGCGGTCGACGTCCAGCACGGCCTCGCCCGGGTCGACATAGAGGCTGAGCACGTCGGTGTCGCGGTCCAGCGGCAGGATCTGCCGCTGCAGCAGCCGCTCGACGGTGGGGCCCTGGTCGGCCCCGGTGGTCTGCGCCGTCGTGCTGGTCACTCGTCCACTCCTCCGCTGCTCAGCGGCTCGCCCGACTCGAAGTGCGGGCGGATCTTGTTGTCGAACATCGACAGCGCCGACCCGATGGCCATGTGCATGTCGAGGTACTTGTAGGTGCCGAGACGGCCGCCGAAGAGCACCATCGGCTCCTGCTTCGCCAGGTCGCGGTACTTCAGCAGCTTGGCGCGGTCCTCGGCGGTGTTGATCGGGTAGTAGGGCTCGTCGTCCTTCTCCGCGAACCGGGAGTACTCCCGCACGATGACCGTCCGGCCCTTGGCCTCGGCGTACTCCCGCTCGGGGTGGAAGTGCTTGAACTCGTGGATGCGGGTGAACGGGACCTCGGCGTCGTTGTAGTTCATCACCGAGGTGCCCTGGAAGTCGTCGACCTGCAGGACCTCGGGCTCGAGGTCGACCGTGCGCCACGACAGCCGGCCCTCGCAGTTGCCGAAGTACTCGTCGACGGGTCCGGTGTAGACGACCGGCACCTTGCCGAGCCACTGGTCCTTGACGTCGAAGAAGTCGGTCTCGAGCCGCACCTCGATGTTGGGGTGGTCGGCCATCCGCTCGAGCCAGGCGGTGTAGCCGTCGGTCGGCAGGCCCTCGTACTTGTCGTTGAAGTAGCGGTTGTTGAAGGTGTAGCGCACCGGGAGCCGCGTGATGATGTCGGCGCTGAGGTCCTTGGGGTCGGTCTGCCACTGCTTGGCGGTGTAGCCCTTGACGAAGGCCTCGTAGAGCGGGCGGCCGATCAGCGAGATCGCCTTCTCCTCGAGGTTCTCCGCCTCCGCGGTCTCGATCTCGCTGGCCTGCTCGGCGATGAGGGCCCGGGCCTCGTCGGGCGTGAAGGACTTGCCGAAGAACTGGTTGATCAGCCCGAGGTTCATCGGGAAGGAGTAGACCTGCCCCTGGTACTTCGCGAACACGCGGTGCTGGTAGTTGGTGAACGTGGTGAACCGGTTGACGTACTCCCACACGCGCTCGTTGGAGGTGTGGAACAGGTGCGCGCCGTAGACGTGCACCTCGATGCCGGTCTCCGCGTCGGCCTCGCTGTAGGCGTTGCCGCCGAGGTGGTGGCGCCGCTCGAGCACCAGGACGCGCTTGTCGAGCTCGGTCGCGCAGCGTTCGGCGATGGTGAGGCCGAAGAAGCCCGAGCCGACGACCACCAGGTCAGGCAGGTCTTGGTCCATGTCAGCCACGGTGGCGCTGTCTCCTGTGTCGGGGTCGGGGTCGGGGTGATCGGGTGCGTGCCCGCGGCACGCGGGGGCCGATGGGCCCTGGGGAGTCTATCGGCGCACCGGTGCCCGGGGCGGACGCACACGGGCCACGCCGGGCGCGTCCCGCAAGGCGCGCACCACGTTGGCCGCCTCGGCCCGCCCGCCGCGCCCCGGCGCCAGCAGCAGCACGACCAGGGTGATGAGGGCGGGCTTGAGCCGCACCAGCACGTTGGTGCCGTAGCGCAGGTGCACGACGAACAGGTTGCGGTACATGTAGTAGCCCTTCCACGACCGCATGTCGTGCTGCTGGTCGAAGTCGAGCTGGCGCACCAGCACCGCGTCGCGCAGCGCCACGACGGGGAAGCCGGCCGCGCGGGTGCGCAGGGCGTAGTCGACGTCGTCGTAGAAGATGAAGAAGCCCGGGTCGGGCAGCCCGACCGTCTCCACCACCCGACGGTGGACCATGAAGCCCTCGAAGGCCACGTTGTCGACCGGGACCTCGGCCGGCATGTCCTCGCGGCGCGCGTAGCGGTCCTCCACCATCTCGCGCTTGGGGCGGATCGCCAGCGGGTTGCTCAGGTCGAAGCGGGTGGCGGCCTTCTCGCAGAGCCGTCCCCGGGTGTCCTCGCGCACGGCGATCAGCGCGGGGCCCGGGTGCGCCAGCATCACGCCGAGGCAGTCGGGCGCAGGCACGACGTCGTCGTCCATCAGCCAGATCCGGTCCCAGCCGGCCTCGTAGGCCGTGCGCAGGCCGAGGTGGAAGCCGCCGGCGCCGCCGAGGTTCGCCGGGCTGGTGATGACGTGCAGGGCCAGGTCGCCGCGGCCGGCCCGGGCGGCGAGCGCCTCGGCGGTGCCGTCGGTGCTGGCGTTGTCGACGACGTAGACCGCGTCGGGGCGGTGCTCGAGCGCGGCCAGGCCGTCGAGGCAGCCCTCGAGCAGCTCGACGCGGTTGTAGGTGACGACGACCACCGCCACGGTCTCGCTCACCGCAGGAACCTCTCGTGGCCGCTGAAGTCCCGTCGGACGCCGGCGCGCGCGGCCTCGGCGCTCAGGGCCAGCCGGTGCGCGCTGGGCCGGGTGAAGAGGTAGAACCAGACCGTCTTGACCAGGAAGGCGAGCACGCCGAGCCAGCCGACGTACTCGCGGAGGTTGACCACGTTGTTGCGGGCCATGCAGTAGTGCTTGAGGTCCGAGGGCGAGTGGTTGTAGGTGGTGCGGCCGAACATCATCGGGGTGCCGAGGTCGTCGGTCGCGGGGTGGGCGAAGTGGCTGCCGACCACCGTCGCGACGCGGGCACCGGCGCGGCGGGCACGCCAGAGGTACTCCACGTCGTCACCCCAGATGAAGAACTCCTCGCGCGGGGTGCCGATGCGCTCGACCAGGTCCCGGGTCAGCAGCACCCCGTTGAACGGGATCACGACCTCGGGCAGCACCCCGTCCCGGGCGGCGCGCTCGACGTCGTCGAGACGGTGCACGACCCGCGCGGTGCCGGGCAGGCGGATCGGGAAGCACAGTCGCGACGGGTCCCCCTCGGCGACCACCGCCGGACCGACGAAGTCGTGCCGGCCCAGCGCGGGCAGCAGCGAGGACAGGCAGTCGGCGGGCGGGAGCCCGTCGTCGTCCATGAGCCAGAACAGCTCGGCCCCGGTGTGGAGCGCCTGCTCGAGGCCGGCGTGGAAGCCGCCCGCTCCCCCGGTGTTGCGCTCCAGGCGCAGCACGTCGAGCGGCACCGTGAGCTCCCCGGCGAGCCGGTCCAGCACCTGCGGGGTCGCGTCGGTCGAGGCGTTGTCGACCACGACCACGCAGTGCGGCCGGACCGTCTGCGCGTCGATGGCCCGCAGGATCCGCTCCACCAGGTCGGCGCGGTTCCAGGTGACGACCACGGCGGCGACACGGGGGTGCTCGGGGTCGTTCACGCCGCGACCCTACCGACCCCGACGCCGGCGCCCCGGATCAGCACACCTTGGACAGGTCGTCGGCCTGGTTGGCGGCGTAGCCGCTGGACATCGAGCCGAGCGAGCCGCCGGTCTGCGGGCCCTGGTGGCGCTTGCTGAAGCCCTTGCCCTTGCGCTTGGTCGCCCCGTCGTCGCCCTCGGAGCGGTCGATGGCGGTGGCGATCATCTGGTGGATCTTGTCGATGTCGGGGTCGGCGGTGACGATCTGCGGCGGCACGAAGGACACGGTCGTGATCTTCTGGCTGCGCGCCTTGAGGGCGAGGTCGACGAAGGTGTCGAGCTCGGAGGCCGGGAGGTTCGTCTCCAGCAGCGACTCGCTGGCCTTGGCCAGCCCCTCGAACTTGGTCAGCACCATCTGCGGGCTGAGCTGCTGCAGCATCGCGCTCATCACGCACTTCTGGCGCGCCATGCGGGAGTAGTCGTCGGCGGAGTGGCGGGAGCGGGCGAACCACAGCGTCTCGAAGCCGTTGAGCTTGCGGACACCGGGCTCGATGTAGGAGGTCACCGGCAGGCCGATCGGGATCCGGTCACGGACGTTGAGGGTGAGGCCGCCCATGGCTGCGACCAGGTTGCGGAAGCCCTGGAGGTTGACCATCGCGAAGTAGTTGATCTTGAGGCCGGTGATGCCCTCGACGCCCTGGATCGTGGCCGCCATCGCCGGGTCGTCGGAGTCGGCGAAGACGTCCTTGTGGTCGGCCGACCAGGTGGCCAGCGAGTTGAGCGTGCAGTCGTTGCCGCAGTCGTAGCCCTGGGGGAAGTGCTCGGCCATGACCGAGCCCTCGGGGAACGGGAAGTTGGTCATGTTGCGCGGGAGGCCGAACAGGACGGTGCGACCGGTGTCCTCGTCGATGCTCGCGACGGTCAGGGAGTCGGTGCGCAGACCCCAGCGGTCGTCACCGGAGTCCCCGCCGACCAGCAGGACGTTGTAGCGCCCGTGCGTGGCCGCCGAGGCGACGCCGTCGCCGAACATCGCGGAGATGAACCCGCGCTGGACGTTGACCAGGTGGGCGCCGAACAGCAGCGAGCCGGCGACCAGCAGGCTCAGCCCGGCGTTGAGGCCGCCGACCACCAGCCGGTGCCGGCGCTCGAGCTCGAGCGGGCGCCCCAGACGCCAGGCGTCGACGAAGAGCGCCGCCCACCCGACCGCCAGCGCGATGAAGCCCAGGCGCAGCAGCGCCAGGACGGCGGTGCTCGAGCCGAGCTTGAAGACCAGCCCGTGCCAGAACCAGCCGACCCCCACGACGAGCAGCAGGGTGGCCCACAGCCCCAGCCAGATGCGGATCGCGACCTGCCCCACCCGGCGGCGTCCGACCACGAGCTGGGCCGAGCCGGGGAGCACCAGGGTCATCAGCACCAGCGTGAGCGCACGGCGGAAGCGGATCCGGCCCAGGACCGCGCGGCGCTGGGCGGACCGGTCGGGCGCCCCGTCCGTGGACCGGGTGTCTCGGCCAGGGGTGGTCAGGAGCGACATGCAGGGCCTTCCGCGGGCTGGGGGAAGATCGGGAGGACTGCCCGCAAGTATCACCAGTCCCAGGCGGCCCTGCCGTCACGGCGCGCCGGTGCGCCCCTCCTGGATCTCCTGCTTGCGCGCCAGGCGGTGCGACCGCCGGATCTCGGCCTCGCGGATCCGCCGCCGCTCCTTGTCGGTCTCGGGGGCGAGACCGGGGATGCGTCGCGGCGCACCGTCGTCGTCGATCGCGACGAACACCAGGTACGCCGACGCGACGTGCAGCGGCCGGCCGGGCGCCTCGTTCCACCGCTCGGTCTCGACGCGGACGCCGATCTCCATCGAGGTCCGTCCGGCCCAGTTCACCTGGGCCATCGTGCGCAGGATGTCACCGACGTGGACCGGCTGGAGGAACGACAGCTCGTCCATCGCCGCGGTCACGGCCGGACCGCCGCTGTGACGCTGCGCCACCGCACCTGCCGTGCTGTCCACCTGACGCATGATCACCCCGCCGTGGACGTTGCCCAGCAGGTTGACGTGGCTGGTGTCCATCAGCACGGCCAGCTCGGTGCGGGCGACGCTGGGCGTCAGGGGCGCGCGTGCGTCCTCGGGTGGGGCGCTCGGTCGGTCGGCCATGACCGGCACGGTAGCGTCAGCGCCATGGCTGGAGGACCGGGCAACGGCTCGCGGGGCGGCGACGACTACGACTGGCTCTACGGCAAGGACAGCGGCAAGGACAGCGGCACAAGGGCTCCGGCGGCGGCCGGCGCTCGGACGCCGACGAGCACACCCGCATCCTCCCGCCCGGGTCCTCCACCCCACCGCCCTCCGCGCGGCGCCCGCGTCCGGAGGCGCCTCGCGAGATCGCGCCCGAGCCCGGTCGCGGCCGACGGCGGCGCCCCCGGCTGCGCATCGGGATGCTCAAGTGGGTCCTGCTGGCCTGGGTGGTCTTCCTGGTCGCGGTGCCGCTGTGGGCCTTCGCCGACGCCACGAAGGTGCCGTTCGAGCCCAAGGGCGACCGGCCCCAGGACCAGGGCGGCACCAACTACCTCGTGGTCGGCTCCGACGCACGCAAGGGGCTGCCGGGACGGCGCACCGACACGATCATGCTGCTGCACACCGGCAAGGGCCCCAACGTGCTGATGTCGATCCCGCGCGACTCGATCGTGGAGGTCCCGGGCCACGGCACGACGAAGATCAACGCCTCGTTCGCCTACGGCGGGGCGCGCCTGCTGACCAGGACGGTGGAGCAGAACACCCGGATCCACGTCGACGACTACGTCGAGATCGGCTTCAAGGGGTTCGTCGGCCTGGTCGACGCCGTCGGCGGGATCCAGATCTGCCCCCAGGAGGCGATCGACGACGAGCTGGCCCACCTCAAGGTCCCGGCCGGCTGCCAGGAGGCCGACGGCAGGACGGCGCTCGGCTACTCCCGCGCTAGGCACTCCTTCGCCCTCGGCGACATCGAGCGGGCTCGGCACCAGCGGGAGGTGGTCTCCGCGATCGGGCACGAGGTGCTGTCGTGGAAGACCGTGGTCAACCCGGTGCGGTACTACCGCGTGGTCACCGGCGGCGCACAGTCGGTGCGGCTCGGCAAGGGCACCGGGCCGGTGGCGCTCGCCCAGTTCGCCCTGGCGATGAACCGCGTCAACGGCAAGAGCGGGTTGACCTGCGGAGTCCCGATCGCCGACCTCGAGGTCAACTGGGACGCCGAGCGGTCCGAGAAGCTGTTCACCCTGATCCGCGAGAACCGCGCCGACGAGATCGGCAAGAAGCTCTGCACCCCGACCGGAAGGCCGCAGTGAGCGAAGCGAACTACTCCACCCTGTCCTGGGAGGTCGACGAGGACGGCATCCTGGTGCTGCGCCTCGACCGGCCCGACCAGCTCAACTCGTTCACCGTCGAGATGGCCGAGGAGCTGGTCGACGCCTTCCGGCGCGCCGCCGCGGACGACGAGGTGCGCGCGGTGGTCGTCACCGGCAGCGGACGCGCCTTCTGCGCCGGGATGGACCTCTCGACCGGTGCCGACGGGGCCAACGTCTTCGGACTCGACGAGTCCCAGCGCCCGACGCTGGCCGACCTGCACGAGCGACTCGACGACCCGGAGGTCCACCGCGGCGTCCGCGACACCGGCGGCCGGGTGACGCTGGCGATCTACGACTGTCCCAAGCCCGTCATCGCCGCGATCAACGGCCCCGCGGTCGGGATCGGCGCCACGATGACCCTGGCGATGGACGTCCGGCTGGCCTCGGACAAGGCGCGCATCGGGCTGGTCTTCGGCAGGATCGGCGTGGTCCCCGAGGCGTGCTCGACCTGGTTCCTCCCCCGCATCGTCGGCATGAGCCGCGCCCTCGAGCTGGTGTACTCCGCCGACATCCTGGACGCGCATGCAGCCCTCGAGGCCGGCCTGGTGCGGTCGGTGCACGCCGCCGAGGACCTGCTGCCCGCCGCGCTCGACCTCGCCCGGCGCTTCACCCGCCACCGCTCCCCTGTCGCGCTCGCGCTGGCGCGGCAGATGATGTATCGCAACTCCGCCCAGCCGCACCCGCTCGAGGCGCACCGGATCGACTCGCTGGCGATGTTCTGGACCTCGGTCGGCGACGGCAAGGAGGGGGTGGCCTCGTTCCTGGAGAAGCGCGACCCCGACTACTCCGGCCGGGCCTCGCAGATGCCGCCGTTCTACCCCTGGCAGGAGCCCGCCGGTTGAGCGGGTCCACGTGGCCGTGAGTCCCTCGTGAGCGACAACCTGCTCGGCCTCGTCCTCGCGCTGGTCTCGGCGTTCGGCTTCGCGGTCTCCTCCGCCCTCCAGCACCACGCCAACCACGGCGTGGCACCGGGCAGCGCCCGCAACCACCTCCTCGCCCTGCTGCGGGCGCCGGGCTGGGTGGTCGGTCAGGTCCTCGCGATGGTCTCGTTCGTCCTGCACGCGGTCGCCCTGCAGTTCGGCCTGCTCGTCGTGGTCCAGCCCGTCGAGGTCAGCGGCGTCGTCATGGCCGTCCCCGTCCGCGCCGCCCTCGACCGGTCGATGCCCTCGCCCCAGGAGACCGGCGTCGTGGCGATGACCGCCGGCGGCCTCGCGCTGTTCCTCGTGGTGTCGCGGCCCTCGCACGGCAACGCCACCCACCTGGCGACGGCCGCCGTGTTCGTCCCCGTCGCCCTGCTGTTCGCGCTGCTGTGCTTCGCCGTCGGACGCCGGCTGGGCGGGCGTTCCAAGGCCCACGGCTTCGGCTTCGGTGCGGGCATCATCTTCGGCATCACCGCCGGGATGATGAAGCTCGCCGGCGACCTCGCCGACACCTCCGGCGGCCCGGTCCACGACGTGCTCGCGGTCATCGCCACGTGGCCGTTCTGGGTCGTCGCGGTGCTCGGCCCGACCGGCGTGCTGCTCAACCAGGCGGCCTACCGCGCCGGTCCCCTGTCGGCCTCGATGCCGCACCTGCACATCCTCAACGTCGCGGTCTCGATCACCTTCGGCGTGCTGGTCTTCCACGAGGTGCCGCGCCACGACCCGCTGTCCCTGCTCGTCGAGGTGGCCTCGATGGTCGTGGTCGCCTACGGCATCTTCCGGCTCAGCCGGACCGAGACGCGCGAGGTCCTCGCCGCTCCGTCGCTGTGAGGATCCGCCTTGTCGCCACCCGGCAGGATCGGCAGGGTGACCCTTCCGTGGCAGGATCCCGACCACCTGCGCTTCATGCTCCGCGAGTGCGAGGTGTGGGCCGTGGTCGGCCTGAGCGGTGACCCCTCGCGCACGGCGTACGCCGTCTCCGCCGCCCTGCGCTCGCGCGGCAAGCGCGTCGTGCCGGTGCACCCGGACGCGCCGACGGTCCTGGGTCAGCAGGGCTACCCGACGCTGGCCGACGTCCCGTTCGACGTCGACGTCGTGGACGTGTTCCGCCGGTCCTCCGCCGCCGGGGCGTTCGCCGACCAGGCCGTCGAGATCGGCGCCCGCGGGGTGTGGTTCCAGCTCGGTGTCGTCGACCACGAGGCGTTCGCGCGCACGACGGCCGCGGGAGTCCCGATGGTGATGGACACCTGCCCCCTCATCGAGTGGCCGGCCCACGGGCCGCGCTGACCGCGACTCAGGCGGAGATCATCTCGACCGGCGAGGCGACGGGTCGGCCGAGGTCGTGCGTGCCGAGGTGGTCGACGAGGAACCAGTGGCCGGTTGGGGCGCGCCACAGGGATCCGATGCGGAGTCCCTCGCCCTGCTCGAGGGCATGGACCTGCCATCTGCTGTGGGTCTTGGTGCGGTGGTGGCGGCGCCCCAGGGGCTGCAGGTTGCCGGTGCTCGTCTGACCGGGTGGACCGGTCGGGTCGTAGGGGCGCAGGTGGTCGAGGTCGCAGGTCGGTGAGGCCTGCCGGCCGTGAGGGAACTGTTCGAAGGGGTGCCGCAGTCGCACGGACTCCCGGATGTGGGCGGGGACCTCGTAGGCGTCGGCCGCGAGGTAGTCGTTGGTGTCGACCACGGGCACGACCTTGACGCGGTCGTGCCGCAGCCAATCCCGGACCGTGTCGGCGAGCAGTGGCCCGTCGACGCCGTCGACCCGGACGACGTCGCCCGCGGGTGGACCCCCGCCTGGGTCGTGCCAGCCGTGGAGGTGGAGCACCGATCTGGGCCGGAGCCGGTCCCACAGCTCGGTGCCGAGCCTGGTCCCGAGCCTGGTCCCAGCTGGTGCAGGGCCTCGCCGACGGCCTTCGCCGCCGCGACGACGAACGCCGTGTCCCCGGCGTCGCCGGTCTCGGGCGGAGCGGTGCAGAACAGGTCGAGCTGCCGTCCGAGGGAACGAAGGTCGTCGCCTCGTGATCGGGGGCGTCGGTGGCGCCGGTGGCGTCGGCCTCGTCGGTGCTGGCGAGACCGGAATCGGGAGCGGCGTGGCCGGCGAGCAGCAGGCACGCACTCGCCGGGTCGGCCAGCAGCAGGAACGCCATCGCGCGGCGTACGTCCACGGGACGGGTGTCGCCCATGGCCAGCATCCGGTCGGCGAGGTGGGTGACCATCGCGTCGAACCCGATGATGTCGGCGGCGGAGGCCTGCGCGACGTAGGTCTTCATCCCGGCGTCGTTGGAGCGGTAGGCGCGGGCGAACTTCTTCTCCTGGGCCTTGCGCTGCTGCTCGGCCAGCGTCGAGGAAGGAGCGCGCAGCAGCATGGCGTCGAGGACCTTCTTGGCCCGCGGGAACGGCAGGCGCGCGAAGTCCGCGGCGCTCTGCCGGTCGACCTCGCGGGCGTCGTGGTCGGTGAGCTCGGCCCGCGACGTCGCTGCGGTCACCTGGCGCGCCTGCCAGGCCGGCACCTTGCCGGCCCTCACCAGGCCGTGGAGCTGGGGGTGGCGGTGCCGCAGGTTCAACGCGTCGTCGATCATCGAGTCCGCGGCGCAGGAACCCACCCCGACCAGCCCACCCAGCGTGGGCCCGGCGAACTCCGAGACGAGCATCCCTGACGCCCCCGCCGACAAGAACCGCTCACCGGTCACCGCGTCCTCACCACCCGACAGCTCCGCCTCAGGAGCCGGGGCGTGCAGGTCGCCCCAGTGCGCAGCCAGCGACAGCCGCTCGGCCTCCAACGCCCGGATCCGCCCGGTCACGTCGCGCAGCCGATCGGCCGTGCCGTCCCCGTCCAGGTCCTCGATCCCCGCCAGGTCAGCCTGCTGAGCCAGACGACCCGCACCCGGTCGCACCACGCCCGCCGGCTGCCCATCGCGAGGCACGAGCCTCACCACGACCGGAGGCGGGAGTGTCGACATGCCCTGATCATATCGAACACCTGTTCGATTGCAAGCCGGTCACTGAGATCTGTGCAGCGTGAAGCCAAGGGCTGTCGCCAGCTGGACATGCGCCGCGTCGTCGACTCCCTGCGGTTCGCCCGCTGAGGCTGCCCTGGTCAGGACGCGTCAGCCCCGGTGCGCCGCGTCGCGGACGGCCGCGCCCTTGGCGTGGGCGGACTCGCGCAGCGAGGACTGGAACTCGACCATCCGTTGCTGCAGGGCCGGGTCGGTGGCGGCCAGGATCCGGACCGCGAGCAGCCCCGCGTTGCGGGCGTTGCCGACCGCGACCGTGGCCACGGGGACCCCGGCGGGCATCTGGACGATGGACAGCAGGGAGTCCATGCCGTCGAGGTAGGCCAGCGGCACGGGCACGCCGATCACCGGCAGCGGGGTGACCGAGGCGAGCATGCCGGGCAGGTGGGCCGCTCCGCCGGCCCCGGCGACGATCACCTGGAGCCCGCGGTCCGCGGCCCCCTTGCCGTAGGCCAGCATCTCCTCGGGCATGCGGTGCGCGGAGACGACGTCGGCCTCGAACGCGACCTCGAACTCCCGGCACGCCTGCGCCGCGGCCTCCATCACCGGCCAGTCGGAGTCCGACCCCATCACGATGCCGACCCGTGCGGCCCCAGCAGTGCTCACTCGCTCTCCTCCCCCAGGTCGCCGCGGAACCAGGCCGCGGCGTGCTGCGCGCGTTCGCGCACCTCGTCCAGGTCGTCGCCGTAGGCCGTCACGTGGCCGACCTTGCGCCCCGGCTTGACGTCCTTGCCGTAGAGGTGGACGCGCAGGGACGGGTCGCGGGCGAAGGTGTGCGGGTAGGCGGCGTAGAGGTCCTCGCTCAGCGCGCCGTGGTCACCGCCGAGGATGTTGACCATCACCGTCCAGGGCTGGCGTGCGGCGGGCGAGCCCAGGGGCAGGTCGAGCACCGCCCGCAGGTGGTTCTCGAACTGGCTGGTGACCGCGCCGTCGATGCTCCAGTGGCCGGTGTTGTGCGGGCGCATCGCGAGCTCGTTGACCAGCACGCGACCGTCGCGCGTCTCGAAGAGCTCCACGGCGAGGATGCCGGTGACGTCGAGCTCCGCGGCGACCCTCATCGCGACCTGCTGGGCCTCCAGCGCCAGGTCCCCGGCGAGGTCGGGCGCCGGCGCGGTGACCTCCCAGCAGATGCCGTCGCGCTGCACCGACTCGACGACGGGGTAGGCCGCGACCTGCCCGGAGGGCGAGCGGGCGACGAGCGCGGAGAGCTCGCGCCGGAAGTCGACCTTCTCCTCGGCGAGCATCCGCGACCCGGCCGTGGCGACCCCGTCGGCCAGCCTGAAGACGTCAGCGGCCTCCTCGGCCGAGGAGACCATCCACACACCCTTGCCGTCGTACCCCCCGCGCGTGGTCTTGAGGACGACCGGGAACCCGCCGACCGAGGCGGCGAAGGCCTCGACGGCCGCGACGTCGTCGACGATCGCGTGGCGGGGCGAGGGGACGCCGATCCCGTCGAGGCGGGCTCGCATGACGCCCTTGTCCTGGGCGTGGACGAGCGCGGTCGGGCCGGGACGGCAGGCGTGCCCCTCGGCTGCGAGCGCCTCGAGGTGGGGCGGCGGGACGTGCTCGTGGTCGAAGGTGACGACCGCGCAGCCGCGGGCCACCTCGCGCAGGGTCTCCAGGTCGCGGTAGTCACCGACGGTCGTGTCGGGCACGACCTGGGCGGCGGAGACGTGCTCGCCCTCGGCGAGGAGCCGCAGCGGCACCCCGAGGCCCACGGCGGCCTGCGCCATCATCCGGGCCAGCTGCCCACCCCCGACGACCGCGAGCGTGGGCGTGCTCGAGCGCTGCTGGTCGGTCGGGATCACGCGGAGAAGCGTAGCCGCGTGCCGCAGCCGCGGGTCAGGTGGCCGCCGAGACCCGCGGGCTGGTGATCGCCCGGTTCTCCGTGGCGGTGCCCTCGGGCCGGGCGGTGGAGGAGTCGGACCGGGCCGGCTCGGTGACGGGCGCGTCGGCGGGGCCCTCGGAGGGCAGCTCGAAACGCAGCCCGCGACCGCGGATGGTGGTGATCAGGGTCGGGCGACGGGTGTCGTCACCGAGCTTGCGGCGCAGCCAGCCCAGGTGGACGTCGATGGTCTTGGCCGAGGTCCAGAACGTCGTCTGCCACACCTCCAGCATGAGCTGGTCGCGCGTCACGATCTCCCCGGGGCGCCGGATCAGAGCGTGCAGCAGGTCGAACTCTTTCCTGGACAGGCGGATCTCCGTCCCGTCGCGCCAGACGCGCCTCGAGACGGGGTCGACCTCGACACCCTGAACTGACAACACGACGACGAGTTTCGCCTCAAATGGGACATGCATCCGGCGAACGAAGGAGATTTGACCCGTTCGGACTAGGGCGAACGGGACCTGCGTCTGCCCCTGGGCTCACCACGGCCGGATCGCGACGGGCTCCACCAGCCCGAACCCGCGGACCGGGCGGGCGCTGAGCCGGCGGGCGGCGTACTCCCCCCGCGGCAGCCTGGCGAAGGTCTCCTCGTCGACCAGCACCCGGTTGCGGCGGGCCAACGCCGTCAGCCGCGCGGCCAGGTTGACCGGCGAGCCGAAGACGTCGCCGAGCCGGCTCACGACCGGCCCGCTGGCCATCCCGAGGCGTACGTCGGGCAGCCGTGCGTCCCGGCCGATCACCTCGAGCAGCGCGAAGGCGATCCGGGCGGCGGCGCCGGCGTCGTCGGCCACGAAGAGGACCGCGTCGCCGATGGTCTTGATCAGCCGGCCACCGTGGGAGGTGACGACGTCGGCGCACCGGGCCTCGAAGACCTCCACCAGGTCGCCGATGCGGTTGACCTCGAGGGTGGCGGACAGGCCGGAGAAGTTGACCAGGTCGGCGAAGCCCACGGTGAGGTCGTGGGTCTGCTCCTCCACCACGGGCCCTCCCACGCCCGCCGGGGGGCTGTCGTGCCCCGCCTCGACGGCGGCGTCGGTGCGCAGCCGGGCGATGCCGACCTCGAAGTGGCGGCGCCAGGCGTGCGCCACGACCTCCTGCAGCGCCGGACGGGCCCGCTCCAGGGCGTCGGCCGCGCCGTCCGGCCCGGCGCCCGTGGCCGACGCGGTGCTGGCCACCGCGGCGACCTGCCACTCGGCCATCCGGGCCACGCTCTGCCCGACCGCACGCACCACGCGGGTGACCGCCTCACGGCCCAGCCCGGTCCGGCCGAGAGCCTGCAGGGCGTGCAGGTCGTCGTCGGTCCACGCGGGGTGGTCCCCGGAGTCGGGCAGGCCGAGCACCCACCAGAACGCCCGGACGTCGTCCGTGGAGAGCCCGCTTGCCTCGGCGAGCTCCGCGGTGGTCCAGCGACGCGGCTCCCGCCCCGGCTCAGGTCCCGTCGTCACTGCGGTCGTCCCGGCGGCTCAGCCGGTGGAGCTCCTCGGCGACCTGCATCTGCACCTGCTCGACGCGGGGGATGTCGGACAGCGGCACCCGTCCGTCCTCGCTGGCGTCGGAGACCACCAGCGTCCCGCAGCGGAAGACCCGGTCGACCAGTCCCATCTCGAAGTCGACGCCGCTGATCCGGTTGAGCGGGATCGTGCGCCCCTCCTTGGCGATGAAGCCGGACCGCTGGATGAACCGCCGGTCGGTGAACGTGTAGGAGGTGCCGAGCCAGGTCAGGAACGGGCGGACCACCCACGCCAGCAGCGCGAACGCCACCGCGACGAGCAGGACGACCCACAGCGTCCTGGCGAGGCCGTCGTCGGACACGTCCTGCTGGATCCGGCCACCGAGGAAGGCGGCGACGAACACCACCACGAGCAGCACCGCGATCGGGGCGAACAGCGCCTTCACGTGGGTGCGGGTCGTCACGACCACGCGCTCGCCCTCGTTGAGCAGCTTGGGGTTGATGGCCACGGGCAGATCATGGCACGCAGCAGGCCCGCGGAGGGCTCGCTCCGGGGCGGTCAGGCCCTGCGCACGTGCACCACGTCACCGGCGTGGACCGGCACCGGCGCGGCCGCGGCGGGCAGGCCAGCCGGGTGGACCAGCAGCGCACCGTCGTCGCCCACGCCCACCGCCTCCCCTTCCAGGGGCTCACCGCGCGGGAGGTCGACCCGGACCCGGCGGCCGACGGTGTCGCAGCGGCCGCGGTAGTCCGCGAGCAGGGCCGCGTCGGCGTCGCGCGTGCGCGTCCACACGGCGTACCGCCGGGCGAGGGAGCGCACGAGCTCGCGCAGCAGCAGGGTGCGGTCGGGGTCGGCCATGCCCGCGGTGACCAGCGACGCGGCCGTGGGGACGGGCAGCTCCTCGCGGGTGGTCGAGACGTTGAGACCGATCCCGACCACGGCCGCCGGCCCGGAGGGGGTCTCCACGCGCTCGAGCAGGATCCCGGCCAGCTTGAGCCCGTCGTGGAGGACGTCGTTGGGCCACTTGAGCTCGCAGGCCGGGCCGCCGGCCGCGACCACCGCGTCGCCGACCGCCAGCGCGGTCAGCAGCGGCAGGAGCGGCCACCGCTCCGCCGGCACCTCGGGACGCAGGAGGAGGGAGCCGGTGATCGCCGCCCGGGGCGGCGTCGTCCAGACCCGGTCGAGACGACCCCGCCCGGCGGTCTGGTGCTCGGTGACCAGCACCAGGCCCTCGGGCTCACCCGCCCTCGCCCGGTCGGCGGCCAGCCGGTTGGTCGACGGTGCCTCGGCGAGCACCTCGACCCGGAACGGCGCCGGCAGGTCGCCCAGGTGTGAGATGAACAGCGCTGGGCGGGTGTCGGCAGGCGGCGTCACAGCCACTAGATTGACGGGCGAACGTGAGCCGACGGAAGGTGACCCCCCTGTGAGTGCAGCGAGCGAGACCCCGGTCAACCCTGGCGAGGGCACCGAGGTCCCGGAGGATCTCGACCTCTCCACCAGCGCGGGCCGGCTCGAGGACCTGCGCCGGCGCAACCACGAGGCGGTCGTCGCCCCGGCGGAGAAGGCCCAGGAGAAGCAGCACAAGAAGGGGCGCCAGACCGCTCGTGAGCGGATCGAGTACCTCTTCGACGAGGGCTCGTTCGTCGAGCTCGACCAGCTCGCCCGCCACCGCTCGACCGCCTTCGGGCAGGAGAAGAAGCGGCCCTACGGCGACGGCGTCATCACCGGCTACGGCACCATCGACGGGCGCCAGGTGTGCGTGTTCTCCCAGGACTTCACCGTCTTCGGCGGCAGCCTCGGCGAGGTCTACGGCGAGAAGATCGTCAAGGTCATGGACCTGGCGATCAAGACCGGCTGCCCCATCATCGGCATCAACGAGGGCGCCGGCGCGCGCATCCAGGAGGGCGTGGTCTCGCTCGGCCTCTACGGCGAGATCTTCAAGCGCAACGTGCACGCCTCGGGCGTCATCCCCCAGATCAGCCTGATCATGGGCTCCTGCGCCGGGGGTCACGTCTACTCCCCCGCGGTCACCGACTTCATCGTGATGGTCGACAAGACCTCCAACATGTTCATCACCGGGCCCGACGTGATCAAGACCGTCACCGGCGAGGACGTGACGATGGAGGAGCTCGGCGGCGCGCGCACCCACAACAGCAAGTCGGGCGTCGCGCACTACATGGGCTCCGACGAGGACGACGCGCTCGACTACGTCAAGGCGCTGCTGTCGTTCCTCCCCTCCAACAACCTGGAGGAGGCGCCGGTCTACGACGAGCCGGGCGACCTCGAGCCGACCGACGTCGACCTGGCGCTCGACACGCTGATCCCGGACTCGCCCAACCAGCCCTACGACATCCACACCGTGATCGAGTCGGTCCTCGACGACCAGGACTTCCTCGAGGTGCAGCCGCTGATGGCGCCGAACATCGTCATCGGCTTCGGCAGGGTCGAGGGGCACGCGGTCGGCGTCGTGGCCAACCAGCCGATGCAGTTCGCCGGCACCCTCGACATCGACGCCTCGGAGAAGGCGGCGCGGTTCGTCCGCACCTGCGACGCCTTCAACATCCCGGTGCTGACCTTCGTCGACGTGCCCGGCTTCCTGCCCGGCACCGACCAGGAGTACAACGGCATCATCCGCCGCGGCGCGAAGCTGATCTTCGCCTACGCCGAGGCGACGGTCCCGCTGGTCACCGTGATCACGCGCAAGGGCTACGGCGGCGCCTACGTCGTCATGGGCTCCAAGCACCTCGGCGCCGACGTCAACCTGGCCTGGCCGACCGCGCAGATCGCGGTGATGGGCGCGCAGGGCGCGGTCAACATCCTGCACCGGCACACGCTCAAGGACGCCGAGGACCAGGACGCGACGCGCGCCGAGCTGATCCAGGAGTACGAGGAGACGCTGGCCAACCCCTACGTCGCGGCCGAGCGCGGCTACGTCGACGCGGTGATCGAGCCGAGCCAGACCCGCGCCGAGATCGTCAAGTCGCTGCGCCTGCTGCGCACCAAGCGCGGCTCGCTGCCGCCCAAGAAGCACGGGAACATCCCGCTGTAGCCGAGCATTCGGCGACGAAGGAGCCTTGAATGGTCGGAACAAAGGACAGCCCCGGCGGAGCCGGGTCCGGGCCTGCCCGTGGCGGAGCCGGGTCCTCGCCCTTGCTGTTGATCCGTGGCGAAGCCACGGACGAGGAGGTCGCGGCCGTGGTGGCGGTCTTCCAGGGCCTCGCGGCCGCGGCGGCCGCCCGGCCCCCGGCACCGAAGCTGCGCTCGCAGTGGGCCGATCCCTCGCGCATGCACCAGCGCCCGGTGCACGCCGGCCCGGGAGGCTGGCGCGCCAGCGGCCTGCCCCGCTGAGGGGTCGCGAGCGAGGATGAGCCCGTGCTCTCCTCGTTCTCGCCGCAGCGCCGCCGCCTGGTCCTCGGGCTGACCGGCCTCGCCCTGCTGCTCGTCGTGGCCGGCGGTGCGCTGGTGGCGCGGGCCGCGCTGGACGACCCGGCGGTCGTGCGCCAGGACGACCCGGGGCCGGTCCTGCTCGTCGCGGGGTACGGCGGGTCGACGCGTGCGCTGGAGCCCCTGCGTCAGCGGCTGGAGGCCGACGGCCGGGACGTGGTGGTCGTGCCTCCCGTCGGGGACAACACCGGCGACCTGGACGCGCAGGCCCGCGCGCTGGCCGACGCCGCCGACCGCGCCCTCGGGCGGGACGGCGCGACGTCGGTGGACGTCGTGGGCTACTCCGCGGGCGGCGTGGTGGCGCGCCTGTGGGTCCGCGACCACGGCGGCGACGAGGTGGCCCGGCGCGTGATGTCGGTGGGGTCCCCGCAGCACGGGGCGGAGGCGACGGTCCTGGCTGGGCTGCTGGGCGTGTGCGACCGGGCCTGCGCGCAGCTGGCCCCGGGCAGCCGTCTGCTGGCGCGCCTCAACGCGGGCGACGAGACCCCGGACGGCCCGGCCTGGGTGTCGGTCTGGTCGACCACCGACCAGGTCTCTGCTCCCCCAGACACTGCCCGGCTCGAGGGCGCCCTCGACGTGACGGTGCAGTCGCTCTGCCCGGGACGGCGCACGCCCCACGACGGGCTGCCGCGCGACCCGGTCGTCCTGGCACTGCTCGGCTCGGCGCTGGGGAGCGGGCCGCCGGAGGTCCCGCGCGTGGTGGACTGCGAGGTCAGCTCGTGACGTCCTTGGTGGCGAAGCTCGCCCACGCCGCGGCCAGGAAGACCGCGACGTAGGTGCCCTGCAGCGCCACGCCGCGGACCACGCCGCTCCACAGGATCGGGTCGCGGAAGAGGTCGACGAACGAGAGCCAGTAGCGCGTGGGCAGGTAGGGGTGCAACGCGCGGGCCGCGTCGAGCGTGAGCAGGAGGGTGGACCCGACGAGGAAGGCCAGCGCCCCCATCGCCGCCGCCAGCGGCGAGTCGCTCAGCGTCGACAGCAGCAGCGCGAGGGCGGCGACCCCGAGCATCGACAGAGCCACGTAGACGATCGACAGCAGGGTCCGCTCGACCAGCTCGGTGGACGACAGCGTGCTGCCGGAGACGCTGGCGACCGTGCCGTCGGCGCTGCCGTTGCCGAGCAGGAGCACGCCGACGACGTAGCCGACCGCGGCGACGACCACGACCGCGAGCAGGACGAACGCCATGATGCCGACGAGCTTGGCGACCAGCAGCCGGGTGCGGCCGACGGGGCGGACCAGGACGTAGCGCAGCGTGCCGGTCACGGCCTCCCCCGCGACGCTCTCGCCCGCGTGCAGGGCGACCGCGACCGGCATCAGCAGCGGCAGGACGATCGCGAGGGCCGCGAGCGGGAACAACGTGCCGTCGCTGAGGACCGCCGCCAGGAACGCGGGCCCGTCGCCCGGCTGTGGAGCGAGGTCGGTGACGGCGAGGAGCACCGCCACCAGGGTCGGCAGCGCGTTGAGCAGCGCGATCGTCACCCACGTCCGTGGGCGGAGCAGCAGCTTGACCAGCTCGACGCGGATCACCGGACGTCCCCGCTCCCGCTGGTGGCCTCCAGGACGACCTGCTCGAGACCGCGCCGCTCGGGGGCGACGCCGTGGACCGGCACGCCGGCCGCGACCAGCAGGGCGTTGAGGGCCGCCGGGTCGGCGCCGCGGACCACGAGCCGGTGGCCGTCGACCTCCTCCACCCGACCGTCGAGGACGACCAGCGCGGCGTCGGGGTCGACGGTCTCCAGGACCGTCCGGCCGGTGGGCCGGGTCAGCGCGGCCAGGTCGTCCTGCACGACCAGGCGACCGCGGTCCAGCACACCGACCCGGGTGCACAGCTGTTCCACCTCGGACAGCAGGTGGCTGGAGACGAACACCGTCGTGCCGCCGCGGTTGAGCTCGAGCAGCAGGTCCCGCACCTCCCGGATGCCCTGCGGGTCGAGGCCGTTGGTCGGCTCGTCCAGCACCAGCAGGTCGGGCGACCGCAGCAGCGCGCCCGCGAGACCGAGCCGCTGGCGCATCCCGAGGGAGTAGCCGCGGACCTTCCGGTCGGCGGCGTTGGCGAGCCCGACCCGCTCCAGCGCCTCGCCGACGCGCGCCCGCCGGGCCCTTCGGCCGCCCTCGCCCGGGCCCATCGCGTCGAAGAGGGCGAGGTTGGCGCGCCCGGACAGGTGGGGGTACGCCGCCGGCCCTTCCACCAGGGCGCCCACCCGCGGCAGCACCCGGGCCGCGCGGCGGGGCATCGGCTCCCCCAGCAGCTCGACCGTCCCCGAGGTGGCCAGCACGAGGCCGAGGACCATCCGCACCGTCGTGGTCTTGCCGGACCCGTTGGCGCCGAGGAAGCCGTAGACGTCGCCGGCGCGGACGTCGAGGTCGAGGTCGTCCACCGCGACGACGCCGCCGAAGCCCTTGGTGAGCCCCCGGGTCCGGATCACGCTTCCACCGCCTTCGCTCCGCTCGCTCACGGGCACGGCTCCGTGCTCGTCGGCTGACCGGCGAGCTGGTCGCCCACGCCCGCCGGCAGCCGGGGCGCGGTCCGCGCCATGGCCTCGAGGGTCACGGTGCCCATCAGCAGCCACTGGTCGGCGAACCGACGGCGGGTGAGGAACAGCGACACCGGGCCCGAGGTCACCCCGTCGCCCTCGGCGAGGCACGAGCCGCGCAGGCGCATCGCGCGGCGCAGCTCCTCGGCGTCGCGACCGATCAGTGGCAGCGCCAGCACCAGGGTCGGGCCGCGGCCGTAGACACCGACCGGTCCGAGCCCCTTCCGGATGCGCTGCAGCCCCGCGACCTCGTCGGGCGCGACCCGGTCGGAGTAGCGGTCGGCGGCGGTCGCCACGTCCACCGCCCGGGAGTCGGTGTAGTCCTCCCGGACCCGCGTCCCCGGCGGCGGGACGAACCGCAGCAGCCCGGGCTCCGGCTCCCCGAGCTCGAGCTCCACGAACGTGGACACGAGCGCGGGCGACTCCTGGTCGGCGTACACCTCGACCCGCAGTGGCAGCCCGCTGTCCTGGTCCACCCACACGTCGACGTGGTCGACGGTGCTCTGCGAGGACTCGGGCGAGAGGCGTACGCCGACCGTCGTGCGGCCGGCGACCCGGCGCGTCGGCAGGCGGGTCAGCTCGGAGGGCCGGACATCGTCGAGCACCCGGTCGGCAAGGACCGGTGGGAGGAGGTCGGAGGTGCGGGGCAGCCGGACCGGCCGGTCGGGCACGCGCGTGACCTGCCGCGACTCGTAGACCCAGCGCAGCATCGCGTCCCCGCGGTGGACCAGGTCGGTCTCGCCGGTGGGGCGCAGGGTGGCCACCCGCCAGGTGCGGGGGTCCTGCCACCACACACGCAGCGTGGTGTCGCGTCCGAGGAGCTCGGCGACCCCGGACAGCGACCCACGCGTCGGGATCCCGATGTCGCCCTCGGTCGCGACCATCCCGGACCAGGCGAGGGTGCGGGCGCTCCGGACGCGCTCGACGACGTCCACCGCCGTCAGCCTCGAGGACGGCACGGGCCACGCGCGGATGACGAGAGGGGCGGCCAGCAGCAGCATGACGCCTGCAGCGACCAGGCCCCAGCGTCCGCGACGCGACATCTCTTCACCGTAGCCCCGGACCACCAGCGGCATACTCCACCGCGTGCCCACTCCCCGTGACGCCCCGCGCCTGGTCCTGGCCTCCCAGTCCCCCGCCCGCCTCGCCACGCTCCGCAGCGCCGGCCTCGACCCGGAGGTGGTCGTGTCCGGGGTGGACGAGAGCGTGCTGGACCACGTGACCGACCCCGCCGAGCTCTCGCTCGGGCTCGCCCGGCTCAAGGCCGAGGTCGTGGTCGACCGGCTCGACGGTGCCGGCGAGGGGTGGACCGGCACGGTGCTGGTCGTCGGCTGCGACTCGGTCCTCGAGCTCGACGGGGAGATCCACGGCAAGCCTGCGACCGCCGAGGAGGCCCTCGCCCGGTGGCGCCGCATGCGCGGCCGGTCCGGGACGTTGCACACCGGCCACTGCCTGGTCGAGGTGCGCGAGGGCGTACGCCGCGAGGCCGCCCGCAGTGCCCGCACGGTGGTCCGCTTCGCCGACGTGAGCGACGAGGAGGTGGCGGCCTACGTCGCCACCGGAGAGCCGCTGCGGG
Organism: uncultured Actinomycetota bacterium; assembly: GCA_963800245.1. GTDB lineage: Bacteria > Actinomycetota > Actinomycetes > Propionibacteriales > Nocardioidaceae > Marmoricola_A. The sequence goes on along the minus strand of CAWDAE010000008.1, from coordinate 66,736 downwards.
TCGCCGGGGCGTTCACCCTCGACGGCCTGGGCGGGGCGTTCGTGAGCGGCGTGGACGGAGACCCGCACACGGTCGTGGGCATCGGGCTGCCCCTGCTGCGCGAGCTGTGCCTCGAGCTGGGGCACGTCTGGACCGACCTGTGGAGCGAGCGGCACGGCGTCGGCTGAACCGTCCGCGCCCTCTCCTAGTCTTCGGGTCGTGCCCTCCCCCACCCCCGACCCCCGTTGGGTGCGCGCGGTCGACCTCGCCGTCGAGGTGCTGCTCGTCGGGTTCGCCGTCTTCACCGGCGTCCACCTGCTCGGGGCCGAGGTCGGCTGGGGGGTGCGCACCACCGGGCTGCTGTGGCTGATGGTCGCCGCGCCGGTGATGGTCGGCGCGGCGTGGTGGGGGTGGCGCGCCGGCGGCCCGCCGGCCGAGGCAGGAGCCGGGAGGACGCGCCCGGAGAACCCTGTGGCGGCGACCGTCTTCGTGGTCCTGTCCGCGGTCGCAGCGGTCGGCTGCGCGGTCGCCGGTGCGGCGGGGTTCACCGTCTCCTGGGCGCTGGCGCTGCTGCTCGCGGCGGCGTCCGTCGTGGTGTGGACCAGGCGTGCCCGACCACCGCAGGACGCTCCGCCGGACGAGGCGGTCCCGGGGGCGGTCCCGGCCGCCGCCGCGGTCTGGCCGCACGTCGTCGCGCTGCTGGTCGCGGTCGGGGTCGGGGTGTTCGTGCTCTTCGTGCTCAACCCGTCCCAGGACGACGTCTACTACCTCAACCGCGCGGCGTGGGTCGCCGAGCAGGGCACCTTCCCCGACCGCGACACCATGTTCGGCCCGCAGACGTTCCCCGCCACCTACGGCGCCGGCCTCCCGATCGCCGCGCTCGAGGAGGCCTACGGCTCGCTCGCGCGCCTGTTCGGCGTGTCGGCCGCCGGCCTGGCCTACCTGGTCGCCAACCCGCTGCTCGCCGCGCTCTCGGTGTGGAGCACCTGGCGGCTGGTCCGCTCGTGGGCCACCCGCCGGGCGGTGCTCGCGCTCGTCGTGGCGGTCGCGGTGCCGCTGTTCGCCGGCAGCGGGCTGCTCGGCGAGTTCGGCTACGCCCGGGAGTGGCAGGGCAAGGTCGTGGTGCTCCTGCTGGTGACGCCCCTGGTCTGGGCGCACCTGACCAGCCTGGCCCGCGGCGCGCCGCCGGCGTGGCCGGTCGCCATGCTCGCGGTGCTCGGCACCGCCTGGTGCGGGCTGACCGTCACCGCACCGGTGTTCGCCGGGGTGCTGGCCGGCGCCGGCCTCCTGACTGCGCTCCTCCTCCCCGGCGCGCGCCGCCCCGTCGGGCTGGGCGCTCTCGCCCTGCTGGCCGCTCCCCTGCTCACCGGGCTGGCCACCGTCCTGGCCGGCACGGAGCCGGTCGCGGAGGTCAACTACGTCGCCGCTCCCGCCGAGGCGTGGGCCCGGGTGCTCGGCGAGGACCGCGCGGTGGTGGCGCTGCTCGGCCTCGCCCTGCTGGTCGGTCCCCTGCTGGTGTGGGACCGGCCGGGGCGACTGCTGGCCGCGGTCGGCAGCCTGCTGACCCTCGCCGTGCTGGTCCCCGGGCTGTTCGACCTGCTCGACGCGCTCACCGGCACCGGGCCCATCGCGGTGCGCCTGCTGCTCACCGCCCCCCTGCCCGTCCTGGCGGGGCTGCTGGTGACCGTGCCGCTGCCGGCCGCGGCGGCGGCGCGGCTGCCGAGCCGCGCCGCCTCCTGGGGCGTGGGCATCGCGGCCGCAGGAGCCGTCCTGGCCCTGCTCGCCGGCACCGGCACCCCGGTCTGGTCCTCCGCGGCACACGCCACCCTGGCCTCGTCGCCCACCTGGAAGATCAGGGCGGACCAGCGCGCGCACGCCGACGCCGTCATCGCCGAGCACCCCGGTCCCGGCCCGGTCGTGCTGCCCCCGGGCGAGTCCAGGGCGCTGGCGATCAGCACCACCCGCGTGGTGGCCGCGGTCCCGCGTGACTACTACGTCAAGTTCGTGCAGGAGCCCCAGGCCGACCGCGACGCGCGCTTCGCGCTTCGTCGCTTCATCGACCCGCTCGTGCGCGACCCCGTCCCGCGGGTGCTGGCGCGCTCGCTGGAGGCCCTCGACGTCAGCCTGGTGTGCGTCAGGGAGTCGGCACGGCGACAGCAGCACGAGCTGCGGACGATCGGCCTGACCGGCGAACGCCGGCTGCTGGGACTGGTGTGCTTCGACGGTCCGGGGACCGGCGCCATCACTCCACCGGCAGGCCGAGCCCCCGCGCGATGAGCATGCGCTGCACCTCCGAGGTGCCCTCGCCGATCTCGAGGATCTTGGCGTCGCGGTAGAACCGCGCGACCGGGTACTCCTCCATGAAGCCGTAGCCGCCGAAGACCTGGGTGGCGATCCGGGTCGCGGTCACCGCGGACTCCGTGGCGTAGAGCTTGGCCACCGACGCCGCCTGCTTGAACGCCTTCACGTGGGTGCCGGTGTGACGCCCGGCGTCCTTCATCGCCGCCGCGCGGTAGGTCAGCATCCGGGAGGCCTGCAGCATCACCTCGAGGTCGGCGATCTGGAACGCCACGCCCTGCTTGCGGCCGATCGGGCCACCCATCGTGGTGCGCTCGCCGGCGTACTGCACCGCCAGGTCGAGACAGGCCTGGATGCAGCCGACCGCCAGGGCGGCGATCGCGACGCGGCCGTCGTCGAGGGTGGCGAGGAACTGCGCGTAGCCACGACCGCGCTCACCCAGCAGGTGGTCGGCCGGCACGCGCACGTCGGTGAAGGTCAGCGCGTGGGTGTCGGAGATGTGCCAGCCGAGCTTGTCGTACGGCGGCTCCGCGACGAACCCCGGCGTGCCCGACGGCAGGATGATCGCGCTGATCTCAGGTGACCCGTTCTCGCGGGTGCCGGTGCGGGCGGTGACCGCCACGCAGGAGGTGATGTCCGCGCCGGAGTTGGTGATGAACTGCTTGGCGCCGTTGACCACCCACTCGCCGTCGACGAGCTCGGCCCGCGTCCGCGTGGCGCCGGCGTCCGACCCGGCACCCGGCTCGGTCAGACCGAAGCCCGCGATCGCGCGGCCCGCGACCAGGTCGGGCAACCAGCGCTCCTGCTGCTCCCGCGTGCCGTAGGTCTGGATCGGGTTGATGCCGAGCCCCACCGCGGCCTCGAGGGTGATCCCGACGGACTGGTCGACCCGGCCGAGCTCCTCGATCGCCACGCACAGGCTGGTGAAGTCGCCGTCGTCACCGGCGCCGCCGTACTCCTCCGGCGCGGTGAGGCCGAACAGGCCGAGGTCGCCCATCTTGCGCACCAGGTCGCTCGGGAAGTGGTGCAGCTTGTCCCACTCCGCGACGTGAGGCGCCACCTCCTGCTCGGCGAAGTCACGCACGCTGGCCCGGAAGGCCTCGTGCTCGGCCGAGAGCTCGAACGCGGTGGAGGTCACGGAGGAAGAAGCCATGAGTCCCATCTTGGCAGCCCTTGCCTGGAGTACCGTCCCAGCCATGGGGACGTCGTCGCCGGTGATCGAGGTCAGGGGTCTGGTCAAGCGGTTCGGCTCGTTCCGCGCGCTCGACGGGCTCGACCTGACCGTGCGGGCCGGTGAGGTGCACGGCTTCCTCGGCCCCAACGGCAGCGGCAAGTCCACGACGATCCGCGTCCTGCTCGGTCTGCTGCGCGCGACGGCGGGCGAGGTCCGCCTGCTCGGCGGGGACCCGTGGCGCGACGCGACCGCCCTGCACCGGCGGCTCGCCTACGTGCCCGGCGACGTCAACCTCTGGCCCCAGCTCTCCGGCGGCGAGGTGATCGACCTGCTCACCCGGATGCGCGGCAGCCTCGACCAGGCGCGCCGGGACGCGCTGCTGGAGCGCTTCGACCTCGACCCCACCAAGAAGGGCCGCGCCTACTCCAAGGGCAACCGGCAGAAGGTCGCCCTCGTCGCGGCACTGTCCAGCGACGTGGAGCTCCTCGTGCTCGACGAGCCGACCAGCGGGCTCGACCCGCTGATGGAGGAGACCTTCCGCGAGGTCGTCCGCGAGGAGCGCGAGCGCGGCCGCACCGTGCTGCTGAGCAGCCACATCCTGTCCGAGGTCGAGGCGCTGTGCGACCGGGTGAGCATCATCCGCCAGGGCCGGACCGTCGAGACCGGGACGCTGGCCGAGCTGCGCCACCTGACCGAGACCACGGTCGACGCGGTCCTGCGCGACCCGGTGCCCGCCCTGGACGGCATCGCGGGTGTCCACGACCTGCGAGCCGACGGGCGGCGCGTGCACGCCCAGGTCGCGGCCACGGCGCTGAGCCCGTTCCTGGCCCGGCTCGCGCCCGCCGGGATCGAGTCGCTCGAGTGCCGGCCGCCCACCCTGGAACAGCTCTTCCTGCGGCACTACGACCGTGGTGGGGAGGCGGACGGAGCGGCACGGCCGGTGTCGCCGGACGAGCCGGCCGGGGTGTCGAGCTGATGCACGAGTCGCTCAAGGGCACCGGGCCTCTGCTCCGCATGGCGCTGCGCCGCGACCGGGTGATCATCCCCCTCTGGACCCTCTACTTCGTGGCGATCTCCGCCTCGTCCTACGGCGCGACGGTCTCGCTCTACGGCACGCCGGCCGAGCGGGTGGCGGGTGCTCGCACGGTCAACGCCGCGCCCGCCCTGGTCGCCCTCTACGGCCCGATCAACGACGTCACCTCGACCGCCGCGATCGCCTTCGTCAAGCTCATCGTCCTCAACGCCGCGATCGTCTCGCTGGTCGCCGCCCTCCTGGTCATCCGGCACTCCCGGGCCGACGAGGAGCTGGGCAGGCGCGAGCTGGTCTCGGCCGGCGAGGTCGCCCGGCACGCGCCGCTGGCCGCAGCGGTCGCCGTCGGCTGCGTGTTCTCCCTGCTCGTCGGGGCGCTGTCCGCCGCGGCTGCCGCGGCCTCCGGCGCCGGGGCGCTGGGCTCGCTGACCATGGGCGCCGAGTGGGCGGCCACCGGGATCGCCTTCTCGGGCCTCGCGGCCGTCGCCGCGCAGCTGACCACCGGGGCGCGGGCCGCTCGCGGCTTCGCCGTGGTCGCGCTCGTGGTCGCCTACGTCGTCCGGGCCGTCGCCGACGTGACCGGCCAGTCCTGGCTGACCTGGCTGAGCCCCGTGGGCTGGGCGCAGGAGACCCGGCCCTTCACCGGGGACCGGTGGTGGCCGATGCTGCTGCACCTGCTGCTGGCGGCCGCCGCGGTCGCGGTCGCGGTGACGATCGAGTCACGCCGCGACCTCGGTGCCGGTGTCCTCGCGGACCGGCCGGGTCCGGCGCGGGGGTCCCTGGCGACGGCGACCGCGCTCGCGTGGCGGCTGCAGCGGATGTCGCTGCTCGCCTGGAGCGTCGGGCTGGGCCTGCTGGCGTTCGTGGTCGGGAGCGTGGTCACCAACCTCGGCGACCTCCTCGACACCGCCGACGTCCGCGCGATGATCGAGCGGATGGGCGGCACGGGACTCCTGGAGGACGCGTTCGTCTCCGCCGAGCTCAGCTTCCTGGCGGTCGCCGTCACCGGCTACGCGCTCAGCGCAGCCGGCCGGGCGCACGGCGAGGAGTCGGCCGGCCGCCTCGAGGACCTGCTCGCCACCCCGGTCCCCCGGCGTCACTGGCTGGCCGGTCACCTCCTCGTCGCCGTGGCCGGCTCTGCCCTCCTCCTCACCGTCATCGGGCTGTGCCTCGGGCTGGCCCACGCGATCGGTGCCGGCGACCCCGGCGTGGTGTGGCCCGACCTCACCGGCGCCTGGGTGCGCCTGCCCGCGGTCTGGACGGTGCTCGGGGTCGGCGTCGTCCTCTACGCAGTGCGCTCGTCCTGGTTCCTGGCGTGCTGGGCGGTCCTGGGGGCCTCGGTCGTCTTCAGCGAGCTCGGGGAGCTGCTCCGGCTGCCGGACGCGGTGGTCGACCTCTCGCCGTACTCCCACGTCCCGCAGCTGCCGGCCACCTCCTTCGACGCCGGCCAGGTGCTCGGCCTCCTCGCCGTGGCCACTGCCCTGCTGGTCCTCGGCGTGGCGCGCTTCGACCGGCGTGACGTGGGGCCGTGAGGAGTCCCACGTCCACGGGGCGCGCTGCCCTGTGTCCGGGCGCGACGTCCTACCCCTAGACTCCCGAACGGGCTACGGCCCGCCCGCCCGGTCGTCCGGACAGCCAAACAGGAGTGGATCGCGTGCCCGACATCAAGCCCCTGCAGAAGGTCCTCATCGCCAACCGCGGTGAGATCGCGGTGCGAGTGATCCGCGCCTGCAAGGACGCCGGCATCGGCTCGGTCGCGGTGTACGCCGAGCCCGACCGCGACGCCCTCCACGTGCGGGTCGCCGACGAGGCCTACAGCCTCGGCGGCTCGACCCCGGGCGACTCCTACCTCTCGATCGAGAAGATCATCGAGGTCGCGAAGAAGTCCGGCGCCGACTCGGTGCACCCCGGCTACGGCTTCCTCGCCGAGAACGCCAACTTCGCCCAGGCCGTCATCGACGCCGGGCTGACCTGGATCGGCCCCACCCCGGACGCGATCGACGCGCTGGGCGACAAGGCCAAGGCCAAGCACATCGCCGAGCGCGCCAAGGCCCCGCTGGCCCCGGGCACCAAGGACCCGGTCGAGGACGCCGACGAGATCATCGCCTTCGCCGAGGAGTACGGCCTGCCCGTCGCGATCAAGGCGGTCTACGGCGGCGGCGGCCGCGGCCTCAAGGTCGCCCGCACGATCGAGGAGATCCCCGACCAGTTCGAGGCCGCGGTGCGCGAGGCGGTCGGCGCGTTCGGCCGCGGCGAGTGCCTGGTGGAGAAGTTCCTGGACAAGCCGCGCCACGTCGAGACCCAGTGCCTGGCCGACAAGCACGGCAACGTCGTGGTGGTCTCGACCCGCGACTGCTCGCTGCAGCGCCGCAACCAGAAGCTGGTCGAGGAGGCCCCCGCCCCCTTCCTCTCCGAGGAGCAGCTCACCCGGCTCTACGAGTCCTCCAAGGCGATCCTGCGCGAGGCGGGCTACGTCGGCGCCGGCACCTGCGAGTTCCTGGTCGCGCAGGACGGCACGATCTCCTTCCTCGAGGTCAACACCCGCCTGCAGGTCGAGCACTGCGTGTCCGAGGAGGTCACCGGGCTGGACCTGGTGCGGGAGATGTTCCGCATCGCCGCGGGCGAGGAGCTCGGCTACGGCGACCCCGAGATCACCGGCCACTCGATCGAGTTCCGGATCAACGCCGAGGACGCCGGCACCAACTTCATGCCCGCCCCCGGCACCCTGACCTCCTACCTCCCGCCGTCCGGCCCGGGCGTGCGCCTCGACGGCGGCTACAACGAGGGCGAGACCGTCCCCGGCGCCTTCGACTCGTTGATCGCCAAGCTGATCGTCACCGGCCGCGACCGCAACCACGCGCTGGAGCGCTCGCGTCGCGCGCTCGACGAGTTCGTCGTCGACGGCATGCCGACCGTGATCCCCTTCCACCGCAAGGTGGTCTCGGACCCCGCCTTCATCGGCGATGGTGAGAGGTTCGAGGTCTACACCCAGTGGATCGAGACCGACTTCGACAACGACATCGCGCCCTACTCCGGCGGCTCGGCGGAGTCCGAGGAGGCCGGTGAGCGCCAGACCATCACCGTCGAGGTCGGCGGCCGCCGTCTGGACGTCGTGCTGCCGGCAGAGTTCGCCGTTGCCGCCCCCGGCGGCGGTGGTGGCGCCAAGAAGCCGAAGCGCAAGGGCGGCAAGTCCTCCGGCTCGGCCGCCTCGGGCGACTCGGTCACCTCGCCGATGCAGGGCACGATCGTCAAGGTCGCGGTCGAGGAGGGCCAGGAGATCGGCGAGGGCGACACCGTCGTCGTGATCGAGGCGATGAAGATGGAGCAGCCGCTCAAGGCCCACAAGTCCGGCACCGTCACCAGCCTCAACGCCCAGGTCGGCGAGACCGTGACGTCGGGCGCGGTCATCTGCGAGCTCAAGGACGCCTGAGCGGCCTGGTGGATCTCCTCCTCCTGGCCGACACCCACCTGCCCAAGCGGGCCAAGGACCTGCCTGCCCAGGTGTGGGACGCGATCGAGGCCGCCGACGTGGTCGTCCACGCCGGCGACTGGGTGGAGGCCCGGCTGCTCGACGAGCTCGAGGAGCGCTCGCGCCGGCTCGTCGGGGTCTTCGGCAACAACGACGGGGCCGAGCTCCGAGCCCGGCTGCCCGAGGTCGCCCGGGTCGAGCTGGCCGGCGTACGCCTCGCCGTCGTGCACGAGACCGGCGACGCCAAGGGACGCGAGCGGCGTTGCCAGGAGGAGTACGCCGACGCCGACGTCCTGGTCTTCGGCCACAGCCACATCCCGTGGGACACCACGACCGAGTCGGGGCTACGCCTGCTCAACCCCGGCTCGCCGACCGACCGTCGTCGCCAGCCGCACTGCACCTACATGACCTGCCGGGTCGCGGACGGTGTGCTCGGCGGCGTCGAGCTGCACCGGTTGCCGCCGCGCGCCCGCTGAGCCGCGTCCTGGAGGAGAAGGAGCTGAGCCGGTTCGGCACCCTCGACACTCGGCAGGTCCGGACGCGGAAGCACCGTGCTCATCTGACCCACATGCTGGGTCGAATGGGCACGATGCCTCGCCTCGTCATCTGTCGTCGCAGATGAGTTCGACCCGGGTGGGTTGGTCGGGGAAGTGGTGCTCGAGGCGTTCGGAGACCGTGAGCATGAGGCGGGCGTGGTCGGGGTCGATCGGTCGGGTGCCGCGGTGGTCGACCAGGTATGCCAGGCCGTGGGGGGTGAGCCAGACGTAGCGGCCGTGCCCGCACTGACGCGCGCGGTAGCCGGCGTGGGTCTTCCAGCGATGGTGTCGTCGGCCGAGCGGGCCGGAGTTGTGGGTGCCGGTCTGCGGTGGATCCTCCGGTGGGGCGCCGGGCCGGTAGGGGGTGGGGTGGTCGTAGTCCACCTCGCGGCCGGTGGCCACGGCGTAGGGCCAGTAGTCCCCGCCGGTGACCAGGTGCACGCGTTCCTTGACCGCTTCGGGGTGCTCGTAGGCGGTGGTGCGGACCCGGTCGGCCAGGTCGATCACCGGCTTGACCACCACGTTGGTCCGGGCCAGCAGCACCTGCAGCTGGGACAGGGTGTGCGGCCCGAGGCCCTCGACCCGGGCGACGCCGTCGGCGCCGAGGAGGGTGGCCTCGTGCAGGTGGAGGTAGAGCACGGCCTGCGGGGCGATCCGCCCGGCCACCGCTGGGTCGCGCAGCAGCGGCGAGCACGTCGGCGGGCAGCGCGAGGGCACGGGGCAGGTCGGTGGCGGGGTCGGTGGCGGGGTCGACGCCGCGCAGCAGCAGCGCGAACAGCTCGCCGAGGCGCCCGAAGTAGCCCATCGCCATCGAGCGGCGCTCGTCGAGGGTGGCGTCGGGGTGGCTGGTCAGCAGCTCCTCGGCCACCCGGGCCAGGACCGCGTCGATGCCGGCAGCATCGCCGGCGGTGACCCGCGCGACGACCATGCGCAGGCCGTCCTCGTCGCACTGCCCGACCGCGGCGAACCGTCGCTCGGCGGCGTCCTCGGCCCGTTGCTCGTGCCGGGCGGGGTCGGCCTCGGCGACCTTGGCCTCGGCCACGTCGAGGACCCGGGACGCGGACTCGGTCGCGATCATCCGGGCGATGGCCTGGTCGACGACCCAGACCCGGTCCAGCGGGAGCTCGCGGGAGAGCTTGGCGACCTTGCGGGCCACCCACACCTCGGCCTGCCCCGACCGGCACACCGCCCAGGTGGCCGGCAGGCGGTGGACCAGGTCGAGCACGTCGGCCATCGCGTGGCGGGTCGCGACCGTGACCGGTGCCGCGGGCCAGCGCGATCTCACCCAGGCAGAAGTCCTGCACCCCCGGCGTGCCCTCCCCGCCGACCTGACGCAGCACCTTGCCGATCCGCCGCGCATGCGCCTGCTCCCGCGGCGTCAGCCCCTCCAACGGGTCCGCGCCATGGACCGCCGCCCACTGCGCCACCACCTCCAGGTCGACCACCTCCGCCAACCGACGCGCCCGCACCGCGTCACCCGCCGCGGCCAACAGGCCGGCGGGAGAGACGTCACGGAGATCGGTGGACATGCGCCCATTCTACCTCAAGACGACGCCAATCGAACATACCTTCGACGCCCTGTGGAGACGAAGTCGCCTGTTGCGGAAGACGACTGACGGTAGGCACGGCCCACTGCGCCACCTCAGGTCGTGGGCGAGGTCCCGGTCGGCCCGATCGTCGGTACGAGGCTCAGGTGCAGCTGCGCGAGCCCGCGTCGCGCGTGGCGCCGCCGATGCCCTTCCAGGCCCAGGCGTAGCGGCCCGAGCCGAGCGTGAGCTGCAGGACGCCGAAGTGCCGGGAGACGCGGTGGGCCGACCCGCGTACGACGTGGTTGGCCGGGTAGAACGACTTGCCACCGGTGCCGGACACGAACTGGACGACGCCACGCCTGGCCCGGGTGCCGTCGGGCCGCTTGGGCACGAACCGCTCGTAGTGGTGGTCGTGCCCCGAGAGGATCAGCTCCACGTGGTGGCGGTAGGCGACGCGGTAGAAGCGCGCGACGGCGGGGTTGTTGCCGTGCTCGCCGCTGGACCAGCGCGGGTGGTGGGTGACCACGAGCGAGCACCTGCGGGGGTGGGCGGACAGGTCGTGTGCGAGCCAGCCGGCCTCCGCGGCGCAGTCCACCTCCCCGCAGTTGCTGTTGAGGAAGTAGGCGCGCCACGTGCCGAGGTTGCGGGCGTACCACCCGGGCGGCCCGGGCTGGCGGTCGGCGAAGTAGGTGTAGTAGCCCGCCGCACCCCTGGCGACGTACTCGTGGTTGCCCGGGACCGGCAGGGTCACCGACCTCAACCGCCCCCACGTGGGGTCGTAGGAGGTCTGGAAGGCGGCGAGACGACCGGACTGGTACTGCAGGTCGCCGAGCACCAGCGCCCGGTAGGGCGAGAGGCTCGCCGCGAGCCTCGCGGTGGCGCCCTGCCTGCAAGTGCTCGCGGTGACGCGGCTGCCCGGCGCGCAGGCGATGTCGCCCACGGCGACGACGCGGACGGCTCCGGCACGACGGGCGGCCCCGACCGCGCCGGGGCGGTCGGTCGCGCCCTCGTCGGGCGGCACGGCGGTGCCACAGGCGGTCAGCAGGGCGGCGAGGGCGGCCGCGGCGGCCAGGACGGCGCCGCGGGTGCGGGAACGGCTCATCGAGACGGGTCCGACCTAGAGCCGGAACCAGGTCGACTTGAGCCCGAACCGGTAGCGGAACTCGTCGCCGGTGATGGTCCGCCTGGCCTTGCTGCCGACGAGCACCATCCGCTCGACCCGGCCCTGCCAGTCGCCGCCGCCCTCCCGCTGCGTCACCCGCACCCGCAGCAGCCTCCCGATCGCCGGGTAGGCGTTGCTGATCGTCCGGGCGGACAGCTTGACCGTCCAGTCACGGTTGGCGTTGCCCGACCACCGGTCGTAGGGGTCGGCGAAGTGACCCAGGTAGGGCGTGGTCGACGACCCGGCGCTGGTCCACCCGCCGTTGGAGGAGGAGAACTGCGTGAAGGCCGCCTTGCCCTGGTAGGTCCGGATCTGCCCCGCGGTGAAGTCGGCGGCGGCGTTGCTGCGCGGGTCCTCGGCGGAGACGCCGCGGTAGACCTGGCACTGCGTGGTGTCGCAGGTGTCGTAGTAGCGGTCGGGGTGCGCCTCACGGTCGAACATCGCGTAGGTGCGGGCCGCGACCGCCTGCGAGCGGACGGCGTAGCGGTGCCACGAGGCCGGCATCTCGGCGGGGATGACGCCCTTGACGTAGTCGTCCAGCCCGAGCACGTTGACCGTGTCGCGGGCGGTCGACCCGGCCGCCGGCGCCGTCGAGCGCAGGGCGCCGCGGTAGGTCATCGGGCCGGCGGGGGTGTAGAGCGTGACCGGCCCGTCGGGCGAGAACAGCTCGCCCGTGCCGACCAGCGTGGGCGCGCCACCCGGGCTCCACCGCCTCCATCGCGAGCCGTCGTAGTACTGCACGCGGTCGGTCGTCGCGGTCGCGGCGAGCAGCCGCCAGCGCCGGGCGCCGAGATCCGTCGGCAGGGTGTACGTCGTGTCGTCGGTCCCCAGGTCGCGCACGGCCAGTCCGCTGCGCGGCCTGACCGCGACCGGGTCGGTGGTGTCACCGGTGATCAGCACCCGGATGGTGCCGTCCTCCACCACGGTCCGCTTGGTGCCCGGGTAGTAGAACCTCAGGATCTTCTGGGCGGTGAGGCCCTGCAGCGCAGCGCCCTGGGCGCCGTACTGGCTCATCCCGTGGCCGTGGCCCCAGCCGTGCCCACGCACCGTGAAGACCCCGGAGTCGGGCACCCGGTAGACCTGCCTGGTGGTCACCGAGGCGTGCGCCGGGCTCTCCGATCCGGTGACCGCCAACGTCGTGGTCACCGCGGAGAGCGTGGCGAGGACGGTGACGGCAAGGCGACGCATGGCAAGGCTCCCGAGGGGTGGAGGGGGTGTCACGTCAAGTGTGCACTCCGGTCACACCTGTCACCACCGGAACGCCCGTTCTGCCCCTCGCTCAGGGGGCTCAGCGGCGGTGCAGGCGGCGGGCGGCCTCGGCGACCGACCCGCTCATCGAGGGGTAGACGGTGAACACACCGGCCATCTGGTCGACGGTGAGGTTCTGCCCGACCGCGATCGAGATGGCGTGGATCAGCTCGCTCGCCCGAGGAGCGACGACGACCCCGCCGACGACGATGCCTGTGCCCGGGCGGGCGAACAGCTTGACGAAGCCGTCCTGGACGCCCTGCATCTTGGCGCGGGCGTTCGTGGCGAGCGGGAGGGTGACGGCCTCGGCCTCGATCTCCCCGGCGTCGACCGCCCGCTGCGACCAGCCGACCGTGGCGATCTCGGGGGCGGTGAAGACGTTGGAGGACACCGACCTGAGGTCGAGCGGCGCGACCGCGTCGCCCAGGGCGTGCCACATCGCGATGCGGCCCTGCATGGCCGCCACCGAGGCCAGCATGAGCACACCGGTGCAGTCCCCGGCTGCGTACACCCCGCGGGCGTGGGTGCGCGAGACGCGGTCCACCTCGACGAAGCCGCCGTCGTCGAGCCGGACCCCGGCCTCCTCGAGGCCGAGCCCGGAGGTGTTGGGCACCGAGCCGAGCGCCAGCAGGCAGTGGCTGCCCTCGACCGTGCGCCCGTCCTCGAGGGAGACCAGGACCCCGTCGCCCGTGCGCTCGACGCCGGCCATGCGGGACTTGCCGAGGACGTTCATGCCACGGCGGTTGAAGACCTGCTCGAGCACCTCGGCCGCGTCGGCGTCCTCGCCGGGAAGCACCCGGTCGCGGCTGCTGACCAGCGTGACCTCGGCGCCCAGGGCGTTGTAGGCGCCGGCGAACTCCGCCCCGGTGACGCCGGACCCGACGACGACCAGGTGCTCGGGCAGCGCGTCGAGCGCGTAGACCTGCTCCCAGGTGAGGATCCGCTCGCCGTCCGGCTGGGCCGAGGGGAGCGTGCGGGGAGCGGCGCCCGTGGCGACGAGGACCACGTCGGCCTCGACCGCCCGCTCGCCGTCCTCGGTCTCGACCAGGACCCGCTCGGCACCGTCGAGGCGACCGCGGCCCCTGACCAGGGTGACGCCCTCGCGCTCCAGGCGGCTGGCGATGTCCTCGCTCTGCGCGGCGGCGAGGTCCAGCACGCGGTGGTTGACCGCGGCGAGGTCGACCGCGGCGTCGGCGGTGCGGTCCGCACTGCCGTCCGGCTGCACGCCGAAGGTGATGCCGAGCTCGCCGGCGACCTCGGTCTGGGTCATCACCTCGGCGGTCGCGATGAGGGTCTTGCTCGGCACGCAGTCCGTGAGGACCGCGGACCCGCCGATGCCGTCGGTGTCCACCACGGTCACCTCGGCCTCCAGCTGCGCGGCCACCAGTGCCGCCTCGTAGCCGCCGGGCCCGCCTCCGATGATCGCCACGTGAGTCACACGCGGCATTCTTCCATCCCTGCCCGGAGCCGCCCGAGGGTGCGGTTAGGCTCCGCTGCGTGACCCTCTACGCGGCGTACGGGCCGAACATGGACCCGCGCACGATGAGCACGCGCTGCCCCCACTCGCCCCTCCAGGGCACCGGCTGGCTGCTGGGGTGGCGGATCACCTTCGGTGGCGAGGAGTTCGGCTGGGACGGCGCCCTGGCCACGATCGTCGAGGACCCGCTGGAGCAGGTCTTCGTCGCGCTCTACGACGTCTCCGAGGACGACGTGGCCGCCCTCGACGAGCTGCAGTCGGTCTCGACCGGGCTCTACCTCAAGACCAAGGTGCGCATCGCGGCGCTCTCCGGTGAGCAGCTGGCCTACACCTACGTGCTCGCCGCCTACGAGGGCGGCATGCCCTCGGCCTCCTACCTCGGCGTCCTCGCCGACGCCGCCGAGGCCGCCGACGCCCCGGCCGACTACGTCGCCGCGCTGCGGCGCCGCCCCTGCCGGTCGACCGGCCTGTGAGCATCCGCTGGTCCCCGCGATCGGTTACCGGCCGGTAACCGGCGCTAGGCTGGCGCCATGACCACGACGTCCGCGCACCACGTCACCTGCACCGTCGACGACGAGGGCATCGCCCGGGTCTGGCTCGACCGACCCGACAAGCTCAACGGGCTGACGCTGCCGATGCTGCGCGAGCTCGCGGCGACCGGTCGGCGCCTGGCCAAGGACCGCTCGCTGCGCGCGGTGATCCTCACCGGCGCGGGCGAGTCCTTCAGCGCCGGCCTCGACTTCGCCAGCGTGATGCGCGACCCGCGCGGCATCGCCACCGCCTTCGTGCCGAGCCTGCTCCGCGGCACGAACACCTTCCAGGAGGCGGCCTGGGTGTGGCGCCGCGTGCCGGTGCCCGTCGTCGCGGTCGTGCGCGGCCACTGCTACGGCGGTGGCGTGCAGATCGCCCTGGGCGCGGACTTCCGCATCTCCACCCCCGACGCGCAGTGGTCGGTGATGGAGTCCAAGTGGGGGCTGATCCCCGACATGTCCGGGATCCGCAGCCTGGCCGAGGTCGTGGGCATCGACACCGCCAAGCTGCTCACCATGACCGGCGACCAGCTCTCCGGCGCCGACGCCAAGGCCCTCGGCCTGGTCACCGAGGTCGCCGACGACCCGATGACCGCGGCCGACGAGCTGGTCGAGAAGCTCCTCACCCGCTCCCCCGACTCCCTCGCCGCCGCCAAGCGGCTGTTCAACTCGACCTGGCACGCCTCCCCGCGCCGCACGTTCGCCCGGGAGCGCGCCGAGCAGATCGCGCTGCTGATGAACAACAACACCCGCATCGCCCGCGACGCGGCATTCAAGCGGGAGCTGCCGCAGTTCGAGCTGCGCAAGCGCTGACTAACCTCGGCGCCATGGACCCCGACCTCTTCGACCGCGCCCGCGCCTGGGCCGCGCAGGACCCCGACCCGCAGACCCGCGCCGAGCTCGAGGACCTGCTGTCCCGCGCCGCGACCGACCGGGCCGCAGCCGCCGACCTCGCCGACCGGTTCTCCGGCACCCTCGAGTTCGGCACCGCGGGGCTGCGCGGGGCCCTCGGCGCCGGCCCGATGCGCATGAACCGCGTGGTCGTCACGCGCGCGGCCGCCGGGCTGGCGGCGTACCTCCGCGACCAGGGAGCGGGCGCCGGGGACTCCGTCGTCATCGGGTACGACGCCCGGCACAACTCCGAGGTCTTCGCCCGGGACACTGCCGAGGTCGTGACCGGACTGGGCATGCGGGCACTGCTCCTCCCCCGGCCGCTGCCCACCCCCCTGCTGGCGTTCGCGATCCGTCACCTCGGGTCCGTGGCCGGTGTGATGGTGACCGCCAGCCACAACCCGCCGCAGGACAACGGCTACAAGGTCTACCTCGGCGACGGCAGCCAGATCGTGCCGCCGGCCGACGAGGAGATCGCACGCCGGATCGCCGCCGTGGGTCGCGTGGGGGACGTGCCGCGCGGCGCGCACGGGACGGTGCTCGGCGAGGAGGTCCGCGAGGCCTACCTCGACGCCCTGGCAGCACTGCCCGGCAAGGGACCGCGCGAGCTGAGCTGGGTCTACACGCCGATGCACGGCGTCGGCGGGGACACCGTCGTCGAGGTCGCCCGCCGCGCTGGCTTCGGTGCGCCGGCGGTCGTCGCGCAGCAGGCCGACCCGGACCCCGACTTCCCGACCGTGGCGTTCCCCAACCCCGAGGAGCCGGGGGCGATGGACCTGGCGATGGACCTGGCGCGCGAGCAGGACGCCGACGTCCTCATCGCCAACGACCCCGACGCCGACCGGTGTGCGGTCGGTGTCCCGGCCGACGGCGGCTGGCGGATGCTGCGCGGCGACGAGGTCGGCGCGCTGCTCGGCGACCACCTGCTGCGCAAGGGCGTCGCGGGCACCTACGCCGCCTCGATCGTCTCCTCGAGCCTGCTCGGCAAGCTCGCCGCCGCGGCCGGGCAGCCCTACGAGGAGACGCTGACCGGCTTCAAGTGGATCGGGCGCGTCGAGGGGCTGGCCTTCGGCTACGAGGAGGCGCTGGGCTACTGCGTGGCGCCGGGGCTGGTGCGCGACAAGGACGGCGTCAGCGCGCTGCTGCTGGTGCTCGAGCTGGCCGCTGCCCTCGCGGCGGAGGGGCGCACCCTGCTGGACCGGCTCGACGAGATCGCCCTCGTCCACGGCGTGCACGCCACCGACCAGCTGTCGGTGCGGGTCAGCGACCTGTCCCTGATCCAGGCGGCGATGACCCGGTTGCGAGCGGCGCCTCCGCAGCTGCTCGGCGGGCTGGGCGTGCTGCGCGTCGACGACCTGAGCCAGGGCGGCCCGCTGCCGCCGACCGACGGCCTGCGGTTCACCCTCGCCGAGGGCGCGCGCGTCGTCGTGCGCCCGTCCGGGACCGAGCCCAAGCTGAAGTGCTACCTCGAGGTGGTCGTCGACGTCGGCGACGACCAGGAGCCGGCCGAGGCCCTGGCCGCGGCGCGGATCGTGGCGACCCAGCGGCTCGACGCGATCCGGGTCGACCTCGCCGAGGCGGCGGGCGTCAGCCCCGGCTGAGCTCGGCAGCAAGGTGTGACAGCCGTGTGAAGATCGGCGAGGCGGCGCAGTGGCTGGACCAACGTGGGACGTCTACGAGCACGACGGCGCCGTGAACACCTCGAGGGGGCCTGGATGAGTTCGCACAGCGACCTCGAGGTCGCACTGGCGGCACTGGAGGCGGAGCTCCTGCGCCTCCACGCGCCGTTGGTGCGCCACTGGCAGTCCGGTGCCGAGTCGAGCGCGGTGACCAGGCAGCTCGAGACGTGCGGGGCCGCAGCACTGCCCGACCTGGTCTCCTGGTTCGGCTGGCACGGCGGCGCCGAGGTGGATCCGACGACCCCCTCGCGCGCACCGTCGCTGTCCGACGACACGTGCCTGTTCGGGGTCTGGCACCTGCCGTCGCTCGGTCAAGCCGCGGTCCTACACCACGCCGCGCTCACCCTGGAGGCGGCGGCTGGGGTCGCGGAGGTACTCGGTACGGGGTGGTACAAGGACGGCTGGTTCCCGGTGCTGGTTGCACTCGACGGTTGGCTCGTGTGTGTCGACACGACGGGAACTGCGGGTCCGGTCGGAAGCCTGTTCGTGTGGGACTCCCATGCCGCCAACGACCCGTTCGACCTCCAACCGTGGTACCCGAGCCTCACCGACATGGTCACGGCCATGGTGGCGGCCTACCGGCATGGGCGTATCTCGCCGACCCAGGGATACATCGAGCTCGAAGACCTCCCGCAGGCGAGCCGGCCACTCGCCTACTGAGCTGAGCCGGCTGCGCTACTGGCCGAACTCCTGGGCGACCGCGGCAGCCGCGCTCATCCCGAGCCGGCTGGCGCCCGCGGCGACCATCGTCTCGACGTCGGCGCGAGTGCGGATCCCGCCCGAGGCCTTGACGCCGATCCCGGGGCCGACGGTCTGACGCATGAGCCGCACCGCGGCCTCGGTCGCGCCGCCGGCGGCGTGCATGCCCGTGGAGGTCTTGACGTAGTCCGCGCCGGCCTCGACCGAGATCTCGCAGGCCCGCACGACCTCGGCGTCGGTGAGGACCGCGGTCTCGAGGATCACCTTGAGCACGACCCCGTCGGCGGCGGCGCGCACCTCGGAGAGGTAGGCCGCGACCTCGGTGTCCTCGCCGCCGCGCAGCAGCCCGAGCGGCACGACCATGTCGATCTCGCGGGCGCCGGAGGCCACGGCCAGGCGAGTCTCGTCGGCCACGGCGAAGGCGGCCATGGCGCCCAGCGGGAAGCCCACCACGCTGCACACCGGCACGCCGGACCCGTCGAGCTCGGACACGCAGTGGGAGACCCACAGCCCGTTGACGCACACCGACGCGGGCCGCAGCTCGCGGGCCTCCGCGCACAGGGTGCTCACCTGGTCGCGGGTCGCCTCCGCCTTGAGCAGGGTGTGGTCGACCAGGTCGAGGAACTCACGGGCTTGCACGGGGCTTCCTTCCGAGGGGGCCAGAGGGCGGCTCCGACCCTACTCGCCGCCGTCGAAGCGCCAGACCACCGTCACCCTGACCGACAAGTCGGTGCGTCCGGCCCGGATCGGCAGCGCCTTGAGCGCCGCGGTGTCCAGCGAGGCGACCCGGCCGTAGACCTCGTTGACCTGCGGCTGCGGGACCCGGGCCGCGACCGAGCCCTCCTTGACCGTGAGCACGCGTCCCAGCGGCTGGCCGGTCGCCTCGGCGTACTGCTGGGCCTTGGCGGTCGCCGCCTTCACCGCCTCGTCCCGCGCGTCGGCGAGCAGCGCGTCCTTGTCGCCGATGCGCAGCCCGATGCCGCTGACCCGCACGGCATTGCCACCCGCCTGCACCGCCGCCGCGATCGCCTTGCCCGCGCTGCGCAGGTCGCGCACGAGCACGGACGCGGACTGGCGCACGCGGTAGCCGGTGAGCACCGGCGGCCCGTAGCTCGGGTAGTCGTACTCCGGGTCGATCGACAGGCCGGTCGACTTGGTGTCCTTGCGCAGGACGCCCTCCTTCGCCAGCGCGGCGAGAGCCCGGCGCATGGTCGCGCTCGTCTGGTCCGTCGCGGTGCCGACGTCGTCGGCCTTGCGGGTGACCGCGAGCGAGAACGCGAGCTGGTCGGGCACGCCGGTGGCCTCGCCGGTGCCGGTCATCGTGATCGTGCCGTAGGTCCGGGCGTCCGTGCCGCTCGCCGCCGGGGACAGCACGACCGCACCGGTGTCGCGACCCGACCCGACGGCGTACGCCGCGAACAGCGCGAGCGCGAGCAGCAGGGCCAGGCAGGCGGCGAGCGCGGCGGGGATGAGGCGGGCGGTGCGGGTGTCCATGGGCGTCTCCTCACGACGGGTGTCGCGAGGTGGGACGCACGGGGTGGTCAGGCGGTTCCGGCCTCCCTGGCCAGGAACTCCACCAGGTCGTCGATGTCGTCCATGGTCACGCGCGGCAGCGAGGCCTGCCCGTGGGCGAAGCCGATGCCGGCGTAGGTCAGGAGCCCGGCGCGCATCCGCGCCGCTCCGGGCGAGTGGCCGAGCTCGAGGAAGGCGTCGTCGAGCAGCCCGAAGACGTGCTGCTCGCTCTCGCCGATCATCGCCGCGACCGTGGCGTCGGTGCGGGCCCACTCGCGCAGGGTGCGCTCGACGTTCCAGGCCCGGTCCTCGACGAGACCGGCGGCCATGATGCGGATCCGCTCCAGCGGCGGCAGGGTGCCGAGCTCGCGGAGCTGCTCGAGCTCGGCCCGGGTCCGGGCGCACCAGCGCTGCGCCACGGCCGTGCGCAGGGCCTCGAGGTCGGCGAAGTGCCAGTAGAAGCTGCCCTTGGTCACCCCGAGCTCACGGCACAGGCGGGCGACCTTGAGCGCGCCCACGCCCTCGTCCATCAGGAGCCTCAGGGCGTGCTCGGTCCAGTCGTCGACGGAGAGGCGTCCCGAGGCCGTGCTGGTCACGCCACCATCTTGCCAGACGTCCAGACCATACCGTACGGTATGGACAATCCGAACGGGCGACGGAGGACCCATGACGACGCAGGAGATCACCCCCTCGAGCACCGCCGACGGGCAGCGCGAGTGGCGCTGCCCGTCGCACTTCCGCTACTGGGAGGGACGCCGGGAGCCCACCTGGCAGCGCCTGGAGCGCCTGGCCGCGCGCGTGGGGCACCGGCTCTTCCCCACCGACGAGCAGGCGCGGATGCTCTGCGACGACCACTACTCCGGCGACCCCGTCGCCGAGCGGTTCGTCGCCGAGGTGTTCTTCGGCGAGATCGGCCACCGCCGCGGCCGCCAGCTGCTCGACCAGGCGCTGCGCGACGGCATCGAGTCGGTGCCGGACGCGCCCCCGTCGATGCGCGCGCTGTTCGAGGAGCTCGACACCATCCCGGCCTGGGTCGACCGCGAGCAGGTCGAGCTGGGCGCCGCCATCTGGCGCCGCTGGGGCACGATGCTGTTCAGCGTCGCCGGTGCGATCACCCTCGAGGTCTACACCGAGGCCGGGGTCGCCACCCCCCTGTCCCTGGCCGGGGGGTACGCCGGCGACAACGCGCTGCGCCGCTTCCTGGAGACCGCGAAGTTCTGGATCGACGTCTCCGAGCCCGGCGCGCTGTTCACCCCCGGCTCGGCCGGCCGCACCACCGCCATGCAGGTCCGGGTCATGCACGTGGCGGTGCGCAAGCGGGTCGGCGAGCACGACGAGTGGGACAGCGAGCTCTACGGCCTCCCGATCAGCCAGACCTGGGCGATGCTCACCCAGATCGGCGGCAGCGTCGCCCCCTCGCTCGCGCTCGCGCTGCTCGGCTACCAGACCACCCCCCGCGAGATGCGCGCCCTGCAGCACTTCAACAAGTACATGGGTCACCTCCTCGGCGTGCAGCCCCAGTGGATCCCCGAAACCGTCCGCGAGTGCCTGCAGGTGCTCGCCCTGTCCACGGCCGCGCGCTCCTACGACTCCGGCGAGCACGGCAAGGAGCTGATCGAGTCCTTCCCCCGCGCGTTCGCCCCGCGCGAGGGCCAGAAGGGGCTGGCCCGGCTGCGTGCGGCGTACAACTACCGCATCTACAGCGCCTACTGCGCGCTCTGGATGGCCCCGGCGACGCGCAAGCAGTACGACATGCCGCCGGCCTTCCCGTGGATCCTCGTCCTCGTCGCCCGCTGGCCCCTGGTGACCGTCACCGAGCTCGGCCGCCGGCTCCCGGGTCTCAAGCAGCTGCACGACCGCGTGATGCGGGCCCACCGCCAGAACTGGTGGGAGTTCCAGATGGAGGGCCGCCAGGCCGAGTTCGACGCCAGCAGCGCGCTGCGTCGGTGACCCGTTCGACAAGGAGAACCATGGACATCGTCGAGACCTGGACCGGCCCCGGCCGCCGTGACGCCGTGGTCGCACCCGTCGGACCTGAGGGCAACGCCGCCCACCTGGACGACCACAAGCTGGCCTTCGAGCACTGGTACTTCGACGCCCGGCTCTCCGACGGCCACATCGTCGTCGGCTTCATCCAGACCCGCGAGCTGATCCAGCGCAAGCCCGGGGTCGAGCTGCACGTCTACCGCCCCGACGGCACCCGCCTCGAGGTGGTCAAGCACTACGCCGACGCCGACGCCAGCGCCTCGCGCGAGCAGTGCGACGTCCGGGTCGGGCACAACTGGGCCCGCGCCGAGCTCCACGAGGGCCGCCTGCCGGTGCACCGTCTGTTCCTCGACGAGGACGGGATCACCTTCGACCTCACCTTCGACTCCGAGGTGCCGACCTGGATGCCCGGCGGCGGCCGGACGACGTACGGCGACCGCGACTACTTCGCCTGGTGCGTCGGGGCGCCGCGCGCCCGGGTCAGCGGCACCGTGACCATCCACGGCGAGACGATCCAGGCCGAGGGCATCGGCTACCACGACCACAACTGGGGCGTGGGCGACATGAAGCGGATCATCGACCACTGGTACTGGGGCCGCCTCTACACCGATGACCTCACCGTCATCTACGCCAACGTGCACACCACGCCCAGGTACGGCTCGCACGCGTCGATGCCGCTGATGGTCGCGCGCGGCTCGGAGATCGTGGTGAGCACCGGCGAGGTCACCTCGCTGGAGGGGCCGCGGGTGTTCGACGAGGTGGCCAACCGCGACTACCCCGCGACGCTGTCGCTGCAGGCCGACGAGGTCGACCTGACCTTCGAGGTGCGGCGCATCGTGCACGCCAACGACTTCCTCGAGATGGTGCCGGTGATCCGCTCGCGGTTCGTCAAGCCGCTGGTCAACAGGCTGCTCGGCCGTCCGGGCTACTTCCGCTTCGAGTCCGACTTCGACCTGACCGTCCGGCTTGAGGACGAGGTGCTCAAGGAGACCGGTCGCACGATGCACGAGATGGTGGCACTGACATAGTGACGTCGCTCGGCTCAGCCGCCCTCAGACCCACGCCAGCACCGCCTCGGCGAAGGTCTCCGCGGCCTCGGGCACCTCCACGAGGTAGAGCGAGGGCTCGGTGAGCTCGACCTCCATCACCAGCGGACCGCCGGGCCCGACACCAGGTCGACCCGGGCGTAGAGGCAGCGGGCCGGGACACGCCGGCCAGCGCGGAGCGGGCCACGTCGAGCTCCGCTGCGCTCGGCACGTGGGGCGAGTTCTGGCCGCCGTACTCCTCGTGGACGCGGTAGTCCCCCACCGCCGGCACCTTGCGGACGGCATGGCTCAGCTCGCCGCCGGCGAACAGCAGCGAGGTCTCGCCTCGCCCGGCGACCGAGGCGACGTAGGGCTGCACCAGCACGGCCTGGCTCGGCAGCAGCGCGGCGAGGTGGTCGGCCAGACGCGGGTCGTCGTCGGCGGGCGCGCATCGCACCGATGGCACCGACCGACACGGCCGGCTTCACCACGAGCTCCTCGCCGACCCCGCCGAGCCAGGCTGCATCCGGGACCGGTGAGCCCGCCTCGAGCAGAAGCGTCGGCACGACGGGTACGCCGGCCGCGTCCAGCTCGACGAGGTAGCGCTTGTGGGTGTTCCACCGCAGCACGCGAGCCGGGTTGGCCAGCGGCACCGGGACCGACTCGGCCCACGCGAGGAACTCCTCCCGGCGCGGGGTGTAGTCCCACGTCGTGCGTACGACGACCAGGTCGGCCGCCGCCCAGTCGGTGCCCGGCCCCCACGGCACGATCTCGGACACGACGCCGCGCCGGGTCAGGGCGTCTCGCAGCAGGTGGGTCTCGTGGTCGAACCCGAGCTCCTCGATCGAGGTGACCAGCAGGACGCGCATCCCCGGGTCAGGACGACGCGTCCGTCACGGTGTCGGCGAACGCCGGGCTGCGCGAGCCGACCTTGCGGGCGATGGCCATGTGCCCGCCGAGGTAGGCACCGAGGCCCGAGACACCCGCTCCGGCCAGCCCGAGGACTGCTCCCCGGACCTGCTTGCCCTGGCGCCTGGCCCGCCAGGAGGCGAAGTACGCCCCTGCCGAGACGGCGTTGCTCGCGACGTGGAGAAGCCCGACACGCTGCTCGCGGATGCCCGCCTCCGACCACTCCGCCCAGCCCGTCCAGGCGGTGGGGCCGAACGCCAGCAGACCCACGCCGACGAGACGCTGTGCCGCCTTGGCGGAGTCGCGTCCGCCAAGGACGTCCAGGACGCTCGCGGACGTCCAGCTCCCGATCACGAGGTCGGTCAGCAAGGGGTGGACCGCGTGGCCGAGCCAGTCCCCGCGCAGGACCGCTCCGCGGGCGCCACTGCCGAACAGCTGCCGGACCGTGGGGGCGATCGCGTGGGCGACGGGGTCGAGCCCCTGTGCCTCCTCGATCCGGCGGGTCAGGCCGATGTGGGCGGGGAGACGGTCCGAGGTGGTCATCACGCCATCGTTGCCCGCTCCCCGTAGGGGGTCAACCGGCACACGAGATCACGGGGACGAGCGGGTGTGGCGGCCCTCCGGGTCGCGGTCGAGCTCGGAGTTGGACCCGCGCGGAAGCGTGTCGCCGCGCTGGGTGCAGCCGAAGCGGTCGTCCATGGGCGCGAACGAGGTGTCGTGCGGCGAGCGCCAGCGCCGCGGCGGGGTGTAGCCGCGCTCGCAGACCTTGGGGTCCTGCGTCCCCTCGAAGGCGAAGTGGGCCCGCTCCCCGCGGCCGGGGGTGATCGCGCTGGCCAGCGCGTAGGGGACGGTGACCAGCCCCTCCTCCAGGCCCGCGACGCGGTCGGTGGTGACCGAGGCGAGGGAGACCACGTTGCCCAGCAGGGGTGGGAGGACCGGGACGAGGCCGGTGAACAGCGGCCGCAGCTGCTCGGCCGCGCGCACCGCGTCACGGAGGATCACGCGGAGGTCGCCCGTGCGGTCGGACAGCACCAGCGTCAGCGCGTCGAGGTTGCGCAGCGCCGAGGAGATCAGCGCGGCCTGGTCGGACTGCGTCTGCAGGACCGTGCCGCCGTCGCGCAGCAGCGCCCTGGTCGCGGGGAGGCCGCGCTGCGCCTCGCGCAGGATCGTGCGGGCGTTGGCCACGAACCTCCGGAAGTCGTCACCGGTCCCGGCGAACGCGGTCGACAGCTCGTCGACGGTGGTGCGCAGCGCCGCGCGCGGGACCGAGTCGACGAAGCGGTCCAGCGAGAGCAGCAGCTCGGCCGTGGTGACCGGCACGCTGGTGGCGGGCGCCTCGATCACGTCCCCGTCGCGCAGCACCCGGCCGCCGGCCGCCTGCGGGACCAGGTCGACGTACTGCTCCCCCACCGCCGAGCGGTTGTGCACGTCGGCGCGCACGTCGGCGGGGATCTCCCACCGCCGGTCGATGTCGAGGGTGACCACGACCCCGTCGCGCCGGAAGTCGACGTCGCCGACCCGCCCGACGGTCACGCCGCGGTAGGTCACCTCCGCGCGGTCGAAGATCCCACCGGAGCGCGGCATCTCGACGCGGACGGAGTACGACGGCGCGCTGACCAGGCTCCACAGCCCGGCGTAACGGACGCCCGCCACCACGACGGCGAGCCCGCCGACGAGCGCGAACACCAGCAGCCGCAGCCGCACCGAGCGCGTCACCGCGGCGCGTCCTGGGGTACGACGGCCCGCAGGCCGAGCTGCCCGCCGAGGTCCTGCCCGGTGGCGTTGCCGAGCAGCGTGAAGGGGGTGAGGTCCATCTCGACGGCCAGGTTGACGTAGTCCCCCCGAGCAGCCTCGAGCACCTCGTCGGGGAACGGGAAGGACAGGATCGCCTCGATCGACTCGGGCAGCTCCTTGCCCGCCCTCCGCAGCTGGGTCAGGACGGGCCGGAGCGCGCGGAGGTCCGCCACCAGGTCGCGCCCCGCCTCACGTACGACCCGCGTGGTGACCTCGGAGAAGCGGCCGAGCCGGTCGAGCATCCGGACCAGCGGCTTGCGCTGCGCGGTGAGCACCCGCAGGGCCGGGGCGAGGTCGCGCAGCGCCCGGTCGACCACCTGGGGGTCGCGGTTGACCGACCGGGCGAGCCGGTCGAGGTTCGCCATGATCGAGACGATCCGGGCCCGCTGCTGATCGACGGTGGTGATGAACGCGGTGAGCTCGCGCAGGAACCTGCGGGTGTCGACCTGCCCGCTGTCGAGGGCGGTGTGCAGCTCGGTGGAGATCGTGCGCACCTGGTCGAGCCCGCCGCCGTTGAGCAGCATCGACGTGGCCCCCAGGACCTCCTCGACCTCGACCCCGCGACTGGTCGCGGGCAGCTCGATCCGGTCGCCGTCGGCCAGGTAGGCGCCCGTGGCCGGCCCGGGGTGGAGGGAGACGAACTTCTCCCCCAGCAGGCTGGTCTGCTGGACGCGCGCGGTCGCCCGCGGCGACAGGCGCACGTCGCGGGGCAGCCGCAGCGTCACCTCGGCGTGCCAGCCCGAGCGGCGGATGTCCTCGACCTCGCCCACCGTGACGCCGTCGACCTTGACCGCCGAGTGCTCGGCCAGCCCGAGGACGTTCGCGAACTCCGCGGTGACCTCGTAGGGCCGGTCGCCCAGGTCGGGACCGCCCGGCAGCGACATGTCCTGCAGCCCCGCGAAGTCGCAGCCGCTGAGCGCCCCGGACAGCAGGACGCCGGCGAGGACCGCGGCCGCCCGCCGCCTCACCGGGCCACCTCCATCGCCCGCAGGGTCGGCACGCCGAGCAGGTCGCCGAGGGGGTCGCGGGACGGCCCGCCGGCACCGGGCAGCCCGGGCAGGTCGGGCAGCCCGGGCAGTCGGGCAGCCCACCGCTGCCCCCACCCGTCCCGGGCAGCGGGAGCCCGCCGACCAGCGCGGAGACGACGGCGCACGAGTCCTTGACCGCGTCGCCGAGCTGCTTCTCCAGCTCGAAGCAGACCACCTTGTCGGCAGCCTGCGCGATCTCGCCGAAGTTCGCACGGGTGCGCACCGCCCTGGTCTTCGCGTCGTAGGTCTCGATCAGGTTGGTGAACCCCAGCGGCACCAGGTCGGTCACCTGCACCAGGGCCTTGCGCTCGGCGCGCAGCCGGCCGGTCACCGAGCGCAGGCCGTCGACGTCCTTCCGCAGGGCGGAGCGGTTGTCCCGCACGAACACCGCCACCTCGCCCAGCGAGCGGGCCAGGCTGGCGAGGAGCTGCGACAGGTCCCCGCGGTCGGCGGCCAGGCTGCGTGCGACCCGGGACAGGCGGAGGTCGAAGGTGCGGACGGCGGAGTCGTAGCGCGCGAGCTCGCCGGTGAGCCCGGCTCCGCTCCGGACCGTGCGCCGCAGCCCGGGAGCCGCCTCGGCGAAGGTGTCGCTGGCCGCGCTGACGTCGCGCAGCGAGGCGTTGAGCTCGCTGCCGAGGCCGGTCAACGAGTCCGCGGCGACGTCGAGCAGCCGGGACACCGCGCCGTCACGGTTGGCCCCGCGCGGCCCGAGCGCGTCGGCCAGCCTGGTGGTGCTGGCGACCATGTCGTCCAGCTCGACGGGCACCGCCGTCCGGCTCTCCGGGATCGTGGCACCGGCGGCCAGACGCGGCCCGCCGTCGTAGGCCGGCGTGAGCTGGACGTAGCGGTCGCCGATCACCGACGGGGAGATGACGATCGCCTGGGCGTCGGCGGGAAGCGAGTAGCGCTGGTCGTACTCCATCTCGACCAGGACCGAGTCCGGCCGCGGCGTCACCGCGGTCACCTCGCCCACGCGGACACCCATGATCTTGACGTCCGAGCCCGGGAACAGGCTGACCGCCGACGGCAGGACCGCGCTGACCTGCCGGGTGCCGTCGCGTGCGACGACCAGGCCGCCCGCGCCCAGCACGACGGCGAGCCCGACGACGAGCAGGAGCACGCGGCGGGTCATCGCTGGGGTCCCGTCGTCGAGACCCGGTCGGGCACGTTGGCCAGGTAGGAGTCGAACCACGGCCCGCTGCCGATGGTGTCGACGAACACCCGCGCGAACGTCGCCAGGTTGTGAACCGTCCGCGCCAGCTTGTCCTGCCGAGCGCGGAGCAGCTCGACGACCCGGCCGATGTCGGCCAGCGCCGGCCCGATCTGCTCCTCGTTGTCCTTCACGAGCCCGCGGACCTCTCGTGACAGCGACAACGAGTTGTCGATCAGGCGGCTGATCGTGGTGCGCTGCCGGTCGACCTCCTCCATCAGCAGGCTCGCCGACCGGACGAACCGCGACAGCGACTCCTTGCTGTCGTCGAGCGAGGCGACGACCGTCTCGGTGCCGCTCAGCAGCGAGCGCAGCTCCTCGTCGCGCGACGCGACCACGCGGCTCAGGCGGGACACCCCGGAGACGGCTCGTCGGACGTCCGGGGCCGCACCGCGGAACGTGGTCGCCACGGTGTCGAGCGCCTTCGCCAGCTGTGCGGTGTCGATCTGGTCGACGGTGTCGGACAGGTCGCTGACCGCCTGCACCACGTCGTACGCCGGGGACGTGCGGCTGGTCGGGATGGGCCCGGACAGGGTGCCGGTCCCGCCGGGCTCGAGCTCGAGGTACTTGCTGCCGAGCAGGTTGCCGACCTTGATCGCTGCGGTCGTGCGCTCCCCCAGGCGGACCGGGTCGTCCACGCGGGCCTCGACGCGGATCCTGGGCCCGTCGATCTCGACCGAGGTGACCCGGCCGACCGCGATGCCGGAGATCTCGACGCGGTCACCGGGCGACAGGCCGGTGGAGTCGGTGAAGTACGCCGTCACGCGGTCCCCGCCGGACAGCGCCTGCGCGAGCGCGTCGAGCCGCTGGGTGAGCACCAGGACGAGCGCCAGCGCCACCACCCCGTAGAGGCCCAGCCGGGCGCGAGGAGTCATCCGCCCACTCACGGGTCGCACCTCTTCGCGGAGTCGTCGAGCGTGAGGTTGTTCAGCAGCCGCCGCACCTCGGGGGCGACCGGCGAGCCGGTGTCGAGGCGGAACTCGACCGAGCAGACGTAGTAGTTGAACCACGAGCCGTAGGACGCCGTGCGCGCCAGCCGCTCGAGCTTGCGCGGCAGGTGGTCCAGCGCGTGCTCGACCTGTCCACGTCCCTTGCCGGTGCCGAGCAGGTGGGCGACGGCGCGGAGCTGCGCGATGTCCTCCTCGAGCGAGGGCCGGGCGTCGTGGAGGAGGTCGGAGGAGAGCGCGGTCATCACCTCGAGGTGGCGCAGGGCGGCGCCGATCGTGCGCCGGTCCGAGGCGAGCCCGACGGCGAAGGCCGAGACGTCGTCGATCAGCTGCTCGAGCTGGTCGTGGCGACGGGCGACGGTGTCGACGGTGGTGCCCAGGCTGTCGATCAGCGAGCCGATCAGGCGGTCGCGCTCGGCGAGGCCGGAGGTCAGGGAGCCCGTGCGCGCGACCAGCTCGCGCACGGTCATGCCCTCGCCCTGGAAGGTCCGGATGATGTCCTGCGCCAGGGCGTTGACGTCCTCGGGGTCCAGCGCCGAGAACAGCGGCTTGAACCCGTTGAGCAGCGCGTTGAGGTCCAGCGCCGGCTCGGTGCGCGAGGTCGGGATGGGGCGCTCCGCGGGCTGGCCGGGCACACCCGCGTCTCCGGGGTCGGCGAGCGCGAGGTAGCGACCACCCACCAGGTCCAGGAACCGGATCGCCGCGCGGGTCCGCGTGGTGACCTGGACGTCCTGATCGACCCGGAACGAGACCCGGGCGGTCGCGTCGGGATCGAGCGAGACGGCGTCCACGCGCCCCACGCGGACGCCGCCGATCATCACCGGCGCCCCGGGTCGGATCCGGCTGGCCGAGGTGAACAGGGCGGTGTAGGTCGCGTCGCCGCCCCCGAGCCGCAGCGGCCGGATCGTGGCGACCAGGACGATCACCACGACCAGCGACAGGACGGTCGTCAGGGCGACGCGGACGGCCGAGGCGCGGGTCCCGGGGCCGGCGGCGGTCATCGCGCGCCCCCCACGTCTGGGTTGCGCGACTCGTCGATCTCGGGAGAGACGCCGTCGTCGACGTCGACCGCCGGGTAGGGCACCGCCGGGCTCGGGAGGCCCGCGCAGTGGGGCCCATGACCGACGTCGCCCAGGCGCAGCCGGTCACTGCGCGTGTAGCCCCGCACCTGCTGCCCGGTGGTGAAGTAGCCCTCGACCGAGGCGCCCTTGACCTGGGCCGCCGAGCTGTCGCGGACGCCGAGGAAGCCCGAGATCACGCACGGGAGCTCGGGCGAGTAGCGCGCCAGCAGCTCGAGCGTGGGCCGCGAGACCGCGGCGGCCCGGGCTGCGTCACGGCGCGTGGCGGCCATGAGCGCGGTCCCGGCGTCGGCGGCGTCGGAGACCTCCTCCAGCGCCCTCGCGAGCGCGGCGCCGCGGGTGACCGAGGCCAGCGTGGTCGTGGTCTGGTCGAGGACGCCCAGGAAGGCCGGCACGTTGCGGGCGTACTGCCCCGACACCTCGTCGAGCAGCCGCAGGTCGCGCACCAGCTGCGGACGCTGCTCGTTGAGCTCGACCGAGGTAGCCCCCTCCCTCGTCGATCAGGGCGGCGAGCGTCGCGCCCTGCCCGTCCAGGCCGGCGGCCGTCTCGTGCAGCAGGGTCGCCAGCTCCGCCGGGCGTACGGCGGTCAGCAGCGGCTGCAGGTCGTCGAGCACCTCGGTGAGCTCGACCGCGGCACTGTCCTGGGTGGCCTGCAGGACCGACCCGTCGACCACGTGGCCCGCGCCGTCCGGCCCGGGGTCAGCCGACGACCGCAGCTCGACGTACTTCTGCCCGAAGAGGGTGGTCGGCAGGATCGTCGCGGTCGCCGTCCGCGGGATCCGGTCGGCCTCGTCGCCCTGCAGCTGCAGCTCGACCCGCGCGCCGTCGTCGGTGGCCGCCACGTCCGAGATGCGGCCGACGATCGCGCCGTTCATCCGCACGTCCCCGCCGACGTTGAGCTGCAGGCCGGTGCGGGGCGCGTCGACGAGCACGGTGACGTGCCCGTCGAAGGCCTTGTCGTAGGTCGCGACCGACAGGGCCACCAGCAGGGCGAGCACCACGAGCCAGGCCACGCCCGTGACGCGCAGCGCTCGCGCCTCCGCCGGGGTCTCGGGCGGGTAGGCGTGCCTCATCCGGTGATCCTCACCGTGGTGGTGGAGCCCCAGATCGCGAACGACATGAAGAAGTCCATGACCACCAGCGCCACGATGGAGGTCTGGATCGCCCGGCCGACCGCGAGGCCGACCCCGGCGGGGCCGCCCTTGGCGTGGAAGCCGTGGTAGCAGTGCACCAGGATGATCACGGCGGCGAAGACCAGCACCTTGCCGAAGGACCAGAGCACGTCGACGGGCGCGAGGTACTGCAGGAAGTAGTGGTCGTAGGTGCCCGGCGACTGGCCGTAGCTGATCGTCGTCACCATCCGGGTGGCGAGGTAGGACGAGAAGATGCCGATGGCATAGAGCGGCACGACCGCGATCACCGCCGCGACCATCCGCGTGGTGACCAGGAACGGCACCGACGGGACGGCCATCACCTCGAGCGCGTCGACCTCCTCGCTGATCCGCATCGCGCCGAGCTGGGCGGTGAAGCCGCAGCCGATCGTGGCGGCGAGCGCGACGCCTGCGATCAGTGGCGCCGACTCGCGGGTGTTGAAGTACGCCGACAGGAACGCGGTGAAGTTGCCTGCCCCGATCTGGTCGAGCGAGGCGTGGCTCTGAAGCCCGACCTCGGCCCCGACGGCGTAGGACAGCGCGATCATCACCCCGACCGTGCCGCCGACGATCGCCAGCGCGCCGGTGCCGAAGGTGGCGTCGGCCAGGACGTCCCAGATCTCGCGGCGGTAGTGGCGCAGCGTGCGCGGGGTCGCGCCCACGGCGCGGCCGTAGAACCGGACCTGGTGGCCCATCAGCTCCAGCCTGGCGGCGGTCGAGCCCGGGCGAGACCCCCTCATCGCGCCCCTTGCGGCACGACCTGGAAGTAGATCGTGGTGATCACGTAGTTGAGGGTGAAGAGGAACAGGAAGGTCAGCACGACCGACTCGTTGACCGCCTGCCCGACCCCCTTGGGGCCGCCCCTGGTGTGCAGTCCCTTGAAGGAGCCGACGACCGCGGCGATCGCGCCGAAGACCACGCCCTTGAGCAACGAGACGCTGACGTCGGCCACCGCCGCCAGGGAGCTGAACGACTGGACGTAGACGCCGCTGGTGCCGCCCTGCAGGACCACGTTGAAGAAGTAGCCGCCGGCGATGCCCACCCCCATCACCAGCCCCGTGACCACCCCGCCGACGAAGGCAGCGGCGACCACGCGGGGCACGATGAGGCGGTGCTCGACGTCGATCCCGAGCACGCGGAGGGCGTCGACCTCCTCGCGGATCACCCGGGCACCGAAGTCGGCGCAGATCGCCGAGCCGCTGGCGCCGGCGAGCAGCAGGGACGTCGCCAGTGGCGCGCCCTCCCGCACGATCGCCACCACCGAGGCCGCGCCGGCGAAGCTCTGGGCGCCCAGCTGCTGGGTGAGGCTGCCGATCTGGAGGGCGACCACGGCACCGAGCGGGATGGAGACCAGGGCGGTCGGGACGATGATGACCCGCATGATGATCCAGGCCTGGCGGACCGCCTCGGTGGCGTTGAACGGCCGCCTGGGCACCCTGCGGACGACAGCACCGACGAAGGCGAAGAAGTCACCGAAGGACTCCAGCACGGAGACGGTCCGCGCGCCCGTGGTCGCCATCGCAGCCCCCGTGTGCCCATCGGGCCGGGCGCGCCCGGCCGTCCTCCCGGCGAGAAATGTCTCCATACCCTACGGTATGGAGACATGTCCCGGCAAGGGGTCCACCGGCCGGGACGGGACCGCGCGGACCTCGGCGCCCTACTCCTCGGGGTTGAGCATGAGCACCACCGACTGGGCGATCATCCCGGGCTTGTCCTGCCCGTCGACCTCGACCACGTAGTCGAGGGTGACCCGCTTGCCGATCCCGACCTCCTCGACGGCGGCGATCGTGACCGACCCGCGGATCTTGGAGTCGACGGGCACGGGTGCGGGGAACCGCACCTTGTTGACGCCGTAGTTGAGCTTGGCGCCACGGTGCTCGATGACGAACAGGTTCGAGGCGATCATCGGCAGCATGGCCAGGGTCATGTAGCCGTGGGCGATCGTCCGGCCGAACTGGGCCCGGGCGGCCCGCTCGCGGTCGACGTGGATCCACTGGTGGTCGTCGGTGGCGTCGGCGAAGGCGTTGATCCGCTTCTGGGTGATCGGGATCCAGTTCGTCGGGCCGATGGTCTCCCCGACCGCTGCGGCCAGCTCGTCGAGGTCCTTGAACACGCGCACGGGTTGCCTCCTGGGTCGACTGCTCCTGCGACGGGGTCCTGGGCCCGAACCTAGTGGAGGTCAGCCGATCCGGTCGAGGACCAGCGGCACCGGCTCGGGGGCCGGGTCGCCGGGGTCCCCGAGGTCCCAGCCGCCCTCGAGCGAGGCCAGAGCCCGCGGGAGCCGACCCTCGTCGTCGGTGTGCAGGGTCAGGACCGGGGCACCGGCCGCGACCCGGTCGCCGGGGCGGGCGTGGACCTCCACGCCCGCGCCGGCCTGGACGGGCTCGCCCTGGGCGGCGCGACCCGCGCCGAGACGCCAGGCCGCCATCCCGACCGCCATCGCGTCCAGCCGCGTGACCACGCCTGGCTGCGGCGCGGTCACGACGTGGGTGTGGCGGGCCGTGGGCAGCTCGGCGTCGGGGTCCCCGCCCTGGGCGCCGATCATCGCCCGCCAGGCGTCCATGGCCGAGCCGTCGGCCAGCCGGTCCGCGGGGTCGACGTCGTCGCGTCCCGCGCCGGACAGCATCTCCCGCGCCAGCGCGAGGGTGAGCTCGACGACGTCCTCGGGGCCGCCCCCGGCGAGCACCTCGACCGACTCGCGGACCTCGAGGGCGTTGCCTGCCGTGCGCCCCAGCGGCGTGCTCATGTCGGTGAGCAGCGCGACCGTGTGCACGCCCGCGTCGGTCCCGAGCGCCACCATGGTCTCGGCGAGCTCGCGGGCGTGGTCGAGGTCCTTCATGAAGGCGCCCGTGCCGACCTTCACGTCGAGGACCAGCGAGCCGGTGCCCTCGGCGATCTTCTTGCTCATGATCGAGGAGGCGATCAACGGGATCGCCTCGACGGTGCCGGTGACGTCGCGCAGGGCGTAGAGCTTCTTGTCCGCCGGCGCCAGGCCCGACCCGGCCGCGCAGATCACCGCACCGACCTCCTCGAGCTGGCGCAGCATCTCGTCGTTGGACAGCGCCGCGCGCCACCCCGGGATCGACTCGAGCTTGTCGAGGGTGCCGCCGGTGTGCCCGAGGCCCCGTCCCGAGAGCTGTGGCACCGCGACCCCGCAGGCCGCGACCAGCGGGGCGAGCGGAAGCGTGATCTTGTCGCCCACGCCCCCGGTCGAGTGCTTGTCCGCGGTCGGTCGCGACAGCGAGGAGAAGTCCATCCGCTCCCCCGACGCGATCATCGCCGCGGTCCACCGCGTGATCTCGCGGCGGTCCATCCCGTTGAGCAGGATCGCCATCGCCAGCGCGGACATCTGCTCGTCGGCGACCACGCCGCGGGTGTAGGCCTCGAGCACCCAGTCGATCTGGCTGTCGCTCAGCGCGGCCCCGTCCCGCTTGGCCATGATCACCTCGACGGCGTCGTGCGCCTCCGCCACGGTCCCTCTCCTCTCGTCAGTCGCTTCACCCATCTCACCCACGCCTCGTCCCCGCCCGGTCACCGGGCTGACACCGGCACCGAGCGGTGCCCGCGCAGCACGAAGGTGCCCCGCGAGACCGGTTCCGCGGCCAGCGCGAGCCGGGGGAAGCGTGCCCACAGCGCCCGCACCGACTCCGCCAGCTCCATCCGCGCCAGCGGGGCACCGAGGCAGAAGTGCACGCCGACGCCGAACGCGACGTGCGGGTTCGGGTCACGGTCGACCAGCATCTCCCCCGCCCGGTCGAAGACCCTCTCGTCCCGGTTGGCCGAGCCGAGCAGGACCGCGATCCGCTCCCCCGGCCCGACCGCCACACCGCCGACCTCGACCGGAGCCGTCGCCGTGCGCTCGAACAGCTGCAGGGCCGAGTCGAACCGCAGGCACTCCTCGACGGTCAGCGCGACGTCGTCGGCCGGGACCAGCCCCCGTCGCAGCATCGCGGTCACACCGTTGCCGAAGACGTTGACCGACGCCTCGTGGCCGGCGTTGAGCAGCAGCACCACGGAGGCGACGACCTCGTCGTCGGAGAGCTCGGACCGCGCCAGGTCGCTGACCAGGTCGTCGAGCGGGGCGGCACGGCGCTCGGAGACCAGCTCACGGACGTACGCCGCGAAGTCGGCCGAGGCGCGCACGGCCGCGTCCACCACGTCCTGGGTGACCCCCGGCTCGTACATCCGCACGATCGCCTGCGACCACGCGCGCAACCGTCCGACGTAGGACGGCGGGACGCCGAGCAGCTCGCAGATGACCAGCACCGGCAGGGGCTCGGCGAAGTCCCGCACCAGGTCGAAGCCGGCCGGGTCGACCTCGTCGAGCAGCTGGGCGGCCAGCGCGCGCACCCGGGGCCGGAGCCGCTCGACGTGGCCGCGGTTGAACGCCGCGGCGACCGGGCGGCGCAACCGGGTGTGCTGCGGCGGCTCGTTCTCCATCATCTGGTTGCGGTGCAGCAGGTTGAACGGCTCGAGCTCGGCCGCCGGCTCGCGGTCGCGCCACAGGCGGCCGAGGTCGCGGTTGCGCTGGACCGCCGACACGGCGGCGTGGGAGAAGGCCAGCCACCCGCCGCTCGGCTCGTGCCAGGCGACCTCGTGCCGCGCCCGCTCCTCGGCGAACGCGGGATAGGGGTCCGCGACGACGGCCGGGTCGTGCAGGTCAAGCGTCGACGTCGGGCGCACGCACGTGCTCCAGGGCGTCGGGGCCGAAGGCGTCGGGCAGCACCGCGCTCATCGGTTGCGGTCCCCGGACGGTCATCAGCACCAGCTCGCGGCCGCCGTGCTCGAAGAGCAGCTGGCGGCACCGGCCGCACGGCATGATCACCTCGCCGAGCCCGTTGACGCAGACGAAGTGCGTGAGCCGGCCACCGCCCGAGGCGTGCAGGGCGGAGACGAGCCCGCACTCGGCGCAGAGCCCGACGCCGTAGGAGGCGTTCTCGACGTTGCAGCCGACCACGGTGCGGCCGTCGTCGACGATCGCCGCCGCGCCGACCGGGTAGTCGGAGTAGGGCGCGTAGGCGTGCCTGCTCGCCTCCACCGCGCGCTCGCGCAGGGCGTCCCAGTCGACGCCCACCTCCGGGGTCACCGTCGCCACCTCATCCCGCCGATCCCCTGCGGTAGACCTGCCCGTCGGCCGCCGGCATCCGCAGGCTCTGGGACGCGAAGGCCAGCACCAGGAGCGTCGCGACGTAGGGCGCCATGGTGGTGAACTGCCGCGGGACCGCCTCGATGGAGAGGTAGAGCGCGATCACCGCGATGCCCATGACCGCCGAGACCAGCGCGGCGCGACGGGCCGTACGGCGCAGCTGGACGAGGCCGAGCACCAGCAGCAGGACGCCGGCCGCGAGCAGCAGCGCGTGCAGCGAGGTGCCGCCGGAGCGCAGCTGGACGCCGTTGGTGTAGCCGAACAGCCCGGAGCCGAGCAGCAGGCCACCGGGGCGCCAGTTGCCGAAGATCATCGCGGCCAGGCCGATGTAGCCCCGGCCGCCGGTCTGGTTCTGCTGGAAGCCCGACTGCGCGACCATCGCGAGGAAGACGCCGCCGAGCCCGGCCAGGGCACCGGAGATCGTGACCGCGACGATCTTGTAGCGGTAGACGTCGACGCCCAGCGACTCCGCCGCCGCCGGCGACTCGCCGCAGGACCGCAGCCGCAGGCCGAACGGCGTGCGCCACAGCAGCCAGCCCGAGCCGATCACCAGGACGAAGGCCAGGATGGTGAGGACCGACAGGTTGAGCGTCAGCGCGCCGACCGCCGAGGCCAGGTCGGAGACGACGAACCAGTGCTTCTGCTCCACGGTCTTGGCCGGGTCCGCGATGAAGCCCAGGTCGACCTCCCACGGCTTGGGCAGCGTGGGTGACTGCGTCGGCCCGCCCCCGGGGAGGCCGGCGAACAGCAGCTCGGCGAGGAAGCCCGCCAGCCCGAGGGTGATGATGTTGATCGCGACACCGGAGACGATGTGGTCGACCCCGAAGATGACGGTCGCGATCGCGTGCACGAGCCCGGCGAGCGCGCCGAGCAGCATCCCGCCGAGGACGCCGGCGACCCAGCCGTAGTGGTAGCCGAAGTAGCCCGCTCCCAGCGTGCCCATGATCATCATGCCCTCGAGGCCGATGTTGACCACGCCCGCGCGCTCGGACCACAGACCGCCCAGACCGGCCATCGCGATGGGTACGGCGGCCAGCAGCGCCGCGCGCAGCGTGCCCGACGAGGTCACGTCGTTCGCGCCCGCGATGACCCGCGCGGCGCTGATGAGCACCAGCGCGCCGAGGCCGTAGAGCCACCAGCGGTAGCGCTCGTAGAAGGACTGGTCGGGCCCGCGGTGACGGGCAGCGCCCGGCGCCGCGGTCGTGCTGACCCCGCTGCCGGGACCGGCTCCACTGACGCTCATGCCACAGCTCCCTCGACCTGGGTGTCGGTGTCGAACGCCTGGCCCACCGCCGCCTGTTCGGACCGGACTCGGTAGCGGCGCACGACCTCGTAGGCGATGACCACCGCCAGGACGATGACGCCCTGGGTGACCGCGACGATCTCCGGGGAGATGCCGGCCAGGATGTTGAGCAGGTTGCCCTTCTCCCGGAGGAACGCGAAGATCAGCGCGCCCAGGGCGATCCCGATCGGGTTGTTGCGGCCCAGCAGGGCGACGGCGATGCCGGCGAAGCCGAGGCCCGCCTGCGTCGAGACGCCGTAGTTGTGCACCGACCCGAACATCGCGGGCAGCGAGATCAGGCCCGCCACCGCACCGGACATCAGCATCGTGATGACGATCATCCGCTTGACGTTGACGCCGCTCGCGACGGCCGCGGTCTCCGACATGCCGGTGGCCCTGAGCTCGAACCCGAACCGGGTGCGGCTGAGCAGCAGCCAGTAGACGAGGCCGACCAGGACGGCCAGCGCGGTCAGACCGTAGACGCCGCCGTCGGCCCCGAGCAGCGGGATCGTGCCGACCCAGGAGCTCTCGGGGATGTTCTTGGTGTGCAGGTCGACACCGGTGCGGACGCCGACCTTGTTGATGAAGTAGCCGATCATCGCGCCGGCGATGGCGTTGAGCATGATCGTGGAGATCACCTCGCTGACGCCGCGCGAGACCCGCAACCACCCGGCGATGCCGGCCCACAGCGCGCCGACGACCATCGCGCCGACGATCGCCAGGACCGTGTTGGCGTAGCCAGGCAGCCACGCCTCACCGGCGACCCAGCCGGCCATGAGGCCGGCGATGCGGTACTGGCCCTCGACGCCGATGTTGAACAGGTTCATCCGGAACCCGATCGCCGCCGCCACGCCGGAGAGGTAGAGGATGCCGGAGTAGTTGACGATGTTGACCAGGTTGCGCTTCTCGGGCCAGGACAGCAGCGTCGACCAGAAGTCGCTGACGCTGTCGCCGCTGATCATCAGCACCGCAGTCGCGACGACGGCCGAGACGGCGAAGGCGAGCACCGGCGCGGCGAGCGCCAGCCCCAGCCGCTTGAGGACGCCCATCACTCGGCTCCTGCCCCGGTCGAGGCACCTGTCATGGCACCACCGAGCTCCTGCGGAGTCACGGTGCGCGGGTCGAACTCCCCGACCAGGCGGCCGCGCAGGATGACCTCGATCGTGTCGGACAGGCCGATCAGCTCGTCGAGGTCGGCCGAGATCAGCAGCACCGCGAGCCCGTCGCGCCGAGCCTGCCGGATGTGGTCCCAGATCTGGGCCTGCGCCCCGACGTCGACGCCCCGGGTGGGGTGGGAGGCGACGAGCACGACCGGGTCGCTGCTCATCTCGCGGCCGACGATGAACTTCTGCTGGTTGCCGCCCGACAGCGCCCGCGCGGTGGTGTCGATGCCAGGCGTGCGGACGTCGTACTCCGCGACGATGCGCTCGGAGTCCTCGCGCGCGCCGCTGCGGTCCAGGAACGGCCCGGCGACGTTGGGCTCGCGGGTCTGGTGACCCAGGATCCGGTTCTCCCACAGCGGTGCGTCGAGCAGCAGGCCGTGGCGGTGCCGGTCCTCGGGGATGTAGCCGACGCCGGACTCCCTGCGGCGCAGGGTGTTCCAGCCGGTGATGTCGTCGGAGCCGAGACGGATCGTCCCGCTCTCCGCACGGCGGATGCCGAGGATCGCCTCGACCAGCTCGGTCTGGCCGTTGCCCTCGACGCCGGCGATGCCGAGCACCTCACCGGCGTGGATGGTCAGCGAGACGTCGCTGAGCACCGCGCGGCCGGCGTCGTCGCGCACGGTCACGCCGCGCACGTCGAGACGGACCTCGTCGGTCACCGTCGACTTCTCGCTGCCCGGCGAGGGCAGCTCGGCGCCGACCATCAGCTCGGCGAGCTTGCGGGCGGTGACCTCCTGCGGCTCGACCGTGGCGACGGTGGTGCCGCGCCGGATGACCGTGATCTCGTCGGCCACCGAGAGCACCTCGTCGAGCTTGTGGGAGATGAAGATCAGGGTGTGGCCCTGCGACTTGAGCTCGCGCAGGTTGGCGAACAGGGCCTCGACCTCCTGCGGCACCAGCACCGCGGTCGGCTCGTCGAGGATGATGATCCGCGCGCCGCGGTAGAGCACCTTGAGGATCTCCACGCGCTGGCGCTCGCCGACGCCGAGGTCCTCGACCAGCTCGTCGGGGTCGAGCCCGAAGCCGTAGCGGTCGGAGATCTCCTGGATCCGCTCACGGGCCCCGCCGCCGATGCCGTGCAGCTTCTCGGCGCCCAGCACGACGTTCTCCAGGACGGTGAGGTTGTCGGCCAGCATGAAGTGCTGGAAGACCATCCCGATGCCTGCGGCGATGGCGTCGCTCGGGGACCCGAGGACCAGGTCGCGGCCGTTCACGGTGATCGTGCCCTCGTCGGGCTTCTGCACGCCGTAGAGGATCTTCATCAGCGTCGACTTGCCGGCGCCGTTCTCCCCGACCAGGGCGTGGATCGTGCCGGCGCGGACGACGAAGTCGACGTCGTGGTTGGCCACGACGCCGGGGAAGCGCTTGCCGATCCCGCTGACGCGCACGGCCTCGCCGGACGCCGACGGTGCCCGCTCGGGCAGGTCGGTGGTGGTCACGGTCCCTCCTCCATCTCCCACATCGTGCTGGCACAGGCCGAGCCCGGAGCCACGCTATCGCGCGACCCCGGGCTCGGGACGGAGCCGTGAGCCCCGCTGACCGCCCTGTGGCGATCAGCCCTTGGGCGCGGTCGGGACCTTGATGTCGCCGTCCTCGATCTTCTGGCCGTAGCTGTCGATCTGGTCGGCGATGTCGTCGACGAAGCCGCCGGACTTGGAGTAGCCCACGCCGTCGATCTTCAGGTCGTAGGTCTTGTTGCCGGGGGTGAACTCGTCGTTGTCGACCTCGCTGATGACGTCGAACACCGCGGTGTCCACGCGCTTGAGCATCGAG
Organism: uncultured Actinomycetota bacterium; assembly: GCA_963800245.1. Classification (GTDB taxonomy): domain Bacteria; phylum Actinomycetota; class Actinomycetes; order Propionibacteriales; family Nocardioidaceae; genus Marmoricola_A. The sequence continues at coordinate 27,029 of CAWDAE010000008.1, read as the reverse complement.
GTCAGGATGTGGGGCTTCTGGTCGGGCTCGGCGGTGAGGTACTGGTCGGAGTCGACCCCGATCGCCCAGTAGCCGTCACCGCGCTCGGCGACCGCCTGGAACAGGCCCAGCCCCGACTTGCCCGCGGCGTGGTAGACCACGTCCGCGCCGCCGTCGTAGAGGCCCTCGGCGGCGGTCTTGCCGCCGGCGGGGTTCTCGAACCCGGTGGCGTTGTCGTTGGGGTCCTCGGTGAGGTACTTGACGTCGACCTTGATCTTCGGGTCCACCGCGTGGACGCCGGCGGTGTAGCCCGCCTCGAACTTCTTGATCAGGTCACCGTGCGTGCCGCCGAGGAAGCCGACGTGCTTCTTCTGCGACTTCAGCGCCGCGGCGACACCGACCAGGAAGGAGCCCTCCTGCTCGGCGAAGGTCAGGTCGACCAGGTTCTTGGACTCCTTGACGAACTGGCTGTAGCCGTCGATCACGGCGAAGTCGGTGTCGGGGTAGTCGGGGGCGACCGCGGCGGCGGCCTCGGAGTAGGCGAAGCCCACGCCGATCACCGGGTTGTAGCCGGCGTCGGCCAGCGTGCGGAGGCGCTCGGCGCGTGCGGCGTTGTCGTCGTCCGCGGCGGCCTTGACCTCCTTGCAGCTGGCGTCGAGGTCCTTGATCGCCTGCTCCATGCCGGCCCACGCGGCGTCGTTGAACGACTGGTCACCGCGGCCGCCGATGTCGTAGGCGAGGCCGACCTTGGGACCGTCGCCGCCGGAGCAGGGGTCCTTCTTCCCCCCCGAGGCGGTGTCGTCGTTGCTGCCGCACGCGGTCAGCCCGCCGCTGAGCACCAGCGCGGCTGCCGCCAGCGCGGCGGATGTCTTCCTGAGTCGACGCACTGTCGATCCCTCCTGTGCACGATTTTCGCCCCGCAGCCGAGTCACACCCCGCGGAGTCGTGGCCGAGGCTAGTGCCGGGTCCACGCGGCCCCGTAACCCGCGGCGGCCCGGGCAGGAAACCGTTACCGCTTCGTTGTCCACTCCAGCGCGGTCAGTGCCGCCTGGCCCAGGACCTTGGCCCCGACCGCGACACAGCGCTCGTCGATCCGCAGGTCACCCTGGTGGAGGTCGTACGTCGGCCCGCCCGGGGTGCGCGTGCCGAGCCGGCCCATCGCGCCCGGCACGGACTCGAGGTACCACCCGAAGTCCTCGCCCCCCAGGCTCTGGGCGGTGGAGACGACGCCGTCCTCGCCGAGGGTGAGCTCGACGGCGTCGGCGAGCAGCGCGGTAGACCGCGGCTGGTTGACCACCGGAGGCACGCCCCGGGTGTAGTCGACCTCGGCGGTCACCCCGAACGGCGCGACGACCTGGTGGATGAGCGTGGTGACCAGCTCCTCGGCCCCGGCCCAGGCGAGCGGGTCGAGCATGCGCACCGTGCCGGCGGCCTCGCCGTAGGACGGGATGACGTTCTGCGCGGAGCCCGCACGCACCACACCCCACACCATGCTGACCCCCGAACGCGGGTCGAGCCGGCGGCTGAGGGTCGCGGGGAGCTCGGTGATCATCGTCCCGAGGGCGTAGGTGAGGTCCTGGGTCAGGTGCGGGCGGCTGGTGTGGCCGCCACGACCGGTCAGCCGGACCCGGACGGAGTCGGCGGCACCGGTGATCGCGCCGACCCGCAGCCCGACGTGACCGACGTCGAGCGAGGGGTCGCAGTGCAGGCCGAAGGCGTGCACGACGTCGGCGAGGCCGCCGGCGGCGATGACCTCCAGCGCTCCACCCGGCATGACCTCCTCGGCGGGCTGGAAGAGCAGCCGCACACGTCCGGGGACCTCGTGCGCCTCGAGCACCCGCGCCAGCGCGAGCCCCGCCCCGACCAGGGCCGAGGTGTGCACGTCGTGACCGCAGGCGTGGGCGACGCCGCCGACCGTCGAGCGCCACGGGTCACTGGTCGCGTCGTCGACGGGCAGCGCGTCGAGGTCGGCGCGCAGGGCCACCACGGGACCCTCGGTGCCCAGCTCGGCGATCAGCCCCGACCGGGACAGCCGCTTGACCTCGACCCCGGCGCCGGTCAGTCGCTCGGCGACCAGCTCGGTGGTGCGGCTCTCGGTCCACGCCAGCTCGGGATGGGCATGGAGGTCGCGTCTCAGGTCCCTCAGCTCGCCCTCGATGTCGTCGACGGCTGCCGCGAGCGCGGCGTTGGCGGAGCTGCGGGTGATGGACATGTCGGGCCCCACGTTATCCGTCGAGCCGGCGACTCTCCCCCGGATCCCTTGGTTCCGTGGTTCAGCCGCGGGTCGCGAGGGTGGCCGGGTCGGTGTTCGCGCCGCAGACCACGACCGCGACGCGCTCGCCGTCGCCCGGCACGTAGCGACCGGAGAGCAGGGCGGCGTAGGCAGCGGCAGCGCCGAACTCGGACGGCACCCGGTGGTCCCGCCACAACGCCGACCGGGCCGCGACGATCTCGTCGTCGGTGACCAGGACCGAGATCGGCGGCTCGGCCTCCTGGGCCGCGAAGGCGAGCGCGCCGAGCCGTCGCGCGCCCAGGGAGTCCGCCGCCACGCCGGACACCGGGACGTCCACCGGCCGCCCCGCCGACATGGCCGTGCCCAGGGTCGGGCACCGCTCCGGCTCGACCGCCACCACCCGGGCGCGCCCGAGCGCCGCAGCGGCGACGCCCGCGTAGAGGCCGCCGCCACCGACCGACACCACGATCGTGTCGATCTCCGGCTCGTCCTCGAGGACCTCCTCCCCGATCGTGCCGGCCCCCGCCACCACCTCGGGCTGGTCGTAGGCGTGGGCGAAGGTCGCCCCGCTCTCCTCCGCGAACCCCACGGCTGCGTCGAGGGCCTCCGCGTACTCCGCGCCGACCCGCCGGACCTCCGCGCCGTACGCCTCGATCAGGTCGACCTTGACCGCCGGTGCAGCCAGGGGCACGAACACGGTCGCTCGCACACCCAGCTCGCGGGCGACGAAGGCCTGCGCCAGTCCCGCGTTGCCCCCGGAGGCGACGACGATCCCCGCGTCGCCGATCTCACCGGTCTCGAGCGCAGCGACCTGACGGTTGAAGGCACCGCGGGTCTTGAACACCCCGCAGTGCTGGAGGAACTCGCACTTGAACCACACCGCGTCCCGGTCCGAGGGCCGCAGCAGAGGCGTGCGCCTCACCCGGCCCTCGATGCGCCTCGCCGCCTGCCGTACGTCGTCCCTCGTCACCCTCACAGGGGCCAGTATCGCCGGGGCGCACGAGCCTCGCCCTCAGTCCTCCGGCCGCGCGTCGAACGCCTCGAGCAGGCGGTCCGCTGCTGCGGTCGCCGGCAGGGTCCCGGCCAGGACCTCGGCGCGGATCTCCTCACGGACGGCGGCCACGGCCGGGGACCTGCGCAGCCGTTGCTCGAGCTCGTCGCGCACGAGCGCCCAGGTGAAGTCCAGCTGCTGGCGGGCGCGCTTGTCGGCCAGACCCTGCTCCCCCAGCGAGTCGCGGTGCGCGCACACCTTCGCCCAGACCTCGGGGACGCCGGTGCCGGTCAGCCCGGAGCAGGTGAGCACCGGGGGCACCCAGCGGTCCTTGGCACCGCGGTGGACGAAGCGCAGCGCCCCGGCCAGCTCCTTGGCCGCGGCCTCGGTCTCGTGCTCGCGCCCGTCGGCCTTGTTGACCGCGATCACGTCGGCGATCTCCAGGATGCCCTTCTTGATCCCCTGCAGCTGGTCGCCGGTGCGGGCCAGGGTGAGGAAGAGGAACGAGTCGACCATCCCCGCAACGGTCACCTCGGACTGGCCGACACCGACGGTCTCGACCAGCACCACGTCGTACCCCGCCGCCTCGAGGACCGTCATCGACTGCGCGGTCGCGCGAGCGACGCCGCCGAGGGTGCCCGCGGTCGGCGAGGGCCGGATGTAGGCCCGGGGGTCGGTCGCCAGCCGGGGCATCCGGGTCTTGTCGCCCAGCACCGAGCCACCGGTCCGCACCGACGACGGGTCGACCGCCAGCACCCCGACCTCGAGGCCCTGGCCGGTCAGGTGCGTGCCGAGCGACTCGATGAAGGTGGACTTGCCCACGCCCGGCACGCCGGAGACGCCCACCCGGGGGACGACCACGCCCGCCTCCGTCGTGGCCGCCGCGAGCGTGGAGACGAGCTCACGTGCCAGGGCGCGATGGTCGGTGCGCGAGGACTCGACCAGCGTGATGGCACGCGCGACGGCGGCCCGCCGACCCTCGCGGACCCCGGTCGCCAGCGCCTCGACGTCGACGGGCATCGCGCGGCTCAGGCCGCGTGACCGAGCTTCTCGGACAGCTTCTCCAGCAGCCCGAGCGCGGCGTCGGCGATGACCGTGCCCGGCGGGAAGACGGCGGCCGCCCCCATCTCGAGCAGCGTCGGCACGTCGTCGGGCGGGATGACCCCGCCGACCACGATGAGCGTGTCCCCGGCCCCGAGGTCCTCCAGCGCCTTCTTCAGCGCCGGCACCAGCGTGAGGTGGCCGGCCGCGAGCGAGTTGACCCCGACGACGTGCACGTCGGCGTCGACCGCCTGCTGGGCGACCTCCTCGGGGGTCGAGAACAGCGGGCCCACGTCGACGTCGAAGCCGAGGTCCGCGAAGGCCGAGACGACGACCTTCTGGCCGCGGTCGTGGCCGTCCTGGCCCATCTTGGCCACGAGGATCCGGGGGCGGCGGCCCTCCTCCTCCTCGAACCGCTCGGTCGCGGCGAGGACCTTCTCCACCGAGGAGTTCGACTCGCCGGCCTCGGACCTGTACACACCCGAGATCGTACGGATCACGGCCTGGTGGCGCCCGTAGACCTTCTCCATCGCCTGGGAGATCTCCCCGACCGTCGCCTTCGCGCGCGCGGCGTCGACCGCGAGCGCGAGCAGGTTGCCGTCGAGCGAGCCCTTGGCGGCGCCCCGCTCGGCGGAGGCGGTGATCGCGTCCAGCGCCCGGCGTACGGCGTCGTCGTCGCGCTCGGCGCGCAGCCGCTCGAGCTTGGCGACCTGGGAGGCGTAGACCGCGGCGTTGTCGACGCGGAGCACGTCGAGGGCGTCCTCGCTGGGCAGTCGGTAGGTGTTGACCCCGATCACCTTCTGCAACCCTGCGTCGATCCGCGCCTGGGTGCGGGCGGCGGCCTCCTCGATGCGCATCTTGGGGATGCCCTCCTCGATCGCCTTCGCCATGCCGCCGGCCTCCTCGGCCTCGCGGATGTGCTGCCAGGCGTGCTCGGCGAGGTCGTGGGTGAGCCGCTCGACGTAGTAGGAGCCCGCCCACGGGTCGATCGTGCCGGTCGTGCCCGATTCTTGTTGCAGCAACAACTGCGTGTTGCGGGCGATGCGCGCGGAGAAGTCGGTCGGCAGCGCGATCGCCTCGTCGAGGGCGTTGGTGTGCAGCGACTGGGTGTGGCCCTGCGTCGCGGCCATCGCCTCGATGCAGGTGCGCTGCACGTTGTTGAACACGTCCTGCGCGGTCAGCGACCAGCCCGAGGTCTGGCTGTGGGTGCGCAGCGACAGCGACTTCGGGTTCTGCGGGTCGAACTCGCTGACCAGCCGCGCCCACAGCGCGCGGGCCGCCCGCATCTTGGCGACCTCCATGAAGAAGTTCATCCCGATCGCCCAGAAGAAGCTCAGCCGCGGCGCGAACTCGTCGATCTCGAGGCCGGCGTCGAGTCCGGCGCGGATGTACTCCACCCCGTCGGCCAGCGTGTAGGCGAGCTCGAGGTCGGCGGTCGCCCCGGCCTCCTGCATGTGGTAGCCGGAGATCGAGATCGAGTTGAAGCGCGGCATCTTCGCGGCGGTGTAGGCGAAGATGTCGGAGATGATCCGCATGCTCGGCTGCGGCGGGTAGATGTAGGTGTTGCGGACCATGAACTCCTTGAGGATGTCGTTCTGGATGGTCCCCGCGAGCTGTTCCGGCTTCACCCCCTGCTCCTCGGCCGCGACGATGTAGAGCGCCATGACCGGCAGCACCGCGCCGTTCATCGTCATCGATCACCGACATCTGGTCCAGCGGGATGCCGTCGAAGAGCGTGCGCGCGTCGTAGATCGAGTCGATCGCCACGCCCGCCATGCCGACGTCGCCGCGCACCCGCGGGTGGTCGGAGTCGTAGCCGCGGTGGGTGGCGAGGTCGAAGGCGACCGAGAGCCCCTTCTGGCCGGCCTTGAGGTTGCGGCGGTAGAAGGCGTTGGACTCCTCGGCGGTGGAGAAGCCGGCGTACTGCCGGATCGTCCACGGCTGCGTGGTGTACATCGTCGGGTAGGGCCCGCGCAGGAACGGGCTGAGGCCCGGGTAGGTGTCGAGCGCGTCGAGGCCCTCGAGGTCGGCGGCGGTGTAGAGGCCTTGACCCCGATGCCCTCCGGGGAGGCCCAGACGCCGTCCTCGACCGTGCCCGCGTCGGTCGCCGGCGCCGCGCCCTCGGTCGACGAGGTGCGCCGGTCCGCGGTCGGGTCCGCCGAGACCGCGTCGCCCAGCTCCAGCTCGGCGAAGCTCTCCGGCACTCCGGTGCTGCCCTGGTTGCTCACTTGCCCAGCTCCTCTCGCACGCGGGCGAGGAACGCCAAGGCGTCCACCCCCGTCGCGCAGCTGTCGTCGACACTGTCGCACCGTGCTCTCGCCCGGCCTGCCGGCGAGGATGACGTAGGTCGCCCCGGCCTCGCGCAGCGCGGTCACCGCTGCCGGCGCCCCACTCGGCGTAGGCCTTGTCGGTGCCGGCCAGGCACACCACCGTGGTGGCGGGGTCGGCCGCGCGGAAGGCCGTCACCAGGTCGTCGGGCCCCTCGGTCGCGCCCGGCGGAGACCGTGTCGACGCCACCGGCGGCGAGCAGGTTGGCCGCGAAGGTGGCGCGGGCCGTGTGCTGGGCGACCGGGCCCAGCGTGGCGAGGAAGACCGGCGCGCTGCGGCGGGCGCGTCGCGCATCTCCTCGAAGGCTGGCCGTAGCGGCGCACCGGCGCCGCGGCGGCCGGGCCAGGGCTCGCGCTCGGGCAGCTCCTCGTGCAGGTTCGGGAACTCGCTGACGCCCGGTGATCGGCGCGGCGGCGGGTCGCGACCTGCCGGTCCCGCGCGGCCACGGCCTGCTCCGCGCACGCGGACGAGCAGGCCGTCCTCGGCCTCGAGCGAGGCGAGCACGCCGCCCTCGGCCTCGATCTGCTGCAGCTGGGCCCAGCCGGCGTGCGCGAGGTCGTCGGTGAGCCGCTCCACGGCGAACGCACCCCCCGGCGGGGTCGGTGACCCGCGCGACGTGGGACTCGTGGATCAGCAGCGAGGAGGTGTTGCGGGCGTTGCGGCGGCGCGAGCGCGTCGGGCAGCCCGAGGGCGGCTGTCGAAGGGCAGCACCGTGACCGCGGTCGGCGCCGCCGACGCCGGCGGCGAACGCGGCGACGGTGCTGCGCAGCATGTTGACCCACGGGTCGTACCTGGTCAGCATCGGCCGGCTGGTGACGGCGTGCTGCACCTGGCCGGGCGGCGTCCGGGCGCCCCGGACAGCTCGAGCACCCGGTGCCACAGGCGGCGGGCGGCGCGGAGCTTGGCGATCGTGAGGAACTGCTCGTCGGTGGCGGCGTAGCGGAACTCGAGCAGGCGCAGCGCCGCGGTCGCGACGTCGAGGCCGGCCGTCGGTCGAGCAGCCGCAGGTACGCCGCCCCGACGGCCAGGGAGTAGCCGAGCTCCTGGGCGTCGGTGGCCCCCGGGTCGTGGACCACGGTGGCGTCGACGGTCGAGGGCGTAGGGTGCCGCGCTCGCGGGCGAGCTCGGCCAGCCGCGACGGTCGTCGACGTCCCCCGGCGCGGGCGCGCCTCGGGTCCGCGCGGTGGCGGACCGCGACGCCGAGGGGTCGCCGCCCAGGCTGGTGCCGGGGGCCGGGTCGACCCCCGCTCGTCGAGGAGTCGACGAAGGCGCCGGCGGCGCCGACCGGGTCGCCCGGCGCGTCGAGGACGACCGGGGCGAGGTCGAGGTAGCACCTTCTCGCAGCACCGTCGGCAGGTCGGCCGCGGCGATGCCGCCCGCGCCCACCGGCAGCCACAGGCTGGTGACGCCGTTCTCCAGGTCGGTGAGCGCGTCCTCGGCGCCCCGCTCGCGCGTCGGGGTCGGCGAGGTGGGCGCGGACGTCCCAGCCCTCCTCGGCGCGTCAGGCGCCGGCCCCGGGTGTACGGCGCCGACCCGGGCTCGCCGGCCTCCGGCACGTCGGCGACCAGCGCCGGGCGTGCCCAGCGGCGGCGACCTCGATGCCGTCGAGCGTGGTCCGGGTGAGCTTCTCCCAGACCAGCGCGTCGGGGTCGTCCCCGAGGTCATCCGCCCGGTCTTGCGCAGCACGTCGGCGGCGGCCTTCTCCCACTCCTCGCGGGTGTGCGGCTCGCCGCCGGCCGAGCAGGGACAGGTGCTCGTGCTGGGACATGCCTTGCAGCCTAGGGACCCGGCGCGGCCCGGGGCCACCGTCTGGACCACCTCGGACCACCGGTGTGACGAACCCCCCACGCTCGCCGGCCCCGGTGGCGACCCTGCTGCACGTGCAGCCTTCGCACCCTCGCCGTGTCGGGGTCACCACGCGTTCACCGCCACCGGCCACGGTCGAGGCATGCGGATCGTGATCGTCAGTGAGACCTTCTGGCCGCGGACCAGCAGCACTGCGGTGACCGTCCGGCAGGTGCTGGACGGGCTCGTCGACGCGGCCGGCTCGGGGGGCCACGAACCCGTCGTGGTCACCCCGGGGACGGGCGCGGGCGACCACCGCGGGGTCCCGGTGGTGCGGACACGCTCCCTGCCCACCCGGACGTTCCCCGTCGGGCTGCCGGACCCCCAGGTCGAGCAGGTGCTCGCCCGGGTCAGGCCCGACGTGGTCCCCTGGACCGCTGGTGGCGCCGCATCCACCGCGACGTCCACCTCACCCTGGTCCCGCACCCGCAGGCCGTGCGCGAGGCGACCGCGCTGGGCGCGCACGCGGTGCGGACCTGGCGCCACGGCGCCGACCTGGACCTGTACGGCGCCGGCTACCGCAGCCCCGGGCTGCACGCGCACTGGACGCGGCACGTGCGCGCCGGCCGGGAGCCCGTCGTCGTGGGGTACGTCGGCCGGCTCGCCGCCGAGAAGGACGTCCGGCGCCTCGAGGAGCTGGCCCACCTGCCCGGCGTGCGCCTCGTGGTCGTCGGCGACGGCCCGGAGAGCGGCCGCCTGCACCGCACCCTCCCGGCGCACTTCACCGGGCACCTGACGGGGCACCACCTGGCCGAGACGCTGGCGAGCCTGGACCTGCTGGTCCAGCCGGGCCGGTGGGACATGACCGGGCAGGGCGTCCGCGCGGCCCAGGCCAGCGGCGTCCCGGTCGTGGCCGCCGCCGCCGGTGCGCCGCTCGACCTGGTCGAGGACGGGGTGACCGGGTGGCTGTTCGACCCCGACGACCCGTCCGCCCTGCGCCGGACCGTCACCGCGGCCGTCGCGGACCCGACGGCGCGCGCCGAGCGGGCCCGCGCGGCGTACACCCGGGTCGCGCAGCGGACCTGGTCCCGGGCGGTCGAGGAGCTGGTCGCCACCTGGGCGGAGGTCGCCGGCTCCCGCCTCCCCCTCGCCGGCTGAGCGCCGCTCCTAGGACTCCTCGACCGGCAGCAGGGCAGCCTCCAGCCACGCGGGCTGCTGGTCGGCGAAGTGCGGGTGGCCCGGGTCGCCGTGCGCACCGCGGGGCACCACCCAGCCACTGAGGTGCCGGCCGCCGAGGTCCCAGGCGTAGCGCGCCACCGAGCCGCGTGAGGCGACCTCGGTGCCCGGGAGCTGGCCCGCGCACCGGACGCAGTCGTTGTCGCCGGGCAGGGGCGGCTCGGGCAGCGGCAGGCCGTCGGGTCCGCACTCCCCCGCGACCGCGACGGGCCGGTAGCGGTGCCGGCTCCCCCAGCTCTGCCGGTCCCGCCCGGCGACGTCCTCGAGCGCCGCGCGGAGGTGGGCCTCTCGGTCGGGGACGACCGCCGCGCCCCGCGCGGACAGGACGTTGGCGAGGCTGAGGTAGAGCTGGGTGGGCACGTCGAACCAGGTGTCGAGGTAGGCGGGGTGCGGCGAGGGCGGCAGCCGGGCGAACGGAGGTGCCACGGCCAGCCGGGCGACGAAGGCGTCCCGCACCGCGACGTACGCCGCGGCCACCTCGCTCGCGGCGGTGAACCGCTGGTCCCACGCGGCGAGCTCGTCACGCAGTCGAGCGGCGGAAGGGGTCAGCCCGTCCAGCCCGACGAGGGCGTCGAGGAGGGCGGCCGGCTGGCCCGCCAGCACGTCGCCGTGGACGTGGGCGCAGGTGCCGGCGTCCACCTCGACGGCGTCCTCGAGCAGCGCGTCGATGCGGTCCGCGCGGGCCGGGGTGGCGAACTCGACGCCGACGGCGTCGAAGCCGGGCATGCGGTGGTTGGCGGTGGTCAGGTGCTCGTCAGGGGCGACCTCCCGGCCGGGCAGCTCGACCCAGCCCTGCCACGCGGCCCCGGCGTCCCAGGCCGGCACCGGGCGCCAGCGGTTCTCCTCGGCGCGCTGCGGCACCCGGCCCACCACGCGCTGGCGCACGACGCCGGCGGCGTCGGCGACGAGCAGGTTGTTCACCGGCTCGACCCACGTCGCGAGGGCGGTCAGCACGTCGGCGGTCGTCCGCGCCCGCAGGAGCGGGACGAGCGACCCGAGGCCGAGGTCGCCGAGGACGTCGGCGGGCCAGCGCAGGGAGTAGGCCTCGCCCGGCCGGTCGAGGTCGTCCAGCACGACCGGGCCCCGCGGCGTGCGCAGGACCTCCACCGCGACCGGCTCGCTGCCGCGCACCTGGACGGTCTCGCGGTGCACCTCGACCGGTTCCGGGCCAGCCGGCCCCTCACAGACGACGTCGACGCCGTCGCGGGACAGCCGCTCGACGTAGACGTCCTGGTAGTCGCCCATCGCGTTGGTGATCCCCCACGCCACGTCGCCCGCGTGCGCGAAGTGCTGCACGCCGGGCACGCCGGGGAAGGCGAAGCCGGCGACGTCCACGCCCTCCGCGGCACAGGTCAGCCGCACCTGGGCGTAGGGGTTGGGCGCCTCGAAGGTGCGGTGCGGGTCCCCTGCGAGGACGGGCTTGCCGCTGCGGGTGCGGTCCCCGCCGACGACCCAGGAGTTGCTGCCCGCGACCCAGACCCCCTCGTCGTGGAAGACCGCCGCCTGCCCGGGGTCGAGGTGCCGGGCCAGGTGGGCCCGCCACAGCTTGGTCGGGAAGCTGGCGAACAGCAGGTGGTGGGCGGCGAACACCGCCATCGGCGTCCACGGCTCCCACGGGTCCGGGACGACCGCGAGCCGGTCGAGCTCCGGCGCCCGTGCCTCGGGCAGCGCGGCGTTCACCCCGTCGGCGTACGCCGCGAAGAAGGTCTGCGTCTCGGCGTCCGCTGCGTCGTGGGCGCGGCGGGCGAGGGTGGCGAGACCCGCTCGCCGGGCGAGCACGTCCCACGCGACCTGGCCGGCGCCCAACGCCTCGGCCACCCGCCCCTCGGCCCTGCGCCGCATCAGCTCCAGCTGCCAGGCGCGGTCCTCCACCGCGGCCCTGCCCTGCAGGTGCGCGAGGTCGGCCAGGTCCTCACCGATGACGTGCGGGATCCCCCACCGGTCGCGGCGCACCCCGCGGTCGGTCACGCGTGGGTCCGCGGCCGCTGCGCTGCCGGCGGGGCCTGCTGCGCGCGGTGCGCGCGCCAGCCGAGCCGGGCCAGCACGACCGCGATCGCCACGTTGACGACGATGAGCACGGTGTGGGCGACCCAGTAGCCCACGGGCCGGTCCTCGCCCGCCTGGTGAGCCGCCCAGAGGTTCTTGGCGAAGTTGGCGTAGGTCAGGACGTTCCACGCAGCGATCGCCCAGAGCAGCAGGACGTGGCGTCGGGTGAAGATCACGCCCCCATTGAACACACCGCCCGGTGGTGCCGGGTCCGGTGGTCGGGCGTTCGGGGGGCGGCCCGGTCCGGACCGCGTCACAATCGAGGCGTGCCCGAGACTCCCGTGCCCGCCGACCCTGCCGCCGCAGAGCGCCGCCGGATGCGCGACCGCGCGCGGACCCTGCTCACCGTCGACGAGACCGTCGCCAAGATCGACGCGACCGCCGACGAGCTCGGTGTCCAGCTCGACCGCTTCAGCGAGGCGCTCGACCGCTTCTCGGTGGCGCTGGACCGGTTCAGCGACGCCGCGGAGCGGATCGACCACGTCTCCGGCAAGCTCGACACGATCAGCGACCGGCTGGGGGCGCTGCTCGGGGTCACCGACCTGGTCCACGTGCCGGTCGACCTGGCCCGCAAGGGCGTGCGGCGGGCGCTGGGACGCGAGTCCGGCTCCCGGCCGGAGCCGGAGGATCAGCCCAGGACGTAGTCGCGCTGCGGCACCCAGCCGGCCCGGTCGTCGTGGACGTAGAGGCTGAACCGGTCGACGGTGAAGCTGCAGTCGAACCCGGCCTTCTCGTCGAACGCGCGGTCGAGCAGCTCCTCGTCGAGCTGGTGCGCGATGGTCACGTGCGGGTGGTAGGGGAAGGTCGTGTCGATCGCCAGCGGCCCGCGCCGCACCCGCTGGGCGAGCATCTCGCAGCCGCCGATGCCCTGCACGACGTTGACGAAGACCACCGGTGACACCGGCCGGAAGGTGCCGGTGCCCCGCATCCTCAGCAGGTACGGCGTCGCGTCGCCGGCGACGGCGGACAGGTGCCGGTCGATCTCGGGCATCAGCACGTCGTCGACGTCGATCGGGGGCAGCAGGGTGACGTGGGTCGGGATCCCGCGCGGCCGACTCGTCGCCGAGACTCGACGCGGTAGCGCTGCAGGTCCGATCCCCACGGGTCCGGGACCGCGACCGACACCCCGATGGTCGTCACCGACGGGTGTCCGGGTGTGCCGCGGAGCCGGTCAGGCTGGTGTGCAGGGGCGGGACGAAGCCGACCCGGTCGTAGATGTCGCGCAGCGTCTGCTCCGCGATCTCGTTGGCCCGCTGCGCACCGGTGCGCAGGATCTGGTCGAGCTCGGTCGGGTCGTCGAGCAGCTCGAAGGTGCGGTTGCGGAACGGCGTGACGAAGTCGACCAGCACGTCGGCCAGGTCGCCCTTGAGCGCGCCGTAGCCCTGTCCGGCGTACTTGTCGACGAGGGAGTCGATCGCGTCACCGGTGAGGGCGGAGTAGATGCGCAGCAGGTTGGAGACGCCCGGCTTGCCCTCCTCGTCGAAGCGCACGTCGGTCCCTGAGTCGGTGACCGCCGACCGGATCTTCTTGGCCGACCGCTTGGGGTCGTCGAGCAGCTCGACGATCCCCGTGGGGCTCGACGAGGTCTTGGACATCTTGGAGCTCGGGTCCTGCAGGTCGAGGATCTTGGCCGTCTCCTTCAGGATGTAGGGCTCGGGGAGACGGAAGGTCTTCTTGTACTGGCTGTTGAAGCGCTGTGCGAGGTCGCGGGTGAGCTCGAGGTGCTGGCGCTGGTCCTCGCCGACCGGGACATATTGTGGGCGGTACAACAAGATGTCGGCGGCCTGGAGGATCGGGTAGGTCAGCAGGCCGACGCTGCCGGAGCCCTCGCCCTCCTTGGCGGTCTTGTCCTTGAACTGCGTCATCCGCCGGGCCTCGCCGAAGCGGGTGAGGCACTGGAACACCCACCCGGCCTGGGCGTGCGCGGGCACGTGGGACTGCAGGAAGATCGTGGATCGCTCCGGGTCCACGCCGGCGGCGATCAGCTGGGCAGCCGAGCGCCGGCAGCGGTCCCCCAGCGCCTTGGGGTCGTGCGGGACCGTGATCGCGTGCAGGTCGGCGATGAAGAAGAACGCCTCGTAGTCGTCCTGGAGAGCCGCCCACTGCCGCGTCGCGCCCAGGTAGTTGCCGAGGTGCATCGAGTCACTCGTCGGCTGGATCCCGGACAGGACGCGGGGCCGCTTGCGGGGCGCCGCGTCCTGGTGGTCAGCAGGGCTGTCGGACATGGCGTCATTGTGCCGTGCGGCTCCGCCCGCCCGCGAGCGGGTTCAGCCCCGGTGCAGCCTGGCGGCGAGCACGTCCGGGGACCTCACGCCGGCCCGTCCTGCGGCGCAGCGGCGTCCTGGGTGGTGTCCCCGGCCTCCGCACCCTCCTCCGGCGGCAGCGCCTCGACGCGCACCCGGCTGACCCGCCGCCCGTCGACGACCAGGACGGTGATCAGGAACTGCCCGTGCCGGACCGCGTCGCCCGGGGTCGGGATGCGGCCCAGCTGGGCCATGAGGAAGCCGGCGACGGTCTCGTAGGGCCCCTCGGGCAGCGCGATGCCGGTCTCGTCCTCGAAGTCGTCGAGGTTCAGCAACCCGTCGACCTCGACCTCGCCGGAGACCAGGTGGGTGGAGTCCGACTCGTCGGTGTCGTACTCGTCGCGGATGTCGCCGATCAGCTCCTCGACCAGGTCCTCCATCGTCACGATGCCGGCGGTGCCGCCGTACTCGTCGGCGACCATCGCCAGGTGCATGCCCTCGCGCCGCAGGTCGCTGAGGGCGGAGAGGATCGGCCGCGTCCACGGCAGGGTCAGCAGGTCGCGGGCGAGCTCGGCCACGCGGACGGTGCTCTTGGCCATCTCGGGATCCAGCAGGTCGCGCACGTGCACGAAGCCGATCACGTCGTCGGCCGAGCCACGGATCACCGGGTAGCGGCTGTGCGGCATCGTCAACGCCTCCTTGGCCGCCTTGTAGACCGGCGTGGAGGCGTCCAGGAACGCCACGTCGGTGCGGGGCACCATCACCTCGCGCAGCTGCCGGTCGCCGGCCTCGAAGACCTCCTCGACGATCTGCCGCTCCTCCTCCCCCAGCGTGTGGTGCGAGCCGACCAGCTCGCGCAGCTCCTCGTCGGTGATCTGCTCGCGCTGGGCGTTGGGGTCGCCGCCGAGCATCCGCACGACGAGGTCGGTCGAGACCGACAGCACCCAGATGACCGGTCGGGACAGGCGGGAGAGCCGGTCGATCAGCGGGCCGAGCGCGAGGGAGAAGGCCTCCGCACGCTGCAGACCGAGTCGCTTGGGGGCGAGCTCCCCGAGCACGAGCGAGAGGAACGAGATCGCGATCGTGACCAGCACCAGCGCGACGGGCTGCGCCGCGCCCTCGGGCAGCCCGACGTCGATCAGCGCCGGGGCGAGGTCCTCGGAGAGCGTCGCACCGCCGTAGGCCGCGGAGAGGAAGCCGGCCAGCGTGACGCCGACCTGCACGGCGGCGAGGAACCGGTTGGGGTCCTGGTTGAGCTCGGCGACGATCCGCCCCCGGCGCCCCCGCGTGGCCAGGGCGCGGGCCTGGCTGTCGCGCAGCGAGACCAGGGAGATCTCCGCCGCGGCGAAGACCCCGCCCACCAGCACGAACAGGACGACCAGCCCGACGGAGGGCAGGACCTCGCTCATGCCCGAAGGATAGGGGGACCCGCCGCGGCAGAGCCTGTCGAGATCACTTCCCCGCCTGCGACAGTGACTCCATGCGCTTCCCCGAGGAGGTCCCCGTCCTCACCGACGGCGTGGTCACCCTGCGCGCCCCGACGCAGTCCGACGTCACCGGCGTGGTCGAGCAGTGCACCGACCCCGAGTCGATCCGGTGGACCACGGTGCCCGTGGGCTACACCGAGGCCGACGCGCGCGAGTTCGTCGGCAGCTACGTCCCCGGGGTGTGGCGCGAGGACACCGAGTACCTCTTCGCCGTCGAGGCAGACCGGGACGGGGTCCCGTCGTACGCCGGCAACATCGCGCTGCGCATGCTGGGCGACCGGCGCGGCGACGTGGGGTTCGGTGCGTCCGCCTGGGTACGCCGGCGCGGCGTCACCGAGCGTGCGGTGCGGCTGCTGCTGCAGTGGGGCTTCGAGCAGCTCGGCCTCGCCGTCGTGGAGTGGTGGGCCCACGAGGGCAACTGGGCCTCGCGGCGCCTGGCGTGGCGGCTCGGCTTCACCTTCGACGGCACCGTGCGCCGTCACCTGCCGCAGCGCGGGGAGCTGAGGGACGGCTGGGCCGGCACCCTGCTGGCCGGCGAGCCGATGGTGCCGCGCCACCCCTGGCTCGACGTGCCCGTCGTCGAGGGCGAGCGCGTGCGGCTGCGACCGCTGCGCCCCTCCGACGACCGCCGGGTGGTCGAGGCCTGCAGCGACCCGGAGACCAGCGGCTGGCTCGGCCAGCTGCCCGCGCCGTACACCCTCGAGGACGCGGCGGTGTGGCGGCACCTGTGCGGGTGCCGCGCGGCCGAGGGCACCGCGGTGATCTGGGCCGTGGCCGACGTGACCGACCGGATCGTCGGCTCGCTCAACCTGTTCTCGGTGGTGGCCGGCCGGTCGGCGGAGATCGGCTACTGGACCCACCCGGACGCCCGCGGGCACGGACTGACGGTCGAGGCCTGCCGGCTCGGCCTGCGGCACGCCTTCCTGCCCACCGACGTCGGCGGGCTGGGGCTGGAGCGGGTCTACGCGTTCGCCGGCGTCGACAACGCCGCCTCCCGCGGGGTGCTGGCCTCCGCCGGGCTGGTCGAGCAGGGGCTGGCCCGCAAGCTCGCGTTCACCCGGCGCGGGCTCGAGGACGCACTGGCCTTCGACATCATCCGGGAGGAGTGGGAGGAGGACCAGCGGGCGATCACGGACGCGCCCGCGCAGGTCCCCTGATCGGCCCCGGACCCCACCTATCGTGCACGGGTGCGCCTTCCCCGAGCCGCTCGCACCGCCGTCCTCGCCGTCCTCCTCGGAGCCACCTCCGTGCCGGTGGCCGTCGCCGCCCCGGACGCCCCGCCCGGCCCCCGAGACCTGGCCAGCACCGACCTCGACGCCCCCTCGACCGACGTCGGGCGGTGGGACGTCTCGCCCGACCACGACGGCGGCTGGCAGCTGACCTGGACCGCACCCGAGGCGCTGCCCGTCGTCGACGCCCGGCCCCAGGTCGTGCTCGCCGAGCCCGTCGGCGACGTCCCTGCCGGCGCGGTCCTGGGCGAGGCCCGGGTCGCCGCCGACGGCCGCACCGTGTCGCTGCGCCTCCCGGGCGGGTCCCCTCCGGATCCCGCCGCGCTCGACGTCCGGCTCGGGGGTCGGGTGCTCGACGCGCCGGTCGCCGACGCGATCGTCGCCCCCACGGCGCAGGGGCCTGCCGCGGCCCCCGCGACCACCCGCGACCCCGGCCCCGCGGGCAGCCACCGCGTGGTCACCAGCGACTACACCCGGCCGGCCGTCGACCTGCCCGGCCTCGCCGATCCGGTCGAGGTGGTCGGCCACGTCGAGGCGCCGGCCGACGCCACCGGCCGCAGCCCGCTGGTCGTGCTGCTGCACGGGCGGCACCCCACCTGCCACGACGACCGCGGCACCGGCGACCTGGCGTGGCCCTGCCCGAACGGGCTGGAGGGCGGTGCCGAGCCACCTCGGCTTCCACTACCTCCAGCGCCGGCTGGCCTCGCAGGGCTTCGTGACCGTGTCGGTCTCGGCCAACGGGATCGACGCCCAGGACGGCGGGCCGGCCGACGGAGGGGCACTGGCCCGGGCGCGGCTGCTCCGCGCCCACCTCGACCTCTGGGCCCGCTGGGTGGCCGAGGGCCGGCGCAGCGCCGACCTGTCCGAGGTCGTGCTCCTCGGGCACGGCAGGGGTGGCGAGGGCGCCGCGGTCGCGCACTCGAGACACCGCTGTCCGCGGCCTACCGGATCCGCGGCCTCGTGCTGCTGGCGCCGACCGACCTGGCCCGCCGCGCGACGCCGTACGTCCCCTCCGTGACGTTCCTGCCCTCCTGCGACGGCGACGTGCTCGACCTGCAGGGGCAGGCCTACACCGACGCTCGCGCCGGGCCTCGCCGCCGGTGACGACGCCCTGCACAGCAGCCTCGTGCTGGTCGGCGCCAACCACGACTGGTTCAACACCGAGTGGACGCCGGGCCTCGCCGACGGTCCCGCCGAGGACGACTGGTGGGGCGGCACCGGACCGTGCGCGACCGGCGCGCCCGAGCGGCTCGACGCCGCGGCGCAGCGCCGGGTCACGCGCACCTACGTCGCGGGGGCGGTCCGCCTGCTCGCCTCCCGCGGCACCGCCTTCCTCCCGATGTACGACGGGTCGCGGGTCTCGGTGCCCAGCGCGGGCGAGGCGGTGGTCCTCAGCCACGCCGTCGGCGCCGGCCGTGCGCTCCGCCGCCCGGGAGCGGACGCGGTCGCCACGCCCGCGACCGGGGGCGCCCGGACCCAGCTGTGCCGGGGCGTCGCCCCGGCTGCCTGGTCCGCGCGCGCCTGCGGGAGGCTCGCCGACGACCGGTGGACCCAGCTCCCGCACTGGCCGGCCGCGCCCGCCCTGGCGCCGACCAGACCCGCCTTCGAGATGGGCTGGACCGCGACCGGCGCCACCGGCGGCCTGCGCCTGCGGGAGCCCTGGGACGTCTCGACCGCCACCGCGCTGGACCTGCGCACGATCGTGGACCCGGCCCGCGGGACCGTCCAGGTCGAGGTCCGCCTGACCGACGCCGCCGGCCGCACCGCCACCGTGAGCCCGCCGCGTTCGAGCCCGCTGCCCAGCGGTGGCGAGTCGCCCGGCCGGCCGTGGGCGCAGACCCTGCGGGTCCCGCTCCCCGCGGCCGGCCTGGACCTGCGGACCCTGCAGCGCGTCGACCTGGTCGCGCGCAGCGAGCAGGGCCGCGTCTGGGTGCTCGACCTGTCCGCGGTCGGCGACGACCTGCCGCCCGTCCCCGCTCGCCGCGCGCCGCTGCTCGACCTCGGTTCGGTCACGCTGCGCGAGGACGACCGCGGCACCGTCGCCCGGATCCCCTACCGCGTCCGCGGGACGCCTGACCGCGGGGCCACCGTGCGCCTGGGGGGCTGCGGGACCTCGACGGCCGCGCGGTCGGGCGGCCCCTGCTCCGCCTGCCCGCCGGATCCACCTCCGGCACCCTCGCCTGGCCCGTCCGCCGGCGGCCGCAGCGACTCCCTCGCGCGGACGGTGACGCGCGTGACGGCGTACGGCCTCAGCGGGGTGGTCGCCGGCGACGCCGCCGGACAGGTGACCGTCCTGGACGACGACCCGCCCCCGCGCGTGCGCGTCCGGGCCGTCCGCGACCGGGTGTCCGAGGGCCGCGCCCTGGTGTGGGTGGTCTCGTGGCGGCCGCCGAGCGACTACGCCCCGTTCGTGCGCCGCCGGCTGGTCCCGGCCCACCACGGCCGGTCCGTCTCGGACGACGACCTGCGGCTCGGCTACCCGGCGTCCACGGAGCACGCCCTGAGCGACCCGCGCACCCGCCGCTGGGTCGTCCGCGTCCCGGTCCGCCGCGACGGCGAGGCCGAGCCCCGCGAGGTGGTCCGGGTCCGGCTGGCGATCCCGCAGTACGGCTGGCGCACGGCCGTGCGCGGTGTGGTGCGCCGCAGCCGGTGAGGGCCCCTCAGAAGCCGTCGATCGCGGAGTTGAGGGCCTTCGAGGGCCGCATCACCTCCGACGCCTTGGCGTCGTCGGGGCGGTAGTAGCCGCCGATGTCGGCGGGGTCGCCCTGCACCTCGATCAGCTCGGCAGTGATCGTCTCCTCCTGCTCGGCGAGGGTGGAGGCGAGGTCGGCGAACGCGGAGGCGAGCTCGGCGTCCTCGTCCTGGCCGGCCAGCTCCTGCGCCCAGTACAGCGCCAGGTAGAAGTGGCTGCCGCGGTTGTCGATCGAGCCGAGCTTGCGCGAGGGGCCCTTGTTCTCCTCGAGCAGCTTGCCGGTGGCGCGGTCGAGGGTGGTGCCGAGCAGGGTCGCCTTGGCGTTGTCGGTGGTGCGGCCCAGGTGCTCGAAGCTCTCGGCCAGCGCCAGGAACTCGCCCAGGCTGTCCCAGCGCAGGTAGTTCTCCTTGACCAGCTGCTGCACGTGCTTGGGCGCCGAGCCACCGGCGCCGGTCTCGAACAGCCCACCGCCGTTGATCAGCGGCACGATGGAGAGCATCTTGGCGCTGGTGCCGAGCTCGAGGATCGGGAAGAGGTCGGTGTTGTAGTCGCGCAGCACGTTGCCGGTCACCGAGATGGTGTCCTCGCCGCGGCGGATGCGCTCGAGCGGAGTACTTCGTGGCCTCGACCGGCGACATGATCTCGATCGTGAGCCCGTCGGTGTCCTCCTCGGGGAGGTACTCGCGCACCTTGGCGATCAGCTTGGCGTCGTGGGCGCGGGTCTCGTCGAGCCAGAACACCGCCGGGGTGCCGCTCTCGCGGGCGCGACGCACGGCGAGCTTGACCCAGTCGCGGATCGGCACGTCCTTGGTCTGGCACATGCGCCACACGTCGCCGGGACCGACCTGCTGCTCGAAGATCACGTTGCCCGCGCCGTCGGTGACGGTGACCGTGCCGGCGGCGCCGATCTCGAAGGTCTTGTCGTGGGAGCCGTACTCCTCGGCAGCCTGGGCCATCAGCCCGACGTTGGGCACCGAGCCCATCGTGGCCGGGTCGTAGGCGCCGTTGGCCTTGCAGTCGTCGATGACCGCGGCGTAGACGCCGGCGTACGACGAGTCGGGGATCACCGCGAGGGTGTCGGCCTCCTGCCCGTCGGGGCCCCACATGTGGCCGCCGATGCGGATCATCGCCGGCATCGAGGCGTCGATGATGACGTCGCTCGGCACGTGCAGGTTGGTGATGCCGCGGTCGGAGTCGACCATGGCCAGGTCGGGCCCGGCCTCGAGGCCGCGCTCGATGGCCGCCTTGATCTCCGCGCCGTCGTCCAGCGAGTCGAGGCCGGAGAGGATGGCGCCCAGGCCGTTGGAGGCCGACAGGCCCGCCTCGGCGAGCTGGACGCCGTACTTCTCGAAGACCTCGGGCAGGAACGTCTCGACGGCGTGGCCGAAGAGGATCGGGTCGGAGACCTTCATCATCGTGGCCTTGAGGTGGACCGAGAACAGCACGTCCTCGTCCTTGGCGCGCTGCGATCTGCACGGCGAGGAACTCGCGCAGCGCGGCGACGCTCATGAAGGTCGCGTCGACCACCTCGCCGGCCTGCACGGGCACGCTCTCGCGCAGGACCGTCCTCGACCCCCTGCTCGTCGACGTGCTCGATGCGTGAGGAAGCCGTTGCTCTCCATCACGTGCGACTGCTCGTTGGAGCGGAAGTCGTCGCTCGGTCATGTGCGCGACGCTGGTCTTGGAGTCGCTGCTCCACTCGCCCATCGAGTGGGGGTGCTTGCGGGCGTAGCTCTTCACCGACGCCGGGGCGCGGCGATCGGAGTTGCCCTCGCGCAGCACGGGGTTGACGGCGCTGCCCTTGACCTTGTCGTAGCGGGCGCGGACGTCGCGCTCCTCGTCGGTCTTGGGGTCGCCGGGGTAGTCGGGCAGGTCGTAGCCCTGGTCCTGCAGCTCCTTGATCGCGGCCTTGAGCTGCGGCACCGAGGCGCTGATGTTCGGCAGCTTGATGATGTTGGCCTCGGGCGTCTTGGCCAGCTCGCCGAGCTCGGCCGAGCGCGTCGTCGAGCTTCTGCTCGTCGCTCAGCCGGTCGCCGAACTGCGCGATGATCCGTCCCGCCAGCGAGATGTCGCGGGTCTCCACCTCGACACCGGCCTTGCCCGCGAACGCCTGGATGATCGGCAGGAAGGAGTAGGTCGCCAGCAGCGGCGCCTCGTCGGTGTGGGTGTAGATGATCGTGGAGCCGGTGCTTGCGGGGGAGCCTGAGGTAGCAGTCACGAGCCCCATCCTGCCCACTCCTCCGCGGGTTCGCACCCCGAGGGTCCGCCGGGTCCCCGCAGCGGTGTGGCGCGGATCTCACCCGACATCTCGGACAGGGTTTGCACAATGTTTGCGCGGGCTGGGCAGGCTGGGGGCATGGACATCACGCGCACCGTCGAGACGCGGACCCCGATGGACCGGGTCTTCGGCTACCTCAGCGACTTCACCACGACCGAGGAGTGGGACCCTGGCACGGTCGAGACGACCCGGCAGTCGGGGGACGGCGGGACCGGGACCGTCTACCGCAACGTCTCGTCGTTCCTCGGCTCGAAGACCGAGCTGGAGTACACCGTGGTCGACCGCGTGCCGGGCGAGCGGTTCCGGCTCCGCGGGGTCAACAAGACCGTCGTGGCCACCGACACCATGACCTTCGCGCCCACCGCCGACGGAGGCACGCGGGTGACCTACCACGCGCAGTTCGACTTCCAGGGCCTCGTCGGCAAGCTCGCCCCGCTGCTCTCGCCCGCTCTCGCCCTGGCGCTCAAGAAGCTCGGCGACGACGCCCAGAAGGGGATGCAGCGCGCGCTCGACCGGTTGCCCGCCGCGTCGTGAACGTCCTGGAGTCCCTCTCCCGCGGGGTCGACACGGTCCTGGACCGGTCGGTCGTCCTCGGCTACTCCGCGATCGGGCTGGGCGTCCGCCGTCACCTGGCGTCCTGGCCCGAGGACCCCGCCCCGGGGGCGCTGGAGGGCCGGCACGTGCTGGTCACCGGCGCCTCGTCGGGGCTGGGCATCGCGACCGCCGAGGGGCTGGCCCGGCTCGGGGCGCAGGTGCACCTCGTCGTCCGTGACCTCGACAAGGGCGGCCAGGTGGCCGCCCGGCTGAGGGGCGACGTGCCCGGGGCGTCCTGCGAGCTCTGGCGCTGCGACGTGGGCGACCTGGACGACGTACGCCGGCTGGCCGGGGAGCTGGGCGGGTCCGGGCTGTCGTTCGCGGGGATCGTGCACAACGCCGGCGTGATGCCGCCGGAGCGCACCACCTCGCCGCAGGGGCACGAGCAGACCATGGCCGTGCACGTGCTCGGCCCCGTCCTGATGACCGAGCTGCTCCTGCCCCACCTCGACGACGACGCCCGCGTGGTGCTGGTGACCTCGGGCGGGATGTACACCCAGGGGCTGCCGGTGGACGACCCGGAGTACGCCGGGCCGGACTACCGCCCCCGACGGCCTACGCGCGGAGCAAGCGGGTGCAGGTCGCGCTGCTCCCGGTGCTGGCGCAGCGGTGGCGGCGGGTCGGGGTCCACGCGATGCATCCCGGCTGGGCCGACACCCCGGGGGTCGTCGACTCGCTGCCGGCCTTCCACAAGGTGACCGGGCCGATCCTGCGCGACCCGGCACAGGGGGCGGACACCACCGTGTGGCTGGTGGCCACCGAGCCCTCGCCGCCCGGCGGACGGTTGTGGCACGACCGGCGGCCGCGGCCGGAGCACTTCACGCGCCGCACCCGCGAGAGCGAGGCGGACCGGCGCGCCATGTGGGAGTGGGTCCGCACGCAGGCGGGCCTGGACTGAGGACGGGACACGTGAGGGGCCGGTCGGGCCGACGCTGCTAGCGTCGGCCCCGTACCGCCAGGTTCCCCGAAGGAGTCCTCGTGCCCGACACCCCCCTCAAGGTCGCCGTCACCGGTGCCGCCGGCCAGATCGGCTACAGCCTGCTGTTCCGCCTCGCGAGCGGCGCCCTCGGCGACCGGCCGATCGAGCTGCGCCTGCTGGAGATCGAGCCCGCCCTCAAGGCGCTCGAGGGTGTCGTCATGGAGCTCGACGACTGCGCGTTCCCGACGCTCGCCGGCGTCGAGATCGGCCACGAGGCCGAGAAGATCTTCGACGGCGTCAACCTGGCGCTGCTGGTCGGCGCCCGTCCCCGCACCAAGGGCATGGAGCGCGGCGACCTGCTCGAGGCCAACGGCGCGATCTTCACCGCCCAGGGCAAGGCGCTCAACGCCGTCGCCGCCGACGACGTCCGCATCGGCGTGACCGGCAACCCCGCCAACACCAACGCGCTGATCGCGATGAGCAACGCCCCCGACATCCCCCAGGAGCGCTTCTCCGCGCTGACCCGCCTCGACCACAACCGGGCGATCTCCCAGCTGGCGGCCAAGACGGGGGCCAAGGTCACCGACATCAAGAAGATGACGATCTGGGGCAACCACTCCGCCACGCAGTACCCCGACCTGTTCCACGCCGAGGTCGGCGGCCGCAACGCCGCCGAGGTCGTGGGTGACCAGTCCTGGCTGGAGGACGACTTCATCCCGACCGTCGCCAAGCGCGGCGCGGCGATCATCGAGGCCCGGGGCTCGTCCTCGGCGGCCTCGGCCGCGTCGGCCACCATCGACGCCGCCCGCGACTGGCTGTACGGCTCCCCCGCCGACGACTGGGTCTCGATGGCGGTCGTCTCCGACGGGTCGTACGACGTCCCCGAGGGCCTGATCTACTCCTTCCCGGTCACCACGAGCAACGGCGACTGGGAGATCGTGCAGGGTCTGGAGATCGACGACTTCTCCCGCGGCCGCATGGAGGCCACCGCCAACGAGCTGATCGAGGAGCGCGACGCGGTCAAGGAGCTCGGCCTGATCTGATCCCCCTCTCGTCCGGTTGCGGACGCGCCACAGCGCGTCCGCAACCGGACGAGGCGCTTTTCCGGCGGGGTCAGGGGCCGGGGGCAGGGGGACGACGGCGGCGAGCACGACGCAGCGCCACCCCGATGGCCAGCAGGCTCGGCACGTCGATGGCCTTGCGGCGCAGCATGAGCATGCCCGAGTCGTCGTCGGGCAGGACGATGCGCCCGATGGTGGCGACCAGGAAGGCCGACCCCCAGCACGGTCGTGCCGGGACGCCAGGACCCGGCGAGCACGAGGGCGAGCCCGCCCGCGGCGACGACGAGGACCCCCAGGTAGACCATGCCGCCGCGGGTCCGTGGCTTGCGGGGCTGGAGGCTGTGCACGCGGAGCCCGGTGTCGGGATCGATCGCCTCCAGCGGGTCGAGCACCTGTCCCGACTCCCTCCGGCTCCGGCTCGATGACGGGCCGGACGTCCGGCCCGACCCAGCTCTCCTCGCGATGTTCGGCGTCCCCCGGGTCGCTCACCTCACGCGACCCCGGCGGCCTGCTCGGCGGCCTCGACCACGTTGCCGACCAGCATCGCCCGGGTCATCGGCCCGACGCCCCCGGGGTTGGGCGAGACCCAGCCGGCCACGTCGTGCACGTCGGGCGCGACGTCGCCGGCGATCTTGCCCTCGGCGTCGCGCGAGACGCCGACGTCGAGCACCGCCGCACCGGGCTTGACCATGTCGCCGCGGATGATGCCCGGCACGCCGGCGGCCGCGACGACGATGTCGGCGTCGCGGGTGTGGGAGGCCAGGTCGCGCGTGCCGGTGTGGCACAGCGTGACGGTGGCGTTCTCGCTGCGTCGGGTCAGCAGCAGGCCGAGCGGGCGGCCCACGGTGACGCCGCGACCGACCACGCACGACCTCGGCGCCGGCGATCGCGACGTCGTGGCGCCGCAGGAGCTCGACGATGCCGGCGGGCGTGCAGGGCAGCGGGGCGCGCTTGCCGAGCACGAGCCAGCCCAGGTTGGTCGGGTGGAGGCCGTCGGCGTCCTTGGCCGGGTCGATCAGGCCGAGCACGGCGTTCTCGTCCATGTGCCGGGGCAGGGGCAGCTGGACGATGTAGCCGGTGCAGGCGGGGTCGGCGTTGAGCCGGGCGATCGCCTCCTCCACCTCGGCCTGCGGGGTGTCGGCGGGCAGGTCGACCCGGATCGACTCGATGCCGACCTCGGCGCAGTCCTTGTGCTTGCCGTTGACGTACCACCGACTGCCGGGGTCGTCGCCCACGAGCACCGTGCCGAGCCCGGGCACGACGCCGTGCTCGCGCAGCACGGCCACGCGCGCCTTGAGCTCGGACTTGATCGTGGCGGCGGTCGCCTTGCCGTCGAGGATCTGTGCGGTCACGGGGTCGCTCCTGTCGAGGAGTGGCGGTCAGTGGAAGAAGTGGCGGGTGCCGGTGAGGTACATCGTCACCCCGGCACGCTGGGCGGCCTCGACCACCTCGGCGTCGCGGACCGAGCCACCGGGCTGCACGATCGCGCGGACCCCGCCCTCGGCCAGGATCTCCAACCCGTCGGCGAACGGGAAGAAGGCGTCGCTGGCCGCGACCGCACCCTTCGGCCCGCTCGCCCGCCCGCGTCACGGCGAGACGGCACGAGTCGACCCGGTTGACCTGGCCCATCCCGACGCCGACCGAGGCGCCGTCGGCGGCCAGCAGGACCGCGTTGGACTTCACCGCCCGGCACGCGCGCCAGGCGAACGCCAGGTCGGTCATCGTCGCCTCGTCGGCGGGGTCGCCGGCCACCAGGGTCCAGTTGGAGGGGGCGTCGCCCTCGGCCTGGAGCCGGTCGGCGTGCTGCATCAGCAGCCCGCCGCTGATCGCGCGGAACTCCACGGGGTCGGGGGCCTGGTCGTCGGGCGCGCGCAGCACGCGGATGTTCTTCTTGCGGGCCAGCACCTCGACGGCGCCGTCCTCGTAGTCGGGAGCCACGACGACCTCGGTGAAGATCTCGGCGACCTGCTCGGCCATGGCCACGCTCACGGGGCGGTTGACCGCGATCACCCCGCCGAAGGCCGAGACCGGGTCGCACGCGTGCGCCTTGCGGTGGGCCTCGGCGACGTCCTGGCCGACCGCGATGCCGCACGGGTTGGCGTGCTTGATGATCGCGACGGCCGGGTCGTCGAAGTCGTACGCCGCGCGACGGGCGGCGTCGGTGTCGACGTAGTTGTTGTAGGACATCTCCTTGCCGTGCAGCTGCGTCGGCAGCCGCCAGGCCACCCCGCCAGTGCCGGTAGAGCGCCGCCGGCTGGTGGGGGTTCTCGCCGTAGCGCAGCACCGCCGTGCGGGTCCACGTGGCGCCGGTCCACAGCGGGAACCCGGTGCCGTCGTCGGTCGGGGCCAGCACCCCGCCCATCCAGGAGGCGACGGCCACGTCGTACGTCGCGGTGTGGGCGAACGCCTCGGCCGCGAGCCGGGTGCGCTCGGCCAGCGTGAAGCCGCCGTCGCGGACGGCAGCGAGCACGTCGTCGTAGCGCTGCGGCGAGACGACGACCGCGACCGACGGGTGGTTCTTGGCCGCCGCACGGACCATCGACGGCCCGCCGATGTCGATCTGCTCGACGCACTCGTCGGGCGTGGCGCCGGAGGCGACGGTCTCGGTGAAGGGGTAGAGGTTGACCACGACCAGGTCGAACGGCTCCACCTCGAGCTCCTCGAGCTGGCGCCGGTGGTCCTCGAGCCGGAGGTCGGCCAGGATCCCCGCGTGCACCCGCGGGTGCAGCGTCTTGACCCGGCCGTCCAGGCACTCCGGGAAGCCGGTGACCTCCTCGACGCGGGTGACCGGCACGCCGGCGTCGGCGAGCGGCCCGCCGTCGACCCGGTCGAGACCAGGGAGACCCCGGCCTCGTGCAGGCCCCGCGCGAGCTCCTCGAGTCCCGTC
>CAWDAE010000007.1:0-1005881 GCA_963800245.1 uncultured Actinomycetota bacterium | reverse complement strand
AGGCCACCCCCAGCACGGTCGTGCCGGGACGCCAGGACCCGGCGAGCACGAGGCCGAGCCCGCCCGCGGCGACGACGAGCACCCCCAGGTAGACCATGCCGCCGCGGGTCCGTGGCTTGCGGGGCTGGAGGCTGTGCACCCGGAGCCCGGTGTCGGGATCGATCGCCTCCAGCGGGTCGAGCACCTGTCCCGACTCCTCCGGCTCCGGCTCGATGACGGGCCGGACGTCGCGCCGACCCAGCTCGTCCTCGCGATGTTCGGCGCCCCCCGGGTCGCTCACCTCACGCGACCCCGGCGGCCTGCTCGGCGGCCTCGACGACGTTGGCCAGCAGCATCGCCCGGGTCATCGGCCCGACGCCGCCGGGGTTGGGCGAGACCCAGCCGGCGACGTCGTGCACGTCGGGGGCGACGTCGCCGGCGATCTTGCCCTCGGCGTCGCGGGAGACGCCGACGTCGAGCACCGCGGCGCCGGGCTTGACCATGTCGCCGGTGATGATGCCGGGCACGCCGGCGGCGGCGACGACGATGTCGGCGTCGCGCATGTGCGGCGGCCAGGTCGCGGGTGCCGGTGTGGCACAGCGTGACGGTGGCGTTCTCGCTGCGCCGGGTCAGCAGCAGGCCGAGCGGGCGGCCCACGGTGACGCCGCGACCGACCACGCACGACCTCGGCGCCGGCGATCGCGACGTCGTGGCGGCGCAGCAGCTCGACGATGCCGCGCGGGCGTGCAGGGCAGCGGGCGCGTCCTTGCCGAGCACGAGCCAGCCCAGGTTGGTCGGGTGCAGGCCGTCGGCGTCCTTGGCCGGGTCGATCAGCGCCGAGCACGGCGTTCTCGTCCATGTGCCCGGGCAGCGGCAGCTGGACGATGTAGCCGGTGCACGCCGGGTCGGCGTTCAGCCGGGCGATCGCCTCCTCGACCTCGGCCTGGGGGCGTCGGCGGGCAGGTCGACGCGGATCGACTCGATGCCGACCTCGGCGCAGTCCTTGTGCTTGCCGTTGACGTACCACCGGCTGCCGGGGTCGTCGCCGACCAGCACCGTGCCGAGGCCGGGCACGACGCCGTGCTCGCGCAGCGCGGCCACGCCGCGTCTTGAGCTCGGCCTTGATCGCGGCGGCGGTCGCCTTGCCGTCGAGGATCTGTGCGGTCACGGGGCTCGCTCCTGGTCGACGGAGTCGGTGCCGTGGCGGTCAGTGGAAGAAGTGCCGGGTGCCGGTGAGGTACATCGTCACGCCGGCCGCCTGGCGCGGCCTCGACGACCTCGTCGTCGCGGACCGACCCGCCGGGCTGCACGACGGCCCGGACCCCGGCCTCGGCGAGGACCTCCAGGCCGTCGGCGAACGGGAAGAACGCGTCGCTGCGCCGCGACCGACCCCGCGGCCCGCTCGCCGGCCCGCGCGACCGCGAGCCGGCAGGAGTCGACCCGGTTGACCTGGCCCATCCCGACGCCGACCGAGGCGCCGTCGGCGGCCAGCAGGATCGCGTTGGACTTCACCGCCCGGCAGGCCCGCCAGGCGAACGCCAGGTCGGCCAGCGTCGCCTCGTCGGCGCGGGTCGCCGGCCGCCAGCGTCCAGTCGGCGGGGTCGTCGCCCGCGGCCTCGGCAGCCGGTCGCGTGCCTGCATCGAGCAGCCCGCCGCTGATCGGCGCGGAACTCCACCGGGTCGCGCGCCGGTCGTCGGGCGCAGCGCAGCAGCCGGATGTTCTTCTTGCGGGTCAGGACCTCCACGCGCCGTCCTCGAAGGCCGGCGCCACGACCACCTCGGTGAAGATCTCGGCGACCTGCTCGGCCATCGCCACCGCTCACCGGCCGGTTGACGGCGATCACGCCGCCGAACGCCGACACCGGGTCGCACGCGTGCGCCTTGCGGTGCGCCTCGGCGACGTCGGCGCCGACCGCGATGCCGCACGGGTTGGCGTGCTTGATGACCGCGACGGCCGGGCTCGTCGAAGTCGTAGGCCGCGCGCCGGGCGGCGTCGGTGTCGACGTAGTTGTTGTAGGACATCTCCTTGCCGTGCAGCTGCTCGGCGCCGGCCAGGCCGCCGCCGCCAGCTGCCGGTAGAGCGCGGCCGGCTGGTGCGGGTTCTCGCCGTAGCGCAGCACGCCTGCGCGGTCCCAGGTGCGCCCGACCCACGGCGGGAAGCCGGTGCCGTCGTCGGTGTCGGCGAGCACGTTGCCCATCCAGGAGGCCACGGCCACGTCGTACGTCGCGGTGTGCGCGAACGCCTCGGCCGCGAGCCGCGCGCGCTCGGCGCAGCGTGAAGCCGCCGTCGCGCGACGGCGGCCAGCACGTCGTCGTAGCGCTGCGGCGAGGTCGACGACCGCGACCGAGGGGTGGTTCTTCGCCGCCGCGCGCACCATCGACGGGCCCGCCGATGTCGATCTGCTCGACGCACTCGTCGGGCGTGGCGCCGGAGGCGACGGTCTCGGCGAACGGGTAGAGGTTGACCACGACCAGGTCGAACGGCTCGATGCCGAGCTCCTCGAGCTGGCGCCGGTGGTCCTCCAGCCGCAGGTCGGCGAGGATCCCGGCGTGCACGCGCGGGTGCAGGGTCTTGACCCGGCCGTCGAGGCACTCGGGGAAGCCGGTCAGCTCCTCGACCGGGGTGACCGGCACGCCGGCGTCGGCGATGCGGCCGCCGGTGGAGCCGGTCGAGACGAGCTCGACGCCGGCCTCGTGCAGGCCGCGGGCGAGCTCCTCCAGCCCGGTCTTGTCGTAGACGGAGACCAGCGCGCGGCGGACCGGTCGGCGCTCGTCGCCGGGTCCCGGCTCGATGGTCCTGGTGCGGTCAGTGCGTCCTGGGTCACGGGAACCGGACCTTCCTGTCGGTGACGGTGCAGCCCTCGCGGGCCATCCGGCCGACGGCGTCGACGAGCATGCGCGCGCTCGGCGACCTTGATCCGCTCGTGCAGCGAGCTCGACGTCGTCGTCGTCCTCGACCGGCACGGCCGCCTGGGCGACGATCGGCGCCGGTGTCGACGCCGGCGTCGACGACGAACAGCGTGGCGCCGGTGACCTTGACGCCGTAGGCCAGCGCGTCGCGCGGCCGTGCATGCCGGGGAACGCCGGCAGCAGCGCCGGGTGGGTGTTGACGCAGCGGCCGCCGAACGCGCGCAGGAACTCCGGCCCGACGAGCTTCATGAACCCGGCCAGCACCACCAGGTCGGGCTCGTGCGCGGCGACGCCTCGGTCAGCGCCTCGTCCCAGGCCTCCCGGGTCGGCGTGGTCGCGCGACCCGCACGACGAAGGTCGGCACGCCCGCGCCGCTCGGCCCGGGCCAGCCCCTCGATGCCGTCCCGGTCGGCGCCGACGGCCACCACCTCGGCGCCGTAGCCGGGTCGGCGGCAGGCGTCGAGCAGCGCCTGCAGGTTGGTGCCGCCGCCGGAGACGAGCACGACCAGCCGCGCGGGCGCGCGGTCGGGGCGGGAGTCGCGGGCACCCGCCCAGCGTATCGGCCGGGGCCCGTCAGTCCGGGCGCGGCACGTAG
This sequence comes from uncultured Actinomycetota bacterium, assembly GCA_963800245.1. Lineage (GTDB taxonomy): Bacteria > Actinomycetota > Actinomycetes > Propionibacteriales > Nocardioidaceae > Marmoricola_A. Next base: position 1,002,397 of record CAWDAE010000007.1, on the reverse strand, counting down.
GCCGTCTGCTCGCCGTCGACGTGCCCGTCGCCCGGACCGCCGCCGTGCTCGTCCGGTGGACCGCCCGGGTCTCCTCGGAGGCCTGCTGGTGCGCGGCACGGCCCGCGAGCTCGCGCCCCACACGCCCAGGTCGGCCCAGGCCGGCACGTCGGCACGCGGGTCGTCGGGGGCCGACCCCGCGGCGGCGGGCGCGGCGCTCGCGGCGCCGGGCCTGGCGGCGTCGGCCCGGCCGGCCGCGGCCTCGCGGTCACGCCACGGCAGCGAGCGGTCCAGCGGGCCCTCGCGCGCCGTCGACGGCTCGTCCCCGTGGCGGCTGCGCCACCACACGTGCAGCAGGCCCGCGACCACCGCGCCGACGCCCAGCGTCAGCAGCGCCGACAGCAGGGTCGCGCCGACCCGCGGACCGACCTCGGCCATCCGGCCGGCGCCGACCGAGCCGCCCGACAGTGCGGCGAGCACGGCGAGCCCGAGCGCGGCGAGCACGCCTGCGCCGCCGGCCCGGGCAGCGCCCACGGCGTAGGAGCGGGTCGGGAAGCGACGGGCCGTCGCGTGGCCGGCGTGGAGCCCGCACAGCACCGGCACCGCGAGCGCGCGCCATGGCCCAGCCGGGCGCCGGGCCGTTGCCCGGGTACGGCGGCGAGCACGGGCACCGCGGGCACGGCACCGACCAGCACCCCCGAGGGCGCGACGACGGTGCCGGTGCCGAGCGAGAACCCGGGGCCGAGGAGGTAGGAGGCCCCCCACGTGGCGAGGTTGGGAGCGAGGACCGCGACCAGGCCGACGGAGAAGAAGGCGCCGGCACCGTCGAGGTGCAGGCCGGAGAGCACGTTGGCCACCGACTGGCCCCGCAGCGCCACCGCGAGCGCCGGAGAGCAGCGCGCCCGCGGCGTAGACCCCGAGCAGGCCGACCAGGCCGCCGAACAGCACCGCGCGGACGTGGGTCGGCAGCAGGGCCCGCAGCTCGGCGCGCAGCCCGGAGCCCGACCACGAGTCCGAGGCCACCGGCGGTCCCGCCGACCAGCGCGCCGCCGAGGAACGCCAGGAGCGGGTCCGGGGCGGCGGCGGGGCTCGCGGCGAGCACGGCGGTGACGAGGGCGAGGCTGGCGTAGGTGCCGCCCAGCACGATCGCCCCCAGGCCCAGCGACATGAGGTCCTCGACCTCCGAGGTGGCCCCGGCCCAGCGACCGGCCCGGAAGGCGCCCCAGGCGCAGAGCAGGCTCAGCCCGAGCGGGACGGCCGAGACCGTGCCGGCCCCGACCTGGAGGTGAGCGCCGTGGGCGAGCAGCCAGGCGTCGGCGCCGATGCGCAGGGCGCTGCGGGTGGTGCCGTGGGAGCCGCCGTCGGAGGCGAACCACCCGACCAGTGCCACGGCCCAGAACAGCCCGAGCAGGACGACCGGCGCCGCCGAGCCCGGCCCAGGCCGCGCTGACCGCCAGCGCCCGCTTGCCCTGCTCGGGCGCGGGCGCGGCCGACGCGGCGTCCCGGCGGGCACCGGACCGCTCCGGGCGGGACGGACGGGAGAGCAGCTCAGTCATCGCCGACATCCTCGCCGGTCCCGGCCACCGGCCACGGCTCCCACGCCGCGGCGCGCCGGGATCGGCCGGTTCCGCCCTCAGACCTAACTCGTGCTCAGGTTCGTCGTTGGACGGATGATCCTCGTCGTCGTCCGAGCGGAGCCCCCGTGCACCTGCACCGTCCCAGCCGTCGCCCCCTCGCGGTCCTCGCCGCGGCGCGCGCTCACCGCGCCCCTGCTGGTCCTGGCGAGCCAGGGCTCCCCCGCCGCCGGTGTCCAGGCCCCGGCGAGCCGGCCCGCCGTCCGCGCGTCGTCGTCGTACCACGCCACGATCACACGCACCTCCCACGGCATCCCGCACGTCGTCGCCCACGACTGGGGCTCGCTCGGCTTCGGGCACGGCTACGCCACCGCCCAGACCAACCTGTGCAACCTCGCCGACACGCTGGTCACCGGTCGCGGCGAGCGCTCGAGGTGGTTCGGCCCGGCCAAGCGGTACGACGACCAGGTCACGCTGAACGCGACGAACCTGCAGACCGACGCGCTGTTCACCGACATCCACAACCGCAAGGTCGTCGAGAGGCTGCTCGCCGACCCCAGGCGCGGGCCGGGCAGGCAGGCGCGGGCGATGGTGCGCGGCTACGTCGCCGGGTGAACAAGTACCTCCGCGACATCGGCGGCGCGCGGAACGTGCCCGACCCGACCTGCCGCGGCCGCGGCTACCTCCGGCCCGACGTCACCCCGCTCGACCTCTGGTACGGCGTCTACGCGGCCAACCTGCTCGCCTCCACCGGCGTCTTCGTCCCGCAGATCGTCGACGCCGCCCCGCCGCCGCGGCGCTCAACCCGACCGCCGCGCTGGCGTCCTTCGCCAAGGCGCCGAAGGTCGACCGACGAGGAAGCGCTGATGGACGGCGCTGGGCAAGGACCCGCGCGCGCCGTTCGGCTCCAACGCGACCGCGCGTCGGCTCCGCCGCCACCTCGACCCGCCGCGGCATGGTGCTGGGCAACCCGCACTTCCCCTGGCGCGGGCGCTACCGCTTCGAGCAGGTGCAGCTCACCATCCCCGGGACCTACGACGTCGCCGGTGCCAGCCTCATCGGCTCGCCGGTGATCAACATCGGCTGGAACCGCGACGTGGCCTGGAGCCACACCGTCAGCACGGCCTACCGCTTCACGCCCTACGAGTACAAGCTCGCTCGGCAGCCCGACGACCTACCTCACCGACACGGGCCCCAAGCAGCTCCAGCACCGCACGGTCGACGATCACGGTCCGCAAGCCCGACGGCACGCTCGGCAAGCGGCACCGAGGACCTGTAGCGCACCGACCAGGGCTACGTGCTCGTCCGACCTCGACACCTTCATGCCGTGGACCCCGGTCAGCTTCTTCGCGCTAAGGACGCCAACGCCGAGCACCTGCGCACGGTCGACACGTTCCTGGACATGGGCAAGGCGCGCACCGTGCGCGACCTGCTGCACAGCAGGACGCCGCCGGCGGCATGCCGTGGGTCAACACCACCGCGGCCGACCGCGCACGGCGACGTGCGTCTACGCCGACCACTCCGTCGTCCCCAACGTGCCCGACGACTGGTCGCCCGGTGCGCCACGCCCACCGGCCTCGTGCTGTTCGCGGTCGCCGGCCTGCCCGGCCTCGACGGCACCCGCGCGACCAGCGACTGCGCGTGGCGCACCGACGCCGACGCCAGCCGCCCGGCATCTTCGGCCCGAAGAACCTGCCCGAGGCGTTCCGCAAGGACTGGGTCGCCAACGCCAACGACTCCTACTGGCTGCCCAACCCCGAGCAGCGGCTCGAGGGCTTCGCCCGGATCATCGGCTGCGAGCAGTGCGAGCGCACGCTGCGGACCCGGATGGTCTACCGCTACGTGCTCGACCGGCTCCGGAGGCCGCGTGACCCCGCGGGCCCTGCGCGGCTTCGAGCACCAGAACCGCATCATGGGCGCCGAGCTCGCCCGCCGCGACGGCGACCTGGTCGACCGTCTGCGAGGCGGCGTCCGGAGGCGCCTCCTGCGACGTCCTGCGCAGCTGGGACGGCCGCAGCAACCGCGACAGCGTCGGGACCCACATCTTCCAGGAGTTCATGCTGCGCGCGCTCGAGGCGACGACCCCGATCTGGGAGGTGCCGTTCGACGCCGGCGACCCGGTGAACACCCCGCGCAACCTCAACGAGAACAACCCGGAGGTGGTCCAGGCGATGTGCGACGCGCTGGCCCACCTCGCCGGCCGAGGACGTCGCGCCGACGCACGCCGTGGGGGCGGCTCCAGGTCGCCGGTGACGAGGGCGCCCCGCCGATCGGGCTCGGAGGCGGCGACGGGTTCGTCGGCAACGCCAACGTGACCTCCTCCCGGACGCCGGCGGCCAACACAGGACCGGCTCGTGCCCGGTCGTCCTACGGCTCCTCCCACATCCAGGCGATCTCGTTCCTCGACGCGCGGACGGGTGCGCGCCCGCACGATCCTGACCTACTCGCCAGTCCACCGACCCGACCTCGCGGTGGTCCGCGGACCAGACCCGGCTGTTCGCGCGGAAGTAGTGGGTGAGCGTTCCCCTTCACCCCCGCGCAGGTCCGCGCCGACCGGATCAGCCGCAGGACGATCACCGCCCCGCGTGACCTTCAGCCCCCACCCGCTAGTCTCGGCGGCATGACCCACCTGACCCGCGAGGACGCCGAGGCCCGTGACGCCGCCAGCCCGCTGCAGGGCCGGCGCGAGCTGTTCGACCTGCCCGAGGGCATCGTCTACCTCTGCGGCAACTCGCTCGGCGCCGCTGCCGCGCACGGTGCCGACCGCATGGCCGACGTCGTACGCCGGGAGTGGGGCTGCGAGCTCGTGCGCGCCTGGAACTCCGCGGACTGGACGCACCTCGCGGCCCGCTGCGGGGCGCCGGATCGCGCCGCTCGTCGGGGCCGCGCCCGAGGACGTGACCGTCGGCGACTCGACCAGCGTCACCCTGTTCAAGGCGATGGTCGCGGCCGCGCGGCTGCGGCCCGGCCGGCGCGTGATCGTGGTCGAGCCGACCACCTTCCCCACCGACGGCTACGTCGCCCAGGGCGTCGCGACGACGCTCGGGCATGGAGCTGCGCTGGTGCGACCCGGCCGACCCGGCCGCCTCCCTCGACGACGACGTCGCGGTGCTGGCGCTGACCCACGTCGACTTCCGCAGCGGCGCGATGTTCGACCTGGCCGGCCTCACCGCCGCCGCGCACGACGCCGGCGCGGTCGTGCTGTGGGACCTGTGCCACTCCACCGGCGCCGTCCCGGTCGACCTCACCGCCGCCGGCGCCGACCTGGCGGTGGGCTGCACCTACAAGTACCTCAACGGCGGGCCCGGCTCCCCCGCCTTCGTCTGGGTCGGCCCGCACCTGCAGGACTCGCTCGACCAGCCGATCACCGGGCTGGTGGGGCCACGCCGCGCCCTTCGACATGCGACGCGACTTCGAGCCCGCGCCGGGGATCCAGCGCATGGTCGTCGGCACCCCACCGGTCCTCGCGCTGTCGTGCGCTCGAGGCCGCGCTCGAGGCCTTCGACGGCGTCGCCATGGCCGACCTCCGCGCGGCGTCGCTGGCGCTGACCGACCACCTCATCGAGCTGGTCGAGTCGCGGCGTCGACGGGTTCGAGCTGATCACCCCGCGCGACCACGCACGCCGCGGCAGCCAGGTCTCGCTTCCGCCACCCCTCGGCGTACGGCGTGGTGCAGGCGCTGATCGCCCGCGGCGTCGTCGGCGACTTCCGCACCCCGGACGTCGTGCGCTTCGGGCTCGCGCCGCTCTACGTCCGCCACGTCGACCTGTGGGACGCCGTCGACCACCTGGTCCAGGTCCTCGAGGGCGAGGAGCACCTCGACCCGGCGTACTCCCGGCGGCTGGCGGTCACCTGAGAAACCTCCGGGCCGGCTGCAACCGGTCGGCGTTCCCGGGCGTATCCCCGGTGAGCACCCACGAAGGGGGACCCATGGAGAAGACCGAGTTCGACGCGTTCTACGCCGGCTCGTACTCCCGTCTCGTCCATCAGCTGCACGCGATGATCGGCGACCGGGAGGAGGCAGCCGACTGCGTCCAGGAGGCGTTCGCACGCGCGTGGTCGCGGCGGCACGCCCTCGACAGCAGCCAGGCGCCGGAGGCCTGGGTGCGGACCGTGGCCTACCGGCTGGCGGTGAGCCGCTGGCGCCGGGTCGTCCGCGGCCGGCGCGACCCGGACCGCGCGCTGCACCCCGGCGACCCGGCTGCCCCACCCAACCCGGACCGCGTCGCGCTCGTCGCCGCGCTCCAGCAGCTGCCGCCCGACCAGCGCCGGGCGCTGGTCCTGCACCACCTGTGCGACCTGTCCGTCGCGGAGGTCGCCGCGGAGGTCGGCTCGCCGGTCGGCACCGTCAAGGCCCGCCTCTCGCGCGGTCGCTCCACCCTGCACGCCCTCCTCACCGAAGGAGCCAGCCATGTCTGACCTGTTCTCGCCGTTCCGCGACGCCGAGCAGCTGCCCACCCCGCCGGTCGACGACGTCCGGCACCGGGGCGAGGCCCTGCGCCGCCGTCGCCGCGCCCTGCAGGCCGGCGGCGCGGCGGTCGCCGTCGCCGCGGTCGCGCTGGCGGCCGTGGGCCTCGTCGGCGGTGCCGACGACCGGTCCTCCGAGCCGCCGGTCGCGACGCAGCCCACGAGCGCGCCGACGCAGCCCGCTTCACCGCCCGCCTCGCCGCCCACCGAGATCCCCGCCCGGCTGGACCTGGCGCAGGGCTGGCAGGCGCAGGGCAGCGAGGAGCAGCTGCGGCAGGGTCCGCAGGTGAGCTGGATCGCCGACGAGGTCGCCTGCGACGCCGACCACTCCCCGCTGGACCGAGAGACCGACCGGTCCGCCGCCGTGCTCACGATGCCCCAGCACACCAGCGGCCGCGACCTGCGGGTCTTCGCCGACGAGGCGACCGCGCAGCAGGTGGCCGCGGACTTCGTGGGCTGGTTCCGCGACTGCCCGAGCTTCAGCCTCGACAGCGGGGCGTCGGAGACGACCAACACGGTGGTCAACGGCGACCGGCTGGGCCACTCGTGGGTCGTGATGCAGACCTACACCTCGGGCGGGCAGCCGCAGTTCGGCCAGAACATCCTGTTCGTCGAGCAGGTGGGCAACGCGGTGCTCGTGGCCAAGGACTACGGCGAGGGCCCTGGGTCGACCGACCAGGCCGGGCTGCTCCGTTCGGTCACCGCGCTGGAGACCGAGACCCAGCCGCTGGTCGACGAGCTGACCTGCACCTTCGGCGAGGCGGGGGCCGACTGCTGAGCGCGCCATCCGGCGTACTCCCCACACAGAACTGCGGCTCCCCACACGTTGCAACGTGTGGGGAGCCGCAAAGTCCCATGGGACCGTGGGAAGCCGATCCGGGCCTCAGAGGCTGTCGAGGATCTCCCGCATCAGCTGGGCGGTCTCCGACGGCGTCTTGCCGACCTTGACCCCGGCGGCCTCGAGGGCCTCCTTCTTGGCCTCGGCGGTGCCGGAGGAGCCGGAGACGATCGCGCCGGCGTGGCCCATCGTCTTGCCCTCCGGGGCGGTGAAGCCTGCGACGTAGCCGACCACCGGCTTGGTCACGTGGTCCTTGATGTAGTCCGCGGCCCGCTCCTCGGCGTCGCCGCCGATCTCGCCGATCATCACGATCGCCTTGGTGTCGGGGTCGTTCTCGAAGGCCTCGAGGGCGTCGATGTGGGTCGTGCCGATGACCGGGTCACCGCCGATGCCGATGGCGGTGGTGAAGCCGTAGTCCCGCAGCTCGTACATCATCTGGTAGGTCAGCGTGCCGGACTTCGACACCAGGCCGACCGGGCCCTTGCCCGCGATCGTGTGCGGGGTGATGCCCGCCAGCGACTCCTCGGGGGTGATGATCCCGGGGCAGTTCGGGCCGATCATGCGGGTGCCGGCGTGGTTGGCCTCGCTCTGGAGGTAGGCGAAGACCTCGGCGGTGTCCTGCACCGGGACGCCCTCGGTGATGACCACCAGCAGCGAGATGCCGGCGTCGATGGCCTCGATGCAGGCGTCCTTGGTGAACGCCGGGGGCACGAAGACGACCGAGACGTCGGCACCGGTCTCCTTCATCGCCTCCTCGACGCCGCCGTAGACCGGGAGGTCCTTGCCGCCGAGCTCGACGCTGGTGCCGGCCTTGCGCGCGTTGACGCCGCCGACGATGTTGGAGCCGGCCTCGACCATCAAGGTGGTGTGCTTCGACCCCATGCCGCCCGTCATGCCCTGGACGATGATCTTGGAGTCCTTGTTGAGGTAGATCGACATCTGCGCAGCCCCTACTTGTTCGCCAGCTCGGCGGCCTTGTCGGCCGCGCCGTCCATGGTGTCCACCACTGTCACGAGCGGGTGGTCGAGCTCGTCGAGGATCGCCCGGCCCTTCTCGACGTTGTTGCCGTCGAGGCGCACGACCAGCGGCTTGTTCTCCTCGTCACCGAGGATCTCCAGCGCACCCTTGATGCCGTTGGCGACCTCGTCGCAGGCGGTGATGCCACCGAAGACGTTGACGAAGACGGACTTGACCTGCTTGTCGTTGAGGATCACGTCGAGCCCGTCGGCCATGACCTGGGCGTTGGCGCCGCCGCCGATGTCGAGGAAGTTCGCGGGCTTGACGCCGCCGTGCTTCTCCCCGGCGTAGGCCACGACGTCCAGGGTGCTCATGACCAGCCCCGCGCCGTTGCCGATGATGCCGACCTGACCGTCGAGCTTGACGTAGTTGAGGCCCTTGTCCTTGGCCTTGGCCTCGAGCGGGTCGGTCTCCTCGCGGATCTCGAGCCCGGCGTGGTCCTCGTGACGGAAGTCGGCGTTGTCGTCGAGGGTCATCTTGCCGTCGAGCGCCTCGAGCTTGTCGCCCTCCAGACGCGCCAGCGGGTTGACCTCCACGAGGGTGGCGTCCTCCTCGACGAAGGTCGTCCACAGCGCCTTGACCATGGCCACCGCCTGGTCGCGCAGCTCGGAGGGGAACTCGGCCTCGTCCACGATCTCGGCGGCCTTGGCGTCGTCGACGCCCGTGCCCGGGTCGATCGCGATCTTCTTGACCGCGTCGGGGTTGGTCCGGGCGACCTCCTCGATCTCCACGCCGCCCTCGACGCTGGCGATGCAGAGGTAGGACCGGTTGGAGCGGTCGAGCAGGAAGGAGAAGTAGTACTCCTCGACCGGCGGGGTGGCCGGGACCACCAGCACCCGGTTGACCGGGAGGTCCTTGATGGTCAGCGCGAGGATCTGCTCGGCGTGCTGCTGCGCCTCGTCGGGGGTCTTGGCGATCTTGACGCCACCCGCCTTGCCGCGGCCGCCGGCCTTCACCTGGGCCTTGACCACGACGACGCCGCCGATCTCCTCGGCGGCGGCGCGCGCCTCCTCGGCCGTCGTCACGACCTTGCCGAGGGTGGTGGCCACGCCGTGCTTGGCGAAGAGCTCCTTCGCTTGGTACTCCATCAGGTCCACGAGGTCTGCCTGTCTCTCGATCGATGTGGTCAGTCGCTGAGGTGGTCCGTCCCGCGCGCACGCCTGTGCCGGCCGGCCGCGGGCCGTCACCGACCCTATCGCCGTGGGTCGGCCCACGCCCAGGCTCCCCGACGCATCTCACACCGGAGGCCCCAGCGGCGCGCCGGACGGGGCCGGGCACCAGGTGGTGCCGGGGCCCGTCCGGGCTCGCTCAGGCGTGGCGCAGGGCGGTGCGCAGGTCCTTGTTGAGCTGCGAGATCACGTCGAGCGGGATCTCCTTGGGGCAGGCCGCCGCGCACTCACCGATGTTGGTGCAGCCACCGAAGCCCTCCTCGTCGTGCTGGGCGACCATGCCCAGCACGCGGGTGTCGCGCTCGGCCTGGCCCTGCGGCAGCTCGCCGAGGTGGGTGACCTTGGCGCCCAGGAACAGCGAGGCGGAGGCGTTGGGGCACGCCGCCACGCAGGCGCCGCAGCCGATGCAGGTCGCGGCGTCGAAGGCACGGTCCGCGTTGGCCTTGGGCACCGGGGTCGCGTGGGCGTCCGGGGCGGAGCCGGTGTTGACCGAGACGTAGCCGCCGGCCTGGATCATCCGGTCGAACGACCCACGGTCGACGCACAGGTCCTTGATCACCGGGAACGCCTCGGCACGCCAGGGCTCGATGGTGATCGTGTCGCCGTCCTTGAACGAGCGCATGTGCAGCTGGCAGGTGGTGGTCACCTCCGGCCCGTGCGCCTTGCCGTTGATCATCAGGCCGCACATGCCGCAGATGCCCTCGCGGCAGTCGCTGTCGAACGCGATCGGCTCCTCGCCCTGGGCGTTGAGCTTCTCGTTGAGCACGTCGAGCATCTCGAGGAACGACATGTCCTCCGAGACCTCGTCGAGGTCGTAGGTGTGCATCGAGCCCTTGGCCGAGGCGCTGGGCTGACGCCAGATCTTGAGGGTCAGTCTCACTTGTAGCTCCGCTGCTTCATCTCGACGAACTCGTAGACCAGGTCTTCCTTGTGCAGGATCGGCATCCCCATGCGCTCCTCGCCGGGGCCGCCGTCCGCGGCATCGGTGGTGTCACCGACGAACTCCCACGCCGAGACGTAGGCGAACTCGTCGTCGTGGCGCAGCGCCTCGCCGTCCTCGGTCTGCGACTCGCCCCGGAAGTGGCCGCCGCAGGACTCGCGGCGGTTGAGCGCGTCGATGCACATCAGCTCGCCGAGCTCCATGAAGTCGGCGACCCGTCCGGCCCGCTCCAGCGACTGGTTGAGCCCCTCGCTGGTGCCGAGGACCTTGACGTTGTTCCAGAAGTCCTCGCGCAGGGTGCGGATGAGGTCGATCGCCTTCTTCAGGCCGTCCTCGGTGCGCTCCATGCCGCAGAACTCCCACATGATGTTGCCGAGCTCGCGGTGGTAGCTGTCGACGCTGCGGGTGCCGTTGACCGAGAGGAACCGCTCGACCCGCGCGCGGACCGCCTCGTGGGCCTCCGCGACCGCGGGGTGGTCCTCCGGCACCTTCTCGAACGGCCCGTCCGCGAGGTAGTCGCGGATCGTGTTGGGCAGCACGAAGTAGCCGTCGGCCAGGCCCTGCATGAGCGCCGAGGCGCCGAGGCGGTTGGCGCCGTGGTCGGAGAAGTTCGCCTCGCCGGCCACGAACAGGCCCGGGATGGTCGACTGCAGGTCGTAGTCGACCCACAGCCCGCCCATCACGTAGTGCACGGCGGGGTAGATCCGCATCGGCGTCTCGTAGGGGTCCTCGCCCGTGATCTGGGCGTACATGTCGAACAGGTTGCCGTACTTCGACTCGACCGCCTCGCGGCCCAGACGCTCGATGGCCTCGGCGAAGTCGAGGTAGACACCGCGGCGCACGCCCTCGACCTCGGGGCCGACGCCACGGCCCTCGTCGCACATGTTCTTGGCCTGGCGCGAGGCGATGTCGCGCGGGACCAGGTTGCCGAAGGACGGGTAGATCCGCTCCAGGTAGTAGTCGCGGTCCTCCTCCGGGATCTCGCGGGGGTCCTTGTCGCAGTCCGCGGCGTTCTTCGGCACCCAGATGCGGCCGTCGTTGCGCAGCGACTCGCTCATCAGCGTCAGCTTGGACTGGTGGGAGCCCGAGACCGGGATGCAGGTGGGGTGGATCTGGGTGTAGCAGGGGTTGGCCATGTAGGCGCCCTTGCGGTGCGCGCGCCACGTCGCGGTGACGTTGGAGCCCATCGCGTTGGTGGAGAGGAAGAAGACGTTGCCGTAGCCGCCGGAGGCGAGCACGACGGCGTCGGCGAGGTGGGTCTCGATCTCGCCGGTCACCAGGTCGCGGGCCACGATGCCGCGGGCCTTGCCGTCGACCACGATCAGCTCGAGCATCTCGTGGCGGGAGTACGTCGTCACGGTGCCGGCGGCGACCTGGCGCTCGAGCGCCTGGTAGGCGCCGATCAGGAGCTGCTGGCCGGTCTGGCCGCGGGCGTAGAAGGTGCGGGAGACCTGGACGCCGCCGAACGAGCGGTTGTCGAGCAGGCCGCCGTACTCACGGGCGAACGGGACGCCCTGCGCCACGCACTGGTCGATGATGTTCGCGCTGACCTCGGCCAGGCGGTAGACGTTGGACTCGCGGCTGCGGTAGTCGCCGCCCTTCACCGTGTCGTAGAAGAGGCGGTAGATCGAGTCGCCGTCGCCCTTGTAGTTCTTGGCCGCGTTGATGCCGCCCTGCGCGGCGATCGAGTGCGCGCGGCGCGGGGAGTCCTGGTAGAAGAACGACTTCACCGCGTAGCCCTGCTCGCCCAGGGTGGCCGCCGCCGCGCCGCCGGCCAGACCGGTGCCGACGATGATCACGCTGAGCTTGCGGCGGTTGGCCGGGTTGACCAGCCGGTTGTCGAACTGGTGCTTGGTCCACCGCTCGGCGATCGGGCCGCCCGGGGCCTTGGTGTCGGCGACCGGGGCGCCCTCGAGGTAGTAGCCCGCTGCGTCACCGCTGCCGGGACGGGTCTGGGCGGTGCTGGTGTCAGAGGTCATGTGAGTGCTCCCGGGCCTTCAGTCGACGATCCCGAACAGGACGGACAGGGGGACCAGCGCGAACCCGCCGGCCACGATCGTGGCGACCGTGTAGCCCACGAGGTTCCACCGGCGCTGCTTCTCCACGGTGCCGGTCAGCCCCAGGGTCTGCGCGCCGCTGAACACGCCGTGGCGCAGGTGCATCGCCAGCGCGCCCATCGCCAGCAGGTAGATGACGGCCACCCACCACTGCGCGGGCTCGAAGGCGTTGACCACGCGCTGGTAGGGGCTGTCCGAGTCGCCACCGGGGGTCACGGTCCGGGTGGTGAAGTTGAGGATGTGGAAGACGACGAACAGCAGCAGCGCGGTGCCGCCCCAGCGCATCGTGCGGCTCGACCAGGACGCCTGGACGGCCTTCTGGACGACGTACTTCTGCGGGCGCGCCCCGCGGGCACGGGCCCAGAGGGTGTACGCCGCGGTGGCGTGGATCGCCAGCGACACCAGGAGGACCACGCGGATGATCCACAGCAGCCCGGTGCGCGGGAGGATCGGCTCGCCGATCTCGCGCAGGTGCTCGGCGTAGGTGTTGAACGACTCCTCGCCGGCGAAGATCTTGAGGTTGCCGTACATGTGCAGCGCCACGTAGGCGATGAAGACCAGTCCGGTGACCGCCATGGCGATCTTCCAGACGATGGTGGAGGACCGCGCCCGGGCGGCCGGGGACTTCGTGGTGGTCGTCACTCGGGACAGGTTAGTGCGGAGTCGGCGCGAAGCGGCGCACCAGGGGTGTGAGATCTCGCACCGATCGGGGCCCCGGCGACCGACCGACGGGGCCGTCCCCAGGACTGAGGGGCCCGCCGTCGGGGACAATCGCGGGGTGAGCCTCCTGCCCCGCCGACCCGCCCGCGTGCGCGGCCCGCTCCTCGCGGCCGCCGTCGCGTGCGCCGCGGTGGCGATGGCCGTCCCCGGGCCCAGCGCGCTCGCGACACCGGGTGCGGTCACCGGAGGCGAGCCCGGCGGGTCCGGGGCCGGCCGCGACGCCGGACCGAGTGCCTACGCCGGCACCACGCGCCAGGCCCGCGAGGCCAACGCCGCGATCGCCAAGCTGGCCGCCAACGCGGAGAAGTTCGCCAAGAAGCTGGCCAAGGACGCGTGGGTCTCCCCGCTCTCGCCGGGCGGCTACCGGCTCACCGCGCGGTTCGGCCAGTGCAGCGGGCTGTGGGCGCACTGCCACACCGGGCTCGACCTCGCCGCCCCCAGCGGCACGACGATCCGCGCGGTCGCGGCGGGCACGATCACCTCGGTCGGCTGGGCCGGCGCCTACGGCAACCGCACCGTCGAGACCCTGCGCGACGGCACCGAGATCTGGTACTGCCACCAGTCCGCGGTCGGGGTCCGTCCGGGGCAGGCGGTGATCGGCGGCCAGGCGATCGGCGCGGTCGGCGCGACCGGCAACACCACGGGTCCGCACCTCCACCTCGAGGTGCGTCCCGGCGCCGGCGACCCGGTCGACCCGTTCCAGGCGCTGGTCTTCCACGGGCTCAGCCCCTAGCCCCTCGCCCCCTGTGCGGGTCGGGTCAGAGCTTCTCGACCGGGGCGTAGCGCAGCAGCAGCCGCTTGACCCCGTCGGAGCCGAAGTCGATCGAGGCGACCGCCTTGTCGGCGACGCCCTCGACGGCCACCACGGTGCCGAGGCCGAACGAGTCGTGCGTGACCCGGTCGCCGGGGGCGAGGCTGGGCACCTCGCGCTTCTGGCCGCGCGCGTCGGCGTCGGCCCTGGCGCTGGCCGACCCGAAGCGACGCTGGGGCAGCTGCGGCATGACCGAGCGGTTCCACGAGGTCTGCTCGGCGGCGGTGCGGCGCCACTCCACGACCTCCTCGGGCAGCTCGTCGAGGAAGCGCGAGGCCGGGTTGTGCATCGGGGCGCCCCACGCGGAGCGGACCAGGGCACGCGAGACGTAGAGCCGCTGCTCGGCCCGGGTCAGCCCGACGTAGGCCAGCCGCCGCTCCTCCTCCAGCTCGGGCCGGTCGCCCAGCGAGCGCTGGTGCGGGAAGACGCCGTCCTCGAGGCCGGTGAGGAAGACGACCGGGAACTCCAGGCCCTTGGCCGTGTGCAGGGTCATCAGCGTGACCACGCCCAGGCTCTCGTCGTCCTGGTCAGGGATCTGGTCGGAGTCGGCGACCAGGGACACCCGCTCGAGGAACTCCGGGACGCCCGGCCGGGCCGGGGTGAGGTCGGCCGGGTCGTCGGAGGGCGGCGGCACGGGCTCGTCGGCGAACTCGCGCGCGACCGCGACCAGCTCGGCCAGGTTGTCCAGGCGGGTCTCGTCCTGCGGGTCCTCGCTCTCCTCGAGCGCGGCGAGGTAGCCGCTGCGGGCCAGCGTGGCCTCGAGCACGACGTCGGCCCGCTCCCCCGCGGCGACCATCGACTCGAGCTCCTCGACCATCGCGACGAACGCCTTGATGCAGGTCACCGACCGCGTGGCGATGCCGGGGGCGTCCTCGGCGTGCTGGAGCGCCTCGAAGAACGTCGTGCCGTCGCGGCGGGCCATCGCCTCGACGCAGGCGATCGCCCGGTCGCCGATCCCCCGCTTGGGCTCGTTGACCACCCGGCGCAGGCTGATCTCGTCGGAGGTGTTGGCCAGCATGCGGAGGTAGGCGATCGCGTCGCGGACCTCCTTGCGCTCGTAGAAGCGCACCCCACCGACGACCTTGTAGGGCATGCCGGTGCGGATGAACACCTCCTCGAACACGCGCGACTGGGCGTTGGTGCGGTAGAACACCGCGACCTCGCCGGGCCTGGCCGCCTTGGCGTCGGTGAGGGCGTCGATCTCCTTGGCCACGAAGCGGGCCTCGTCGTGCTCGTCGTCGGCGACGTAGCCCACGATCGGCTCGCCGCGCCCCTGGTCGGACCAGAGGTTCTTGGGCTTGCGGCCCTCGTTGCGGCTGATCACCGCGTTGGCGGCGGTGAGGATGTTCTGGCTGGAGCGGTAGTTCTGCTCGAGCAGGATGGTGCGCGACTGCGGGAAGTCCTCCTCGAAGTCGAGGATGTTGCGGATGTTGGCCCCGCGGAAGGCGTAGATCGACTGGTCGGCGTCGCCGACGACCATCAGCTCGGCGGGTCCGACCGCGTCGCTCTCCACCTCGTAGGCCGAGGGGTCCTCCGCGCAGAGCTCGCGGACCAGGGCGTACTGCGCGTGGTTGGTGTCCTGGTACTCGTCGACCAGCACGTGGCGGAACCGGCGCCGGTAGGTCTCGCGGACGTCGGGGAAGGCCTGCAGCAGGTGGACCGTGGTCATGATCAGGTCGTCGAAGTCCATCGCGTTGGCGGCCT
The DNA here is from genome assembly GCA_963800245.1 of uncultured Actinomycetota bacterium. Classification (GTDB taxonomy): domain Bacteria; phylum Actinomycetota; class Actinomycetes; order Propionibacteriales; family Nocardioidaceae; genus Marmoricola_A. The sequence continues at coordinate 987,121 of CAWDAE010000007.1, read as the reverse complement.
TGAGGCGCTGCTGGTAGAGCGCGTAGGCCTCGGCGTAGGCGCGCTCGAGGTCGTTCTCGGCCCTGGCGGCCGCCGACTCGTGGTCGACCAGCTCGTTCTTGTGGTTGGAGACCCAGTGCAGGACCGCGTTGGGCGGGTAGCGCTTGGGGTCGAGCTCGAGGTCCTTGCACACCAGCGTCATCAGGCGCTTCTGGTCCGCCGCGTCGTAGATGGAGAAGCCAGACCTGTAGCCGAAGCGCTCGACCTCCTTGCGCAGGATCCGCACGCAGGCCGAGTGGAACGTCGAGACCCACATGATGCGGGCGCGCCCGCCGACCAGGTCCTCCACGCGGGCGCGCATCTCGGCGGCGGCCTTGTTGGTGAAGGTGATCGCCAGGATCGAGCCCGGGTGGGCCTTGCGCTCGGAGATCAGCCACGCGATGCGGCGGGTCAGCACGCGGGTCTTGCCCGAGCCGGCACCGGCGACGACCAGCAGCGGGGCACCCTCGTGGACGACCGCCTCGCGCTGCGGCTCGTTGAGCCCCTCGAGGAGCTGCTCGGCGGTCACCCGCGGCTTGCGCCGGGGTCGCTCCTCCAGGTCGGACCCGGCGTCGGACGCCGGGAACAGCGTCTCCTCGTCGGGGACCATGCGGGGCTGCCTCGCTGACGGTGACGAAAGGGACGGGATCGGGAAGGAAGAGCTCATCGCAGGGCTCAGCCTATGTCGGCCCGCCGACAGCGAGGGGACGGCGTCACCGGCCGTTCGCGGAGAAGTGCATCGGGTCGTGCACGGTCGAGAACGTCCCGCCCCAGGTCCACCCGGCCGCGTCGAACGCGCGGACGACCGGCCCACCGGGAAGGACCATCCCGGGACGGCGCCAGGAGCGGTCGAGGTAGGCCGAGGCGAGCTCGGGCAGCACGAGGTCGCTGCCGTCGCGGGTGTAGGGGTTCATGAAGGGGTTCACGTCGACGGCCAGCCCGTAGGCGTGCGCCGACCAGGACGTCGAGCCGCGCGTCGGTCGGCAGGCGTAGGCCGCGGTGTTGTTGCCGTCGCCGGTGGGCGGGGCGTCGAGGTCGGCCTGGGTCACGACCCGCATCTGCTCGATCGGGAAGCCCGCCGCGAACAACCGCCGGAAGACCCCGGTCACCTGGGGGGCGACGTCCGCCCGCACCACGAGGTGCCCGGTGTGGAGCTCGCCGTCGAACCCGTGGAAGGCCAGGCCGAGCAGCCGCAGGTCCGACAGCGCGACCGGGCAGCCCGGCGACCAGGCCAGGTCGAGCCGGCGCGCGAGCGAGGTGGTGAGCGCCCGGGACGAGGAGTGGAAGCGGCCGTCGGCCGGCCCGGGCAGGGCGTCGGTGGTGGCCAGGCGCCGCACCCGCAGCTGCGGCGGTGTCGGGCGTACGACGCCGAAGCCGTCCGGCCGCCGCGGCAGGACGTGCGCGCCGACGACCCAGGAGTCCAGGGCGGGCCGGGTCGGCGAGGGCCGGGTGGGTGAGGGGCGGGCGGTCCTCGACCGCCCCGGGACGGGCGAGACCGAGGTCCCCGGCGCGATCGTCGCGGCCGGCGCGGCCGGCGTCCGCGCCGCTCCGGGGAGGCCGGGCGACCCGCACGCGCCGAGCAGCAGGAGCGGGGCGGCGATGGCCGCGAGCGCGGCGGGGCGGGTGCGCCTGCGGGGCACGGCGAAGGGCCGGGCTACCAGGCCGTCGCGAGCACGACGTTGACCACCTCGAGGCCCAGCAGGCCCCAGAACAGGCCGGCGGGGATGCTCGCCTTGCGGCGGTTGGCGTGGGCCAGTCCGACCAGGGCGAGCGCGACGACCAGCTTGATCGCGATCTTGACGTGGTTCACGTCCTCGTCGCCCGCCTCCAGGATCCCGACCAGGACCAGGCCGGAGACCAGCTGGGTGGTGGCGCCGTGCGCGACGAGCGCGTCGACGACCTTGGTCGGGGCGGTGGCCTGGCGGAGCAGACCGACGACGACCGCCAGGAGGCCGGCGAGGTGGATGACCAGGAAGACGACCTCGAGTGCGTGCACGGGCCTCAGCGTAGCCAGCGGCGCAGCAGCCCCGGCGCCGTGGTCGGGGCGTCCGCCACGGACCTCAGGGCGCGGACCTCGCGGGGCTGGTGACGGGCGATCTCGGCCCGCGTGCCGCGGGTCTGCTCGGGCACCACGTCGGCGAAGACCGGCGGGAGGTGGCGCAGCATGAGGCTCGACCACGTGAGGTGGGTCAGCACCGGCGCCTGCAGACCGTTGCTGGCCCGGCGCTGGGCGCCCCAGAGCATCCCCATCAGGCCGGCGGCGAAGACCAGCATCGGGTTGCGCGTGGGGATGGTGGCGACCATGTAGACCCCGGTGCTGGTCATGACCGGGTGCAGGTCCTGCAGCGCCGCGTAGACCGCGCCGCGGAAGAAGATCTCCTCGGCCACGCCGTTGGCCAGGGTGGTGAGGTAGAGCAGCCGCTCGTCGCCCTCCTCGGCGAACTGCAGGACGGTCGCCACGGCCTTGCCCAGCGGCGGCACGAGCTTGACCAGGTGGGCACCGACGTAGAACACGCCGAACGCGCCGGCCCCGGTGAGGATCGGGGTGACGATCGGCCGGTTGAGGGTGCGGTCCTGCAGCTGGATCCAGCCCAGGTGAAGCGGTCCCGACGCCACGCCGCCGGCGGCGTAGATGCCGGCGGTGGCCATCGTCGCGCCGTAGAACGCCCGCGAGCCCGGTCGGGTGTTGAGGCCGAAGCCGAGCAGGCCGGCGCCGACCACGGAGGTGCCGAGGACCACCTCGGCGCCGGCGCCGGCGTACCTCCGGGGTCTCCTCGTGGCGGACCGGGACCTTGTAGGACAGCGACATCGGCAGCTTGGCCCGCAGCCGCGCCTTCCACCCGCTGGCCTTGGCCAGCTCCTCCTCGCGCTCCTCCAGCGCCTCACCCACGGCCTCGTCGAAGGTGCGCAGGCGGAACGGCACCAGCCGGTGCAGCTCGTCGTCCTTGACCACGACCTCGTTGACCATCGAGTCGACCAGGGAGCGCCCCGCGGCGGTGTCGACGTCGGTGACCAGGTTGAGCCAGTGCGAGGACAGGTGGGGCGAGAGGACGGGCACCGGCAGGACCAGGATCGTGCGGCCCTGCAGGATCGCGACCCGCCGCATCATCTCGGCGTAGGAGAGCACGTCGGGCCCCCCGATCTCGAACGGGCGGCCGGCGGTCTCCGGCACGTCGAGGGTGCCGACGAGGAACCGCACCACGTCGCTCAGGGCGATCGGCTGGGTGCGGGTCTTGACCCAGCGCGGCGTGATCATCATCGGCAGCCGCTCCACCAGCTGGCGGGTCATCTCCCACGACAGGCCGTCGTGGCCGATCACGATCCCGGCCCGCAGCGAGGTGACCGGCACCCCTGCCTCACCGAGGTGCTTCTCGACCTCGCGCCGGCTGCGCAGGTGCGCCGAGAGGGTGTCGCCGTCGGCCCCGAGCCCGCCGAGGTAGACGATGCGCCGGATGCCGGCGTCGGCGGCCGCGCGGCCGAAGGCGTCGGCGGCCTCGCGGTCGAGCCGCTCGAAGTCGGGCGAGTCCAGGGAGTGCACGAGGTAGTACGCCGCGTCGACGCCCTCCAGGGCCTCGGGCAGCGTGGTGGCGTCGTGGACGTCACCGAACACCGCCTTGCCGGGCCCGGCGTAGTCGTCGGGGTGGCGGGTCATCGCGCGGACGTCGTAGCCCGCCTCGAGCAGCGCGGGGCACAGGTGCCGGCCGACGAAGCCGGTGGCCCCGGCGACGAGGACGGTGCGGATCGGACGGTCGGTCGGCTCCGAGGGCGTCATGCCTGCACGCTAGTGGCCCGCGGCAACCAGCCCGGTCTCGATCACCGAGAGCATCGTCTCCAGGTGCTGCTCCCGCTCCTGTGCCGGTACGCCGGACAGCGGTCCGAGGGCGAGCTGGGCGAAGCCGTGGACCGCGGCCCAGCAGGCCACCTCCGCCCCGGCCCGCCGCTCCGGGGTGACCGCGCCGACGGCGACGAGCTCGTCGAGGGCGTGGTTGAGCAGCGCGTAGGGGTCGGCCGGCTCGCCGGGGGCCTCGACCCCCTCGACCGCGGCGGACAGCAGGTCGTGGGCGACGTCGTCGAACGCGACGGCGAAGAACCCGGGCTCGGTCAGGGCGAACTCGACGTAGGCCCGTCCGGTCGCGCCGAGCCGGTGGCGCGCGGCCACCGCGGGGTCGGGGTCGTCGACCGCCGCGGTGGCGGCCCGCATGTGCTCGGCCAGACGGGTCATGCCCTCGCGCGCGATCTCGGCCAGCAGGGCGTCCCGGTCGGCGAAGTGCCGGTAGGCGGCGTTGTGGGAGACCCCGGTGCGGCGCGCGACCTCGCGCAGCACGACCCCGTCCGGACCCTTCTCCCGGGCGAGGTCGGCAGCGGTGCGCACGAGCTCGGCGCGCAGGTTGCCGTGGTGGTAGGGCCGGGTCACGAGACCATCCTAGCCAGATGTTGACAGTGGTAACAGGCCATGCGACCCTCGATGTTGTCACCGCCCACATCGACCCCGAGGCACCCATGAACTCCTCCAAGCTCGCCGTGCTGGGCACCGTCTGCCTGGCCGTGCTCGCGATCAACCTCGACACCACGATCGTCAACGTCGCCCTGCCGACCTTCGCCCGCGACCTCGACGCCGGCACGCGCGACCTGCAGTGGATCGTCGACGGCTACAACCTGGCCTTCGCGGCGCTGGTCCTCGCCGCCGGCTCGCTCTCGGACCGCTTCGGCCGCCGGCCGGCGCTGATCACGGGCCTGGTCGCCTTCGCGGTCACCTCCGCCGGCGGGGCGCTCGCCGACACCTCCGGCGCCCTGGTCGCCTGGCGCTTCGCGATGGGCGCCAGCGCGGCGCTGATCTTCCCGACCACGCTGTCGATCATCAGCAACACGTTCCCCGAGCGCCGCGAGCGCGCCGCCGCCCTCGGCGTGTGGGGGGCCGTGGTCGGCATCGGGGTCGCCGCCGGACCGGTCACCGGGGGCTTCCTGCTGCAGCACGCCTCCTGGCCGAGCGTCTTCTGGGCGCTGATCCCCGTCGCCCTGCTCGCCGCGGGCCTCGCGGTCGTCCTCGTGCCGGAGTCGCGGGACCCGAGCGTCCCGCGCCTCGACCTGCCCGGCCTGGCCGTCTCGGTGGTGATGCTCGGCAGCCTGGTGCACACCGTCATCGAGGCGCCCGACCGTGGCTGGTCCTCCCCCGCCACGCTGGCCGGCTTCGGCGTCGCCGCCCTCGCCGCCCTGGTCTTCGTCGTGCTCGAGCGCCGGTCGGCGCACCCGATGCTCGACGTCACGCTGTTCCGCAACCCCGCGTTCTCGGCGGCCAGCGGCGCGGTGACGGTCACCTTCTTCGCGCTGTTCGGCTTCATCTTCCTGATCACGCAGTACATGCAGTTCGTCCGCGGCTGGGACACCCTGTCCACCGGCTCTCGCATCCTGCCGGTCGCCCTGTCGATCGCGATCGGGTCCGTGGCCGGTGCGACCCTCGCCCCGCGGATCGGCACCAAGGTGGTGGTCACGACCGGCCTGGTCTCCTTCGGAGCAGCGTTCCTCTGGATCTCGCAGGTCGACGTCGCCTCGTCGTACGCCACCGTGATCGTGCCGCAGATGGTGCTCATGGGCCTCGGCATGGGCCTGATCTCCACGCCCGCGACCGAGTCGATCCTGCTGGTGCTGCCCCCGGCGCGCGCCGGCGTCGGCTCGGCGGTCAACGACGCGACGCGCGAGCTCGGGGGCACCCTCGGCGTCGCGGTCGTCGGGTCGGTGTTCTCCTCGGTCTTCGCCGACCGCCTCGCGTCCGGGGTGTACGCCGGGCTGCCGCCGGCCCGGCTGGAGGCCGCCCAGGACTCGGTCGGCGTGGCGCTCGCCCTCGTGGGCGGCGACCCGGCGCGGCTCGCCGCGATGCAGGACTCGTTCATGGCGGGCCTGTCGACCTCGTGCCTGCTGATCGGGTCGGTCTGCCTCGCCGGCGCGGTCGCGGCGGCGGCACTCCTCCCGGGACGTGGCGCCCACCAGGCGGCGCCGGCCGAGGCCGTCCCGGAGCCCGTCCCGGTCTGAGCGTGTCCCGGGCTCAGAGCAGGCGGCGGTCGCTGGCCCAGCGGGTGAGCTCGTGGCGCGAGGACAGCTGCAGCTTGCGCAGCACGCTCGAGACGTGGGTCTCGACGGTCTTGACCGAGATGAACAGCTCGGAGGCGACCTCCTTGTAGGCGTAGCCCCGCGCGATCAGCCGCATCACCTCGCGCTCGCGCTCGGTCAGCCGGTCGAGGTCCTCGTCGACCTGCGCGACCGCGATCGAGCCGGCGAACGCGTCGAGGACGAACCCGGCCAGGCGCGGGGAGAACACCGCGTCGCCGATCGAGACGCGGTCGATCGCGTCGACCAGCTCGGGCCCGGTGATGGTCTTGGTGACGTAGCCCCGGGCACCCCCGCGGATCGTGCCGATCACGTCCTCGGCGGCGTCGGAGACCGACAGGGCCAGGAAGCGGGTGTCCGGGCAGCGCGGGGCCGCGCGCCGCATCACCTCGACTCCGCCGCCGCCGGGCAGGTGCACGTCCAGCAGCACCACGTCGGGCTGGTGGGCACGGACCTGCTCGACCGCGGAGTCGACGTCCTCGGCCTCGGCGACGACCGTCACCCGGGAGGGGTACGACGCCAGCTCGGCGCGCACCCCCGAGCGGAACATCGCGTGGTCGTCGACGACCACCACGGTCACCGGGCTCATCGGGCCTCCTGCTGCTGGGTCTCGTCCTGCTGCTGGGTCTCGTCCTGCGGCTGGGTCTCGTCGGGGGCCGGGGCGCGGACCGGCATCGAGAGCCGGACCTCCGTGCCGCCACCGGGGCTGCTGCGCACCTCGGCGGTGCCGCCGTGGCGCTCCATCCTGCCGATGATGCTGCCGCGGACGCCCTGCCGGTCCTGCGGCACGTGGTCGAGGTCGAAACCGCCGCCACGGTCGCGCACGAACACCTCGACCCGGTCCCCCGCGCACTCGGCGTAGACGTCGACCCGCGACGCGCCGGAGTGACGCACGGCGTTGAGCACGGCCTCGCGGGTCGCGTAGACCAGCGGCACCACCTCCGCGGTGGTCGGGCAGTCGCCGACCGTGACCACCTCGACCGGGATGCCGTGCAGGTCCTCGGCCTCGGCGGCGACGCCGCGCAGCTGGCCGGCGACCGTCCCCTCGGGCGCCGCCTGGTCGCCGTACAGCCACCCCCGCAGGTCGCGCTCCTGCGCCCGTGCCAGGCGGGCCACGGTCGCCGGCTCGGCAGCGCTGCGCTGGATCAGCGCGAGGGTCTGGAGCACCGAGTCGTGCAGGTGCGCCGCGACGTCGGCCCGCTCCTGGGTGCGGATCCGCTCGGCGCGCTCGTCGGTCAGCTCCGAGGCCAGGCTGAACAGCCACGGGCCGAGCACCACCGCGAGGCCGGCCATGCCCAGGATGCCGGCCACGACCATGTCCCGGGCCACCGCGACCTGGCCGGACTGCGCTGCGAAGACCACCAGCGCGCTCACCAGCAGGAAGGCGCCCGCGGCCAGTCGCGCCCACGCCGCGGCACCCCCGCTGCCGAGCAGGATCCGCCCGATGCCCACCCGCTCGGTGGTCGAGCGCCAGCGCTCGCGCTGGGCCTCGTCGGCCTGCACCCACAGCACCGCGACGCCGAGCACCGCGAACACCGCCGGCCAGACCAGGTGGAACCGGCCGGTGGCCACGTCGGTCAGGCCGGCGACGCCGATGACGACCGCCGCGAGGGCGATGAGGATCCCGCTGTCGCGGCGCCGGCCCAGCGAGCGTCCGGGGCGCAGTCCCCGCCGCGAGGCCGCCTCCAGCCCGGGGCTCGAGGCGTCGGGACGGGTGTCGATGGGCAGGAGCAGCCACAGCAGGACGTAGATGCCCAGGCCGAGTCCGGCGAGCGCCGTGACGACGAAGAAGCCGCGCACCAGCACCGGGTCGAACCCCAGGTGATCGGCCACGCCACCGGCGACCCCGGCGACGTAGCGGTCGCTGCGGCTGCGGTGCGCCTTGCGCGGCACCCAGGTGTCGGTCGTGGTCTGGCTCATCCCTCTCATCGTCGCAGAGCAGACCGCCCCGACCCATGAGTGCCGACCCTGACCTCACCCTGAGCCGCCCCGGGGTCGGGCAGGGCATGATCAGGGGCGTCACCGATGGTGCGCACGCGAGGAGAGGGGCGACGGTGGAGCCATGAACGAGACCGTTGCTCCCCCGCCTCCCCCGTCCGACCACGGCGAGGGGCCCGAGGCTCCGCGCACCGGGATGAACACCGCCGCGCTCGGTGACTACCGCGGCCTGCGCCGCAGCGCCACCGACCGCAAGGTCGCCGGCGTCGCCGGCGGCCTGGCCCGTCACCTCGACGTCGACCCTCTGCTGGTGCGGGTGCTGCTCTTCGTCCTGGTCTTCTTCGGCGGCGCGGGCCTGCTGCTCTACCTGGCGCTGTGGCTCCTGGTGCCCGACGAGCGGGACGGGCACGTCGTGGTCCCGAGCGACGACTCGACCCGCAACGTGCTGGTCATCGTGGCGCTGGTCGTCGCCGGGCTGATCGCCCTGTCCACCGGCGTCGGCGGCGACAGCGCCGGGGTGTGGTTCCTGTGCGTGGTCGCGCTCGGCGCGCTCGCCTTCTACCTCGTGCGGCAGTCCCGCCGAGATGCCCGCCAGGGCTGGACCGGCCCGACGGCGCCCGGCGCCGGTCCGGCCACCGGCTGGTCCGGCCCCACGGACCCGACGGCCCGCTACGACGCACCGCCGGCCGCGGGGACCGCCGCACCGCCCCCGCCCGGCACCCCGCCGGCGTACGGCGGCTGGACGCCGCCGCCCGGCACCCCACCGGCGTACGCCGGCTGGACGCCTCCGCCGTACTCCTGGACGCCCCGGCGCCGTCGCGGACCCCTGCTGTTCATGCCGACGCTCGCGCTGATCGCCCTCGGGCTCGGCGTGCTGGGGCTGTTCGACACCAACGGCTACGACGTGCCCGATGCGGGCTACCCCGCCCTGGCGCTGGCGCTCGTCGGCGCGATGCTCGTGGTCGGGTCGTTCTTCGGCCGGGCCGGCGGGCTGGTGCTGCTGGCGCTGGTGTCCGCCGCGGCGATGGTGGGCAGCGCGGTCGCCGAGCCGTCGTACTCCGGCACCCGGGACCTGACCGTCACCCCGACGTCCACCACCGCGCTGGCCGACTCCTACTCGCTGCCCGCGGGGCGCATCACGCTCGACCTGTCCCGGCTGAGGGAGCCCGGCGCGCTGGCCGGGCGCGAGCTGGACCTCGACGTCAACGCCGGCGAGATCGTCGTGGTCGTGCCGGGCTACGTCGACGTGGACGTGGATGCGAGGGTCCGCTTCGGCGGCGCCATCGACACCCCGGACGGGCTCACCCACGACGGGTGGGGCACCGACGTGCAGCGGGTCTACGCAGGCCCGCCTGGCGTGACCGGCCCGCCGCTGCGGCTGGTGCTGAACGCCGACTTCGGCCACATCGACATCAGGAGGGGCTGACATGAGCGACGACGAGCGCACCGAGCGCATCGAGCCGACCGACACACCGACCGAGACACCGACCCAGACACCGACCGGGACGCAGGACGAGGAGGAGCCCCGCCGCTCGGGTCTCCACCCGCTGCAGACCGGCTACCTGGTGGCCGGGCTGCTGGCCATCGGCGGGGCCCTGCAGTGGCTGCTGACCGACCGTGGCGTGATGGAGCTGGGCGACGGCAGCGTCGCGCTCTCGGTGATCCTGGTCGCGGCCGGCACGGTCGGCCTGGTCGCCAGCCTGGGCAAGGCGCTGCGGCACCGCTGACCGGGTCGCCCCGGGCCCGGATGGCTTCCCGGTCCGGGGCCCGAGTCGCGCCTCGGACCGCGGGACGACCACGCCGGCCGCCTGGTTAGGCTCGGGCAATGACCACGTCGACCGCGCCGGGCACGCCGCCGACTCCCCAGCAGCTGCGCCGGGCGCTGGCCCGTGCGGCTCGCGGGGCGACGCTCGACCTGACCGAGACGACGGTGCTCCTGCAGGCGCGCGGCAGCGACCTGCGCACGCTGATGGGGCACGCTGCCCGGGTCCGCGACGCCGGGCTCGAGGCCGCCGGCCGGCCCGGGGTGGTCACCTACTCCCCCAAGGTCTTCATCCCCCTGACCCGGCTGTGCCGGGACCGCTGCCACTACTGCACGTTCGTCGAGACGCCGGGCCAGGCCGCGCGCGAGGGGCGCGAGCCCTACCTCTCGCCAGACGAGGTGGTGGCGATCGCCACACAGGGGGCGGCGCTGGGCTGCGCCGAGGCGCTGTTCACCCTGGGCGACCGGCCCGAGGACCGCTGGCCCGAGGCCCGGCAGTGGCTGGACGAGAAGGGCTACGACTCCACCCTCGACTACGTCCGTGCGATGGCGGTGCGCGTGCTGGAGGAGACCGGCCTGCTGCCGCACCTCAACCCGGGCGTCATGTCGTGGGAGGAGCTGCACCGGCTCAAGCCCGTCTCCCCGTCGATGGGGATGATGCTCGAGACCACCTCCGAGCGGCTGTTCACGGAGAAGGGTCAGCCCCATTTTGGTTCTCCCGACAAGAACCCCGTCGTCCGGCTGCGCGTCCTCGAGGACGCCGGCCGGCTCTCGGTCCCGTTCACCACGGGCCTGCTGGTGGGCATCGGCGAGACCGTCGAGGAGCGCGCGGAGTCGCTGTTCGCGCTGCGCAAGGTGGCCCGGCAGTTCGGCCACGTGCAGGAGGTCATCGTCCAGAACTTCCGGGCCAAGCCCGACACCGCCATGCGCGGCGTCGACGACCTCGGCCTGGAGGAGTACCTCGCTGCCGTCGCCGTGGCCCGTTTGGTGCTCGGCCCGCGCATGCGCGTCCAGGCGCCGCCCAACCTGGTCGACCTCCAGGAGTGCCGCGACCTGCTCGCCGCCGGCGTCGACGACTGGGGCGGCGTGTCGCCGCTGACCCCGGACCACGTCAACCCCGAGCGGCCGTGGCCCTCGCTCGACACGCTCCGGGCGGTCACCGCCGAGGCCGGGTTCGACCTGCGCGCGCGCCTGACCGCCCACCCGGAGTACGCCCGCGCCGGCGAGCCCTGGATCGACCCACGCGTCCGCCCCCACGTGGCCGCGCTCGCCGACGAGGCCGGGCTGCTGCGCGACGGCGCGCGGCCCACCGGCCTGCCGTGGCAGGAGCCGGACCTCGGCGCCGACGCCGGGTCCTGGGGGCCGCACCGACCTGCACACCACGATCGACACGACCGGCCGGTCCGCCGACCGGCGGGGCGACTTCTCCGACGTGTACGGCGACTGGGCGCTCCTGCGCGAGGAGGTCGCCTCCGCCGGCGCTCCGGAGCGGGTGAGCTCCGACGTCCGCGCGGCCCTGGCCCAGGCCGAGCGTGACCCGCGCGGACTGACCGACGCCCACGCGCTGGCGCTGTTCACCGCCGACGGCGCCGACCTCGACGAGGTGCGCCGGCTGGCCGACGCGATGCGCCGCGAGGTCGACGGCGACGACGTGACCTACGTGCTCAACCGCAACATCAACTTCACCAACGTCTGCTACACCGGCTGCCGCTTCTGCGCCTTCGCGCAGCGGCGCACCGACGCCGACGCCTACTCCCTCTCCCTCGACCAGGTCGCCGACCGGGCCGAGGAGGCCTGGCGGCTCGGGGCGACCGAGGTGTGCATGCAGGGCGGCATCGACCCGGAGATGCCGGGCACGGCGTACTTCGACATCGCCGCCGCGGTGAAGCGGCGCGTGCCCGACATGCACGTGCACGCCTTCTCGCCGATGGAGGTGGTCAACGGCGCCGCCCGCACCGGTCTGACCGTCCACGACTGGCTGCTCAAGGCCAAGGAGTCCGGCCTCGACACGATCCCCGGCACCGCCGCGGAGATCCTCGACGACGACGTCCGGTGGATCCTGACCAAGGGCAAGCTGCCGACCAGCGCGTGGGTCGAGGTCGTCACGACCGCGCACCGGCTGGGGATCCGCTCGAGCGCGACGATGATGTACGGCCACGTCGACCGGCCCGACCACTGGGTGACGCACCTGCGCGTCCTGCAGCGGATCCAGGACGAGACCGGCGGGTTCACCGAGTTCGTGCCGCTGCCGTTCGTGCACACCAGCGCGCCGATCTACCTCGCCGGCGTGGCCCGCCCGGGACCGACGCTGCGCGACAACCTGGCCGTCCACGCCACGGCGCGGATCCTCCTGCACGGCCGGATCGACCACGTCCAGACCAGCTGGGTCAAGCTCGGCGTCGAGGGGACCCGCCTGATGCTGCAGTCCGGGTGCGACGACCTCGGCGGCACGCTGATGGAGGAGACGATCTCGCGCATGGCGGGCTCCGAGCACGGCTCGGCCAAGACGGTCGCCGAGCTCGCCGAGATCGCCGAGGGCATCGGCCGCCCGCTGCGCCAGCGCACCACGACGTACGGCGAGGTCCCCGCCCGCGCCTGACCGCGCCTGCGGCGCTTCCGCCTCGTCCGGTTGGGGACGCGCCCGAGCGCGTTCCCAACCGGACGAGGCGGGACCCGGCGGAGCCGGGTGAGCGGTCAGGACAGGCGGACGGGGAGCGCGTCGACGCCGTAGACGATCGAGCGGCGCCGGAACGGCAGGTCGGCGACGTCGGTGGCCAGGCGCAGGTCCGGGAACGCGCGGGCCAGCGCGGGGTAGGCGATGCGCAGCTCGAGGCGGGCCAGCTCGGCCCCCACGCAGCGGTGGAACCCGTGCCCGAAGGCCAGGTGTCGTCCGGGACTGGGCCGCGTCGGGTCGAAGTCGCCGCCGAACCCGGCGCGCGGGTCGCGACCCGCGCCGGTGAGGTGGGCGATGACCACGTCCCCCTTCTTGATCCGGCGCCCGGCGACCTCGATGTCCTGCTTGGCGAAGCGGGGGAACGCGATCTGCACGACCGAGAGGTAGCGCAGCAGCTCCTCGACCACGGGCTCGGCGACCGCGGGGTCGTCGGCGAGCCGGGCGTACCACTGCGGGTGGTCCAGGAGCAGCGCGGTGCCGAGCGCGAGCATGCTGGCGCTGGTCTCCAGCCCGCCGGTGAAGGCGCCGTCGGCCAGGCCCGCCAGGTCGAAGTCGCTGATCTCGTCGCCGTGCTCGCGGATGATCTGCCCGATCAGGCCGTCGCCGGGGTCCTGGCGCTGGCGGCGGGTGAAGTCGTGGAGGTACTCCCGCGAGCCGGCCACCGCGCCGAACACGCCGGTGCCGCCGGTGGTGACGTCGAAGCGTGCCGTGGTGAGCTCGCGCACCCCCGCCCGCTCCTCGTCCGGCAGGCCCAGCAGCTCGCAGATCACCAGGAACGGCACGGGGAACGCGAAGGTCTCGGCGAGGTCGACCACGCCGTCGGTGCCGACCGACCGGCGGGTGATCTCGATCTGCCGCTCGACCAGGTCGGCGATGCGCGGGCGCAACCGCTCCAGGCGGCGCATCGTGAACTCCGGGGTCAGCAGCCGGCGCAGTCGCGTGTGCTCGGGCGGGTCGGTGAAGCCCAGGCCGCCGATGTCGCCGCTGGTCGCGTCGCCGGCCTTGCCGACGTAGGGACGGATGTCGTTGCTGTACGCCGAGGTGTGCGCGAGCACCTCGCGGCACTCCGCGTCGCCGGTGACGACCCACACGGTGATGCCGAGGAACGAGGTGAGCCGGGAGAGCGGCTCGCGCTCCCGCAGGGCGTCCAGACGCGGCACGGGGTCGAAGGTCTGGCGGGTCAGCGGCCAGGAGAGGCGCTCGGGGACCTTGTCGACGCGCGTGAGGTCCACTCCCCCGGTGCGCTTGACCAAGAAGTCCGCGACCGAGCTCCGGGCGCGCCCGATCACGGCGTCCACGAGCCCGACCATGGTGTCCCTCCCTGCGCGTGTGCTGTGCCCCCGAGTCTAGGGAGGTCTGGCCCGTTCGGACCCCCCGCCCCGCCCGGATTCCCGGACGAGCCCGGGAAACCCCCCGATCGACCCGGGACGCGGCGAGGCCGCCGCGGGGAGTCCCCCCGCGGCGGCCTCGCCTCAGTCCTGGCCCGACCCGTGTCTCGCGCCGGTGCTGCTACTCCGTCTCGGCGCCGGCCGCGGCGCCCTCGACCTCGGAGTCGGCGCCCTCGGTCACCAGCCGGCCGCCCTGGTCCTCCAGGTGGGCGCGGATGAACCAGTGGAACAGCTCGAGCTTGTCGGTCTGGCTGATCAGCATGTCCTGGGTGACCAGGTCGAGGTCGTCCAGCTCCTTGATGGCGGCGCGGTAGCTGGTGATCACACCCGCGTAGACCACGTCGAGCGCACCGAGGTGCTGCTGCGTGGAGGCGCGACCGATGGAGTACTCGTCCCAGCTGCGCGCCTCGACCAGGGCACCCGGGGTGCCGGAGGGCGAGCCACCGAGGGTGGCGATGCGCTCGGCGATGTCGTCGGCGAAGCCGCGGACCTCCTCGACCTGGGGGTCGATCATCTCGTGCACGGAGATGAAGTGGGGGCCGACGACGTTCCAGTGCACGTGCTTGAGCGTCAGGTGCAGGTCGTTGGCGGCGTGCAGGCGGTCCTGCAGCATCTCGATGATGCGCTCCGCGTCGGCCTTGTCGAGTCCTGGGGTCGTGTACTTGATAGCCATGCCCAGTCGATACCCGGGCGGCGTGCGAGGAAACGAGACCTCAGCCACGGCCTCCGCGCGGGACCGCTACGCGCCGCGTGGTCACTCCCACTCGATGGTGCCGGGGGGCTTGGACGTCACGTCCAGGGCGACCCGGTTGACCTCGCGCACCTCGTTGGTGATCCGGGTGGAGATCGTCTCCAGCACGTCGTAGGGCAGCCGGGCCCAGTCCGCGGTCATCGCGTCCTCGGAGGTGACCGGCCGCAGCACGACCGGGTGGCCGTAGGTCCGCCCGTCGCCCTGGACCCCGACCGAGCGGACGTCGGCGAGCAGCACGACCGGGAGCTGCCAGATGTCGCGGTCCAGGCCGGCCCGGGTGAGCTCCTCGCGGGCGATCGCGTCGGCCTCGCGCAGGATCTCCAGCCGGTCGTGGGTGACCTCGCCGATGATGCGGATGCCGAGGCCGGGGCCCGGGAAGGGGTGGCGCCACACGATCTCGGCGGGCAGGCCGAGCTGCTCGCCCACCAGCCGGACCTCGTCCTTGAACAGGGTGCGCAGCGGCTCGACCAGCGCGAACTCGAGGTCCTCGGGCAGGCCGCCGACGTTGTGGTGGGACTTGATGTTGGCGGTGCCGGAGCCGCCGCCCGACTCGACCACGTCGGGGTAGAGCGTGCCCTGGACCAGGAACTGGACCTTCTCGCCGTGCTGGGCGGCCTCGCCGACGACCTCGGCCTCGGCGGCCTCGAAGACCCGGATGAACTCGCGGCCGATGATCTTGCGCTTCTCCTCGGGGTCGCTGACCCCGGCCAGCGCGTCGAGGAACCGCTGCTGGGCGTCGACCACGTGCAGCGAGACGCCGGTGGAGGCGACGAAGTCGCGCTCGACCTGCTCGGCCTCGCCCTTGCGCAGCAGTCCGTGGTCGACGAACACGCAGGTCAGGCGGTCGCCGATGGCCCGCTGCACCAAGGCGGCGGCCACGGCGGAGTCGACGCCGCCGGACAGCCCGCAGATGGCCCGGCCGTCGCCGACCTGGGCCTGGATCGCCTCGATCTGCTCCTCGACGATGTTGACCATCGTCCAGGTGGGCCGGCAACCGGCGATCTTGTGCAGGAAGTGGTCCAGGACGACCTGGCCGTGCTCGGAGTGCATCACCTCGGGGTGCCACTGGACGCCGGCGAGGCGGCGCTCGAGGTCCTCGAAGGCCGCCACCGGGGAGCCGCCGGTGGTCGCGAGGACGGAGAAGCCCTCCGGAGCCCCCACGACGGAGTCGCCGTGGCTCATCCACACCCGGTGCTCGGCCGGGACCTCGGCGAGCAGGGTGCCGGGCGCGGTCACCTGGACCGGGGTGCGGCCGTACTCCCGCACGCCCGTCGGCGCGACCTCCCCGCCGCACGCCTGCGCCATGAGCTGGAAGCCGTAGCACATCCCGAACACCGGGACGCCGGCGGTGAACAGGGTCGGGTCGATGCCCGGCGCGCCGTCGGCGTACACCGACGAGGGACCGCCGCTGAGCACGATCGCGCGGGGGTTCTTGGCCAGCATCTCCGCGACCGGCATGGTGTGCGGGACGATCTCGGAGTAGACCCGCGCCTCCCGGACCCGGCGGGCGATGAGCTGGGCGTACTGCGCGCCGAAGTCGACGACGAGGACCAGGTCGTGGGAGGTGCTCACACGCAACCTTTCGGGGGCCGGAGGGGGACCCTTGAGTCTATCGCCAGGCCCGACCTGAAAAAACCTCGTGACCACCCGTAACGAGGGACCCGCTCGGTCGTTGCGCCAGTGACCAGACTCGGTGATTCTCTCCCTCCCAGGCCGAGGACTGGTCCGTCCAGGCAGCTGCGTGGACATTGTCAGGGCTCGGCGCTCTCTCCCTCCCTTTCTCGCCGGGCCCTGACACATTTCCCGGGCTCGGGGGCCTCGACGAGCTCGTCCACCGGAGGCGGCCCCTAGGGTGCCGACATGGCCCGCATCGTCCGTCGCGTCCTGCTCGCGCTCGTCCTGCTCGTCGTGGTCGCGCTGGTGGGGGGCTACTGGTACGCCCGCCCGCTCCTGCTGACCGGCACCGGGTACGCCGCGCACAACGCCTGCGCGGTGCGCCTGCTCGCCGACCGGGACGACCCCGAGGACGACCTGCCACCCAACCCGCTCGTGCCGTTCCTGCGCACCTCCTCCGACGGGGACGCGCAGGTCACGGGCTCGTTGCTCGGCGTGCTGGCCAGGCAACGCGCGCACTTCACCGCGGGCTTCGGCTGCACGCTGGCCGACGAGGGGCCTGACCTGCCCCCGGTCGCTCCGGTGCCTCCGGCCACCGGCACGGGGCTCCTGCGGGACGGGACTCCGGACCCGGGCCTCGACACCGCGCTGGACCGTGCCTTCGGCACGGACCTGTCCGCCTCCGCGCGGGACGATCTCGGCACCCGCGCCGTGGTCGTGGTCCACCGCGGCCGGGTCGTGGCCGAGCGCTACGCCGACGGCTTCACCCCCGAGACCCGCCAGCTCGGGTGGTCGATGACCAAGTCGGTGACCAACCTGCTGGTCGGGCGCCTGGTCGCGCAGGGCCGGGTGGCCGTGGACGACGACGGGCTGCGCCCGGGGTGGACCGACGGCCGTGCCGACATCACCGTCGACCAGCTGATGCGGATGACCAGCGGGCTGGAGTGGGACGAGACCTACGCGCTCGGCACCCCGATCACCCGCATGCTCTACCTCGAGCCCGACATGGGCGACTACGTCGCGTCCCAACCGCTCGCGCACGAGCCCGGGACCCACCTGCAGTACTCCAGCGGGTCCACCACGCTGCTGTGCGACATCCTGCTCGACCGCACCGGCGGCGACGCGAACCTGCCGCGGACCGAGCTGTTCGGCCCGCTCGGCCTGTCCTCGTTCGTGCTGGAGCCGGACGCCTCCGGCACGCCGGTGTGCTCGTCGTACGGCTGGGCGACCCCGCGGGACTGGGCGGCCCTGGGCCAGCTCGCGCTCGACGACGGCGTCGTGTCCGGGCAGCGGCTGCTCCCGAGCGGGTGGATGCGGCAGTCCACGACCGTGACCGAGGCCGAGGAGACCGAGGAGGACCAGGCGTACGGCGCAGGGTGGTGGCTCAACCGCAGGCCGGACGGATCGGCGTACGACCCCCGCATGCCGCCGGACACCTACGAGGCGCTCGGCCACGACGGCCAGAGCATGGCGGTCGTCCCGTCGGAGGACCTGGTGGTCCTGCGGATGGGGTTCACGCCGAGGACCGAGGTGGACGACCGGTTCGGGGCGCTGGTGCAGGACGTGGTCGAGGGGCTGGGCTAGTGGACCTCGTCAGCCGGCTCCGCGAGCGCCAGGGCGGGTTCGTGCTGTTCGCGCTCACGCCGCCGCGCCTGTCGACCGAACCGCGACGCGTGGCCGAGATCGCCGCCGCCACGATGGAGCGCCTGCAACCGCTGGACCTGGACGGGCTGGTCCTCTACGACATCGACGACGAGAGCTCGCGCAACCCTGCCGAGCGGCCGTTCCCGTTCAGTCCGACGCTCGACCCGGCCGACTACCTGGACCGGCTCGCCGGGTGGCCGACGCCGGTGGTCGTCTACCGGGCGGTCGGCAAGCACGGACCGGACGCGCTCGCGTCCTGGCTGTCGTCGCAGGACACCGCGCGGGTCGCGACCGTCCTGGTCGGCGCGTCGAGCTCCGAGGCGGCCCCGGCCGTCCCCCTCCCCCGCGCCCAGGAGCTCCGGCGTGAGCTCGCCCCGGACCTGGTCCTCGGCGGCGTGGCCATCCCGGAGCGGCACCGCCGACGCGGGGACGAGCACCTCCGGCTGGTCGGCAAGCAGGAGGCCGGGTGCGGGTTCTTCGTGACCCAGGTCGTCTACGACGTCAACGCCGCCAAGAACCTCGTCTCCGACTACGCCTACGAGTGCGCAGCCGCGGGGCTCTCGCCGGCGCCGGTCGTGTTCACCTTCTCGGTGTGCGGGTCGATGAGGACGCTGGAGTTCCTGCGCTGGCTCGGCGTCGACGTGCCGAGGTGGATCGAGAACGACCTGCGGCACTCGACCGACACGCTCGCCACCTCGTTGGACCAGGCCCACGCCGCGGCGGTCGACCTCGTCGCCTTCTGCCGGCGGCTCGGGGTGCCGTTCGGGATCAACGTCGAGAGCGTCTCGATCAGACGCGTCGAGATCGAGGCGTCGGTCGAGCTCGCGCGTCGGCTGATCCAGCACGTCCGGGGCTGACCGGGCCGCGCTGGCCGGCCGCCTACGACACCGCGACGATCGGCAGGCGCAGCGCCGCGGGCGCGGAGTGCGGGACCGCCGGCTCGTTGGGCTCGACCGGGGAGATCCGCTCGTACTCCGACCCGAGCGGCGGACGCGGGTCGGCCTCGCCCTTGTTGGGCCAGAACGACATCGCCCGCTCCGCCTGGGCGGTGATCGTCAGGGACGGGTTGACCCCGAGGTTGGCCGAGATCGCCGAGCCGTCGGCGATGTGCAGACCGGGGTAGTTGAACACTCGCTGGTAGGCGTCGATCACGCCGTCCTTCGGCGAGTGCCCGATCACCGCACCACCGATGAAGTGGGCGGTCATCGGCATGTTGAACGGCTCCCCGATGCCACCGCCGGCGGTCCCGCCGATGATGTCAGCCATCCGACGGACGACCTGGTTGGCGACGGGGATCCACGTCGGGTTCGGCGTCCCGTGGCCCTGCCGCGAGGTGATGCGCCACTTCTTGGTGCCCGGGATGCGCTTGGCGTAGGTCGTGATCGAGTTGTCCAGCGTCTGCATCACCAGCGCGATGATCGTGCGCTCCGACCAGTGCTTGAAGTCGTAGAGGTGGTGCACGTTCTTCCGCTGCATCCACAGCTCGCGCATCCAGGCCTGCCAGCGCGGGTTGGGCCCGTCGCCGTCGGTGATGACCGTCTGCATCAGCGACATCGCGTTGCTGCCCTTGCCGTAGCGCACCGGCTCGATGTGGGTGTCCTCGTCGGGGTGGAACGACGAGGTGATCGCCACGCCCTCCGAGTAGTCCACCGACATGTCCGGCGCGATCGCACCGAGGATCGACTCGGAGTTGGTGCGGGAGAGGAAGCCGAGCCGGTCGGAGAGCTTGGGCAGCTCGCCGGTCGCCTTCATCTTGTGCAGCAGCTTCTGGGTGCCGATGGCCGCGGCGGCGAAGACGACCTGCTCCGCGGTCAGGATGCGGGTGTTCTTCTTCGTGGTGCGCGTGGCCTTGGTGAACTTCACCGCCACCTCGTAGCCGCCGCCCTCGATCGGGGTGACCCGGTGCACCGTGGTGAGGGGCAGGACCGTCGCGCCCTTCTGCTCGGCGAGGTAGAGGTAGTTCTTGACCAGCGTGTTCTTGGCGTTGTGCCGGCAACCCGACATGCACTCGCCGCAGTTCTTGCAGGCGTTGCGGGCCGGGCCGGCTCCCCCGAAGTACGGGTCCTCGACCAGCTCGCCCTCCTCGACGCCCGGGCCGCCGAAGAACACGCCGACCGGGGTCGGGTGGAACGTGTCCTCGACGCCCATCTCCTTGGCGATCTTGAGCATGAGCTCGTCCGACGGCGTGTGGTGGGGGTACTCGTTGACCCCGAGCATCCGCTTCGCCTGGTCGTAGTACGGCGCGAGCTCGTCCTTCCAGTCGGTGATGTCGGCCCACTGGCGGTCCTTGTAGAAGGCCTCGAGCGGCTCGTAGAGCGTGTTGGCGTAGACCAACGAGCCCCCGCCGACGCCGGCGCCGGCCATGATCAGGGAGTCGCGGACCGCCTCGATCCGCTGGATGCCGTAGCACCCGATCTCGGGACGGAAGAGGTAGCGCTTGAGGTCCCACGAGGTGTCGGCGAAGTCCTCGTCACGGAAACGGGCTCCCGCCTCGATGACGCCGACCTTGTAGCCCTTCTCGGTCAGCCGGAGCGCGGTGACCGAGCCGCCGAAGCCGGAGCCGATCACGAGGACGTCGAAGTCGAAGTCGCTGGTCTCGTCGGTGTTGCTGGTGGTCACAGGGTGGAGCCTCTCACTTGCGTCCGAGCTTGGTCATGAGCTTGACGTTCGCGGTCATGAACCGGGCGTAGGCCTGGTCGCTCATGCCGAACATCGGGGCGAACCGCAGCAGCCGCTGGGTGCCCACGGCCTGCGGCTCGGTGTAGCGCAGGATGCCCTCGGCGCCCTGGCGGCGGCCCATGCCGGACTCCCGCATGCCGCCCATCGGGGAGTCGATGCTGGCGAAGGTCGCGCCGAACGCCTCGTTGATGTTGACCGTGCCGCACTTGATCCGCTTGGCGATCTCGCGGGCACGCGGCCCGTCCTGGCTGTAGATCGAGGCGTTGAGGCCGTACTCGCCGTCGTTGGCGCGCTCGACGGCGTCGTCCTCGTCGGAGAAGCGGTAGAGCGAGATCACCGGTCCGAAGGTCTCCTCGCCGAAGCAGGTGACGTCGGGGGTGGTGCCCTCGAGCACGGTCGGCTCGTAGAAGTACGGGCCGAGGTCGGGCCGTGCCTTGCCGCCGGTCAGGACGCGGACGCCCTTGCTGCGGGCGTCCTCGACGTGGGCGGTGACGGTGTCGAGCTGGTCCTGGCTGATCAGCGAGCCCATGTCGACGCCCCAGTCGGTGGTGGCGCCGAGGCTCATCGCGTTGACCCGGTCGACGAACTTCTGGACGAACTTGTCGTAGACCTGGTCGGCGACGTACATCCGCTCCATCGAGACGCACAGCTGGCCGGCGTTGGAGAACGCCGCGCGCACCGCGCCCTCGGCGGCGCGGTCCAGGTCGGCGTCGCGCAGCACCAGGATCGGGTTCTTGCCGCCGAGCTCGAGCGAGCAGCCGATCAGGCGCTCGGCGCACTGCTTGGCGATCACCTTGCCGGTGGCCGTCGAGCCGGTGAAGCAGATGTAGTCGGCACGCTGGATGATCTCGGTGCCGATGACGCGGCCGGGGCCGGCGACCATCTGCCACAGGTCCTTGGGGAACCCGGCCTGCTCGAGGATCTCCAGGCCGATCAGGGCGCTCAGCATGGTCTGGGCGTCGGGCTTCGCCACGACCGCGTTGCCGGCCATGACCGCCGGCAGCCCGTCGCACAGCGCCATCGTGAAGGGGTAGTTCCAGGGGCTGATGATGCCGACGACGCCCTTGGGGATGCGGTTGACCTCGACGCGGGTCAGGCCGGGCACCACGCCGGCGACGCGCTTGGTGGCGAGGTGCTCCTTGGCGGTGCGGGCGTAGTAGCGCGCGGTCAGCGCGATGTGCAGCGGCTCGTCGAAGGCGTGCTTGCGGGCCTTGCCGGACTCCCAGCAGATCAGGTCCATGATCTCGTCCTGGCGCTCCAGCACGATGTCGTGCAGGCGCAGGAAGATCTCGGCGCGCTCCTCCAGGCTGGTGCGGGCCCACGCGGCCTGGGCCTTGCGCGCGCGCTTGAACGCCTCGGCGACGTCGGCCTCGGTGGACTGCGGGATGTCGCCGAGGGGCTGGCCGTTGATCGGGGAGATCGCCGGCTTGGTCTCGCCGCTGGTGGCGACCAGCAGGCCGGTGAGCCGGCGTACGTGTGCCGGCTCGAGGGCCAGCGAGGCGCTCGGGTCGTGGTCGGGGTCGCGCAGCTCGGTGGTCGTGCCGTCGTTCGGGTCCGGGGCATTCATATACCGAGGGTATCTGGGATCCCCTGACTCGCCTAGAGGCGCCGCTCACGTCGTGGCTAAGGTCAGGACGAGACGTGGGTCACAAGACACTCGGAGCCAAACGGGAGGCCGGCCGTGCAGATCCCCATGACCGTCAACGACTTCGTCCGCCGCGCGGAGCAGGTGTACGGCGACCGGGTGGGCGTCGTCGACGAGCCGCAGCAGCCCGCGCCGTCGCTGGGCGAGCTGTCGTACGCCGAGCTGGCGCGCCGGGCGCGCCGCATGGCCCGGGCGATGGAGGACCTGGGGATCGGCGAGGGCGACCGGGTGGCGATGGTGTCCCACAACTCGGCACGGCTGCTGACCGCGTTCTTCGGGGTCTGCGGCTACGGCCGGATCCTCGTGCCGATCAACTTCCGCCTCTCCCCCGACGAGGTCTCCTACATCGTCGAGCACTCGGGTGCGCGGGTGCTGTTCGTCGACCCCGAGCTCGACGAGGCGCTGTCGGGGGTCACCGCCGAGCACCGGTTCGTCATCGGCGAGGACGAGCACCTGTTCGCCGACTCCGACGACCCGACTCCCTGGTCCGCGCCGGACGAGAACGCCACGGCCACGATCAACTACACCTCCGGCACGACCGCCCGGCCCAAGGGCGTGCAGCTGACCCACCGCAACCTGTGGACCAACGCGGTGACCTTCGGGCTGCACGTCGGCGTCACCGACCGCGACGTCTACCTCCACACGCTGCCGATGTTCCACTGCAACGGCTGGGGCATGCCGTTCGTGACGACCTCCCTCGGGGTGCCGCAGGTCGTGCTGCGCAAGGTCGACGGCGCCGAGATCCTGCGTCGCATCGAGCGGCACGGCGTCACGCTGATGTGCGCGGCCCCCGCGGTCATCGCCTCGGTGCTCGACGCGCTGCCGGACTGGGAGGGCGAGGTCCCGGGCCGCGGCCGCGTGCGGATCGTCGTGGCCGGCGCTCCCCCGCCGACCAAGACGATCGTGCGGGTGCAGGAGGAGCTGGGCTGGGAGTTCATCCAGATCTACGGCCTCACCGAGACCTCCCCGCTGCTCACCGTCAACCGCACCCGGGAGGAGTGGGACGACCTGTCGGCCGAGGAGCGGGCCACCAAGCTCGTCCGCGCCGGCGCCCCGGCGATCGGCGTCGACCTGTCGTTCCAGGACGGCGAGGTGCTGGCCCGCTCCAACGTCTGCCTGGACGGCTACTGGGACAACCCCGAGGAGTCCGCGCGCTGCCTGGCGGGCGGCTGGTTCCACACCGGCGACGGCGGCGAGCTCGACGACGAGGGCTACCTGACGATCATGGACCGCAAGAAGGACGTGATCATCACCGGCGGCGAGAACGTCTCCTCCATCGAGGTCGAGGACGCGATCTTCTCCCACCCCGACGTCGCCGAGGTGGCGGTGATCGGCGTGCCCGACGAGAAGTGGGGCGAGACGATCAAGGCGCTCGTCGTCCTCGGCGAGGGCTCGACCCTGACCGAGCAGGAGCTCATCGACTACGTGAAGTCCAAGGTCGCGCGCTACAAGGCCCCGTCGTCGGTCGAGTTCCGCGAGGTGCTCGACCGCACCGCCACCGGCAAGCTGCAGAAGTTCAAGCTGCGCGCGCCCTACTGGGAGGGCCGCGACCGGCAGGTCAACTGAGAGACTCCGCCGGGTGACGACCTACCGGATCCGGCCCGCGGTGGCCGTGACGACCTCCGCCACGGTCCCCCTGCTCGTCGTCGCCGCCTGGGTCCTGCTCGGCCTCGCGGTCGACTCGCCGCCGACGATCGTCGTGGGCGGGCTCGTGGCGGTCCTGCTGTTCGTGCGCAACGTGCTCCGGGTGCGGCGTCGCAGCCTCACCGTCACCGACGAGGCGCTGGTCGTGCAGCGCGACGCCTACCGGCTGGTGGTCCCCTGGTCGGGCGTCCGGGGCGTCCAGCACCGCACCCACCAGGTGGTCATGCGGGCCGAGGAGCTGGTCGTATCCGGGGCGCGCGTCGAGGAGGTCGACCCCCGCGGCCGGCCCACCGAGGTCGCGACACAGCTCGACGGCCATCCCGCGACCACGCGCGTGATGGTCAGCCTCTACGACCGGGACTGGCGCGAGGGCCCGATCGGCCGGCGCCTGCGCGACCGGGGACTCCTCGGCTGAGCGAGCGGTGGGGCTCAGAGACCCAGCACGTCGCGCGCTGAGACCCGGGCCTCGTCGGCCTCCTGGTCGGTGAGCTTCTCCTGGCTGGCCCGCTCGGCCGCCACGCGGCGGAGGTAGTGGTCGACCTCCTCCTCGACGTCGTCGGCCGACCAGCCCAGCGGGCCGGCCATCAGCTCGGCGGCCGGACGGGCGGCGGCGACCCCCCGGTCGAAGGTCTCGATCGAGATGCGGGTGCGCCGGGTGAGCACGTCGTCGAGGTGGCGGGCGCCCTCGTGCGTGACGGCGTACACGACCTCGGCGCGCAGGTAGTCCTCGGCACCCTCGAGCGGGCGCCCGAGGTCGTCGTCGGACCCGATCAGGTCGAGCACCTCGTCGACCAGGTCGCCGAAGCGACCCAGGAGGTGCTCGACCCGCGCCGGGTGGATGCCGGCGCGGCGGGCGAGCGTGGCGACCTGGTTGCAGCGCACGGCGTAGCCCTCGGCCCCGACCAGCGGCACGTGCTCGGTGATGCTGCGCGGGACGCTGCCGCCGAGTGAGTGGGCCGCGGCGTCGACCGCGTCCTTGGCCATCACGCGGTAGGTCGTGTACTTGCCGCCGGCGATCAGCACGAGGCCGGGGACCGGGGTGGCGACGGTGTGCTCGCGGCTGATCCGGCTGGTCGGCTCGGACTCGCCGGAGAGCAGCGGCCGCAGGCCGGCGTAGACGCCCTCGACGTCCTCGTGGCCCAGCGGCTCGCGGAACACCGAGTTGACGTGCTCCAGGAGGTAGTCGATGTCCGCGCGCGACGCCGCCGGGTGGGCCTTGTCGAGGTCCCAGGCCGTGTCGGTGGTGCCGATGATCCAGTGGCGACCCCACGGGATGACGAACAGCACGGACTTCTCGGTGCGCAGGATCAGGCCGCTGCGCGAACGGATCCGGTCGCGGGGCACGACGAGGTGGATGCCCTTGCTGGCCTGGACGTGCATGACGCCGCGACCGCCGACGAGCTCCTGGATGTCGTCGGTCCAGACGCCGGCGGCGTTGACGACCACGCGGGCGCGGACCTCGAACGTGGTGCCGGTCTCGAGGTCCGTGGCCTCCACCCCGGTGACCCGCTCGCCCTCCCGCAGGAACCCGGTCACCTTGGCCCGGGTGGCGACGTGCGCGCCGTGGGTCGCGGCGGTCCGGGCGACCATCATCGTGTGGCGGGCGTCGTCGACCTGGGCGTCCCAGTACTGCACCGCGCCGGTGAGCGCCTCGGGCCGCAGGTCGGGGACGAGCCGCAGCGCCTTGCGCTTGGACAGGTGGCGGTGCAGCGGCACGCCCCGGGGGTACGGCGACGCCGCGGCCAGCGAGTCGTAGAGCGCGAGCCCGGCGCCGACGTAGGGGCGCTCCAGGTGCGAGGTCAGCGGGTAGAGGAACGGCACGGGCCGCACGAGGTGCGGCGCGAGCCGGGTGATCAGCAGCCCGCGCTCGGCCAGCGCCTCGCGCACGAGGTTGAAGTCGTACATCTCCAGGTAGCGCAGGCCGCCGTGGATCAGCTTGCTGCTGCGCGAGCTCGTGCCCGAGGCCAGGTCCCGCTGCTCCAGCAGGCCGACCGAGAGGCCACGGGTGACCGCGTCGAGCGCGATGCCGGACCCGGTGACCCCTCCTCCGACGACCAGGACGTCCAGCTCCGTGCCGCGCATCGTCTCGATCGCGGCGGCTCGCTGGTCGGGGCTCAGGGCACTCATGGCCCCAGTCTGCCCGGGCGTCGAGCATCGTGAAGGGGTGCCCGCCGTGGGCGCCGGCAACCCCGCACGGTCAGCTCAGGTGGCCCGGGTGCGGCTCGCTCGGGATCGTGCCGAGGCGGCCGGCCTGGAAGTCCTCGAAGGCCTGCATCAGCTCGGCGCGGGTGTTCATCACGAACGGGCCGTAGGCCGCGACGGGCTCGCGGATCGGCCGCCCGCCGAGCAGCAGCACCTCGAGCGCGGGGCTCTGGGCGTCGGAGCCCCCGGTCAGCTCGAGGGAGTCGCCGCCGCCGAAGACCGCCAGCTGCCCGCTGTCGAGGGGCCGCCGCTCGGCGCCGACGGTGCCGCGACCGGCCAGGACGTAGGCCAGCGCGTTGAGCTCGCTCGGCCACGGCAGCTCGAGCCGCCCGCCCGGCTGCACGGTCGCGTGCACCAGGGTGATCGGCGTGTGGGTCGAGCCCGGGCCCTCGTGACCGGCCAGCGAGCCGGCGATGACGCGCAGCAGCGACGCTCCGTCGTACGACGAGAGCAGCGCGACCTGGCCCCCGCGGATGTCCTGGTAGCGCGGCGCCGCCATCTTGAGCGTGCGCGGGAGGTTGACCCACAGCTGCACGCCGTGGAACAGCCCGCCGCTCATCACCAGCTCCTCCGGCGGCGTCTCGATGTGGAGCAGGCCGCTGCCGGCCGTCATCCACTGCGTGTCGCCGTTGGTGATCAGGCCGCCACCGCCGTGGGAGTCCTGGTGCGCCATGACCCCGTCGATCATGTAGGTGACGGTCTCGAAGCCGCGGTGCGGGTGCCACGGGGTGCCCTTGGGCTCGCCGGCGGCGTACTCCACCTCGCCCATCTGGTCCATGTGGATGAACGGGTCGAGGCGGGCGAGGTCGACGCCCGCGAACGCGCGACGGACCGGGAAGCCCTCGCCCTCGAACCCGCGGGGCGCGGTCGTGACCTGGACGACCTCGCGCGGGCGCGCCTCGAGGCCGGGCCGGTCGACGCGCGGCAGGACGGTGAAGTCGGGAACGGTCACAGCAGGCATGCGGCTCACCTCGTCGGGTCTGGATCAGTGTCGACCCAACGACCGTGACACGTCAACTATTCCGGGCCGGGGCCCTGGGGACCGGCACATCGCCGCCGGACCTCGCTCGCGGAGTGCGCTCTTCCCTGCCGGGACTCCGTTGTGCCGGTCCGGGCGGCCGCGTCACTCGGCGACGAGGGCACGCCTGTCGTAGGCCCAGCCGGGCCCGCGCAGCAGGAACGACCACCGGTCGTGCCAGGTCTCGGCGGTCGCGACGTCCTCGGCGATGTCGCGCCACTCGTGGGTGGCGATGACGGCCGGGTTGTAGGAGTCGATGTTCTTGGTCAGCCCGTAGACGACCGGCTCGTCCTCCTCCTCGAAGGTGCCGAACAGCCGGTCCCAGACGATCAGGATGCTGCCGTGGTTGCGGTCGAGGTACTGCCGGTTGGACCCGTGGTGGACCCGGTGGTGGCTCGGGGTGTTGAGCACCTTCTCCAACGGGCCGATCGAGCGGATCGCCTCGGTGTGGATCCAGAACTGGTAGAGCAGGTTGATCCCCCGCGCCTGCTCGATCAGCTCGGGACGCACGCCGAGCAGCGCGAGCAGGCCGTAGGGCACGCTCAGCACGAGGCTCTCCGCGACCGGCTGCCGCAGCGCGGTCGAGAGGTTGTAGCGCTCGCTGGAGTGGTGCGCCACGTGCATCGCCCACAGCCAGCGCGACTCGTGGTCGAAGCGGTGGTTCCAGTAGTAGATGAAGTCCCAGCCCAGGATCGCGGTGGCCCAGGCGGCCTTGCCGGTGCCGAGGTCCGGCAGGCCGCGACCGAACAGCCGGCGCCCGGTGGTGTGCGCCGCCCACACCGTGCTCGTGGTCAGCGCCGTCGACAGGACGGCGCTCGCGGCGAGGGCACCGTGCGCCCTGGTCAGCACCGGACGGGGACGCTGCGGCCGCTGCTCACGTGGGGTCGGCCTCGCCTGCCGCAGGGCGGCGAGCTCCTCCTGTGCCGCGCGTACGTCGTCAGGGAGCGTCTGCGGGTCGGGCAGGCTTCCGTCCCGCAGGCGCTTCCGGACGACGTCGCCGACGGTCGTCGCCACCGCGGTGGCGAGGCTGAGGCCGAGCATCGCCCTGCCGTAGCGGCCGACGCCCGGAGTGACCGGGTCGAGCAGCTTCTTGGCAACGAAGGGCGCGGCGAGGCTCCCGACGCCCATCGACAGCGAGGCGAGGGTGTCGGCCAGCTGGTAGTCACCGGCCCGGGTGCCCGGCTCGACGGGGTGCGCCCGCTGCCAGGCGTACTCGGCGCCCATCGCGCCGAAGAAGGCCGGGATGGCCAGGACGGTGAGGTCGAGCTTCATGGCGAGCATGATGGCAGCCCCGGTGGTCGGCGCTGTCGAGACCACTAGACCGTGGCCAGCGCGCCGCCGAGGCAGACGACCGCGCCGAGGAGCCGGACCCGGTCGGCGACGAGGAGCCGGTGCACCAGCGGGTCGGTGCGTCCTCCGCCGAGTCGCCCGTGGGTGGGCGCGGCGACCAGGGCCGTGGTGAGGAAGGAGGTCGCGGCGCCGGCGGCCGCGACGAGCAACCCCCGGGCCACGGGGCCTTCGACCAGTGCCCAGACGCCGACGCCGAGCAGGGGCAGGTAGGCCAGCGCGACGACTGCTGCGATCCGTCGCGAGTGGGCGGCGTGGGCCTGCGCCCACGCGTCGCCGGAGACGTCCGCGAGCGCCGGGTAGACGACGCCGGTGACGGTGAGCTGGAACCCGAGGTGCAGCGCGGCGGTGGCGACGAGCCACGGCTCCCAGGACGTCATCCGTGCAGGACGACCTCGACGCGCTGGAACTCCTTGAGCTCGGTGTAGCCGGTCGTGGCCATGGCCCGGCGCAGCGCGCCGACCAGGTTCATCGTGCCGTCGGGCATCGTCGAGGGGCCGAAGAGCACCTCCTCCAGCGAGCCGGAGGTGCCGATGTGGATGCGCTCCCCGCGCGGCAGGTGCGGGTGCCAGGCCTCGCTCCCCCAGTGGAAGCCCCGACCGGGTGCCTCGGTGGCGCGCGCCAGGGGCGAGCCGATCATCACCGCGTCGGCGCCGCAGGCCACGGCCTTGGCCAGGTCACCGGACTTGCCGATCGAGCCGTCGGCGATCACGTGGACGTAGCGGCCGCCGGACTCGTCGAGGTAGTCGCGGCGCGCGGCCGCGACGTCGGCGA
Organism: uncultured Actinomycetota bacterium; assembly: GCA_963800245.1. GTDB lineage: Bacteria > Actinomycetota > Actinomycetes > Propionibacteriales > Nocardioidaceae > Marmoricola_A. The sequence continues at coordinate 957,921 of CAWDAE010000007.1, read as the reverse complement.
CCGCGGAGGCCATCGGGACCGCGAGCCCCAGCACCGTGCGGGTGGTGTGCGCCGCACCGCCACCGAAGCCCACCAGCACGCCCGCGGCGCCGGTGCGCATCAGGTGGAGCGCGGCCTGGTAGGTCGCGCACCCGCCGACGATCACCGGCACGTCGAGCTCGTAGATGAACTCCTTGAGGTTCAGCGGCTCGGACTGGCTGGAGACGTGCTCGGCCGACACGGTGGTGCCGCGGATGACGAACATCTCGACGCCCGCGTCGACGACGGTCTTGGCGAACTCCTTGGTGCGCTGCGGCGACAGGCTGCCCGCCACGGTCACGCCCGCGGTGCGCATCTCCTTGAGCCGCTGGGCGATGAGCTCGGGCTGGATCGGCTCGGAGTAGATCTCCTGCAGCCGGCGGGTCGCGTCCCGCGGCTCGAGCGAGGCGACCTCGTCGAGCAGGTCGGTCGGGTCGTCGTACCTGGTCCAGAGGCCCTCGAGGTCGAGGACGCCGAGCCCGCCGAGTTTGCCGAACTGCACGGCGGTGGCCGGGGACATCACCGAGTCCATCGGCGCCGCGACGACGGGGATCTCGAAGCGGTAGGCGTCGATCTGCCAGGCCGTCGAGACCTCCTCGGGGTCACGGGTGCGGCGCGACGGCACGATCGCGACGTCGTCGAAGGACCAGGCCCGGCGGGCCCGCTTGGCGCGGCCGATCTCGATCTCCTGCACGGGGCCGACCCTACCGGGGCTCAGCGGGAGTAGTTCGGCGCCTCGGTCGTGATCTGCACGTCGTGCGGGTGGCTCTCCTTGAGCCCAGCGGAGGTGATGCGCACGAACTGGCCGCGCTCGCGCAGCTCGGGGATGGTGCGCGCACCGACGTAGAACATCGACTGGTGCAGCCCGCCGACGAGCTGGTGGGCGACGGCGGCGAGCGGGCCGCGGTAGGCGACCTGGCCCTCGATCCCCTCGGGCACGATCTTGTCGTCGCTGGTCACGTCGGCCTGGAAGTAGCGGTCCTTGGAGAACGACTTCTTGCCGCGGCTCGACATCGCCCCGAGCGACCCCATGCCGCGGTAGGACTTGTACTGCTTGCCGTTGACGAACACCAGCTCGCCGGGCGACTCCTCGCAGCCCGCCAGCAGCGAACCGACCATGACGCACTCGGCGCCGGCGACCAACGCCTTGGCGATGTCGCCGGAGTACTGCAGGCCCCCGTCGGCGATGACCGGGACGCCGGCCTCCGCGCAGGCCTGCGCGGCGTCGTACACCGCGGTGACCTGGGGCACCCCGACCCCGGCGACCACGCGGGTGGTGCAGATGGAGCCGGGCCCCACCCCCACCTTGACCGCGTCGACGCCGGCCTCGACCAGCGCCCTGGCGCCCGCCCCGGTGGCGACGTTGCCGCCGATGACCTCGACGTGCCGCAGGGCCGGGTCCGACTTGAGCCTGCTGATCATGTCGAGCAGCAGGCGGGCGTGGCCGTGGGCGGTGTCGACCACGAGCACGTCGACGCCGGCCTCGACCAGCGTGGTGGCGCGCTCCCAGGCGTCACCGAAGTAGCCGACCGCGGCACCGACCATCAGCCGGCCGTCGGCGTCCTTGCTGGCCTTGGGGAACTGCTCGCTCTTGACGAAGTCCTTGACCGTGATGAGGCCGGCGAGGTGCCCGGCGTCGTCGACCAGCGGGAGACGCTCGCGCTTGTGCTTGCGCAGCAGCAGCGTCGCGTCCTCGCGGGAGATGCCGGGCGGGCCGGTGATGAGCGGCATCTGCGTCATCACCTCGTCGACCTTGGTGGTCGCCCACTCCGCGACCGGGGTGAAGCGCAGGTCGCGGTTGGTGACGATCCCCAGCAGCCGGTTCTGCGCGTCGACCACGGGGAGGCCGGAGACGCGGTACTGCCCGCAGACCTCGTCGAGCTCCTCCAGCGTCGCGTCGGGGCCGATCGTGACCGGGTTGGAGATGATGCCGGTCTGGGTCCGCTTGACCAGGTCCACCTGGTAGGCCTGGTCCTCGATCGAGAGGTTGCGGTGCAGCACGCCCAGGCCGCCCTCGCGGGCCATCGCGATCGCCATGCGCGACTCGGTGACGGTGTCCATCGCGCTGGAGATCAGCGGGATGCGCAGCGAGATCCCGCGCGTCAGACGGCTGGTGGTGTCGACCTCGCTGGGGATCACGTCGGTCTCGCCCGGCAGCAGCAGCACGTCGTCGTACGTCAGCCCGAGGGGGAGGAACTTGTCGGGGACTCCGGCCGGGGAGAGGTTCATGCAGAGGGTCCGATCGCGACGGCGGGGCGGGTGCCCATCCTAACGAGGGGGCCGCCGGCTTCCTTCCCGGTGCCACCGCCGGTCACGGTCCGCAGTCTTCACAGGACCTTCACAGCGAGCGCGCCGGAACTGCGCGGCCCTCGTCCTACTGTCCTGCCATGGGCCCGGGACATGCAGCAGCGCCGCACGTGCTCGTCGTCGAGGACGAGCCGGAGATCAACGAGGCGGTGAGCCTGCGCTTCCGGGCGGAGGGCTGGCGCGTCACCTCGGCGTACGACGGCCCCGCGGCGGTCAGTGCCGCGGAGGAGCACGAACCGGACCTCGTGGTGCTCGACGTGATGCTGCCGGGGTTCGACGGGCACGAGGTGTGCCGCCGGATCCAGGCCCGGACCCCGACGCCGGTGCTGATGCTCACCGCCCGTGACGACGAGACCGACGTGCTCGTGGGGCTCGGCGTCGGCGCCGACGACTACCTGACCAAGCCGTTCTCGATGCGGGAGCTGGTCGCCCGGGCCCAGGCGCTGCTGCGGCGGGTCGAGCGGGCCTCCGAGCTCGCCCGACGGCAGGACGGCGCGCGCACGCTCGGACCGGTGTCGGTCGACGTCGCCGCGCGGCGCGTGACGGTCGACGGCGACCCGGTCGGGCTGACCCGCACCGAGTTCGACCTGCTCGTGTGCCTGACCGACGAGCCCGGGACGGTGCTCAGCCGCGCCCGGCTGCTGGAGCTGGTGTGGGACTGGCCGGACGCCTCGACCCGCACGGTCGACAGCCACGTCAAGGCGCTGCGCGCGAAGGTCGGGCCCGAGCGGATCCGGACCGTGCACGGGGTCGGCTACGCCTGGGAGACCTCGTGAGCCACGACCCACGTGGCGCCGTCCGGGTGCGGACGCGCCGTAGCGCGTCCGCACCCGGACGAGGCGAGGGGCCGGCGGGGCCGGCGGCGCTGTGGACCTCGCTCAAGGTGCGGCTCGGCGCCGTCGTGGGGGTCACCGTGCTCGTCGTGGCCTCGCTGACCACGCTGGCCAGCGCCGCCGGGGCGCCGGGCTACACGGTCGTGACGGTCTCGGTCCTGGTCGCGCTCGTGCTGACCCAGCTCCTTGCCCGTGGGATGACCGTGCCGGTGCGCGAGATGACCGCGGCGGCGACCTCGATGGCGCAGGGCGACTACTCCTCCCGTGTGGCGGTCACCTCCTCGGACGAGATCGGCGACCTGGCCCGGGCGTTCAACGTGATGGCGGAGGAGCTGCAGAGCGAGGACCGGCGCCGGCGCGAGCTGCTCGCGACCGTCTCGCACGAGCTGCGGACCCCCGTGGCGGCGCTTCGGGCCACGCTGGAGAACCTCGCCGACGGCGTCGTCGAGCCCTCTCCCGAGTCGCTCGAGGGCTCGCTGCGCCAGGCCGAGCGGCTCTCCGACGTGGTCGCGGACCTGCTCGACCTGAGCCGGCTCGACGCCGGTCTCGTCGCGCTCGACGTCGGTCCGGTCGACGTGGCGGCCCTGCTCGGCCGGGTGGCCGACGAGGCGCGGCTGGCTACCCGCCGCCGCGTGGCGGTCGTCGCGCAGGCGGCGCCGACACTGCGGCTGACCGGGGACGAGCGGCGCCTGCACCAGCTGCTGGCCAACCTCGCCGACAACGCCGTGCGGCACTCCCCCGACGGCGGCACGGTGACCCTGTCCGCCCGCGCGGGTGACGGGCGGGTCGTCCTCGAGGTCCACGACGAGGGCCCGGGCATCCCGCCCGAGCACCGGCAGGAGGTGTTCCGCGCCTTCCGCACCGGGCTCGGCGGGGAGGGCGGCGGCACCGGTCTCGGTCTCGCCGTCGCGCACTGGGTCACCGTGCTGCACGGGGGCCGCATCCACGTCGCGGAGGGGCCGGGGACCGGCTGCCTGATCCGCGTCGAGCTGCCGCCCGCTCCTCCGGCCCGGCCCGCACCGACCCCCGCACCGACTCCCACCCCGACCCCGACCCAGGAGGCACCGATGACGACCACGCCAGCCGCCGCACCACCGGCTCCTCGCGAGTCCGGCGCGATGGACGCCGCCTTCGGCGACGTCTGGCCCGAGCCCCGCCCCGAGGGTCGGCCCTCGGTCGTGCTCGCCGCCCTCGGGGTCGGCCTGGTGGCCGGGATGGTGCTGCCCTTCCACGACGTCGGCCTCGGCTGGTGGCTGGTCCTGGTCGCGATGATCGGCTCGGTCACCTGGACCGCACGGGAGCGACTCGACGGCTACGGCTGGGGACTCCTCGCCCTCGCGACGGCCCTGACGCTGCCGGTGCTGCTGCTCTCCGCCGGCTGGATCGTGACGCTGTGCGTGCTGACCGCGGCCCTGCTCGTCGTGGTCACCCTGACCGGGGCAGGGACGCTGGTCGGCTTCGTGGCGGCACCGGTCGCCGTACCCCTCGCCGCCCTGCGTGGCCTCCCCTGGCTCGGACGCAGCCTCGAGGGAGGCACCGGCGCGGTGTCCTGGCGGGCCGCACGGACCGCGCTGGTCTCCCTCGTGCTGGTGCTCGTCTTCGGCACCCTGCTGGGCTCGGCCGACGCGATCTACGGCTCGTGGCTGGGCCACCTGGTGCCGGACCTGCGGGTCGACACCCTGTTCGCCCGCGCCTTCAGCACCTTCTTCGTCGGCGGGGTGACGCTGGCAGCGCTCTACGTCGCCCTCAACCCGCCGCGCGTCGACCTCGGCCCGGACGTGTGCCACACCACGCGGGCGGTCTGGGAGTGGCTGGTGCCGGTCGTGCTCGTCGACGTCCTGCTCGCCGGCTTCGTCGTGGCCCAGGCGACGGCGCTGTTCGGCGGCCGCGCCTACCTGGAGCGGACCGTGGGCATGACCTACGCCGAGTACGTCCACCAGGGCTTCGGCCAGCTCTGCGGGGTCACGGTCCTCACCCTCGCCGTCGCCGCCACGGCGTGGCGCGTGGCGGACCGCGAGGCCGACCTGTGGCGCCTGCGCTCAGCCGTCGGCGTCCTGTGCGCCCTGTCGCTGACCGTCGTCGCCTCGGCGCTCATGCGCATCGGGCTGTACGACGACGCCTACGGCTGGACGCGCCTGCGGGTGCTGGTCGCCTTCTTCGAGGGGTGGCTCGGCCTCGTCGTGCTGCTCGTGGTGGCCGCCGGGGTGCTCGGCCATGCCGGCTGGCTGCCGCGCACCGTGCTGGCGACCGGCGCGGTCACCCTCGGCCTGCTCGCCGCGGTGAACCCCGACGCCCGCATCGCCGAGCACAACCTCGCTCACCAGGGCGAGGTCCCGACCGACACGACGTACCTGCTGGGGCTGTCCGACGACGCGATCCCCGTCCTCCCGCCGTCGCTGCGGCAGAAGGCGTGCGAGGGCAGGATGTCCTCCTTCGCCGGGCGGACGGACCGCGTCACCGACGGGTTCTGGTCGTGGAACCTGAGCAGCGCGCGGGCTGAGGACCTCTGCGGCTGAGCCGACGCGGAAACCCCGTCGCGGCCTGTCGGTGGGGGTGGCTAGCGTCGCCGTGTGACCACCTCCCCGGCCGCCCTGGCCCCCGCCACCGAGCAACCCACGCGCGACTGGGCCGCAGTGGCCGCGGTCGGCGTGACGCTCGTGCTGTGGGCCTCGGCGTTCGTCGCGATCCGGCACCTCGGCCAGGACTTCGGTGCCGGCTCGCTCTCGCTCGGCCGCTGTCTCGTGGCGGCCGTGCTGCTGGGTGTCCTGGCGGCCTCCCGCGGGCTGACACCGGTCCGGAGGGGGGACTGGTGGCGGCTCGGCGTGATCGGCGTGCTGTGGTACGCCGTCTACAACCTCGCGCTCAACCAGGGCGAGCGCTACGTCGACGCGGGGACGGCGGCGCTGCTGATCCAGTTCGCGCCGCTGATGCTGGCGGTGCTGGCGGCGGTGTTCCTGCGCGAGCCCTTCACCCGCACGCTGGCCGGCGGGCTGGTCGTGGCGCTGGTCGGGGTGGCGGCGATCGCGGCGTCAGGTGACGCCACGGGCGCCAGCACCCGGCCGGTGCTCGGCGCGGCGCTGTGCCTGCTCTCGGCGCTGGTCTACTCCGTGAGCGTGGTGGTGCAGAAGCCGCTGATGACGCGCCTGCCCGCGCTGCAGGTGACGTGGCTGGCGTGCTCGGTCGGCGCGGTGGCCTGCCTGCCGTGGGCCGGCGAGCTCGTGCACGACGTGCGGGCCGCGCCGGCGTCGTCGGTGCTGTGGGTGGTCTACCTCGGGGTCTTCCCGACCGCGGTCGGCTTCACCACCTACGCCTACGCGCTGTCGCGGATGAGCGCGAGCAGCCTCGGAGTCACCACCTACCTCGTGCCGGTGGTGACGATCGCGCTCGCCTGGTTGCTGCTGTCGGAGGCGCCGGCCCCGCTGGCCTACGCCGGTGGAGCGCTCACGCTCCTGGGGGTCGCCCTGGCCCGTCGCCGTCCGCGCCGCCCGGTGAGGTGACCGCGGGGGGGCGGGTCAGCGCTGGGCAGGCCGCTCCGGCGGCACGACCAGGCGCGGGACGCCGCCGAGCCCGAGGCGGTAGCGCACGCGGCCGTCGTACGCCCCGAGCGTCTCCCACAGCCGCTTGTGCGCGGCCCAGGGCAGCGGCTCGTCGTCGCGTCGCCAGGAGTCGCCGAACGCGACCCAGACCGGGGTCCACTCCGCGGCGTCGTCCCAGTCGCCGCGGTGCGCCTCGACCATCCGGCGGCGGATCTGGAAGGCCTGCCGCTCGCCGTCGACGCAGATCGATGCGGTGGCCACCGGCCAGACCCACAGGTCGTGGCTCATCAGGTCGAGCTCGAGGTCGCGCAGCACCGTCGGGTCGACCAGGACGGTCGCGACGTTCTCGTGCGGCGGGCGCCTCATGCCGGTGAATGTAGGCGACCCCGGCCCGCTGGGGCCAGGGTCGCCGTAGGGGTGTGGAGGATAGGCACCAACTGGGCGGCGCGTCCACGGGAGGCGCGCGGCGCGCCGACCGCGAGCCGGAGGCGAGCAGACAACTCAGTCGAGGTCACCGACCAGGACGGCCTCGGCCTCCTCCTCGGTCCCGATCGCCGCCACCTCCGCGTGGGCGGCATGCAGCGCCGCCGCGACGGGCCGGTAGCCCAGCGCCAGCACCACGACCCCGACCAGCACGCTGGCCGCGCCGAACACGAACGGCGCGTGCACGTGCACGTCCGGCGGCAGGCCGAACAGCCTGAGTGCGACGTAGGGGCCGACGGCGCCGCCACAGAAGCGGACGAAGGAGTACGCCGCGGAGGCGACCGGGCGCTCGACGGGCGCGGCTCCCATGACGGCCTCGGTGATGAGGGTGTTGTTGTTGCCGATGAAGGCACCCGAGGCGACGATCCCGACGGTCACGACGGCGGGGTGGTCGGCCCAGATCGCCATCATCGCGAGGTCGGCGGTGAAGAGCGCGAGCGTGACGAGGATGGCCGGCGTCGTGCCGATGGCGCGCTGCACGATCGGGGCGACGACCACGGAGACGACCGCGACCAGCAGGCCCCAGCCGAAGTAGATCCAGCCGATCTCGATGATCCCGGCCTCGGGCAGCGCGAACGGTCCGGCGGCGAGGATGGTGAAGAAGCCGATGTTGTAGAAGATCGCGGTCAACGCGAGGAGCAGCAGCGGCTTGTGTCGCAGCGCGCGGAACGGGTCGGCCAGGGAGGTACGCCGGCCGGTGGGCGGTGTGGACGGCAGGAAGAACGCGGTGGCCACGAGCGCGACCAGCATCAGGCACGAGACGCCGAAGAACGGGGCACGCCAGGACTGCTCGCCGAGCAGGCCGCCGATGAGGGGACCGGAGGCGATGCCGATGCCGAGCGCTGCCTCGAACAGGATGATCGCCTGGCCTGTCGAGCCGCGCGCCGACATCACGATGGTGGCCAGCGCGGTGGCCACGAACAGCGCGTTGCCCAGGCCCCAGCCGGCGCGGAAGCCGACGACGGCCGCGACGCTGTTGGACGAGCCGGCCAGCGCGGCGAAGACGATGATCAGCACCAGGCCGGAGAGCAGGGTGCGCTTGGGACCGATGCGGCTGGAGACGACGCCGGTCACGAGCATCGCGATCCCCATGATCGCCATGTAGCTGGTGAACATCAGCGACACCTGGCTCGGCGTCGCGTCGAGCTGCTCGGCGATCGACTTGAGGATCGGGTCGACCAGGCCGATGCCCATGAAGGCGATGACGCAGGCGAACGCGACCGCCCAGACGGCACGTGGTTGCTTGAGCACAGTTGGCTTCCCTCTCAGGGACGAGGACGGGTGGGGAGGACGTCGGTGAGGACGGCCACGGCGGTGGCCAGCTCCTCGGGGGTGCGGCCGGAGGCGGTGATCCGCTCGGCTACCAGGGCCGCGTTGCGCCGGCGTACGTCGTCCAGCGCGGCGCGTCCCTGCGCGGTCATCGCCACCAGGCTCGACCGGGCGTCGTCGGGGTGCGGGCTCCGCTCGAGCCAGCCCTTGTCGGCCAGCCCGTTGACCAGCCCGGTCATGGTCGGCTGGCTGCACCGGTCGGCCTCGGCCAGCGCCGAGACCGTGCTGGGGCCGAGCTCGTCGACCAGGCTCATCACCCGCAGCGAGGCCGGGGCCAGGTCGCGCTGCGCTCGGCGCACCTCGCGCACGAGCCGGGCGCTGAGGACGACGAGATCGTTGCTGAGCGCCTCGACCCGATCGGAGAACTGGTTGACCACGTCCACCAGTTTACATAGGTGCCCTATCTACCTGACCCCGGTGCCACCCCAGCGGCGAGCCAGGCCTCTACAACGGCGTGGTCGTGACCGGCGGCCTCGTGGCCGTGGTCGGCCGCCGCGCACAGGTCACGTCCCTCAACGCGAGGCCGCGTCAGGTTCGCCCCTCGTCGGCCATGACCCACCACGATCCTCGCTCGTTGACGCTCCATGAGCCCGATCCCCCGCGCCCGCCGTGCCGCCGCTGCCCTGGTGACCCTGAGCCTCGCCGCCACCGGCACCCACCTCTTCACCGCGCCCGCCGCGGACGCCGCCGGGGTGACCGTGCGCAACGGCTGCCTGGCCGGCGTGCCGGAGCCCGGCACGACCGCGAAGGTCCCCATCTGCTGGACGCTGTTCAAGCCGGCCGGCGCGAGCCGCCGGCACCGGGTGCCGATGGTCATGCACAGTCACGGCTGGGGCGGCAGCCGGACGACCACCGCGGCGGACTTCAAGCCCTACCTCGACGCCGGGTTCGGCGTGCTGTCCTTCGACCAGCGCGGGTTCGGCGAGAGCGGCGGCAAGGCGCACGTGGAGAACCCCGCCTTCGAGGGCAAGGACGTCCGGCGGCTGGTCTCCTACGTCGCCTCGCTCCCCTGGGTCCGCAAGGACGCCCCGGGCGACCCTCGCCTGGGCGCGATCGGCGGGTCGTACGGCGGCGGCTACCAGTTCGTCGGGGCCTTCGAGGAGCTCCGGGTCCACGGCAAGCCGGTCTTCGACGCCCTGGTCCCCGAGATCACCTGGTTCGACCTCAAGCAGAGCCTGGCGCCGGACGAGGTCGTGCGGACCGAGTGGGCCGCCGCGCTCGCTGCGGCGAGCCTGCCCAGCGACGCGCTGCCGCAGGAGATCGTCGCCTCGGTCGTCGACGGCGCCGCGCGCGGCACCTGGCCCGACGGCTCCACACCGGGCACCACCGACCTGGACGCCTTCTTCCGCAAGAACGGGCCCAAGTGGCACGTCGACCACGGCCGCAGGCTCGACATCCCGGTGCTGTTCGGCCAGGGCGAGACCGACAACCTCTTCCCGCTCCAGCAGGGACTGCAGAACTGGGCCAAGGCCCTGACCCCCCGCGCGCGGGCGCGCAGCATCTTCGTCGGCTACAACGGCGGCCACACGCTCCCCTCGGCCTTCCCGGGCGGTGTGGGCGTGGCGGGCGACCCGTGCAGCAAGAAGCTGGGCAGCGCCTCGTTCGCCGACCTGGGGCTGCGGTTCCTGCAGGAGGAGCTGCAGCACAAGGACCGTCACCTGCGCGGCTTCGGCCGCTTCCACCTGGCCACCGCGGACGGCCGGTGCACCACGGTCGGGTCGGTCATGCCCGACCGCACCGTGAGGCTGCCCGAGCTGCTCTCGACCACCGCCCTCGGCGTGCCGCTGCCGACGGAGGTCGCGAAGGGTCCGATCCGCATCGCCGGGCGCACCTTCCTCGACGGCAAGGTCACCACCTACACCCCCGACGCCCGGGCGTTCCTGGCGCTGGCTGTCGGCACCTCCCCCGCCGACGCCAAGATCGTGCAGAACAACATGCTGCCGCTCAACGAGCCGGCCGCGGTGACCGCCGCCACCCGCCGGGTCGAGCTTCCCTCGGTCGCCGTCGACGTCCCCGCCGGGCAGTCGCTGTTCCTGGTGGTCAGCCCGGTCAGCGACATGTTCGCCAGCCACGGCAGCCGCCTCCCCGGCGTGGTCCAGATCAGCGACGCGAGGCTTCGGCTGCCGACGGTCGGCTGACCCCTCCACGCAGCAGGTGCGCCGGGCAGCCCGGCGGCGGCGCGAACGTGCCGAGCGCGGCCGCGTCGTACCCGTCGGGATAGCTGCGCACCTGCGGCAGGTCGCGGCCGTAGAAGGGCTCCAGCCGCGGCTTCGAGAGGCGCAGGTAGGCGCCGCGCGCCCGCAGCCCGGCCCTCGCCGCGCGGCGCATCGCCGCCGACGGGCGCGGGTAGCCGAAGGCGTCGAGCAGCGGCTCGTCCATCAGCGCGTAGGAGAACCGCTTGACCGCCGCGGCGGGCAGCAGGTGGTTGGGCGGGAACGTGCACATCAGGTCGAGCGTCGCGTCGGCCACCGCCCGCGCCCCGTCGTCGTACGCGAAGTGATTCTGCTCGTAGGCGTCCATCACGGCGGCGAAGTCCTGCCAGGTGTCGGGGATGCCCTTGATGCCCATCAGCCCGCCCAGCGCCTTGTAGTACTCCGCGCTCGCGACCTTCTCCGCCTCGGTGAACGGCCGCCACGCGAGCTCGTCCATCCACCGGATCGGCACCACCACGAACGTGCACAGGACGTAGCGCAGGTCGTCGTTGCTGATCGCGTACATCCCGTGCATCTGGTTGACCCGGCGCACGGCGGCCCGACCGCGGTCGCTGCCGAGCCCGTGGACCAGCGCGTCCTCGAGCAGGAGCACCGTGTCGTCGTACCTCTTCTGCGTGCGGGCGGTGAACTCACCGGTCTCGAACAGCAGCCGGCCGATCGACGGCACGGCGTAGGTGCGGAACAGCGCGAAGCTCAGCGCCTGGTTGAGGTCCCATGGGCAGCTCGTGCAGGAACGAGATCCGGTAGACCTCCTCGTGGTCCTCGACGGGGTCGAGCCCGGCGATGCGGGAGAGCCAGTACGCGCGGTCGCTCACCCGTCCGAGTGTGCCGGGCTCCGGCCCACCCGGCCAGAGCTCCCCACGCAAAACGAGTGCTCCCCACGCGTTGCAACGCGTGGGGAGCACCGAAGTCCCACGGGACCGTGGGAATCCGAGCCGAGGCTCAGTGACCGTGCCCGTGGCCGTGGCCGGCCGCGGGAGCGTCGTCCTCCTCCTCGGGCTTGTCCACCACGAGGGTCTCGGTGGTGAGCAGCATGCCCGCGATGGAGGCGGCGTTGACCAGCGCGGAGCGGGTCACCTTGACCGGGTCGAGGATGCCCTCGGCGAGCAGGTCGCCGTAGGTGTCCGTGGCGCCGTTGTAGCCGGTGCCCGGGCCCGCCTCGCGGACCTTGGAGACCACGACGTAGCCGTTCTCGCCGCCGTTCTCGGCGATCCAGCGCAGCGGCTCGTCGAGCGACTTGCGGACCACGCGGACGCCCATCACCTCGTCACCGGAGAGGCCGAGGTCGCCGTCCAGCGCGGAGGAGGCGTGGACCAGCGCGGAGCCGCCGCCGGGGATGATGCCCTCCTCGATCGCGGCGCGCGTCGCGGAGACGGCGTCCTCGATCCGGTGCTTCTTCTCCTTGAGCTCGACCTCGGTGGCCGCGCCGACCTTGACCACGCAGACGCCGCCGGCCAGCTTGGCCAGGCGCTCCTGGAGCTTCTCGCGGTCCCAGTCGGAGTCCGAGGCCTCGATCTCCTGCTTGATCTGCTGCACGCGACCGGAGACCGCGGAGGTGTCGCCGCCACCGTCGACGATGGTGGTGTTGTCCTTGGTCACCACGACGCGGCGGGCGGTGCCCAGCACGTCGAGCCCGACCTGGTCGAGCTTGAGGCCGACCTCGGGGGCGACGACCTGGCCGCCGGTGAGGATCGCGACGTCCTGCATCATCGCCTTGCGACGGTCACCGAACGCCGGGGACTTCACCGCGACGGCGTTGAACGTGCCGCGGATCTTGTTGACCACCAGCGTCGACAGGGCCTCGCCCTCGACGTCCTCGGCGAGGATGAACAGCGGCTTGCCGGCCTGCATGACCTTCTCCAGCAGCGGCAGGAGCTCGGCGATCGCGGAGATCTTCCCCTGGTGCAGGAGGATGTAGGGGTCGTCGAGGACGGCCTCCATGCGCTCGGTGTCGGTCACGAAGTAGGGCGAGATGTAGCCCTTGTCGAACTGCATGCCCTCGGTGAACTCGAGCTCGGTGCCCATGGTGTTCGACTCGTCGACGGTGATGACACCGTCCTTGCCGACCTTGTCGAACGCCTCGGCGAGCAGGTCGCCGATGTGCGGGTCGCGGCTCGAGACGGTGGCGACGGCCGCCATGTCGGCGCGGTCGTCGACGTCGCGGGCGAGCTTGAGCAGCTCGTCGCTCACCGCGGCGGCGGCCTTGTCGATGCCGCGCTTGAGCGCCATCGGGTTGGCGCCGGCGGTCACCGCGTGGAGGCCGCGCTGGACCATCGCCTGCGCGAGCACGGTCGCGGTCGTGGTGCCGTCACCGGCGATGTCGTTGGTCTTGGTGGCGACCTCCTTGGTGAGCTGAGCACCGAGGTTCTCGAACGGGTCGTCGAGCTCGACCTCGCGCGCCACCGTGACGCCGTCGTTGGTGATCGTGGGGGCGCCCCACTTCTTGTCCAGGACGACGTAACGGCCCTTGGGGCCGAGCGTCACCTTGACGGTGTCCGCGAGCTGGTCCACGCCGCGGAGGAGGGCGCGGCGGGCGCCCTCGTCGAACTCCAGGATCTTCGGCATCGAAGAGTCACTGCCTTTCGGTCTGAGGATGGTGCCTCCGGCGCCTCGGACGAGGACCGGGACGACACCGCCCCGAGGGCCCGGAGGCCGCCCGGGGCGGTGTCAGAGGATGTTGCCGGGTCGGGGTCAGCCGACGATGGCGAGCACGTCGCGCGCGCTCAGGATGAGGTACTCCTCGCCGGAGTACTTCACCTCGGTGCCGCCGTACTTGCTGTAGATGACCTTGTCGCCGACCTTGATGTCGAGCGGGATGCGCTCGTCGCCGTCCTCGTTGAAGCGGCCCGGGCCCACGGCGACGACCTCGCCCTCCTGGGGCTTCTCCTTCGCGGTGTCCGGGATGACCAGGCCGGAGGCGGTGGTCTGCTCGGCCTCGAGGGCCTTGACGAGGATCCGGTCCTCGAGCGGCTTGATGTTGACCGACACTGTCGTCGACCTCCACTTTCTCGTCTGTTCGAGAGTTGCTACACGACTCTCGCCCGGTCGTCCGTGCGCCGTCGCGGGGGTCGCGGTGGACTGCCGAGCGGGTTAGCACCCTCGGGTCGAGAGTGCCAGTTCCGAACTTAGACCGCGACTAGCACTCGGTCAAGTCGAGTGCCAGCCATGTCGGTCGTCGGCTCGGCCGAGAGCCTGCGAGGATCGCCCCATGGACCTGGCCACCTTCGAGCGGCTGCGCTCCCCCGCCGGAGCGCAGGCGCTGGCCCGCGCGACGCAGCTGTACGCCGACGGGGTCGACCCGGTCCGCGCCGGCGAGCGGTTGCGGCGCGAGACCGACGCCGACCTGGCCGCAGCGGCGATGAGCCAGGCCGCCCTCCGGGCCGCGGCGCGGGGCAAGCTGGGCGAGGACGCCGCCGCCATGTACTTCACCCCCGACGCGCTGGAGCAGTGCACGCGCGCCGAGGTGGCCGCCCACCGCGCCGCGCGGGTCTCGTTCGCCGCACCCGCGTCGGTGGCCGACCTCGGCTGCGGCATCGGGGGCGACCTGGTCGCGCTCGCGCGCAGGCTGGCGCCGACCCGCACCCCGGTCGCGGGCGTCGATCTCGACCCGGTGCGGGCTGCCATGGCCCAGGCCAACCTCGAGGCGCTCGGTTTGTCGGGAGCGGTGATGACCGGTGACGCCACCGCGCTGGACCTCAGCCCGTTCGGCGTCGTCGTCGCCGACCCCGCCCGTCGCGGGGTCCGGGGCCGCACGTTCGACCCCGACTCCTTCGTGCCGCCCTGGTCCTGGGTCGAGCGGCTGCTCGCCCGGCCGTCGGTGGTGAAGGTCGCCCCAGGGCTCCCCCACGACCGTGTGCCCGACGGCGTCGAGGCCGAGTGGGTCAGCTTCCGCGGCGAGGTGAAGGAGGCCGCCCTGTGGTCCCCGACCCTGGCCACCACGGCCCGCCGCGCCACGGTCATCCACCCCCACGGCCTGGCCACCCTCACCACCGAGGACGACCCCGGTCCGGCCGCGGTCGGCACGGGGCCGGTGGGGCCCTACCTCTACGAGCCGGACGGCGCCGTCATCCGCGCCGGGCTGGTCACCGCGGTCGCCGCCCGCCTCGGGGGCACGCTCCTGGACCCGCACATCGCCTACGTCGCCGCGCCGACTGGCGAGCCCACGCCGTACGCCGTCGGGTACGAGGTGCTCGAGGAGCTGCCGTACGCCGAGAAGCGGCTCCGCGCCGCCCTCCGCGAGCGCGGCGTGGGCCGCCTGACCATCAAGAAGCGCGGGGTCGGCGTCGTGCCCGAGCAGCTGCGCCGGCGCCTGGCGCTCTCGGGCACCGAGGAGGCCACCATCGTGCTCACGCGCGTCGGCGGCCGGGGGACGGTGCTGTCGGTGCGACGGCTCGCCTGAGGCCGGAGCTCGCTGGCCGCGGCGGCCCGGTCGCTGCGACACTCGGCCCATGCCCGTGTCCTCCGAGCACCTCCTCGGCTTCGCCCTCGCGGCGCTGGTGATCATCGCGATCCCGGGGCCGAGCGTGCTGTTCATCGTGGGCCGCGCGCTGTCCTACGGACGCGGCGTCGCGCTGCTGACGGTGGCCGGCAACACCGTCGGCCTGGCCCTGGTGATGACCCTCGTCGCCTTCGGGCTCGGCGCCCTGGTGGCCGAGTCGGTCACCGTGTTCACCGTGCTCAAGCTCGCCGGGGCGGCGTACCTGGTCTGGCTGGGGGTCCAGGCGATCCGGCACGGCCGGTTCACCGAGGCCGACGGTGCGGCGAACGTCGCGCCCCTGGCCCGCCGGACCGTGTTCCGGCAGGGGTTCACCGTCGGGGCCACCAACCCCAAGGCGTTCGCCATGGCGGCGGCCGTCCTCCCGCAGTTCATCTCCCGCGAGCGCGGCGACGCCACCGCCCAGATGCTGGTCCTGGGCGCCATCGCGGTCACCATCGGCCTGCTCAGCGACGGGCTCTGGGCCGTGATCGCCTCCCGGCTGCGCGAGTGGTTCGCCTCCTCGCCGGCGCACGGGCGCCGGCTGAGCCTGGTCGGGGGCACCTCGATCATCGGCCTCGGAGTGGCCCTCGCGGTGACCGGTCGGCCGGAGTAGCCGGAAATTCCTCGCGACCGCCGTGCAACCTTTCCTCGGAACGGCGCGTCCTGGTGATGACTCCCGCGCCCCGCGGGAGGCTGTGCCGGACACGAGCGGAGACGCCGATGAGCGTGGACACCACGACTCCCGTCGCGGCACCTCTCGTGCACCGACCGGCACAGAGGGGAGCCACGATGGGTGACCGCGCCCGACGCGACGCCGAGTTCTCCGCCTACATGGAGGCGCGGCAGGCCAGCCTGCTCCGCACCGCCTACCTGATCAGCGGAGACCGGCACACGGCCGAGGACCTGGTCCAGACGGCCCTGGCCAAGCTCTACCTCGCCTGGGACCGGGTCGAGGACCGCGGCTCCCTCGACGGCTACGTCAGGCGGGTGATCGTCAACGAGCACAACTCCCTGTGGCGGCGGCCGTTCAAGCGGCGCGAGCACGCCACCGACGAGCTGCCCGAGACGGCGACGCCGGCCTCGTCGAGCTCGGCCGGCGGCCGCGACGAGGACCTGTGGGCACTGGTCCAGACCCTGCCGCGCAAGCAGCGCGCCGCCGTGGTGCTGCGCTACTACGAGGAGCTCTCCGAGGCCGAGACGGCCGAGGTGCTCGGCGTCAGCGTCGGCACCGTGAAGTCCCAGACCAGCCGCGCCCTCGCCGCGCTGCGCACCCGATCGTCCGAGGTCTCGCACCTCGACCCCGCTTCCCAGGAGGACCGATGACCAGCCACGACGAGCAGCGGCTGAGCGACGCCCTGCGTCGTGAGGCTGCCGGCCAGGACCCCCACCTGCTCTCCCTCGACGACGTGACCTCCCGGGCCCGCGGCATCCGCCGCCGCCGGGTCGCCACCGGCATCGTGGCCGCCGCGGCGGTCGCCGCGGTCGTCGTACCGACCGGCCTGATGACGGCGGGCGGCAACGACCGGTCGGACTCGCAGTTCGCGACGCAGACCCCCGACGCGACCGCGACCCAGGGCCCGACACCGTCGCAGCCCACGCAGCCCCCCGCGACCCCCACCGGCGCGACGACCGTCGAGCTGGGTGCCGACCTGCCGGTCGGCGCAGCCCCGCTGATCCCCGTGCGGCTCGGCGAGTACGTCCTCGTGCCCGGCTCGGGCAAGAAGGTGTTCACCGGGACCGGTCTGCCGTTCTTCAGCCCGCTGGGCGACCAGTGGGTCGGCGTCCAGCGCGGGCCCGACGGCAAGGGCACCTTCGTCGTGTTCGACGCCGAGGGCACGACCGTCCTGCGGGAGCCCGCCAACCCCGACGGAGCCCTGGCGGTCTCGCCCGACCGCACGGCGGCGGCGTACGTCGGCACCGACGGCCGGATCCACAGCTACACCACCAGCGACGGCGACCTGACTCTCTCCGAGCCCATCGGTGGGTCGATCCAGCTGGCGTCCATGACCGGGTCGGGCTCCTGCCGGGAGGAGGCCGGTGGTTGCCAGGTGCTGTTCAACAAGGGCCGGGGCGGGGTCGGGACGGCCGACTCCCACGGCATCGTCGACGACGTTCCCGGGTTCGAGCACCTCGGCGGCGCCAGCGCGGACGCCTATGTCGGCATCGTGTCGGTGTCCGACGAGGGGTCCTGCTCGGAGGCTCGCGGGATCGACGACCAGCAGACGATCTGGAGGACCTGCGACCACACGCCGATGCGCTGGAGCCCGGACGGGCGCTACCTGACCGCCGGGCCGGCGTACCTCGACGGGCTGTGCTGCGCGCAGTACGACGTCCTGGACGGCCGGACCGGTGCGTCGGTCGTGGCCATCGACGCCGGCACCTCGGCGAGCAACATGAGCTACATCCACAGCCTGGCGTGGGAGGACGAGACCCACGTCCTGGCCCTGGTCTTCCTCGAGGACAGGTGGACGTTCGTCCGGGTCGGGCTGGACGGCAGCGCCGAGATCGCCGGCGTCGGCACCGACATCGGCAAGACCCCCGACGAGCCCGTGGCGAGCCTGCCGGTCGCACCCTGACCGTCGTACTCGCGGCAGAACTGGTGCTTCCCGAGCGTTGCAACGCTCGGGAAGCACCAACTTCACTAGGTCCCCAGTGAAACTGGCCCCCTACGCCAGCGCGACGGTGACCGGCAGCGACGAGTCCGCGGCCACGTCCAGCGCGGACGGGGTGCGGCCCCGGACCACCATCTCGGACCCGAGCGCGGCGACCATCGCACCGTTGTCGGTGCACAGGCCCGGGCGCGGGACGCGGACGCGGACGCCGTGCTTCGCCGCCCGCTCCTCGGCCATGGCCCGCAGGCGCGAGTTGGCGGCCACGCCGCCGCCGATCAGGAGGTCCTCGACCCCGCGGTCCACCGCGGCGTCGAGCGCCTTGCGGACCAGGACGTCGCAGACCGCCTCCTGGAACGAGGCCGCGACGTCCTCGACCGGCACCGGCTCCCCTGCCCGCTCGCGGGCCTCGACCCAGCGCGCGACCGCGGTCTTGAGGCCGGAGAACGAGAAGTCGAAGCGGTGCCGCTCCAGGTCGCGCCGCGAGGTCAGCCCGCGTGGGAAGTCGATCGCCACCGACGACCCGGACCGGGCGGCGCGGTCGATGTGCGGACCGCCAGGGAACGGCAGTCCGAGCAGGCGGGCGACCTTGTCGAAGGCCTCCCCCGCCGCGTCGTCGATGGTCGAGCCGAGCGGGTCGATCGTGCCGGTCACGTCCTCGACCAGCAGCAGCGACGAGTGCCCACCGCTGACCAGCATCGCCAGGCAGGGCTCGGGCAGCGGTCCGTGCTCGAGCTGGTCGACCGCAACGTGGGCGGCGAGGTGGTTGACGGCGTACAGCGGCTTGCCCAGCCCGAGCGCCAGCGACTTGGCCGCGGCCACGCCGACGAGCAGCGCCCCGACCAGGCCGGGGCCGGTGGTCACCGAGATCGCGTCCACCTCGTCGAGGCGGACCCCGGCCGTCGCGCAGGCGCGCTCGATCGTGGGGACCATCGCCTCGAGGTGGGCGCGCGAGGCCACCTCGGGCACGACGCCGCCGAACCGGGCGTGCTCGTCGACCGACGAGGCGACCGCGTCGGCGAGCAGGTCCTGCCCGCGTACGATCCCGACGCCGGTCTCGTCGCACGAGGTCTCGATGCCGAGCACCAGCGGCCCGTCGATCACGACTCCTCCTCGAGGTCGAGCTGCAGGACGAGCGCGTCGCGCCCGTCCCGGTAGTACGCCGGCCGCCGGTCGATCTCGGCGAACCCGTGCCTCGCGTAGAGACCGAGGGCCGGCGCGTTGTCTGCCGCGACCTCGAGCAGCACCCGGTCGGCGCCGTCCGACCGGGCCGCGTCGAGCAGGGTGCCGACCAGGATCGAGGCGATCCCCCGGCCCCGGTGGGCCGGAGCGACGGCGACGCGCTGCAGGTCCACCACGTCGCCGGCGGACGACGACGCGGCGTAGCCCAGGACCTCGTCGTCCGAGGCCACCCAGGCCCGGCGGCGGGGGCCGGTGAGCTCCTCGGCGACCGAGGCCTTCGACCAGGCGTCGACCCCGAACACCGAGGCCTCGAGCGCAGTCACCGCGGGCACGTCCCCGGCCGTCGCGGCTCGCACGACTGCCGCGGCCCCACCTGTTCGCTCGCTTCGCTCGCTCACGACACCCTCTTGGGCGGGCCGGGAGCCACGGCGTCCGGGCGGCGGAGGTAGATCGGCTCCGGGTCGGTCACGTGCGCGGCCCCGGTCGCGACCAGCCGGGCGACGTCGGCAGCCTCGACCGTGTGCGGCCCGGCGGTGCGCGCGAAGGCGTCGGGGTAGACCGGCACGCCCGGCCCGACGACCAGCGTGTCCTCGGGCAGCCCGGCAAGGACGTCGGCGGGACGCGAGACCGCCGGGTCCGTCAGGCGCTGCCCGTCCGGGGAGTACGACGCGTGGAACAGCTCCTTGCGCCGGGCGTCGGAGACCACCACGAACTGCCCCGACGAGGAGACCGCCGCCGCGACCGCGTCGAGCGAGCAGACCCCACGGACCGGGACGCCGAGCGCGAGCCCGAGCACGCGGGCGGAGACCAGGCCGACGCGCAGGCCGGTGAACGGGCCGGGACCGGTGCCGGCGGCGATGCCGGTGAGGTCGCTGCGGGCCACACCCGCCGACGAGAGCGCCCGGTCGACCAGCGGCGCGACCGACTCGCCGTGCTTCATGGGGCGGTCGCTGGTCAGCGAGGCGAGCACCGAACCCGAGACGTCGTCGTACACCGCCACGCTGACCAGCGGGGTCGAGGTGTCCAGGGCGAGCAGCACGCGGACGAGGCTATGCGACCGGGCCGGGCGCGAGCGCAGCGGCCGGGGCCGTGCCCAGCCAGCGGACGCCGAGGGGCCGCACCCGCACCACGCGGGTCTCGTCGTCGGCGGTGGCCGGCCGCAGGATCTCGATCTCGAGGCGGTCCTCGGCCAGCCCCTCGGCGATCCCACCGCCCCACTCGACGACGGTCACCGAGTCGGCGACCGAGACGTCGAGGTCGAGGTCGTCGAGCTCCTCCAGCCCGCCCAGGCGGTAGGCGTCGACGTGCACCAGCGGCAGGGAGCCGGGGTGGATCCGGGAGATCACGAAGGTCGGGGAGGTCACCGCCCCGCGCACCCCGAGGCCCTCACCGATCCCCTGGGTGAGCGTGGTCTTGCCCGCGCCCAGGTCGCCGGTGAGCAGCACCAGGTCGCCGGCGCGCAGCAGGCCGGCCAGGCGCCGTCCCAGGGCCTGCATGTCCTCACCGGTGGGGACGGTCACCGAGACCGGGAGCTCCTTGGTCAGCGTGAGGAGGGTGCCCTCGCGTCCGCTCTCGCGGTAGCCCTGCCGCTGCCAGAACTCGATCGTTCCCGGCAGCTCCGCGCGGGCGTGCAGGTGGACCCGCGCGAGACCCCGGCGGGCCGCGACGTCCTCGGCGGTCGCGGCGAGCGTGCGCGCCACGCCGAGGCTCTGCGCGTCCGGGCGCACGCTGACCCGGGTGAGGAGGAGGGAGTCGCCCCACGGGGTGGTCTCCCCGTGCATGAGCAGGGCGCCCACCGCCTCGCCGCCGAGGCTGGCGAGCAGTCCGCCCTCACCCGCGAGCTGAGCGGCGACCGACTCCGCGGTCTCGGTGAGCGCGGGGGCCGGCGGGTCGAGGTCGGGCCGGGCGGCGAAGGCCTCCCGGATGACCTCGGCGACCTCCGGCGCCTGCGCCGGACCGGCCTCCTCGACCTGGATGCGGGACATCTCCGCCGAGGTGCTCACGCGCCCTCCTTCTGTCGCTGGTCCGCGGGGCCGAGGGCCGCCGCCTCCGCCGCGTGGGCGTGCTGGTCGGCAGCCATCAGCAGGTCGTCCAGCTCGCGGTTGACCCGGTCCTTGAACTCGAACAGCGACATGTGGCCGCCGCCGTGCAGCTCGACCAGCCGCGACCCGGGGATGCGCGAGTGCAGCTTGCGCGCCTGGCCGATCGAGGTGAGCTTGTCCTTGGTGCCGCCGATGATCCAGGTCGGGATGTGGGCGAACGCCTCGACCACGTGGAACTTGTCGAAGGCGTCGAAGTGCGGGATGAACTCCACCAGCACGTCGAGCGGCACCGCGGCGATCTCACGGTCGAGGAACTCCACCCACGCCGCCGGCACGGGGCCGTCGCCGAACGCGAACTCGCGGATCACCGCGAACGCCACCGCCGAGCCCCGCTTGCGGACCAGCTCCAGCAGCCGCTCGCGCTGGGAGGCGATCACCAGTCCCTGCTGGACCACCCGGCGGCCGAGGACATCGGGGATCCAGCGCGAGACCACGCGGTGGGTGCGCAGCCCGCCTGCGGTCGTGGAGATGAGCGCGGCACCGACGACCTTGTCGCCGAACAGCTCGGGGTGCTCCTCCGCGAGCGCCACGATCGACATGCCGCCCATCGAGTGGCCCGCCAGCACCACGGGCTCGTCGGGGGCGGTGAGCTCGCGCAGCACGGTGGCCAGGTCGCGGCCGAGCTGCTCGATCGAGGCGTGCTCGGTCGAGGAGCGCTGGCTGCGCCCGTGCGAGCGCTGGTCGTAGAGCACGATGCGGCGCTTGCCGCGCAGCGCTGCCCGCTGGTAGTGCCAGCAGTCCATGGTCATCGCGAACCCGTGCACCAGCACCACCGTCGCCCCGGTGCGGCGGCGAGCCCGCGCCGCGCCGGCCGAGGAGTACGGCGCCACCTCGTCGACCTCGGCGTGCAGCCGGATCCCGTCGTCGGCGGCCACCTCGTGCACCTCGCCGCGCAGCGCGCCCAGCCCGTCGGTGTCGGCGTCCCGGGCCCGGCGGCGCTGTCGCCGGCCGATCAGCTGGTCCGCGGCGTAGCCGGTCGCGCCCAGTCCGGCGAGCGCGGCCGTGAGCCGGACGGCCTGCCTGGGGCTAGGCACCTGCACCACCTCCGACCGGGGACTCGACGTGGCGGCGGGCGAAGCGCCCGCCGATCCTGGTGACGATCTCGTAGGAGATCGTCTCGCACGCCTCGGCCCAGTCCTGCGCGGTGGGCTCGCCGTGGGACCCGTCGCCCCACAGCAGCACCTCGTCGCCGGCCTCGGCCGCGGTGTCCGGCCCCAGCTCGACGACGAGCTGGTCCATGCAGACACGGCCCGCGACCGTGGTGCGCCGGCCGCCGGCGAGCAGCTGCGCCCGCGAGGACGCCGCCCGCGGCACGCCGTCGCCGTACCCGACCGGGACGAGGCCGACGGTCGTGTCCTCGGCGGTCGTCCAGGTGTGGCCGTAGGACACCCCGGACCCGGCGGCGACCTGCTTGACCAGCGCGAGCTCGGCGCGGACGGTCATCGCGGGCCGCAGGCCCAGGCCGGCGGCGTCGCGCACCTCGGGGGCCGGGGAGAGACCGTAGGCGGCCAGGCCGCACCGCACCAGGTCGAAGCGCGACGACGGGCGCAGCAGCGCGGCCGCGGAGTTGGCCAGGTGCCGCCAGCGGGGCCGCAGACCGGCCTCCTCGGCCACCCGCAGCGCGTCGCGGAAGGCGCTCTCCTGCGCGTCGTTGGCGGGGTGGTCGGGCTCGTCGCTGCAGGCGAGGTGGGACCACACCCCCACGACGTCGACGTGACCGTCCTCCTCGGCCGCACGGGCGGCGGCGACCAGCCCGGGCCACCGGTCGGCGGTCGCTCCCCCACGGGACAGCCCGGTGTCCACCTTGAGCTGCAGGTCGGCGGGGCGTCCGACCGAGCGCGCCGCCGCGGCGACCGCGGAGACCTGCTCGACGGTGTAGGCGGTCACCCCGACACCGGCGGCCAGCGCGGGCGCGTAGTCCTCGCCGGGCACCGCGAGCCAGCACAGCAGCGGACCGGTGTCGCCGGCCGCGCGCAGCGCGAGCGCCTCGTCCATCACCGCCACGCCCAGCCACGAGGCGCCCGCCTCACGGGCGGCGCGGGCGACCTCGACCATGCCGTGGCCGTAGCCGTCGGCCTTGACCACGACCATCAGCTCGGCCGGCGCGACGACCTCGCGCAGGTGGGCCACGTTGGCCCGGACCGCGTCGAGGTCGACCACCACCTCCGCCCGGGTCACACGCAGTCCCGCAGCAGCCGCGCGCACAGCTCCGGGACCGCCCGGGCCACCTCGGCGGCGTCGACCGGGCCGTCGGGACGGGCCAGGCCGGCCGCGGCGCCGTGCACCCAGGAGCCCACGCTCGCCGCGTCGTACGCCGACAGGCCGGCGGCGAGCAGGGCGCCGACGAGGCCGCCGAGGACGTCCCCCGCTCCCGCGGTCGCCAGCCACGGCGGCCCGACCGTGGTGACGCGGACGCGGCCGTCCGGGTGGGCGACGATGGTGTGGCGGCTCTTGAGCATCACCACGCAGCCGAAGCGGGTGGCGGCGCGACGGGCGGAGCCGAGCTGGTCGGCCTCGACCTCCTCGCGCTCGACCCCGGTGATGCGGGCCAGCTCGCCGGCGTGCGGGGTCAGGACCGCGGGCCGGCCGGCGACCCCGCCGCACTCCTCGAGCACCGTCAGGGCATCGGCGTCGACCACCAGCGGCACGTCGTCGGCCAGCGCGGCGCGCAGCTGGTCACCCGACGAGCTGCCGCCGCCCGACCCGACGACCCACGCCTGCACGCGGCCCTCGCCCACGACCGCCTCGGGATGCGCGGCCTGGACCAGCGCGATGACCGGCGCGGCCTCGTCGAGGTCGCCGGCGGGGACGAACCGCACCATGCCGGCCAGGCCGCAGGCCGCGCCGGAGACCGACAGGACGCCCGCGCCGCGGTACTGCGCCGAGCCGGACCGCACGCCGACGACGCCACGGGTGTACTTGTGCGCGTCGAGCGCCGGGCGCGGCAGCAGCGCGGCGACGTCGCCCTCCTGCAGCGACTCGACCGGGGCGGGCGGCAGGTCCAGGCCGATGTCGACCAGGTGCACCGCTCCGCAGGCCCGCGCGCCCGGGTCCACCAGGTGCACCGGCTTGTGGGTGCCGAAGGTGACGGTGAGGTCGGCCCGGACGTGGGGGCCCTCGACCCGGCCGTCGTCGACCCCGACCCCCGAGGGGGTGTCGACCGCGACCCACGGGACGTGGGCGAGCGAGTCGACCAGGTCGGCGGCCGCCGGGCGCAGCGGACCGGAGCCCCCGATCCCGACGATGCCGTCGACGGCCACGTCGTAGTCCTCGCGCGGCCGCGGCACGACCCGGCCGCCGGCTCGGCGCAGGGCGGCCAGCCCGCCGGCGTGGGCGTGGTCCGGGGCGAGGAGCACGCAGTCGACCGCGGCTCCCCTCCGGGCCAGGCGCGCCCCGGCGTACAACGCGTCACCGCCGTTGTTGCCGGCCCCCACGACCAGCAGCACGCGGGCACCGTAGGTGTGGCCCAGGAAGTCGCTGACCGCGGCGGCGAGCCCCGCCGCGGCACGCTGCATCAGCGCGCCCTCGGGCGAGACCGCGAAGGCGGCCTCCTCGGCAGCCCGGACCTGCTCGACGGTGTGGGCGCACCTCACGAGGCACCCTCCAGCACGACGAACGCGGTCACGATGCCGCCGTCGTGACTCAGGGACAGGTGCGTCTGCGCGGCACCTCGCCGCGTGGCGGCGTCGGCCACCGTGCCGGTGAGCCGCCACGTCGGGCGGCCGTCGTCCTCGCGCACCACCTCGGCGTCGTGCCAGTCGAGCCCCGCGGGACAGCCGAGGGCCTTGGCCAGCGCCTCCTTGGCGGCGAATCGGCCCGCCAGCGACTCCCCCGTCAGCGTCCGCTCGGTGACGGTGAACAGCCGCTCGGCCAGGGCAGGCGTGCGCCGCAGCGACTCCGCGAACCGTGCGGTGTCGCAGACGTCGACGCCGATCCCGACGATCACCGGGCCCTACTCGACGGTGACCGACTTGGCCAGGTTGCGCGGCTGGTCCACGTCGTGGCCCATGAGCGTCGCGAGCTCGCAGGCGAACAGCTGCAGCGGCACCACCGCCGCGACCGGCTGCAGCAACGTCGAGGCCTTGGGCAGCCGGAAGATCACGTCGGCGTAGTCGTCGACCGTGTGGTCGCCCTCCTCGGCCAGCACGATCGTGCGGGCGCCGCGCGCGCGGACCTCCTGCATCCCGCTGACCATCTTGTCGTGGAGGAAGTCGCGCCCGGGTGGGGGCACCACGCAGAACACGGGCAGGCCCTCCTCGATCAGCGCGATCGGACCGTGCTTGAGCTCGCCGGCGGCGAACCCCTCGGCGTGGATGTAGGCGAGCTCCTTGAGCTTGAGCGCGCCCTCGAGCGCCACCGGGAACCCGGCGTGACGGCCCAGGAACAGCACCGACCGGGCGTCCTGCAGGTCGCGGGCCACCTCGTAGATCTGCTCGGCCTCGCCCAGCACCTGCTCGACCTTGTCGGGCAGGCCGGCCAGCTCGTCGACGATCGAGGCGATCTCGTCACCGAAGCGGGTGCCCCGCACCTGCGCGAGGTAGAGCCCGAGCAGGTAGCAGGCGATCAGCTGGGTCATGAAGCCCTTGGTCGACGCGACCCCGATCTCCGGCCCGGCATGGGTGTAGATCACCGCGTCGGACTCGCGCGGGATCGTCGAGCCGTTGGTGTTGCAGATCGCCAGCACCTTGGCGCGCTGCTCACGGGCGTGGCGGATCGCCATCAGGGTGTCGGCGGTCTCGCCGGACTGGCTGATCGCCACCACGAGCGTGTCGCGGGTCAGGATCGGGTCGCGGTAGCGGAACTCGTGCGCCAGCTCGACCTCGCACGGGATGCGGGTCCAGTGCTCGATGGCGTACTTCGCCACCAGGCCCGCGTAGAAGGCGGTCCCGCAGGCGGTGATGATGATCTTGTCGACGTCGCGCAGCTCGGCCTCGCTCATCCGGATCTCGTCCAGCTGCAGCTTGCCGAAGTCGTCGTGGCGACCCAGCAGCGAGTCGGCGATCGCTCGAGGCTGCTCGAAGATCTCCTTGCGCATGAACCAGTCGTAGCCGTCCTTCTCGGCCGCGGTGAGGTCCCAGTCGATCTCGTAGGAGCGGGGCTCGGCCGCCTTGCCGGTGAAGTCGGTGACCTGCACCGAGTCGCGGGTGATCGTGACCACCTGGTCCTGGGCCAGCTCCAGTGCGTGGCGGGTGTGCTCGATGAACGCCGCGACGTCGGAGGCCAGGAAGTTCTCGCCCTCGCCCACCCCCACGACCAGCGGCGAGTTGCGCCGGGCCGCGACGACCCGCTCGGGGTCCTGGGCGTCGACCGCGACGAGCGTGAAGGCACCGTGCAGGCGGCGGCAGACCTCCTGCATCGCGGTGGTCAGGTCGGCTCCCTCGGCCACGGCGTTCTCCAGCAGGTGCGCGGCGACCTCGGTGTCGGTGTCGGAGCGCAGGTCGTGGCCGGCCGACTCCAGCTCGTGCCGCAGCGAGGCGAAGTTCTCGATGATCCCGTTGTGCACCACCGCGACGCGCTCCTTCTGCCCGCGGTGCGGGTGGGCGTTGCGGTCGGTGGGCGGGCCGTGGGTGGCCCAGCGGGTGTGTCCGATGCCGACCGTCGACTCCGGCAGCGGGTGCTCCTCGAGCGCGGCGTCGAGGTTGGCCAGCTTGCCGGCGCGCTTGTCGCCGACCAGCCCGCCCTCGTGGACGAGCACGACACCCGCGGAGTCGTAGCCGCGGTACTCCAGCCGCCGCAGCCCCTCCACGATCACGCGCTCGGCCGACTTCGGGCCGACGTACCCCACGATTCCGCACATGGGGGTCAGCCTAGCGACGGCGGTGGGCAACAATGCGGCATGACCTCGGCCCACCCGTCGGCTCGCCCCTCGGCCCCAGCCTCGGCCCCGGCGCAGCAGGCGGACCGCGAGCACGCCCGCGAGCGCGACCAGTCGCCCTACGTCGAGCTGGACCGGAGCGCGTGGGCGGCGCTGGGTGCGGCCACCGAGCAGCCCCTCACCTCGGAGGAGATCGACCGCGTCCGCGGCCTGGGTGACGAGCTGGACCTGCGCGAGGTGGAGCAGGTCTACCTGCCGCTGTCCCGCCTGCTCAGCCTCTACGTCGAGTCGGCCGGCCAGCTGCACCGTGCCCAGGAGAGCTTCCTCGACCAGCCGCAGCCGCCGCGCACCCCGTTCGTCATCGGCGTGGCGGGGTCGGTGGCGGTCGGCAAGTCCACCACCGCCCGCGTGCTGCAGCAGATGCTGGCCCACTGGCCGGCCCATCCCCGCGTCGAGCTGGTCACCACCGACGGGTTCCTGCTGCCCAACGCCGAGCTGGAGCGGCGCGGGATCCTGCACCGCAAGGGCTTCCCGGAGTCCTACGACCGCAAGGCGCTGCTCAAGTTCGTCATCGACATCAAGTCCGGCAAGGACGAGGTGACGGCGCCGTCGTACTCCCACCTGGTCTACGACGTGGTGCCCGACCAGCCGGTCACCGTGACCGGACCGGACATCCTGGTCATCGAGGGCCTCAACGTCCTGCAGCCCGCGCGGGTGCGCGGCGACGGTCGCACCGGTCTGGCCGTGAGCGACTTCTTCGACTTCTCCGTCTACGTCGACGCCGCGACCAGCGACATCCGCCGGTGGTACGTCGAGCGCTTCCAGCGCCTGCGCGAGACCGCGTTCCGCGACCCGACGTCGTACTTCGCCAAGTACGCCGACCTGACCGTCAGCGAGGCCGAGACCGAGGCCAACCGGATCTGGGACACCATCAACGGCCCCAACCTGGCGCGCAACATCCAGCCGACCCGGGCGCGCGCCAACCTGGTGCTCCGCAAGGCCGGCGACCACTCGGTCTCGCTGGGTCCGGCTGCGCAAGCTGTGACCGGCCCGCGCGACCGGGACGGCGAGGGGCGCGTCACGGTGTGCAGGCCCGCGCCGCCGGGTAGGACCCGCCCATGACCAGGTTCACCGGCACCACCAACAGCGCAGGCATCGTCACCACGTCGCGGGACGAGGTGTGGGACCTGCTGACCGACCCCGACGCCGTGGCTCGCCTGACCCCCTTCGTCCAGAGCATCGAGGCCGACGGCGACCTGTGGATCTGGCACATGGCCAACATCCCGGGCCTCCCGGTCTCGTTCGCCCCGACCTTCACCGAGCGCATGACCTTCCAGCCCAAGGAGCGCATCGAGTACGACCACGCCCCGCAGGGCGGGCGCGAGCCCGCCGCGGTCAAGGGGTGGTACGCCCTGGAGGACCACGACAAGGGCACCTACCTGGAGATCTACCTGGAGATCTGCGTGGCGCTGCCGCTGCCCAAGGCCGCCAACCGCCTGGTCAGCGGCGCGATGTCGCAGGTGATGAAGCGGATGGGCGACCGCTTCGCCAAGCAGTTCACCGCCGAGCTCGGGGCGGAGGAGATCCCGGTCAAGGGCCGGTGAGCCGCAACCTGGGGCGTCAGAGCGCCAGACGCTCCTTGACCACGGCGGCCAGGCGGTCGGCGGTCTCCTGCGCCTCATCGGCGCTCACCGCCTCGACCATCACCCGCACCAGCGGCTCGGTCCCGGAGGGACGCAGCAGCACCCGGCCGGAGCCGGCGAGCCGCTCCTCCTCCCGGGCGACCGCTGCCTGCAGCTCCTCGTCGGACCCGACGCGGTCCTTGTCGACCCCGCCGACGTTGACCAGCACCTGGGGCAGGTGGGTCATCACCGAGGCGAGCGTCGCGAGGTCCTGACCGGTGGCGGCCATGCGGCTGAGCAGGGTCAGGGCCGTGAGGGTGCCGTCGCCGGTGGTGGCGTGGTCGCTGAGGATGACGTGACCGGACTGCTCCCCGCCGAGGCTGAAGCCCCCGCGCTGCATCTCCTCCAGCACGTAGCGGTCGCCGACCTTGGTCTGCTTGACCGTGATGTCCGACCGCTCCATGGCCTGGACGAAGCCGAGGTTGCTCATCACCGTCGCCACGACGGTGTCCTGGGCGAGCCGTCCGCGGTCCCGCAGGGTCAGGGCGAGGATCGCCAGGATCTGGTCACCGTCGACCACGTTGCCGCCGGCGTCGACGGCCAGGCAGCGGTCGGCGTCGCCGTCGAGGGCGAAGCCGACGTGGGCGCCGCGGTCCACCACGGCCTGCTGCAGCGGACCCAGGTGCGTCGAGCCGCAGCCGTCGTTGATGTTGCGACCGTCCGGTGCGGCGTTGATCGCGATCACCTCGGCGCCGGCGGTGCGCAGGGCGGCCGGTGCGGAGGCGTGCGCCGCCCCGTGTGCGCAGTCGACGATCACCTTGAGGCCCTCGAGGCCGTTGGGCAGGGCGCCGACCAGGTGCGCGACGTACTGGTGCATGCCCTGGTAGTGGTACTTGACCCGGCCGATCTGGGCGCCGGTGGGCCGGTCCCAGGGCTCGCGCAGCCGCTGCTCGATCAGCTCCTCGACCTCGTCGTCGAGCTTGACGCCGCCGCGCTTGAGGAACTTGATGCCGTTGTCGGGCATCGGGTTGTGGCTCGCCGAGATCATCACGCCGAGGTCCACGTCGAGGTGCCCGGCGAGGAACGCGACCCCCGGGGTCGGCAGGACCCCGACGCGCAGCACGTCGACGCCGGCCGAGGCCAGCCCGGCCACGACCGCCGCCTCGAGGAACTCACCCGACAGCCGGGTGTCGCGGCCCACGACCGCCCGGGGACGGTGACCGGCGAACGCGCCGGCCTCCCCGAGGACGTGGGCCGCGGCGACCGACAGGTCGAGGGCCAGCTCCGCGGTGAGCAGGCCGTTGGCGAGCCCCCGGACACCGTCGGTGCCGAAGACCCGCTCCCGAGACTCGCCGGCCAAGATCAGCGCTTGCTGTACTGCGGCGCCTTGCGGGCCTTCTTCAGACCGGCCTTCTTGCGCTCGATGACGCGGGCGTCGCGGGTCAGCAGGCCGGCCTTCTTCAGCGACGGGCGGTTGGCCTCGAGGTCGACGGAGTTGAGCGCACGGGCCACGCCCAGGCGCAGCGCCCCGGCCTGGCCGGTGATGCCGCCACCGTGGATGCGGGCGATCACGTCGAAGCGACCGACCAGGTCGGTGGTCACGAAGGGCTCGTTGACGACCTGCTGGTGCAGCTTGTTGGGGAAGTAGGAGTCGAGCGTGCGGCCGTTGACGGTCCACTGGCCGGTGCCGGGCACCAGGCGGACGCGGGCGACGGCCTCCTTGCGGCGGCCGGTGGCCGCGGCGGGAGCGATGGTGGCCGGACGCTGCGGGGCGTCGGCGGACGGGGCGCTCTCGGAGGTGTAGGCCACGCCCTCGGAGTTGGTCTGGAAGTTCTCGTCAGCCTGGTCGGTGGGCTGCTCGGTGGTCGTGTCGGTCACGAAGATGTCCTTGTTCTCGCGGGAGACGAAAGTCTGGGTGCTCAGTGGTCGCTGGGTTACTGGGAGATCTGGGTGATCTCGTAGGGCTGGGCCTTCTGGGCCTGGTGCGGGTGGTTCGGCCCGGCGTAGACCTTGAGCTTCTTGAGCACCTGACGACCGAGGCGGTTCTTGGGGAGCATGCCCCACACGGCCTTCTCGATGGCGCGGCGCGGGTCCTTCTCCAGCAGGTCGCCGAAGGCGGTCGCGGAGAGGCCGCCCGGGTAGCCGGAGTGGCGGTAGGCGATCTTGGTGTTCTTCTTGTTGCCGGACAGCGCGACCTTGTCGGCGTTGACGATGATCACGAAGTCGCCGCCGTCGACGTGCGGGGCGAAGGTCGGCTTGTGCTTGCCTCGCAGGAGGTTCGCGGTGGTGGTGGCCAGCCGGCCGAGGACCACGTCGGTGGCGTCGATGACGTGCCACTCGCGCTGGATGTCGGCGGGCTTGGGACTGTAGGTGCGCACGGGCGCTCCCTCTCCTTCGTTCGTGACCGCACGGCGGTGTCCGGGTCGGACGCGGTGCGGCTTGGGGGTGGACCTGCGACTGTGACGAACACTGCCCGGATCCGGCCTGGCTGGCCGGTCGCGGATCTGCATGGTCCGGCAGGAGCCGGGGCCACGCGGCACGAGTCGCAGCGAGCCATGCTACCGATGCACCGCGCGCACGGCAAAACGCGGCCGCCCGGCGGCGTACGGCGCCCGGGGGGCCGGTTTCTCCCCCCCACGGGGGGAATAGGTTGGGTCGCGGGCGACCCCCTGACCCGTAGCCGAGACCAGGAGCCGACGTGACCGACGCCGACCAGTCCCTCTCCGTCCGAGACAACCGGACCGGCAAGGACTACACCCTCGAGATCACCGACGGGACGCTGAGGGCCGCGGACTTCGCCAAGATCCGCCTCGAGGAGGACGAGCCCGGCCTGGCGCTCTACGACCCCGGCTTCACCAACACCGCCTCCTGCCGTTCGGCGGTGACCTTCATCGACGGCGAGAAGGGCATCCTGGAGTACCGCGGCTACCCGATCGAGCAGCTGGCGGAGAAGTCGACGTTCCTCGAGGTGGCCTACCTGCTCATCTACGGCGAGCTGCCCACCAAGGAGCAGTACGACCAGTGGGTGCACGAGATCACCTACCACACGTTCGTGCACGAGAACGTCAAGGGCTTCATGCACGGGTTCCGCTACGACGCCCACCCGATGGGGATGCTGATGGCGTCGGTCGGGGCGCTCTCGACGTTCTACCCGGAGTCCGGTGACATCAAGGACGCCGACAACCGTCACCTGCAGATCGTGCGGATGATCGCCAAGATGCCGACGCTGGGGGCCTGGGCCTTCCGCCACGCGCAGGGCAAGCCGTTCGTCTACCCCGACAACGAGCTGAGCTACACCGAGAACTTCCTCTCGATGCTGTTCAAGATGAGCGAGCACACCTACGCCGCCGACGACCGGCTCGCCAAGGCGCTCGACGTGCTGTTCATCCTGCACGCCGACCACGAGCAGAACTGCTCCACCAACGCGGTCCGCTCGGTCGGCTCCTCGCAGGTCGACCCCTACTCGTCGGTGGCCGCCGGCATCGCGGCGCTCTACGGCCCGCTGCACGGCGGGGCCAACGAGGCGGTGCTCAAGATGCTGCGCCGCATCGGGTCCAAGGAGAACATCCCCGACTTCATCCAGGGGG
Organism: uncultured Actinomycetota bacterium; assembly: GCA_963800245.1. Taxonomy (GTDB): domain Bacteria; phylum Actinomycetota; class Actinomycetes; order Propionibacteriales; family Nocardioidaceae; genus Marmoricola_A. Next base: position 925,808 of record CAWDAE010000007.1, on the reverse strand, counting down.
TGAAGGACGGCAACGAGCGCCTCATGGGGTTCGGCCACCGGGTCTACAAGAACTACGACCCGCGGGCCAAGATCATCAAGAAGGCGGCCGACGACGTCTTCGAGGTGACCGGCGTCAACCCGCTGCTGGAGATCGCGCTCGAGCTGGAGAAGATCGCGCTCGAGGACGACTACTTCGTCCAGCGCAAGCTCTACCCCAACGTCGACTTCTACTCCGGCCTGATCTACGAGGCGCTGCAGTTCCCGCCGGAGATGTTCACCGTGCTCTTCGCGATCGGCCGCACCCCCGGCTGGCTGGCCCAGTGGCTCGAGCTGGTCCAGGACAAGGAGCAGAAGATCGCCCGGCCCAAGCAGGTCTACACCGGCGACCGGAAGCTCGACTTCGTCCCGCGCGAGGAGCGCTGGGCCTGACGCCCCGGGGGTCGCGCTCGTCGCCACCACCCCGACCACTGGTCCACCCGAGGGCCGTCCGCGGTATCAGCGGGCGGCCCTCGCGCTCGTCTCGTGGCATGAACCCTCATCCGCTCTCCACCTGGATCATGCTCAGCTCGAGCGACCGTCGACGGCCCGCGGACGCCGACCTGGCGTCCCACCGGCGCCGCAGCGGCAGGGCCCGGCGACGCCGGTCCCCTCGCGAGAACTGACCACCGGGCCGCGTCCGGTCCGCGTCGAAGACCTCAACCGCTCCTCAGCGGTCTCCTAGACTGTCGCGGGCGAGAGGGGGTCGCCGTGACGCAGGACGACTCGAGGCGGGTGGTCGCCGAGGCGCTCCACGCCGTCGTGCAGGACCACGGCTGGCTCGCCGCCACCACCGCCACCCGTCTGCGCGCGGCCCTGAGCGACGTCCTGGGCGCCGGCGCAGCGGACCTCCGCGCGGAGGTCGACGTGCTGGTCGTCGCGGTGCAGGAGGGCGTGGCCCAGCGCCTGCGCGAGGTGGGACGCGAGGGGGTCGTGGCGGTCGCGCCCGAGCTGGTCTCCGCTCTCGAGGACTGGGGCTACGACTCCGCGCTCGCGCGGTGGGCCGTGCGGTCGTGGGCGGCGGTCCTTCCCGAGCGGACGATCGTCCCCGAGGCACGGTCCGTCCCGCCGACGGACCCCGCCCCCGTGCCGCCGGACGTGACCGCGCAGCCCGAGCCACAGCCGGAGCCCGAGCCGGAGCCCGAGCCCGAGCCGGAACCCGAGCCTACGCGCCTCCCCGCGCCACCCCCGACCTCCCTGCCCCGTCCCGCGCCGGCGCCGACCGACCTGCCGCCGACCCCTCCCGCGCCCTCTCCCACCTCGCTGCCCCCGGCGCCTGTCCCGGCGGAGGGCCCGAGCGGCACCGACGTCACGTCGCTGCCCCCCGCTCCGGAGGATCCGCCGCCGACGGACGAGCCACCGACCCCCGAGGAGCAGAGCGGTCCTCGGGGTGGTCGCCGTGGCCTCCTCGTCGGCGGAGTCGTCGCAGCCGTGGTGCTCGCCGGTGGCGGCATCGCCGCACTGACCAGGTCGGGCGACGATGCACCACCCGTCAGCCGCACGCCGACGGAGCCCGCGGCGTACTCCTTCGGTGGTCGCCCGGTCGACAACGCCGACCAGGTCCTGGCCGCGGCCGACACCGCCCTGCAGGCGGGCCTGAGCACGCGGTCGGGGAAGGCGCAGGGGCCTGCCCATTGCTTCTTCCAGGTGCCGAAGGGCGCCTCGTCGGCGCCCCTGCCGGTCGAGGACTCCCTGCTCTGCGGTCCGCTGCTCGTCCTCGACGGCGTGACTCCCGCCCTGCCCTACCTGAGACTCCCCCTGACGACGCGGGGCGGCGACGGCAAGACCGTGAGGCTCGCGACGGGCGGCGTCCGGCCGGGCACCGGCACCGCTGCTCCCGAGACCGGCAAGGAGCTCGTCCGGCCCGACGACGTGCGCCCCCGTGACCTCCCCCGTCCGGCACCTGCCCGACGCGTCGCTGCCGGCACCGGGGTCGTCCCGCGCGTGGTGTCCTCCACCGTCGCGATGGGCTCGGACACCGGCGGTGTGCGGCTGCTCGCGGCCTCGGAGGTCTACCGCTTCGGGTCCGGCGCGGCGGCACGCACTGCCGCGCCGGGCCAGCGGCTGGTGGCCTTCCGGCTCGGCCGCTGGCGGTGCGACAGCACGTGCGCCCCGCTGGACGAGCTCGGTCTGAAGGTCAGGGCCGGAGGTGCCGCCGTCCCGGTCCGCGCGACGCGCGGCACGCTGGTCGCCTCGGTCCCGCGCTCCGCCGGGTCGGTCGACCTGGTGATGAAGCGCGACGGCGTCGAGCAGCGCCTCTCGCTGCTGACGCGCAAGCCCGCGCCAGGCAACGTCCAGGTCCTCGCCCGTGCGGCCACCGCGAGGAAGCTGTCGTTCTCCAAGCGCGTGACCCAGCGCTTCGCCGGCCTCACGCTCTACGACGCCAACAACAACCCGGTCTCGAGCGCCCCCGCGGACGTCGCCGTGCGCTCCTCCCGCCTCGCCTACTGGGTGGCGGGGCGCACCCCTGGAGCACGCGACAAGGCCTTCGCCGTGGTCGACCTCAGCTATCGGCGCCCGCCGCCGTACAGCGTCTCCGGGGCCTCGCTGCTGTTCCCCTCCTCCGTGGTGCGGCTGGAGCTGGCCAAGGGCGCGAAGCCCATCCCCGCGCAGTACCTCCCCGGGTCGTCCTACCCGGCCTTCGTGGTGCCGGCCGACACCCGCCGGGCGACCCTGGTCGTGGGCGGGACCTACTCACAGGCCTCGGACCGTGGCAACAGCTTCACCGTGTCGATGGACACCGTGCGGATCCCGCTGCGCTTCCCGGGCTGAGGTCGGCGGCCCGGCGCCCAGGGCTCACGGCAGGTGGTTGACCGGCGGAGCAACCGTGGGCTGGCTCGTCGTGGGCGGCGGCGTGTAGGTGGTCGTGCCGGTGGGCTCGGGCTTGGTGTAGGTGACCTTCTTGGGGCGCCTCTTGACCGTGACGTAGCGGTCGGGCGAGTTGTTGGAGAGCACGCCCTTGCCCGAGGCCGCCCGCACCCGGACGTGCCAGGTGCCGGCGGACCTCACGGTGAAAGGCAGGCGGTAGTCGCCGCGGCGGCCGGAGTGGCCCGAGCGCAGCGTCTTCCACCGGCCGCCCGTCTTGCGCTGGACGTAGAGCTTGATGCCGCGGTCGCCGGGCCGGAGCGTGCCGCGGAGCACCATCGACTGGCCGGTGAACAGCGTCTTGTCCACCACCTGCGCCGACAGGGCGCGCCGCACGTTGTAGGTGAGGAAGCTCGACCGGCTCGCCTCGTTGGCGGCGCTGCCGCCGTAGCGGATCTGGTAGGTGGTCCGGCGCTTCGGAGCGACCCGGAACCACGCCCAGTAGTCGTTGTCGGCGTTGGCCGTGGACCGCCCCGCGGAACGGAAGCTGCTGGAGCCGTAGGCACGGCGGTAGAGGTTGCCGGTGAAGGCCAGCAGGTTGTCGTCGTCGTTGTAGGCCCGCTGGTCGTCGCCGCGGTCCCAGTTGTCCCCGGCGATCCACGGCTTCACGCCGTACCTCACGGTCACGGTGGTGGCCTTGGCGATCCGGGCCAGCTTCTCGGTGGAGGCGTTGTAGCGGTAGACGTCGGTGTCGGTGGGCGTGCCCTCGAAGTCGTAGGTGACGTCGGAGTCGAGGTCCGCGGCGTTGAGCTCGTCGAAGTACGTCGTCGCGTCGTTGCACCCCGCGGTGAACCCGACCCACGCCGTGCTCTGCTCACCGGAGAAGTCCGCGATGGTCTTGGCACCGTCGACCGGCTGTTGCGACCCTCCCTCGATGTAGGTCCAGGTCAGTGCCTTGTCGGCCCGCTCGAGGAACCTCCAGCCGGAACCGCTCACGGACCAGGGCGCGTAGCCGAACCAGTAGCCGTTCGGCTGGGAGGGGTCGTACACGTCGGCGAACACGTAGCCCGAGCCGCTCCCGCCCGGGGCGAGCATCTCCGTGCCGAGCCAGTAGAGGTGCATCGGGTCGGTGACGTAGGACATGACGCCGGCCGACACCGCATGGGACGGACCGAAGCTCCAGCCGAGGGCGTGGCTCCCCCGGGAGCCACCACGTCGCATGGTGGGTGTGGGGTCGCCGAAGGAGCCGGACCCGCAGGTGATGGTCGTGGAGTCGAGGGCGTTGAACGCGTCGAAGTCGTGACCCGGGACCACGCGGACCCGCGAGGCGGCGCGGCGAGCGAGGACCCGGCCCGACCCCGTCGAGTCGGGAGGCACCGGCGCGGACGCCGAGGGCTTGCCGCCGCTCGACGGCAGGACGTGCCTGGCCACCGGTTCCGGCCTCGCCTGGTCCGCCGCAGCAGGACCGGAGCCGACCACCCCGCCCACCGACGTCGCCACCAGGAGGACGACACCGCCAGCAGCCACACCTCTACGTGTCACGATCACGACCCCCCGGACGCACTCTCGTCCCCGCATCCCGACGACACGAGCGCCCCCAGGCTAGGCCCGGGGAAGGCCACGCACCCAGGGTCGAAAGCCCCGCCATCGAGCGGCTAGCCGAGCGCGGCCCCCACCACCTCGCGCGCCTCGGCCTGCACCTGCGCCAGGTGGTCCGGTCCGCGGAACGACTCGGCATAGATCTTGTAGACGTCCTCGGTGCCGGACGGCCGCGCAGCGAACCACGCCGACTCGGTGGTCACCTTGAGCCCGCCGATCGCCGCGCCGTTGCCGGGCGCCTCGGTGAGCTTGCCGGTGATCTCCTCCCCCGCCAGGGTCGTCGCCGAGACGTCGTCGGGCGAGAGCGCGGCCAGCTTGGCCTTCTGCTCCCGGTCCGCCGGCGCGTCGATGCGGGCGTACGCCGGGTCGCCGTGCCGGGCGACGAGGTCGGCGTAGTGCTCGCTCGGGCTGCGGCCGGTCGAGGCGAGGATCTCCGAGGCGAGCAGCGCCAGGATGATCCCGTCCTTGTCGGTGGTCCACACCGAGCCGTCGCGCCGCAGGAACGAGGCCCCGGCGGACTCCTCGCCACCGAAGCCGAAGGACCCGTCGACCAGGCCGCCGACGAACCACTTGAACCCGACCGGCACCTCCACCAGCGGCTTGCCCAGCTCCGCGGCCACGCGGTCGATCATCGAGGACGACACCAGCGTCTTGCCGATGCGGGCGCTGTCCGGCCAGTCCGGACGTGCGCCGCCGAACAGGTGACCGATCGCGACCGCGAGGTAGTGGTTGGGGTTCATCAGGCCGGCGTCGGGAGTGACGATGCCGTGACGGTCGGCGTCCGCGTCGTTGCCGGTGGCGACCTGGTAGCGGTCCTTCTGCTCGATCAGTGAGGCCATCGCGTCGGGCGAGGAGCAGTCCATGCGGATCTTGCCGTCCCAGTCCAGCGTCATGAACCGCCACGTCGGGTCGACCAGCGGGTTCACCACGTCGAGGTCGAGCCGGTGCCGGTCGGCGATCTCGCCCCAGTAGGCCACGCTCGCGCCACCCAGGGGGTCGGCGCCGATGCGCACACCGGCCTCGCGCACCGCGTCGAGGTCGAGCACGTGCGGGAGGTCGTCGACGTACGTGCCGAGGAAGTCGTAGGTCGACACGCTCGCCCGGGCCCGGCCGAACGGGACCCGTCGTACGCCGTCCAGGCCGGCCCTGATGTAGGCGTTGGCGGCCTGGGCGATCGCCTTCGTGGCGTCGGTGTCCGCGGGACCGCCGTGCGGCGGGTTGTACTTGAAGCCGCCGTCGGAGGGCGGGTTGTGCGACGGGGTCACGACGATGCCGTCGGCCAGCCCGGACCCGGTGGTCCGACCACCGTTGGCCCGCAGGATCGCGTGGGACACCGACGGTGTCGGCGTGAAGCCGTCGCGGGAGTCGACGAGCACGGTCACCTCGTTGGCCACGAGCACCTCCAGCGCGGTGGCCCACGCCGGCTCCGACAGCCCGTGGGTGTCGCGGCCGATGAACAGCGGGCCGTCGTACCCCTGCTGGCGGCGGTAGTCGCAGATCGCCTGCGTGGTCGCGGCGATGTGGGTCTCGTTGAACGACGTCTTGAGGCTGCTGCCCCGGTGCCCGGAGGTGCCGAACGCGACCTGCTGGTCGACGTCGTCGGGGTCCGGCTCGAGGGTGTAGTAGGCGGTCACCAGGTGGGCGACGTCGACGAGGTCCTCAGGACGGGCGGGCTGTCCGGCGCGCGAGTCGGTCATGCCGCCATCCTGCCCCTCCCGCGCGCAGCGACGCACGCGGCAGGTCAGCGCGCCCGCTGCACCCGCCGCTCGTCCCACACCGGCTCGGACGACTCGTAGACCGAACCGTCGGCGCCGTAGACCAGGAAGCGGTCGAAGCCGCGCGCGAACCAGCGGTCGTGCGTGACCGCGAGGACCGTCCCCTCGAAGGCCGCGAGCCCTTCCTCGAGCGCCTCCGCGGACTCGACGTCCAGGTTGTCCGTGGGCTCGTCCAGGAGCAGCAGGGTCGCCCCCGACAGCTCCAGCAACAGGATCTGGAAGCGGGCCTGTTGTCCACCTGACAAGGACTCGAAGCGTTGCTCCGCCGAGCCCGCGAGCTCGTAGCGGTCGAGCGCGCGGGAGGCCTGCTCGCGCGGCATGCCCGCACGGTGGGCGTCGCCGCGGTGCAGGATCTCCAGCAGCGTGCGGCCGACGAGCTCGGGGTGGGCGTGGGTCTGCACGAACCAGCCGGGACGCACCCGCGCACCGAGCCGCGCCCGTCCCGTGTGGGCGACCGGCGCGATCTCGGTCTCCCCCACCGGCTGGTGCTCGACGTCCGGGTCGGAGCCCCCGGCCGCGAGCAGGCGCAGGAAGTGCGACTTGCCGGAGCCGTTGGAACCGAGCACGGCGACGCGCTCGCCGTACCAGACCTCGAGGTCGAACGGCTTCATCAGGCCCGTGAGCTCCAGCTGCTCGCACACGACGGCACGCTTGCCGGTGCGGCCACCGCTGAGCCGCATCGTCACCTGTTGCTCGCGCGGCTGGCCCGTCGGCGGGCCCTTCTCCTCGAACTTGCGCAGTCGGGTCTGCGCCGCCTTGTACTGCGCGGCGAGACCGTCGTTGTACTCCGCCTTGATCTTGTAGCGGAGGACGAGGGCCTTGAGCTTGGCGTGCTCCTCGTCCCACCGCCGGCGGAGCTCCTCGAAGCGGAGGAAGCGGTCGCGCCGCGCCTCGTGGTACGACGCGAAGCCGCCGGGATGCGTCCAGGTCGTGTTGCCGGCTGCGCCGAGCTCGACGGTGACCACGCGGGTGGCCACGTTGCTGAGCAGCTCGCGGTCGTGGCTGACGAACAGCACCGTCTTGGGCGACTCCTGCAGCCGCCGCTCGAGCCACTGCTTGCCGGGGACGTCGAGGAAGTTGTCCGGCTCGTCGAGCAGCAGGACCTCGTCGGGGCCGGCGAGGAGGTACTCCAGCACCAGGCGCTTCTGCTCGCCGCCGGACAGCGTGCGCAGGTCGCGGTACTTGGCCCGCTCGTAGGCGAGGCCAAGGCCGGCCGTGCACACGACGTCCCAGGTCACCTCGAGGTCGTAGCCGCCCGCGTCGCCCCACTCGGCCAGCGCGGAGGCGTAGGCCATCTGGGTGCGCTCGTCCTCGTCCTCCATCAGGGCCAGCTCGAGGCGCGCGATCTCGGCCGCCGCGCGACGGGCCCGCTCGGGAGCCACCGACAGCAGCAGCTCGCCGACCGTCTCGTCGTCGCGACCGACCATCTGCCGCATCACGCCGAGCCCACCCGAGCGGGTCACCGTGCCGGCGTGCGGGACCAGGTCGCCGGTGACGATCCGCAGGAGGGTGGTCTTGCCGGCGCCGTTGGCCCCGACCAGGGCGACCTTGGCGCCCTCCCCCACCCGGAACGACACGTCGTCCAGCAGCACCCGCCCGTCGGGGAGCTCGAAGCGCACCCCGGACACGTCCACGTGACCCATGAGGGGATTGTCGCCGCTGCCGGCACCCGCGGTCGACCCGATAACGCGCACGGCCCCCGAGGACAGGGGTCCTCGGGGGCCGGTCAACCGTGCGGTCGGAGGGCGATCAGCAGGGGTAGGCCGCCGCGGCCTCGACCCAGGTGCCGACCATCTGGAACGGCAGCTCGCTGCCGGCCTCGAAGTTCTCCAGCCCCTTGCCGTTGGCCAGGTTGGGGTTCGCGGAGTTCTCGCCGATGGTCATCTCGCCGCCCTTACCGATGAAGATGCGGATGCCCACGGGGAGACCCGAGGCCTTCAGTGCCGCGTACCCGGCCTTCGCCGCACCGGTGCACGGAGCCTGGTACTCGAAGATGAGCCCCGCCGCCTGCTCGGCGGTGATGGTCTCCCAGTTCGCGCTCTGGGGCGCGTTGAGGCTGTACATCGGGATGAAGCAGTCGTGCGCCGAGGCAGCACCGGCCGAGATCGCGAGAGCGGCGCCGGCAGCGGCGACGACGGTGGCGCAGCGGCGGGTGTTGGACAGGATGCGCATGGGAGGTTCCTCTCTTCGGCGGCCCGGGCGGGCCGGTTGGCGTTGAGAGCAGACAACCCGGCCCCGCGTCCCGGGCACACCGGACCGGTGTCCCGTCGTTGTCCCGGGTCCGGCCCGGGACCCCGCGTCAGTCCCCGACCGCTCGCCCGGCCTCCAGGCGCGCCACCGGGAGGCGGAACGGCGAGCAGGAGACGTAGTCCAGCCCGACCTCCTCGAAGAAGTGGATGGAGTCCGGGTCGCCGCCGTGCTCACCGCAGATCCCGAGGTGCAGGTCGGGACGCGTACGACGACCACGCTCGACGGCCTCGCGGATCAGGGCCCCGACGCCCACGCGGTCGAGGGTCTCGAACGGGGAGACCCCGAAGATCCCGCGCTCGAGGTATTGGCTGAAGAACGCCGCCTCGACGTCGTCGCGCGAGAAGCCCCAGGTCATCTGGGTCAGGTCGTTGGTGCCGAAGGAGAAGAACTCCGCCTGCTCGGCGATCTGGTCGGCGGTGACCGCGGCGCGCGGCAGCTCGATCATCGACCCCACCTTGAACGGCACCTTGACGCCCGTGGCCTCCTCGACCTCCCGAGCGACCGCGATGACGTCGGCCTTCATGTGCTCGAGCTCCTGGACGGTCGCCACGAGCGGGATCATGATCTCGGGCTTCGGGTCCCCCCCGGCCTCCACGCGCAGGGCCGCAGCCTCCAGGATCGCGCGGGCCTGCATCCCGAAGAGCCCCGGGATGACGATGCCCAGCCGCACGCCACGCAGCCCCAGCATCGGGTTCTCCTCGTGCATCCGCTTCACCGCGGCCAGCATCCGCACGTCACGCTTGTTGGGCTTGCCCGCGGCCTCGGCGACCGCGACCTTCATCGACAGCTCGGTGAAGCCCGGCAGGAACTCGTGCAGCGGCGGGTCGATCAGCCGGATCGTGACCGGCAGGCCGTCCATCGCCTCGAGGATGTCCACGAAGTCCTCACGCTGCAGCGGCAGGAACGCCTCGAGCGCCTTGGCCTGCCCCTTGGCGTCGGAGGCCAGGATGAGGTGCTCGACCAGCTCGCGGCGCTCTCCGAGGAACATGTGCTCGGTGCGGCACAGCCCGATGCCCTGCGCGCCGAAGCGCCTCGCCCTCGACGCGTCCGCGGGGGTGTCGGCGTTGGCGCGCACCCCGAGACGACGGACCCGGTCGGCGTGCTGCATGAGGCGCGCCACCGCGCCCACGAGGTCGTCGGTCTCGGCCAGCTCCTCCTCACCCTCGAACCACCGGACCACCAGCGAGTCCTTGACCGGCACCTCGCCGCGGAAGACCTCGCCGGTCGTGCCGTCGATGGAGATGACCTCGCCCTCGTGGACCTCCACGCCGGCCGAGGTGCGGAAGCGACCGCCCCGCACGTCGACGTCGAGGTCGTCGGCGCCGCACACGCAGGTGCGGCCCATGCCCCGCGCGACGACCGCGGCGTGCGAGGTCTTGCCGCCCCGGGAGGTGAGGATGCCGGCGGCGGCGACCATGCCGGACAGGTCGTCGGGGTTGGTCTCCCGCCGCACCAGGATGACCCTGTCCCCGGCCTCGGCCCACTCCACGGCGGTGTGCGAGTCGAAGGCAGCCCTGCCCACGGCAGCGCCCGGCGAGGCGTTCATGCCCTTGGTGAGCAGGTCGGCGTCGGCGTCGTGGTCGAACTGCGGGAACATCAGCTGCGCCAGCTGTGCCCCGGTCACGCGTTGCAGCGCCTCGTCGAGGTCGATCAGTCCCTGGTCGACCAGCTGGACGGCGATGCGGAAGGCGGCGCCCGGCGTCCGCTTCCCGACCCGGGTCTGCAGCATCCAGAGCTTGCCGTGCTCGATGGTGAACTCGATGTCGCACAGGTCCTTGTAGTGCTCCTCGAGGGTCTGCATGATCCGCAGCAGCTCGGTGTACGACCTCCCGTCGATCCGCTCGAGGTCCGCCAGCGGCACCGTGTTGCGGATGCCGGCGACGACGTCCTCGCCCTGGGCGTTCTGGAGGTAGTCGCCGTAGATCCCCTGCGCGCCGGAGGCGGGGTCGCGCGTGAAGGCCACGCCGGTCCCGGAGTCGTCCCCGAGGTTGCCGAAGACCATCGAGCAGACGTTGACCGCGGTCCCGAGGTCGTGCGGGATGCGCTCCTGCCGGCGGTAGAGCCGGGCACGCTCGGTGTTCCAGGAATGGAAGACCGCGCCGACGGCCAGGTCGAGCTGGGCCCGGGGGTCCTGCGGGAAGTCGACGTCGCTGTTCTCGGCGATGAGGAACTTGTAGGTCTCGACCAGCTCCTGGAGGTCCTCGGCGGTGAGGTCGACGTCGTGCTCGACGCTGCGCACCACCTTGAGCTCCTCCAGCGCCTCCTCGAACAGGTCGCCGTCCACCTTGAGCACGGTCTTGCCGAACATCTGCAGCAGGCGGCGGTAGGAGTCCCAGGCGAAGCGCGGGTTGTCGCTCTGCCGGGCCAGACCGCGCACCGACTCGTCGTTGAGACCGACGTTGAGGACGGTCTCCATCATCCCCGGCATGGAGAACTTCGCACCCGAGCGCACGGACACCAGCAGCGGGTCGTCGGAGTCGCCCAGGCGCTTGCCCGTGGCCTTCTCCAGCGCCTCGAGGTGCTCGGTGACCTCGGCGTCGAGACCCTCCGGCATCTGGCCCTCGGCGCCGCCGCGGGCCGACTCCAGGAACGCCCGGCACGCCACGGTGGTGATGGTGAAGCCCGGCGGCACCGGCAGCCCCAGGTTCGTCATCTCGGCGAGGTTGGCTCCCTTGCCGCCCAGGAGGTCCTTCTGGTCCTTGCCGCCCTCGGCGAAGTCGTAGACGTACCGCGTGTCGCTGCTCATGACTCCATCCTGCCTCAGGTGCGCGGGCGCACCTCCAGGACACGGAAGCCCTTGGCCGAGCCGGTCCGCGTGGTGGGGAACCCCTGCTCCTCCAGCCAACGGTGCAGCGAGTCCGCACCGAGGTTGCGGCCGACGACCAGCACGGCGCGCCCCTCGGGGTCCAACCGGGGCAACCAGGACAGGAGCAGCTCGTGCAAGGCCTGCTTGCCGATCCGGATGGGTGGGTTGGACCAGATCTCGGTGAAGCGCAGGTCCTCGGGCACCTCCTCGGGGCGTACGGCGTGGACGTGCGCGCCCGCGGCCTCCGCGTTCTCGCGCGTCAGGAGCAGCGCCCGGTCGTTGACGTCGACCGCCCACACCTCCTCGCCCGGGCGTACGGCGCCCAGCGCGACCGCGACCGCGCCGTAGCCGCAGCCCAGGTCGAGGAACGGGCCGTGCTCGGCCTGCGGCTCGGCCTCGCGGAACAGCACCGCGGTGCCCGTGTCGACCCGGCCCCGGGCGAAGACCCCGGACCCGGACACGAGGGACAGCTCCTGGCCCCAGACGTGCGCGCGCACCGGCTGCCTGGTGAACGGGACCGACGGGTCGGCGGTGAAGTAGTGCTCGTCCGGCCCCCGGTCGACGTCGCTCACGCCTCCATCATGGCGCGCTCAGGTGCGGGTCAGCGCGGCGGCCACCTTGTCCGGGTTGCGCACCAGGAACAGGCGCGTGACCAGGCCGTCGGTGACCTCGACCGACACCACGGCGTCGACCTCGTCCCCGATGAGCAGCAGCAGCCCGGGACGGCCGTTGACCGTGACGTCCTCGGTGGCCGTCACCACGTCCTGCGGGACCACCGCGGCGAGGAAGCGCAGCACCTTGTCGACGCCCTGGATGGGACGCAGAGCCGCCTTCTTGAGGCCGCCCCCGTCGGTGACCAGCTCCACGTCGGGGGCGAGCACGTCCAGCAGCCCCATCACGTCGCCGCTGGCCGCGGCTGCGTGGAAGCGTGCCACCGCCCGGCGGTGCTCCTCGGGGGCGGAGGCGTTGCGCGGGCGCCGCGCCTGGACGTGGGCGCGGGACCGGGCCGCGATCTGCCGCACGTTGGCCGGCTCCTTGTCGACCGTGGCCGCGATCTCGTCGTAGTCGAAGCCGAAGACCTCGCGCATCACGAAGACCACCCGCTCGACCGGGCCCAGCGACTCGAGCACGACCAGCAGGGCCGTCGACACGTCGTCGGCGGTCTCGACGGCCGAGACCACCTCGTCGCGGTCGACGAGGGGCTCGGGCAGCCACGGGCCGACGTACTCCTCACGCCGGCGGGCGACCGTGCGCAGCCGGTTGAGGGCGAGCCGCGAGACGGTCCGGGCGAGGTAGGCGCGCGGGTCGCGCACGGTGCTCTGGTCCACCTCGCGCCAGCGCAGCCATGCCTCCTGCACGACGTCCTCGGCGTCGGCGACCGAGCCGGTGACCTCGTAGGCGATGGCCACCAGCAGCCCGCGCAGCTCGGCGAAGACCTCGCTCACCGGCGGTCGAGCCCGGTCGGGACCTCGCAGCGGTCGCTGAACCCCTGGCTGGTCAGGCCCATCGCGCTGTTGAACCGCGACCTCTGGTTCTCCACGGCCACCATCATGGTGAGCTCGACGACCGCCTTCACGCCGAGGTCCTCGACCAGCGCCTCGACCATCTCGTCGCTCACCTCCGGCGGGGTCACGGTCATCGCCTCGGCGTACTCCATGACGCGGCGCTCGCGGGGGTCGAAGGCCCCGGAGTCCCGCCACCGCGGCACCTCGCGCAGCTTGGCCAGGTCCAGGCCGGACTCGTGCCCCTGGAAGGACCCGAAGTCCACGCACCACGAGCACCCGATCACCCCTGCCGAGGCCAGCTCGGCCAGCGTCTTGAGGCCGGGGTCGAGGGCGTCCCACCTTCCGATCCACCGCTCGAACGCGAGGTCCGCGCGGAGCACCTCCTTGTGGTGCAGCAGGACGTAGCCGCCGTCCAGCACCTCGCCGAACGTGCGGCGGCTGTAGGCGGCCATGGCCCGGGCCCAGAGGCCGCGCATCGGCGCCAACGGGACCCTGATGCGGGCCAGCCGCTCCTCGGTGGTGTGCGTGCGGGTGGGGGTGGTGGTCATGGGTGCCTCCTCCGGCTCGGGGGTCGTCCACCGGTACGACACCGGCCGGCGCCGATCTGTGACACCTACCGGACGGACCGCACCTGCCGGGTCTCCTGCGCCCGCGCGGCGAGCTGGTCGTCGTCGGGGTAGCCCACCTGCTCCAGGCACAGCCCGTGCGGGGGTACGACGAGCACGGCCGGGTCGCGCCGTCCGGCGGCCAGCACCTCCCCGGCCCACGCCGGCTCGCGCCGTCCCTCGCCGACCGCGAGCAGGCACCCGGTGAGGGCCCGGACCATCGAGTGGCAGAACGCGTCGGCGCGGACGGTGAGGTCCAGGCCGGACGCGCCGTCGCGGCGTACCCGGTCCACCCGCAGGTCCAGCAGGGTCCGCACCGTCGTCGCGCCCTCGCGGCGCTTGCAGAACGCCGCGAAGTCGTGCTCGCCGAGCAGCAGCCGGGCGGCCTCGTGCATCGCCCCCGCGTCCAGCGGCCGGGGCCAGGCCAGCACGTGCCCCCGTGCCAGCGGGTCCGGCACGTCGGGCGCGTCCGTCACGCGGTAGACGTAGCGGCGCCACAGGGCCGAGAAGCGGGCGTCGAACCCAGGCTGGGCGACCACGGCCGCTCGCACGCGGACGTCGTCGGGCAGCACGCCGCCGAGGCGCCGGACCAGGGCGGTCATCGGGTCGCCGCCGGCGCGGCCGGGCGCCGCGGCCACCGCCTCGTCGGGCAGGTCGGCGTGCACCACCTGGCCGCGGGCGTGCACCCCGGTGTCGGTGCGGCCGGCACAGGTGGTGGCGACCGTCTCCAGCCGCAGCACCGTGCGCAGCGCCCGCTCGAGGTCGCCCTGGACGGTCCGCAGCCCGGGCTGGACGGCCCACCCGTGGAAGCCACCGCCGTCGTAGGCCAGGTCCAGTCGCACGCGCACCGCGCCATCCTGTCAGCCCGCGCGCCGTCGGGACCTGCGGCCGGGTGGGTAGGTTCGGCAGGTGACCAGGTCCCCCCAGCATCCCGTGGCCCGGGGCCTCCAGCTGCTGCTCGGCTGCGCGGTCCTCGGGGTCGGGGTGACCCTGGCGCTCGTGCCGGGACTGGGCTCGGACGGCTACTCCACCCTGGTCAACGGGCTCTCCATCGGCCTGGACGTGCCGTTCCTCTGGATGAGCGTCGTCGTGGGGCTGGCGTTCGTCGGGCTGGGCTGGGTGCGCGGGGTGCGTCCCGGTCTCGGCACGGTCACGCAGGTCGTGGTGGTGAGCCTCGTGGTCAACCTCGGGCTGGAGATCCTCGAGCAGCCCGAGAGCCTCTGGGCGCGGGCGGCGTTCCTGGCGCTGGCGTTCCCGGTCCTGGCCGCGGGTATCGCGCTGTACCTCGGCGTGGGCCTGGGCGCCGGGCCCGTCGAGGCGGCCGCCCTCGGCTTCGACCCACCGGTGCCCTTCGCCTACTCCTACAACACCGCGCAGGCGCTCGGCGCGCTGGTGGGCTGGTGGGCTGGCGCCGCCGTCGGCGTCGGCACGCTGGTGGTCATCGTCCTGCTCGGCCCTGCCGTGGCGGTCGCGGCCCGGCTGCTGCGGCAGGACCTCCACCAGCCGGGCGACCGCGCCGAACGGGCCCACGCCCCCGGGACGGAGCGAGGGCCCGTCCCCCTCTCGGAGTGACGGGCCCTCGCACCACGCGCTGACCTGCTGGGATCAGGCCTTGTCGGCGTCCTCGCCCGACTCGTCGGCCGGCGCAGCCTCGGCGGCCTCGTCGGTCTCCTCGGTGCCGGACGGGGCGGGAGCGAGCTCCTCGGTCTCGGCCGGGACCTGCTCGGCGACCGCACCCTCGACGTCGGCCGTCTCGGCCTCGGCCGGCTCCGGCGACTCGGCGACGGGCTCCTCCGTGGGAGCCGGTGCCGCGGCGGCGGCGGGGCGCGCGGTGGCCTGCTTCGGCTCGTAGGCCTCGGTGACCAGCTCGATCACGGCCATGGGCGCGTTGTCGCCCTTGCGGGGGCCGATCTTGGTGATCCGGGTGTAGCCACCAGGACGGTCGGCGAACCGCGGCGCGATCTCGGTGAAGAGCTCGTGCACGACGCCCTTGTCGCGGATGGTGCGCAGCACCAGGCGACGGTTGTGCAGGTCGCCCTTCTTGGCCTTGGTGATCAGCCGCTCCGCGTGCGGACGCAGCGCGCGCGCCTTGGCCTCGGTGGTGGTGATCCGGCCGTGCTCGAACAGCGCGGTCGCCAGGTTGCTCAGGATGAGCCGCTGGTGGGCCGGGCTGCCGCCGAGGCGGGCACCCTTGGTGGGCTTGGGCATGGGATTCCTCGTTCCTCCCGAGCCGTGTCAGGTACTCGGGTCATGGCAAGGGACGGAGTCCCTTGGCGTGGTTCACCGCGAAGCGGTGATCGGCTTTCAGCTTGTCCCGACCGCGGAGGTGACCACGGCCGGGGGCAGTCGGGGGGCGGAGCCCCCCGACCATGTCAGTACTGCTCGTCCTCGACGTAGGACGCGTCGTCGTCGTCGTAGTTGGCCAGGGCCAGCGACGGGTCGAAGCCCGGGGCGCTGTCCTTGAGCGCGAGACCCATCTCGTGGAGCTTGAGCTTGACCTCGTCGATCGACTTCGCGCCGAAGTTGCGGATGTCGAGCAGGTCCTGCTCGGAGCGGGAGATGAGCTCACCCACGGTGTGGATGCCCTCGCGCTTGAGGCAGTTGTAGGACCGGACGGTGAGGTTGAGCTCCTCGACCGGCAGGGCCAGGTCGGCGGCGAGCTGCTCGTCCACCGGGGACGGGCCGATGTCGATGCCCTCGGCCTCGACGTTGAGCTCGCGGGCCAGGCCGAAGAGCTCGACCAGGGTCTTGCCGGCCGAGGCGAGCGCGTCCCGGGGACGCATCGACCGCTTGGTCTCGACGTCGATGACGAGCTTGTCGAAGTCGGTGCGCTGCCCGACTCGGGTGGCCTCGACCTTGTAGGTCACCTTCAGGACCGGGCTGTAGATCGAGTCGACCGGCATGCGGCCGATCTCGTTGTCCATGCCCTTGTTGAGCGTCGCGCTGACGTAGCCGCGGCCACGCTCGACGACGAGCTCCATCTCCAGACGGCCGTTCTCGTTGAGGGTGGCGATCTGGAGGTCGGGGGTGTGGACCTCGACGCCCGAGGGGGCCTCGATGTCGGCGGCGGTGACGGGGCCGGGGCCCTGCTTGCGGAGGTACATCGAGACCGGCTCGTCGTGCTCGGAGGAGACGACGAGGTCCTTGAGGTTCAAGATGATCTCGGTGACGTCCTCGGTGACGCCGTCGATGGTGGAGAACTCGTGCTGGACGCCGTCGATCTTGATGCTGGTGACGGACGCACCGGGGATCGAGGACAGCAGGGTGCGACGCAGGGAGTTGCCGAGCGTGTAGCCGAAGCCGGGCTCGAGCGGCTCGATCGCGAAGCGCGAGCGGTAGTCGTCGACGACCTCTTCGGTCAGTGCGGGGCGCTGGGAGATCAGCACTGGTGTGTTCCTTTCCGAGACCGACCGCTATATGAGGGTCTCGCGGAGGAAAGGACGAAGTCCTTTCCGACGGACCGGGGACGAAGTCCCCGGTGGGTTTGCCTGAACGTTATGAACTTGTCGAAGTGCTCCCGGACGGCGGCCGCGGTGGTGACCACCGCCCGGGGGTATTCGGGGGCGGAGCCCCCGAAGGTTCACTTCTTGGAGTAGTACTCGACGATGAGCTGCTCCTGGACCGGCAGCTCGATCTGCGCCCGGACCGGGACCTGGTGGATCAGGATCCGCATGCGCTCGGGCAGGACGTCCATCCAGCCGGGCACGAGGCGCTCGCCGAAGGTCTCGCGGGCCACGATGAACGGCGTCATCTCCAGCGACTTCTCACGCACGTCGACGACGTCGTACTGCGTGACCTGGAACGACGGGATGTTCACCTTCTTGCCGTTGACCAGGAAGTGGCCGTGGCTGACCAGCTGGCGGGCGTGGCGGCGCGTGCGGGCGAAGCCGGCGCGGTAGACCACGTTGTCCAGGCGGCACTCGAGGAGCTGCAGCAGGTTGTCACCGGTCTTGCCCGGACGCCGCGAGGCCTCGTGGTAGTAGCGGCGGAACTGCTTCTCCAGCACGCCGTAGGTGAAGCGGGCCTTCTGCTTCTCGCGGAGCTGGAGGAGGTACTCCGACTCCTTGATGCGGCCGCGGCCGTGCTGGCCGGGCGGGAAGGGGCGGCGCTCGAACGCCTGGTCGCCACCGACGAGGTCAACACCCAGTCGACGCGACTTCTTGGTCATGGGGCCGGTGTAGCGGGCCATGTCAGAGGTCTCTCTTTCTCGGTCGGTGGGTCAGACGCGCCGGCGCTTGGGCGGGCGGCAGCCGTTGTGCGGCGTGGGCGTGACGTCCTGGATGGTGCCGACCTCGAGGCCGATCGCACCCAGGGAGCGGATCGCGGTCTCGCGGCCCGAGCCCGGGCCCTTGACGAAGACGTCGATCTTCTTCATGCCGTGCTCCATCGCCCGACGGCCGGCGGCCTCGGCAGCCATCTGCGCGGCGAACGGGGTGGACTTGCGCGAGCCCTTGAAGCCGACGGTGCCGGCAGAGGCCCACGAGATCACCGCACCGGTCGGGTCGGTGATCGTGACGATGGTGTTGTTGAACGTGCTCTTGATGTGGGCCTCGCCCTGGGCGACGTTCTTCTTCTCCTTGCGGCGGACCTTGGTCTTGGCCGCGGCCTGACGGCTCTTGGGAGGCATTCGGTGTGTACTCCTGTGTGTCTGGAAGCTGGTGAGCGGGGGAAGTCGGCTCGTCGCTGGCTAGTCGCCAGAGGGTCAGCGAGCCTTCTTCTTGCCGGCGACGGTGCGCTTGGGGCCCTTGCGGGTGCGGGCGTTGGTCTTGGTGCGCTGACCGCGGACCGGGAGGTTCATCCGGTGCCGGCGGCCCTGGTAGCTGCCGATCTCGATCTTGCGGCGGATGTCTGCCTGGACCTCGCGACGGAGGTCACCCTCGATCTTGAAGTTGGCTTCGATCTCGTCGCGGAGCTTCACCAGCTCCTCGTCACCCAGCTGGTGCACGCGGAGGTCGGGGTTGACCCCGGTGGTCTCCAGCACCTGCTGGGCGCGGGTACGGCCGATGCCGTAGATGTAGGTGAGTGCGACCTCGATGCGCTTGTCGCGCGGGAGGTCGACACCAACGAGGCGTGCCATGCGTTGGCCTTCCTTGAGGGCTGGGCCCTCGGATCCTCCGGAGGTTTCGTGTCGTGTCGCGTCCCGCGGCCTTCCGGGTCCTGCCCGGCACGGGCGCCGGCCTCCGGGCCGGCGGTGACCTCATCGCCGCGGCGATGAGGAGCGATCACGTTCTTGGTTGCGGTGTTCAGTTGTCGTGCCGGGGCGGTGGCCCCGGGGCCCGCTCAGCCCTGACGCTGCTTGTGGCGGGGGTTCTCGCAGATCACCATGACGCGGCCGTGGCGACGGATCACCTTGCACTTGTCACAGATCGGCTTGACGCTCGGGTTGACCTTCACGGGTTTTCCCTCTTCTGGCTTGCTGTCGGCTGACCCCGTCACCGCTCATGGGCACGGAGGTGACCACGGCTCGGGGGGCAGTCGGGGGGCGGAGCCCCCCGACGTTACTTGTACCGGTAGACGATGCGGCCGCGAGTCAGGTCGTACGGCGAGAGCTCCACGACGACCCGGTCCTGCGGGAGGATGCGGATGTAGTGCTGCCGCATCTTGCCGCTGATGTGCGCGAGCACCTTGTGCCCGTTGCTCAGCTCGACTCGGAACATCGCGTTGGGGAGGGCTTCCACGATGGTGCCCTCCATCTCGATGACGCCTTCCTTCTTCGGCATGTCCTCCGCAATCTCTGTGATGACGTGTGGATGGTGTCTTCCGGGTGGCCCGCGAACCGCCCCCGCGCCTTGGGCTCGGGGTGGACCTCGTGGAGTCGTCGTGCACCTCGACCCTGGTCCTCGGGACCGAGGAGACCGGGGCAGCCGCGAGGCAGCACGAAACGAAGCCACGTTGGGCCGACGTAGGAGTCTACGCGCAATCCCCGCGAACCGTTAATCGGCGCCCCATCGCTAGGGTTGCCGGCGTGACTGACCACCCGGGTTCCCGCCTGCGCCGCGTCGCGACGCGTGTCGCCGTCGCCGGCGGCGGGGCCACCGCGGTGGGCGGCAGCCTGTATGGCGTGCTGTTCGCCGAGGCCAAGCTCGCGCGTCGTCAGATCGGCAACGCGGAGGGCGACCCGCCCGCCCCCTCCGGATGGTACGGCCACGGCCGGCCTGGTCCGGCGATCAAGGTCGCGCTGCTCGGCGACTCCTCGGCGGCGGGCTACGGCGTCGAGACCGTGGAGGAGACCCCCGGTGCCTACCTCGCCTCCGGCGTCGCCGAGGCGGCCGACCGGCGGGTCTACCTGTCCTCGGTGGCGAAGGTGGGCGCCCAGACCAAGGATCTCGCCGGTCAGATCGACCGGGTGCTGCCGATGGAGCCGCACGTGGCGGTCATCTTCATCGGCGCCAACGACGTGACGCACGCGGTCTCGGTCAAGACCTCCCAGCGCCTCCTGCGCGCGGCCGTCGCCCGCCTGAAGTCCCACGGGGTCACGGTCGTGGTCGGCACCTGCCCCGACCTCGGGACGGTCGAGCCGCTGCCTCCCCCGCTCAAGCAGATCGCGCGGGTCTGGTCGCGCCAGCTCGCCGCCGCCCAGGCCACCGTGGTCGTGCAGGCCGAGGCCCGTGCGGTCGCGCTCGGCTCCATCCTGGCCGAGGAGTTCAGCTCGTTCGCCGAGCTGCTGTTCGGGCCCGACCGGTTCCACCCCTCCGCCGCGGGCTACGCCCGCATGTGCGCCGCCGTCCTGCCGACCGTGATCGCCGCGCTGGGCCTGGCCCCCGAGGACGAGGCCCCCGAGTGGGACCGCGGCGAGGCCGTCCTGCCGATCGACATCGCGGTGCTCGAGGCCGCGCGCCACCCCGGGTCCTCCGTCGAGCCCGTCGGCGACGAGACCACCCGTCCCGGCCAGGGCCGGTTCGCCACCCTGCGCCGCCGGCGCCGCCAGCCCGAGGCCGACGTCAGCGCCCCCGAGGACAGCGAGCACGGGGCCGACCCCGAGTCGGAATCACTGGGGCCCTAGCGAAACCGCACCCCCCGGACGGAACGGAGCCCCGGCCACCTGGCCGGGGCTCCGTGGTCCTGAGCAGGACCGGTGTGCGGACGGGGTGGACCAGCTGGTCGCGGGTCAGTCCTGGCCGCGGAGGATCGCGAGGATCCGCAGCAGCTCGATGTAGATCCAGATGATCGTCACCGTGAGGCCGAACGCCGCGCGCCACGAGTCGCGCTCGGGCAGGCCGGCGGCGATGCCGCGCTCGACGAAGTCGAAGTCGAGGATCAGCATCAGGACGCCGAGGCCCAGGCCGATGACGCTGGAGACCAGACCCATCGGGCCGTAGCCGTTGAAGCCGAAGTCGGTGCCGAACAGGCTCAGGACGAAGTTCAGCAGCGAGACGGCCACGAAGCCGAACATCGCGGCGACCACCCACTTGCGGAAGCGGTTGCCGACCTGGATGTCGAAGTACTTGTAGGCCGCCAGGGTGCCGGCGACCGCGCCGAAGGTGCCGACCAGCGCGCCCAGGACCAGGCTCAGCGAGCCGTCGCCGAACTGCGCGACGATCACCTTGGAGAAGGCGCCGACGAAGACGCCCTCGACCGCGGCGTAGGCGATCACCAGCCCCGGGCTGACGATCTTCTTGAAGGAGTTGACCATGGCGAGGGCGAAGCCGACGAACGCGCCGAACATCGCCGCGGTGTAGGTCAGGCTCAGCGCGCCCTGGTCGAGGGCGCCGTCGTTGGTGAACAGGTCGCCGGTGAGGATCCAGGTCGCGACGGAGGTGAGGAAGACCACACCGAGCGTGATGCCGGTCTTCTGCACCACGCTGTCGATGGTCATCGGCCGGGTCTCGACGTAGCCGCCGCCCTGCCACTGCCCGGTCTCGGCAGGGGCGCCGTAGGACGGGTAGCTCATGCCGTTGCCGGCGTAGGTGCTGGTCCGACCGCGTCCGTTGAACCCCTCGGAGCGGTTGAAGACCGGGTTGCTGCTCTGCATGTCACATCCTCGAAGTCAATGACGAGCGCCCTGGTGGACGCCTCGATGAGCTGGTGCCATCGTAGGAACGCAACCTGAGGTGGCGCTGAGACACCCCGGAGAACCTGCAGGTCGAGACTCAGCCGAGGGCACGACGGGCGAGGTCGGCCGCGCCGACCATCCCCGCCGCGTTGCCGAGCTGGGCCAGGACGATCTCGGGCATCGGCACGCGCCCGTCACCGGGGGTCTCGCGGGCCAGCGCCGCGCGCGTCGGCTGCAGCAGCAGGTCGCCGGCCTCGCTGACCCCGCCGCCGAGCACGATCAGGGTGGGGTCGAGCACCGCGATGAGGGTCGACATGCCGGCAGCCAGGTGGTGGCCAAGGAGCGCGAACAGCCCGAGCGCGTCCTCGCCGCCCTCGCGGGCGACGTCGGTGACCATCGCGCCGGTGATGCCCACGACGCTGCCGGCCCGTTCGAGCAGCCGGGGTGCCTCGCCCCGGGCCGCGGCCTCCTTGGCGTAGCGGACCAGGGACGAGCCGGAGGCGTACTCCTCCCAGCAGCCCAGGCGCCCGCACTCGCACAGCCGGCCGTCCTCGACGAGGGTGAGGTGGCCGATCTCCGCCGCCACGCCGTGCCCGCCGCGGTGCAGCCGGTCGTCGAGGATGATCCCCCCGCCGATGCCGGTGCCCACGGCCACCATCAGCTGGTCGCGGTGCCCCTGCCCGGCGCCGTAGGTGCGCTCCGCCCAGGCGGCGACGTTGGCGTCGTTCTCCACCACGACCGGGAGGCCGACCGTGCGGGACAGGCGGGTGCCCACGCCCTCGTCCCCCCACTCCAGGTGCGGGGCGAAGAAGACGTGGTCGCGGTCGGAGGAGACGAAGCCCGCAGCACCGACGCCGACGGCGTGGACCTCCAGGCCCTGCCGTAGGGTCTGCACGGCCTCCACGAGGGCGTCGCCGAGCTCCACCGGGTCGGTCTTGGGCGAGTCGAGCCGGACCTGCCGCACCACGCGGCCGGACGGGTCGACGACCCCGGCGGCGATCTTGGTGCCGCCCACGTCGAGACCGATCGTCAGGCTCGTCGTGCTCATGGCGTCACCTTCCCACACCCCTCGGCGCCTAGCCTGGGAGACGTGCTCGGCTCCGGACCATGCCCCTGCGGCGGCCTCCACCACGACGCGTACGACGCCTGCTGCGGCCCGCTGCTGCGCGGCGAGCGGCAGGCCGCGACCGCCGAGGAGCTGATGCGCTCGCGCTACACGGCGTACGCCGTCGGGGACCTCGACCACCTCTGGCGCACCTGGCACCCGCGCACCCGCCCGGCGCGTGAGGCCCTCACGGCCGGACCCCGCTGGCGGCGGCTCACCGTGCTGCGGACCGAGGCCGGTGGGCCGCAGGACGACAACGGGGTGGTGGAGTTCCGCGCCGAGCACGACTCGCCGCGCGGCTCGCTGCACGAGGTCAGCGCGTTCGAGCGGCGCGGCGGGCGGTGGATGTACGTCGCGGCGGTGTGACCCGGGCGGGCCCGGTCACCGGGTGAGGACGGGGACGTGGGCCGGGAAGACCCCGCCCTCCACCGCGACGAGCGCGGCCTCGACCCGGTCGGCGGGCCCGGCGACGAGGAGGTGCTCGACGTTGCGCAGGCGGCCGGCCCGCCCGACCCGCTCCCCCGCTCCGTTGAAGACCCCGATCTGCGCGCCGACGTAGCGCCGGGCGTCGAAGGCCAGCGAGGCCACGCGCTCGTGTCCGGCGGCCCCGAGCCACTCGGCGATGTCGGCGGCGCAGACCCACGACTCGTCGCTGCACGAGACCACCACGACCTCGGCGCGCACGCGGGCCACGACGTCGGCGAGGGCCGCGGGCATCGCGCGCTTGACGTTGAACACGCTCTTGAGGTCCAGGTCGCGGCTGTCGACGCGCTTGCAGGCGACGCCGTAGTGGTCGGGCTCGTCACCGCGGACGAGGGTCTCCCAGACGTGGTAGTTGGTCTCGTAGCGGTGCTGGTTGTAGGGCGGGTCGAGGTAGGCCAGGTCGACCGGGCCGGCGGCGTCCACCGCCTCCCGCGCCTCCAGCCGCAGGGTCCGCCCGGGGCCGGGGAGCAGGTCGGGCCGGACCAGCCGTAGGTCGCGGTAGCTCCGCGGCGCCCACTGCTTCAGGTAGGCCATCTGGACGCCGGTGGTGGAGTCCACCCGGTCCGCCGCGACCAGCAGGCTGGTCATCAGGACCGGCCACAGCGGGTGGTCGGCCAGCTCGGTCGCGAGCGCGTGACGCACCGCGTCGATGCGCGCGCCGTTGTGCGGCTGGAAGTAGCGCGCCTGGTGGCAGAAGGTCTCGGTGACGTAGCCCGGCTGCCCCGGCAGCGCGTCGAGGTGCGCCAGTGCCTCGTCGAGAGCAGCCAGGTCGACGGTGTCGGCGTCCGTGGCGACGAAGCAGTCGCTGAGCACGGCGCTGTAGGCGGCGCGGTCGTTGGCCACCACCTCCACGCCGCGGCGCTTGAACTCCTGGGCCACGCGCGTGGTGCCGGTGAACAGGTCCAGGGCGGTGCGCGCCTCGACGGCGGTGGCGATCTCCCCGAGCACCGGCACCAGCGTGCGCTTGGAGCCGAGGTACTTGATCACAAGGGCAGGCTAGCCAGGCGCGGCCGCCGATCGGCGCTGCTCAGCCCTTGGTTGGGTCGTGTCCCCAGTTCTTCAGCGAGAAGGCCCAGTCGGTCCCTTCCACGTCGCCCGACGGCCGCTGCGCGGTGTGCCGGTGGACGTAGCCCACCACCTTGCGCATGTGGGCGGCGTCGTCGTCGGTCAGGTCACCCTTGTTGGTCCGCAGGATCTCCACGATGCGGCGACCGCTCCTGTGGCCGGTGGCCTCGCCGCCCCCGGAGGAGTCACCGACCGACCTGGACTCGTCGGTCTCGAGCCACTTCTCCAGCTCGGAGGCGGTCATGTTGACCGCGTCCTTCCAGTCGTCCCAGACCTCGTCCACCTGGTCGTCCGTCTCGGCGGTCATCGCGGTCCCTGCCTCTCCTGTCGCGTGGGTGCTGCCGGCCCGACCCGCGGGCGTCGTACCCCCTCCGACCCGCCGGCAACCGGTTCGGCAGCGCGCGCCCGTGGTAGGTACCTCGCATGGGATTTCGCGAGGAGCTGCGGGTGCTGCCCGGTCCGGTCGACCTGGCCGGCTACGACACCAGGGCCACCCCCTGCTGGGACCCCGACGAGAAGGCCGCCGGCAAGGAGGCGCTCGACGTGCTCGCGCCCGAGATGGCCGACCTCCAGGAGCGCCTGTTCGCCCACGGCGTCGAGGGCGACGACGACCGGCGCGTCCTCGCTCGTGCTCCAGGGCATGGACACCTGCGGCAAGGGCGGCATCGTCAAGGACGCCGCGGGGCTGATGGAGCCGCAGGGGCTGCACATCCGGTCGTTCAAGAAGCCGACCGAGGAGGAGCGCGCCACGACTTCCTCTGGCGCATCCGCAATGCGCTTCCCGGCCCGGGGATGATCGGCGTCTTCGACCGGTCGCACTACGAGGACGTGCTCATCGGCCGGGTGCACGAGCTGGCGCCGAAGAAGGAGATCGAGCGGCGCTACGGCGCGATCAACGACTTCGAGGCCGAGCTGGTCGACTCCGGCTACACGATCCTCAAGGTGATGCTGCACGCCTCCAAGGAGCGCCAGGCCGAGCGGCTGCTCGAGCGGCTCGAGGACCCGACGAAGTGGTGGAAGTACAACCCCGCCGACCTCGAGGAACGCGAGCACTGGGACGCCTACATGCAGGCCTACGAGATCGCGATCGAGCGCACCAACACCGACGCGGCGCCGTGGCACGTGGTCCCCGCGCACCGCAAGTGGTACCGCAAGCTGGCCGTCGCCCACCTGCTCCTGGAGACCCTGCGCACGATCGGGCTGGACTGGCCGGACCCCGACTACGACGTGGAGGCGGAGAAGAAGAAGCTCCTGCAGTCCTCCCCCGGACTGGGCTGAGCCGGGCGTGCGCGGCACCTGGGACGACCTCAACCGCCGGCTGACCGGGGCGATCCTGGCCCTCGACCTGCACGACGCGCTGGTGATCGGCGAGCGGCGGGAGACGCCGAGGAAGCGGCTGTTCGGGCCCAAGCCACCACCGCCGGGGCCACGGCGCTGGGTCCAGGTCACGGCGGCGCAGACCGCGCTGGTCGCCGAGTGCGTCGGCTCCACCCGCCTCGGTGGGGAGTGGGAGATGAGCGAGGAGACCGAGGCGGCGCTGCTGCGGCAGGGCTGGGAGAGGCCGTGGCTGCCCGAGCTCACCACGTTCCAGCGCGAGGCCCCACTGGTCGGCGCACCCCGCCTGGCCCTGGCGGCGGTCAAGGCGTTGCAGCTGCTCGGGTGCGAGGTCGAGGACATCGAGGTGGAGCTCACCCGCGAGGAGCCCTGAGGGCTACGCTTGCTCAACTGACAACATGGTCGATCAGTTGGGGGTGGCTCCGATGGCCTTCGGACCGGGATCGGTGCTCTACGAGTCGTACGGCGACCGGCTGGGCTTCCTGTGCGCCGGCACCACCGGCCTGCTGCAGCTGATGCACCCGCCGCTGGGACGCGGGGTCGAGCAGCACTCGGCGTTCTACGACGAGCCGCTCGACCGGCTGCTGCGCTCGGTCCCCCAGATCGTCTCGATCATCTTCGACGGCGACCTGCGGCCCGAGCAGGCCCACCTCGTGCGCGACGTGCACCGCGACATCAAGGGCCGGATGCCCGCCTCGCACGGGGGCGAGCGCTACCACGCCCTCGACCCCGAGACGTTCTTCTGGGCCCACGCCACCTTCGTCGACGTCGCCTTCCGCGTCGACGACCTGTTCGGCGGCCGCAGCATGGACCACGCCCGCCGGTCGGCGTACTACCTCGAGACGCTGGAGTGGTGGCGCGCCTACGGCCTGAGCGCGCGGGTCGCGCCCCCGACCTACGAGGCGTTCGTGGAGTACTGGGACCACCACGTCGAGCACGTCCTCGAGGTGACCCCGGCCGCGCAGGGGCTCGTGGACTTCATGAACCGGCCCTGGTCGATGCGCCAGGAGTGGCTGCCCCGGCCGCTGTGGGTGGCCGCGACCCGGGCCGGCGGCCTCGCGGCCCGCGACGTCGCCGTGGGAGCGCTGCCGCCGCGGGTGCGCGAGCGGTGCGGGTTCACCTGGACCCCCGCGCACCAGGCGGGGTTCGACGCCTTCCGCGCGGTGGTCCGGCGCACCTGGCCGCTGCTGCCCGAGCGTGTCCGGCTGCTCCCGGCCGCCCGGGCGGCCTACCGCCGGCGCGGTCGAACCGGCATCGACGCGGCGTGGGCGCGGCTAGGGCTCGGCG
Source organism: uncultured Actinomycetota bacterium (assembly GCA_963800245.1). Lineage (GTDB taxonomy): Bacteria > Actinomycetota > Actinomycetes > Propionibacteriales > Nocardioidaceae > Marmoricola_A. Next base: position 899,178 of record CAWDAE010000007.1, on the reverse strand, counting down.
GTCCGGGCGACCGGACCGACGGTCCACCGGTAGCGGCTGGTGGGCACCAGGTCGAGGTCGCGATCGGCCCCGAGACGTGAGACCGAGGCCATCAGCCGCTCCAGCCGCCGGCCGAGCTCGGCGTCGTCCCCGCCGCTGCCGTACGCCGCGTGCAGGTCGGTGAGCGCGGCCATCGGGAAGTGCTCCTCGACCACGGCCACCACCTCGGGGCTGCCGGGCAGCGCCTCGGTCACCCGGTGCTGGACGTAGCCGAAGGTGCCCTGGGTCTCGATCGCGACGGCGGTGTGGTGGTCCTTCCAGAACCGCACCCACTCCCCCGCGTCCTGGTCCGCGGGGAGTCGCAGCACCGCGACGTTGGCCAGCGCCTCGAGGCGCTCCCCGTCGGGCACCTGCCGCGGGGGCAGCGGCTCCTCGGTCTCGGCCCACCACCCGCGCACGGTCGCGCACAGCTCGGCGAGGGCAGCGGTGAGGGACGTGGCGTCGAGGTCCTCACCGGAGACGGTCACGAACGCCTCGGCGGGCGGGTCGAGGACGCTGAGCCGCAGCCCCGCCGCCACCGCCTCGTCGCTGAGGTTGAGCTGCACGGTGCGCGCGCCGTGGGCCGTAGCCGCAGCCAGCAGCGCGTCAGGGACCAGGCGGTCGGTGCCCGACAGGGCGAGGACGAGTGATCGCGTCATGTGCCCCCGGTGGGACTCGAACCCACACTGCGAGGTGTTTAAGACCTCTGCCTCTGCCGTTGGGCTACGGGGGCGGCACCCGCACGCTAGTCCAGACCGGCCAGCGCCCGGGCCCGCGCCAGCACGGCGTCCAGCATCGGCTCGGTCAGCTTGCCGGTGAAGGTGTTCTGCTGGCTGGGGTGGTAGCAGCCGAGCAGGTGCAGCCGCCGCCGCGCCGGTCCCCGGCGGGCCAGCACCGCCTCCGCGCCGTGGCCGAACCGCGGCTTGGGCCGGGGCACGGCGTGCCCGAGCGCGCCGGAGGGCCGCGAGCGCGGCGTCCCACGCCGAACGAGCCGAGGCAGACCACCACCCGCACCGAGGGAGCGACGCAGCTCGCAGCTCGCGGTCGCAGCCACGGCGCGCAGGTGTCGCGCTCCTGCGGCGTCGGCTTGTTGGCCGGCGGGGCGCACCGCACCGCCGCGACCATCCGGGTGCTCGAGCAGCCGCTGGCCGTCGCCGGCGTGGACGCGAGGTCGCCTGCGCGGCGAGGCCCGCGCGGTGCAGCGCGGCGAACAGCCAGTCGCCCGGAGCGGTCGCCGGTGAAGATGCGTCCGGTGCGGTTGCCGCCGTGCGCGGCGGGTGCCAGCCCCAGCGACCAGCACCGCCGGCGCTCGGCGTCGCCCCAGCCGGCGATCGGCCGGCCCCAGTAGGGCTCCTCGGCGAACGACGCCCGCTTGGCCTCGGCGACGTCCTCGCGCCAGGCGACCAGCCGCGGGCAGGCGCGGCACACCGACACCCGGGCGTCAGCTCCGTCGAGGCCGGCATCGGCCGGCGAGCCGGGCGACGTCCGTCGGCGTCGTGCGCGACCGGCGTGCCGGCCGCGGCCGGGTCGTCGGGCCACCCGGTGCCGGGCGGGCACCGGCGACGCCGAACGGCTCGCCGGTCACCGGGTGCGGCAGCAGGTCGCCGGGCTCACGGTCACGCCGACCAGGCGATGCCGTCGAGGATGTCGCTGACCGAGACCGTGCAGCTCGTCGACCGGGACCCGCGCCAGGACCCGGTCGAGGATCAGCGCCCCGGCGCCGATCACGTCGGCCCGGCCGGGGTGCATGTAGGGCAGGGCGCGGCGCTCGGCCGACGCGTCATCGCCGGCCAGCCGCGTCGGCGGCGTCGTGCGACGTCGGCGATCGCGCACGACCGGCCGGTCGACGCGCGTCGCGGTCGAGCCCGGGCAGGTCGAGCACCGCGGCCGCGACGGTCAGCCCGGTGCCGGAGACCGCGACCACGGTGCGGGCCGACGCCGAGGTCGACGCCGTGCGCCGGGCAGCGTGTCGAGCGCCTCGTCGATGGCCGCGCACGGCGCGCCACCTCTCGGCCGTCGGGCGGGTCCGGAGTCAGGAACCGCTCGGTCAGCCGCACCGAGCCGATGTCCAGGGAGTGCGCCGGCCGTGCGGCCTGCCGTCGCCGCGTCGCCGAGCACCAGCTCGGTGGAGCCGCCGCCGATGTCCACCACGAGCACCGGGCGCGGTCGACGTCGCCGAGGCCCGCGGGTGGCGCCGGCGAAGGACAGCGCGGCCTCCTCGGCACCGCGACAGCACCTCCGGGGTCGACCCCGAGCCGCTGCGCGCACCCCGGCGACGAACACGTCGGCGTTGCGTGGCGTCCCGCGCCGCCGAGGTGGCGCAGAAGCGCAGCCGCGTGCACGTCGTGCGCGCGCGACGAGGCCGGCGTACTCCTCGACCGCGGCGAACACCCGCTCCAGCGCCTCGTCGGAGCAGCCGGCCGGTGGCGTCGACGCCCTGGCCGAGCCGCACCATGCGGGCCTCGCGGACCAGCTCGCGCTCGTCGCCGGTCGCGGGTCGAGGTCGGCGACCAGCAGCTTGACGTGTTGGTGCCGCAGTCGATGCCGGCCGCGCGACGTCACGGACCGGCTCGCGCGAGCAGGCGGCACGGCGGGCGTCCACGCAGGGACCGGGGCCCACCAGGCGCCCAGCCGCTCGAGCACCTCGTCGCCGAGCGGGTTGACGCCCGGGCCCTGGGCGAGCGCCTGGCCGGCCAGGACGTGCAGGCACTTGACCCGGTCGGGCATCCCGCCGGCGGAGACGCCCTCGATCTCCGGCACGCTGGCCGAGCTCGGCGCACGCGCCTCGAGGTAGCGCTCGTGCGCGCGCGGCGTACGCCGCGGCGAGCGCCGGGTCGGTCGCGCAGCCGCTCGGTCATCTCGCGCCATCAGGCCCGAGCCCTCGAGGGTGCCGATCAGCGAGGCCGCCCGGGGGCAGGTGAGGTAGAAGGTGGTCGGGAACGGCGTGCCGTCCGGGCAGCCGGGGCTCGGTGGTCACCACGTCGGGGTTGCCGCACGGGCAGCGGTGGCCGACCTCGTGGATGCGCACGCGGGGTGCGTCCGAGCTGGGCGGCGACCACGGCCTCGTCGTGCGGGGTCAGTGCTCACCCACTCAGCCGCCCCCGGAGCCCTTCAGCGCGTCGCCCGGCGGCGCCTTGATCGGTCGGACGGCGCCCGCGGCTCCCGCGCGGGGCGCTCGGCGGCGTCGAGGCTGTCCAGCGTCGACTCCCACCACTCGGGGCGGCCGTCGCCGGGGTCGGCGGCCGGCTGGTCGAGGGTGGCGTCCGGGTCGAGCGGCGTGCCGTCGCTCGTCGAGGACCTGGTAGCCGATCTCACCGGGGAAGCCGAAGGCGAAGCGGGCGCGGGCCTGGGCCACGACGTAGGCGGGGTCGTCCCAGCGCTTCTTCTCCCGCTCCAGCGCGGCGATCTCGCGGCGCGAGTCGCTGATGCTCTGCTGCAGCGCGTGCGATGTGGCTGCGCTGGTCGAGGTAGGCCCGCAGGCTCGAGGCGTAGGAGACCAGCAGCGCGGCAGACCACCAGCACCAGCACCGCGGCGCGGCCGGTCAGCCGTGACCGCAGCGCCACCACCTCGGCGCCTCCGCGGCGCAGGGCCTGCCCGGCCCGCGTCCCGGCGGGAGTGCCGGGACGGCCGGTCGGGCGCGCGCGACCGCCGCGACCCAGGTCACCGGGTCGGCGGACGGAGGAGCCTCGACGCTGAGCCATGGGGAGCCGGGGTCAGCCCGCCGCGTAGCGCGGGAAGGCGGAGCGGCCGGCGTAGCGGGCGGCGTCGTCCAGCTCCTCCTCGATGCGGAGGAGCTGGTTGTACTTCGCCACCCGCTCGGACCGCGCGGGCGCGCCGGTCTTGATCTGGCCGCAGTTGGTCGCGACCGCGAGGTCGGCGATCGTGGTGTCCTCGGTCTCGCCGGAGCGGTGGCTCATCATGCAGCGGAAGCCGTTGCGGTGGGCCAGGTCGACCGAGTCGAGGGTCTCGGTCAGCGAGCCGATCTGGTTGACCTTGACCAGCAGCGCGTTGGCCTGGCCACTCGGAGATGCCGCGCTGCAGGCGCTCGACGTTGGTGACGAACAGGTCGTCGCCGACGATCTGGATCCGGGTCGCCGAGCTCGTCGGTCATGGCCTTCCAGCCGTCCCAGTCGTCCTCGTCCAGCGGGTCCTCGATGGAGACGATCGGGTAGGCCGACGACCAGCTCGGCGTAGTAGGTGCTGCATCTCCTCGGCCGACTTGCGGCCGCCCTCGAAGGAGTAGGCGCCGTCGGAGTAGAACTCCGTGGCCGCGACGTCCATCGCCAGCACGATGTCGTGCCGAGCCCGAGGCCCGCCGGCCGAGACGGCCTCGGCGATCAGGTCGAGGGCCGCGCGGTTGGAGCCGAGGTCGGGCGCGAAGCCGCCCTCGTCGCCGAGGCCGGTGCGCGAGCCCGCGCTGCTTCAGCACGGACTTGAGCGCGTGGTAGACCTCCGCGCCCTGGCGCAGCGCCTCGCGGAACGTCGGCGCACCGATCGGGGCGATCATGAACTCCTGGACGTCGACGTTGGAGTCGGCGTGCGAGCCGCCGTTGAGGATGTTCATCATCGGCACCGGCAGGACGTGGGCGTTGGGCCCGCCGACGTAGCGGAACAGCGGCAGCTCGCGCGGAGTCGGCCGCGGCCCGGGCCACGGCGAGGGAGACGCCGAGGATGGCGTTGGCGCCCAGCTTGGCCTTGTTGTCGGTGCCGTCGAGGTCCAGGAGCGCCTGGTCGACCAGCCGCTGCTCGGAGGCCTCGAAGCCGACCAGCTCGGGACCGATCACGTCCAGGACCGCGTCGACCGCCTTGGTCGACGCCCTTGCCGGCGTAGCGGTCGCCGCCGTCGCGCAGCTCGACCGCCTCGAAGGCGCCGGTGGAGGCACCGGAGGGGACCGCGGCCCGGCTGACCGTGCCGTCGTCGAGCGCGACCTCGACCTCGACGGTGGGGTTCCCTCGGGAGTCGAGGATCTCGCGGGCTCCAACTGCTTCGATCGCCGCCACGGTGGTGTGCTCCCTGCTGTCTTGCGTGCGTCTCGTCCGTCTCAGCCTAGACCGCGCGGGGGCCCGAGCCCGGGCGTGACCCACCCTCAGCCGTCGAAGTGCTGGGTGTCGCCCAGGCCGTAGGTCCACCGGAAGCCGTAGGCGGCCATCGTGCGCACGACCGGGTGCGAGCGGGAGCGCCAGGCGATGCGCGGGTGGGAGTGGTACTGCCACCACGAGTTGGGCACCAGCCCGCGCCTGGAGCGGTAGGGGTTCTCCCAGGTGTTGAGGTCGATCGAGCGGCCGTAGGAGTGCGGCGACGGGACGCCCGGGTTGCCGGTGACCCCCCGGCAGTTGAAGCCCGAGGTGTTGCCCGCGCGCATCGACCGGTAGTCGTTGCCACCGTGGAGGTAGGCGCTCCAGCCGAACCGGTCGACGCGGTACATCCGCCAGATCGGCAGCTGCTGGCGGTACATCGAGGCGAACAGGCCCGCCCCCCGCCGGGCGACCGAGTCGCGCAGCACGATCTCGCCGCGGTAGCGGTAGCCGTCGTAGCCCCAGTAGTTGACCCGCACGACCCGCAGCTGGCTGCGCCCGACCGGGCAGCCCGCGTGCCAGGTGCGCCCGACCATCGAGCGCCACACGGCGTCGCTGATCCGGCTGATCCTCGCGTTGGGCCCGGCGCCGCGGGCACGGGTGTTCCTGGGAACGGTGATCGACGGCCGGGGCGCGCTCCGGGGGTAGGCCACGGGCCGGCCCGGCGGCACGTTGTCGATCCTCAGCACCGGCGAGGTGTCGGCCTTCCACCAGCGCCCCGCGGCACCGACCGCCCGCCAGCGGGTGTCGACCCGGGGGCGGACGCGCAGCCTTGCCACGCCGTCGCCCCCCAGCGCGAGAGTGGCGTAGCGCGTCCAGCTCCCGCCCGCGAGGCGACGCTGGACCACCACGGAGCCCGGCACGGGTGCGCCGTTGCCCGCCCTCCAGCTCAGCCGCAGCGACACCGAGGTCTCGTCGACCACCCGGCGCGGCCCGGTGAGGTCCAGCACCGTGGAGCGCTTGAGCGGCACGACCGAGACCGGCTCGCTGGTCGAGGCGCGCAGCGCGTCGACCCCCTCCGCCGGGTCGTAGCGGCCGGCGTACACGGCCCGGAAGGTGTCGTCCGACGGGAGCACCTTCACCGACCACGACGCGGCGCCGGCCTGGTCGGTGGCCACCGTGCGCACGGCGCGCCAGGCGCCGTCCACGCGGCGCTGCAGCAGGACCTGTTCCCCCGCGACCGGTCCCCCGGTGTCCTGGCGGGTCAGCGTGGCGGTCAGCGTGCGGCCGGCGTCGACGTAGCCCGAGGCCGGGCCGGCGAGGACCAGCGAGGTCGCGGCGTCGTAGGCGCGGACCGTGATCTCCGGGGAGACCGCGGCGGCACCGTCGCCCGTGCCGTCGCCCACCGCGTCGCGCACCGCGCGGTAGGTCGTCGAGCCGGTGAGGGTGGCGGCGAGCGCGGCGGTCCCGTCGGGGCCCGTCGCCGCGGTGGACTGCGGCGTCAGCGGCGTCCAGCCCCCCGTCCCGTCGGGGGTCTCGAACCGCACCGTCTCGTCGGCGAGCGGACTGCCCCCCGCGCCCGTGAGGGTGGCGGTGAGGGTGACCTCGGACCCGCGCCGTGCGGTCGCCGGGCCGGTCAGGACCAGCGTCGGTCCCGTCGCCGCGTCGGCCGGGGTCGTCAGGACCGTCAGCACCCCGAGGACGCCGAGGACCAGCGCGATCACCGGGAGGAGGACGGGGTGGAGGAGGGCCGAGCAGGCGCGGGTCCCGAGCATGGGCACATCCTGGACCCCTAGCGGTCCGCGAGGAGCTCCCGCACCGCCACTCTCAGCTCCGTCTCAGGATCCAGGCCCTCCGCCCGCGCCTCGGCGACGAGCGCCAGCAACCGGGCGCCCACGCCCCCACCGTCCGGCAGCACCGGCCCGGGGCCGCTGCGCTGCAGCCGGCCCAGCACCTTGTCGGCGTAGGCCAGCGCCGGGAGCGAGGCGGGGATGCCCTCGGTCGGGCCGGTGCGCTGCTTCTCCTGGGCCTTGATCGCCTCCCAGTTGCGCTCGACCTCGCCGGCGTCGGCGACCTCGACCCCCGCGAACACGTGCGGGTGCCGGCGCACGAGCTTGTCGGCAATGCCCGCAGCGACGTCCTCGAGGTCGAAGCCGCCCTGCTCGCGCGGTGTCTCCTGGGCGATGCGCGCGTGGAAGTACACCTGCATGAGCAGGTCCCCGAGCTCCTCGCGCAGGTGGTCGAGGTCGCCGGAGTCGATCGCCTCCAGCACCTCGTGGGTCTCCTCCAGCAGGTAGCGGGTGAGCGTGGCGTGGGTCTGCTCACGGTCCCAGGGACACTCGGTCCGCAGCCGGTCCATCACCTCGGCCAGCCGCAGGAGGGCCGGGGGCTCGACCGGGTCGTCCACCGGGCGGGGCTCCACCGTCAGGAGCAGCGCTGCGAGGCGGGGACGTCGGCGGTGCTGCCCGTCCCGAACGGGTCGTCGGTCGAGCCGCCCTTGAACGCCAGCGCCTCCTTCGAGACCGGCACCGACAGCGAGCCGCTGCCCGCGATCAGCTGCCCGTTGCGGATCTCGCCGAAGCGCGGGGAGACCTTCACGTCGGCGTCCGCCAGGTAGTCGGCCTGGAGCTTGGCGGCCTCGGCGTTGAGCGCGTTCTGGTCCGTGGGGTCCCCACCCGAGGCCTGGACCGCCTTGGCCGCCTCCTGGTTGACCGCCAGCTGGGCGCGCGTGGCGTCGGCGACGACCTGGTCGAACAGCTCGCGGTCGCCCTCGTCGACGAGCGCGCGCGCCTGGGCGGCCTGCTGGAGGCTCTGGCTGACCTGCTGCTGGTCCACCGAGCCCAGGTCACCGACACCCTCGCCGATCCGGATGCCGAGCAGCACGTTGAGCGCGAGGGCGCGCACCGACGCCGTCGGCGTGGCCTCTCCCCCGCCCTGCTGGCCGCCCTGGGTCGCACAGATGATGCGGGCCAGGTCGTCGACCCGCTCCACGCTGATCGCCCTGCCGTCGATCTCGGCGGCCTCGCCCGGGCCGACGCCGTCGCCGCACGCGGCGAGGGACAGCGAGAGCACGACGGCCGTGCCGAGCGCGAGGACGCGACGGTAGGGGTGGGGCATGGTGGCACTCTCCTTCGTCTGCAACCGCTCTGCCTGGTCCGCAGGTCGGCCGTCCACAAGTCTCAGGCGCCCGGCGTCGCGGACGCTGCCGCCACGGCCGGCCGGTCGAGCACCGAGTCGACCACCTCGCGGCACCAGGCGAGCAGCTCGGCGTCGCGGATCGGCTCCCCGCCCACCGGACGAGTCCGGGGCCGCGGCACCAAGATCGTACGGGCGCCCTCCTTGACCAGGCTGCGGGGGTAGAGCCGCTGCAGCCGCAGCCGCGCCGACTCCGGCAGGTCGACCGGCGCGAAGCGCACGTTGGTGCCCTGCACCGTCACGTCGGTCAGCCCCGCCTGGCGGCAGCGGGCGCGGAAGCGCGCCACGTCGAGCAGGCTCCCGACGGCCGCCGGCGGGTCGCCGTACCGGTCGCGCAGCTCCTCCAGCAGCGCGTCGACGTCCTCGTCGGAGCGCACCTCGGCCAGCCGCTTGTACATCTCCAGCCGCAGCCGCTCGCTCGGCACGTAGTCGTGCGGGAGGTGGGCGTCCACGGGCAGCTCGATGCGCATCTCGGCCAGCTCCGGGGCGCCGTCGCCCTTGAACTCGTTGACCGCCTCGCCGACCAGCCGGACGTAGAGGTCGAAGCCGACGTCGGCGATGTGGCCGCTCTGCTCACCGCCCAGCAGGTTGCCCGCGCCGCGGATCTCGAGGTCCTTCATCGCGATCGCCATGCCGCCACCGAGGTCGGAGTGCTGGGCGATCGTCGCGAGCCGCTCGTGGGCGGTCTCGGTCAGCGGCTTCTCCGGGGGGTAGAGGAAGTAGGCGTAGGCGCGCTCGCGGCTCCGGCCGACCCGGCCCCGCAGCTGGTGCAGCTGGCTGAGGCCCAGGGCGTCGGCGCGCTCGATCACCATCGTGTTGGCGTTGGACACGTCGAGCCCGGACTCCACGATCGTGGTGCACACGAGCACGTCGTACTTCTTCTCCCAGAAGTCGACCATCACCTGCTCGAGCGCGTGCTCCCCCATCTGACCGTGGGCCGTGGTCACCCTCGCCTCGGGGACGAGCTCGCGGATCCGCGCCGCAGCCTTCTCGATCGACTGCACCCGGTTGTGGATGAAGAACACCTGGCCCTCGCGCAACAGCTCGCGCCGGATCGCCGCCACCACCTGCCGGTCCTCGTAGGCCCCGACATAGCTGAGCACCGGGTGGCGCTCCTCCGGCGGCGTCGTGATCGTCGACATCTCCCGGATGCCGGTCACCGCCATCTCCAGCGTGCGCGGGATCGGTGTCGCCGACATCGCGAGCACGTCGACCGCCGTGCGCAGCCGCTTGAGCTGCTCCTTGTGCTCGACGCCGAAGCGCTGCTCCTCGTCGACGATGACCAGACCGAGGTCCTTGAAGACGATGTCGGGGTTGAGCAGGCGGTGGGTGCCGATGACGATGTCGACCGACCCGTCCTTCAGCCCCTCGATGACCGCCTTCGCCTCCTTGTCGGTCTGGAAGCGGCTCAGGCCCCTGAGGTTGACCGGGAAGCCGGTCATCCGCTCGGCGAAGGTGGAGAAGTGCTGCTGCACCAGGAGCGTGGTCGGCACCAGGACCGCGACCTGCTTGCCCTCGGTGACCGCCTTGAACGCCGCGCGCACCGCGATCTCGGTCTTGCCGTAGCCGACGTCGCCGCACACCAGCCGGTCCATCGGGACCTCGCGCTCCATGTCGCGCTTGACCTCCTCGACCGTGCTCAGCTGGTCGGGGGTCTCGGTGAACGGGAAGGCGTCCTCGAGCTCGCGCTGCCACGGGGAGTCGGGGCCGTACCTGTAGCCACGGGTGGCCTGCCGTGCGGCGTAGAGCTTGATCAGCTCGGCGGCGATCTGGCGCACCGCCTTCTTGGCGCGGCCCTTGCGCTTGGCCCAGTCGGCGCCGCCCAGCCGGTCCAGGCTCGGCATGTCGCCGCCGACGTACCTGGTCACCTGGTCGAGCTGGTCGGTGGGGACGTAGAGCCGGTCGGGGGCCGCCCCGCGCTTGGAGGCGCCGTACTCCAGGACGAGGTACTCGCGGGTCGCGCCCTGCACGACCCGCTGCTTCATCTCGACGTAGCGCCCCACGCCGTGCTGCTCGTGGACGACGTGGTCGCCGGCCTTGAGCTCGAGCGGGTCGATCTGCTTCTTGCGGCGCGCCGGCATCCTGCGCATGTCCTTGGTGGAGGACCGCTGCCCGACGATGTCGTCACCGGTGACCAGGGCGAGCTGACGGGTGTCGTCGACCAGGCCGTGCGCCAGGCTCCCGCAGGTCACCACCGCCACGCCGGTGGGGACCTCCGCGGCCGAGTCGACGTGCTCCACGAAGCGTGCCGGCACGTCGGCGTCGGCGAGCACCTCGACCATCCGCTGGGCGGGACCGTGGCCCTCGTAGACGGTGACCACGCGACCACCCGCCCCCAGCCAGGCGCGGATGTCGGCGACCGCGCGGTCCACCTCGCCGTGGTAGGTCTCAGCGGGGCGGAAGCCGACGGTGCGGGTCTCGACGCCGACGGTCTGCGCGTCCGGGAGCGGTCCCGGCCCATCACTCGCTCCGCTCGTCGCCCGGTCGACGTCGTCGGTGTCGATGCCGAACGGGCTCAGGCTCCACCACGCACGACCGGAGGCCAGCGTGTGCTCGCGGACGTCGCCGATCTCGCGGTAGGACGCCGCCCCGAGGTCGATCGGCGCCTGTCCGCCCGAGGCCGCGGTGGCCCACGAGGCGGCGAGGAACTCGTCGCTGGTGGCGACCAGGTCGTGCGCCCGGCTCCGGATCCGCTCGGGGTCCATCAGCACGACGTGGGTCTGGGCCGGCACCAGGTCGACCAGCAGCTCCATCTCGTCGACGAGGGCGGGAGCCAGCGACTCCATGCCCTCGACCGCGATGCCCTCGGCGATCTTGTCGGTGATCTCGCGCAGCACCGGGTGCTGCTCGCCGAGCCGCCGGGCACGCTCGCGCACGTCGTCGGTGAGCAGCAGCTCGCGGCAGGGCGGCGCCCACAGCCGCTCGACCTTGTCCAGCGTGCGCTGGTCCGCCACGGCGAACGCGCGGATCTCCTCCACGTCGTCGCCCCAGAACTCCACGCGGAGCGGGTGCTCCTCGGTCGGGGGGAAGACGTCGACGATCCCGCCGCGGACGGCGAACTCGCCCCGGCGCTCGACCAGGTCGACGCGGGTGTACGCCGCGGCGGCCAGCCGGGCGACGACGTCGTCGAGGTCGGCCGGCCGGCCGGTGACCAGCTCGACCGGCTCCAGGTCGGCCAGGCCGGCGACCTGCGGCTGCAGCATCGACCGGACCGGGGCGACGACGACCGACAGGGGGCCGTTGGAGGCGTCGTCACCCGGATGGACCAGGCGGCGCAGCACCGCCAGGCGGCGCCCCACGGTGTCGCTGCGCGGGGAGAGCCGCTCGTGCGGGAGCGTCTCCCACGACGGGTAGGCCGCGACCCCGTCCGGGTCCAGCAGGCTGCCCAGCGACTCCACCAGGTCCTCGGCCTCGCGGGTGGTCGCCGTGACCGCCAGCACCGTGCGTCCGGCATCCACGAGGCCCTTGACCACGAACGGGCGCAGGGCCGCGGGGCCGGTCAGGTCGAGGGCGGGGCGGCGGGCCGCGGCGGCGTCGTCGACCGCGCCGGCGAGGACCGGCTCGCTGAGCACCCACTCGGCAAGACCGGACAGCCCCATCGACGACCTCCTCGCAGCACGACAGACCCCCGTCGCGACGAGAGGGGGGTTGGATCCCTCAGTCTACGGTGGTGCCACCAGGCCCGCGGCCCCTCTCTCCGCGGCCCGATCTCGAGGAGGACCCCCGTGACGGAGCCCGTGCGTGCCAGCGAGCACCAGACCCCCGACGGCGTCTCCGAGGGGACCATCGAGGGGGTCGGGAAGCTGTCCGAGGCCTTCGAGTACATCGAGCGCGCCAAGGGCCACCTGTACTCCTTCCACCAGCTCATGGGCCGCGCGGACTTCCTGGTCGAGGAGGCCGCGGAGATGCTCCGCGACGCCGGCCACGAGGAGTTCGCCGAGCGTCTGTTCACCGACCTGATGGGCCGCAACGTCCTCGACGGGCGGTGGACCTTCCAGATCGTCGAGGAGTTCGACGAGGTCTACTACGAGTTCTTCCGCGGCATGGAGCGGGAGTCGCGCGAGCTGACCGGGGGCGTGCGGCACCTCCACGAGGCGCGGATGAAGGAGCAGCGGCGCAGCCACGGTCGGGACGCCCACGCCGCCGACCCGCAGGGCTGACCGTGGCCGGCTCGCACGGGACGCCGGTCGAGGTCGAGGTCGAGGGCCGCGTGGTCAAGGTCACCAACCCCGAGCGGGTCTACTTCCCCGAGCACGGCTGGACCAAGCTCGACCTGGTCGAGTACTACCTGGCGGTCGGCGACGGCATCGTCCGTGCGCTCCTCGATCGGCCGTGCATGCTGCACCGCTTCCCCAAGGGGGTCACCGGCGAGCCCGGCGCGAAGGTCCACCAGAAGCGCCTGCCCCAGGGCGCGCCGCCCTGGGTGGAGACCGTCGAGCTGTTCTTCCCGCGCTTCGGGCGGACCGCCGACGAGCTGTGCGTCACGGAGCCGGGCGCGGTGATCTGGGCGGTGCAGATGTCGACGGTGGAGTTCCACCCCTGGAACAGCCGCCGCGACGACCCCGAGAAGCCCGACGAGTGGCGCATCGACCTCGACCCGGGGCCGGCGTGCGACTTCGACCGCGTGCGCCGCGTGGCGCACGTCGTGCACGAGGTGCTCGACGAGCTCGGCGCCGTCGGCTGGCCCAAGACCAGCGGCGGCAACGGCCTCCACGTCTACGTCCGCGTGCGTCCCGACCACGGCCACGGCGAGGTACGCCGGGCCGCGCTGGCCTTCGCCCGAGAGGTCGAGCGCCGCGCCCCGGGGGACGTGACGACCGCGTGGTGGCGCAAGGACCGCGACCCCGCCGCGCTGTTCGTGGACTACAACCAGAACGCCCGCGACCACACGATCGCTGCGGCCTACTCCGTGCGTGGCAACGCCGACGCCACGGTGTCCACGCCGATCCGCTGGGACGAGGTCGACGACGTCGAGCCGCGCGAGCTGACCATCGCGACGGTGCCGGAGCGCTTCGCCCGGCTGGGCGACCTGCACGAGGGCATCGACGAGGCGGTGTTCGACCTCGCGCCGCTGCTGGAGTGGGCCACCCGCGACGAGGCGGAGGGCGAGGGCCTCCCCGACGGGCCCGACGGGCCCGACGGGCCCGACGCGTAGGCTCGACCGTCGTCGAACCCCCTCTCGGAAGGTTTCTCGTGCGCGCACCACGCCGAGCCGCCGTGACGTCCCTGGCCGTCGCCCCCGTGGCGGCCCTCGTGACGCTCGGCGCCACTCCCCCCGCCCCAGCACAGACCGGGACCGATGCCCGCCGGGCCACGACCCTGGACCGGCGCCTCCTCGACGACCGCATCGTCGAGTCGTCCGGCCTGGCCCGAAGCACCTACGCCCGGCCCACCCTGTGGACCCACAACGACAGCGGCGACGTGCCCCGCGTCTTCGCGGTGAACCGCAAGGGCGGCACCCGGGGCGTGCTGCGCCTGAAGGGCGCACAGGCCGTGGACTGGGAGGACATCTCCAGCGGCCCTGGCCACCACCTGTGGGTGGCCGACATCGGCGACAACGGCCGGTCCCGCGACCACGTGTCGGTCTACCGGTTCGTCGAGCCGCGCACCATCTCGAGCCGCTCGGTGGCCGCCACCCGGTTCGACCTGCGCTACCCCGACGGGCCGCACGACGCCGAGGCCCTCATGGTCCGTCCCGGCAACGGGCGCGTGTTCGTGGTGACCAAGGACTCCTCCGGCGGCGCCGTCTACCGCGCCCCCGCGAGGCTGTCGCGCACCCGCACCAACCTGCTCCGGCGGGTGGGGTGGGCTCCGCCGGTCGTGACCGGGGCGTCGTTCTCGCGCAACGGCGAGCGGTTCGTGCTGGTCGACTACTCCACCGTGTACTTCTACCGGACCATCGGCGGGACGTCGCCGGTCCGCCGCAGCAAGCCCTCGCTGGCCCAGGGCGAGTCGGTCGAGTTCGCCCGTGGCGGGAACGTGCTGATGGGCAGCGAGGGGAGTCGCAGCCCGGTCTACCGGGTCTCGGCGCCCTGAGCGGTGGACGAACCGGTGGCCGCCCGCGGTGCGCGGTCGCTGCGCCGGCGCGCGAGCGGCACCACCAGCATGACCGCGCCGAGGACCAGCAGCGCCGCGCCGATGCCGAGGGTGAGCGGGACCAGGACGGGCCGTGCCCGCGAGACCAGCGTCTGCTCCGGGGTGCTCGGCGGGACCGCTATCGAGGGACGCAGCACCGAGTCGGCCGCGGCGAAGCCGACCACCTTGGACGCCACCCTGCCGGCCACCGCTACCGCGTCCGCGGGCGAGGACATCGTCACGTCGATCTCGACGTTGGTCGAACCGGCCGGGAGGCTGACCGCGACGCCGGAACGCACGTCGTCCAGGGACATCCCGGCGCTGTCCGCCACGTCGGCCAGGGTGCTGTCGGCCGCGGCGTAGGCGGCGTAGGGCGCAGCGAGCAGGGTGATCGTCGAGGCCGGAGGCACGGTGTCGGAGGCTCGGGGCTCGAGGCTGACGACCGTGCGGGAGACGTAGGCGGAGGGCCGCGCGCCGAGCAGCAGGCCGGCGGTGAGCACGACGAGGCCGACCACGGCCACGACGGTCCAGAGCGTGCGACGGGGCGCGGCCCCGCGTGCGTCGTCCACTCAGTCCTCCCGGGCGCCGTCCCACCTTCGTGGAACCGTCAGCATAACCATGGTGACCTCGGCATACTGGGCAGGGCTGCTGCGACTGCCGTGGCGGACGGGGCTGAGGTGACACGGTAGGCGTGGGCACGCGACGGGCACCATGAAGACACCATGGAAGCACCATGGGGGCACCAGCAGGCACGACCCGGGGAGGCCAGGGGGTGGGAGAGCTGCCGAGCGAGGAGACCGCGCGCCGCGCGGACCTGAGTGGCGCGCCCTCCCCACCCGTCGGGCGCCGCGTGCTCCACGTGAGCCAGTCCACCGAGACGGGGGTGCCGCACGTCGTCGACGACTACGTCCGCAGCCAGCTGCGCGCCGGCTGGGAGGTAGCGGTGGCCTGCCCCGGCGGCACGCTCGCGGCCATGATGCGGGACCTGGGCGTCGAGGTCCTGGACTGGCCGGCCCGACGCGAGCCGGACCCTCGCGCCCTGCCGCGCGAGACCTCCGCGCTGCGCCGGCTGGTGCGCGCCTGGGAGCCCGACCTGGTCCACCTCCACAGCGCCAAGGCGGGGCTGGCCGGTCGCCTGGTCCTGCGTGGGCGGGTGCCCACGGTCTACACCCCGCACGCCTGGTCGTGGCTCGCCGCCGAGGGGCGGACGCGACGGGCCGCGCAGGCCTGGGAGCGCCTGGGGGCACGCTGGTCGGTCACCTGCTGCGTCAGCGAGGCCGAGCGCGCCGAGGGCCGCGAGGTCGGCATCACCGGCGACCTGCGCCTCATCGCCAACGACATCGACGTCGCGGGGTTGCGGGCCGGTGCGCCCGCCGACCGCGCGCAGGCGCGCAAGCTCCTCGAGGTGCCCGACGAGACGCTCCTGGTGGTCTGCTGCGCGCGCCTGGCCCGCCAGAAGGGCCAGGACGTGCTCCTCCGCGCCTGGCCGGCGGTCACCGCCGCGGTGCCCGGAGCGCGGCTGGTGCTGGTCGGGTCCGGTCCGGACGAGGCCGCGCTGCGCGAGCAGGCCGCCGACCTCGCGCACGTGCGCTTCCTCGGCTCGACCCCGCGGGACACCTCGGTGGCCTGGATGGCCGCCTCGGACGTGGTCACCTGTCCCTCGCGCTACGAGGGGATGAGCCTGGTGCCGCTGGAGGCGGGAGCCCTGGGACGCGTCGTGGTGGCCAGCGACTTCGAAGGCGTGCGCGAGGGCGGCTGGGGACCCGCGCGCGTCGTCGTGCCCGTCGAGGACGCGGGTGCGCTCGCCGGCGCCCTCGTCGCCGTCCTCACCGACAGCGCCGCCCGGGAGGAGGCCGAGTCGGCCGCCTGGGCCTACGGCGACGCCCTCGCCCTGCAGCCCCGAGCCGCCGACCAGGTCCTCGAGCTGTACGACGAGCTGCTCGGTCATGCCTGAGGCGCGCAGGTCCGCGGCCGCGGACGCGCGCCTGCGCGTGACCGTGGTCTCGCCCTTCGGCGAGCTCGGCGGGGCGGAGTACTGGCTGCTGCGGCTGCTCGACGCGACCGACGAGCTCGACGTGCAGGCGCTGCTGCTGCGCGACGGCCCCCTGCGCGCCGAGCTCGAGGGCCGCGGGATCCCCGTGCGGGTGCTGCCGGTGGGACGTCGGCCGGTCGACGTCCTGCGGTCGTGGCGCCCGCTGCGCCAGGCGCTCCGGGCCGGCCGCCCCGACGTGGTGCTCGCCAACGGCGTCAAGGCCCAGGTGGCGCTGGGACCCCTGCCCCGGCTGCTGCGCCTGCCCACGGTGTGGGTCAAGCACGACCACAGCTTCGACCGCTGGGTCACGCCGGTCGTCGCGCGGGTGGCCCACCGGGTCGTGGCGACCACCGAGGAGCTGGTCGGCGCGACCCGGCGCCGCGACGTCGAGGTCATCCACCCGCCGCGGCCGGTGGGTCAGGCGCTCCCCCGCGAGCTGGCACGCAAGCGGGTCGAGCAGCTGGTCGGCGGCCCGGTCGACCACCTGCTGGTGATGCTGAGCCGCTTCACGCCCTACAAGGGCATCGACACCGCGATCCGCGCGCTCGCGCACCCCGACGCCTCCGGGTGGGACCTGCTCGTGATGGGCGGGGAGGACCCCGCCGAGCCGGACGAGGCGCAGCGGCTCACCGCGCTGGCCGCCGAGCTCGGGGTCGCCGGGCGCGTGCACCTCGCGGGCCACGTCTCCGACGCCGCCGAGACCCTGTCGGGTGCGGATGCGCTGGCCGTGCTGACCAGGCCGGCGGGTCCCCGGACGCCCGGCCGGGAGGGCTTCGGGATGTCGGCGATGGAGGCCACCCTCGCCGGCGTGCCGGTCCTCGCCCCCGACGACGGCGGCCCCGTGGGCGCCCGCGTGCGGCGCGGTGGCGGCCTGGTGGTCGACGCCCTCGACCCCGCCTCGGTCGCGAGCGCGCTCCGCGAGCTCGCGGACCCCTCACGCGCGACCGCGCTGCGGGCCGAGGCGCTCGCCCTGGCACCGCAGCTGTTCGACACCGCCGAGACCGCGGCGGCCCGGTTGGTGCGAGTGCTCCGGTCGGCCCGGTCGGGGCGATCGGCCGGGAGGTGGTCACCCTGACCTGGCTCGTGCTGCCGGCCGTCCTCGCGGTGCTGGCGCTGGTGGTGACCGTGCTCGCCCGCCGCCCGCTGTGGGCGGTGGCCGTGGTGCCGCTCGGCGCCGCCATCGGACCCTCGCCGCTGCCCGGCGTGCCGGGCTCGCTCAACTACGCGCACGTGCTCGTGCTGGTGGCCGTGGGCGCGGTGGCCGTCAACTGGCTGGCGCTCGGCGGCAGCCGCGACTGGAGCAGGCTGCGCGGCGCCCCCGCCGTCGCGGTCGGCGGCACCGTCGTCTACGCCGTGTCGGTGCTCGTCTCCGCGCTGCTGAGCCCCTTCCTCCTCGACTACGCCGGCATCACCATCACCACGCTGTTCTCGGTCCTCTACGCCGGCTGCGTCCTGTTCGTCGCCCGGGACCCCGACGACCTGCGCTTCCTGCTCACGTGCACCGCCCTGGGGTCCTTCGGCGCCACGGTCCCCGCCATGGCCGGCGGGTCCCAGGTCCAGGCCCAGCTCGCCGGCGCCGTCGTCAGCGGGCGCGCGATCGGATCCTTCGCCGACCCCAACGAGCTCGGCATGTACACCGCGGTCACCTTCTTCCTGGCGGTCACGCTCGCGGTGACGACCCAGTCGAGGTTCCAGCGCCTCACCGGCATCCTGGCGTCCATCGGGTGCGTGGCGGCGCTGGTGCTCTCGTTCTCGCGACTGTCCTGGCTGGCGTTCAGCCTCGGTGCGGTCGTGCTGCTGTTCAACCGCACCTTCCGCCGTCTCGTGCTCGCGCGCCTGCTGCCCGCGGTGCTGGTCCCGCTGGTCCTCGCCTCGGCCGCCGGGGTCGCGCTGCCCTTCTCCACCGTCCTCGCGCGGATCGACTCGCTGCGGGGGTCGGTCAACCCCGACGACACGCGGCCGGAGATCTGGGCGGAGGCGCTGCGCTACTTCTGGGAGCGTCCTCTCCTGGGCTGGGGACCCGGCGCCTACCGCAGCCTCAACGCCACCCCGCCCTCCCCGATCTGGGCCGCCCCGGTCGAGCACGGTCACGACGGGCTCCTCACCACCCTGGCCGAGGAGGGCGCCATCGGTGCGGTCGCCGTCGTGGTGGTGGCCGTCGCCCTCGGTCTCGGCCTGCACCGCGTCCGCCAGGAGCGCCGCAAGGTCCGCGGCACCTTCGGCGAGGAGGTGCGCACCGGCCTCCTGGCCTGGGGACTGGGCACCACGGCCGGAGTGGTCCTGGCGACCCTCACCGTCGACTACGCGCTGCGCAACGCCTACGTGATGACCTTCGTGGCGATGGTCGCCGGCCTCGTGGGTGCCCTCGCCCTCGTGTCCCCACCGCCCTCGGGCCGCCGCCCGGCGCCCCGTGAACCCGCCCTGAGCTCCGTGGAGGGCCAGTGACAGACCAGACCACCGACGCGCCCGCGCAGCCGGGTCCGAGGGAGCCGCAGCGGCACGTCGAGGTGCCCGACCGGCTCCGCTCCGCCAAGGGCAGGGTGCCGCCGCAGCTCAAGGCGGCTGCGCGGGGTGCTGTGCGCCGCTACGCCGTGGCCACCGCCGGCCGCCGGGTCCTGCCCGACTTCCTGATCGCCGGCAGCAAGCGCGGCGGGACCACCAGCCTGTGGAAGTGGCTCCAGCAGCACCCCGGCGTCCTGCCGATGTTCCCCGCGGTGCAGCAGATCAAGAGCCCGCACTACTTCGACATCAACTGGTCCCGCGGTGAGCGGTGGTACCGCTCCCACTTCCCGACGCGGGCCGCGGTCGCCCGCGCCGAGCGGCACCTGGGCTACCGGCCCGTCGTCGGCGAGGCCTCGCCCTACTACATGTTCCACCCGCTGGCACCGGAGCGCGTGGCCGCGACGGCGCCCGAGGCGAAGGTGATCATGCTGCTGCGCGACCCGGTCGAGCGGGCGTTCTCCAACTACCGGGAGCGCCGGGGCAGCGACGCCGAGGACCTGGAGACCTTCGCCGCCGCCCTCGACGCCGAGGAGGTGCGTCTCGAGGGCGAGGTCGAGCGGCTGCTGCGCGACCCCGCCTACTACTCCTTCCACCACGACAACCACAGCTACCTGGCCCGCGGACGCTACGACGAGCAGGTGCGTCGTTGGCTGGAGCACCACGACCCGGCCCGGCTGCTGATCCTGCGGTCGGAGGACATGTACGCCGACCCGCCGGGCGTGTTCGCGCAGGTGGAGGACTTCCTGGGCATCCCGCGCTCGGATGCGATCCGCTTCGAGCACCACCACCTGCTGCCCAACCGCCACTGGCTCGACCGTGACCGCCGACGGCTCGTCTCGTACTATGAGCCGCACAACGAGGCCCTGTTCGAGACGCTGGGGAGGCGGTTCGACTGGGCGACCGCCGGGGGGCTCGACGAGGGACCGACTCCCGCTGTCGACGGTGACACGCCAGGGGCGCGGTCCGACGACCCGCTCGAGGGAGGGGAATCCCACTCATGACCGACGTGCCGCAGTGGTGGTGGGGGGTGCCGATCGCCCTCGCCGTCGTCCTGGTGGCGACGCTGGTCGTCGCCGTCCTCAACGACCGTTCCCGCCGCGCGGCTCGGGCGGAGGGGACGAGCTTCACCGCACGTGGGTGGCGCCGCGCCGGCCGCCCCTGGTGGCCGGCCGCCACCTCGGTGCTGCTCGTGCTGATGATCGGCGTCCTGCTCGTCGTGCCGCGCTTCGCCGGCGGCTACACCAGCAACGCGCTGGTCTCCCTCGGCCCTCGCGACCCGCTCGCCACCTCCGCCGACACCATGCTGCTGCTGGGCCCCCGCTACCTCACCCTGCTGGAGAACCCCGACGTCCTGGCCGACGCCGCCGCCGGCGCCGGCACCACGCAGAAGGCCCTGCTCGCCGGGAGCGACGCCACCATCGAGGCCTCGACGCTGATCGTCGACATCCGCTTCGACAGCGACGACGCGGCGACCGCCGCGCGCAACGCCCAGGCCCTGGCCGCCGCCTTGCTCGCGGCGGTGCAGCAGGACGACCTGGTCAAGGCCCGGCTGATCGGCTCGGCGGTGGTTCCGGACTCCCCCGCCACGCCCACGCTCGACCAGGGTCTGCTCGCGGGCAGCCTGGCCGCGCTCGCCGCCGCCGTCGTGGCGGGAGCCGCCGTACGCCGGAGGGTGAGCCCGTGAGGTCCCGCCCGGCCGCTGCCCTGCTGGCCCTCGTCGCCGGACTGCTGGTGCCGCTGGTGGCCACCACGACCGGCAGCGCCACCGCCGCCGGGACGACCGCCCGCGCCAGCGACCCCACCCCCAAGAGCGACACCCGCTTCACCGCCTCCCCGCTGCCCACCTGGCAGACCAACGGCGTGGTCTACGCCGTCGAGGCGGTCGGCAACGTGGTCTACGTCGGCGGCAACTTCACCAAGGTGCGACCCCCGGGGGCCGCACCCGGTGAGCAGGAGGTGCCGCGCCGCAACCTGGCCGCCTTCAACGCCACCACCGGGGCCCTGCTCCGCTTCTGGCACAACTTCCGCGGGCCTGTGGTGAAGATCCCGGACAGCGGTGTCTTCGACGCGGAGTGCAGCCGGGTCCCGTCGCGACCGGCCTACTTCACCTGCGACACGGTCTACGAGATCCGCGCCTCCACCGACCGCAAGCGGATCTTCGTGGGCGGGGACTTCCAGAGCGTCGACGGCCGCAGGCGCGGCAACGTCGCCGCCTTCAACGTGCGCACCAACGCGCTGACCGCCTTCCGCGTGAAGAACATCAACGGCCGCGTGCGGGCGCTGGTCCCGAGCCGCAGCCGGCTCTACATCGGCGGCGAGGTGTTCCGGGTGGCCGGCAAGCGGCGCTACCACCTCGCCGCGGTGCGCACCACCAACGGCGCCCTCACCTCCTGGGCCCCCCGCACCGACGGCTACGTCATCGCCCTCGCGCTGACCACCGACCGCAAGCGCGTGATCATCGGCGGCGACTTCGACCACGTCAACGGCCAGCGGCGCCGCGGCGTGCGTGCGGTGAGTGCTGCCACCGGGCGGAACACCACCTGGCTGCACAACCTGCTGCCGGGACGCAGCAGCACCACGAGGCGCTCCTACGTCACCGACCTCGCCGTGGACCGCGACACCGTCTACATCGCGGTCGAGGGACTCTCCTACCGGGTCTTCGACGGCCGGCTCGCGGTCAACCCGACCAACGGCAAGGTCCGGTGGCGCAACACCTGCCTGGGCGCGACGTGGGCCATCGAGCGGGTCGGCGCCGCGCTCTACACCGGCTCGCACGCCCACAACTGCCGGCTGGTCGCCGGCGGCTTCTCGGAGACCTCGCAGTCGCTGCTCGACCGGGCCGGGGACGAGCACTACCACCGGCTCCAGGCCGAGGTCGCGCGCACCGGTGCCCCGCGCCTGCTGCACTGGACGCCGAGCACCAACGGCGGACCGGCCGGCGACGAGGGGGTCCGGCCGCTGCTGGGCCCCCGCGACCTCACCTACGCCTCGAAGCCGGGCATCTTGTGGGTCGGCGGGCAGTTCACCGAGGTCAACGGAGTGCCCCAGCAGGGCCTGACCCGGTTCGGGGGCGCCGGCAGCCCGGCGACCGAGACCGCGGTGCCCGACCGGCCCTCGGCCCCGCTGGTCGTCAGCGACGACGCGGGCTCGGTGCTGGTGTCCTGGGAGGCCACCAGCGACCAGGACAACGCCACGCTGACCTACACCCTGCAGCGCAACGGCCAGGTCGTCGGCAGCCGCACGGCCACCTCGGCCCACGACGGGCCGCGTCCCACCATGACGTTCCGCGACACCGGGTTGACCCCGGGCGCCACCCCGTCCTACCGCGTCGTGGCCACCGACCCCTCGGGCGCCCGGAGCGCTCCGTCCACAGCCGTCTCCGTCGTCGTGGCCTCGGCCCCCGACACCTACCGCCAGGCCGTGCTGGGCGACGGGCCGCGGCTGTACTGGCCCTTCGACGACCAGGCGGACCGGGCGGCCGGCTCCCTGGTCGCGGCGGGCGGTGGGGGTCGCTACACCTCCACCGGCGTCACCCACGGCGTGCCGGGAGTCCTCCAGGGGGTGGCCGGCGACACGGCGGTCACGCTCGACGGCACCTCGGGCCTGGTCCGCGGACGCGGCCGCGCGAGCGCCCCCGGCACCTTCAGCGCCGAGCTGTGGTTCAAGGGCACGGGGCCGGGCAAGCTGCTCGGCTACGGCTCGAGCCAGACCACGCTGAGCACCTATGCCGACCGCACCCTCTACGTCGACAACGGCGGCCGGCTCGTCTTCGGCATGTGGGACTCCTCCCGCGGCAGGCACACGGTGAGCAGCACCGCGCGCGTCGACGACGGCAGCTGGCACCACGCCGTGGCCACGCGCGGCAGCGGCGGCACGATGCGGCTCTACCTCGACGGCGCGCAGGTCGCGAGCGGCCCGCTCGGGTCGACGTACTCCTACACCGGCTCCTGGCAGGTCGGGGGCGACCAGCTGACCGGCTGGCCCCAGGCACCCACCAGCCCCTACTACGCCGGCACCGTCGACGAGCTGGCGGTCTACCCGACCCAGCTCGACCTGACGCAGGTGCAGGACCACTTCGCCGCCCGGTCGGGGAGCTGACGGTCGTTGTCCCGGACGCCTCGGCTGCGCTGCCTCCTGCTCACATCCGCCCCGCCCTCCGGCGGTGAGGACCGTCTCGCCCGGCATCTGCGGGACTCCGAGCGGGTCGACGTCGTCGCGACTCGAGCGACGGTCTCCCCCGGCGACCTCCGGCGCCTCTGCCCCGACGTGGTCGTCCTCGACGGCGACCACACGCCGGCCGCCACCCTGGCGGCGACCTGGTGGCAGGGCTTCAGGGTGGTGCGGGTCGGGCCCACGCGCGGCGCGTCCGGTCTCGACCGTGCCCTCGGCGTGCACGCCCTGCAGCCGGGCGACGCCGCCACGACGGCACGTGACCTGGCGCGGCTCGCCGGGCGGCCCGGCCGCGGCGGCCGGGGCTCCCGACCGGTGAGCGTGGTGGTGCCGGCGCTGAACGAGGCCCGCGTCATCGACCAGGTCCTCGAGCCGTTGCTGCCCCAGCTCCGCGACGACGACGAGGTCCTGGTCGTCGACTCCGGCTCGGTGGACGGCACCCGCGAGCGGCTGCGTGACTGGTCGGTGCGCGACCCCCGGGTCCGCCTCGTCGAGGTCGACCCCTGCACCATCGCCGGCAGCCGCAACCACGGGGTGCGCCGGTCGCGCCACGACCTGGTGGCGTGCACCGACGCGGGCTGCCGGGTCGACCCGGGCTGGCTGGAGGCGTTCCGCGCGGCCTTCGAGGACGTCGAGGACCCGACCCTGCTGACCGGCGTCTACGCCGCGCACGTCGGGGACCGCCTGTTCGAGGCCGCCTTCGCGGCGGTCGCGTGGCCCGACGCGGGCGAGCTGCGGCGCGCCGCGCTGCCGTGGCGGGTGTGGCTGCGCACGATCGGCCCGCAGTACTCAGGTGACCGCGTCGACGGTCGGTCGGTCGCCTTCACCCGGTCGGCGTACGACGCGGCGGGCGGGTTCCGCGAGGACCTGCTGACCGCGGAGGACGAGGCCTTCGGCCGGGACGCGATCGAGGGCGGAGCGCACCACGCGCTGGTGCCCGACGCGACCGTGGTGTGGTTCCAGCGCAGCTCGGCCCGCCTGGCGTTCCGCCAGTTCCGTGGCTACGGCCGCGGGGCCGCGACGAGCGGGTCGCCCATGCAGCGCCGCGTCGACCTCGTGCGGGGTGCCGGCTACCTCTGTCTCGCCGCGCTCGGAGCCAGTCCCCGGCCCTCGCACCGTCGGCTGGCCCTGGCCGGCGGCGCGGCGATCCTCGCCTTCCCCGCCGCGCGCATCGTCCGCCGCGGCGACGACCCGCGAGCCCTGGCCGTGCTGCCGGCGGCGCAGCTGGTCAAGGACGTCGGCAAGCTGACCGGAGTGGTCGAGGCGACCTGGCTCGGCCGCACCGGCCCGCTGGCCCGACCCGAGTGACCCGAGTGACCCGAGTGACCCGACCAGGACAGGAGCCGAGATGGACCTCGACACCCGCGGCTGGCCCTCGCACGAGGCGTGGAACGCCCTCGCCGAGCGCGCGAGCAACCTCTTCTCGACCCGCGAGTGGGCCGAGACCTGGGCGCGTCACTACCTCGGTGACGGCGACGAGGTCCGCGTGGTCGTCGACGACGAGCGGTCCCCGCGGGTGGTGCTGCCCGTGCACCGCTCGGGAAGGGTCGTGCGGCAGCTGAAGTTCCTGGGCAACGGACCCGCCGACCAGCTCGGACCGGTGTGTGCCCCCGAGGACCGCGAGCTCGCCGCGGAGCTGATCCGCGAGCGGCTGGTCGAGGACCCCGACCTGAAGGCCGACGTGGTCCTGCTCCAGGACGTCCCGGTCGAGCACGGCTGGGACACCCTGCTGCCCGGCACCACGGTCGTCCGCACCACGCCCAGCCCGGTGGTCCGCTTCGCCGGACCCACCTGGCAGGAGCACATGGCGTCGATGAGCTCGAACTTCCGGAGCCAGGCGCGGCGCTTCACCCGGCGACTCCACGAGACGCTGCCGATCACGGTGCGACTGGCCACCCCGGAGACGCTGGAGGACGACCTGCGCACCCTCTTCGCGCTGCACGTCGCGAACTGGGGCGAGGACGCGGCCTACGCCACCGGCGTGGAGCGCCGGTTCCAGGAGGACTTCAGCCGCGTCGCGATGGACCGGGGCTGGCTGCGCCTCTGGGTGATGGAGACCGAGGGCCGGCCGATCGCCGCGCTGCACGGCTACCGCTTCGCGGGGGTCGACTACAGCTACCAGGCCGGTCGCGACCCCGAGCAGGAGCCGCTGCGCGTGGGGCTGGTCATGGACCTGACCGCGATGAGGGCGGCCGTCGAGGACGGCATCCCGGAGTACCGCATGCTGCGCGGCGCGGAGAGCTACAAGTCGCGCTACACCAAGCTCGACAGACCGGTGCACAACCTCGCCTACCCGCGGACCGTGCGCGGCCGCGTGGCGACCACCGCCACGACCGCGTGGCGGCAGCGGGCCGAGGCCCGGGAGGTGGCCCGGGAGGAGTCGCCGACCGGGAGCTGAGCTCAGCCGATGCCGCGGCAGACGACGGTCAGCAGGCGGGCCAGGCCCTCCTCGCCCACCACGCCCTCGGCAGGGTTGGCCAGGTGCCGGCCGAGGCGGTGGGCGAAGTAGGCCACCAGCAGCGGCTCCGCGTCCTCCGAGCGCAGGCCCGCGGCCTCGACCACGCCGACCAGCGCGGTGCGGGTCCGGGCGAAGTAGTCCGCGGACGACCACGCCTCCTCGAAGAGGTCGACGAGCAACGGGGAGGACCAGTCGCGCAGCGCGATGCCGTGCTCGAACGCCGAGACGGAGGCCTCCAACAGGTCACTGCCCGCCATGCCGTCGAACAGGCAGGTCTCCCAGTCCACCAGTCCGCTGAACCGCCCGTCCTCGACGATCCAGTTCTGGGCCAGGAGGTCGGCGTGCTGCAGGACGGTCCGTCCGGAGGCAGCCACGTGACGGCGGGCCCGGTCGACGGTGGCCTGCACGTCCTCGGGCAGGGGGAAGGTGGTCGCCAGCTTGAGCATCTGGGCGTCGTACGCCGAGAGGGACGCCGTCCGGCTCGTGTGTCCCGCCAGGCGTCGCAGGGCCTGGTCCAGGTCGTCGAACTCCGGGGACCAGGTCAGGTGCGGGGCGTTGTCCCGGTCGATCGCTCGCAGCCGCAGGGGCAGGCCAGGCAGTGCCTCCTGGACCCACACCCCGTCGAAGACGCCGAGGTGACGGGGGCCGATCCCTGCCGGGCGCACGCGCTCGAGCGCCTCCCGCTCGCGCCGGAGGCCGTCGTCGGGCACGCCTGCGGCGAGCTGCTTGGCGACGAGCAGCGGCCAGCGCCCGTCGCCGAAGACGAAGGCCATGTCGACGTGCGTGCGCTCGACCAGGAGACCCCGGAGGTCGGGACGGGAGGCGGGGAGCCTGGCGCTTCGCCCCGCCAGCACGTCCCAGTGACGCGCGACGACCGCGGTCAGGGTCTCCAGCTCCGGCTTCTCGTGCCGGGCCGGGTGGGCACGCAGCGTCCCGGCCACCAGCGTGCGCGGGGTGCCGCGGCGACCGAGCAGGGCCACCAGCCGGCCCATGCGCCGCTGGACCGGCATCCCGTGGTTGAGCTCGGCGTCGACGAGGTCCGCGAGGTAGGCCACGACCTGGGGTGCCCGGTCGAAGCTCATCGGTCGGGGCACCCGCAGCTGGGCGTAGCGGCGGCCGCTCATCCGTTCCTCGCCCGGTTGAGGAGCGAGCCGATGACCTCCAGCTGCTCGGGGGCGGTCACGCGCGAGATCGTCGCCCACACGACCAGGTAGAGGAGCCCACCGAGGACGAGCTCGACGAGGAGGGGGAACGTCATCACCGCGAGCAGCACGCCCAGCACGGCCGCCGCCACCGCGGGCTCCATCAGCGGACGGAGGACCCCCACCTTGACCCCCGCCCGGCGGACCGCGACGAGGATCACCGCTGCCTGGACGGCGTAGCTCACCGAGGTGGCGATGGCTGCGCCGGTGCCCTCGTAACGGGGGATGAGCAGGACGTTCGCGGCCACGTTGACGGTCGTCGCCAGCCCGGCCGCGACGAGCGTCTCGACCTGCTTCTCTCGCGAGAACAGGACCGAGGCGCCGAAGAAGGCGATCGCGTAGAAGATCGGAGCGGGTGCCAGGAACTGCAGGATCGGCGTGGCGCTCTCGGCGTATCGCGGACCGAAGAGGAGGTCGATGACCTCGCTCGCCTCGACGACGCACACGGTGGCGAAGGGGAGGTAGACGAACGCGATGACCGCCAGGCCCCGCTCGTAGGCACGGCGGATCCGCTTGATCTGCGTGGTCGCGCTCATCACCGGGAAGATCGCCTGGTTGACCGAGAAGGTCACGAACAGCACCGTCTCGAGGATGCGGTAGGCCACGGAGTAGTTGGCCACGGCGTCGTAGCCGACCATCGCCTCGAGCAGGATGGCGTCGAGGCGGAACAGCGCCATCAGCACCATGCCGCTGATGCCCACCACCCAGGTGTCGCGCAGCAGCGCCTTGAGGCCGGCCCGGTGCACCTCCGAGGGGACCAGGTGCACCCCCGCCCGGCGCAGCGCGAGCACGTGGGCCACCCAGCCCACGAACGTGCCGATGCAGAACCCGGCCGCGACGCCCAGCGGCGTGGGGTCCACCCAGACCACCGTCACGATCAGCGCCGCGGTGACGATCCGTTGCGCCACCAGGGCGGAGGAGGCTGCCCACGGCTTCTGGATGGTGGTGGAGGCGCTGCGCAGCGTCGAGCTCCAGATCTCCGGGAACCCGGCGAGCAGGAAGAGCCCCACCACCAGCGCCATCGTGGCGGAGGACTCGGTGCGCACGAAGACGAGCGCGGCGATGCCGAAGACCGGGAGCCCGAGCAGCGTCTTCCACGTCTGCGCCTGGGTGAAGACGCGGTTGAGCACCTCCGGCCGGGCGCTGCCCTGCCGCACCAGCCCCACCTCGAAGCCCGCATTGGGCAGGGCGCTCAGGACGAGCATGAGCGTCAGGGCGTAGGAGACGACGCCGAACTCGGTCTGGGTCAGCTGGCGCGCAGCCAGGATGGTCCAGGCGAACGTCGCGACCTTGCCGAAGACCTCGGCGGACCCGCGGACCACGACGTTGATCGCGGCGACCCGGGCGGTGTGACCGGTCCGTGAGGTGCGGGCGGTGGTCATCCGAGCGGCGTTCGCGCCCGGTCGGCGCGACGGCTGAGCAGCTGGTTGGCCGCGCGCCGGACGAGTGGGACGTACTCCAGGACCCGCCACCACACGCGGTAGCCAGGGACCAGCTTGAGCCGGAACGTGCGGGCGTTGTCGCGGGCGTTGACGTCGACGCGGGAGATCGCGAAGCGTCCCCGATCCTGGTGCACGGAGAAGCCCACGTCGTAGCCGGCGTCGGCCACTGCCCGGACCGATGCGGTGTCGTGGTCGCCGAACGGGTAGGCGAAGGCGCGCACCGGGCGCTCCACGAGCCGGGTGAGCGTCTCCTTGACCGCGGTGGTCTCCTCGCGCAGCTGGTCCGCGGTCAGGTCGACCATTGCGACGTGCCGGCAGCCGTGGCCACCGATCTCGATGCTCGTGGTCCGCACCAGCTCGCGCAGCGCGTCCAGCCCCATGATCGGCTCGTCCGGCGGGTTCGGGAGCCACTCCGCGGTGGCGCCGACCAGCCCGGCGGGGACGAACAGCACGGCGGGGATCCCTCTCGCCTCGAGGATGGGGGCGGCGATGGTGCCGACCGAGCCCAAGCCGTCGTCGATCGTGACCAGGAAGCTGCGGCGGGCACGTCGTGATCGGCGGGGACGGTCCAGCTCCTCAAGGTACTGGGTGAGGTCCAGCGGCTGCCATCCGGCGCCGAGCAGGTGGTCGAGCTGGGCGGCGAAGTCCTCGCCGGTCACGAACAGGTTCTCCGGGTCGTCCTCGCGCGGCGCCTCGGTGAACCCGTGGTAGAGCAGCACCAGGGGGGACCGGCGGGGAAGACGTGCGCACCGGCGCATCCGCGCGGACCCCCGCATCACCGCACCCCTTCGTCTCCCGTGGCGCCCGGTCGGGCGCCGCCGTCCAGTATCCCTGGTCCCCTGTCGCGACGTCCCCTGAACCCGCGGTCCAGACGGAGGAGTAAAGGAATCGTCCGTTTGCATCGTTTTCGGGACCAAGGTCCCGGCCGGACCCACACTGAGGTCCTGGTGGCCACGGGAGAGGCCGCCGGAACCCACCCCATTTCTTCGCGGTTTGGGAGGACCCCGAATGAAGCTGTCTGCTGTCCGCGCGCTCGTCGCGAGCCTGGTGACCACCGTCGTCGCCGGCATCCTCGTCACCATGGGCGCCGGAGCCCCCGCCGGTGCTGCGACCTCGGGTCCGGCCCTGGGTGCCCAGTGGCACGCCACCTGGTCGAACCAGACCGACACCGATCGCGCCCGCGAGCTGGACACGATGGCCGCCAACGGCGTCCAGTGGGTCCGGATCGACGTCGGCTGGGCCATGCTCCAGCCCCAGGCCGGCACCTACGACAACGGCTGGGCCGTCCCGTTCGTGCAGAAGCAGATCGAGGCCGCCAAGGCACGCGGCCTGAAGGTCCTGGTCACCTTCTGGCGCACCCCCGACTGGGCCAACGGCGGCAGGGGCCCCCTGGTCGCCCCGACCAACCCCTCGACCTACGGCACCGCCCTGGCGCACTTCGTCTCGCTGTGGAAGGGCAAGGTCGACGCCTGGGAGATCTGGAACGAGCCCAACTCCTCCGACTTCTTCGTCGGTGCCGACCCCGCCCAGTACACCGCCCTGCTCAAGGCCGGCTACACCGCCGCCCACGCCGCCGACCCCGCGGTCAACATCGTCTTCGGCGGCACGATGTACGTCGACACCGACTGGATCCGCCGCACCTACGACGCCGGCGCCAAGAACTACTTCGACACCATGGCCGTCCACCCCTACATGGGCCCGGCCGACGCAGCCCCGGAGAAGGCCGACGACGGCAACATCTGGACGATGATGCACACCGACACCCTGGTCTCGCTCATGGCCGCGCGCGGCGACTCCGCCAAGCCGATCTGGTTCACCGAGTTCGGCTGGTCGGTCCACTCCAACACCTCCACCACCGAGCCCTGGAACCGCGGCGTCACCGAGGCCACCCAGGCCGACTACTTCAAGCGCAGCGTCGCGCTGACCAAGAACCGCTGGCCCCAGGTCACCACCATGATCTGGTACAACAGCCGCGACAAGAACACCGGCAACGCCCAGCAGGACGGCTACGGCCTGATGAAGCGCGACTTCACCCCCCGCGCCGCCCTCCCCCTCTTCGCGGAGCTCGCCGGCTCGTCCTCGACGAGCACCACGACCTCGCCGACCCCGACGGCGACCGCCACGCCCACGGCCCCCGCAACCGCCACGCCCACGGCGACCGCCACGCCCACGGCCACCGCGACCGCCACGCCCACGGCCACCGCGACCGCCACGCCCACGGCCCCCGCGACCGCCACGCCCACGGCCCCCGCAACCGCCACGCCCACGGCCCCCGCAACCGCCACGCCCGCGCCGCCCGCTCCCGAGGTGCTGCTGCCCGCGGGGTCGACCTGGCGCTACAACGACTCGGGCTCCTACGTGAGGAACTGGTACAAGTCCGGCTTCAGGGACTACCGCTGGAAGCAGGGCGTGGCCCAGCTCGGCTACGGCGACAGCGACGTGGTCACCACGGTCACCGGCCACCAGCTGACCTACGCCTTCCGCCGGACCGTCTCGGTGCCGGACCCGACCCGCACCCCGACATTCACGCTCTCGGTGCAGCGCGACGACGCGATCGCGGTCTACGTCAACGGCAGGCTCGCCTGGACCGACAACCTGCCGCGCAGGTTCGGCTGGAACACCCCCGCCGCGACCACGATCTACGACGACGCGGTGGAGTCCCGCTGGATCTCCACCACGCTGCCGACCAGCCTGCTGTCCGCCGGCACCAACACCATCGCCGTGGAGGTCCACAACGCCGACACCAGCTCCTCGGACATCAAGTTCGACCTCCAGATGGAGCGGTGAGCCCGCGGCTCCGGCCGGGTCCGTCACCGACCCGGCCGGAGCGCCCGCGATGTCGCGGAAGTAAAGATTAGGACTGTTGGTCCGATTTGGGGACTTTGGTCCCGCGCTAGGTCACACTTAGGTCCTGGGCCCGCTTTGGGAGAGGCCGGCCCGGATCACTTTTCGCGGTTTGGGAGGACCTCGCGATGACTACTGCCCTGCGCCCTGCGGCCCCACGCCGCCAGGCAGCACCACGCACCCCGCTCTCGGCGCCCCGGTCGGCGCTGACTGCCCTCGTGGCCGCCGTGACGACGGCCGTCCTGGCTGCCATGCTCGTGCTGGTGACCTCGACCGCCCCCGCCGGTGCTGCGACGTCGGGTCCGGCCCTGGGTGCCCAGTGGCACGCCACCTGGTCGAACCAGACCGACACCGATCGCGCCCGCGAGCTGGACACGATGGCCGCCAACGGCGTCCAGTGGGTCCGGATCGACGTCGGCTGGGCCATGCTCCAGCCCCAGGCCGGCACCTACGACAACGGCTGGGCCGTCCCGTTCGTGCAGAAGCAGATCGAGGCCGCCAAGGCACGCGGCCTGAAGGTCCTGGTCACCTTCTGGCGCACCCCCGACTGGGCCAACGGCGGCAGGGGCCCCCTGGTCGCCCCGACCAACCCCTCGACCTACGGCACCGCCCTGGCGCACTTCGTCTCGCTGTGGAAGGGCAAGGTCGACGCCTGGGAGATCTGGAACGAGCCCAACTCCTCCGACTTCTTCGTCGGTGCCGACCCCGCCCAGTACACCGCCCTGCTCAAGGCCGGCTACACCGCCGCCCACGCCGCCGACCCCGCGGTCAACATCGTCTTCGGCGGCACGATGTACGTCGACACCGACTGGATCCGCCGCACCTACGACGCCGGCGCCAAGAACTACTTCGACACCATGGCCGTCCACCCCTACATGGGCCCGGCCGACGCAGCCCCGGAGAAGGCCGACGACGGCAACATCTGGACGATGATGCACACCGACACCCTGGTCTCGCTCATGGCCGCGCGCGGCGACTCCGCCAAGCCGATCTGGTTCACCGAGTTCGGCTGGTCGGTCCACTCCAACACCTCCACCACCGAGCCCTGGAACCGCGGCGTCACCGAGGCCACCCAGGCCGACTACTTCAAGCGCAGCGTCGCGCTGACCAAGAACCGCTGGCCCCAGGTCACCACCATGATCTGGTACAACAGCCGCGACAAGAACACCGGCAACGCCCAGCAGGACGGCTACGGCCTGATGAAGCGCGACTTCACCCCCCGCGCCGCCCTCCCCCTCTTCGCGGTGCTGCGCACCGCCGGCGCCGTCACCGGCACCGTCACCGATGTCGTCGACCCCGTCGTCGACCCCGTCGTCGACCCCGTCGTCGACCCCGTCGTCGACCCCGTCGTCGACCCCGTCGTCGACCCCGTCGTCGACGCCGTCACCGACCCCCGGCCGATCCCGACGAAGCGCCGCCAGACCATCATCCCGAGCGGCTCAACCTGGAAGTACAACGACACCGGCCGCAAGGTGCGTGGGTGGAAGTCACGGTTCTACAACGCCCGCCGGTGGAAGTCGGGGACCGCCGTCCTCGGGTACGGCGACGAGGGCATCAGCTCGCACGTCCGGTCGGCCCGCATGACCTATGCCTTCCGCAAGACGATCTGGCTCCGCAAGGCGCGCGTCACCCGGTCGTTCTGGCTGCAGGTGCAGCGCGACGACGCGATCGCGGTCTACGTCAACGGGCGCCGGGTGTGGACCGACAACCTGCCCTCGTCCTTCGGCTACGCCACCCCGGCGCGGACGGTGATCTCCGACGACGCGGTCGAGTCCACCTGGATCAGCAAGAACATCTCCAGCCGCTACCTGCGCCGCGGCCGCAACGTCATCGCCGTCGAGGTGCACAACGCTGCCACGACCAGCACCGACATCCGGTTCAACCTCAAGATGTACCGGATGCTCAGGCGCGGCTAGGACCGCCGGTCAGGGTATGCGCAGACCGGCGTCGAAGCTCACGTCGCTCGAGGACGTGCTCTCCTGGTGCACCTCGACCGCGATCACGTTGGTGCCCGTCACCAGCGCGGACCGCGGCACGGTGAAGTCGCGGAACACGTCCTCGCCCGTGCCCGCCCGGTAGGTCGAGGCCTCGGTGGTGTTGGACACCGTGCCGCTCGGCATGTTGTCCCGCGCGACCTCACGCCCGTTGACGTAGACCACTGCGCCGTCGTCGACGAGCATGGACAGGACCGGGTCGGCGGCGGGCAGGGCGTCGACGGTGAAGGTCTTGCGGAAGTACGTGGTGAGGTAGACCGTGGGGCCGCCAGAGGCGACCGTGGTCACCTCGTCGCCGTCGCCGTAGCCGAGCTGGGCGTTGCCCGAGGCCCAGGAGCCGTCGGCGAACGAGGCCTCGGACCAGCCGGCCGGACGCGTCCCCTTGTCCCAGTAGCGCCAGGCGGTGCCGGCCCGGAAGTACGTCGTGCCGGGCGTCGCGGTCGGGCTCGAGCTGGGGCTAGTCGGGCTCGACGTGGGGCTCGTCGGGCTCGAGGTCGGGCTGGTCGGGCTCGAGCTCGGGCTGGTCGGGCTCGAGCTTGCCGTCGGGCTCGAGGTGGACCTGGGCGAGGAGACCGCGGGAACACGCAAGGAGGCGTCGAAGCTCACGTCGCTCGAGGACGTGCTCTCCTGGTGCACCTCGACCGCGATCACGTTGGTGCCCGTCACCAGCGCGGACCGCGGCACGGTGAAGTCGCGGAACACGTCCTCGCCCGTGCCCGCCCGGTAGGTCGAGGCCTCGGTGGTGTTGGACACCGTGCCGCTCGGCATGTTGTCCCGCGCGACCTCACGCCCGTTGACGTAGACCACGGCGCCGTCGTCGACGAGCATGGACAGGACCGGGTCCGCGGCGGGCAGGGCGTCGACGGTGAAGGTCTTGCGGAAGTACGTCGTGAGGTAGACCGCGGGGCCGCCGGAGGCGACCGTGGTCACCTCGTCGCCGTCGCCGTAGCCGAGCTGGGCGTTGCCCGAGGCCCAGGAGCCGTCGGCGAACGAGGCCTCGGACCAGCCGGCCGGACGCGTCCCCTTGTCCCAGTAGCGCCAGGCGGTGCCGGCCCGGAAGTACGTCGTGCCGGGCGTCGCGGTCGGGCTCGAGCTGGGACTGGTCGGGCTCGACGTGGGGCTCGTCGGGCTCGAGGTCGGGCTGGTCGGGCTCGAGCTGGGACTGGTCGGGCTCGAGGTCGGGCTGGTCGAGCTCGAGGGTGACGGGGACGACAGGACCGTCGACCCGCGGAGGGAGGCGTCGAAGCTGATGTCGGAGGACCAGCCGCTCTCCTGGTGCACCTCCACGGCCAGCACGTTGGTGCCGGCGCGCGCGATGCCGTCGGCGACGGGCACGTCCCGGAAGGCCGACTCCTCCGCACCGGCGCGGGCGGTGAGGGCCCAGGTGTCGGCGGTGACCGTCCCGGTCGGCATGTTGTCGCGTGCCACCTCGACCCCGTTGAGGTAGACCACGGCGCCGTCGTCGGCCATCAGGGACAGCACCAGCGACCGCGGAGCGGTCGAGCCACCGTCGAACGTCGTCCGGAACCAGGTGGTCGGGTAGTGCGCACCGTTCGGACCGCTGCCCACCACGGTGCGCTCGTCGCCGTCGCCGTAGCCGAGCTGCGCGGGGCCGCGGGCCCAGGAGCTGTCGTCGAACGTCTCGGACTTCCACCCCGACGCGACCTGGCCGTTGTCGCGGTAGCGCCAGGTCGAGCCCGAGGGCAGCAGCGTCGTGGTCGCGGAGCCGGTGGGCAGGGTGAAGCGCACGAAGCCCTGGGCGGGGACGCCCGAGACGTTGGTGAACACGCCGCCCGCGGCCACCCCGAACGGTCCGGCGTCGATCGCGAACACGCCGTAGAAGGCGTCGAAGGTCGGGCGGAACGAGGAGTCGATCGCTCCGGTCGAGGCGTCCGCGGCCAGCAGGCGGACCGACGTGTCGCCGCCGTCGCCATCGTGGAAGCCGAAGTAGACCGTGCCGTCGTAGTAGTCGGCGGCCTGGATGTCACCGTCGGCGACGTGCTGCCACAGCAGCTTGCCGCTGGAGGCGTCGTAGGCGGTCAGGACGTTGTTGACGTTGGCGGACCCGGCGTAGACCCGGCTGCCGGTCTCGTTGATGGCCAGGCTCAGCGTCGGCGAGACCGAGTAGGGGAACACCACGGGGGTGGGAGCCCCGGTCGCGGTGTCGAGGACACCCAGACCCCTGCGGGCCTGCCCGTTGAGCCAGGTGAAGGACCCACCCACGAACAGCCGTGCGCCGTCGGGGGCCAGGCGCATCGCCTGCACCGGGCCGTTGGTCCGCGGGGCGAACGACCGGTCGATCACGCCGGAGGCCGCGTCGAGCTTCATCGCCCGGAACTGGTCGAGCCCGTCGGCGGTCAGGAAGCTGCCTCCGGCGTAGACGGTGTCGGCGGAGGAGTCGAGGGACATCACGTCGCCGTCCAGCTGCCACGAGGGGGCCGCGAGGGAGCCGTCGGCCAGGGAGACCCGGGCGAGGTGCTGTCGGGTCTGACCCGCCACAGAGGTGAAGGACCCGCCCACGAACACCCGGCCACCGGTGACGGTGAGCGCGAGCACGGTGCCGTTGGTGTCCGCCCGCCACCCGGTCAGCAGCGCGCCGGTCGACATCGAGAACGCGGCGAGGTTGGCTCGGGGCGCCGTCGTGCCGTCGGGCGAGGTGGCCCGGGTGAAGCTGCCACCGACCACGAGGGTGTCACCGCTGACCACGGTCGCCGACACCTTGCCGTTGACCCGCCAGCTCGGCGAGGCGGTCGGGCTGACCTGCACCGCGGCCTGGGCCGCGAGGACGTAGGTGGCCGAGATCGTCGCCACCGCGGTCAGGATCGTGAGCCACCAGTGCGCACGACGGCTCTTCCTCGACTCCAGCATCCGGTCCCCCCAGCTCGCGTTAGCACACCGCACACCGGATTCTCTCAAAAACAGGGAGTTCAGGCCAACCGAGCCGGATCGTCCGCCACGCCCAGCGCGCCCTGCTCGCGCAGCCACGCCTCCAGCACCGCGACGTCCTGCCGGTCGTTCCAGCACAGCGCCCCCAACCCGAGACCGGCTGCCACCTCGACGTTGACCGGGTTGTCGTCGACGAACAGGACCGAGCCGGGCTCGAGGTCGAGGTCGCGCAGGATCGCGGCGAAGAACGCCGGCTCGGGCTTGGCGACCCCCAGGGCCCAGCTGTAGTAGCGGCGGTCGAGGAGCTGGGCGTAGCCGATCTGGGCGTCCATGTGGTCGGCGCGGGTGCGGTCCTGGTTGCTGGCCAGGTGGCAGCCCACTCCCCCGTTGCGCACCCGTCGCACCAGCTCGCGCGTGGCCGCCACGGGGACGATGGTGAACCACGCCTCGATCGCGCGCTCGTGCAGGTGCGGCACGCCCCACCGGGCCAGGAGCGCGGCGAGCTGCTCGGTCCAGGGGATCTCGCCGCGCAGCGACGGCGCCTCGGCCTCGAAGGCGTCCAGCAGGAAGGCCTCGACGTCCTCGACGTGCCCCTCGACCACCGGGCGCATGGTGTGCTCCCACCCCCGCGGGACGGTCTGCAGCACGCCGTCGGCGTCCCAGAGCACCGCCGCCGGGCGCGCCGTGGTCGGCGCCGGGCTCACCCCCGCCTCACTCCAGCCTCACTCCACGCCGTGCCGGCGCACGAACGCCAGGATCGGCTCGGCGAGCTCGGGCCGGCACACCACCAGGTCGGGCAGCAGGACCTCGTCCTGGTTGTAGCGCAGGAGGCTGCCGTCGACGCGGCTGGTGTGCAGGCCCGCCGCCCGCGCCACGGCCACGGGGGCGGCCGAGTCCCACTCGTACTGACCACCGGCGTGGACGTAGGCGTCGCTGACGTCCCGGACGACCGAGATGACCTTGGCACCGGCGGAGCCCATCGGCACCAGCTCGGCGCCGATCTCCTCGGCGAGCGCCTGCACGAACGCGGGAGGACGGGTGCGCGAGACCGCGATCCGCGGCCGGGTGGAGGTGCGGGCGGGCAGGACCGGCGGCTCGCCGGTGTCGAACGTGCGACCCAGGCCCGGCTGCGCGACGGCACCGGCGACCAGGTCGCCGTCTCCCCCGGGCTCGCCTGCCCACAGCGCGACGTGCACCGCCCAGTCCTCGCGGGGCGGCTCGGAGAACTCGCGCGTGCCGTCGAGCGGGTCGACGATCCAGGCCCGGGACGAGCTCAACCGCGCCTTGTCGTCCTTGCCCTCCTCGGACAGCACGGCGTCCCCGGGCCGGTGGTCGGCCAGGAGACGCATCAGCAGCTCGTGGGCGGCGCGGTCACCGGCGTCCTTGAGGTCGCGGCCCTGCAGGCCGGTCGCCCGGACCCGCACGAGCAGGTCGCCAGCGACGGTGGCGAGCCACGCGGCGAGGCCGTGGTCGTCCAGCTCCTGTGGCGGAGCACCCGGGTCGAAGGCGGAGACGACGTCGGCGAGGGCCTCGTGGGGCACGGGGTCGGTCACGGCGTCACCCTCTCACGAGGGGAACGGGCCGGGACTCAGTAGGCGCCCTTGGCGTTGAGGACCGCACCCACCGTGCGCAGGGCGATCTGTGCGTCGGAGCCGAGGTTCCAGTTGTCGGCGTAGTAGGTGTCCAGCGCCACGGACTCGGCCCAGTCCAGGTCGGAGCGGCCGCTGACCTGCCACAGGCCGGTGATCCCGGGCTTGACCGCGAGGCGGCGCAGGTCGTCGGCGCTCATCAGGGCCGTCTCGGCCGGCAGGAACGGGCGGGGACCGATCAGCGACATGTCGCCGCGCAGCACGTTGAACAGCTGCGGCAGCTCGTCGAGGGAGAACTTGCGCAGGAACGAGCCCACCCGGGTGATCCGCGGGTCGCGCTTCATCTTGAACAGCACGCCGTCGAACTCGTTGGAGTCCATCAGCTCGGCCTTGATCTCCTCGGCGTCGATGCGCATCGTGCGCACCTTGAGCACCGTGAAGAGCTCACCGTGCCGGCCCACGCGGGTCTGGCGGAACAGCACCGGGCCGCGGCTGTCGACCTTGACCGCGAGCGCCACGAGAGCCATCACCGGCGCGGCGACCACCAGCAGGGCGGCGGCGGCGGCACGGTCGACCACGCCCTTGATGACGGTCGCGATCGGCGAGCCCTTGGGAGGGTCGATCTCGCACAGCGTCTCGCGGCCGAGGCGGCCGGCGCGGATGCGCTCGGGGGCGACCGCGTCGAAGAGGCCCAGCATGGCCACCCCCGCGCGGTGGTCCTGCAGGGCCCAGGTGATGCGGCGCACGTCTGCGCTGGTGAGTCCCGCGCTCGGGGAGAGCACGACCAGGTCGGCCTGGCTGGCCTCGGCGAGGGCGGGCAGCGCCTCGAGGTCGGTCCAGACCGGAACGCCCAGCAGCTCCTTGAGCGGCTCCTTGCCGCCCTCCTCCGGACCGACGACCAGGTTGCCCACGACCTTGACCTGGCGGCTGCCGCGCCAGGTCAGGCCCGCGCGCGAGGCCGCCTGGAGGTCACCGACGACCAGGACGCGGGTGGGGCCCGCCACGCGGAGCATCAGCAGGCGCGCGACGGCAGCGGCGGCCGCGGCGGCGCAGATCGGCAGCGCGATCGCGGGACCGGTGAGCTCGTTGAGGCCCAGCGCGAGGCCGAGCGAGGTCACGGCGAGGACGACCCCGAGGGCCTGGAAGAGCGGACGCAGCTGGCGCAACGGCGGTCCCGCCAGCGGCACCGGACGGCGGTAGGCCAGGCATCCCCACAGCACGAGCTGGCCCGACAGCAGCAGGGCGTCGGCGGTCATCGGCAGCGCCGTCGCGGCGGCAGCCATCATCGCGAGACCGGTCTCGAGGTGGATCGCACCTCGACGGCGCTGCTCGACCGGGACCGAGCGCGAGATGGACCGCTCGACCCCCCGAGCGGTGGCGGTGCCTATCGAAGGCATCGTCGGCATTGTCCCCCCAGCTCCCCAGGTTGGTAGGTGTTGTTGACCGCCCCCCCACGGGACGGTGTGTGTTGACTTGTCGGCGACCGGCTCACCCCCTCGTGACCCAGCCCCGCCCCCTACGCCCTGGCGTTGTTGAAGTTCTGCTGGGTGACTTCCAGTCCTGAACTCACCAACGAGGCAACTGCATCGGCGCTACGGGCTGCGAGTAAAGAAACGTCGTCCCGTTCACCGGGGGCGAACTGCCCCAGCACGAAGTCCGACGTCGACACGCGGCCCGCGGGTCTTCCGATACCCACCCGAACCCGATTGTAGTCGCCGGTCCCCAGGGCGGAACGGATCGAACGTAGTCCGTTGTGACCGTTGTCGCCCCCTCCGATCTTGACCCGTAGCCCACCTGGAGGGAGGTCGAGCTCGTCATGGACCACGACCAGATGGTCAGGGCGGACCTTGTAGAAGGTGACCAGGGACTTGACCGGACCACCCGACTCGTTCATGTAGGTGCGCGGGCGGCCGAGCACCACGCGGGGCCCGCCGAGCTCCAGTCGCCCCTCGAGGACGTCCGCGTGCTGGGACTTGTGCCGGCGCAGCCGGCCTCCCATGCGCTCGGCGAGCTCGTCGACCACGCGGTAGCCGATGTTGTGCCGGGTCCCGGCGTAGGCCGGGCCGGGGTTGCCCAGCCCGACCACCAGCCAGGTGTCGGACGTCGCCGCGGCCCCGCCACGTCGCAGGGTCACCGCAGGCTCACTCCTCCGAGGAGTCGCCCTCGGCGGCGGACTCGGACGCCGCGGCGGCGGACTCGTCCTCCGACGGCTCGCGCTCGATGCCGACCTCGGCCTCGGCCTCGGCCAGCTCGGACTCCACGTCCTCGGCCGTCGGCGCCGTGCTGACGTGGACCACGAGGGTCTCGGGGTCGCTGTGCAGCGTGGCGCCGCTGGGCAGGGTGACGTCCTTGGCGAGGACCTGGGTGCCGACCTCGGCACCGTCGATCGAGACCTCGACGAACTCGGGGATGTGGGTGGCCTCGGCCTCCAGCGACAGGGTCGGGTGCTCGGTGGTCACCAGGGTCTCGGGGGCGGCCTCGCCGACCAGGTGCACCGGGACCTCGACGACGACCTTCTCGCCACGACGGACGATCAGCAGGTCGAGGTGCTCGAGCTCGCCCTTGACCGGGTGGCGCTGGACCTGCTTGGGCAGGGCGAGCGTCTCCTCGCCGGCGAGGTCGATCGCCAGAAGCGCGTTGGTGCCGCCGTGCTTGAGCGCCAGCATCGTGTCGTGGCCGGGAAGCGTGATGTGCACGGGGTCGGTGCCGTGGCCGTAGAGGACGGCAGGGACCTTGTGCTCGCGACGAATGCGGCGGGCGGCGCCCTTGCCGAACTCGGTGCGGGTCTCCGCGGTCAGCTTGGTCTCGGACATCTCGGGGGAACTCCTCAGCTCGGGTCTTCTCGTCTTCGTGCAACGTGGTTGCCGGCGAGGGCGGAGGCGCGCGCAGCCCGAGAGCCGCGGCCGCGTCGATCACGGAGGGACCCTGTCGGGGACGGGGTGCTCCCTCGCCGAGGCAACCTGGCAATCCTAGCGGTGCCCGTGCGGGCACGCGAATCGGGGCCGCCCCGCATCCCACCGGGCCGCCCGGGGCGGCCGGGGCGGGAAGATCAGGCCTGGCCGTCGAACAGGGAGGTGACCGACCCGTCCTCGAAGACCTCCTGGATGGCCCGGCTGATCAGCGGGGCGATCGAGAGGACGGTGAGCTTGTCGAACTGACGGTCGTCGGGGATCGGCAGGGTGTTGGTCACCACGACCTCCACGGCCGGCGAGTTCTTCAACCGGTCGATCGCCGGGTCGCTGAGGATCGCGTGGGTGGCGGCGATCACGACCCCGGCGGCCCCGTCCTTCATCAGCGCCTCCGCGGCCTTCACGATGGTGCCGCCGGTGTCGATCATGTCGTCGACCAGGATGCAGATGCGCCCGGTGACGTCGCCCACCACCCGGTTGGCCACCGACTCGTTGGGGCGCGTGATGTCGCGGGTCTTGTGGATGAACGCCAGCGGCGCCCCACCGAGGCGGCTGGACCACTGCTCGGCGACCTTGATCCGGCCGGCGTCCGGAGAGACCACGGCCAGCTGCTGGTCGCCGTAGCGGTCGCGGACGTAGTCCGCGAGGATCGGCAGCGCCATCAGGTGGTCGACGGGGCCGTCGAAGAACCCCTGGATCTGGGCGGTGTGCAGGTCCACCGCGATGAGGCGGTCGGCGCCGGCGGTCGCGAACAGGTCCGCGATGAGGCGGGCGGAGATCGGCTCGCGGCCGCGGTGCTTCTTGTCCTGGCGGGCGTAGCCGTAGAACGGCATGACCACGGTGATCCGCTTGGCCGAGGCACGCTTGAGCGCGTCGACCATGATCAGGTGCTCCATGATCCACTCGTTGACCGGAGCGGTGTGGCTCTGGATGACGAAGGCGTCGGAGCCGCGCACGGACTCCTGGAAGCGGACGTAGATCTCGCTGTTGGCGAACTCGTAGGCCGACGTCGGCACCAGGGTGATCCCCAGCAGCGAGGCGACCTCCTCGGCCAGGTCGGGGTGGGCCCGGCCGGTGAAGACCATCAGGTTCTTCTCGGTGGTCCGCTTGATGCTCGTCACGCCAGGGGCTCCTCTGTCGGCTCGGCCGGCCGGTGCGGTGCGGTGCGGTGGTGCGGGGTCCCCCCGATTGTCACCCAGAGGCGGGCGCCGCGTCGTCCCGGGTCGCCCCCTGGGACGTGTCGGCCTGCTCACGTCGCGCCTGTCCGGCGGCCTCCGCGGCGGGGGTCCCGGGGCGCCGCTCGAGGACCCAGCCCTCGATCACGCGCTGCTGCACGTCGTTGACCGCCAGCGCGCCCGGCGGCACGTCGCGGCGTACGACGGTCCCGCCGCCGGTGACCGCGCCGTCGCCGATGCGCACCGGCGCGACGAAGGTGTTGTTGCTGCCGGTGCGGGCGTGGCGCCCCACGGTGGTGCGGTGCTTGGCCACCCCGTCGTAGTTGGCCACGATCGTGCCTGCACCGATGTTGCTGGCCTCGCCGATCTCCGCGTCGCCCACGTAGGACAGGTGGGGCACCTTGGCGCCCTCGCCGATCGTGCTGTTCTTGGTCTCGACGAAGGCACCGATCTTGCCGCGCGCGCCGAGGACGGAGCCGGGGCGCAGGTAGGAGAACGGTCCGACGTTCGCCCCCGCACCGATCACGGCGAGCTCGGCGTGGGTGCGCACGACCTTGGCGCCGGGTCCGACCTCGACGTCCTTGAGCGTCGAGTCGGGGCCGACGACGGCGTCCTCCGCGACCGTCGTGGCACCGAGGAGCTGGACCCCCGGCAGGATGGTGGTGTCGGGCTCGAGGGTCACCGTGACGTCGATCCAGGTGCTGGTCGGGTCGACGACCGTCACCCCCTCACGCATCCACCGGTCGAGCGTGCGCCGGTTGAGGTGGGCCGCGAGCGCGGCCAGCTGCGCGCGGTCGTTGGCGCCCTCGGTCTGGATCACGTCGTCGGTCACGTGGGCCCCGACCGTGACCCCGTCCGCGCGCGCGATGGCGACGACGTCGGTGAGGTAGTACTCGCCCTTGGTGTTGTCGTTGGTGATCCGCCCGAGGGCCCCGGCCAGGAAGCGGCCGTCGAAGGCGTAGATGCCGGAGTTGATCTCGCGGACGGCCCGCTGCTCCTCGGTGGCGTCCTTCTCCTCCACGACCGCGGTGACGTCGCCGGAGCGGTCGCGCAGGACGCGACCGTAGCCGAACGGGTCGGGCACCTCGCCGGTGAGGATCGTGACCGCACGGCCCGCGGCCTCGTGGTCGGCGACCAGGTCGACGAGCGTGCTGCCCTCGAGCAGCGGGGTGTCGCCGGTCATCACCACGACGGTGCCGTCCAGTCCCCTGTCCCCTCGCTCCCGTCGGCCGCCAGCAGCGCCTCCACGCCCATCCGCACGGCGTGGCCGGTGCCCTCCTGGGTCTCCTGCACCGCCAGGACGGCGTCGGGCACCTGCTCGAGCACGTGCGGCCCGACCTGCTCACGCCCGTGGCCCACGACGGCCACCACCCGCCGCGCCTCGACGGCGACCGCGGCACTCAGCACGTGGCCCACCATCGAGCGCCCGCAGAGCGGGTGGAGCACCTTCATCGTCTTGGACTTCATGCGGGTGCCGCTGCCGGCGGCGAGGACGATGACGGCGGCGGGACGCACCACGGAGTCTCCTGGTCGGTCGGGGACGGGTCGGGTCGGGACCCGGTCGCTCCCCGGGTAGGAGTCGAACCTACGTCGCTTTGTCCGCATTCAAAGTGCGGCGGGCCCTGCCGACAGACCAACCGGGGATGGCGGCGCACAGCCTAACGTGGGCGCCGCCACGTCCCCGCCGCTCAGGCCTCCTCGGCCTCGCCCGCCTCCGCCGCGCGGCGCCGCTGCTCGTAGGCGCGGCGCTGCCCCTCGGCCCGCTCGCGGACCCGCCGGAGGAACTCCTCGTCCTGCTCGGGGCTGCTCCCCGCGGCACGGCCGGGGCGGTCGTACTCCGGGAAGTGCGGCACCGCTCGCTCGTACGGGCGCGGCTGCGCCGATGAGGCGGGCCGGCCCGCGACGAGCCACGCGACGGAGCCGGCGAGCGGGAAGAACAGCACCAGGAGGAGCCAGGCCACCTTGGGCAGGTAGCGGATGGCCCCCTCGTCGCTGGTGATGACGTCGACCACCGAGAAGACCCAGAGCACCAGGACGAGGAGTCCGAGGGCGAGCTCGAGCTTGATCATGCGGGCATGCTCCCGCGCCGCGCAGCGGCTGGGAATCGGCCGAAAGGTCAGCCGATGTCGGACAGGCGCGGCACGACCTGCTCGACCAGGGTGGTCGTCTCGGCGACGGGGTCGTCGCCCGTCGGCATCGTCACCACCGTCTCGAAGCCGAGCGGGGCGAGTGCCTCGGCACGTCGCACCAGTCCCTGCCAGCCGTCCTCGTCCATGCTCAGCAGCGCAGTCTTCTCGATCGCGTCGTAGTCGGTGCCCTCGGTCTCGCAGTGCCCGCGCAGCACGTCGAGCTTGTGGCGCAGCATCTCGGGATCGGCGCCGAACAGGTTGCAGGCACCGGCGTGCCTGGCCACCAGCCGCAGGGTCTTCTGCTCCCCGCTCCCGCCGATCAGGATGCGCGGGTGCGGGCTCTGCACCGGCGGCGGCACGCACACGGTCTCGGCCAGCCGGTAGTGCCGGCCCTCGAAGGCGCCGTCGTCCTCGCTCCACATCTGGCGCACGACCCGCAGCGTCTCGTCGAGGCGCTCGAAGCGCTCGGCCAGTGGCGGGAACGGCACCCCGAGGGCGAGGTGCTCGCGCTCGTACCACGCCGCCCCGATGCCGAGCACCGCGCGGCCGCGGGACAGCACGTCGAGGGTGGTCACCTGCTTGGCCAGCAGTCCCGGGTGGCGGTAGGTCACGCCGGTCACGAGCAGGGTCAGCCGTACCCGCTCGGTGATCCCGGAGAGGTGGCCGAGGGTGGTGTAGCCCTCGAGCATCGGCTCGGCCGGACCGCCCAGCATCTCCATCTGGAAGAAGTGGTCCATGACCGAGAGCAGGGACACCCCGCCCTGGTCGGCCACGCGGGCGGTCTCCTGGAGCCGGTCGACCAGCGTGGTCCGCCAGTCGGGGTGGGTGAAGTTCGCGTAGTGGACGCCGAGCTGCAT
This sequence comes from uncultured Actinomycetota bacterium, assembly GCA_963800245.1. Classification (GTDB taxonomy): domain Bacteria; phylum Actinomycetota; class Actinomycetes; order Propionibacteriales; family Nocardioidaceae; genus Marmoricola_A. The sequence continues at coordinate 854,684 of CAWDAE010000007.1, read as the reverse complement.
GCGGCGAACCTACGCCTGCCGACGCGCGCGGACCTAGGCCTGGTGACCTCGGGTCCCTCGACGTCAAGAATCTTGACGGGTCCGGACCGCCCCCTAGGCTGGGCCCATGCCGCAGCCGCCCGCCCCACGGCCGACCGCGACCGACCAGGTCGACCGGCTGGTCGAGGCCTGGGGGCGCGAGCGGCCGGACCTCGACCTCTCCCCGATGGAGGTGCTCAGCCGGGTCACCCGGGTCAGCCACCACTTGGACCAGCTGCGCCGCCGGACGTTCGCCGAGCACGCGCTGGAGCCCTGGGAGTTCGACGTCCTGGCGGCGCTGCGCCGCGCGGGGACGCCGTACGAGCTGTCACCCGGCCGCCTGATCCGCGAGACGCTGGTGACCAGCGGCACGATGACCAACCGGGTGGACCGCCTGGCCGGCCGCGGCCTGGTCCGACGGCTGCCGGACCCCGAGGACCGGCGAGGCGTGCTGGTCCGGCTCACCGACGCCGGGCGCGAGGCCGTCGACGGGGCCCTGGCCGGGCTGCTCGAGCGCGAGCAGGGCCTCCTGGGCGCCCTCGGTCCTGCGGAGAGGGGCCGCCTGGCCACGCTGCTCCGCCAGCTCTCCGTCGCCGTGGAGAAGTGACGGGAGGGCGCAGGGAGTCTCGAGTGTGGCCAGGGAGGCCCCGGCGCGAGTGACGCGAACGCAGCGAGCAGCCGGAGGCGAGCAGATCACTCGGCCAGCGAACCGGCCTCGAGCCACTCCTCCTCGAGCGCCTCACGCCGGGCGACGACGTCGCGCAGGTCGCGGTCCAGCTCGGCCAGGCGCTCGAAGTCCGAGGCATGGGCGGCGAGGGCGGCGTGCAGGCGCTCCTCCTGGCCCTGCAGCTTCTCCATCTGCCGCTCCAGGCGGGCCATGGTCTTGCGCGCCTCGCGCTGGGCGGCCGCGTCCGCCACGGGTACGCCGGCAGGAGCGGACGGCGCGGTCGGGGCGGGGGCGGCGCTCAGCGTGGCGCGGCGGTGCTCGAGGTACTCCTCGACCCCGCGCGGGAGGAGCCGCAGGGTGCCGTCGCCGTAGAGCCCGTGCACGGTGTCGCAGACGCGCTCCAGGAAGTAGCGGTCGTGGCTGACCACCACGAGCGTGCCGGGCCAGCCGTCGAGGAAGTCCTCCAGGACGTTGAGCGTCTCGATGTCGAGGTCGTTGGTGGGCTCGTCGAGGAGCAGCACGTTGGGCTCCTCGAGCAGCAGGCGCAGCAGCTGGAGCCGCCGGCGCTCGCCACCGGAGAGGTCCGAGACCCGGGTGGTGAGCCGCTCGCCGGTGAACCCGAAGCGCTCGAGCATCGAGGAGGCGGTGACCTCGCCGTCCCGGGTGCGGGTGACCCGCCGGATCCGCTCGACGGAGTCCAGGACGCGCAGGTCGCCGTCGTCGGGTACGACGACCTGCTGGGTCAGGTGGGCCAGCGCGACCGTGCGACCGGTGCGCACCCGGCCGTGGGTGGGCTCGAGGTCACCGGCGAGGAGCCGCAGCACCGAGGTCTTGCCCGCCCCGTTGACGCCGACCAGCCCGACGCGGTCGCCGGGGCCGAGGCGCCAGGTGACGTGGGACAGCAGCTCACGTTCGCCGCGGACGAGGTCGGCGTCCTCGAGCTCGACGACGTCCTTGCCCAGCCGCTGGGTGGCGAAGCGCTGCAGCTCGAGCCGGTCGCGCGGCGCCGGCACGTCCTCGATCAGGGCGTTGGCGGCGTCGATGCGGAAGCGGGGCTTGGAGGTCCGGGCGGGGGCGCCCCGGCGCAACCAGGCGAGCTCCTTGCGGACGAGGTTCTGCCGGCGCGACTCCGAGGCGGCCGCCTGCCGCTGGCGCTCGGCCTTGGCCAGCACGAACGCCGCGTAGCCGCCGTCGTAGACGTCGACCGCGCCGTCGTGGACCTCCCAGGTCTGCTCGCAGACCGCGTCGAGGAACCACCGGTCGTGGGTGACCACGACCAGCGCCAGGTCGCGGGAGACCAGGTGCCGTGCGAGCCAGTCGACCGCCTCGACGTCGAGGTGGTTCGTGGGCTCGTCGAGCAGCACGAGGTCGTGCTCCTCCAGGAGCAGCCGGGCCAGCGAGCAGCGCCGCCGCTCGCCGCCCGAGAGGCCGTCCACGAGCCGGTCGAGGTCGATGCCGGCGAGGAGCACCTCGACCACCTCGCGGGTGGTGGGGTCGGCGGCCCACTCGTGCTCCGCGCGGCCCTGCAGGACGACGTCGCGGACCGTCTCGTGCGGCACCAGCGGGTCGCCCTGCACCAGGTGCCCGAGCCGCAGGCTCCGGCTCCGGGAGACGCGGCCCTCGTCGGGCGGGGTCACGCCGGACAGGACGTCGAGCAGGGTGCTCTTGCCGTCACCGTTGCGGCCCACGACGCCGATCCGCTGCCGCTCGCCGACGCCGAGGCTGACCCCGTCGAGCAGCATGCGGATGCCGTAGGACTTCGAGACCCGCTCGAGGTTGACCAGGTTGGCCGGCTGGCTCATCTGGTCCTCACTGGTAGATCCCGCCCACGCGGGCCCCGACCACCTTGGCGCCGTGCGCGGGCGCGTTCACCACCAGGGCGGGGGCGGTGCCGAGGGTCTCCTGCAGCTGGGCGTCGACGTACGAGGCGTGCTCGGCGTCGCCGCAGAGGAACGCCACCGTCGGCCCGGAACCGGAGACCAGGCCGCCGAACGCGCCGCAGTCCGCGCCGGCGCCGAGGACCTCGGCGAGGTCGGGCCGCAGGCTGAAGGCCGCGTCGGTGAGGTCGTTGTGCAGCAGTTGACCGACGCGCGACACGTCGCCGACGCGCAGCGCAGCGAGCAGCTCGGTCGGCGGCTCGGGCTCGGCGTCGTGGCGTCCCAGCAGGTCGTAGGCGCCGTAGACCGCCGGCGTCGAGAGGCCCTGGTCGTCTGGCAGGAGGACCCACCAGTAGTCGCCGCGCGACATCAGGGGGGCGAGCTCCTCCCCGCGCCCGGTGCCGAGCGCGGTGCCGCCGTGCAGGCAGAACGGCACGTCGCTGCCCAGCGTCGAGGCCAGGGCGTGCAGCTCCTGACGCGGTGTGTGGAGCTCGAACAGCGAGTCCACGCCGACCAGGGCCGCGGCCGCGTCGGTGCTGCCGCCGGCCAGGCCGCCCGCGACCGGGATGCGCTTGCGCAGGTGACAGGACACCGCCAGGTCGTCGCGACCGTGGTGCGCGGCCAGCGTCTCGACGGCCCGCAGCACCAGGTTGGACGGCCCGGTCGGCACGGCGGTCACCTCCACGCCCTCCCCCGACACGGTCAGGCTCGAGCTCCTGGCCGGTCTCAGCGTGAGCTCGTCGTAGAGGCCGACCGCCTGGAACACCGTGACCAGGGGGTGGTAGCCGTCGGGGCGCACGGCCCCGACCCCGAGGTGGAGGTTGATCTTGGCGGGCGCACTGACCCGCACCTCGTTGGTCACGCCGCTCCCTTCTTCGCTGCGGGCAGGGGCACGCCGGCGTCGTGCAGCGCATCGGCGATGCGCACGAAGGCCGTCAGGTCCAACGACTCCCCGCGTGCCAGGGGCTCGACCCCGGCGGCCGTCAGGGCCCGCTCCACCTGCTCGGTCGGGGCCAGGACGCGCAGCGCACCGCGCAGTCCCTTGCGGCGCTGGGCGAAGGCCGCGTCGACGACCGCGAAGACCGCCTCGCGCCCGCACCGGTGGGCGGGCGGCTCCCGCCTCGTCAGCGCGACGAGCCCGGAGTCCACGTTGGGTGCGGGCCAGAAGACGGTGCGCCCGACGGCGCCGGCCCGGCGTACGTCGGCGTACCAGGCGGTCTTGACCGACGGGACGCCGTAGGTGCGCGACCCCGGCGGTGCGGCGAGGCGGTCGGCGACCTCGGACTGCACCATGACCAGCCCCCGCTCGAGGGTGGGCACCCGCTCGAGCAGGTGGAGCAGGACCGGCACCGAGACGTTGTAGGGCAGGTTGGCGACCAGGGCGGTCGGTGGTGGTCCCGGCAGCGCCTCGACCCGCATCGCGTCGGCGTGCAGGAGCGTGAACCGGTCGGCCCGGCCCGGGGCGTGCCGGCGGACGGTGGCGGGCAGCGCCCGGGCCAGCACGTCGTCGATCTCGACGGCGACGACGTGGTCGGCGACCCCGAGCAGGGCCAGGGTCAGGGAGCCGAGACCCGGCCCGACCTCGAGGACGCAGTCGCCGGGCCCCACCTCCGCCGTGCGCACGATGCGCCGCACGGTGTTGGCGTCGATGACGAAGTTCTGACCGCGCTGCTTGGTCGGGCGCAGGCCGAGGGTGGCTGCGAGCGAACGCACCTCCGCCGGCCCGAGGAGGCTCGGGCCGGCGGAGTCGTGTGCGGGGGGGTCGGCCGGTGGAGTCATGACCAGCCGAGCCTAGTCGCCCCCGGGGGCGCGGACCTCCCGGTCACATGGGGAGGCCGAGCGAGGAGGCGCAGGCGGGCCAGGAGCCGTAGCCCCCGGTGGCCGCACGCACCCGCTCCGCGACCGCGATCTGCGCCTCGCGGCTGTTCTGGTGCGGGTAGCCGCTGCCGCCGTAGGAGTGCCACGTCGACAGGTTGAACTGCAGGCCGCCGTAGTAGCCGTTGCCGGTGTTGATCGCCCAGTTGCCGCCCGACTCGCACTGCGCGAGCCGGTCCCAGACGGTCCCGCCCGAGGCGAAGTTCGCCGCCGGAGCAGGCGGGGCGACCGGAGCGGGGTCCTTGGTGCCCACGCGGACGATGGCGGACACCGGCGCGTGCCGGTCGCTGACCCGCAGCGCCTGGCGCCCGACGGTCCGGCCGTTGACCGTGCGCACGCGGTAGAGCACGTCGCGGCTGCCGGCGCGGCCCGCGCGCTCGACCTCGGTGTCGCCCTTGAGCAGCGAGGAGTCGGAGCGCCTGACCGTGGTGAACGGGATCGGCTCGTCGTCGACGCGGTGACGCCGGATCGTCACGCGGTTGAACACCACGCGGTCACCGTCGCGGACCAGGCGCCCACGGGACGGACGGACCTGGTCGTTGCCGTCCACCTTGACGTGCGCCATGCGCAGCGCCTGGCCGACGGTCATGGCGGTCATCGTGCGCCGGACGGGCTTGCGGCCGGCGAGCACCAGCGTGAGCTTCTTGGGGGTGACCACGGTCAGGCTCATGCCGTCGCGGTCGATGGAGGCACCGCGGCTGGCCGACAGGCGGGCCTCACCGAGGCGCAGGCCGATCTGGCGGACGGCGGTGGCCACGTCGGTGGCGGTCACCCAGTGCGAGGACGTGCGACCGTCGACGTTGACCCGCAAGGGCCGGCCGTAGCGGACGGCGATCCGGGAGCCGGACCGCACGGGGGTGTCGAGCGAGGGGACGACGACGTCGTGCTCGCCGAGCTCGATGCCCTCCTCGTCGAGGACGTCGCCGACGGTCGCGGCAGAGGTGCGGATCTGGGTCGCCTCGCCGTCGACGGCCAGGGTCATCTCGCTGCCCCTCGTGGCGGCGAAGCCGACCGTGGTCGCGACCAGCGCGAGGGTCAGGGCGGAGAGGACGACGGCGAGTCGCTTCCTGCGGCGCGGGGCGCCCGGGGTCTCGCTCGAGGTCTCGAGGGTGGTGGTGTCGGTGGGGGTGGTGAGGTCGGTCGGGGTCGCGTCGGCGGCCACGGCTCTCCAATGTTCGTGCTCTCCGGGCCACGGGGCCGTTCCGTCGTCGCACCCTGCCCGCGTGGCGGGCCGGCGTGCCGGGGGCGCACGCAGCGGGCGACGACGGCCCGGCGCGGTGCAGGTGGTGCGAGTCCGCTCCCGGCTGTCCGGACGACCGTAACAACTTGGTCACGCGACCAACAAACCAAACCGTGACGTGCGCCACATCGGCCCGGGCGCGAGGCACCGCGCTGAGCGCAACGCCGCAGGTCAGGGGTGAGGCACCTCACGTCGCCCGACTCGTCCGGTCGGTCCAGACAAGGGGGCACCTGCCGTGCCCTGTCCGGCTTCGGGACGTTGGCCCCCGGGCGGTTCAGGCCCTCCGGTCCCCCGCGCGCGAGGCGGTGTCCCGCCCGGCGTCCCCGGCGTCCTCCCACTCCCCGCCGAACGCCGCGAAGGTGTTGCGCTCGAGCGCCTCGCACAGTGCCTCGAGCTCCTCACCGCGACGCTCGGCCATGAAGCGGACCGTCAGCGGCACGAGGTACGACGCGTTGGGGCGACCGCGGTGCGGGGTCGGGGTCAGGAACGGTGCGTCGGTCTCCACCAGGACACGGTCCCGAGGAGCCCGCTCCATCGCCTCGCGGACCCCGGCGGCGTTCTTGAAGGTGACCGTCCCGGCGAACGACAGCCAGAACCCGCGGTCCAGGCACGCCCGGGCGAAGTCGGCGTCCCCCGAGAAGCAGTGCATCACCACGCGTCCCGGCGCCCCCTCGGAGTCGACCACCCGCAGCACGTCGTCGTGTGCGTCACGGTCGTGGATCACCAGGGTCCGGTCGAGCCGCTTGGCCAGGTCGACGTGGCGGCGGAACGACTCCTCCTGCGCGCCGCGGCCCTGCTCACCGGTGCGGAAGTGGTCGAGGCCGGTCTCCCCGACGGCCCGCACGCGCGGGTGCCGGGCCAGGCGCTCGATCTCGGTCCACGCCTCGTCCAGCGCACCCCGCTCGGCCAGCCGAGGCGCCTCGTTGGGGTGCAGGGCGACGCCCGCCACGATGCCCGGCACCCGCTCGGCCACGTCCACCGCCCAGCGGGCGCCCGCCAGGTCGCAGCCGATCTGGACGATGCGCGTGACCCCCACCCGCGCCGCCGCGGCCAGGGCCGTCTCGGGCGACCACTCCTCGCTGCCGTCCAGGGTCATGTCCAGGTGGCAGTGGTTGTCCACCACCGGGCGGGGCAGCGGCTCGGGGGCGCGTGGACGCGTCACGAGTCGGGTCCCTCCTCGGTCGGGCGCCGGTGCGCGGCGTCGTACACGGTGCGCTTGGGGACTCCGTGGCGGCGGGCGACCGCCCTCACCGCGTCGGCGCGACTGCTGCCGCTCGCGGTCTCGGCCTCGACCAGCGCGGCCCAGTCGAGGTCCGCGGTGTCCGGCGGCGGCGCCCCTGCGACGACCAGGGTCACCTCTCCCCTGACCTCGCCTCCCGCCCAGTCCACGAGCTCGGACAGCGGGCCGCGCACGACCTCCTCGTAGGTCTTGGTCAGCTCGCGGCAGACCGCGGCGGCCCGGCCGGGCCCGAAGGCGTCGGCCATCGCCGCGAGGGTCGCCGCGGTGCGGTGCGGGGCCTCGAAGTACACCAGCGTGCGCGGGTCGTCGGCGACCTCGGCCAGCCGGCGGGCGCGCTCCCCCGCCTTGCGCGGCAGGAAGCCCTCGAAGGCGAAGCGGTCGACCGGCAGTCCCGAGACCGCCAGCGCGGTCAGCACCGCACTGGGCCCCGGCACGGCGGTGACCCGGACGCCCGCGGCGACGGCGGCCGCCACGAGCCGGTAGCCGGGGTCGGAGACCGACGGCATGCCCGCGTCGGTGACCAGCACCACCCGCTCGCCCCGCACGAGCGCCTCGACGAGGCCCGGGGTGCGCTGGGCCTCGTTGCCCTCGAAGTAGGACACCACGCGCCCGCTCGTCGCGACCCCGAGCTCGGCGGTCAGGCGGGACAGGCGCCGGGTGTCCTCGGCCGCGACGACGTCGGCGGCGGCGAGCTCCTCGGCGAGCCGACCCGGCGCGTCGGCGACGCGGCCGATCGGTGTCCCGGCCAGCACCAGCACGCCCTCGGGCTGCTCGTCGTACCCGGAACCGTCCATGGGGCCAGTCTCCCAGGCGCGGTCGCGGCGACGGCGACCACCGGGGGCTCAGGCGGCCCGCGGCCCCGCGGGCCAGCGGCCCACGCTGGTGACCCGGCCCGAGGCGTCGACGAGGCGGGCGTCGAGGCCGCGCTCGCCCAGCCATGCGGGCGCCCCCGCGCCGAGGACCACGGCCGCGGTGGAGGCGGCGTTGGCCAGCAGGCAGCTCGGCGCCGCCACCGACGCCGTCCGCCACACCGGCGGCGCGTCCCGCCCGGTGCGCGGGTCCACCACGTGGTGGTGCGCACCGTCGGTCGCGGTCCAGGTCCGCCGCGACGTCGAGGAGGTCGCGAGCGCCCATCCGGGCGCCACCCCGACGGTCTGCCGGGGGTCCCGGGGGTCGTCGGCGACCTCGACCCGCCACCCGCCGTCGGGCGCCGGCCCCGCCGTGGCGACGTCCCCGCCCAAGGACAGCAGCACGCCGACCCCGAGCCGCTCCGCGACCAGGCGAGCGCCCGAGTCCGCGGCGCACGCCTTGGCCGTGGCGCCGAGGTCGATCACCGCGGCCGGGTCGACACCGGCGCGCACCTGCAGCACCGTGTCGTCCCGCAGCCGCAGCGCGCGCCACCCCGGCACCGGCCGGACCACCGCCACGACCCGTCCGTCCCGCGGCACCAGCCGCAGGTCCCGGTCGTAGCCCAGGCCGCTCAGCGCCGCCCCGACCGTCGGGTCCACGGCACCGTCGGTGAGCTCGGCGACCTCCAGGGCCCGGCGCAGCAGGTCCGCCAGCAGCGGGGACACCGTCACCGTGCCGTCGGGCCCGACGCGCAGGGTCCGGACCTCGGAGTCCTCCCGGAAGCGGCTGCAGGCCCGCTCCAGCTCGCCGAGCAGGGCGTCGACCAGGCGCCGGGCCTCGGGCAGCGCGGCGGGCTCGGTCACGACCAGGCGCGCCGACGTGCTCCACAGGGACCAGCCGGCGGCTGCCGCGCGGGTCGCGGTCACGAGCCGCTCGACGTCGCGTGGGACGGTCCGCCACCCACGGCGCTGACGCCACTTCCCGTCGCCCACGTGGAACCGGTCGTGCCGGCCGTCCCCGTCGTGCCGGCCGTCCCCGTCGTGCCGGTCGTGCCGGTCGCGGTCGTCCCGGCGGCGACCGCTCCGCAGGCGACCGTGAGGCCGAGGGAGGAGGCCAGGACGCCGGCCAGGACGCCGCGGCGCAGCGCACGCCGGCGCTCCTCGCGGGCACGGGGGGTATCGGGGGCGGGGGCGACGAGCGGGTCCATGGGCACGACGGTGACAGGGCCACCTGTCACCAGCCTGTGCCCGCGACAGGCGCCGCCTGGGGCCTCGCCGGCACCGCCGGTCCCCGTACGCTGAGCCGGTGACCGCGACCGCTGCCGCCGCCGACCCGGCCACGTCCCCGCCCGGCACCGCGGGCCTCTCGCGCACGGCCGACGGGCGCGAGGTCCCGCCGGCCCGCGGACGGCTCGCCGGGCGTGCGCCGGACGACCGGCTGGTCGGCTGGCTCGTCACGCTCGGCGTCACGGCCCTCGCGGGCCTGCTGCGCTTCTGGAACCTCGGCTACCCCAAGCAGTTCCTCTTCGACGAGACGTACTACGCCAAGGACGCCTTCTCGCTGTGGAGGTTCGGCTACGCCCGCGACTGGGTCGACAAGGTCAACGACACGATCGTGGACGGCCGCTACGACCCGTCGATGATCAAGGACACCCCCTCGATGGTGGTCCACCCCGAGGTCGGCAAGTGGCTGATCGGAGCCGGGGAGCAGCTCCTCGGGTTCGACTCGGTCGGCTGGCGGTTCTCCAGCGCGGTCGTCGGCACGCTCATGGTGCTGGTGATGGTCCGGCTGGCCCGCCGGGTGACCGGCTCCAACCTGCTCGGGGGCGTCGCAGGACTGCTGCTGTGCTTCGACGGCCTCCAGTTCGTGCTGTCCCGCCTGGCGCTGCTCGACATCTACGTCGCGTTCTTCCTGCTCTGCGCGGTCTCCTGCCTGGTCGCCGACCGCGACTGGGGTCGCGCCCGGATGGCGGCCCTGGTCGGGGACGGCGGCGTGACGGGGAGCGGCTACGGCCCCGTCCGCGGCCTGCGGTGGCGGCCCTGGCGGCTCGCCGCGGGCGTGATGTTCGGGCTGGCGGTCGGGTCGAAGTGGAGCGCCCTGGTCCCGCTGGCCGGGTTCGGTCTCCTCGTGGTCGCGTGGGACGCCGGGGTCCGCCGCTCGATCGGCGTGCGCCGCCCGTTCGTGAAGGCCGCGGTGGCCGACGGGCTCCTCGCCTTCGTCTACCTCGTCGGGGTGGCGCTGGTCGTCTACGTCGCCACCTGGACCGGCTGGCTCCTGCACGCCCACACCTACGAGGTCCACCTCAGCGACAACAACTACGGCCCCTACTGGGGCAGCTACACCGAGCACGTGCCGCACGGGTTCCTCGACAGCCTCGTCCAGGGCCTCCGCAGCCTGTACCACTACCACCGCGACGTGTGGTCGTTCCACAGCCACGGGCTCGACGGCGTCACGCACGTCTACGCCTCCGACCCCAAGGGCTGGCTGGTGCTCAACCGCCCGGTGGGGGTCGCCGCCGACCTGGGCATCGAGCCGGGCACGCAGGGCTGCACCGCCCCGGCCGACTCCACCTGCCTGCGGCAGGTGCTCCTGCTCGGCACCCCGGCCCTGTGGTGGATGGGCGTCGGCGCACTGCTCTACTCCCTCTACGGCTGGCTGTTGCGACGCGACTGGCGGTACGGGCTGGTGGTCGTGGGCGTCCTGACCACCTGGGTGCCCTTCCTGCCCTACGGCGACCGGCCGATCTTCTCGTTCTACGCGGTGGTGACGCTGCCGTTCACGGTCCTGGCCCTGACCCTCGTGCTGGGACGAGTGCTGGGCAGCCCCTACGCCCGCCGTCGCCGCCGCATGGTCGGCGCGATCGTCGCCGGCGCCGCAGTGGTGCTGGTGATGGCGAACTTCGCGTGGTTCTGGCCGATCTACACCAACCAGCTCCTGACCACACCCGAGTGGCTCGACCGGATCTGGTTCCGGCGCTGGATCTGAGGAGGCGGCATGCACTTCATCGGACTGGACCTCGCCTGGGGTGAGCGCCGGCCCACCGGCGTGGCCGTGCTCGACGACGGCGGACGGCTGGTCGAGCTGTCCTCGCGGGTGAGCGACGAGGAGATCGTCGAGGCCCTGGGGTCATACGCCGACGTGGAGTGCCTGGTCGCGATCGACGCGCCGCTGATCGTGGTCAACCCGACCGGCAACCGGCCGTGCGAGGCCGCCCTGAACGCCGACTTCGGCCGCTTCGAGGCCGGGTGCCACCCGGCCAACACCGGCAAGCCGGAGTTCGCCGACGGCACGCGCGCGGCCCGGCTCTGCCGGCGGCTGGGGGTCGACCTGGCACCCGGCTCGGGCGCGGCCCGCCGGGCGATCGAGGTCTACCCGCACCCGGCGACGATCGCGCTGTTCCGCCTGGGACGGACGCTGAAGTACAAGAACCGGCCCGGCCGCACGCTGGAGGAGATGCGCAAGGCGCTGCTGGAGCTGGTGGACCACCTGGTGTCCCTGCACGGGTCCGACGTCCCCCTCCACCTCGAGGACCACGGCGGATGGCAGGACCTCGTGCAGTCGGTCCGGGACGCCGAGCGCAAGGCCGACCTGCGGCGCGCCGAGGACCAGGTCGACGCCGTGCTGTGCGCCTACCTGGCCCTGTTCCGCCAGCGGGTCCCCGAGCGCACCACGGTGTACGGCGACGGGGAGACCGGCTACATCGTCACCCCGACGCTGCCCGAGGGCCACGAGCCGGACCCCCTCGACCACCGGCCCGGCTCGGCGTCCGAGCCGCCGGTCGAGCTGCCCGACGACGACGCGATGGCGCGGCTGGTGCGCACCTACGCCGCCGGCCACACGGCGCTGCAGCAGGCCACCGACGGGTTCGTGGGGATGCTGACCGACCTGCTCGACCAGTCGGGGATCAACTACCTCAGCGTGAGCGGGCGCGCCAAGGGCATCGCCTCCTTCGCGGCCAAGGCGGGCCGCCTGCGCGAGGGGCGCCCGATGTTCCCCGACCCGCTGCACGACATCACCGACCAGATCGGGTTGCGGGTGATCACCTACCTGCGCCGCGACGTCGACGTGGTGGCGCGGGTGCTGCACGGGGAGTTCGAGGTCCTCGACGACCGCGACCTCGGGCTGCAGACCGCCAGCGAGGGCCGGTTCGGCTACGCCAGCCGCCACCTGGTGGTGCGACTGCGCGAGGGGGAGGGCACCGAGGAGATGCGCGCCCACCCCGCCCAGGTGCAGGTCCGCACGGTGCTGCAGCACGCATGGGCGGAGTTCGAGCACGCCACGCGCTACAAGGGCGTCGTGCCCGACGAGCACGTCCAGGACCTCGACCGGCGCTTCACCCTGGCGGCCGGCCTCCTGGAGCTGGCCGACCAGGAGTTCTCCGCCATCCACGAACGGCTGCAGGGGTCGTCGTACTCCCCTCCGCCGGGGCTGCCCACCTCGCTGGGCATCGGCACCGAGGACCTCGCACAGTTCCTCACCGAGCGCTACATCGAGGCCGGCTGGTCACGTCCCGACCACTACGAGTGGATGTCGGGGCTGCTGCTCGAGCTCGGCATCACCTCGATCGCCGCGCTCGCGGTCGTGCTGGACTCCGTCGACGAGGAGGAGGTCACCGCGCACATGGGCTACAAGTACCCGCCCGGCGCGGTCCGCCGCCTCGACGACAGCCTGCTGGCGATCTTCGGCGAGCGCTACCTCACCCTGCACGGCAACGACCACCGCGCCGACCTGCTGCGCTCCCGGCTCGACCGGATCCTCGAGCACTGAGCAGTCGGCGGGCCACCGCCGTGGCCGGCGCTCAGGCCGGGTCGACGACGTGGGCGCGGTCCACCCGCAGGTGGTAGCGGGTCCCGACCTTGCCGCCGAGCATCGCCATGAGGACCGTGAGGACGATGACCGCCACCGCCACGACGATGCCGCCGCCCGTCACCTGGTCGCTGGGGATCGGGATGCGCGGCAGGTCGATGCGGTCGAAGACGTTGTACTGCTGTCCGGCGACCCAGCCCACGAGGACGGCCAGGACCGTCAGCACGAGGCCGACCACCCAGGAGGCGAGCCCCTGCTTGGCGCCGTCGAAGCGGGACATGCGGCCGGCGACGTAGCCGCCGGTGTAGTAGGCGACCGCGAGCACGACGATGAGCGTGATCGCCGCGGCCAGCCCGATGGTCCCGGCCTGGCGATCGGCCTGGGACTGCGTGATCTCGGTGGAGTCGCTGATCGCGGCGACGACGGCGCCGATGATGCTGGTCAGCAGCACGGTGACCGCCACCGCCACGAGCCAGCCGAAGAACGCCGCACCCCAGTTGACGCCGCCGAAGCGGTCGTGTGCGTTGTCGCGGGCGATCGCCGCCCGCTCGCGGTCGTCGGTCACCGTGGCGCCGCGGTCGCGGTGGTCGGTGTGGTCGCTGTGGCCCGTGTGGTCGCTGTGGCCCGTGTGGTCGCTGTGGTCGGTGGAGTGGGTGTGGCGGGTGTCGTCGGTTGCGTCCGTGCTCCCGGCCCGGTTCTCGGTGCCTCGGTCGGTCGTGGCCATCAGGTCCTCCTCCGTCAGGGGATGGGTCAGATCTACCCGCGGGTGGCGAGGGCAAAACCGCGCGGGGTGCGCGCCGTACCCCTGCGGGTCGCCGGGGGGCCGTCCCGGCCGGGATACTCGGGCGGTGGACGAGCAGACCCGCGCCCTGGCCGACTACTTCGACCGGTGGTACGCCGACATGGCCGGTCCCGGGAGCAAGGACGAGGTGCAGCGGCGGCATCTCGGACTGCCCCGCCGGCTCCCGTCGACCAGCCTCCTGCCCTGGACCGGGATCGCCGACGTGCTCGCCGCCCTCCGCCTGCACCCCGGGGGTCACCTGGTCGACCTGGCGTGCGGCCGCGGCGGGTACGGGCTGGAGCTGGCCACCCGCGCGGACGCGGAGCTGACCGGGGTCGACCTCTCCGCCGAGGCGGTGCGGCAGGCGACGGCGCTGGCCGGTGAGTGGGACCGGCCGGCGCGCTTCGTGACCGGCGAAATGAGCGCCACCGGCCTCCCCGACGGCTGCGCCGACGCCGTGGTCTGCGTCGACGCGGTGCAGTTCGCCGCCGAGCCCGCGGCGGCGTACGCCGAGGTGCGACGCCTGCTGCGGCGCGGTGGGCGGGCGGTGCTGACCTGCTGGGAGCCGCTCGACCGCGACGACCGGGCGGTGCCCGTGCGGCTGCGCCGGGTGGACCTGGCCGGCGGCCTGACCGCGGCGGGCTTCACCGACGTGGAGGTGATCGAGCACCCCGACTGGCGTCGCCTCGAGCGCGGCATGTGGGAGGAGGCCGCAGCCCTGGACCCCGGGGACGACCCTGCGCTGCGGTCCTTCCACGACGAGGGGCTCCGCAGCCTGTCCACGTGGGAGGTGCTGCGACGGGTGATGGCCTCGGCGACATCCCCGACCACGTCCTGAGCCGGCCCTGGTCGCCTTGGCGGCATGGGGGAGGCTGTCCTCCTGCTACGCCATGGCGCTGTCCGGCGGCCTCGCCAAGGCGGGCGGCACCCGACAGTCGCTGGAGGTGCAGGCCGACGGCTTCCTCACGGCCGCAGAGGAGGCCAAGGCCGGCTGTCCGGTCAGCAAGGCGCTCGCGGCCGTCGACATCACGCTGGACGCGGCGCTGGAGAGCTGAGGGCCCCGCGCGACGATCCGGTGCTGACGGTGCGACGTCGCCGGGGCAGGATGTCGGAATGATGTACTTCGACGGCGTCGACGCCATGCTGGCCGACGCCCGCTCGCGCCTGGAGAGGCTGAGCGCCGAGCAGGCCCTCGACGAGGTCCGCCGGGGCGAGGGGCTGCTGGTCGACATCCGGCCGGCCTGGCAGCGGGACGCCCACGGAGAGGTGCCTGCGCACCTCGGCCCCCTGGTCGTGGAGCGCAACCACCTGGAGTGGCGCTTCGACCCGCGGAGCGAGGCGCGCCTGCCCCAGGCGGCGTACGGAGCCCGCGTGATCGTGCTGTGCCAGGAGGGCTACACCTCCTCGCTCGCCGCCGACGCGCTCGTACGCCTGGGAGTCACCAGAGCCACCGACGTGGTCGGTGGCTTCGAGGCGTGGCAGGCAGCAGGCCTGCCGGTCGCGAGCGGGTGACCGGCGGCTGCCGACCGGTCGTCAGCCGGCGAGCAGGTCGGACCGGCCATAGAGGCCGACGACCTTGCGGACGAGCTTGACCGGGTTGATCATCCGGACGTTGCGACCGCGGTCGAGGTGACGGTTCTTCACCTCGATGAGGGCGCGCACGCCCGCGGTGTCGATGAACTCCAGGTGCGACATGTCGACGACGACGTCCGAGACCGATGCGTCGTTCTCGTGGGCGTCGCGCTCGAGCAGCTCGCTGCACGCGAGGTCGAGCTCGCCGGACAGGTCGATGGCGAGGTGGCCGTCGTGCATGTCGCTGGCAACGGCAAAGGGGACGGACGGGTGCGTGGTGCGGATCTCGACCATGGACATCACCAGGGCCTCACTTCGGAGGACGAGCTCCGAGTTTCTCCAAACGGGAACGGCACCGCTGGCGGCGGCACCGGGAAGCTCCCGATCTCGTCGACGGTACGCCCCGGTGAGGGCAAAGACCAAGCGAGCACGGCTCGGGGTCCCGCGACCCACCCCCGCGGGTGTGACGGACCGGATCCGGTGCGGCTCACGGGGTGGCTCGCCTCACATCCGAAGCACCCGCGCACACGCTTCCGGGGGCTCAGCCGCGCGCCGGGTGCCCGGACGGGACGAGGTGACGGGTGAACCAGGACGTGGTCAGGTCCGCGACCGCGTCCATCGTCCCGGGCTCCTCGAAGAGGTGACCGGCTCCCGGCACGACCTCGAGCTCCGCCGGGGCCTGCAGCTGGGCCAGGGCCCGCCGGTTGAGCGACAGGACGACGGGGTCCCGCTCCCCCACGAGCAGCAGGGTCGGCGCGGTCACCCGCTCCAGCCGGTTGCGAGCGAGGTCCGGACGTCCCCCGCGGGAGACCACGGCGCGGACGGGCGACGTCGGGTCGGCGGCCGCCCAGAGCGCCACCGCCGCTCCGCTGCTGGCCCCGAAGCAGCCCAGGGGCACGGACTCGAGGTCCGGACGCAGCTGGACCCAGCGCAGGGCGTCGAGCAGGCGACGGCCCAGCACCTCGACGTCGAAGGGGACCTCGTCCCGCTCCTGCTCGGACTCGGTGAGCAGGTCCAGGAGCAGGGCGCCGAACCCCGCAGCGGCCAGGCGCCGCGCGACCAGGCGGTTGCGCGGGCTGGATCGGCCGCTCCCGGTGCCGTGGGCGAAGACGACCAGGCCCCGACCGTCCTGCGGCTGGACGAGGGACCCGACCAGCGCGCCCCCGTCGACCGGGACCTCGACGGTCTCGAGCTGGGACGGAGGGACGCCGCGATGGACCTGCCGCGGCACCGCCGGACCGGGCGGCCCGGCGAGCAGGTCCATGACCTCTGCGTCGCTCAGCTGGGGGAACACCCGGTAGCCCTGGCTGACCGCACCCGGGACGGGCAGGTCCTCCAGGCAGACCACGCCGTCTGCGAGCGCCTCGAGCCGGTGCACGGTCTCCGGTGCCCCGATGGGCACGGCCATCACGACCTGGGCCGCCCCCCGGCGGCGGACAGCCTCGCAGGCCGCCATGGCGGTGGCACCGGTCGCGAGACCGTCGTCGACCACCACGACCGTGCGCCCCTCGAGCGCCGGCGTGGGCCGGCCCGCGCGGAACCGGCGTACGCGTCTGGCCAGGGCCTGGCGCTCGCGGGCCTCGATGCGCTCGATCTCGGCCTGCGGCACGCCGTAGGCGCGGACGACGGTGCCGTTGAGCACCAGCACGCCGTCCTCGGCGATCGCTCCCAGGGCCAGCTCGGGACGTGTCGGCAGGCCCAGCTTGCGGACCACCACCACGTCGAGGGGGGCCTGCAGCTCGCGTGCCACGGCGGCAGCGACGGGGACCCCTCCGCGGGGGAGACCCACGACGACGACCTCCCGGTCCTCGAAGGACCGGAGGGCCGCAGCCAGCCGCCGGCCCGCGTCCTCACGGTCGGCGAAGATGACGAGCTCCCTTCCTCGTGGTTCCCCGCACCCACCAGTGCACCATGCGCCACCAACGGGTGTCAGTGTCGAAGGTCATCACCGCAGTCGTCGGACGGACGACCGGCGACGGACCACCGGCAGGGCTCCGAAGCGTAGTCTGGCCACGTCGCGGGCTTCGCGACGGAGGAGCTCACGGTGGACCGCTGGACCCTCGAGGTCGGCGGGCCACCTCGCAGAGACGGGTCACATGACAGGTCGACTCGAGACACTGTGCCTGTCCTGCCGCGCGGAGGCCGACGCCGACGGGG
This sequence comes from uncultured Actinomycetota bacterium, assembly GCA_963800245.1. GTDB lineage: Bacteria > Actinomycetota > Actinomycetes > Propionibacteriales > Nocardioidaceae > Marmoricola_A. The sequence continues at coordinate 837,602 of CAWDAE010000007.1, read as the reverse complement.
TCGGGCTCGCGGTGCTGTCGAGCGAGGGCGTCCCCGAGCCCACGTTCGTGTCCGACTCCCGCTCCCGGCTGATCGAGGACCTCCAGTTCACCCTCGGGGAAGGGCCGTGCGTGGACGCGATCAGGTCGGGGTCACCGGTGCTGCTGGACGACCTGCGGGCGGTGTCCGACGCCACGCGCCGGTGGCCCGCCTTCGTCCGGGAGGCCGAGTCCTCCGGGGTCCGCGCCGTCTTCGCCTTCCCGGTCCAGGTCGGCGCGATCGCGCTCGGCACGCTCGACCTCTACCGCTCCCGACCGGGCACGTTGGCCTCCGTCGAGCTCGCGGCCGTGCTCCGCACGACGGACCGGATCGCCTCGGTCCTGCTCGACGTCAGTGCCGCGGGCGGCGACGGGGTGAGCGAGCCGGCGTACCGCATGGTCGTGCACCAGGCGACGGGGATGGTCATGGAGCAGGCGCACACCGACATCACCAGCGCCCTCGCGCGACTGCGCGCGACGGCGTTCAGCGAGGGCGTGTCGATCAACGAGCTCGCCGCCGACGTCGTCGCCGGACGTCGACGATTCTCCGAGGAGGAACAATGAACGACCGACCAGCCGACCGGCACAGCGGCCAGCCGCCAGAGCACAGGGGGGCGCTGCTCTCCGAGCGCTTCGTGGCGCTGGCGGACTCGCTGGTCGCCGACTACGACGTGGTGGAGCTGCTGGAGGGCCTGGTGCACACCTGCGTCGAGCTGCTGGACGTCGACCAGGGCGGCCTGCTGCTGGTCGACCAGCGGGGGCACCTGCAGGTGGTCGCCGCGTCCAGCGAGGCGACCAGGATCGTGGAGCTGCTGCAGCTGCAGTCGGAGGAAGGGGCGTGCCTGGAGTGCGTGCGCACCGGCCGTCCCGTCACGGCGCCCGACCTCTCGACCGAGGTGGAGCGGTGGCCGACCTTCGCCCGGGCCGCGATGTCCGTGGGCTTCTCGGCCGTGCACGCGCTGCCGCTGCGCCTGCGCCAGGACACCATCGGCGGCCTCAACCTGTTCACCACGGGACCGCCCGGGACCCTCGGGGAGGACGACCTGCGCATCGGGCAGGCGCTCGCCGACGTCGCCACGATCGCCATCCTCCAGCAGCGCTCGATCTCGCGCTCGTCCCTGCTCGCCGAGCAGCTGCAGAACGCGCTCAACTCCCGCATCGTGATCGAGCAGGCCAAGGGGGTGCTGGCCGAGCGAGGCAAGCTGGACATGCAGAGCGCCTTCGAGCGGCTCCGCGGACATGCCCGGTCGCACCACCTCAAGCTCGGTGACGTCGCGGCCGGAGTCGTCCAGGGGACGCTCCCGGCCGACGGCGTCCTTCAGCAGCCCGGCGCCTCCTCCGCCGGCCCGCAAGACCGCTGAGCCTCGCTCAGCCCTCGCCGCCGCTGTCCGGGTCGTCGAACTCGTCGTGGTGCTCGCGGTCCAGCGTGCTGCGCTCGTTGGCCAGCTGCCAGGCGCGGGCGCGCACCCGCTCGGAGTCGCGCGGCTCGTCGTACAGCTCCGCCTGCGCCTGAAGCAGGGCCCAGTCCGGCAGGTCGCCGTCCGCGAGCCGCCTGGTCACAGGACCGCCCCCCTCGGGGCCACTTCCACCGCCGCGACCCCCCGGGCGTACAGCACCAGCAGCCGGTCGCCGTGCCGGCAGCGCAGGACGCCCGAGTCGTGCGTCAGGGCGGTGACGACGTGGTCGACCAGCTCGGCCTCGCCGACCGTCTCCGGCTCCTCGTAGAGGACGTCCATGCTGCCCCCGCCCACCAGGCGCACGCGGAGCACGATGCCGGTCACGGTCACGAGCCGACCGCCGAGCGGGCTCGCCGAGGGCCGGGCAGGGAAACGCTCGACGTCGACATGACGCCCGCCTCTCGACCGGCAGGGGGCGTCCGGGTGGATGCCTCGTCCTCCGGTCAGTCATCGCCAGCCTACGCCGCGCAGCCGCTTTCCATCCCGGACCGGTCGGGCGTATCGTCGGCGCCATCTCCGGCTACTCGCCCAGACCAAGCAGGTTCCCCGGCCCCCACTCCACCCCAGACCCGGGAGCTGACGTGTCAGACGCGGAATCCACTTGGTCACGCGACGCCACCCTCGCCTCCGCCCTGCGACGCCGCCTGCGGCGCGGGTCGAGCGCCGCCTCGACGGACGCCGTCCACGCGGTCCTCGCCTCCGCCCGGGACCGCGACCTGGTCGCCGATGCGCGCGACGCGTCGGCCGAGCAGCGGGACCGAGAGCGGGACCTCGCCGACATGCTGGACGTCGAGGGCACCTACGGGGACGGACTGCCGCTGCGCCGCGAGGCGGCGCTGGAACGTCTCCATGCCCAGGACGACCGCGAGGCCGCCCGCAGGGATCGCGAGGCGCTCGCCCGGATGCTGGGGTACGACGTCTGAGGGTCCGAGGGCGGGTGGTGGAGCTGAGGGGATCGAAGCCGCACGTCAGGCTCCGCCTGGGCCCCGTGCATCGTATGCGGCAGCGGGTCTGGTCCGCGCGACCCGGAACGAATGACGCTGACCCGGCATCCAACGACGGAGGCGGCTTCGGCGCGCTTCGCTCCGTCGCCGTTCGGCAGGCGATGGACAACACCCCACTTCGTCCACCCGGGCACGGCACATGCGCCAAGACCTCGGCCAACCCCTACGGAACCAGCCTCACACCGCTCAGGATGGGCCAGGACCGACCGACCGGCTCGGCAGCGTCGCTTGGGCCGCCCGCATTGCCGCCAGGCTTCCCCGTGCGCCGCCGGGACCGACCTCGTCGCCGGAGCCCGGTCGGGCGCGGCTCAGCGCCGGCGGGTCACCAAGACCCCGACCCCAGCGCCGACGACCGCGCCCAGTGGGACCAGGTTCCATGCCAGCCCCTGGAGCTCCTCCATCCAGCCGCCGCGGCCCTCCAGGACCGCGTCGATGACGAGATAGGCGGCCGCGCCGACCGCGAAACCGAGGACAGCGCCGACGAGCACACCCGCGAGGACCCGCGGCGCACTCTGGCCCGAGGGATCGTCCATAGGTCTCTCCGATCTGGGTTCGTCGCCGACGCTACCCGCTGCTCACCCCGCGCACGGCCCTCCCAACCGGCGGCCTCAGGGTCTGCACACTCACCCCGACCTGGAAGGCGGGCTGCGCCATCGCGACGACCAGGCCACTCGTTCCGCATGCTTGGCCAGTGCCGAGGCTGAGACCACGGCCGCCGCCTTTCCACGCGACCCGCGGCGCGGATGGCGGCGCGGGTTGCAGCGTCCGGGCAACCGCATCGCCGGAGATCGGGTCGCCGGCAACGACCCGGCGGCGCACCGAGCAGGATCAGCGCGGCGTCGCGCCATCGAGGGGCGCCGCGGTCGATGGCACTGACGATCAAGCGGATGTCGTCGGTGTGCAGGGCCGGGTGAGTCACCGGGGTGCGATGCCCAGGGAGCGGCGCGGGCGGTCACGGACCAGCTTCTGGTGACTTGCCACTCCGTTTCCCGAAATCAGCAATCCGGGCAGGCTTCTGGCCAGCGAGTTGCGGTGGAGCTGAGGGGATTCGAACCCCTGACCTTCTCATTGCGAACGAGACGCGCTACCAACTGCGCCACAGCCCCATGTCCCTCAGGACGTCCGGAAGATTACCAGGCTGGAGGGCCCTGCCGAACGCCGGGCCGCCCGGCTCAGCCGCCGACCGCGCGCTGGTCCGGGAGGTCCTGGTCGTCGACCGTCGCGGTGGCGGACTCCGCGACCAGCGCGCTGTCGGCCGCGCTGCGCCCCGAGCTCGAGACGCCCGGAGCCGTCAGGTCGATGGTGCGCACCGAGCGGGTGGCGCGAGGCTTGCCGACGTAGGTCGGGAGGGTCACCGGCAGCGGGTCCCACAGCGTCGACGGCGCCGGCACCGTCGAGGCCCCGACGGCCTCGGCCAGCGCCTCGGCGGAGAACGCGGAGGTGTCCTCGGCATCGCTGACGACCGCGACACCCTGCTCGTTTCGAGCCACCGGCACGAGCACCGGTCCCGGCTGCCAGGTCGCCGGGGGGGCGATCCGGGACGCGGGCGCCTCGTCGGCCCCCTCCGCGACCGGCAGAGGGGCGGCCGCCAGGCGGGCCCGGACGTCGTCCCACCGGCGACGCTCGGCGCGGACCGTCACCCGCGCCACGACGAGGAAGCCGGCGACGGCCGTCGCCGGGACCGCCGGCGCCCAGGGCAGCAGGGCGCCGGTGCCGGCGAGCACCACGACGACCAGGGTGGCGGCCAGGAGCATCGCCAGGACGCGGCGTCGGCGCCGGGCGGCCGCGGCGGCGAGACGGCGCTGACGCTCGGCCACCGCCCGGACCGTCGGACGGCGCTGCTCGGGCACCTCGACGGGCGGAGGACCGGCCTCGTCGACGGGCTCCGCCGGGGAGGCACCCGTCTGGGCCTCTCGCCGGTTGAGCACCCGCGCGTGCTCCGAGGTGCTCTCGACGGACCGCGGACGCGCGGCCTCGTCGTGCGACCGGAGCGCCTTGGGGATGAGGAAGAGCGCCCAGAGGAGGGCGAGTGCCACGAAGATGACGCCGGAGAGCATGGGAGAACGCTAAAAGGGGCGAAGGCCGCAGGAGGGCACCCGCGACGGTGTGTCGCACGCGAACTCGTGTGACTGGAGTGATTCCCGCGCTCCGGACGCGGAAACACTTCTTGTCAGGCCGACACAAGTCGCCTGAGCAGGCCTCCCGGGACGTCCTCGCGACACAGCGCGAACAGGCGGTGGTCGCGCCAGGCGCCGTTGATGTGCAGGAACTTGGGGGCGTAGCCGATCTCCGGGAACCCCAGCTTCTCGACCACGCGCAGCGATGCGGTGTTCTCGGGCCGGATGGCGATCTCGATCCGGTGCAGGCCCACCTGCTCCCAGCAGTAGTCGACCGCCATGGCGACCGCCACCGGCATGTGCCCACGGCCCGCCTGGCGCTGGTCGATCCAGTAGCCGATCGACCCGAAGAGCGCCGACCCGGCGACGATGTTGCTCACCGTCACCTGCCCCGCGAATCGGTCGCCGACCGTCAGGGCGAAAGGCAGGCAGCGACCCTCGCGGGTCTGGGACCGCAGGTCGCGCAGCATGGCGCGGTAGGACGGGTGCCCGGGCGGGCCGTCTGCCGGCCGGGTGGCCTCCCACTCCTGCAGCCAGCCCCGGTTGCGCAGCCTGGTCTCGGTCCAGACCTTGCGGTCCCGCCCGGACAGAGGTCGCAGGGCGGTGTCTCCATGGCGCAGCGTGATGCTCGGCCACCCGAGCGGTGCCGCGCTCACGGCAGCCCGCCCTCCGTCTCCTCGCGGGGGTGGTCGCTGCCGACGATCTGCTCCACCGCGTGCCGCAGCAGCGGGAGCACGACGGCCAGCCCGTCCTTCACTCCACCGCGCGACCCGGGCAGGTTGACCACCAACGCCTCACCGACCACGCCGGCGACGCCGCGCGAGAGGGCGGCGGTCGGCACGCCCTTGGCGATGCCGTGCGCGCGCACCGCCTCGGCGATGCCGGGGACCTCGCGGTCGAGCAGTGCGCGCGTCACCTCGGGGGTGCGGTCGGTCGGGGTCAGCCCGGTGCCGCCGGTGGTGAGCACCGCGCGAGCACCGGCCCCGACGGCGGCGCGGATCGCCTCGCCGACCGGCTCCCCGTCGGGCACGACGACCGGGTCGTCGGTCGCGAAGCCCGCCTCGCGCAGGGCCGCGACGATCAGCGGGCCGGTGGTGTCGGCGTAGACGCCGCGCGCCGCGCGGTTGGACGCGACCACCACGGCGGCCCTCACAGCCCGCCCTCCCGGGCCCAGTCGCCGCTCCTGCCCCCGGACTTCGACTCCACGCGGACGTCGGTGATGACCGCGCCCTTGTCCACCGCCTTGACCATGTCGACCACGGTCAGCGCCGCGACGGAGACCGCGGTGAGAGCCTCCATCTCGACCCCCGTCCGGTCGCTGGTGCGCACCGTCGCCCGGATCTCGACGGCGTCGTCGGCCACGTCGAGGTCGACCACGACGCCGCTGATCGCCAGCGGGTGGCACAGCGGCACCAGGTCGGGAGTGCGCTTGGCGGCCATGATCCCCGCGACCCTCGCGACGCCGAGGGCGTCGCCCTTGGGCACGCCCTCCCCGCGGAGGAGGCCGACGACCTCGGCGCCGACCAGCACCCGTCCCGTGGCGACCGCCTGCCGGGTGGTCACGTCCTTGGCCGAGACGTCGACCATGCGGGCGGCCCCGGTCTCGTCGACGTGGGTCAGACGAGGCTGCTCGCCCATCAGAGGTCCCGGTCCAGCAGCATCACGTCGACCGTCGAACCGGCCTCGACCAACTCGGTGTCGGCGGGTACGACGACCAGCGCGTCGGCCAGGGAGAGGTCGCCGAGCAGGTGGGAGCCGTGCCCGCCGACCGGGACGACCCTCGACCGGGGCCCGCCGGCCTCCACCCGGGCCCGGACGAACTGCTGCCGGCCGGCCGGGGAACGGAAGCCCTCCCCGACCTCCATGCGCACAAGTGGGCGGCTGAACGGGACGCGGCCCATCATCTTCCGCAGCGCCGGCCGCACGAAGACCTCGAAGGAGACGTAGGACGAGACCGGGTTGCCGGGCAGGGCGAAGACCGGGATGCGGTCCTCACCGACCACGCCGAAGCCCTGGGGCTTGCCGGGCTGCATGCGTAGGCCCCCGAACCACACGGTGCCGGTCTGGCTGAGCACCTCCTTGACCACGTCGTAGGCGCCCTTGCTGACGCCGCCGCTGGTGATCACGAGGTCGGCGCGGACGAGCTGGTCGGACAGGGCGTCGGCGAACTCGGTGGGGTCGTCGCTGACGATCCCCACGCGGTAGGCGATCGCGCCGGCCTGTCGCACCGCGGCGGCGAGCATGTAGGAGTTGGAGTCGTAGATGGTGTCGTGGGATAGCCGGCCCCCGGGCTCGCGGAGCTCGGCGCCCGTCGAGATGACCACGACGCGCGGCCGCGGCCGGGTGGCGACCCGGGCCAGCCCGACGCCGGCGAGGAGGCCGATCTGGCGAGGGCCGAGCAGGGCGCCGGGCTCGAGCAGCACCTCGCCCTTCGCGACGTCGTCGCCGCGACGCCGGATGTGCTGCCCCGGCTGGGGTGCCCGGTGGATGCGGACGCTCGCCGAGCCGCCGTCGGTCCACTCCACGGGCACCACGGCGTCGGCGCCCTGCGGCACGGGCGCGCCGGTCATGATGCGGACGGCCGAGCCACCGGACATGCCGAGGATCTTGCTCTGCCCGGCAGCGGACTCCCCCACGACCGGCAGCTGCACCGGGGAGTCCTCGGACGCACCGGCGAGGTCCTCGTGGCGGACGGCGTAGCCGTCCATCGAGGAGTTGTCGAAGCTCGGCACGTCCATGGCCGAGGTGATCTGCTCGCAGACCGGCAGCCCGAGGCTCTCGATCAGCGGCTGCTCGAAGGCGGGCAGCGGCTCGATGCCGTCCAGCACCCGCTGGAGGTGGTCGTCGACGGAGACCAGCGGCTCACGGTCGTGCGGCTCGAACGCCATGGCCGGACCCTAGCGCTCGTCGGCGCCGAGCACGGTGTCCTCGACCCGCCCCGGTGCACCGTCGGCCGACAGGGCGGCCTCCCCGACCACGCGGACACCGGGACCGAAGGTCCACTCGCCGTCCACCCGCAGGCTGGTGGCCTCCTTGAGCGAGGGCACCTCCTCGACCAGCCGCTCGAAGCCGCTGACCAGCTTGTAGGGCTTGGGGAGGTCGACGAACGGGATGGCGTCCGGCACCTGCTGGAGGACGTGGTGCTCGTCGAGCTCGTAGCAGTCGCTGCGCAGCACGAGCAGGTCGTTGGTCGTCTTGACCGGCACGAACCGGTCGCGGCCCACCTCGATCGTCACCGCACCCTCGAACACCTCGATCGCCGCGCCCATCGCGGTCTCGATCTGGATCACCTCTGGGCTGTCGGGGTCCGCCGGGTCGACGGTCTTGGTGTTCTTGATCATGGACAGCCCCAGCACGCCGTCTCGCTCGTCGAGGAGGTCGACCATCGCTCGGAGGTCGAACCACAAGTTGTTCGTCGAACAATATTTGTGGCGGCTCAGGTCCTGGAGGGCCTCCTGGTCCTCCGGCAGCGTCTGCGCGGTCTCCCTCAGCACGATCCGCCCGTCGCTCCTGCGCCGCGCGAAGTGGCCGCCCTTGCGGTCGCTCGGCGTCCGGCGCACGGCCTCGATCGCGAAGGGCGCGCCGCTCTGGGCGAACCATCCCGCCACGCGTGGGTCCGCGACCGCGCCCAGGTTGTCGGCGTTGGCCACGAACACCCGCTCGTAGCCCGCGTCGAGCATCCGCTGCAGCAGGCCGGAGGACCTCAACGACGGGTAGAGGTCGCCGTGCCCCGGCGGGCACCACTCCAGCGACGGGTCGGCCTCCCACGTCACCGGGGTGAGGTCGTCGGCGCGCAGCTTGGGCTCCTTGCTCTGCAGGAAGTCCAGCGGCAGGTCCCCGGTCTCCAGGTCGTCGTACTGCTTCAGCGCGTCGAGGGTGTCGTCACTGGTGCGGAAGCTGTCCATCAGCAGCAGCGGGAGACGGACGCCGTGGCGCTCGCGCAGGGACAGCACCTGGCGGGCGGTGATGTCGAGGAACGACAGCCCGTCGCGCACCTCGAGCAGCGACTTGGCGCGGTCCATCCCCATCGAGGTGCCGAGCCCGCCGTTGAGCTTGATCACCACGGTCCCGGCCAGTGCGCGCACCGCGACGTCGTCGGGGACGTCGACGTCGGCGAGCGCATCCATCTCGACCGGCTCGATCGTGTCCTCGGGCACCATGCCCGTCTCGCCGCTCTCGACCAGCCGGTAGTAGTGGGTGAACACCTCGACTGCGGTGGCGTCGACCCCCGCGTCCTCCATCTTCCGGCGCGCCTGCTCCAGCCCCTCGTCACTCATGGGACCGAGCCTAGGGGAGGCCGTCGGCGGCGAGGCGAGCAGACAGCAGGGCGCTAGCGTGAAGGACGTGGCACACGTGCACGGCGCCGCGGCTGCGAAGACGGCGCTGCGCGACCAGATCCTCACCGCCCGAGGGCGCCGCTCGCTGCTGGACCTGCGGGAGGACGCCGACGCGATCGCCGCGCACCTCCTCGCGTGCCTGCCCGTACGCCGGGCCGCGACCGTCGCGGCGTACGTCTCGGTCGGGCGCGAGCCCGGCACCGGTCCCCTGCTCGACGGCCTCCGCGCCGCGGGCAAGCGCGTCGTCGTGCCGGTGCTGCTCGGGGACAACGACCTCGACTGGGCGGTGTACGCCGGCCCCGACGCGCTGGTGACCGGGTCCCGCGGGACGCTCGAGCCCGACGGACCCAGGCTCGGGCTCGACAGCATCGGCACCGCCGACGTCGTCGTCACCCCGGGACTCGCGGTCTCCGCTGAGGGCCACCGGCTGGGCCGCGGCGGCGGGTCCTACGACCGTGCGCTGGGCCGCGTGCCGGTCGGCACGTTCACCTGCACCCTGCTCTACGACGGCGAGTGGCCGGTCGAGGTGCCGCTGGACCCGCACGACCGGCCGGTGACCGCCGTCGCGACACCGCGCGGGATCACCTCGTGCCGGCGTCCGCGGCGGGCCTGAGCACCAGGGTGCCGCGGGTCGCGGCCTGCACCGCCGCGTCGCCGAACGGCCAGCGGCGGGTGCGCCCGGCGGCCCAGACGTCGGTCTGGTCGGTGTAGTGCGCGGAGAACGCGTGCCCGCTGGCTCCGGTGAGGTTGACCCACGACGACGCGTCGAGGTCGGCGAGCGAGACCACCATCCGCATCGACGGCGCCGTGGTGACGGCGTAGCCCTCGCGGACGTCCCACCCGGTCGCGTCGACCACGCCGCCTCCCCCGCCGACCTGCCAACCGCCGCGGTCCAGGAGCCTGCGCGCGATCCCGCCGACCGCCTCCCCCATGAGCTCGTCGCGCAGCGTCAGGGTGTGCTGGTGGCCCCAGGTCCACCGGGCCGCGCGACGTGACTGCAGGCGGGTGAGGTCGTCGCGCGCCTGGCGCATGGCCTGGCGCAGCACGTCGTCGCGCTGCTCGACCGCCTGCTCGGTGGTCGTGTCGTCCCACCAGTGGCTGGTCGGGTCGTCCAGGATCGAGCGCACCACCTCGAACCACCGCTCCCCGCCGTCGATCGGCACGGACTCGGGCAGCTCGTCGCCGAAGGTCAGCAGGAGCAGGTTGCGCCAGACGGCGTCGTAGTAGGCCGCTGCCGGCGACCGGCGCGTCTGGGAGAAGTCCCACCGCTCGAGCAGCCGCTGACCGGCCGAGTAGTAGGGCCCGCCCACGACGATCCGCAGGAGGTGGGGCACCAGCTCGGGCGCGAAGCCGTTGCGTGTGTCGAGCTGCAGCTCCCGCAGGTCGCCGGGGCTCACCGTCCCGGCCTCCTGCAGCCGCTCGCGAACACGCTGGCTGCGGTAGCCGTAGGCGCCGTCGCTGACCAGCCGGTCGCCGGCCGGCGGCCCCACCGGCGGCTGGTTCGCCGAGACGACGAAGCCCTCCGGCGGGTCGAGCACCGAGGGCAGCGCGGCGAACGGCAGGTTGCGGCCGGTCCAGTCGTGGCGCCCCAGCCAGCCCGGGGCGGGGTAGTCGCCCGAGCTCCCCGGACGACGCACGGGGATACGCCCGGCGACCTGGTAGCCGATGTGCCCGGCGCGGTCGGCGTAGACGACGTTGATCGCCGGTGCCGCGAAGTCGCGCAGGGCGTCGCGGAACGAGTCCCAGTCACCGGCGCGGTCCAGCGCCAGCACCGCTCTTGCCGTGCGCGAGGACTGGAGGGCCGACCAGGCCAGGGACACCGCGTAGGGGCCGGGTGGCCCGTCCGGCTCGCCCGCGTAGCCGCCGACGGGCGCGTTGGCCCCTAGCGTGGCGTAGGCCTGGCTCCGGTCGGACAGGACGGGTCCGTGCACGGTCGACCGGACGGTGAAGGTGTAGGCGTCCTCGCCGGCGACCCGGATCGTCTCCTGGCGCCTGTCGAAGCGCACCCACCGGCTGCCCCTGAGGTAGCGCTCCCCGTCGACGCCCTCGAGGTAGAGGTCGCTGGTGTCGGGCCGCAGGTTGGTCATCCCCCAGGCGATGTCACGGTTGTGCCCGACCACGACACCCGGGAAGCCGGCGAAGGTGAAGCCGCTGACGTCGTAGGGGCAGCCGTCGCCGTACGGCGCGCAGTGCAGCCCCATCTGGTACCACACGCCGGGCAGGCCGGTGCCCAGGTGCGGGTCGTTGGCCAGCAGCGGCTCGCCGGTGCTGGAGTGCGCGCCGTCGACGACCCAGGCGTTGCTGCCGATCCCGTCACCGGTGCCGACCGCCGCAGGCACGGCGTCCAGGGCGTCGCGCGCCCGGTCGAGGGCGGCCGACGGCACCGGCACCCGCCCGGCGACGACGCGGCCGGCGGAGGTCCTCGCCCCGGGGACGACCGGCGCGTGGCGGTCGTAGGGGTAGCCGGGGTAGAGCTCGGCGACCTCGGCGGGGTCGAGCCGGGTCGAGGCGAGAGCCCGGTCGATCTCGTCCTGCATGTTGCCGCGCAGGTCCCACGCCATCGCCTTGAGCCACGCCACGGAGTCCACCGGCGTCCACCGGTCGGGAGCGTAGTCGGGCCTGCCGAGCGACAGCAGCGTGTACTCCAGGGCGATGTCCCCCGGCTCGCGGCCCCGCAGGTAGGCGTTGACCCCGGCGCTGAACGCCTCGAGGGCCCGTCGGGTGCCGCGGTCGAGCCGGGCCACCTCGCGCTCCGCGGTGCGCCGCCAGCCCAGGGTGCGCACCACCAGGTCGGCGTCGAGGGTGGTGGGCCCGAAGAGCTCGGAGAGCCGTCCTGCGGTGAGGTGGCGGCGCACGTCCATCTGCCAGAACCGGTCCTGCGCCTGGACGAACCCCTGCGCGAAGAACAGGTCGTGGGAGGTCGAGGCGTAGACCTGGGGCACGCCGGCGTCGTCCCGCAGCACGCGGACCTCGTCGTCGAGCCCGGCCAGCCGCAGGGCGCCACTGGTCTGGGGGAACGACGCCCGCACCGTGCGGACCGTGGCCACGCTCCCCGCGACCAGGAGCAGCACGACGGCGATGCAGGCGTAGGCCACCCACCGCACCCAGCGCGGACGTGTCCCCCAGGCGCGGCGAGGAGCGGGCGAGGGTCCTGCCTCGTCCTGGCTCACCCAGCGTCCACTCAGCCGACCCCGGCGCCGGAGGTGGACGACGAGCCGGACGACGATCCGGACGACGATCCGGACGACGATCCGGCGCCCGTGGACGCGCTGCCCGAGCCGTCCTTGGAGGACGAGCCGGAGGAGCCGGAGGAGCCCGAGGAGCCCGAGGAGCTGGACTTGTCGGTGCTGCTCCCGGCGTCCGCGGGGGAGCCGCCACGGCTGTCGGTGCGGTAGAAGCCGGAGCCCTTGAACACCACGCCGACCGCGTTGAACACCTTGCGGAGCCGACCCTGGCACTCCGGGCACACGGTCAGCGAGTCCTCGGTGAAGCTCTGCACCTGCTCGAAGAAGTGACCGCACTCGGTGCAGGAGTACTGGTAGGTCGGCACGGGGTCCTCCGGGTCGGCTGGCTGGGGCGGGAACATGATCCCAAACAATCCGCGGGGCCGGGAATCATCCCCCTGTGGAGAGACGGCGCGGCGCGTCGACGGCCGCGCCTAGCGTCCGTCCCATGACCGCCGCTCCCCGCTCGCTGACCGACCTCCGCCGGCGCTGGCACCGGTTCGTGGTGCTGCGGCGCCGCTGGCTGGCCGCCGCGCTGGCCGGGCTCGCGGTGCTGGTCGGGCTGCGCGGGACGGCGCCCCCCGACCCGACGACCAGGGCGGTCGCCGTCGCGGCCCGCGACCTCCCCGGCGGCCAGTCGCTGTCCGCCGGCGACCTCGCCGTACGCCGCCTGCCGCCGGAGGCGGTCCCGTCCGGGGCGACGGCGACGACCGGGGACTGGGCGGGACGCACCCTGGCCGCGCCCGTGCGGGCCGGTGAGGTCCTCACCGACCGGCGCGTGGTCGCCCCGGGGCTGGCCGCGGGCTACCCCGGGCTCGTAGCCGTCCCTGTCCGCGTCGCCGAGGCCGGCGTCCTGGGCCTGCTGCGGGTGGGGGACGCCGTCGATGTGGTGGCGGCCCCCGTGCAGGGGTCCGGGCGCGCGTGGGTCGCGGCGCCCGGGGCACGGGTGGTGGCGGTCCCCCGACCCGGTGAGGACGCCGCCTCCTCGGTCGACGCCGTCGGAGGCGGACTGGTGGTCGTGGCCGTCCCGCAGGACCAGGTGCTCGGGCTGGTGGCGGCGGCGAGCACCCGCCTGCTCACGGTGACCTGGACCGACGGGGCTGGCTAGGGTGCCGGTGTCCTACGCACCTCACCCACCAGGGGGATCACACATGAGCGGCTTCCGGGCCTTCCTTCTGCGCGGCAACCTCGTCGAGCTCGCCGTTGCGTTCATCATGGGCGGCGCCTTCGCCTCCGTGGTGACCTCGTTCACCGCGCTGCTGCTGTCCACCATCGCCAAGATCAGCGGCGGCGAGCAGCCCAACTTCAACAGGTGGGAGCCCGGCGACCTGCCGGTCGGGGTCTTCCTCACCGCGCTGGTCGCCTTCGTCATCCTCGCCCTGGTCGTCTACTTCGGCGTCGTGACGCCCTACCAGCGGGCCAAGGCACGCTTCTTCCCCGACAAGGTCGAGCAGGAGGGCGTCACGGAGGAGGTCGCCCTGCTCACCGAGATCCGCGACGCGCTGGTCGCCCGCGGGGGCGCGACCACCTGACCGACGGGCTCAGCCGTGGTGCGGCGGCACCTGCCGTCGCAGCCACTCCTCGGCGGCGTCGCCCTCGGCGGGGGCCTCCGCGTCGCGGTCGTCCCCGGTCGACTCGGGCAGCACCTCGCCGAAGACCTCGGCGCGCCGCCGGGCCCTGGCCCGGGCTCGCTCGGCGGCGTCGGGGTCCTGGGCGGCGTCCGGTCGGTCGTCGGGCTGCGGGCTCACCGCAGGGCGCCGGCGCGCGGCGGAAGCTCGAACCACGTCGCGTCGAGGGCGTTGCGGCGCGGCATCCATCCGGTCGCATGGGTGAACGTGGTCGAGCTGACCCGCAGGGAGCGCTGCAGCGGCTCGATGCGGTCGCCGCCGAGCCTGCGGCGGACCGGCCCGAGGAAGGCGCCCCGGTCGCGGCCGGCCGCGGCGGCGAGCCGGTCGGCCAGCTCGGCGCGGCGCACCGGGTCGGCCCCGACGTTGTAGACCCCGGAGTCCACGGTCAGGGCCGCCTCGATCGCCGGGCCCACGTCGTCGCTGTGGATGAGGTGGACGAAGCCCTGGGGCTGCCCGACGGCGACGGCCTTGCCGCGCGCGGCCAGGCGCAGGGAGTCCTGGGTGTGGCGGCAGTCGCCGACCAGCTGACCCATCCGCAGGATCACGCCCGTGTGACAGGACTCGGCGGCGAACTCCTGGACGGCGAGCTCGCCCTCCGAGGCCGGCTCGGTCGCGGAGGTGACGCACACCGGGGAGCCCTCGGTGATCCAGTCCTCGCCCTGGTCGGCGTAGACCAGCGACGCGCTCTGGGCGACCACCCGGCGTACTCCGGCGGCGCGGGCCGCCTCGAGCAAGCGCTGGACACCGACGGTGAGGGTCAGGTCGTGCAGCCGCCAGTCCCGGCGCCAGGCGGCGGCGGAGAAGCCGGGCGGATCGTGCGGGGTCAGGTGCAGCGCTGCGTCACAGCCCCGCAGCAGGGCCGTCATCCGCTCGACGTCGAGAAGACTGCGCATCGTGCGGCCCAGGGTGACCACCTCGTGGCCCGACTCCTGCAGCCACGGGACCGCACAGCCCCCGACGGCCGAACCGGCGCCAGCGACGGCAACCCTCACGTGGACCTCCTGTCGGTCAAACCCGCCCCATCATGCGGTAACGACCAGGTAACGGCAAGTGGCGACACCCCGGCGCGAGGTGCAAGTCCTGCGGCCCGAGACGCATGTGGCGGAGGTTTCGGCGCCTCACGTGCGCGGGCGCACCGATTCGTACAGCGCGACGGTCTGCTCGGCGATCGCCGCCCAGGCGAACTCGGTGACGGCGCGCTCCCGGCCGGCCCGGCCCATGGCCGCCGCGCGTGCGGGGTCGAGCGCGACCTCGTCCACCGCCGCGGCGAGGGCCCGCTCGAACCCCTGGGGGTCGGCGGGGTCGAGGTCGACCAGCAGCCCGGTCTCGCCGTGGCGGACCACCTCGGGGATCCCGCCGATGCGCGAGGCGACCACGGCGGTCTCGCACGCCATGGCCTCGAGGTTGACGATCCCGAGCGGCTCGTAGACCGACGGGCAGCAGAAGACCGCCGCGCCGGTGAGCACCTGGCGCACCTCCTCCCGCGGCAGCATCGTCGACTCGACGAAGATCCCGTCCCGGGCGGCCCGCAGGTCGGCGACGGCCGCGTCCGTCTCGGCCTCGAGCTCGGGGGTGTCGGCGGCGCCCGCGAGCAGCACCAGCTGGATCGACGGGTCGAGGTGCAGGCCCGCGCGCAGCAGGTGCGGGACGCCCTTCTGCCGGGTGATCCGGCCGACGAACGCGAGGTAGGGCCGGTCGGGGTCGACCCCGAGCCGGTCGAGCACCGTGCGGTCGTGGTCGGGGCGGTAGAAGTCGGTGTCGATGCCGTTGTAGATCACGTGCACCCGCTCCGGGTCGACGGCCGGGTAGGCCTCGACCACGTCGGCGGCCATCTGCCGGCTGACCGCGACGACCGCGTCGGCGTTCTCGTACGCCGTCCGCTCGGCCCAGGTGGAGATCCGGTAGCCGCCCCCGAGCTGCTCGGCCTTCCACGGCCGGTGCGGCTCGAGCGAGTGCGCGGTCATCACCAGCGGCACGCCGTGCAGCAGCTTGCCGAGGTGGCCGGCCATCGCGGCGTACCAGGTGTGGGCGTGCAGCACGTCGGCGCCCGCGACCCCCGCCGCCATCTCCAGGTCCGTGCTGAGGACCGACAGCGCGGCGTTGGCGCCCACCAGCCGCGGGTCCTTCTCGGAGTGGGCGGTGGCACCCTCACGGGGCTCCCCCATGCAGTGCACGTCGACCTCGACCAGCCGTCGCAGCTCCCTGACCAGGAAGTCCACGTGGACCCCGGCGCCGCCGTAGACGTCCGGTGGGAACTCACGGGTCAGGATGGCGGCGCGCATGGCGCCAACCTAGTCCCGCGGCTAGGTTGAAGGCATGGTTCGGGTCCTGAGCATCGTCCTGGCCGGAGGCGAGGGTAAGCGGCTGATGCCGCTGACCGAGGACCGCGCCAAGCCCGCGGTCCCGTTCGGGGGCTCCTACCGGCTGATCGACTTCGCGCTGTCCAACCTGGTCAACGCCGGGTTCCGGCACGTCGCGGTCCTCACGCAGTACAAGTCGCACTCGCTGGACCGCCACATCTCGCTGACCTGGCGGCTGGCCCCGATGCTGGGGCAGTACGTCGCCCCGGTGCCGGCCCAGCAGCGCCGCGGCCCGCGGTGGTACCAGGGCAGCGCCGACGCGATCTACCAGTCGATGAACCTGATCCGCGACGAGCAGCCGGAGTACATCGTGGTCTTCGGTGCCGACCACGTCTATCGCATGGACGCCTCGCAGATGGTCGCCGCGCACATCGAGGCCGGCGCCGGCGTGACCGTGGCCGGCATCCGGGTGCCGCGCAAGGAGGCCTGGCAGTTCGGGGTGATCAAGACCGGCGACGACGGGATCTCGATCGACGAGTTCCTGGAGAAGCCCGCGGACCCACCCGGCCTCATCGACTCCGCGGAGGAGTCGTTCGCCTCGATGGGCAACTACGTCTTCACCACCTCCGCGCTGGTCGAGGCGCTGGAGAAGGACGCCGCCGACCCCTCCTCACGCCACGACATGGGCGGCGACATCATCCCGATGCTCGTCGACGAGGGCCGCGCCGCGGTCTACGACTTCAAGCGCAACGAGGTGCCCGGCTCGCTGCCGCGCGACCGCGACTACTGGCGCGACGTCGGGACGATCGACAGCTACCACGAGGCGCACCTCGACCTGGTCTCGGCGGTCCCGGTGTTCAACCTCTACAACACCGACTGGCCGATCTTCACCCACCACAGCGAGCTGCCCGGCGCCAAGTTCGTCTCCGGTGCGGCGGTCCGCGACTCGATCGTGTGCGCCGGATCGATCGTGTCCGGGGCCTCGGTCGACAGCAGCGTGGTCGGCGTGCACGGCTACGTCGCCGAGCACTCGACCGTCTTCCGCAGCGTCCTGCTCGACAACGTCCAGATCGGGAAGGGCGCGGTCGTGCGCAACGCGATCATCGACAAGAACGTCGTGGTGCCCGACGGCTGCCTCATCGGCGTCGACCACGACGAGGACCGCCGGCGCGGCTTCAGCGTCTCCGAGGGCGGCGTCACCGTCATCGGCAAGGGCCACGTCATCTCGAGGTAGTCCTCGATTTGGGTCGTCCCGGTCCCTCGCGGACAATGTCGCCCATGCCCTCCGGATCGTCCCTGTCCCCGCACGTCTGGGTCCGCCACGAGGCCCGCTCGACGGAGCGTCGCGCACCCGTGGTGCCCGCCGACGTACGCCGGCTGCTCGCCTCGGGCGTGCGGGTGACGGTCGAGGAGTCGCCGCAGCGGGTCTTCCCGATCGAGGAGTACGCCGAGGCGGGGGCCGAGGTCGCGGCCGAGGGGTCGTGGGTGGACGCTCCCGAGGACGCCTTCGTGCTCGGCATCAAGGAGCTGCCGGACGAGCCGGCGGAGCTGCACCACCAGCACATCTACTTCGCGCACTCCTTCAAGGGCCAGTCCGACGCGGTCCGGACCCTGACCCGGTTCGAGAAGGGCCGGGGGCGGCTGTTCGACATCGAGTACCTCACCGACGACAACGGCCGCCGGGTCGTGGCCTTCGGCTACTGGGCGGGCTACGTCGGCGCCGCGCTCGGCGTGCTCGAGCTCGCCGGCGCCCTCACGACGCCGCTCGCCCCGACCGACAAGGAGACCCTCGACGCGCAGGTCCGCGCCACCGGCCTCGACCCGGTCGAGACGCTGAGCGTGGTCACCGGTGCCCGCGGCCGCTCGGGCCGCGGGGCGGTCGACGCGCTCGGGGTGGCGGGGCTGGCGCCGATGCGGTGGGACCGCTCGGAGAGCCGCACCCGCGACGTCTCGCACCTGCTCGGTCACGACCTGCTGGTCAACTGCGTGCTCACCACCACGCCGACCACGCCGTTCGTCACCGCCGACGACCTCGACCGCCGCCGCCGGCTGCGGCTGCTGGCCGACGTCACCTGCGACGTCACCTCGGAGACCAACATGCTCCCGGTGAACACCTCGATCACCACCTGGGAGTCACCGGTGCGCCGGATCACCGGCCGCGAGGGCGGCGCGATGGACGTCATCGCGGTCGACAACCTGCCCTCCCTGCTCCCCCGGGAGGCCAGCGTCACCTTCTCCGCCGACCTCACCCCCCACCTCCTCGGCCTGCACGACCACCCGCCGGTGGGTCCGTGGGCGGCTGCGGCCAAGGCCTACGACGAGGCGGCCGACCGGCTCGGCTGACCTCGACGCGCAAACTGGTGCCAGTTGCCGCCGACGCGGCTCAGGTCAGCGAGGCGCGGAGAGCCTCGAGCAGGAGGTCGACGTCGTCCTCGGTGGCGACCAGCGGAGGGGCCAGGCGGATGGTGCTGCCGTGGGTGTCCTTGGCCAGGACACCGCGGTCCATGAGCCGCTCGCAGACCGCGCGGCCGGAGATCTCGCTCGACACGTCGAGCCCGGCCCACAGCCCGCGCACGCGGACCGAGTCGAGGCCGTCGCCGATCATCGGCTGCAGGCCGGCGAGCAGACGGGCGCCGAGCGCGGCGGCGCGCTGCTGGAACTCCCCCGTCTCGAGCATCAGCACCACCTCGTGCCCGATCGCGGCCGCGAGCGGGTTGCCGCCGAAGGTCGAGCCGTGCGAGCCGGGCGTGATCACCCGGAGCACGTCGTGGTCCGCGGCCACCGCCGAGACGGGGTAGATCCCGCCGCCCAGGGCCTTGCCCATGACGTAGACGTCGGGCACCACGTCCTCGTGGTCGCAGGCGAAGGTGCGGCCGGTGCGGGCCAGGCCCGACTGGATCTCGTCGGCGATCATCAGCACCCGGTGCTCGTCGCAGAGCTCGCGCACCTCGCGCAGGAACCCGTGGGGCGGGATGACGACCCCGCTCTCGCCCTGGATCGGCTCGAGCAGGACCGCCACGGTGGTGTCGTCGATCGCGGCGCGGACCGCCGCGGCGTCGCCGTACTCCACGACGCGGAAGCCGGGCGTGTAGGGGCCGTAGTGCTCGCGCGCGTCCGCGTCGTCGGAGAAGCTGACGATCGTCGTGGTGCGGCCGTGGAAGTTGCCGCGCATGACCACGATCGAGGCCCGCTCAGGCTCGACCCCCTTGACCTGGTAGCCCCAGCGGCGGGCCACCTTGAGCGCGGTCTCCACCGCCTCGGCGCCGGAGTTCATCGGCAGCATCATGTCCTTGCCGGTGAGTCGGCACAGCGCCTCGGCGAACGGTCCGAGCTGGTCGTTGAAGAAGGCCCGCGAGGTGAGCGTGAGGCGGTGCAGCTGGGCCTCGGCGCGGGCCACGAGCCGCGGGTGGCAGTGCCCGAAGTTGAGGGCGGAGTAGCCGGCGAGGCAGTCCAGGTAGCGGCGCCCGTCGACGTCGGTGACCCAGGCGCCCTCACCGGAGGAGAGCACCACCGGCAGCGGGTGGTAGTTGTGCGCCGCGTGACGCTCGGTGACGAGGATGTGCTCCTCGGTGGACAGCGCGGTGCCGATGTCCTCGAACCGGTCAGCCGTGGTGGTCATGCGGTGCTCCCTCCCGTGTGGTCCCCCTGGCGCCATGGTAAGCAGCCGGGACCCGGGAACCGGTCAGCGAGGCCGACCCGCCGTGCGTGGCACGTAGACCGGGACGCCCCGCTCGCCGACGTAGACGTCGAGGATGGCGTGGTGCGTGGTGTCCCCGGTGAAGCTCTGGTTGGCCACCAGCACCCGGCGCCCGAGGAAGGTCGCGCTCGAGGGCGTGTCGAAGGGGATCGGGGAGCCGTTGTCACCGGTGCCCGGGACGGACGGGATCCGTCGCAGCTCGGTGCCGTCCGGCGCGACCACCGCGAGCTGGTTGGTCAGCCCCGCCATCGAGACGTAGAACCGCCCCGACCGGCCGATCCCGAACCCGTCGGGCAGGTCCGTCGGCTGGCTGGTCCACAACAGCCGCATCGGCCCCGGGCGACCGTCGGCGCGCAGGCGCAGGCGGAACAGCGCACCCCGGGTGGGGTCGAAGCCGGGGGCGGCCACGGTCTGCTGGGTGAGGTAGAACGCCTTGCGCCCCGGCCCCATCACGATGCCGGTCGTGCCGAACTCGACGCCGCTCAGTCGCGGGTCGCTGAACCACGCCCGCGCCCGGCCCCCACCCCGCGGCACCTTCCAGATCGTGCCCTTGGCGTAGTCGGTGACGTAGAGCGCACCGCTGGGGCCCCAGGCGGCGTAGTTCGGCACCGAGCCCGACGGCAGCCGGGAGTACGTCGCGAAGCGGCCGGTGCGCACGTTGAGCCGCATCACCCGCCGGGTCGACTTCTCCAGCAGGACCAGCCGGCCGGCGGCGTCGTTGGTGGCCACCTGCACGCCGTGCTCCTGGGCCAGGTCCTGCCCGGGCACCGTCCACGAGCGCAGCAGCGCCCCGGACCGCGACCACTCGAAGACCCGCGACCGCTGGGTGTCCCCGGTCGGGTTGGTGTAGGTGCCGGCGTAGACGCGTCCGCTGGTCGTGCTGACGTGGACGTAGGCCGGGTAGCCGGGCCGCGGGACCCGCGAGAACACGCGGGTGTCGAACTTCTCCCGGGTCTGCGCACGGGCCTGCACCGCACTGCTCGAGGGGACCGAGCCGGCCATCGGGGCCAGGACGGCGAGCGCCGCCGCGACCGCGAGCGCGCGCCTCACAGCCGCTCCAGGACCTCGACGGCGGCGCGCTCGCCCGCGCGCACCGCGCCGTCCATGTAGCCGGTCCAGTAGGTGGAGGTCTCGGTGCCGGCCCAGTGCACGCGGCGGAACGGCCGCCACAGCGCGTCGGTGTAGGTGGTCAGCGCTCCGGGTGCCATCGAGGCCACCGGGCTGCCGTAGGTCCAGCGCTCATGGGTCCAGTCGTGCTCGGCGTACTCGATCGGCTCGAGCGCCTGGGGGCCGACGATCTTCGCGAACCCCTCGAGGACGGCCTTCCTCCGCGCGGAGCGCGAGATCGTGCCGTACCTGCGCCACGTCGCCCCGCCGACGAAGGCCAGCAGCAC
The DNA here is from genome assembly GCA_963800245.1 of uncultured Actinomycetota bacterium. GTDB lineage: Bacteria > Actinomycetota > Actinomycetes > Propionibacteriales > Nocardioidaceae > Marmoricola_A. Next base: position 816,427 of record CAWDAE010000007.1, on the reverse strand, counting down.
GCCGGGAGCGCCCTTGCCGGGCGGGCTGTTGTCGAAGCAGGTGAGGACCGCGCCGGTGGTGTTGAGGCCCGAGCCGGAGAGGCCGGCCTTGCGCCAGAAGGGGGTCTCGTAGACCGCGTCGCACTTCATCAGGGTGCCCATCGGCATGCGCTGGAGCATCGCCGTCCGCTTGACCGGCATCATCGGGAACCAGTCGATGCCGAGCACCGCCGCAGGCGGAGCGGCGACGACGACCCGCTTGGCCCGCACGGTGCCGCGCGAGGTGTGCACGTCGACGTACGACGAGGTCTGGCGGATCCGCTGGACGGGTGCGTTGAGCGCGACCCGGTCCCCGAGGATCCTGGCCAGCCGCAGCGGCAGCAGCTGGGACCCGCCGACGAAGCGGGCGTCCTGGGCGGCGTTGTCGGTGCCGGAGTTGCGGTCGAAGGTGCCCACGTGCTTCTCGTTGCCCGAGCAGGCGGTGTACCAGAGGAAGAACAGGAACGACATCTCGAGCCCGTCGTTGCCGAACGCGGCCTGGAGGTAGGCCAGCAGCAGCCGCTGCGTCTGCGAGCGGTCCTGGCCGGGCGGCGGGGGCACGGAGTTGCTGCGGACCCACTCGTCGAGGGTCATCCGGTCCCACTCCTTCGCCCGGGGGTGGGTCCAGGGCGCGGTGACGTCGATCTCGGCGGCGTAGGTGTTGATCATCTGGATCAGCACGGCGGCGTCGGCGATCTGGGGGTCGGGCGGGACGGTGCCGGTGTAGGGGATCGAGAGCCCGAGGCTGTTGATGTAGATGTTGTTGCCCGCGACGTACTCCTGGAACGTCCGCACGTCGAGCTGGCGGGCGAGCCGCAGGACGTGGTCCTGGGTGGGGCCGACGAAGGCACCGCCGGCCTCGATGACGTGACCGGAGCGCAGCTCGTGGTTGAGGATGCGACCGCCGACCCGGTCGCGGGCCTCCACCACCAGCACCGACTTGCCGCCGTTGCGGATCTTGCGGGCCGCGACGAGCCCCGACAGCCCACCACCGACGACGACCACGTCGACCTTCGCGGGGAGCTTGCCCCGGCGGGTGGCGGCGTCCGCCGACTCCAGGGTGGCGCCGGCGGCGGTCAGGGCACCGGTCGCGGCGAGCGCGCCCGCACCGCCGACCAGGGTGCGCCGGCTCAGCAGGGCGGGCCCCTCGAGGTCCTGCTCCGTCATGGTGCTCCCCTGTCTCCCCGTGTTGCCCGGGGTGGTCTGGTCGGACGACCGGGAATTAATATAAACAACTGTCAGGTTCTCGTCCAGATTGGTAGGCTCCTCGCCATGACGCAACCGACCTCCGAGACCGCCACCGCGGTCGACCCGGGTGAGCCGCGCATGCGGCGGGTCCCCCAGCAGGAGCGCAGCCGCAAGCGGGTGGAAGCCATCCTCGACGCGGCCGCCCGGATCGTGGTGGCCGAGGGCGTCGACGCGGTCGGGACCAGGAGCATCGCGGATCTCGCGGGGGTCCCGGTGGCTTCGCTCTACCAGTACTTCGCCGACAAGGATGACATCCTGCTGGCGCTCGTGGAGCGAGACATCGCAGAAATGGACCAGCGGGTCGCCGAGCACGTCGGCGCCCTGCGGCTGATCAGCCTCGAGAGCCTGGTGGAGGCCACGGTCAGCGCCTTCACGCAGGTCTACGCCGAGCGGCCGGCCTTCGTGATGATCTACCTGCGCGGTCGCACCAACCAGGCGATCCGCGACTACGGCCGCGAGCACAACCGCAAGGTCGCCGCCATGCTGTTCGGCTTCGCCGCCGACCTGGGGCTCACCGCGCCCGACGTGACCGTCCTGATCGCCGAGCTGGCCGTGGAGATGGGCGACCGGCTGTTCCAGCTGGCCTACGAGGAGACGCTCGACGGCGACCCGGCGATCATCTCCGAGGCAGTGACCCTCCTGACCACCTACCTGCAGCGCTACGCCACCCCGGCCGGCCTGACCGGGATCGAGGTGTGAGCGAAGCGTGAGCGACTGGGCCACCGCCCGTTCCGAGGTCGTCGCCACCTGCCGCCGCGCCGCCGCCGAGCGGCTCGTGGTCGGGACCGCGGGCAACGTCTCGCTCGGGATGGGCGACCGCGTGGCCGTCACCGCGACCGGTGCGGACTTCGCGACGCTCGACGAGCAGCACGTCGTCGTGGTCGATCGGGCCGGCTGCCTGGTCGAGGGGGACCTCGAGCCGACCTCCGAGCTCGAGCTGCACCTGGGCGTCCACGCCGACCGGGACGGTGACCTCGCGGTGGTGCACACCCACGCGCCGGTCGGGGTGGCCGTCTCGACGGTGCTCACCGCCCTGCCGGTGGTGCACTACCAGCAGCTGCTGCTCGGGGGCGAGGTCCGGGTCGCCCCGTTCGCGACGTTCGGCACCCCCGCGCTCGCCCACCACGTCCGGACCGCCCTCGAGGGACGGCACGCCGCCCTGATGGCCAACCACGGCTCGGTCACGTGGGCCCCCGCCCTGGCGACCGCACTCGACCACGCGCTGCTGCTGGAGTGGCTGTGCACCGTCTACCGCGACGCCTGCCTGATGGGGACCCCGCGGGTCCTCGACGAGGCCGAGCAGGCCGCGGTCGTCGAGGCCGCGGTCGCCCGCTCCTACGGCACCACCCGACCAGCACGACCAGCACGACCAGCACGACCAGCACAGCCGGCCTGACGATCGCAGCCGGCTCGACCAGCACCAGGGGGAACCATGAATCCGGTCCGTGTCCTCGCCGTGGGCGTGCACGTCCTCGACGTCCACGTCCGCCACGTCGAGTCCATCCCGGAGGGCAACGACGGCCAGGTCGTCGACCAGATCCGGCTCTCCCCCGCGGGCACGGCGGGCGGCACCGCCGTCGTGCTCAGCCGGCTCGGGGCCGAGGTGCACAGCGCCGGGGCCGTGGGAGCCGACCCGCTGTCCGGCGTACTCCGAGAGCTGCTGGGGAGGCACGGCGTCGACACCACGCGGCTGGTGACCCGGACCGACGTGCAGACCTCCGCCAGCGTGCTGCCGGTCCGGCCCGGCGGCGACCGGCCGGCGTGGCACTGCATCGGCGCCAACGGCACCTTCACGCTGGAGGACCTCGACCTGACCTCCCTCGACCGGTACGACGTGGTGCACCTCGGCGGGCCCGAGTTCCTCGGCGGGGAGGCCTCCGCCGAGCTGCTCGAGGCGGCCCGCGCGGCCGGCGCGACGACCTCGGTCGACCTGCTCGCCCCCGGGGACCCCGACCTGCTCGAGTGGGTGGCCGCCTGCCTGCCCCACGTCGACCACCTGCTGCCCAACGACGAGCAGCTGCGGGGCTTCACCGGCCGCAGCGACCTGGACGGCGCCGCACGCGAGCTGATCGAGCGCGGCGCGGGATGCGTTGCGGTGACGTGCGGCGGTGAGGGCGCCCTGGTCGTGACCCCCGAGGCGGCCGAGAAGGTGCCGGCGTTCGAGGTGGACGTCGTCGACACCACGGGCTGCGGCGACGCCTTCAGCGCGGGCTTCCTGATGGGCGTGGCCGGTGGCCGCACCCCGTTCCAGGCAGCGGTCCTCGGCAACGCGACCGCCGCCCAGGTGGTGGGCGGCGTCGGCACCGACGCGGGGACCTACGACCTGGCGTCCGTGGACGACTTCGCGGTCAGGACCCCGACCCGCTGACCAGCGCCCGGCCGACGGCCACCGCGAGCGCTCAGGCGCAGAGCCCCGCCCGGGCCGCCTCGGCGGCCTTCGTCGGGTCCTCGCTCGGCGACGGGGACTGGCCCGGCTCCGGCGTCTCGTCGGAGGCCTTCGCGGAGTTGGCGGTGAGGGTGCGCGGCAGCTTCTCGTCCTTGCGCAGGAGGCGCCACAGCCGCTTCGCCTCGGGCGCGGCCTGCAGCCGGTTGGGGTCGGGCTCGTAGGTCTCGAACGGCATCGACAGGAATTGCACGCGGTCCAGGCCGATGCCCTTGACCTGGTTGGCCAGGCTCCCCATCGCGGTGAGCTTGCGCAGCCCGGGGTCGGTGGTGAGCGACTGCGTGGCGGCGTTGAGGAAGTCGTAGAGCCGCTTGGGGTTGAACAGCGTGCTGCCGGACAGCGCCTTGTTGGCCATCGCCGCCAGGAACGCCTGCTGCCGCTTCATCCGGCCGATGTCGCCGGTGTCGGTGGTGCCGATCGAGTGACGCACGCGGACGTAGTCCAGGGCCTGCGACCCGCGCACGGTGTAGGAGCCGGCCGGCAGGTAGATCCGCCCGATCGGGTCGTTGACCTCCTTGGGCAGGCAGACCGGGACGCCGTCGAGCGCGTCGACCATGTTCTTGAACCCGGCGAAGTTGACCACCACGAAGTGGTCGACCCGCAGCCCGGTCATGTGCTCGAACTGCTGGATCGTGCAGGACTCGCCGCCCACCGCGAACGCGTCGTTCCACTGCACCGGGCCCTGCGCCGGCACCTGCTCGCCCGTGCGCTTGTCGGTGCACGCGGGCCGCTCGACCATGAGGTCCCGGGGGACGCTGACGCCGTACGCCCGCGTCCGGTCAGCGGACAGGTGCAGCAGGATCGTGGTGTCGGACAGGCCGGGCGTGCTGCCGGCCACCGCCTTCTGGCCCGCGCGGGAGTCGTTGCCCAGGACCAGGACGTTGAGCGGCTCCTTGGGACCCTCGACGACCTCGCGCGACGGACGGGGCTCGGTGATCTGGTCGAAGGCGTTGGACACCGTCACGTTGCCCTCGAGGTGGCGGTAGACGAGGTAGCCGCTGCACCCGAGCGCCAGCAGGACCATGACCGTGGACACGGCGACGGCGCGTACGACGGGGTGGCGGCGTCCCTCCAGGTGCTTGCCGTAGTAGGCCACGATCCTCGCTTCTCAGTCGTCTCGGTCCGACCCCCCGGACCTGTCACCCCGTCAACCGGCGCTGATCCCAGCGTACGGCCGCGACCGAGAAGGATACGTCGGCATCCTGTCCCGGCGACACGCCGATGAAACCAGAGTCACTCAGGTCACAGGCGTGCTTTTCTGCAACTTGCGCCGACGAGGAGGACCTTGAACGGTCAGGACGCGAGCACCAGTCCCAGGGCCGCATGTCCGACGACCCCGGCCACGAAGGTCGGCAGCAGCCAGCGCGCGAGGGCGGGGTGCTGGCGTCGATGCCGACCGAGCCCGACTGCCAGGAGAAGGGCGATGGCGCCGAACAGCCACGCGGCGGACGAGTACCCCAAGCGCATCTGGTAGGCGATCAGGGCTTCGCTCGCATAAGCCGCGACCAGGAGAGCGGCTCCCACACCGGCGGGAGCCGCGCGCCACCATGCGTGGCCCGCAGCCCCGAAGATCGGGCCTCCCACCACCGCACACAGCGACCACAGGACGACGTAGCTCGTCGAGACGCCGAAGCCGCGCAGGTCTGCGGTGAGGTAGTAGGCGACCACCTGCAGCATGGTCGCCGCGACACCGACCACCATCGCGGTTGGAAGTCGCGACTGGAGCGCTCCTGCGACGAAGGCGGTCGTGAGCCACGGACTTGCGGCGTTGACCAGCGCGAGCCAGGGGTAGTCGAGGTACTTCTGCAGGAGCGAGGTCAGCACACCCACGGTGATCCCGAGGGCGAGGGCCAGCAGGATCCTGGCGAGGCGGAGTTGTTGCTGCTCAGAGAGCTCGTCGAGCCCGGCCGTGGAGTGCACGACGGGAGCGTAGACCCCAGCCATTCACTAGCCTCGCCGTGCCTCGGTCACGTCGGCGCATCGCGGCGGTAGGCCGCGCACCGCGTCCCCCATGGCGGGCCAGGTCGATCCGATCGCGAGCCGGCGTCGGCTGCGGGGCCTCCCCGCGCTCGTCGTGCCCGTCTCGCTCACTAGACTCGGCCGCGGCGTGGGTCTTGACGCACGTCCCGCCCCAGTAGCTCAGTGGATAGAGCAGCCGCCTCCTAAGCGAAAGGTCGCCAGTTCGACTCTGGCCTGGGGCACCAGCCGGTCCTTCACACCGATCCTGCCCGTCCGATCCCTACGTGGTGAGGACGCCGGCCGCGGCCGAGACCCGCCCGACCTCGAGCTCGCGCAGAGGACCCGAGAGCAGTCGATCCGTCGCGGCGTACGTCGTGTGCCAGTCGCCGCGCGCGTGCAGGTCGGTGTCGTGCAGGAGGATCGTGCCACCGGGCCGGAGGGTGCGCAGCACGCTCGCGACGACGCGCTCCGGTGTGGCCGACCGCTCCCAGTCCCGGCCCCAGGCCGTCCAGAGCAGCGGGCGGAGACCGAGCCCCCGGCACGCCAGCAGGGTCGGGGTCGACAGCACGCCGTACGGCGGGCGGTACCACCTGACCGCGGCGCCGGTGAGGTCCTCCACCACCTCCGTCGCTCGCCGGAGCGCCGGTGCGGTGTCGCCGGGACGGAGGGCCAGGGTGCAGCGGTGGCTCCAGCCGTGGACCGCGACCTCGTGGCCCTCCGCGGCCATGCGCCGGACCAGCGCGCCCTCCGATCGCGCCTGCTCGCCGAGCACGAAGAAGGTGGCCCGCCGTCCGTGCCGGGCGAGGAGGTCGAGGAAGGCCGGGGTGCTCGCCGCGTCGGGGCCGTCGTCGAAGGTGAGGGCGATGCGGTCCCCCGCCCAGGTGCCGGCGAGGCCCGGGGCCAGACGGCGACGCAGCGGCCCGACCGCGGTGACGGCAGGGGCCGCGGTCGTGGCCACCACGGCGCTCCCCGCGAGCGCGGCCACGGTCAGCGGCCTCATGCCGCGAGTGCCGGCTCGGGGGTGCCCAGCAGCACGCTCACCACGTCGGGAGCGCCCCTGGGGACCCGGTCGACCCGAGGCGCGCCGATCGAGGCCGCCAGGAGCCCCGCCAGCTCCGACGGCGTGCGCGCCCATGGCACGAGCCCGGCCCGCTCGAGGTTGCGCGAGCTCGCCTCGCCGTGGCCGGGGACGGGCCGGTAGGTGATGGTCGGGGCGCCCGACCGCAGCGCCTCGAGCGAGGTGAAGCCGCCGGCGTTCTGGACCACGCAGTCGCTGTGTGCCATCAGGGCGGGCACGTCGTCACGCCACCCCAGCGCGACGACCCCCGCCACCCGCGCCAGTCGCCGCTGCAAGCGCCGGTCGCTGCCGCACAGCACGACCGGCGTCATCACCCTCGTCGCCACGATGTCGCGGCAGGTCTGCTCGAGCTCCCCGATGCCCAGCGACCCGCCGGTGACCAGGGCTCGCCGCCCCCGGACGTCGTACGACGCCAGCGGGTCGCGCGTCCCGCTCCGGGCCGCGGGTGCGGGCACGAGCGGCACCACGACCTCCACCGGGAAGCCGCGCGGACGGACCTCCTCGGCCGCGACCTCGTGGATCGCCAGGTTGAGGTCGACGCCGGGGTGCAGCCACAGGGAGTGCACCGAGGGGTCGGTCAGGTAGGTCACGACCGGGCAGGCGAGCCGGCCGGCGGCACGTGCGCGCCCGAGCGCCTGTGCGCCGAACGGGTGCGTGGTCACCACGAGGTCGTGACCGGCGACCGCGGCCGCCACCGTCGCGCCGACGGCGCCGAGCGCCCGCGTGACGGGTCCGGAGAGACGCCGCCCTGGCCCGAGGAGCCGCAGGGTCGTGCGCCAGGTGCTCGGGCCGTGCCGCAGCTGCGCGTAGTACGCCGTCCGGAGCACCAGGCCGAGCCGTAGCGGCAGCAGGTCGACCACGTCCAGGACCTCGACCTCGCAGCCGGCGGCACTGAAGGCGGCGGCGAGCTGGTGGGCGGCCGCGTCGTGGCCGCCGCCATAGCTCCCGGTGAGCACCGCGACGCGCGCGGCGCGACCCACGGGTCCGAGCGGGAGGGGGGTCCTGGCCGGCGCGAGAGCCGTGGTCGTCGTCATGGCCGGAGCGTGGCGGGGCCTGCATGAAGGACCGATGAAACCGACGGGCCGGACCGCCGGTCCCCGCCTTCATCTCCCCTTCACGTCCGCCTGCCTACGTTCCAGTCGCAAGCAGGAGGCGAGAGGAGGAACGGTGCACACCAGCGCGTTGTCGGTCGTCGGAGGCGAGCCGCAGGAGGACTGGTTCGGGTCCGTCAACCACCTGGCGCGCGTCACCCCGTGGCTGCACGTGCCCGCGGCGTGGTACGCCGCGTACGGCGTCGTGCTGTTCGCCGCGCTCCTGCTGGGCGGCTGGGCGCTGGCCCGGCGCAGCGGTGACCTCGAGCGGGTGGCTGCTGCCCTGTGGGCGCCCGTCGGGATGCTCCTCGCCCTGGCCGTCAACCAGCTCCTGGCCTCCACGGTGGCCGAGTCGCGTCCCTACGCGGTGATGCCGCATGCCCTCGTGCTCGTGCACCGGACCACGGACCCGTCCTTCCCGAGCGACCACGCCGTCATGGCCGGTGCGGTCGCGGCGGGCGTGCTGTTGGCCCACCGCGGGCTGGGACTGGTCGCCGTGGGTCTCGCCGCGCTGATGGCCGCCACCCGGGTGTACGTCGGCGCGCACTTCCCGCTCGACGTCCTTGCCGGGCTCGCGGTGGGCGCCCTGGTGGCGCTGGCGTCGTACGCCGCCGTCCGTCCGCTCGTGCTGCGCCTGCTCGCGGTGCTCGCGAGGACACCCGTGCAGCCGCTGCTCGTCCGCGACCCCGCCCCGCGCCCATGAGCGCCCAGATGACCGCGGAGCACACGGCCTCGCGGGCACGGGCCTGGGCGAGGCTGCGGTTCCTGCTGTCCTGGGCTGCCGCCGCCGCTCTCGTGCTCACGATCCTCCCCCGGGCCGTGGCCGTGTCCTGGCACGGCGTCCTGCCCGTGCTGCAGTCCGTGCCCTGGCCGGCCGCCCTCGCGCTCGCGGGCGTGTGGTTCCTGGGCCTGTGCGTGCACTCCTTCGTCCTCACCGCGGCGGCCCCGAGCCTGACCCACCGGCGGGCCCTGACCCTCAACCTGACCGGCAGCGCGGTCTCCAACGTCGTGCCGCTGGGCGGCGCGGCGGGAGTGGAGCTGAACCGGCGGATGATGCGCGCCTGGGGCTTCGACGGCCGGGCCTTCACCGGCTTCACCTTCCTCACCAACCTGTGGGACGTCGCCTCGAAGCTGCTGCTCCCGGTGGTGGCCGCGCTCGTCCTGGCCCACGCCGGCGCGCTCTCCGGGCAGGTACGCACCCTGTCGCTCCTCGGTGGTGCGGGCTTCGCCGCGCTCGCGGTCGCCGCCGCGACCGTGCTGGTCAGCTCCCGGGGCGCCGGACTGGTCGGGCGCGTCCTGGAGTCCGTCGCCCGCCGTGCCCTGCGTCTCCTCGGTCGCGACCGTGAGCTCGGGCTGGAGCAGGCGCTGCTCGAGGTCCGCCACCAGTGCGCCGGCCTCGTCGCGCGCGGCTGGCTGCGGATGTCGCTGGGCATCATCGGCTACGTCGCACTGCAGGGGGTGCTGCTCGGGATCTGCCTGCAGCTGACCGGCGTCGGCCTGCCCTGGGCGGCGGTGCTCGCCGGCTTCGCGGTCGAGCGGGCGCTCACGATCGTCCCCCTGACCCCCGGCGGCGTCGGGGTGGCCGACCTCGGCCTGGTCGGCGTCCTGGTCGCCCTCGGCGGCGACCCGGTGGGCGTCACCAGCGCGGCCGTGCTCTACCGACTGTTCATCTTCGCCGTCGAGATCCCGGTCGGGAGCGGGGCGCTCGGCGTGTGGCTCCTCGGGCAGCGCCGACGGGCGCTTCACCTGAGCAGGCGCGTGCGACCGCAGGTCCCGGCGTACCGCATCGCCCACGTGACCGACGTCTTCCTGCCCCGCCTCGGGGGCGTGGAGACCCACGTCGACGACCTGGTCCGGCACCAGCGCGCCGCGGGGCTCGCCGCCGAGGTGCTGACCCCCTCGCCGTCGGGCGGCGACGACCCCGCCTGGGTCCGCCGCATCCCAGCCCGGGAGGCACGACGTGCCGTGGAGCAGTACGACGCGGTGCACGTGCACGCCTCGATGGTCTCGCCGTACGCCATCAGCGTGGCCCGCGCGGCCGTCAGGGCCGGCATCCCGGTCCTGGTCACCGTGCACACGATGTGGAACGGCGCCGGGGGCATCCTGCGGCTCGCCGCTCTCGCGGGGCTGCGTCGCTGGCCCGTCGTCTGGTCCGCGGTCAGCGGCCCGGCGGCCGAGGTCTTCTCGCGGTCGATGGGTGTCGAGGTGGCAGTCCTGTCCAACGCGGTCGAGATGGCCGACTGGAGACCGCGACCCGCTCCGCAGGCCAAGCCTGGACCGGACCCGGTCACCATCGTCAGCGTCATGCGCCTGATGCCGCGCAAGCGTCCGCTCCAGCTGCTGAGGATGTTCCAGCAGGTGCGCGACCTCACCGCCGGCGCCGATGTTCGGCTCCTCCTGGTCGGGGACGGCCCGCTGCGACGACGCGTCGAGCGCCGGGTGCGGCGGCTCGGGCTGACCGACCACGTCCGGATCACGGGAAGGCTGCCGCGCTCGCAGGTGCGCGAGCACCTGACGGCCGCCGCGGTCTACGTCGCCCCGGCACCCAAGGAGTCCTTCGGGATCGCCGCCCTCGAAGCGCGGTGCGCCGGCCTGCCGCTGGTGGCCAGCCGGCAGAGCGGGGTGCGGGAGTTCGTGCGCGACCGCATCGACGGCCTGCTGGTCGACGGGGACGCCGAGATGGCGGTGGCGCTGGCCGAGCTCGTCCGCAACCAGGAGCTGCGAGCGCGGATCACCGCCCACAACAGCGTCGTGCGACCGACCCACGACTGGGAGCACGCCCTGGAGAGGACGCGCGCGTTCTACGCCGAGGCCGCCGTGCTGGCCGACACCTCGTCGGCGGTACCCGTCCCCGTGCCGGCGCTGAGCGCGACGGGTGCCTGACCGGTGGCCACGGTCGTGTCCCTGCACGCCCACCCCGACGACGAGGCGCTGCTCATCGGTGGGTGGCTCGCCGTGCGCGCCGCCGCGGGTGACCGGGTGGTCCTCGTCCTCGCGACCGGCGGCGAGGCCGGGCTCTCCGGGGCCTCGGCCGTCCCGCTCGACGAGGTACGACGGCGCGAGGCGGAGGCCTCGGCGCGCGCCCTCGGCGTGCACCGGCTGGTGTGGCTGGGCTACGCCGACTCCGGCATGGCGGACCTGCCGACGCAGGCCGCGCACCGGTTCGTCGACGCCCCCGTTGATGAGGTCGCCCGACGGGTCGCGGACCTGCTGGACGAGGAGGATGCAGACGTCCTGACCGGCTACGACGCCAACGGGGGCTACGGCCACCCGGACCACCGCCACGTCCACCGCGTGGCGCGCCACGCGCAGTCACTGGCCACCCGGCCACCGCTGCTGCTGGAGGCCACGGTGGACCGCACGTGGCTGGTGCGGGTCCTGCGGGTCGTCCGGCTCCTGTCGCCGGTCCTGCCGGGCCTGACCCTGCCGGGCGGGGAGGTCTTCAGCGGCCGGGACGAGGTCGACCGGGCGGTCGACGTCACCCCCTGGCTCGCGGCCAAGCGTGCGGCGCTCGCCTCGCACGCCTCGCAGACCACCGGCGGCGTCCGCACGGTCCGGCTGCTCCTCGCGCTGCCGCCGTTCCTCGCGCGGCGGGTGCTGGGCACGGAGTGGTTCGTCGAGGTCCCCTGGTGCATGGTGGACGACGTGAGCAGCCCGACCGAGCGCCAGGGGACCTGAGGTGCGCGTGCTGCTGGCCGAGGACGACCTCCGGCTGGCCGCGCTCCTGGAGCAGTCCCTCAGCGAGGCCGGCTGGAAGGTCGACGTCGTCCACGACGGCCGCTCGGCACAGACCCGGGCTCTGCCCGGTGGCGAGCCGTACGACGTCCTGCTGCTCGACTGGATGCTGCCCGAGGTCGACGGCGTGACCGTCTGCCGCCGGCTGCGAGACCTCGGGGTGACCACGCCGGTGCTGGTGCTCACCGCCCGGGGCGAGGTCCGCGACCGGATCCACGGCCTCGACGCGGGAGCCGACGACTACCTGCCCAAGCCGTTCGACCTCGACGAGCTGCTCGCGCGGCTGCGGGCCCTGCACCGCCGCACGACGTACGACGAGGGCGACGAGGTCCTCGAGGTGGGCGACCTGGTCATCGACCCCGCCGCCCGGCGGGTCAGCCGCAGCGGGACCGAGATCGAGCTGTCGACCCGTGAGTTCGACATCCTCCACCTGCTCGCCGCCCACGCGGGCAAGGTGGTCTCCCGCTTCACCATTCTCGACGAGGTGTGGGACGGCGAGACCGACCTGCGCAGCAACGTGATCGACGTCCACCTCGCCACCATCCGGAGCAAGATCGACAAGCCCTTCGGGACCACCACCATCACCACCGTCCGGGGCGCCGGCTACCGCCTCGAGCGCGCCGACCCGTCGACCCGCACGTGAGGTCGGTGCGCCGCCGGCTCAGCCGGCTCCCCCTGCGTGTGCGACTCGTCGCCGGGTTCTCCGTGGTGATGCTGGTGCTGCTCGCCGCGACGGGTGCCGTCATCTACTGGCGCGTGGAGTACGCCCTCGACCAGGGCCTCGACACCGAGCTCGCCGCGGCGACCCGCGTCATCGTGCCCACCGTCGGCGCCGACGGGACGGTGACCTCACCCACCACGGCCGAGGCCACGGGCACCGGCTGGCAGGTCCTCGACCGGCGCGGCCGCGTCCTGGACGCCGGGGGCCCGGCACCCGAGAAGTCCCTGGTCGGGGAGGGCCGGCTCGACCGGGTGGGCGGCTCGGGCTCCCGCACGTTCGACGTCGGGAGCTTCCTGCCGGTCGCCGCACAGCCCTACCGGGTCCGCGTCACCGCGCTGCCCGGCTCGGCCGGCCCGGCGGCGTACCTCCTGGTCGGCGTGCGCCGGGACCACCGCGACGAGGCGCTGCGCGAGCTGCTGCTCCAGCTGGTCCTGGCCGGGGCGGGGGCCCTGCTCGTCGCCTCCGTGGTCGGCGACGTCCTCGCCCGGCTCGCCCTCCGGCCGGTCGAGCTCTACCGCCGGCGAGCCGCCCAGATCTCCGCCGGGGCCGCCGGGCTGCGGCTCGACGTGCCCCCGGACCGCAACGACGAGGTGACCCGGCTCGGCCTCACCCTCAACGAGATGCTGGGCGCACTGGAGGAGTCACTGGACCGAGAGCGTCAGTTCGTCGACGACGCGAGCCACGAGCTGCGCACCCCCCTGACGGTGCTGAAGTCCCGCATCCAGCTCACCCGCCGCCGGCGCCGGACGGTCGAGGAGCACGAGCGCGCCCTCGACGAGCTGGAGGTCGACCTCACCCGTCTCGCCGACCTCGCCGACCAGCTGCTCGCCCTGAGCGACCGCTCGCCCGGCCCGGCGGAGACCACCGACGTGACCGCGACCGTCGACGCGGTGGTGCACCGCTGGCGGACAGCAAACCCCGAGCGCCGCGACCAGGTGGACCTCGAGCTCCCGCCGGGTCCCGTCGACGCCCTGGTCGACCCGCACTCGTCGGAGCGCATCGTCACCAACCTGCTCACCAATGCCCTGGTGCACGGCGAGCCTCCCGTGAGGGTGCGCGTGCAGGCCGACGGCGCGCATGCCGTGGTCCAGGTCGTCGACGCCGGCCCCGGGATGCCTCCGGACCTGCTGACGCAGGCCACCCGTCGCTTCACTCGGGCCGCCGACGCTCGCTCACGCCCAGGGTCCGGGCTCGGCCTGGCGATCGTCGAGCAGCTGGTCATCGGCGCGGGCGGCGAGCTGCGGCTGTGCCACGGCGGTCACCACACCTCGACCGGCAGACCGAGCGGGGTCCGCTGCGACCACGACGAGGCGCTGACGGTCACGGTGGTCCTCCCCGCCGCCCGGGCCTGAGCCGAGCGGCTGGTCCTCACCGTGCCGATCCACCGCCCACCTGGCCGGCGATGCTCTCGAGGAGCTCGCGCAGCGCCCGCCGGACCGGCACGAAGGCGGCCACGTCGGCGGCGCTGCCGAGCAGCCCCGGCGAGTCGTAGGCGAAGCGCAGGACGACCCGGGTGCCGCCGTCCTTCTCACGCAGGCGCAGCCGCAGCCGGTGGTCGACACCGGTGACGGTGGTCCAGGTCAGCTCGCGTCCGGGGACGTACTCGACCACCTCCACGTTGCCGCCGACCGGCACGGCACCGACCTTGAGCAGCACGCGGTAGCGCGCGCCGGGCCCGGGCACGGTGTCGGGCGCGAGCTCCTCGACGATGAACCGGTCCCCCAGCCGTCCGATGCGGCACGGGTCGCACACCACGTCCCACACCTGCGCGGGCGTGGCCGCGACGACGACCTCCTGCTCGAGCTTCATCGGACCCCTCTCAACCCAGCACCGGCAGGCGGCGCTCACGCTGCATCTCGGTCAGGGTGGACTGCATCAGCGCGACCACCCCGTCGTACACCTCGTCGAGGTCGGCGTCCTCGCCGAAGCGCTCGGCGAGGTCGAGCGGCTCGAGGAACCGGGTGGAGATCTTGACCGGGAGCGGCAGGTGCGGCTGCGGCCCGACCTGGAGGCCGAACGGCAGGGAGAGCATCACCGGCAGCGTCTTGAGCCGGATGGCGCGGTCCAGGCGCAGCAGGCGGGCCAGCCCCTCCCCGCGGCTGAGGAACAGCGCCGTCTCCTGGCCGCCGAGGGAGACCATCGGCACGACCGGCACCCCCTTGGCCATCGCGAGCCGCAGGAACCCCTTGCGCCCGCCCATGTCCACCCGTGCGGACTGCCAGCTGGGGCGGAAGACCTCGTAGTCGCCGCCCGGGAAGACCGTCACGATCGCGCCCGCGTCCAGCGCCTGCTCGGCGTTGCCGTGGTCGGCCTCGATGGTGCCGAAGCGCCGCAGCATCCAGCCGAGGGGCGAGTGCAGCACCATCCGGTGGGCCAGCTGGAAGTGCGGCCGCTCGACGCCGAAGTAGGTGCTGATCGCCAGCTGGGAGATGAACACCTCGGGAGACGACGTCCCGCCGCTGTGGTTGCCGACCACGAGCACGGGCCCCTCGCGCGGGATGTTCTCCAACCCGCGGATGTCGGGGCGGTACCACGCGCTGACCAGCAGCCACAGCCCTGGCAGCAGCTCGCGCATGAAGTCGGGGTCACGGTCGTCGAGGTCGCCGGGACGGAACCGCGGCGTCAGCAGCGCAGGGAGTCGCACGCTAGGCATCTTGACCGGTTCCGCGCCGGCCAACCCTGGGTGTCCGGAGCCGGTGACGCGCCGGAGGGTTGAACTGCCGACCCGGGGGTACCCCCCGCAGTAACGTCGAGCAGTCCGCTCGACTCGGGAGGTGGTGCGCCCCATGGCCAGGTCGTTCCTCGGATGGCCGGTTCTCCGCCAGCTGCGTGGCCAGGACCCGCTGGGCCGCGGCCCTGCCGTCCGCTCGGCGCGCACCGACGCGATCGAGCCGCGCACCGTCACCGCCGACCGCGTCGCCCGCAGCGTCTGCCCCTACTGCGCCGTCGGCTGCGGCCAGAAGATCTTCGTCAAGGACGAGAAGGTCGTCCAGATCGAGGGGGACCCCGACAGCCCGATCTCGCGCGGGCGGCTGTGCCCCAAGGGCTCGGCGAGCAAGAACCTGGTCACCAGTCCGCTGCGGCAGAAGACCGTGCGCTACCGCGCGCCGTACGCCACGGAGTGGCAGGACCTCGAGCTGCACACGGCGATGGAGATGATCGCCGACCGCGTGGTCAAGGCCCGCAACGACACCTGGCAGGAGCTGGACAGCGACGGCCGCAAGGTCCGCCGCACCCTGGGCATCGCGAGCCTCGGTGGCGCCACGCTGGACAACGAGGAGAACTACCTCATCAAGAAGCTGTTCACCGCGATGGGCGCGCTCCAGATCGAGAACCAGGCGCGCATTTGACACTCCGCCACGGTCCCCGGTCTGGGGACCTCGTTCGGTCGGGGTGGCGCCACCGGGTTCCAGCAGGACCTCGCCAACGCTGACTGCATCATCATCCAGGGCTCCAACATGGCCGAGGCCCACCCGGTGGGCTTCCAGTGGGTGATGGAGGCGAAGAAGCGCGGCGCGAAGGTCATCCACGTCGACCCGCGGTTCACGCGCACCAGCGCGCTGTCGGACAAGTTCGTCCCGATCCGGGTCGGCACCGACATCGCGTTCCTCGGCGGCATCGTCAACTACGTCCTGCAGAACGAGCTCGACTTCCGCGACTACGTCGTGGCCTACACCAACGCCGCCTCCATCGTGAGCGAGGAGTACGCCGACACCGAGGACCTCGACGGGCTGTTCTCCGGGTTCGACCCGGACAGCCGGACCTACGAGACCCGCAGCTGGCAGTACGAGACCCACGAGCAGAACGGCCAGGACCGCGAGGACCACGGCACCCAGCGGGAGACGGCCAGCGCGCTCCAGCACGAGACCCACGGCGTCAGCGTCGACGGAGCCGTGCGGCGCGACGACACGCTCCAGCACCCGCGCTGCGTCTACCAGATCCTCAAGCGGCACTACGCCCGCTACACCCCCGAGATGGTCGAGGAGACCTGCGGAGTGGGTGTCGAGGACTTCCTCGAGGTCTGCAAGGCGTGGACGGAGAACTCCAACCGCGAGCGGACCACCGCGCTGGTCTACAGCGTCGGCTGGACCCAGCACAGCGTGGGCGTGCAGTACATCCGCACCGGCGCGATCCTGCAGCTCCTGCTGGGCAACATGGGTCGTCCCGGCGGCGGCATCATGGCGCTGCGCGGGCACGCCAGCATCCAGGGCTCGACCGACATCCCGACGCTGTTCAACATCCTGCCGGGCTACCTCCCGATGCCCAACGCCTCGGAGCACACGACGCTGCAGGACTGGGTCGACGCGGTCCGCAAGCCCGGCGCCAAGGGGTTCTGGGCCAACGCCGGCGCCTACGGCGTCAACCTGCTCAAGGCCTACTGGGGCGACGCGGCGACCCCGGAGAACGACTTCTGCTTCGACTACCTGCCCAAGATCACCGGCGACCACGGCACCTACCGCGCCGTGCTCGACATGATCGACGGCAAGGTCAAGGGCTACTTCCTGCTCGGGCAGAACCCCGCCGTCGGGTCCGCCCACGGCAAGGCGCAGCGGCTCGGCATGGCCAACCTCGACTGGCTGGTGGTGCGCGACCTGTTCGAGATCGAGAGCGCGACCTTCTGGAAGAACGCCCCCGAGATCGAGACCGGCGAGATCGTGCCCGAGGAGTGCCGCACGGAGGTGTTCCTCATGCCGGCCGCCTCGCACGTGGAGAAGGAAGGCACCTTCACCCAGACCCAGCGGATGCTCCAGTGGCGCGAGAAGGCGGTGGAGCCCGAGGGCGACTGCCGCTCGGAGCTGTGGTTCTTCTACCACCTGGGCCGCATGGTGCGGGAGCGCCTGGCAGGCTCGACCGACGAGAAGGACCGGCCTGTCCTCGACCTGGCCTGGGACTACCCGACCCACGGCGAGCACGAGGAGCCGTCGGCCGAGGCGGTGCTCGAGGAGATCAACGGCTACGAGACCGCGACCGGCCGCCCGCTGTCGTCGTTCACCGAGATGAAGGACGACGGGTCGACCGCCGGCGGGTGCTGGATCTACACCGGCGTCTACAAGGACGGTGTCAACCAGGCCGCGCGCCGCAAGTCGCGCCACGACCAGGACTACGTCGCCGCCGAGTGGGGCTGGGCGTGGCCGGCCAACCGGCGCATCCTCTACAACCGCGCCTCGGCCGACCCCGAGGGCAAGCCGTGGAGCGAGCGCAAGGCCTACGTCTGGTGGGACCCCGAGGCCGGGGAGGCCGGCGAGTGGACCGGCATGGACGTGCCGGACTTCGAGAAGACCAAGCCGCCGACGTACCAGCCACCGGACGGCGTCGACGGCGTCCAGGCGATCGCCGGCGACGACCCGTTCATCATGCAGGGCGACGGGAAGGGCGCGCTCTACGTCCCGCAGGGCCTGATCGACGGTCCTCTGCCGACGCACTACGAGCCGGTCGAGTCGCCGTTCCGCAACCCGATCTACGGCCAGCAGGCCAACCCCACGCGCAAGGAGTACCACCGGGAGGACAACCGCCTGAACCCGAGCCCGCCGGAGACCGGACGCCGGGACAGCACCGTCTTCCCGTTCGTGTTCACCACCAGCCGGCTCACCGAGCACCACACCGCCGGCGGCATGAGCCGCTACCTGGAGTACCTCTCCGAGCTGCAGCCCGAGATGTTCGTCGAGGTCTCCCCCGACCTCGCCCGCGAGCAGGGACTCGAGCACGCGGGGTGGGCCACGATCATCACCGCACGCTCGGCGATCGAGGCGCGCGTGCTGGTGACCGACCGGCTCCGGCCGCTGCGCGTCGAGGGCCGCACCGTCCACCAGGTGTGGCTGCCCTACCACTGGGGCTCGGGCGGGCTCGTGTCCGGCGACTCGGCCAACGACCTGTTCGGCATCACCTTGGACCCCAACGTCCTGATCCAGGAGAGCAAGGTCGGCACCTGCGACGTCAGGCCGGGCCGACGTCCGTCGGGCAAGGCCCTGCTCGAGCTGGTGTCCTCCTACCGCGACCGGGCCGGACTCGTGAAGGGCGAGTTCGCCCAGATCGTCACCAGCTCCGCGGACGGCACCGGCGCCGGGGCGAGCCAAGGGGACCCGACCGGCGAGAGTGCCGGCGGGATGCACCGGCGCGGTGACGCCGGCGAGGGTGACCGGACCGACGACGCAGCAGCACCGGAGGGGAACTGATGGTCTTCCGCGAGAACAGCCTCTACGGGCCGGTCGACCCGGCGGCGGAGACCGGCTACGACCCGCACCCGCCTCGCAAGGGGTTCTTCACCGACACCAGCATCTGCATCGGGTGCAAGGCGTGCGAGGTGGCGTGCAAGGAGTGGAACGAGGTCCCCGACGACGGCTTCGGGATGCTCGGCATGTCCTACGACAACACCGGCAACCTCAACGCCAACACCTGGCGCCACGTGGCCTTCATCGAACAACCCCTCCGGGGGGCAAGCCCCCCGGAATCCCCCCGCCGTGCTCCCGTTCCGCTTCCGGACCCCGTCCTCCGGCCTCCGACCGACACAGGCACGGCGGCTGACGCCGCCCTGGTTCCGGACGAGCAAGCTCGCCCGGCGGACGAGCAAGCTCGCCCGGACTTCCGCTGGCTGATGTCCTCCGACGTCTGCAAGCACTGCACCCACGCCGCGTGCCTCGACGTCTGCCCCACCGGGTCGCTGTTCCGCAGCGAGTTCGGCACGGTCGTGGTGCAGGACGACATCTGCAACGGCTGCGGCTACTGCGTCGCGGCCTGTCCCTACGGCGTCATCGAGCGCCGCAGCGGCCCCGACGGGGCCAAGAACGTCGGCATCGCCCAGAAGTGCACGCTCTGCTACGACCGGCTCACGGTCGGCGAGACGCCTGCGTGCGCCAAGGCGTGCCCGACGGAGTCGATCCAGTTCGGCGACGTCGAGGAGCTGCGCGAGCGTGCGAACAAGCGGGTCGCCGACCTCCACGAGCGCGGCATCATGGACGCCCGCCTCTACGGCAACGACCCCGAGGACGGCGTGGGCGGCGCAGGAGCCTTCTTCCTCCTGCTCGACGAGCCCGAGGTCTACGGCTTCCCGCCCGACCCGGTGGTCACCACCCGCGACCTGCCGCAGATGTTCAACCGCGCCACGGCTGCCGGGGTCGCGATGCTCGCCGGCGCCGTCGTCTCCTTCCTGGGACGGCGCCGATGACCGAGGCACGCAAGGAGGGCCGCGCCCCCGACCGCCCGCCGACCGCGCCGGGAGGCGGCGAGCCGATGCGTCGGCGCGGCAGCAGCGACTTCTCCATGGTCGAGCCCGCGCAGTTCATGTCCTACTACGGCCGCAACATCGTCAAGCCGGCGCCGTGGGAGGCCGACATCCCGGCGTACCTCTTCGCCGGTGGCGTCGCAGCCGGCTCGTCGCTGCTCGCCGCCGGCGCGAGCGTCACCGGTCGCGACTCGCTGCGCCGCACGGGCCGGTTGGGCGCGCTGGTGGCCCTGACCTTCAGCATGGCCGCGCTGGTGCACGACCTGGGCAAGCCCTCGCGCTTCCTCAACATGCTGCGCACGGTCAAGCTGACCTCGCCGATGTCGGTCGGCACCTGGATCCTGTCGACCTACGGCCCGTTCGCAGCCCTGGCCGCGGCCGCCGAGATGGTCGGGCTGCTGCCCGAGGGCGCGACGCCGGTGCGGCTGCGCGGCCCCTTGCGACTGCTGCGGTGGGTCGGCAAGCCGGCTGGTCTGGTGGGAGGTCTCACCGCTCCCCCGGTCGCGGCCTATACCGCCGTCCTGCTCGCCGACACCGCGACGCCCTCGTGGCACGAGGCCTACCGCGAGCTCCCGTTCGTGTTCTGCGGCTCGGCCGCGGCTGCCTCCGGCGGCCTGGGCATGATCGGCGCGACCGTCGCGGACGCGGGTCCCGCGCGGCGCTTCGCCCTCGGTGGCGCGCTGGTCGAGCTGGCGATGGAGCACCGCATGGAGCAGTCCATGGGGCTGACCGCGGAGCCCCTCCACCAGGGGCGGGCCGGCACCTACATGCGCGCCGCCAGGGCGCTGACGATCGCCGGTGCCGCCGGGACGCTGCTGGCCGGTCGCAGCCGCACCGCGGCCGTGCTCTCCGGCGCCGCGCTGCTCGCCGGCTCCGCGTGCACCCGGTTCGGCATCTTCGAGGCCGGCCTGGAGTCCGCGCGCGACCCGAAGTACGTCGTCGTCCCCCAGCGGGAACGGATGGAGAAGGACGGACCCACCAGGTTCCGCGACACCCAGTAAGGCCCCGTCTCGGGGTGCAAGGAGGCCTGCCATGTCATCGAGCGC
This sequence comes from uncultured Actinomycetota bacterium, assembly GCA_963800245.1. Taxonomy (GTDB): domain Bacteria; phylum Actinomycetota; class Actinomycetes; order Propionibacteriales; family Nocardioidaceae; genus Marmoricola_A. Next base: position 795,869 of record CAWDAE010000007.1, on the reverse strand, counting down.
GACCCGACCAGGGAGCGGACCCACCGACGCTCCCGCCGGGACCGGCGGCAACCGTTGGCTGCTGGTGGGAGCCGCCCTGCTCCTGCAGTTCTCCATCGGCGCGGTCTACGCCTGGTCGGTGTTCTCCAGCGCCCTGCAGGACCAGGACGCCTGGGGCCTGTCCAAGGTGCAGGCGACCGTCCCCTTCGAGGTCACCATCGCGATGATCTTCGTCGGCACCTACATCGGCGGGCGGATCCAGGACAGGAAGGGACCCCGCGTCGTCGCCCTCACCGGTGGCGTCATCTACGCCGTCGGCATCGTCCTGGCCGGCTTCTCCCGCGGCTCGGAGCAGCTGTGGCTGCTGATCCTGGGCTACGGCGTGATCGGCGGGTTCGGCCTCGGCGTGGCCTACATCGTGCCGATCGCGATGCTGCAGAAGTGGTTCCCGGACAAGAAGGGCCTCATCACCGGCCTCGCCGTCGGCGGCTTCGGGTTCGGGGCAGTGCTCACCGCCCCCCTCGCCCAGTGGTTGATCGACAAGGACCCCTCGCAGCCCACCAAGGCCTTCCTCTGGCTCGGCGTCGCCTACCTCGTGATGTCGCTGGTCGGCGCCTCCGCCTTCCGCAACCCGCCCTCGGGCTACGTCGTCCCGGGCCACGAGTCGACAGGCGGCGGCAAGGACGCCGCCAAGGAGTTCGAGCAGGGCGAGGCGCTGCGCACCCCCCAGTGGTACCTCCTGACCGCCATCCTCACCCTCAACGTCAGCGCCGGGATCGCCCTGATCTCGGTGGCCAAGGGCAGCGCCGTCGGCATCGCGGACTACAGCAGCGCGGGAGCAGCGACCGTGGTCGGCGTGCTGGCGATCTTCAACGGCGGCGGGCGCATCGTCTGGGCGGCCGCGTCGGACTACATCGGCCGCATGCCGTCCTTCGCCGCCATGCTCGGCCTGACCGGCGTCTGCCTGCTGCTCATGCCGCACGCCGGCAACCAGGTGCTCTGGTTCGTCCTGGCCGCGGTGGTCTACCTCTGCTACGGCGGCGGCTTCGGCACCATGCCCGCCACCGCCGGGGACTTCTTCGGGGTCAAGAACGCCGGCGCGATCTACGGCCTGATGCTCATCGCCTGGAGCCTCGGCGGCGTCATCGGCCCGATCGTGATCTCCAGCCTGCTGGGCGAGGACGACAACTACACCCTCGCCTACACCACGATGGGCATCATCGCGCTCGCCTCGGTCGCGCTGACGCTGATCACCAAGGTCCCGGCCTCCCGCAAGGAGTCCGTGGCGCACGGTTGAGCCGCTAGCCTCGGCGACCATGAAGGCCGTCGTCTGTGAGCGCTCCGAGCTGTCCGTCCGCGACCTGCCCGACCCCGAGCCCGGCCCCGGCCAGGTGCTGCTGGAGGTCGTGCGGGCGGGGATCTGCGGGTCCGACCTGCACGCCCGCCACCACGCCGACCAGCTCGCCGAGACCTCGGCGGCGGTCGGGCTCACCTCGGTGATGCGATCCACCGACGCCGTGGTGATGGGCCACGAGTTCAGCGGGCGCATCGCGGCGTACGGCCCCCGGACGCGGCGGAGGTACGCCGAGGGCACGCCGGCGGTCGCCTTCCCGATGCTGCGGCGGCCCGACGGGGTGCACCCGATCGGCCTGTCCCCGCTGGCCCCAGGCGCCTACGCCGAGCGCATGCTGGTCGAGGAGAACTTCCTGTTCGACGTCGACAACGGGTTCAGCCCCGAGCTCGCCGCCACCACCGAGCCGATGGCCGTGGCCTGGCACGCGGTGCGCAGGTCGCGGGTCGGCAAGGGGGAGACCGCGGTGGTCGTCGGGTGCGGGCCGATCGGACTGGCGGTGATCCTCGTGCTCAAGGCGCGCGGCGTCCGGCACGTGGTCGCCAGCGACTACTCCGCCGCCCGACGGGCGCTGGCGCACAGGTGCGGGGCCGACGTGGTGGTCGACCCGGGCGCCGACTCGCCCTGGGCGAGGTTCGAGGACAGCAAGCGCTACCGCACCGACGCCGGGCCGCTGCTGGAGTACGCCCACGAGGCGATCGGCAACCTGCGGCGCGTGCCGCTGCTGCCCTGGTCGCGGCTGATGCGCCTGGCGGAGGCCGCTGGCCAGGGCGCGCAGCAGGGCCCCGTCGTCTTCGAGTGCGTCGGGGTCCCCGGGATCATCGACCACATCGTGGGCAGCGCCCCGCTCTACTCGCGCGTGGTCGTCGTCGGGGTCTGCATGGAGCCCGACCGGATCACCCCGGTCATGGCGATCAACAAGGAGATCTCGCTGCAGTTCGTGCTGGGCTACGACCCGGGCGAGTTCCTCGACACCCTGCGCGCGCTGACCTCCGGCGACATCGACCCGAGCCCCCTGGTCACCGGGACCGTCGGGCTGGACGGGGTCGCCGAGGCCTTCGAGGACCTCGGCTCCGCCGAGCACCACGCGAAGGTGCTCATCGACCCGGCCCGGTGACCGCTCCCCCGTCGCTGCTCTCCTCGTCCGGGGAGCCCGTCGGCTCGGAGGTGTCCACCTCCGGGTCGGGGACGCTGCGGGTGCGCACCAGGTCGCCGGCCAGGTCCCGCAGCTTGCGGTTGTGGTGCGACGACAGGCGCGAGAGGAACGCGAACGCCTGCTGCTCGTCGAGCCCGTAGCGCTCCATCAGGATGCCCTGCGCCATCCCGATGACGTGGCGCGACGACATCGCCGTCTCGAGGCCGGCCAGCGTGCGGGCCGAGGACAGCGCGTTGGCGGCGTGGACGGCGAACAGCGCGGCCAGGTCGACCATCTCCGGGTCGACGAACCGGCCGGGACGGGCGGAGTAGAGGTTGAGCGCCCCCATGGGAGACCCGGCCGAGACCAGCCGGACGCTGAGCAGCGAGCAGAGACCCAGCTGCGCGGCCTGCGGACCCCAGGACGGCCACCTCGGGTCCGTCGCGATGTCGCCGGTGCGGACCCACTCGGCCTCGTCGGCGGCGTCCACGCAGGGACCCTCGCCGAGCTCGTACTGGAGCCCGTCGGCCTGGGCCACGACCGGGTCGGTCGAGCCGAGGGTGAGGTAGCGGGGGCGGCGCCGCGAGGACGAGCGCACGGTCAGGCTCGCGTGCTCCGCGTCGTCGATCGCCTCCACGGCCCGGGTGACGATCGCCGAGACGGTGCCCGCCTCGTCGCGCTCGGCCAGCAGCTCGGAGGCGAGGGCACTCAGGAAGGCAGCGGTGCTGTCTCCTCGGGACATGGGGCGCGGGCCTCGTCGTACGTGCTGGGGCGGGCCTGGGCTCGACCGCGAGAGACAACTTTATTGCACCCGGCCGGACCGTCGGGAGCCGCCCGGTGCCGTGTCGTCCTGCCTCGGGCCGGTGTCACCCCGAGGGTCCGCACGGCACCCCCGGAGGGTGAGGTCACCAGGCGGTGGCACCCAGCCGGGTGACGATCCTGCCCTCGCGCACGGCGGCCGTGACCGCCTGCCCGAGCAGACCGGCGAGCTCGTCGTGCCGCGACTCCACGGCGCCGTCACCGTCGAAGTCGCTGCTCGCCGTGGCGTCCAGCGGTCCCCAGTCGAGGGCCTGACCGGCCACGCAGAACGACCCACCGCAGTCGGTCAGGGCGCCGGCGTAGCTCGTCGGCTGGGGGGCCGGCGTCGGCGTCGGGGTCGGCGTCGAGCTCGGGGTCGAGCCACCACCGCTGGAACCGGTGTGCGTCCCCCCGGAGGTCGAGCCACCCGCGGAGCCGCCGGCGGGACCGGACGAGGACCCGCCGCCCGACCCGTGGTGGGCGCCCCCCGTGGCGGAGCCGGCGTGCTTGCCGCCCGACCCGGTCTTGCCGCCCTTCACGGTCTTGACCGGCTTGCCGTGCTTGTCGACCTTGACCACCTTCGGGGTGAGCTTGGGGGCGTCGGCGCTGACGTCGGGAGCCGGAGGCGGCGACGGGATCACGAACACACCGGTCTCGTAGCCGTGGGCGAACGCCTCGACCAGGTCGACGTAGTAGGCGGAGTTGTTGTAGCTGCGGATCGCGGCATCCATCGCCGCGTCCGACCGGATGCTCCCCGAGGAGGGGCACAGGTAGTACGCCGCCGCGAGCGCCGCGTCGTCGATGTCGTTGGGGTTCGCCACGCCGTCGCCGTCGCCGTCACGACCCGAGGACGACCAGGTGCCGGGGATGAACTGCATCGGCCCGACCGCGCGGTCCCACACCTTGTCGCCGTCCCATCGACCGCCGTCGCTGTCGTGGATCGCGGCCACCGGGCCCTGCCCGTCGAGCGCGATGCCGACGATCGCCGGTCGCGGGAGCCCGTCGGTGCCGAGCTGGGACCCGCCGTAGCGGCCGTGGTCGGACTCGACCCGGCCGATGCCGGCCAGCAGCGTCCAGGGCAGCTGGCAGGAGGGGCGGGTGCGCGCGACCTCGGCCGCGGCGTTCTTGTAGGCGCGCAGCGCCGCGGACGGCACGTCGTAGCTGCCCTCCGCGCTGATCGCCCACAGGTCGCGGCCGTTGGCGCTGAGTCGCGAGCGCGGGTCGCGCAGCGAGCGGATGACCACCCGGTCCATGACCCGCTGGACCAGGGTCACCTGCGGAGCCGTCACGGGCAGGGCCTCGGCCTGCGACTGGTCCCCGGCCTGGTCGCCGGTGTAGGCCAGGGCGGCGCTCACGCCGGCGGCACCGGCCGCCAGCAGCGTGGTGCCGGCCACCGCGAAGGCCAGCACGTGGCGCCCCCCGCGGGATCGGTCAGTGGACTCCCGAGACCCTCCACGGTGCGCGCGGAGGTGCGTCCTCAACAACGTTCCCATCCCTCTTCGTGTGCTCGTGCTCTCCCGGCCGGCGCACGGGTTCTCCCAAACCCGTGCGTGCCGGCTTCCCCCGTCGGCCCAAGGTCTCGCCTACCTGATCGGCTCGTCCTTGACCAAGGTGAACGAAATGCCCGACTTCGTCAGGCGTTCCCTCGAAATTGTCACCCATCGCGGCGGCTGTGGTCACCTGGCCGAAGGTCACAGGATTCGGGTCGAAAGCCAGGCAGAGCGCGGACTCGGCGAGCATCTTGGCGGTCTCGGTGTAGCCCGGGTCGCCCCCGGCGACCTTGGTCACCACCCGCCGGCCGCCGCCCTCACCGACGAACTCCACGGTGAACCACGACCGCCCCCGCTTGGTCTCGCTCGGCCCGCTGCCCTGCGGCACGCGCTTCTTGAGCTGGTTGCGCAGCGGCGGGACCTGGATCGCGCCGAGCAGGGTGGTCATGCCGGCGACCGCGGCGGCGGCGTACCCCAGCGACCGGAAGCCGGCGTAGTGCGAGTAGGTGAAGTCGGGACCGTAGTCCGACAACGCGGCGGCGGAGCGCTTGACGACGAAGGGGTCGATCGTGGGCAGCGGGAGCAGCCAGTAGCCGAGGACGCCGTCCCGGGTGGGCCGCCCGCCGCGGGCCCGGACCCGGCGGCCCTCCGGGGGCCGCGGCTCCTCGGCCCTGCGCTCGGCGGCGGCCTTCTGCATCTGACGCCCGCGCGACATCTGGCCGAGCGCGGAGTGGAAGGTGCCGCCGGAGAACGCCGCGTTGGACCGGACCACGCCGCGGACCGTCGCGGGCTCGTCGGCCGGCAGGTGCTGACGGGTGAACTGGGCGCCGAGGTCGTGCGGGATCGAGTCGAAGCCGCAGCAGTGGACCAGGCGCGCACCGGTCTCCGAGGCGCGCTGGTGGTGGGCGAGGTACATCCGGTCGACGAACTCCGGCTCCCCGGTGAGGTCGAGGTAGTCGGTGCCCGCCGCGGCGCACGCGGCCACGAGCGGCTCACCGTGCTCCAGGTAGGGGCCGACCGTCGTGACCACCACCCGGGCCGCCTCGGCGACCTCGCGCAGGGACTCGGGGTCGGTGACGTCGGCGACGAGCAGCGGGAGGTCGGCGCAGGCGGGGTGGTCGCCGGCCAGGCGCTCGCGCACCTGCTCGAGCTTGGCCTTGTTGCGTCCGGCGAGGGCCCACCGGCAGTCGGCCGGGGCGTGCGCGGCCAGGTAGTCCGCCGTCAGCCCGCCGGTGAAGCCGGTCGCCCCGAACAGGACGATGTCGTAGGGACGCTCGGGCTTGACGTCCTTCTTCGAGGACTTCGAGGACTTCGAGGACTTCGGGGACTGCGCCACGTGGTGCTCCTGTCGCGGGTCGGTGGGTCGGCCCAAGTGTGACGGGTCCGGGCACGCCGCCGACAGGCGCGACCGGCTGTGATCTCCGTCCCCGGACACCCGGGAACCGATCCCCGCCCTGCTGCGTCCCATCCCCATGAGCGACTCCACCTCGACCCGACGCACCGCGCTCCTCGGCACCGCCGGCGGAACCGTCCTCGGCCTCACCGTGGGAGTGGGACTCTCCGTGGGGCTCCCCCTGGTCGGCTCCCCCTCGGCGAGTGCCGCTCCCCTGCCGGCGTTCTCCGGCTGCGAGGAGCTGCGGCAGTGGTACGTCGACCGGGCGCTCCCCCTCGTCGGGCCCTTCGGGCTCGGCGGCGGGCCGATCGTCTACGGCGCGGACGTCGGGGGCGGGATGGAGGACTCCGCCGGGGAGGGGTGGGCGGCCTCCGGGTCCGACGCCGCGGGAGTGGCACCGGCACCGGCCGCCCGGGCCGAGGAGACCCGGACCTCCAGCGGCACCGGCACCAACGTGCAGGAGGCGGGGGTCGACGAGCCCGACCTGGCCAAGACCGACGGGAACCTCGTCGTCCGCGTGAGGGGCGACCGCCTCCTCGTCACCCCGGTCGGCGACGCGCGCCTCGGCGACGCGCCCGACGCCGGCTCGTTGGCGCTGCCGCGGGACCTGGGCGCCTCCGAGCTGCTGCTCTCGGGCACGCGGGTGCTCGTCGTCGGGTCGTCGTACGCCCGCGGGCTGCCGGAGCCCGCCGCGGTCGTGAGGCGGGAGTCCATGCCCCTCGACCCCGACGTCGAGCTGACCGCGCCGGCCCCGGAGCCGGTGCCGCGCACGGTGATGCCGCCGATGCCCTGGGGCAGGGACGACTCGAGCCGCGTGCTGGAGGTGGACCTCACCGACCCCACCTCCCCACGTGTGCTCTCCGACCGGACGTACGGCGGGCGGCTGGTGTCGGCGCGTCAGTACGACGGCGCCGGCGGGCCGGTCGTGCGGCTGGTGCTGCACACCGGGTCGCCGACGCTCGACTTCGTGCAGCCCGACCGTGACCGCTCCGCGGCCGAGGCCACCGAGGAGAACCGCCGGATCGTGCGGGGCTCCGAGCTGTCGGACTGGCTGCCGCAGGTGCGCGACACCGGCTCCGAGGTGGACGAGGAGCTGCTCGCCTGCCGCGAGGTGCGGCACCCGCTCGACCAGGGCGACCCGGCGGTGGGGACGCTGAGCATCGTCACGCTGCCGTTCAGCGACCCGACCACGACCAGCGCGACGGCCGTGACGACGTCGGCGGAGACCGTCTACTCCTCCACCGACCGGCTCTACCTGGCGCTGGCCGGCGGGGCCGGCTCGACCGACGTGCACGCGTTCGCCCTCGACGGGGCGGCCACCCGCTACGCCGCGTCGGGCACGGTGAAGGGCACGGTGAGCGACCGGTGGTCGATGGACGAGCACGACGGCGTGCTGCGCCTCGCGGTCGGCCTCGGCGGCTGGCGTGCCGGCGACTCGCGGGACAACGGCATCGTGACGCTGCGCGAGGACGGCGACCGGCTGCGGGTGCTGGGGTCGGTGCGCGGCCTCGGTCCCGACGAGCAGATCAGGTCCGTGCGGTGGTTCGACGACCTCGCGGTGGTCGTGACGTTCCGGCAGACCGACCCGCTCTACACCGTCGACCTTCGGGTGCCCGCCACGCCACGGACCCTCGGCGCGCTGAAGATCCCCGGCTTCTCGACCTACCTGCACCCGCTCGGTAACGGGCGGCTGCTCGGCGTCGGCCAGGACGCCTCGCTCGACGGGCAGGTCCGCGGCACCCAGGTGTCGGTCTTCGACGTCTCGGACCTCACCGACCCGCGCCGGCTGTCCCGCCTGCCGGTGGACGGGGCGATGCTGCTGGCCGAGCGCGACCCCCGGGCCCTGACCTGGCTGCCGTCCTCGGGCGGGGCCGGCACGGTCCTGGTGGGCGCCACGAGCGAGCGCGACGGGCGCACGTCGGTGCGCGAGCTGCTGGTCGGGGCCGACGGGTCGCTGACCCGCGGGCGCCGCTGGGCCGCCGGGCCGGCGTACTCCCTCGACGGGCCGGTCAGCCCGCGCGCGCTGCCGCTCGGCGACGGCCGGGTCGCGCTCGTCGGGGACCGCGTGAGCGTGGTGCGGGTCGGCTGAGCCGACCTAGGGTGGCGGCATGTGCCGCAACATCCGTCAGCTCCACAACTTCGAGCCCCCGGCCACCACGTCGGAGGTCGAGGCGGCCGCGCTGCAGTACGTCCGCAAGGTCAGCGGCTCGACGCACCCCAGCAAGGCCAACGAGGAGGCCTTCGCCCGCGCCGTCGCCGAGGTCGCCCACGCCACCCAGCACCTGCTCGACGCGCTGGTCACCTCCGCCCCGCCGAAGGACCGCGAGGTGGAGGCGGCGAAGGCCCGGGCCCGGGCGGCCGCCCGCTACGCCTGAGGGCGGGTCCGGCGCCTCAGCGCAGGACGAAGACGTGCTCGGCCGCGGCCTGGTCGAGCTCGGCGGTCTCGCCGCCGGAGCCGACGAGCCAGCCGCTGTCGGTGCCGCGTACGGCGACCTCGCGGCCCGGGAGCGCACCGACGCGGCGCAGGGCGCCCATGAGCGCCTCGTTCTTCTGGGCCTCCTCGCCGATGCGGCCGATCCGCACCCGTGACTCCTCCGCGCCCGCGCGCATGCCGGACAGCGGCTGGACACCCTCGCGGAACTCGCCGGCCGCGGTCTCGCCGAGCTCGTCGAGCCCCGGGATGGGGTTGCCGTAGGGCGACTGGGTCGGGTGGTCGAGCAGCTCCATCAGCCGCCGCTCCACCGCCTCGGAGATGACGTGCTCCCACCGGCAGGCCTCGGCGTGCACGAGCTCCCACGGCAGGCCGATCACGTCGGTGAGGAGCCGCTCGGCGAGCCGGTGCTTGCGCATCACCCGCGTCGCCAGCCGGCGGCCCTCGTCGGTGAGCTCGAGGTGGCGGTCGCCCTCGACCGTCAGCAGCCCGTCGCGCTCCATCCGCGCCACGGTCTGGCTCACCGTGGGGCCGCTCTGGTGCAGGCGCTCGGCGATCCGTGCCCGCAGCGGCACGACGCCCTCCTCGACCAGCTCGTAGATGGTCCGGAGGTACATCTCGGTGGTGTCGATCAGGTCGCTCACGCGGTCATTGTCTCCCACGGGTCCCGGCCGGCCCCGACCAGCGGGAGCGTGGCTCACCGGTCGTCGGGAAGGGTGGAGCCATGACCAGAGCCGTCATGTGGTTCCGCCGCGACCTGCGCCTGCACGACAACCCTGCCCTGCTCGCGGCGCTCTCGTGCGGCGAGGTGCTGCCGCTGTTCGTCCTCGACCCCGTGCTGTGGGGTCGGTCGGGGCCGGTGCGCCGGTCCTACCTGGCCGCGTCCCTGCGGGCGCTGGACGAGTCGATGGGCGGTGCGCTCGTGGTGCGCCGAGGCGACCCGGTCGAGGAGGTCCGCAAGGTCGCCACGCACGTCGAGGCGGGCAGCGTGCACGTGGCCGCGGACTACAACCCCTACGGGTCGCGACGCGACGAGGCCGTCGAGGAGGCGCTCGGGGAGGTCGCCCTCGAACGCACGGGGTCGCCGTACGCCGTGGCGCCGGGCCGGGTGAGGAACGGCAACGGTGACCCGTTCAAGGTCTACACGCCGTTCTCCAGGGCGTGGGCCGAGCACGGCTGGCGGGCGCCCGTCGACGCCCCCCGCGACCCGACCTGGCTGGAGATGAAGGGCGAGCCGATCCCCGCCGCCGCGCTGCCCGAGGGCACCGAGACCGTCGAGCCCGGGGAGAAGGCGGCGCGCAAGGCCTGGTTCAGGTTCCGTGACCACGCCCTGTCCGGCTACGACGACGCCCGCGACGTGCCGGGCGGCGACGGCACGAGCCGGATGTCGACCTACCTGCGGTGGGGCGAGGTCCACCCGCGCACGATCCTGGCGGACCTGGCCGCCGCGTCGGGCAAGGGCGCGGAGGTCTACCGCCGCGAGATCGCCTGGCGCGAGTTCTACGCCGACGTGCTGCACCACAACCCCCACAGCGCTCGGCAGGACCTGCGTCCGGAGCTCTCGACGCTGCGGTACGACGACCCCGGCGAGGGCTTCGAGGCCTGGAAGGCCGGCCGCACCGGCTTCCCGATCGTCGACGCCGGGATGCGCCAGCTCGCCGCGACCGGGTTCATGCACAACCGGCTGCGGATGATCACCGCCTCGTTCCTGGTCAAGGACCTGCACGTGTGGTGGCGCCACGGGGCGAGCTGGTTCATGGAGCGGCTGGCCGACGGCGACCTGGCCTCCAACCAGCACGGCTGGCAGTGGGTGGCGGGCACCGGGACCGACGCGGCGCCGTACTTCCGGGTCTTCAACCCGACCCTCCAGGGCAGGAAGTTCGACCCCGACGGGACCTACATCCGGCGCTGGGTGCCCGAGCTGGCGGACCTGCCGGCGGAGGAGATCCACGAGCCCGAGGGGGTCGAGGGCTACCCCGCGCCGATCGTGGACCACAAGAAGGAGCGCGCGGAGGCCCTCTCCCGCTACGAGAAGGCCCGTCGGGGCTGACCGGGAGGCCTATCCTCGGGCCGTGCTGCGACGTCCCCGCCTGCCCCTCCCCGTGCCCGACCCGCTGGCGCTCGCGCGCCGCGTCGGCGACGAGGCCTACTTCGTCGGCGCCCTGGCGCACAGCGGCGTCCTCGCACCGCAGCCGCCGCTGCGCCTGGCCCGGATGGGCCTGGGCCTCCTCACGCACGGGAGCGTCGCGGGACTGCTCAACGCCGCCGCGCTGAGGTACGGCGACCGGGTCGCGGTCCGCGACGAGCTCGGCACGCTCACCTACGCCGAGCTCGACGCCCACGCCAACGCGATCGCCAACGGCTGGCTCGCCCGCGGGCTGCAGGCCGGCGACGGGGTCGCGATCCTGTGCCGCAACCACCGCCACTTCCTCGAGGCGTTCTTCGCCGGCGCCAAGTGCGGCGCCAAGGTGATCCTGCTCAACACCGACTTCGCCGCCCCGCAGCTGCGCGAGGTCGCCGCGCGGGAGGGCACCGACCTGCTCGTCCACGACGACGAGTACGCCGAGCTGCTGGCCGGCGTCGAGGTCCGGCTCGGCCGGTGGCGGGCGTGGGCCGAGGAGGGGGCCGACGCCGGCGAGGCCGCCGGCACCCTGTCGTCGCTGGTCGAGCGCAGCTCGCGCAAGCGGCCGCCGCGGCCCGCCTCCGAGCTCAAGGTGACGATCCTGACCAGCGGCACCACCGGCACCCCCAAGGGCGCCTCCCGGCCGACGCCCAAGAGCCTGGGCCCGATCGGCGGGCTGCTGGGCAAGGTGCCGTTCCGCAGCGGGCAGACGATGGTCGTGGCCGCGCCGGTCTTCCACTCCCTCGGCTTCGCCACGACGCTGCTCGGCATCGCCCTGGGCGACACGGTCGTGCTGCGCCGCCGGTTCTCCCCCGCCGGCGCCCTGGAGGACGTCGAGCAGCACCGCGCGGACAACCTGGTCGTCGTACCCGTGATGCTGGCGCGGATGCTCGACCACGAGGACGCCTCCGGCACGCGCCACGACCTGTCGTCGTTGTCGGTGGTGCTGTGCGGTGGCTCCCAGCTCGGCGCCGCGCTGGCCCAGCGGGCGTTGCGGCGCCTCGGCCCGGTCGTCCACAACCTCTACGGCTCCACCGAGGTCGCCGTCGCGACCGTCGCCTCCCCTGCCGACCTCACCCGCGAGCCCGGCACCGTCGGCACCGTGCTGCGCGGGTCGGTGGTCAGGCTCGTCGACGACCAGGGCCGCGAGGTCCCGGTCGGCCAGACGGGACGGATCTTCGTGGGCAACTCGATCCAGTTCGAGGGCTATACCGGCGGCGGCACCAAGGAGACCGTCGACGGGCTGATGTCGTCCGGCGACGTCGGGCACTTCGACCACCAGGGCCTGCTCTTCGTCGACGGCCGCGACGACGACATGATCGTCTCCGGCGGGGAGAACGTCTTCCCCGGCGAGATCGAGGAGCTCCTCGCCCACCACCCCGACGTCGTGGAGTGCGCGGTCGTCGGCACCGCCGACGAGCAGTTCGGCCAGCGCCTCAAGGCCTTCGTCGTCCTGCGCGAGGGCGCCTCGCTCGACGCCGAGGCGGTGAAGGAGCACGTGCGCACCAACCTCGCGCGCTACAAGGTGCCGCGCGAGGTGGTCTTCCTCGACGAGCTGCCCCGCAACCCGACCGGCAAGGTGCTCAAGCGCGAGCTGCGCTGAGCGCCGCCGCGCCCGGGACGGGACTGTCGGCCCTTGCCTGCGCCGGACCCGAGGCCTTGCCTGGCGTTCCCGGGCGTGTCCCGGTCCCTGCTGCATCGCCGTTCCGAAAGGACTCCCCTGTGCGCAAGACCTCTGTCATCGTCGCCGGCACCGTGCTCGCTGCCACCGCCGCCGTCAGCGGCGCGTCGCCGGCCTCGGCTGCCGGCTCCTACGACCCCAACGTGGCCCGCGTCGCCAACCCGGCCAACGCCTGCAAGTCCATCCCCGGCACCCTCCTCTACGACGCGGCGATCATGGGGATGCCGGTCGACGTGTCCGACTTCTCCTACAAGGGATGCGTGACGACGCTCGCGCACGGCGCGGCGTACGCCTCCGACATCAACGAGGAGACCGGGGAGCCCTTCGGGGACCCCTACGCCCAGTGCGACCTGCTGGTGTCCGTCGGCGCGATCACCTACCCGTCCACGCTGCACGCGGACCCCGCGGAGGAGGAGGACATGTTCCTGCCCGACCTGACCGTGAAGAACCGCAAGGAGTGCGGCAGCGCGTTGTACGCCTTCCACGCGATCTTCTCCACCCTCTTCGGCGGTGGCGCGTGAGGGCTGTCGCCCTGGCCGCGGCCGCCGTGGCGGTGACGGCGCTGGCCTCGGCCGCACCGGCCCAGGCCGCGGCCGGCGGGTCGACCGACGGTGCGCGCAGCAACCTGGGGCTGTGCTCCCCGTTCCTCGCGGGGCTGCCCGCGCCGGTCGACCCGGTGACCGGCGCCACGCTCGGCGGGAACGCACGCAGCGGGGTCAACCTGCTGATCCAGCGCTACGGGGAGCAGCAGCCCGACCACCTGGCCAACCCCGGCCAGCTCTACCGGGTCAGGGCCCACGAGCACCCGACCGACTCAGCCGCCGAGGAGTGCCTGCCTCGCCCACGCCCCTGAGGGCGCGGCGAGGTCGATCGATGACGGATGAGGCGAGGCCGGCGGTCGAGCGGGTGCACCCGCCGTTGTGGCTGGTGCGGGTCATCAACCCGGTCGTGCGCCGGCTCGTCGCGCACGGCCGGGCACCGGCCGACGTGGTCGTCCTCCACCTCCGGGGTCGCCGCACGGGAGCGTCGTACGACGTCCCGGTCGGCACCCTGGAGGTCGACGGACGCCGGGTGGTGGTCACCAACAGCGGGTGGCGGCACAACCTCGCTGCAGCCCCGGGCGACGCGGCGACGATCGAGGTCACGGTCCGCGGCCGGCGCCGGCCGGTGCGCGCCACCCTCGTGCAGGACGCCGACACGGTCGCGGCCCTCTACGACCGGCTCATCGGTGAGCGCGGGCTGAGGCAGGCCCGGCGCCGGCTCGGCGTGCGCGTCAACGTCGACCGGGCACCGACCCGCGAGGAGCTGCGCGCCATGGTCGAGGCCAGCGGCCTGTCCGTCGTCGAGCTCGGCGCACCGCTCTGAGGCTCAGGCGGTCGCTGCCACCGCGGTGCTGTCCACCACGAAGTCGTGGATCAGCGCGGCGACCCGGTCCGGCACCTCCACCTGGGGGCAGTGCCCGACCCCGCGCAGCGTCGTCACCTGGGCGTGCGGCAGCCGCTCGGTGAAGTACGGCGCGTAGTGCCGGGGCGGGATGACCACGTCCTTGTCGGCGAACACCAGGTGCACGGGCACCTCGATCGTGTCGAGCCCCGGCGCCGGGATGGACCTCGCGCAGGCGATGAGCACCCGCAGCGGGTGGGTCGCCCCCAACGCCGTGCGGATCACGTGCCGGGCATCCTCCGGCACGATCTGGCGCGGGTCGTGGGCGACCGCCTTGAGGGCCAGCGCGCTGAGCCCCGGGAGCGAGGGCAGCAGGTTGGTCAGGCGCGCCGGTCGCCGGCCGGCCGCGGCGACCAGGAACGAGGCGACCATGGCCGCGTCGCGCAGGTTGAGCGAGTCGTAGCCGCCGGCCGGGGCCATCGCGGTCACCGACCGGGCACGGCTCCGACGGCCCAGCTCGAGCGCCGCCCAGCCGCCGAGGGAGTTGCCGACCACGTGGGCGGTCTCCCATCCGTGGCGGTCCATCTCTGCCTCGAGGTGGTCGACCAGGTCCTCGAACCTCGCCCGCCACGACAGCGCCGGGCCGCCGTAGTGACCGGGCATCGAGACCGTCAGCACGTCGTACTGCGGGAGCCGCTGGACGACCGGCCGCCACGAGTGGTGGGAGAGCATGAACGGGTGCACCAGCAGGACGGGCTCGCCCCGTCCGGTGCGGCGGCTCCCCGAGGGACGGTAGCGGCGCGTGAACAGCGCGGGGCGGGCCATGACCCCATGGTGACCTGTGCCACACCGGGACAAACGGACCCTGGTCCCGAACCGGTGCGTGTCGGGTCCGCAGCGTCTCGGGGAAATGCCGTTGTCGGCTCTTGTGGAGCCGACCTATCGTGGTCGCACACGAGGAAGGAGGTGGTCCAGAGAATGAGTTCTTCACGGACACGTGAGGTGGCTGCTAGCTAGCAGCGCACCGACCAGTCGGCTCGACCGTACGTCGGCCGCGCGGCTGGTGAATCCCAAGCAGTCACCCGACCCGCAGGCGTCCCGGGCAAGTCCGACCGGGGAACCACCCAACGCCTGCGGGTCGTCCGCTTTTCCCGGCCGAGCGCCATCAGGCGACGGCCGCGGTGAACTGCGACTGGTAGAGCCGGGCGTAGGCGCCCTGGGCGGCCAGCAGCTCCTCGTGGGTGCCCTGCTCGACGATGCGTCCGTCCTCCATCACCAGGATCAGGTCCGCGTCGCGGATCGTGGAGAGCCGGTGCGCGATGACGAACGAGGTGCGGTCCTGGCGCAGCGAGGCCATCGCGTGCTGGAGCAGCAGCTCGGTGCGGGTGTCGACCGAGGAGGTCGCCTCGTCGAGGATCAGCAGCGCCGGGTCGGCCAGGAACGCCCGGGCGATCGTGAGCAGCTGCTTCTCGCCCGCGGAGAGGTTGGACCCCTCCTCGTCGATCAGCGTGTCGTAGCCGTCGGGCAGCGAGTGCACGAACCGGTCGACGAACGTCGCCCGGGCGGCCTCGAGGAGCTCCTCCTCGGTCGCGTCGGGGCGGCCGTAGGCGATGTTGTCGCGGATCGTCCCGCCGAACAGCCAGGTGTCCTGCAGCACCATGCCGATGCGGCTGCGCAGCTCGGCCCGGGGCACCGAGGCCACGTCGACGCCGTCGAGGGTGATCCGGCCGCCCTGCACCTCGTAGAAGCGCATCACCAGGTTGACCAGCGTGGTCTTGCCGGCGCCGGTCGGCCCGACGATGGCGACCGTCTCGCCCGGCCGGGCGACCAGGGAGAGGTCGGTGATCAGAGGCCGGTCGGGGTCGTAGGAGAACCTCACGTCCTCGAACCGCACCTCGCCGCGTCCGCCGGTGGGCAGGCTGGCCGGGTGCACCTCGTCAGGGACCTGCTCGTCGGCGTCGAGCAGCTCGAAGACCCGTTCGGCCGAGGCCACGCCGGACTGCAGCAGGTTGGCCATCGAGGCGATCTGGGTCAGGGGCTGCCCGAACTGGCGGGTGTACTGGATGAACGCCTGGGCGTCGCCGAGGCTGATCGACCCGCTGGCCACCTTGAGGCCGCCGATGACCGCGACGAGGACGTAGTTGATGTTGCCGACGAACATCAGGATCGGCATGACCAGGCCGCTGACGAACTGTGCGCGGAACGAGGCCTCGTAGAGCTGGGAGTTGTGCTCGTCGAAGTCGCGCAGCACCTCGTCGCGGCGGCCGAACACCTTGACCAGCGCGTGCCCGGAGAAGGACTCCTCGATGTGGGCGTTGAGCCGCCCGGTCGTGCGCCACTGCGCGATGAACTGCTCCTTGGAGCGCTTCATCACCTGCTGGGTGGCGACGATCGACACCGGCACCGAGACCAGCGCCACCAGCGCCAGGGTCGGTGAGATCCAGAACATCATCGACAGCACGGCCACGAGCATGAAGAGCGAGGTGAGCAGCTGGCTCATCGTCTGCTGGAGGCTCTGCGAGAGGTTGTCGATGTCGTTGGTGACGCGGCTGAGCAGCTCGCCGCGCGGCTGGCGGTCGAAGTACTCCAGCGGCAGCCGGTGCACCTTGTCCTCCACGTCGCTGCGCAGGCGGTAGACGGTGCGCTGGACGACGTCGTTGATCAGGAAGCCCTGGGCGAACGACACGAAGGCGTAGCCGACGTAGAGCAGCACGGCGAGCGTGAGGACGTTGCGCACCGCGTCGAAGTCGACGCCCTGCCCCGGCACGAGGTGCTGCATCCCCGCGATCAGGTCGGCCTGCTTGTCCTGGCCGCTGCGGCGCAGCTGGTCGACGACCTGCTCCTGCGTGGCTCCGGCCGGCAGCTCCTGGCCCACCACACCGTCGAAGATCAGGTTGGTGGCGCGGCCGAGGATCTTGGGGCCGAGGGCGTTGAGGGTCGCCGCCACGGCGGCGAGGACGAGGACGAACAGCGCGCGGCCCCGCTCGGGGCGCAAGAGGCCCAGCACGCGTCGCGCGGACGGCTTGAAGTCGTGCGCCTTCTGACCGACCATCGCACCGCCGGGGCGACCGGGCATGGGGCCCGCAACAGCGCGCTCGGTGACCTTCAGCGTGCCCTTCTTGTCGGCCTGACCGTCCTGACCGTCCTGGCCGTCCTGACCGGGAGTCTGCGGCGTGGTCTCGGTGCTCATGCCGCCTCCTCCACGCTCGCCTGGGAGGCGACGATCTCCTGGTAGGTCGGGCAGGTCTCGAGCAGCTCCTCGTGGCGGCCGCGGCCGACCACCTCCCCGTCCTCGAGCACGAGGATCTCGTCGGCGTCGCGGATGCTGGAGACCCGCTGCGCGACGACCAGCACGGTCGCCTCCTCGGCCAGGGGACGCAGGGCCGCTCGCAGCCGGGCCTCCGTGCCGACGTCGAGGGCCGAGAAGCAGTCGTCGAACAGGTAGACGCTGGGCCGGCCGACCAGGGCCCGCGCGATCGCGAGGCGCTGGCGCTGGCCACCGGAGACGTTGGTGCCACCCTGCGCGATCGTGGCGTCGAGGCCGCCCATCTGCTCGACGAAGTCGTCGGCCTGGGCGACCCGCAGGGCCTCCCAGACCTCCTCGTCGGTGGCGCCGGGCTTGCCGTGCCGGATGTTGCTGCCGACGGTGCCGGAGAACAGGAACGCCTTCTGGGGGACGAGACCGACCGCGCTCCAGAGCACCTCCGGCGCCAGACGGCGTACGTCGACCCCGTCCAGCCGCACCTCGCCGGCGGTGGCGTCGAACAGCCGGGGCACCAGGTTGACCAGCGTCGTCTTGCCGGCGCCGGTCGACCCGATGACCGCGACCGTGCGACCGGGGGTCGCGGTGAGCGAGAGGTCGCGCAGGACCGGCTGCTCGGCCCCCGGGTAGGCGAAGAAGACGTGGTCCAGCTCGATGACGCCTTCGGAGCGGGCGCTCTCCTGCCCCGCGGTCGAGCCGGTCGAGACCAGCCCCGACGAGCCGGTCGCGAGCGGGACGCTCGACTCGGTCTCCAGCACCTCGGTGATCCGGTCGGCGCACACCGCCGAGCGCGGGACCATCATCAGCATGAAGGTCGCCATCATCACCGACATGAGGATCTGGGCGAGGTAGGACAGGAAGGCGGTCAGCTGGCCGACCTGGGTCGTGCCGTCGTCGACCCGGTGCCCGCCGAACCACAGCACCGCGACCATCGACAGGTTGAGGATGGTGAACACGGTCGGGAACATCGCGGCGAACCAGCGGCCCGCACGCACCGCGACGTCGGTGAGCTCCTGGTTGTCCCGGGCGAACCGTGCCCGCTCGTCGGGCTCGCGGACGAACGCGCGCACGACGCGGATGCCGGTGATCTGCTCGCGCAGCACCCGGTTGACCTGGTCGATGCGCTCCTGCATGAGCCGGAACGACGGCACCATCTGCGAGGCGATGAAGCCCAGCGCCAGCACGAGCGTGGGCAGCAGCACGGCGACGATCCACGACAGCCCGAGATCCTCCCGCATCGCCATGAACACGCCGCCGACCAGCATGATCGGGGCGGAGACGAACATGTTGAGGCCCATCACCACGAGCATCTGGACCTGTTGCACGTCGTTGGTGGTGCGGGTGATCAGCGAGGGCGCGCCGAACTGCTCGACCTCGCGGGTCGAGAACGACTCGACCCGGCTGAACAGGGAGCCGCGCAGGTCGCGGCCCACGGCCATGCCGGTGCGCGCGCCGAACCACACCGCCGTACCGGCCGCGATGATCGAGACCAGCGAGATCAGCAGCATCCAGGCGCCGGTACGCACGATGTAGCCGGTGTCGCCGGTGACCACGCCCTTGTCGATGATGTCGGCGTTGAGGCTGGGGAGGTAGAGCATGCCGACGACGTTGACCAGCTGCAGCAGCACGATCGCGGTGACGGCGGGACGGTAGGGCGCGAGGAAGGCGCGGGCGAGGCGGACGAGGTTCACAAGGCCTCCCGAGGGGCGGTCGCGGTGGGGGCGGGAGCGGCGTCGGGCGTCCGCAGGACGCCGTGCAGGACGGTGTCGACGATGTCGTCGGCGGACAGCGGGTCGCCGCCCGACAGCTCGGGGTGGGTGCCGGAGAAGGTGAGCATCCACAACAGGCGTCCGGTCTGGTGCGGACTGAACCGCAGGTCGCGGGCGTCGTCGAGGAACAGCCGGTCGATCGCGCCGTCGGCGGCGGTGCGCCAGGAGCTGACCTGCTGGTCGGTCGGGCCGCACGAGCGGTCCCCGCCGTGGTGCTTGCGCAGGTGCATGGCGGGCGGGCCCATCCATCCCATCGCCCGCATGACGCCTCCGACGCGGTGGAACCGCTCCTGGTAGAGCCCGACCAGCTCGAGCATCCGGTCGCGCAGCGGCTGGTCGAGGGGAATGCGCTCGATCGCGGCGACCAGCGGGCTGGGGTCGAGCGCGCTCAGCGCGGCGGCCTCGACGAGCTCGTCCTTGGACCCGAAGGCGCGGAAGATCGTGCCCTCGGCGACCCCGGCGGCGTCGGCGATCTGCCGGCTCGTCACCGCCCGCCCGTGCTCCATGACCAGGGGGAGCGTCGCCTCGACCAGGGCGCGACGGCGCTCCTCGGGGGGCAGCGGGGTGGCTCGGGGACTCATGCCGTCCAGACTAAGTGAGTGAGCACTCACTCACAACTGTGTTCCGGCGGCCCGAGCCCCCGGGTCTCGCGGGCACGCCTCGACCCCGGCCAGCTCCCGGCGTACGGCGTCGTGGTCGAGCCCGGCGAGCGCCGCGCGGACCGCGGCCAGCCCCTCTGCGGGTCGGTCCCAGTTGTCCTGACATCCACTTCCGCGGGGTCGTGGTCGCTCCGCACGTGGCACGACGCCGGATGAGTGACGGTAACCCCGATTTACAGCAGGTCAGGGGGCGAGGCGGTAGCGCTCCCACGAGCCGTCCTCGCGACGCTCGAACACCACGCGGTCGTGCAGGCGGCCCTTGCGGCCCTGCCAGAACTCCAGGTACGCCGGCGCGACCCGGTAGCCGCCCCAGTGCGGCGGGCGCGGGACGTCGCGGCCGTCGTACTCCCCCTCGAGCTCGGCGAGCCGCCGGTCCAGCACCTCGCGCGACTCCACCCGCTCGGACTGCGGGGAGGCCACCGCACCGAGCTGGGACGGGCGCGGCCGCTCGGCGAAGTAGGCGTCGCTCTCGCGGTCCTCGACCGGGGTGGCCGTGCCCTCGATCCGGACCTGACGCTGCAGCGGGTGCCAGGGGAACAGCAGCGCGCACGCAGGGCGGGCGGCCAGCTCGCGGCCCTTGCGCGACTCCTGGTTGGTGTAGAAGACCAGCCCGGACTGGTCGAACCCCTTGCACAGCACCATCCGCGACGAGGGCCGGCCGTCGGTCCCGACGGTGCTGAGCACCATCGCCGTGGGGTCGTAGAGGTCGGCCGCGATGGCGTCGTCCATCCACCGGCGCAGCAGGGCCAGCGGGTCGTCGCCGGCCGCGTCCTCGGACAGCCCGGCGAGCGAGTAGTCCTCGCGCACCGCGCGCAGGTCCGCGGACCGGTGGGTGCCCGCGACGGGCAGCTGGTCGGGGGGCACTGCGGAGGCGTCGCTCATGCCGTCGAATCTAGCCGCGACCGCCTGGCCGGTCCTCCGGCTCCCGGCGCGTGCCCCGGCTCTCGACACGTGGGGCAGAATGCCCAGCGACACGCAAACTGCCAAGGAGGCGGAATGACCGAGGTACACCACGGGCTCGAGGGCGTCGTCGCGTTCGAGACCCAGATCGCCGAGCCCGACAAAGAGGGCTCCGCGCTCCGCTACCGCGGGGTCGACATCGAGGAGATCGTCGGCCGCATCCCGTTCGAGAAGGTCTGGGGCCTGCTCATCGACGGCAAGTTCGAACCCGGCCTCCCGCCCGCCGAGCCCTACACCCTGCCGATCCACACCGGTGACGTCCGCGCCGACGTGCAGGCCGCCGTCGCGATGCTCGCGCCGATGCTGGGCATGGGCCAGACCTACGACATCACCGACGAGCAGGCGCGCACCGACCTCGCGCGCGTCGCGGTGATGGTCCTGTCCTACGCCGCCCAGGCGGCCCGAGGCCTCGGCAAGCCGATCGTCCCGCAGGCCGAGATCGACAAGGGCTCGACGCTGGCCGAGAAGTTCCTGATCCGCTGGAAGGGCGAGGCCGACCCCAAGCACGTCAAGGCGATCGACGCCTACTGGAGCAGCGCGGCCGAGCACGGCATGAACGCCTCGACCTTCACCGCCCGCGTCATCACCTCCACCGGTGCCGACGTCGCGGCCGCGTTCTCCGGCGCGATCGGCGCGATGAGCGGCCCGCTGCACGGCGGTGCCCCGTCCCGCGTGCTCGGCATGATCGAGGACGTCGAGAAGTCCGGCGACGCCGACGCCTACGTCAAGCAGCTGATGGACTCCGGTGAGCGCCTGATGGGCTTCGGCCACCGCGTCTACCGCGCCGAGGACCCCCGGGCCCGGGTGCTCCGTCGCACCGCGAAGGAGCTCGGCGCCCCGCGCTACGAGGTGGCCGAGCGGCTCGAGCAGGCCGCGCTCAAGGAGCTGCGCGAGCGGCGCCCCGACCGCGTGCTGGAGACCAACGTCGAGTTCTGGGCCGCGATCGTGCTGGACTTCGCCGAGGTCCCGGCCAACATGTTCACCTCCATGTTCACCTGTGCCCGCACCGGCGGCTGGTCCGCGCACATCCTCGAGCAGAAGACCACCGGCCGGCTGATCCGCCCGTCGGCGATCTACACCGGCCCGAGCTCCCGCCCGGCCAGCGAGGTCGAGGGCTGGAACGACGCCTGGGGCGACTCCACCGCAGCCGACGAGCTGGTGGGCGGCGCCGACGGGTGAGCGCGGGCGCGGGGTCGGCCCGCACCCGCACCCGCACCGAGCGACGGGTCCTGTCGATCGCCGTCGTCCTCCTGGTCGGCGCCGTCGGCTGGGCCCTGGCGTCGTCCCGGGACGGCGACGACGTGCCGGAGGGGCTGTCGCTCGGGTGGGGCGGCCCGGAGGGGCGCCCGAGCTGCACCTGGGTCCCTGACCGGCGGACCGTCGAGGCCACGATCGTCGTCCGGGGCACGGTCCCCCGGCCCGAGAAGCTCGTGGTGACCGTCTCGGCGTACGCCGACGAGAACGCCTCGCGCCGCGTCGGGTCGGCCACGCGGACCCTGACCGTCGACGGGGCCGTCGACGAGTCGGTCGTGGTCACGATCCCCGTGCGGCGACCGCCCCACCTCGGCGAGGACGGCGAGGCGGCCTGCCGGTTGGGCTGAGCGCTGGGCTGAGGTCGTGGGCGCGGGTCAGCCGATCGTGTCCCGCAGCGCCTCGAGCCCCGAGTGCCGCGGGGTCCAGCCCAGCTCGGTGCGCGCCTTGGTCGTGTCCATGACCATCGGGTGCGCCAGCGCCTCGAGCCACTGGGCCTGCGACGGAAGCCCCGGCACGCGGGAGACCACGCGGGCGAAGCGGTGCAGGGGCCTGCCGGGCAGCGGGATGGGCAACGCCCCGACCTCGCGTGCGACCTGCACGCTGCTGACCACGTCGTCGGCCGCGATGTTGTAGGCGCCGGGCGGTCCGGCCGCCACCACGCACTGCAGCAGCGCGCGGCCGACGTCGGACTCGTGGATGAACTGCACCGGCACGTCCGGCACCGCCACCGGCACGCGTACCGGCAGCCGCCTCCACCCGGACGCGAGGACCCGGCCGAGCGCTGCCAGCGGTCCGGGCAGCACGACCTTGGCGCCCACCGCGTGCGGACCGAGCACGATCGGCGGGCGGAGCAGGTAGACCTCCAGCCCGGGGTGCTTCTCGGCCTCCTCCCCCAGTCGCCGCTCGAGCTCGGCCTTCTCCTGGGCGTAGAACAGCGCGTCCGCCGGCCGGGTCGGCCAGTCCTCGGTGATGCCGACGGGGTTGTCCTCGTGGAAGCCGTAGGCCGCGATCGACGAGGCGTAGACGAACCGCTTCGCCCCCGCCTCCGCGGCGGCCCGGAACGCGTTGACCGTGCCCTCGACGTTGATCGCCTGGGTGGTCTCCCTCGACCCGCCGACGATGAGGAACGCCAGGTGGACGACCACGTCGGCACCCCGGAACGCCTCCTCGAGCGCGTCGGGGTCCCGCACGTCGCCCTGGCGGTAGACCATCTTCGACCAGCCGTGCCGCCCGGGGTCGAACGGTCGTCGGGCGATGCCGACGACCTTGTCGACCCGGTCGTCGTCCTGGAGCAGGGGCACGAGCCCGAAGCCGAACGTGCCGGTCGGGCCGGTCACCGCCACCGTCAGCCGGTCGCCGCTGCCCTGCGCTGGTGTCCTCGAAGCCATGGCGAGGTGATACCCACTTGCGCCGCATCCAAGGTGCGGCCCGTGGCTAGCCTGCGTGGATGGCCGACATCCTTCTGCCCGACGACCGTCGCGGGACCGCGCTGGTGAGGCGTCCCAGCGCCCGGCTGCAGGACGGCCTCACCACGCACCTCGACCGTGAGGTGGTCGACGTGGACCTGGCGGTGCGGCAGTGGGAGGCCTACGTCGCGGCGTTCGAGACCAGCGGGTGGCGGACGGTCGAGGTGGAGCCGGCCGACGACCTCGCCGACGCGACCTTCGTCGAGGACACGGCGGTCGTGGTCGACGACCTGGCGGTGATCGCGCGACCGGGGGCTCCCGAGCGCCTGGCAGAGACGCCCGGCACGGAGCGGGCGCTGGCCGCGCTCGGGCACCGGATCGAGCGGATCGTGGCACCAGGCACGCTCGACGGCGGCGACGTCCTCAAGCTCGGCTCGGTCTGGTTCACCGGGGTGGGCGGGCGCACCAACGCCGAGGGCGTGCGCCAGCTGGCCAGGCTGGTGGCGCCGTTGGGCATCGAGGTGCGCCCGGTCAGGACCACGCGGGCGCTGCACCTGAAGACCACCGTGACCGCGCTCCCGGACGGCACGGTCCTCGGTCACCCGCCCGCGATGGACCAGCCCGAGGCCTTCCCCGGCCTGGTGCCGGTGCCGGAGCGCCACGGCTGGCGCGTGGTGCTCCTCGGCGACGGCCGGCTGCTGATCTCGACCAGCGCCCCGCGGACCTCGCGGATGCTCGAGCGCCGGGGCTGGGAGCTGGTGGCGGTCGACGTCTCCGAGCTCGAGAAGCGGGAGGCCAGCGTGACGTGCCTGTCCGTGCGCCTGCGAGGAGTAGCGTGGCAGCGTGACCGACCGTTCGCTCGGTGACGAGCGCGATGAGCTCGGCGACGTGCGCGACCGAGAGGCGCGGGGCAGGGACCTCCGAGGTGACGAGCGCGACGACGCCGGCGCCGTCCGTGACGCCCTGGCCCGGCAGCGGGAGGTGACGGCCCGGCAGCACGAGCAGGCGGTCCGCGACGAGCTCTGGGACCGCGAGCACCCACCGGCCCCGGACGACGGAGGCGACGTCACTGCGCCCCAGGACCTGGCGGCGGCCCACGAGCAGGCGCTGGTGGACCTCGAGGTGGCCCGCTCCGACGGGGAGTGGGCGCACACGGAGCTGCACCGCATGCTCGACCGGACCCGCGACGGGCGGCGGGACACCAAGGCGGACAGGCACGCCTCCGAGGAGGACCGCGCCGCGAGCAGCGTCGACCGGCTCGCCGCCTGCGACGACCGGGTGGCCGCCGAGGGGGATCGTGCCCTCAGCGCCGCGGAACGTGACCAGGCCGAGGTGGACGCCCAGCTGGCCGACGCTCCCGGGCGCCGCGAGGTCAGCTCCCCGGACGGCAGACGCGACAGGGGTTGAGCGAGGCCCCGTCCGGCCCGGCCGGGACCACGTCGGCACGCCCCGCGATGAGCGCACAGTCCGCGCGGTGGACCGTCGATCCCGCCGCCGCCACGACCAGGACCGACCCCGGGTCACGCATCGCGGCCGGCGCCGCCGAGCTGTGGCGCCCGGTGGCGCCCGAGGCGGAGACCACGTCCGCGAGCACCAGGAGGGTCTCCGAGAGACGCTTGGCACTCTCCTTCTGGTCCGCGGCGATCCGCGCCAGCCACGCCCCGAAGTACAGGAACCCGCCGCAGAAGGTCAGGCCCAGCCCGAACAGGCCGCCGGAGACCAGGTAGGAGAGCTGGTCGTACTGGTAGGGCGTGTTGGACGCGCCGTACCACCCCAGGATGATCACGACCAGGCCCAGCGGCAGCATCACCGCGCCGCCGACGAACAGCACCAGCTGGAGGTTCGCCGCACCGTTGCCGCGCAGCGGGGCGATGCCCGAACCGCCGCGCGTGGCGACCCGGGGCAGGGTGAGACGGGAGTCGGGCGCGGAGCCCGTCGGCGTCGTCGTCGTCGTTGTCATCAGCCTCAGGCCTTTCGTAGGTCGGGTACGCCGGAGTCGAGTCCGTGGGCACAGGCGGAGCCGGCGCCGAGCACGACCCCGCCCACCTTCTGCAGCCAGAAGCCGGCCCCGCCGGCGAGGGCCATGCCGAGCAGCAGCAGCATGCCGGGCACGCTGCCCAGCGGCGGGAGCCCGGAGGCGGTCTTCTCCAGTCCCGTGCTGGTGGTCGGGACGACCTCCTGGACCTCGCCCCCCGCGAGCGGTTCGGTCGCCACGGGCGCGCCGCCGGCCGAGCCGCCGGACACCCCGCCGCCGGCCGCGCCCCCGCTGAGGGCGGGCGCTCCCCCGCCCGACCCGACCGGCGGGTCGGAGGTCGGCAGGTCCAGCGCGACCACCGGCGAGGCGGTCGCGTCGGTCACGACGTCGCCGAGGACCAGGACGATCCGGGGCCGCGCGGCGGTGGGTGCGCCGATCAGGCTCTTGAGCGGACCGAGCTCGGCGGGCAGCTGTCCGGCGATCTCACCGAGCGGGCCGTCGAGCGGCGCGGTGTCGACCTGGTTGCGGAGCTTGGCCAGGTCGATCTCGACCTGGATCCCGCGGACCTCCTGGGCGTTGCCCTGCTCGGCCGTCGTGACCGTGGGCAGCGAGACCTTGACGCCGATCTGGCCCAGGGCGGCGTTCGGGTCGTCGAGGCCGGGCAGGTCGCCGCCCTGCGGCCCGACCTGGAGGCCCTTCTCGGTCAGGGTCACCGGCGTGCCCGCGACCTCGAGGCCGGAGATCGCCACCGACCGCTTGCTCGAGGACGAGGCGACGGTGCTGGCCGTGTGGCCGGTCAGCCGGAGCTGGTCGACGGTGATCACACCGCCGAGGATCGACAGGTCGGTCAGCCGCGCGGTGCCGACCGAGGTGATCGTGTCCGTGGCGTAGGAGGTGCGGCTCACGCTGCTGGCGCCGCCGACCCGCACCAGCGCGGACAGCGCGCCGAGTCCGCCGTCGTTCGGCGGCTCGGCGCCCGCGCGGCCGGACCTCGCAGACCTCGTGGCGGACCTCGTGGTGGCCCGCGGGTCCGCGGTCGGGCTCGCGGTCGAGCGCTGCGCCCCCGACAACCCAGGGACGGGCAGGTCCGGCAGGCCGGGCAGCCCGGGTGCCGCCGGAGATCCGTCCGCCGCCTCGCCGTCCCCGTCGTCCTCGCCGACGTCGCCGGTCGAGGAGAAGCCCGCCTTCGCGACGGTCGTCGTCGCATCCGAGCTGGTCCGCATCACCATCCCCGGGAACGGCTCGTCTGCGGCCTTCGCCTTCCCGACCGGGAAGGAGGAGCTCACCTGGAACGGGTAGCCCGCCTCGCCGACCTCCTTGGGCAGCTGGAGCTGGTCGGCGATCGTCTTGAAGCCGTCGCCGACGGCCGAGCCCGGCCAGAGGTACGACGCGCGGCCCTGCCCCTGCGGACCGCTCGTCCCGCCCGCCCGCGTCCAGGACAGGTTGAGCTCTGCCTGCGGCTCGGTGGGCAGCGGGATCGTGCGCTCGTAGATCTCGACCCGCAGCGGGGTCGAGACCGCGTTGGACACGAAGCCGCCGAGCTCCTGGCCGGCATCGGCCGGCGAGGCGGCGGGGACCGCGAGGCCCACCACGCCCGCGGCCAGGGTGATCCTCAGCCCCCGCCTCATGCGGCACCTCCCAGCATCACGTCGGTCATCTGCCTGCCGATCTCCTCGGGCTCCCCGGTGGCCACGATCCGGCCACCGCTCATGACTGCGGCGTAGTCGGAGACCGCCAGCGCGGTGCGGGCGAACTGCTCGACCACGAGGATCGAGACGCCGGACTCCGCGACCTGCGCGACGGTCCGGTAGAGCTCCTCCACGATCAGCGGCGCGAGACCCATGGACAGCTCGTCGAGCAGCAGGAGCGCCGGGTCGCTGGCCAGCGCGCGCGCCATGGCGAGCATCTGCTGCTCGCCGCCCGAGAGGGTCCCGGCGAGCTGGTCCTGGCGCTGGTGCAGCCGGGGGAAGTAGGTGTAGGCGGTGTCGTAGACCTGCGCCGCCGACACCCCGGCGTAGGAGACCAGCCGGAGGTTCTCGGCCACGGTGAGGTTGGGGAAGACGCTGCGGCCCTCGGGGATCGTGGTCAGCCCGAGCCGCGCGAGCTCGTCGGGGCCGGCACCCAACACGTGCACGCCGGCCATGTGGATCTCGCCGGCGGTCGGCCGCATCTGCCCGCTGATCACCTTGATCAGCGTCGACTTGCCGGCGCCGTTGGGGCCGAGGAGTGCCACGACCGCGCCCTTGGGCACGCGCAGGTCGATGCCACGCAGCACCTCGATCCGGCCGTAGGCGGCGTGGAGGTCGACGACCTCGAGGATCGGCACGCTCATGTCAGCACCTCCTCCTGGACGGCGGGCAGCTCCGCGGTCGGAGGGTCGCCACCCCCGTCGGCGGGGCCGTCGTCGGCGTAGCCGAGGTAGGCCTCCTGCACCAAGCGGTCGGCGCGGACCGAGGCCGGGTCGCCGGAGGCGATCACCTGCCCGAAGTCGAGGACGTGGATGGTCTCGCACACCGCCATCACCAGGTCCATGTCGTGCTCGACCATGAGGATCGCGACGCCCGAGCCGGCGAGCTCCTGCAACAGCTCGCCGAAGGCGTCGGTCTCGGCCTCGTCCAGCCCGGAGGACGGCTCGTCGAGCAGCAGCAGCCGCGGCTCGCACGCCAGCGCCCGGGCCAGCTCGAGCAGCCGGGCGGTGCCGGTCGGGACCGCGTCCGCGCGGTCGTCGGCGTAGGACGAGATGCCCACCCGGGCGAGCAGCGCGTCGGCGTCCCTGCGGCCGCTGCGGAACACCCCGCGGAGGCCGCGGTGGATGTCGAGGGCGACCATGACGTTCTCGCGCACCGAGAGGGACCCGAACGCCTCGAGCCGCTGGAAGGTGCGGCCCATCCCCCGCCGCGCCCGGCCGTCGACGCTGATCGAGGTGACGTCCTGACCGCCGAAGCGGACCCGCCCCCTGGTCGGTCGCTGGAGCCCGGAGATGACGTTGAAGCACGTCGTCTTGCCTGCGCCGTTGGGCCCGATCAGACCCGTGATCGTGGCCGGGTCGACCTCGAAGGAGGCGTGGTCGACCGCAGTGACCCCGCCGAACTGGACGACCACCTGGTCAACCTGCAACAGCGACATCGTCGCTCACCCCCTGGAGGTCGGGCTTGTCCTCGCGACGGGCGAGGGTGGGCAGCAGCAGGACCGGGACCCGTGCGGCGAGATGTGGCTCGAGCCGTCTGCCCAGCGAGAAGAGGCGGTTGGCCAGGCCGTTGGGGTCGCGACCGAGCACGACCGCGCCTCCGCCGACCACGACGAACGCCAGTCCCGCGACGGCCGGGTTGGCCGACTGCAGCACCGGCAGGAGCATCAGCAGCACCCCGCCCATCGCCGCCCCGGTCACCGAGGTGACGCCGCAGACGACCGCGATCAGCAGGAGCAGGAGGCTGCCGAAGAACTGGAAGTCGGCGGCGCCGAAGGTGCCCCGCAGGCCTGCGAACAGGGCGCCCGCCATCCCGGAGATGCCGGCCGAGAGGGCGAAGAGGCCGACGCGGAACCACCGCATGTTGAGCCCGAGCGTGCCGCACGCCGCCTGGCTGTCGCGCATCGCGATGAGCAGACGGCCGATCGTGCCGCGCCGCAGTGCGAGCACGCCCACCGCGGTCAGCGCGAAGAACAGCGTCATCAGCGTGGCGTAGGCGCCGGTGTCGCTGATCCGGATGCCCAGCAGGGACATGCGCGTCGCGTCGAGCGAGCCGTTGAAGCCGAAGCCGAACTCGGACTGGAAGACCAGCTTGTCCATCAGCTGCGCGAACGCCAGCGTGCTGAGCGCGAGGTAGAGGCCGGTCAGGCGCAGCACCGGCAGCGCGACCAGGGCGCCGACGGCCGCAGCGACCAGCGCGGCCAGCAGCACCCCGACGAGCGTGGGCGAGTCGAGCTTGGCGTAGGCCAGTGCGCCGACGCCGGCGAAGCTGAACTGCGCGAGCGAGACGTGGCCGCCGTACCCGGTGAGCAGGACCAGGGACAGCATGACGATCGCGTAGGTCACGGCCGTGCCGAGCAGCAGCAGGTTGGGCTCGGAGAGCACCAGCGCCAGCGCCGCCACCCCCAGGATCAGCGCACCCCCGGCCGCGGTGGAGCGCACCGCGGTCGGCACCGGTGCCGCCTTGAGGCCCTTGACCTGCCCGATCCGCAGCGGCGCCTGGGGCATGATCACGATGACCACGAAGAGGAACAGCGTGGGGACGACGGCCCGCAGCCCGCCGAAGGCCGCGCTGCTCGGCAGGTAGCCCACGAGGTAGGCCTGCGTCACGCCGAGGCCCATCGCCCCGGCGAACGCCATCGGCAGGCTCTTGAGCTTGCCGAGCATCGCCGCGGCGTAGGCGTTGATCACCAGCAGCGTCAGGTCGTAGTAGTTGAGTCCGATCGTCGGTGCGAGCAGGATGCCGCCGAGCGCGGCCAGCGAGATGCCGATCGCCCACGCGAGCGCGGCCACCGTGTCCGGACGACCGCCGTAGAGCCGCAGCAGGTCGGGGTTGTCCACCGAGGCTCGCATCGCCGCGCCGATGCGGGTCCGGTTGAGCAGGAGGAACAGCAGGCCCGCCACGACGCCCGAGAGCCCGATCGTGAGGATCTGGTGGGCGGTGACGTACGTGCCGAACAGGTGGATCCCGTGCCCCTGGAAGAACTGCGGCACCTGACGGATCTCGTCCGGCGGCCAGACCTGCTGCGCGACGCCGATCAGCGAGACCAGCAGGCCGACGGTGACCACGATGCCGACGCCGACCGGCGCCTCGCCGAGGCCCCGGGCCAGGAAGCGCTGGACGAGGAAGCCGATGAGCGGTGCCACGACGAGCAGCACGAGCAGCAGCGCGACGCCCGAGGGCAGCCCCTGGCGCGTGCTGAAGTCCCAGAAGACGAAGGCCAGCAGCATCCCGAAGGCGCCGTGGGCGACGTTGAACACACGCGTCGTGCTGTAGGTCAGCACCAGGCCCGAGGCGGCGATGGCGTAGGCCGCGCCGGTGAAGACCCCGGTCAGCGTGTAGGCGAGCAGCGACTCCATCGATCCATCACCTCGACGAGGAGACGCCGTTGCAGAGATAGCCGTTGGTCTTGGGGACCCACTTGCCACTGTTCAGCTGGAGCATCCGCCAGCAGTCGGCACTCTCCTTGGACCCGACGTACTGCGGAGCGTGCATGCCGTTGGCGGTCCACTTGTTCACGCCGCGGACCTTGTCGAGCAGGGTCTGCCGGTCGAGCCGGCCTCCGAGCGAGATCGCCTCGGTGACGAACAGCCGCGCGGCGGACCAGCCGAAGACGCCGAAGAAGTTGGGCTTGGCGCCGGGCGAGACCTGCTGGAGGTACTTGAGGTAGAGGCTCATCTCGTTGTTGGAGCTCGCCTGCTCGAACGGCACGAAGTTGATGAACGCGGTCGTGCCGTTGACCGCGGACCCGCCGGACTGGACGAAGCCGGGGTCGTAGGCGACCACGTCCATCATGAAGACGTCCGGCTTGTAGCCCGCCTGCTCCATCGCCTGCGCCAGCTTGACGCCGTGCTGGTAGGAGCCGAGCGCCTGGACGTAGCGGGCGCCCTTGGACTTCAGCTGCTGCACGAACGGTGCGTAGTTGAACTCCGAGACGTCGACGCCCTGGACGTAGACGAACTTCATGCCGCGGCGGGTCATCGCGTTGACCTGACCCTTGCCGTTCTCGGCCGCCGCGCCGGCGTTGAGGTAGACCATCGCGGCCTTCTGGCTGGCTGCCTTGAAGTTCTTCAGCACGTAGTCCGGCACCGCGTTCTCGAACGTGCCGGCGTTGACCGACGACGCGCCGTAGCAGGTCTTGCACGCCGCCCGGGCCGCGGTGACCGCGGCGGCACGGATGTCGGGCAGCCCGCACGACTCGGCGGTCCGGGCGCCACCGGAGTCGAAGGCGCTCATGGAGCCGACGGCCGCGAAGGCGTTGTCGCAGGCCTTGGCGTAGCCCTGCTGGTCGCCGCCGGCGTCGGTGCGACTGTCGTAGCTCTGCAGCTCGAGCTTGCGCCCGCAGATGTCCGAGGTGGCGTTGAAGTAGGCGACGAACGCCTTGGCGCCGTCGTAGGCCGGCTGGAACAGCCCGGGCACGGGGCCGCTGAGGTCCGAGACGTTGGCCAGGGTGATCGTCTTGTCGGTGATGCCGGGACCGTTCTTGAACCCGTCGCAGCTGACCCCCCGGGGGCGGCCACCGGCGGCGGTTCCTCGCTCGCGCTGCTGCCCGACGCGCCGCCGCCACTGCTGCTGCCACCGCTGCCGGCGCTCCCGCTCGACCCGGCGGCCGCGCTGCCCGCACCTGCCGCGCCGGCCCCGCCCGCGCCGCCGGTCGCGGCGGCGTCGCCGCCGCTGGTGGTGCCGCTGTCGCCGGCCACCGCGCCGGCGTCGGTCAGGGTGCCGTCGGCAGCGACACCGACCGCCCCGCCGTTGGCGGCACGGACCGTGTCGGGGTCGAGCTGGGACCCGCAGGCGGCCAGGGTGAGGGCCAGGCCGGCGACGGCCGGCGCGACCCAGCGGGGACGACGAACTCTCACGAGCACTCCTGGACTAGAACGTGTTCCAGGCCACTAACGACCGAATGTGAACGGAGTCACGGTTTGAACCGTGATCCCGACCGTTCCAGTCGGGCGAGGGCGGCCAGGGGTCGCTCAGTCGACCAGGCGCCGGCCGTAGTAGCGCGAGAGCCCCGAGTCCTTGTAGTAGCCGAAGGGCGTGACCGGGACGTAGCCCGAGGACTCGTAGAGCTCGATCGCCTCCGGCTGCATGATCCCGGTCTCCAGGACGAGCAGGTCGCAGCCGTCCTGGCGTGCGGAGTCCTCGAGCCGGCGGAGCACCAGCCGGGCCAGGCCGGTGCGGCGGGCGGCCGGGGCGACGTACATCCGCTTGATCTCGGCCGCGCGGGTGCCGC
Organism: uncultured Actinomycetota bacterium; assembly: GCA_963800245.1. Lineage (GTDB taxonomy): Bacteria > Actinomycetota > Actinomycetes > Propionibacteriales > Nocardioidaceae > Marmoricola_A. The sequence continues at coordinate 763,900 of CAWDAE010000007.1, read as the reverse complement.
CGAGGTCGGTCAGGTCCGGACGCAGGCGCCACCCGCCCATCGCGACCGGCTCGCCCTCACGCAGCGCCACGAAGAACCGCCCCACCGGCGGGGCGAAGGCCGAGGCGTCCACGGGGCTCGCGTCGGGACCGCCGTACCGCTGGACGTACTCCGCCTGGACCTGCTCGACCAGGCGCTGGACGCGGGCGTCGTCGTACGCCGTCCCCTCGATCGTGACGCTCACCGCACCACTCATGCCAGGGAGGCGCCGCAGGCGTCGCAGAACCGGGCGTCCGCCTCGTGGCGGGTCCCGCACTGGTGGCAGAACACCGCCGCAGCCGGGCGGGCCGGTGCCGTGCCGGGGTGACCGAGCAGCAGGGACGCGCCGCCGGCCAGGAGCACCGGGAGCCCGAGGATGAACGCCCAGAACAGGCGGGGACCGTCGTCGACGGCGATCGTCCCCGGCAGGCCGGGGACGTCGACCACGTCCATGGTCCGGTCGAACATCCCGCGCAGGTCGGCGATCCCGACCAGGACCAGCACGGCTCCCACCACCACGAGGACGGCCCCGACCCGGCGCAGGACCGCCGGGCCGCGCGGGTCCCCGGCGGTCTCGGAGGCCTCCGTCGAGGCGGTCGTGGTCACGTGGACGGGCTCCTGGGGACGTGGGGCGGAGGTGCCACAATAGACAGCCCACGAGCGAACCGGCGGCGTGCCGCGCACGTGCACTGACAGCGTCGTCAGGCCCCCGCACTCCGTGCCATCCGACGAGAGAAGGACCCGTGACCGACGCGATCACCATCCCCGCCGACCTCCTGCCCGCCGACGGCCGCTTCGGCGCCGGGCCGTCGAAGGTCCGCGTCGAGACGCTCGACGCGCTCGCCGCGACCGGCACCACCCTGATGGGCACCAGCCACCGCCAGGCGCCGGTCAGGAACACCGTCGGCCGCGTGCGCGAGGGGCTCGCCGAGCTGTTCTCGCTGCCGGAGGGCTACGAGGTCGTCCTCGGCAACGGTGGCGCCACCGCGTTCTGGGACATCGCGACCTTCGGGCTGATCCGCGAGCGGAGCCAGCACCTGTCCTTCGGGGAGTTCAGCGGCAAGTTCGCCAAGGCGGCGCAGCAGGCGCCGTTCCTGGCGGACCCGTCGGTGATCAGCAGCGAGCCGGGGAGCCGGCCCGACCCGGTGGCCGAGGCGGGCGTCGACGTCTACGCCTGGGCGCACAACGAGACCTCCACCGCGGTGATGGCGCCGGTGCAGCGCGTCGAGGGCGCCGACGAGGGTGCGCTCGTGCTCGTCGACGCCACGTCGGGTGCCGGCGGCCTGCCGGTCGACCTCACCGAGGTCGACGCCTACTACTTCGCGCCGCAGAAGTGCTTCGCCTCCGACGGCGGCATCTGGTTCGCGCTCATGTCGCCGGCCGCGCTGGACCGGGCTGCCGAGCTCGCCGCGACCGACCGCTGGGTGCCCGCCTTCTTCGACCTGCCCACCGCGATCGACAACTCCGCCAAGAACCAGACCTACAACACCCCCTCGGTCGCGACGCTCTTCCTGATGGCCGAGCAGCTGGACTGGATGAACGCCCAGGGCGGCCTCAAGGGCATGGTCGACCGCACCACGCAGAGCTCCGAGGCGCTCTACGGCTGGGCCGAGCGGACGGCGTACACCACGCCCTACGTCAGCGACCCGGCCCACCGCTCGCTGGTGATCGGCACGATCGACTTCGACGAGTCGGTCGACGCCGCCCGGGTGGCCGAGGTCCTCAGGGCCAACGGCGTGGTCGACACCGAGCCCTACCGCAAGCTCGGCCGCAACCAGCTGCGGGTCGCGATGTACCCCGCGATCGACCCCGCGGACGTCGAGGCGCTCACCGCGTCGATCGACTACGTCGTCGAGCGCCTCTGAGGTCCTGCCGTCCCCTGCTGTCCCCTACCGCCTCCGGCGGCGGAGGCGGAAGCCCAGGCCCAGGAGGGCACACACCCCGACCACGCCCCCGACGACCGTCCACGGCACGGCACCGGCGCGGTCCAGGACACCGGTGCCCCCAGCCTCACTCGCGTCGTCGGCGCCGGCCGGGGACGCCGACGGCGTCGCGGGCTCCATCGCGGCCAGCACCGACGGCGGCACGGGCACGACCTGCACCGGCTGGCGCTCCCCCTCCGAGGAGATCAGCAGGCTGCGCCCGTCGGCGCGCACCGCGATGCCCTCGCCCTGCGGCTGGTCGGGCAGCTCGAAGCTGTCCACGCCGCGCCAGGGCTCGCTCGCGGTGTCCAGGACGTAGGCGCGGGAGTAGTCGCGCAGCACCACGTGCTGCCCGTCGGGGAAGAACGCGCCGTCGGTCACGATCCCGGGTGCCGGGCCGATCGCGCGCAGCTCGTTGGGACCGTCGCTGCTGAGCCCGCGCGGGCCGGCGTAGACCGTGCCGCCGGTGAACTTCTTGCTCACCACGTAGATCCGGCCGGTCTGCGGGTGCACCAGCAGGGTCTCGGCGTCGCGAGCGCCGCCCGGGTAGACCAGGTCGTACGCCGTGGACGGCACCTCGCGGTCGCCGTCGGCCAGCGGGGGGAGCCGGTAGACCTGGACGCCGGCCCGCACCCCGTTGTTGTCGCCGATGTCACCGACCCAGATCTCCCCGCCGAGCCCGGAGGCGAGCGCCTCGACGTCGACCGCGTCCCCGGCGTAGGTCGAGCGGCCGACCGTCCGGCCGGTGCGGGGGTCCAGCACGTAGACCACGGGCCCGTCACCGGAGTCGTTGATGGTCAGCACCCGGGACCCGGGTCCCTCGCCGACCTCGACCACGGCGCTGGACTCGGTGATCGCCGGGTCCTGGACGGTGAAGAGGTCGTCGGCCAGGGCGGGGGCGGCTGCGAGGGCCAGGAGGCCGGCGACCAGGGCGGCCCCGGCGGCCCTCGACCGCCGCAGGCGGCTCCACCGGCGTGGTCGCCGGGTCACCGCAGGCGCTCCGCCAGCGCGGGGTGGACCGGCCACTGCGCGAGCAGGGCGTCGAGCTCGGCCCGCGCCTCGGCGCCGTCGCCACCTGTGCGGACCGCCCGCAGCAGGGTGTTGCGCGGGGTGTGCGCGCTGTCGACGAACTCGACCACGTCGACGCGGTAGCCGCGGGTGCGCAGCAGCAGCGCGCGCACGGCGTCGGTGAGGGTGTCGGCGAAGCGCTCGCGCAGGATGCCGTCGCGCAGCAGCGCCGCGTGCCCGGGCGGCGCAGTGACCTCGCGCAGCTGGGCGGACAGGTCGTGGTGGCAGCAGGGCGCCGCGAGCACCAGCGGCGCGTCCCACGCGACCGCCTGGCCGAGCGCGTCGTCGGTCGCGGTGTCGCAGGCATGGAGCGCGAGCACCACGTCGGGCCGCCGAGGCGGGGTCCACCCGTCGATCCCGGCCTGCACGAAGTGCGTCTCGCTCCGCGAGCCCGAGCCGCTCGGCGACCGCGGTGTTGTGCTGGCGCGACTGGGCCTTCACGTCGACGCCGGTGGTGTGCACCGGCAGCCCGAGCACCGCGGTGAGGTAGCGGTGCGCGGTGAAGGTCAGGTAGGCGTTGCCGCACCCGAGGTCGACCACCCGCAGGGGCGCCTGGGTCGTCGGGCGGGCGGACGGCACCCGAGGCGAGGGCGTCGGACAGGGCAGCGTCGAGGGCGCGCAGGAGCTCCTCGACCTGGCGGTACTTCGCCTGCCGGCTGGGCTTGACCCGTCCCTGCGCGTCGGAGATCCCGAGCTCCCGCAGGACCGGGTCGTCCTCGGGCAGCAGCCGCCGCTTGGCGCGGTCATGGCTGCGATCGGGTGCCTGCGCGGTCGCTCCGCTCCGGTGCACCAGCAGCCTCCCCTTCCGGGTCACCCGCGCCTGAAGCGTCCCGGTCGCGGTCTCGACGTGCCAGCTCCCGTACCCCGCCGCGAGCAGCTCGTCGACCGCACCCGGCGCGGTGGTCTCGTCGTGGTTGGCGGTGAACGCCTGCGTGTCGTCGTACGACGTCACCTGGAGCCGGCGACCGGCCTTGAGGTCGACGTAGCGCAGCTCGACCCGGCGCCAGCGCGGCTCGTGCCCACGCTGCCTGCCCGAGGCGACCGCGCGGTGCAGGCCGTCCCGGTCGAGCAGGGCTCGACGGACCTCGCGTCCGGCGTCGGGCTCACCCACGGGTCAGGGCGCTGACCAGCACGATGGCGATCAGCAGGACCAGGGCGCCCGGGATCACCAGGCGACGGTAGCGGGGGTTCACTCACAGGATTGTAGAGAGCCTCCTTGCCGTGCCGTGCGGCCAGGAGGGCGAGCACGCCCAGGGTGCCGACCAGGGTGCCGAGGCCACCGCCGATGAGCGACCACCGCGGGCCGAACAGGTCGGCCATCCAGCCGATGACCGGTGCACCCAGTGGGGTGCCACCCATGAACACCATGAGGTAGATCGCCATCACCCGGCCGCGCAGGTGGGCCGGCGAGGTGAGCTGGGTGACCGCGTTGGCCGCGGTGATCGTGGTCATCGCGGTGATGCCGATCAACGGGGTCATCAGCGCGAAGGTGGCATAGCTGGGCATCAGGCCGAAGACCACCTCGACACTGCCGAACACCACGGCCGCGACGACCACCAGTCGCACGGTCGGCCGCTCGCGCCGCGCGGCCAGCAGCGACCCGGCGATCGAGCCGAACGCCATCGTGGTGCCGAGCAGGCCGTACTCCCCCGCACCCTTGTCGAACACCTGGGTCGCCATGAGCGCGGAGGTCATCTGGAAGTTGAGCCCGAAGGTGCCGGTGAAGCCCATCACCGCGATCACCAGGACCAGGTCCGGACGGGTGCGGAGGTAGGCGACCGCGTCACGGACGCGGCCCCTGGGCCGGTTGCGGTCCAGCGACGGGTCACGCCGGCCTGCCCGCACGCCGGCCAGGGCCGCCAGCACCGCGAGGTAGGAGGCGGCGTTGACCAGGATCACCACGCCGGTCGCCCACTCGCCCGAGCCGAGGGCCGCGATCATCACGCCGGCGACGGCCGGCCCGACGATGCGGCCGGCGTTGAAGGACACCGAGTTGAGGCTCACCGCGTTGGCCAGGTCCTCGGGACCGACCATCTCGCTGACGAACGACTGCCGGACGGGGGCGTCGAAGGCCGTCGCGACGCCGAAGGCGAACGCGAGGGCGTAGATGTGCCAGGTCTGCACCTCGCCGGTCAGCGCGAGCACCCCGAGGATCGCGGCGGGCACGGCCATCGAGGCCTGGGTGATCATCAGCAGCGTGCGCTTCGGGAAGCGGTCGGCCAGCGTCCCGGCGAAGGCGGAGAACAGCAGGATGGGCAGGAACTGCAGACCGGTGGTGATGCCGAGCGCCGAGGCGCTGCCGCCGGTGACCACGAGCACCAGCCAGTCCTGGGCGACGCGCTGCATCCAGGTGCCGACGTTGGAGACGAAGCCGCCCGTGGCGTAGCGGCGGTAGTCGCGATGGGCGAGGCTGCGGAACGTCGGGCTCACCGGCGGCTCCCCGCGAGCCGCTCCAGCAGCGGCGCCGCGGCGGCCAGGACCGCGCGCTCGTCGGGGGTGAGCTCGCCCATCGCCCGCGCGAGCCACGCGTCGCGGCGGCGTCGGTCGGCCGAGAGCGTCTCCTTGCCCGCAGGGGTGAGCGTGACCAGGACCTGACGGCCGTCGCTCGGGTGGGGGCGGCGGCTCACCAGGTCGAGGGCCTCGAGGGAGGCGATGGTCCGGGTCATCGACGGCGGCTTGACGCCCTCCTGCTCCGCCAGCGCACCGATGGTCAGGTCGCCGTCGCAGCTCAACCGGGCGATGACCCCGATCTGACCGAGGCTGACCTCGGCCCCGGGGAGCCGCTCGGCCCGCAGGCGGCGGTTGATCCGGGCGATGGCCACGCGCAGGGAGGACGCCAGCGCCGGAGACAGCGATCGGGTCTCGACAGCAGCAGGCATGTCGTTAGTCTAGGTCATTACCTTTGCTAACAAAAACGGAATCGGCCGTTCGGGCACTTGCCCCCGCCCGGCACCCTCGCCGTACAGTGACCGCGGCCACGCCGCGCACACTCCGGGGGGACACCGCATGCGCCTGACTGCCGTCAGCCTCACTCTCGCCGGGCTCGTGCTCGGCACGGTGGCAGGAGTCCCGGCGATCGCCCGCGCCGCCGAGCCACCCCCCGGCGAGCTGGTCGCCCACGCCTCCAGCGCCTGCGTCGGCAGCGGCGAGGACGGCCCGCGCGTGCAGCTCGTGGCGGTCACCGTGGAGGGTGACCCGTCGTTCGGCGACCCCCTCGTCGCCCGCGTGCGGGAGCAGGCCGCGGCCACCGACGACCTCCTGGCGGCCTCCACGGACCACCCCGGGACCGCCCGGCGGGTGCGGTGGGCGACCGACGCCTCCTGCATGCCGACGGTGCTGCACCGCACGATCCCCGCGCACGACTACTTCGGTGACCCCGCGGCGCTCGACACCGCCCTCGCCGGGCTCGACCTGAGCCGCGCCGACCGGCGCACGGTGCTGGTCCTCCCGTGGTCCAGCCTCCCCGGCACCGAGGGTCGGTGCGCCCAGGCGCCGGTGCCGGCCGACACCACCCCTGGCGCCGCCAACACCTCGAACACCGTGGACCCCGGACCGGTGCGGCTCGCGATCAGCTGCTGGCAGGACGGCTCCGCGGTCCCGCCGCGGCTCGCCCACGCGCTCGTGCACGTCCTCGGCGCGGTGCACGCCGACGCGCCGCACGCCACCGGCGACGGGCACTGCACCACGGCCGGCGACCTGATGTGCACCGCTCTCGGCGACGGCGCCTCCGCGGGCGGCGGCGCCGCCGACGACTGCGTCCTGCCCCGCCCGTTCCTGCTGGACTGCGGCCACGACGACTACTACTCGACGCAGGCTCCCCCGTCGGGCTCCTACCTCGCCACGCACTGGAACGTCGCGGACTCGGTCTTCCTGACCGACGGCCCCTCGCTGGCGCCCAACACGCTGACCGGACTGAGCGTGGAGGGGCCGAGCCGGATCCCGGCGGGCACGCCGGTGACCCTGACCGCGCACGTCACCGACTCGGTCGACGACCCGGGCACCCTGCGCTACCACTGGGACGTCGCCAACGGCGGCCGGTGCCGGGTCCTGGGGCCCGACAGCACGCCGAGCATCCAGGTCACGTGCTCCTCGGGCGCCGCCCTCGAGATGGTCGCGGGGGTGGACCGCGAGGACCAGTACGGGCTGCGGACCGGCTACCTCGCCTCGGTCCAGGACACCTCCGCCCCGGTGATCTCCGCGGTCGACCCCGAGCGCGGCGCCACGGTGCCTGCCGGACTGCCGCTCGAGCTGCGGGTCGACAGCACCTTCGCCCTGCCCGGCGGCACGCACCGGTGGCAGGCGCCCGACGGCTGCACGCTCGACCCCAGCGGCGGGGAGCAGTCGACCGCGCGGCTGCTGTGCGCGGTCGGCACGGCCGGGAGCGTGCGCACCGTGCAGGTCACCGCCGTCCAGTCCGACGGCCAGACCGCCACCGCCGAGGTGCCGGTGACGCTCACCGCGGCGCCGAGGTTCTCCGCCCCGACCGCCGGTCGGGGCCGGCGCGGCACTCTCGCGCTGAGGTCCGTGCTGCGGCTGCCCGACGGGTCTGCGGTGGAGGAGCTCCCCGTGAGCTGGTGGGGCCTGCGCCACCGGAAGGGCGCACCCGTCCTCCTGGGCCGCACGGTCACCGGGCCCGACGGGACCGCGACCCTGGCGCTGCGCCGAGGTGGCCTCGAGCGCGTGTGGGTCGCGGGCGAGGCGCCCGGCCTCGTCAGCGCGTCGGTCGAGCCGCGCCGGCAGCGTGGCGTCGAGTGGAGGCAGCGCAAGGTCCTGCACCGGGCACCTGCCTGGGCCAGGCGCACCGCCCACCGGCCACGGAGGTAGCCCCTCGGCAGGGTCCACCCCCGGCGCGTCCGGGCCGGGCTCACTCCACGCCGAGCAGGCGCCGGATCGGGGAGATCGCGAAGTAGACCACGAACATCGCCGCGATGATCCACATCAAGGCGCCCACCTCGCGGTGCTTGCCCTTGATCAGCTTCAGGAACACGTGGGTGACGAAGCCGGCGCCGATGCCGACGGTGATGCTGTAGGTGAACGGCATCAGCACGATCGTGAGGAAGGCCGGGATCGCGATCTCCAGGTCGTCCCAGTCGATGTTGCGCACCTGGGTCATCATCAGGAAGCCCACGAGCACCAGCGCCGGGGTGGCCGCCTCGTTGGGGATGATCGCCACGAGCGGGGTGAAGACGGTGGCCAGCAGGAACATCGCGCCCGCCACCACCGACGCCAGGCCGGTGCGGGCACCCTCGCCCACACCGGAGGCCGACTCGATGTAGGAGGTGTTGGACGACACCGACGCGGCGCCACCGGCGGCCGCGGCGATCGAGTCCACGATCAGGATGGCCTCGCTCCTGGGCGGGATGCCCTGCTCGTCGAGCAGGCCGGCCTCCGCCCCGATCGCGGTCATCGTGCCCATCGTGTCGAAGAAGTCGGCCAGCAGCAGGGTGAAGATCAGCAGCGCGATCGCGATGAACGCGGCCGCGTCGTAGCCGCCGAGGGTGTCCCCGAGCTTGCCGACGTCGTCGAAGATCGACAGGTGCCACAGGTCGTCGATCTTGGTGAACGGCGAGGTGACGACGTCACTGGGCAGCGTGGGGACGTTGAGGTCCCAGCCCATGGGGTGGTACTCCCCCTTCGCGTCGACCATCGGTCCCGCGTCGGCGAAGGCCTCGACCACGATCGCCAGGGCGGTCGTGGCGAGGATGGAGATCAGGATCGCTCCGCGCACGCCGCGGGTGTAGAGCGCGATGACCAGGAGCAGCCCGACGACGAAGACCAGGGTCGGCCAGCCGTCGAGCAGGCCGCCGATGCCGAGCTCGACCGGCACCGGGCCGGCACCGGTGCGCCGGACGAACCCCGCGTCGACCAGGCCGATCAGTGCGATGAACAGGCCGATGCCGACGCTGATCGCGGTCTTGAGCGAGGTCGGCACCGTCTTGAAGACCGCGGTCCGGAACCCGGTGAGCACCAGCACCAGGATGACCACGCCCTCGAGGAAGACGAAGGTCATCGCCTGGTTCCAGGTGTAGACCTTGGCGATCGAGAACGTGACGAACGCGTTGAGCCCCAGTCCGGTGGCCAGCGCCAGGGGGTAGCGCGCGACGACGCCCATGAGGATCGTCATCAGGCCGGCCACCACGGCGGTGGCGAGTGCGATCAGGGGGACGTTGGGCGCGTCGCCTCCACCGAGGTACTTGCCCGCGCCGTCGGTCTGGGTGCCGATGATGAGCGGGTTGAGCACGATGATGTAGGCCATCGTGAAGAAGGTGACGATGCCACCTCGAACCTCTCGGCCGACGGTCGAGCCGCGCTCGGTGATCTGGAAGAACTTGTCGAGGCCGGAGGACCCGCCCGTCCTGGTGGTGGTCTGAGTCACGGCAGCACCCTAAGACGCACCCCGGAGACGTCCCACATCGGCTCGCCTGCCCGAGACGTCGGCGGTCGTGCGGCGCGACCGTCCGCACCGGTGCGTGCGGCGTTCGGTAGGTTCACGGCGTGGAGTCCCGCGAGCAGCCGCCGGTCCCGCCCGGCCCCGTCACCGAGCCGATCAGGGCGCGCATGACCCGGGGCGAGGTGGTCGAGGCGCCGATCCAGCCGCTGGACGTGACCGGCCTGCGCACCGTCGGGGTGGGGACGACCGGGTTCCTGGGCGCCACGCTCTACCTCCTGCTGTTCCAGCTTGACTGGATGAGGGACACCGGCCGCCTGTGGTGGCTGTGGACCTGTTTCGCCGGGCTGGGTCTCGGGGTATTCGGTTTCCTGTACTGCACTCGGCGGGCCCGTCACCACCTCCACGACGGCAACCCTCCCGGAGGCCTCGAGGAGGGCTGACCCATCGCTGACGTCCTGCTGCTCGACATCGACGGCACCCTGATCGACTCGACCTACCACCACGCCATGTGCTGGCACCGCGCCTTCACCCGGCTCGGCCACGACCTCACCGTCAACCGGCTGCACCGCCTGATCGGGATGGGCGGCGACCGGCTGGTCGCCGCGGCAGCCGGCGACGAGGTCGAGGCGGCCGACGGTGACGACCTGCGCGAGGCGTGGCGCGAGGAGTACGCCGCGGTGGCCGACCGGGTGCGACCCGTGCCGGGAGCCGCCGACGCGGCGCGCCGGCTCGTCGAGGCCGGCTACGTCGTCGCGCTCGCCTCCTCCGGAGAGCGGCAGTTCGCCGAGAAGGCGGTCGACGACCTCGGGATCGGGGACGTGGTCACCGAGCTCACCACCAGCAGCGACGCCGACGAGTCCAAGCCCGACCCGGAGCTCGTCGAGACCACGTGGGCCAAGGCGCGCGAGGAGCACGGGGCCGAGCGCGCGGTGCTCGTCGGGGACACGCCGTACGACGTGGAGTCGGCGCACCGCGCCGGGATCCCGTGCATCGCGGTGCTGACCGGCGGCTTCTCCGAGGCCGAGCTCGAGCGGGCCGACCTCGTGCTCGAGGACATCTCCGACCTGACCGCGAGCAACGTGGCCGAGGTGCTCGACGGGTTCAGCTCAGGTCGCTGAGCACCGCGGACGCCGCACGCCGCCCGGAGACCAGCGCTCCCTGGATCGAGCTGCTGTCGCGGTGGTCGCCGCAGACGTAGACCGAGCCCGGACCGCGGGGCACGCGCACCGGGCGGCGGAAGTCGTGCGGGGGCAGCATCAGCGGCAGCGCGTGCGGGACGTCGTGCCGCGCGACCAGCTCCCAGCCCTCGCGGGGCTGCCGGTGCAGCGCGGCGGCGAGCTCGAGCACGCGCGCCTCGGTCGGCGGTGTGGTGCCGCGCCGGTGGATCACCGAGGTGGCGACCAGGCCCACGCCGTCCGGGGCATAGGACGGCGCAGCCGCGCTCATCGCGACCGTGTTGGCCACCGGCGAGCCGTCGGCGTCGGTGACCAGCCGCCCCCGCTGGCCCTCCCAGACCGGGGTCCGGTGCCACCAGGTGGTGACGCCGCCCGCTCCCCGCAGGTGTCCCAGGTCGGGGACCAGCTCGTGCGCCGACCAGTGGTCGGTGGCGACGACCACGCACCGCGCGGTCACCCGGCCGTCGGGGGTCTCGACGCCGTCGGAGGAGACGGCTGCGGCGGCACAGCCGAGGCGGACCGCGTCGGCAGGCAGGTCCGCGGCGATCTGCTCCGGGATCGCCTGCATCCCCCGGGCGGGGACCGTCGACCGGCCACGGGCGAACATCCGGATCATCAGGTCGACGAAGCGGCGCGAGGTGCGCAGCTCGGGCTCGAGGGCGAGGCCGGCGAAGAACGGCTTGAGCACGACCTCGACCGTGCGGCTGGTCATCCCGGCCTGGCGCCACGCCTCCCGCGCAGGGACGTCGTCGCGGGCGAGCAGGCGGGGGACGGGCAGCGCCGCGCACTGGGCGACGTAGGCCCCGAGACGCAGCGTCTGGCCGAGCGGGAGCAGGTCGGTGGTGACCAGCCCCGGCAGGCCGGAGGGGTCGGCGAGCGGGTTGGTCACGGTGTGGAGCTCTCCCCCGCGTCGCACGTCGACCGCGTCGTCGAGCCGGCACAGGTCGAGGGCATCGAGGTCGAGGGCCCACCGCAGGGCGGGATAGCCGGTGTTGAGCACCTGGAAGCCACGGTCGACGAGGAACCCGTCGACGCGGTCGGTGCGGATGCGCCCACCGACGGCGTCGGAGGCCTCCAGGACGACGACGTCGCGGCCGGCCCTCGCCAGCTCCCGGGCACAGACCAGCCCGGCCAGGCCGGCTCCCACGACGACGACCTCGTGCTCCTCGGTCATGACCGGCCTCCTCCGCGGTGGAGCGCCCAGCGTGCCAGGAGGGTGCCGTCGGACTCCAGGAGACCGGCCAGCCGGGCCCGCTGCGCGAGACCGGCACCGGACAGGATGCGCGGGTGGTCACCGCCCACGAGCAGCGGGACCGTGGTCAGGCAGAGCTCGTCGACCGCGTCCGCGGCCAGCAGGTCGGCCAGCAGCCGGGGGCCGCCCTCGCACAGCAGGCTCACCAGCCCGCGCTCGTGCAGCGCGGGTCGCAGCCGCGCCAGGTCGACCTCGTCGTCCCCGAGGACCAGCACGGCGTCCTCGCCGAGCAGGTCACGTGCCTGCGCCAGGCCCGGCGACGACGCGCACGTGACCACGAGCGCTCCGCCGTCGCGCAGCCGCTCCGGCACCTGGGCGCGCCGGCTGACCAGCACGATCGGCACGTCGGCCGGGCCGTAGCCCTCCTCGCGCGCGGTCCCGGCGCCCACCACGACCGCGTCGGCGTGGCGGCGCAACGCGGCGAAGACGACGTGGTCGGCCTCGTCGTTGATCGACCCGCTGCGCCCGTCGGCACCGGTCGCGCCGCCGTCGAGGGTGGTGACCATGTTGGCCCGCAGGAACGGGCCGTCCGGGGGTCGGTAGGCCAGGGCCACCTCGTCCTCGGAGAGGTCGCGCGGCGCCCCGGGGCCGGCCAGCAGCCGCATCAGCCGCGCTCCCACGAGCCCACCCACCAGGCGACGCCGTGGGTCGCCTCGGCGTGGACGAGGCCGCCGTCCGCGTCCTGCACGGCACGGAGGAGCCACTGCAGCGACGGCAGGTCGTGGCACCACAGCTCGCAGGCGAGGTCCTCGGTCAGCGCGAGCGCCGCAGCGGGGTCACCGCCGCGCAGGGCGTGCTCGATCGTGGTGTCGAAGCCCTCGGCCCGCTCGTCGAGGTGACCCGGCGCCTTCTCCGTGCGGCAGGCCGATCCGTTGGCCACGACGAGCACGTGCTCCGCGTCGTCGCGGACGTCGGCGTCCCCCAGGAGGTGGCGGGCGATCCTGAGCCCGGCGGGCTCGGCCACGCCGCGAGCGCGGTTGTCGGGCCTGGCCCGTGCGGTGACCACCCGGACCGGGCGCTCCCGGAGCGTCCCCACGGTCTCGCGGCACGCCTGGCGCAGGTCGGGCACCGGGTCGACCTGCCCGGCGTACTCCGGGAGCAGGAGGAGGGTGGAGGGCACCAGCACGACCCGGGTCACGCCAGTCCCCGGACCATCCGGCGAGGCCGCTGCGTGCCCTGGATCGCCGCGACCATGTCGAGCACCTGGCGGGTCTCGACCACCTCGTGCACGCGGTAGACCCGAGCGCCCTTCATCGCGCTCACCGCCGTGGCGGCCAGCGTGCCGACCAGCCGCTCGCCGACCGGCAGGTCGAGGCTCTCCCCGACGAAGTCCTTGTTGGACAGCGAGACCAGCACCGGCCAGCCGGTCGCGGTCATCTCCTCCAGGCGGCGGGTCAGCTCGAGCGAGTGCAGCGTGTTCTTGCCGAAGTCGTGCGCGGGGTCGATCACGAGCCGGCTCGGGTCGACGCCTGCTGCGGCCGCCCTCTCGGCGTAGGCGACCGTGTCGGCGATCGCGGAGGCGACCACGTCGGCGTACTCGATCCGGAAGGGTCGCGTGCGCGGGGTGACCCCGCCGGTGTGCGTGCAGACCAGGCCGACGTCGTGCTTGGCGGCGACGTCCACCAGCGCCGGGTCAGCGCCGCCCCAGGCGTCGTTGAGCAGGTCGGCACCCGCCTGGCAGACGGCCTCGGCGACCTCGGCCCGCCAGGTGTCGACGCTGATCAGCAGGTCGGGGAAGGCCGCGCGCACGCGCGCCACGAAGCCCTCGACCCGGCGCCGCTCCTCGGTGGCGTCGATCTCCTCACCGGGCGCGGCCTTGATGCCGCCGATGTCGACGACGTCCGCACCCTGCTCGACCACCTGCGTGACCCGGTCGAAGGCCTTGTCCTCGGCCCAGGTGGCGCCCCGGTCGTAGAACGAGTCGGGGGTCCGGTTGACGATCGCCATGACGAGCGCGGCCTCGGGGGCGAACGTACGGCGCCCGAGGCGCAGCTCTCGGGGCTCCCGGGGGGCGGTCACGGCGACAGCCTTCCACCCATCCCCAAGGAGGCGGCTGCGGGCCGCTCGCCGACGTCGACCGGGTGGACGTCCGGACGTGGGTCCGCGCGGCCGTCGGTGCGGTCCGGTCCGGGCACGAACTGGGTCAGCTCCAGCACGTCGGCCGGCACCGCCAGACCCGACCGCCGGGCGACGGCGGCCGAGAGCTGGGTGGCCATGCGGCCGAGGTCCAGCAGCGCCTGGTGGCGGTGGGCCCGGCGCCCGAGGTCGACCTGCGCGATGGCCGACGGGCCGCTGCGGTCGTAGGTGTCGACCAGAGCCGCGATCTCCACGGCGTACCCGGTCGGGACCGACAGCGACGCCAGGTGGTCGCGGCGCACCGCCCACTCCCCCGCGAGCGGCTGCACGACCTGGGCCAGCCCCGGCCGGTGCAGTGCCAGCAGGGGCCGGGCGACCAGCTCGGTGACCCGTCCGCCCTCGTACGCCGCCTCCGCGTGCGCCGCGTCGCGGAACGGCCGCTCGTAGTACCCCTTGACCAGCTGGACCGCCGGCTCGGTGAGCAACGGACCGAGGAGACCAGGGACGAAGTGGGTGTCCCAGTCGACCAGGTCGGCGTCCATGAACACCACGAGGTCGCCGCGGGTGACGAACTGCGACTTCCACATCGCCTCCCCCTTGCCGGGGAAGGTGCCCAGGTCCGGGCGGACGTCGGCGGCGCGGAAGACCTGAGCGCCGGCACCGGCGGCGACCTCCGAGGTCGCGTCGGTGGAGTCGGAGTCGATGACCACGACCTCGTCGAGCAGCGCGGTGGTGTCGACCAGCGCCTCGCGGACGCGGGTGACCACGTCACCGACGGTGGCGGCCTCGTTGCGCGCGGGCACGACCAGGCTCACCGAGTGCCCACCCGCCGCCTTGGCCTCGACCAGGTCGGCCAGCGACCAGTCGGACCAGTGGTGGCTCGAAACTGGTGCCAGTTCGGCGTTCCGGCGTGCAGGGTCGCCGAACTGGTGCCAGTTTCCGGACTCGGTGGCCACCGCCGGGTCAGCTCAGCTTGGCCAGGATCAGCTCGCGCACCTTGGCGGCGTCGGCCTGACCGCGCATCTCCTTCATCACCGCGCCGATCAGCGCGCCGGCGGCGGCGACCTTGCCGTCCCGGATCTTGTCGGCCACGTCGGGGTTGGCCTCGATCGCCCGGTCGACGGCGGCGGAGAGCGCGCCGTCGTCGCTGACCACGGCCAGTCCGCGGGACTCGACGACCGCGTCGGGCTCCCCCTCGCCGGCCAGCACGCCCTCGAAGACCTGCCGGGCGAGCTTGTCGTTGACCGTGCCCTCGTCGACGAGCGCCTGGATGCGAGCCACCTGGGCGGGGGTGATCGCGAGCGCGGCGAGCTCGACCCCCTCCTCGTTGGCGCGGCGGGCCAGCTCGGAGAGCCACCACTTGCGGGCCGACTGCGGGCTCGCGCCCGCCTCGACGGTCTGGGCCACGAGCTCCAGCGCCCCGGCGCCGACGGTGTCGCGCATCTCCAGGTCGGAGTAGCCCCACTCGGCCTGGAGGCGGCGGCGCCGCTCGGCCGGCGGCTCGGGCAGGGTCGCGCGCAGCTGCTCGACCCACTCCCGCGGCGGCGCGACCGGCGCCAGGTCGGGCTCGGGGAAGTAGCGGTAGTCCTCGGCGTCGGACTTCTCGCGGCCCGGCGAGGTGGTGCCGGTGTCCTCGTGGAAGTGACGCGTCTCCTGCACCACGCGCTCACCGGCGTCCAGCAGGCCCGCATGGCGCGAGACCTCGAAGCGCGCCGCCCGCTCGACCGACCGGAACGAGTTGACGTTCTTGGTCTCCGAGCGCGTGCCGAACGTCGGCGAGCCCGTGGGCTTGAGCGAGAGGTTCACGTCGCAGCGCAGCGAGCCCTGGTCCATGCGGGCGTCGGAGACCCCGAGCGCCAGGACCAGGTCGCGCAGCTGGGTGACGTAGGCGCGGGCGACGGCCGGCGCGAGGTGCGAGGGCAC
The DNA here is from genome assembly GCA_963800245.1 of uncultured Actinomycetota bacterium. Classification (GTDB taxonomy): domain Bacteria; phylum Actinomycetota; class Actinomycetes; order Propionibacteriales; family Nocardioidaceae; genus Marmoricola_A. The sequence goes on along the minus strand of CAWDAE010000007.1, from coordinate 748,075 downwards.
CTCGATCGTCTTGGTGACGATCTCGATCAGGGGGATGCCGGCGCGGTTGTAGTCGAGCAGGGAGTAGTCGGCGCCGTGGATGCGGCCCGTCGCGCCGCCGAGGTGGGTCGACTTGCCGGTGTCCTCCTCCATGTGGGCCCGCTCGATCTCGATGCGGTAGGTCTCGCCCTCGACCTCGACGTCCATCCAGCCCTCGAAGGCGATCGGCTCGTCGTACTGCGAGGTCTGGAAGTTCTTCGGCATGTCCGGGTAGAAGTAGTTCTTCCGCGCGAAGCGGCACCACTCGGCGATCTCGCAGTTGAGCGCGAGGCCGATCCGGATCGCGGACTCGACCGCCTTGCCGTTGACCACGGGCAGCGCGCCCGGCAGTCCGAGGCACACCGGGCAGACGTGGGTGTTGGGCTCGCCGCCGAACAGTGCCGGGCAGCCGCAGAACATCTTGGTGGCGGTGTTGAGCTCGACGTGGACCTCGAGGCCCATCACCACGTCGTAGCGCTCGATCGCCTCCTCGAAGGGGACCAGCGTGGTCGTGCTCATGCGAGACCTCCGGGAGTGAGCGGGGCGCCCCACTGCTCGAGCAGCATCCGCTCCAGCGCGGCGGCCGCGTGGTAGAGCCGGTCGTCGGCCTGCAGCGGCGCGAGGAACTGCACGCCGACCGGCAGGCCGTCCTCGGCGAGCCCGGCGGGGAGCGAGATGCCGGGGACGCCGGCGAGGTTGGCGGGGATGGTGGCGACGTCCTGGAGGTACATCGCCAGCGGGTCGTCGAGCTTCTCGCCCATCTTGAACGCGGTCGTCGGCGAGGTCGGCGAGACCAGCACGTCGGCCTGCTCGAACGCCCGGTCGAAGTCGCGGGCGACGAGCGCGCGCACCTTCTGCGCCGAGCCGTAGTAGGCGTCGTAGTAGCCGCTGGACAACGCGTAGGTGCCCAGGATGATCCGGCGCTTGACCTCGTCGCCGAAGCCCGCGTCGCGGCTCGCGGCCATCACCTGCTCGGCGCTCGGGTCCGCCACGCCCTCGGGGCCGATCCGCAGGCCGTAGCGCATGGCGTCGAAGCGGGCGAGGTTGGACGACACCTCGCTCGGCATGACCAGGTAGTAGGTCGCCAGCGCCTGGGTGAAGCTCGGGCAGGACACCTCGACCACCTCGGCGCCCGCCTTGGTGAGCAGCGCGACGGCCTCGTCGAAGCGCTGCTGCACCCCGGCCTGGAAGCCCTCGCCCCCGAGCTCGCGCACCACGCCCACGCGCAGCCCGGCGATCCCGTCGGCGTGGCCGCGGCGGGCGGCCTCGACGACGGGCGGGACCGCCGCGTCGATCGAGGTCGAGTCCATCGGGTCGTGGCCGCCGATCACCTCGTGCAGCAGGGCGGCGTCGAGCACCGTGCGGGTCACGGGCCCGGCCTGGTCCAGGCTGCTCGCCATGGCGACGATGCCGTAGCGGGAGACCCCGCCGTAGGTCGGCTTCACCCCCACCGTGCCGGTCAGCGCGCCGGGCTGGCGGATGGAGCCGCCGGTGTCGGTGCCCACGGCCAGCGGCGCGAGGTGCGCGGACACCGCGGCGGCCGAGCCTCCGCCGGAGCCGCCCGGCGTGCGCTCGGGGTCCCACGGGTTGCGGGTCGGGCCGTAGGCGGAGTGCTCGGTGGAGGACCCCATCGCGAACTCGTCGAGGTTGGTCTTGCCGAGGATCGGCAGGCCGGCCTCGCGCAGGCGGGTGACCACGGTGGCGTCGTACGGCGGCACCCAGCCCTCGAGGATCCGCGAGCCGCACGTGGTGGGCTGGCCGACCGTGCAGAGCAGGTCCTTCACCGCGACGGGTACGCCGGCCAGCGGGCCGAGCGCGTCGCCGGCGGAGCGGCGCCGGTCGACCTCGTCGGCGGCGGCCAGGGCGCCCTCGGCGTCGACGTGGAGGAACGCGTGGACGGCCTCGTCGTGTGCCGCGATCGCGTCGAGGTGGGCCTGGGTGAGGTCGCGCGAGGAGACGTCGCCGGAGGTGAGCCGGTCGGCCGCCTCGGCGGCGGTCAGGCGGGTGAGGTCGGTCATCTCACTCCTCCCCCAGGATCTTGGGGACCAGGAACCGCTGCTCCTCGCTCGCCGGGGCGCCGGCCAGCGCCTGCTCGGGCGAGAGGCTCGGCCGCACGACGTCCTCGCGGAAGACGTTGGTCAGCGGCGTCGGGTGGCTCATCGGGGTGACGTCCCCGGCACCCTCGAGCGCCTGGGTCACGGTCGCGACCGAGTCCAGGATCTTGGGCAGCTCGCCGGCCAGGCGGTCCAGCTCGGCCTCGTCGAGCTGGATGCGCGCGAGCGCGGCCAGGTGCGCGACGTCGTCGCGGGAGATCTGGGGCATGGCGCCATGCTAGGCGGCTCGCCGAGCCCGACCGGTGCTGGGTTCGGCGGATCCGGCTCCCCGCGGTCGGGCCTCAGCCGCGGTCGATCTGCATGACGACGGCCTTGGGCTCGGTGAAGAACTCCCGGCTGAACGTGCCGCCCTCGCGACCGACCCCGGAGTCGCCGACGCCGCCGAACGGCGTGCGTAGGTCCCGGATGAAGAAGCAGTTGACCCACACGGTGCCGGCGCGCAGCCGGGAGGCGACGCGGTGCGCCCGGGACAGGTTCTCGGTGAAGAGCATCGCGTTGAGCCCGTAGCGGGTGTCGTTGGCCAGCCGGACCACCTCGTCCTCGGTCTCGAACTTGTTGACCACCACGACCGGACCGAAGATCTCCTGGCAGTACTGCGAGGCCTCGAGCGGCAGGTCGACCACGATGGTGGGCCGGACCGCCCACGCCCCGTCCCCGACGAGGCCGCCGGTCAGGACCTTGCCGCCCTCGTCCTCCACGGTGTCGACGTAGCCCTTGACCTTGCGGTAGTGCTCCTCGCTGGCCAGGCAGGAGAACTGCGTCCCCTCCTCGGTGGGGTCGCCGTAGCGCAGCGCCTCGGCGGCCTGCTGGAACCGGTCGAGGAACTCGTCGTAGAGCCCCGACTGGACGAACAGCCGCGAGCCGGCCAGGCACACCTGCCCGGCGTTGCGGAAGATCGCCTCCACCGCCCAGTGGACCGCGTTGTCGAGGTCGGCGTCGTCGAAGACGACGTTGGCGCCCTTGCCGCCCAGCTCCAGCGAGACCGGCGCGAGGTGCGAGGCCGCGGCCGTCATGACGAGCCGGCCCGTGCCGGACTCGCCGGTGAACGTCACCCGGTCCACCCGGGGGTCCTCGGTCAGCGAGGACCCGGCGGGCACCCCGTAGCCGTTGAGCACGTTGAGCACGCCGGGCGGCAGCCCGGCCTCGGCGGCGAGCCGACCGAGGTGCACCACCGAGGCGGGGGTGTCCTCGGCCGGCTTGATCACGCAGGTGTTGCCCCAGGCGATCGCCGGGGCGATCTTCCACGTGGCCATCATCAGCGGGAAGTTCCACGGCGAGATGGCGACGACGACGCCGGCGGGCGCGTACTCCACGTAGGTGTGGTGCCCGCTGTCCATCGGCATCACCTCGGCGGTGGCGTCGCGCTGGTGGTCGGCGAAGAAGCGGAAGTTCAGCACCGACCGCGCCACGTCGTGCAGCGCCTGGGTCCGGGGCTTGCCCATGTCGTTGGTGTCGAGGCCGGCGAGGACCTCGGCGTCACGCTCCATCAGGTCGGCCAGCCGGTGGATCAGCGCCGCGCGCTCGTGCCGGCCCATGCGGGGCCACGGTCCCTCGTCGAAGGCGCGGCGGGCGGACGCGACGGCGCGGTCGGCGTCGGCGGCGCTCGCCCGCGCGACCTCGGCCCACTTCTCGCGGGTCCAGGGGTTCACGCTGTCGAAGCGCTCGCCGTCGAGCGACTCGACCTCCTGGTTGTCGATGATGTGCCCGAAGAACGGGTAGCTGTCTGCAGTCATGCGGAGCTCCTGGTGGTCGAGGTTCCGGCCCGCTCGGCGAGGGTGACGTCACCGGCGGCGAAGTGCGTGGTGGGCACCTCGCGCACGACGACCCGCACCGAGGCGGGCGCGACGTCGAGGCTCTGGGTCGCGGCGTCGGTCAGGGCGGAGATCAGCCGGCGCAGCTGGTCCGCGGTGCGGCCCTCCGCCAGCGTCACGTCGATGATCGGCATCACGCGCCCCCGTTGAGGTGCACGGACCCGAGATGGGTGAAGTGGCAGGCGACCGAGACGCCGGGCGGGGCCGGGACGGCGTCGGTCATCCCCCCGGTGAGCACGATCCAGCCGGGCTCGATCGCCAGCCCGCGCGCGGCCAGCTCGTTGGCGGCCAGGGCCACCGCCTCGCCCGGGTGACCGAGCACCGCCGCCCCCGTGGCCGAGTCGACCACCGCTCCGTCGACCTCGACGAGCACGCCCTCGAGGCTCAGGTCGAGCGAAGCCGGGTCGAGGCCGACCGGGCCCGTGACGAAGGCGCCCGAGGAGGCGTTGTCGGCCACGACGTCCCCGGCCCGGAAGCGGAAGTCGGCGTAGCGGCTGTCGATCACCTCGGCGCCGCCGAGGACGCGCTCGACGGCGGCCATCGCCTCCGCGGCGCCCACGCCGGGGCCCTGCAGGCGGGAGCCCATCACGAAGACGATCTCGGGCTCGATGCGCGGGTGGATGAGCCGGTCCTGCGGCACCGGCAGCCCGGTCGGGAGGAGCATCGCGTCGGTCAGCCAGGCCACGAACGGCCGGTCCACGCCCATGCGCTGCTGCTTGGCCCGGCTGGTGAGCCCGAGCTTGACCCCGATGAGCCGCTCACCGCGGTCCAGGCGCCGTCGCAGGGTGAGGTCCTGGACCCGGTAGGCCGTGGCGACGTCGAGGCCGTCCCAGTCGTCGGTGAACGGCGCCCGGTCGCGGCGCTGGTCCTCGCAGGCGAGCAGCTCGTCGGCGACGGTCTCGACCGTCCACCTCGTCGCGGCGGTCATCAGCGCACCCCCACCGCGGCGAGGTCGCCCAGGTCGCGCTCCTCGGCGAGCTGGAGGGCGATGTCGATGATCATGTCCTCCTGGCCGCCGACGTAGCCGGCCTCGCCGACGCGCTGGAGGATCTCGTGCGCCGGGACGTCGTACCTCTCGGCCGCGCGCTCGGCGTGCAGCAGGAAGCTCGAGTAGACCCCGGCGTACCCCTGGGTGATCGAGGCCCGGTCCATCCACGGCAGCCGCGGGACGAAGGGGCGTACGACGTCCTCCGCGGCGCTGAGCACCTCGCCGAGGTCGATGCCCGTCCTGATGTCCATCCGCTCGAACGTCGCGGCGAGCACCTCGGTCGGGGAGTTGCCGGCCCCGGCACCCAGGGCGCACAGCGCCCCGTCGACCTGCCGCGCACCCGCCTGGTAGGCCAGCACGGAGTTGGCCACGCCGAGGCTGAGGTTCTGGTGCCCGTGGAACCCGGCCTGGGCCTCGTCGCCGACCTCGTCGAGCACCGCGCGGATGCGCTCCTGGGCGTCGGAGAGCACCAGCGCGCCCGCGGAGTCGACGACGTAGACGCACTGCGCGCCGGCGTCGACCATGATGCGCGCCTGCTCGGCGAGCTTCGCCGGGCTCGCGCGGTGGCTCAGCATGAGGAAGCCGACCGTCTCCATGCCGAGCCGCCGGGCCTCGCCGAAGTGCTGCACCGAGACGTCGGCCTCGGTGCAGTGGGTGGCGATGCGGGCCACCGAGGCGCCGCAGTCGTGCGCCTGGCGCAGGTGGTGCAGCGTGCCGAGGCCGGGCAGCACGAGCACCGCGATCCTGGCGCGCTTCGCCTCGTCCACCGCCGCACGGATGAGCTGGAGCTCGTCGACCAGGCTGAAGCCGTAGTTGAACGACGACCCGCCCAGCCCGTCGCCGTGGCTGACCTCGATCACCTGCACCCCGGCCTCGTCCAGGGCGTGCACCACCCCGCGGACCTGCGCCTCGGTGAACTGGTGGCTCATCGCGTGGGAGCCGTCGCGCAGCGTGGAGTCGGTGATGCGCAGGTCGGCCCCGTCCCCTCCACGGGGCGTGTGCTCGAGCACCTCGCTCCCGGTGACCTCGCGGGTCACCACGGGCACGTCCTCCGGTCGCACGGTCATGTCACCCATGACTCACACCCCCGCCTTCTCGCCGAGCTCGGCCGCGGACCGCCAGGTGGGCGCGACACCCATCCGGTGGGCCATCATCAGGTCGCCCACCCGGGCCGCCGCGGCGGTGATGATGTCGAGGTTGCCGGCGTAGTCCGGCAGGTAGTCGCCGCGCCCCTTGACCTCGATCGGGACGAACACCCGCGCCATGCCCTTCCAGGTCTCGCGGGCGTGGTCGAACTGCGGCGCCGCGCGGAGGTGGTAGCCGGGGACGTACTCCTGCACCGTCGCCTCCATCGCGTGGATGGACTCGAGGAGGCGGTCCTGGAGCGGGCCGGGCTCCCCCGCCTCCGGCGGCACCGCGCAGAACACCGAGTTGCGCATCATCAGCGGCGGCTCGACGGGGTTGAGGATGATGATCGCCTTGCCGGACCCGGCGCCGCCGACCTTGGTCACCGCGTCGGCGGTCGTCTCGGTGAACTCGTCGATGTTGGCCCGCGTCCCGGGGCCGGCCGACCGGGAGGAGACCGAGGCGACGATCTCGGCGTACGGCACGTCGACGATCGAGGACACCGCGCTCACCATCGGGATCGTGGCCTGTCCCCCGCAGGTGATCATGTTGACGTTGTGGGCGTCGAGGTTGAACTCGAGGTTCACCGGCGGGCAGAGGTAGGGGCCGAGGGCCGCGGGCGTGAGGTCGACGGCGAGGATGCCGGCCTCGGCGTACTTCGGCGCGTTGGCCTCGTGCGCCTTGGCCGAGGTGCACTCGAAGACGATGTCGGGCAGCTCGTCCTGCGCCAGCAGCCAGTCGACCCCGTCGGCGCTCGCCTCCAGCCCGAGCCGCTTGGCCCGGGCGAGGCCGTCGGAGGTCGGGTCGACCCCGACCATGAAGCGCGGCTCGATGATCTCGCTGCGCCTGATCAGCTTGAACATCAGGTCGCTGCCGATGTTGCCGGGACCGACGATCGCGGCCCCGACCTTGCCTGGGGTGTGCCTGCGGGCACTCATGAGGTCTCCTCCTCGACGCGGGCGGGTGGTGCGGCCGCGAAGCGCGCGGTGACGCTTCCCAGGCCGGAGAACGTGGCGGTGAAGGTGTCGCCGGGGCTGACCGGCACCATGGCCGTGATCGCACCCGGCAGCACGACGTGCCCGGCCTCGAGCGTCGTGCCGAGCGCACCGACGGTGTTCGCGAGCCAGACCAGCGAGCTGATCGGCGAGCCGAGCACGGCGCCGCCGGCGCCGGTGCCGACGACCTCGCCGTTGCGACGGAACACGCAGCCCCCGAGCCGGAGGTCCACCTGCGACAGCGGGGTGGGCGTGCTGCCCAGCACGAGGCCGCCGCTGGAGGCGTTGTCCGCCACGGTGTCGACGATGCCGATCCGCCAGTCGGCGATGCGCGAGTCCACGATCTCCAGTGCGGGCAGCACGTGGTCGACCGCCGCGACCGCCTCCGCCACCGTGACCCCGGGACCGCGCAACGGCCTCCCCAGCACGAACGCCACCTCCGGCTCGACCCGCGGCTGCAGGAAGCGCGAGGCCGGGATCGGCTCGTGCTCGAGGAAGAAGAAGTCGTCCAGGAGGTGGCCGAAGTCGGGCTGGCGCACCCCCAGGAGGTTCTGCATGGCGGCGGAGGTCAGCCCGACCTTCATGCCCTTCACCGTGCGGCCGCTCGCCACGAGGGACTCCACCTGCGCCAGCTGGATCTCGTAGGCCTCGGCGATGGTGAGGCCGGCGAAGGTCTCGGTCAGCGGCGGGACCGGGGTCCGGCTCGCGTAGGCGTCGAGCAGCAGCTTGGCCGCGCGGGCCCGGGTGTCGGCGGTGTCGTCGGGGCTCTCCACAGTGCGTCCTCTCGGTGGCTCAGGTCAGGTGGGCGGCGACGTCACGTGCGGCGACCGCGAGCAGCAGCCGCAGCCGGTCGAGATCGGGCACGACCTGCTCGGTGGGCCCGAACGCCGAGATGCTGGCGACGGCGATGCGTCGTTGCATCACCGGCACCGCGATCGAGGTCATCCCCTCGAAGGACTCCCCGTGGGAGACCGCGAATCCTTGCCGGCGGACGTCGGCGAGCGCGCGGCTCCAGTCGGACTCGTTGCGGATCGTGCGGGTCGCGTACGGCGGGAATCCCGCGGCCCGGCGCGCCTGGTCGACGACCGGGTTGAACGCGGCGATCACCTTGCCCGAGCTGGTGCAGTGCAGTGGGAGCCGGCGGCCGATGCGTCCCAGGACCTGGCCGCCCTCACCGGTCTCGATGCGCTCGACGAACACCACGTCGACCCCGTCGGGCACGCCGAAGTTGCAGGTGTAGCCCGTCTCCGCCGCGATGCGCAGCAGGTGCGGCAGGGCGGCGTGCCGGAACGTGTTGCGCACCTGGGCGAGGTGGCCGAGCTCGTAGAGGTGGATGCCGAGGCGGTACTGCCCGGTGGGGGCGTCCTGCTCGACGAAGCCGCGGCTGCACAGCGTGCGCAGCAGCCGGTGGGCGGTCGACTTGGCCACGCCGAGCCGGCGGGCCACGTCCGACACGCCCAGGGCGCCGTCCACGGCGAAGCACTCGAGCACGTCCAGCGCGAGGCCGACCGAGCGGACGCTCCCCGGCTCCGCCTGTCCGGCGGAGCTGAACCGCTTGGGGACCGAGGCGACCGTGACCTCGGGGTGCTCGGTCGCGGTCATCGCTTGATCAGCGGGGACCTGACCCCACCCTGGGCCTTGTCGGCCTCGTTGAAGAAGTCCTCCCGGCAGATGTCGCGGGGGAAGAGCCGCTTGGCCATCATCGTCCGCAGGGACGCCTCCACCATGGGTGGCGGTCCGCAGAGGTAGCCGACGCAGCCGGCGAGCGTCTCGTGGTCGGCGGCGAGCACGTCGGTCACCAGCCCGAAGCCGTAGGCCGACGGGTCCTCGCCGCTGCTCGCGACGTCCTCCGCGGTCTCCTCCGACAGGCAGGGCCGGTAGGTGAACCGGTCGGGGTGCTCCTTGGCCAGGCGCGTGAACAGGTCCACGTCGTAGAGCCACGCGCGGGTCCTGGCGCCGGCGTAGAGAGTCAGCCGGCCGGCGTACTCCCCCGCCTCGAGCGCGTGGCGCACCATCGAGGTCAGTGGGGCCAGCCCGGTGCCCCCGCCGACGAGCACCGCGTGCCGGTCGTCCTGCGTCCGCAGCACGAAGCGCCCGTAGGGCCCGGCCACCGGCACCTGGTCACCGACGCGCAGGGTCCCGAAGACCCAGCCGTCGGTGCCCCTGCCCCCGGGGACGTTGCGGACCTGGAACTCCAGGCGCTGCCGGTCCCCCGGAGGGGAGGCGATCGACCAGGTGCGGTCCACGGCCGGCAGCCCACCGGCTGCCGGCACGGTGAACTTGAGGTACTGCCCGGCGTTGAAGCCCAGGGGCCGGTCGAGCTCGACGACCAGCCGTCGCGTCTGCTCGGCGATGTCGGTCAGCTCGACCACTGTCGCGAGGTAGTCCTCCACCGGGAAGACCTCGATGGACTCGTCGACGTCGAGGTCGGCCTCCACGACCACGTCGGAGCGCGGCGTGGCGCAGCACGGCAGCACCTTGCCCTCGTCCCGCTCGAAGTCCATCAGGGCGAACGAGCTGGAGGCGCCGTGGTCCACGTCGCCCTCCAGGACGTCGACCTTGCAGGTCGCGCACGTGCCGTGCGTGCACGAGTGCGGCAGCCAGACGCCGTTGCGCAGGCATGCGTCGAGGATCGTCTGGTCCTCGGCGCACTCGACCTCGCGTCCGAGCGGCTCGACGGTCACGCGGTACGACGTCATGGCTGGCCCCGACCTACTTCTTGACCATGCGGATCACGGACTTGTGCCCGACGCCCAGCGCCTCGAGGCTGGCGCCGACCTCGGGCGACCACGGCTCGTCGTCCAGGCCCCACTCGAAGTCCGCCGGCGTCCACGAGGACTGCCAGTCCGGGTCCTCCTCGTGGTACGGCACGACCATCACGGCCCAGAAGTCGCCGAACGACATCGCCCTCGGCGCCCGGAAGCAGGCCGCGGCGACGAACCACGGGTTGCCGTCGTTCCAGACGTGGACGAGCTGGTCGTCGCCGTACAGCTCCTGCGCGGAGCGCGACGGGAAGTCGTACTCCCCGATGCTGCGGATCGCGGGCCGCTCGATCACGGTGTTGAAGCCGGACATGTCATTCCTCCCCGAGCTCTGAGTGGTCGGCCTGGTCGTGCCAGCGCAACCAGTTCCGGTGGTCGACGGACCCGACGTACTCGCCCCCGTCACCGGGCTGCATCCCGTACCAGGTCAGGACGTCGCCGAGCTCGGCGCCGCCGCAGTTGCCCTGGTAGATCTGGTGGACCGGCAGCCAGGCCTGGCGGAACTTCACCGGCTCGTGCTCGAAGATGTTCTGGCACCCGTCGGAGCAGAAGTTGTAGCGCTCCCCCTCGAAGACCACCGAGCGCTGGCAGATCTTGAACGGCTCGTCGGCCTCGGTGAAGCCCATCGGGATCTGGCACACCTGGCACAGCTGCGGCAGCCCGCGGATGAAGTGCCTGCCGCCGGCGGCGACGTTGGCCTTCTCCTTGTCCCACAGCTTCCGGTAGGTCGGGAAGGTCTCGGGGTACTGCTCCTCGAGCCAGTCCAGCGTCTCGTCGCTGGGGACGCTGGTGGTGAAGGCCGCGGCGTGGCTGAACTGGTAGAGGATCCAGTACGCCTGGTGGGAGACGTGCTCCTTCTCCTGGATCGCCTTCTCCACGTCCCGCGGCGGCCGGATGCCGTAGTAGGCGAGGTCCTGGAACAGGCCGCCGAGCATCTGCTGCTCGAAGTACAGCTCGAAGGCCTCCTTCCAGCTCATCACCTTGCGCGGCAGCATGTAGTCGAGCATCTGCGCCACCAGCGCGGTCACGCGGTAGCCCCGCCAGAACCACTTGTCGATCCAGTGCTGGACGATCGGCACGTTGTCGGGATCCTGCTCCAGCAGGAACTTGATCGCCTCGAGCCCCAGCGTCATGTGCCGCGACTCGTCGGACTGCGCGGAGAACCCGAAGGTCATCGTCGGCAGGTCGCCGTTGAACGAGGCGCCGGACATGAACGGCACGAAGAGCAGGTTCGTCAGCAGGTACTCGAAGGAGAACCCGATCGCGATGAGGAACTCGAACGGGCCGGCGGACAGCGCGTCGTCGAAGAACGACTTCGGCACCGAGAGGTACCAGACGCGGTCGTGCTGGTGCAGGTAGGAGTGGAACCCGCAGTAGTACTTGTTGTAGTTGCTCAGCGTGTGGATCTCGGTCTGCGCGTGCCGGATCTCGTCGAGGCTCTGGCACAGCGACGCGAAGCGCGGGCCCGGGCCGTTGAGGTGTCGGCTCAGGTAGGCGAAGTTGCGGTGGGCCTGGTACTCCAGCGGCGTGACGCCCTGGAGGAACAGCTTCATCGCGTTGAGGTACGAGGCGTCGGTGAGGCTGAGGTGGCCCTGGCTCTGGGCGAACCCGTCGAGCACGGCGTAGAGCCGCCGGTCCTTCTCCGCCTGGTACTTCGCGTAGGCGTCGACCGTCAGGCGGAAGGGGTCCTCCCACTTGCTCCAGTCGTGGATCTTGATCCCCTCGAACGTGGTGTAGGGGAACATCTCCTCCGAGCTGACGTAGGACGGCTCCCAGTCGAGGTCCCGGGTCAGCGCCGAGTAGCGCTCCTTCATGCTCAGCTTGCGGGGCGGCCGCTCGCTCGGGGTCCTGGCGGCAGGCACGCCGGAGGGTTGGGTGGTGAGGGTCATCGCAGGTCCTTCTCTCGAGGTCTCAGTGGTCCCAGGCGATGACGATCTCGTCGTCATCCCATTCCTTGATGTGGCCGAAGTAGCTGATGATCGCGAGCTGGAACTCGTGGGTCTCCCACTCGCGGCCGAGCCGCTCCTCCACGCTGGCGCGCTGGATCACCAGGCGTCCCGGCGCGGTCACCCGCACCATGCCGGGCATGTGGTTCACGGTGGCCTCGCGGTTGTCCGCCTCGATGGCCTCGATCACCGCCCGGTTCTGCTCGCTCTCCTGGATGTCCACCCCGACGGGCCGTTCGGCCGCCGTCACGGGGGTCGGTGTGCTCATGTCAGTTCTCCTCCTCGGTGATGCCCAGCGCGGTGAGGTGCGAGCCGATGTCCCCGACGGACGCGGCGAGCGCCTCGCGGCAGCCCGCGTCCACGAGCTCGTCGAGCCGGGCGGCCAGCGGCGCCAGCGCCGCCTCGCCCCGCTCCAGTGCCGAGTCGACGGTCGCGCGCAGGGCGGCGCGGTTGTCGTCGCCGTGGGTGGGGTCGCCCACCCAGGCCCGGTAGAGCGCGTCCGCCCAGCGGCGCTGGTCGGCGAACCACCCGGCGAAGTGCTGTGCGACGAGGCTGTAGGGGCCGGCGGCGGAGGCGATCGCCGCGTTGTCCAGGTGGTGGAAGAGCAGTCCGTAGACGAGCTGGTCGGTCACGTCGAGCGCCACCATCGCCCGGCCCCAGTCGCGCTCGACGAGGAGCTCCTCGACCAGGCGCCGCATCGGCTGCAACGAGGCGTCGTCGAGCCACAGCCGCTTGGCCGCCGCCAGGCTCTCGGCGGTGCCACCGGCGAACGAGATGCCGGCGCGGGAGAGCATCTGGGCGTTGCCGACGCGGTCGAACGCCGCGTAGGCCGCGCACTGGGTGATCGTCGTGCCCCACCCGAAGCGGGCGGCGTTGCTGCTGATCATCTGGGCGGCTGCCTCGTAGTGGCGCAGCGGCAGCAGCACCTCCGCCACGACGGCGTGCCACCCCCCGGGCAGCCGGTCGAACATCCCGCGCTTCTCGAGGTAGGTCAGCGTGCTGCCGAAGGCCTCGTGGAGGTCGGCGCGGGTGGTCACGTACGGCGCGTAGTAGTACTGGCGCGGGTCGGTGAAGGAGTAGGGGTCGGTCAGCTTCAGCACCGAGTAGTCGGGGCTGTAGATCTCCGTCTCCGGTGCCCACAGCGGCCGGTAGTGGAAGTTGGTCGTGGACTGGAGGTCGATCGTCCCCTCCTCGTAGCGCGAGGCGGGTCGGTCGCCGTACCGGTCGACGAGGTGGTGGAAGGTCTTGCGCTCAGGTTCGATGACCTGGGTCCGCAGCTCGAACTGCACGGTGGTCTCCTCGGTGTGACGGCTCAGTTGGGCACGGGGTGGTGGGGCAGGCCGGACTCGGCCAGCAGCCGGATGATCAGGTCGGGCAGGGCGTCGGGTCCGTCGAGCTCCTCCGGGAGCTCGGACTCGAAGCCGTCCCCGACCAGCCGGCCGTAGGCCGTGCCGTCCTGGAAGGTCGTCGACACCCGGGCGGCGCGCCCGCGGTAGCCGATGGCGAAGGCGAGCTCGTGCGGCAGGGTCTCGTCGCTGAGCGTGAGGTGCTCGTCACCGGCCGCCATCACGGCGTTGGCCTCGCACACCAGCTGCTCGGCCAGGGACCGGATCGCCACCTGGCGGTCGGCCCCCGTCCCGGTGGCGATGCGCCGGCTCACCCGGGTCTGGGGCATGGGCGTGGCCTCCGGCTCGCCCTCCTCGCCGATGAGGTCGGCGACGCGGAGCATGAACGGTGTCATCGGCTCCTCCTTCGTTCTCTCGTGGACGCCGGCCGGGTCAGGCCCGGCCGGCTGGGACGGGGGTGCGGAGGGCGGCCGCGGCTGCTTCGGCGATCGCCCGGTCCTGCTCGGCCGAGCCCCCGGAGACCCCCACGGCCCCGACGACCTCGCCCTCGACCCGCACCGGCACGCCTCCGGCGAAGACGACCAGCCGGTCGCGGTGGACGATCCCCTCCCGCAGCGGCGGCTCGTCCCTGATCAGGTCGAACCACTCGTGCGTGGCGAGGCCCTGGAACGCGGCCACGGTGTAGGCCTTGTCGACCGCGATCGAGTACGAGAGCAGGGCCGCCCCGTCCATGCGCGCCGTGGCGAGCGCCTCGCCGCCGGAGTCGGCGACGCAGACGTTCACCGCCACCCCGAGGCGGTCGGCGTGGGCGAGCGCCGCGTCGAGCACCGCCGCGGCGCCGGCGTAGGTCAGGCCGCGACGCAGGCAGGTGGTCTCGGGCGAGGCGGACGGGGTCGGCACGAGGGGTCCCGGGCTCACGTGTAGACGGTGGTGAAGCGCTCGTTGAGCTCGCGGGCGTGGTAGAAGATGCCCTTCGCGATCTGGTCGGGCGTCCACTTGCTCATCGGGCGGTCGCGGTACGCCGGGTAGCCGCCGGCGAAGACCTCGTTGCGGTTGCCGGAGGGGTCGAAGAAGTAGACCGTCTGCCCCCGGGTGATGCCGTGACGGGTGGGACCGATGTCGATCGGCACGTCGTCCATCGTCATGATGTCCGCGGCCCGGCCGACCTCCGACCAGTCCTGCAGCTTGAAGGCGAAGTGGTGCAGCTTGCCCGGCTCGCCCTCGAGGACCGCGATCTGGTGGATCTGGTTGTTGCTGGTCATCCAGCTGGCGATGAAGTGGGCCTCGTCGTCGTCGAGGTCGGTCTGCACGCGCTCGGTCGGGAAGTAGTCGAAGACCTCGCGGAACATGTTCTCCATGAGGCGGACGTCCTCGGCGAAGATCAGCGCGTGGTCCAGGGCGGGCACCCCCACGCCGACCAGGTGCCGGGGGAAGGCATCCGGGTTGTGCGTGCCGACCTCCGTGCCGATCAGGGTCTGACCGTGGTAGACCTCGATCACGTGCTGCGAGGGGGCCGTGAAACGGATCCCGTCGCTGACCTCCGGGTTCTCGCCGGCCGCCATCCGGTCGACCGTGAGACCGAAGTTCACCGCCTTCTTCTCGATCTCGTCGAGGTCGGACTCACGCTCGACCTTGAACCCGAACTTGACCAGGCCGACGCCGCCCTCCTCCAGGACGACCGAGTGGTGGTCCCACTCGTCCCAGCCCTTGTAGTAGACGCGCCCGTCCTGCTCGAGGGTCTGGTAGAGCCCCATCGTGTTGGCGTAGTGGTGCTTGGCCTCGGTCATGTCCGTGACCCGGATGTGGGCGTAGCCCATCCGCATGATCCCCATCGATCTCACTCCTCGGGTTGGGGCACCGCGGCTGCGGCTTGCAGCCGGGACTTCTCGTTGATGGCGCGGAGCAGCGGTTGCACGAGGCGCAGCGCGCCGGTGTGGAAGCTGACGGTGACGTCGGTGCTGGGCACCGCGCGGCACGTCAGGCACACGCCGTCGGCCTTGTCCGCCGGGGACAGCACGGTGTCCGCCACGGGCCGGTGGTAGGTCACCCGGCCTTCGAGCAGGTCCACCTTGCACACCCCGCAGCCGCCGCGCCGGCAGCCGACGGTGTAGGCGTAGCCGGCGGCGTACAAGCCGCCCAGCACCGTCTCACCGGCGGGCACGAGGACCTTCTCGCCCGTCCCGTGCACGGTGATGATCGGCATGTAGCGCTCCCGGTGGTGTCCTGAGCTGTTCCGAGTCCGACTCTGGGACCAGGCGCACCCCGCGGGGCAGGGCCGTTCTGCCCACAGGAACAGGACGGGACCCTTGCCACGGGACACCCGGGCGCAAGGGCTCGAACCGGGGTGCCGGTCGTCTGCCGTCGGGGGGCCACCCGGCCCTCGTCGAGACGAGTGGCGTTCCGCGGCGAGGAACGTCGCGCGACGCAGGGGCGGCGCGGACCCACCATGGGTGGTCCACGGGTCGGGGCCGGGCGTCTCGGCCGGCGCGTACTGGCGGCTGACGATGCCGGCACTGGCCGCGCGCACGAGGGTCCTCGCCCCGGACATGGTGGGCTTCGGCGACACCGAGCGGCCGCCATCGTTCGGCTACAGCCTCGAGGCGTGGACCGGGTGATCCCCCTGCAGAACGCCTACTGCTGCTCGAGCTGGTCCCCGACGCCCGGCTGCACGTGTTGGCCGGTGCGGTCACTGGACGCAGATCGAGCACGCCGCGGCGTTCAACCGGCTCGTGCTGGACTTCCTCACCAGCCAGTGAGGCGGCGCGCCGTCCCGCTCAGAGGTCCTGCTCGTCGGGGGTGCTGAGGGTCAGGACGGCGTCGACGATGTTCGGGTCCTGCTCCAGCTCGGCCTCGACCGTCCGGAGCCGGCGGGCCACGTCCGGCTCGCTGGCGTCGCCCTGGATGTCGACCGCGGCGACGAGCAGGACCTTGCGGGGGCCGACGTACTCCATGCGCAGGTAGGTCACGCGCTCGACGTCGCGCATCGACTTCACCGTGTCGATGGCCGCCTGCCGCAGGCGCTGGTCGCTCTCCTCACCGGTCAGGAAGCGCAGGTTGCGCCGGATCAGGACGATCGCCACGACTCCCAGCAGCAGGCCGACCGCGATGGAGCCGGCCGCGTCCCACGCCGCGTTGCCTGTGAGCTGGTGGAGCCCCACGCCGAGCAGGGCGAGCACGATGCCGACGAGCGCCGCCGAGTCCTCGGCGAAGACCGCCCGCAAGGTCGGGTCGGAGGTGCGCAGGGCGTGGTCGAGGACCTCCCGGTCGAGGTGCTCGGCCTCGCTGCGGGTCTGACGGAACGCCTGGACGAACGACGTGCCCTCGAAGACGAACGACACGCCGAGGACGACGTAGGCCCAGAGGTACTCCGCGTCCTCGCCCCCGCTGATCAGCTGGCTGACGCCGTGCCACACCGACACCGCGGCGCCGACCGAGAAGAGCCCGAGCGCGGCGAACATCGACCAGACGTAGGCCTCTCGGCCGTAGCCGAACGGGTGGGAGGCGTCCGGCTCCTTGCGGCTCCGGCGGTCGGCGATGAACAGCAGCACCTGGTTGCCCGTGTCGGCCCAGGAGTGCGCGGCCTCCGCGAGCATCGAGGCCGAGCCGCTGATCATGGCCACGACGCTCTTGGCGATGCCGATCGCGAGGTTGGCGAAGAACGCGATGATGACGGTGCGGGTGCTCTCGCCGTCGCCGGCGACGTTCTCGGCACCCTGGGAGGCGAGGGAATCGGGCATAAGCCACTCTTACCCCGTCAGGTGCAGGACCAACTCCACCTGGAGCTCGCCGACGAGGAAGCCGAGGACCGCGCCGACGCTGATCATCAGCCACTCGTCGTCCTTGAAGACCGGCCGCATGATCGACTCGAACTCGTCGTTGCTCAGCTGGTCCATCTTCTCGACCAGCAGGTCCTCGACCGCGAGCTGGCGCGCGGCGTAGGCCTCGAAGTCGGCGATCCGCTCGGGCAGCCGCGCCACGACCCGGTCGGCGATCTGCTGCTTCAGCGCCCGGTAGCGCTGGGTGCCGACGGTCAGCTGGAGCAGCGGCTGGGCCCGACCGGTCTGGACGTCCAGCGCCGTGGCGACCTCCCGCTGCACCATCGCGAAGAGGCGGTCGGCGCCCGGTCCGTTGAGGACGGCCTCGAACAGCACCGAGGGCGCGAACAGGTCGGTGGCCATGATCTCGGCGTAGTCGCGGGTGATCTCCTGGCGCTTGACCTGGAGGACGCCCTGGAACGGGATGCCGAGGAAGGTCCGGCGCTCCTTGGGCCGGAACAGCATGTTGAGCGCGAGCCAGTCGCTGGCGAAGCCGGTGATGAAGCCGAAGACCGGCATGATCCAGACGTTGTGGATGGTCGCCCACGCCACGACCTGCACCAGCCCGATGAGGAAGCCGAACCAGATCCCGCTGCGGCGCACGAAGGTCATCGCGGAGCCGCCGGTGCGGCGCATCAGCTCGTTGAGCTGGGCCTTGTTGCGCACCAGCGTGGTGACGGTCAGGAACTGCAGGTCGACCACGGAGTCGAGCTGGGCGCGCATCTGGGTCATCAGGTTGTCGATGATCTGCGGCGCCTGCGCGTGCACCCGGTTGACCAGCGCCTGGCGGGCACCGGCGGGGAGGCTGTCCCACAGGCCGGGCCGCAGGTCCTCCACGACCTCCCGCGCGATCTCCTCGACCGCCTCCTCGAGCGGCCCCCGCAGCTCCTCGGCGACCTCGTGGGGGTCGAACCGGTCGAGCAGCTCCTCGGGCCTGAGCAGGTTCTCGGTGAGCAGCTCGATGGTGATCGCGGCGACCTTGCCGGCCCGCCGCGGCACGACGCCCTGCCAGCCGATCGGCCCGACGCCCCTGAACTCCAAGGGGCGGTAGAGCATCTCGAGCGCGAGCAGCTTGGTGACGTAGCCGATCGCCGCGGCGATCAGCGGCATCGAGGCGTAGACGTACCAGTACTGGCTGACGTCGGCCCTGATCTCGGGCCAGGTCTGGATCAGCGGTGGCAGCAGGTGGGCGCTCACGCCCCGTCCTCCTCGGCCGCCTGCGGGAAGCAGGCCGCCCACAGCTCCCGCCCCAGCGGAGACAGCCGCAGCGTGTGGCGCTCGATCCGCGGGGCGATCGGGCCGCGGGTGGCCCGCTTGCAGGCCTTCAGGACGCCCGGGTCGGCCAGCAGGATCTGGTACTCGTCCTTGAGCGAGGAACGCTCCGACCCGACCTGCACCAGCCCGAGCGCGAGCAGGTGCGTGACGTACTGCGGGGTCAGCTGCGGCAGCGAGACGTTGGCCATCTTGCCGATCAGCGAGGCGTTCTCCAGCGTCGGGTCGCCCAGGATCCCGGCCGGCGACAGCGGGCGCACGTGGATCAGCGGCGAGGCGTGCCCGTCGGACAGCGCACCGAGGATGCGGGCCTCGTCGGGGCTGAGCTGGTCCAGGATCCGGTGGAACAGGTCCTCGCTGGAGTCGGCGGGAGTGTTGAGCAGCGCCCGGTCGAGGAGCCCCCGCATGCGGATCCCGAGCTCGTCGGACCGGCCGCCCGCGGCGTACGGCGAGGTGTCGCGACCGGCGTCCACCTCGCGCCGGGCGCGGGCGTGCTCGATGCGCGAGCCGAGCCACGCCATCGTCTGCTGCTCCCACCACCCGGCCACGCCGAGCCCCACCCGCGCACCGGTCCGCGCGGCGACGGTGGGCAGGCGCACCAGCGCCCGCGGACGGAGCGGTCCGGGCATGGCCGGATCGTAGTCAGGGGCGGGCGGTCGGCGAGGCAGAACGGTCCGGCGCTCAGCGGTGGGCGGTGGCGGCGTAGTGACGGGCCGCGGCGGCGACCACCTGCTCCCGGGTCGCCGGGACGCTGCCGGCCAGCCAGGCCGCGAGCAGCTCGGCGAGGCCACCGACGAACAGCGTCGCCTCGATCCGGTCGTCGGGCGCGACCCACGCGCTGTCGCCGTACAGCCGGCGCGTGCGCTCGGCGAGCAGCTGCTCGAACCCGACGAGGAGGTCGGCCCGGCGCTGCCGCAGCACCGGCACCTCGAGGGAGGCGGTGAGGGCGAAGCGGCCCTTGCGGGGGTCGCCGGCAAGCACGTCGAGCAGCGCCTCGAGCGCGCGACGGGCGAGCAGGTCGGCCGGTCCCTCCTCGTCGAGGACCGCCTCGGTGCGCTCGAGGACCTCGGTGGCGACCCGGTCCAGGAGCGCGACCAGCAGCTCGTCGCGGCTGCGGAAGCTCTCGTAGAAGTAGCGCTCGGTCAGTCCCGCCCGCTCGCACACCGCGGTCATGGTCGCGCTGCCGGGCGGGTCGCCGCCCAGGAGGTCCAGCGCCGCGTCGAGCAGGGCAGCGCGTCGCGCGGCGGTGCGCTCCTCGGCGCTGAGCCCCCGGTAGGACCGTCCACGACCTGCCATGGGCGCATCATGCCGGGTCGGCGTGAGGCGTGGCGAGATGTTGACAGGACGCCCTGTCAGATCGAGACTCGTGCCTCATGACGCACCCCGTGGCCGACCCCTCCGCCCTCCCCCTCCCGCCCGGCAGGCAGGGCCTCCCGGTCATCGGCCACACCCTGCGCTACATCCGCGACCCGCTCGGCCTGTTCGAGGAGGTCCACGCCGAGCGCGGCCCGGTCTCGTGGATGGGTGCCACCGGCCGCCGCTGGACCTGCCTGCTCGGGCCGGACGCCTCGGAGGCGGTCTTCCGCAACGCCGACCGGGCGTTCGTCAGCGGGCCGGCGTGGAGCTACCTGGTCGGCCCGTTCTTCGACCGGGGACTGATGCTGCTCGACGGCGAGGAGCACCACCGGCACCGCCGGATCATGCAGCAGGCGTTCACCGCCGACCGCGTCGAGCGCTACACCGACGCGATGCACGACCCGGTCGAGCGCTCGCTCGACACGTGGACGCCGGCGCCGGGGTTCGCGGCCTACCCGGCGCTCAAGGAGCTCACCCTCGACCTGGCCACCCGGCTGTTCATGGGTGGGACGGAGGCGTCGCCCGAGCGCATGGCGGCGGTCAACCGCGCCTTCGTCGACTGCGTGCAGGCGGCGACCTCACTGGTCCGGGTGCCGCTGCCCGGCACCCGGTGGCGTCGCGGCGTGCGGGGCCGCGCGCTGCTCGAGGACTTCCTCCGCGAGCACCTGCCGCGCGCGCGGGCGAGCGAGGGGGACGACCTGTTCAGCGCGCTGTGCCACGCCCGCTCCGAGGAGGGCGAGGTGTTCACCGACACCGACGTGGTCAACCACATGATCTTCCTGCTCATGGCCGCCCACGACACCTCGACGATCACCCTGACCGCGATGATGCAGCACCTCGGCCAGCACCCCGAGTGGCAGGAACGCTGTCGCGCCGAGGCGCTCGCGCTCGGCGCTCGTCCCGCCCGGGCCGACCACGCGGCCATGCCCTCGCTGGACCTGGTGATGCGCGAGTCGATGCGCCTGGTCACACCCGTGCCGGTCGTGGCGCGGCAGGCGGTGAAGGACACCGTGGTGCTCGGGCACCGCATCCCGGCCGGCAGCTACGTCATGACCGCCCCGCTCTTCACCCACCACAGCCCCGAGGTGTGGCCGGACCCCGAGCGGTTCGACCCCGGGCGCTTCTCGCCGGAGCGGCGCGAGGACAAGGTCCACCGCTACGCCTGGCACCCGTTCGGCGGGGGCGTGCACAAGTGCCTCGGCCTGCACTTCGGCGGTGCCGAGGTGGTCACGGTGATGAGCCACCTGCTGCGCCGCTTCGAGTGGCGCCTCGACCCGGCGTACACCTGCCCGATCGACTACACCTCGCTGCCGTTCCCCTCCGACGGCCTGCCGCTGGACCTGCGGACGCGGGCTCAGGCGGACTCCCCCACCTGAGCCACCTCGCGGGCCGCCTCGGGACCCTGCTCGAGCAGCACCGCGAACCCCGCCTCGTCGAGGATCGGCACCGAGAGGCTCACCGCCTTGTCGTACTTCGACCCTGGCGAGTCCCCGACCACGACGAACGCGGTGTTCTTGGACACCGACGAGGCCGCCTTGCCGCCCCGGCCCAGGATCGCCTCCTTGGCCTGGTCGCGGCTCCAGCCCTCGAGCGAGCCCGTGACCACGACCGACAGCCCCTCGAGCGTGCGGGGCGTGGACTCGTCGCGCTCGTCCTCCAGGCTCACCCCGGCCGCCCGCCACTTCTCGACGATCTCGACGTGCCAGTCCTCCTCGAACCACGCCTTGACCGCCTCGGCGATGGTCAGGCCGACGCCCTCGGCGTCGGCGAGCTGCTCCAGCGACGCCTCGCGGATCGCGTCGAGCGAGCCGAACGACGTGGCGAGCGCGCGAGCCGCCGTCGGACCGACGTGGCGGATCGAGAGCGCGACCAGGACCCGCCACAGCGGGACGTCCTTGCGCTCGTGCAGGTGGTCGAGCAGGCGCCGGCCGTTGGCCGAGAGCTGCGGCCCCTCCTCCCCCTTCCTGGGCGCGCGGGTGAAGAGGTCGGTCTGCTCGAGCTTGGCCTCGTCGAGGTCGAACACGTCGCCCTCGTCCTCGATCACCCCCGCCTGGAGGAAGGCGACGGCCGCCTCGTAGCCCAGGCCCTCGATGTCGAAGGCACCGCGCCCGGCGACGTGGAAGACGCGCTCGCGCACCTGCGCCTCGCAGTAGCGGTGGTTGGGGCAGCGCAGGTCGGCGTCGCCCTCCTTCTGCTGGGCCAGGGTCGTGCCGCACGACGGGCACTCGGTCGGCATCACCCACTCCGCGAGACCCTCGGGCCGCAGGTCCAGCACCGGGCCGACGATCTCGGGGATCACGTCGCCGGCCTTGCGCAGGATGACGGTGTCGCCGGGGCGGACGTCCTTGCGCCTGACCTCCGAGGCGTTGTGCAGGGTGGCCAGCTCGACGGTCGACCCCGACACGAAGACGGGCCGCATCCGGCCGAACGGCGTGACCCGGCCGGTGCGGCCGGTGTTGACCTCGATCGCGAGGAGCTCGGTGTTGACCTCCTCGGGCGGGTACTTGAACGCGATCGCCCAGCGTGGCGCGCGTGAGGTCGACCCGAGCCGGCGCTGGAGGGCGACCTGGTCGACCTTGATCACCACGCCGTCGATCTCGTGCTCGGTGACGTCGTGACGATGCTCGCCGTAGTGCTCGACGTAGTCCATGACCGCGGCGAGGTCCTGGACCACCCGGGTGCGCGAGCTGACCGGCAGCCCCCACGTCCTGAGCGCGTCGTAGGCCTCGGACTGCCGCTGGGCCTCGAAGCCCTCGCGGAAGCCGATGCCGTGGCAGACCATCGCCAGCTCACGGCTCGCGGTCACGCGCGGGTCCTTCTGGCGCAACGACCCGGCGGCGGAGTTGCGGGGGTTGGCGAAGGCCGGCTTGCCCGCCTCGCGCAGCGACTCGTTGAGCCGGTCGAAGGCGGCGACCGAGAGGAACACCTCGCCGCGGACCTCGACCCGCGCCGGCACCGGGAACTCCTCGGTGCCGGTCAGCCGGTGCGGCACGTTCGCGATCGTGCGGACGTTCTGCGTGACGTCCTCGCCGGTCCGGCCGTCGCCGCGGGTCAGCGCACGGACGAGCCGGCCGTCCTCGTAGAGCAGGTTGATCGCGAGACCGTCGACCTTGAGCTCGCAGAGGTAGTCGGCGCCCTCGGCCCCCTCGCGGTGCAGCCGCGCCTCCCAGGCCTGGAGCTCCTCCTGGCTGAAGGCGTTGTCCAGGCTCATCATCCGCTCGAGGTGGTCCACGGCGGTGAACTCGGTGGAGACCGCGCCGCCGACCCGCTGGGTCGGCGAGTCGGGCGTGCGCAGCGCCGGGTGCGCCTGCTCGATCTCCTCCAGCCGCCGCATCCAGGAGTCGAACTCGGCGTCGGAGACCGTGGGCTGGTCCAGGACGTAGTAGCGCCAGCGGGCGTCGTCGACCCGCTCGGCGAGGTCGCGGTGCTCGGAGCGGACCTCGACCGGGACGTCGCTGACGGGCTCCGCCGCGGCGGAGGGCTGGTCGGTCGGGAGGGCGTCGGCCATGAGGTCATCCTGCCCACTCCCACCGACGACCGAGCGCCGGGCCCGCCACCTCGGGGACGGGCACCCGCACGGGTAGGACCATCCATCGGGTACACATGGTCAGGTGACCAGGGACGGGACCGACACCACGAGCGCGTCCGCACCGCTCCTGCTCGAGCGTCCCGGCCGCAGGCACGTCGGACGGCCACCGCGCGGACTGGTCCTGGTGCTCCACGGCGGCGCCGAGCACGACCCCGGCGCGGTCACCTGGAGCAGCCGGCCCTGGTTGCGCTCCCGTCTGCTGGTCAGGCAGGTCGC
This sequence comes from uncultured Actinomycetota bacterium, assembly GCA_963800245.1. Taxonomy (GTDB): domain Bacteria; phylum Actinomycetota; class Actinomycetes; order Propionibacteriales; family Nocardioidaceae; genus Marmoricola_A. The sequence continues at coordinate 724,722 of CAWDAE010000007.1, read as the reverse complement.
GCCCGCCCTCCAGCGCGCGGGCCTCGACCTGTGGCTCCTGCGCTACCGCCAGGTCGGCTGGAACGTGGGCGAGGAGGGCAGGCCGGCCCCCGTACTGGACGCGCAGTGGGCGCTGGAGCGGGCGCGGCCCCGCTACCCCCGTGCGGGCGGCGTCGTCCTGCTCGGCCACTCCATGGGTGCCCGGACCGCGCTCGCGGTCGCCGGGGACCCGCTGGTCCGCGGGGTGGTCGGGCTTGCCCCGTGGTTCCCGCAGGGCGAGCCGGTCGCCCCGGTCGCCGGCAAGGACCTGGTCGCGCTGCACGGGCGCAAGGACCGCGTCACCTCCTACGACGAGACCGAGGCGCTGCTCGAGCGCGCGGCCGGGGTCGCCGCCCACGTGGAGATGGTCGACATGGGCCCGCGCGGCCACACGATGATGGACGGGCTGCACGCCTGGAACGCCACCGTCCGGCGCCAGGTGCTGGCGATGTTCCTGCGCCGCCCGCACTGACCGGCGCCCGCCACCGCGACCCCCGGTCGACGAGGGTGCGGACCTCACCCCGGTCGTCCGTTTCGCCCCCGAGGACCATCGTCCTGGGTCACAATCGCCCCATGAGTCTCCCCCGCACCCCGGTCCTCATGCTGGCGGCAGCCGCCGTCACCCTCCCCCTCCTCGCCTCGTCCGGCTCGACGTACGCCGCGGCCGGGGACGTGTGGGCGGTGACCAAGGAGGCCGCAGGGTCCTCGAGCCGGCCCAGCATCCCCGACGGCGGCGGGCGGGCGTTCTTCACCAGCAGCGCCCCGGACCTGCTCGCGGGGGGCACGGGCGACACCAACGGGCGGCCCGACGCGTTCTGGCGGCGCCGCGGCGACGGCGTCACCACCAAGCTCTCCTCGCCCCCGGGCGGCGGCGACGCCGACGGCTCCACCTCCGACGTCACGGTCTCCGGTGACGGGCGGACCGTCACGTTCGCCACCGCCGCGACGAACCTGTGGAACTCCGACCACAACCAGCGCCGGGACGTCTACGCCTGCACCAGCTCGTGCTTCTCCGTCGGGTGGGTGGCCAGCGGCACCGAGCCCAACGGGAGCTCGATGCGTCCGCGCGTGTCGGCCGACGGCAAGTGGGTGGTCTTCGCCTCGGACGCCAGCAACTGGGTCAAGGGCGACACCAACCGCGTGCGCGACGTCTTCGTGGCCAACGTGCGCAGCGGTGCGGTCACCCGCGTCTCGGTCAGCTCCTCCGGTGCGCAGCTCGACCGGCCCTCCGACCTCCCCTCGATCAGCGCGGACGGCGGGCTGGTCACCTTCAGCACCGCGGCGGCGGCCGTCGGTCGCGACACCAACCGCCGGAAGGACGTCTACCTGCGCGACCTGGGCGCGCGGCGTACGACCCTGGTCTCGCAGAGCCGCACCGAGAAGATCGGCAACGGGTCGGCCGGCGCCTCCACGGTGGCCAGGCGCTGCCTGCCCAGCGGCAGGTGCTTCCCGAGCGTGGTCTTCGTCTCCGCCGCGTCCAACCTCACCGCCGGGGACACCAACCGCGCACGTGACGTGTTCGTCCGCGAGCGCGGCTCGACCGCACGGGTGTCGGTGTCGCGGAGCGGGGTGCAGGGCGCCGTCGGCGAGTCCTCGTGGGCGCCGACGATCTCCAGCGACGGCCGGTGGGTGGCCTTCGTCTCCGACGCCGACCTGACCGGCGTGCCGACCGACGTCTCCGACCAGGCCCAGATCGTGCTGCGCGACCGCAGCAACGGCTCGATGCGCCTGCTCTCGGCCACCGGCGGCCTGCCCGGCGACGCCGACTCCGGTGCCCCCTCGCTGAGCCCCAACGGCAAGTTCGTGGCGTTCCAGTCCAGGGCGACCAACCTGGACACGCTCGGCACGGACAACGGCACCTGGGACGTCTTCGTCACCACCGTGTACTGACCGGGGTTGCCGGTGGGGGCCCCCGGGGCTACTCTCCGATGAAACGAAACCGTACCGTTTCATCCAGCGAGAGCCCCGGAGTCCCCCATGTCCCTGCCGCACGACCGCGCGCCGCTGAGCCGGCCCCGCGTCGCCGGGGAGCGTGAGGCGGAGATCCTGGACGCGGCGTTCGCCGAGCTGCTGGCGGTCGGCTACGACCGGCTCACCTTCGACTCGGTGGCCAAGGCCGCCCGCGCCAGCAAGGCCACGCTCTACCGCCGCTGGGAGTCCAAGCCCGCGCTCGTCGTCGACGCGGTCATGCGCCACAAGAACGCTGCCCCCGTCGAGACCCCCGACCAGGGCAGCCTGCGCGCGGACCTCCTCGCGCTGGTCGCCCCCAAGACCGGCCGGATCGTCGGCCCCGGCCAGAACGAGACCCGCGCCCTGGCAGCGGTCTTCACCGGGCTGCTCACCGACCCGGAGTTCGCCTCCGCGTTCCGCGCCCGCTTCGTCGACCCCCGCCGCCGGATGGGCGAGGCGATCGTCGCCCGCGCCCGGGAGCGCGGCGAGATCACCACCGACGTCGACGGCGGCCTGCTCACCGCGAGCCTGGCCGGCATCGTGCTGCACCGCAGCTTCGTCCTCGGCGAGCCCGTCGACCGCGAGCTCCTCGAACGGATCGTCGACACCATCATCCTGCCCGCCGCCGGCTGCGAAGCCCCGGCGCGGGCCCCCCACTCCGAGGACCAGGAGACATCGTGACCGACACGAACGCGCAGTCCGACCCCGGCGTCGTCGCCGCCGAGAGACAGACGCCACCACCGAGCCCGACCACCGCGAGACGCAACCACCGGCACCTCGGCTGGGCGCTGACCATCATCTGCACCGCCCAGCTGATGGTCGTGCTCGACGCGACGATCGCCAACATCGCGCTGCCCTACATCCAGAGGGACCTGGACTTCAGCCCGCACGCCCTGCCGTGGGTGATCACGGCCTACGCCCTGACCTTCGGCGGCTTCCTGCTGCTCGGCGGCAAGGTCGGCGACATGCTCGGCCGCCGCAAGGCGTTCGTGTTCGGCCTGACCGTCTTCGCGGTCGCCTCGCTGGTCGGCGGCTTCGCGCAGAACGAGGCCATGCTGCTCGGCTCCCGTGCCCTCCAGGGCCTCGGCGCCGCCTTCGCCTCGCCCAACGCGCTGGCGCTGATCAACACCACCTTCGAGCCCGGCCCCAAGCGCAGCAGGGCGTTCGCCGTCTACGCAATGATGTCCGGCGTCGGCGCCGCGGTCGGCCTGCTGCTCGGCGGATGGCTGACCGGCTCCAACCCCGAGGTGTTCGGCACCGTCATCGACGGCTGGCGGCTCACCTTCCTGATCAACGTCCCGATCGGCGCCGCCGCGGCGTTCGGCGCGCTGTTCGTGCTCACCGAGAGCGACCGGCACCCCGGCAGGCTCGACGTCCCCGGCACGGTCACCGCTACCGCCGGCCTGCTGTCGCTGGTCTTCGGCATCACGCGCGCCGGTGACCGGTCCTACGGCTGGAGCGACCCGCTGACCGTGACCGCGCTCGTCGTCGGCGCCGTGCTCCTCGCGGCCTTCGTGGTGATCGAGATGCGCGTCGCCCAGCCGATGCTCCCGGGCCGGATCCTCGCCAACCGCGACCGCGCCGCGGCGTACACCGTGATGGCGCTGGCACCCGCCGCGATGTTCACGATGTTCTTCTTCCTCACCCTGGTCATCCAGAACGTGATGGGCGAGACCCCGATGCGCACCGGCCTGATGTTCCTGCCGTTCAGCGTCGTCATGGTGCTGTGGGCCGGGTTCGTCTCGCGCCTGGTGCAGAGGGTCAATCCCGGCATCCTCGCCGGCATCGGCGGCCTGGTCGCCGCGTGCGCGGTGTTCGGGATGTCCCGCATGCCGTACGACGACGCGATCGCCGGCGGCGTCGGCGCCGACATCTCCTACGCCACCGACGTGCTGCCGTTCATCATGCTGATGCCGATCGGCATGGGCCTGATGTTCATCCCCAACACGATGAGCGTCCTGCACCGCGTCAGCCCGGCCGACGGCGGCATCGCCTCCGGGGTGCTCAACACCATGCAGCAGGTGGGCGGCGCGCTCGGGCTGGCGACGCTGGCGACGATCGCGTTCAACGCCAGCGACGACAAGGTCACCCAGCTGTGCCGGGGCCTGGCCGGGCAGGGCGCGTGCGCGGACGGACCGAGCAAGGAGCTGCTCAGCGTGGGCTTCGTGCACGGTGCGACGACCGGGTTCTTCTGGTGCTCGATGATGCTCGCCCTCGCCGGCGTGATCTCCCTGCTCTTCAACCGGATCCGGCACGAGGACCTCGGCACCGGCAACGCCGCCCCCGTGGCCGCCCCCGCCGCCCCCGCCGCCCCCACCGCCCGCTGAAGGGCGCGGGGGGTTGGCCCCCGGTTGCCGGAGCATCCGCTGGGGCACGAGCCCTCGTGGACGCCTCTCCTCCCGACCCTCACGACCAGGCCGAGCTCACCTTCGTCGGCACCGCGACGACCCTGCTGCAGCTGGGTGGGTTCACGGTGCTGACCGACCCCAACTTCCTGCACCGCGGCCAGCGGGCCTACCTCGGCAAGGGCCTGTGGTCGCGGCGGCTGACCGAGCCCGCCCTGCAGCCCGCCGACCTGCCGCAGCTGGACGCCGTCGTGCTCTCGCACCTGCACGGCGACCACTTCGACCGGGTCGCGCGACGCCACCTCTCCCGCGACCAGCCCGTGCTCACCACGCCCGCCGCGGCGAAGCGGCTCGACCGCTGGGGCTTCACCTCGGTCGGCATGCGCACCTGGGAGGAGCAGGTGCTCACCCGTGGTGACCAGCGGCTGCGCGCCACCTCCCTGCCCGGCATCCACGCCCGCGGGGTCATGGGGGCGCTGCTGCCCCCCGTGATGGGCACGCTGCTGGAGCTGGAACGTCCGGGCCGGCCGACCCTGCGGGTCTACCTCAGCGGGGACACCCTCACCGGCGACCACCTCGACGAGGTCGCGCGCCGGCACCCCGACATCGACGTCGCGGTGCTCCACCTCGGCGGCACCCGGGTCCTGCTGCACACGGTGACGATGGACGGCGAGCAGGGCGTGGACGCCGTACGCCGGCTCGGTCCCGAGCGCGTCGTGCCGGTGCACGTCGACGACTACCGGGTCTTCCGCGACCCGCTCGAGAGCTTCCTGGGCCGGGCGGAGGACGCCGGGCTCGGGTCACGGGTGCTGACCGTCGACCGGGGGCAGACGGTGGAGCTGGGGGCCTAGCCGAGCGCCCGCGCTGCCTCGCGTACGACGGCCAGGGACGTCCGCGCCCACGCCGGGTCCGCACCGGCGAGCCCGCAGGCCGGCGTGAGGACCAGCGACCCCGGCTCGATCCCCACCAGGTCGCAGAGTCGCTCGACCCGCTGGGCCACGGACGAGGCGGTGGGCTCGGTCGCCGGCCGGGTCCCCGGGACGACGCCGAGGTGCACCCGGCGACCGCGTTCGACGGCGGCCGCCAGGGCGTCGTGCTCCCCTGCCCCGAGGACCTCGAGGTCCACGCTGAGCCCGGGGTCGCCGACCCGCTCGAGCAGCGCGAACGGCACGTCGGGGGCGCAGCAGTGGACGAGCACGTCGTCGGCGACGCCGAGCACCTCCTCGAGCGCGGGAGCGGCCAGCGGCGCGTCGACCGAGCGGTGCCGGTGGAAGCCCGAGGCGGTCGGCACCCGGCCGGCGAGCACGGCGGGCAGCAGCGGCTCGTCGACCTGGAGGACCAGCTCGGCACCCGGCACCCGCCGACGCACGTCGTCGAGGTGCGTGACCAGGCCGGCGGCCAGCGACTGGGCCAGCTCGCGCCGCGCGCCGTGGTCGGCGAGGACCCGGTCGCCGCGCGGGCGCTCGACCGTCGCGGCGAGCGTCCACGGCCCGGCCACCTGGACCTTGAGTGACCCGGCGTAGCCCTGCGTCTGCTCCTCCAGGGCGTCCAGGTCCTGCGCCAGCAGTGAGGCGGCCCGGCGCTGGTCGAGGCCGCTGGTCGAGGAACCGGTCAGCCGCCAGCCGGCGGGCTGCAGGTCGGCCCCGAGCGAGTCGAGCAGCGCGAGGCTGCGACCGACCAGCTCGGCCGGCGCGCCACGTCCGGGGACCTCGGGCAGGTAGGGGAGGTCGGCGTCGCCCGACAGCTCCCCCAGCACCACCCGCAGCGCCTCGTCGAAGGCGTGCCGGTCCTCGCCGGGATGCGACCCGACCCCGGACGCCCCGGTCATCGCGCTCGCCGGGTGGAGGCGATCGTGCAGGAGCCGACCACGCGCGTGCCGTCGTAGACCACCGCCGCCTGGCCGGGAGCGATCCCGGACGCGGGGTCGAGCAGGTCGATCTCGACAGAGGCCCCCCGGACGTGCACAACGGCGCGGTGCTCCGAGCCGTGAGCGCGGAGCTGGACCGTGCAGTGCGATGTGCCGGTCGGGGCGGCCCCGCACCAGCGGGGGCGGATCCCGGTCAGGCCGTCGATCGTGAGGGAGGAGCGCGGCCCGACCGTGACGGTGCCGGAGACCGGCTCGATGTCGAGCACGAAGCGTGGCTGCCCGTCGGGCGCGGGCGTGCCGAGCCGCAGCCCGCGTCGCTGGCCGACGGTGAAGGCGAACGCCCCGTCGTGCTCGCCGACGACCGCCCCGGACTCGTCGACGAACGCACCGGCGGACGAGCCGAGCTTGTCGTGCAGCCACCCGGCGGTGTCGCCGTCGGCGACGAAGCAGATGTCGTGGCTGTCGGGCTTGTCGGCGACCAGCAGGCCACGGCGCGCGGCCTCCGCACGCACGTCGGCCTTGACCGAGTCCCCCAGCGGGAAGATCGAGTGCGCCACCTGCGTCTGGGTGAGCACGCCGAGCACGTAGGACTGGTCCTTGGCCGCGTCCACCGCGCGGTGCAGCTCCACACCGTCGGGGCCGGAGCGGACCGACGCGTAGTGGCCGGTCGCCACCGCGTCGTAGCCCAGCGCCAGCGCACGGTCGAGCACCGCGGCGAACTTGATCTTCTCGTTGCAGCGCAGGCACGGGTTGGGGGTGCGGCCGGCGGCGTACTCCGAACGGAAGTCCTCGACCACGTCGTCGTGGAAGCGCTCGCTCAGGTCCCAGACGTAGAAGGGGATGCCGATGACGTCGGCGGCCCGGCGCGCGTCGTTGGCGTCCTCGATCGTGCAGCAGCCGCGGGCGCCGGTGCGGTGGGAGGCGGGGTTGCGCGACAGGGCGAGGTGGATGCCGGTGACCTCGTGGCCCGCCTCGACGGCGCGGGCCGCGGCGACCGCCGAGTCCACCCCTCCGGACATCGCGGCCACCACCCTCACGCTTCCACCACTCTCACTCCGCTGCGCTCGCTCACAGCAGCGCCGCCCGCGCTCGCTCGACGGCGGGACCGATCGCGGCGACCACCGCGTCGACGTCGGCCGGCGTCGAGGTGTGCCCCAGCGAGAAGCGCAGCGACCCGCGAGCCTCGGCCGGGGTGCGGCCCATCGCGAGCAGGACGTGGCTCGGCTGCGGCACGCCGGCGGAGCACGCCGACCCGGTCGAGCACTGCACGCCCTGGTGGTCGAGCAGCATGAGCAGCGAGTCCCCCTCGCAGCCGGGGAAGGTCAGGTGCACGTTGCCGGGCAGCCGCTGGTCGGGGTCGCCGTTGAGGACCGCGTCGGGCACGACCTCCAGGACGCGACGGACCAGGTCGTCGCGCAGCGCGCGCACGCGCTGGGAGTACGCCGCCTGGTCGGCCACGGCGATCTCGACCGCTCGGGCGAACGCCGCGACCGCGGGCACGTCGAGGGTGCCGGACCGGACGCCTCGCTCCTGTCCCCCGCCGTGCAGCAGCGGGGTCATCTCCAGCGACCGGGAAGCGACCAGCGCACCGACGCCGTAGGGGCCGCCGAGCTTGTGTGCGGTGAGCGTCAGCGCGTCGACGCCGCTCGCGGCGAAGTCGACCGGCACGGCGCCGACCGCCTGCACCGCGTCGGTGTGGAACGGGATGCCGTGCTCGCGGGCGACGGCGGCGAGGTCGGCCACCGGCTGCAGGGTGCCGACCTCGTTGTTGGCCCACATCAGCGTCACCAGCGCGACCGACTGTGCGTCGGTGGCGACCAGCTCGCTGTAGGCGTCGAGGTCGACGTGACCGTCCCGGTCGACCGGCACGAGGTCGACCTTGAAGCCGCGTTCGGCCAGCCAGTCGAGGGTGTCCAGGACCGCGTGGTGCTCGGTCGCCGCGCTCACCACCCGCGCCCGGCCGGGGTCGTGGGCCTGGCGCGCCCAGGCGACGCCCTTGATCGCCTGGTTGTCGGACTCGGTGCCGCCGGAGGTGAACAGCACCTCGCCGGGCCGGGCGCCCAGCGCGGCGGCGATGCGCTCCCGCGACTCCTCCACGACGCGGCGCGCCTCACGTCCGGCGCCGTGCAGGCTGCTGGCGTTGCCGGTGCGGGTCAGGTGCTCGCGGAACACGTCCACGACCTCGGGACGCATCGGCGTGGTCGCCGCATGGTCGAGGTAGGTGGTGTGGTGCGGAGCGGACATCGCCCTCCAGCGTACGGCGTCGGCCCTGGGCGTGCAGGATGCACCTATGACTGCGAGACCTTCCGGAGCCCCGCTGCCGAGCAGCCTCGAGATCGCCCGCGCCGCCCGGCTGCGCCCCATCGCCGAGGTGGCGGAGGAGGCCGGGCTGGGTCGCGAGGAGGACGGGCTCTTCCGGAGGTACGGCGCACACGTCGCCAAGGTCGCCCCGGCGGCGGCGGAGGCGCTGGGCGACGTGCCTCCTGCGCGGCTGGTGCTGGTCACCGCGCTGACCCCGACTCCGCTGGGCGAGGGCAAGACCACGACGGCCGTCGGGCTCGCGCAGGGCCTGGCCCGGCGGGGCCGGCGGGCGGTGCTGACCCTGCGGCAGCCGTCGATGGGGCCGACCTTCGGCATCAAGGGCGGTGCCGCGGGCGCGGGACACAGCCAGGTGGTGCCGATGGAGACGCTCAACCTGCACCTGACCGGCGACTTCCACGCGATCACCGCCGCGCACAACCAGCTCGCCGCGATGGTCGACAACCACCTCCACCACGGCAACGGGCTCGGCCTCGACTCCCGCTCGATCTCGTGGCGCCGCGTGCTGGACGTCAACGACCGCGCGCTGCGCAACGTCGTGGTCGGGCTCGGCGAGCGGGTCGACGGCGTGCCCAGGCAGAGCGGCTTCGACATCACCGCCGCGTCCGAGGTCGGGGTCGCGCTCGCGCTGTGCAGCGGGCTGCACGACCTGCGGGCCCGCCTCGGCCGGCTCGTGGTCGGCTTCACCGCCGGCGGCGAGCCGGTCACCGCGGAGGACGTGCGGGCGGCCGGGGCGATGACGGTGATGCTCAAGGACGCGATCGAGCCCAACCTGCTGCAGACGCTGGAGGGCACGCCGGTCCTGGTGCACGCCGGTCCGTTCGGCAACATCGCCACCGGCAACTCCTCGGTGGTGGCCGACGTCGTCGCGGCGCGGATGGGCGACTACGTCGTCACCGAGGCCGGGTTCGGCTCCGACATGGGCGCCGAGCGCTTCGTCAACATCAAGACCCGGCTGTCCGGGCAGTCCCCCTCCGCGGCGGTGCTGGTGGCGTCGGTCCGCACGCTCAAGGCGCACAGCGGCCGGCACGCGATCGCCGCGGGCCGTCCTCTCCCGGACTCGATGCTGGACGAGAGCCCCGACGACGTCCTGGCCGGCGCGGCCAACCTGCGCAGGCACATCGAGATCGTGCGGTCCTTCGGCATCCCCGTGGTGGTCGCGGTCAACGCCTTCACCACCGACCACCCCAGCGAGCTGGACGCCGTCGTCGCCGTCGCCCGCGAGGAAGGGGCGCGCGTCGCGGTGTCGCACCACGTCACCGAGGGCGGTGCCGGCGCCGAGGAGCTGGCCGCCGAGGTGGAGGCGGCCTGCGCCGCCGGGCCCGCCGAGCTGCGCCGCAGCTATGACCTCGCCGACCCGCTCGCGACCAAGCTCGACAAGGTCGCGACCGGGGTGTACGGCGCCGCGGGCGTCGCGCTCTCCCCCGGCGCCCGGCGTGACCTCGACCGCTTCACCGCCCTGGGCTACGCCGACCTCCCGGTGGTCATCGCCAAGACCCACCTCTCGGTCTCGCACGACCCGACGCTGCGCGGCGATCCGCGCGGCTTCACCGTCCCGGTGCGCGAGGTGCGGCTGGCGGCGGGCGCGGGCTACGTCTACGCGATCGCCGGCGAGATGCGGACGATGCCCGGGCTGGGACGACACCCGGCGGCCGAGCAGATCGACATCGACGCCGACGGCAACGTGGTGGGGCTCTTCTAGCCCTTCATCTCGCCCGGCCGCACCATCACCGCGTCGTACTCGATCGCCCGCACGGTGTCGCGGTCGAAGGAGACGGGGAAGACGCCGGCGCTCTCGAACCCGGCCTCCTCCAGGGCCGCCCACTGCTCGGGCAGGCGCGCCATGTCCTGGTAGATCGGCACGCACGCCAGCTCCGACTGCAGCGCGACGACACGGTCGAGCCCGCCGCGGGCCCCCTCGAGCACCTCGAGGTCGAAGCCCTGGGTGTCCAGCTTGAGGAAGACGCGCCCGCGGTCGAGGCCGTCGACCAGGTCGGGCAGCAGACCGTCCAGCCGACGGATCTCGACCTCCTCCGAGCCCATGCCCTGCAGGCCAGTGGACCAGGAGCGGCCGAAGTCGCTGGCCGGCAGCAGGCTGCTCATCGTGCCGTCCATCGTGTTGATCCGGGCGGTGCCGTCGCTCGCCCCGAGGCCGCAGTGCCGCACCCACCACGCGTCGTCGCCGCGCGCGGCACGCGCGAGCTCGTCGTACGCGGACCGCACCGGCTCGAAGGACACGATCCGGCCGGCGTACCCGGCCCGCCGCAAGGAGCGGGCGAACTGGCCGACGTTGGCACCGACGTCCACCACGCAGTCGACCTCACCGGCGCGCAGCACCCACATCACCAGCTCGCGCAGCGCCACCTGACCCAGGCGCTGCTGCACGCGGGCCGGGCGGGCGCGCACCCGCCGCCGGTCCCACACGATCGAGGCCTCGAGGCCCTCCCCGCCGAGGGGGACGACGCCGTGGCGGCTCGAGCGCGTCTTGAGCAGCCAGGTCTCGGGCGCGAGCGTGCGGACGTCGAGGCCGAGCCCCACCAACGCGCGACGGACCGCCGCCCGCAGGCGACGGTCCGTCCGGCGAGGTGCCATCAAGGCGTCACTTGCGCTTGTTGATCTCCTCGGTCGCGGAGGGCAGGACCGTGTGCAGGTCGCCCACGACACCGAAGTCGACCAGCTCGAAGATCGGCGCCTCCTCGTCCTTGTTGACCGCGACGATCGTCTTGGAGGTCTGCATGCCCGCGCGGTGCTGGATCGCACCGGAGATGCCGGTGGCGACGTAGAGCTGCGGGGAGACGACCTTGCCGGTCTGGCCGATCTGGAAGGAGTGGGGGTACCAGCCCGAGTCGACGGCCGCACGCGAGGCGCCCACCGCCGCGCCGAGGGAGTCGGCGAGCTGCTCGACCGGCTCGAAGTTGCCGCCGGTGCCGCGGCCGCCGGCCACGACGATCGCGGCGTCGGTCAGCTCGGGACGGCCCGAGGACTTCTTCGGCTCGACGCCCACGATGCGCGCGCCCTTGGCGACGTCGGAGATCTCCGGGGTGATCTCCTCGACCGCGCCGGCGCCCTCGGACTCCTCCGGGGTCGCGGAGTTGGGCTTCAGCGCGATGATCGGCGTGCCCTTGGTGACCTTGGCCTGCACGGTGTAGTTGCCGGCGAAGACCGACTGGGTGGTCACGCCACCCTCGGACACGTCGACGGCGTCGGTGATCAGGCCCGACTCGGTCTTGACCGCCAGGCGGGCCGCGATCTCCTTGCCCTCGGCGGAGGAGGCGACCAGCACCGCGGCCGGCGAGGTCTTCGCGACCAGGTCGGCCAGCACCTCGGCCTTGGGGGCGACGATGTAGGGGTTCACGTGGCCGCCGTCGACGGCGTAGATCTTGGCGGCGCCGAACTTCTTCAGCGCGGCGGTCGCCTCGTCGGACAGCTTGCCGATGAACACCGCGGACGGCTCACCGAGCCGGCGCGCGATCGTCAGCATCTCGTTGGTGGTCTTGCGGACCGTGCCGCCCGCGTGGTCGACCAGGACCAGGACTTCACTCATGGGTTGCTCTTCTCGCTCTCAGGAGGTCTCGGTGCGGCGGGTCAGATGAACTTCTTGGAGGCCAGGAAGTCCACCAGCGCGGCGACGCCGGAGCCGTCCTCGTCGGTGACGATCTCGCCCTGCGTGCGGGGCGGGCGCTCCTCGGTGTCCTCGACCTGCGACCACGCGGCCGACAGGCCGACCAGCTCGGCGTCGACGCCGAGGTCGGCGAGGCTCCAGGTCTCGACCGGCTTCTTCTTCGCGGCCATGATGCCCTTGAACGAGGGGTAGCGCGCCTCGCCGGTCTGGTCGGTGACCGACAGGACGACGGGCAGCGTGCCCTCGACCATGACGGTGGCGGTGTCGCCGTCGCGCCGGATCTTGACGGTGTCGCCCTCGACGGTGACCTCGGAGGCGAAGGTGACGCCCGGGACGCCGAGGCGCTCGGAGACCATCGCCGGGACGACGCCCATGGCGCCGTCGGTGGAGCCCATGCCGCACATGACCAGGTCGTAGCCCGACTTCTTCAGGGCCTCGGCCAGGACCAGCGAGGTGGCCAGCGCGTCGGAGCCGGCGATCGCGTCGTCGGAGACGTGGATGCCCTTGTCGGCACCCATCTGCAGCGCCTTGCGCACCGCGGTCCCGGCGTCGGCGGGGCCGATCGTCAGGGCGGTCACCTCGGTGTCGTCGCCGAGCTTCTCCTTGAGCTGGAGGGCCTGCTCGACGGCGTACTCGTCGAGCTCGGAGAGCAGACCGTCGACGCTGTCACGGTCCACGGTGTTGTCCGACTCGAAGCTGCGGTCTCCGGTTGCGTCCGGGACGTACTTCACACACACGACAATGTTCATGGCATGGCCCGTGAGGGCCCCTCCTCGGGTCTCGGGATGCTGAGAGGCTACCCGCGAGTCACACTGGTCGCACGGGGTAGGTCAGGTGCGATCAGTCACAGGGTCGGACGCGCTCAGGCCCGGCCGCGGGGCCGGATGACCCGGTCGATGACCTTGCCGGCCACGAGGTAGACCAGCGCCGCGATGCCCCAGTTGACCAGCACCGACTTGACCACGGCGTCCTGCCGGTCGCTGGCGGAGGCGCCCTTGGCGACCTCGAACTCTTGAGCTCGCCGAAGTCGATCCGGCCGGCGAGGTCGGTGACCGCGTTCGACCACCGTGTTGTCCAGGTTGAAGTCGCAAGGCCACCAGGCAGTGCGCCGACGGCAAGCACGAGGGCCGCCACCACCGCGGCCAGCCAGATCAGTGAGGCCAGCGCGGAGCGCACCTTGCGCGAGCTCGTCCCGAGGCCCCCGAGCCCGGTGCGCCGCGGGGTGTCCGCGCGCCGCTTGCCCGCGGTCGACTGCTTGGCGGTCGTGTCCGACTCGCTCACTGGTGGCTCCTGTCCCCGACGTCTCCCGACTGCGTCCCCTCCGGACGGAGGTTACCCACTTCTGAGCGAGTCAGGTCAGTGCCCGATGAACCCCGCCTTGCCGGGCCCGTTCTCGACTGGAAGACTGCCATGCCGATCGTGCGGTCCTCGGTGGCGAACAGCGCGGCGAACTGCTGGCGCTCGATCTCCAGGCCGGTCTCGAGGTCGACCTCCAGGCCGCGGTCGATCGGCCTCCTTGGCGGCGCGCACGGCGAGCGCAGCGGCCTTGGTGAACTGGCGCGCCCACGCGACCGCCTCGGCGTACACCTGGTCGGCCGGGACGAGCCGGTCGACCAGGCCGATGGCGAGCGCCTCGTCGGCCTTGACGAAGCGGCCGGTGAAGATCAGGTCCTTGGCCTTGCTGGGCCCGACGAGCCGGGTGAGCCGCTGGGTGCCACCGGCGCCGGGGATGATGCCGAGCAGGATCTCGGGCTGGCCGAGCGTGGCGTTGTCGGCGGCGATGCGGAGGTCGGCGCACAGCGCGAGCTCGCAGCCACCGCCGAGGGCGTAGCCGGTGATCGGCCGCGACGACGGGCTTGGGGATCCGGGCGACGGCGCTGAAGGCCGAGGTGAGCCCGGAGGAGCGCTTGACCATGTCCGCGTAGGACATGTCGGCCATCTCCTTGATGTCGGCGCCGGCGGCGAAGACCCGCTCCCCGCCGTAGACGCACGACCGCGCGACGTCGTCCCGCTCGGTGGCCTCGAGCGCCGCGGCGCGGATCTCCTCCTGCACCTGCACGTCGAGCGCGTTCATCTTCGGGCGGTCGATCCGGATCGTGCCGACGCCGTCCTCCACCTCGAGCCGTACGAACTCGCCCATCCGCGTCCCTTCTCGCTGGTGTGCAGGTCGGCGCCGAGCCGAGCCATCCGACCCGTCCTGCCCCCTGGGCCGGGCCCATGGACCAGAATCGGGCGCGTGCCGACGACGAACACCTGGCGCTGGAGCGCCCCGGACCAGTTCGCGCCCGTCTGGCCGGGCTACGCACCAGCAGCTCGGCGCGACGTGGACCGAGCGGTCGACGAACTTCGCGGTCCACTCGCCCGAGTCGACCGCTGCCTGGGTCTGCCTCTTCGACGAGGCCGGCCGCGAGACGCGCCACCAGCTGACCGAGCACACCCTGGGCGTCTGGCACGGCGCGCTGCCCGGCGTCGCCGGTCGGGCAGCGCTACGGCTTCCGCGTCGACGGACCGTGGGCGCCGCGACCACGGGCACGCGGTTCAACCCGCACAAGCTCCTGCTCGACCCCTACGCCAAGGCGCTGCACCGGCAGCGTCGCACCGGGCACGAGGAGCTGCTCGCCGCACGACCCCGCCGACCCGCGCCGGCGCAGCGAGGTCGACTCGGCGCCTACGTGCCGCACAGCGTGGTCGTGCACGACGACTTCGACTGGGCAGGGCGACACCCAGCTGCGGCACCGGTGGCGCGACACGGTCCTCTACGAGCTGCACGTCAAGGGCTTCACCCAGCTGCACGACCGGGTGCCCGAGCACCTGCGCGGCACCTACGCCGGCCTGGCCTCCGACCCGGTCGCTCGACTACCTGCGTCGACCTGGGGGTGACCGCGGTCGAGCTGCTGCCCGTCCAGCACTTCCTCACCGAGCGCGCGCTGGCCGAGCGCGGCTGAGCAACTACTGGGGCTACAACTCCATCGGGTTCTTCGCCCCGCACGCGGCGTACTCCTCCGCCGGCGACCGCGGCGAGCAGGTCACCGAGTTCAAGGAGATGGTCAGGCGCTTCCACGCGCGCCGGCCTCGAGGTCATCCTCGACGTGGTCTACAACCACACCGCCGAGGCCGGGGCCGACGGGCCGACGTACTCCTTCCGCGGGCTGGACGACTTCGGCACCTACAAGCGGCGCGCACGCCACCGAGGACGCCTACTGGGACGTCACCGGCTGCGGCAACACCGTCGACGCCTCCCACCGCGGCACGCTGCGGATGATCATGGACTCGCTGCGCTACTGGGTCACCGAGATGCACGTCGACGGCTTCCGCTTCGACCTCGCCCCGGCGCTGGCCCGCACCGGCCACGAGGTCGACATGCGCAGCGCCTTCCTCACCACGATCGGCCAGGACCCGGTGCTGCGGCAGGTCAAGCTGATCGCCGAGCCGTGGGACGCCAGCATGGACGGCTACCAGGTCGGCGCGTTCCCGCCGCCCTGGGGGGAGTGGAACGACAAGCTACCGCGACACGCTGCGCGACTTCTGGCGCGCCGACGCCGCCGGCATCCGCGAGGTCGCCTCCCGGCTGGCCGGCTCCTCCGACCTGTACGCCGACGACGGGCGCTCGCCGTACGCCTCGGTGAACTTCGTGACCTGCCACGACGGCTTCACCCTGCGCGACCTGGTCTCCTACGACCGCAAGCACAACGAGGCCAACGGCGAGGACAACCGCGACGGCACCGACCACAACCGTTCCTGCGAACCACGGCGTCGAGGGCGAGACCGACGACGCCGAGATCGTCGCGCTGCGGCGGCGGCAGGCGGCCAACCTGATGGCCACGCTGTGCCTGTCCACCGGCGTCCCGATGATCACCGCCGGCGACGAGCGCGGCCGCACCCAGCGCGGCAACAACAACGCCTACTGCCAGGACAACGAGATCTCGTGGGTCGACTGGCGCGCCGACGACGCGTGGCTCGACCTCTACGAGATCGCCCGCGCCGCGCTGCGGCTGCGCCGCGAGCACCCCGCGCTGCGTCAGCGCCACCACTTCCAGGGCCGCCCGACGATCCCCGGCGGCCCCAAGGACCTGGCCTGGATGCACCCCGAGGGCCGCGAGATGACCGAGCCGACTGGTACGACGCCCGCCTGCGGACCTCGGGATGTTCCTCTCCGGCGACCCGCTGCGCGCGCCGGGCCCGCAGGGCGAGCAGCAGCGCGACCGCTCGTTCCTGGTGTGGTTCAACGCCCGCGACGAGGCCGTGGACGTCACGCAGATGGAGAACCCGTGGATCGGCAGCGGCGAGGTCGTCCTGTCGACCTGCCCCGACAACCCCGCCGGCACCGAGGTGCACGCCGGGGACACGATCACCGTGTCGGCGCGCTCCTTGGTCCTGCTGCGCCAGCACTGAGCCGGCGAGCGAGCGGATCAAGGTCTGAGGGGCGGGCCGGGTTCCTTGCACACCATCGAACATGCTTTCGTATAACGTCCACCTGCGGTAGACTGGCGTCATGCCCATCGACCTCCGTGACGCCTCCCCGGCCGGCCTGTTGGCCGCTGCGGGTGACGCGGTGCGGGCGCGTCGGCTGGCGGAGGTGCGTCGACCTGGAGGTGGTGGCGCAGTGGGCGGCGGTCCATGCGCGCGGACCCGTTGGAGGGGCTGACGCCGCGGGAGCAGGCGCATGCGCGGCGGATCGGCAAGGTGCTGCGTCAGGTCGGCGGGGAGGGCACGCCGGGGGTGCAGGACTTCTGCCTGGGGGAGATCGCGATGGCCCGCGGCACCGGTCCGGTCGCGACCCGCCACGCGATGGCCGACGTGCTCGACCTGGTCCACCGCCTGCCGGCCACCTGGGCGGTGTGCCGCTCCGGGGCAGGCCGAGGTGTGGGTGGCCCGCAAGGTCGCCAAGCTCTCCCGCGAGCCTCCCGCTGGACCGGGTCTGGGTCGTCGACCAGGCCATCGCCCGGATGATCGCGACCGAGTCCGCGTCCCGGGTCCTCGACGTGGCCGAGGCCAAGGTCGCCGAGGCCGACCCCGGCCCGCCACGAGCAGCAGGCCGAGGAGAGCCGCCGAGCGACGGTTCGCCGCGGTCGGGCAGTCCGACGAGGACGGCCTGCGCATGGTCGTCGCGCGGGTCACCGCCGGCGATGCTGCCGGCATCGACGCGGTCCCTGGCCCGGGTGGCCGAGGAGCTCGCTGACCAGCCACCCCGACACCACCCTCGACGAGCGCCGCTCGATGGCGATGGGCTACTTCGGGTCGCCTCGGCGAGCTGTTCGCGCTGCTGCTGCGCGGCGTCGACCCCGACCGACCCCGCCCCGACCCCGCCGACCTGGCCCCGTGCCCTCGCACTGCCCGCCGACGTGCTCGCCGCCTGCTGCGCGACCCAGCCGTCGGCCGCGCGGATCGCCCCGCAGGCCGTGCTCTACCTCCACCTGCACGAGGCCACCCTCCTCGGCGCCGACGGCGTCGCCCGGGTCGAAGGGCTCGGACCGCACACCCTGTCCCAGCTGCAGGTGCTGCTGGCCCGGACCAACGTGGTGGTCAAGCCGGTGATCGACCTGGCCGACCGGGTCCGCACCACCGCCTACGAGCACCCCGAAGCGGTCAAGGAACGCGTGCACCTGATCACCGGCGGGGACTACTGGCCCTACGCCGTGGCCACCGGCCGCGAGGTCGACTACGACCACCCCACCCCCTACCGGCCCGGCGCCCCACCGCGAGGATCCCACCGCAGACCGGCACCCACAACTCCGGCCCGCTCGGCCGACGACACCACCGCTGGAAGACCCACGCCGGCTACCGCGCGCGTCAGTGCGGCCACGGCCGCTACGTCTGGCTCACCCCCCACGGCCTGGCGTTCCTCGTCGACCACCGCGGCACCCGACCGCATCGACCCCGCCCACGCCCGCCTCATGCTCACCGTCTCCGAACGCCTCGAGCACCACTTCCCCGACCAGGCCGACCAGATCGAGCTCGCCCTCAACCGCTGACCGACCCGGCAGTCCGCGCCGCCGTGTCGGCGCGGGCGTCGACACCCGCGCCGACAGAGCGAATGATGGCCGTGTGACGCAGAGCTCAGGAGGAGGCACGAGCGCCCAGGGGGACGATGCGGTCGCCCCTGGGCAGCTGTCGGCGCGGAGCTGGCGCGAGCTGGTGCGGCGCGCGGCGGGTCACATGGTCGAGGCGCGGCTCCCCTTCCTCAGCGCCGGGGTCGCGTTCTTCGCGGTCCTGTCCGTCGCGCCGGTGCTGGTCACCGCACTCTCGGTGTACGGCGCCGTCAACACGCCTGCTCAGGCGCGGAACCAGCTGTCCAGGTTTGCCGAGGTCCTCCCGCCCCAGGTGGAGGCCCTGGTCACCGACCAGCTGACCAGCATCACCACCGCCTCGACGACGGTGCTGACGGTGCGCGGTCTCGTGGGGCTCGGGCTCGCGTTGTGGACCGCGACGAGCGCCATGATGGCTCTCATCGACGCGCTGAACGTGGCCTACCACGAGACGGAGACCAGGAGCTTCGTGCGACGAGCCCTGCTGGCCCTCCTCTTCGTCCTGGGCGGTGCGCTGCTGCTGGGCGCGGCGATCACCGTTGCCGGCGCGATCTCCCGGGCCACCGACGAGTCACGTGGCGATGCAGGCCAGATCGGCGCCGTGGTGGCGGTGGTGGTGTGGCCGGCGCTGGCGCTGCTGATGGGCGCGATGCTCGCCGTCGTCTACCGGTTCGCCCCGGACCGCAAGAACCCGCAGTGGCAGTGGGCGACGTGGGGCGCCGCGGGGTCCACGCTGCTGTGGGTGGCGACCTCCGCGGCGCTGTTCGCCTACGTGCAGAACCTCGGCACCTACGGGACGACCTACGGCTCGCTCGCCGGTGTCGCGATCAGCATGCTGTGGCTGTGGATCACCGTCCTGATCGTCGTGTTCGGAGCAGCCGTCAACGGCGAGTCCGAGCGGCAGACCTTTCGCGACTCCACGACCGGTGCGGAGCGCCCGATGGGACAGCGGGGAGCGGTCGTCGCCGACACCACGCCGTCCCGGAACAGCGGCCGCTGAGCGGCGCTACCTGCGGCGGGGGCAGCCGCCCAGGGCATCGGCGACCGCCCGCAGCATGGTCTGCCACTCCTCGGCGTAGAACTCGGTGCCGAAGCCGTCGCTCAGGTCGGCACCGAAGGCGTGCGACATGCGGACGCCGGTGAGGCAGTCCGACGGCAGCACGGTGATCTTCTGGCCCTGGAAGCCGCTGGCGGAGTAGGCGTCCGGTGCGGCGATGCGGTGCGCCCAGGTCTGGTAGGCCGTAGCGACCGCCGGAGACCTTCGTCATCGTCGTCATCGCCTTCACCCATCCGCGGGGCAGGACGCGCCGGCCGTCGGAGGTCTTGCCGCCTGCGCGCGCATGAGCTCGCCGAACCGGGCGAAGTCGTACGGGCCGGGCGAACAGTCCGTGGGAGGCGATGACGCCGCCCACGCGGTCGGAGGTCATCACGGCGTCGCCGGCGGCACCCATCGGTCGCCAGAGCTTGCGCTGCAGGATCTTCTCGAACGTGGTGCCGTAGAGCCGCTCGAGCATCCATGCGAGCACCTGGGTGTTGCCGCTGTTGTAGTGGAACTCGGTGCCCGCCTCGTAGCCCATCGGCGGCAGGGTGGCCAGGAACTCGTCGCGGGTCTTGCCCAGGACACCGTTGGTCTCGAGGTCGAGCGCGAGGTCGCGCCACTCCTCGACCTGGGTGTTGACCGCCAGGACCGGCGTGTCCTCGTCCCAGTGGACCCCGGACTCCATCTGGAGGATGTCCCGGATGCTGACGCCCTGCCAGGCCGTGCCGCGCAGGCGGGGGATGTAGCGCTGGATGGGGTCGTCGAGCGAGCGGACGAGGCCCTCGTGGCGGGCGATGCCGACGATCGCCGCGACGAAGGTCTTGGTCGCCGACCACGCCTGGTGGCGGGTCGTGCGGCGGAACCCGTCGGCGTAGAACTCTCCGATGACGACCCCGTTGCGCACGAGGACCACCTGGTCGGTGCGGGTCGTGCGCACGAACTGCTTGATCGTCTTGGTCTGGCCGCCGTAGGTGTAGCGGATGCGCGAGAGGTCGCGGTGCCTGACCGGCAACGGCGAGACGCGGCGCCCGTCGTGAACCGGCACGTTGGGCAGGAAGGCCTCCGGCTTCACCGGGTCGACCGGGTAGGGGACGTTGAGGTGGCTGTTGAGCACCGCGTCCTGGAGGTAGGACGACCAGTAGTCGGGGTCCGTCCAGTCCTCGAGCCACCCCAGCGCGGCGTCCTGCGGCGGTGGCGTGCCCACGATCGGGCCGTCGTCGGCCAGCGCGGGCAGCCCGGTCAGGCAGACCCCGAGCAGCGCAGCAGCAGCGGACAGGCGCGTGAGGCGACGGAACATCGCAGGCTCCCTGGAGTCGGTCGATCCGGTCAGGGAGTCAACCGAGCGAGCCCGCCGAGGTTACGCACAGGCCGGGCCGGGGGCGTGTTCACCCCGGCCCGGCCTGGTGCAGGTCCGGCAGTCCTCAGGCGGGCAGCCGCACGAGCCCGAGCTCGGCGAGGTTGGCCAGGTGGCTGTTGCGCGGCACGACGCGCAGCGTGTAGCCGAAGGCGCCGCTGCTGGTCAGCGTGACCGCGCCGTCGTAGCGGTGCCGGTCGGCCTCGTAGGACTCCCCGAGCGACAGCGTGGTGACGTGGACGTCGCGCAGGGTGTCGGACTCCCCCACCCGGCCGTGCAGCACCTGGACGTCGACGTCCTCGGGGCTGAGGCCGGCGAGGGTGACGAACGCGTGCACGTGCATGACGGCACCGACCTCGGCGGAGTCGCCGACGCCGCTGGAGTCGACGTGGTCGATGCGGACGCCGTCCCAGGCCGAGCGGACCCGTTGCTTCCACGCGGCGAGCTCGAGCGCGCCCTTGTAGTCGTCGTTGAGCGTGCGAGCCGACTCGGTGGCGGGCTGGTAGAGCGTGGTGACGTAGTCGCGCACCATGCGGTCGGCCAGCACCTTGGGGCCGAGCGACTTCAGCGTGTGGCGCACCATCTCCAGCCAGCGCTGCGGGACGCCCTCGGCGTCGTGGTCGTAGAACCGCGGCGCCACGTCGTTCTCGATCAGGTCGTAGAGCGCGGCCGACTCGAGGTCGTCGCGGCGGTCGGGGTCCTCGACGCCGTCGGCGGACGGGATCGCCCAGCCGTTGTCGCCGTCGAACCACTCGTCCCACCAGCCGTCGAGGATCGAGAGGTTGAGGCCACCGTTGAGCGCGGCCTTCATCCCGGAGGTGCCGCACGCCTCGTAGGGGCGCAGCGGGTTGTTCAGCCACACGTCGCAGCCGGGGTAGAGCGGCTGCGCCATCGCGATGTCGTAGTTGGGCAGGAAGACGATGCGGTGGCGCACCTCGTGGTCGTCGGCGAAGCGGACGATCTCGTTGATCAGGCGCTTGCCGCCGTCGTCGGCGGGGTGGGCCTTGCCGGCGATCACCAGCTGGATGGGGCGCTCGGGGTCGAGCAGCAGGGACTTCAGCCGCTCGGGGTCGCGCAGCATCAGCGTGAGCCGCTTGTAGGACGGCACGCGGCGGGCGAAGCCGATCGTCAGCACGTCGGGGTCGAGGGCGCCGTCGATCCACTTGAGCTCGGCGTTGTTGGCGCCGCGCTCGAGCCAGGACTCGCGCAGCCGGCGGCGGGCGTCGAGGACCAGGCGCTCGCGCAGCGTGCGCTTGATGTCCCAGATGCGCCGGCCGGAGACCTGGTCGGCGACCTCGAAGACGCGCTCAGGGGTGTCGGCGCTCGGCGAGCTGTCCGGCTGGACGCCCATCTCGCGGGCCAGGTCGAAGATCTCGCGGGCCACCCAGGTCGGGGCGTGCACGCCGTTGGTGATCGAGCCGATCGGCCGCTCGGACTCGTCGAAGGCCGGCCACAGACCGCCGAACATGCCGCGGCTGACGTGGCCGTGCAGCTGCGAGACGCCGTTGGCGCGCTGGGAGAGGCGGAAGCCCATCACCGCCATGTTGAAGACGCCGGGATCGCCGCCCTCGTAGCTCTCGGTGCCGAGGCCGAGGATGCGCTCGACCGGGACGCCGGGCGTGGCGTTGTCGCCGCCGAAGTACTGCGCGACCAGGTCGCGCGGGAACCGGTCGATGCCGGCGGGCACCGGGGTGTGGGTGGTGAAGACCGTGCCGGCCCGCGAGACCTCCAGGGCGGCGTCGAAGTCCAGGCCGTGGTCCTCGGTGAGCTCGCGGATGCGCTCGAGACCGAGGAAGCCGGCGTGGCCCTCGTTGGTGTGGAACACCTCGGGGGCGGGCCGGTCGGTGAGGCGGGTGAACATGCGGATCGCGCGGACACCACCGATGCCGAGCAGCATCTCCTGGCGCAGTCGGTGCTCGGTCTGGCCGCCGTAGAGCCGGTCGGTGATGTCGCGCAGGACCTCGGTGTTCTCCTCGACGTCGGTGTCGAGCAGGAGCAGCGGCACGCGGCCGACGTTCGCGACCCAGATGCGCGCGGTCGCGGTCTGGCCCTCGGGCATCCCGACGGTGACCTTGGCCACCGAGCCGTCGGTGTCGCGCAGCACCGAGATCGGCAGCTCGTCGGGGTCGAGGACGGGGTAGCGCTCCTGCTGCCAGCCCTCGCGGGACAGCGACTGCTTGAAGTAGCCGTGGCGGTAGAGCAGGCCGACGCCGATGATCGGCACGCCCAGGTCGCTGGCGGACTTGAGGTGGTCACCCGCCAGGATGCCGAGGCCGCCGGAGTACTGCGGGAGGGCTGCGGTGATGCCGAACTCCGGCGAGAAGTACGCGATGCCGCGCGGCGCGCCGTCCGGGAGCCCCTGGAACCAGCGCGGCTCCTCGAGGTAGTCGCGCAGGTCGCGGTGGACGGCGTCGAGGCGGGCACGGAAGTCCTCGTCCTGCGCCAGCTCCTCGAACCGGACGTGGGGGACCAGGCCCAGCATCCGGGTCGGGTCGAAGCGGCTGCGCCGCCACAGGTCCTCGTCGATCGAGGCGAACAGGTCCTGCGTCGGGGGGTGCCAGGACCACCTCAGGTTGCCGGCCAGCTCCCCCAGCGGGAGCAGGGCCTCGGGCAGGACGGGGCGGACGGTGAATCGTCGGATGGCACGCACGGACGTCACGCTAGCCCAGATTGTTGGATCGATCCAAGGTAACGCCACATGGGAACCGATCCAGTTCACCGACGTAACGACCGCACGACCTCGCTCGTTGAGGGAGCGCCCGCACCGACACCGTCCACGGTGCGGGTTCGACCTGTCCCCCCACCCTCGGGAGCCCCCTGGTGAAGCCACGTGCCCTGCCCCTGACCCTCACTGCCGGCGTCACCGTCGGAGCGGTCTGCCTCGGGCTGGTGACACCGGCCGGGGCCGTCGACCTGCCGGGCGTCCCCGGCCTGCACGCGGTCGCCAGGAGCCTCGACGAGGTGCGCGTCCTCGGCGACACCCCGCTCGCGATGCCCGACCTCGACCGCCGCGGCAGCGCGCTGCCCTCGCTCACCCAGCGCCGCGCCGCGTCCGGGCTCGCGGCCCAGGTCCGGTGGAACCGCTTCGGCACGCCGGCCTCGATCCTGCCGCGCTCCGGCTCGTTGGGCCGGGCGACCAGCTCCGAGCCCGCCGTGGCGGCGCGCACGTGGCTGCGCCGGCACGCCTCGGTCCTCGGTCTCACCGCCGCACAGGTCGACGCGCTCGAGCTGGTCAACGCGCAACGGTTCGCCCAGAGCAGGGCCCGCGCCGTCCTCTTCCGCCAGCGCTTCGGCGGCATCTCGACCGCGCTCGGCAGCATGGTCACCGTCGGCGTCGCCCGCGGCGAGATCGCCTACGTCTCCTCCTCGCTGGTCAAGGCGTCCGGCACGCCGGCCGCCGCCGTCCTGAGCCCCGTCGAGGGCTGGGTCAAGGCCGCCACCGACCTGGGCGTCAAGGTCTCCCTGCCCGACCTCTCCGACGCCGTGGTCAGCAAGGGCTGGACCCGGATCCGCGTCCCCGGGTTCGCCCAGCTGCAGCTCGCCCGTCCGCGGGTGGTCGCACTGGCCGACGGCTCGGTGCGTCCGGTCGTCGAGGCCAACGTCGTGGACGTGCAGGGCGGCTCGGTCGCGGCGTACACCTCGCTGGTCGACGCGGTCAGTGGCGACGTGCTCTACCGCGAGAACAAGGTCGACCAGGCCAACGACGTCAAGAGCTTCCAGGGCTCGGTGACCGCGACCTCGTGCGGACCCAAGCACGACTTCGCGGTCTCGGACAGCACGACCCGGCGCATCGACGCCGCCGCCGGGGTCGCGATCCCGACCAACGACATCGAGCTGAAGCTCTTCGGTCCCGGCGGCGCGCTGCTCACCACCGGTGACACCGGCACCAGCCCCGAGACCGCCAGCTACGCCCCCGGCGGCGCGCTGCCCAAGGGCACCTACTCGGTGCAGGTCTGCCCCTTCGACGCCCCGACGGTGCCCTTCATCGGCCCCGACCAGTACCTCGCCGCGGTCACCCTGTCCGAGCAGGAGACGCCGAGCACCTCCACCGACGCCCAGGCCCGCTGGCGCTACTTCGACGCCAACCCCACCCCGGTGTTCGACCGGACGACGCCGAGGAACTCCGTGGTCGGCTGCTTCCTCGCGGGCGACGGCTGCACCGAGCCCACCGGCCCGTGGGACAACCTCGCCTCGCGCGTCCCGTGGGACGTCGACCCCTCGACCGGTCAGTCGACGCACACCACCATCGGCAACAACGCCAACACCCACGAGGCGTGGGCCAGCCCGCTGACGCCGGGCGGCCTCCTCCAGGCGCCGATCTCCCTGACCCGCGACTACACCACCAAGTTCACCGACGCCTGGAACAACTCCAAGTGCGACCCGACGAACCTCGTCCCGGGCGGCAACGACATCGACGCCTCGGTGACCAACCTGTTCGTGGCGCACAACCGGATGCACGACTACGCCTACTTCCTCGGCTTCACCGAGCAGAACTACAACCTGCAGACCAGCAACTTCGGTCGTGGCGGCGCCGGCGGTGACGCCGAGATCGGCAACGCCCAGGCCGGAGCGCTCACCGGCGGCCAGCCGTCGTACCTCGGCCGCGACAACGCCAACCAGATCGCGCTGCAGGACGGCGTCCCCGGCATCACCAACCAGTACCTCTTCCAGCCGATCGCGGGGTCGTTCTACTCCCCCTGCACCGACGGCGGGATGGACATGGGGATCGTCGGCCACGAGTACACCCACGCGATCAGCAACCGCATGGTCGGCGGCCCCGACGAGGGCCTGACCTCCGAGCAGGGCGGCGCGATGGGCGAGTCCTGGGGCGACCTGACCGCCGGCGAGTACATGTTCAGCCACGGCTACCGCAACGGCGGCAACCCGTGGGCGGTCGGCCTCTACGCGACCGGCAACAAGGCGGTCGCCATCCGCGACTACTCGATCAACCACAACCCGCTGACCTACGGCGAGTACGGCTTCGACTCCACCGGGCCCGAGGTCCACGCCGACGGCGAGATCTGGAACGCCACCAACTGGCGGGTCCGCCAGGCGCTGGTGAAGAAGTGGAACCGCAAGTACCCCTACGCGAACAAGTCGCTGCAGCTGCGCTGCGCGCGCGGCAAGGGGAACCAGTCGCCCCTGCCGGCCTCCCGGTGCCCGGGCAACCGGCGCTGGATCCAGCTGGTCTTCGACGCCTTCCTGCTCCAGCAGGGCGCCACGAGCATGCTCGACGCCCGCGACGCGATGCTCGCCGCCGACCGGATGCGGTTCGGCGGGGTCGACCGGGGGGTGATGTGGAAGGCCTTCGCCCGCAGCGGCATGGGCGTGCGCGCCAAGACCCGCACCGCCGACGGCAACCAGCCCATCCCGAGCTTCGCGACGCCGAAGGGCAGCCGCAAGGTCCGCTTCTCGCTGCGCCTGGCCAACGGCCGCACCGTGCCCGGCCGCTTCTTCGTCGGCACCTACGAGGCGCGGGCGACCCCCGTGGCCGACACCCTGTCGGCGACCAAGCTCGACGCCGTCGACACGTTCGCGCCCGGCACCTACCGGGGCATCGTGCAGAGCACCCGCAGCGGGCTGCAGCGCGTGCGCTTCACGGTGCGGCCCGGCAAGCGGACCCAGTCGGTCCGCTTCACGGTCAGCCGCAACCTCGCCGGCAGGGCCAACGGGGCGAAGGTCGTGGGCAGCAGCAGCGGCAGCCTCAACCCGTCGTACCTCATCGACGCCACCGAGGCCACCAACTGGGCCGGCGTCGTGGACGGCAACGTCGACGAGAGGGGCAAGCACCCCTACGTGGTCGTCGACCTGGCCGGCAGCCGGCCGCAGAAGATCTCGCGGTTCCTGGTCAGCGCGATGCTCACGCCCGCACCCGCGAGCCCGAGCGACCTCCCGCTCGCGCAGGACGACCCCGACTCGGGGTCCCGCTTCACCGCGCTGCGCAAGTTCGGCATCGACGTCTGCACCAAGGCGTGCGCCACCTCGCGCGCCAGGTGGAGGCGCGTGTTCACCAGCGGCGACGCGGCGTTCCCGAGCGTGCGTCCCCGTCCCACGGCCCCCACGCTCAACGCCCGCACCTTCCGGCTCACCTCGGCGGTGCCGGCCACGCACGTGCGGCTCGTGGCGCTGGAGAACCAGTGCACCGGGTTCGCGGGCTACGCCGGCGAGATCGACAACGACCCGCTCAACGACACCGACTGCAAGACCGGGTCGGACCGCGGCTCGATCGTCCACGCCGCCGAGCTGGAGGTCTTCGGCCGCTGACCGACGCGGTGTTTGCATGCTCCCGGCGGGTTTGGGCAGGGTGGGTCCATGGTCGGAAGAATCCCCGTCCTCGACGTCATGCCCCAGCTCGCCGGGGGCGCCCATCCCGCCAAGGCCGCGGTCGGTGAGGAGCTCGCGATCACCGCGACGGTGATCCGCGAGGGCCACGACGCGCTCAGCGCGGAGGTGGTGCTGGTCGCACCCGACGGCACCCGCCGTCCCCCGGTGCGGATGCGCCTCGACGGCTCCGACGTGCCAGACCGCTGGACGGCCTCGGTGCGTCCGGACGAGCCGGGTCCCTGGGCCTTCGAGATCCACGCCTGGGGCGACCCGTTCGCCACCTGGGAGCACAACGCCGAGATCAAGGTCGGCGCCGGGATCGACACCGAGCTGATGTTCACCGAGGGCGAGCTGCTGCTCCGGCGCTGGGTCGACGAGCACGGTGCGGAGGACCCCGACGCCGCCCAGGTGCTCCAGGACGCGATCGCCGGGTTGCAGGACGCCACGCGGCCCGACGCGGTGCGGCTCGGTGCCGGCCTGTCCCCCGCCGTGCACGAGGTCTTCACCCGCGAGCCGCTGCGCGACCTGGTGACCGTCGAGGGGCCCTTCCCGCTGTTCGTCGACCGCCGGCTGGCGCTGTACGGCTCCTGGTACGAGCTGTTCCCGCGCTCCGAGGGCGCCACCGTGGACGAGCGGACCGGCAAGGTCGTCTCGGGCACGTTCCGCACCGCCGCCGAGCGGCTGCCCGCGGTGGCCGACATGGGCTTCGACATCGTCTACCTGCCGCCGATCCACCCGATCGGTCACGTCAACCGCAAGGGCCGCAACAACACCCTGGCGCCCAGCCCCGACGACGTCGGGTCACCGTGGGCCATCGGGTCCCCCGCGGGCGGCCACGACGCCGTGCACCCCGACCTCGGCACGATCGAGGACTTCGACCACTTCGTGGCCCGCGCCCGCGAGCTCGGCCTCGAGGTGGCGCTGGACCTGGCCCTGCAGGCGGCCCCCGACCACCCGTGGGCGACCGAGCACCCGGAGTTCTTCACCACCCGCGCCGACGGCACGATCGCCTACGCGGAGAACCCGCCGAAGAAGTACCAGGACATCTACCCGATCAACTTCGACAACGACCCGGAGGGCATCTACGCCGAGGTGCTGCGGGTCGTGCGGCACTGGATGGACCACGGGGTCCGGGTGTTCCGGGTCGACAACCCGCACACCAAGCCGGTGGCGTTCTGGGAGCGGCTGCTCGGCGAGATCCGCAGCACCGACCCGGACGTGATCTTCCTGTCCGAGGCCTTCACCAAGCCGGCGATGATGCGAGCCCTGGGGATGGTCGGGTTCCACCAGAGCTACACCTACTTCACCTGGCGCAACAGCCGCACGGAGGTCGAGACCTACCTCGACGAGGTCTCCCACGAGACCCCGCACGTGCTGCGCCCCAACTTCTTCGTCAACACCCCCGACATCCTCCACGCCTACCTGCAGGAGGGCGGGCGCCCGGCGTTCAAGATCCGTGCCGTCCTGGCCGCGACCGGGTCGCCGGCGTGGGGGATGTACGCCGGCTTCGAGCTGTGCGAGAACGTCGCGGTGCGACCGGGGTCGGAGGAGTACCTCGACTCGGAGAAGTACCAGATCCGCATCCGCGACTGGAAGGCCGCGGAGGCACAGGGACGCACGCTCGCGCCGTACGTGACGATGCTCAACCACGTCCGCCGCGCCCACCCGGCGCTGCAGGAGCTGCGCAACGTGCGCGTGCACACCTCCGACGACGACGCCGTGGTCGTGTTCTCCAAGACCATCGTCACCGACGGGGTTCGCGACACGGTCATCGTGGTGGTCAACGTCGACCCCCACCACACCCACGAGACCACCGTCCACCTCAACCTGCCATCGCTCGGGATGGACTGGCAGGACCGGTTCGTCGTCCACGACGAGGTCACCGGCGAGGCCTGGACCTGGGGCGAGCACAACTACGTGCGGCTCGACCCCTACTACGAACCGGCCCACATCCTGACCGTGAGGAGCGCCCAGGCCTGATGGCAGACCAGCCCCCCATCCCGACCCCCGCAGACTCCAGCCAGCCCGTGGCGCCACCGAGCCCGTCCTACGAGCCGATCAACGCCACGCCCGACTGGTTCAAGACCGCGGTCTTCTACGAGGTCCTCGTCCGGTCGTTCTACGACGCCGACGGCAACGGCACCGGCGACTTCAAGGGCCTCACCGAGAAGCTCGACTACCTGCAGTGGCTCGGCGTCGACTGCCTGTGGGTGCCGCCGTTCTTCTCCAGCCCCCTGCGCGACGGCGGCTACGACGTGGCCGACTACACCGCGATCCTGCCCGACATCGGCACCGTCGAGGACTTCCACGAGTTCCTCGACGCCGCGCACGAGCGCGGCATCAAGGTGATCATCGACTTCGTCATGAACCACACCAGCGACCAGCACCCGTGGTTCCAGGAGTCCCGCCGCGACCCCGAGGGTCCCTACGGCGACTTCTACGTCTGGTCCGACACCGACGACCTCTACTCCGAGGCGCGGATCATCTTCGTCGACACCGAGCCCTCCAACTGGAGCTGGGACCCGGTCCGCCAGCAGTACTACTGGCACCGCTTCTTCCACCACCAGCCGGACCTGAACTTCGACAACCCGGCGGTCCACGACGCGATGCTCGAGGCGATGTCGTTCTGGCTCGACATGGGCCTCGACGGTTTCCGGCTCGACGCGGTGCCCTACCTCTACGAGCGACCGGGCACCAACGGCGAGAACCTCAAGGAGACCCACGACCTGCTCAAGAAGGTCCGTGAGTTCGTCGACACCAACTACCCCGGGCGGGTGCTGCTGGCCGAGGCCAACCAGTGGCCCTCCGACGTCGTCGACTACTTCGGCGACTTCGAGGTCGGTGGCGACGAGTGCCACATGTGCTTCCACTTCCCGGTGATGCCGCGCATCTTCATGGCGGTGCGACGTGAGTCGCGCTTCCCGATCTCGGAGATCATGGAGCAGACCCCGGAGATCCCCGACAACTGCCAGTGGGGCATCTTCCTGCGCAACCACGACGAGCTGACCCTCGAGATGGTCACCGACGAGGACCGCGACTACATGTGGGGCGAGTACGCCAAGGACCCCCGCATGAAGGCCAACATCGGCATCCGGCGCCGGCTGGCGCCGCTGCTGGACAACGACACCAACCAGATCGAGCTGTTCAACGCGCTGCTGCTCTCGCTGCCCGGCTCGCCGGTGCTCTACTACGGCGACGAGATCGGCATGGGCGACAATATCTGGCTCGGTGACCGCGACGGCGTGCGCACCCCGATGCAGTGGACCGCCGACCGCAACGCCGGCTTCTCCAAGGTCACGCCCGGCCGGCTGCACCTGCCGGTCATCCAGGACCCGGTGTTCGGCCACCAGCGCGTCAACGTCGAGGCCGAGATGGAGAACGCCTCCTCGCTGCTGCACTGGACGCGCCGCATGCTGCACGTGCGCAAGAACCACCCCGCCTTCGGTCTCGGCGGCTTCCGCGACCTCGGCGGCTCCAACTCCAGCGTGCTGACCTTCGCCCGCGAGTACGACGGCGACACCGTCCTGTGCGTCAACAACCTGTCGCGCTTCGCACAGCCGGTCGAGCTCGACCTGCGCCGCTGGGAGGGTGTCGTCCCCGTGGAACTGCTCGGTGGCGCGCGGTTCCCGCAGATCGGCGAGCTGCCCTACCTGCTGACGCTGAGCGGCTACGGCTTCTACTGGTTCCGCCTGCCCTCCTCGGCCCGCATCGATGCGGGAGGAGGTCCCGCGTGACGGTGACCGACATGTCAGAGCGGATCGCGAAGCTCGCGGCCTACCTCCCCACCGCCCGGTGGTACGCCGGCAAGGGGCGCGAGGTGGAGATCCACAGCGTGCGGCGGCTGACCATGCCGGGCGCCGGTGACCCCGCCGTGCGGGTGTTCGTCATCGAGGTCACCTCGCCGGACGGGAAGGGCCGCGACCACTACCAGGTGCCGCTGTCCTACTACGCCGAGCCGCGCGAGGACCTCGCCCACGCCCTGATCGGGTCGTGGACCGACGAGGAGCTCGGCACCGTGCACGCCTACGACGCGGTGCACGACCACCACGCGATGGCGCTGTGGCTGCACGGGTTCATCGACCGCGGCGAGGACGGGGACGATCCGGACGCCGTGCGCTTCCGCGTCGTCGGTGAGCCCGATCTCGACCCCGAGGCCCGCTCGACGCTGCTCAGCGGCGAGCAGAGCAACAGCTCGGTCTTCTTCGGCGAGGCCGCGATGATGAAGCTCTTCCGCCGGGTCACCCCCGGCGTCAACCCCGACATCGAGATCCTCAGGGCGCTCACCGAGGCCGAGAGCGAGCACGTCGCCACCCTCTTCGGCTGGATGGAGGCCGACGGCGGCGACAACTCCGGCGAGCCGCTCCAGCTCGGCATCCTCCAGCAGTTCCTCACCACCGCCAGCGACGGCTGGGGGCTGGCCCTGGCCAGCCTCCGCACGCTGTTCGCCGACGACGAGACCACCGCGCGCAGCTCCGGCGGCGACTTCGCCGGCGAGGCCCACCGGCTCGGCGTCGCGGTGGCCGAGGTGCACGAGGCGATGGCCCACGCCTTCGGGACCGAGCAGTGGGGCGAGTCCGACCTCGCCGTCCTCGCCGACGCCATGCTCGGCCGGCTCGAGGCCGCCTCGAGCGCCGTGCCCGAGGTCGCCGAGCTCGCGCCGTCGCTGCGGCCGCTGCTGGACGCCGTCCGCTCCGTGCCGGGGCCGGTGAGCATCCAGCGCGTCCACGGCGACCTGCACCTCGGCCAGACGCTGCGCACGGTTCGCGGCTGGAAGCTGATCGACTTCGAGGGCGAGCCCGCCAAGCCGCTGGAGGAGCGCAGGCGCCCCGACAGCCCGTGGCGCGATGTCGCCGGCATGCTGCGGTCCTTCGACTACGCCGCCGAGGCCGGGCTGCGCGACCGCGTCGACGCCGTCGGCGACGACGACCAGACCGCCGGGGAGGATGCCCGCGAGTGGGCCTCGCGCAACACCAACGCGTTCCTCACCGGCTACGACGAGGTGTGGGTCGAGGACCTCGACGAGGCGCTCCTGACCGCCTACGCCGTCGACAAGGCGGTCTACGAGGCGGTCTACGAGGCCCGCAACCGACCCGCCTGGCTGCCCATCCCCCTCGCCGCCCTGCGCCGGCTCGCCGACCACTGACCCGACCGGGAGGTCCCACCATGCCGAAACCACCCACCCAGCCCACGCGCACCGACCCGATCGTGGCCGGTGACGCCCTGTCCCTGCTCGCCGAGGGCCGCCACGGCGACCCGCACTCCGTGCTCGGCGCGCACCCGCACGAGGACGGCGTCACCGTGCGCGTCCTCAAGCCGCTGGCCGACGCCGTCACGGTGCTGGTGGGCGACCAGCGGGTGCCCCTGGCCCACCTGGAGCACGGGGTGTGGTCCGGCGAGCTGGGCATGTCGGAGGTCCCCGACTACCGCGTCGAGGTCGTCTACGGCGACGGCCTCCCGCACGTGGTCGACGACGCCTACCGCTACCTCCCCACGCTCGGCGAGATGGACCTCCACCTGATCAACGAGGGCCGCCACGAGCAGCTGTGGGACGTGCTGGGCTCGCACGTGCAGCGCTACGACGGTCCCTTCGGCACCGTCACCGGCACCTCGTTCGCGGTGTGGGCGCCCAACGCGCGCGCGGTGCGGGTCAAGGGCAGCTTCAACTCCTGGGACGGCCGCGAGCACCCGATGCGCCAGATGGGGGTCTCGGGGGTGTGGGAGCTGTTCGTGCCCGACGTGGGCGCGGGCACGACGTACAAGTACTCCGTCCTGGGCGCGGACGGCCAGTGGCGCGACAAGGCCGACCCGATGGCCCGGCGCACCGAGGTGCCGCCGGCCACCGGCAGCGTGGTCGACGAGTCGGCCTACGAGTGGCGTGACGCGGACTGGATGGCCGACCGCGCCACCAAGGAGCCCTACCGCGAGGCGATGTCGGTCTACGAGGTGCACCTCGGCTCGTGGAAGCAGGGCCGTTCCTACCGCGAGCTGGCGACCGAGCTGGTCGACTACGTCCGCGACCGGGGCTTCACCCACGTCGAGCTGCTGCCGGTGATGGAGCACCCGTTCGGCGGCTCGTGGGGCTACCAGGTGACGTCCTACTTCGCGCCGTCCTCGCGCTTCGGCGATCCCGACGACCTGCGGTTCCTCATCGACTCCTTCCACGCCGCCGGCATCGGCGTGATCCTCGACTGGGTGCCGGCGCACTTCCCCAAGGACGAGTTCGCGCTCGCGCGCTTCGACGGCACGCCGCTCTACGAGCACCCCGACCCCCAGCGCGGCGAGCACACCGAGTGGGGCACCTACATCTTCGACTTCGGTCGCGCGGAGGTGCGCAACTTCCTGGTCGCCAGCGCGCTGTACTGGCTGGAGGAGTTCCACGCCGACGGCCTGCGCGTCGACGCGGTCGCGAGCATGCTCTACCTCGACTACGCCCGCAACGAGGGCGAGTGGTCGCCCAACATCTACGGCGGCCGGGAGAACCTCGAGGCGGTCTCGTTCCTGCAGGAGATGAACGCCACCGCGCTTCGCCGCAACCCCGGCGCGGTCACCGTCGCCGAGGAGTCGACCTCCTGGCCGGGCGTCACTCGCGAGACCCACCTCGGCGGCCTCGGCTTCTCGCTGAAGTGGAACATGGGCTGGATGCACGACAGCCTCGGCTACGTCGCGCACGAGCCGATCTACCGCGGCTACCACCACGGCCAGATGACGTTCGCGATGATGTACGCCTACGCCGAGCACTACTGCCTGCCGATCAGCCACGACGAGGTGGTCCACGGCAAGGGCTCCCTGCTGCGCAAGATGCCGGGCGACCGCTGGCAGCAGCTGGCCAACCTCCGCGCGTACCTCTCGTACATGTGGGCCCACCCCGGCAAGCAGCTGCTGTTCATGGGCTGCGAGCTGGGCCAGGACCGCGAGTGGGCCGAGCAGCGCGACCTCGACTGGTGGCACCTCGACGACCCGATGCACGCAGGTCTGCTGCGGCTGGTCGACGACCTCAACGCGCGCTACAAGGACAACCCGGCGATGTGGCGGCTCGACTCCGACCCGGAGGGGTTCCGCTGGATCGACGCCAACGACGCCAACGGCAACGTCTTCTCCTGGCTGCGCAGCGACCAGGACGGCAACCTGCTGGCCTGCCTGACCAACTTCTCCGGCGTCGGCCACCACAACTACACGATCGGGCTGCCGTTCGCGGGCCGGTGGACCGAGGTGCTCAACACCGACGCCGGCGAGTACGGCGGTGCCGGCGAGGGCAACCTGGGCGGGGTCGAGGCCACCGACGACCCGAGCCACGGCCTGCCGGCCTCGGCGCGGGTGATGGTGCCGGCGCTGAGCTCGGTGTGGCTGCGCTACGAGGGCTGACGGTCCACCGGGCCCGTCGCCGCCGCACCGCTAGGGTCGAGGCGTGACCGACAACCCCTTCGGCGACGGTGTGCGCCTGGACCCGGTCGGCAACGGTGTCTCGCGGGTGAGCTGGTCCCACGAGCTGCAGGCGGCGGGGTTCGAGGCCGCCAGCGCGGCGGTGCGCGAGCGGGTCCGCGTCGCCCTCGAGGACCTCAAGCAGGCCCGCGTCGAAGCGCTGGTGGACCCCGACGACGAGCAGGCGGCACGCATCGCGACGTGGAGCGGGCTGCAGCGCGAGGGCGTGCGCCGCGGCGCCGTCGAGGGCGCCGACGGGCGGCTCGACCGGGTGGTGTTCGCCCGGCTGCACACCGACGCGCCGGTCAGCCGGGGCGGCCGGGGGTTCCGGGCGCTGCTCAACTCCTTCCTGCCCCGCAAGCGCGGCATCTCCCAGGTGCTGCTGCGCGACACCGAGGGCCGGGTGCTGCTGTGCAACCTGACCTACAAGCAGGACTGGGACCTCCCCGGTGGCGTCGTCGAGGTCAACGAGTCGCCCCGGGTGGCGGCCTACCGCGAGGTCGAGGAGGAGCTCGCCCTGCAGGTCGAGCCGGGCGCCCTCCTGCTCACCGACTGGCTCCCGCCGTGGGGCGGCTGGGACGACGCGGTGTGCCTGGTCTTCGACGGCGGTGTCCA
This sequence comes from uncultured Actinomycetota bacterium, assembly GCA_963800245.1. Lineage (GTDB taxonomy): Bacteria > Actinomycetota > Actinomycetes > Propionibacteriales > Nocardioidaceae > Marmoricola_A. The sequence continues at coordinate 689,824 of CAWDAE010000007.1, read as the reverse complement.
CGACCCCTCGATCGTCGAGTCGATCCGGCCGCAGGCCCGCGAGATCCGACAGGCCGCGTGGTGCACCGCCGCCGAGGTGCACCACCGCTGCGCGGACTTCACCGCCCGCCGCATCGACTCCGCGCTGGCCGCCCTCGCGGCGGGGTCCGGCCCGGTCTACACCGAGTCCGGTCGACCGGTCTGAGCGGGCCGGGCGCCCCGGAGGCGGACGGTGAACAGCGAGCCGCCACCCAGCCGCGGCTGGTAGTCCACCGACCCGCCCTGCGCCTCGGCCAGCGACCGCACCACGAACAGGCCCAGCCCGGTGCCGCGGCCGTCGTCCCGGGCGCGGGTGTACTCCTCGAACAACAGCGGCCGGAACGCCTCCGGCACCCCGTCCCCGCGGTCGGCCACGCTGACCACCGCCTCGTCGCCGGCTCGGGCCACGTGCACCTCGTAGGGCGGGTCGGCGTACTTCGCCGCGTTGGTGAGCAGGTTGGTCACGATCTGCGTCAGCCGCGAGGGGTCGGCCCGGGCGACGACGACCGGGTCGGAGAGGACGTCGACCGAGCCTTCCATCCCCGCGGCGGCGACCGCGCTGCGCACGACCTGGGTGACCTCGACGTCCTGCAGCTCGACCAGCAGCGAGCCGCGCTGCGACTGCACCGCCGTCTCGAGGTCGCCGGCCAGCCGCTGCAGCACCTCGGTCTGGCGGAGCAGGGCGGCCTCGGTCTCGCGGCGCTGCTCCTCCGGGAGGCTCGCCGACTGCCCGGCCAGCGCCACCAGCCCCGAGATGACGGTGACCGGCGAGCGCAGCTCGTGGGCGGTCCGCGCGAGGGCGGAGCGCAGCTTCTCCACCTCGGCCGCCTCGGGTGGGACGGGCGGGTCCACCGGAGCCGGCGCCGCGGCGGAGGGCCGCTCGGCAGCCGGCCGGCCGCACAGGTGCCGGACGCGTGCACGCAGGTCCTGGGCCGGGATGCCCTTCTGGACGAACCCCCTGGCCCCGGCCGCCATCGCCTGCTCGGCCATCGCGGTGGCCGAGAACCCGGACAGCACCACGACCGCGGTGTCGGGGCTGGCCTCGACCACGTGCGGCAGCGCCTGCAGCCCGTCCATCACCGGCATCGCGAGGTCGAGCAGCATCACCTCGGGACGGTGCTGCGCGGCGATCTCGATGGCCGCCCGGCCGTCGGCAGCCTCCGCGACCACGTCGATGTCCGGGTCGAGCTCGAGGCTGCGGCGCACCAGCAGCCGCACGTCGGGGGTGTCGTCGACGATCGCCACGCGCATCTTGGGCCTCACCCCTCCTCGCCCCGACCATGGCTCGGGGGCCTGGTCCGGTCGGTCGTCTGGTCGATCGTGGCCGCCCGGGTCCGGGTCATCCGCTGGGTGAGCCGGTGGCTCGGTCCCAGGAGGTCGGTGACCAGATCGCTGGCGGAGGCGATCGAGCTGTCCAGCGCCGAGGTCGCCCGGTCACGGTCGTCGAGGTCGAGCGCCATCCGCGCCACCACGATGCCCTGCAGGATCGTGTCGTTGATCTCCAGCGCCTGCTCCTCGCGGCGCAACATGTCCTCGAACAGCTGGGCCCCCCGCATCAGGTCGCCGTAGGTGCGGCGCAGCGACCAGTAGTACGTCGCCACGACCGCGCCCACGAGGTCCCACACCGCCAGCTGCCACGTCCACGCCTGGCGCATCGCCATCCCGCGCTCGAGGTCCAGCCCGAACATCGGCATGGCCATGTGCACCGAGTGCACGCCGTGGTGCACCGCGCAGGTCAGGAAGATCGCCGCCGTCGCCGTGCCCAGGGGGTTCTCGCGCACCTGCCCGCCACGGATGAGCGGGAGCATGATCGCGCCGAAGATCAGGAAGTAGGCAAGGGAGATGACGGCGTTGGCCACCATGGCCAGCTGCCACCAGTGCATCGTCGTTCCTCTCCGCCCCCGAGGGCGCCCGAGCTGCCCGACCTGCCCGACCAAGCCCGTCCATGGTCTGCCGCACCGAGCCCTCGGGGCAGGCGGACGCGGGCACGGGCGACCTAGGTCCCGAACCGCCTGGTGCATCGGCACCATGCCGGCCACCCCGCCGGGAGGCGCCGGTCAGTCCTGGTGCGAGAGCGTGACCACGACCTCGTCGCCGGCCCGGCGGGCGCGCACCTCGACCGTGCCGCCGTCGAGGCCCAGCAGCCCCCGGTCGGCCTCACCGCGGCACAGCCGGTCCAGGACCGCCGCGAGCTCCGGGGCCACGCGGCACACCCGCTCGCCGACCCGGTCGCGGGCGCGCCCGAGCTGCGCACGAGCCTCCCGGTTGACGTAGAGCACGAGCCAGTCGGCGGCCCGCAGCCCGGCCGGCGTCCCGAGCACCACGACGCCCACCGGTGCGTCCTCGGCCGCCCGCGCCGCGAGGTCCTGCTCCCCGCGCGGCTGGGCGGCGTACGTCGTCGGTGCGGGCTCCGTCGTGGGTGACGCGGGGCGCTGCCGGCCGCTGGCCCGCCACACGCGCTCGCAGAGCTCGTCGGCCCCGATCCCCTTCTGCAGGTAGGCCGTGGCCCCCGCGGCGACCGCCTCCTCGGCCATCGACCCGGCCGCGAAGCCGGACAGCACGAGCACCACGGTGCGCGGGCTGGTGCGGACGACCTGCGGCAGCGCCTGCATGCCGTCCATCACCGGCATCGCCAGGTCGAGCAGCATCACGTCCGGCTGGTGACGTCCGGCGACCTCGATGGCGCCACGGCCGTCCTCGGCCTCCGCGACCACCTCGATGAAGGGGTCGAGCTCCAGGCTGAGTCGCACCAGGAGCCGCATGTCGGGGGTGTCGTCCACGATGGCGACACGCAGCTTCTCGCTCACTCCTCGCGCGACCTGCCGTCCACGACCCCGCCGCCCGGCTCGATCGTCGCCGCCTCCCTCCGGGTCAGGCGGGTCTGCGGCAGGTGGCCGGGTCCCAGGAGGTCGGTGACCAGGTGGCTGGCCGAGCCGATGGAGCTGTCCAGCGCGCTGACCGCACGGTCGCGCTCACCCAGGTCGAGCGCCATCCGCGCCACCACGAGCCCCTGCAGGATCGTGTCGTTGATCTCCAGCGCCTGCTCCTCGCGGCGCAACATGTCCTCGAACAGCTGGGCACCCTGCATCAGCGACCCGTAGGTGCGGCGCAGCGACCAGTAGTACGTCGCCACCACGGCGCCGACGAGGTCCCACACCGCCAGCTGCCACGACCACGCCGCCCGCATCGCGTTGCCCTGCACGAGGTCCAGCCCGAAGGCCGGCATCGCCATGTGCACCGCGTGCACGCCGTGGTGCACCGCGCAGGTCAGGAAGATCGCCGCCGTCGCCGTGCCCAACGGGTTCTTGCGCAGCTGCTGGCCGCGGAGGAGGGGGACGACGATCGCACTGAAGATCAGGAAGTAGGCCGCGGCGATGACGCCGTTGGCGACCATCCCCAGCTGCCACCACTCGAGGTTCATCCGTGGCCGCCGCTCCACGGGAGCACGACCAGGACCAGCCCGGTCAGTCCCGCGAGACCGGCGGTCTCCAGGGTCCAGCTCCTGGGGACGGCGGGACGCCAGCCGACCGGCAGCGGCGACGGCAGGCGCCGCAGTGCCTCGAGCACGGTGTAGCCCTGCCACAGCACCACGCACAGGTCCCAGGAGCCGACCGCCTCGCGCGGGCCCAGCACGCCGACGGTGCGGCTCAGCGCCCACAGCGCGATCAGGCCGAGGCCGGACCACACGACCGTGTGGAGGTGGCGGGAGGGTGCGAGGAGGACCAGGCCGGCCAGGGCCACCTGACCGAGGCCGGCGACGAGGAAGAACACCACGTGCGCCGCGCCCTCCTCGGCGTGCGCGGGCGCCATCACCAGGTGGACCGCGGCGGCCGCCGCCAGGGCGATCGCGACCCGCACCGGCCACTGCTCGGTCGAGACCTCGCCCGAGCCGCCGCGTCGCGGGGGTCGCGCGACTCGCGACGGGTGCCGCTCCGCGCGACGCGCGAGCTGGCTGGTGACGAGCAGGGCCAGGACGAGGACCAGGCCGCCCCACCACAGCACCTCGAAGAGCAGGACGGCGATCGATCCCAGCCCGGCTTGGGTCTCTGGGTTCACCGGCTCATCCTCGTCGGTCGGCTCCCTGGTTCGGGACCCGAACGCCGCACGCCAGGACCTAGGTCCCTTCCGCTCCTAGCGCGAAGGGGCTAAGCCCTGGGGGTGATCTGGGACGGCGTCGTGCCAGTTCGGTCCGGCGAGGCTCAGAACAGCGCGGAGGCGAGGTCGCGGCGCGCCCTCAGCACCCGCGGGTCCTCGTTGCCCACCACGGCGAACAGCTCGAGCAGGTGCAGCCGCGCCTGCGTGCGCTCCTCGCCCCCTGTGCGGCGTACGACGTCCAGCAGGCGCCGGAACGCGTCGTCGACGTGGCCGCCGAGCAGGTCGAGGTCGGCGACGAGGACCTGGGCGTCCACGTCGTCGGGGGCGGCGGCCGCGGCCTCCCGGGCGGCGGTCAGGTCGGCCCCGGAGGTGCGCTGCATGAGGCGGGCGCGGGAGAGGCCGACCTGGGCCTCCGCGTCGGCGGGGCTCTCGGCGAGCAGCCGCTCGTACTCGGCGACGGCGGTGTCGAGGTCGCCGGCCATGAGGGCCTCCTCCGCCGGGGCGTAGCGCGGGTCGGCCGCCGGCTCCTCCCCCTCCTCCGCAGGCGCCTCCTCGACGGCCCCGAGCGGCTGGTGGCGCCCGGTCATGCCCTGGCCGGCGAGCTGCTCGACCAGCTGGCCCATCATCGGGCGCAGTTCGGCCAGCGGCGGCGCGTCCTGGAGCAGGGGCGCGAGGCGGCCCTGCAGCACCATGGCGGCGAACGGGATCGACTGCACCTGCATCGCCTGCACGATCGAGGGCTGCCGGTCGGCGTCGACCCGGCCGACGGCGATGCGACCCTCGAGCTCCTCGGCCAGCGTGGCCAGGTCGTCGGCGAGCTGGGCGCTGGCGGGCATCCGGGAGGCGCTGTAGACGACCAGCACCACCGGCGCGGTCATCGACGCCTCGAGCAGCGACTGGAAGTTCTGCTCGTCCACCTCGACCACGTAGGAGCCGCCGGCGGGGGCACCCGGACCTCCTGCGGGGCCGCTGGGGCGGGGGGCGGGCTGCTTGAGCGCGGACAGGTCGATCGCGCCAGGACGGGAGAACGGCATCGTCATGCCACGATCATCCCAAAGGCTCAGAAGTCCCCGGCCGCGGCCCGCACCGGGCGCAGCATCTGCGACAGCCGGGTCAGGTCGTCCTGCGCCATCGCGCCCAGACCGAAGTCCGCCGCCACCAGGTCGGCGGTGGCGGCCTCCACGACCGCGCGGCCCTCGGCGGTGATCTCGGCCAGCACCGTGCGCCCGTCCTCGGGGTGCGGCCGGCGCACCACGTGGCCCGAGCGCTCCAGCCGGTCGACGATCGAGGTGACCGAGGTCGGGTGGACCTGCAGGCGGCGGCCCATCTTGCCCAGGGGCAGCGCGCCCGCCCGGGAGAAGGTCAGCAGCACCAGCGCCTCGTAGCGGGCGAAGCTCAGCCCGTGCGGCCTGAGGATCTCGTCGAGACGGGCCAGCACGAGCTGCTGCACCCGCATCAACGAGGTCACCGCGTGCATCTCCCGCACGCCCTCCCAGCGCAGGGCCCACTGGCGGGCGGCCTCGTCGATCGGGTCGAACGGCAGCGGCTCGGTGGCACGGCGGGACACGGCTCAGTCCTCGTCGCCCACGGTCGGGATCTGCCCGGTGGCGTCCGGGTCGTCCCACTGCGACGGGGCGGGCGCGCTCTCGGGCGGGCCGGCGTACGTCCCCCACCCGCCGGGGTCGCCGAGCGGTTCCTGCGGGACGGGCGAGCCGTCGGTCGCGGCCTGGCCGACCGCGACGGACTCGGGCACCTTGCCCCTCTTGTGCTTGGCGGGGCCGCCGCCGGCCTCGAAGACCAGCTGCTGGATGAGGTTGTTGACCGCGACCACGTCGCGCAGGTGGCGGATCTCGCGCAGGCCCTGGTCCTGGGCGGCGTTCTCGAACACGAAGTGGCCGTAGCCCAGCAGCTGGCCCATCACCGGCTGCTCCATGGTGAAGTCGACGATGCGGCTCAGGGACATCGCCGCGGCCCGCTGGTTGAGCACCCCGCGGATGCGGAAGATGCGCATGTCGGTGATCACGAACCAGTCCTCGTAGACCGCCAGGAGCAGCCACCCGCCGCGCAGCAGGAAGAGGAAGACCGGCAGGAGCGCAGCGACCGGGCCGTTGACGACGATGACGGCCACGGTCCAGAGCCCGGCGAGCAGGAGGTAGAGGCCCCCACGCAGGAACGAGACCGGGTGGTGCGGCATCGCACGCACGATCTCCTCGCCGAGCTGCTCGAGGAGCTGGTCCTCGATGCGGCGGCGGGGTCGCAGCTCGAACCGGAGAGCCATGGCGGCCCGCTAGGAGAGCAGCTGCTTGGAGAAGTCCATGATGCCGACGAAGACCGTCTGCGCCATGTCCCAGGTCCAGGACAGCGCCTCGGAGGTGATGTCGGCCAGCGAGGAGGGGTCCTGGACGAGCCAGTAGCCCAGGAACAGCGCGACCACGCCGATCACGAGGAACTTCACGGGCTTGCTCCGTCCGGTGGGGGGTCAGCAGGGGGAAGGTGACGGCAGTTCTGGTCATTGCTAGCAGGTACGCCGCGCGGGCGCACTCAGGCGCGCCGTACCGGTGGCCGGGCCCGGCCGTGCGCCCTACACTCCGTCCGTGACTGAAACACGTTCTAGTTCTGGCTCCCGGTTCGCGGGCAGGCGGGTCGTGGTGACCGGCGCCGCCGGCGGGGTGGGCGCGACGCTGGTGGAGATGTTCCGAGCCGAGGGCGGCCGGGTCGTCGGGTGCGACGTCTCCCCCAGCGACGACCCCGACCTGGTCGCGGTGGACCTGCGCGACACCGCGGCGCTCGGCGCCTTCGCCGAGGAGGCCGTCGGACGGCTCGGCGGCGTCGACGTGCTGTGCAACGTGGCCGGCGTCCAGCGATTCGCCCGGGTCGGCGACATCACCGCCGACGCGCTGCACCTGCACCTCGACGTCAACCTCGTCGCCCCCGTCCTGCTGACCCAGGCGCTGGTCCCCGCCCTGACCGAGTCCCGCGGCAACGTGGTCACGATCGCCTCGATCTCGGCCCTCACCGCGCAGGGCTACAACGCGGTCTACTGCGCCAGCAAGGCCGGGCTGCTGATGGCGATGCGGTCGATGGCGATCGAGCTGGCCAAGGTCCGGGTGCGGGTCAACTGCGTCTCCCCCGGCGGCATCGAGACGACGATGCCGCACAGCTCGGCCGCCCAGCTGCCCGAGGACATCGACTGGGACCTGCTGACCCGGCACTCCAGCGCCTTCCCGGGCTTCATGCCGCCCTCGGACGTCTGTGACGCGGTGCTGTTCCTCGCCTCCGAGCAGGCCGCCTCGATCACCGGCTCCAACCTGGTGGTCGACCGCGGCGTCGTCTGGTGAGGCGCCTCCGCCTCCCGCTGTAAATCGGAGTTACGGTCGCTCAACACGTGTTGCAACGTGATCGGAGCGACCACAACCCCGCTGAACAGCAGGCCACCGAGTCGCGGCCGGCCGCACCGGTCCGGCGTACGGCCGCCCCGACCGGCTCGAGCCTCCGCGGGGTTCTGGTCGCATCGCACGTGTCACAACGGGGGATGAGCGACGGTAACCCCGATTTACAGCAGGGGGGCCGGCCTCACCAGCCGGGCGGGCGGACGCCCTCCCGGCGGTACGCCGACGCGGCCTGCGGGGCGAGCCGCCACCGCAGCGGCAGCCGCCCGACCGTGTGACGGGTGAGGAACCCGATCCGGCGCAGCCGGCGCTCGTCCGCCTCGCTCCACCCCAGGCCCATCCGGTCGCGCAGCTCCGGCGGAAGGGTGCCGCGGATCATCCACACCCCGGCGTCGTAGGCCCGGTCCGAGACCGCCCGCCACACCGGCTCGGGCAGGAGCCGGGAGGGTGAGGGCCCGAAGGCGCCCCGCCGCTTGCGGAAGGTGCCGCGGCTGAAGCGGTTGTGCTCCAGCACGTCGGCACACATCCGGTCCCAGTAGTCGCAGAACGCGGCGTAGTCGGGCGGGACCGGACGCAGCGACATGCCGTAGAGCGACCACCACTGGACCGACTCCTGGTAGAGCCGCTCCTTGTCCTCCGAGGAGGGCTCCTCGCCGAAGAAGCGCATCGCGGCGAGCTGCGCCTCGAAGAAGGTCGCGTGCGCCCAGTAGTAGGTGTCCGGGTCGAGGGCGTGGTAGCGCTCGCCGGTGTCGAGCTCGCCCTTGATCGGGCGGTGGTAGTCGCGCACCTTGGCCGCGACGCCGAGCCGGTCGGCGTCGTAGACGACGCCGACGATCTGCGGGACCGAGCGCCAGATCCGGTCGAAGGGGCCCTTGAAGTAGTCGGAGTGGTCGCGCACGCCCTTCTCGATCGCGGGGTGCATGGTCTGCAGCAGGCCGGCGCGCATGCCGACCAGCGCGAGGCGCCAGTCCCCGAGGGTGCGCCAGGTGAGGCTGTCGGGGCCGAGGGGCTCGCCGAGGCGGGGACGGTACGCCGCTGGCCGCGGCCGGGACGGTGCGCTGGTCACGGCCACATTGCAACAGGAAACGGTCGTTGTCACAAGTACGTCCCGGGCGCGGCGGGACCTCGCCTCAGGTCCCCCCTGCCAGGAGGTACCCCCGCTTCACGACGGTCCTCACCAGCCTCGCGTCCACTCCGGAGGCGCGCAGCGACTCGCGCAGCCGCGCGACCGCCACCTCCACCCGGTGCGGGTCGTGCGAGCCGCCGGGCAGCACCTCGAGCAGCGCCTCGCGCGAGACCACGTGGCCCGGGCTCACCGCCAGGCGGCGCAGCACCGCCAGGCTCGTCGGTGGGACCGCGAGCGGCCGGTGGTCGAGCGTGGCCACCTCCGCGCGCACGCGCAGGCCGCCCTCCTGGGTCCGCAGCACCTGCTTGCCGTGCCCCAGCTCCTCGATCAGCAGCCGGGCCAGCGCGCCCATCCGTGGTCGGACCGGCTGGCGGGCGAGCAGGCCGGCGAACCCGAGCGGCGCGGCGGTCACCGCGCCGACCGCCGCGAGCACCAGCCCCCCGGCGTCCACCCGCGTCCGCACCTGCTCGAGCACGCCCTCCGCGCGCAGTCCGTCGAGCCAGGCCAGGGCCGCGGGCGCGGAGGTGAACGCCACCGCGTCGTACTCCCCCGCCCCGAGCCTGCGCGCGGACCGCGCCACCGCCTCGGGGTCCGGCGGCGGCCCCCACCTGTAGACGGCGAGGGGTACGACGTCCGCGCCGGCGGCGCGGAACGCCTCGTCCAGCGACGGGTCCAGCGCGCCGTGGTGCTGCACGGCGATGCGCCGCCCGGCCACGCCGTCGGCGACGAGGAACTCGCGGATCTCCGCCGACGTCTCCGACTCCGCCGCCCGGTCGGCCACGAGGCCGACGTCCTGCAGGGCTCCCTGCGCCTTGGGACCGCGAGCGACCAGGTACGTCGACGAGAGCACCGCCCGCACCTGGTCGCCCAGTCCGGCCGCCTCGACGGTCTCCATCCACTGCCGGAAGCCGGTCGCGGTGGTGACCACCAGGATGTCCGGCGGCCGGGCCACCAGCTCGGCGCTGCGACGCAGCAGCTCCGCCTCGTCGACGTGCCGGACGACGCTCAGCGTCGGCACGCGGTCCACCGCGGCGCCGCGCCGCTCCAGGGCCGAGGCCAGCTCCTCGCGGCGCCGCTGGGCGGTGAGGAGGATGCGGCAGCCGGTGAGGACCGGGGCGAGCTCGATCACCCGGTGACCACCCCCGGCACGACGAACGGGCCGCGCACCTCGCCCATCGCGTCGCCGGACATGCCAGGGACCTTCCCAGTCCTTGGTTTCCGGGGCGGTGACCCGGCGTTACGCGGGTGTAACGGCAGCGGAGCGAGGTCGGGCTAGCCGAGGAGCGCATCGGCCGCCGCGTAGGGGTCCAGCCGTCCCTGCGCCACCTGGGCGGCCAGGTCGTCGACGCGGCCGTCGGTGCCCACGCCCTCCCACTGCCGGCGCAGCGCGTCGACTGCGAGGGCCTCGACCTCCGCGCGGGCGCGCCGCAGCCGGCGTCGCTCGAGCTCGCCGCCGGCGCGGGCGTGGTCGAGGTGCTTGCCGATCTCGTCGGTGACCCGCTCGACCCCCTCGCCCGACTGCGCCGACATCAGCAGCACCGGCGGGCGCCAGTCGGCGTCGCGGCGCTCGGTCAGCGCCAGCATCGAACGCAGGTCGCGACGCACGGTCGCCGCCTCGGGCCGGTCGGCCTTGTTGACCACGTAGAGGTCGCCGACCTCGAGGATGCCGGCCTTGGCCGCCTGGATGCCGTCCCCCATGCCCGGGGCGAGGAGCACCAGGGTGGTGTCGGCCGCCCCGGCCACCTCGACCTCGCTCTGGCCCACGCCGACGGTCTCCAGCAGCACCACGTCGAAGCCCGCCGCGTCGAGCACGCGCACCGCCTGCGGCGCCGCCCACGCCAGCCCCCCGAGGTGGCCGCGGGAGGCCATCGAGCGGATGTAGACGTCCCGGTCGGTGGCGTGGTCGCCCATCCGGACGCGGTCGCCGAGCAGCGCACCGCCGGAGTACGGCGACGAAGGGTCGACGGCGAGGACCGCCACCCGCTTGCCCTGGGCACGCCAGGCACGCACGAGGGCGTTGGTGGAGGTCGACTTGCCGACGCCAGGCGCCCCCGTGACGCCGACGACGTGCGCCCGCCCCACGTGCGGGGCGAGCGCAGCCATCAGCTCGCGCAGCTGGGGCGAGCCGTCCTCGACCAGCGAGATCAGCCGGCCGACGGCGCGCGCCTGCCCCGAGCGGGCCTGCTCGACCAGCTCGGGGACGGCGACCGTCCTGCGCGCGCTCAGGCGGAGGGCACCTTCACGATCAGGGCGTCGCCCTGGCCGCCACCGCCGCACAGCGCGGCGGCACCGACGCCGCCGCCGCGGCGCTTGAGCTCGAGCGCGAGGTGCAGCACGATCCGGGCGCCGGACATGCCGACGGGGTGGCCCAGGGCGATCGCACCGCCGTTGACGTTGACCTTGGCGTTGTCGATGCCGAGCTCCTTGGCCGAGGCGATGCCGACGGCGGCGAAGGCCTCGTTGAACTCGACCAGGTCGAGGTCGGTGGGGGCGATGCCCTCCTTCTCGCAGGCCTTGGCCGTCGCGGCGGCGGGCTGCAGCTGGAGGGTCGAGTCGGGGCCGGCGACCTGGCCGTGGGCGCCGATCTCGGCGAGCCAGGTCAGCCCGAGCTCCTCGGCCTTGGCCTTGCTCATCACCACGACCGCGCAGGCGCCGTCGGAGATCTGCGAGGACGTGCCCGCGGTGATCGTGCCCTCCTTGGAGAAGGCCGGGCGCAGCTTGCCGAGGGACTCCGCGGTGGTGTCCCCGCGCACGCCCTCGTCGGTGGTGACCTGGGTGTCGCCGCCACGACCCGAGATCGTGACCGGCACGACCTCCTCGTCGAAGACGCCGTTCTTCCACGCCACGGCGGCCTTCTGGTGCGACTGCGCGGCGAACTCGTCCTGCTCCTCGCGGGTGAGCTTCTGCGCCGCGGCGTTGCACTCCTCGGTGAGCAGGCCCATCGCCTGGCTGGTGGTCTGGTCGTACAGCGCGTCGTAGGCCATCGAGTCCACGAGCGTGGCGTCGCCGTACTTGAAGCCCTCGCGGGACTTGGGCAGCAGGTGCGGGGCGTTGGTCATCGACTCCATGCCGCCGGCGACGACGATGTCGTGCTCACCGGCGCGGATCATCTGGTCGGCCATCGCGATCGCGTTGACGCCCGAGAGGCACACCTTGTTGATCGTGATCGAGGGGACGCTCATCGGGATGCCGGCGGCGACGGCAGCCGTGCGGGCGGGGTTCTGGCCGGCGCCGGCCTGGATCACCTGGCCCATGACCACGTAGTCGACCTGGTCGCCGGACACGCCGGCCCTCTCCAGCGCCCCCTTGATCGCGACGCCGCCGAGGTCGGCGGCGGACTGGCTCTTCAGCCCTCCGAGCAGACGACCGATCGGGGTGCGGGCCCCAGCGACGATGACGGAACCGGACATGTGAGCCTCCTGGAGGATTGGCGGACTCACCGACGATACCCACGGGTAGGTGCCGGCGGGAGGGGCGACCAGCCCCGGCGTGCTGAGGAACAGGTCACAGTCGCCCGGCCGCCCTCGACGGCCTCGTGCACGGCGTACGACGATGGCGGCATGAGCGACCTGAGCATCCCCGAGCACCTGTTCACCGCGATCGACCACGTCGGCGTCGCCGTGCCCGACCTCGACGAGGCGATGGCGTTCTACCGCGACGTCTACGGCATGAAGGTGCTGCACGAGGAGACCAACGAGGAGCAGGGCGTCCGCGAGGCGATGGTCGGCGTCGGCGACTCCGGCTCGTGCATCCAGCTGCTCGCGCCGCTGGACGAGCAGAGCACGATCGCGAAGTTCCTCGACAAGAAGGGGCCGGGCATCCAGCAGCTGGCCTACCGCGTCACCGACGTCGAGCAGGTCGCGGCGATCCTGCGCGAGCGCGGCGTCCGCACGCTGTACGACGCCCCCAGGCGCGGCACGTCCAACAGCCGGGTCAACTTCCTGCACCCCAAGGACGCCGGTGGGGTGCTGGTCGAGCTCGTCGAGCCCGCCGCCGACGGCGACCACTGACCCTCACAGCGGGAGCGGGTCGCGCGGCTTCCGGTTCCAGCGCTTCCACCAGGTGCGCTGCATGCGCTGGGCCAGCCGCCCGCGCTCGGCGGTGCCGCCGACGACCGACGGGCTGCCGTGGTCGCACACGACCGCCCAGCGGTCGCCCAGGTCCACCAGCCGGTGGCCCTCCCGCATGGCCAGCTCGAGGCTGATCGCGTCGGGGTCGAGGGGGTACTTCATGACGACCGCGGGGCGCCCGTCGACCAGCGCGCCGTCGCCGCCGACGACGCTGTTGCCGCGCGCCTCCTCCAGGGTCACCAGCATCCGCAGGTGGTCAACGGTGCTGCGCGCGTGCGGCGTGGGGGCGGGGTTGCCGACCCGGGTGAAGGCCGGCCGGCGGTCCAGCAGCAGCTCCTGCACCCGCTCCGGCATCGAGGGGAACGCGGCGAGCCGGACCTCCGCCCCGCGCTCGGCGACCTCGGGCAGCACCGCGCTCACGGCCTCGGCGACCGCCGGCAGCGCGGTCGCCACGTCGGAGGTGCCGACGACCACCAGGCCCTCGCGGGCGGCGTCGCCGACCTGCATCCCGAGCAGCCAGATCGCGTCGACGACCGGGGTGGCCCGCCCCACCTGCTTCATCGCGGCGCGCAGCGCGGCCGCCTCCGGCACCGGCGGGTAGTCCTCCCACACCAGGTGCACGCCGTCGGGCACCGGCACGGCGTAGGGGCGCAGTCCCTCGACGGTGTCGGGCACCAGCGTCGTCCACCCGGGCGTGCCCGGGTCGATCCAGAGCCCGCAACCGGCCGGCAGCAGCGCCACGACCTCGAAGCCCGCGGCCCCCACGAGCTCCTGGTGCTCGCCGGTCGCGCGCTCGAGGCCGAGTGCTGGGTCGGTGTAGGCGACGGCCATCGGTGCGCCGTCCTCGCTCGCGCCGTAGACCAGCGTCTGCTTGCCGGTCTCGGCGTCCGGGACGACGAGCAGGTGGACGGTGCCCCGCAGCACCGACCACGGGCTCAGGTGGACCGGGCCCTCGGGGGTCGTCACGACCGGTCCACGGCCCAGCCCGGGTCGCGCTCCGGCACGCGGGCGCGCTCGGGCCGGGGTCCCTTCATCAGGGCGGTGACCGCGTCCATGTCGGCCTGGCTGGGCTGTCCCCACCCGGCCTGGTAGCCGAGCAGCTCGCGCAGCGACCGGGCGTTCGCCCGTCCGTCGAGCAGCTCGATGTCCTCGGTGCCGACCAGCGACGGGTGGCTGACCCCGACCGACTCGGCCAGCTTGGACAGGTCGCGACGGAACGCACCGACGTACCTGGCCACCCGCTCGGCCTTGACCTCCGGCACGAGCGCTCGGGTCAGCCACGGGTTCTGCGTCGCCACCCCGGTCGGGCAGGTGCCCTCGTGGCACTTCAGGGTCTGGAGGCAGCCGACCGCGAGCATCGCCTCCCGGGCGATGTTGACCAGGTCGGCCCCCATCGCGAACGCCAGCAGCGCGTTCTCGGGGAGCCCCAGCTTGCCCGAGCCGATGAAGACCACGCGGTCGGTGAGGCCGCGCCGGGCGAAGGCGGAGTACGCGCGCGGGAAGGCCGCCTGGAACGGCAGCGAGACGTGGTCGGCGTAGACCAGCGGCGCCGCGCCGGTGCCACCCTCGCCGCCGTCGATCGTCACGAAGTCGACGCCGCGCTGGCCGTCGGCCATCGCCTCGGCCAGCGACTCCCAGAAGCTCTCGTCGCCCACGGCGGACTTGATCCCCACCGGCAGCCCGGTCGCGTCGGCGATGTTCTCGACGAAGTCGAGCATCGAGTCGACGTCGTGGAAGGCGGTGTGGCGCGAGGGGCTGATGCAGTCGCGGTCGCGCGGCACGTTGCGGATCTCGGCGATCTCGGGGGTGATCTTGGCCGCGGGGAGCACGCCGCCCAGGCCCGGCTTCGCCCCCTGGCTGAGCTTGATCTCCACCGCCAGGACGGGTGCGGACTCGACGACCCGCATCAGCCGGTCGAGCTCGAAGTGACCCTCCTGGTCGCGGACGCCGAAGTACGCCGTGCCGATCTGCAGCACCAGGTCGCCGCCGTGACGGTGGTGGGGCGAGAGCCCACCCTCGCCGGTGTTCTGCCAGAAGCCGCCGAGCGCCGCGCCCCGGTTGATCGCCTCGATCGCGGGCGCCGACAGGCTGCCGAAGCTCATCGCCGAGCTGTTGACCACCGACTCGGGTCGGAAGGCGTGGCGGCGGCCGCGCGCGGCGCCGAGGACCTTGGCGCCCGGGATCCAGGCGTCGCTGCCGTGGTGGGCCTGCGTGCTGGAGGGGACGACGTCGCTGAACGTGCGCTGCTTGATGACCGGGTAGTCCAGCGCGTGCTCGAAGTCGTTGTCGGACCCGAACCCGAAGTAGTTGTCCACGCCCTTCGACGAGGCGTAGATGTAGCGCCGTTGGTCCCGGCTGAAGGGGCGCTCCTCGTCGTTGGAGGCGACGATGTACTGCCGCAGCTCCGGGCCGATCATCTCCACGAGGTAGCGCCCGTGGCCCAGGACCGGGAAGGCCCTGAGCAGGGAGTGGCGTCGCTGCAGCAGGTCGTGGGCGGCGACGCCGGCGAGGGCGGCGCCCGCCCCGGCGACCATGCGAGAGAGCTTCATGCCTCCAGCGTTCCCCAGCCGTCGGATTGGTCACACGCAGGTGTCACGAGCGCTACCCGCCGGTAGATTCCTGGAACCCTGTCCAGCGACCGCGCCAGCTGAGGTCCAGCTGACGTCCAGCGAATAGACGATCCAGGAGCCCCTGTGCAGCACATCCTCGACGCGATCATGGCCGGCGACACCTCCTCGGAGGACTACGCCGCGCTCGAGATCCCCGACCACTACTCCGCTGCCTTCGTCAAGAAGGACGAGCAGGGCATGTTCGAGGGCATGGCCAGCCGTGACAAGGACCCCCGCAAGTCCCTGCACGTCGACGACGTCCCCCTGCCCGAGCTGGGCCCGGGCGAGGCGCTGGTGGCGGTCATGGCGAGCGCGATCAACTACAACACCGTGTGGACCTCGATCTTCGAGCCCGTCTCCACCTTCGGCTTCCTCGAGCGCTACGGCCGCATGTCCCCGCTGGCCAAGCGCCACGACCTGCCGTACCACGTGGTCGGCTCCGACCTGTCCGGCGTCGTGCTCAAGACCGGCCTGGGCGTGCACTCCTGGAAGCCGGGCGACGAGGTGGTCGCGCACTGCCTGTCGGTGGAGCTGGAGAGCCCCGACGGCCACAACGACACGATGCTCGACCCCGAGCAGCGCATCTGGGGCTTCGAGACCAACTTCGGCGGTCTGGCCCAGGTCGCGCTGGTCAAGTCCAACCAGCTCATGCCCAAGCCGGCGCACCTGACCTGGGAGGAGGCCGCGTCCCCCGGCCTGGTCAACTCCACGGCGTACCGCCAGCTGGTCTCGACCAACGGCGGCAACATGAAGCAGGGCGACAACGTCCTGATCTGGGGCGCCTCCGGCGGCCTGGGCGGCTTCGCCACGCAGTACGCCCTCAACGGCGGCGCCACCCCCGTGTGCGTGGTCTCCAACGAGGAGAAGGCGCAGATCGCCCGCAAGATGGGCGCCGAGCTGGTGATCAACCGCTCGGAGGAGGGCTACAAGTTCTGGAAGGACGAGCGGACCCAGGACCCGAAGGAGTGGAAGCGCTTCGGCGCCAAGATCCGTGAGCTCACCGGCGGGGAGGACATCGACATCGTCTTCGAGCACCCGGGCCGCGAGACCTTCGGCGCCTCGGTCTTCGTGACCCGCAAGGGCGGCACGATCACCACCTGCGCCTCGACCACGGGCTACATGCACGAGTACGACAACCGCTACCTGTGGATGAACCTCAAGCGGATCGTCTCCTCCCACTTCGCCAACTACCGCGAGTCGTGGGAGGCCAACCGCCTCATCGCCAAGGGCAAGATCCACCCGACGCTGTCGAAGTCCTACGCCCTGGCCGACGTGGGCCAGGCCGCGCTCGACGTGCACAAGAACGCCCACCAGGGCAAGGTCGGCGTGCTGTGCCTGGCCCCCGAGGAGGGCCTGGGCGTCCGCGACGAGGAGCTGCGGTCCCAGCACCTGGACCAGATCAACGCCTTCCGCGGGGTCTGATCCGCGCCGATCCCGCAGGTCAGCCGCGGTCCCACGCGAAACGGGGCGCCACCAATCCGTCGACACACGGGGTGGCGCCCCGTCGTCGCGCCCGGGCTGGGTGACACTAGGGGTCAGGATCGCAGGGCACAGCCACCCGGCAGCAGGATGAAGAGGGAGAACCACCCATGAGCGAGCGCGGACTGTCCATCTTCGAGGACAAGCAGAGCAAGCAGAACGACCGGTCCGCCGCGCCGCAGCAGGCCGGGAGGACCCAGACCGGCGCGGCCCCGGCCGGCAAGGGCTCCCCCGCGGTGCCGCCGGCGACGGGCAGCCAGGGCTCGACCGGCGCCCCCCAGTTCCCCGTGGCCCGCCGCGGCTACGACACCACCAGCGTCGACCGGCTCTTCCAGACCATCACCGCGGAGAAGAAGCTGCTGACCTCCCAGGTCGCCGAGCTGCAGAAGCGCAACGCCGAGATCGCCCAGGAGCTGGAGTCCCTGCGCAGCGACGCCTCGGAGCGCGACCAGCCCACGTTCGCGGGTCTGGGCGGCAAGGCCAGCGAGATCCTGCGGCT
This sequence comes from uncultured Actinomycetota bacterium, assembly GCA_963800245.1. Lineage (GTDB taxonomy): Bacteria > Actinomycetota > Actinomycetes > Propionibacteriales > Nocardioidaceae > Marmoricola_A. Next base: position 672,539 of record CAWDAE010000007.1, on the reverse strand, counting down.
CGCCGAGGAGCAGGCCCAGGAGGTCCTCGCCTCGGCCCGCACGCGCGCCGACGAGATCGTGCGCAAGGCCAACCACGAGGCCGGTGCGCTGAAGAACCAGGCCGCGCGCGACGCCGACGACATGCGGATGACCCAGCTCAAGGAGCTCGACGAGGCCCGCGCCAAGGCGATGGGCGAGGTCGAGCGCCTGCGCACGACCGCCGAGACCGAGGCCGCCGACCTGCTCGCCGCCGCCGAGCGTGACGCCAAGCAGCGCCGCATGGCCGCCGAGCAGGAGAGCCAGGGCCTGCTGACCTCGGCGCGCCGCGAGGCCGAGACCGCGCTGGCCACCTCCCAGCGCGAGGTCTCGGAGATGCAGCGTGCCCTGGCGGTGGAGAAGGAGCGCCTCACCCGCGAGGCCGCCGAGAACCACTCCAACGCGATCGCGGAGACCAACGCCCTCCTGGCCCAGGCCGAGGAGCGCGCCGACGCCGCCGAGCAGCGGTCCCGCGAGGCCATCCAGGCCGCGACCGCCGCCCGACAGGACGCCCAGACCGAGGCCGAGCGGGTGCTGTCCCGGGCCCGCCGGGAAGCCGAGCAGATGGTCTCCGCCGCCCAGTCGCAGGCGCAGACCTTCATCGACTCGGGCCACGCCGAGGCCGAGCGCCAGCTGGTCGAGCTGACCAACGAGGTCGAGGCGCTCGCCAAGCGCCGCGACGCCATCGCCGCCCAGCTCAACGCCCTCCGCGAGGTCATGGCCGGGTTCGCCGGCGGCGCCCCGGCCGGCGAGCCCGCGGCCGAGTGAGCAGACCCCGCCAGCACAACCGGCCCAGCCAGCCGTCCCGACCGCTCCGCGAGAGCCGGGGGCGCCAGGAGTCCCGTCCCGGCGTCATGGGGTCCCACCACGGCCCCGTGGCGCTGGGCTTCCTGCTCGGCCTGGGCTGGTTCCTGGCCCAGACGCTGGGCGGGCTGCTGGTCTCGATCAGCGCGATCATCGTGCTGGTCGTGGTGGCGTTCTTCCTCGCCGCCGGCCTCGACCCGTCGGTGCGCTGGCTCACCCGTCGCGGCCTGCGCCGGCCCTGGGCCGTCCTGGCGGTGATCGTCGGGGTGGTCGCGGCCCTGGTCCTCTTCGTCGTCGCGCTCGTGCCGGTGATCTCCGACCAGGTCACCGCGATCGCCGACAACGCGCCGGGGTGGCTGCACGAGCTGCAGCGCAACCGCGACATCCAGCGGCTCGACGACCGCTTCCACCTGATCGACAAGGCGCAGTCCTTCGTCGAGGGCGGCAAGTGGGCCGAGGGCCTGTTCGGTGGCGTGCTCGGGGTGAGCCTCGCGGTGCTGGGGTTCCTGGGCAACCTGTTCATCGTCGTGGTGCTGACGCTGTACTTCCTGGCCTCGCTCGAGCGCACCAAGACCGCCCTCTACGACCTGGCGCCGGCCACCCGGCGCGGGCGGGTCCGCGAGCTCGGCGACCGCATGCTGGAGAGCATCGGCGGCTACGTCTCCGGCGCGGTCGTGGTGGCGACCTGCGCGGGCCTGTCCTCGCTGGTCTTCCTGCTCGTCGTCGGTCTGGAGCAGTACGCCGTGGCGCTGGCCGCGGTCGTGACCCTGCTCGACGTCATCCCGATGATCGGCGCCACCATCGGCGCGGTCGTCGTCTCGGCCATCGCGCTGGCGACCGACGTCAAGGTCGGGATCGCCTGCATCATCTTCTACGTCGTCTACCAGCAGGTGGAGAACTACTTCATCTACCCGCGCGTGATGTCCCGCTCGGTCGACGTCCCCGGAGCGCTGACCGTCATCGCCGCCCTGGTCGGCGCCGCCCTGCTCGGTGTGATCGGGGCCCTGCTGGCCATCCCGACCGCGGCCGCCCTGCTGCTGCTGCTGCGCGAGGTGTGGCTGCCGCGCCAGGAAGCCCGCTAGCGAGCTGCCCCGCCCCGCTCCCCCGGCGTTTGAGCTCGGGCCCAAACGGTGATGCGTTGCAGCGACCGGCGGGCCACCCGCGCCCGGCACGCCTGACTGAGGGGACCCACATGAGCGACGAGACCACGGAGAAGTCCGCCGACGACGTCGGCCTCGAGGAGGCGGGCTACGAGTCGCGCAACAACTCTCGCGAGGAGACCCGGGCCATCATGGAGGCCGAGTCCCCCGACGACGTCGACAAGGACCTGCTCGAGGAGATCGAGGAGGAGCGCAGGAAGCGCCTGGACCCCGACAACCGTCCGGAGTACGCCGAGGTGGACAACACCCAGCGCACCTTCATCGCCGAGGAGGCGCGGTTCGAGGACCACGACCTCCCCGAGGGCGACAAGGACGACGGGATCGGTCAGAAGGAGCCGGACCCCGAGGCCCAGTCGGGGTCGACGGGCAGTGCCGGCGAGGTCGAGGGCTCCGAGGAGCCCGGGGGCGACGACGGCCAGGCGCAGCCGGGCCGGCACAAGGCCTGACCCGGGTCCGGACCTACGACGAGGGCCCGGTGGCACCAGCCACCGGGCCCTCGTCGTGTGCTCGACCGATCACGCGGGCTGGCGCCCCGCGTGCTCGTCGTCGGCGTCGTCGACCGTCAGCGGCTTGGCGATGCTCTCCAGGGAGCGGCCCTCGGCCTTGACGCCCAGGAAGATCTCCACGATGCCGCCGAGGATCATCAGCCCGGCACCGATGAAGTAGCCGATCGCGATCTGGGTGATGTCCTTGTCCGACGAGGCGTTGTCGATCAGCTTGCCGAACAGCAGCGGGCCCGAGATGCCGCCGATGGCCGTGCCGATGGCGTAGAAGAACGCGATGCACAGCGCGCGCGTCTCCATCGGGAAGACCTCGCTGGCGGTGAGGTACGCCGCGCTGGCGCCCGCCGAGGCGAAGAAGAAGACCACCCCGCCGAAGACGGTGAGGGTGACGGCGTCGAGGTCGCCCAGCACGACGCCGGCGACGGCGAGCAGGACGCCCGAGAGGATGTAGGTGCCGGCGATCATCCTCACCCGGCCGATCCGGTCGAACAGCGGGCCGAGCAGCAGCGCCCCGGCGAAGTTGCTCACCGCGAACGCCGCGAGGTACCAGCCGACCTGCTTGACGTCCATGAAGGTGCTCAGGGTGTCGCCGTAGGTGAAGAAGAAGGCGTTGTAGAGGAAGGCCTGCCCGGCGAACAGGCACAGGCACAGCACCGTGCGCTTGGGGTAGAGGGTGAACACGGTGCGCGCGATCATGGTGAACGGGATCGTCTTGCGCTGGCGGACGGTCAGGGTCTCGTCCACCTCGTCGAGCCGGTCGTGGGAGGTGCGCACGTGGTCCTCGATGCTGCGCGCCACCCGCTCGGCCTCGTCCTCCTGGCCGTGGATGAACAGCCACCGGGGGCTCTCGGGCACGTTGCGGCGCACCAGCAGGATGCCCAGGGCCAGGACCGCGCCGAGGCCGAAGGCGGACCGCCAGCCCCACTCCGGGTTGATCAGGTTCGGGTCCAGCAGCGGGATCGTGAGCAGCGACCCGAGCGCGGCGCCGACCCAGAACGAGCCGTTGATCGCGATGTCGACGCGACCGCGGAAGGCCTTCGGGATGAGCTCGTCGATCGCGGAGTTGATCGCGGCGTACTCGCCGCCGATGCCGGTCCCGGTGAAGAACCTCGCGGCGAAGTACCACGTCGGGTTCATCGAGAACGCCGTCGCCACCGTGGCCACGGTGTAGACCGCCAGGGTCAGCAGGAACAGCTTCTTCCGGCCGAAGCGGTCGGTCAGCTGCCCGAAGAACAGCGCGCCCGTGCAGGCGCCGGCGACGTAGATCGCGCCGGCGAACCCGATCTGGGAGCTGCTCATGCCCAGGCCGGTGTCGCCGGCCTTCAGCGCCTCGGACATCGACCCGACGATGGTGACCTCGAGCCCGTCGAGGATCCAGACCGTGCCGAGTCCGATGACGACCAGCCAGTGCCACCGTGCCCAGGGCAGACGGTCCAGGCGCGCGGGGATGTCGGTGGTGATCCGACCCGTCTCCACACTCATGCAAACCTCCCGAGTGACCGCTCAGGCCGTGGGCTCCTGTCGGGATGACAAGAAGGGGTGCTTGCACGTCCTGCGTCGATCGGGGATTACCCGGCGAAACCTTCGCCCAACCCTCGAGGGTTCAGGAGATGTTCAGGTGCATCTCAGGAGTAGTCGTGGAAGCCCTTCTTGGTCTTGCGGCCCAGCTCGCCGTCGGCGACCTTCTGCCGCAGGGCCGCGGCGGGCTCGAGGCCGGGCTCGCCGAACTCGTTCCGCAGCTCCTCCTGGATCGCCAGCGAGACGTCGTTGCCGACCACGTCGAGGAGCTGGAACGGTCCCATCGGGAAGTTGGCCTCGGCCTTGATCGCCTCGTCGATCTCGTCGAGGGCGACCCCCGTCTCGGACAGCTTCACCGCGTCGTTGAGGTAGGGGAACAGCAGGCAGTTGACGATGAAGCCGGCGCGGTCGCCGCACGACACCGCGACCTTGCCGACCTTCGCGCACAGCGCCTTGGTGGTCTCGTCCACCTCGGGCAGCGTCTGCTCGGTGGTGACCACCTCGACCAGCTTCATCACCGGGGCGGGGTTGAAGAAGTGCATGCCGACGACCCACTCCGGGCGCTTGGTCGCCGCGGCGCACTCGCCGATGGGCAGCGAGGAGGTCGTCGTCGCCAGGATCGCGCCCGGCTTGCAGATCCGGTCCAGGTCGCCGAACAGCTCGGTCTTGACCGCGAGGTCCTCCGCGATCGCCTCGACCACGAGGTCGACGTCGGCGAGCGCCTCGCGGGAGGTCGCCCCGGTCAGCCGGCCGAGGACCTCGGCCTTGGCCGACTCGTCCAGGCGGCCCTTGCTGATCGCCCGGTCGAGGGACTTCTCGATGCCCGCGCGGACACCGGCGACCTTGTCCTCGGTGCGCCCCACGTAGACCACGTCGTAGCCGGCCTTGGCGAAGACCTCGACGATCCCGCCGGCCATCGTCCCGGTGCCCACGACGCCGACCGTGGCGATCTCGTGGCGCAGCTGCGGGGCGTCGTCGGCAGACGGCGTCTCGTCGTCCGCGGCGACCGCGCCGTCGGCGTAGGTGTAGAAGCCACGGCCGGCGTCGACGCCGGTGCGGCCCTCCGCGACGAGCTTCTCCAGCAGGTCGGCCGGCTGGTGCAGCGGGTCACCGGTCTGCTCGAACCGGGAGGCCAGCCGGTCACGGACCACGTCCAGCCCGATCCGGTCGATCACCGTCAGCGGGCCCTCCGGGTAGCCGCAGCCGAAGCGCATCGCGGCGTCGATGTCGGCCCGCGAGGCGTAGTCGGCCTCGTACATCCGCACGGCGTGGTTGAGGTAGGGCAGCACCAGGAGGTCGTGGATCTCAGACATGTGTCGAAGGATCGCACGCGGTTACCGTTCGGTAACAGGGTCCCGCGGAGCGGTCCTGCTGTGACCCTGGCCACGCACCGGTGCCCGCACCGCACCGCGCCGGGGCATTCGACGGGGCAGTCGACGGGGCATTGATAGCGTGCCGCGCGTGAGACTCGTCGTCGCGCGCTGCCAGGTCGACTACGCGGGCCGGCTGACCGCCCACCTGCCGATGGCCACCCGGGTGCTGATGATCAAGGCCGACGGGTCGGTGCTGGTGCACTCAGACGGCGGCTCCTACAAGCCGCTGAACTGGATGTCGCCGCCGTGCACGGTCCGCGAGGGCACCACCGAGGACGGCCGGCTGGAGTGGGTGGTCAGCACCCCCAAGTCCGACGACACGCTGCGCATCCTGCTCGACGAGGTCCACCACGACTCCTCCCACGAGCTCGGCCTGGACCCCGGCCTGCAGAAGGACGGGGTGGAGAAGCACCTGCAGGAGCTGCTGGCCGAGCACCCCGCGACGCTCTCCGACGGCCTGACGCTCGTCCGCCGCGAGTACCCCACCGCGATCGGGCCGGTCGACCTGATGTGCCGCGACTCCGACGGGCTGTGCGTCGCGGTGGAGGTCAAGCGTCGCGGCGAGATCGACGGTGTCGAGCAGCTGACCCGCTACCTCGAGCTGCTCAACCGCGACCCGCTGCTGTGCACCAACGGCCCCGTCCGCGGGATCTTCGCCGCCCAGGAGATCAAGCCCCAGGCACGCGTCCTGGCCACCGACCGCGGCATCAGGTGCGCGGTCGTGGACTACGACGCCCTGCGCGGCATGGACGACCCCACCGACCGCCTGTTCTGAGGCTCACCGGAACTGTCGGTGCCCGCTGCGAGCCTGCGAAGGGGTCGCACGAGAAGGGGAACCGACATGGGACTGCACGTGATGACGGGGCTGACGCCTCAGCTGACGCAGGCCGATCTCCCGAGGCTCACCGGCGATGTCGTCCTCGGCGAGCCGCTGCCGGTGCTGATGAGCGCTGTCCTGCGCATGCGTCTGCTGTCGGTGGAGGACGGTCTGGCCACGCTCAGCGGCACGCTGACGCGGGACGAGATCAACAGCCTCCGACGCGCGATGGCCCGCGTCGAGCTGCCCGCAGGCGCTCGATCGGCGGACCGGGACGATGAGCTGCGGTTCGTGGCGGTCATCCGAGAGGCCTCCAGGGCCGCCAACGCAGCGGTGGCGCGGATCCTCGCGCAGCCCGCCTGACCCTGCGGCCGTCAGGCCGGGTCGCCGACGAGGTCCGCGACCTCGTCCGCGCAACCCCAGGACAGGGTGGCGCCCGCTCCCCCGTGCCCGTAGCAGTGCACGACCCGGCGGCCGTCGCGCTCCTCGGCCTCGAGCCGGACCTGCGGCCGGGCTGGACGCAGGCCGACGCGGGTGCCCAGCACCTGCGCCCGGCGGATGGCGGGCACGAGGTCACGGGCGCGAGCCAGCATCTCCTTGCCCGCCGCGGCGTCGAAGGACCGGTCCCAGCCCCCCTCCTCCTCGGTGCCCCCGACCACGATGTCGTGCTCGCGCGGGACGACGTACGTCGGTCCCTCGGCATCGAGCCACCACTCCTCGAGCCCGACCTGCTCGACGTAGGCGACCTGCCCGCGCACCGGCTGCACCGACCCGTCCTGGGCGAGCAGGCGGGCGCCCAGGCCGGCGGCGTTCACCACGACCCCCACCCCGCCCGGGTCCGGCAGGGCGGGCAGCGCCATCCGCGTGAGCGTGCCGCCGAGGTCGTCGACGCGGGCACGCAGCCAGTCGAGGTAGACCGGCATCTCCACGACGGGAGCGACGAAGGTCCACCCGTCGCGTCGGCCCTCGGGCAGCGCGGTGGCGCGCTCGAGGGCCGGCACGGCCTCGGCCCACCACGGTCGCGGACCGGCCTGCCGCAGGACCTCGGTGCCGCGGCGCAGCACGACCCCTGTCTCGGGCTCGTCGGCGAGGTCGGCGAGCGCGGCATAGGTCGTCGCGGCCCAGCCGGTCACGCGTTCGAAGGGGTAGGCACGGTGCGGGTACCACAGCGCCGCGGCCACGGCCGAGGTCGTCTCCTGCGGCAGGTCCCGGGCGACGACCGCGACGTCGTGCCCCCGCTCGAGCAGCCGGACGGCGCAGCTCAGGCCGACGACCCCGGCGCCGACGACCACCACGCGTTCGCTCACCTGCGCATCATCGCAAGAGGACGGCCCTGCGGGGCAGGAGTCAGAAGGTCGGCTGCTGGCGCAGGTCCGGGCGCTGCTGCAGCAGCTCCTGGGCGGGGGCGAGGTGCTTGTGCTCGACGAGGACCTCGTAGCGCGTGGCCACCACGGCCGAGACCGCGGAGAAGTCACGCTGCCCACGCGTGGCGGCGTAGCCGAGCAGCGCCCAGATCAGGCCGAACAGCGCACCCATCACCACGGTCGCCAGGATCGTGGCCACCGCGTTGCCGGTGCCGAACAGCGAGAAGATCACGCCGACGAACAGGCCCAGCCAGAGACCGGACAGCGCCCCGGCCATGGCGACCTTGCCGGTCGTGAGGCGACCGGTGATGCGCTCGACCTGCTTGAGGTCGGTCCCGACGATCATCAGGTTCTCCACCGGGAAGTGCTCGTCGGAGAGATGGTCGACCGCCTTCTGAGCGGTCGCGTAGTCGTCGTAGACCGCCAGCGACTGGGGGAACTCCAGCGCGAGGCGGGAGCTGCGCGCGGCAGCGGGGGCGGCGTTCTGCATGCTCATGCCTCCAGCGTGCCCGCTGAGCCTGAGACGACGCGAAGACCGGGGCCGGCACCCCGCTGTGCGCACACGGTGACGTACGTCTCGAGCCCGACATCCTCACCGGTCCCGCCGCCGGCAAACCGCGCCGTGCCCGGTCGCACCGCGCGGTCCAGACCTCCGGGCGCGGAACGCCGCGCCCAGAGTGAAATCGACGTCCGATCAGGTCTCACCGACGCCGTTGACCCCTAGGGTCGGACCACCCCTGCGGGGGTGCCCGGCGGGGGTGGGCGGCACGGTGCTCGCCGTGGGACTGGGAGGGCCCACGGCGAGCGTCACGTCCCGGCTCGCGAGCGACCGTGACAGTTCTACTGACACGATCTGGCACGATGTGGCCACCCGTCCCCCAGGAGGTACGCCGTGGCCGACCGTCCCGACCCCTTCGCGCGCCTGGTCCGCACGGCCAAGTGGCTGAAGGAGAACCCCGAGGTCCTCGTCGACGCCGCGCGGGGGCTGTTCCCGCAGCGGTCCGACGGTTCCGACGGGTCCCTGGACGGCGTGGAGGTCGACCACGACCCCCCGGCCGGCCTCTCGGCGTACTCCCGCACGACCCAGGCACGGCGCCGCGTGGTCACGGAACCGGCGAGCACGCACCGCACGGTCACCGACCTCGGCCGCATCGGTGACTGGCTGGAGATGCACCAGGGCTGGCGGGGCGAGGCGCCCGGCGGGGCGGCCGAGGGCGTCGCCTTCGTGCAGAAGGTCAAGCTCATGGGGATCCCCGCCGACCTCTCCTGGACCGTGGTCGAGGTGACCGAGCGACGACTGGGGATGAGCGGCACCGGCCCGATGGGACTGACGATCGGGCTCTGGGTGAGCCTCCTGGCCACGGGCGTCGCGGACGGCGGCACCCTCGTCGTGGTGGACGCCGGCGTCGGGGGCGACCCGGTGAGCGGTCCGCTCGGCGGCTCGGTCGTGCGGAGCATGCAGGAGGCGCTGGAGTCCTCCCTCGAGGAGCTCGAGCGGATCCTCGCCGAGCGGGCGGAGCGCGACGACGGGCCGCGGTTCGGCGCGCCACCGGTCCTGCACCGGGCGTCGGGCCGCACGATCGACGGACGCACCCCGGTCATCGTCGGCGTCGGTCAGTACGTCGGCCGCGAGCCCTCCGTCGACCGGCTGGAGGACCCGGCCGCGCTCGCCGCCCGGGCGCTCGAGCGCGCCGCGGAGGACGCCGGGGTGGCGGGCCTGCTCGCCCAGGCCGACTCGGTCTACGCCGTGGCGAGCGCCTCGTGGTCCTACCGCGACCTGGGCAGGGCCGTGGCCGAGCGTCTCGGCGTGGCACCGCGGCGCACGGTGATGTCGGCCCGCTTCGGCGGCGACGCCGGCCAGGCGCTGGTCAACCAGGCGGCCCAGGCGGTCGCGGACGGCGAGGCGGCCGTGGTCCTGGTCTGCGGCGCCGAGGCGGGCGCCACGCTGTCGGCGGCGCAGAAGGCCGGGGTCGAGCCCGGGTGGTCGCCCCAGCCCGACGACGTCTCGCCGGACGAGGTGATCGGCAGCGACCGCGACGCCAACACCCCGGCCGAGGTGTCGGCCGGGCTCAACCTCCCGGTCCATGCCTACGCCCTGATGGAGGAGGCGCTGCGCGGCAAGCTCGGGCACTCCCGCGAGGAGCACGCCGCCCGCATCACGCGACTGTGGGCCTCGTTCTCGGAGGTGGCCGCGACCAACCCGTTCGCCTGGCAGCCGGAGGCCCTGTCGCCCGAGCGCCTGAGCACCGTCGACGCCGACAACCGGATGGTCAGCACGCCCTATCCCAAGCTCCTGTGCGCGAACCTGCAGGTCGACCTGGCCAGCGGGCTCGTGCTCACCAGCGCCTCGGCCGCCGAGGCGGCCGGCGTGCCGCAGGACAGGTGGGTCTTCGTGCACGCCGGCGCCGCGGCGTACGACGAGTGGTTCGTCAGCGAGCGCGGCGACCTGGCCGCCTCCCCGGCCATCCGGACGATCGGGCAGGTCGCCCTCGAGCACGCGGGGATCACCGTCGAGGACCTCGGCCCGGTCGACCTCTACTCCTGCTTCCCCGCCGCGGTCCAGATCGCCGCCGCGGAGCTGGGCCTGCCGGTCGGCGACCCGGAGCGTCCGCTGACGGTCACCGGCGGCCTCACCTTCGCCGGCGGACCGGGCAACAACTACGGGGGGCACGGCATCGCCTCGATCGTGCCGCTGCTGCGCGAGGAGCCGGAGGCGTTCGGACTGACCACCTCGCTCGGGTGGTTCGCCACCAAGCACGCGGTCGGCGTCTACTCGGCCACGCCGCCGCAGCGGCGGTTCCGCTCCCTGCACCCGGTGCTGGAGCCGACGCCCAGGCGCCCCGCGCTCGAGAAGCACGAGGGCCGTGCCGTCGTGGAGTCGTGCACGGTCGACGTGGACCGGTCCGGGGACGCCCGGGCGACCATCCTGAGCCTGCTGACACCCGAGGGCGCCCGGCTGGTGCTGCGCACCGAGCAGCCCGAGGTCGCCGCGGAGGCCCTCGCGGAGGACGTCCTCGGCTGGACGGTCGAGGTCACCGGCCAGGAGGTCACCGTGGTCGACCGCGCCCGTGCCGAGCTGCCCGCACCCCCGCCGATGCCGGTCCTGCTCGAGCGACGTGACGGCGTCGCGGTCATCACGCTCAACCGCCCCGAGCGGCGCAACGCCGTGGACCTGGCGACCGCCGAGCTCCTCGAGCAGGTGGTGGACCTGGTCGAAGCCGACCCGGCGGTCCGCGTCGCGGTGATCACCGGCGCGGGCGGCTCGTTCTGCGCCGGCATGGACCTCAAGGCGGCCGCGCAGGGGCAGTTCCCGGTGACCGAGCGCGGCGGCCCGCTGGGCATCACCTCGCGCCGCATCGAGACACCGCTGATCGCGGCCGTCGAGGGGCACGCGCTGGCCGGCGGGTGCGAGCTGGCCCTGGTCTCCCACCTCGTCGTGGCCTCGCGCGAGGCGCAGTTCGGCATCCCCGAGCCCAAGCGTGGCCTGGTGGCGGCCGCGGGCGGGGTGCTGCGCCTGGCCCAGCGCCTGCCCCGCAACGTGGCGATGGAGCTCGCCCTGACCGCCAACCCGATGCCGGCCACCCGCATGGCCGAGCTGGGCCTGGTCAACCGCCTGGCGGAGCCCGGCGAGGTGCTCGACGCCGCGCTCGCGCTCGCCGCCGAGATCGCCGCCAACGCCCCGCTGTCGGTGGCGATGAGCAAGCGCATCGTCGAGGAGTCGGTCGACTGGACCTCCGAGGAGGAGTTCGACCGGCAGAGCGAGCTCGCCGGGGTCGCCCTGGTCTCCGAGGACGCCGTCGAGGGCGTCGCGGCGTTCGCCGAGAAGCGCGACCCGGTGTGGAAGGGCCGCTGAGCGGGATCAGCCGAGCCCGTTGGCCCGGCGGATCACGTCCACGATCCCGCCCATGATCTCGGTCAGCCCGAAGTCCTTGGGCGTGAAGACCGCCGCGACGCCGAGCTCCTTGAGCCGCGCTGCGTCGGAGGACGGGATGATCCCGCCGACGATCACCGGCACGTCCTCCATGCCCTCGGCACGCATGCCGTCGAGCACGGCCGGCACGAGCTCCATGTGCGACCCCGACAGGATCGACAGGCCGACGCAGTGCACGTCCTCGGCCACTGCCGCGGAGACGATCTGCTCGGGGGTCAGCCGGATCCCCTGGTAGATCACCTCGAACCCGGCGTCACGCGCCCGGACGGCGACCTGCTCGGCGCCGTTGGAGTGGCCGTCGAGGCCGGGCTTGCCGACCAGCAGGCGCAGGCGACCGCCGAGCTCCTCGCCGGTGGCCCTCACCGTCTCACGCACCCGGGTCAGCTGCTCGCCGGCCTCGGCGACCCCCACCGCGCCGGAGACGCCGGTGGGGGCGCGGTACTCCCCGAACACCTCGCGCAGCGTGCCGGCCCACTCACCCGTGGTGGCTCCCGCGCGGGCCGCGGCGAGCGTGGCCTCCATCAGGTTGGCGCCGGACTTGGCGTCCTCGACCAGGCGCTGGAGCGCCGCGTCGACCTCGCCCTGGTCGCGCTGGGCCTTCCACTCCTCGACCCCCGCCTTGGCGGCACGCTCGGCCTCCGGGTCGGCGGCCTGGATGGCGGCGTCGAGGTCAGCGGTCAGCGGCGAGTCCTCGGTGGTCTCGAACCGGTTGACCCCGACGACGACCTCGTCACCGGCCTCGATGCGAGCCCGGCGAGCGGAATGGCTGGAGACCAGGGCCTGCTTCATGTAGCCGGACTCGACCGCGGCGATCGCGCCGCCCATCGCCTGCACCCGGTCGATCTCCTCCCGGGCACCGGCGACCAGCTCGGCCACCTTGGCCTCGATCACGTGCGAGCCGTCGAAGATGTCGGCGTACTCCAGCAGGTCGGACTCGAAGGCGAGCACCTGCTGCAGGCGCAGGGACCACTGCTGGTCCCAGGGACGCGGGAGACCGAGCGCCTCGTTCCACGCGGGCAGCTGCACGGCGCGGGCACGGGCGTTCTTGGACAGCGTGACGCCGAGCATCTCCAGCACGATGCGCTGGACGTTGTTCTCCGGCTGCGCCTCGGTCAGGCCGAGGGAGTTGACCTGCACGCCGTAGCGGAAGCGCCGCATCTTCTCGTCGGTGACCCCGTAGCGCTCCCGGGTGATCTCGTCCCACAGCTGCACGAACGCGCGCATCTTGCAGGTCTCCTCGATGAACCGCACACCGGCGTTGACGAAGAAGGACATGCGGCCCACGACCTTGCCCATGTCCTCCGGCGCCACCTGGCCCGAGTCGCGGACGGAGTCCAGCACGGCGATCGCGGTGCACAGCGCGTAGGCGAGCTCCTGCACGGGCGTCGCGCCGGCCTCCTGCAGGTGGTAGCTGCAGATGTTGATCGGGTTCCACTTCGGGATGTGGTTGACCGTGTAGGCGATCGTGTCGGTGGTCAGCCGCAGCGAGTGCTCCGGCGGGAACACGTAGGTCCCGCGCGAGAGGTACTCCTTGATGATGTCGTTCTGGGTCGTGCCGGCGAGCTTGTTGTGGACCGCCTCGATCTCCTCGTCGGTGGTCGCCCCGGCCTGCTCCTCCGCCACCACCTGGTAGAGCGCCAGCAGCCACATCGCGGTGGCGTTGATCGTCATCGAGGTGTTCATCTCGGTGAGCGGGATCTGGTCGAACAGGCGCCGCATCTCCCCCAGGTGCGGGATCGGGACGCCGACCTTGCCGACCTCGCCGCGCGACAGCGACGAGTCGGGGTCGTAGCCGGTCTGGGTGGGCAGGTCGAAGGCCACCGAGAGACCGGTCTGGCCCTTGCTCAGGTTGCGGCGGTAGAGCGCGTTGGACTCCGAGGCCGAGCTGTGCCCGGCGTAGGTCCGCATCACCCAGGGGCGGTCGCGCTCGGGGCGCCTCTCGGCGGACGCGACGGGCGCCGTGGTCGCCGTCTCCGGTGCCGGGTCGGTCGTGGCGTCGGTGGCCTGCGGCTGCTCGCTCATAGCGGCCAAGCCTAGGGCCGCGCCCCACCGCGGTCGCCGGGTTGTGAAGTGTTCAACACCGGCGAGTAGGTCACATCAGGCCGAGCGAGCACGTCGCGTCGGATCAGACCCGGTCCCACACGAAGAGCCTGCGCAGCCCCCCGAAGGCGACGACCCGCCGCAGGGCCGGGGAGCACCCGCGCAGGACCAGCTGACGGCCGGTGCGCTTCAGCCGCAGTGCGGCTGCGGCGAGGAGCTTGAGGACGGTGCCGTCGATGGACTCCACCTCGGTGAGGTCGACGACGACGTCGCCGTCCTCCACGTCGATGCGCTCGTAGAGGGCCTCCCGCACCGCGGAGGCATGCCGGCCGTCCAAGCGGCCCGACAGCGCCATCGCGCTGTCCTCGTTCGCCATGAACACGCCGCTCCCCTCTCCTGGGAGGTCGGAGGTCTTTACCCGGTCATTGATAGTGACGCACGGCGCGGCCGTTCGGTTGCCTGACAAGCCGAGGTTTTCGCCCGAATTCGCCGAAGCCGTCCTCGACCGTGACGGGTGTCATCGGTGCAGGCACGGCGGCAGCCTCGGCGCCGAGCCGTGGGCGGGTGCGCTGCTCCTGCGGCTCGACGGTGCTACCGCGTGAGGTCGGCGCCCATCTGCTCCGCGAACGCCGCGACCTCGGCTGTGGACCGCAGCACCAGCACCGGTGGGCAGTCCGGGTCGGCGAGCCAGCCCCGCGCGGTCGCGCGCTTGCGGGCGAAGCTGCGGAAGTGCCAGGCGATGATCGAGTCGGCGGACACCACGCCCCGCCAGGACTCCACGTTGCCGTTGCACACCTGCTCGCGCTGCTCCTCCGGCTCGCGCTGGGTCCAGCCCGGCAGCCAGCCGACGGCGTCACCCTCCAGCCGAGGGACGCCCCGACCGGCGGCGAGCATGCCGGTGACCCTAGCGACACCGGGCGAGCGCGAGCCGCTGCTCGACGCCGGTCTAGGGTGAACCGCATGGTCAACCTGACGCGCATCTACACCCGCACCGGGGACACCGGCACGACCCGGCTCGGGGACAACAGCGTGACCAGCAAGACCGACCCGCGGCTCGAGGCCTATGCCGACGTCGACGAGCTCAACAGCCAGATCGGGCTGGCGCTGGCCGTGGGCGACCTGGACGACGACGTCGCCGCGCTGCTGCGCACCATCCAGAACGAGCTCTTCGACGTGGGCGCGGACCTGTGCACCCCGGTCGTGCCCGACCCGGAGTTCCCGCCCCTGCGCGTCCTGCCGGAGTACGTCGAGCGCCTCGAGCAGCACTGCGACCGCTACAACGAGGAGCTCGAGCCGCTGCGCTCGTTCATCCTGCCCGGAGGGTCGGCCGGAGCAGCCGCCCTGCACGTGTGCCGGACCGTCGCGCGTCGGGCCGAGCGGGCGGCGTGGGCTGCGCACACCGTGCACGGCGAGACGATGAACCTCGTCGCGATCACCTACCTCAACCGGCTCAGCGACCTGCTGTTCATCCTGGCCCGCCACGCGAACCGCGCGCCGGGCGACGTGCTGTGGAAGCCCGGCGGCGAGCGCTGAGCCGCGCGCTCGAGCAGCTCAGGAGGCGGCGAGCACCTCGGCCACGACCGTGCTGAGCTCGCGTGTCGAGAGACCCTTCTCGACGTAGCGGTGGGCCCCGGCCTGGATCGCGCGCTGGGCCATCGCTCCCTTGTCGAACCCCGACAGCACGACCACGCGGACCCCGGGCACGGCCTCCAGGATCAGCGGCAGTGCCTGGAGCCCGTCCATCTTGGGCATGGCCAGGTCGAGCAGGACGAGGTCGGGCTGGCTCGCCTGGGCGAGCTCGACGGCCTCCTCCCCGTCGGCGGCCAGGCCCACCACCTGGTAGCCACCCCACATCTCGACCTTGATCCCGAGCAGGTCCCGCAGGTCGCGCGAGTCGTCGACGATGAGCACCTTCACGGCGTCGGTCACCCCGCCCTCCGGGTCCGCCGGCGTGTCTGGTGGCATCGGGTCACGGGGCCGCCTCCGCGGGCGCGACCGGCGCGGTCACGTCGTCGAGCGAGGTGGGCACCGAGCGCACCAGCTCGCCGGGCTCGAGCGTGCCGCGGTCCAGCGGCTCGAGGAGGTCGTTCATCATCTTGCGGCCCGCGGCCAGCGTGCGCTCGAGGTAGGACACGGCCCGAACGTAGTCACCGTCCTCGATGGCGTAGACCGCGATGGTGAGCCCCTGCACGACGTTGTCGTTGATCTCCAGCGCCTGGCGGCGGCGCTGGTGGGCCTCGCGCAGCCGGCGGTCGGTCTCCTCGGCCGCGAGCCGGGGCGCCGCGTCGTGCAGGAACGCCGCGGTCAGGCCGGGCTCGGTCTCGTCGGCGAGGTTGGCCATGGCCGCGTCCAGTCGCAGCTCGCGGCCGTCGAGGCCGGTGGCCTCGATCGCCTCGCCGCCCACGCGCGCGGGCTCGGGCAGGATCTCGGCGATGGCGTGACCGACCGGGTCGCCGCCCAGGATCTCGTCGGCGCGGGCGTTGGCCTGGAGGACCACGCCGTCCGCGTCGAGCACCAGGACCGCGTCGGGGCTGGACTCGACCAGCAGCTTGAACCGGGCGGCGCTGCGCTCGCGCGCCTGCTCGGCCAGCACCCGGTCGGTGATGTCGACGCACGTCCCCCGCATGCGCACCGGCACGCCCTCGTCGTTCATGATCACCTGGCCGTTGGAGGACAGGTAGCGGGTCTCGCCGTCGGGCCGGACGACGCGCTCGATCATCTGGTACGGCTCGCCCGTGGCGTAGGCGGTCTGGTGCACGCCCATGATGCGCTCGCGGTCGTCGGGATGGATCATCGACAGGAACCGCTCGTAGGAGGCGTTGAACGACTGCGGCTCGTGGCCGTAGATCCGGTAGAGCTGGTCCGACCACCGGTTGGTGTCGGTGGGGATGTGCCAGTCGTAGTCGCCCATGCCGGCCAGCTGCTGGGCGTTGTCGACCCGGTGCACGAGGTCCGCCAGGCGCGACTCGGCGACCAGTCGCTGCCACGCCCCGCAGAAGGTCTCGAGAGCCGGCGTCGCCCAGGGGGCCGCGTCGTCGGGGTCGCCGAGCAGGAGCACCTGCCCCTCGCCTGCCAGCACCAGCGCGCGGCTGAGCTCGACTCCACCCCAGCCGGCCACCTCGGTGCCGTCCTCCAGCGAGCCGACGAGCGCCGGGGCCGCACCTTCGGCCGGGTACGGCGCTCCGGTGCTGGCGTCGACCACCCAGCCCTCACCGCTGCGGCGCACGACGGCTGCCGCCGCCGCCCCGGTGAGGGAGGCCACCAGCGGCAGCGCCTCGCGGGCGAGGTCCTCGAACCCCTGGCTCCGGGCGCCGGCCCGGGTCAGCCGCACCATGCGCTCGTCGGCGCTCCCACCGCTCACGGCGACCTCCGTCCCTCGCGCCGTGACTCGCTCACCCACGGACATCTGGACAGCCAGGCTCGTCAACGCACCCGCGTGAGTCAAGCGGAACGCGGAGAAGTCACATAGGTGGGCCATGCCGGGCCGGGACCCACCAGTCGCTTGGTCCCGGATCGGCAGGACCTTGGTCCCGAGGTGATCCGCACGCCGAGGTGAGGCCGGCGCGGGTCAGACCGCCCGCGGCGGACGACCGGGCGGCGCCGCCTCGAGCCACGCGAGCAGTCCGGTGACCGCGTCCGGTGCCATGGCGAGGTGGACGGGCTCCCCGTCCGCGCGGAACTCCACGACGCGGTGCCCGGCGTAGAGGGAGTGGGCCTCCATGCCCTCGGGGTCGCGCTGGCCGACGACCTCCAGCCCGGCGCGTTGCAGGGCGCGCATCGGACGCATGTGCAGGGAGAACAGGCGGAACACCTCGATCTCGTCACCCGCGTAGCGCCCGAGTCCCAGGACCCACCCCCGGCCGGGCCGGTCGGCGTGGGTGCGCAGGCTCACCTCGAAGGTCCCGCCGGACCGGGTGAGCAGACGCCGCCGCACCAGGAGTGCGGCGGCGTAGAGGATGAGCAGCAGCAGGCAGAGGCCGGCGACATCGGCCAACCACTGCCACCAGGGCATGGGCTCAGGACCGCTTCTCGGCCGCGCGGATGCGCGCCTCGGCCCAGGCCCGGGATGCCTTCTCCTCTGCGTCGTCCTCGGCGGCGTCGCCGTTCTCGCCCGTCTCGCGGGCCCGTTCCAGGTCGTGGCGGGCCTTCTCCAGGTCGATGTCGTGGGCCATCTCCGCGTGCTCGGCCAGGATCGAGATCCGGTTGCCGGCCACGGAGAGGAAGCCCGCGTCGACCGCGGCGATCCAGGTCTCGTCGTCCGCGGTGGTCACGTCGACCACCCCGTCGACCATCAGCGAGAGCATCGGGGCGTGGTTGGGCAGGACGCCCAGGTCACCCTCCGTGGTGCGGGCGATGACCATCGTGGCCTCGCCCGACCACACGAGCCGGTCGGCGGCGACCAGCTCGACCTGCATGACGGCCTCGCTCATCAGGACCCCGTGGACTTCTGGATCTCGGCCCACCTGCGCTCGACGTCGTCGAGGCCACCGCACATGAAGAAGGCCTGCTCGGCGACGTGGTCGTACTCGCCGTCGCTGATCTTGTTGAACGCCTCGATGGTGTCCTCCACCGAGACCGTCGAGCCCTCGATGCCGGTGAACTGCTTGGCGACGTAGGTGTTCTGCGACAGGAAGCGCTGGATGCGGCGCGCCCGGTGCACGGTGACCTTGTCCTCCTCGGAGAGCTCGTCGACACCGAGGATCGCGATGATGTCCTGCAGCTCCTTGTTGCGCTGGAGGATCTGCTTGACCCGGATCGCGGCGTCGTAGTGCGCCTGGCCGATGTACTGCGGGTCCAGGATCCGCGAGGTCGAGGTCAGCGGGTCCACCGCGGGGTAGATGCCGAGGGAGGCGATCTCGCGCGAGAGCTCGGTGGTGGCGTCCAGGTGGGCGAAGGTCGTCGCCGGGGCGGGGTCGGTGTAGTCGTCCGCGGGCACGTAGATCGCCTGCATCGAGGTGATCGAGTGACCCCGGGTCGAGGTGATCCGCTCCTGCAGCACGCCCATCTCGTCGGCGAGGTTGGGCTGGTAGCCCACCGCCGAGGGCATGCGGCCCAGCAGGGTGGACACCTCGGAGCCGGCCTGGGTGAACCGGAAGATGTTGTCGATGAACAGCAGCACGTCCTGGCCCTGCACGTCGCGGAAGTACTCCGCCATCGTCAGCGCCGAGAGGGCCACGCGCAGACGCGTGCCCGGCGGCTCGTCCATCTGGCCGAAGACCAGCGCGGTCTGGCCGATGACGCCGGCCTCGCCCATCTCCTGGATCAGGTCGTTGCCCTCACGGGTGCGCTCGCCGACGCCGGCGAACACCGACACGCCACCGTGGTCCTTGGCGACGCGCGCGATCATCTCCTGGATCAGCACGGTCTTGCCGACACCCGCACCGCCGAACAGGCCGATCTTGCCGCCCTGGACGTAGGGGGTGAGCAGGTCGATGACCTTGATGCCGGTCTGGAACATCTCGGTCTTGGACTCGAGCTGGTCGAACGCCGGCGCCTTGCGGTGGATGCCCCAGCGCTCGTTGACCTCCAGGCGCTCGCCCTCCTCGAGGTTGAGGCACTCGCCGGTCACGTTGAACACGTGGCCCAGGGTCGCGTCGCCCACCGGCACCGAGATCGGCCCGCCGGTGTCGGTGACCTGGGCGCCGCGGACCATGCCGTCGGTCGGCTTCATCGAGATCGAGCGCACCATGCCGTCACCGATGTGCTGGGCGACCTCGAGGGTGATCGTCTGGGTCTCGTCGCCCAGGGTGACGTCCACCTTGAGCGCGTTGTAGATCTCCGGCATCGAGTCGCTGGGGAACTCGACGTCGACGACGGGGCCGATCACGCGGGCGATGCGGCCGACGCTGCCGCCGGTGGTGCCGGTGGCCTCTTCGTTAAGGGTGGCGGTCATCTCTCTCACTTCTCCCTGTTCGGGCGGTCTCTCGGGTCTCGGCCGGACGGTCAGTCGCGGCCGGCGTTGGCGTCGGCCAGGGCGTTCACGCCGCCCACGATCTCGCTGATCTCCTGGGTGATGCCCGCCTGGCGGGCCTGGTTGGCGATCCGCTTGTACTTCTTGATCAGGTCCTCGGCGTTGTCCGTCGCGGACTTCATCGCCCGCTGCCGGGCGGCGAGCTCGGAGGCGGCCGCCTGCAGCAGCGCGAAGTAGATCCGCGACTGCACGTACTTCGGCAGCAGCCCGTCGAGCACGTCGGCGGGGCTGGGCTCGAACTCGTAGAGCGGCAGGACGTCGTCCTTGGCGGGCGGGGCGTCGCCCTCGACGATCTCCAGCGGCAGCATCCGCACCGCGGTGGGCTCCTGGGTCAGCATCGAGCGGAACCGGGTGTAGACCACGTGGACCTCGTCGACCGGCCTGACGTCCTGGTCCTCGAGGGCCTCCTCACCGGCGACGAACGACTTGATCAGCGTGGCGCCGATCTCGCGCGCCACGTCGTAGCTCGGCTGGTCGGAGTGCCCCGTCCACGACTCCACGATGGGACGGTCGCGGAACCGGTAGTAGGCCACGCCCTTGCGCCCGGAGACGTAGAGGTCGACCTCCTTGCCCTCCTCGCGCAGCTTCTCGCCGAGCCGCTCGGCCTCCCGCAGCACGCTGGAGGAGTAGGCACCGGCCAGGCCCCGGTCGCTGGTGACGACCAGGATCGCCGCCCGGGAGGCATTCTCCCGCTCGGTGGTCAGCGGGTGCTCGACGTTGGAGAACGTCGCCACCGCCGACACCGCGCGGGTGAGCTCACGGGCGTAGGGCGCGGCGGCCTGAGCCCGCTGCTGCGCCTTGATGATGCGGGACGCAGCGATGAGCTCCATGGCGCGGGTGATCTTCTTGGTCGACTCGACCGACTTGATCCGCGCGCGGTACTCGCGCAGCGATACGGCCACCTCAGCCTCGCTTCTGCTTGACGATCTGCTCCTGCTCGACGTCCTCGTCCTCGAGGGCCTCGTGCTCCTCGTGGCCCGGCTTGATCGAGCCGCCCTCGGAGGTCTCGAACTGGCCGGCGAACTTGTCGAAGGCCTTCTCCAGCGCCTGGGCGGTGTCGTCGCTGAAGCTGCGGCTCTCGCGGATGCTCTCCAGGATGCCGGACTCCTGACGACGCAGGTAGTCGAGGAACTCGGACTCGAAGCGCAGCACGTCCTCGGTGGGGACCGCGTCCAGCTTGCCGCTGGTGCCGGTCCACAGCGAGACGGTCATGTCCTCGAGGGAGTACGGCGAGTAGGCGGGCTGCTTGAGCAGCGCCATGAGGCGCTGGCCGCGGTCGAGCTGCTGGCGCGAGGCCGCGTCGAGGTCGGAGGCGAACATGGCGAACGCCTCCATCGCGCGGAACTGCGCCAGGTCGACCTTGAGCGAGCCCGTGACCGCCTTCATCGCCTTGGTCATCGCCGCACCACCCACGCGCGAGACCGAGATGCCCACGTCGATCGCGGGGCGCTGGTTGGCGTTGAACAGGTCCGACTGGAGGAAGATCTGGCCGTCGGTGATCGAGATGACGTTGGTCGGGATGAACGCCGAGACGTCGTTGGCCTTGGTCTCGATGATCGGCAGACCCGTCATCGAGCCCCTGCCCATGTCGTCGGACAGCTTCGCGCAGCGCTCGAGCAGGCGAGAGTGGACGTAGAACACGTCACCCGGGAACGCCTCACGACCCGGCGGGCGGCGCAGCAGCAGCGACACCGCACGGTAGGCCTCGGCCTGCTTGGTCAGGTCGTCGAAGACGATCAGGACGTGCTTGCCGTCGTACATCCAGTGCTGGCCGATGGCCGAGCCGGTGTAGGGGGCGAGGTACTTGAAGCCCGCGCTGTCGGAGGCGGGCGAGGCGACGATGGTGGTGTACTCCATCGCGCCGGCCTCCTCGAGGGCACCGCGCACCGAGGCGATGGTGGAGCCCTTCTGGCCGATCGCGACGTAGATGCAGCGCACCTGGCGGTCCGGGTCGCCGGACTCCCAGTTGGACTTCTGGTTGATGATCGTGTCGATCGCGATGGTGCTCTTGCCGGTCTGGCGGTCACCGATGATCAGCTGACGCTGGCCGCGCCCGATCGGGGTCATCGCGTCGATCGCCTTGATGCCGGTCGCCAGCGGCTCGTGCACCGACTTGCGCTGCATGACGTCGGGGGCCTGCAGCTCGAGGGCGCGGCGGCCCTCGGCCTCGATCTCGCCCATGCCGTCGATGGGCACGCCGAGCGGGTCGACGACGCGGCCCATGAACCCGTCACCGACGGGCACCGAGAGGACCTCGCCGGTGCGGCGCACCGTCTGACCCTCCTCGATCCCCTCGAAGTCGCCGAGGACGACCACGCCGATCTCGCGGGTGTCGAGGTTCAGCGCCAGGCCGCGCGTGCCGTCCTCGAACTCCAGCAGCTCGTTGGCCATGCACGAGGGCAGACCCGACACGCGGGCGATGCCGTCGCCGGCCTCCGCCACGGTGCCGACCTCTTCACGGCTCGCGGTCTCGGGCTGGTAGTCAGCCACGAAGCGCTGCAGAGCGTCCCGGATCTCCTCCGGACGGATCGAAAGCTCCGTCATTGTCTTTCCTGCTCTCTTCGAGTTCGTTCTCGGATGTCTGGGTCGGGTCGTGCCGGTCGTTGCGGGTCAGCCGGCGAGCTTGCGGCGGGCGGCGTCCAGGCGGTTGGCGACGGTGCCGTCGATGACGTCGTCGCCGATCTCGACGCGCACGCCGCCGAGGACCTCGGGGTCGACCAGCACGTTGAGGTCCACCTGACGGGAGTACTGCCGGGTGAGCGCAGCCTTGAGCCGCTCGGCCTCGGTGTCGCCCAGCGGGCGGGCCACGCGCACGAGCGCCACCAGGCGGTCCCGCTCGGAGGCGGCCACGTGCTGGTAGGCCTCGATGGCCAGCCCGACCGTGCGGTAGGTGCCCACGACCGACTGCTCGACGAGCTGGATGGTGCCGCGCGCGGCCCGGCCCTCCAGGAGGCCCCGCAGCAGAGCCTGCTTGTCGGACACCGACCGCGCCGGGTCGGAGAGCACGTCGCGCAGGCCGGGGTTGTCGGCGACCAGGCGCTCGACGGAGAACAGCTCGTCCTCCACCGTGTCGGCCTCGCCGTCGGCCTCCGCGGCGCGGACGACCGCGACCACCCCGAGGTGCTCGATGGTGTCACCGAGGTCGCGCACCGAGGCCCAGCGCTCGCCGGCCGCGGCCGCGACGACGTCGAGCCCCGCCTCGCCCAGCGAGCCGCCGAAGACCTGGCGGACCAGGCCCGACTTGGCCTCCGAGCCGATGGAGACGTCGGTGAGCACCCGGCGCAGGCTCGGCTCGCTGCGCAGGACCGCTGCCACCGCGAAGAGGTCCCGCGCCACGTCGTAGCCGCTGGCCGCCCCGCCCGAGAGGGTCGAGGCCAGCCGGCCGCTCAGCGTGTCGTGGGCCTCCGCGGAGGCGCCGCGCAGTCCGTGGTGAGCCATCAGTTCGCTCCGCTCCCGCTGCCGTTGGCGCCGTTGCCGCTGGTCTCGAGGTCGGCCAGGAAGCGCTCGATCACGCGGCTCTGGCGGGCCTCGTCGTCCAGCGACTCACCCACGATGCGCCCGGCCAGGCCGGTCGCGAGCGCGCCGACCTCGGCGCGCAGGGCGGTGACCGCCTGCTGCCGCTCGGCCTCGATCTGGGCCTTGCCGTGCTCCACGATGCGGGAGGCCTCGGTCTGCGCCTGCTCGCGCATCTCCGAGACGATCGCCGCACCCTGCTCGCGGGCCTCCTCGCGGATGCGGGCCGCCTCCTGGCGTGCCGCGCCGAGCTGCTGCTCGAGCTCGGCGAGCTTGGCGTCGGCCGCAGCCTGCTTCTCCTCGGCCTGCTTCAGCCCGCCCTCGATCGCATCGGTGCGCTCGGCGTAGGTCTTCTCGAAGTTCGGCACGACGTACCTCGCCACGACGAAGTAGATCAGGCCGAACACGACGAGCGAGAGGACGATCTCGATCGGGTGGGGGATGAGCGGGTTGAGGCTCTCCTCCCCTCCCTCGGCGGCCAGGGGGATGACCATCGCGTTGAACATCACGGGTCCTTCGGTCGAGGTTCGGTCAGAGTGCGAAGGCGAGCCCGATGCCGATGATGGCGAGCGCCTCGGCGAGCGCGAACCCGATGAAGGCGATGGTCTGCAGGCGGCTCTGGGCCTCGGGCTGGCGAGCGACGCCGTTGATGTAGGCGGCGAAGATCAGGCCGATGCCGACGCCCGGGCCGATGGCGGCCAGGCCGTAGCCGATCATGTTCAGGTTGCCATTCACGGCAGTGTTCCTTTCGGTTGGTTTCTTCTCAGCGAAGTCTGGTGGTCGGGCTGGTCTCAGTGCTCGTCGGCGACGGCACCGGAGATGTACAGCGAGGTCAGGATCGTGAAGATGAAGGCCTGCAGGAACTGGACCAGGATCTCCAGGCCCGCGATCGCCAGGAAGAGCACCCAGGTCAGCACGCCGACGGGCTTGATCATCGTCGAGCCGTGGACCAGGAGGTACTCCCCGCCCAGCGCGAAGAGGATCAGCAGCAGGTGGCCGGCGAACATGTTGGCGAACAGTCGCAGCGCCAGCGTGAAGGGGCGGACCAGGATGTTGGAGAAGAACTCCAGCGGGATGAGCAGCACCAGCATCGCCGCCGGGACGCCCGAGGGCACCGTCTGCAGCTTGAGGTAGCCCCCGAAGCCGTGCCGCTTGATGCCGGCGCCGTTGTAGACCAGCCACGAGATCAGGGCGAGCGTCAGCGGGAAGCCGATGCGCGACATCGTCGGGAACTGGATGAAGGGGATGGTCGCGAAGAGGTTGTTGACCAGGATGAAGAAGAACAGGGTGACCAGCAGCGGGATGAAGCGCTGGAAGTCGCGGCTGCCGATGACGTCGCGGCCCAGGGTGTTGCGCACGAAGCCGTAGCCCGCCTCGCCGGCGTACTGCAGCCGGCCGGGCACCATCGCCCGCTTGCGGGAGGCCATCACCAGGAACAGACCCACGATCACCGCGCTCAGGACGAGCTGGAGCATGGGCTTGGTGACGCCGGCGTACATCGTCTGGCCGAGGAACTCGAAGGTCTTGTCGGCGCCCACCGGAGGCAGGTTGAAGTCCCCTGGTCCCGGCGGAGTGAACGACTCCGAGCCGACGATGCCCGTGGCGAGCAACCTCACCGTGCCTCCTGCACTCGTCCTACATCGGTCCTGCTTCGGTCTGGATCACGCGTCCCGCGGTCCCGGAGGGTCCTCGTCACGCGCCGGCTGCGACGGTGCTGCAGGGATCGTGAAGCGCCGGATGGAGAGGTAGATCCCCAAACCGGCTCCGACCACGATCCCGACCGCGACCAGGAAGGTGGTGCCGAGCCACCGGTCCAACAGCCATCCGAGCACGCCGTAGAGCGCCACTCCGGAGAGGAGGTAGCCGAACGCCTGCCAGGGGTCCGCGGAGGTCCCCTGGTCCGACGACGAGGGTGGCGGGCTCTGCTGACTCATCGCGCTCCGGACAATAGCAGTCGCGCGCGGTGCTTTCAGCCGCCGGTACCGCCGTGCTCCGGCCCGTCGTCACGGGTGGTCGGCAGGGCCTGCGAAGTGTGGTAATGCGGCTCTGACCTGGGACGGACGCGCTGGGCGACCCACACGACCAGACCACTGGCGACCACCGTCCCGACGATCACGGTGGCCCCCAGCCAGCGGCGGTCCAGGGCGTCCTCGAGCGCCCCGGAGCGACGCAGCGCCACGAGGGCCAGCCCGAGGAGCACCACCTGCAGGGCGTAGGTCAGCAGCGCGATCATCAGGGTCAGCACGGGTGGCGCCGCGGCCGCGGCCCGCAGTGACCCGGCGCCGACCACCGCCAGCAGCAGGAGCAGGCCCAGGCCCACGGCGACCGAGAGCACGGCCCGTCCCCCGCCGGTGAGCGTGGCAGCGAGCACCAGCACGCCTGCGGTGCCGGCCAGTCCCGCCGCGGCGGGGCGCAGGACGCGGGTCACCGGTCTCTCCTCTCTTGATCGGTCCAACCCGGCCGAGCCGTGTCGGACGCTTGTGAAAAACCGCACAAGCGCTGTCGGCGGCTCAGGGGCGCAGGTCCTCGCGGACGTACGGGCCGGGTCGCGGAGGCGGCCCGACATAGTCCTCGTGATGGGTCCAGGAGGGACGCTCGACGCGGGGCACCACGATCGTCAGGAGCACCGTCACGGCCAGCCAGCCGAGCAGGCCGCCCGCGACCAGCGGGCTGGGGTAGAGGCTCAGCGCCACTCCCCCGAGCGCGATCAGGGCGGCCCAGAGCCACATCACCACCACCGCGCGGCGGTGCGAGTGGCCGAACTCCAGCAGACGGTGGTGCAGGTGCTGCTTGTCCGGTGCGAACGGTGACTGGCCGCGCAGCGTGCGGCGTACGACGGCGAGCATGAGGTCGGCGAACGGCAGGACGAGGATCGCCAGGGGCAGCAGCGCCGGCATGAGGACCACCAGCACGCTGGAGTTGGCCCAGGCCGCGTCGTTGATGTCGAGCGCCGGGAACCCCGAGGTGAGGGACAGCGCCGAGCCCGCCAGCACCAGTCCGATCAGCATCGAGCCGCTGTCGCCCATGAAGATGCGCGCCGGGTGGAAGTTGTGCGCCAGGAACCCCGCGCAGGCGCCGCAGAGCAGGGCGCACAGCAGGGCGGTCGGGATCGCCAGCGAGTCGCCGTTCTTGGCCGCGACGGTGTAGGAGAAGAAGAAGAACGCCAGCGAGCCCAGGCCCACGACACCGCCGGCCAGCCCGTCCAGCCCGTCGACGAAGTTCACCGCGTTGATCGTCAGGACGACCACGAAGATCGTGGCGAGCGCTGCCTGGGCGGGGTCCAGGGTCAGCACGCCCCCCTCGGACAGGCCCAGGGAGTAGAACTGGACGCCGTTGAGCACCATGAATCCCGCGGCGAGCACCTGCCCGCCGAGCTTGGTGAGCGCGTCGAGCTCGATCAGGTCGTCGACGACCCCGAGCAGGCACACCAGGGCACCGGCCGCGAGCACGATCCCCGCGTCGTGGAAGACCTGGTCGCCAGCGCGGGAGAGGAACGGCAGCTCGCGGGCGACGAGGAACGCCGCGGCCATGCCGAGCAGCATCGCGACGCCGCCGAAGTACGGGATCGGCTCGGCGTGCACGTCACGGTCGCGGACGGCGGCCACGGCCCGGAAGCGCAGCGCCAGCTCCCGCGCGAGCACGGTCGTGAGGTAGGTGACCGCCAGCGCGACGAGGAAGACCAGGAGGTACTCACGCACGGGGCCGTCTCACCCGCCGTCGGTGATGGTCGTCTCCATCGGCGCCACGACCTCGTTGAGCGTGGCGAGCGGCACCACGCCCCCGCGCAGCAGCCGGCCCTGGGGGCCCGTGCAGTCCACGATCGTCGAGGCGACCGCGCCCGGGGTCGGACCGCCGTCGAGGACGACCCGCACGGCCTCCCCCAGCATCCGCTCGGCCTCGTCGGCGTCGGTCGCCGCAGGCTCGCCCGAGAGGTTGGCGCTGCTGACCGCCAGCGGGCCCGTGCGCGCGAGGAGCTCGAGCGCGGCGTCGTGGTCGGGCATGCGGACCGCGACCGTGCCCCGGGTCTCGCCCAGGTCCCACTGCAGGCTCGACTGCTGGTGCAGCACCAGCGTCAGCGGCCCCGGCCAGAGCTCGTCGACCAGCGCGCGCGCCCAGTCGGGGACGTCCACCGCGAGGGCGTCGAGCGTGGTCTTGGCCGACACCAGCACCGGGGGCGGCATCTCGCGGCCACGTCCCTTGGCGTCGAGCAGCCGCTGGACCGCGCTCGGGTTGAACGCGTCGCAGCCCACGCCGTAGACGGTGTCGGTCGGGAGCACGACCAGCCGGCCGCGCTGCACGGTGCGAGCCGCCTCGTCCATGCCGGTCTCGCGCTCGGCGTCCACGGACAGGTCGAAACGAAGACTCATGGTTGGTTCGCTCCGCTCACTCCCTCATTGTGGCGCACGGACCGCGGTGACGAACCGAGGGCGCCCCGCGAGGTCAGGACGGTCGGCCACCTCGCGCCACCGGCCGGTGCGGGCGAACACGGCCGGGGCGGACTCGCCCTGGACGTCCGCGTGCTCCACCACGACCCATCCGCCCGGTCGCAGCAGCCGCGCCGCGGTCGCCTCGACCACCCGCACCGCGTCGAGCCCGTCCTCGCCGGACCACAGCGCCAGGGCGGGGTCGTGGTCGCGCGCCTCGGGGGCGACGGACTCCCATGCCTCCAGCGGGATGTACGGCGGGTTGCTCACGACCACGTCGACGGTCCCGTCGAGCTCGGGGAACGCCTGCGCCATGTCGCCGCCGCGCAGGTCCACCCCGCTGCCGGCGAGGTTGCGAGCGGCCCACTCCAGGGCCGGCTCGTCGAGCTCGACGGCGTGGACCCGTGCCCCCGGCACCTCGGTCGCGACGGCGAGCGCGATCGCCCCCGACCCGGTGCAGAGGTCGACCACCACGGGCTCGGGCCCGGCATCGCGGGCCCGGTCGATCGCGAACCCGGCGACCACCTCGGTCTCCGGCCGCGGGACGAACACCCCGGCACCGACCTGCACCTCGGCGTACCGGAAGCCGGCGGAGCCGGTGAGGTGCTGCAGCGGCTCGCGGGCGGCACGACGCGCGACCAGGGCGTCGAAGGCCTCCCGCTGCGCCGCGGTCGGGTCGGGCGCGGTGACCAGCGACCCGCGCCGGACACCCAGGACGTGGGCGAGCAGCTCCGCGGCGTCGTGCTCGGGTGAGGCCACTCCCCCGGCCCGGAGGCGGTCGGCGGCCTCGGCGACCAGGTCCCTCACGACCCGATGGCGTCCAGGCGCGCGGCCAGGTCGGCCTCGACGCACGACTCGACCACGGGCCCGAGGTCACCGTCGAGCACCTGGTCGAGGTTGTAGGACTTGTAGCCCGTGCGGTGGTCGGAGATCCGGTTCTCCGGGAAGTTGTAGGTCCGGATGCGCTCGGAGCGGTCGACGGTGCGCACCTGCGAGCGGCGGGCGTCGGAGGCCTCGGCCGCCGCGGCCTCCTCGGCCTGGGCCAGCAGCCGGGAGCGCAGGATCCGCAGCGCCTGCTCCTTGTTCTGCAGCTGGGACTTCTCGTTCTGGCAGCTCACGACGAGGCCGGTCGGCAGGTGGGTGATCCGCACCGCGGAGTCGGTGGTGTTGACGCTCTGCCCGCCCGGCCCGGAGGACCGGAAGACGTCGATGCGCAGGTCCTTCTCCTCGATGCTCACGTCGACCGGCTCGGCCTCGGGCATCACCAGCACCCCCGCGGCGGAGGTGTGCACGCGCCCCTGGGACTCGGTCACCGGCACCCGCTGCACGCGGTGGACGCCGCCCTCGAACTTGAGCAGGGAGTAGGGCGTCTCGCCGGGAGCGCTCGCCCCCCGGGCCTTGACCGCCACGGTCACCGAC
Source organism: uncultured Actinomycetota bacterium (assembly GCA_963800245.1). Classification (GTDB taxonomy): domain Bacteria; phylum Actinomycetota; class Actinomycetes; order Propionibacteriales; family Nocardioidaceae; genus Marmoricola_A. Next base: position 643,686 of record CAWDAE010000007.1, on the reverse strand, counting down.
TTGAACCCCCCGAGGTCGGACTCGGTGGCGTCGAGGACCTCGGTGCGCCAGCCCCGGCGCTCGGCGTAGCGGGTGTACATCCGCAGCAGGTCGCCGGCGAACAGCGCCGACTCCTCGCCGCCCTCGCCGGACTTGATCTCCAGCAGCGCGTCCTTGGCGTCGGAGGGGTCCCGCGGCACGAGGAGGCGGCGCAACCGCTCCTCGGCGACCTCGCGCTGCGCGGTCAGCTGCTCCACCTCTGCGGCGAACGACTCGTCCTCCCCCGCCAGCTCGGCGGCGGCCTCGAGGTCACCGGTCAGGGTGGTGAGCTCCTCGTGGGCGCGCGCGACCGCACCGAGCTCGGCGTACCGCTGGTTGAGCCGCTTGGCCAGGTGCTGGTCGGCGTGGACCGAGGGGTCGGCCAGCCGCTGCTCGAGGTCGGCGTGCTCGGCGAGCAGCGCGGCGACGGCGCCCTCCACCTCACTCATGTGCCTGCCTCCTCGGGCTCGGGCCGGGTCCTGACGCGACGAGACGCCGGGCTCGCCTGGTCAGGTGGTCCTGCGGGGCGGGCGCCGGCGTCCGTGCGACGGGCTACTTCTTGGCTGCAGCCTTGGTCTTGGCGTAGCGGGCCTCGAAGCGGGCGACGCGGCCGCCGGTGTCGAGGATCTTCTGCTTGCCGGTGTAGAACGGGTGGCACGCGGAGCAGACGTCGGCGTGGATCGAGCCGCTCGTGGCCGTGCTGCGGGTGGTGAACGTGTTGCCGCAGGTGCAGGTGACCTGGGTCTCGACGTACGCCGGGTGGATGTCCTTCTTCATGGGTGTCCTCTCGTCGGGCGGCCGCCGGGTCGTCGGGTGCTGGCGCACAAGACGTGAACCGGAGCCGAGGAGCTATCTTGCCAGTCAACGCGGGGCGGGAGCGAATCCTTCCCGTCGCGCCGGTGGACCGGGTGCGGCCGGGGGTCAGTCGTTGCCGTTGGCCCCCGGGGTCGTCTTCTGGACCTGCATGAGGAACTCGATGTTGCTCTGGGTCTTCTTCAGCCGCTCCAGCAGGAGCTCGAGGGCCTGCTGGCCGTCGAGGCCTGACAGCACCCGGCGCAGCTTCCAGATGATCGCGAGCTCCTCCTTGCTCATCAGGAGCTCCTCGCGGCGCGTGCCGGACTGCACCGCGTCGATCGCGGGGTAGAGGCGCTTGTCGGCGAAGTCGCGCCGCAGGCGGATCTCCATGTTGCCGGTGCCCTTGAACTCCTCGAAGATCACCTCGTCCATCTTGGAGCCGCTCTCGATCAGCGCGGTGGCCAGGATGGTCAGGGAGCCGCCGTCCTCGATGTTGCGCGCCGCGCCGAAGAAGCGCTTGGGCGGGTAGAGCGCCGCGGAGTCCACACCGCCGGAGAGGATCCGGCCGCTGGCCGGGGCGGCGAGGTTGTACGCGCGGCCCAGCCGGGTGATGCCGTCGAGCAGCACCACGACGTCGTGACCCAGCTCGACCAGGCGCTTGGCGCGCTCGATCGCGAGCTCGGCGACCGTCGTGTGGTCGGAGGCCGGCCGGTCGAAGGTGGAGGAGATGACCTCGCCCTTGACCGAGCGCTCGAAGTCGGTGACCTCCTCGGGACGCTCGTCGACCAGGACCACCATGAGGTGGCACTCGGGGTTGTTCGTGGTGATCGAGTTGGCGATCGACTGCATGATCATCGTCTTGCCGGCCTTGGCCGGGGACACGATCAAGCCGCGCTGGCCCTTGCCGATCGGGGCGGCGATGTCGATCACGCGTCCGATCAGGTTGGTCGAGTCGGTCTCCAGGCGCAGCCGCTCGGAGGCGTAGAGCGGGGTCAGCTTGCTGAACTCGACCCGGTCGCGCGCCGCCTCGGGGTCGCCCCCGTTGATCGAGTCGATGCGCACGAGCGGGTTGAACTTCTCCTTGCGCTCGTTCTCGCGCGGCTGGCGGACCTGGCCGGTGACCGCGTCGCCCTTGCGCAGCCCGAACTTGCGGGCCATCGACAGCGAGACGTAGACGTCGTTGGGGCTGGGGAGGTAGCCGCCGGTGCGGACGAAGGCGTAGTTGTCGAGGATGTCGACGATGCCGGCCACCGGGACCAGCACGTCGTCCTCGGTGACCTCGAGGTCGACCTCCTGCGGCGCGCCGCCACGGCGGTCGCGGTAGCCACCCTGGCCGCCGCCCTGGCCGCCGCCCTGCCGGTCACGGCCTCGGCGGCGCCGGCTGCGACGGCTGCCGCCGTCGTCGTCGCGGTTGCGGCCGGCCTGGTTCTGGTTCTGGTTGTTGCCGCCCTGGTTCTGGTTGCCGCCCTGGTTGCGGTTCTTCCCGCTGCCCTGGTTCTGGCTCCCCTGGTCGCCCTGGTCACCCTGGTGGCCGCGGTCCTGCTTGCCGCGGTCCTGGTGGCCCTGGTCGCGGTCCTGCTGGCCCTGCCCCCGGTCCTGGCGGTCCTGGCGGTCCTGCTGGCCCTGGTCGCGGTCCTGGTTGCCCGGGCTCCGCTGCTGGCGGTCCTGCTGGCGGTCCTGCGGGCGGTCCTGGCCCTCGCCGGGAGCGCTCTCGCGGGCGACACGGGGCTGCTCGGCGGCCTTGGGGGCCGAGCCCTGGCCCGCACCCTGGGCGGAGCGGATCGCCTCGACCAGCTGCGCCTTCTTCATCGCGTTCGCGCCCTTGATGCCCATGCCCCCGGCGATCTGCTTGAGCTCGGGGAGCAGCTTGCTGCTGAGGCCGCCGCCGCTCGCGCGCCGAGCACCCGACGCCGGCTTGTCCGCGGGGACGTCCGGGGTGGGTGTGGTGCTGACTGCGGATTCCGACACGTGAGGTCCTTCCCACGTCGTGGACCGCCCCTGTCGAGGACGGCCGTCACATCAGGTGGATACCCGAGAACCGGAGCCTGCTGTCCGCACGGCGGGAGGCCGGGGAACGTCGACCGGGGTTCGGGAGAGGTAGCGCCTCGGCGGCCGGCTGTCGTCGCACGTGGGCGACGGCGTCCTCACGTCGGCTTCGAGGGCTGCCTCCACCCTAGCACTGGCGGGTCGAGGCGTGCGTCACACGGGGCCACCGGCGCTCACAGCTGCCGGGCGCCGGCGCCGTCCACGACCAGCCGGCGCAGCCGCCACCCCGGGGGCAGGTGGGCCTCCACGACCGGCACCTGCCCGGGACCGGCGAGGGCCAGCACCGAGGGCCCGGCGCCGGACAGCATGGCGGCCACTCCCGCGGCACGCAGGTCGGCCACGGCCGCCATCGTCTGGGGCATCGCGTCGGTGCGGTACGCCTGGTGCAGGCGGTCGTCGCTGGCGGCCACGAGCACCTCCGGGGCCACCGGGTTGTCCGGGCCGCGCAGGGCGGCGACCAGCAGCGCGGTGCGCCCGGAGTTGAAGACGGCGTCGGCGTGCGGGACCGAGGTCGGCAGCAGACCGCGGGCCACCTCGGTCTCCATCGGGTGGTCCGGGACCAGCACGAGCGGCTCGACGTCGGTGCGCACGTCCATCCGGACCACCTGGTACTGCGCGTGCGCCTCGTAGGCGAGGGTCAGCCCCCCGAAGACCGCAGGCGCGACGTTGTCCGGGTGTCCCTCGATCCGGGCGGCGAGCTCGAAGACGGCGTGGTCGGGCCAGCGCTCCGCGCCGGCGCGCACCAGCGCTCGGGCCGCCCACAGGCCCGACACGATCGCCGCCGAGGACGAGCCGAGCCCGCGGCCGTGCGGCACCTCGTTGCGGCAGTGCAGGCGCACCCGCGGCGGGGTGACCCCCATCGCCTGGAAGGCCGCGCACATCGACCGGTGCACCAGGTGGGTGTGGTCCAGCGGGACCTCGCCGGCCCCCTCCCCCTCCACGGCGATGTCCGGGTCGCCGGCCTCGGGGGACAGCACCTCGGCGACCACGTCGTCGTACAGCCCGAGGGCCAGGCCGAGGACGTCGAAGCCGGGGCCCAGGTTGGCGCTGGTGGCCGGCACGCGGACCGTGACCGGGCCCTCGACGAGGGACACCGGCTCCTCGAACCGCATCAGGCGAGCCCTGCGGCCTCGGCTGCGGCGCTCACCTCGGGGTCGACCACGACGTCGACCAGGTCGGTGAAGCTCGACAGGGCGGTGTCGATGTCCTTCAGACCGTGCCCGGTCACCGTCACCACCATCGTCCGGCCGCGGAAGTCCTCGCCCGCGGCGACGTCCTGCAGCAGCCCCGCGACCGAGGCGGCCGAGCCCGGTTCGACGAAGATGCCCTCCGCCGCGGCCAGCCTGCGCTGGGCGTCGAGGATCTCGGCGTCGCTGACCGACCGGAAGCGGCCGCCGGAGGTCTCCGCGGCCTCCACCGCCAGGTGCCAGGAGGCGGGGTTGCCGATCCGGATCGCCGAGGCGACGGTCTCGGGCTCACGCACCACGGCGCCGCGCACGAGCGGGGCGGCGCCCTCGGCCTGCCAGCCGAGCATCTGCGGCAGGCGCGTGCTCATGCCCTCGCGGTGGTACTCGGTGTAGCCCTTCCAGTACGCCGAGATGTTGCCGGCGTTGCCCACGGGCAGCACGTGCACGTCCGGGGCCTCCCCGAGCAGGTCGACGATCTCGAACGCGGCGGTCTTCTGGCCCTCCAGGCGGAACGGGTTGACCGAGTTGACCAGGGCGACCGGGAACTTCTCGGCCAGCTCCCGGGAGATGCGCAGGCAGTCGTCGAAATTGCCGCGGACCATGATCACCTGGGCGCCGTGGACGATGGCCTGCGCCATCTTGCCCGCGGAGATCTTGCCCTGCGGGACCAGCACGAGCGGCTTGACCTTGGCCCGGGCGGCGTAGGCGGCCATCGAGGCGCTGGTGTTGCCGGTCGAGGCGCAGACCACGGCCTTGGCGCCCTGGCCGACGGCGACCGAGAGCGCCACCGTCATCCCCCGGTCCTTGAAGGAGCCGGTGGGGTTGGAGCCCTCGACCTTGATCCACACCTCGGCCCCGGTGAGCTCGGAGAGCCACGGGGAGTCGACCAGCGGGGTCCCGCCCTCCCGCAACGTGTGCGTCGGCGTGCCCTCGGGCAGCGGCAGCCAGTCGCGGTACTCCTCGATCACCCCGCGCCACTGGTGCGCGCCCTCACGCGTCACGGCGCTTCCACCGCCTTCGCTCCGCTCGGCGGCGGAGCCAGGCGCCCTGCTCGACGGTTCGTTCGCAAGCTCACGGCGCTTCCACCGCCTTCGCTCCGCTCGGCGGCGGAGCCAGGCGCCCTGCTCGACGGTTCGTTCGCAAGCTCACTCACTGTCCCCCTCGACTCGCATCACCGAGGTCACCTCGCGGACCTCGCTCATCTCGCGCAGCGCGGCCACCGTCGCCGACAACGCCTCGTCGCTGGCGCGGTGCGAGACCACGACGAGCTGGGCGTCCTCGCCGCGGCCCTGCTGGCGCACGGTCTGGATCGAGACGCCCTGCCGGGCGAACTCCTGCGCGACCGCGGCGAGCACACCGGCCTTGTCGTCGACGTCGATGGCCACGTGGTAGCGCGTGGTCGTGCGCCCCATCGGCAGCACACCCAGGTCGGCGTAGGTCGACTCCCCCACCCCGCGGACGTCCTGCAGCCGGTTGCGGGCCACGGTGACCAGGTCCCCCAGGACCGCGGAAGCGGTCGGCGAGCCGCCGGCGCCGGGGCCGTAGAACATCAGCTGACCGGCGGCGTCGCTCTCCACGAACACCGCGTTGTAGGCCTCGCGCACGCTGGCCAGCGGGTGGGAGCGCGGGATCATCGCCGGGTGCACCCGGGCGGCGACGGCCGGGCCGTCAGGCCCCTCGACCAGGTCGCAGATCGCCAGCAGCTTGACCACGCTGCCCATCTGGCGGGCGGACGCCACGTCGGCGGCCGACACCTCCGAGATGCCCTCGCGGTGGACGTCGGCGGCCACGACGCGGGTGTGGAAGGCGAGGCTGGCCAGGATCGCGGCCTTGGCCGCGGCGTCGAAGCCCTCGACGTCGGCGGTCGGGTCGGCCTCGGCGTAGCCGAGCTCCTGGGCCTCCTCCAGCGCCTCGGTGAAGCCGGCGCCGCTGGTGTCCATCTTGTCGAGGATGAAGTTCGTGGTGCCGTTGACGATGCCGAGCACCCGGCGCACGCGGTCACCGGCGAGGGACTCGCGCAGGGGCCGCAGGATCGGGATCGCCCCGGCCACGGCGGCCTCGAAGTACAGGTCGCGCCCGGCCTTGTCGGCGGCGCCGAACAGCGTCGCACCGTCCTCGGCGAGCAGCGCCTTGTTGGCGGTCACCACGCTGGCGCCGTGCTCGAGGGCCGAGAGGATCAGCGAGCGCGCCGGCTCGATGCCGCCGATCACCTCGACCGCGACGTCGACGCCGGAGGCCACGAGGCCGGCGGCGTCGGTGGTGAGCAGGTGGTCGGGCACGTCGACCTCGCGCCTGGCGTCTCGACGGCGTACGGCGACCCCGACGAGCTCGACCGGCGCACCGATCCGGGCCTCCAGGTCGGCCGACTGCTCGCCGAGCAGCCGCACGACCTGGCTGCCGACCGAGCCGCAGCCGAGCAGGGCGACCCGCACGGGACCGGCAGGCACCGCCTGGTGCTGCATCGCGCTCACCTCTCCACTCCTCTGGTCACGTCCGGCGCCCCATCCTGTCAGCCCCTCAGCCGACGTCGCAGGCCAGCAGGTCGTCCTCGGTCTCGCGGCGCACCACGACCGTGGCGACCCCGTCGCGGACCGCGACCACCGGCGGGCGCAGGGCGTGGTTGTAGTTGCTGGACATCGACCGGCAGTAGGCGCCGGTGCCGGGCACCGCGAGCAGGTCGCCCGGGGCCAGGTCACCGGGGACGAACTCGTCCTTGACCAGGATGTCGCCGGCCTCGCAGTGCTTGCCGACCACGCGGCCCAGGACGGGCTCCGCGTCGGAGCGGCGCGAGGCGATCGTCGCGGCGTAGTCCGCGTCGTAGAGCGCGGTGCGGATGTTGTCGCTCATGCCGCCGTCGACCGAGACGTAGGAGCGGACCGCGCCGCCGTCGAGCTCGACGGACTTGACGGTGCCGACCTCGTAGAGGGTGCACGTCGAGGGCCCCACGATCGCCCGACCCGGCTCGATGGAGAGCCGCGGGACACCGAGCCCCAGCGCCCGGCACTCGTGCTCGACGATGCCGGTCAGCTCCTTGGCGAGCCGGTCGGGCTCGGCCGGGTCGTCCTGCGTGGTGTAGGCGATGCCGAAGCCGCCGCCGAGGTCGAGCTCGGGCAGCTCCCGGCCGAGCTCCTCGGCCAGCCGCCCGTGCAGGGCGAGCACGCGCCGCGTGGCCACCTCGAAGCCGGAGGTGTCGAAGATCTGGGAGCCGATGTGGCTGTGCAGGCCGAGGAGCCGCAGGCCGGGCACGGCCTCCACCCGGCGGGCGGCCTGGGCGGCGTCGCCGGCGCTGATCGAGAAGCCGAACTTCTGGTCCTCGTGTGCGGTGGCGATGTACTCGTGCGTGTGCGCCTCGACCCCGGCGGTCACCCGCACCAGGATCCCGACGCCCTCAGCCGACGGAGCAGGGGGCAGGTCGGCCAGCAGGGTCTCGAGCCGGTCGATCTCGTGGAAGGAGTCGACGATGATCCGTCCCACGCCGACCTCGATCGCGCGGCGCAGCTCGGCGGTGGTCTTGTTGTTGCCGTGGAAGCCGATGCGGGCCGGGTCGACCCCGGCGCGCAGGGCGACGGTGAGCTCGCCGCCGGAGCAGACGTCGAGGCTCAGCCCCTCCTCGGCCACCCAGCGGGCCACGGCCGTGCACAGGAAGGCCTTGCCGGCGTAGTAGACGTCGTAGTCGGCGAACGCCTCGCGGAACGCGCGGGCCCGGGCGCGGAAGTCCGCCTCGTCCAGGACGTAGGCCGGCGTGCCGTGCTCGCGCGCGAGGTCGCGCAGGTCGACCCCGCCGACCTCGAGGGCGCCCTCGCCGTTCTTGCGGGCCGTCGAGGACCACAGCAGCGGGACGAGGTCGTTGACCTCGCGCGGGGTGCGCAGCCAGGACGGGCCGCGGTGGTTGATGTCGGCGTGCAGCGCCCCCGCCTCGTGCGCCCTCACATCCGCTCCGGCGCGGAGACACCGAGCAGGTCGAGGCCGTTGGCCAGGACGATCCTCGTCGCGGCCACGAGCAGCAGGCGGGCGCGGTGGAGGTCGCCCGGCTCCTCGTCGCCCATGGGCAGGACCCGGCAGACGTCGTAGAAGCGGTGGAAGGTCGCCGCGGTCTCCTCGAGGTAGCGAGCGACCCGGTGGGGCTCGCGCAGGCCGGCTGCGGCCGCGACCACCCGAGGGAACTCAGCGAGGGCACGCAGCAGCAGCCCCTCGCGCTCGTGGTCCAGCAGGGCGGGGTCGACCTCGGGGTCGACCGCCAGGCCCAGGTCCCCGGCGTTGCGCAGGATGGCGCTGAGCCGGGCGTGGGCGTACTGGACGTAGAAGACGGGGTTGTCCGAGCTCTGCCGGGTCACCTGCTCCACGTCGAGGGTCAGCGGCGAGTCGTTGGGGTAGCGCGCCAGCGAGTAGCGCAGCGCGTCGACGCCGATGAGCTCGACCAGCTCGGCCATCGACACGATCGACCCGGCCCGCTTGCTGAGCCGGATCTCCTCGCCGCCGCGCAGGATCTTGACCAGCTGCCCGATGAGCACCTCGATCGTGCTCGCGGGGTCGTCGCCGGCGCAGGCCGCCATCGCCTTGAGCCGCCCGACGTAGCCGTGGTGGTCGGCGCCGAGCAGGTAGACGCACAGGTCGAAGCCGCGCTCGCGCTTGTCGACGTAGTACGCCGTGTCCGAGGCGAAGTAGGTCAGCTCGCCGTTGCTGCGCCGCAGCACGCGGTCCTTGTCGTCACCGAAGTCGGTCGTGCGCATCCACAGCGCCCCGTCGGCCTCGAAGGTGTGGCCCTGCTTGTCCAGCACCTCGAGGCCGTGCTCGACCTTGCCCTGGTCGAACAGGTCGCGCTCGGAGAACCAGACGTCGAAGTGCGTCCGCAGGCGTTCGAGGTCGGCTCGCTGGTCGGCCAGCTGGAGCTGGTAGCCCGCCTCACGGAAGGCGCCGAGCCGCTCACCCTCGGACAGGTCGAGGATGCCCGGTTCCTCGGCCACGACCTGCCGGGCGAGGTCGTGGACGTAGTCGCCGTGGTAGCCGTCCTCGGGCACGGGCCGCCCGAGCGCGGAGGCCTCCAGCGAGGCGCCGAACTTGTCCATCTGGCTGCCGCGGTCGTTGACGTAGAACTCGCGGGTCACCTCCGCCCCCGCGGCCGCCATGACACGGGCGAGGGCGTCGCCGACGGCGGCCCACCTGGTGTGGCCCAGGTGCAGCGGACCGGTCGGGTTGGCCGAGACGAACTCGACGTTGACCCGCCGCCCGGCCAGGGCGTCGTTGTGGCCGTAGGACTCGCCGGCCGCGACGACCTGGGCCGCGACCGCACCCTGCGCCCCGGCCTCGAGGGTGATGTTGAGGAAGCCGGGGCCGGCGACCTCGGCCCCCGCCACGGCTGGGTCGGCGGCCAGCTCGGAGGCGAGCAGCTCGGCGAGCTGCCGCGGCGGCATCCCCGCGCGCTTGCCGAGCTGGAGCGCGGCGTTGGTGGCGTAGTCGCCGTGACCGCGCTGCTTGGGTCGCTCGACCACGACGCTCTCGGGCAGCTCGGGCAGGTCGACCTCGCCGCGGTCCCGGAGGGCTCCGAGGGCGGCGACGACCAGGGCGGAGAGCTCGTGGGGGGTCACCCGCCCAGCCTACAAAGGGGCGTCCCCCGACCCGGTCGGGTGTCCGCCCCCGCGACGTGTACGCTGAACCGGCGCCACACGGTCCCCACGGGACCCGTGCACGGCCCCCGTAGCTCAGGGGATAGAGCACCGCCCTCCGGAGGCGGGAGCGAAGGTTCGAATCCTTCCGGGGGCGCCCCTGTCCGACCCTCGGGTCGTCCGAGTCGGTCCGAACTGCGAACAGCCGTCAGTTTTTACTCGGTTTCCCTCCATTTCCCTCCCGACCCACTCCACACTTCTCTCTACGACCGTTGCGCGCGGGGGATATGTCGGGGTTCTTGCGATTCCCGCGTGCCGGACGACGCCACGGGGGGCGCACGGCGCGGCTCCCTGCACAACCGACTGGGAGAACCACCACGATGAGATCGATCAAGACCTCCTTCGCCCGCGCGGCCGCCGTCGCGGCGACCACGGGCCTGGCTCTCGGGGGCGCTGTCGTCCTCAGCTCGCCGGCCCACGCAGCACTGAGCGAGACGACCTACGGCTTCCAGTCCACCGCGTACGGGACCCGCCTCCAGGCGCCCGTCGCGCAGGTCGGACTGCCGCGCACGGCCTTCTCGTACGTCTCGTGCACCCGCCTGGCGGGCCGCAGCAGCACGAACTCGCTCGAGGAGCAGCTCGGCCTCCCCGTGCCGAATGCCAGCCCGGTGCAGATCCACGCGATCGAGACCAGCTCCCGCTCCTTCCGCAACCTCAAGCGCAACATCGCCGCCGCGTCGCAGGGCCGCACCACCATCGGCAAGGTCGTCCTCGGCGGCCTCGAGGGCGGCCCCGAGCTGAGCCTCGACGGCCTCAAGACCGTGTCCACCGCGTGGGCCGACAAGGCGGGCAAGCTCCACGCCAAGAACGACGTCTCAGCGCTCGACATCGACCTCGACCTGGGCAACCTGACGCCGCCGGCGACCGGCACCCCGCTGGACAACCTCCTCCAGGTCGTGACCGGCACCGTCGACGACGTGCTCGACCAGGTCGTCGACGTGATCCGCAACAGCCCGCTCGGCCAGATCGAGATCCCGGGCCTGGGCATGGTCTCGCTGACCGGGTTCGACCGTCACCACGCCGGCAGGACCACGGCCTACGCCTCGTCGTTCATCCTGCGCTTCGACCTCTACGGGCTCGACGGTGACAAGGACACCCTCGAGGACAACACGACCCTGAGCATCGGCCGCTCGTGGGCGCGCCTGACCAAGGGCGTCCGCTCCGGGATCATGGCCGGCGTCGGCGTCGGCAGCCGGGTCACCTCGGGCAACGTCATCGGCGACATCGGCGACCTGGCCTGGAAGCAGCTCCCGTGCGAGGGCACGCGGGGCCGGATCCTGACCCGCAAGGTGGCCTCCAAGGACGTCGGCATCCAGGTGCCGGCGCTCATCTCCCAGGGCAGCGGGTCGTCGTACGGCGTGCAGGGACGTCGCGGCAAGGCCTACGCCTGGACCCGCGGCACCGCCGGCAGCTTCAAGGTCAACGGCACCGACCTGGTGCTCGAGGGCATCGTCGGACGCACCAACGTCCACCAGCTCTCCTCGGGCAAGATCGTCACCGACTTCGCCGGCAGCCGCATCGGCCGCATCGTCGTCGGGGGCAAGGTCATCGCGAAGGGCGTGACCCCGAGGACGGCCCGCTCGATCAAGCTGCCCTCCATCCCGGGGGTGGCCAGCGTCAAGCTGTTCGCGCGGGACAAGTGGCGTCGCGGCGGCAACATCAGCGCGGTCAAGGTCGTCCTGGCCGACGCGATCTCGCCGATCAGCGTCAACCTCGGCTACTCGCGAGCCGCGATCAAGCGCCACTGAGGCCCGAGGCTCCACCACGCGGCGGGGTGGTGACCGGTTCGCCGGTCACCACCCCGCTTCGCGATCAAGCGGTCCTCCCGGGGCAGGAAGGCCCTGGCCCGGCCCCGACGGGACTGTGACAGGCGTTGCACGCGCCGACCCTCCCCGAGGCACCCCGTGCGCCTTGGGGAGGGACTAGCCTTGAGCGCAGCGTCCAGGAGGACGCGCTCATCGTCGTACGCATCGGAAGAGGCGAGCTCAGTCGTGGCAGAGTCTGCTCAGGACAACCCGACCACCCCGACCACCCCCGACTTCGGAGCCAACGAGTGGCTCGTCGAGGAGATGCACGAGCGGTTCGAGCGCGATCCCAAGAGCGTCGACCGGGAGTGGGCCGACTACTTCTCCCAGCACAACGGGTCCGGCAACGGGGCGGGCAACGGCTCCGCGGGCTCGGCCACCAAGGCTCCCGAGAAGCAGGCAGCCCAGGGGAAGGCGCCCGAGAAGAAGGCCCAGGAGAAGAAGCCCGAGCAGAAGTCCGCTGAGCAGAAGGCTCCGGAGAAGAAGGCGCCCGAGAAGAAGAAGGCCCCGGAGAAGAAGGGCACCTCCGACAAGGAGGTCAAGGCCAAGGCCGACGCCTCCGCGAACAAGCAGCCCTCCCGGACGCCGCGCGACACCCAGCCGGCCGCGCCCGCCGAGGCCAGCGACGAGCCCACGCTGACCACCCTCAAGGGCGCTCCGGCGCGCACCGCCCAGAACATGGACCTGTCGCTGACGATCCCGACGGCGACCAGCGTCCGCACGGTGCCGGTCAAGCTGCTGTGGGACAACCGCATCGTGATCAACAACCACCTCGCCCGCGCCCGCGGCGGCAAGGTGTCCTTCACCCACCTCATCGGCTTCGCGCTGGTCAAGGCCCTGCGCTCGATGCCGGAGATGAACAACGGCTTCGACGAGGTCGACGGCAAGCCGACCCTCATCCAGCCCGCGCACATCAACCTCGGCCTCGCGATCGACCTGCCCAAGCCCGACGGCACCCGCCAGCTCCTGGTCCCCTCGATCAAGGCCGCCGAGGACATGGACTTCGCCGCCTTCTGGACGGCGTACGAGGACCTGATCCGCAAGGCCCGCGGCGGCAAGCTCGCGGTGAGCGACTTCCAGGGCACCACCGTCTCGCTGACCAACCCCGGCACGATCGGCACCAACCACTCGGTGCCGCGCCTGATGAAGGGTCAGGGCTGCATCGTCGGCGTCGGCTCGATGGAGTACCCGCCGGAGTTCCAGGGCGCCTCCGACGACACCCTCTCCCGCAACGCGGTCAGCAAGATCATGACGCTGACCTCGACCTACGACCACCGCGTCATCCAGGGCGCCCAGTCCGGCGAGTTCCTCAAGCGCATCCACGCGCTGCTGCTCGGCGAGGACGGGTTCTACGACGAGATCTTCCGCTCGCTGCGCATCCCCTACGAGCCGATCCGCTGGTCCAAGGACATCTCCACCAGCCACGACGAGGACATCAGCAAGCAGGCCCGCATCCTCGAGCTGATCCACGCCTACCGCGTGCGCGGCCACATGATGGCCGACACCGACCCGCTGGAGTACCAGCAGCGCAGCCACCCCGACCTCGAGATCGAGTCGCACGGGCTGACCCTGTGGGACCTCGACCGGGAGTTCGCCACCGGCTCCTTCGGCGGCGAGCAGGCGTTCATGAAGCTGCGTGGCATCCTCGGCATCCTGCGCGACTCCTACTGCCGCACCATCGGCATCGAGTACATGCACATCCAGGACCCCGAGCAGCGCCGCTGGATCCAGGAGCGCGTGGAGAAGCCGCACAAGAAGCCGCCGCGCGAGGAGCAGCTGCGCATCCTGCGCAAGCTCAACCAGGCCGAGGCGTTCGAGACGTTCCTGCAGACCAAGTTCGTCGGCCAGAAGCGCTTCAGCCTCGAGGGCGGCGAGACCACGATCCCGCTGGTCGACGAGATCTGCGAGGCCGCGGCCGAGGCGCAGCTGCACGAGGTCTGCATCGGCATGGCCCACCGCGGTCGGCTCAACGTGCTGGCCAACATCGTCGGCAAGTCCTACAACCAGATCTTCCGCGAGTTCGAGGGCAACATCGACCCGCGCACGATCCAGGGCTCCGGCGACGTGAAGTACCACCTGGGCGCCGACGGGGTCTTCGTGGCGGAGGACGGCGCCAAGATCAACGTCTCGGTCGCGGCCAACCCCTCCCACCTGGAGACCGTCGACCCGGTGCTCGAGGGCATCGCGCGGGCCAAGCAGGACGTGCTCGACCGCGGCGCGGAGTTCCCGGTGCTGCCGCTGCTCATCCACGGCGACGCCGCGTTCGCCGGCCAGGGCGTGGTCGCCGAGACCCTCAACCTCTCGCAGCTGCGCGGCTACCGCACCGGCGGCACGATCCACGTCGTCGTCAACAACCAGGTCGGCTTCACCACCTCGCCGTCGTCCTCGCGCTCCTCGCTCTACTGCACCGACGTGGCGCGCATGGTCCAGGCGCCGATCTTCCACGTCAACGGCGACGACCCCGAGGCCTGCATCCGCGTGGCCCGGCTGGCGTTCGAGTACCGCGCGGCGTTCAACAAGGACGTCGTGATCGACCTGGTCTGCTACCGCCGCCGCGGCCACAACGAGGGCGACGACCCCTCCTACACCCAGCCGCTGATGTACGACCTGATCGAGCAGAAGCGCTCGGTGCGCAAGCTCTACACCGAGTCGCTCATCGGCCGTGGTGACATCACGATCGAGGAGGCCGAGGAGGTCCTCAAGGACTACCAGAGCCAGCTCGAGCGGGTCTTCCGCGACGTCCGCGAGGGCGAGAAGCAGCCCGACGAGTGGCTGACCGTGCCGGACTACCCCGAGAAGCCGCAGGCGGAGAAGGCCACCGCGGTCAGCCGCGAGGTGCTCAAGCGGGTGGCCGACTCCTACCTCAACGCCCCCGAGGGCTTCACCGTGCACCCCAAGGTGCTGCCCCAGCTCCAGCGCCGCGCCGCCGCCATCACCGCCGGCCCGATCGACTGGGGCACCGGCGAGATCATCGCCCTCGGGTCGCTGCTGATGGAGGGCCGCCCGGTGCGCCTGGCCGGCCAGGACTCCCGCCGCGGCACGTTCGCCCAGCGGTTCGCGGTGATCATCGACCGCGACAACGCCGACGAGTGGACGCCGCTGTCGAACCTCAGTGAGGACCAGGAGAAGTTCTACGCCTACGACTCGCTGCTCTCGGAGTACGCCGCCCTCGGCTTCGAGTACGGCTACTCGGTCGCGCGCCCCGAGGCCCTGGTGCTGTGGGAGGCGCAGTTCGGCGACTTCGTCAACGGCGCGCAGACCGTGATCGACGAGTACATCTCCTCCAGCGAGGCCAAGTGGGGCCAGCGGTCGGGCGTGGTGCTCCTGCTGCCGCACGGGTACGAGGGCCAAGGGCCCGACCACTCCTCGGCCCGCATCGAGCGGTTCCTCACCATGGCCGCCGAGGACGCCTTCGTGGTCGCGCAGCCCTCGACGCCGGCGAGCTACTTCCACCTGCTGCGCCAGCACTCGCTGGGCGAGAAGCACCGCCCCCTGATCGTCTTCACGCCGAAGTCGATGCTCAAGCGCAAGGAGGCGGCCTCCCAGCCGGAGGACTTCACCGAGGGCACCTTCCGCCCGGTGATCGGCGACGACACCGTGGACCCGGACAAGGTGACCAAGGTGCTGCTGTGCTCGGGCCGCATCACCTGGGACCTCGTGGTCGAGCGCAAGAGGCGGGAGGGCGACGAGCCGACGACACCGATCGTGCGGATGGAGCAGCTCTACCCCCGGCCGGTCAAGGAGCTCAAGGCCGAGCTCGCGAAGTACCCCAACCTCACCGAGGTGCGCTGGGTGCAGGACGAGCCGGCCAACATGGGTCCCTGGCCGCACCTCGCCCTCAACCTCCAGCCCGAGCTCGACGTCGACTTCTCGCGGGTCTCGCGGCCCGAGAGCACCTCGCCGTCCGTGGGGCAGCACAGCCGGCACGTCGAGGAGCAGAAGACCCTGCTCCAGCAGGCCTTCGCCGACTGAGGCCGGGGCGCGGGTGTACTTCACCGATCGCGGCATCGAGGAGCTGACCAGCCGGCGCGGGGACGAGGAGGTCTCCGTCGCCTGGTTGGCCGACCGGCTGCAGGAGTTCGTCGACCTCAACCCCGAGTTCGAGGTGCCGGTCGAGCGGCTGGCGACCTGGCTGGCGCGGCTGGACGACGACGACACGATGGACGACGACTAGAACGCGTTTCGGTCACGCCCGGGTCGGGGTAGGTCGGGAGCACACCTGTCCACTGACCCAGCGAGGCGTGTGCCATGACCTTCGACCTGTCCCTCACCCCGGCCCAGCTCGACCTCGTCGAGCGGACGCACGCCTTCGCCGAGGAGGTCGTGCGCCCGGTCGCCCAGGAGTACGACCGGCGCCAGGAGTTCCCGTGGCCGGTGCTGGAGGAGGCGGCGAGGCAGGGCTTCTACAACCCGCTGTTCTACCGCGACCTGATCGGCGACCCGACCGGACTGAGCCTGCCGCTGTTCATGGAGGAGCTGTTCTGGGGGTGCGCCGGCATCGGGCTGGCCGTGGTGATGCCGGCCCTGGCGCTGTCCGCGATCGGCCAGGCCGCGACCCCCGAGCAGATGCTGCGCTGGGCCCCGGAGTGCTTCGGCGAGCCCGGCGACCTGAAGCTCGCCGCGCTGGCGATCTCCGAGCCCCAGGGCGGCAGCGACGTGCGCAACCTGCAGACCACGGCGCGGCGCGACGGCGACGACTGGGTCATCGACGGGCACAAGATGTGGATCGGCAACGGCGGCATCGCCGACGTGCACGTGGTCAACGCGTCCGTCGACCCCGAGCTGGGCCACCGGGGCCAGGCGATGTTCATCGTCCCGGGGGGCACCCCGGGCCTGGAGCTGGTGCGCAAGCTCGACAAGCTCGGCTGCCGGGCCTCGCACACCGCGGAGCTCCGCCTCGACGGCGTGCGCGTCCCTGGCGACCACCTCCTGGGCGGTGACGACAAGCTCGAGCACAAGCTGGCCAAGGTCCGCGAGGAGGACGCCGGCACCGCCCCCGAGGGCCGCCGCTCCACCACCCTCGGCGCCTTCGAGCAGACCCGTCCGATGGTCGCGGCGCAGGCGCTGGGCATCGCGCGGGCCGCGCTCGACCACGCCACGGCGTACGCCAACGAGCGCGAGGCGTTCGGCGCCCCGATCATCGACAACCAGGGCATCTCGTTCCCCCTGGCCGACCTCTACGCCAGGCTCGACGCCGCCCGCCTCCTGACCTGGCGGGCCTCGTGGATGGCCGCGCAGAAGGTCCCCTTCCAGCACGCCGAGGGGTCGATGTCGAAGCTGATGGCCAGCGAGGTGGCCGTCGACGCGACCGAGAAGGCGATCCAGGTGATGGGCGGCTGGGGCTACATCACCGACCACCCGGTGGAGAAGTGGTACCGCGACGCCAAGCTCTACACGATCTTCGAGGGCACCAGCGAGATCCAGCGCCTCATCATCGGCCGCACGCTCGGCGCCTCGGAGACCCCGCCGCCGCCGGTGCACGTCACCGCACCCACCGACGGCCCGCCGCTGAGCCGGCAGTGGGGCCGCGGGACGCCCAACCGGACCAAGGTGGCGCAGGCGGCCATGCGGTCCAAGGACCGGGTCCCCTCGCCCCTCATGGGGGTGGCGATGAGGTTCCTCTCGCCCCCGGGCCGCAGGTGAGCCGGCTCAGCGGGTGAAGACGATCTTGCCGAAGACGTCACCCTCGGCCATCGCGGCGAAGCCGTCACGAGCCTGCTCCATCGGCAGGGCGCGGTCGACCAGCGGCCGGGTGCCGGTCACGTCGAGCAGCTGCACCAGGGAGGCCAGCTCGTCGCGGGTGCCCATCGTCGAGCCGACGACGCTCAGCTGGAGGAAGAAGATCCGCGTGAGCTCGGCGTCGTCGAGCCTCGGACCGCTCGTCGTGCCGCTGATCACGATCGAGCCGCCGGGGCGCAGCGAGCGGATCGAGTGCGACCAGGTGGCGCGGCCGACGGTCTCCATCACCGCGTCGACCTTGCCGGGCAGCTTGGCCCCGGACTCGAAGACCTCGTGGGCGCCCAGCTCCAGGGCCCGGCTGCGCTTGGACTCCTCGCGGCTGGTGGCCCACACCCGCAGGCCCGCGGCGCGGCCCAGCACGATGCAGGCCGTCGCCACCCCGCCCCCGGCGCCCTGCACCAGCACGGAGTCGCCGGCCTTGAGGCCGCCGCGGGTGAACAGCATCCGGTAGGCCGTCAGCCACGCCGTGGGCAGGCACGCCGCCTCCTCGAAGCTGAGCGAGGCGGGCTTGGGCACCACGTTGCGGCGCGGCACGGCGACACGGTCGGCGAACGTGCCCTGGTGACGCTCGCTGAGCAGCGAGCGGCGCGGGTCGAAGGTCTCGTCGCCGCTCCACGAGGGGTCGGAGACGACCGCGTGCACGACCACCTCGTTGCCGTCCTCGTCGATCCCGGCGGCGTCGCAGCCCAGGATCATCGGCAGCGCCTCCTCACGCAGGCCGACGCCGCGCAGCGACCACAGGTCGTGGTGGTTCAGCGAGGCCGCCTTGACCTGCACGGTGGTCCACCCGTCGGGGACCTCGGGCTCGGGGCGCTCCCCCACCACCAGGCCCGAGAGGGGGTCGTCGCTGGAGAAGGACGATGCGTAGACGGCGAACATCCGGCCACCCTAGCCAGCCCGGGCCGGGGCCCGGACGCCTCGTCCGGATGCGGGTCAGACGTGACGTGCGACACCGTCGCGGCGCGCGGCCTCCGCGACGGCCGCCGACACCGCCGGGCCGACCCGCGGGTCGAACGGCGAGGGGATGATGTAGTCCTCGCGCAGGTCCTCGCCCACCAGCCCGGCCAGCGCCTCGGCGGCTGCGAGCTTCATCCCCTCGGTGATGGCGCGGGCGCGCACGTCGAAGGCGCCGCGGAAGATCCCGGGGAACGCCAGCACGTTGTTGATCTGGTTGGGGAAGTCGGACCGTCCGGTCGCCACCACGCGGGCGTAGCGGTGCGCCACGTCGGGGTGGACCTCCGGCGTGGGGTTCGCCAGCCCGAAGATCACCGCGTCGGGGGCCATCGTCGCGACGACCTCCTCGGGCACGGTGCCACCGGAGACGCCGAGGTAGACGTCGGCACCGCGCATCGCGTCGGTCAGCGAGCCCTGCCGCCCGGTGCGGTCCGCGGTGTCCCGGGCGAGGTCCGCCTTGACCGGCGTGAGGTCGGCGCGCGAGCTGTGGAGGATGCCGCGCCGGTCGATCACGGCCAGGTCCCTGATCCCCGCGGCGAGCAGGATGCGCGCGACCGCGACACCGGCCGCGCCGGCGCCGGAGATCACCACCCGGGTGGTCTCGTGGAGCCGCCCGGTCAGGCGCAGGGCGTTCTGGAGGGCCGCGAGCGCGACCACCGCCGTGCCGTGCTGGTCGTCGTGGAAGACCGGGATGTCGAGCAGCTCCTTGAGGCGCTGCTCGATCTCGAAGCACCTCGGCGCCGAGATGTCCTCCAGGTTGATCCCGCCGAAGCTCGGCGCGAGCCGGGCGACGGTCTCCACGATCTCGTCGGTGTCGGTGGTGTCCAGGCAGATCGGGACCGCGTCGACGCCGCCGAACTGCTTGAACAGCACCGCCTTGCCCTCCATCACCGGCATCGCCGCGGACGGGCCGATGTCGCCCAGCCCGAGAACCGCGGTGCCGTCGGTGACCACCGCGACGGTGTTGGCGACCCAGGTGTAGTCGTTGACCAGCCCGGGCTCGGCCGCGATCGCCTCGCAGACCTCGGCGACCCCCGGGGTGTAGGCCAGGGAGAGGTCCTCCGGGCCCTCCAGCGGGACGGTGGAGCGGATCTCCATCTTGCCGCGCAGGTGGAGGTCGAAGACCGGGGATCCGGCGCGAGCGGGGTCAGGCGGAGGCGTGGTCACGACCGCTCAGTCTCCCACAGCCCTTCGGGGGAGGCGTAGGAGCACCCGGGCGACCACGTCGTGGTCGGGGATCGCCCCCACCGACCAGGAGTCCACGCCCATCCTCGGGTTGTCGCGCTCGACCCACCAGCCCTGGTGCCCGTGGGAGGTCGCCCGCTTCACCGCGACCGTCCCGTCGGGCAGGCGTACGACGGCCAGCCCGCCCCGGCGCGGGCGCAGCCCATGGGCCACGAGCAGGCGGTCCCCGTCGTGCAGCGTGGGCTCCATGGACCGCCCGTGCACCCGGGCCAGACCCAGCCTGAACACCCAGCCACCTCCCTAGGGGTGAGGTCCCGCAGGTGCGCCCGGGCAGGCGTACCGGCGGCCATGCCATCGGAGTAGTGTCGCAGGGCAGAACCGGCAGACGCGTTTGCCCGACAGACCCGACACCCGACCGAAGGGACCCCGAATGCTCTCGCGGATCTTCGCCCGCACCCTCGACGTGCACGCCCACTGCGACCTGCCCTGCGGTGTCTACGACCCCGCGCAGGCCCGCATCGAGGCCGAGTCGATCAAGGGGATCATCGGCAAGCTGGCCGACAACGACGATCCCGACTTCCGCACCCGCGCGGTGCTGATCAAGGAGCAGCGCTCCGAGCTGGTCAAGCACCACCTCTGGGTGCTGTGGACCGACTACTTCAAGCCCCCGCACTTCGAGAAGTACCCCCAGCTGCACACCCTGTTCAACGAGGCCACCAAGCTCGCCGGCGCCGCCGGCACCAAGGGCTCGATGGACGCCTCGCAGGCCGACGAGCTGCTCGCCAAGATCGACGAGATCGCCGAGATCTTCGCCGAGACCAAGAAGGGCTGAGCCCCCGCACGCTGGGCCGAGGGACCGGTCTCGAGGCCGGTCCCTCGGCGCACGTCCGGGGCCGTCCCGCGCGCCACGACACCGACCCGAGACCCCAGGGGGCTTCCTGCCTTGCTCACCGACACGCTGCCCCACGCCACGCTCCGCCTGCCGGCGGACAGCTCGTTCCTGGCCGTGCTGCGCACCGCCACCTCGGGCCTGGCCGCGCGGATCCACTTCACCCTCGACGACATCGAGGACCTGCGCATCGCGGTCGACGAGGCCTGCGCGCTCCTGATCGGCCAGGCCCGCCCTGGAGCCGACCTGGAGTGCTCCTTCTGGCTGGGCGAGGCCACGATGGCGGTGCAGGTCAGCGTTGCTTGCGAGTCGCCGGTGGCGCCCTCCCAGCAGGGCTTCGCCTGGACGGTCCTGTCGGCGCTGACCACCTCCCTGCGTGCGGAGGTCGAGGACGACCGGCTGGTCATCCTCCTGTCCCGATCGGTGGGTCAGCACCCGTGAGCCAGCCGACAGGGCAGAGCGCCGCTTCCGGCGACGACGGCCCCGACCTTCACCAGCAGACCGCCGAGCTCTTCGGTCGCATGGCCTCCGGCGACGAGGTCGAGCGCGAGACCGCGCGCAACGCGCTGGTCGAGCTCCACCTCCCCCTGGCCGAGTACCTCGCCCGTCGCTTCGGCAACCGCGGCGAGCCCCACGAGGACCTCGTCCAGGTCGCCACGATCGGCCTGATCAAGGCGATCGACCGCTTCGACCTCGAGCGCGGCGTCGCGTTCTCGACCTACGCCACCCCCACGATCGTCGGGGAGATCAAGCGCCACTTCCGCGACCGCGGCTGGACCATCCGGGTGCCTCGGCGGCTGCAGGAGATCCAGTCCGTGATCAGCCAGGCGGTCTCCGACCTGGGGCAGGAGCTCGGCCGCTCCCCCACGGTCGCCGAGCTCGCCGCCAAGGTCGGGATGTCCGAGGAGGAGATCCTCGAGGGCCTGGAGTCGGCCAACGCCTACAGCCCGCTGAGCCTGGACGCCCCGGACCCGGCCGGCGAGGTCGGTGCGGTCATCGAGCAGCTCGGCGACTACGACGACGCGCTCGACGCCGTGGTCGACCGCGAGACGGTCAAGCCGTTGCTCGACGCGCTGGACGCGCGGTCCAAGCGCATCCTGCTGCTGCGCTTCTTCCGCAACATGACCCAGTCCCAGATCGCCGAGGAGCTCGGGATCTCCCAGATGCACGTCAGCCGGCTGCTCAGCCGCACACTGTCGGACCTGCGCGCCAAGCTCGAGGAGAACCAGCCCGTCTGAGGGCCCGGCGGACCGCGGTCTGGACCGCGGCGCTCACCCGTCGGTGGGGGTGAGCGCGGCGATCGAGTCGGGGTGGAAGATCCCGGCCAGCACGACGACGCCGACGAGGATCGCGACGACCGCCGCGGGGCGGTAGTCCCCGCCCCAGAAGCTGGTCGCGGTCAGCACCTGGATCAGCTGGGCCAGGACCACCGGCGACCTCGCCCAGGACCTCAACCGTCGCAGGCTCCAGGCGCACCACGCCAGGATCCCGCCGTAGAGCAGGAAGAACGCCACCGTCGTGGCATCCAACGCGAACTTGTCCGGGGAGCCGTTGAAGGCGACGGTGACCCCGAAGGCGACCAGCAGCAGGGCCTCGACCAGGGTCAGGGACGCCGCCACCGACAGGGGCGGCGGGACGGGGCCGTGGGCGAGCGGGGAATCATCGGAGCCCGCCGTTCGTTGGGACCGTGTCACGGGGCCGAGCCTACGGGTCCCGTGGCGCCAGGCCGTGTGATCAAACTGACCCGGGCGAGCCCCTTGTGTGGGTCTCGTCTGATTGACACCATGGTCGTGTCAGAACTTGAACGATCTCTTTCGAAATCGACAACCGACATGACGCGACGGTGCGCAGGTCGGTTGTTTTCTTGCAGATCACAACGGGATTCGTGCAAGAAGAGTCGGGCGACGTGGGAGACCCCCATCGCGACCCGCAGCAAGTCGAGTTAGGAGCTTCCCGCCATGGATTGGCGTCACCGGTCCGCGTGCCTTGACGAGGACCCGGAGCTTTTCTTCCCCATCGGCAACAGCGGCCCGGCCATCCTCCAGATCGAGGAGGCCAAGCAGGTGTGCCGACGGTGCGAGGTCCGCGAGCAGTGTCTCGCCTGGGCCTTGGAAGCCGGCCAGGACCACGGGGTCTGGGGCGGGCTGAGCGAGGACGAGCGTCGGGCGCTCAAGCGCCGCAATGCCCGTGCCCGCGTCCGCGCAGGGGTCTGAGGCCCCCCGCGACGACGGCACCCCCGTCCCCCGTCCCCCCACACGCTGATGAGGACCCCCGCCGACCCGTCGGAGGGGGTCCTCGTCGTGTCCCGCGAGGACCCGCGCGCCCCCGACGTGGTCGCGCTGCTCGAGGCGCACCTGGACCTGATGCGGTCCCTGTCCCCGCCGGAGGACGTCCACGCCCTCGACCTCGAGGGCCTCACCGGTCCCCGGGTCGCGTTCTTCGCCGCCCGTCGCGGCGCGACCCTGCTGGCCATCGGCGCGCTGCAGGACCTGGGCGGCGGCCACGGCGAGCTGAAGTCGATGCACACCCGCAGTGACACCCGCCGCACCGGGCTGGGCCGGGTCCTGCTCTCCCGCCTGCTGCAGGAGGCCCGGGCCGGCGGGCTCCACCGGGTGAGCCTGGAGACCGGCACCCAGCCCGAGTTCACCGCGGCGCGGCAGTTGTACGCCGCCCAGGGCTTCGTCGAGTGCGGTCCTTTCGGCGACTACGCCGAGAGCCCGTTCAGCACGTTCATGACCCGCCTGCTCTGAGCGCGCCCGGGCCGGGGCCTCACCCCGGCAGGTCGGCCTCCACCGTGGCCACCGTCCCGCGCGGCTCACCCGGCCCGATCCGGAAGGTCCCGCGCAGCTCGGTCTCGACCAGCGTCCGCACGATCGAGAGCCCGAGGCTGCCCCCCTCGCCCGGCGCGCCGTCGGGCAGGCCGGCGCCGTCGTCGCACACCGACACCACGAGGTGGTTCCCCTCGCGCTCGGCCCGGACGACCACCCGTCCGTCGCCGCCACCGAAGGCGTGCTCGGCGGCGTTCTGCAGCAGCTCGGTCAGGACCATGGCCAGCGCGGTCGCCGCCTCGGCGGGCAGCGTCCCGAAGGTCCCCTCCCGCACCACCTGGACGGCGCCGTCGGCGGAGAAGACGTCGGCCAGGGCCTGGGCGAGCCCCACCGCGACCTCGTCGAACGCCACCGACTCCTCCAGGGAGTGGCTCAGCGTCTCGTGGACCAGGGCGATCGAGCCCACCCTGCGGGTCGCCTCCTCCAGCGCCGCCCGGGCCTCGGGGACCGTCATCCGGCGCGCCTGGAGGCGCAGCAGGGCGGCCACCGTCTGCAGGTTGTTCTTCACGCGGTGGTGGATCTCACGGATCGTGGCGTCCTTGCTGATCAGGTCGCGGTCGCGGCTGCGCAGGTCGGTGACGTCGCGCACCAGGACCAGGGCGCCCTGCCGCTCGGGCGACCCGCCCGCGACGGGGGTCAGGAGCGGGATCGAGCGCACCACCAGGACCGTCGAGCCGTCGCCGAGCTCGGTCTCGCGCGGACGCCGGCCGCCCAGCACCGCCGAGAGCGTCTCCTCGTCCGGGCGGCGTCCGGCCGGGATCAGCGCGCGGGTGGTCTCGGCGAGGTCGAGCCCGGCGAGGTCGGTGGTCAGCCCGAGGCGGCGGAAGACCGAGAGCGCGTTGGGGCTGGCGTAGGACACCTTCCCCGCGGCGTTGAGCCGCACGAAGCCGTCGCCCACCCGCGCCGACTCCCCGGCCGCTCCCTGCTCGCCGGGGAACGGGAACAGCCCGGCGCCGATCATCGCGGTGAGCTCCGCCGCCGTCGACAGGTAGGCCAGCTCGAGCCGTGAGGGGGTGCGGACACCCAGCAGGTTGGTCGTGCGGGTGACCACCCCCAGCACGCGGTCCCCCCGCCGCACCGGGATGGACTCGACCCGCACGGGCACCGCGTCCCGCAGGTCCGGTGCCCCCTCCCGGACCACCCGCCCGCTGCGCATCGCCTCCTCCAGCATCGGGCGGGCGCCGCGGACCACGTGCGAGCCGACGACGTCGTCGACGTACGCCGTGGGCCCGGTCGTCGGACGCATCTGGGCCGCCGCCCACCACCCGTCGCCGTCCCGGTCGGGCAGCCACAGCACGAGGTCGGCGAAGGCGAGGTCGGCCACGATCTGCCAGTCGGCCAGCAGCCGCGAGAGCCATGCCAGGTCCGCCTCGTCGAGAACGGTGCGCGACCGCACCGCCTCGCTCACCGTTGCCACGTGCCCAGCCTAGAGCGGCAGGTAGGTTGCGCTCATGACCGAGACGACCACGGAGACCAGCCCGGGGAACGACCAGCCCGACGGTGCGAGCGGAGCCGGCGGCGCCGTGGAGGCCCACAGCGGCGCCCACGCGGTCGCCGTGGCGCAGGCGCACGGCGTCGAGGTGCAGTTCACGCTGTCCGGTGCCCACGTCTTCCCGATGTACGACGGCGCGGTGAAGGCCGAGCCCCCCATGCGGCTGCTCGACGTGCGCCACGAGCAGACCGCGGTGTTCGCGGCGGAGGCGGTCGGCAAGCTGACCCGGGTGCCCGGCCTCGCGGTGCTGACCGCCGGTCCCGGCATCACCAACGGGATCAGCCCGATCACCCAGGCCCGCTTCAGCGGAGCGCCGCTGGTGGTCATCGGCGGCCGGGCTCCCGACAACCGCTGGGGCACCGGCAGCCTCCAGGAGCTCGACCACGTCCCGCTGGTGGCGCCGGTGACCAAGCACGCCGGCACCGTCCACGCCGCAGCGGACGTCGCCGCGGAGGTCGACCGCGCCTTCACCCTGGCCCGGTCCAGCCACCGCGGGCCGGTGTTCCTCGACGTGCCGATGGACACCTTCTTCGACTCCTCCGCCGCAGCCCGGCCGAGCGTGACGGCCTCGCGCGGAGCCGACCCGGACACCGAGAGGCTGACCGAGGTCGCCGAGCTCCTGGCCCGCGCGGAGCGTCCCGTCCTCGTGGTCGGCAGCGACGTGTGGGCCGACGGCGCGGAGGACGCGGCGCTGCGCCTGGTCGAGGGCGCCGGGCTGCCGGCGGTCACCAACGGCATGGGCCGCGGCGTGGTGCCCGGTGGCCACCCGCTGCTGGTCACCAAGGCCCGGTCGCAGGCGCTCGGCACGGCGGACCTGGTCGTGGTGGTCGGCACTCCGCTGGACTTCCGGCTGTCCTACGGCTCCTTCGGCGGCAAGGACGGCGCGCCCCCGGCCGCGGTGGTCCACCTCGCCGACGCCGAGGACCAGGTGAGCCGGCACGCCGACCTCGCCGCGTCGGCGTACGGCGACCTCACCGCGGTGCTCGACGGGGTGCACGAGGCTCTCACCCAGCAGCTGCGGCGGCCGGACTGGTCGTCGTGGGTCACCTCCCTGCAGCAGACCGTGGCCCAGGCCGGCGAGCGCGACCGGGCCCTGCTCGGTGCCGAGGCGGACCCGGTCCACCCGGCCCGGATCTACGGCGAGCTGCTCCCTCGGCTCGAGGACGACGCGGTCGTGATCGGCGACGGCGGCGACTTCGTGTCGTTCGCTGGCAAGTTCGTCGAGCCGAAGCGGCCCGGCGGCTGGCTCGACCCCGGCCCCTACGGCTGCCTCGGTGCCGGACTGGGTGCGGCGATCGGCGCGCGCCTCTCCCGGCCCTCCAGCCAGGTCTGCCTGCTGCTGGGGGACGGCGCCGCGGGCATGTCCCTGATGGACGTCGACACGCTCGTGCGCCACGACCTGCCGGTGGTGATGGTGATGGGCAACAACGCCGCCTGGGCGCTGGAGAAGGGCCCCATGCAGATGCTCTACGGGTACGACGTGATCGCCGACCTCGCGCCGCGCACACGCTACGACCAGGTGGTCGAGGCGCTCGGCGGAGCCGGGGAGATGGTCACCGACCCGCGGGAGATCGGTCCGGCGCTGGACCGTGCGTTCGCCGCCGGTGTGCCCTACCTGGTCAACGTGATCACCGACGTGGCCGCGACCTACCCGCGCAACACCTTCGGGATCTGAGCCTGGGCGCCGGGCCTCAGCGGAGCCGGGCGAGGAAGCGCTCGGGGTCGACGGCGACGCGGGTGACCTCGCCCTGACCGACCAGCCGGCCGCGCCCGTCGGTCGCCTCGGCGGCGAACCGCAGCAGCCTGCCGTCGCGGTGGGTCAGGGTCGCGGTGACCCGCACGGTCTCGCCCACCGCGCTGGCCGCGAGGTGCTCGAGGCCGACGCGCGTGCCGACGCTGGTGGCACCGTCGAGCCTTCCCTCCACCGCGGCGCAGGTCGCGGCCTCCAGCCAGGCCAGCAGCCGCGGCGTGCCCAGCACCGGGAGGTCCCCCGAGCCCAACGCCTCGGCGGTGTCGGCGTCGGTGACGGTGAAGGTCAGGGTCGCGGTCGGCGGCTCGCTGCTCGTGGTGCTCATGGGTCCGATCATGCCGGTTCGCGCCCGCGCCCTGCGGTTTGCGACAATGGGTGGCGAACACCTGCAGACCTCACGAGGAGTCACCATGGGCAAGACCGGCCGCAAGCGCCGCGCGCGCAAGAAGAAGGGCGCGAACCACGGCAAGCGCCCCAACGCCTGACCCGCCTCAGGACAGCACGACGGCCCCCGGCTCGCGAGCCGGGGGCCGTCGTGCTGTCCGCCGGCGTCGGTCGATCAGCCGTCGCGTCGGACCTCGGTGACCGTGACCCGCTCGGTGACGGTGACCTGCGTGCTCTCGTCGGTGACGTGCACCTGGCGGATCGAGACGCGCACGCGCTCGCGCAGCTCCTCCGGCGCGGTCTCGCAGCAGGACCGGGCGACCAGCGCCTTGACCGCGCGCTCCACGTCGTAGTCGGCCAGGCACGGCCCGCAGTCGTCGAGGTGCTGCTGGATCGTGGCGCAGTCGGCGTCGCCGAGCTCGTTGTCGATGAAGAACACCATCCGGGCGAGGACCTCGGCGCAGTTGCCGCCGGAGGAGGCGCCGCAGGGCCCATCGGGGCGACCGGCGGGGTCGTTGGTGGCACTCATGACACCGCTCCCGTCTCCACGCGCATCCCACGGTCCCTGGCGTAGTCGGCCAGCTTCTCCCGGAGCTGGCGGCGTCCCCGGTGCAGGCGTGACATCACGGTGCCGATCGGGGTGTCCATGATCTCGGCGATCTCCTTGTAGGGGAACCCCTCGACGTCGGCGAGGTAGACCGCGAGCCGGAACTCCTCGGGCAGCTGCGAGAGGGCGTCCTTCACGTCGGAGTCGGGCAGGTGCTCCAGCGCCTCCATCTCGGCCGACTTCAGGCCGCTGGAGGTGTGGGACTCGGCGCGGTGCAGCTGCCAGTCCTCGACCTGCTCGTCCATCGAGGTCTGCGGCTGGCGCTGCTTCTTGCGGTAGGTGTTGATGAAGGTGTTGGTGAGGATGCGGTAGAGCCAGGCCTTGAGGTTGGTCCCCGGCTTGAACTGGTGGAAGGAGGCGTAGGCCTTGGCGAACGTCTCCTGGACCAGGTCCTCGGCGTCGGTGGGGTTGCGCGTCATCCGCATCGCGGCGGCGTAGAGCTGGTCGAGGAAGGGCAGCGCGTCGCGCTCGAAGCGGGCGGTGCGCTCCTCGGTGGTCTCCTGTGCGACGTCGACGGGCTCAGCGGGGTCGTTCACGTCGGACAGATCGGTCGTCTCGGGCATCGTCTTCCAGCCTACCGGGAGCGCGTGCAGCGGCAGGTCACCACGTGCCCGCTCCGGCGGAGAGGACTGGATCAGGGTGGTCGAGGTCACGAGGGTGGAACGCCGCGGGACCGACCGGGATTCCCGGCGACCTCGCGGACGACGAACTCCAGGACCGCCTCGGTGACCACCGCCAGCGCCTCCTCCTGCGAGAGCGCGGCCCGCGCCGGCACCTTGAGCCCGTGGTCCGCCTCGGGCACGACCGTCATCTGCAGGTGGCCGGGGAACTCCTGGGGCAGGCCCATCGCGTCGCGCTCCCCCTGGACCACCAGGCACGGCACGTGGACGCCGAGGAGCTCCTCGACGCGGCTCTTCTCCGGCTTCCCCGGGGGGTGCAGCGGGAACGACAGTGCGAGGTAGCCCGAGGCGCCGAGGTGGCGGGCGGTGCGCGCCGCGCTGCGGGCGCCGGCGCTGCGGCCCCCGAGGACGAGGGGGGTGCGCAGGCGCAGCTGGTCGACGGCGGCGACGAAGGCCTCGTCCAGGGTCCTGGGCGCCGGGGCGATGCGCTTGCCGGCGACGCGCCACGGCTGCTCGACCCGCACGACCGTGATGCCCTCGCGGGGCAGTGCGCGCGCGAGGGCCTCCAGGTCGCGGGCGTCCACGCCGCCCCCCGCCCCGTGGCCGAGGACCAGCGTGGCGACCGGGTGGCGCGAGCGGTCGGTGTGCAGCCGTGCGGGGCCCTGCGGCGTCGCCACCTCGCGGACCGTGGTCACCGGGCCCTCACGGGACGTCCGGGAGGTCGTCGGGCACGTCCTCGAGCGGCAGTGGCTCCACCAGCTCGGGGCCGTTGTTGCGCACGCTGTTGACCGCCGTCGTCACGGGGAAGGCCTCCAGCCGGCCCGGCGCCGCGGGGACCAGCAGGCCGGTGAGGTCGTCGGTCGTGGTCCGCTCGGGGTCGAGCCAGTCCGCCCAGCGCTCGCGCTCCACCAGCATCGGCATCCGGTCGTGGATGACCCCGACCTCGTCCTCGGCCTCGGTGGTGATGACCGTGCAGGTCCACCGGAACCGGGTGGGGTCGTCCTCGGCCTTGTCCGGGTCGCGCCAGATCTCGTAGAGCCCCGCCATGGCCAGCGACGAGCCGTCCTTGGGCCGGATGAAGAACGGCTGCTTCATCGGCTTGCCCGCCTTGGTCAGCCGGGAGGTGGGGTACCACTCGTAGTACCCGTCGGCCGGCAGCAGGCAGCGCCGCTTGGCGAACGCCTGCCGGAAGGCCGGCTTCTCCGCCACGGTCTCCATGCGGGCGTTGATCATCCGGCTGCCGATCTTGGGGTCCTTGGCCCAGAACGGCACCAGCCCCCAGGTGACCACGCGCAGGTCGCGAGGTCCGTCGGGACGGGTCAGGACGGCGTACACCGCCTTGGTGGGAGCGACGTTGTAGTCCGGTCCGAGCGGCTCGGGGACGGACTCGGCCGCCCGCGCCCGGTCGATCTCGAACTCCTCGGCGAGGTCCTCGGGCCGGCGGCTGGAGGCGTAGCGACCACACATGCCCTCACCCTAGGTGGACAGGACCCCCGCGATCATCGTCTCCACGGCCCAGGTGATGTCGGCGACCGTCTGCTCGTCGTCGTGGGTCGGGCTGCTGATGTGGCTCAGGATCAGGCGGACGACGGACTCCAGCGCGACCAGCAGGCGGTCCTCGGCCAGCGGGAACTCGGGGAAGCCCGCCCGCACCAGCTCGAAGAGGAACTCGGTCGCGCGGTCGACCAGGTCACGGGACTGGAAGATGATCGGCAGCAGCTCGGAGTCGCCGGAGTGCGAGCTCTCCAGCACCGTCTTGAGCAGGGCGTTCTTGCGCGCGGTGACCAGCGCCCCGTCGACCGCGGCACTGATGGCCGCGCCGAACTGCGCCTCGGCGGTGAACCGCTGTGCCACCACGTCGAGAAAGGCCTCGAGCTCTCGGAGCACCAGCTGCTCGGCGAGGGCGTGCTTGGTGCCGAACTCGTTGTAGACGGTCTGGCGGCTCACCCCGGCACGGTCCGCGATCTTGGCCATCGTCAGCTTGCGCCAGCCGTCCTCGGCGAACGCCGCCTCGGCCGCGTCGAGCAGCCGGTCGCGCAGCATCGTCCGGACCGCGGCGCGGTAGGTCGGCACGGTCGGCACGGTGGGCACGGTCGGCACCTCAGGACTCACGTGCTCTCCTCCACCGCGTCGGCGACCGGCACGTCGGGGTCGGCCAGCCGGGTCGGGTCCATCCTCGCGCGCCGGGCAACCAGGGTCCGGGCGCCGCGGATCTCCCGGGCCCGGCCGACACCGACCGCCCCGCGCAGGACCCCGTCGCGCAGGAAGAACGCCACCCACGACGCGCCGTCCTCGGCGCTCGGGGTCCCGCGGAGCACGACCGCGTCCTGGGGGTCGGGCCAGCCGGTGACCTGGAGGTTGTGGGAGTACTGGTCGCTCCAGGCCCACGGGACCTCGTCGAAGTCCGGCGGCGGCGACTCGCCGGCCGCGGCGGCAGCCACCGCCCGGCCGACCGCCGTGCCGTGGCTCTGGGCGGCCTGCCAGTGCTCGGCACGCTGCACGCCGGGGGTGTACGACGAGGGCCGCAGCGTCACGTCGCCCGCGGCCCACACCCCGGGGACCGAGGTGCGGCCGAGGTGGTCGACCACGACGCCGGCCCGGTCCGGCCCGAGGTCGAGACCGGCCGACTCGGCCAGCCCGAGCTCGGGGGCGAGGCCGACGGCGACCACGACCAGCGCGACCTCCCAGGCGCGCCCGTCGGTGGACTCGACCAGCACCCCGCCACCGGGAGCGCCGGTGTCGAGCACCTTGGCCACCTCGACCCCGGTCTCGAGCTCCACGCCCCGGGACCGGTGCAGGTCGGCGTAGACCTCCCCCAGCACGGGGGGGAGCACCCGGGCCAGCGGCAGCGGCGCGGTCTCGAGCAGGACCACCTCGTGGCCCAGCTCGTGCAGGCTCGCGGCGATCTCGGCGCCGACCAGGCCCGCACCCACGACCGCGACCGGCCCGGCGACGTGCGGCAGCGCCGCGGTGAGGGTCTCGGCATCGGCGGCGGTGCGGAGCGTCAGCACGCGCTCGGAGGTCTCCACGCCCGGCAGGAGACGAGCCCGTCCCCCGGTGGCGAGGACCAGGTGCGACCACGCCAGGCGCTCACCGGTGTCGAGCACCACCTCGGCCGCCTCGGGGTCGACCGACACCGCGGCGACGCCACGGCGCAGGTCGACGTCCTGCTCGGCGTACCACTCCTCGGACTTGACCAGCACCTGCGCGAGGGTCTGGGCGCCGCGGACCAGGCCCTTGGACACGGTGGGCCGACGGTAGGGCAACGGGGCCTCGTCGCCGACCAGGACGAGCGGACCGGCGTAGCCGGAGGCGCGCAGCGCGGCGGCCGCGCTCACCCCGGCGATGCCGGCGCCGACGACCACGACGGGCCGGCTCGGCGGGACGACGGTGCTCACGGGACCGGCTCGAAGTCCTGCTGCTCGCGCACCCCGCAGTCCGGGCACGTCCAGTCCTCGTCGATGTCGGCGAACGGCGTGCCCGGCGGCCATCCCTCGCGGGGTGCGCCGGTGGCCTCGTCGTAGACGTAGTCGCAGCTCGGGCAGCGGAAGCGGGCCATGGTCAGGCGGCCTCGGTCGAGGTGGGCGTGCCCGCGCCGTAGCGCGCGAGGTACTTCTCCGCCTTGCGCGGGTGGAGGTTGGCGCGGGTGACGTCGCCCTCGTAGTGCGCGAGGACACGGGGGTCCATCACTCGGCGCCACACGGCGGGCACCCAGGTGAGCACGATCATCCCGGCGTAGCCGGTGGGGAGCACCGGGGCCTCGGGGAAGTCGCGCAGCGCCTGGTAGCGCCGGGTGGGGTTGGCGTGGTGGTCGCTGTGGCGCTGCAGGTGGTAGAGCAGCACGTTGGTCCCGATGTTGTTGCTGTTCCAGCTGTGGCTGGGGTTGACCCGCTCGTAGCGGCCCTTCTCGTTCTTCTGCCGCTTCATGCCGTAGTGCTCGAGGAAGTTGACCGACTCCAGCAGCCAGATGCCCACGAACGCCTGGATGACCAGGTAGGGCAGGAGCTCGACGCCGAACAGCGCGATCATCGTCCCCCACAGCACGATCGTCATCGCCCATGCGTTGAGCACGTCGTTGCGCAGCGTCCACGGGGACTTGCCGAGCCGGGCGAAGCGCTTCTTCTCCAGCCCCCAGGCGCTGCGGAGGCTGCCGCCCATGGTGCGCGGCAGGAAGCCCCAGATGGTCTGGCCCAGGCGCGAGCTGGCCGGGTCCTCGGGGGTGGCGACGCGGACGTGGTGGCCGCGGTTGTGCTCGATGTAGAAGTGGCCGTAGGCCGTCTGCGCCAGGCAGATCCGGGCGAACCAGCGCTCGTGGGACTCCTTCTTGTGGCCCAGCTCGTGGGCGGTGTTGATCGCGATGCCGGCGACCATGCCGACGCTGAGGGCCATGCCGAGCTTGTCGACCCAGTCGTACTGCGGCTGGCCGAGCATCCAGCAGGTCCACACGAACACGACGTACTGCAGCGGGATGAAGGCATAGGTCACCCAGCGGTAGTAGCGGTCGTTCTCGAGCCGCTCGATGACCTCGTCCGGCGGGTTGTTCGGGTCGATGCCGACCAGGAGGTCGATCAGCGGGATGACGCCGAAGACGAACAGCGGGCCGAAGAACCAGAACGCGTCGATCCCGGTGAGCTCGACCAGCCCCCAGGCGACGAACGGGATCATCGGGATCACCGCGCCGAGCAGCCACGCGTAGCGCTTGGTGTCGCGCCACTCCAGGGCGGGGGCGGGGGCGGTGGGGGTCTCGCCATAGGACATCGCCATCGACGTCTCCTTCGTTCCGGGGGCCGGTGGACCGACCCGGGGTTTACAAGACCATAGAACTTGTAAACCTGCTTGGCAAGAGCTGCCTCGCTGTCCAATCTCGTGCCCCAGGTCACAGGGCGTCCGAGCAGCCCAGCGAAGTTTTCTCGCCGTTCCGCGTCACGACCCCGCCGCGACGCCGTCCCCCACGTGTCGGCACCGCACCGGTCGCGTCCTGGGAGCGCGACGGGCGGCGGTGCCGGGTCGAGAGAACGAGAGGGAGCGCGGCGTCCGGTGCCAGCGGTGCTGAGCACCGGAGCGCGACGGGAAGGAGAAGGCATGGTCCACCTGCCGGTCTCCGACCCGTCGTCCCCCCCGCTGCGCGGGCCGACGAGGGGTCGGCGGGCGCGCTTCCTCCGTTCCCGGCAGTCCCCGGCCGGCCGGGAGCTCACCGCGCAGGAACGGTCCGGCGTCCCGCGAGGGCTCGAGGCCGTGGCCGAGTCCCTGGCCGCCGGGGACGACGTCGCCCCCGCCGCCGCCGAGGCCGGCCGCACGCTGGCTGCCGACGGCGCCTCCCTGGGAGAGGCGCTGTCGGCGCTGCGGACCTGCACCGTCCTGCTCGGGCTCGGCGAGCCGGGCTTCCTCGCGACGGAGGCGCTGGCCACGAGCTGGAGCGAGGCCACGCTGGCGTTCCTCGGCGACGTCTCCTGCGAGGACCCGCTGACCGGGCTGGCCAGTGCGGCCCACCTGCGGGCCCGCCTGCAGGAGATCTACCGGGCCGCCGACCTCGTCGGCGCCTCGGTCAGGGCCAGCCACGCCCTGCTCGTCGCCGACACCGGCGACCTGACGGACCACGTGGGGAACGACCCGTTCGCGCACGCACTGACCCTGGCCGGGGTGGCCGAGGCGGTGCGCGGCGTCTTCCCGGGAGAGGAGACGCTGGCACGCGTGGGTCACGACAAGGTCGTCGCCCTGGTGCGCCGCCCGGCGCACCTGGGCGCGACCGTTGTCGAGCTGCGCGCCCTGCTGCGCGACGTCGGGTTCCCCCGCACGCGGATCTGGGTGGAGGCCCTCCCCGACGACGCCGCCATGGCCGCACAGGCCCTGGCCGGCCTGGCCCACCTCGGACGCTGAGGCGTCCGGAGTGGCCGGGCATGACCTGAAATGACCAGCCCAGGACGCCTGTCCGGACCAGTAGGCCTGATTCTTCAGACCTGCCCCCGGGGCCGTTCGGCGGTATATCGTGAGGCTGTCCGAATAGGACGACTTGTCCCCCGTCCGGAGTCGCGAGCGTTGGCCTGAGTGTCATGACCGAGCTGTTGTCGCCCCGAGAGGCACCCGGCGACGCCGAGCTGATCACCGCCGTCCGCGGCGGTGACACCGAGGCGTACGGCGTCCTCTACGCGCGCCACGTCGACGCCGCCCGCCGCCTGGCCCGACAGCTGCTGCGCGGTTCCGACGCCGACGACCTGGTCTCGGAGGCCTTCACCAAGGTGATGGCCCTCCTCCAGGCCGGGCACGGTCCGGACATCGCCTTCCGGGCCTACCTGCTCACCGCGATCCGGCGCCTGCACGTGGACAGGCTGCGGGGCCAGTCCCGCCTCACCACGTCGGACGACATGAGCGACTTCGACCCCGGCGTGCCGTTCCAGGACACCGCGGTCGAGCAGTTCGAGAGCGGCGCGGCCGCCAAGGCGTTCGCGTCCCTGCCCGAGCGCTGGCAGGTGGTGCTGTGGCACCTCGAGGTCGAGGGGCAGAAGCCCGCCGAGATCGCCCCGCTGCTCGGGATGAGCCCCAACTCGGTCTCGGCGCTGGCCTACCGGGCCCGCGAGGGACTGCGACAGGCCTTCCTCACCGCCCACCTGAGCGCCTCGGCCGAGACCGACTGCCAGTGGGTGGCCGAGCACCTCGGCGGCTACGTCCGCAGCGGCCTGTCCCGGCGCGACGCCGGCAAGGTCGACCGCCACCTGCAGGAGTGCCGCTCGTGCACCGCGATGTACCTCGAGCTGGCGGAGGTCAACTCCAACCTGGCCGGCGTCATCGCGCCGTTGCTCCTGGGCACCCTCGGCGCCGGCTACCTCGCCGGCGGGGCGGGTGCGTCCGGCAGCGGGATCGTGCTGTTGCTCGACCGCGCCAAGGACGTCGTCCTGGGCAACGGCGTGGCCGGGACCGCGACCGCCGCCGCGGCCGCCGGGGTCGCCGCCGCCGCCGTGGCGACCGCGCTGATCGTGGGCGGCGGGCCCGACCGGCAGGTCGCCGCCGAGCCGGTGCCCGGCCCGTCGGTCCCGTCCACCTCGGCCCCCGGCTCCGCCGCCTCCCCCTCCGCCTCCGAGCCGACCACCCGGCCCTCCGCGGGACGGTCCGCGATCCCGGTGGTCCCGCCGTTCTCACCGGTGCTCGAGGAGTCGTCCTCGCCCTCGGCGGCGTCCTCCTCACCCGTGGTCCCCGCGGCGCCGACCGCCGACATCCGGGTGGTGCGCGCCGAGATCGCCGACGACGCCCTGGTGGTCGCCGTCGCCGGCATGCCCGCCGATGCCACCACGGCGGTGCTCGACCTGACCTCCACCAGCGGCCGCACCTCCTTCGCCCCGGTGGACGGCGTGTGCACCGTCGCGGCCGGATCCGCCGGCTCCGCCACGTGCACCGCGGGCACCGGCGGGACCACGGTGCGCTCCGGGGCCGGTGCACCCCGATCCGCCGGCATGGTCATGGTGCGCCGGGCCACCGGCGAGGAGACCTGGACGCTGCCGCTGGCCTTCCCGGACGACCTCACCGAGGACGCCCTCACGCTCCGGGTGAGCGTGCCGGGCTACACCGTCTCCGACCCGACGCTGGCCACCGCCGGCCTCACCTTCCGGCCGGCCCGGTCCGCGCCCAGCGAGGAGCCCTCCCAGACGCCCACCGACGAGCCCTCGAAGGCAGCGACCGAGGAGCCGTCCCAGACCCCCACCGACGAGCCCTCGCAGACCCCCACCGACGAGCCCTCGCAGACCCCCACCGACGAGCCGTCCCAGACCCCCACCGACGAGCCGTCCCAGACCCCCACCGACGAGCCGTCCCAGACCCCCACCGACGAGCCCTCGCAGACCCCCACCGACGAGCCGTCCCAGACCCCCACCGACGAGCCGTCCCAGACCCCCACCGACGAGCCGTCCCAGACCCCCACCGACGAGCCGTCCCAGCCGCCCGCCGACGGCCGGGACATCTCGCTCACGGTGCGGCAGGGCCGTGACAGCCGCACCTTCGTTGCGCGCGTCGACGACGTGCCGGTCGGCCTGGACCGCGCCCCGCTCGTGCTCGACCTCGCCAAGAGCCGCGACGTCCGCGTGCGCACGAGCACCCGGGAGTGCACCTGGACCGACGCCACCACCACCCGGCTGGTCTGCGACACCGACGGCAACCACGCCGAGGTGGTGCTCAGCGCCGAGACCACCCTCCTCGACGAGGACCTCGACGGTGACCGCGACGAGGTCACCATCACGGTCACCGCGTCGCTGCTCGGCGAGACCGATCCCGACCCGTCCGACAACTCCGCGACGGTCCGGCTGGACGCCGACGGCATCCTGGACATCGACGGCGTGCTGCAGCGTGCCCGCCACCTGCTGGACCGCGAGGTCCGCGGCGCGCTGGCAGCGCCGGCCGCGCACCTGCCCGACGAGGCCGCCGCCGTGCCGACGGCGGTCCCGTCCGCGCACCCATCCCCTGGGCAACGCCCCACCACCAGTGCACCGGCGCCGACCCCGCGAGCCGTCCCGGACGCCACCGCCTCCCGCACGCCGCGCAGCCCGGGCACCCCGCTCGGCGAGCAGACGGCGCCGCCGCGCCCCTCCGTGTCGGCCCCGCCGCTGCGCCTCCCCTCCGTGTCGGTCCCTCCGCTGCGCCTGCCCTCCCTGTCGGTCCCCTCGCTGCGAGTCCCGTCCGTGCCGGACCTGGTGACGCCCCGGCCGGAGCCCGACCCGGTCCCGGACCCGGCCGGCGACGAGCCGCGGACCGACCCCCGCCCGGCGAAGCACGGGCACGGCAAGACCACCGGCAAGACCAAGGCCACCGGCAAGACCAAGAGCGCCGGCAAGACCGAGCCGACCGGCAAGACCAAGAGCACCGGCAAGACCAAGAGCGCCGGCAAGACCGAGCCGACCGGCAAGACGGCCAACGGCCACCAGGAGCGCGGGCGCCGGTCCCACGGGAAGGGCCACCACGGCGGTCACCGCTGAGTGCGGGGCACCCGGACCGGCGGTCCCCGTAGACTCTCGCGCGATGAGCGAGCTGTGGAGCGCCCCGACGTCGCGGGGCCCGGTGCGTGGCCGCGTCGCGCTCCCCGGGTCGAAGTCCTTGACCAACCGCGCACTGGTGCTCGCCGCGATCGCCGACGGGCCGGGGGTCGTGCGCCGGGCGCTGCGCTCGCGCGACACCGAGCTGATGGCCCGGGCGCTGACCTCCCTCGGTGCCGAGGTCCACACCGACGACGACGACTGGCGGGTGGTCCCCCTGTCCCGGGGCGGCGACCCGCGGGAGGTGGCCGTCGACTGCGGCCTGGCGGGCACGGTCATGCGGTTCGTCCCCCCGGTGGCCGCGCTGGTGCCGGGGTCGGTCACCTTCGACGGCGACCCGCACGCCCGCACGCGCCCGATGGCCGCGGTGCTGGTCGCCCTGCGGGCGCTCGGGGTCGACGTCGAGGACGAGGGGCGCGGGACCCTGCCGTTCACCGTCCGCGGGACCGGTCGGGTCCCGGGGGGCGAGGTCGTCGTCGACGCGTCGGCCTCCAGCCAGTTCGTCTCCGCCCTGCTGCTGGCCGCGCCGGCGTACGACGCGGGCGTGGTCCTGCGGCACGTGGGGCCGCCCGTGCCCTCCCAGCCCCACCTCGACATGACCGTGGCGGTGCTGCGCGAGCGGGGCGTGGACGTCGACGACACCGAGCCGGACCTGTGGCGCGTGGCCCCCGGCCCGGTGCGTGCTCGCGACGTGACCATCGAGCCCGACCTCTCCAACGCCGCGCCGTTCGTCGCGGCAGCCGCCGCCACCCGCGGCGAGGTCCTCGTCGACGGCTGGCCCGCGACCACCACCCAGGCCGGTGACCGGCTGCGCGAGGTCCTGGCCCGCATGGGTGCCGAGATGCGGCTCGACGACGCCGGGCTCACCGTCCGCGGCGGCGACCTGCACGGGATCGACCTCGACATGCGCGACATCGGCGAGCTCGCCCCGGTGGTGGCCGCGCTCGCCGCGCTGGCCGACTCCCCCAGCCGGCTGCGCGGGCTGGCCCACATCCGCGGGCACGAGACCGACCGGCTGGCTGCGCTGCACCGCGAGCTCACCGCGCTGGGTGGGCGGGTGACCGAGCACGCCGACGGGCTGGACCTGGCTCCCGCGCCCCTGCACGGGGGCAGGTTCGCGACCTACGCCGACCACCGCATGGCCCACGCAGGCGCGCTGCTCGGCCTCGTGGTGCCGGGCGTGGAGGTCGAGGACGTGGCGACCACCGCCAAGACGTTCCCCGGGTTCGCCGCTGCCTGGGCCTCGCTGGTGGCCGGCTCGGACGTCGGCTCGGGGATCGGCTCGGAGGTCGGGGCGTGAGCCCGCGGCGGCGCGCCCAGGACTCCTACGACCACGTCGTCCACGAGTCGTTCGACCGGCCCCGCCGCCGCACGCGCCCGCGCACCAAGGAGCGCCCGACCTACGACGACGCCGTCGACGCGGTCGTGGTCACCGTCGACCGGGGTCGCTACACCGTGCGGCTGCGCGAGGACCCCGACCGGGTGGTGACGGCGATGAAGTCGCGCCCGCTGGGCCGCAAGGGCGTCGTGGTCGGTGACCACGTGCGCCTGGTCGGTGACACCTCCGGCGACGACGGCAGCCTGGCCCGCATCGTCGAGGTCGACGAGCGCGCCACGGTGCTGCGCCGCACCGCCGACGACGACGACCCGGTCGAGCGCGTCGTCGTGGCCAACGCCGACCAGCTCGTCGTCGTAGTCGCCCTCGCCGACCCCGAGCCGCGCACCGGCTTCATCGACCG
Source organism: uncultured Actinomycetota bacterium (assembly GCA_963800245.1). Taxonomy (GTDB): domain Bacteria; phylum Actinomycetota; class Actinomycetes; order Propionibacteriales; family Nocardioidaceae; genus Marmoricola_A. The sequence continues at coordinate 604,971 of CAWDAE010000007.1, read as the reverse complement.
CGCGGTCGCCGCGGCCCTCGACGCCGGCATCGACCCGCTGCTGTGCCTGACCAAGGCCGACCTGGCGTCCGCCGACGCGCTGGTGGAGATCTACCGCCCGCTCGACGTCCCCTACGTCGTGACGCAACGGGGCGCGGACGTCACCGCCGTCCTCGAGCGGCTGGCCGGGCGGACAAGCGTGATGCTGGGCCACTCCGGGGTGGGCAAGTCGACGCTGGTCAACGCGCTCGTGCCGGGGGCCGACCGCGCGGTCGGGATCGTCAACGACGTCACCGGGCGCGGCCGCCACACCTCGACCTCGGCGCTGATGCTCCGCCTGCCCGAGGAGACCGGCGGCGGGTGGATCGTCGACACCCCCGGCATCCGGTCGTTCGGCCTGGCCCACCTGCAGCCGGACTCCCTGCTGCGGGCCTTCCCCGACCTCGACGCCCTCACCGTCGACTGCCCCCGTGGCTGCACGCACACCGAGAACGAGCCCGAGTGCGCGCTCGACGAGGCAGTCGCGGCCGGGACGGTCGAGGCCGCGCGCGTGTCGTCGTACCGTCGGCTGCTCTCCAGCCGTGACGCCCCCCGCGAGCGGCCCCGCGAGCGCCCGGGCGAGTGAGGCGCCGGGCCGGCACGACCGAACAGCTAGCCTCGCCCTCATGCCCACGAGCTACACCGACGACCTGCGGCTCGCCCACGTCCTGGCCGACGACGCCGACTCGCTCAGCCAGAGCCGTTACCAGGCGCTCGACCTGCGCGTGGACACCAAGCCCGACCTCACCCCGGTCACCGACGCGGACCGGGCGGTCGAGGAGGGCATCCGCCGCACGCTGTCCAAGGCGCGCCCGCGTGACGCGGTCCTCGGCGAGGAGCACGGCTCCACCGGCGCCAGCCAGCGGCGCTGGGTGGTCGACCCGATCGACGGCACCAAGAACTTCGTCCGCGGCGTCCCGGTCTGGGCGACGCTGATCTCGCTCATGGTCGAGGACGAGGTCGTCGTCGGCGTGGTGTCGGCGCCGCAGCTCAACCGCCGCTGGTGGGCGATGAAGGACGGGGGCACGTTCACCGGACGCTCGTTCTACAAGGCCGTCCCGTGCCGGGTCTCCGACGTCAGCTCGCTGGACGACGCCTCGCTGTCCTACTCCTCGCTCGACGGGTGGGAGCAGTCGGGCCAGCTCGAGGACTTCCTCGCCCTGGCCAAGCGGTGCTGGCGCACCCGGGCCTACGGTGACTTCTGGAGCTACATGATGGTCGCGGAGGGCTCGGTCGACATCGCCGCCGAGCCCGAGCTCGAGCTCTACGACATGGCCGCGCTCGACGTGATCGTGCGCGAGGCCGGCGGCCGGTTCAGCAGCCTGGACGGCCGCGACGGACCCACCGGGGGCAACGCCCTGGCCAGCAACGGCATCCTGCACGACACGGTCCTGGGGTTCCTGGGCGCCGTCCGGGAGCCCGGCGACGACCCCCGCGACGAGCCCCACGACGGGCCCCACGACGAGCACGGCGAGCTGCACGGGCCGACGACTCCCGCGGCGCCCGCGCGCGAGGGCACGCTGCACGACCTCAGCGCGCGCCGACGGCCTGAGGTCCCGCCCCTGTGAACCTGGTGCTGCGACGGGTCTCGGCGCAGCGGGAGGTCCTGGCCGTCGCCGGTCTCGTCCTGCTGACGGCCGTGGTGCTGGTCACCTCGTGCGGGGTCGCGCTCCGCGTCGCCTCGTCGGCGGGGGTCCGGGCCGGGCTCGACCGGGCGGCACCGGCCGACCGGGTGGTCGTGGTCTCCGGCAACCCCGAGGACGCTGACGGCCTCGCCGCAGCGGACGCCGCCGTACGCCACCGCCTGGCCGCGAGCCTGTCCCCCGCTGCTCCGCACGTGCAGCGGCGCACCGTCAGCGCGTCCTACGGCGCGCGCGGCCGCCCCGAGAGCGACCGGTTCGTGCTGGGCGTCTACCCCGGGGTCCGCGACCACGCCCGGCTGGTCGAGGGCGAGTGGCCCGGCGACGGCCAGGTCGCCGTGCCCCGCGCTGCCGCGCGCGAGCTGGGGGTGCGGACCGGGGACGCGCTGGAGCTGCTGGGCCAGGACGACCGCCCGCTGCGCACCTCCGTGTCCGGCGTCTGGGTGGTCGAGGACGCCGGCGACCCCTTCTGGGCCGAGGACCCGCTCGCACCGGTCGGCGTCCGTGCGGAGGGCGGCTTCCGCACGTTCGGTCCGTTGCTCCTGCCGGACGACGCCCCGGCCGGAGGCGTCGGCACGCTGGTCGACCCCCGGGTCTCCTGGCTGGCCACGCCGGCCCTGGGCGCGACGTCCGCCGCCGAGCTCGACGCCATCCGCGACCGCGTCGACCGCCTCGAGGCGGACGGGGCGGACGACCTCGCTCCGATCCTGCCGGATCCCCGGGTGGTGACCCGGCTCGACGACGTCCTGCGCGCGCTCGCCCCCTCGCTGAGCGCGGCGCGGACGTCGGTCACCGTGCCGACCCTGCTCCTGCTCGCCCTGGCGGTGGCCTCCCTGGTCCTCGCCGGCCGGGTGGTCTCCGACGCGCGCACCAGGGACGTCGCGCTGCGCGAGTCCCGGGGCTGGTCCCGCACGCAGGTGCTCCGCGACGCCGGGACCGAGATGCTGGGCCTCGGCGTCCTCGTGGGCGTGGTCGGGCCGTGGCTGGCCCCGCCGCTGGTCCGTGCGGTCGTCGCCGCGACCGGGGACTCCCGCCCCAGCACCGCTCTCGAGCCGGGCGACTGGCTGTGGGCCCTCGTGACCGCCCTCGCCGGGGTGCTGCTGCTCACCTGGGCCGCGGGAGGCGCCCGCGCCGAGCGGGTGCCCACCGGCTGGAGGCGCCTCCTGCCGCGACCCCGCCAGGTGCTCGAGGTGCTGGTCGTGGTGCTCGGCCTGGTGGCCTGGCAGCAGTCGTCCGCCGCCGGCACGCCCTCGCTCGTCCGCGCCGCCGCGCCCACCCTGACCATCCTCGCGCTCCTGCTCGTGGTCGCCCGTCTCGTGCCCCCGCTCGCCCGGCTCGCGGGCGGCTGGGTCGGACGCACCCGGGGGCTGCGCCCGGCCGTCGTCGGCTGGGAGCTCACCCGCCGGGTCGAGCAGCAGCGCTCCTCCCTGGTCACCACCGGCCTGGCCGCGGCCGTCACGGTCTTCCTGGCCGGTCTCGTCGCGTCATGGGCCGCCTCCCAGGACGACCAGGCCGCCGCCGTCACCGCGGCACCGGTCCGGGCGACCGAGCTCACCGCGACCCAGGCCGGCCGAGTCGTCGACGCGGTCGGCGGCGTCGTGGTCGAGCGCCGGTCGGCGGGCCTGCCCACCGGCACGGGCACGGTGCTGGTCCTCGGCCGGGACCGGGCCGCCGACGTGCTCGAGGCGCCGGTCGCGGGCGGGTGGCCCCGACTGCTGGACCGCCTCGCCCCGCGCGACGACGTGGTCCCTGCGCTGGTCTCGCGCCCGGTCGCCGCGCAGGCCGGCGACGGTGACCGCTTGACGCTCCGGTTCGCCGACGCCAACGTGCCGGTCCGCGTGGTCGGGGTGCTGGACGCCGTCCCGACGGCGAACGCCACCGAGGCCGCACTGGTCGTCGACCGCGACGCCCTCGTCGGTCAGCTCGGCGGCGTCGCGGCGCCGGGCGTCTCCACCGACGACACCGAGGTGTGGACCCGAGCGGACCCCGAGCGGGTCCGGCAGGCTGCCCCGACGGCGGTGGTCCTGGACCGGCAGGAGGTCGCCGACCGGCTCCGCACCGGGCCCGTGGGCACCGGCCTCGTCGCGGGTTCGGTCCTCGCCCTCGTCGCCGCGGTGATGCTCGGTGGACTTGCGGCGCTCAGCGACACCGCGACCGCCCTGCGCACCCGGCGCCGCGAGCTCGCCTCCCTCCGGGCGCAGGGCCTGTCCGGCCGCCACCTCGTCACCGCGGTGGCGATCGAGCGAGCCGCGCTGCTGCTCACCGCCACCCTCCTGGGCGCCGCCACGGGGTGGGTCGCCGTCCGCCTGTTCCTCGGTCGCCTGGTCCTGGCCGACTCCGGCGTGCTGCCCTCGCCGGCGGCCCGGGCGACCGCACCCTGGCTGCTGCTCGCCACCGGGACCGCCGCGGTGCTGTCGCTGCTCGTCGCCGCCGTCGTGGTCGCCTCGGCGCGCGTCGCCCGGCGCCCGCTCGGCACGGACCTGCGGGAGACGACGTGAGGACCCGCCGCCTGCCCCGCCTGCGCGTGGTCGCCGCGCAGGACCGCGCCGAGCTGGGGCCGCTGCTGGCCCTGACCCTGCTGGTGCTGCTCACCTCGTTCCTGCTCGCCGCGGTCCCCCGCCAGGTCGCCGCCGCCCGCGACGACGCCCTGCGCGAGACCATGCGCCGCGCGTCCCCTGCCGAGCTCGAGCTCAGCGCCTCCACGACCAACACCTCGCCCTCGCAGCAGCTGCAGGCCGTCGACCGGCAGCTGCGACGCAACCTGGGTCCGGTCCTGACCCCGCGCGTACGACGGCCGGTCCGCACCGCGCAGGCCAACCTCTACGACACCTTCACCCTCGACGGGCGGCACTTGCGCCCCCAGCCGTTCAGCTGGCTGGTGCCGGCCCACCAGCCCGGGCTGCTGGACGCGGTGCGGTGGGTCGAGGGCGCCGCCCCCGACGGTGGCGGACCGCTTGACGTGCGCACCCGGGCCGACGGCACCGTGCCGGTGATCGACGTCGCGATGCTCGCCGGGCTGGCGCGCGAGCTCGACCTGACCGTGGGCCGGACCTACGTCGTGCACCCGCTCAGCCCGCAGCCCGGCGGGGTGGGGGCCTTCGCGGTCCGGCTGACCGGCTCCTTCGAGAGGGCCGACCCCGCGGACCCGCGCTGGGACTACCTGACCCAGGCCTGGTCGCTGGGCAAGCGCTACACCGCGGAGGGAGCCCTGCTCGCCGAGGTCGGTGCGGCGCTGGTCGACGCGTCCGAGCTCGACCGGCTCAGGCGGGCGGTCGGCACGCTGCGCTACGAGTGGCACTACCCGGTCGACCCCACCTCGATCGACCCGGGCTCCGCGGCGCCCGTCCTGGCCGCGGTCCGCTCCAACGTCGCCCGCGCCTCCAGCACCGACATCCCGCTCGAGCAGCACACCTACGTCGAGCCGACGGTGACGATGGGCAGCGGCCTGGTCGACCTCCTCTCGGCGCACCTCGCCTCCGCACGCACCGCCTCGTCCCTGGTCGCGGTCGCCGTCGCCGGGCTGGGTGTGGTCGGCCTGGTGGTGCTGTCGCTGGCCGGCGTCGTCGTGGTCGTGCGCCGCGCGCGGGTCCTCGCCCTGGCTCGCGCCCGCGGGGCGTCGGTGCCCCAGGTGGTCGCGGTGGTGGGGCTGGGCGTGGGAGCGGCCGTGCTGCCCGCGGCCGCGGCCGGAGGGCTGCTGGCCCGGGCACTGGTCGGGCGCGACGTCGGCGGACAGGACCTGCTCCTGGCCGGTGGGGTGGCGCTGTGGGCGGTCGCGTCGTGCGCGGCGGCCACGTGGTGGCGCGTGCGGCCCCACCGGCGCACCTCGGCCGCACGGTCCGCCCTCGAGGGCGCGCTCGTCGTGCTGGCGGTCGCGGGGGTGCTGCTCCTGCGCTCGCGGGAGGGCCGGCCCACCGACGCCGCCGCCTCGGGCCTCGATCCGCTCCTCGCAGCCGCCCCCGTCCTGGTCGCGCTCGCCGTCGCCGCCGTGCTGCTGCGTGCCCTGCCGCTGCTGGTCGACCGCCTCGCCGCCACGCGGCGCGGCAGCCGCGGGCTGGTGTCCTTCCTCGGCCTCGCCCGCGCCGCGCGCCAGCCCGCAGTGCTCGCCGCCCCCCTGGCGGCGCTGCTGGTCGCGCTGTGCTTCGCGGTCTTCGCGGCCGGGGCCGTGCGCTCGGTGGACGGCGCCCAGGTCAGTGGCACCTGGCGCGAGGTCGGTGCCGACTACCGCGTCGAGGCCACCTTCGTCCCGCCCGAGGTCCTCGCCGCAGTCGAGGACCTCGACGGGGTCCGCGCGGTCGCACCCGCGTTCGTGCGCCACGACGCCGAGCTCACCGACGGCCGGGGCCGGGCGGTCCCGGGGGTGGCTGCCGCCATCGACACCCGGGCCTACGCGCGGGTGCTCGCCGGGGCGCCCGCACAGGTCGCCGACCGCGACGCCGTGAGGGCGCTGTCCCGGGGCACCGGCGGGGCCGACGACCCGCTGCCTGTGCTGGCCGCCTCCGGAGCCGGGGACGTGCTGGACCACGACGGGCCGCGCGCCGACCTGGGCGCCGGTCTCGGCGAGTCCGAGGTCGTGGTCCGCGCGAGTGCCGCGCGCTTCCCGATCGACGCCGGCCGGCCGCTGGTGGTGGCCGACCTGGCCGCCGTGCAGGCCCGCGAGAGCGCTCCGGTGCGGCCCAACACGCTGCTGGTCGCGGGCGCGCCCGGCCTGGCCGAGCGGCTCGAGACCCTCGTCGGCCGCAGCGGCCAGCCGCACCGCGTGGTCGACCGCCGCGCGGTCCTCACCCAGGTGCAGGACTCGCCGTTCGTCGGCTCGACCCGCGACCTGTTCGCCCTGGTCGTCCCCGCAGCGCTGCTCTACGCCGTCCTCGCCACGGTCCTGGCCCTGGTGCTGGCGGCACCGGGCCGCCGGCGCGACGCCGCCGTGCTGCGCCGGCTGGGCGCGTCCCGGCGTGAGTCCCTGCGGCTGGCGCTGACCGAGCAGGCCCCGCCGACCCTCGCCATGCTCCTCGGGGGCGCGCTCGCCGGGCTCGTGCTGGTCGAGCTCGCCCTCGGGGCGGTCGACCTCTCGCCGCTCACCGGCGGCGTCGGCCCGCCGGAGGTGCAGCCGCCGGTGGCCGCGGCCGCCGCGCTGGCCGGCGGCCTGCTGGTCCTGGTGGCAGCAGCCACCACCGCGGTCACCACCGCCGAACGACGACGACCCGAGGAGAGCAGGGAGGACGCATGAAGCCGCCGACGACGCCGCAGGGCTCCCGGCACGCGACGTACGGCGCCGACGCCCACATCGTGTGCGACAACCTGATCAGGATCTACCGCACCGACAAGGTCGAGGTGGTCGCGCTCCAGGGCCTCGACCTGCTGGTCGACCACGGCGAGCTGGTGGCGGTGATCGGCGCCTCGGGCAGCGGCAAGTCCACGCTGCTCAACATCCTCTCCGGCCTCGACCAGCCCACGGCCGGACTGTGCCGGGTCGGCGACCAGGACCTGCTGGAGATGAGCGGACGTCAGCGGCTGCGCTACCGCCGGCACGTGGTCGGCTTCGTGTGGCAGCAGACCGCACGCAACCTGGTGCCCTACCTCAGCGGGGGCGACAACGTGCTCCTCCCGCTGCTGGCCTCGCGGACGGGCCGGCGGGAGCGCCGTGAGCGGGTCGAGCACCTGCTCGAGCTGCTGGGCGTCGCCGACGTCCACGATCGGCTCCCCGGAGAGCTGTCCGGGGGTCAGCAGCAGCGCCTCTCGATCGCCGTCGCGCTGGCCAACCGGCCCGAGGTGCTGCTCGCCGACGAGCCGACCGGCGAGCTGGACTCCCGCACCGCCGAGGAGGTGTTCGCCGCGCTGCGGCAGGTCAACGCCGAGCTCGGCGTCACCGTGGTGGTCGTGACGCACGACGCGGGGGTCTCCGAGCACGTCGGACGCACCATCGGCATCCGCGACGGGCGCACCTCGAGCGAGGTGCTGCGCCACGACGCCGGCCACGAGGGTCTCGTGGCCCAGGAGTACGCCGTCCTGGACCGGGTGGGGCGCCTGCAGCTCCCGCAGGAGTTCACCGCGGCCCTGCAGATGGACCGGCGCGTGCGGCTGGAGCTCGAGGAGGACCACATCGGGGTCTGGCCCGACCGGCCCGCCGGGCTCGCCGGGACCGCCGACGACGGCGCGGGGGAGGCGGCGTCGTGACCCGCGAGCCGATGGTGGAGGCGCACGGCCTGCGCAAGACCTACGCCACGGGCGCGGGCCGCTCCGTGGTCGCCCTCGACGAGGTGGGGCTGGTCGTCCCGCGCGGCTCGCTGGTCGCGGTCACCGGGCGCTCGGGATCGGGCAAGACCACGCTGCTGCACTGCCTGGGCGGCCTCGAGCGGCCCGACACGGGCTCGGTGCGGGTCGACGGTGTCGACGTGACCGGGCTGGACGAGGGCGGGCTGCTGCGCCTGCGCCGCGAGCGGGTCGGGTTCGTGTTCCAGAGCTTCGCCCTGGTGCCGGTGCTGACCGCCCGGGAGAACGTCGGCGTCCCCCTGCGGCTGCGGCGCACCCCGGTCCGCGAGCGCGAGGAGCGGGTCGACCGGCTGCTCGAGGTGGTCGGCCTGGGCCGCCACGCCGAGCAGCGTCCCGACGAGCTGTCCGGCGGGCAGCAGCAGCGGGTCGCGGTCGCGCGCGCGCTGGCCGCCTCGCCCAGCCTCCTGCTCGCCGACGAGCCGACCGGCCAGCTGGACTCCGCGACCGGCCAGGCGGTGATGGACCTGCTCCGCGCCCTGGTGGCCGGCGAGGGCGTCACGGTCGTGGTGGCGACCCACGACCGGTCGCTGATCGAGCAGGCCGACGCGGTCGTGGAGCTCAGCGACGGGCGGGTGGTCTCCCCGGCCGGCCCCGGCGACCCCACCGTACGCACCGGCTGAGCAGCCAGGGCGCGACGAGCAGCGCCAGCAGGTCGAACCAGCCGTAGCCCCCGGCCGCACCGGTCGGCGGGTTGCCGATCGGGACGCCCAGGACCGGGTCGCTGGTCTGCCACGTCCACGTGCCCAGATGGGTGCCGGCGACCTCGAGCCAGGTCACCACGACCGCGGCGCCGGCGTACACCTCGCGGGAAGGGCCCCACCGCCAGAACGCGACCAGGCAGGCGAACCAGAACGCGCCCAGCACGTCGGTCCGGGGCTGCAGCAGCCCCCACACCGCCCACGCTCCCAGGGCGGTCAGGACGACCGCGCCGACGGTCCTCAGCCTGGCCCGCACCCACGGGTCGTGACCGAGGGCGAACGCGGAGAGGTAGACCAGCCCGTGCCCGGGCGGCACGTAGGCCGGCACGTTGTCGAAGCGGTAGAGGTAGACCCCCAGCCCCGGGGAGAAGGTGTACTCCACGACCGTCGCGAACGCGACGACGACCAGCGCCTGCACGCGCACCAGCGGCGTGGCCAGGCGCAGGGAGCCGAGCAGGACCAGCCAGGTCAGGGCACCCATCAGCCGCTGGGTGCCCAGGGACCCGTCGTGGTCGACGGCGAGGACGACGGTGAGCCAGCCCATCATCAGCAGCGCGGCGACGGCGCCGTGGTGCTCGAGCGAGGACCCTGGGTCCGACGCTCGCTGCGCGGTGCGCGCCGGGCCGGTCGTGGGGGCCGCCATGGCGGCGATTGTGCCCTACCGGCCCCACCCTTCCTGGTCTAGCCTTCGGAGCACGCCGCCGACCTCCCGGTCGCGGACGTGCCACTGTCGTGTCCCTGTCGTGCGGAGGAGAGAGCCGAACATGCGTATCCGAGAGATCGTCGCCGCCAAGCCCGACCAGGGGGTGGTCACCGTCTCCCCCGACGCGACCGTGCGTGAGCTGGTGGCGCTGCTGGCCGACAACAACGTGGGCGCGCTGGTGGTCAGCACCGACGGCACGTCGGTCGAGGGCATCGTCTCCGAGCGCGACGTGGTGCGGCGGCTGCACGAGAACCCCGACGTGCTGTCCGCCGAGGTGGCCTCGATCATGACCGCCGAGGTGCACACGTGCGACCCGGACTCCGACCTCGACGAGATGATGGGCGTGATGACCGAGCGCCGCATCCGGCACGTGCCGGTCGTCGCCGAGGGGTCCCTGGTCGGCATCGTGAGCATCGGTGACGTGGTCAAGCACAAGATCGACCGGCTGCAGTTCGAGCGCGACCAGCTCGACAGCTACGTCCACCAGAGCTGAGCCCCCCGCCCCGCCCCGGGGGACCGACCGGGTCCCCGTAGGGTGACCGCCATGGACAAGCCCGAGATCGAGTTCCCCGACGGCCCGGCCCCCAGCGACCTGGAGGCCACCGACCTCACCGTCGGCGACGGCGCGGAGGCCACCGCCGGCTCCACGGTGAGCGTGCACTACGTGGGCGTGGCCTACTCCACCGGCGAGCAGTTCGACGCCTCCTACGACCGCGGCAGCCCGCTGCAGTTCCGGCTCGGCGTGGGCCAGGTGATCTCGGGCTGGGACACCGGCGTCCAGGGCATGAAGGTCGGCGGCCGCCGCAAGCTGGTCATCCCGCCCCACCTGGCCTACGGCGACCGCGGCGCCGGCGGCGTGATCAAGCCCGGCGAGACGCTGATCTTCGTGGTGGACCTGCTCAAGGTCTCCTGATCACCAGGGGACGTCGGGCTCCTCGCCCGGCTCCCCGACCCGCACACGCTCGCCGCCCAGCTCGACCACCGTGCCCGCGCGGAGCTGGGCGCCCCGGCGGGTCTCGGTCCGGCCGTCGACGAGGACCAGTCCCTCGGCGATGACGTCCTTGGCCTCGGCGCCGCTGTCCACCAGGCCCGACAGCTTGAGGAACTGACCGAGCCGGATCATCTCCCCCTGGACCGCGACCACGCGCGGCTCGGGGGTGGCATCGCGACCGGCTGCACCCTCGCGCCGCCGCCACCTCATCCGAGCACCACCGTCACGGCGTGGATCAGGACCCCGACCAGGCCGCCGACGATCGTGCCGTTGATCCGGATGAACTGCAGGTCCTTGCCGACGTGCAGCTCGATCTTGGCCGACGCCTCGCGGCCGTCCCACTCGTCGATGGTGTGGGTGATCACCGAGGTCAGCTCCCGGCCGTAGCGGTCCACCAGGAACACCGCGAGCTCGGCGCCGCGGGCGTCGAGCCGCTCCCGCAGGCGCTCGTCGCGGCACAGGCGCTGACCGAAGGCCTGCAGCTCGTGCACGCCGCGGCGCACCAGCTCGCCCTCGGGGTCGTCGAGCGCCTCGACCAGCGCGCGACGCAACGCGTTCCACAGCGAGATGTAGGTCGCCGAGACCTGCGGGTGCTCGAGCATGCGGACCTTGAACCGCTCCATGCGCTCCATCGTGGCCTCGTCGGTGAGCAGGTCCTGGGCGACCTGGCGCAGCACCCGGTCCAGGGCCAGCCGCGAGCGGTGGTAGGGCTCGCGGCGGATGTCCTCCACCCACGTCACCAGCTCGGTGTGCAGGCGCCGGATGACGCGCTCGTTGACCGAGTCGGGAGCCCACCAGGGGGCGCGCTCGACCACGACGTCGTGGAAGGTCTGCTCGTTGCCCTCGAGCCAGCGGCCGGCCTCCTCCAGGAGCAGGTCGACCAACCCGTGGTGGGCCCCGTCCTCGACCACCTCCTGCAGCAGCCGGCCGGCGAGAGGGCTGACCGGCTCGTCCTTGAAGCGCGGGACGAGCGCGCTGTCGATCAGGTCGGCGACGTCCTGGTCCCGCACCCGGCGCAACGCCAGCCCGACCAGGTCGGCCGCCTCGAGCACGACGCGGCGGGCGTTGGCCTCCTGCGCGAGCCACTCACCGGCCTTCGCCGCCGGCTGGGCGCCCCGCACGCGGCTGGCGACGATGTCCTCGGAGAGGAAGTTCTCCCCCACGAACTCCTCCAGGCTGCGTCCCAGCATCGCCTTGCGCTCGGGGATCAGGGCGGTGTGCGGGATCGGCAGGCCGAGCGGGTGCTTGAACAGCGCGACGACCGCGAACCAGTCGGCGATGGCGCCGACCATCGAGGCCTCCGCACCGGCGTTGACGAAGCCGAGGAACCCCTCCTGGCCGCGGGTGAGGAGGTAGACGACCGCGGCGAGGACCAGGAGCCCCACCGCGACCGTGCGCATGCGGCGCAGGGCCCGGCGACGCTCGACGTCGAGGGCGGGCGTGCCGGCCGTGACGGACGCGGCGGGTGCGGCGGGTGCGGACATCGGCGCCCAACCTATCGGGCGGGGAGCCGAGGACCGGTCGACGCCGCGCAGCCCCTAGAGTTCGGGCCCATGACCACCGTGATCACCTTCGGCACCTTCGACGTCTTCCACGTGGGCCACCTCCGCGTGCTGGAGCGGGCACGGGCCTTCGGCGAGCGCCTGGTGGTCGGGGTCTCCGCCGACGCGCTCAACCTGCGCAAGAAGGACCGGCTGCCGGTGTTCTCCGAGGGGGAGCGGCTGGAGATCGTGGCCGCGCTGCGCTGCGTCGACGAGGTGTTCGTGGAGGAGAGCCTGGAGCAGAAGCGGGAGTACATCCTGCGCTACGGGGCCGACGTGCTGGTGATGGGTGACGACTGGGCCGGCAAGTTCGACGAGTTCGGCGACATCTGCCGCGTGGAGTACCTGCCCCGCACGCCGGCGATCTCCACCACCGCGCTGATCGAGAAGATCTCGACCGGCCCGTGATCCCGGGCCGGGTCGCGCTTCGTCAGTTGAGCAGCTTGGAGGCCAGCACCGCGGCCTGCGTGCGGCGCTCGAGGCCCAGCTTGGTCAGGATGCTGGTGACGTAGTTCTTGACCGTCTTCTCGGCCAGGAACAGCTGCTCGCCGATCTGGCGGTTGGTCAGGCCCTCGGCGACCAGCTCGAGGATGCGGCGCTCCTGCGGGGTGAGCGAGCGCAGCTCCTGCGGCTCCGACGCCCCGCCGTCGCGCAGCCGGTCGAGCACCCGCTGGGTCACGGCCGGGTCGAGCAGCGACTGGCCCTCGGCGACCTTGCGGACCACGTCGAGCAGGTCGTTGCCCACGATCTGCTTGAGGACGTAGCCCGCGGCGCCGGCCATGATCGCGGCGAACAGCGCCTCGTCGTCGTCGTAGGAGGTCAGGATGATCGCCCGGATCGAGGGGTCCACCGACCGGATCGAGCGACACACGTCGACGCCGCTGCCGTCCGGGAGACGGCCGTCGAGCACGGCCACGTCGGGACGAAGGGCCGGGATGCGTGCCTCGGCGTCCTTGGCGGACCCGGACTCACCGACGACCTCGAACCCCTCCTCGGAGTCGAAGAGGTCCTTCAGACCTCGACGCACGACCTCGTGGTCGTCCAGGAGGAACACGCGTACGACGCTCATGGGCATCCTTCGATCGGTGACTACACGCGGACAACGCTCATGTTAACCGTGGCAGGCGCGCACCGAACGCAATGGCGTGGGGAAAATGACTCGGGCCGATCCACGAGGGATCGGCCCGAGCGGTCTCATCACGCGGTGGGAGAGTCCGCGCACCAGAACAGAGACGTCACGTCCAGTTGTTGGGAGAGGCAACCGGTCTTGACTCCATGATGACCGGCTTTACCCTCGCGTGCGGTGGGCAGTCCTTCCCGTCTTCGGGGGACCAAGGTCCAGGTGAGGACCTCACCCCTCGGTGTCCCGCGGTGCCCGCGGTGCCCGTGGGCCCTGGCGCCCTCGGTGACGAGCGCGCGCGCCACGTCGGTGATCGTGCCGACCTCCAGCGTCGGGGTGATCGCGCGCTGCAGCCCGAGCCCGATCGCCATGCTGAGCAGGGCGTGCGCCGCCTCCTCCACCGGGATGCGGAACACCAGGCGGTGACGGTGGGCGGTGCCGGCCAGCGCGCCGGCCAGCATCGTGTGGAGCCGGGCGTTGCGCTCGTGCAGGGCCTGGCGCAGCACCGGGTCGCGGCGGCTGCGGGCGGCGAACTCCGCCTCGAGCGCCGACCAGTCGGGGTCGCCCAGCCGCTTGTCGGCCCACAGGTCGAAGGCCGCCAGCGCCTCCTCGAAGGTCGCGGCGTCGCCCAGGGCGTGCAGGACGGCGTCGGCGACCTCGCCCTGGATGGAGTCGAGCACGGCCAGGCACAGGTCGTCCTTGCCGGCGAAGTTGGAGTAGACCGCACCCTTGGAGAAGCCCGCCTCCTCGGCGACGCGCTCCAGCGAGGTCTTGGCGTACCCCTCGCCGAGGAACAGCCCGCGCGCGACGTCGACCAGGCGCCGGCGGGTCAGCGCCTGGCTCTCGGCACGGCTCAGCCGCCCGGGTCGCACGGGAGGCACGGGGTGCACGGATCCGGTCACGGCCCCCACCCTACGGCCCGGGTTCCGTCGGAATCCCGATACCGCGAGCGCTGCGGCGACCCCGGAATGGGTGAAACCCGAACAACCGGGCCGCCGGCGCCCTACGTTCGAGGCGTGGGAGGTCAGGGGTGACCGAGCTGGACGCGGCATCGCCGCGACCGTCGCCAGGGGAGGGTCTGCGGACCCTCCTCGACTCCGCACGCCGCCAGGACGAGGCCGCGGCCGAGGAGGCCGCGCTGTCCCGCGCGGTCGAGGCGCTCGTCCCCGACGAGGCCCTGGTGCTCGCCCGGCTCGCCGCCCTGGGCCGCGTGCCACTGGTGCAGATCTGGACCCGGCCCCACACCGGCGCCGCGGGCGAGCCGGTCCTGGAGAACGCCTCCCGCATCGGGCGCCTCGCGCAGGTCGCGCTGGTCGACCTCACCCCGACCTACGTCCGGCGCCTGATCGACCTCGGCCTGGCGCAGGTCGAGGGCGTCGACGCGGCGGACTCCCTCGGCGGAGCGCTGGCCGACCACTTCCAGGAGCTGCTCGCCGACCCGCTGGTGCTGCGCGCGCTCGCCCGCGCCAACGTCGACGGCAGCACCCCGCGGGTGGTGCGCCAGACGCTCTCGCTCAGCCCGCTCGGCGAGCGCCTGGTGGCCGCCGCTCAGGTCGAGAGCAGCACCGCGGAGCCGTGACCGAACAGGCCTTGGTTGGCGGTGATGCCGACCCGGGCCCCCTCCACCTGTCGACCCGTCGCCTGGCCCCGCAGCTGCCAGGTCAGCTCGCACACCTGCGCCAGCGCCTGCGCGGGCACCGCCTCGCCGAAGCAGGCCAGGCCCCCGGACGGGTTGACCGGGAGACGGCCGCCCAGGGCGGTGTCTCCGCGGCGCAGCAGGTGCTCGGCCTCACCCTGGCCGCACAGCCCCAGGTCCTCCATCCAGTCGAGCTCGAGCGCGGTCGACAGGTCGTAGACCTCGGCGGTGTCGACCTCCTCCGGGCCGATGCCCGCCTCCTCGTACGCCGCGTCCCCGATGGACTGCTTGAAGGTGCGCGCCCCCGGCTGCGCCGCGAGGGAGCTGTCGGTGGAGAACAGCGGCATGTCGATGACCGTCTGGGGGAAGGTCGGCGTGACCGTGGAGACCGCCCGCACCCTCACCGGGTCCAGGAGACCGCGCGAGCGGGCGAACTCCATGCTGGTCAGGACCACGGCCGCCGCACCGTCGGAGGTGGCGCAGACGTCGAGCAGGTGCAGCGGGTCGCTGACCACCGGCGAGGCCAGCACGTCCTCGACCGAGACCTCCTTGCGGAACCGCGCGTGCGGGTTGGCCAGGCCGGCGCGGGCGTTCTTCACCTTGACCTGGGCGAAGTCCTCCGACGTCGCGCCGTAGAGGTCCATGCGACGCCGGGCGTAGAGGGCGAAGTACGCCGGGTTGGTCATCCCCAGCACGCGGAAGCGCAGCCAGTCCGGGTCGTCCCACCGCTCCCCCGCGTTGGGCGCGAGGAAGCCCTTGGGCGTGGTGTCCGCCCCCACCACGAGGGCCACGTCGCTCAGCCCGGCCAGGATGCGGGCGCGGGCGGTGTCGATCGCCTGCGCACCGGTCGCGCACGCGGCGTAGGAGGTGGCCACCCGCGCGCCGTTCCAGCCGAGCGCCTGGGCGAAGGTCGCGCCCGCGACGTAGCCGGCGTAGCCGTTGCGCACCGTCTCACCACCGACGACCAGGTCGACCTCGGGCCAGCCGACCCCGGCGTCGGCGAGAGCGGCGCGGGCGGCCACGACGCCGTACTCGGTGAAGGGCCGGCCCCACTTGCCCCAGGGGTGCATGCCGACGCCCAGGACCGCGACGTCCCTGCCGGTCCCGCTCACGCTTCCACCGCCTTCGCTCCGCTCGCTCACTGCTCCGTCTCCTCGCCGAGCTCGGTGACCGGCATCCAGCGCCAGACCAGGCGCTCCCCGGTCTCGTCGGTGTAGAGCGGCTCGACCACGAGCTCGACCTCGCTGCCGACCCGCAGGTCGTCCACGCCGTAGCCGTCGGCGACCTGGCCGAGCACGACGATCCCCTCGGGCAGCTCGACGGCGGCGAGCGCGAAGGGGCGGTGCTCCTCGCCCGCGCGCGGCGGGACGTAGGGCGGCGGGGGCTGGTAGCGCGCGTCGGTGTAGGACCAGATCGTCCCCCGCCGGGACAGCGCGACCTGCTCGAACTCCTCGCCGGAGCACGCCGGGTCGGGGCACCAGCCCGCCGTCGGCCTGGGCGGCGGGAACACGACGGTGCCGCAGGTGGTACAACGGCCGCCGAGCAGGGTGGGCCGGTGCGGCTCGTCCCCTGCCGGGACGGTGAACCAGCCCTCGACGACGGGTGAGGTCACGACGGTTCCTCCTCACGAGACGGGAAAACTGGAACGTGTTTCAATCATGGCACAGGGCGGCCCTCGCGCCGCTGCCCGTCCGGGTCGACGTCGCGGCGCTGCGGACCCAGCTCTCGGTCGTCCTCGGCGAGGTCTGGATGACCACGCGGGCACTGCAGCGGCTCCTGCTGGTGGTCACCGAGGCGATCGAGGACGGGCTGCTGCTCGAGCTGCGCGACGGCTTCGCCGACATCCGCCGAGCGGTCGAGCTCATGGAGCAGGTCACGGTGCAGATCGAGCAGGCGATGCCGGTGCTGGAGGCCACCGCGCCGGCCCTGGGGTTGATGAACGGCAGCATCGCCCAGCTCAACGCGACCGTGGCCCAGCTGGAGGGCATCCCTGGCGTCCGGATGGCCCGGCGGCTGGTCTCCCGCCCCTGAGATCGGGCGGCCGAGCGGCCCGGGACCGGGACCTTGGTCGCCATCCCTCGACGGCCCCGCGGCCGCCGGACGGTGGGCGGACCGGCTTCCGGCACCCGGTTCGTGCCCGTGCGGCACGGTCTGCACCGGGCCGGTCCGACCGTTTCGCCCGCTTCCGGACCGACGTCACGCGGAGGTCGTGACCTGCCGCCCGCGTCCGTCGGCGACACATGACCGTCCGTCGTGCGGGGAACGTGACCAACGGACCCTCGCGATCCGGGTCCAGCGCGGGACCAACGGACGCTGCCGACCCGCGCGCCACAACGGGATACTTGTGTCACGTCAACGTTCCGGAAAGGGGCCGGGTCATGAGCGAGTCACGGGACCTCACGCGCGACGACTGCCTCGACCTCCTCGCCGCCACCAGCATCGGCCGGGTCGCGGTCGCGACGCCCGACGGTCCCCACATCGTCCCGGTCAACTACGCCCTGTTCGAGGACACCGTCGTGGTGCGCACCTCCTCCTACAGCCTGCTCGGCACCCACGCCCGCGACACGGTCGTGGCGCTGGAGATCGACGGGTTCGACGCCACCTCGCGCAGCGGCTGGAGCGTCGTGGTGCGCAGCCGCTGCTCCGTCGAGGGCGACCCGCGCACGATCCGCGCGATCCGGGAGGCCACCCCGGAGGTCCCGTGGGCCGGCGGCACCCGCAACCTCTACCTGCGCCTGAGCACCGACCAGGTCACCGGTCGCTGCGTCGGCGCACCCTCGCCCGCTGCCACCCGCCAGGCACTGGACTCCCTCGGACCCGCCCTCGAGCAGGACACCACCGATGCGCACGCCGGGACCTGAGGACACCGCTGGGCGGCTGCCGAGCCTGGCCGAGGCGATCGCCTCGGTCACCGCCGGCGCCACACGCACGCAGAGCCTCGAGCGCCTCGTCGCCGCCGCGTGCGAGCTCGGGCACGTGCGCCACGGCGCACTGGTCGTCCTGGACCGCAGCGGAGGCATCGACCAGGTGGTCCAGCACGGCGTCACCGGCCAGGTGCTGACCGACCTGCACCGCACCCCCTCCGGCCTGGGCCTGCTGGGCGAGATCGCCCGCTCCACCGAGCCCCTGGTCTACGAGGACGTGCCCGGCACCGCACTCCACCCGTCCGGTCACCCCGGCGCCGCGACGGTCATCGGGGTGCCGATCCGCACGCAGGGACGAGGGCTCGGGATGCTGCTGCTCGGTGACGAGCGCCGGCGTGACGACCTCGATCCGGGCCTGGCCGGCACGCTCGGCGCGCTGGCCGGCGTCGCGGCGTACCTCCTGGAGGTCTCGCAGGCCGACGCCCTGGCCGAGCGCCGCCGGGTGTGGCTCAACCAGAGCAGCCAGCTCGCCGCCGACCTGCAGCCTCCCCTGATCGTCGACGACGCGCTGTCCATGATCGCCACCGGCGCGTTGCAGGCCTCGCGGGCGACCAGCGCGCTGATCATCACCGTGCCGACGCCGGGTGCTCCCTACCCAGCCGCCATCGCCGGGCTGACGCCGCGGCTCGCGGGCAGCTCCACCGAGGTCCTCGACGCGGCCGTGCGTGCGGTCGGCGAGACCCAGGACCCCGGCGAGGTCGTGCTGGACGGCGGCCAGCACGCGCTGCTCGCACCGCTGGGCGAGCACCTCTCGGTGCCGAGCATCCTGGTCCTGGTCTATCCTCCCGACGCCGTGCCCGACTCCCACGAGGCCGACCTGCTGGGCGCCTTCGCCGAGCAGGCCGGGCTGAGCATGGACCGCGTGCAGGCGCTGCAGGACCGCGCGGCCATGGCCGTGGTCTCCGACCGCGACCGCATCGCGCGCGAGCTGCACGACGTGGTCATCCAGCGGCTGTTCGCCACCGGCCTGCACCTGCAGAAGAGCCGGTCGATGACCACCGACCCCGAGCTCGCCGAGCGCCTCGACCTGACCGCCCACGACCTCGACCAGACGATCCGCGCGATCCGCGGCACGATCTTCGACCTGCGCGAGCAGCCGCGCGAGTCGCTGCGCGCCGTGCTGCGCGACCTGGTGGCGCGGCACGCGCCGCTGCTGGGCTTCACCCCGAGCATCAACACCTCGGGCCCCGTCGACCACCCCCTGCCCGCCGACGCCCAGGAGCGCCTGTGCGAGGTGCTCGACCAGGCGCTGTCCAACATCGCCAGGCACGCAGGCGCCACCGCCGCCCAGGTCGACCTGCAGGTCACCGACTCCCTGGTCCGCGTCCGGGTCTCCGACGACGGCCGCGGCCTGTCGGAGGACGTCGTCGAGACCGGCCTGGCCTCGCTGCGCCGCCGCCTCGCGGTGGGCGGCGGCACCCTCGACCTGTGGGACGGCGACCCGCACGGCGCCACGCTCGTGGCCCAGCTCCCCCGCGACTGAGACCCCTCGCCCGGACGAAGGCCGGCCCGCTATCCTCGAGATAGTAGGACGTCCGACTATTTCTGGCAGGTGCTCCCGTGGCGAACTCCCCCGCCGTGCCCGACCTCCACGTCCCCACCCACCCGGTGCGGGTGGTGACCGCCTCGAGCCTGTTCGACGGGCACGACGCCTCGATCAACATCATGCGGCGGATCCTGCAGAGCCAGGGCGCGGAGGTGGTCCACCTCGGCCACAACCGCGCGGTTCGCGAGGTCGTCGACGCCGTGGTCGAGGAGGACGCGCAGGCCGTCGCCGTCTCGTCGTACCAGGGCGGCCACGTGGAGTACTTCGAGTACCTCGTGGAGTCGCTGCGCGAGCGCGGCCTCGGCCACGTGCGGGTGTACGGCGGCGGGGGCGGTGTGATCGTCCCGGCCGAGATCGCGCGGCTGGCCGAGCACGGCGTCACGATCTTCTCCCCCGAGGACGGGCAGCGGCTCGGGCTGGTCCGGATGGTCAACACCATCGTCGAGGAGTGCGACCTCGACGTCTGGGAGGTCGCCGCCGCCGACGTCGAGGCCGTCCTGGCCGGCGACCGGGTCGCCACCGCGCGGGCGCTGAGCGGTGCCCAGAGCGGCTCGCTGGACGAGGCGTTCCTGGACCGGGTGCGCGAGGCGGCCGGCAGCCGCGAGGTGCCCGTGCTGGGCATCACCGGCACCGGTGGCTCCGGCAAGTCCTCCCTCACCGACGAGCTGGTGCGACGCCTGCGCACCGACCAGCAGGACAAGCTCCGGGTCGCGGTGGTCGCGGTCGACCCGACCCGACGCAAGGGCGGCGGGGCGCTGCTCGGCGACCGCATCCGGATGAACTCGCTCGACGGCGACCGGGTGTTCTTCCGGTCGCTGGCCACCCGCGGGGCGCACGAGGTCCCCGAGTGCCTCGACGACGTGGTCGCGCTGCTCAAGGCCTCGGGCCACGACCTGGTCGTGGTGGAGACGCCCGGCATCGGGCAGGGCGACGCGGCGATCGTGCCCCACGTGGACGTCTCGCTCTACGTCATGACACCGGAGTTCGGCGCCGCCTCGCAGCTGGAGAAGATCGACATGCTCGACTTCGCCGACGCGGTGGCGATCAACAAGTTCGAGCGTCGCGGCGCCAAGGACGCGCTGCGCGACGTCGGCCGCCAGCTGGTCCGCAACCGCGAGGCGTTCGGCAAGCAGCCCGAGGACATGCCGGTCTTCGGCACCTCGGCGGCCACCTTCGACGACGACGGCGTGACCGCTCTCTACCAGCACCTGCGCGGCCTCCTCACCGAGCACGGCCTCACGGTGGCCGAGGGCACGCTGCGCCCGGTCACGACCCGCTACTCCACCCGCATCCAGCAGGTGGTCCCACCCGGGCGCGTCCGCTACCTCTCCGAGATCGCCGAGACGGTGCGGGCCTACCACGCCGAGACCGAGCGGCTGGCGCAGGCCGCGGCCCGGGCGCAGCGGCTGGCGCTGGTGGCGGCCGAGGAGGCCGTGGTCTCGACCGGCTCGACCACCGTCCAGGAGCTCGCCGAGCAGGCGCGCGAGGACCTGCCCGCCGACG
Source organism: uncultured Actinomycetota bacterium (assembly GCA_963800245.1). Lineage (GTDB taxonomy): Bacteria > Actinomycetota > Actinomycetes > Propionibacteriales > Nocardioidaceae > Marmoricola_A. The sequence continues at coordinate 584,384 of CAWDAE010000007.1, read as the reverse complement.
TACGCCGCCAGCTGGACGGGTGGTCCGACGTCGTGGAGTCCTACTCCGGCGACGAGCAGGTCGTGGTCGTGCGGGACCGCGAGATCCACACCCGGCTGACCCGCGAGTCCCTGTCCGGCAACAAGATCCCGAGGGTGGCACTGCCCCGCTTCGCCACGTCCACACCGGACCACGGCGAGCTGGTGTCGTTCCTGCGCCGCGAGAACCTGCCCGGCCACTTCCCCTTCACCGGCGGGGTGTTCGCGTTCAAGCGCGACAACGAGGACCCGGCGCGGATGTTCGCCGGGGAGGGCGACGCCTTCCGCACCAACCGGCGGTTCAAGCTGCTCTCCGAGGGCCAGCCCGCGACCCGGCTCTCGACCGCGTTCGACTCGGTCACCCTCTACGGTCGCGACCCCGACCTGCGCCCCGACATCTACGGCAAGGTCGGCACCTCCGGGGTCTCCATCGCGACGCTGGACGACATGCGCGAGCTCTACGCCGGCTTCGACCTGGTCGCGCCCACGACGAGCGTGTCGATGACGATCAACGGTCCCGCGCCGACGATCCTGGCGTTCTTCCTCAACGCCGTCGCCGACCAGCAGGTGCAGAAGATCCGCGAGACGGAGGGCCGCGAGCCGTCCGAGGAGGAGCGCGCGGCGCTGGCCGCCGAGGGGCTCGCGACCGTCCGCGGCACGGTGCAGGCCGACATCCTCAAGGAGGACCAGGGGCAGAACACCTGCCTGTTCTCCACCGAGTTCTCCCTGCGGATGATGGCCGACATCCAGGAGTGGTTCATCGAGCACGGGGTCCGCAACTTCTACTCGGTGTCGATCTCCGGCTACCACATCGCCGAGGCGGGGGCCAACCCGATCAGCCAGCTGGCGTTCACCCTGGCCAACGGGTTCACCTACGTCGAGGCCTACCTCGCCCGCGGCATGGACATCGACGACTTCGCGCCCAACCTGTCGTTCTTCTTCTCCAACGGCATGGACCCGGAGTACTCCGTCCTGGGCCGCGTCGCGCGCCGCATCTGGGCGATCACGATGCGCGACAAGTACGGCGCCAACGAGCGCTCGCAGAAGCTGAAGTACCACGTCCAGACCTCCGGCCGGTCGCTGCACGCCCAGGAGATGGACTTCAACGACATCCGCACCACGCTGCAGGCGCTGATCGCGATCTACGACAACGCCAACTCCCTGCACACCAACGCCTACGACGAGGCGGTCACCACCCCGACCACGGAGTCCGTGCGCCGCGCGCTGGCGATCCAGCTGATCATCAACCGCGAGTGGGGCCTGGCGATGAACGAGAACCCGCTCCAGGGCTCCTACGTCATCGACGAGCTCACCGACCTGGTCGAGGCCGCCGTGCTCGCTGAGTTCGACGCGATCAACGAGCGCGGCGGCGTGCTGGGCGCGATGGAGACCGGCTACCAGCGCGGTCGCATCCAGGACGAGTCGATGCTCTACGAGCACCGCAAGCACGATGGCACGCTGCCCATCATCGGGGTCAACACGTTCGTCAACGAGTCCGCCGCCGACGCCCAGCCCAAGGAGCTGGAGCTGGCCCGCGCCACCGAGGCAGAGAAGGAGTCCCAGCTCTCGCGGGTCCACACCTTCCAGGAGTCGCACCGGTCGGAGGCCGAGGCGGCGCTGGCCCGGCTCAAGGACGCCGCGACCTCCGGGGAGAACGTGTTCGCGGTGCTGATGGACGCCGCGCGCGTGTGCTCCCTCGGTCAGGTCACCGAGGCGTTCTTCGAGGTCGGCGGACAGTACCGCCGCAACGTCTGAGCAGCCGGGGGCTCAGCGCAACGGCACGAACCGGTAGTGCCCGCGGGACTCGGTGGTGACGCCGTCCTCGGTCCGATCGACGACGAGCATCCGGCCGGCCACCGGGAGGACCATGCGTCCGGGCACCTCGAGCTGCTCGACGAGCTCCTCGGGCAGCCGCCCGCCGTCGGCGGAGACCAGCACGCGGTCGTAGGGCGCCAGCCGGGGCAGTCCCAGCACGCCCGGCTCCGCCCGGTGCACCGCGGCCCAGCCCATGCCGGTGCGGGCGACGTGCTCCGAGGCCGAGACGACCAGCTCCGGCACGATCTCGACCCCGTCGACCCGCCCCTGCGACCCGACGAGGCGCGCCAGCAGGGCGGTGGTCCAGCCGGACCCGCAGCCCACGTCGAGCACCCGATGACCCGGCTGCGGGTCGAGCAGCCGCAGCATGTCGGCGACCGTGCGAGGCTGCGAGCAGGTCTGCCCGTGCCCGATCGGCAGGGGCCCGTCGTACGGCGCAGCGCGACGCTGGCCGCGCGGCAGGAAGTCCGCGCGGGGCACCGCGGTCATGGCGCGGTCCACGCGATCCGGGTCGCCCATCCCCCGAGTCAACCACGCGCCCGCGACGGCGCGGTGCTACCAGCCGAGCAGCGCGGAGACCTCGCGGGCCAGCGTCATCGGGTCGAAGGGCTTGGCGATCACACCGGCGATGGCGAGGTCGTCCCAGGGCTGCGAGCGGCCCACCTGGAGCTTCGCGGTGAGCAGGACCACCGGGACGGCACGCAGGGCCGGGTCCTCCTGCATGGCCCGGAACGTCGCGGGACCGTCCAGGCCCGGCATCATCACGTCCAGCAGCACTGCCTCGGGCAGCTCGAGGCGCAGCAGGTCGAGCGCCTGCGTGCCGCTGCTGGCCGTGCGCACGCGCCAGCCCGCCACCGACTCCAGGGAGAGCTGGGTGATCACGCGTACGTCGTCGTCGTCATCGACGACCAGGACGTGCCTCGCGGTCATGGAGCGTCCGACCGCCTCATCTGCGGCATGGCGGCACCGGGGACCAGGAGCGGGCGGGTGACCTCCGGGATCCCGACGTAGTAGGTCTGGGTGTCCATGACCTGCACGTCGACCGGCGAGATGTCCTGGGACACCGCGGTGACGACGTCGCCGAGCCGGGTGACCTGCGCGTTGAGCGCGCACAGGTCCCAGCCGCAGACACCGCGAGCCTCGGAGACCCGGCTGATCACGGCCTCGACGATGTCGGTGAACAGGCGCTGACGCTGGCGGCCGGGGTCGGTCAGGATGATGCCGAGGTAGAACACCGCGCCCCGCGCCGTCGCCTCCGGGTAGTGGTGGGCGAAGTAGTCGGGGCTGATCCACGGCACCGTCTCCAGGTGCTGGGTGAGCGTGGCCAGGGCGACCGCGCGGCCGGCGGCGTCCCAGGTGACGTACTTGTCGATCAGGGGGTTGACCATCTCGTCGAGGAACTCGTCCTCGTGGAGCACGTGACGCGCCACCGCCGCGGTGCGCAGCGGGCCGAAGGCGTCGACGTAGAGGCCGTAGAAGCGCTCGATCGCCTCGCCGTCGATCACGCTCTCGACGGTCGTGCGGGTGCCACCGCGCTGACCGGGCGGCAGCGTTCCGGGCGCGGTGTCGATGCCGGTGTGGGCGTGGGTGCGGGTGCCGGGTGTGCGGGTCACGGTGCTCCTCCTGTGGTGAGTCCAACCTGCGCGTCCGCCGGCTCGTGGGGAGCCGCGGAGGACGGGAGCGTGAAGTGCATCGTGGTCCCCTCGCCGACGATGCTGCTGGCCCAGACTCGACCGCCGTGGGCCTCGACGATGCGGCTGGTGATGGCCAGGCCGAGGCCGGTCCCCCCGTGGTGGCGGGCGTCGGAGCTGTCGACCTGCTCGAACGGACGGAAGACCGTCTCGAGCTTGTCGGGCGGGATGCCCCGCCCGTGGTCGGTCACGGTGAGCAGGGTGCTGCTCAGCGGGTGGGCGGGATCGGGACGCGCCCCGACCGTCACCACCGCGCCTCGCGGGGAGAACTTGACCGCGTTGCCGACCAGGTTGGTCAGTGCCTGGACGACCCGGTCGCTGTCGGCCAGGACCCAGCCCTCGACCTGGTCGGCGCGCAGGCTCACGCCGGCGGTCCCCGCGAGGCCCGACATCTCGCGCAGGCAGCGGTCCACCAGCTCGGCGGACTCGTGCGGGGCGAGCTCCATCGGCAGCCGGCCCGACTCGATCCGCTCGATGTCGAGGATGTCGTTGATCAGGCGGTTGAGCCGCTCGCTGCTCTCCACCGCGATGCTGAGCATGCGCTCGGCGGCGGGGTCGAGCTCGACCATGCCCCCCTTGAGCAGACCGAGCGAACCGCGGATCGAGGTCAACGGGGTGCGCAGCTCGTGGCTGACCACCGAGAGGAACTCGTTCTTCATCCGGTCGACCTCGTGGCGCTGGGTCATGTCGCGGAACGCCACGACGGCGCCGCGCACGCCGTCGTCGTCCTGGAGCGGGCTGGCGGTCACCTCGACCGGGATCACGCTGCCGTCGGCGCGCCGGTAGCGGTCGGCCTCGGCGCGGACCGTCAGGCCGAGCCGCACCGCCTCGACGAGGTAGCACTCCTGCTGGGGGAACGGGGTCCCGTCCGCCCGGGGGGCGTGGAAGACCTCGTGCGGGTCCCGTCCGAGCAGGTCCTCGACGCGGTAGCCGAGCGTCGCCGCGGCGGCGGGGTTGGCGAAGGTGAGCAGGCCGTTGCGGTCGACGCCGTAGATGCCGTCGGCGACGGAGGTGAGCAGGGCCTCGTTCTGCCGGGCCATCTGGCGCAGGTCGGCGGTCTGCTCCTGCACCCGGCGCTCGAGACCCGCGCGGAGCGCCGAGTTGTCCGCGGTGAGCAGGGCCTGGCGGGCACCGACCGCGGCGACCAGGCACAGCCACAGCGCCCGGCGCAGGCCGTCCAGACCCGTCTCCGACGAGGCCAGCTGCACCGCGGCGGCGCCTAGCAGGACCCCGAACACCAGGACGGTGCGCGCGACCGGGGTGCCGACCCGCTCGGCGTCCCCCGGCTCGCGGGCGGCATCGGGGTGCCACACCGCGACCAGCAGCAGTGCGTAGCCGAGGATCCAGCCGAGGTCCAGAGGGTTGCCGAGGGACGAGGAGCCCTGGGCGGCGCGGACGGCGAAGGACAGGTCCCCCAGCGCGTAGACCGCGAAGCCGCCGCCGATGAGGGACAGCAGGACCGGCTGCGCGCGGTTCTCGGCGAGGAGGAGCGCGGCGACGGTCACCATGACCACGTCGAGGAACGGGAAGGCCAGGGTGAGGAGCTGGTGCGGCTCGCTGCCCCGCAGCGAGTCGATCACCTGGCTGTAGACCACGATCGTGGTGATCAGCAGGGCACCGATGCCCGCCACGAAGCCGTCGAGCACCAGCAGCACCTTCTCGGCGCCGCGGACCCCTGAGGCACGCAGGGTGAGCAGGGCCCCGATCGCCAGCACCTGGCCCACCGCCACGAGGAGCTCGGCGGGCAGGCTCGGGTCGGACACCGGGTCGGCGCCCACCGCGGCGGACCACCCGTTGCCGACCAGCGCGGCGACGGCCCCGGAGGTGAACAGCAGCCACGCGTGGCGACGCGCACCGGTGCACCGGCGTGCGGCGCGCAGGGTGCCGTGGGTCAGCGCGACCCCGAGAACCACCAGCGCCACGGCGCTCGTGGTGGCGCGGACCTCGAGTGGCAGGGGACTGAGCAACACCGCAGCGACGGCGACGACTGCCCCTGCGATCAGGAGGTCGGCCGCTCCGCTGGGCGCCCGGGGACCGGCATGTGAGGCGGTCATGACGCCGTCAACCTAACAGCGGCCTAGTCCGCCTGTTCGGGACTCGACGCAAGTCCTGTCAATTTTCGTCAAAGTGGTCTGTTCCCTCCCTGGGACGCTGCGCCACGCCGCTCGTCTGCTCCCCGGCGCGCTCCTCGACCTCAGTCCACGACCCGCAGCGGGCGCGCGTCGGTGTCCTCCGGGCCGCCGCCGCGGCGCCGCACCTCGGCGCGGGCGCGGTCGATGCCGCCGTGCTCGAGCGCGGCGACGCGCGAGATCCCCGACCAGACCTCGCGGCCGCCCCGGCGGACCCTGACCCGCAGCGTCGCACCGAGGTGCTCGATCGCTCCCGCCACGTTGCGGCGCTCGGCCGGCAGCGGGACCGGCAGGACGTGGGCGGCGCCGAGGTCGCCGAGCCCCTCGACGTCGACGCGCCAGCCGAAGCCGCGACCGCTGAGAAGCCAGCGGTCGTCGGACACGGTGGCACGCACGGGCGAGACGACCGGGTCCCCGAGCCGGAGCACTCGTCCGTCGGGCAGTCGCACGACCAGCGCGGTGACCGTCGTGCGCAGCGGACCGGCCGTCACCTCTCCACCGGCGAACGCCACGCAGGCCTCGGGGTCGTCGAAGCCCTGCGCCTGCCCCCACCACCACGAGTCGGGAAAGCCCCCCTTGCCCCAGTTCTTCTCGCCGTAGACCGACCAGCCGTCCAGCGTCCAGGTCTGGTCGCCCACCTGCGCCTCGCCGTAGGCCTTGCCCCCGAGCAGCCACGGGTGCCAGTACTGGTTGAGCGCCGGCACCGCCTGGAACACGCTCGACCCGCCCAGCACCGAGCGCGGCCACGGCACCGGGTCGCGGACCTCGACGTCGATGCGCGTCGCGGACCCCAGGTCCACGTGGAGCCGGTCGCGCGTGCCCACGAAGGCCGACCCGGCCGACGCGCCGAGGTCGTGAGGGTCGGCGGCCCCCTCGGGGTGCTCGACCGTCACCAGGTGGCCGTGCGGGTGGGCGGCGACGCCGAGGGTGGCCCAGTGACCGTCGGCGGCGCGGTTGACGCCGTTGAGCGCGATGAGCACCCGGCCCGACGCGGCATCGCTGAAGCGCCAGAAGTAGCCCTCCATCGCGACGCCGTGGGCCCGGCAGGGGTCGGAGTACGGCGCGTCGGCGCCGCTGGCGCGGTAGACCCGGCTCAGCCGGGAGAGGAGCGTCACCGGACCAGGCTGTCAGACGGTGCGGTGCAGCACCATCGGGAGGACCCGGTCGGCGCCCGCCCGGCGCAGGAGCGCCGCGGCGACCGTCACCGCCCAGCCGCTGCGGGTGGCGTCGACCACCAGGAGCACGGTGCGGCCCCGGACGGCGTCCGCGACGGCCTCGACCGAGGCGGGCAGGACGTCGCGCCAGTGCGCGGCCTCCTCCCCCGACGGCGGGTCGCCGGGGACCGGCCGCACTCCCGGGAGGTCGGCCCGCTCGAGCCGGCCGACCTCGGCCAGGTGGTCGGCCACCGACGCGACGGCGGCGGGCCGACCGGCGGCCGGGAGCCCGACGACGACCTCGGGACGCGCCGCCCAGGACTGCCGCCAGCGCGAGAGCAGCCCGACCGCCGCCTCGAGCACGTCCTCACCCAGCGGGCCGTCGGGACCGGCCAGGGCGGCCCGGGCCTCGGCCCATTCCGGCGCGTCGGCGTGGATGAGCACCCGCCCCTCCTCCGCCAGCTCGCCCGGAGCGATGCGGCCCCGTGCGCCGAAGGCGCCACCGGGCCACATCTTGCGGGGCTCGAGCACCGTGGTCGTCGAGCGCAGCAGCGTCGCGACGGCGCGCACGGTCGCGGGGTCGGGCGCGGCGAGCACCCCCTCCGGCAGGCCGCCGCGGCAGACCGAGCACCGTCCGCACGGTGCGGCGTGGGGGTCGTCGAGCGCGGTCTGCAGCAGCTCCATCAGGCAGCTCTCGCCGCGGGTGTAGGACTCCATCAGCGCGGCCTCGCGCCGGCGGACGCCGAGCAGCGCCTCCACGCGCGCCTCGTCGTAGGTCCACTCCTTGCCGGTGGGCAGCCACCCGCCCTCGACACGGTCGACCACCTCGTCGACCGCGAGCTGCTTGAGCAGCAGCTCGACGCGGCTGCGGCGCAGGCCGGTCTGCGCCTCCAGCGCCGGGACGGTCATCGGGTCGCTCGCGCCGCCCAGGACCCCGAGCAGCCGCTCGACCTGCTCCGGCCGGGCGATCGTCGCGGTGGCGAAGTACTCCCACACGCCGGTGTCCGCGGACGACGGGAGGAGCACGGCCGCCGCGTGGTCGATGGCCCGGCCCGCCCGGCCCACCTGCTGGTAGTAGGAGACCGGTGACGGCGGCGCCCCGACGTGCACCACGAAGCCGAGGTCGGGCTTGTCGTAGCCCATGCCCAGGGCCGAGGTGGCGACCAGCGCCTTGAGCCGGTTGTCCCGCAGGGCGTCCTCGAGCCCCTCGCGCGCGGCCGGGTCGAGCTGTCCGGTGTAGGCGGCCACCGGGGCCGACCCGCCGTGCACGTCCGCGATCGCGGAGGCGAGGCGCTCGGCGTCGGCGACCGTGAGGGTGTAGACGATGCCGGAGCCCGGCAGCGCCGGGAGCTGGTCGACCACCCAGGCGTAGCGCTCGATCGGGCTGAGGTCCCCGACCACCGACAGCTGCAGGCTGGCGCGCGCGAGCGGCCCGCGCAGCACGAGCGTGGCCTCCCCCAGCTGGGCGGCGACGTCCTCGGTGACGCGTTCGTTGGCCGTCGCCGTGGTCGCCAGGACCGGGGTGTCCGGGTTGAGCCGGCGCAGCACGTCGCTGACCCGGCGGTAGTCCGGCCGGAAGTCGTGCCCCCAGTCGGAGACGGCGTGGGCCTCGTCGATCACGAGCAGGCCGAGCCGCCCGGCCAGACCCTCGAGGACACGGCGCCCGAAGCCGGGGTTGGCCAGGCGCTCGGGCGAGACCAGCACGACGTCGAGGTCACCGGCGCGCAGGGCCGCCTCGATCTCGCCCCAGGCCTCGACGTTGCCGGAGTTGAGCGTGGCCGCGCGCAGGCCGGCCCGCGAGGCGGCCGCGACCTGGTCGCGCATCAGCGAGAGCAGCGGCGAGACCACCAAGGTCGGCCCCGCCCCCTCGGAGCGCCGCACCGCCGTCGCCGCCCAGTAGACCGCCGACTTGCCCCACCCGGTCGCCTGCACGACCAGGACCCGCGAGCCGGCCTCGGACAGCGCCTCGACCGCGGTCGTCTGGTCCTCGCGCAGGCTCGCGCCCTCGCCGGCCATCGCCGTGATCACCCTGGCCGCGGTCGCCGCCCGCTCGTCGTTCCACACGCGAGCCACCGTAGGCGGCGGGCCCGACAGGACGCTCGCTGGCTCCACAGGGAAGATGGGTCCATGCCTGCCGACCGCCTGATGCCGACCGAGGAGTCCGCGGACCTCGTCCGCCTCACCCGCGACCTCGCGACCAAGGAGCTGGCCCCGCGGGTGGCCGAGGCGGAGGCCACCGAGACCTTCCCCCGCGAGGTGTTCCGGACGCTCGGGCGAGCGGGGCTGCTGAGCCTGCCCTACCCCGAGGAGTACGGCGGCGGGGGCCAGCCCTACGAGGTCTACCTCCAGGTGCTGGAGGAGATCTCCTCGGTGTGGGCCTCGGTCGGCGTCGGCGTGAGCGTGCACGCCCTCTCGTGCTTCGGGCTGTTCACGCGCGGCACCGAGGAGCAGAAGCAGCGCTGGCTCCCGGAGATGCTCGGCGGTGAGCTGCTCGGCGCCTACGCGCTGTCGGAGGCGCACGCCGGCTCGGACCCCGCGGCGATGCGCGCCAGGGCTCGGCGCGACGGTGACGACTACGTGCTCGACGGCGCGAAGGCGTGGATCACCCACGGCGGGCACGCCGACTTCTACAAGGTGATGGCGCGCACCTCCGAGGACCGCAACGGCATCTCCTGCTTCCTGGTCCCCGCCGATGCCGAGGGGCTCAGCGCGGACCCGCCGGAGCGCAAGATGGGCCTGACCGGCTCGTCCACCACGACCGTCCGGCTCGAGGGTGTGCGGGTCCCCCTGGAGCGACGGCTCGGCGAGGAGGGCGACGGGCTCCGCATCGCGCTCGCCGGCCTGGACGCCGGCCGGCTGGGAATCGCCGCCGTGGCCACCGGGCTCGCCCAGGGCGCCCTGGACCACGCGGTCGCCTACGCCCAGCAGCGGGAGACCTTCGGCTCGCGCATCATCGACCACCAGGGGCTGTCGTTCCTGCTGGCCGACATGGCCGCCGCGGTCCACACGGCCAGGGCGACGACGCTGCACGCCGCGCGCCTGAAGGACCGCGGGCTGCCGTTCTCGACCGAGGCGTCGGTCGCCAAGCTGGTGGCCACCGACAACGCGATGAAGGTCACCACCGACGCCGTCCAGGTGCTCGGCGGCTACGGCTACACCAAGGACTTCCCGGTCGAGCGCTACATGCGCGAGGCCAAGGTGATGCAGATCTTCGAGGGCACCAACCAGATCCAGCGGATGGTCATCGGCCGGTCGCTCGACCGGGCTCCGGGCGGACGGATCGAGGTCGACCCCTCCGCGGGCTCCTGAAGGCCCGCTCGCGCCACCAGTCCAGCACCGGTCCGGGCGCGACGTCGTACGCCGCGCACATCAGCTCCGCGGCCTGCAGCAGACGATCTTCTTGTCCCTGTGACAACAGAGTCGGCCGCGGCGTCCCAGGCGTCCCGGTCGACGGGGAGCGGCAGCGCGGCCACCTGGCGGGCGCTGAGCTTCAGCGCGGTCGGGCTGAGCGCGGCGCCGGCGTACGTCGTCGCGGCATGCACGCTGACCGGTGGGGCGAGCAGCACGGCCAGCACGTGCCACACGTGCCCGTCGCGGGGCACGACGCTGATGACGGGCACCGACGGGAGCCACCGGCCCTCCGGGTCCGCCACCGCCTCGACCACGCGTCCCTGCGTGCCGACGAGCACCTTGGGCACCAGCCGGGCCCGTGCCCAGGCGGTCAGGTCGTCGGTCAGCCGCTCGAGGACGACCACCGGCGAGTCCCAGGCCTGCTTGAGGAAACGGGTCGGACGGACGCCCCAGTCGCAGCGGCCCGGCTCCAGCAGGCCGGAGGTCACCAGGGGGACGCTTCCAGGGCTCGCCGCGCCTTCCTCGACCGCCCCGGCGAGCCCGTAGTACTGGTCCCGGAAGTCCGCCGTGCACGTCGCCAGGTCCCCCAGCACGCCGGCCGTCCGCCACGCCAACGAGGGCACGCCGAGGCCGGCTGCCACGAGGTGGCCCCAGGACCCGCGCAGGTCCCCGCACGGGACGGCGGCGGAGGGCTCCGGCGGGAGACCGCCCGACCGCGCGACCGCTCCCTGCGCCTCGTCGGAGACGCGTCGCCTCAGCACGGGCGCGCAGGTGTTCACGGCGGCGTCGAAGGCACGGCCGTCGGAGGTCCACAGCGCCTCCAGCACGCACGTGTCGGCGAGCCGCTGCCGCACCCCCGAGGCGTCCCTTGCCGCGAGCAGCGACACCGGCTGCACCAGGGCCACACGTCCGCCCGGGCGCACCCAGGACGCCGCCCGGGCGAGGAACACCGCGCTGAGGTCGGTGTAGGGGCCGAGCAGCCCGGGGTCCTCGCGCCGCACCCGCTCGGCGGCGGCACGCTCCTGGGCCGTCGCGCGCTCGAGCTGGTTGAGGAACGGCGGGTTGCCCACCACCACGTCGTACGCCGCCTGGGCGGGCGCCGCCTCGCCGAGCGCGTCGCCGGCGCTCACCCCCAGCACGGGCAGCGGCGAGGTGGCGTCGAGCCAGGGCAGCAGCTCGAGCCACAGCACCACCCGGCCCAGCTCGGCGGCGTCGGGGTCGAGGTCGACCCCGTGCACGCTGCGCGCGACGAGCGCGACCACGTCGGCGGCCGGGTCGTCCGCGAGGGCACGCCGGGCGAGGCGGCGGGCGGCCGCGGCGAGGAACACGCCAGCACCGCAGGCAGGGTCCAGGACCCGGACCTCCCCGGCTGCGGGGTCGAGCGCGAGGTCGAGCAGGTGCTCGACGAGCGGCCACGGGGTGAACCACGCCCCTGCCGCGCGACGGTCAGCGTCGGCGAGGAGCCGCTGGTGCAGGTCGCCGAGCGCGAGCAGGTCCTCCGTGGGGCCGGCCGCACCGGGGGGCACCGCGCCGCGGAGGTCCGCCAGGAGCCGTCCGGTGTCCTGGCCGGCCAGCGCGGGATGGTCCAGCGCCGCGGGCAGCTCCCGGCCCCGCTGGCGGGCCAGGAGCGCGAGGAGCAGCCGGTAGGCACCGGGTCGGCCGACCTCCGCGACGACGTCCCGCACCGCGTCGTACGCCGGCAGCGGCATCGCGGGCTCCTCTCGGGCTCGACCAGGACCTGACCACCGGAAGGGGCGAGCGCGGCGCATGGCAACCTGGTCCCGTGGACACGTGGACCGTATCCCTGGCGGTGAGCCAGGCCGTGACCACGATCTCCCTCGTCATCGCGTCGACCGCCCTGTGGCGGGAGCGACGGGCCCACGAGGAGCTGAGGAGGAGCATGCACCCGCACGGCTCCCGGGCGACCCAGGCCGCCGGGTGGGCCCTCCGCACGGTCGTGGACACCGCGACCCGGGTGCGGGAGCGCGGGTTCCTGGGCGGGCTGGTCATGGCGCCGATCGAGGACCTCACCGCGTGGGCGCAGGCCGACCGCGACGAGATCGTCCGGGTGGCCGCTCCGGACGGCACGGTGACGATCATGTTCACCGACATCGAGGACTCCACGCCGCTCAACGAGGAGCTCGGCGACGCTGCGTTCGTCAGGCTGCTCAGCGCCCACAGCCGGGTCGTCAACCACCAGGTCGCGCGCCACCGCGGTCACGTCGTCAAGTCGCAGGGCGACGGTTTCATGATGGTCTTCGGCTCTCCGGCGGACGCCGTCGACGCCGCGATGGCGATCCAGTCCGAGTCGGCGGGTTCCGCCCGCCGTCGGCGCACGCCGGTCCGGGTGCGGGTCGGCATCCACGAGGGCCCGGCGATCGCCAAGGACGGCGACTACTTCGGCAAGGCGGTCGCGACTGCCGCCCGGGTCGCGGCGCACGCGCGCGGCGGGCAGGTGCTGGTGACCACGCCGGTCGTCGAGGACCTGCAGGACTACGCCGTCGGGTCCTGCGGCGAGTTCGAGCTGCGTGGCCTGGGCGGCGTCCACGAGCTGTGGGAGGTGAGGGCGTGAGCACACGAGCAGCGCGCTACACCGCCACGGTCATGTCCCGGGAGCAGCTCAGCGAGCACCTGGTGCGCCTCGTGCTCGGCGGCGAGGGCCTGGCGGGCTTCACCTCGACCGGGATCCCCGACGAGTGGGTCGGGCTCGTGGTGCCGGGGCAGTTCCAGAGCCGCTACTACACCGTCCGCTCCTGGCAGGAGGGCCGGCTGACCCTCGACGTGATGGTCCACGACGTCGGCCTGGTCACCGAGTGGGTGGCCCGCGACTGTGTCGGTGACGAGGTCGTGGTGACCGAGCCCAAGGGCGCGTTCGCGATGCCGCCGCAGGCCCGGTGGCTGATGCTGGTCGGCGACCTGACCGCCCTTCCCGCGATCGCCCGGATCAGCGAGTGGCACCTGGCCCACCCGGCGAACGACCGCACCCTCACGGTGCACGCGGAGGTCCCCGACGACCTCTCGGACTACCTGCCCGCCGAGGTGCTGCCGTCCACCACCTGGCTCGCGCCGCCCTCCTCCGCCGCCAGCGACCTCGCCGACGTGGTGCGCGGCCTGAGGTTCCCCGAGGGCGAGGGCTACTTCTGGATGGGCGGGGAGTCGGCGCAGATGCGCGCGATCCGCACGCACCTGATGCGCGAGCGTGGGCTGCCCGGGTCGGCGTACCACGTGATGGGCTACTGGCGAAGCGTGCTGCGCCGGCAGCCCCGGGCGGTCGACCCCGGCCCGATCTGGCGCGCCGGCAAGGCCGCCGGCAAGTCCGACGAGCAGATCTGGGCGGAGTACGACGCGGCGCGCGACGCCTGAGCGTGCCGGGATCGGGACGTGGGTCCCGACTTCAGGGATCCCCCCGGGCCCCTCGGTCCGTGTGTCGGCATGCCGGGCCGTGCCAGGGTGGTCGTGAGGGCCCGGGCGGGCCTTCGCGACCGTCCCGCACCCCGGCCGCCCTCGGAGGACCCATGCAGCTGACCGCGCTCAGGACCGGCACGCGACACGTCGCGGCGCCACGACCCGTCGTGCCCGGCACGTCCGTGCTCGTCGCCGAGGGCGGCCTCACGATGGCCGGGGTCTGGGACCTGGTGCGGCTGCCCTACGAGCGCGTCGGGCTGTGCACGCCCTACGGCACCTACCTGTCCTGCCAGGTGGGAAGCGAGGGCGTGCTGCGCCTCACCCTGGCCGAGGAGCTCGGACCCCGCGAGGCGTTCGAGGAGGTGCTGTGGCCCGACGGCGACGTGTCCCTGCGCACCTGCGAGCGGACCTTCCTCGCGGCCTCCGAGCTGGTCGGCTCGCGGGTGCGGGGCGACGGCGCGGACGGTGACCCGGCGACGCGGTTCCGCTACGGCGCGGTCCCCGCGACGCTGGCCGAGCAGGTGCGGGCGACCAGGGCGGGCCGGCCCCGCGTGGCCGACATGCCGCGACAGTTCGCGCTGCCCGTCGCCGGACGGATCTCCGGAGATCCGTCCGACCGCGGCGAGTGAGGCCGTTCGTCCTGCTCGCCACGCGGGCCGAGGACCTCGCCGCCGACGACGAGTACGCCGCGATGCTGCGGTTCAGCGGCCTGCAGGAGGACGAGCTGCTGCGGGTCCGGCTCGAGCAGCCCGACGCCCCGGCCGCGGCCGACCTCGACCTGGACGCGTTCTCGGGCGTGATCCTGGGCGGCAGCCCCTACACCACCTCCGACCCGGCCGAGACCAAGTCGGACGCGCAGCGGCGGGTCGAGGCCGATGTCGCCGCGCTGCTGGACCGCGTGGTCGCGGAGGACCGTCCGTTCCTCGGCGCCTGCTACGGCGTCGGCACTCTCGGGGTGCACCAGGGCGGGGTCGTCGACCAGACGTTCCGGGAGCCGATCGGCCCGGTCAAGGTCGAGCTCACCGGCGACGGCGCGGTCGACCAGCTGACCTCCGCGCTACCGGGGTCGTTCGAGGCGTTCGTCGGGCACAAGGAAGCGGTCACAGTGCTGCCCCCGCACGCGGTGCTGCTCGCGACCTCTGCCGCCTGCCCCGTGCAGGCTTTCCGCGTGGGCCGCAACGTCTATGCCACGCAGTTCCACCCCGAGCTCGACGTACCGAGCCTCCAGACCCGGATCGACGTCTACCGCGACTACGGCTACTTCGAGCCGCACGAGGCTGAGTCGGTCAAGGCGACCGCCGCCCAGTCCGCGGTGAGCGAGCCACCACTGCTGCTGCGGCGGTTCGTCGAGCTGTTCGCGCGCTGATCGGGCTCTCCCCCAAAGACCTCACGGTGTCCACAGGTGCTCGAACATGTATTCGTTTGTCGTCACACGGCGCTATGCTGAATGCATGTCCATCGACCTTCGCGACGCGTCCCCGGCTGGCCTGCTGACCGCTGCGGCTGACGCGGTGCGAGCTCGGCGGCTGTCGGAGGTGCAGGAGCTGGAGGTGGTCGTGCAGTGGGCGGCGGTCCACGGCGCGGACCCGTTGGAGGGCCTCGAGCCGCGGGAGCGGGACCATGCTCGGCGGATCGGCAAGGTGCTGCGGCAGCTCGGCGGGGAGGGCACCCCGGGGGTGCAGGACTTCTGCCTGGGCGAGATCGCCCTGGCGCGTGGCACCCATGTGCACTCGGCGCGGTCGATGATGGCCGACGGGCTGGACCTGCTCTACCGGATGCCCGCCACGTGGGAGGTGTGCCAGTCCGGGGACGCCGAGCTCTGGGTCGCCCGCAAGGTCGCCACGCGGTCGCGGCACCTGCCGGCCGACCGGATGTGGATCGTCGACCAGGCCGTGGCCCGGATGATCGCCACGGAGGCCACCAGCCGCACCCTGGACGTCGCGGACGCCAAGATCGCCGAGGCCGACCCCGCCGGCCACGAACAGGACGCCGAGCACACCCGCGAGGAGCTGTTCGCCGCGGTCGGGCCCTCCGACGAGCACGACCACCGCATGGTGGTCGCGCGGGTGACCGCCGCCGACGCGGTCGGGATCGACGCGATCCTGGAACGGGTCGCGGAGATCCTGCTGACCTCCAACCCCGACGCCACGCTGGACGAGCGCCGTTCGATGGCGATGGGCTACTTCGGCCGCCTCGGGCAGCTGCTCCTCATGCTCCTCAAAGGCATCGACCCCACCACCGACCCCGAGGACCTACCCCGTGCCCTGGCACTCCCCGCCGAGGTGCTGACCGCGCTGCGCGACCCCGCCCTGGCCGGGCGGATCGCCCCGCAGGCCTCCCTGCACGTCCACCTCCACGAGACCACCCTGCTCACCGGCGAGGGGATCTCCCGCGTCGAAGGGCTCGGCCCGCACACACTCTCCCAGCTGCAGGTGCTGCTCGCCGGCCACCAGGTGACGGTCCAGCCGGTGATCGACCTCGCCGACCGGGTCGCCACCACCGCTTATGAGCACCCCGAGACCCTCAAGGCCCGGGTCCACCTCATCACCGGCGGCGACTACTGGCCCTACGCGGTCTCCACCGGCCGCGACGTCGACTACGACCACCCCACCCCCTTCCGGCCCGGCGCTCCGCCGGATGATCCGCCGCAGACCGGGACCCACAATTCCGGCCCCCTGGGCCGGCGACATCACCGCTGGAAGACCCACGCCGGCTACCGGTCACGCCAGTGCGGGCACGGCCGCTACGTCTGGCTCACACCGCACGGCCTGGCGTTCCTCGTCGACCACCGCGGCACCCGACGCATCGACCCCGACCACGCCCGGCAGATGTTCGAGGCCTCCGAGCGCATCGAGCTCTACTTCCCCGACCAACCACTCGAGCTCGAGATCAGCCTCAGCCGATAGCCGGCCAGGCCCACCCGACTCGGCCGCCCGACCATGCCGAGGTGCGGGCGCCGCTGCTGCGGGGTCGCTTTCAGGCACCCCATGACTGCATCCGACCCCATAGGGGCCACCGACGTCCCCGTCCGGTCCTCACTCGCTGTCAGGGCCGAGCCCGACCATGCCGCTGTCGGGGCGGAGCCCGACCATGCCGCTGTCGGCGTGCTTGCTGTCACTCGAGAAGAGGTAGCTCGAGGTCGTAGGCCAAGACCACCGCGCGCGCCAGTTGAGCCTCTTGCTCGGCGCTGAGGTATCCGACGGTGCGGCCGAGCAGGTTCACTGGAACGGTGATGACGTTGTCGAGGGCGACCACGCAGTCGTGATCCAGCCCGTTGCTGGGTCCGACCGGGACCTCGCTGGACAAGCCCTTGATGGTGGTAGTGATGGGAGCGACGGTCACCTTGGTCATCGCGGCCCGCGCCGCCTCGCGGGTCAAGACCAGTGCCGGCCGGGTCTTGTCGAGACGTACCAGGCAGATCTCGCGCACCGATCAGTCCTCGACCTCGAGGTGGGTGCTGCTCCACTGCACCAGATCGTCCAGCTCGTCGGCGGGGCCGTTCTCACGCAGGACATGAGCGTCTTGCTCGGCAGCCTGTCGACGCATCTCGCGCTCCACTGCCGCCGCGACGAGTGCGGCCCGGCTAGGAGCCTTGCCGGTGGCCACGGTGCGGTCCAAGAAGGCCACCATCTCGTCGGGTAGGCGAACAGCGATCTGAGTGCTCATGCCACCCATCGTACGCTCCGCATCCCAGTTTGGGATGCATGCAGACGCTCATGCCGCGTTGAGGGCGGCTACGCTCGCCCGCTATGCCGCGGTTCGCTCCCCTCACCTGAGTCGTGCTCGGAGCCACCTGTTCGTTCCCGGCGCCAAACCCTTCGCCTTCGGCAGGTCACCGACAGGTGCGACGGCAAGAGCGACGCCGCCGGGAAGGGACCACTTCAACGCGTGGTAGACCGCCGAGAGCGTGTCGTCGGAGTCCACGAAGGCCAGGCCACCGGCAGCGGCCACGACCTCCCGCCATGGCCTGGCGAGGTCCCGTGAAGGATCGATCTCGTGGAGGTGGGCCGCGGTCCAGGCGACGTACACGGTCATCCGGCGGCTGCGGTGCGACTCCGGATGGGCCGGTAGCGCACGGCGACCGCGCCCGACCGGAACTCGTGACGGTCCACGGGCTCGAGCTGGATGCGGTCGCGCAGACCGGCCATCAGCGTCGGACCATGTCCGGCGAGGAGCGGCTGCACGAGGAACTCGTACTCGTCGATCAGTCCCCGGTCCGCCAACGCCAGTGGCAGCGTCACACCGCCCACCCACAGGCCCTCGCCCGGCTCCTGCTTGAGCCGCTCCACCGCCTGCACCACGTCGCCCTGCACCAGCTCGGCGTTCCAGTCGACCGCACTGAGCGTGCTCGAGACGACGTACTTCCTCGCTCGGTCGATGGTCTCGGCGAACGGGATCTGCCACTCGGTCATCCAGTCGGGCCACGCGCCCGAGGCCGGCCTGCGCCAGGCCGATTCCATCATCTCGTAGGTCACGCGGCCGAACAGCAGGGCGTCGGCTCGCTCCATCTCGGCGGTCCAGTGGCTCATCGACTCCTCGTCCGGAGGAAGCCCGGCCTCGTGGTGGCAGCAGCCGTCGAGCGTGACGTTGATCGAGTAGCGCAGTGGTCTCATCCCATACCTTCCGTGAGGGCGCCCGTGCACCGGACCGTACTCGGACCGCTCCCGGCGCCGTTTCTCATCGGCCGGCCGGTCAGTCCTCCAGGCCGCGCGCGACGAGCGCGTCCGCCACGGTGTCGGCGTGGCGCAGGGCGCGGATGATCAGCGGCACCGCGAACGCGCGTACGTCGGACTCGAGCCCGCGCGCCCGCTGGGCGTCGCGCACCTCGGCGGCCAGGCCCGCCACCACGGGCACGGAGCGGATGCTGAGGGCGACCAGCAGCCCGATCCGCTCGGGGTCCAGCCCCACGCGCCGCAGTGGCCGGCGCAGCGGTCCGGCCGCCCGCCCGACGGTGTCGACCAGCTCGCTGGTGCGGGTGGTCAGCGTGACCACGCCCGCGAGCAGCACGAGCGCGAGGATCACCGCGGTGACCAGCAGCGCGCGCTCGAGACCGTTGACCAGTGCCTGGAACGCACCGAGCACCACGAGGACGACCAGGAGCGGACGGACCTGCCGCCAGACCAGCGCCGGCCCGAGTCCCGCGACCGGGTAGAGCGCGACCGCCGTGGCGACCGCGGCTCCCCCCTGCCACGGCTCGCGCAGCAGGAACGACAGACCGGCCAGGACGAGGAGCGCGAGCAGCTTGGCGCCGGCCGGCAGGCGGTGCAGCACCGAGTCGCCGGGCTGGTAGAGACCGAGCGCCTGCACCTCAGGCCCCCATCAGCGCGCGGTAGTGCGCAAGCGCGTCGGCGGGCACGCCGTCGTAGGTCAGCCGGCCCTCGTCGAAGACCAGCACGCGGTCGAACCCCTCGAGCAGGTCCAGGTCATGGGTCACCATCAGGACCTGCTCGTCGAGGCCGGCGACGGTGTCCGCAACCATGCGTGTGTTGCGCAGGTCGAGCAGCGTGGTCGGCTCGTCGAGCACCAGGACGGACGGCTCGGTCACCAGCACGCTGGCGAGCGCGAGCAACTGTTTTTGTCCGCCCGACAATAGATGGGTGGGGTGGTCGGCGTGCCCGGCGAGACCGTACGCCTCGAGCGCAGCCTGGACCCGAAGCGCGAGCTCGTCCTTGGGCAGCCGCTTGCGGAGGCCGAAGGCCACGTCCTCCTGCACCGTGGGCATCACGATCTGCGCGTCCGGGTCGGTGAAGCAGAAGCCGACCTTGCGGCGCACCTCCTTGGCGTCGCGACGCGTGTCCAGGCCGTCCACGGTGACCGTCCCCCGCGTGGGCACGACGAGGGCGTTGAGCAGCCGGGCGAAGGTCGACTTGCCCGACCCGTTGGCGCCCACGACGCCGATCCGCCGCTCGGTCAACGTCACCGAGACGTCACGGAGGACCTCGCGCCTGGCTGCCCCGACGCCGTACGCGTGGCCGACGCCGGTCACCTCGATGACGCTCATCCCGGTGTCACCGCCTCCACGAGCACGGCCACGCCCTGGCCGCCGCCCGCGGCGATCGCGGCGAGACCGACGCCGCCGCGTCCGGACCGCACCAGCTGCGCATGGAGGCGTACGACGAGCAGCGCGCCGGAGGCGCCCCACGGGTGGCCGAGGCCGAGCGCGCCGCCCTCCGGGCAGACCCGGGCGGGATCCAGCCCGAGCTCGTCGCAGCAGGCCAGGACCTGACCGGCGAAGGCCTCGTTGAGCTCCACCACGTCCACGTCGTCGAGGGTCCGCCCGGTGGCGTCCAGGACGCGCCGCGTCGCGGGAACGAGGCCCCAGCCGGGGTCGCGCGGGTCCCCGGCGACGGTGGCGCAGCCCAGCACGCGGAGGGCGGGCGCGTCCCCCCGGGCCTGCTCGTCGACCACCGCCACGACCGCGGCCCCGTCGTTGACGCCGCAGGAGTTGCCGGCGGTGACGGTGCCACCCTCCTCGGCGGGACGGAAGGCGGGCCGCAGCCGTCCGAGCCGTTCGGCGGTGAGTCCCCGCCGGGGCCGCTCGTCGCGCCGGACGCCCTGGACCGGGACCACCTCGGCGTCGAAGCGGCCGGCCTCTCGCGAGGCGTGCGCGCGCCGGTGGGACTCGGCGGCGTAGGCGTCCTGGCGTTCGCGGCCGACCCCGGCTCGCTCGGCGAGGCGGTCGTTGGCCTCGCCCATGTCGGGGTCGCCGACCTCGGCCGGAGCGAAGGGCGCCCGCTCGTAGCGGACCGGGTCCTCCCCCGGCCGCGGCGGCCAGAACCGCCACGGCGCGGTCGAGGCCGACTCGACGCCGCCCGCGAGCACCAGCCGCGCGCCGGACTCCACCTGGGCGACCGCGGAGACGACCGCGGCCAGCCCGCTGGCGCACTGGCGGTCGACGGTCAGCGCGGGCACCTCCAGCCCCGCGGCGAGCGCCGCGACCCGGGCGACGTTGCCCCCGGGCCCCATGCAGTTGCCGACCAGCACCTCGTCGGGCGCCAGACCGGTGAGCGTGCGTGCCTCGTCGGCGACCGCGGACAGCACCGGGGCGGCGAGCCGCGCGGCCTCCACTCCGGCGAACGCGTGACCGGCGGTGCCCACCGCGGACCGGCGGGCCGCCACGACGTAGGCGGTCACGGGACGACCCGCGTCAGGGCTCCGTCGCGAACGAGCCGGCCCAGAGCGGCCCGGTCGACCTTGCCGGCGGGCGTGCGCGGCAGTGCCGGGACGGCGTACCAGAGACGGGGACGGTGGCTGACCGGCAGCGCGACCTCCCGGCACGCACGCAGATCGGCAGGGTCGGTGAGGACGGCGGCCACCACCTGGCCGAGCTCGCGGTGCGGGACGCCCAGCACCGCGAGGTCGCCGGAGACCGCCGGGCGCAGCGCGGACTCGACGTCCTCCACCAGCACGGTCGCCCCGGAGGTGACGACCGCCGCGTCACCGCGGCCGTGCACGCGCAGGCGCGTCCCGACCAGCTCGCCGCGGTCCCCGACGGTGGCGAACCCGTCGCTGGTCGGGACCTCGGCGAGGTAGGGCGACCGGGCCCACAGCACGCCCTCGCGCGCCGACACCTCCACCCCGGGGAAGACGTGCAGCTCGTCCTCGTGGGCACCCCAGCCGACGAACGACAGCTCGGCCGCGCCGTAGTAGTGCGCCACCTGGGCGCCGGCCGCGACCGCGGCGTCGTACGTCGTCCGGTCGAGCCGGTCGCCGGCCACCGTGAGGTGCCGGCCGGCGAGGAGCACCGGGTCGAGACGGCGCAGGACGGTGGGCGTGAGGTGCGCGTGGGTCGCGTCGTCGAGCCGCTCCACGAGCCTCGCGCCGGCCCAGGCGGTGAGGACGGCGGCGAAGAGGTTCATCGTGCCCGCGAGCGGACCCGGGACCCAGACCCGCGAGGCGGGACCGAGGCCCGTCAGCTCCGCGACGACCGGGAAGGAGTCGAACCAGGAGTCCGTCGTACGACGCACCTCGCGTGAGGCGCCCGTGCTGCCGGACGTGCCCAGCACCAGGGTGGCGCCGTCGCGGTGCGCCTGCAGGACCGCCGCGACGGGGTCGGGGCGGTCGAGCGGCGCGACCGCGTCAGACCGCGGCCGGCTCGCGCTGCTCGTCACGCTCCCGCACCAGCAGGCCGGGGTAGCCGCGGTGCACGCCGGCGGCGACGACCGCAGCCAGTGCCGCCTTGACCAGGTCGCCCGGGACGAACAACCAGATGGCGGTGAACGCCGCGTCGAGGCTCAGGTGGCCGAAGACCATGAGCCCCGTCAGGCCCAGGACGTAGAGCGCGACGATGCCGCCGACCACGTTGGCCACGAAGCCGGACCCGGCGGTGTAGACGACGTTCTGCCCGCGCGCGGCGAACCGACGCGCGCCCGCCTGGGCGATCAGGCCGGTGACGAAGGCCGCCACCGGGAAGCCCACGATGAAGCCGGCGCTCGGGCCGGCGAAGAGACCCAGACCGCCACGGCCGCCGGACAGCAGCGGCAGGCCGCACGCCACGAGCAGGACGAACACCAGCATGCTCAGCCCGCCGCGACGCGCGCCGAGGATGCCGCCGGCGAGCATGGCGCCCATCGACTGCGCGGTGATCGGGACCGCGGTGCCGAAGGGGTAGAGCGGGGCAACCGTGCCGAGGGCCGCCATGATCCCGACGAAGACGGCGACGAGCGCGAGGTCGCGGGCGCCGAGCAGGCCGCGAGGGGAACCGGACGTCATGCGCCGGAGTCTAGGCGCGGCGTACCGGGACGAGGACGTCGCTCCCACCGGTCAGACTGTGACGGTGACCTCACGGACATCGGGACCCTCCCGGCCCGCCCGCCTCGGCGCGTGGGGGTTCGTCGCCTGGTTCGGCATCGTGGCGCTGCTCGGCGACATCCTCTACGAGGGCGCCCGCTCGATCACCGGACCCCTGCTGGCCTCCTTCGGCGCGAGTGCCGCGCTGGTCGGCCTCGTGACCGGGATCGGGGAGAGCGCGGCGCTGCTGCTGCGGCTGGTCTCCGGGCCGGCGGTGGATCGCAGCGGCCGGTTCTGGGAGTGGACGATCGCGGGCTATGTCATCACCGCGGTCAGCGTGCCCTTCCTCGGCCTCTCCTCGGCGCTGTGGATCGCGTGCACGCTGGTGGTCCTCGAACGCGTCGGCAAGGCGGTCCGCGCACCCGCGAAGGACACGCTGCTCTCGCACGCCACGGCGGTGACCGGCCGCGGCCGCGGCTTCGCGGTGCACGAGGCGCTCGACCAGTTCGGCGCCCTGCTCGGGCCGCTGCTGGTGGCCGGGATGCTCTGGCTGACCGGCGACGACTACCGGATCTCGCTGCTGGTCCTGGCCGTCCCGGGGATCGGCCTGGTCGCGCTGGTGCTGTGGCTGCGCCGGCAGGTGCCCGACCCCGCGGCGTTCGAGGACCACCCGGTGCCCCACGCCGTCCCCGGGGCGATCGAGCACGTGGACCGGCTGCCCGGGCTGTTCTGGGCCTACGCCGCCTTCACCGCCCTGACGATGGCCGGCTTCTCGACCTTCGGTGTGCTGTCCTTCCACCTGGTCACCACGGGCCTGCTGGCCGCGGCCCTCGTGCCGATCGTCTACGCCGGGGCCCAGCTGGTCGACGCGGCCGCGGCCCTGCTCAGCGGATGGGGGTACGACGCGCGCGGCGCGGTGGTGCTCTACGCCCTGCCGGTGGTGGCGGCCGGCGTCCCGCTGCTGGCGTTCAGCGGCTCGGTGGCGGTCGCGGTCACGGGCTGCCTGCTGTGGGGCGTGGCCCTCGGCATCCAGGAGTCCACGATGCGCGCCATGGTCGCCGACCTGGTCGGCCCGGGCCGGCGCGCGACGGCGTACGGCGTGTTCGGCGCGGTCGTCGGCGTCGCCGCCGCGCTGGGCGGCGTGCTCGCCGGGACGCTGTACGACGTCTCGGTCACCGCCCTGGTCCTCGCCACGGCGCTGCTCCAGGCACTCGCGGTCGTGGTCCTCGCCGTCACCCTGCGCCGGGCCCCGGGGTAGCGCCGGACTCTGCCCGCTCGGCCCGCTTGCGGCGGACCCGCCAGACCACCAGACCGCCGACCACGAGCACGCCGACGACGATCGCACTGTCCTTGCCGATGGTCGAGGCGACCTTCTGGTAGGACGCGCCCGCGACGTAGCCGACCACGCTGAACGTCACCCCCCAGGCGATGCCGCCGAGGGCGTTCCACAGCAGGAACGTGCGGTAGCGCATCTGGCTCACCCCCGCGAGGCCCGGCATCACCGCGCGGAAGAACGCCGTCCACCGGCCGAGGAAGACCGCCGGACCGCCCCGGCGGCGGAGCATCTCCTGCGCGGAGTCGAGCCGGTGCCGGTGGCTGCGCAGCACCGGGAGCTCGAGCGCGCGCGGACCGAGGTGCTTGCCCACCTCGTAGCCCACCGTGTCGCCCACGATCGCGGCCACCACGACGATCACGCACAGCGCGACGATGCCGAGGTCGCCCTGGTGGGCCAGGAACCCGCCCAGCAGGACCGCCGTCTCGCCGGGCAGCACGAAGCCCAGGAAGATCGCGGCCTCACCGAAGACCAGCAGCGCGATGATCGCGTAGGCGACCGGGGGCGGCACCGAGCGGATGGCGTCCAGCACGCTCTGCAGCACTCAGTGCTCCTTGCGCAGGTGGACGTCGTCGGGCTCGTGGGCCCAGGTCCGCGCGGCAGCCATGTTCACCATGCTGCCAGCCGACCGGGCGAGCGGGTGGGCGCCACGTGGTCCGCGGACCGGTGGCCGCGCGGGTTGGGTGCTCGGCTGCGGTAGCGGTGCCCGGTGGGCGTGCGCTCGTCCTGCCCCCGTCGGCGTCGTCGACGACGTGGTCGACGTGCCGGATGGGCGCGTCGCACCACGGGGTGCGGCAGCGCTGGTCGCGGGCGACGACGAGCTTGCGCAGGGCGCCGCGGAAGAAGCGGGCGCGGGAGTCGACCGCGGCGAGCTGTCCGCCGGGGTCGGCGTAGAGCCGCTGGACCCACACCTCGGCCTCGGCGTTCGCCGCGAGCAGGAGACGGCGAGCCAGGTCGGCCGGGATCGGGCCGTGGGAGCGCAGCTCACCCGAGGCGCGGGCCGCGTCGGCGTCGCGGGTGAGGACCGCGTGCGCGGCCACGCCCTGGGCAGCGGGCAGGTGCGCGGTGAGGAACGACATCCCGTCCGGCGCGGTGCGCAGCGTGACCCGTCGGTCCTGAGCGGCCCCGAGCTCCACGGTCAGCCGGACCTGCGCCGCCGCGGCGGCCGCCTTGACCTCCTCCAGCACCCGCAGCGGGTCGATCCGGTCCGCGTCCGTGGCCTCGGGGTCGCGACATTCCCGGTGGACCTGTGCACAGCGGTCACGGGAGACCCTCGGCCCCGCACCTCGACCAGCGACGGGACTCAGCCGGCGAAGCCCCGGGCGGCCTCGACCAGTCCGGCGAAGAGACCGATGTCGGCGAGCATCTCCGGGTGCCACTGGACGGCGAGGCAGAACCGCTCACCGGGCGCCTCCATCGCCTCGACCGTGCCGTCGTCGGCCCACGCGACCGGGGTGAAGCCGGGGTGCTCGCGCACCGCCTGGTGGTGGTGGCAGCGGACCCCCAGTACCTCGTCGGCCGACTGGTCGCCGACGACGGCCGCGAGCCGGCTGCCGGGCGCGACCCGCACGCCGACGTCGCCGAACCGCCCCGGCGCTGGGCCGTGCTGCTCGGTGCCCACCTGGTCCGGAAGGTGCTGCTCGAGCGACCCGCCGGCCCGCACCGCCATCACCTGCATGCCGCGGCACACGCCCAGCACCGGCACCCCGCGGGCCTCGGCGGCGTCGAGCAGCGCGATCTCCCAGGTGTCACGGTCGTCGCGCCAGTTGCGGGTGCGCGGGTGCGGCTCCGCGGCGTACTGGTGCGGCGAGACGTCCGCGCCGCCCGAGATCACCAGCCCGTCGAGGCGCGAGACGACGACCCGCGCCGCCTCCTCGACCGACGGGTGCGTGGTCGGCGGGAGGAGGACGGGCACGCCGCCGACGGCCTCGACCGCCCGCGAGTAGACCTCCGGCAGGAGGTCCGCGCGCGTGTCCCAGACCCCCCAGGCCGCCTGCTCGCGGTAGGCGGAGAGGCCGATGAGCGGCGTCACAGCGGGGTGACGTAGGCGCCCGAGATCCCGCCGTCGACGAGGAACGTCGAGGCGGTGATGAAGGACGACTCGTCACTGGCCAGGAACAGCACGGCGTTGGCCATCTCCTCCGGCTCGCCGAAGCGACCCATCGGCACGTGGACCAGGCGCCGGGCGGCGCGCTCCTCGTCGGTGGCGAACAGCTCCTGCAGCAGCGGGGTGTTGACCGGACCCGGGCACAGTGCGTTCACGCGCACGCCCTGCCGGGCGAACTGCACCCCCAGCTCGCGCGACATCGCCAGCACGCCGCCCTTGGAGGCGGAGTAGGAGATCTGCGAGGTCGCCGCGCCCATCACCGCGACGAACGAGGCGGTGTTGATGATGGAGCCGCTCTCCTGGTCGAGCATGTAGGGCAGGACCGCCTTGCAGCACAGGTAGACGCTCTTGAGGTTGACGTCCTGCACGAGCTGCCAGGCGTCGAGGTCGGTGTCGAGGATGGAGTCGTCCTGCGGCGGCGAGATGCCGGCGTTGTTGAACGCGACGTCGATCCGGCCATAGGTGGAGTGCGCCGTGGAGAACAGCGCGTCCACCTGCTCCTTGCTCGTCACGTCGGTGTGCACGTAGGTGATGCCCGCCTCCGCGGCGAGCGCCTCGCCCCTGGCGTCGTCCAGGTCGCCGACGACGACCTGCGCTCCCTCCTCGAGGAACCGCCTCACCGTCGCGAGCCCGATCCCGGAGCACCCGCCGGTGACCACCGCGACCTTGCCGTCGAGCCGTCCCATGCTCTCCCTCTTTCTTGTCAGTGTGCGAAGAAGACGTTCTTCTCCTCGGTGAACGCGTGGGGCGCGTCCGGACCGAGCTCGCGGCCGAGGCCGCTCTGCTTGAACCCGCCGAACGGGGTCCAGTAGCGCACCGAGGCGTGCGAGTTGACGCTGAGGTTGCCCGCCTCGACGGCACGGGAGACCCGCAGCGCCCGGCCGAGGTCGGAGGTGTAGATCGAGCCGGAGAGCCCGAGCTCGGTGTCGTTGGCCAGCCGCACCGCCTCGGCCTCGTCCTCGAACGGCATCACCGCGACGACGGGACCGAACACCTCCTCGCGCCAGATCCGCGCGGCCGGGTCCTCGTTGAGCACGACGGTCGGCGGCATCCAGAAGCCGCCGTCCCACGAGCCGCCGCTGGGGGCCGAGCCGGTGAACGCCACGTCGACGCCGTCGAGGTAGCCCTGCACGGTCTCGCGCTGCTGCGCCGAGATCAGCGGCCCCATCTCGCTGTCCGGGTCGCTCGGGTCGGTCACCCGCATCCCCTCCACGGCGGCCTGCAGGTGCGTGAGGAACTCGTCGTACGCCGAGCGCTGGACCAGGATGCGCGAGCGCGCGCAGCAGTCCTGCCCGGCGTTGTCGAAGACCGCGTACGGCGCCGCGGCGGCCGCCTTGGCCACGTCGGCGTCGGCGAACACGATGTTGGCCGACTTGCCGCCGAGCTCCAGGGTCACCCGCTTCACCTGGTCGGCGCAGCCGGCCATGATCCGCTTGCCGACCCCGGTGGACCCGGTGAAGCACACCTTGCGCACGTCGGGATGGGTGACGAAGCGCTCGCCGACGACCGATCCCTTGCCGGGAACGACGGTGAGGACACCCTCCGGCAGCCCCGCGTCCAGGGCCAGCTCGCCCAGCCGGATCGCGGTGAGCGGGGTCAGCTCCGCCGGCTTGAGCACCACGGTGTTGCCGGCGGCGATGGCCGGCGCGAAGCCCCAGCCGGCGATCGGCATGGGGAAGTTCCACGGCACGATCACGCCGACCACGCCGAGCGGCTCGTGGAAGGTCACGTCGACGCCACCGGCGACCGGGATCTGGCGCCCGAACAGCCGCTCGGGCGCCGCGGAGTAGTAGTTCAGGACGTCACGGACGTTGCCCGCCTCCCAGCGCGCGTTCCCGCGCGTGTGCCCCGCGTTGCGCACCTCGAGCTCGGCGAGCTCCTCGACGTGCTCGTCCACGACGGCGGCGAAGCGCCGCAGCAGCCGTGCCTTGTCGCCCGGCGGGGTGTCACGCCAGCCGGGGAACGCCGCGCGGGCGCGGGCGATCGCCTCGTCGGCCACCTCGACGCTCGCCGAGGGCACCTCCGCCACGCGCTCCCCGGTGGCCGGGTTCAGGACCTCGTGGGTGGTCATCGCTCCCTCTCTCACAGACGCTCGAAGCCGCGACGGAGCTCCCAGTCCGTCACCGCCGCCTCGTAGGCGGCGAGCTCCACATCGGCCATGTTGGTGTAGTGGTCCACGACCTCGTCACCCAGGGTCGCCCGGGCGACGTCGGAGGCGGTGAACGCGTCCCGGGCCTCGCGCAGCGTGCGCGGCACGGTGGGCCGGCCCGAGGTGTAGGCGTTGCCCTCGACCGGCGGCTCGAGCTCCAGCTCCCGCTCGATGCCGTGCAGTCCCCCGGCGAGCATCGCGGCGAGCGCGAGGTAGGGGTTCACGTCGCCGCCGGGCACGCGGTTCTCCATCCGGGCGGCGGGGCCGCGGCCGACGAGCCGGACGGCGCACGTGCGGTTGTCCTCGCCCCAGGCGATCGCGGTCGGCGCGAAGGACCCGTCCGCGAACCGCTTGTAGGAGTTGATGTTCGGTGCGTAGAGCAGCGTGAAGTCGCTCATCGTCGCCAGCACGCCCGCGACGAACCGGTCGTAGAGCTCCGAACGCGAGTCGCCCTCGTCGTCCCAGAACACGACCGAGCCGTCCTCGCCGCGCAGCGAGAGGTGGATGTGGCAGGAGTTGCCCTCGCGCTCGTCGACCTTGGCCATGAACGTGATCGACCTGCCCTGCTGGGCGGCGATCTCCTTGGCCATCGTCTTGTAGACCGCGTGGTTGTCGGCGGTGACGACCACGTCGTCGTAGAGGAACCCGATCTCGTGCTGGCCGAGGTTGCACTCGCCCTTGGCGCCCTCGACGTTCATGCCCGCGGCGTACGTCGCGTTGCGGATCGCGCGCAGGAGCTCCTCGACACGGCTCGTGCCGAGGATCGAGTAGTCGACGTTGTACTGGTTGACCGGCGTGAGGCCCTGGTAGCCACGGTCGCAGGCGGACTCGTAGGAGTCCTCGTAGGCGACGAACTCCAGCTCGGTGCCGGCGAGCGCGACGTAGCCGAGCGACGCGGCGCGGTCGACCTGGCGCTTGAGGATCGCGCGCGGGGACTGCACGACGGGCCGGTGCTCGCCCCCGCTGCGGTCGGCCGGCCAGGTCAGGTCGCACTGGATCAGCGCGGTGGCGGGCAGGTGCGGCAGGAGACGGATCGTGGACAGGTCGAGCTCGAAGTCCATGTCGCCGTAGCCGCGCTCCCAGGAGGTGATCGCGTAGCCGTCGACGGTGTTCATGTCGACGTCGACCCCGAGCAGGTAGTTGCAGCCCTCGGTGCCGTGGCCCAGCACGACGTCCAGGAAGTAGCGGCCGTGCAGCCGCTTGCCCTGGAGCCGGCCCTGCATGTCGGTGAAGGCCACCACCACCGTGTCGATCTCGCCCCGCTCGATGCGCTGACGAAGGTCGTCGACGGCGAGGTGACGGTCGTTGCGCAGCTCGGGGGCGGGTGCGTGTGCTGCCGAGGTCATACGAGTCCTTCCGAAGGGGTGTACGGGTCAGTCGAGCAGCCCACGCAGCAGCGCGGCCGTGTCGTCGCAGTGTCGCTCCATCACCACCCGCGCCTTGGCCGGGTCCTGGTGGAGGACCCCCTGCACGATGGCGCGGTGCTGGGCGTCGGAGTGGGCGATGTTGGCCTCCAGGACCGGGATCGCCTGGAGCATGTCGTGCAGCATCGACTGGGCCGTGGTGACCGCGTCCAGCAGCAGGCGCGACCCCGACGCCGTCGCGAGCGCCAGGTGCAGCCGGGAGTCGGCCTGGCGGCGGCGACCCGCGTCCTGCGCCTGCTCGACCTCGACGAGCGCCGAGCCGAGCATCAACCGCTCGGCGGCCGGCAGGTCGCGGGACGCTGCGGTCCAGCAGGCCCCGGGCTCCACGACGCGGCGCAGCACCAGGGAGTCGAGCAGCTCCTCACGCCGACCCGCGAGCCGGTCGCGCCCGCGGTCGGAGGGCACCGGCGGGCGGTAGACCACGCGGGTCCCGCCGCCCCGGCCACGCGTGGTCTCGACCATCCCGGCCTGGCGCAGCGCCGCGATCGCCTCCCGCAGCGTCGCCCGCGAGACCCGCATCCGCTCGGCGAGCTCTCGCTCGGCGGGCAGCGCCGACCCGACCGGGTAGGCCCCGAGTCGGATCGCCGTGCCGAGCTGCTCGACGCAGCCCTCGAAGGCGTGGTGGGTGCGCACCGGCCGGAGCACCGCGTTGCCCAGCCCCCGCTGCCGGGCGGTGCCTGGCACGGGCCTGCCCGCCCCGGCGCTCAGTCGTCCTCTTCGGCGAGGATCTGCGCGCGGGCCTCGTCGTGGCCCGCCTCCTCGGCGAAGATCTCGTCACGCGCCACCGTCGTGTGGACGTCCTTGGCCCCGTGCATGAAGTGCTGCTTGCCACCGATCGCCCACGTCACCGCGGCGAAGACGAGCACCAGGACCACCGCGATCGGCGCGTAGTTGAACGTGTCGACCGTGACCGGGCTCGCCGGAGGCAGCACGAACAGGATGCAGATCAGGACGACCCAGGCCACAGCGGTCCACCCGATCGGGGCGCTCCAGCGGCCGAGGTTCCACGGGCCGACCTCGAAGTGCGGGTTGCGCAGCCGGAGGAAGACCGGCACGACGTAGGCGATGTAGAGCCCGATCACCGCGATCGAGGTGACCGCCAGGTAGGCGGTGGTGTTGAACAGCGCAGGCGACGCCAGCAGGATCGCCAGCCCCACGCACAGCCAGATGGAGTTGGTCGGGGTGCCCGTGCGGGAGTTCACCTTCGCCCACAGCGACGAGCCCGGCAGCGCGTTGTCGCGGGAGAAGGCGTAGGACATCCGGGAGTTCGCGGTCACCGACGCCATGCCGCAGAAGTACTGGGCGACGCAGACGATGAGCAGCAGGAACTGCGCCATCGTCGAGCTGCCCAGCGCGTCGAGGAAGATCTGCGCCGGCGGCAGGCCGGTGTCGGTGGCGGCGAGCTTGTCGAGACCGGCGGGCGAGCCGTCGGGGATCGCCGCGGTGATCGAGTACAGCAGCACGAACCCGGCGATCAGCGACACCAGCACGCTCATCACGATGCCGCGGGGCGCCTGGATCGCCGCCCCCTTGGTCTCCTCGGCGACGTGCGCCGAGGCGTCGTACCCGGTGAAGGTGTACTGCGCCATCAGCAGGCCGATGAAGAAGACGTAGAAGCCGGAGGACCAGCCGGTGTCGTTGCGGAACTCGGTGAGCGTGTAGCCGATGCTCTGGTGACTGTCCGGCACGACCCAGAGGAAGCCGACGATGATCGCGACCCCGACCAGGTGCCACCAGGCGGAGATGCTGGAGAGCAGCGAGACCAGGTCGACGCCGAAGGCGTTGAGCAGGGCGTGGCTGACGATGATCGCGACGAAGAGCGCGAAGGTCTTCTGGGCGGTGACGTCGATGTCCCAGGTCAGGTCGGCGAACGCCATCCAGGTGGTGGCGCAGCCGAAGTCGATCGCCGCGGTCACCGCGACCTCGCCGAGGAAGTTGAACCACCCGACGTACCACGCCCACATGCGCTTGTTCCTCCGCGCCAGCTGGCCGGCCCAGTAGTAGAGGCCACCGGCGGTGGGGTAGGCCGAGCAGATCTCGGCCATCGCGAGGGAGACGCACAGGACGAAGCCGCCGACCAGCAGCCAGCCCAGCGTGAGCGTGGACGGACCGCCCGCGTTCAGCGCGATCGCGTAGGAGGTGATGCAGCCGGCGAGGATCGAGATGATCGAGAACGACACCGCGAAGTTGGAGAACCCGGACATGCCCCGGTGGAGCTCCTGGGTGTAGCCGAGCTCCGAGAGGCGCCTGGCATCGTCGTCGAGGTCGGGAGTGCTCATCGGAACCACCTCTCCTGGTGGCCGGCGCCCGTCCCGGGCATCCGGCGCTGGTGGCCCGAGTGTGGCGCCGCTCACGGTCGGCGTCAATGGTTCGACCTCGAACCATTCCGCCTGACGCGGACCCGTCCGCTGCCCGGGCGCCGGTGCGCGAGGATGCGGACATGCGCTGCCACGCCTTCACCGACGACGCCCTCGGCGACCGCGACGCGGTGGCCCTCGCCGCCCTGCTGCGTCGGCGCGAGGTCAGCGTCGGCGAGGTGGTCGAGGCGGTCGTCGCCCGCGCCGAGCAGGTGCAGCCGGCGCTGCACCCGGTCCAGCACGCGGCGTACGACGCCGCCCGCCGCGAGGCCGCGCGCCTGGACCGCGACGGCCTGGGGCAGGGGGCGTTCGCCGGGCTGCCGACGTTCCTCAAGGACAACGTCGACGTGGCCGGGATGCCGACGAACTTCGGCAGCGTCGCGTACGTCGCCGAGCCGGCCGGGCACGACGGCGCGGTCGCGAGGCAGTGGCGTGGCCTGGGGGTCGTGCCGCTCGGCAAGAGCCGGCTCCCCGAGTTCGGGCTGACCGCGTCGACGGAGTTCCTCGTCGAGGAACCGACGCGCAACCCGTGGCACGTCGAGCGATCGGCCGGTGCGTCCTCGGGCGGTGCCGCGGCGCTGGTCGCGGCCGGCGTCGTGCCGCTGGCGCACGCCAACGACGGGGGCGGCTCGATCCGTATCCCCGCCGCGGCGTGCGGGCTGGTCGGCCTGAAGCCGACCCGCGGCCGGCTCGCCGGCGAGGCCGTCGACGCCGTCCTGCCCGTGCAGGTGGTGGCGCAGGGGGCGGTGAGCCGCACGGTGCGCGACACCGCCCACTTCCTCGCCGCCGCCGAGGCCGTGCGGCCGGCCGGGCGGGGCCTGCGTCCGGTCGGCCTGGTCGAGGGTCCGGCGAGGCGGCGGCTGCGGGTCGCGGTGATGGTCGACTCGGTCACCGACGTCCCGACCGACGAGGAGACCCGCGCCACCGTGCTGCGCACCGGCGAGCTGCTCGCCGGCCTCGGGCACGAGGTGGTCGAGGAGCGGGTGCCGGTGGACCCGAGGTTCGCCGAGGACTTCGCGCTCTACTGGGCGCTGCTGGGGCTGCTCGCCTCCCGGCTCGGCAGGGTGCTCTACTCACGCGACTTCGACCACGCGCTGGTCGACCCGATCACCAAGGGGCTGGCCGCCATGGCGCCGGCGCGGTGGCGGTCCGTGCCGGGCGCGATCCGGCGCCTGCGCCGGGCCGGGCCGCGCTACCACGAGGTGTTCAAGCGCTTCGACCTCGTGCTCACCCCGACCGTCGGCCACGTGACGCCCGAGATCGGGCACCTCGGCCCGCACCAGGACTTCGAGGAGGTCTTCGAGCGGCTCCGGGCCTACGTCGGCTTCACCCCCGCGGCCAACGTCTCGGGCGGTCCCGCCGTCACGGTGCCCACCGGTCTCACCGAGGTCGACGGCGGCGCGGTGCCGCTGGCCTCGATGCTGTCCGCGGACCTCGGCCAGGAGCGGATGCTGCTCGAGGTCGCCTACGAGCTCGAGGCCGCGCAGCCCTTCCCCCGCATCGCGGGCTGAACGGGCCGGGCGGGCCGAGCCGGTGGCTCAGGCGCGCGTCCCCGGCTCCAGCCGGCCGCCGGGCGCCACCTCGCCCGCGCAGGCGCAGTCGCGCCCGACCAGCACCAGGTCCTCCTCGCGGGCGGCGTCCGAGGTCGGCGGTGCCCCGACCCGTGCCCCGTCGGCCAGCCGCACGCGCTGGTCGACGATCGCGGTGTGCACCCGTGCGCCCCGCTCGACCACCACGTCGGCGAAGAGCACCGCGTCCTCGACGTGGGCGCCGGGCTCGACCACCACGCCCGGTCCGAGCACCGACCGGACGACCGTGCCGCCCACCGCGCAGCCCGGCGCCAGCAGCGAGTCGGAGACCTCCGCGCCCCTGACCACCCGGGCCGAGGCGCGGTCCTCCCACTTGGTGATGACCGGCCGGTCCTCGTGGTCGAAGACGTCGACGTCGCCGGCCAGCAGGTCGCGGTGGCTCTGCAGGTAGGTCTCCGGCCGCCCCACGTCGCGCCAGTAGCCCGACATCGGCACGGCCCTCACCCGGCCCTGCTCGACCAGCCTCGGCAGCAGGTGCTCGCCCGCGTCGCCGATGCCCGAGTCGCCGTCCTCGTCGGTCCTGCCGGACAGCTCGACCCGCAGCGCGCGCAGCGTCTCCAGCAGCGGGGCGGTGCGGTAGAGGAACACCTCGGTCGCGACGGTGCCGGAGCCGGGGTCGTCGGCGTGGTCCTGGACGCCGCGGACCAGGCCGTCGTCGCCGACGAGCAGCGCCGTGTTCTGCGCCGCCTCCTCGCGCGAGACCTCGGCGGTGACCACGGTCGCGTCGGCGCCGGAGGCGACGTGGTCGGCGTACACCTGGCCGAGGTCCTCGGCGAAGACGTGGTCGGCGCTGCACACCAGCAGGTGCTCGGCCCCGTGGCTCTCGAGGTCGCGCGACATCCGCAGCAGCAGGTCGCCGTTGCCGAAGGCGAACGCGTCCTCGGTCGGGGCCCCGCTGCCGGTCTGCGGCACCATCCGCCGGAAGCCGCCGCGGCTGCTGTCGAGGTCCCAGGGCCGGCCGCCGGAGAGGTACTGGTCGATCGAGGCGACCTGGTACTCCACGCTGACCCAGACGTCGTTGAACCCGCCGTAGACCAGGCTGGACAGCGGGAAGTCGATCAGCCGGTGCGTCCCTCCCCACGGCAGCGCGGGCTTGGCCCGCTCCCGCGTCAGGACGTCCATCCGCCCGCCCTTGCCGCCGGCCTGCACGACGGCCAGCACGTCGCGTCGTCGCGCCACGTCAGCTCCCCCTCCTCGAGTGCACGGTCAGGACGCCCGTGCCCCGGAGGAGCCGATCCAACCTCACCCGGGCCGGTTGTCCAGGGCGAGCACCTCCTCGAAGCCCTCGTGCAGGCACTCGAGGAACGCCTCGAGGTCGGGGACGGCGCCGGTGTCGACGTTGATGCCGATCGCGCAGGTGTCGAGGTAGGACATCAGCGTGACGTTGACGCCCGCGCCGATGGTCGGGCCGAAGGGGTACTGCATCGTCACCCGCGCCCCACCGAGCCACAGCGGGACCGGGACGCCCGGGACGTCGCTGATCAGCACGTCGACGTGGCGCAGCATCGCGGCGAGGTACCACCGCGGCAGCAGGTTGAGCACGCCCGCGATGGCCTGCGTGTAGGGCAGCGACCGCTCGGAGCGCAGCGGCTGGACGCGCGTGTGGATCGCCCGCACCCGGGTCTCCGGGTGTCTGATGCCGGCCGGGACGTCGAACCGCATGAGGGTGATCCGGTTGCCGCCGGGGGCGTCGTCGGAGGTGCGCAGGCTCACCGGCATGGTGACGTGGAGGTCGTCCACGTCGGCCTCGTGGCGCTCGTGGTAGCGCCGCACGCCACCGGTCACCGCGGCGAGGAACGCGTCGTTGAGCGTGGCGTCGCAGGCCTTGGCCGAGGCCTTGAGGTCGGCCAGCGGCACCTGCATCACGGCCAGCCGGCGCACCAGGCGCCGCTCCCCATCAGGTCCGAGCCGGTGTGGTTGATCGGCCGCACGGTGCGCATCACCGAGGTGCTCATCGCTGCGACGTCGCGCGCGGTGTCGACCGGGTGAAGCACCCCGGACCGCACCAGCGCCGGCGCGGACCTGACCAGGCCCGTCGCGAGGCCGCGGACCAGCCCCGCGTCGTACGCCGCGGAGGCGGTCCAGGGGGTGAACCTCCCGGGCGTCGGCTGCGCCGGCACCGGCGGCACGGGCTCCCGCTCGGTGGGGTCGGGACCGAGGTCGAGCAGCGCGAGGGCCAGCTGGACCCCGCCGATGCCGTCGGTGAGGGAGTGGTGGAGCTTGAGCAGCAGCGCCGCGCACGCCGGCTCGCCGTCGAGGGTGAGGCCCTCGACGATCGTGGCCTCCCACAACGGGCGCGCCCGGTCGAAGTCGTCCATCTCCGCGCGCCTGGCCAGCTCGAGCAGCTCGTCGAGGCCCGGCTCGGCGCCGTCGACCGCGGTCGCGGTCAGCCGGCGGACGTGGAAGTCCAGGTCGAAGTCCGGGTCGTCCTCCCAGCGCGGCGGCGCGGGGGGCGCGGAGTGCACCACCCGCCGGCGCAGCATCGGCACCAGGTGGGAGGCCCGCTCCCACGCCTCGCGGACGCGGGCGAAGTCCGGGGACCTGTCGAGCAGCAGGATCGTGACGACCGTGGAGCGGAGCGCGGCGTCGTGCTCCATCTCCCAGGCGAAGGCATCGCTGTGACGAAGGAACTCGTGACGTGGCTGCTGTGGCTGTCGTGGCATGGGGACCGCCTCCTGCTCCTCACGCTACGCCCGTGCGGCCACGCCGGCGCGGTGCGCGGGTGTGGTCTCGGCGACACCGGGTCGCGCCGAGCCGTGCCGGGTCAGGAGCTGCTGAGCCTGCTCTCCGCGACCACCCAGAAGCGGGAGCGGAGGATGTGGCGGGTGGGCTCGTCGAGGGCGTAGATCCCGAGCTGGTTGGACAGGTCGACCAGCAGCGCCCGGTCGATCTCGCTGGGGATGGTCGGCTCGCCCCGCAGCAGGCTGGCCCGGGCCTCGTCGGTGGCGGTGCGCGCCCAGGACTCCAGCACCCCGGCGCACACCTCGTCGACGATGCGCTCCTCCTCCAGCGGGTCGACCGCCTCGAACCAGCCGCCGGAGGGACGCCCGGTGGTGCTCTGGTAGGCCAGGACCGCGGCCGGCGGGTGCGGCACCGGCGGGGGCGGCGGGCTGGGCAGCTTGCGCGGCATCACCGCCGGGGTGGGCGGCTTGGGGCCCGTGGGGGACGGCGTGCCGGTCTCGGGCGGCGACACCGCGGCCGCCCCGTCGACGCCGGCCTCGCCGCCGGCCGCCGGCTCGGCGGGCGCCACGGTCGCGGCCGCGGCTGCGGGCTCGTCGGGCACGTAGGGCACCAGCGGCTGCCGGAACATCTCGCGCACGACCGTGGTGACCGCGGCGTCGATGGCCTTCTCGTCGATCAGCTCGAGCCGGTCGGCGGCGCGCAGCAGGTGCTTGCTCACCGCGTGCGGCTTGCCCCGCTCGCCCGGCACCGCCAGCAGGACGACCTCGATGCCGTGGGCCTGCGCCTCCTCGACCGCCTCGGTGAGGTCGTCGTCCCCGGAGACCAGGAACATCACGTCGACCGCACTGTTGCGGGCGTGGGTGACCAGGTCCAGGCCGATCTTGAGGTCGACCCCCTTCTGCTCACCGGAGTGGCTCAACCGCCCCAGGCGCAGCTTGACCCGCGGGAGCAGGCCGATCTGCTCCTGCTCGCGGTCGGGGGTCCCGCCGCGACCGCCGCCGGAGTCGTACCAGTTGACCCGGAGGACGGGCAGCCCGCTGCTCTCGGCCGCCTGCGCCATGATCGCCTCGATCAGCGCGGAGTGGTCGACCTCGACGCCGCTGCGCAGCGACGTGCCGGTCACCCTCGTGGCCGAGCTGGCCAGCAGGTAGCCGACGTCGACGTAGACCGCGCTGTGGGAGCGCACGCGTCACCTCCAGGGGTTGGTCCGACCATCCTGCCGCACCGGCGGTCAGCACGGTCAGCGAGTGCGGTCCAGCACCTCGCGCACCAGGTCGAGGCTGGTGTCGGGGTGCAGGAAGGCGAACCGGCCGACGGTCTCACCCTCCCACGCGCTGGGCGGGATGAAGGCGACCTCGTCCTCGTGCAGGCCGCGGGCCCACTCGTGGTAGTCCTCCTCGGTCCAGCCCGTGCGACGGAAGAGCACCACCCCGAGGTCCGGCTCCCGGACCAGCTCGAGGTGCTCCTCCTCGCGGATCATCGCCGCGGTCTCGGCCGCCAGGCGCACCGCGACCTCGATCGCGTCGCGGTAGGTGCCCACCCCGTGCACCGCCAGGGAGAACCACAGCGGGAGGCCGCGGGCGCGGCGCGTGAGGTGGTAGGCGTAGTCGGTCGGGTTCCAGTCACCGCGCTCGTGGATGACGTCGAGGTACGACGCGTCCTGGGTGTGCGTCCGGCGCGCCTTGGCCGGGTCGCGGTAGAGCAGCGCGCAGCAGTCGAACGGCGTGAACATCCACTTGTGCGGGTCGACGATGAACGAGTCCGCGCGCTCCAGCCCGGCGTACTTCGGTCGCAGCGACGGCGCGAGGACGCCCGCCCCGCCGTACGCCCCGTCGACGTGGAACCACCAGCCGCGCTCCTGTGCCAGCGCGCCGACCGAGTCGAGGTCGTCGATGATGCCGGCGTTGGTGGTGCCCGAGGTGCAGACGACCGCGGCGACGTCGCGCAGGTCCTCACCCGCCGTGCCGCGCTCGATGTCGGCCCGGGTCAGCCGGTGGTCGGGGGTCTCGACCACGAGCGCGTCCATCTCGAGCAGGCGCAGGGTGTTGGTCACCGAGGAGTGGGCGTCGGTGCCGACGACCACCCGCCAGCGGGCCACGCCGGGGTCTCGCCGCTTGGCCTCCTCCCGCGCGACCGCCAGCGCCGACAGGTTGCCCGCGGACCCGCCGGACACGAAGGTCCCGCCCGAGGTGGCGGGGAGCCCGGCCTCCTGCGCGAGCAGCTGCAGCACGGTGTTCTCGGCGGCGATCGCCCCGGAGGCCTCCAGCCACGAGATGCCCTGGATGGAGGCGCAGGAGACGAGCATGTCGAACAGCAGGCTCGCCTTGCTCGGCGCGGCCGGGATGAAGCCCAGGAAGCGGGGGCTGTCGGCGGAGATGACGCTGGGCGCGATCACCGAGGTGAAGACGCCCAGGACCTCGTCGGGGGTGCTCGGGCCCTCGCCGATCACGCCGTCCAGACGGTCGTAGAGCTGCTCGTTGGTCAGCCTGCCCTGGTCGAGCGGGACGGGGTCCATGCGCAGGCGGTTCTCGGCGTAGGCCAGCACGCTGCGCACCATCTCCTCGGTCACCTGGTCGACGCGGTGCATCGAGCGGCCGGGGGCGCGTTCGGTCAGCGGGCGCGGAGTGGCGTCGCTGCCCTCGGGGAGGGGCAGCTCGTCGTAGGAGGTCATCAGCGGTCCAGGAGCGGGCGGGCGGGGTCCCAGGTCGTGCCGTCGCGCTCGTCGCGACGGCGTCGCGCGATCGCCGAGAGCGACTCCAGGACCACGCGGTTGGCCAGGGCGGCGGTGATGTCGGCGTGGTCGTAGGGCGGCGAGACCTCCACGACGTCGACCCCGACGACGGGCAGCTCCAGGCAGATCCGGCGTACGGCGTCCAGCAGCTCGCGCGCGCTCAGCCCGCCCGGCTCCGGGGTGCCCGTGCCAGGCGCGTGCCCGGGGTCGCAGACGTCGATGTCGACGGAGAGGAAGACCCCGTCGCACTCGTCGGTGGCGATCGTGAACGCCTCGGTGAGGCACTCGGCGAGCCCGCGGTGCCCGATCTCGCTCATCTCGTAGGAACGCATCCGCTGGCCGGCCATCCAGTCCAGCGTGTCCGGGCCGGGCCAGTAGCCGCGCAGCCCGACCTGGAGGAACCGGTCGCCGCGCAGCGCGCCGGACTCGATCAGCCGGCGCATCGGCTGGCCGTGGCCCCACAGCGAGCCGAACTCGATGTCGCCGGTGTCGGCGTGGGCGTCGAAGTGGATCATCGAGACGCGGCCGTGGCCCAGCACGTTGGCCACACCCTTGGCGTCGGGGAAGGCGATCGAGTGGTCGCCGCCGAGCACGACCGGGATCGCCCCGGCCCGGGCGACCCGCTCGACCGCGGCCTCCAGGGTGCCGAGGGCGCGCTCGATGTCGCCGGAGTACATCTCCACGTCGCCGGCGTCGACCACCCGCAGGTCCCGCAGCCCGTCGGTGCGCAGCGCCAGGCTCGGACGCGACCCGTCGTGCGGGAGGTAGTCCTGCATCCGGATCGCCATCGGGCCGAACCTCGCGCCGGGCCGGTGCGAGGTGCCGCCGTCGAAGGGCGCCCCCAGCACGACGACGTCCGCGTCGGCGTAGGTGGCCTCGTCGGACAGGTCGCAGGCCGGGACGCCGAGGAAGGTGAAGTCGGGTCCGAACTGCTGCCCGTAGCGCCCCGGTGGCGGCGGGGGTCCCCCGGTGCCCCCGTGACCGGACGGGCCGGTGCGGTGGTGATCGGTCATGGCCGGAGTCTGGCACGCGACCGCGGATGGCCCGGGTGGACCAGACCGCCGCCACCCGGTCTGCCCACCCGCTGACCAGGTGCGTCCTTCCGCCCAGCGGAACCCTCCCTCACCCTTATGATGTGCGCCATGCCGGCTGCGACCGACCCGATCCGGGTCGCCATCCTCAACGACTACGAGGTCGTGGTCCGTGGTCTCGCTGACATGCTGAGCAGCTACGCCGAGCGCATCCGCGTCGTCGAGCTGGCCACGCGTGACGGTGTCTCCGACCCGGTCGACCTCGTGCTGTACGACACCTACTCCCGACCCCGGGAGGACCCGCGCGGCGTCCAGGAGCTCGCCCAGGACGAGCACGTGGACGCGGTCGTGGTCTACACCTGGAACTTCGAGCCCGAGCTGATCGACGGAGCCCTGGCCGCCGGCGCCCGCGGCTACCTCGCCAAGACCCTGCCCGCCAAGGAGCTGGTCGACTCCGTCGAACGCATCCACAACGGCGAGGTCGTGGTCTCCCCCAACCCGGGCCACACCCCCGTCGTCAGCGGCGACTGGCCGGGACGGTCGGAGGGCCTCTCGCTGCGCGAGTCCGAGATGATCGCGCTGATCACCCAGGGACGCAGCAACCAGGAGATCTGTCGCCTGGCCTACCTGTCGCCCAACACCGTGAAGTCCTACATCCGCAGCGCCTACCGCAAGATCGGCATCACCAGCCGCAGCCAGGCGGTGCTGTGGGGCGTGGAGCACGGCATGCGGGCCTACCCCTACCGCGCCAACCGCACCGACGGCGCCAAGGTCCCCACGCCCTAGGCCCCGAGGGCCCGGTCCCCCCACCGCACCGCGACGTCGTCCCACACGCGTGCGAACGGGCCGGTGCGTCCGCGCCGGGGCGGGGTGAGCGAGAACCACAGCCGGGCCGGCCGGGCAGCCAGGCGCAGCAGGGGGCGTCGCCACCCCACCGCGGCCCGGGCCTCGGCCAGCATCCGCGGCCAGGAGTGGTGCTGGAAGCCGAGCAGCCGCTGGGCCTCGGCGGTGTCCATCCACGTCACGCAGAACCACGCGTCGTCGTCGCCGGGGTCCCCCGGCAGCCCCGGCGGCAGCGCCCCTCGGAGACCGACGGCGGCGGTCATCTCCTCGGTCAGCCGGCCCTGCCGCAGGCGGCAGGTGTCGTCGCCGCCGACCAGCAGGGTGCGACCGGAGCAGTCCACGCCCGGGTCGGTCGCGGCGGCGAACGCCACGGCGACGTCGCGGCCGTCGACCACGTGCACGCGACCGTCGACGGGGAGCAGGGCCTCGAGGTGGGCCGACTCCGGGTCGAGGGTGAGCAGGGAGTCCGGGACGACCGCGGCCGCCACGCGCAGCACCACGTGGTCGGGCACCCGCCGCACCAGTGCCTCCGCCTCGAGCTTGTGCCTGCCGTAGAGCTCGCTGGGTCGTGGCGTGCTCTCCGCGGTGACCACCGGCTCGGTGGTGTGCGGGTTGCGGGAGCCGAAGACCGCCATGCTCGAGGCGAGCACCAGCCGGCACGGGTCGTCCGCCTCGCGCACGGCGTCGGCCAGGTGGCCCGTGGCGGTCACGTTCACCGCGCGGGTCAGCGCGGGGTCGTGGTACGCCGCGGGCGGGATGATGCCGGCCAGGTGCACCACCGCTCGGGGGCGGTGCGTGGTGACCAGGCGGCGCGCCTCGGCGGGGTCGCGCAGGTCGGCCCAGTCGGCGCGCACCGTGGAGTGCTCCCGCGCCGCCTTCTCCGTCGCCGGCGTGCGCAGGTCGGTCGCGACGGCACGCACGCCCCTGCGGCCGAGCTCCGCGAGCAGCAGGCGCCCGAGGTTGCCGAAGGCGCCGGTGACCAGGACGGGGCGCTCACTCACGGAGGAGCGAGGCGAAGGACCGGCTCTGCCAGCCCGTCGCGGAGCGGGACGGCGGGGCGGGCAGGTTGCGGCCGCCGTACGTCGCGGTCGTGGGGGTGCGGCCGGCATAGGTCAGCCACGTCTGGGCCGGCCCCTGGCCGATCCCCGGCCTGCTGTAGTCGCACACGCCGTCGGGGAAGACCTTCTGCAGGCGGGCGAAGTCGGCGTCCGACATGGGCAGCAGCAGGAAGTCGAACATGTCCCTGCGCAGCGGCTGGAGCCGGCAGGCGACCCGGTCGTTGGCGGTGCCGTCGCCGGCCTGCTCGCGCGGGGTGGACAGGTGCAGCTGCAGCTGCTTGAGCTGACACACCGGCTCGGCCGGGGTGCCGGCGAGCTCGACGCCGGGGACGCTCTGGCAGCGGTCGGTGACGTCGGCGGGACGGTCCAGGGCGATCTTGCGGGCGAGCGGCAGGTCGCGACGGTCCTTCTCGACCGCGGCGAGCCAGCGGTCCATGGCCAGGAACGCCTCACCGGCCCAGCGCGGGTCACCGATCAGCGGGGTGTTGCCGAACCACATCACGCGGTTGTCGGTGTTGCCCTGGGCCCGCTGGAGTCGCTCCTCGGTCCACCACGCGTGGGCGTAGTCGTGGGCGATGCCGGGGTCGGGGCCCCCGTGGTTGATCATCGCGACGCCCGACATGTGGTCGGCCTCGTTGACCAGCCCGGAGCGGTAGACGTTGCGCAGGGCGAGCGGGTCCCCGGCGATGCGCTCGGGGGAGAGGTCGGCGTTGATGTCCAGGCCGCCGACCTTCTCGTTGAGGTCGAGGAACTGCGCCAGGGTGATGGTGCCGCGGCGGAGCGGCTCGTAGCCGTACATCACGCCCTTGTTGGCGAACGGGATGCCGGTGAAGCCGTGGCCGGCCGCCTTCTCCCACGGCGTCCACACCGAGCTCGGGCGGCGGCCGAGGGTGTTGACCATCATGTCGAGGATGGAGCACCGCACCCCGCCCGGGTTGGTCTCCGAGTCGAAGAGGGTCGACCGGTCGCCGGCGACGGTGGGCCGGCTGCCGGGGCAGGGCTCCTCGGGGTTGATCGCGGACTTGAACAGCCCTTCGTCGGCGACGACGGCGTTGAGGTGGCTGAGGTG
Source organism: uncultured Actinomycetota bacterium (assembly GCA_963800245.1). GTDB lineage: Bacteria > Actinomycetota > Actinomycetes > Propionibacteriales > Nocardioidaceae > Marmoricola_A. The sequence continues at coordinate 541,719 of CAWDAE010000007.1, read as the reverse complement.
CCCCTCCACGTCGGCCATCTGCGTCGGGCTCCACAGGGCCCCCCACTTCTGGGGGTTCTCGAAGTAGTTGCGCAGCAGGTGGTAGTCGGCGAACTGCGCGCCCGCGGTCAGCACGTCGGGGTAGGAGCAGGTGGTGACCAGACCCTGGTAGATGCCGGGGTAGGCGTTGGCGATGGTGTGCTGGGCGATGGAGCCGCCCGAGCAACCGGTGCCGATCGTGTAGCGGATCGGGCCGTAGGCCTCGACGACGCGCTCCTTGAGCATCATCATCGCCTCCGCCTCCTGCGGCAGGTTGCACTGGTGGCCGGTGTTGTTCAGCGCGGCCGCGGCGACCGCGAAGCCGCGGCCGAGCGCGGTGACGTAGGTCTGCTCGGTGCCGGGGACGTCGAACGGGATGGTGCCGGCGTAGTCCTCGAGCCGCACGGTGCCGGGGGTCAGGGACGCGCCGCAGCCACCGCCGTGGGTGACCAGCACCTTGTGGTTCCACTGCCGCTGCGGCGCCCAGGGCTTCCACGACCTGCCGGGGGTGAACAGGGTCAGCACCGAGTAGCGGTCGCGGTCGGCCATGCCGTCCTCGCGGCGCACGACGAACGGCACGGTCCTGCCCTGGTCGGTGGTCGTCGTGGCCACGTCGGCCGGCGGGTTCTTCCGGTCGTAGGGCTGCAGCCCCTGCTTGGTCGGGTCGGTGCTCTTGTAGAGGAAGGAGTACGTCACAGGCTGGTTGCACTGCGCGTCCACGGCCCCCTCCTGGCACTGGTAGGGGCCGAGCTGCGGGCCGGCGAAGATCGGTCCGCCCTGCGGGTGGTTGACGATCGTGCGGGAGCCCGACCGGCCCGGGGCCGTGGCCCGGACGGTGTTGGCGCCGATGCGCAGGCCGCGCAGGAGGCCGGCGTACGTCCCGTCGGGGCGGCGGGCGAAGCGGGAGGTGACGTCGCGCCCGTTGAGCCGCACGCGGACCGCCGAGGGCCGGACGCCGCGGGGCAGGGACACCCGCAGCAGCGCGTCACCGCCGGACACCAGGTCGGCGCGGGTCGAGACCACGGTGATCGGCAGCGGCCTGGTCGACGCGGTGGCGGGGCTGGTCAGGGCGCCGGCCGCGGGGAGGACGGCGAGTGCGGCGCTCAGGCCCAGGGCGGCGGCGAGCGGGGATCGGGACCTCATGCCCCGACAACGAGCCAGGGACCGGGCGGCTACGGCGGACCTGACCACTTGTCAGGTTGCTCTCTCACCCTTGCGGGTGCCTGTACACCACTGGTCCAGTCGTCGTACGTTGCCGGGGCGTCTCACCCAGGCGCTGTCCGACTGCTTCTCCCACACCAAGAAGGCAGGACTGATGAAGATTCTCCGACGGCGGCGCCTGGTCGCCGCAGGCGTTGCACTGGCCACCTCGGTCAGCCTCGGGGCGGTCGCCGCCCCCGCGATGGCCAGCCACAGCAGCACTCCCCCGGCCGACTACGGCAACGCCGGCGACGACACCATCACGGTGCCGATCACCGACAGCGAGGCCGGCGGCACCTACTACCAGCCGTTCGAGAGGGCCTACGCCGGCACGACCGTCGACGGGACCCCGGTCTACGTCTACGTCCCGCAGGGCGCCTTCGCCGGCCCGGCCGGCGTGCACAGCCTCGACCCGTCCTTCGACCCCAACCCGGACGACGACTACACGCCATGCGCCGACGCCGACCCCGCCGACTTCACCATCACCCAGCAGCAGGTGAACTACCTCGGCGACAAGCTGAAGAACCAGATCCTGCGCGTCGACGAGGAGCACTTCGGTGACCTCGGCACCCCCGAGGGCGGCGACAGCGACGCCCTGGTCACGCTGGTGTACAACGTGCAGGACGAGAACTACTACGACTGCGACGTCAGCACCTACACCGCGGGCTACTTCGCCCCGGAGTACCTCGCCGAGGACAGCCTCGGGATGAACGTCATGGTGATCGACGCGCTCGACTGGGCCAACCGCATCGGCGAGGACCCGAACGACGAGCCGTGGAGCGACGGCAATCCCGACAACGACCGTCCCGAGCTCTACGAGGGCGTCATCGCCCACGAGCTCGAGCACATGCTGATGAACTACTCCGACCCCGGTGAGCTGTCCTGGGTCGACGAGGGACTGGCCGACACCGCGGCGTTCCTCAACGGCTTCGACATGACCGGCAGCCACCTGACCTACCAGCAGGTCTTCCACCGCGAGACCTCGCTGACCCGCTGGGGCGGCGGCCTGGAGAACTACGGCGCCTCCTTCAGCTACTTCCTCTACCTGTGGGAGCAGGCCGGCGGCAACGGGGGCGGCAGCCTCGAGCCGGACCTGGAGTTCGACGGCGGCAAGACCGGCGACCAGCTGATCAAGGACATCTTCGCCGAGCCGGCCGACGGCATGGTGGGCGTGCAGAACGCCATCGACGCGTGGAACGCCCAGGGCGGCACGCAGCTGGAGTCCGCGGCCGAGCTGTTCAAGGACTGGGCGGTCACGATGTACCTCGACGACGAGAAGTCGCCCCTGTGGGACCTGAAGAACATCGACCTCGGTCCCGGCTCCGACGGCTGGACCATCGACATCGCCAACGAGGTGTTCTGGGACGGTCGCGGCAGCTACCAGGGCGCACTGCCCCAGGCGAAGTTCAACCGGCTGAAGAACCGACCGGCCTCCCAGGCGCTGCCCTTCGGCGTCTCCTACGAGAAGCTGCGCAACCCCGGTCCGCGCGTCTCGCTCGCCTTCGACGGCGAGCCCACCGCGCAGGTCGCGCCGCACTCCGGCGAGACCCAGTGGTGGGGCGGCTACCAGAGCCAGTCCGACCACGTGCTGGGGCTCGACACCACGGTCACCGGCGGCGAGACGGTCAGCTTCTGGAACTGGCACTTCATCGAGGAGGGCTGGGACTACGGCTTCGTCGAGGCCCTGGTCGACGGCGAGTGGCAGACGCTGCCCGTCACCGACCTGGAGTCCGGCGAGGTCGTGTCGACCGACGCCGACCCGCAGGGCAACAACACCGAGGGCAACGGCATCACCGGGACCTCGGGCGGCGAGTACTTCGTCGACGAGCCCACCTACCGCCACTACTCGGTGACGTTGCCCGCCGGGGCGACCGACGTGCGGTGGCGCTACTCCACCGACGCGGCCTACCTCGACACGGGCTGGTTCATCGACGACGTGACCGTCGACGGCACCGCCGCCGACGTCTCGTCCGAGGGTGACGAGTGGATCGAGACCGACGGCAAGCAGACCAACAACTGGGTGCTGCAGGTCATCGCCACGTGCGACCTCACCCCGGGCACCGACAGCCCGAACGAGGTCACCGACGGCGCGGGCAACTTCGTCTACCGCTACGACGCCGACGAGAACGGGCGGATCCGGACGACCAAGCTGGTCACCAAGTGCGCCAACGGCAAGCAGTCCGACTTCACCGTGGCGATCAGCAACCTGCCCACCGGCGACCTCTCCGTGCTCGACGCGACCTACGACTGGCGCGTGGTGAAGGAGACGAAGAACAACAACAACAAGAAGAAGTAGGGGGGACCGGTCCCTTCGGGACCGGCAGGCGGAGGGTGTCCGGCGCGAGCCGGGCACCCTCCTGCCGTTTGCGCGCTTCCCGTCCCCGGGTAGAACGAAGAGGTGAGCGAACACGAGACGCACGACCAGACGAGCCAGGAGACCCCGACACCGGCCGGTGACCCCCTGCGGGGGTCCCGCACCAGCGCGATCTGGTCGGCCGTCGTCGGCCTCGGCGTCCTCCTGGTCCTGCTGATCATCTTCATCGCGCAGAACACGCAGAAGACCGACGTGCACTTCCTCGGCTGGGACACCACCGCACCGGTGGCCGTGGCCCTGCTCATCGCGGCCGCGAGCGGGCTGGCGCTCGCGGTCATCGCAGCCTCACTGCGCATCCTGCAGCTGCGGCACCGGGTGCGGCGCAAGCGCTAGCCGGGACGGTTGCCGGCCGGCGACGTCTCCCCCCAGCGCGCCCGGACGCCGTCCCACATCGGGGCGTAGCGCCCGGGGAAGTCGCGCAGCGGCGAGCGGACCGTGAGCACCACCCGCACGGTCGGCACGACGCTCCAGGCGACGAAGCGGCGGACCCCGGCGTGGTGGGCCAGCGCCCGGCGCGTCTCCCTCCACGAGTGCCGTTGGAAGCCCAGCACCCGCTGGGCCTCGGCGGTGTCCATCCAGTCGGTGCAGAACCACGCCTCGTCGTCGTCCGGGTCACCGGGCCGCGCGGGCGGCAGTGCGCCGGGGACCCCCGCGGCCCACGCCAGGGCCCGCACCAGGTCCCCCTGCTCCATGCGGTGGCTGTCCCCGCCGCCGATCAGGAGGGTGCGACCCGAGCAGTCGGCGCCGACCGCCGTCGCGAGCGCGAAGGCCACGTCACGGCCGTCGACGGTCTGCACGCGGCCGTCGGAGGGCAGCATCGCGGAGAGGTACCGCGCGTCGGCGTCGCCCGGCAGGCGCAGGTCGGGGAAGACCACCGCACCGAGGCGCAGGATCGTCCAGTCGACACCCGACCGCCGCACGAGGTCCTCCGCCTCGGCCTTCGTCGCCCCGTAGACGTCGGCCGGCCGGCACGGGGTGCCGGCGGTGAGCACGCCGTGCGTGCGCGGGTTGCGAGCGCCGTGCACCGCGATCGACGAGCAGTGGACCAGGCGGCAGTTGCGCTCCTCGCGCCGCATCAGCGACTCGATCGAGGCGACCAGGTGGCGGGTGCCCTCGACGTTGACCCGCCGCGCCTGGTGGGGGTCGAGGTAGGCCGCCGGCGGGAGGACGGCGGCCAGGTGGACGACCGCGAGCGGGGCCACGTCCTCGACCAGCCCACGGACCTCGGCGGCGTCGGTGAGGTCGGCCCACCGCAGCATCACCCCGTCGGGGAGCGTGCGTGCCAGCCGTTCGTTGGCCGGCGTGCGCAGGTCGGTGGCCACGACGCGCCGTCGGCGGCCCAGCAGGGCGCGGACCGTGTGCCGCCCGACGTGGCCCAGCGCGCCGGTGACCAGCACGGGCGCCAGCTCGTCAGGCATGCCGCTGTCCCCCCTTCGCCGCCCGGACCCGGAGCGCCACACCCTGTCCCATCGGCTCGTGCGGGGGCAAGACCCCCTGGGGCACTCAGCGGCCCAGCCGCGCGGCGTGGCGACCGAGGAAGGCCACGACCTCCTCGGCGGACCGGTCGGGCAGGCCCCAGATCGCGTCGGTGACGCCGAGGTCCTCCCACTGCCCGAGCAGCTCGGGGGTCGGCTTGCTGGTGGCCAGCACGTGCAGCTGGGGCTCGCCGTCACGCCCCTCGTCGGCCCAGGCCTTGCGCAGCAGGGCCACCTTGTCCGCCACCTCGGTCTCGCGGGGCGTGGTCATCCACCCGTCGGCGTGGCGAGCGATCCACGCGAAGGTCCTGGGCCCGCCCCCCGCTCCCACCACCAGCGGCACGTGCGGCTGGACCGGCTTGGGGTAGGCCCAGGAGGGTCCGAACGAGACGAACTCGCCGTCGTAGGCCGCCTCGTCCTGCGTCCACAGCGCGCGCATCGCCTCGACGTACTCCTTGAGGACCGTGCGGCGGCGACCGGCGGGGACGTGGTGGTCGGCGAGCTCGTCGGTGTTCCAGCCGAAGCCGGCGCCGATGGTGACCCGGCCGCCGGAGAGGTGGTCGAGCGTCGCGATCGACTTGGCCAGGGTGATCGGGTCGGACTCCACGGGCAGGCACACCGCGGTGGCCAGGCGGATCCGCTCGGTCACCGCCGCCGCGGTCGCCAGCGAGACCCAGGGGTCGAGGGTGCGCACGTAGCGGTCGTCGGGCAGCGTCGCGTCGCCCGTGCCGGGATGGGCGGCGTCGCGCCGGACCGGGATGTGCGTGTGCTCGGGGACGTAGAACGTGTCGAAGCCGTGCTCCTCCGCCGCCCGGGCCGCCCCGGCGGGGGTGATCCCGCGATCGCTGGTGAACAGGACGATGCCGTGCCGCATGGCGCTTCCTCCGGCCGTGGTCGTGACTTCTCATAGAGCCTTCTATGAGAATAGGGGGCATGACCGCCGACGACCAGACCCCGATCAGCGCCCGGGGCACCCGGCTCAACCGGCGCGGCCTCGAGACGCGGGCGCGGGTGCTGGAGGCGGCACTGGAGTGCCTCGCGGAGGGGCCGGACGGGGCGAGCGCCAACCTCGTCGCCCGCCGCGCGGCGGTCACCTGGGGGACGTTGCAGCACCAGTTCGGCGACGCCGACGGGCTCTGGGCCGCGGTGCTCGCGCACGCCGTGCCGGCCGGCCCGATGCTCGGCGAGGGGGACCCCGCGACCGCGGTGACCGTCCGTGTGCGCGAGATCGTCGACCTGATGTGGGCCGGGCTGGAGCGGACCCGGATGCGCGCCATCCTGCACCTGCGACTGGCACTGCCCGCGGACCGCGGGGTGCTCGAGTCGGACTACCCCCGCACGGCCGAGGCGCTGCGGGCCTGGGACGAGCGGTGGGACACCGAGGTGCGCGCAGCGTTCGCGGCCTACGACGTCGACCCGGTCCGCCTGGCCCGGGTGCGCAGCCTGCTGCCCGGTGCGGTCCGGGGGCTGCACCTGGAGCGCCGGCTCTCGACGTACGCCGACGCCGACGAGGCGCGGCTCGGGCTGGCCGAGGCGCTCGGGGACTACCTCAGCGCCGGACGACCGCGGCGTCGACCGCGGCAGCCACCTCGGGGGTGATCTCCCGGATGCCGTGCACCTCGGCGGCGTGGGTCGCGACCTGGTGCATCAGCGCGTCGCGGTCGCCGGCCTCGAAGCGGGCCGCGCAGCCGGGCATGACGTCGCCGCAGGCGAGGGTGAAGGTCATCGGGTTCCTCCTGTGCTCGACGGGGTGTCGCAACCGGGCGCGACGGGCGTGCGCACCCAGAAGACCGTGCGGCGCTCGTCCTGCGAGACGCCGAGGGTGCCGGAGTGCGCCACGGTGAGCGCCCGGGCGAGGTAGAGCCCGATCGAGACGCCGGTGCGGTCCATGTCGTGGTCGAACGGGTCCAGCATGGCCTGCAACGTCTGCGGGGACATCGCGGCGCCCTCGCGCACCACGGCCAGCTGCACCCACGCACCGTCCCGCAGGACCTGCAGACGGCGCGACGCCGGCTCGGGGTGCGTCCCAGCCGCGTCCCACAGGTCGCGCACGATGCGGCGGAAGTAGGCCGGGTCGACGTGCCAGGTGAGCCCCTCGTCGGCCCCGTCGACGGGCGCCGAGGCCGGGCCGTCGAGGCCCTCCAGGACCTCGTCCAGGGTGACCGGACGGGAGTCCAGCGTGAGACGTCCCATGGCCGCCGCACCGAGCAGCTCCAGGTCGCGCAGCCGCTCGTTGAGCCGTGAGAGTCCCTTGCGCAGCTCCTCCAGCGCCCGGGTCCCGCCCGGGTCGTCGGCCGAGACCGGCACCAGTCCGGCCCAGCCGCTGACGACGGTGAGCGGGGTGCGCAGCTCGTGGGCGAAGGCGGCGAGGTAGCGGTCCCGGAGCCGGGCGGCGTCGGGCTCGGGCCGGTTCGTCACGCGGGCGGCACCGGCCTCGACGAAGGCCTCGACCCAGCGGGCGAGCAGCGCCGGGTCCACGCCGTGCTGCACTGCGGAGTCGTCCACGGAGGCGCCGGCCAGCACGGAGAGCACCGCCGCGACGCGGGCGTCGCGGACGGCCGGCTGCGCCGAGTCCGCGGGGCCTCCCGTCCCTCCCCCTGCCATCTCGCGAGCCTAGCGGCGGACCGCGCGCGGCGGAGGTGATGGAACAGACAGACGCGCACCACCCACGCGGGCCCAGGTGCTCCTAGAGTCGAGGTGGAGGGTCGCGACCAGCCAGGGCCGCGGCCTATCGAGGCACCTGGAGGTGGGTCATGGACGAGGACGTCGTGACCACGATGAGCCCCGACGAGTGCTGGGAGGCCCTGCGCGGCGAGGAGTTCGGCCGGCTGGCCTACCTCCTCGGCGACGAGGTGGGGCTGGTCCCGGTCAACTACGCGGTCGAGGACCCGACGGACCCGTCGGCAGGCCCGTCCCTGCTGTTCCGCACGGCCGAGGGCTCCAAGCTGCTCGGCGTCCTGCTGCACCCGGAAGTGGTCTTCGAGATCGACCGGTACGACGAGCACGAGGCGCACAGCGTCATCCTCCGCGGCCGGGCACGCAAGCTCGAGGAGAACGAGGAGCACCGCGCCGAGCAGCTCCCCCTGCGGCCGTGGGTGCCGACGCTGAAGTACAACGTCGTCGAGATCGTGCCCTCGGAGGTGACCGGCCGCCGGTTCGTGCTCGACCGCCCGTGGCTGCACGCCCGCACCGACCTCTGAGTCCTCAGCCGGTGTTGCGCATCCCCGCCGCGATCCCGTTGACGGTGAGCAGCAGCGCCCGGGCCAGCAGGGGGTCGTCCTCGCCGTCCCGGCGGCGCGCCAGCAGCTGCACCTGCAGGTGGTGCAGCGGGTCGAGGTAGAGGTCGCGGATCTCCAGGGTCGTGCGCAGGATCGGGTTGCCGCCCAGCAGGGTCCCCTCCCCCGTCACCTCCAGGACCCGGCCGACGGTGCGCGCGTGCTCGTCCCGGATGTCGTCGAACAGCTCGTGCAGCTCCTCGGGCACGAGCGCGGCGACGTAGGAGGCGGCGATGTCCAGGTCGGTCTTGGCCAGCGTCATCGACACGTTGTCGAGGAAGGTCCGGAAGAACGGCCACTCGGCGTACATCTCCTGCAGCTGCTCGAGCCCGCCGTCCTCCTCCAGCACGGCCGCCAGGCCCGACCCGACGCCGTACCAGCCCGGGATGATCTGACGCGACTGCGTCCACCCGAACACCCACGGGATCGCGCGCAGCCCCTCGATGCCGCCGTCGGCGTCGGGGCGGCGCGAGGGGCGGGAGCCGATGTGCAGCTCGGCGAGCAGGTCCACCGGCGTGGAGGCGAGGAAGTAGTCGGGCAGCCCCGGGTGGTCGACCAGCCGCCGGTAGCGCGTGTGGGCGGCGTCGGCGACCGCGTCCATGGTGGCGTCCCAGCGTCGCGCCTGGTCCTCGGTGCGGCGGCCGTGCTGGTGCAGGACGCTCGCCTCGAGCGTCGCGGCGAGGGAGAGCTCGAGGTTCTGCCGGGCGAGGATCGGCAGGGCGTACTTGTCGCTGATCACCTCGCCCTGCTCGGTGATCTTCACCTCGCCGTCGACCGTGCCGTAGGGCAGCGCCATGATCGCCTGGTAGGTCGGGCCGCCGCCGCGCCCCACCGACCCACCGCGGCCGTGGAAGAACCGCAGCCGCACGCCGAACTCGGCCGCCACGTCACGCGCGGTCCGCTGGGCGCGCTGGATCTGCCACTGCGAGGCGGCGATGCCGCCGGACTTGTTGGAGTCGGAGTAGCCGAGCATGACCTCCTGGAGGTCGCCGCGCAGCCGCAGCACCTCGCGGTAGGAATCGTCCGAGAACAGGTCGCGCAGGATCTCCCCGGTGCGGGTCAGCTCCTCGACGGTCTCGAGCAGCGGCACGAAGCCGATGCGGGCGACACCGCCCGGCCCCGACGAGAGGTCGACCAGCCCGGCCTCGCGGGCGAGGACGACCGCGGCCAGCACGTCGTCGGCGCCACGGGTCATCGAGACGATGTAGCTCTCGATGGTGCGCGGGCCCAGGGTGTCGAGGGCCGCGCGGACCGCGTCGAAGGTCCCGGCGGTCGTCGCCTCGTCGCCCTGCAGCGGCAGCGGTCGTGGCGCGAGCGGACGGCGCCCGGCGAGCTCGCGGCCCAGCACCTCCAGGCGCCCGGCCGCGTCGAGGTCGGCGTACGGCGTGGGGAGCTCGCCGGTGCGGTCCAGCAGCGTGGCGAGCGCGGCGTGGTGCTTCTCGGCGTGCTCGCGCACGTCGAGGGTGGCCAGCGTCAGCCCGGTCGCGGCGACCGTGCGGATCAGCCGCTCGAGCTCGCCCGAGGCCAGCAGCTCGCCCTGGTGGTCGGCGACGGAGTCGCGCAGCAGGCGCAGGTCGGAGAGCAGCTCGTCGTCGTCGGCGTAGTCGCGGCCGGCGACGTGCGGCCCCCGCTCGGCCACGCGCTCCTCGGTGAGCCGCAGCCGGACGTGGACGCAGGTGAGGAACAGGCGGTAGGGCTCCTCGGCGTTGAGGCGCAGGTAGCGCTTCTCCACCTCGGGCAGGTGCCGCAGGGACTCCTCGAGCCGCTCGCGCAGCGAGCCGGACACCTCCGACAGCTTCTCGCTGACCGACAGGTCGCGCCGCAGCCGGTCGACGGCCGTACGCAGCATGCGGATGCCGTGCACCGCCTGCAGGTCGAGCACCTCGCGGGTGGTCGCGGGGGTGACGTTGGGGTTGCCGTCACGGTCGCCGCCGATCCAGCTGCCGAAGCGCAGCGGGCGGGCGTCGTCGGGCAGCTCCACACCGAGGCCGGCGAGCTGGTCGCGCAGCTCCTCCAGCACGTCGGGCAGGGCCGCGGCGGCCAGCCCCTCGAGGTAGTAGACGCCGTTGCGGGCCTCGTCGACCGGCTCCGGCGGCTCGACCCGGATCTCGTCGGTCAGCCACAGCAGGTCGACCGCCTCCCGCAGCCGGCGGTCGCGGCGCGCGGACTCCGGCTGGTCGAGCAGCGCGGCGACGTGGCGCATCTTGTCCAGGGTCGAGCGGCGCTGCACCTCGGTCGGGTGCGCGGTGAACACCGGGCGCACGCCGACCTGCCCGAGCACCTCCGCCAGCCGCTCGGCGCCGTCCTCGCTCTCGCCGATGCGGCGGAACGTGCGCTCGAGCCACCCGCCCTCGGCCTGCTGGGTCCGGCGCAGCGCACGGCCGCGGTGGACCTGCTCGGTGACGTTGGCCAGGTGGAAGTACGCGGTGAACGCGTGCGCCAGCCGCGCACTCGTCGCCAGGTCGGTCTCGGGCAGGTCCTCGAGGGTGTCGCTCTTGGCGTGGGCACGGACCCGTTCGACGAGGTCGAGCAGCTCCTGCCCCGAGGAACGCACGAGTGCCTCGCCGAGCATCGAGGTGACCAGCCGGACGTCGGCGCGCAGCGCCTCGTCGGGGGCGGCGACGCCGTCGGGGTCGTCGGGCAGACCGGTTAGATCGTTCACATCGGCCATCCTGCCGCAGGCGACCGATGGACGGAGATCGTGTCCGAGAGCGGCGTGGGCACCGCGCCCTCACCCGAGATCCGGCCCCTGGGTCCGCTCGCTCGAGCGCCTCGTCCTCGGCCGGGCTCTCCTGGTCTAGCAGGGCCCGCGGAGGACGCACCGGCGCCGTTACCCTCGTCACATGGCCTCTTGCGACTCGGGCGCACGGTACGAGGATGGCGGTTACATCACCGCCAACCCCGACTGGCACGACGCCGATGGGCCGTGGAAGGCCAAGCACATCGCCGCGCTCCTCCGTGACTTCTATCCGCGACCGCTGTCCATCTGCGACGTGGGATGTGGGACGGGCGCAGTTCTCGAGACGTTGAGCGAATCCTTCCCGGACGTCGATGCGATCGGCTACGAAGTCTCGCCGCAGGCGATCGCGTTCGCTCAGCGTGAGCACCCCGGCGTCCGCATCCGACAAGGCACCTCGGAAGCGATTGCGGATCGGTACGACGTCGTGCTCGCGATCGACGTCTTCGAGCACGTCGAGGACTACTTCGGCTTCCTTCGCTCCCTCCTCGGCAAGGCCGAGAGGTACGTCTTCCACATCCCACTCGACATGAACGCCTTGAACGTCGTCCGAGGGAGGCCGTTCATGCGGGACAGGGAAGCGATCGGCCACCTGCACTACTTCTCCCGGGACACCGCTCTGGCCACGCTCAGGGACGCGGGGTTCGCTGTGCTGGCCGAGAGGTACACGCCCACCGACATCGACAGCCCACGATCAGCCAAGGCCAAGGCTGCCGTGCTCCCGCGCAAGCTCGCGTATCGAGTCAACCCCCACGCGGCTGTCAGGGCACTCGGCGGATACTCGCTGCTGGTGCTCGCGGAAGCGGCGCCCGTGCAGCGCCTCGTCGGGCAGACCGGTTAGATCGTCCACATCGGCCACCCTGCCCCAGAACTAGGTCCCCTGACCGTGGCGTCCTTCCCCTGAGCGGAACCGCTCGAGCCCGGCCACCACGTCCTCCAACGAGTCCCGCCCGAGCTCCAGCTCGCGCGCCAGCGCCTGCTCCTCGGTCAGCCCCTCCTGGTCCAGCAGGGAGCGCCGGTCGTTGCGCGTGCAGCGTTGCGGGTGGCCCGCGACCTGGCGCGCGAGCGCCTGCGCCTCGGCCAGCGCGGTGCCGGTCGGGACCACGCGGTCGACCAGTCCGATCCGCTCGGCCTCGTCCGCGCCGACCGCCCGTCCGGTCAGCACCAGGTCCATGGCGCGGCCGGTGCCGATCAGGCGCGGCAGCCGGACCGTCCCGCCGTCGATGAGCGGCACGCCCCAGCGCCGGCAGAAGACCCCGAGCACCGCGTCCTGCGCCGCGACCCGCAGGTCGCACCAGATCGCCAGCTCGAGACCCCCCGCGACGGCGTGGCCCTCGATCGCGGCGACCACGGGCTTGGACAGCCGCATCCGTGTGGGTCCCATCGGCCCGTCGTGGCCCATCGGGTCGACCCGGTTGCCCCCTGGCCCCCCGACCGCGGTCAGGTCGGCACCGGCGCAGAACGTGCCGTGGTCGCCGTACAGGACCGCGACGCTCGCCTCGTCGTCGGCGTCGAAGGCGCGGAACGCCGCGGCCAGCGCGGCCGCGGTCGGGCCGTCGACGGCGTTGCGCCGCTCCGGCCGGTCGAGGGTGATCGTGGTGACGACCCCGTCGCGCTCGACGCGGACGGCGCTCACGCGCCACTCCTGCGGACGACCTGGAGCACCACCAGCGCGATGAGCCAGACGAACGCCGCTCCCCCGAGCACCAACGGCCCGCCGACCATCAGGCCGATGCGGACGACCAGCGCGCCCACCTCGGGCGCCCTGACCAGGAGCACGGTGCCGCCGTTCCCCTCGACGTCGACGTCGGACGTCCGGCATGCGACGTGGACCGTCACGGTCGTCCCCGACCCGACGTCGGCCGGGTCGAACATCAGCAGCGACTGCCACCCTGCGGACTCACTGCTGAAGGACACGGTGCCGCCTCCGGTGCTGGTCGGCACCGGACCACCCTCCGCGTCGGTGAGACGGCAGGTCCAGTCGTCTTTGTTCCCGAGGGTCGGGACCATCAGCATCGCCCGGTGGGTCGTGGGCAGGCTCACCGCGTGCGGCTCACCGTCCGCGGCGACCTCGCCGTACCGGTGGTCGGCGGTGTGCAGCAGCGAGACGAACGCCCCTGCGCCCACGATCACCGCCGCGATCATGAGGAGCACCGGGCCCAGGAACCACCACCAGCTCGGCGGTGCCTTGGCAGGTGGACGCGGCGGCGCGTGGGAGGCCATGGGCCCAGCATCCCGCAGGCGCGCGCCCGGTGGCAGGATCGGCGCATGACGCTGTCGGCCACCGATCACACGCGCAGCATCCAGGAGCGCCTCTATCCCGACCTGCCGTGCTTCGGCTGCGGGCACGCGAACCCCAAGGGGCTCAAGCTGCGCAGCTACGAGTCCGAGACCGTCGACGGCACCGCGCTGGTCGTCGGCACCTTCCACCCGTGGCCCGAGCACGACAACGGCGTGGGCTACCTCAACGGCGGCATCATCTCGACGGTGCTGGACTGCCACAGTGCCGCCGCGGTCGTCCTGGAGGCCGACCGCAACGGCTGGGAGCCCCCGCCGGGCGCCCTCCTGCCCTACGTCACCGCGGGCCTCGACGTCTCCTTCCGCCGGCCCACCCCGCTCGACGAGGACCTGTCGTTGGAGGCCGAGCTGCTGGACTCCTCGGAGTCGGAGATGACGGTGCTCTCGAGGGTCGTCTTCGACGGCAAGGTGCGAGCCGAGGCACGCGCGGTGTGGAAGCGGTGGCGCGCGCGCTAGCCGTACCCGGCCGGCTGGGCGGTCCCGGCTACTGCCCCGACCGGACGAAGACGTCGGTGGGGTTGGTGGGAGCCGAGTCGTTGGCGCCCACCCAGGCAGCCCAGAACCTGGTGCCGCTGTGGTCGACGTCGACGTCCACCGCGGCGCGCGAGCAGGATGTCGTCGGTCGCGCCGTCGTTGAAGCGGGCGTCCATCCACACGGCGTACACGTGGCTCGCCTCGAGCGGATCGGCGGTCAGCGTCTCCTTGTCGTTGAAGTTGTTGCCGACCGCCCTGGGGTTGTCGTAGCGCAGCACCCGCGGCGTGCTCGACGTGGCGCCAGGCCCGGTCCCCGGAGCCGGCCAGGGCAGAAGGGCGAGCCAGACCGGGGCCAAGGGCGCGCTGGACCACTCGCGCGCCGGCCTCGGGTGCGGCGTGGATGCTCGGGTTCGTGACCCCGCCCGAGGTGAGCAGCAGCTTCATCGTTCCACCAGGTTCTAGGCTGCCGACATGCCGATGACCACGCTCGTCCTCACCGTGCTCGGCGACGACCGCGCCGGGCTCGTGTCCGCCGTGTCCGCGCCGCTCAAGGCCAACGGCGCCAGCTGGGAGCGCAGCCAGATGGCCCGACTCGCCGGGAAGTTCGCGGGCATCGTCGAGGTCGCCGTCGACAGCGCAGGCGTGGACGCCCTCACGCTCGACCTCGAGGCGCTGTCGGGCGAGGGGTTGTCGGTGCACGTCGAGCGCACCGGGCCCGCGGAGGCCGACACCACCGTCGGGGGCGGCCCCCACTTCAGCCTCGACCTGATCGGCGCCGACCGCCCGGGCATCGTCGCCGACATCTCCGCGCTGCTCGCCGGTTCGGGGGTCAGCATCGAGGAGCTCAGCACCCAGGTGCGGGAGGCGCCGATGGCGGGTGGGCTGCTCTTCGAGGCACACGCCACGCTCACGGCACCGCCCGGTGCGGACGGGGCGGCCCTGCGCAACGCGCTGGAGCAGCTGGCCGACGAGCTCATGGTGGAGCTCACCTTGAGCTCCGAGGACTGACGAACCCCACCACCTCCGGGACCACCCGACGCGGCAGGGGGCCTAGCCTCCGTCCCGGATCCGCAGCAGCCCCGCCAGCGTGGCGACGTACGCCGTGCGGTCGGGTCCGAGGTAGATCGCTGCGTAGTGGTTGTTGTACTGCGTGCCCGTGCCGGTCAGGCGCTGCCAGGCCGTGCGGCCGGTGCGCAGGTCGATCGCGGTGAGGTACCACGGGTCGGCCGGCTGACCGGCCGGCTTGCCGTAGACGTAGACCAGCCCCGACCGCAGCGAGGCCTTGGGCACCGAGGTCGGTGCGACCACCTTCGAGGTCCACTTCACCCCACAGTTGCGCCTGCCCACCCCGACCTTCGCGATGCCCGGCGAGGTGGTCTGCCCGAACATCGTCGAGGCGGGGTTCTGGTAGCCGTGGTTGTTCTCCGCGACCACCGAGCGGCCGACCGCGACCAGGCTGTTCTCCGTGGCGCTGGCGCCACGGGCGAACACCGCTGCGGAGCAGACCTTTCGCGGGCCGGACACGCCACGACGGCGGTCGTAGGAGATCACGTGCATGCGCGGGTCGGCGTTGTCGGTGATCACCACGAGGTCCTTGCCGATCAGCGTCGGCGTGGTCCCGGACCCCTGCGACAGCTGTCCGGGCTTCTGCTGCGAGCCGCGGTCGTAGCGCTGCCGCCACGTCACCCTCGGGCGACCGGCCGCCGTGACGTCGAACCGGTAGAGCGCGTGGTCGCTGACGATGTAGACCCCGCCGGTCTCGTCGGTGGCGAAGGAGTTCACGATCCGCTCGCCGGGCACCCGCACCGACCGCACCCTGCCGGTGGACCGGTCGATCGTGCCGACCCCGCCGCCCTTGGTGACGAACCAGATCCGACCGTCCCAGTCGGGCATGAGCGCGATCAGGCAGTCCCCGTCGGGGATCGCGGGGGTGGCGTCGTAGGTCCGTCGCAGCGCGAACCCGTCCGCGGTGACCTGCACGACGACCACCGTGCCGTCGACGGTCTCGACGATGGCCCGGTCGCGGTCGTCGAGGTAGAAGTACGCCCCGCCGCACAGGTCGCTCAGCGGGTTGGCGCCCGAGGTCAGGTCGCGCCGCGAGGTCTGCATCGTGGCCGTCGGCTCGAGCGTCTCCGGGTCGATCAGCATCAGCTGGAAGCCGTCGAGGCCGCCGCAGAGCCCGACCAGGCGTCCGCGGCGATCGAAGGTCACCGTCGCGCACTCCACGACGCCGTACGTCGCGCTGGTCACCTGCAGGTCGCGGCCGAGCGGGCCGCCTCCGCGGTAGGCGTCGGTGGCGTAGGCGTCGTCGTGCATCGAGTTGAACCCGGTGCGCGCCATGAACGGGTGCGCGGGCACCCGGAACGCCTCGATCGGCCGGTCGGACACCGCTCGGCCGAGGAACGCGGGGACGGTGGCGTCCAGCGGGCCGGGCGGGATGGGAGCGACCGGAGCGGCCGTGGCGGCCCCCACCAGCCCGGCCAGACCGGTGGAGACCGCCAGGGTCAGTGCAGCGAGACGGGTGCGACGGCGCAGGTGCATGCCGCCTCAACGAGGCGGCACGCGCCTGGCTACGTTCAGCCGATCACGACCGTGCCGACCACGCCGGCGTGGTCGCTGGCCCACCAGGTGTCACCGGGCAGGTCCACCGGCCGGTCGCCGACGCGGTACGTCGACAGGGCGCGAACCCCTGCGGTGCCCAGGATCAGGTCGATGCGGGTCTCGAGCGGGTTGGTCGGGTCGTCCAGCTTGTCGCCGAAGCAGCAGGTGAGGGACCCCGGGTTCGGGTCGGGCTGTCCGGGATGGGTGGCCAGCCACAGGTCGGACAGCTGCGAGGTGAGCAGCTCGTAGGCGCCGGCGTCCGGAGCCGGCGAGTTGTAGTCGCCGACGTAGACCGTGGGCAGCGCCCCGGTCTCCTCCGCGATCTGCTGCTGCGCGGCGAACAGCTCGCCCACCTCGGCCACACGCAGGGCCTCGGCGTCGATCGTCGCCGTCCCTGCCTCGGTGTGAGCGTTCACGAACCGGAAGCTCGCCAGGCGCGTGCGCAGGTCAGCGGATCCCCAGCCGCGGTCGACGGGCAGGGGGTCCTGGCCGGGACGAGGCAGGCTCAGGATGGCCTGGTCGCTGAAGTTGCCGTGGTGGGCGTTGGTCGCCTTCACGCCGTCGCGCACGATGATCACGTCGCGGTCCAGCAGCTGCACGGCCTGCGTCGGGTAGGGACCGACGAGCACCGGGATCGGGTCGGAGGTGAAGTTCGTCGAGGTCGCGCCGCTGACGGCGTGGTAGCTCTCCCCGCGCGCCGCCAGCGCGTCGAGCAGCAGCTGGAGGAAGTCGTAGGCGACCGTCGGACCGCCCACGACCTGCTGGGTCTGGGGGTTGAAGGCGTAGGTCGACCATTGCGTCACCTCCTGCAGGCCGACCGCGGCCGGCTTGGCCGCGACGATCTCGTCGGCGACGGCCGCCATGCGCTCGGCCGGGTCGGAGGCCTGCACGGTCTGCCAGGTCTCGGTGGCCGCGCCGATGACCTTCGTCGGGTCGCCCGTGACGAGCGCGGCGATGATCCCGTCGAGCGAGGCGCCGAGGTAGAGGTTGCGGGTCATCACCGTGGCGGTGCGCGCGGGCGCGGCCGCGTGGGCGGCGCCGGGCGGGGACCCGGGCTTGGCGTCTGCGGGCGCCAGCGACGCCAGTGGCAGCAGCAACGGGAGGGCGAGCAGGGCCGCCAGGAGGCGCCGAGTCCGCCGGGGGTGGTGGCTGGGGATGGTCATGAGGCACCTTCACCCGCGGCTCCGACTCGGTCAAGTGACCAAGGACCTCGGCCTATGCTCGGTCCATGCCCTCCGGCCGTCGTCGCACCCCGCTCGCCGTCCTGCTGCCGGCCGCAGCCCTGCTGGCCGGCGCCCTGGTCGCGTGCGGGCCGGAGGAGCGGTCCGCGACCCCCGCGCCGACGGCCGGGAGCACGACGGTGGCCACGGACCACGCCGACCCGAGCGACCACGCCGCGCCGCAGCCGGTGTCGTCCGGACCCGAGCGGCCGCTGCGCAAGGGCGAGCGCCGCCTCGACCTCGCGATGCCGCAGGCCTACACGCCCAGCCCTCCCACTCCGGGCGGCACGGACGACTACCGCTGCTTCCTGCTCGACCCCGGGTTGGGCGAGGACACCTTCGTCACCGGCGTCGACGTCCGCCCGGGCAACGCGCGGGTCGTGCACCACGTGATCCTCTACGCGGTCCCGCCCGAGCACGTGTCGGAGGCAGAGGACCAGGACGCGGTCAGCTCCGGGCAGGGCTGGACCTGCTTCGGCGGCACCGGCATGGGCGGCGGGAGCACGGGGCTCGACGACGCGCCCTGGCTCGGCGCCTGGGCACCGGGCGGCCGCGAGTCGATGATGCGGTCCGGCTACGGCACCCGGCTCGCCGCGGGCTCGCGCATCGTCATGCAGGTCCACTACAACCTGCTGGCGGGCGACGGGGCCGACGTCTCCGCGGCCCGGCTGCGGGTCGCGGACCGCGCGCCCGACGGGTCGCCGGTCACCCCGGTGACCACGATGCTCCTGCCGGCGCCGGTCGAGCTGCCCTGCCGCCCGGGTCACGACGACAGCGAGCTGTGCGACCGGGACAAGGCCGTCGCCGACGTCGACCGTCGCTTCGGCGCAGCCGGCGGTGCTGCCGACCTGCTCCACCTGCTCTGCGGCACGCCGGTCGAGCCGTCCCAGGTCACCACCTGCGACCGGCCGATCCGCCGCGCCACCACCGTGCTCGGCGTGGCGGGCCACATGCACCTCCTCGGCCGCTCGATCCGGATCGAGGTCAACCCGGGCCGGTCCGACGCGCGCACCCTGCTCCGCATGCCGGTGTGGGACTTCGACAACCAGCAGGCCCGTCCGGTGCGGCCCCTGCGCCTGAAGCCGGGGGACGAGGTGCGGGTGACCTGCCGGCACGACCAGGGGCTGCGCGACGTGCTGCCGGCGTTCGACGGACAGCCCGAGCGCTACGTGGTCTGGGGCGAGGGCACCACCGACGAGATGTGCCTGGGGATCCTCCAGGTCACCGCATGACCCGGTGATCTGGTACGTCGCCTACGGGTCGAACCTCGACCGCGAGCGCTTCTGCAACTACCTCGAGGGCGGGGCCGCGCCGGGCGCCCGGCGCAGGGTCAGCGGCGCGCGGGACCCCTCCCCCGGCCGACGAGCGGGCGGTGAGCTTCGCCGGGTCCATGTTCTTCGCCTGGGAGTCACCGACGTGGGGAGGCGGGATCTCCTTCGTGGAGGTCTCGACGGGCGCGACCCCCGGGGACGGCTCGAACGGGGTGGACCGGGTCCTGGGCCGGGCCTACCTGCTCACCGACGAGCAGTTCTCCGACGTCGCGATCCAGGAGATGCACCGCGACCCGGACGACCACGACGGGCTCGACCTCGCCCACGTGCTGGAGAACCGTCGCCACACCTACGGCCCGGGCCGCTACGAGACCCTGCACCACCTCGGCGAGCTGGACGGTCACCCGATGCTGACCTTCACCGCCGCGGACCACGGGGACCTGGGGCTCAACGAGCCGAGTGCCGGCTACCTCCGGCTGCTGGGCCGCGGCCTGCGGGAGACCCACGGGCTGGCCACGGACGAGGTGGCCGGCTACCTGCTGGCCCGGCCCGGCATCGGGTCGTGGACCGCAGCCGCGCTGTGCCCCCTCTTCCACTGATGTGTCGGCTGTGCCCCGTGGGACCAAGGGCCCGCGTTGCTCGTGGGAGTCCGACGAAGACGGGTCGGGCCACCTAAGGTCACGGCATGAGCCGCGCCGTGTCGACCTTCCGGCCGACCGTGGCCGTGTTCGTCGCCGGCCTGCTCGCGACGCTCGTCATCGCGCAGCTCGCCATGCGCGAGCTGCATGGCGCGGCCCAGGAGCGGCTCGAGCGTCGGGCCACGCTGGTGACCCAGGCGGTGCAGAGCGAGGTCGACCGCTACGAGGACGCCTTGACGCTCGTCGCCGCGTCCGCGGGATCCACCCCCGAGTTCACCCGCGAGCAGTTCGACGCGGCCGTGGCGCCGCTGGCCGGGATGGGTCTGGCGGGAGCGGCCAGCGTGGTCTTCCTCGCCCCACCTGTCGGTGACCGGGGGGTCGCGCGACTCGAGGACCGCTGGCGCGCCCGCGGCGCCACCGACCTGCGCCTGGTCCCCGCCGAGGGCCCCGACCAGCACTTCTTCTCGATCATGAGCCGGCCGCTGGACGGGTCGAGCCAGGTGCGCACCGGTATCGACGTCGCGTCGGCAGCCGCTCCGCGTTCCGCGCTCGTCCGGTCGGCCAACGAGGGCGGGCTCTCGATCACCACGCCCTACCCGCTGCTCATCGACCAGCAGCTCCCCGAGGACCAGCGGCAGGCCGGGTTCTCCATCGTCGTGCCGGTGCGACACGCCGGGCGGCTCCGCGGCTGGATCCTCCTGGGACTCCGCGGGCAGGACTTCGCCGGCGGCGTGCTGCGGAGCACGGCCCAGGGCACCATCAGCGCGCGGTTGACCGCCCGGGACGAGGCGGGCCGGCAGGTGCTGGTCGCCGACCTCGCGCCGTCGTACTCCGACGAGCTCGACATCAGCACGGCGGACTCGGTCGCGGTCGCGCAGCGCCGATGGACGGTGACCTACGCCGCCGCCGAGCACCAGGCGGTGCCGCTCATGCGGTTCGCCCCGTGGCCCCTGGTGGCGGTGTGCCTGCTCGTCACGTTCCTGCTCGCGCTGCTCGTGCAGTTCCTCTCCTCGCGGCGCACCCGCGCCGAGGAGCGCGCCCAGCTCGCAGACGCCCAGCTCGCCGGGGTGACGGCCCGCCTGGAGGACTTCATCTGGTCGGTCGAGGTGCGGCCCGACCGCACCCTGCCGCTGGAGTTCTTCAACACCTCGGCCCAGGCCGCGCTGCACGTCGACGGCTCGGGCGAGGACCTCGCCGCGCGACTGCGCGAGCGGACCGTCGAGGAGGACCTCCCCCGGCTCGAGGAGTTCTTCGACGCGCTGGCCGGCGGCGAGCCGGCCGAGGTCGAGACCCGGCTGCGCGCCGACGACGGGACGGTCCGGTGGATGTGGACCCGGGCGAACCCCCGCCACGACCACGCGCACGGCGCGGTCCACGTCGACGGCATCACCTCCGACGTGCACCGGCGCAAGGTGCTGGACCAGCAGCGCAACCAGTTCCTGGCCATCGCCGGGCACGAGATGCGCACCCCGTTGACGATCATCCGCGGCTACGCGGAGTACCTCGCCGCCGAGGACCTCGACCCCGTCGCCCGGCGCACCGGCCTGGAGGCGATCAGCCGCCGCAGCCGCCAGATGGAGCTGCTGCTCTCCGACTTCTTCGACCTGAGCCGCCTCGAGACCGGCGTGGTGGGGCTCGACCGGCGACCGGTCCGGCTCGACGAGGTCCTGAGCACCGCCCGCGACGACTTCGAGGGCCCGGCCCGCGACCACGGCGTCGACCTCGACCTGACGCTCGAGCCGGTGACGGTGAGCGCCGACCCGATGCGGCTGCGCCAGGTCGTCGACAACCTGCTGGACAACGCCGTGAAGTACTCCCGCCCCGGCGGGACCGTCCGGATCCACGTCGGCCCGGGACCCCACGGCGTCCAGCTCGCCGTCTCCGACGACGGCATCGGCGTGCCGCAGGAGGAGGTCGGCCTGATCTTCGACCGCTTCTACCGCGCCACCAACGCCGAGAGCCACGTCGCCAACGGCACCGGGCTCGGCCTGTCCGTGGTGGCCGCGATCGTCCACGGGCACGGCGGCGGGATCAAGGCCTCCAGCCCGCCGGGGCAGGGGCTCACGGTCACCGTGACCCTCCCGGTCGCACCGGAGGAGCCGGAGGAGCCGGAGGGGTCCGCGGGGTCGGCAGGGCCGGAGGACACCAGCGCCGACTCCGACGACGGCGAGGGCACGACCGCGGGCGCGATGCTTGGGGCCTGAGCTCAGTCCTGGAGGACCGTCACCTCGTCGCCGACGGCGATCCTCGCGGTCGACCCGTCGAGCTCGGGCACCAGACGCACCCCGAACCAGGTGGCACCGTCCCAGCGGCGGTGCCGTGCGAGCGTGCGGATCGGTTCCTTGGTGGTGGACTGGTCGCGGTCGACGGTGGTCATCGTGCAGCGGTCGCACAGCTCGCCCAGGCGGTACGTCGACGAGCCGATCCGGACCCGTAGCCAGCGGTCCTCGGCGAACGGCTCGTCGCCGTCGACCACCAGGTTGGGCCGGAACCGTCGCACCGCCTCCTCGCGCGGCAGCCACTCCTCCCCCTGCGTCTCGGTGACCCAGTCGCGCAGCCGGTCCACCGAGCTCTCGGTGACCAGGTGCAGGGGGTTGGTGTCGGCCAGGCTCAGCCGGTCGCCCGGCCTCCCGCCGTGACCCTCCGAGACCGACCGCGTCAGGTCGTCGCCCTGGTGCACCAGGGCGACGTCGCGGCCCACCACCTCCGAGAGCCAGCGCGACGCGGTCGGGTCGGCGGCGCGGAGGTGATCGACGCGGCTCAGCGTGGTGGTGACCAGCGGCGCCTCGGGACCGGGCACGTCGACGTCGAGGACGACGCCGTCACGCGTGAGCCGCACCCCGGTCGGCGTCGGGGTCGCCCGGACGCCGAGCAGCCGGGCCCGCTCGAGGCTGCTCAACGTGCGGCCCTGGTCGTCGATCACCGCCCATCGCCGGTCGCCGTCGAGGCCCAGGGGCGTGACGACGGACTCGGTCAGGTCGACCCCGCCGAGGGACTTGACCGGGAAGAGCCCGAGGCCGGTGATCCGCACCCGGCGAGCCTACGGCCCGTGCTCCTCAGGACTCCTGGAGCTCGCTCCTGAGCTTGAGGACCGTGGTGCCGTCCTCCTGCTCGATCACGTAGGCCGGGTCGTCGTCGCTGCCGTTGCGGGTGATCGTCTCGCCCTTGCTCCGGCGGCTGACCTTGTCCCGGTGGATCTCGGCGACCTTGCCCTCGGCGGTGCTGCTGCCCCACTTCCACGAGACCTTGCTGCCCGTGCGGATCATCGTTCCTCCTGGCCCGACCGGTGGATGCGACGCCCACGGGATACCCGCGCACCCCGGACGCGACACACGGTGACCGCTCCCGGCGGATCCGCTGGTGGCAGCACGCCCTGTGCGGCGCCCGGTCGGCCGCGTCACGCTGGCGCGCATGACGACCACGACGACGTACGGACGGCTCGAGGACGAGCTGGTCCAGCGACTCATGCACCAGCGCATCATCGTGCTGGGCGAGGCGCTCGAGGAGGGCAACGGCAACCGGCTCATGCACCAGCTGCTGCTGCTCTCCGCCGAGGACCCGCGCGCCGACATCAGCCTGTGGATCAACTCCCCCGGCGGCTCGGTCTCGGCGATGCTCGCCATCCACGACGTGATGCGGCTGATCCCCAACGACGTCAGCACGCTGGCGATGGGGATGGCCGCGAGCGCCGGGCAGTTCCTGCTCTCGGCGGGCACGCCCGGGCAAGCGCTACGCCCTGCCCGCACGCCCGGGTCCTGCTGCACCAGGGCTCGGCGGGGATCGGCGGCACCGCGATCGACATCGAGATCCAGGCCGAGGACCTGCGGAAGACCCGCGACACCGTGCTCGGCCTCGTCGCCGAGCACACCGGCCAGGACGTCGCCACGATCGAGCGGGACTCGCGCCGGGACCGCTGGTTCGACGCGCCAGGAGGCGCTGGCCTACGGCTTCGTCGACCGCGTGATCTGCTCGGTCGAGGACGTCACGCCGGGACACGCACGCGATCGATGGGGCTGGTGCGCGTGAGCAGCTACACGATCCCCTACGTCGTCCAGCACACGCCGCGGGGCGAGCGCACCGTCGACCTCTACTCCCGCCTGCTCGCCGACCGGATCATCTACCTCGGCACCGAGCTCGACGACGGCGTCGCCAACGCCGTCATCGCGCAGCTGCTGCACCTGGCCTCGGAGAGCGCCGGAGCCACCGATCAGCCTCTACCTCAACTCCCCCGGCGGCGTCGATCACCGCGATGCTGGCGGTCTACGACGCGATGCAGTACGTCGCCGCACCGGTCCACACCACCTGCGTCGGCCAGGCCGCGTGGACCGCGGCGGTGCTGCTCGCCGGCGGCGAGGCCGGGCAGCGCGCGATCCTCCCGCACGGCCGGGTGGTCCTGCACCAGCCCGCCGCGCAGGGCCGCGGCACGGTCCCGGACCTGATCCTCGAGGCCGAGGAGGTCGCCCGCGTGCGGGCGCTGCTGGAGGAGATCCTGGCCCGGCACACCGGCCGCACGCCGGAGCAGGTCCGCGAGGACACCGACCGGGACCTGGTGCTGCCGGGGCAGGCCGCCGTCGACTACGGCATCGCCGACGTCGTGCTGGCCGGGCAGGGCCGTTGCTCAGGCCGCCAGGCAGAGGGCGCCGCGCGGGCGCGGATGAGACCGCGGGCACGAGGCGACCGGCCGGGACCCGACCGAGGCGACCGCGACCACCGACGACACCGTCAGCAGCCCGAGCTCGCGAACGGTGAGGTCCGAGCGCGCCGGCGACGCGCGGCCAGCATCTCCGAGGAGGGGTCCTTGAGGCCGCGCTCGATCTCGGAGAGGTACTGCGTCGAGACGCCGGCGCGCTCGGCGACGTCGCTCAGGCGCTCGCCGCGCTCCTGTCCGGACCGCGCGCAGCGTCCCCCCGACCAGCTCTCGCCACAGCGGCTCGTTCTCCATGCCTCGACTGTACGGCGCGAGCGCGCGCCGGCGGAGGGGTCGGGTTCTGCTCTCAGCGGAGCGGGTGGTCCCGGCACGACCAGCGAGGGCCGGCGATGTCGGCGAGGGTCAGTCGACGGTCCACGCCACCGGCCTGGTCGGGTCGGGGGCGTAGGAGCAGAACGACCCGGTGCGCACCGCCCGCGACAGGTGGGCGGCGGCGAGGGGGTGGGCCTTCTCCAGCCTGGTCAGGGAGTACCGCAGCGAGCGCGTCACGGCCGTCCGCGCGCGCTCGGCGGAGCTGCCCGTGACCCGGGCCCTGCCCCCGAGACCGAACGCGCCCGACAGCTCGGCGAGCAGGTAGTCCCGGTCGCGCTCGGCGAGCTCGACCCGGGCCAGGTCGTGGTCGGCGCGCGCCTCCTCCAGGTCCTCCTCGACCTCGCGCAGCCTGCGCCGGTAGGCCTGCTTGGCCTGCTCGTCGATGACCGGGAGCCCCTCCTGCCAGCGGTCGGCGGGGGGTCCGTGGCCGAGTCCCCGGTGGGCTCCGGTCCCGAGGTCCTCCGGCGACTCCAGGGCGACCAGGTCCAGCACGTGCAGCTCGCCGCCGGGCTCGGCCAGCAGGCGGGCGAGGTAGCGCAGACCCTTGAGGTCGGGCACGGTCGCCTCCATCCCGCCGTACACCACCCGCCGCAGGCCGTCCCGCGCGGTGAAGACGGCCGAGTCGGCGTCGCGGAGCGGCTCGCACAGACCGGCGGCCCCGATCTCCTCGCACGCGCGGGCGGCCAGGCTGCGCTCCCGGTCCGCCGCGTCGACCCGGCCCAGCACGTCCAGGGCGTCGGCGGCGACCAGCCGTGCCGACGCGCACTCGTAGGGCGCGTCGAGCTCGGCCCACAGCCCGATCGCCTCCCGGGCGTGCCCCTCGGCCTCGCGGGCGCGACCGTCGAGCAGCAGCGCACGCGCCCTGCTCACGCACGCCATCGCGTGCAGGGCGGGGCTGGGGAAGCTCGAGGCGACCTGGTCGAGGGCGGCCGCCGCGGCGACCGCCGCAGGGGCGTCACCTGCCGCCGCGGCGACCTGGGCGCGGGCGTGCAGCAGGGGTGCGTTGCGCAGGTCCCCCGAGGGCGGCTGCTCCTTGGACGGGATCGCCAGCGGGTGGGCGATCGCCTCGTCGAGCAGGACAGCGGCACCGTCGAGGTCGCCCCGGGCCAGGTGGACCAGCGCGAGGCCCGGCTGCGGGCACCAGGCGCGGGCCAGCGCCTCGGTGAAGGCGGTCTCCGCGCCGGCCAGGTCGCCGCGGCGCAGACGGACGTTGCCGAGCTCGACCAGGGGCCAGCCGTACTCCCGGCGCATCCAGGGCCGCAGGTCCTCGCAGGCACCGAGGGCCTCCCGCTCCGCCTCGTCGAGGGGGCCCGAGAGGCGCAGCAGCTCGGCCCGGTGGACCCGGCAGCGCCCGTGGAAGCCGCCGGACGCGGCGTCGTGGCGCCACCGCTCCATCACCTCGGTCCACTCCCGGGCCAGGTCGTGCATCGACAGGCCCTGGGCCGCGCAGATCACCTCGCACAGCATCATCCCGGTGGCCAGCGGCGTGGCGTCGCCGGCCATGAGCCGCGCCCCGACCTCCTCGAGCAGCTCCAGTCCTGTCGCGAGGTCGCCGCGGAGCAGGGTCAGGCGGGCTCTCGCCGTCTCGCCGATCACCGTCGCGTCCGCCACCCCGTGCCGCTCGCCGAGAGCGATCGCACGGTCGGAGTGGATCGTGGCGGCCTCCAGGTCACCGCACATGAAGCGCTCGTAGCCGCGCACCGCCGACAGCAGCGCGTGCACTGCGGTGTCGGTCTCGGGCTCGAGCAGGTGCTCGGCGCGACGCACCCAGCCACGGACCGGCGCCATCAGCCCGGTGTCGATGAGCAGGTAGACCGCCACCATGGCGGCGGCCTCCGCGGCGCCGGCGGCGTCACCGGCGTCGAGGCACCGGCGGTGCAGCGTCTCCCAGGCGCCGACCGCGCCCTCGAGGTCGCCGTCGGCGTACGCGCGACGGGCGGCCTCGGGGAGGTCCTCGGTCGCGGCGGCAGCGTCGGTGGCCGGCACGTGTCGCATTGTGACACCGGTTGTCACGCCCTCCCAGGTGTCAGACCGGGCGGATCTCCGCCCGCCTCCCAGGAAGGACACCTCCCATGCATCTCTCCAAGGACGACATCCCGGTCCGCCTCGCCCTCCCGGGCGCCACCGCGCGCCAGCTGCCGGACTTCGGCGTCGCCGACGGCGCCCTCGGCGCGGAGTACTTCTCCCTCGCCGCCGGCACCGACCTGGCTCCCCTCCTGCGCGGCCTCGACGACGACCTGTGCCACGCGGCGCACTGGGGCTACCTGGTGGCCGGCACGGTCCTGGTGGAGTACGTCGACTCCACCACCGAGCGGGTCCGCGGCGGCGAGGTGTTCTTCTGGCCGGCGGGTCACACCGTGCTGGTGGAGCAGGACGCGGAGCTGGTCATGTTCAGCCCCCAGGTCGAGCACGGCCAGGTGATGGACCACATCGCCGCCAAGGCCGCGGCGATGGCCTGACCGGCCGGTCGACGTGGGTCAGCGGTCGAAGACCGCCCTCACCGCCGCCATGTCCGCGCCGCCGAGCCCTGCCTCGGAGGTCCGTTCGTAGAGCGCGAGCAGGGTCTTGAGCAGCTTGGGCGAGACGCCCGCTTCCTTGGCTGCATCGACCATGAGGGCGACGTCCTTGCGGACCCCGTCGACCGGGAACGCGGGGGTGTCCCACTTCTCCTCGAGCATCAGGCCGCCCTTGAGCTGGACGTAGGGCGCGTCGAGCGGGCCACCCTTGACGGCCTCGAGGAACAGCGCCGGGTCGACCCCCTGGGCGGACGTCAGCGCCAGCGCCTGTGCGGTGCCGGCGTTGACCGTGGCGACCCAGGAGTTGCAGGCCAGCTTGAGCGCACTGGCGGCGCCGACCTCGTGGCCGACCTCGACGGTGCGCGACCCGATCGCGTCGAAGACCGGTTGCGCCTTGGCGCGGGCCTTGGCGGGCCCGGACACCAGCACGACGAGCTTGCCGTCCTCGGCGGGCTGCCGGGTGCCGAGCACCGGGGTGTCGAAGAGCCGCTCGTGCACCTGGGGGACCTCGGCGGCGATCCGGCGCATGCCGGCCGGGCCGACCGTGCTCGCCTGGAGCCAGACGGCGTCGAGGCGCAGGGCGTCGGTGAGCTCGTCGGTCACGGCCAGGACGGCGTCCACGTCGAACAGGACGGTCAGCACGGCGTCGGCACCCTTGACGGCCTGGGCCACCGAGTCGACGGCGGTGATGCCCTCCTGCTCCGTGGCCCGGGCCTTGTCCGGCGAGCGGTTCCACACGCGGACGGTGTGGCCCTCCCGCGCCAGCGAGCGCGCCATCGCCGCGCCCATGATGCCGGTGCCGAGCACCGCGACGTCGAGGTTGGTCTGGTTGGTCATGGGCCCACCTTGCCCAGCGCCCGGTCCGGCCACGCGCCCGCACACCGGCTGTGACCTGAGCCGCTGTCACCTTCACGCCGCCGGGTCGTTGACCCCCGCATGAGGACCCTCACCGCGGCCGTCACCGCCGCCACCCTGCTCGGAGGACTGCTGGCCGGTGCCGCGACGGCGGACGCCGCCGACCCGGGCTGCTCGCGGTGGATGGACCGCAGCGACTCCGCGTCGACGCGGGCGCAGGCCCTGGTCTCCGCGATGGACCTCGACCAGGAGCTCCACATGCTCACCTTCGGCGACCCGCCGTGGCTGCTGTACTACGGCAACGCCGGCCACGTGAGCGGCATCCCCGAGCTGTGCGTCCCCGACCTCGTGCTCTCCGACGCCGGCTCAGGGGTGGCCGGGATGCACCTGGCGACGACGGTCTTCCCCTCCGGTGTCGCCCAGGCCTCCACCTGGGACCCGGCCCTGCAGCGCGACCTCGGGCGCGCCATCGGGGCCGAGGCGCACAGCAAGGGCGTCAACGTGATGCTCGCGCCGGGCATGAACCTGGCGCGGACGCCGTACAACGGCCGCAACTTCGAGTACTTCGGTGAGGACCCGCACCTGGCGTCGGAGATGACCGTCCCGTTCATCCGGGGCATCCAGGACAACCCGGTGATCGCCGACGCCAAGCACTTCGCGTTCAACGAGCAGGAGGTCGACCGGATGACCGTCGACGCTCGCGTCCCCGAGCGGACGGCGCGCGAGCTCTACCTCGCGCCCTTCGAGGCGGCGGTGAAGCGTGGCCGGGTCGGCTCGGTGATGTGCTCCTACAACCGCATCGGCGGCCGGTACGCCTGCCAGGACAAGGCGCTGCTCACCGGCGTCCTGCGCAAGGACTGGGGCTTCAAGGGGTTCGTGGTCTCCGACTGGGGCGCGACCCACTCGACCGCCCCGTCGGCCAACGCGGGCATGGACCTGGAGATGCACGCGTTCGCCTCACCACTGCCGGCGACCAGCGTGTTCGGCGCGGGCGCGCGGTACTTCGGCGCCGACTCGCTGAAGGCGGCGATCGCTGCCGGCAGGATCACCCGCGCCCGGGTCGACCAGATGGTCCGCAACATCGTGCGACCGATGTTCGCCCAGGGCGTGTTCGACCACCCGGTCCGACCCGGCCCGGTGCCCTACCTCTCCGACGTCTCGACGCCGGAGCACCGGGCGCTCGCCCGCCGCGTCGCCGCCGAGGCGACCGTGCTGCTCAAGAACCGCGGCCGTCTGCTGCCGCTGCGCAACGTCGACGGCGGTCGCACGATCGCGGTCATCGGCTACGCCGCCAATCCCGTCGGCGCGGCCAACTCCACCTCCGGCGGTGGGTCGTCGCGCGGCCCCAACCTGCCGCCCCGCGTCGTCAGCGCCCTCGAGGGCATCCAGGCGCAGGCCGCCGCGCACGGCGACCGCGTCGTCTATGTCGAGGGATCGCAGGTCGAGGACGCTCGCCTGGCTGCCCAGGCCGCCGACGTCGCCGTCGTGGTCGCCACCGACGGCTCCTCGGAGGGCGCCGACCGTCCCGACCTGGGCCTGCGGCCCTCGGCGTGCCTCACCCTGTTCTGCCAGGCGGTGCCGCTGGAGCAGGAGAAGATGGTCGCCGCGGTGACCCGGGCCAACCGGCGCAACGTCGTGGTCCTCGACGTCGGCGCCCCGGTCCGCATGCCGTGGCTGAGGGACGCGGGCTCCGTCCTGCTGCCGTGGTACGGCGGTGCCGAGCACGGCAATGCCCTCGGCGCCGTGCTCTACGGCGAGCTCGAGCCGGGCGGCCGCCTCCCGCAGACCTTCCCCCGCTCCGAGCGGCAGGTGGACGCCCAGTTCACCAAGGCCTCCTACCCCGGCACGAACGGGCGCGTCACCTACACCGAGGGCCTCGAGGTCGGCTACCGCTGGTACGACGCGCACGGCGCGTCCCCGCTGTTCCCGTTCGGCTACGGGCTCGGCTACACCACCTTCTCGTTCCGCGACCTGGCGGTCCGCCGCGCGGGGGCGGGGGCGGTCGTCCGGGTCACGGTCCGCAACACCGGCAGCCGGCCGGGCAAGGCCGTGCCGCAGGTCTACGTCGCCTACCCGGACCGGGCGGGCGAGCCGCCGCGCCAGCTGCGCGGGTTCGCAGCCGTGCGCCTGCAGCCGGGCGAGAGCCGCCGCGTGAGGATCCCGCTCCCGCGCCGCGCGTTCGCCCGCTGGAGCGTGGCGAAGCACGGGTGGGTGGTCGTTCCGGGCACCTACCGGATCCGCGTCGGCTCCTCCTCGCGTGACTTGCCGCTGGCCCGGAGGCTGACCCTCGGCCGCTGAGGGGTAGGTGTGGAGCGTGACCACACACCGCTTCGACTTCGACTGGGACACCGCCTACCGCGCGGCCGCCCTCCCGTTCGGCATCATGCCGCGCACCGCGTACGCCGAGGTGACGCCCAGCGAACTGCGCGTGCGCTTCGGCCCCTGGTCGCTGCGCACCACGCTGACCAACCTCACCTCGGCGACCGCGACCGGGGACTACACGTTCGCCAAGACCGCGGGGCCCGCGCACCTGTCCTTCAGCGACCGCGGGGTCACGTTCGCCACCAACGGCCGCGCGGGCGTGTGCGTGCGGTTCGTCCGACCGGTGCCGGCGATCGACCCGACACGGCGGATCCTGCACCCGGGCGCGACGCTGACGCTGGCGGACCGGGAGGGCTTCGCCGAGGCGCTCGGGCTGCCGCTGGGCGGATGATTGGCCGGCGGCGGCGTCGGGTAGGTGATTGACATGTCAATCCCCACGATCACCCTGAACGACGGCACGAGGATCCCCCAGCTCGGCTTCGGTGTGTTCCAGGTCCCGCCGGAGGACACCGCCGACGTGGTGCGCCAGGCCTTCGAGGTCGGCTACCGCCACATCGACACCGCGCAGATGTACCAGAACGAGAAGGGCGTCGGCGAGGCGATCGCCTCCTCCGGCATCCCCCGCGACGAGCTCTACGTCACCTCCAAGCTCAACAACGGCTTCCACGAGCCGGACGACGCTCGCCGCGCCTTCGACGAGACGATGTCGGCGCTGGCGCTGGACCGGATCGACCTCTTCCTCATCCACTGGCCGCTGCCGACGCAGTACGACGGCGACTTCGTCTCCACCTGGAAGACCATGCTGGAGTTCGTCGAGGACGGCCGCGCCGCCTCCGTCGGCGTCTCGAACTTCCAGCCCGCGCACCTCGACCGCATCGTCGAGGAGACCGGCAGGGCGCCGGCGGTCAACCAGATCGAGGCCCACCCCTACTTCGCCAACAACGCCGCCCGCGAGGCCTCGCACCGGCACGCCGTCGCGGTCGAGGCCTGGTCCCCGATCGCGCAGGGCAAGGTCCTCGACGACGGCACGATCACCGACATCGCCGAGCAGGTCGGCAAGACCCCGGCGCAGGTGACGCTGCGGTGGCACGTCCAGCGCGGTGACGTCGTCTTCCCCAAGTCGGTGACCCCGGCCCGGATGAGGGAGAACTTCGAGATCTTCGACTTCGAGCTCGACAAGGAGCAGATGTCGCTGATCGACGGGCTCGACAAGGGCGAGGAGGGCCGTCAGGGACCGAACCCGGACACCTTCGACTACGTGCCCGACTGACCCTTCCCGTCGTACGGTCGCGGCATGGCCGACGACCTCACGCACCTGATCAGCAGCGCACGCCAGCAGTCGCTGGGCGACCTCCCCCGGCGCACCGCCCGGACCGTTCCGGACAAGGTCGCGATCGTCGACGGCCCGACCACGATGACGTACGCCGAGCTCGCGGCGCGCGTCGACCGGACCGCCGCGGCACTCGCCGCGGCGGGCCTGGTCAAGGGTGACCGGGTGGCGCTGCTGAGCCACAACTGCTGGCAGTTCGCGGTGCTCGACTTCGCGACCGCCCGCCTCGGGCTGGTGCTGGTGCCGGTCAACTTCATGCTCGGCGCGAGCGAGATCGCCTTCATCCTCGCCAAGGCGGGGGCGAAGGCGTTCGTCGTCGAGGACGCCCTGGTGCCGGCCGCCGAGGACGCGCTGGCCCACGAGGGGGTCGACGTGACCGTCCGGGCCGTCATCGGACCGCGCGGGGCCGACGTGAGCGGCACCGGGTGGCCCGACGCCCAGGCCTGGTTCGACTTCGACGGCACGCCCCCGGAGGTGCTCGTCGCCGACGACGACCCGGTGCGGATGATGTTCACCTCCGGCACCGAGTCGCGGCCCAAGGGCGCACTGCTGTCGAGCCGGTCCCTGCTGTGGCAGTACACCTCGTGCGTGATCGACGGCGAGATGGGCGCCGACGACGTCGAGCTGCACACCCTGCCGATGTACCACTGCGCGCAGCTGGACTGCTTCCTCGGCCCCGACGTCTACCTCGGCGCGACCAGCGTGATCCTGCCCGGGCCTGACCCGGCCGCGGTGCTGGCCGCGATCGCCGAGCAACGGGTGACGAAGTACTTCGCTCCCCCGACGGTCTGGATCGGCCTGCTGCGCCACCCGGACTTCGACACCACGGACCTGTCCTCGCTGCGCAAGGGCTACTACGGCGCGGCGGCGATGCCGGTCGAGGTGCTGCGGGAGCTGCAGGAGCGGCTGCCGTCGATCCGGCTGTGGAACTTCTACGGGCAGACCGAGATGGCGCCCCTGGCCACGATCCTCAAGCCCGACGAGCAGCTGGCGTACGCCGGTTCAGCGGGCCGCGCCTCGATCAACGTCGAGACCCGCATCGTCGACGACGCCGACCAGGAGGTGCCGGCCGGCACCGTCGGCGAGATCGTGCACCGCTCCCCGCACGCCACCCTCGGCTACCACGAGGACGAGGCGAGGACCGCGGAGGCCTTCCGCAACGGCTGGTTCCACTCCGGGGACCTCGGCTACGTCGACGAGACGGGGCACCTCTACGTCGTCGACCGCAAGAAGGACATGATCAAGACCGGCGGCGAGAACGTGGCCTCCCGCGAGGTCGAGGAGGCGATCTACCAGCTCGAGGGCGTGGCCGAGGTCGCCGTGTTCGGGATCTCGCACCCGCGCTGGATCGAGGCGGTCGCGGCGGTCGTCGTACCCAAGGAGGGCGTCGAGCTCTCCGCCGACCGGGTCCGGGAGCACGCCCGGTCGGTGCTGGCCGGCTACAAGGCCCCGAAGTACGTCGTGGTCGCCGATGCCCTGCCCAAGAACCCGTCGGGCAAGATCCTCAAGCGCGAGCTGCGCCAGGAGCATGCGGACCTGGCCGCCGGGGAGTGACCGACCCGCCCGGGGCGATCAGGCGACCACGCGCAGGCTGCCGCGCGGTCCGCGACCGCGGGTCACCTGGCGCCACGCGTGGCCGGTCACGTGGAAGACCTCGTGCGACAACGGGCCCTCATTGCGGCTCCGTCTCCGCTCCGCATGGGCGAACAGCTCCTCGACCGCGGCGTCGAGTCCGGATGGGCCCGACACCGGGCGCCAGGCCAGGTGGTGACGGTCGGGCAC
Organism: uncultured Actinomycetota bacterium; assembly: GCA_963800245.1. Taxonomy (GTDB): domain Bacteria; phylum Actinomycetota; class Actinomycetes; order Propionibacteriales; family Nocardioidaceae; genus Marmoricola_A. Next base: position 508,313 of record CAWDAE010000007.1, on the reverse strand, counting down.
GACGACCAGGAGCCCCTGCGTCGCCTCCACGCCGGGAGTGAAGCGGTGTAGCAGCAGGTCGACGACCAGCGCGGTGCTGCCGGTGAAGAAGGGCTCGCCCTCGACCACCTCGAACCCCCCGCTGCGCGTGCTGACGTGACGATGCTCGAGCTCGCCGGTCATCGCGATCCGGGACAGGTTGTCGCGGCCGAGTTCGAGCCAGCGGTCCAGCCCGCCGCGGGCCTCCCACGTCTCCTCCGGAGGGGTGCTGATGTGCGGCCCGGACTTCACCGACAGCAGGACGGCGAGGGCGTCGCCCAGCCAACGGGCGTGCGGCTGCGCGCCCCCGAGCACGAGCTCGGGTCCGGCGAGCCGGAGGTGGACCCCGCGCTCGAGCTCCTCGTCGGAGAGGTGCTCGGGAAGGACCGGGTCCAGCAGCGCGGCGAAGCGGCGTCGGACCATGCCCGCCCACTCCCGCTCCGGGCGGAGCCGGCACTCTGCGGCGACGTTCCAGAGCCCGAGCACGCGCCCCTGGTCGTCACTGGCGTGGTCGGCATGGACGACCGCCTCGACCCCCAGGTCGGCCAGCACGTCTCCGACGAGACGACGCAGTCGGCGTCCCTGGCTCGCGGTCAGGGGGAGCAGAGGATCCGGGGTGAGGTGCGGGAGGGACGCTGCAGGACGAGGTCGGCGAGGGCTCATGGCGAGGGACCCTAGGTCGCTCACGCCGGACCGTGCTCACGTTCTCCACAGGCCCGCGGCCTGAGCCGGGTGGGTCAGCCGCTGATCCCGAGCGCGGCGGCCAGCTCGTCGTCCACGTCGACGTGCGCCTGGTCATCCTCGATGCGGGTGACCTGACGCCACTCGTCGCCGCGTACCCAGAACAGGTTGGGGCTCAGCGGACCCGGGGCGTCGGAGAAGCCGAGCATCGCGAAACGGAAGAGGTTGTTGAGGGCCGCGGCCGAGTCCGGTGTGCCGTCGAGCACCCGCCACGCGACCTGGTGGCGGAACGGCGCGCCCACCAGCACGCCACGGGACGCATCGGCCTCGGGGTCGAACCGGCGCACCAGGTGGTCGACCACCAGGGCCGTGCTGGCGGTGAAGAACGAGTCGCCCAGGACGACGTCGAAGGCACCGGTCCCGTCCTCCTGGCTGAGCCGCTGGTGCTCGATGTCGTCCGAGAGCGCGACGGCCAGCAGGTTGGCACGACCGGTCGCCCACCACCGGTCCAGGCCGCCTCGGCCGTCCCAGTAGTCCTCGCGCGGTGTGCTGACCGTGTCGGGCAGGTCGATGGACAGGACCGCCAGCAGGTCGGCGCCCACCGGCACGGAGCGCGGGTGCCAGGTCGGGTCCGGGAAGCCGGCACGTTCCACCAGGCGCAGGTGCACGCCGGTGGTCAGCACCTCCTCGTCGAGGTCGTCCAGGTCCTCGGGATCGGTGAGCGCGGCGACGTGGCGCCCGACCAGGTCGCGCCACTCGCGCTCAGGAGCCTCGTTGCACAGGGCGGCGAGGTTCCACAGCCCGAGCCTGCGGCCGGAGTCGTCCTCCATGTGGTCGGCGTGCACCACCACCTCGAGCCCGGTCTCGGCGAGCATCGTGCGCACGAGCTCGCGCAGCCGGGCGGCCTGGTCCACCGTCAGGGGCAGGTGGTCGTCCGGCGGGGACGCCGGCTTGCTGCGGTGGAAGATGCCCATGAGCCGGAACGTACCCCGGCGACCGTGGTCCAAGGGTGCCCTCAGTAGTCGATCTCGGGGTGGAGGTCGGGGTCGGGTGCCGCGGTGGTCGCGCAGGTAGGCCAGGCCGCGGGGGGTGGTGAGGACGTAGCGGCCTTGGCCGCACTGGCGTGCTCGATAGCCGGCATGGGTCTTCCAGCGGTGGTGTCGTCGGCCCAGGGGGCCGGAGTTGTGGGTGCCGGTCTGAACCGTCACGGGTTTCTCTGCCGCTCTCATGTGGGTTGCGGCTCTCGGGCGAGGGCCTCGAGGAGGTCGGCGGGGAACGCGATCGCCGAGTGCAGCACCGGCTCCTCGGGCTCCTCCGGCTCGGGGTCCGTGGTGGGGAGGAGATCGGCCACGCTGGGGTCGTCGGTGGCGATGAGGTGCTCGAGGATCAGGCGGATGAGCTGGGCGGGGCGGGCGAGGTAGCCGAAGGCGATCGAGCGGAGCTCGTCGCGGCACAGGTCCGGGTGGGTGGGGGTGAGGATGTCGGCGACCAGCTCGAGCAGCGCGCGCAGGGCGGCGGCGTCGCCGGCGCTCAGCCGGGCGTAGATCATCTGCAGGCCGAGCTGGTCGATGCGGGAGAACCCGACGAAGCGGCGTTGCTCCTCCTCGGTGACGCGGGCCTGGTGGGCCTCGGGGTCGGCCTCGGGGTCGGCCTCGATGATCTTGGCCTCGACCACGGCCAGGGTCCGGCCGCCGGCCTCGTGGGCGATCATCCGCGCGACCGCCTGGTCGACGACCCACATCTTGTCCGCGGGCAGGTGCCGCGACAGCTTCGCGGCGCGGCGGGCGATGAAGATCTCGCAGTCCCCGGCGGTGCACACCGCCCAGGTCAAGGGCATCCGGTGCTGCAGATCGAGCACGTCGGCCAGCGCGTTGACCGCCGCGGTGACCCCTTGCCACGGGCCATCGCGATCGGCCAGACGACGGGCCCGCACGGTGTCCCGCGAGGTGGCCAGCAGGGCCTTCGCCTCGAGGTCACGCGTGTGGTCGTCCATGAGCACACTCTAGCAGCGAACGACGACAACCGAAAAGATGTTCGACTCACCTGGATGAAAGCCGGCCCTCTGTCGGAGGGGCGGTTCATCCTGGACGACATGGACTGGGACGACCTCGACGACGTGGTGGACCCGCTGCACCCGTTGCACCCCGCCCTCTTCGCCGACTGGGTGTGCCCTCGCTGTGCGGAGGACGGGGACCTCGCCGACCTCGACGAGGGCCGGTGCCCGAGCTGCGGGAGCTCGGTCGAGCGGCTGTGACCCACCTCCTCCCGATAGCGTGAGGAGGTGTACACCCCACCGTTCAACCGCGCGGACGACGAGGACGAGCTGCGCAGCCTGGTCGCCGAAGCACGCACCGGGTGGCTGGTCACGAGCCGTGAGGGTGCGGCACCCGCGGCGACGTACCTCCCTCTGCTGTGGCGTGGCGACACGGTCGTCATGCACCTCGCCAGGGCCAACCCGCACTGGCGGGAGATCGGGAGCGGAGCACCGGCGCTGGTCGTCGTCACCGGCCCCGATGCCTACGTGAGCCCGACCTGGTACGCCGCCAAGGCGGAGCACGGCAAGGTCGTGCCGACCTGGAACTACAGCGCCGTCCACCTGACCGGCACGGCAAGCGTCCACCACGACCCCGAGTGGCTGCGGGCGGCGGTCGAGGAGCTGACCAGCGAGCACGAGCGCGACCGTGACGAACCCTGGCAGGTCACGGACGCCCCCGGCGCCTACATCGACGGGCAGCTGCGCGGAATCGTGGGCGTCGAGCTCACGGTGACCGGCGTCGAGGGCAAGGCCAAGCTGAGCCAGAACCGCTCGCACGCCGACCGCCGAGGCGTCGTCGACGGCCTGCGGCAGAGCACCCGTCAGAGCGAGCACGCCGTCGCCGAGCAGATGGCAGCGCGGCTCGACCCTCAGTAGCCCTGCTGCCGCTTGAGCCGGATCACCGACTCCAGGTCGAGCGCGTGGGTGCGGCGCCACTCCTTCAGCCGGGCCTGGTCGGCGGCGTGCTCCTCGACGGTGCCGCCGGTGCGGACGTGGTGCCAGCGCAGCGCCTGCTCGGCGTACGCCACGAACGCCTGCGGCCGGGCCCGCCGGATGGCGTCGAGCGCCTCGACCGGGTCCCAGCCCTGCGCGAGCAGGACGGCGTAGCCCAGCGACGGCCCGCGGTTGACGCCCATGTGGCAGTGGGCCAGGACGGTGCCGCCGGCTTCGAGTGCGTCGAGCACCCAGCGCACCCCCTCGTCGAACCACTCCAGCGGCACCTGCTGGCCGGCGTCGTCCATGCCGTGGTGCAGATAGGCGAGGTCGGGGGCGCGTTCGGCGACGTAGTCGAGGTCGTCCCACTCCAGGCGTACGTCGACCACGTGCGTCACGCCGAGCTCGACCAGCTCGGCGAGCTGGCGGGCGGCCAGGCGGACGTCCTGCACGTCGAGGTCGCCGCCGACCAGGAGGCGGTCGGTCACGAAGACGGCGTCGGCCACCCGGGGCTGTCGCGGGGAGGACGTCACCGGACGGCCCCCGCGGCTCCCGCGGCGGCGGCGCGGCGGCGCGCGCGGCGCTGGCTGAGCCCGGCGACGGCGACACCGACGACGGTCAGGACCGCGGCGACGTAGGTCCGCACCGTGACCTGGTCGGGCTCGGTGACGAGGTCGACCACGACCGCGGCCAGGACCTGGCCGGCGACGGTGGCCAGGCCGAACATCAGGACCCCGACCATGCGCACGAACAGCGCAGCGCCGGCGATGAAGCAGACGCCGATGGCGCCGCCGGTGTAGAGCCACCACTCGCCCGGGAGCCCGTCGAGGCCGCCGGGCAGCAGGAGCGTGGCCAGGAAGACCACGAACAGCCCGGTCGTGCCGACCAGGAAGTTGTTCCAGGTGGCCACCCACGGGCTGCTCACGCGGGCCACCTGGGCGTTGATCGCCTGCTGGACGGCGGTGGCGCCACCGGCGAGGAGCGGCAGGAGCGCGAGGACGAGGACCAGACCTCCGCCTGCGAACGAGTCGGCACCGGAGACGACCACGGCGACGACCGCCAGGCCGGCACCGGCGACGCGGCCGCCGGTGACCGCCGTCGGTCCTGCCGGACCGAGCCCGTAGTGGTCGACCGCCAGCGCCGACGAGGTCTGGCCCGCCACCACCGCCACGACGAACAGCGCGACCCCGATCGTGCCGACGCTGAGCCCCTGCGAGGCGACCAGCGAGGCGCCGGCGAGGCCACCGAGGGTCTGCCAGCGCGCGAGGCCGCCGGAGGCCAGCGAGCCTCGCAGGCGGGCCAGGTCGCGTCGCCAGGCGGGCAGGAGGACCAGCAGCGCAGTGAGCAGCAGCAGCCCGCTGCCGAAGCTCACCAGGGCCGCGGCGATGCCCGCGCGCGGCCCGTGCCCGACGCGGTCGGCCAGCGTGCCGTTGATCTTGCTCTGCAGCGTGGCCATCACCCCGACGACGAAGGCGCCGGGCAGGGCGGCCGCCCTCAGCCACGCGGGGTCGTCAGCCGACATCAGCACTCACCGGGCCTTCCTGTCCGACGGCCCTCACGGGGCCAGCAGCGCGGCCAGGTCGGGCAGCGAGCGCACGCGGACGGTCGGCGGGAGGAGGTGCGGCGGGTAGCCGATCCCCTCCCGGTCCAGGTGCGCCGCCGCGAGCCCCGCCCGGCGGGCACCGTCGGTGTCCCAGGGGTGTACGGCGACCAGGAGCGCCCGGTGCGCCTCCACGCCGCAGCGCTCGAGGGCGTGCCGGTAGGCGATCGCCGAGGGCTTCCAGGCCCCGGCGTCGTCGACCGACAGCACCTGCTCGAACCGGTCGCGCAGCCCGGCGCGCTCCAGCAGGCGCTCGGCCACCGAGGCCGAGCCGTTGCTGAGGGTCACCAGGCGGACGCCGAGGTCGGCGAGCGCGCGGGTCCCGGGGTCGACGTCGGGATGCACGGGCAGGTCGAGGAAGCCCTCGACCACGTGGCGGGCGGCGGCGTCGGGATCGCCAGGGGCATGCGCGGCGAGGTGCATCGAGCGGAGCACTCCCGTGGCGATGTCGGCGAAGGTGCCGGGCGCACCGACCATCGACAGGCCGAAGCCGTCGCGCAGCACCGCGGCGAACCAGGTGCGCGCGGCGTCGGGCGGCAGCCCCACGTCGGCGAAGCGCCCTCCCATGGGGGCCAGGTCGGACAGCGTCTCGTTGACGTCGAAGACGACGACCTCGGGCCGCTCCAGGTTGCTCATGAGGAGACCTCCGCGATGTGCACCACCGCGTCGCCGCGGTCGACCACCGGCGCCTCGGTCCGCCCGATCACGATGCCGGCCCGGTCGGCGTGGACCAGCCGCACGCGCTTGCCGAAGGAGTCGAAGAGACCGCCGAGACGCTCCCCCTTCTCGACGTGTCGGCCGAGCTCGACGTCGAGGTGCAGCATCCCCGTCCCCCTCGAGCGCACCCACCCGCTGCGGTGGCACGCCGTCGAGACCGGAGCCCCGCCGGGGTCGCCGGTCGGCTCGGTCATCTCGAGGGCGGCCAGCACGTTGCGCACGCCCCGGACACCGGCGTCGATCGCCCACTCGTCCATCCGCCAGGCCTCTCCCGCCTCGTAGAGCAGCACCTTGGCGCCACGCTCGCGCGCCGCACTGCGCAGGGAGCCGTCGCGCAGCGGCGCGTGCAGCATCACCGGCGCCGCGAAGGCGGCCGCCAGGCGCCGGGTCTCCGGGTCCTCCAGGTCGGCGCGGACCTGCGGCAGGTTGCTGCGCCGGTCGGAGCCGGTGTGCAGGTCGATGCCGACGCTGCACTTGGCGACCACCTGCTCCATCACCAGGTGCGCGATGCGCGCCGCGAGCGACCCACGGGGCGACCCGGGGAACGACCGGTTGAGGTCGCGGCGGTCGGGCAGGTAGCGGCTGCCGGTCATGAAGCCCAGCACGTTGACGATCGGGATCGCGATCAGCGTGCCGCGCAGGGTCTTGGGGTCCAGGTCGGCCAGCACCTGCCGGATCACCTCGACCCCGACCGCCTCGTCGCCGTGGATCGCGGCGTCCACCCAGACGGTCGGCCCGTCCTGGCGGCCGTGGACGACCCGGATCGGGAGGTCGACGTCGGCCCCGGTCACCAGGCGGGTGATCGGCAGGGTCACGGAGCGCTCGAACCCGGGACGGACCCGCACGCTGCCGATCTCGAAGGAGGCCCGGGCCATCAGCGCCCCCGGTTGCGCCGACGTACGGCGAGGCGGGGCCGTCCGCCCAGGTAGCTCTGGGCCGGGTCGACCAGGAACCCCTGGGCGAGGGCCTCGCGACCGACCAGCATCCGGAAGCCCATCTCGTCCCGACGGCTCAAGGTCACCTCGGCGGTCACCGTCCGGCCGGCGAGGACGAGGTCCAGGTGGACGAGGGGACGTTCCTCCGCGTGACCGGAGGAGGAGCGGACGGTGCGCATCTCCAGCAGCGGTCGCTCGACGGTCACCGCGTCCTCGTCGGTCGCCTGCCAGGGGTGCACCGAGAAGCGCACCCACCGCTCCCCGTTACGCTCGAGCTCCTGCTGGTCGAAGGCGTGGATCGACGAGGTCCGTGCCCCCGTGTCGATCTTCGTCTTGATCCAGTCGACGCCCGCGGTCGGCAGGCACAGCCACTCACGCCAACCCACCACGGTGTGTCCGGTGTCCACCCGCCGGCCCCCTTCTCGAGGAACTCATGAAGATCGCGATCCTGTCCCGTGCGTACCGCTCGTACAGTACGCAGCGCCTCCGGACCGCCGCGCTGGACCGCGGTCACCAGGTCAAGGTGCTCAACACCCTCAGGTTCAGCATCGACCTGTCCGGCGACGAGCCCGACCTGCAGTTCCGGGGCCGCCCGCTGTCGTCGTACGACGCGATCCTCCCGCGGGTCGGCAACTCGATCACCTACTTCGGCACCGCCGTCGTGCGCCAGTTCGAGCAGATGGACGTCTACACGCCCAACACCTCCTGGGGGATCGCCAACTCCCGCGACAAGCTGCGCGCCTCGCAGATCCTGTCCCGCCACCAGATCCCCATGCCCGCCACGACGTTCGTGCGTGACCGGGCCGACGTGATCCCCGCGATCGAGCGGGTCGGCGGCGCCCCCGTGGTGATCAAGCTGCTCGAGGGCACGCAGGGCATCGGCGTGATCCTGGCGCCGGACCTCAAGGTGGCCGAGGCGATCATCGAGACCCTGCACAGCACGCGGCAGAACGTGCTGATCCAGCGCTTCGTCACCGAGAGCAAGGGTCGCGACATCCGTGCGCTCGTCGTCGGCGACCGGGTGGTCGCGGCGATGCGCCGGGTCGCGAAGGGCGACGAGTTCCGCTCCAACGTGCACCGCGGCGGCTCCGTGGAACGGGTCAACCTCGACCCCGAGTTCGAGCGCACCGCCGTCCGCTCGGCGCAGATCATGGGCCTGCGCGTCGCCGGCGTCGACATGCTGGAGGGCGGCGACGGGCCGCTGGTGATGGAGGTCAACTCCTCCCCGGGGCTGGAGGGCATCGAGACCGCGACCGGGCTGGACGTGGCCGGCGCGATCATCGACCACATCGACAACCAGGTCGCCTTCCCCGAGATCGACGTGCGCCAGCGGCTGACGGTCTCGACCGGGTACGGCGTCGCGGAGATCCTCGTCCAGGAGGCCTCCGACATGGTCGGCAACACCCTCAAGGACTCCGGGCTGCGCGAGCGCGACATCAGCGTGCTGACCCTGCAGCGCGGCACCTCGGTGTTCCCCAACCCCCACGGCCGGCGCGTCCTCGAGGCCGGGGACCGGCTGCTGTGCTTCGGCAAGCTGGAGGAGATGCGCTCGATGATCCCGAGCCGGCGCAAGCGGCCCAAGCGGGTCAAGAGGCTGCCCGCCGAGCCCATCCACGACGCGTAGGCGGACGCCCATCGGGGCACTGTTCCCCCATGTCCCACTCCGACCAGCACGTCCGCGCCCTCGTCCTCACCTGCACCCTGAAGAAGTCCCCGGCACCGTCCAGCTCCGAGAAGCTCGGCACCCAGCTCCTCGACGAGATGCGGGCGCTCGGCGCCGACGGCGAGGTGGTGCGCGTCGTCGACCACGACGTGCGCTTCGGTGTCACCACCGACGAGGGTGACGGTGACGCGTGGCCCGAGCTGCGCCGCAAGCTGCTCGACGCCGACGTCCTGGTGATCGCCACGCCGATCTGGCTGGGCCAGCCCTCGTCGGTGTGCAAGATGGTGCTCGAGCGGCTCGACGCCGAGATCGCCGAGACCGACGACGAGGGCCGGATGCTCACCTACGGACGCGCCGCCGCCGTGGCCGTCGTGGGCAACGAGGACGGCGCGCACCACGTCGTGGCCGAGTGCCTGCAGGCGCTGAGCGACACCGGCTTCTCGATCGCGCCCAACGCCGGCACCTACTGGGTCGGCGAGGCGATGCACGGCACCGACTACAACGACCTCGACGAGACCCCGGACAACGTCGCGTCGGCGACGAAGACCGCGGCCCTCAACACCGTGCACCTCGCGAGGCTGCTGCAGAACAACGCCTATCCGGCGCCCTGAGGCCGGACGGGACGCGCGCCACACCTTGCGGGTGGCATGTCCGCCGGTTCCGCGGGTATCCCTCGCCCATGGCCACGAACTACCGCGACATCGCCGGCACCCCCGACCAGGTGTGGGAGGTCCTCTCCGACGGCTGGCTCTACCCGTTGTGGGTCGTCGGGGCGACCCGGATGCGCGACGTCGACGAGAACTGGCCCGACAAGGGCTCCCGGCTGCACCACTCGGTGGGCGCGTGGCCGGTCGTGGTCAACGACGAGACCCACGTGCTGGACAGCCGGCCCGGCCGCCGTCTCGAGCTGCGCGCGATGGCATGGCCCGGCGGTGAGGCCGACGTGGTGATCACCCTGGAGCCGCTGGGGGAGCGCACCCGGGTGCGCATCGACGAGAAGACCGTGTCCGGGCCGGGCAGCTTCCTGCCCCAGCCGATCGAGGACCTGCTGATGAAGTGGCGCAACCGCGAGACGCTGAACCGTCTCGCCCACGTGGTCGAGGGCCGGACCGCACGCACCCTCACCGCCTCGCACGAGCACCCGTGAGCCGGTCGTCGTACGACGCGGTCGTCGTCGGCGCCGGCCCCAACGGCCTGGTCGCCGCCAACCACCTCGCGGACGCCGGCTGGTCGGTGCTGCTCCTCGAGGCGCAGCCCACCGTCGGTGGGGCGGTGCGCAGCGACCGGGAGATCCACCCGGACTTCGTGCAGGACACCTTCTCCGCCTTCTACCCGCTGGGCGCTGCGTCCCCCGTGCTGCGGTCGCTGGACCTGGAGCGGCACGGCCTGCGGTGGTCCCACGCCCCGGCGGTCCTCGGCCACCCGCGTCCGGACGAGGAGTGGGCGCTGCTGCTGCGCGGCGCCGATCGCACCGCGGAGCTGATGGAGGCGCAGGCCCCCGGCGACGGTGAGGCCTGGCTGGAGCTGAGCCGGATGTGGGACCTCGTCGGCGACCAGGTGGTCGGCGCCCTGCTGACACCCTTCCCGCCGGTGCGGCACGGCGCGAGCGCCCTGGCCAAGGTCAGCCGCGGCGGCGGCCTGCGCCTGGTCAAGGAGCTGCTGTCCCCCGCCCAGAGCCTCGGCCAGCGCTTCCGCGGGGAGGCGCCCCGCCTGCTGCTCGCCGGCAACGCCGGCCACGCCGACATCCCGATCTCCTCGCCGGGCTCGGGCCTGCTCGGCATGATGCTCACGCTCGTCGGGCAGCAGGTCGGCTACCCCGTCCCCGTCGGTGGCGCCGGAGAGCTCGCGGCCGCGCTGGCCCGCCGGTTCGAGTCGCTGGGCGGCGAGGTCCGGTGCAACGCGCGCGTCGACCACGTCGAGGTGGACCGCGGCCGCGCCGTGGGCGTCCGCACCGCCGACGGCGAGCGGATCACCGCCCGACGCGCCGTCGCCGCCGACGTCCTCGCGTCCCACCTGTACGGCGGGCTGGTCGCCCCGGGCGACGTGCCCGCCAAGGTGGCCCGGTCGATGCGGACCTTCGAGCTGGACCCCGGGACGGTCAAGGTGGACTGGGCCCTCGACGGCCCGGTCCCGTGGGCGGTCACCCCGGCGCACGCGCCGGGCACCGTGCACGTGGCCGACTCGCTGTCCAAGATGGGCGAGGCCCTGGGCCAGGTGGCCTCGGGCGTCATCCCGGCCGACCCGTTCATGCTGTCGGGCCAGATGACCACCAGCGACCCGACCCGCTCACCGGCCGGCACCGAGTCGTTCTGGGCCTACACCCACGTGCCGCACGGCGAGTCCCCCGACGCCGGCGACGGGAGCGTCCGCGGCGTCTGGGACAGCGACGACTGCGAGCGCTTCGCGGACCGCATGCAGGCCAGGATCGAGAGGCTCGCGCCCGGCTTCGGCTCGCGTGTCCTCGGCCGGCGGGTGCTCGGCCCGCGCGAGCTCGAGGCCCGCGACGCCAACCTCGTCGGCGGGGCCCTCAACGGCGGCACCTCCCAGCTGCACCAGCAGCTGGTCTTCCGGCCCGTCCCCGGGTGGGGGCGGGCGGAGACCGGGATCGCCGGCCTCTACCTCGCCTCCGCCTCGGCGCACCCCGGCGGTGGCGTCCACGGCGCCTGCGGCATGAACGCGGCCCGCGCGGCGCTCGCCCACGCCCGGCTGCACCCCTGGCGGCGCTGACGCCGAGCCCGCGCGTATCAGGCCCGCGCCGGGCTGCCTCCTCCTCCGCGTGCCCCGACCGGGGCCCCGTCACAGGAGGAACCATGTCCCACCAGTCCCACCAGTCCCACCAGCGTCGCCGCACCGCCCTCACCCTGACCGCCGCCGCCCTCGCCGGCGCAGGCGCCACCGCCGTCCTGGGCGGCAGCGCCGAGGCCATCCCCGTGCCGCAGAAGACCTGCAACCTCAGCTACTCCTCGATCACCAGCGACAACGGCTGGCAGGCGATGGGGCTGGGCGTGCGGCTCGACAACGGCAACCGGGGCCGCAAGGTCGTGGCCCAGCTGGCCGCGGATCTCGGGGTGGACACCCAGGCCGAGGTCCGGGTGGGCTACCAGGTCGACAACGGCCCGATCCGCGAGCGGGTCTACGGGCCGGCGAACCTGGCCGACCACGACGAGTACTGGGAGACCCGCTCCACCCTCGCGGTGATCCCCGTGGGCCGCGGGAGGCACACGATCACGCCGTACTGGCGGATCAGCGGCGCCAGCGGCAAGCGGGGCCACTTCGGGGCCGGCTGCTTCACCGTCGAGGGCCGGACCCGCTGATCCCCGCCCGGAGCTCCTCGAGGGCCTCCTCCAGGGAGACCCGGGGCTCCCACCCCCAGCCGCGGGCGCGGTCGGCGACGATCCGCCCCGTCCAGGCATCGCCCTCCTCCCACACCGGGTCGACGCCCAGTGCGCCGGTCACGGCCCCGACGTAGTCGCGGACCGTGGCCGGCGCCGCTGCTGCGTTGACCGCGGTGCAACCGTCCTCGACCGGCCCGCGGTCCGGGTCGTCGGAGGTCGCGATGCGCCCGAGCGCGACGTCGGCGACCAGGCGGGCCAGGTCGTCGACGTGCACCCAGGCGAACGCGCGATCGGGCACCGCGTGCCGTTCCGCCTCGTCCTCGCGCAGCTGCGCGGGCCGCTTGGTGTTCCACACCGACGACTCGCCCGGCCCGAGCACCGCCGGCGGCCGCACCAGCACGCAGGTGAGGTCCGCGACCTCGGCGAGGGCGGCGTCGGCGTCGCGCTTGGTCGTGGCGTAGACGTCGGCGTCGTCGCCGACGAGGTCGGACTGCTCGTCCACGTCGCCCGACGAGGGCGACCGGTCGTAGACCGCGGCGGTCGAGACGTGCACCAGCAGCGGCACCCCCGCGTCACGCGCGGCTCGGGCCAGAGTCGGCGTGCTCTCCACGGCGACGCGTCGCTGCTCCTCGTCCTCACCGCCGAGCGGGTGCACCGTCGAGACGACAGCGGTCGCGCCCGGCACGACGCAGGCGGCGAAGGAGGGGTCGCCGAAGTCACCGACGTGCTCCTCGGTGCCGGCCGGCGCCACCCCCTCCCGGCGTACGACGGAGCGCACCTGGGCGCCCGCCTCCAGCAGGTGCGCGACGACACGGGAGCCGACGAGGCCGTTGGCGCCGGTGACGACGACGACCTGGTCGGCGGGACGGTGGGGATCGGGGTGGCTGCTCACGGCAGCACTGTGCCCACGGCGGACCCGGCCACACCGGCCACACCGGGCGGGGGCGCGCCCGTCACGGCGTCGGCGACCTGCCCAGCAGCTCGGCCGCGGCGGTGCGGGTGTGGACACCGACCTTGTCGTAGACGTGCTCGAGGTGCTTGCTCACCGTCCGGCGCTGGACGCCGAGGCGCACGGCGATCTCCTTGTCGGTCCAGCCGTCGGCCACGAGCCGCAGCACCTCGAGCTCACGACTGGTCAGCGGCCCGGTCGCCACCGTGCGCCAGGCGAGCTCGAGGTGGGGACGGACCAGGTCCAGGACCGCACGGTCGCGGTCGGTGAACCGCTCCCACCGGTCCGACAGCGCGATGCCGACCAGCCCGCCCAGCCCGGGAAGGAGATCGCGACCGTGTCCTCCAGGCCCAGGCGGCCGTAGACGGAGTCCGCGGTGTCCTGACGCAGGAAGCCGAGGCGGGTGGTGAAGTCGGAGATGGTGCGCGCGCGACCGTCGCGCTCGCGGAGCTGGTGGCGCATCAGCGGGTTGCGGTCCGCGTGCCGCACGACCACCTCGTCGTACCCGGCGAACAGCGCCTCCGGCGGGTCACCCCACACCTGCCAGCTGCCCGCCACGGGATCGACCTCGTTGAGCGTCGCGACCTCGCACCGCACCAGCCGGCGCACGCCGGTGAGCGCACGCTCGCGGTAGGCGGCGGCATCGGGCGCTTCCGCGCAGTCGTGGACGACCGCGAGGACCGCGTCGAGTTCCGCCTCGGTGACGCTGATCCTGGCCGGAGCCATCTCCCCACGGTAGTCCACGTGCGGAGATCTCCGTATGGCCCGGCCCGTTCACCGGTGCTTGCCTGGCAGTGCAGTGCCCCGTGCACCACCGACGAGAGGAGAAGCCATGGGCACCACCACCGCCACACCTCCGACCGACCTCGACCTGGAGGAGGTGCAGGAGTTCGCGACGAGGGTCGTCGGCATGCTGGTCGGCGGAGGGACCGCGGCGATGATGGTCGTCGGGGACCGGCTCGGTCTCTACGCCGCCCTGGCCGGCCAAGGGCCGCTCAGCGCCTCGGCCCTGGCGGACGCGACGGGAACCGACCAGCGTCTGGTCCGGGAGTGGCTCTCCCAGCAGGCCGCCGTCGGGCTCGTCGACCACGACGCCACCTCGGAGACCTTCCATCTCGCCCCGGAGAAGGCGGCGGTGCTCGCCACCGACGAGTCGCCGGCCTCCGTGATCGGCGCGGCGCCCATGATCACCGGCATGCACCGGGGCCTCGACCGGCTCGTCGACTCGTTCCGCACGGGTCGGGGCATCCCGTGGGGGGACCAGGACCCGACCGTCTTCGAGTCGACCGCCCGCTTCTTCGGCGCTGCCTACCGCACCTACCTGGTGCCCGAGTGGGTCCCGGCGCTGGACGGGGTGCGCGAGCGACTGACCGCCGGTGCGCGCGTGGCCGACGTCGGCTGCGGTCACGGCCTGCCGCTGCTGCTGCTCGCGCAGGCGTTCCCGTCCTCGACGTACGTCGGGTTCGACGCACACCCGGCCTCCGTCGAGCGGGCCAGGCAGGGCGCTGCCGAGACCGGGACCGCGGACCGGGTGCGCTTCGAGGTCGCCGACTGCGGCGGCTACCCCGCAGCGGGCTACGACCTGGTCACGTTCTTCGACTCGTTCCACGACCTGGGTGACCCGGTCGGCGCGGCGAGGCACGCGCGCCGCGCCCTCGCCGAGGGCGGCAGCGTGATGCTGGTGGAGCCGCTGGCGGGCGACGACCTCGCGGAGACCATCGCCGCGGTGCCCATGGCCGGTCTGTGCTTCGCCGCGTCGACGTCCCTGTGCGCCCCGAGCTCGATGTCGCAGCCGGTGGGGCTCGCCCTGGGCGCGCAGGCGGGCGAGCGGCGCCTGCGCGAGGTCCTGACCGAGGCGGGGTTCTCCCGCGTCCGTCGGGTCGCGGAGACGCCGTTCCACATGGTGCTCCAGGCCCGTCCCTGAACATCCTCCGGGGCGCGCACGCGCCATCGCTCCGGACCTGGGCTAGGTCCTCCGCGCGGTCGGGGCGGGGCGTCCCCGGACAGGTCTCCCGGCGGTAGCCAGCCGCAGGAGACAAGCGCCGGGCTCGGCGAACGGCACGAGCGAGACCCCGCTCGGGTCGGCGCCGTAGTCCTCCATCGCCGCCCGCGCCAGGCCCTCGTGGACCGCGCACACCACGTCGGGGTAGCGGTGGGCGGCCTCCAGCAACGGGCAGCGGGTGAGCCGGACGGTCGTGGCGCGGCGATCGCTCTCGACGGCGAAGCCCAGGTCGTCGACGAGGTCCACCACGCGACGCCGTGCCAGGGCGGGGGTGGGCTGCGGCTCGGCCCCCCGGCTCGCCGCCAGCTCGTGGCCCCACCGCTCACCGGCCTCGACCGCGAGCTCGATCGGCCGGTCGCTGGTGCGCTGGATCGTCTCGGCCAGCGCGGCCGCCAGCCCGGCGTACTCCGCGTGGCGACCGGGCGCGGCAGGCGGCGCGCCCTCGGCCTCGTAGAGCCAGGCCGGCCTCCCCCTGCCGTCCGGCTCCGCGGCAAAGCGCACGACGTGACCGCTGCGCACGAGCGCGTCCAGGTGCTCGCGCACGGTGTTCTCGTGCCGTCCGGTGAGGTGGGCGAGGGCCGCGAGGGTCGTCGGCTGCGTCTGGGCGGCGAGCCGCTCGAGCAGCAGCGCCCGCGTCGGCGGCAGCGGTTCGGGGCTCGGCTGGCGGCGTGGGCCGAGGCGTCGATTATTTTCCACGGGTCCGAGTGTAGTAAATGTTCTGGTAGGGATGGACCACTCGCTCCGGAGATCCGCCCGTCTCAGGAAGGCCGCGACCCATGACGCACACCGCCCAGTCCCCCGCCGCGACCGGCACGAGACCGACCGGCAACCCCTGGACGATGCTGGCGGTCGCCTCGCTCGGCTTCGCCGTCAACTTCTGGGCCTGGGCGCTGCTGAGCCCCCTCGGCCCCCTCTACCGCGAGAAGGGCACGCTCGGCTCCCTCTCCGAGCCCGAGGTCGCCCTGCTGGTCGCGGTGCCGGTCGTGGTCGGGTCCCTGGGACGCATCATCGTGGGCGCCCTGACCGACCGGTTCGGCGGCCGCGTGATGTTCCCCCTGGTCTCGGCGATCACGATCCTGCCCGTCCTGTTCCTGGGGCTGGTCGCGCAGTCGTCCTACTGGGCGGTGATCGGGGGCGGCTTCGTGCTCGGCATCGCAGGCACGTCCTTCGCGGTCGGCGTCCCCTTCGTCAACGCGTGGTTCCCGCCGGGACGGCGCGGGCTCGCGGTCGGCGTCTTCGGCGCGGGGATGGGCGGCACCGCGATCAGTGCGTTGACGACCGTCAGGCTCTGGACGGGTCTCGGGAGGACAGCGCCGTTCCTCATCGTGGCGGCGGTCCTCGCGGCGTACGCCGTGCTCGCCTGGCTGGTCCTGCGTGACGCACCGGGCCGCACGATCCCGACCGTCCCGCTGGGCAGGCGTCTGGTCACCACGGCCCGTCTGCCGATCACGTGGCAGGCATGCCTGCTCTACGCCGTCGCGTTCGGCGGCTACGTCGCGTTCTCCGTCTACCTCCCGGCCTACCTCAAGACCGCCTACGGCCTGGCGCCGGCCGACGCCGCCAACCGCATGGCGGGCTTCGTCGTGGTCGCGGTGGCGATGCGGCCGATCGGCGGCTGGCTGTCGGACAGGTTCGGCCCGGTGCCGGTGCTGGCGGCGGGCTACGCCGTCGTCGTGGTCGGTGCCGCGGTCGCCGCCACCCACCCCCTGCTCGAGCACGTCGGGACGGTCGCGTTCCTCGCCATGGCCGCCGCGCTGGGGTCCGGCAGCGGCGCCACCTTCGCGCTCATCGCGCGGGTCACCGACCCGGCGCGCGTCGGCGGCGTGACCGGCCTGGTCGGCGCGGCCGGCGGTCTCGGCGGGTTCGTCCCGCCGCTGCTCATGGGCTACGTCTACGGCCGCACCGACTCCTACGCGATCGGGCTCTGGTTGCTCTCGGTGACCGCTGCCCTGACCCTGCTGCTCACCCTGACCGTCGTGCGGCGGACGGCGACCCACCACGAGGAGGCCCGCCTTGGCGGCCAGTGAGACGAGGCTCGACGACGGGCTGGCCGAGGCGCTGGTGCGCACCCGGCGCTACTTCACCAGGGGCACCGTCTCCGACGACCTGCGCACCCTGCACCACCAGGGCGGTCGTGACGCGGACGCCTTCTACCGCGACCGGTGGAGCCACGACAAGGTCGTGCGCTCCACGCACGGGGTGAACTGCACCGGGTCGTGCTCGTGGAAGGTCTACGTCAAGGACGGGATCATCACCTGGGAGACCCAGCAGACCGACTACCCCTCCACCGGACCCGACCGGCCGGAGTACGAGCCCCGCGGCTGCCCCCGTGGCGCCGCGTTCAGCTGGTACACCTACTCCCCCACCCGCGTGCGCTACCCCTACGTCCGCGGTGCGCTGCTGCAGATGTACCGCGAGGCGAAGTCCCAGCACGGCGACTCCGTCGCCGCATGGGCCCACGTCGTGGACCACCCGGACCGCGCCAAGCACTACAAGTCCCAGCGGGGCAAGGGCGGCATGGTGCGGGCGACCTGGGAGGAGGCCGTCGAGATCGTCGCCGCGGCCTACGTCCACACGATCCGCAAGTGGGGGCCCGACCGGGTCGCGGGCTTCTCCCCCATCCCCGCGATGTCGATGGTCAGCCACGCCTCCGGCGCCCGCTTCACCTCGTTGGTCGGCGGGTCGATGCTGTCCTTCTACGACTGGTACGCCGACCTGCCGGTCGCCTCGCCGCAGGTCTTCGGCGACCAGACCGACGTGCCGGAGTCCGGCGACTGGTGGGACGCGGGCTACCTGATCATGTGGGGCTCCAACCTCCCGGTCACCCGCACGCCCGACGCGCACTGGATGGCCGAGGCGCGCTACCGCGGACAGAAGGTGGTCGCGGTCGCCCCCGACTACGCCGACAACGTCAAGTTCGCCGACGAGTGGCTGCCTGCCCGTCCCGGCACCGACGGGGCCCTCGCACTGGCCATGGGACAGGTGATCCTGCAGGAGTTCTTCGTCGAGCGCAGCACGCCGTACTTCACCGACTACGTCAAGCGCTACTCCGACCTGCCGTTCCTGGTGAAGGTGGAGGACGGCCGTCCCGGCAAGTTCCTGACCGCCGACGACCTGGGCTCCACGGAGCCCGGCACCGAGAACGCCGCGTTCAAGACGGTGCTGCTGGACGCGCGGACCGGGGAGCCGGTGGTGCCCAACGGCACGCTGGGCGACCGGTTCGGCGAGCAGGGCGCAGGTCGCTGGAACCTCGACCTCGGCGACGTCGACCCCGTGCTGGCCCTCGAGGACGGCGAGGAGGTCACCGTCACCCTGCCGGCGTTCGGCGACGTCGACGGCAGCCCGCAGGAGACCACGGCCACGGTGCGCGCGCGCCGCGTCGACGGGCACCTGGTCACCACGGTCTACGAGCTGATGCTGGCGCGCTACGCCGGCTACACGCCGGAGTGGCAGGAGCCGGTCACGGGGGTGCCGGCTGCGGCTGCGAGGCGCATCGCGCGGGAGTTCGCGCGCAACGCCGAGGAGTCGCGCGGCCGCTCGATGATCATCATGGGCGCCGGGACCAACCACTGGTTCCACTCCGACACGATCTACCGCGCGTTCCTGGCCCTGACCACGCTCACCGGCTGCCAGGGCGTCAACGGCGGCGGGTGGGCGCACTACGTCGGGCAGGAGAAGTGCCGTCCCGTCACCGGGTGGGCGCAGCTGGCCTCCGCCCTGGACTGGTCGCGGCCGCCGCGCCAGATGATCCAGACGGCCTACTGGTACCTCCACACCGACCAGTTCCGCTACGACCCGTTCGGCGCCGACGCGCTGTCCTCGACCCGCTCGGACGGCAGGTTCGCCGGCATGACGACCGCCGACCTGATCGCACAGAGCGCGCGCATGGGCTGGATGCCGTCCTACCCGACCTTCGACCGCAACCCGCTCGACCTCACCGACGAGGCGGCAGCGGCCGGCAAGCCGGTCGCCGAGCACGTCGTCGAGGAGCTCGAGTCAGGCCGGCTCCGGTTCGCCTGCGAGGACCCGGACAGCCCGGAGAACTTCCCGAGGGTGCTGTCGATCTGGCGAGCCAACCTGCTGGGCTCCTCGGCCAAGGGCAACGAGTACTTCCTCGAGCACCTGCTCGGCACGGACTCCTCGCTGCGCGCGGAGGAGGCCGGCGAGGGGATGCGCCCGCGCGACGTGGTGTGGCACGACGAGGCGCCGGTCGGCAAGCTCGACCTCCTGCTCAGCCTCGACTTCCGCCAGACCAGCACGACGCTGTTCTCCGACGTCGTCCTGCCGGCCGCGACGTGGTACGAGAAGCACGACCTCAACACCACCGACATGCACCCCTTCGTCCACTCGTTCAACCCGGCGATCGCGCCCCCGTGGCAGACCCGCACCGACTGGGACGCCTGGCAGGCGATCGCCAAGCGGTTCAGCGAGCTCGCCGAGAACCACCTCGGCACCCGGCGCGACGTGGTCGCGGTGCCCCTCCTGCACGACACCCCCGACGAGCTGGCCAACCCCGCACGGCGTCGTCCGCGACTGGAAGCGCGGCGAGTGCCGGCCCGAGCCGGGCAGGACGATGCCCAAGCTGGTCGAGGTCGAGCGCGACTACGCCGCGGTCGGCGCGCGCATGGGCGCGCTCGGACCCCTGCTCGACACGCTCGGCACGACGACCAAGGGCGTCACCTACGACGTCACGGCTGCGATCGACTACCTGCGCGCCAAGAACGGCGCCGTGCGCGGCGGACCGGCCGACGGACGGCCGTCGCTGGTGCGCGACGTGCACGCCTGCGAGGCGATCCTCGCGCTCTCCGGCACCACCAACGGCCACCTCGCCGTGCAGGGCTTCAAGACCCTGGAGAAGCGCACCGGCACGGTGATGCACGACCTCGCCGCCGAGCACGAGGGCAAGCAGATCACCTTCGCCGACACCCAGGCCGCGCCCGTCCCGGTCATCACCTCACCGGAGTGGTCGGGCTCGGAGAGCGGTGGCCGGCGCTACAGCCCGTTCACGATCAACGTGGAGCGGCTCAAGCCCTGGCACACGCTGACCGGGCGGCAGCACTTCTACCTCGACCACGACTGGATGCAGGAGCTGGGCGAGGAGCTGCCGGTCTACCGGCCGCCGCTCGACATGGCGACGCTGTTCGCCGAACCGGCGCCCGGCACGGTCGGCGAGGAGGGCGGCGCCCCGACGGTGACGGCCCGCTACCTGACGCCCCACAACAAGTGGTCGATCCACTCGGAGTACCAGGACAACCTGTTCATGCTCTCGCTGTCGCGAGGCGGGCAGCTGATCTGGATGAGCGAGGCCGACGCCGCCAAGGCCGGCATCGCCGACAACGACTGGATCGAGGCGGTCAACCGCAACGGCGTCGTCGTGGCGCGCGCGGTGGTGAGCCACCGGATGCCCGAGGGCACCGTCTACATGCACCACGCCCAGGACCGCCTGATCGACGTCCCGCTGGCCGAGACCTCCGGCAAGCGCGGCGGCATCCACAACTCGCTCACGCGGCTGCTGGTCAAGCCCAGCCACCTCGTCGGCGGCTATGCCCAGCTGTCGTTCGCGTTCAACTACCTCGGTCCCACCGGCAACCAGCGCGACGAGGTCACCGTGATCCGCCGTCGCTCCCAGGAGGTGCGCTACTCATGAGGGTGATGGCCCAGATGGCCATGGTGATGAACCTCGACAAGTGCATCGGGTGCCACACCTGCTCGGTCACCTGCAAGCAGGCGTGGACCAACCGCGCCGGCACGGAGTACGTCTGGTTCAACAACGTGGAGACGCGGCCCGGCCAGGGCTATCCCCGCACCTACGAGGACCAGGAGGAGTGGAAGGGCGGTTGGACGCTCACGAAGAAGGGCCGCCTGACGCTCAAGTCGGGCAGTCGGTGGCGCAAGCTCGCCTCGATCTTCTCCAACCCCAAGCTGCCGTCGATCCAGGACTACTACGAGCCGTGGACCTACGACTACGCCACGCTCACCGACGCCCCCGCCCAGCAGCACACGCCGGTCGCCCGGCCCAAGTCGCTGCTGTCCGGTGAGGACATGAAGATCGAGTGGTCGGCCAACTGGGACGACAACCTGGGCGGCTCCGAGGCGACGTACGCCAAGGACCCGATCCTGCAGAAGGTGTCCACGGAGGTGAAGCGCTCCTTCGAGGAGACCTTCATGTTCTACCTCCCGCGCATCTGCGAGCACTGCCTCAACCCGTCGTGCGCCGCCTCGTGTCCCAGCGGCGCGATCTACAAGCGGAGCGAGGACGGCATCGTGCTGGTCGACCAGGACCGGTGCCGCGGCTGGCGGATGTGTGTCTCCGGTTGCCCTTACAAGAAGGTCTACTTCAACCACCGCACCGGCAAGGCGGAGAAGTGCACGTTCTGCTTCCCGCGCGTCGAGGTCGGCCTGCCGACGGTGTGCTCGGAGACCTGCGTCGGGCGGCTGCGCTACATCGGGTTGGTGCTCTACGACGCCGACAAGGTCCTCGAGGCCGCGTCGGTCACCGACGACCAGGCGCTCTACGAGGCGCAGCTCGAGGTGTTCCTCGACCCGGACGACCCGCAGGTGCAGCGCGAGGCCGAGCGGGCCGGCATCCCGCACGACTGGATGGAGGCCGCGCGGCGGTCTCCGATCCGCAAGCTGATCTGCGACTGGAAGGTCGCGCTGCCGCTCCACCCGGAGTACCGCACGATGCCGATGGTCTGGTACGTCCCGCCGCTGTCCCCCGTCGTCGACGTCGTGCGCGAGACCGGGGAGGACGCGGAGGACGCGCGCAACCTGTTCGCCGCCGTCGACGCGCTGCGCATCCCGGTGGAGTACCTCGCCGAGCTCTTCACCGCCGGCGACGTCGCCCCGGTCGACCGCGTGCTGCGCAAGCTGGCCGCGATGCGGTCCTACATGCGCGACCTCAACCTGGGACGCGAGGCCGACGCCTCGATCCCCGCCGCCGTCGGGATGAGCGAGGAGGAGATGTACGACATGTACCGCCTCCTCGCGCTGGCGAAGTACGACGAGCGCTACGTGATCCCGCCGGCCCACGCCGAGCAGGCGCACGGCCTGGAGGAGCTGGCCACCGAGTGCTCGCTGGACTACGAAGGTGGCCCCGGGATGATGGAGTCCGGCCCGTTCGGCGAGGGCTCGGGCAACCAGGCCCAGCCGATCGCGGTGGAGAACTTCGCGATGCTGCAGACCCGGCAGACCTCCGACACGATCGCCTCGCCGGACGGCAAGGAACGGCGGGTCAACCTGCTCAACTGGGACGGCAAGGGCGCACCGCCGGGGCTGTTCCCGCCGCCGCGGGAGGAGGACTCGTGAGCGAGACGCACGTGTGGCAGTGCGCCTCCCTCCTGCTGGCCTACCCCGACGAGGAGCTGCTCGGCCACCTCGACCTCGTCGGGAAGGTGGCGACCCGGCTGCCCCGCCGGCTCGGCGAGCCACTGGCGCACGACGGTCACGGCGTTGCGCGACCGCTCGCTGTGGGACCTGCAGGAGGAGTACGTCGCGACCTTCGACACCCGCCGTCGCTGCAGCCTGTTCCTGACCTACTTCCTGCACGGGGACACCCGCAAGCGCGGGACGGCGCTGCTGCGGTTCCGCCAGACCTACCTGCGCTCGGGCCACCGGCTGGACGACAGCGAGCTGCCCGACCACCTCGCGGTCGTCCTGGAGTACGCCGCCACGGTCGACCGCGAGCGGGGTCGGCAGCTGCTGCTCGACCATCGCGCGGGGCTCGAGGTGCTGCGGCTGGCGCTGCGGGACATGGGCTCGCCGTGGGCCGGGCCCGTGGCCGCGGTGAGCGCCACGCTGCCGGGGCTGCGTGGCGACGAGCGCGACGCCGTGCGTCGCCTCGCGCAGCAGGGCCCACCCGAGGAGGAGGTCGGGCTGTCGCCCTACGGCCAGGCCGGACCGGTCGACCTGCCGATCCCCACCGTGCTGTCGGCGGAAGGAGCCCGCTGATGGACGTGCTGCTGTTCGTGATCGTGCCCTACCTGTGCCTGGCGACGTTCGTGGTCGGGCACTTCTGGCGCTACCGCTACGACAAGTTCGGCTGGACCACGCGCTCCTCCCAGCTCTACGAGGACCGCCTGCTGCGCTGGGGCAGCCCGCTGTTCCACTTCGGCATGCTCGGCGTGGTCGGCGGCCACGTGATCGGCCTGCTCGTCCCGCGGTCGTGGACCGAGGCGGTGGGCATCGGTGACGAGGCCTACCACGTCGTCGCGGTCGTCGGCGGGCTCGTCGCGGGTGTGATGGCGGTGGTGGGGTTGGCGATCCTGGTCTACCGCCGCCGCACGGTCGGGCCCGTCTTCTCCGCGACGACGGCGATGGACAAGGTGATGTACGCCTTCCTCGCGGTCGTCATCCTGCTGGGGATGTGGAACACGATCGCCGGGTCGATCCTCACCATCGGCGGGGAGTACAACTACCGCGAGGGTGTCTCGGTCTGGTTCCGCTCGTTCCTCGCCTTCGACCCGAAGCCGGAGCTGATGGGTGAGGCCCCGATCGGCTTCCAGCTGCACGCCCTCGTCGCCTTCGCCCTCTTCGCGCTGTGGCCGTTCACCCGGCTGGTGCACGTGTTCAGCGCACCCGTCGGCTACCTCACCCGGCCCTACGTCGTCTACCGCAGCCGGGACGCACGGCCCGGCGGCCAGCTGGGCTCCCACCGGGCGCGGCCCGGCTGGGACCGCGTGGACTCCTAGGGGCAACCGGGATGTGCGCACACTGCGGCTGTCACGACGTGCCGGCGATCCGCGAGCTCGTCGACGAGCACGACGCCCTGCAGGAGCGGGCCTACGCCGTGCGCCGTGCCCTCTCTGCGGGCGAGTCCCGGCGCGCGGCCGAGCTGCTGGCCCCGCTGGTGGTCCACCTGGAGCGTCACGTCGCCCGCGAGGAGCACGGCGTGTTCGCCGCGCTGCGCGCCCAGGGGGACGTCGTGGAGGAGGTCGACGCGCTCGAGGACGAGCACCTGGGATTCGCCGCGTCCCTGGAGGCCCTCGGTGAGCCGTCGGACCCCGGCTACGCCGACCGGGTGAGAAGACTGCTGACGACCCTGGACCTCCACATCGAGCGGGAGGACGTCGGGATCTTCCCGGTCTCGGTGGTCACGCTCGGCGCGCGCGGGTGGCAGACGGTGGAGCGCGCGCACGACGAGAGGCCGAGCCTCCTCGGGGTCCGCACCTCACCCCACCGGGTCGGCTGAGCCAGGCCAGATCCCCAGGGATTCACCCCTCCAGGTCGGTTGAGGCGTCATGGTGCGGGGCAGGAGTGCCACGAAGGGCATTGACGGACGAGCGAGGGGGTGGACGCAGTGCGAGGCCCGGCAGCGACCCTCACCCTCGACCCCGACCCGCGCGGTGTGCGCGAGGCGCGTCAGCACGTGCGGGGCGTCCTCCGGGGAGCCGGGCTCGAGGACCTCGTCGACCGCGCGACGCTCGCGGTCTCCGAGCTCGTCACCAACGCCTTCGTGCACGCGGGCACCGCGGTGCAGGTGCGGGTGTACGCCGACGGCGACTGCGTGCGGGTCGAGGTCGAGGACCGGGCCCGGCAGCTCCCGTCGATGCGGTCCTACGCCGACGCCTCCGGCACCGGTCGCGGGCTGCACATCCTGGAGGAGTCGGTGCACCGCTGGGGCACCGCGCAGCTGTCCGGCGGCAAGGTCGTGTGGTTCGAGCTCGGCGAGGGGCCCGACGAGGTCCCTGCCGACTCAACCGAGGAGCGGGTCCCCAGCGAGGCCCGGTCGGTGACGGTGACGCTGCGTCACGTGCCGCTCCTGCTCCACCTGGCCTGGCAGGAGCACGCCGCCGCCCTGCTGCGCGAGTACCTCCTGCTCTCGCTCGAGGACGTCGACGGGATCCTCGACCTCCACGCGCAGGCCAGCGACGCGATGAGCCTGCTCTACGCCCAGATCCCCCTGCCCCAGGTGTCCCGGGACTCGGCCGAGGTGATGGCGACAGCCGTGGAGCCGGCGGTGACTGCGGACGAGGTGTCCCTGCAGGTGCCGGTCGGCTCCGTCGCCCACTTCACGACGCTGGACGAGCTGTTGCGTGCCGCGCTCGAGGCCGCACGCGCCGGCCGCTTCCTCAGTGCTCCGCCACAGCCCGAGCTCCAGGAGGTGCACCAGTGGCTGTGCGACGAGGTGGTGCGCCAAGCACGCAGCCACACCCCGGCGACCCCCTGGCACCCGCACGGGGAGGCGCGGGCGGGATGGTCGTGGTCCGCCCTCGACTCCGGCGAGCACCCCCTGTGGTGGGCCGACGAGGCCGTGCTGGTCACCGATCAGTCAGGGGTGATCGTCGGCGCCTCGCCCGAGGCCCTGCGCCTCCTGGGCCACCAGGAGGTCGACGACCTGGTGGGCTTCCGGGTGCTGGTGGTGGTGCCGCTGCGCTACCAGCAGGCGCACGTCGCGGGACTCTCCCTGCACGCCACCAACGGTCGCGACGTGCTGCTGGGCATGCCCGTCGAGGTCCCCCTGGTCCGGGCGGACGGCACCGAGCTCGCCGCGACCATGACCGTGACGGCGCAGGTGCTGCCCGGTGGCCGTCACGCGTTCGTGGCCCGGTTCCACCCCTGAGAAGGTAGTCCCGAACGGCGATCCATGCTCTCGCGCATATACCTGGACCGATCCAGTCCCGATCGGGACGCTGGTCCCGAAAAACCTGGTCCGGACCAGGCATGACGGGAGGGACCTCGGGTAGGCAGGAAACAGCAGTCCTCCGCTGGAGACCACGGCCGGAGCACCTGTCCCACCGTCAGGAGCCGTCATGGCTGCCATCGCCGCCGAAGCCGAGAGCGCGCCCCCCGCTGGCGTCCCCGACGCACCCGCCGCTGCGCCCGCCCCCGTCCACTCCCTGCCGAGCGCCCGAACCAGGCCGCTCTCCCCCGCCGACCGCGACGCCCGCGCCCTCGAGCTGTTCGCCGAGGCCAAGCGGGCCTCCTGCGAGCGCCGCCACGACCTCCACGAGGAGGTGGCGATGCTCTACCTCGACGTCGCCAGCTCGATCGCGCTGCGCTACCGCGACCGGGGCATCCCGGTCGACGACCTGGTCCAGGCCTCCAACGAGGGGCTGGTCAAGGCGATCTCCCGCTTCGACCCCGACCTGCAGCACGACTTCCTCAGCTATGCCGTCCCCACCATGCGCGGCGAGGTGCGCCGCTACTTCCGCGACCACGGCTGGGCGGTGCGCCCCCCGCGCCGCATCCAGGACCTGCAGTGGCAGCGCGGTCGCGTGATCGACCAGCTGCACCAGAGCCTGGGCCGCGAGCCCAGCCGCGAGGAGATCGCCGAGCGGCTCGCCGTCGACCCCGAGGAGGTCACCGAGGCCGACTGCGCCGCCGGAGCCTTCAGCCCCGACCTCGCTCGACCAGCCGGCGAGTGACACCGAGAGCACCACGCCGCTCGGCGAGCTCCTCCCCGACGACGACCGCGAGGCGCGCGCCGCAGAGGCCCGCACCGTGCTCGAGCCGGTCGTGCGCCGCCTCTCGGAGCGAGACCGCCGCGTGCTGTTCCTGCGCTTCTTCGAGGACTGGACGCAGAAGGAGATCGGGGAGGAGATCGGCGTCAGCCAGATGCAGGTCTCCCGCACCCTGTCGCGGCTGCTGGGCGCGCTGCGCGAGGAGCTGGGCTCCTCGCCCGAGGGCTTGGTCGACGACGCGTCCTGAGCCTCCCGCCACGACCTTCACGACCCGGCGAGGCGACGCCGCCCTCGCCGACCGGACCGACGACGACACCGAACGAGAGGAACACGCATGCGCGCAGTGACCTGGCAGGGCCGAGAGGACATGCAGGTGACCGATGTCCCCGATCCGAGGATCGAGGAGCCCACCGACGCGATCATCCGGGTCACCTCGACCGGACTGTGCGGGAGCGACCTGCACCTCTACACCGTCCTCGGAGCCTTCATGGATCCCGGTGACGTCGTCGGCCACGAGCCGATGGGGATCGTCGAGGAGGTAGGCCCGGAGGTGACCACGCTGCAGGCCGGCGATCGTGTGGTCGTGCCGTTCAACGTCTCGTGCGGCACCTGCTGGATGTGCTCGCGCGACCTGCACAGCCAGTGCGAGACGACACAGAACCGCGAGCACGGCACCGGGGCCAGCCTGTTCGGCTACAGCAAGCTCTACGGGCAGGTGCCCGGCGGCCAGGCGGAGTACCTCCGGGTGCCGTTCGCCGACACCCTCCCGATCAAGGTGCCGGACGGGCCGCCGGACGACCGCTTCCTGTTCCTCTCCGACGTGGTCCCGACCGCCTGGCAGGGCCTGCAGTACGCCGACGTCCCCGACGACGGCACGCTGCTGGTGATGGGCGCCGGCCCGATCGGTGACATGGTGACGCGGATGGGCCTCGACCAGGGCCTCAAGGTGATCACCGTGGACCGGGTGCCCGAGCGACTCGCGCGCGTCCACGGGGCCGGTGCCGACACCATCGACCTCGAGCAGCTCGACAAGGACACCTCCGTCGCCGAGGTCGTGCGCGACAAGACCCAGGGCCGGGGCGCGGACTCGGTCGTCGACGCGGTCGGCATGGAGGCGCACGGCTCGGCCGCGGGCAACCTGCTGCACCGGATGACCGGCCTGATGCCCGACGCCGTCGCCGCGCCGATGCTGAAGAAGATGGGCGTCGACCGGATCAGCGCGCTGCTGGACGCCCTCGAGTCCGTGCGCCGCGGCGGCACCGTCTCGCTGTCCGGGGTCTACGGGGGCGCGGTCGACCCGCTGCCGCTGTTCCAGATGTTCGACAAGCAGGTGCAGCTGCGGATGGGGCAGGCCAACGTGCGGGCGTGGAGTGACGGGCTGCTCGCGCGGCTGAGCGAGGAGGACGCATGGGGCGTGGAGTCCTTCGCCACCCACCACCTGCCGCTGAGCGAGGCGCCCGACGCCTACAAGAGGTTCCAGGAGAAGAGCGACGGCTACGTCAAGGTCGTCTTCCAGCCCTGACCTCGGCGCGGTCCGGGTCAGCCGTCGACGGGCAGCCCCGCCAGGGTGAGGACGTGCTGGGCGACCGAGCCGTAGGGCGCCCACAACCTCACCCCGGAGCCGGCCCCGGCCAGGTCGTGCAGCACCTGGACCGCGGCACTCCCGAGGTGGGTGACCCCGGCGAGGTCGACGACGGCGGGCAGGCTGCCGCCGCCGGTGGCGCCGACGAGCAGTCCGCGCAGGGTGCCCGCCCCGCCGGCGTCGACCTCGCCGCGCACGTGCACGCGCTCACCGACCAGCTCGACCTCGAGGTCCTCCGCGCCCGGGCGGCGCGGTGACGGCCCCGGGGTGGTGAGCAGCCGGGCAGGCCTGGTCAGCCGCTGGGTGAGGAGTGCCACCGTGCCGGGCCGGTCGCGACCGGGCTGGAGCTCGAGGTGGTCGACCAGCGCCTTGGCCATCGCCAGTCCGCGCAGCGGGCTCCGCTCGTCGTCGCCCACGTGCGGTCGCTCGCGCCAGCGACCCCCGTCCTCGACCCGGCAGGTCAGCACCCCACCGGCGCCCAGGTCGGCGTCGAGGCACAGGTCGCCCCCGCGATCGGGGCCGTAGGCGTGGGCCACCACGTTGTCCATCAGCTCGCCGGTGGCGTGCTGCACGGTGATCCGGTCGACGACGGCCACCGCCAGGGTCTCCAGCCACGCCGCGAGCGCGCGCCGCGCTCGGCGCGAACCGTGCTGCGTCGCCTCGACGCGAACCTGCAACGGTGCCGGGGCGGCGGTCAGCTGGGCAGCCAGCAGGGCGACGTCGTCGGCGTGGCCGGTCTCGCGCAGCAGCTCGTCCAGCGCGGCGAGCGTGACCGCCTCGACCATCCGCGGACGGTCCGGTGCAGGGACGTGGCCGTGGCACGCCTCGGCCAGCACCCGGAGCACCTCGAGCGAGGACTCCGCGGGTGTGCGGCCCGGCCGTTCGAAGAGCCCGTCGCTGGCCAGCACGAGGACGTCGCCGACGTCGAGCGTGAAGGAGGCCGCCGCTCCAGGCGTCGGCCCACCCGGTCCGAGGGTCCAGGCAGACCACGCACACGGTGGTGCCCACGGCCCCGCCGCCGTGGGCCCTGGCGTAGCGGTCCAGCACCACGAGCGCCTGCTCCGCGGGACCGTCGCCGAGCAGGGCTGCGGCCAGCACGGCTCTCAGCTGCCCCATGGTCGCCGAGGCGGCGAGACCGTGGCCGACGACGTCGCCCACGACGAGGGCGACGGTGCCGTCGGGACGCGGGAGGCAGTCGAACCAGTCACCGGCCGCCCGGTGGTGCTCGCCGGCGAGGAGGTACGACGCGGCGACGTCGAGGCACGGCAGCGCGGGCAGCGAGGGGGGAAGCAGCTGGTCCTGCAGCGCTGCCACCGCCTCGAGGGCATCACTGGGCGGCGGGCCCGTCTCGTGCTCGACGACCTCGGCGTCGATCTCGGTGACGAAGAAGTGGATGCCGACGACCGCGCCGTCGAGCAGCTCCGGCACCAGTCGGAGGTCGAGGTGGACCTCCCGCTGTGCACCCGAGCCGTCGCGGTCCAGCCGGAGACGCCAGTCGCCGGAGGCGCCGTCCCGACCGGCTTCCCGCACTCGCTGCAGGAGCTCGAGCACCTGGCGCCCCTCGCGCTCGGGCCACACCTCCATCGGCGTGCGGCCCAGGAGGTCGCCGGCCTCGACCCGCCCGTGGAACCGCGCGGCCGCACGGTTGCAGGCCACGATCGCGAAGTCCCCGGCCGCGACGGTCCCCATCGCCACGTCCGACGCCTCGTAGGCGCGGCGGGCCCAGTCCTCTCCGCTTCCGAGATCGGCCATCGACGCCTTCCGTGGCAGCCGGGAGGTCCGGTTGCGTGTGGACCCACTACACCACAACGGTTGGGATGCTCACCCCTGCGAACATATGCTCGGGGGTGGTACGTCTGGCCACCGTCGCCGCCAGGAAAGGGAGCCCATGCCCGACCGCTCCGACGCCGAGCTGCTGGCCGAGCTGTCCGCCCACCTGCGCGGGGTCCGCAGCGACCCCCCGCTGACCGCGAGCCGCATCGTGGAGGGCGCCCTCGAGGTCGTCCTCGAGGCGGGGCACGCCAGCCTCACGGTGCGTCGCCGCCGGGGAAGGTTCAGCACCCTGGCCGCCACCTCCGACCTCGCCGAGGCGGCCGACGAGGCGCAGTACGCCCTCCACGAGGGTCCGTGCGTCGAGGCGTGCGAGTCCGCCGGCTGGTTCCGGAGCGGGGAGGTGGGCACCGACCCGCGCTGGCCGAGGTGGGGGCCGCGGGCGGCCGGGCTCGGGGTGCACTCGCTGCTCAGCGTGCAGCTCCTCCACCAGGCCGGTCCGATCGGGGCGCTCAACCTGTACGCCGAGAGCCCCGGCGGGTTCGCCGACCGCGAGGTGGTCCACCTCGCCTCGCTCTACGCCACCCACGCCGCGCTGGCACTGGCCGCGGCCGAGCAGCTCAGCGGGCTGGAGACGGCGCTGACCTCGCGCCACACCATCGGCCTGGCCCAGGGGGTGCTGATGGAGCGCTACTCCCTCACCCCCGACCAGGCCTTCGCGCTCCTGCAGCGGATGAGCTCGACCGCCAACGTCAAGCTGCGGGAGGTGGCCGAGGACGTGGTGGCGCGGCGTGCCGAGGTGCCCGCGCAGGTGCCCGCCGAGGAGCGCGCGGACGCCTGAGACCCGTGGGGTGTCTGGGGTTTCCACCCGGGTGCGGTGGGGCACCTGCGGGGTCCTGCCCCTGTCCCCCACCCCGAGAGAGGGATCTCCCATGGCTGACCGCATGACCGACCGGACCCACCAGCGGGTGGAGGGCGACCGTCGCGCTCGCACCTTCGCCAGCGTCTTCGGAGCGGTCTTCCTCCTCGTCGGCATCCTGGGCTTCGTCCCCGGCATCACCACGAACTACGACCAGCTGAGCTTCGCCGGCCACGACAGCGGCTCCCAGCTGCTCGGGATCTTCCAGGTCTCGGTCCTGCACAACATCGTGCACCTGCTCTTCGGCGTCGCCGGCCTCGCGATGGCGCGCACCTTCAAGGGCTCGGTGAGCTACCTCATCGGCGGCGGCGTGATCTACCTGGTGCTCTGGCTCTACGGCCTGTTCGTCGACCACCAGTCCTCGGCGAACTTCGTGCCGGTCGACAACGCCGACAACTGGCTGCACCTCGGGCTCGGCGTCGCCATGGTCGGGCTCGGCTACGCCGCGCGTGCGGCCGACACCCGCGGCGACGCCGGGAGCCAGTACTGATGGATCCCAAGCAGCTGGCCAAGGACACCTTCGACAAGGTCGTCGGCAAGGTGGCGGAGAAGGCGGCAGAGATCGCGGAGCCGCCCGTCCCCGGCGCACCGGGCGCCGAGCCGCCGTCCTACGACGAGCCGACCGACCCGACCGACCCGCTGCCGCCGAAGCCGGACCAGGCGGCGCCCGAGGTGCGCACCGCGACCGGTCGTGAGACCGGCGCGGGGCGCTCCGCCCGGTCCCAGGACGGGGCCTTCCTCACCACCGCCAACGGGGCGCGGGTCGCCGACACCGACCACTCCCTCAAGGCGGGTGAGCGGGGTCCGACGTTGCTGCAGGACCACCACCTGCGGGAGAAGATCACCCACTTCGACCACGAGCGGATCCCGGAGCGGGTGGTGCACGCCCGCGGCGCCGGGGCCCACGGCGTCTTCGTCGGCTACGGCACGGCGTCGGAGGTCTCCCGGGCGGCGTTCCTCGGCGAGGGCGTCGAGACGCCGGTGTTCGTGCGGTTCTCCACCGTGCTGGGCTCACGCGGCTCGATGGACACCGCGCGCGACACCCGCGGGTTCGCCACGAAGTTCTACACCTCCGAGGGCACCTTCGACCTGGTCGGCAACAACA
This sequence comes from uncultured Actinomycetota bacterium, assembly GCA_963800245.1. Taxonomy (GTDB): domain Bacteria; phylum Actinomycetota; class Actinomycetes; order Propionibacteriales; family Nocardioidaceae; genus Marmoricola_A. The sequence goes on along the minus strand of CAWDAE010000007.1, from coordinate 476,667 downwards.
TCCCGGTGTTCTTCATCCAGGACGGGATCAAGTTCCCCGACGTGATCCACGCGGCCAAGCCCCACCCCGACCGCGAGATCCCGCAGGCGCAGAGCGCCCACGACACCTTCTGGGACTTCGTCTCGCTGCACACCGAGGCCCAGGCCCACACGATGTGGAACATGTCGGACCGCGGCATCCCGCGTTCCTACCGCACGATGGAGGGCTTCGGCGTCCACACCTTCCGGTGCGAGAACGCCGAGGGCGGCACGTCGCTGGTGAAGTTCCACTGGAAGCCGCGCCTGGGCGTCCACTCGATCACGTGGGAGGAGGCGCAGCTGCTCGGCGGGGTCGACCCGGACTACCACCGACGCGACCTCTACGACGCGATCGAGTCCGGTGCCTATCCCGCCTGGGAGCTCGGGGTGCAGGTGCTCCCCGACAACCCCGAGCAGGAGTTCGCCGGCATCGACCTGCTCGACCCGACGAAGATCGTGCCCGAGGAGCTCGCCCCCGTGCAGCCCGTCGGGCTGATGGTGCTGACCGGCAACCCGACGAACTTCTTCGCCGAGACCGAGCAGGTCGCCTTCCACGTCGGCCATCTCGTGCCGGGCATCGACGTCACCGACGACCCGCTGCTGCAGACGCGGCTGTTCTCCTACGTGGACACGCAGATCACCAGGCTGGGCGGGCCGAACTTCACGCAGCTCCCGGTCAACCGGCCGCACGCTCCGGTCAACGACATGCTGCGCGACGGGTTCCACCAGCACGGGGTGCACACCGGCGTCGCGCCCTACCGGCCGAACACGCTCGACGGCGGCTGCCCGTTCCACGCCGGCGCGGCGGAGGGTGCGTTCGAGCACCTGCCGGTCCGGGTCGCGGAGGCCACGAAGGTGCGGGACAGCCCTGCGTCGTTCGAGGACCACTGGAGCCAGGTGCGCCAGTTCTGGCTGAGCATGACGCCGGTGGAGCAGCAGCACATCATCCGCGCCTACACCTTCGAGCTCGGCAAGTGCTACGAGCAGGCGGTCAAGGAGCGGCAGCTGGCCTGTCTGGCCAACATCGATCCCGTGCTGTGCCAGGAGGTGGCGACCGGGCTCGGGCTCCCGGCCCCGGCGCCCTCGATCACCCTCGCGGACGCCGAGCCGAGCCCGGCGCTGTCCCAGCTGGGGCAGACGTGGCCGGTCGAGGGACGGATGGTCGGCATCGTGGTCGACCCCGACGGCGACCTGTCCGGGCTCTCGGAGGTGAGGACCGCGGTCCTGGCCGCCGGCATGCTCCCGCTGGTCGTGGGACCGCACGGCGGGACGATCGACGGCACGCCGGTGCAGCGGACCTTCGCGACCACGCGCTCGGTCGAGTTCGACGCACTGCTGGTCGCCGGGTCGCCACCGCCGGCGCCCGACGCGCTGCCGTCCCGTGCCCCGGAGGCCGGGGCCGCCGACACCGCACCAGCGCTCGACCCGCGCGTGGCGCTCCTGCTCGAGGAGGCCTGGCGCCACAGCAAGGCGATCGGTGCCTGGGGCGATGGCGTCGCGGCGCTGACGACGGTCGGCATCGCCGGCGACGCAGGTGTCGTCTCCGGTGACTCGGGTCCCGCGGTCCTGGAGCAGGTCACCGAGCTGCTCGCCGCCCACCGCGCCTGGGACCGCTTCCCCACCGCCTGACCCAGCTGCCCCGCCTCAGCAGATGCGGGGCAGCTGCTCGCCGATCGGCAGGTCCACCACCCGGGTCCCGCCGAGGCCGGTGCGCGCGACGACGACACCTGGATGCTGCTCGACGCAGCGACCCACCAGGCGCGCACCGGCCCCGAGCGGGTGGGCGTGCATCGCCGCGAGCGCCCGGTCGACGTCGGCCGGCGCGACGACGGCGACCAGCTTGCCCTCGTTGGCCACCTGCCACGGGTCGAGGCCGAGCAGCCCGCAGGCGTCGCGGACCGGCTGCGGGACGGGCACGTCGCGCTCGACCACCTCCATGCCGACGCCCGACGCCCTGGCGAGCTCGTTGAGCGTGGCGGAGAGCCCACCGCGAGTGGGGTCGCGCAGGACGCGGACGTCCGCGCCGGTGGCGAGGAGGTCGGCGACCAGGGTGTGCAGCGGCGCGGTGTCGCTGCGCACCTCGGTGCCGAACTCCAGCCCCTCACGGCAGCTCATCACCGCGACGCCGTGCAGCCCCAGGTCGCCGCTGACCAGCACGGCGTCGCCGGGACGTGCCCGCGTCGGGCCGACCTCGACGCCGTCGGGCACCACCCCGATGCCCGAGGTGCTGACGTAGACCCCGTCACCGCTGCCGTGGTCGACCACCTTGGTGTCACCGGTGACCAGCCGCACCCCCGCGCGCTCCGCCGCCCTGCCCATCGCGGTCGCGACGCGGCCCAGGTCGCTCATCGGCGTGCCCTCGGCGACGACGAACGCGGTGGAGAGGTAGAGCGGCCGCGCCCCGGACATGGCCAGGTCGTTGACCGTGCCGTTGACCGCGAGGTCGCCGATCGACCCGCCGGGGAAGAACATCGGCTTGACCACGTAGGTGTCGGTGCTGAACGCCAGTCGCCCCTCGGGACGGGGCAGCACCGCGCTGTCCCCCAGCTCACCGCCGGCCGCGCCGCCGTACGCCGGGAGGAACAGCTGCTCGACCAGCTCGGCCGACATGGCCCCTCCGCCGCCGTGGCCCATGACCACCTCGGGCGTGTGCCGCAACGGCACCGGGCAGGTCCAGCCCTCGAAGTCCAGGTCATTGGTCATGATGACAAGAACTCACCGCGGGACCAGGTCGAGGCGGCGGTAGGCGAAGTACGCCGCGCACGCGCCCTCGGAGGACACCATCGTCGCGCCGAGCGGGTTGCGGGGCGTGCACTCGACCCCGAACGCCGCGCACTCGTGCGGCTTGATCAGCCCCTGCAGCACCTCCCCCGACCGGCAGACCTCGGACTCGGCCGTGCGGATGCCACCGACGTCGAACCGCTGCTCGGCGTCGTACTCCGACCAGCGGTCCGCGAGGCGCCACCCGCTGGCGGGGATCGTGCCGATGCCGCGCCAGGTGCGGTCGGTGACCTCGAAGACGTCGCGCAGCATGGCCACGGCCGCGGGGTTGCCCTCGGCAGGGACGACCCGCGGGTAGGCGTTCTCGACCTCGTGGCGGCCCTGCTCGAGCTGCACGACCGCGCGGCGGATGCCCTCGAGCAGGTCGAGCGGCTCGAAGCCGGTGACGACGATCGGGATGCCGTAGCGTTCCGCGAGCGGGGGGTACTCCGAGGTCCCCATCACGCTGCACACGTGCCCGGCCGCCAGGAACGCCTGCACCCGGCACGAGGGCGACTCCATGATCGCGGCGATCGCCGGTGGGACGAGGACGTGCGAGACGAGCAGCGAGAAGTTGGTCAGGCCGAGCCGGCGCGCCTGCACGACGGTCATCGCGTTCGCCGGTGCGGTGGTCTCGAAGCCGATGCCGAAGAACACCACCTGCTTGTCGGGGTTCTGCTGGGCGACCTGGAGGGCGTCGAGCGGGGAGTAGACCACGCGGACGTCGCCGCCCCTGCTCTTGACCGTGAACAGGTCCGCCTCGCTGCCGGGCACGCGCAGCATGTCGCCGAAGGAGCAGAAGATCACCTCGGGCCGCTGGGCGATCGCCAGGGCGCGGTCGATCACCTCCAGCGGGGTCACGCAGACCGGGCAGCCCGGACCGTGGATCATCTCGACCCCGTCCGGGAGCAGCTGGTCGATGCCGTGCCGGATGATCGAGTGGGTCTGCCCGCCGCAGACCTCCATCAGCGCCCAGGGCCGGGTCGTCACGGCGTGGATCTGGTCGAGCAGGTGACGCGCCAGGTCGGGGTCGCTGAACTCGTCGAGGTACCTCACCCGGCCACGGTAGCCGCGGCGACGGCCGCCTGTCCCAGGGCGAGGCCGCCGTCGTTGGGCGGGACCACCTGATGGGTCAGGGCCCTCAGCCCGTGGTCGCGCAGGCACTGCGTCGTGGCGGCGAGCAGGAGGCGGTTGACGAAGACCCCGCCGGAGAGCCCCACGGTGTCGAGTCCGTGGGCGTCGGCGCCGCGGGCGGCGAGGTCGGCCACGGCCCGACCGAGCGCGCGGTGGAAGGCGTGGGCCAGCGCGCCGGGGTCGGCCCCGTCGCCGCGGGCCGCGTCGAGCGCGGCGACCAGCGGGGCGGGCTCGAGGACCAGGAGCCCGTCGCGGTGCACCAGGGGCAGCGGCAGCCCGTGCCCCTGCGGCGATGCGTCGGTGGAACGCTGCTGCCACCGCGTGGCCAGGGCCTCCAGCTCGATCGCCGCCTGCGCCTCGTAGGTGACGCGGTGCCGCACGCCCAGCACCGAGGCGACCACGTCGAAGAGCCGGCCCGCGCTGCTGGTGACCACGCCCCCGTTGCCCGAGGTGTGTGCCCGCTCCAGGAAGGTCCGCTCCGCGTCGGTGAGCTCCTCCCCGACCGCGGACCCGTCCAGCGGGCGCCCGGCGGCCAGCAGGGCGAGCGCGGCCGTGCGCACCGGGTTGCGCACGCCCTCGTCGCCTCCGGGGAGGAGCACGGCACCGAGGTGACCGAGCCGCTCCGCGGTCGCGCCACCGTCGCACAGCAGGAGCAGCTCGCCGCCCCAGACGGTGGCGTCGCAGCCGTAGCCGGTGCCGTCCAGCACCAGCCCCAGCAGTGGGCGGTCGAGCCGCCCGTGCTCGGCGGCGAGCGAGGCGAGGTGCGCGTGGTGGTGCTGCACCTCGACCAGCGGCACCCCGAGCGAGGCGGCGTACGACGCGGCCCAGGCCCGCGAGGCGTAGCGCGGGTGCAGGTCGGCCGCGACGACGGTCGGCGTGACCCGGTGGAAGCCGACCAGCCGCTCGGCGGTCAGCCGGTGGTGCTCGCGCCCGGCCCAGGAGCCGAGGTCGCCCACGTGCGCCGAGACGTGGGCGCGCGAGTCGTGTGCGAGCGCGACCGTGCTCTTCACCTCGGCCCCGGCCGCCAGCACCACCGACCCCGGGGCGACGGGGAGCGGGACGGGCAGCGGCGCGAAGCCACGGGAGCGTCGCACCGGCACCGCACCGTCGGGGCCCCACGCCACGACCGAGTCCTCGCACGGGACCGCGATCGGCCGGTCGTGCACGAGCAGCAGGTCCGCCACCGGGCCGAGCCGCTTGAGCGCGTCCACGTCGTCGACGCACAGCGGCTCGCCCGAGACGTTGCCGGACGTCATCACCAGCGCCGGAGGGGCGCCGGGGCCGCCGTCGGGCAGGTCGGCGAACAGCAGGTGGTGCAGGGGCGAGTAGGGCAGCACCACGCCCAGCTCGGCCAGCCCCGGCGCGACCTCGGGGGCGACGCGCGCCATCGGCCGCGCCGGCAGCAGGACGATCGGCCGCTCACGGCCGAGCAGCACCGACCGTGCACCGCCGACCCGGACCAGCCGCTCGGCCGTCGCGAGGTCGCGGGCCATCACCGCGAACGGCTGGTGCGGCCGCTGCTTGCGCTCGCGCAGCCGCCGCACCGCGCCGGTGTCGGCCGCGTCGCAGGCGAGGTGGTAGCCACCCACCCCCTTGACCGCGACGACCAGCCCCTCGCGCAACGCCGCCACCGCCCCCGCCAGGGCGGGCTCGGTGCCGGAGGCGACGAGCGACCCGTCGGGCGCGAGCAGGGACAGGGTCGGCCCGCAGTCGTGGCAGGCCACCGGCTGCGCGTGATGACGCCGGTCGGCCGGGTCGGCGTACTCCCGCGCGCAGGCCGCGCACATCGCGAACCCGGCCATGGTCGTGGCGGGCCGGTCGTAGGGCAGGTCCTCGATGATCGTGAGCCGCGGCCCACAGTCCGTGCAGGAGATGAACGGGTGGCGGTGGCGCCGGTCGCCCGGGTCGGCCAGCTCACCGAGGCACGCCGCGCACGGGGCCGTGTCCGGCGGCACCAGGGTGCGCTCCCCCGCCGCGGGACCGTGCGCCGACTCCTCGATCACGAAGCCGCCGTCGGGGAGCGGGCCCTCGCCGTCGTGCCGGGTCAGGGACTCCACCCAGGCCAGCGGCGGCGCCTCGGCCACGATCCGGCGCTCGAGCTCGTCCAGCCGGGCGGCAGGTCCCGCCACGTCGACCACGACCCCCGTGGCCTCGTTGCGGCACGCACCGGAGAGCCCGAGCTCGGCGGCCAGCCGCGCCACGTGCGGGCGGAACCCGACGCCCTGCACGAGACCGCGCAGGACCAGGCGCCGGTGCACCTGTGGATCCGCGGGCGGGGGCCTCATGGACCCCTACACTGCCACCGTGCATGAGCTCTCGCTGTGCCAAGCGGTCGCCGACCTGGTCGAGCGGACGCTGGCGGGGCTCGAGGACGACCGCCGGCTCCGCACCGTGCACGTCCGGGCCGGGGCCCTGACCCAGGTCGTCCCGAGCACCTTCGTCTCGTGCTGGGAGCTGCTGGTCGAGCGCACCTCGCTGGCCGGCTCGGCGGTCCAGGTCGAGACCGTCCCGGTCACCCTGGTGTGCCGCTGCGGGGCGACCACCACCCTCGCCGGCACCGACCTGCTGCTGGCCTGCGGCACGTGCGGGGCGTACGACGTCGAGGTGCGGACCGGCGAGGAGCTGCTGGTCACCGCGCTCGACCTGGTCCCGCTCGCCGCCGCGAGCGCCGAGGAGGCGTGATGGGCAGGTTCCACGTGCACGACGACGGGCACGCGCACGACCGCGAGGACGGCGAGGACGGCGAGGCGGCCCGGTGGGACGGCTACGGGACCGGCGCGGACCGCGTCGTGGTGCTCGAGCGGATCCTCGGCGAGAACGACGCCGCCGCGGCCGCCAACCGCGCCGCCCTCGACGCCGCCGGGGTCGTCTGCGTCAACCTCATGTCGGCCCCTGGCGCGGGCAAGACCTCGGTCCTCGAGCGCACGCTGCGCCACCTCCAGGCGGTTGGCGTCCGGTCCGGCGTGGTGGAGGGCGACATCGAGACCTCCCTGGACGCCGACCGGCTGCAGGGGTACGGCGCCCAGGTGTCCCTGCTCAACACCGGCGACGGGTTCGGCGGGGAGTGCCACCTCGACGCCCCCATGGTCCGCCGCGCCCTCGACGGCCTGGACCTGGACGCGATCGACCTGCTGCTGGTGGAGAACGTCGGCAACCTGGTCTGCCCCGCCGAGTTCGACGTGGGCGCCCACCACTCGGTGATGGTGGCCGCGCTGACCGAGGGCGAGGACAAGCCGCTGAAGTACCCCGTCATGTTCCGCGCCTGCGAGCTGGTGCTGCTCAACAAGACCGACCTGGCGCCGTACCTCGACACCACGCCGGAGGCCTTCCGCGAGGCGCTGGCCCGGGTCAACCCGCGGGCCGAGGTGCTGGAGGTCTCCGCGCGCACGGGCGCCGGCCTGGAGGACTGGTACGGCTGGCTGGCGGCCCGAACGCCTCACTGAACCCGCAGCTGCGACTCCTGCATGCTTTCGGATCCGCGGACGCGTGTCTAGAGTGGTCGCCATGCCGCACCTGAGGATCCGGGACGCCGCCGCCTACCTCGGTGTCAGCGACGACACCGTCCGCCGCTGGATCGACCGCGGGCTGCTCGCCGCGTCCACCGACGAGGCCGGGCGCAAGGTGGTCGACGGCTACGAGGTCGCCCTCGTGGCCCGCGACCACGCCACGACGCCGGGGCTCCCCCGCGGCGTGGCGAGCTCGGCGCGCAACCGCTTCGTGGGCCTGGTCACCGACCTGCAGGTCGACGGCGTGATGGCGCAGGTCGAGCTGCAGTGCGGTCCCTTCCGGGTCGTGTCCCTGGTCAGCAGCGAGGCCGTCCGCGACCTCGGGCTCGAGCGCGGGTCCGCGGCCGTCGCCACGATCAAGTCCACCAACGTGGTCATCGAGACGACCGAGGGACGGCAGGCGTGAGGACAGCGGCGTGAGGGCGGCCGCCGCAGCGGCGGCGCTGCCGCTCGCCCTGCTGCCGGTGCTCGCCGGCTGCGGGACGGGGTCCTCGGACGCGTCCGGCACGACCACGCTCACCGTCTTCGCCGCCGCCTCGCTCCAGGGGTCCTTCGAGGAGCTCGGCCGGGACTTCGAGGCCGACCACGACGGCGTGGACGTGGTCTTCGCCTTCGCGGGCTCCTCCGACCTGGTCGCCCAGGTCCAGCAGGGCGCGGACGCCGACGTCGTGGCGACTGCCGACGAGTCCAACCTGGCCAGGCTGACCGCCGACGACCTGGTCGGCGAGGCACAGGTGTTCGCGACCAACACCCTCGAGCTCGCCGTGCCGCCGGGCAACCCCGCCGGGATCCGGTCGCTGGCCGACGCGGGCCGCGGCGGCGTCAAGCTGGTCGTGTGCGCGCCCCAGGTGCCGTGCGGCGCGGCCACCGTGCGGCTCGAGGAGGCCGCCGGGGTCGACCTGCACCCGGTCAGCGAGGAGCAGAGCGTCACCGACGTGCTCAACAAGGTGATCTCAGGCGAGGCCGACGCGGGCCTGGTCTATGTCACCGACGTCCAGGAGGCCGCCGGCGACGTCGAGGGCGTCCAGGTCCCCCAGGCGCGGGACGTGGTCAACCGCTACCCGGTCGCGACGGTGACCGACAGCGAGCACGAGCAGCTGGCCCGCGAGTTCGTCGACCTGGTCGCCGGCGCCCGCGGACGGCAGGTGCTGGCCCGCGCCGGCTTCGCGGCGCCGTGAGGTCCCGCGGTCCCGAGACGGTCGGGCTGCCCAGGTGGGCGTTCGTGCCCGCGACGCTGGGTGCGACCTTCATGCTGCTCCCCCTGCTGGCCATGCTCACCCGGGTGGACTGGGCGAGCTTCGGGTCGCTGGTCACCAGCGAGTCGTCGCGGGCGGCCCTCGGCCTGTCGCTGCGCACCTCGACCGCCAGCACGCTGGTCTGCCTGGTCCTCGGCGTCCCGCTGGCGGTCGTGCTGGCCCGCACGCGCTTCGCCGGCCGCGACCTGCTGCGCGCGTTGGTGCTCCTGCCCCTGGTCCTGCCACCCGTCGTGGGCGGCATCGCGCTGCTCTACACCTTCGGCCGCCGCGGGCTGCTCGGCCAGTCGCTCGAGGTCGCAGGGATCGAGGTCGCCTTCTCCACCACCGCCGTCGTGCTGGCCCAGTCGTTCGTGGCCCTCCCGTTCCTGGTGATCAGCCTCGAGGGCGCGCTGCGCACCGCGGGTCTGCGCCACGAGGTCGTGGCCGCGACCCTCGGCGCGAGCCCGTCCGTCGTGCTGCGCCGGGTCACCCTGCCGCTCGTCCTGCCCGCGCTCACCTCCGGGACCGTGCTCTGCTTCGCCCGCGCGCTCGGGGAGTTCGGCGCCACGATCACCTTCGCCGGCAGCCTGCAGGGCGTCACCCGCACCCTGCCGTTGGAGATCTACCTCCAGCGCGAGACCGACCCCGACGCCGCGGTCGCCCTGTCGCTGCTCCTCGTGGCGGTCGCGGTCACGATCATCGCGTTCACCCGGCGGGGGGCCCGAGCCCTGTGACCCTGTCCCTCGCCGCCACCGTGCCGGAGCGCGGCTTCGACGCCGCCGTGCAGGTGCAGCCGGGCCAGACGCTCGCCCTGCTCGGGCCGAACGGCGCCGGCAAGTCCACGCTGCTCTCCCTCGTCGCCGGCCTGCTGCGGCCCCACGACGGCCACGTCACGCTCGGCGGTCGCGTGCTCACCTCGGTGCACCAGGGGCGGACCCGCACGTGGGTGGCGCCGCACCGGCGCCGGGTCGGGCTGCTCGACCAGCGGGCGCTGCTCTTCCCCCACCTCAGCGTCGCCGACAACGTCGCGTTCGGCCCCCGCAGTGCAGGGGTACGCCGGCCCGAGGCCCGGGCGACCGCGCTGCGGTGGCTGGCTGCGGTGGGCCTCGAGGACCGGGCGGGGACGCGTGCGACCGAGCTCTCCGGCGGCCAGGCGCAGCGGGTCGCGGTGGCCCGGGCGCTGGCCGCCGAGCCCGACCTGCTGCTGCTCGACGAGCCCCTCGCCGCCCTGGACGTCGACACCGCCCCTGCCCTGCGCCACCGGCTGCGCGAGGTGCTCGCCGACCAGACCACGGTGATCGCGACCCACGACGTGCTCGACGCGCTGCTGCTCGCCGACCGTGTCGCCGTGGTCGAGGACGGTCACGTGGTCGAGGAGGGCCCGACCGGCGAGGTGCTGGCGCGGCCGCGCAGCGCGTTCGCCGCCCGGGTCGCGGGGCTCAACCTGGTCCGCGGGACCTGGCGCGGCGACCGGCTGGTCACGCCGGGCGGCACCGAGGTGCACGGCCTCACCCACGGCGACGACCCGGCGTACTCCTCGAGCGCGACCGCGGTCTTCCGGCCCTCCGCCGTCGCGGTCCACCTCCACGACGTCGGCGGCTCGCCGCGCAACCACCTCGCGGTCGAGGTCACCGCCCTGGAGCCACGCGGGGACCTGGTGCGGGTCACCGGCAGCGACGGCACGCTCACCCTGTCCGCCGACGTGACCCCGCAGTCGGTCGCCGAGCTCGGGCTGGTCCCCGGGCTGGCGGTGAGCCTGAGCGTCAAGGCGACCGAGGTGTCGGTCTACGAGGTGTGAGGCCGGTTCCTCGACGGGCTGCGACCATGGCGCCATGAGCGAGCCGTCCGAGCCACCGGGCCCGCCCGACCGGCCTGAGCCGCCCCGGGCGGACTACCGCTTCACCCTGGCCAACGAGCGCACGTTCCTGGCCTGGGTGCGCACCAGCCTGGCGTTCGTCGCGGGCGGCATCGCGGTCTCCGAGCTGGTCTCCGGTTCCCACGCGCTGCGCACGGCCCTGGGACTGGTGCTGGTGGGCAGCGGCGGGCTCGGCGCGGTGCTGGCCTACCGCCGCTGGTCGGCGATCGAGGAGGCGATGCAGGCCGACGAGCCGCTGCCGGCGTCCCCGCTGCCCCGGACGGCCGCGCTGGTCCTGCTCGTGGTCGCTGCGGTGACCGTGGTCCTCGTGCTCGACGCGGTCGCCCGATGAGGCACCGCCCGACCACCGGCGAGCCGCCGGCGATGCAGGCGGAGCGGACCGCGCTCGCCTGGCGCCGGACGGGCCTGGTCGTCGTGGGCATCGCCGCCCTGCTCGTCCACGCCGGCCCCGGCCCCGTGTGGGGCGCGACCCTGCTGGCCGGGGTGGCGCTGCTGGTCGCGGCCGAGGGACGGCTGCGCCGCGCGAGCGCCGGGATGGTGCACGGGACGCTGCCTGCGGCCCGGGTGATGGCGCTCGCGCTCACCGTGGGCACCGTCGTGCTGGCGGGCGTCGGCGCCGTGACCGTGCTGTGGGGTCGGGCCGGCTAGCGCACGACCGGGTGGAGGCCGTGACCAACGCCTCCGGGGTGCCGGTGGGGGCACACTGGCCGGGTGGTCACCTTCGCCAGCCCCCAGGGACGGTGGCTGCTGTTCGCCACGATCCTCGGCTCCGGGCTCGCCGGCATCGACGCGACCGTCGTCAACGTGGCGCTTCCCGCGATCGGCGAGTCCTTCGACACCTCGTTCACCACGCTGCAGTGGACGGTCAGCGCCTACGCGTTCACCCTCGCCGCGTTCATCCTGCTCGGCGGCGGGCTCGGCGACCGGCTGGGCCGGCGACGGGTCTTCGTGGTCGGCGTCGTCTGGTTCGCGCTGGCCTCGCTGCTGTGCGCGCTCGCGCCGTCGGCCGGCGTCCTCGTCGCGGCGCGCGCCCTGCAGGGGGTGGGCGCGGCGCTGCTCACCCCCGGCAGCCTCGCCATGCTCCAGGCCTCGTTCGTGCCCGAGGACCGGGCCCGCGCGATCGGCGCGTGGTCGGGGCTCAACGGGATCGCCATCGCGATCGGGCCGTTCCTCGGCGGCTGGCTGGTCGACGTGGCGTCGTGGCGGTGGGTCTTCGCCGTCAACGTGCCGCTGGCCGTGCTCGTGGTCTGGGTCGCCGCCCGCCACGTGCCCGAGTCACGTGACCCGCACACGCCCGGGGCGCTCGACCTCACCGGTGCGCTGCTCGGCGCGGTCGCGCTCGGGGGGCTGAGCTACGCCCTGATCGAGGCGGGTTCCAGCGGAAGCGGTCTCGCGCTCCCGGCCGGCGTCCTGGGCCTGCTCGCCGCCGTCGCGTTCGTCGTCGTCGAGCGCCGCTCGGCGCACCCCATGCTGCCGCCGGAGGTCTTCGCCTCCGCCCAGTTCCGCGCGGCGAACGCCGTGACGTTCGTGGTCTACGCCGCGATCGGCGCGGCGTTCTTCCTGCTGGTCATCGAGCTGCAGGTGGTGGCGGGCTTCGGCCCCGTCGCGGCCGGCAGCGCACTGCTCCCGGTCACGCTGGTGATGCTCACGCTGTCCTCGCGCTCCGGCCAGCTCGCCACCCGGATCGGCCCGCGGCTGCAGATGACCGTCGGGCCCTTCGTCTGCGCCGCGGGACTGCTGCTCCTGCTGCGCGTCGGCCCGGACACCTCCTACCTCGCCGAGGTCGTGCCCGGCGTCGTCGTCATGGGACTCGGGCTGGCGACGATGGTCGCACCGCTGACCGCCACCGCCCTGGCCTCCGCCCCCGACGAGCACGCCGGCCTGGCGTCGGGGGTCAACAACGCCGTCGCCCGCACCGGCGGCCTCGTCGCCGTGGCCGGGATCCCCACGCTCGCGGGCCTGAAGGGACAGGTGTACGCCGACCCGGTCGCCTTCGCCGACGGCTTCGCGGTGGCGCTGTGGGCGTGCGCGGGCCTCATGGTCCTCGGGGGCGTGCTCGCCGCCCTCGGCATCCGCAACACCGTGCTCGCGGAGACCACCGAGCCGCCCGCGGAGCCACTCCCCGGCGAGCCGCTCCGCCAGCTCAGCCACTGCGGTGTCGGCGCTCCTCCGCTGGCGACCTGCTGCGACCGCGAGGGCCACACCGACTGCGAGCAGCACCACCCCGCTCCCACCGGCTGAGCCCGGCGAGCCCGCACCGGACCGGTTGACCGGCGCACGCGCCGGGTACCCCTCCCGCATGACCGACGCCCCCGACGCCCCGACGCCCCCGACGCCACCCGCACCGACGTCTCCGAGACCGACGGACCCGTGACGGGTGCGGACGCCGTGCCCGACAAGACCTCCGACACCCCCGCCAAGGGAGCGGAGTTCGACGACCAGCACGGGTCGCCCGGCGACGCCGACAAGTCCTCGACCCCCGGGGCCGGCGCCGACACCTCGATCCGCGACCAGGGCTGACCCGCCGGACGAACCGGACCCACCCTGGCCGGCGTACTCCGCCGTACGTGCTGCCACCGAGCCTCGGAGCAGCACGTACGGCGGAGTACCCGGAGGGAGCTCCCGAGGTCGCGTCTCGGTCAGTCGAGCCCGCGCGTCGCGAAACCCTCGAGGACCTGGCCGTCGGGCGAGAACCGCGAGCCGTGCAACGGGCAGTCCCACGACTTCTCCGCGGGGTTCCAGGTGAGGATCCCGCCGAGGTGGGGGCACACCCCCGAGACCGAGCAGAGCCGGCCGTCGACGTTGGACGTGGCGACGACCCGCGTGCCCTCCCGGCGTACGACGCCCTGGCCCGGCTCGGGGTCGGCCTGCCCGTCGACCAGCGCCTGGGCCCAGCCGCGGGTCATGTGCCAGCCGACCTTCTGCTGCGCCATCGCGGCGTGCCCGAGGTCGCGCAGGCCCGGCACGCGCCGGCGGAGACCCCGGCGCCACGAGGGCTCCGGCTCCCCGGTGACCGCGGCGACCAGCGCGAGCGCCGCGGCCGGGCCGTTGGTGAAGCCCCACTTCTGGAAGCCGCTGGCCTGCCACACCTGGGCCCTGCCCGGCAGCTTCTGCACCACCGGCAGGACGTTCTCGAACTCGTAGTCCTGCGCCGACCACTGGTGGGTCAGCGACGCCGCCCCCCAGTGCTGGTGGGTCCAGTCGACCAGCTGCTGGACCCGCCGGTCGGTGCGCTCGTCGCGGCCGACGTCGTGACCGTTGCCGCCGACCAGCAGCAGCCGTCCCTGCTCCGAGGGCGCCCAGCGGACCGAGCGGCTCGGCTCGTCGGCGGAGAGGTACATCCCGTGGGGCACCGTCGCGTCGTCCGGCACCGCGAACGAGAGCGCGTAGGACCGCTTGGCGACCGCGCGTGCGAAGTGCGCGCCGCGGTCGAGCACCGGGGCGCCGGTGGCCATGACGACCTTGTCCGCCCGCACGTCGCCTGCGGTCGTGTGGACGACGGTCTCGCCCTTGCCGACCGTGACCACCCGCACGCCCTCGACGAACCGGCCGCCCTCGGCCTCGAACGCCGACGCCAGCGCCTCGAGCAGCTCCATCGGGTGCACCTGCAGCTGCCCGTCGAGCGCGATGGCGCCCCTGACCTCGTAGGGCAGCTCGGTCGTCTCGGTCCACCGCATCGGCAGCCCGGCGCCCACGGCGGCGGCGTACTCCTGCTCGAGGCTGCGCAGCCCCTTGTCGGCGTTGGCGTAGGTGAAGGCGGTCTCCCGCTGGTAGGCGACGCCCAGCTCCTCCATCAGGCCGGTCAGCAGGTCACGTCCCTCGGTGTTGGACCGGACGTAGGCGTCGACGACCTGCTGGTCGTGGTGCTTGCGGATCATCGAGAGCACCGTGCCCTGCAGCAGGCTGATCTTGGCCGTGCTGTTGCCCGTGGCGGCCGCCCCGAGCGTGCGCGCCTCGAGCAGCAGCACGTCGAGGCCCGCGCGACGAGCGAGCAGCGCGGTGGTCAGTCCGGTCACGCCCGCACCGACCACGACGAGGTCGGCGTGGTCCGGCAGGGGCTCCTGGGTGTGGGCTCGGTCGGTGCTGGGCTGGTGGGTGGCGTGCCACAACGAGGTCATGGCGAGGACGTACCCCGCTCCCGCCCGGACTCACCGCCGAAGCGCCTCGGATCGCTCCCGGGTGACGCAGATCGCGTGGAAACGGGTGGGACCGCGCTGGTTGACTCCACCCCTATGGGCCTGTGGACGTACGACGCCGGTGACGGCGACCTGCTCGTCCTCACCGAGGTCGAGGGCCCGGCCGCGCGGCTCGGGCACGCGCTGAGGCTGCGCTGGCACGGCTGGCGCGCGCAGGTGAGCCATGCCGACGGGGTGCCCACCGCCGTGCGCGTCACGGTCCCGGTCGAGGGCATCGAGGTGGTCCACGGCGAGGGCGGGCTCAAGGGCCTGTCGTCGGCGGAGAAGGCGGTCGTCCGGCGCCGGGCGCTCAAGGAGCTCCGGGACGCCGACCACCCGCGGATCGAGCTGTGTGCCGAGACCGTCGAGCCGGACGGCGACGGGTGGCTCCTGCGGGGCACGCTGCGGGTCGCCGGCCGGTGCCGCGCCTGCGTCGTCCGGGTCGCCCGCGACGGCGACCTGCTGAGGGTCGAGGAGACGGTGCGGCAGAGCGACTTCGGGGTGCGGCCGGTGCGGTTCCTCGGCGGCGCGTTCTCGGTCGCCGACGAGGTGCGGGTCCGGCTCGCCGGGGTTGCCGCACCGGTCGCGGGGTACGACGCCCCCACCGGCTGACCGTCCGGAGGTCGGCCCCGACGCACCCCGGAGAGCCCCATGACGATGACCCCGCCCGACGCCCAGGACCCCGACGACCTCGGCAACGACCTCTCCGAGGCCGAGCGTGAGCTGATGCCCGACGGCGACGGTGCGCCCTCGGCCGGTGACATCCCGTCCGCGGAGGTCGACGGCGACAACGTGCCGCACCCGCCCGCCGAGGACATCGGCTGATGCCGGCCTTCCCTCGCACGCGGCTGGCCGCCCTCGCCACGGCGGGCTACGCCGGCTACGCGCTGGCGCAGCCGGAGCACCTGCACCGGCTGCTGCCGGCGGACGTCACGCCGCGCGAGTCGCGCCGGCTCGCGTTCACCTACGCCGGCCGCGACCTGCCGATCTCGCTGCTGGGGGCGCTCGGGCCCGCCCCGGCGGTGCCGGTGGCGCTCGGCCTGCGGCTGGCGGGCGACCTCACCGACGCCGCCACGCTGGGCAGCACCACGACCGGCAGCGCCCGCACCAAGGTGCTGGCGGCCACCCTCGGCTGGGGCGCGGTCAACCTCGTGGCGTTCGCGGCCGACCGGCGCCGCTGACCCCGTCGGCGCGCGGCAGGTGCGCGCAGCCGCTCAGCGCCGCCTCGCGGTGACCACGCGGTAGTCCCACTCGGTGGCCAGCGTGCCGTCGTCGGCGAGGTTCGAGGACTCGGCGAGGTCGACCAGGTCCTGCCGGAAGGCCTCCCGGCTCGCGGGGTCCAGGCGCAGCGCCACCTGGTGGGTGGGGCCGTAGTCGGTCAGGAACAGGTCGGCGAAGTGCTCGGCGTCGAGGAAGCGCTCGCGCACCGTCTCCACGCTCTCCTCGACGTCCTCGACGCGGTTGCCGAGCATCGCGGCGACCACGCCCGAGCTGCCCCACCGGGTCGGCGGCTGCACCCCGGGCTGCGGGGGCGCGTGAGCCGAGACGACCCGCAGCAGCCGCCCCACGAACCCGTCCGGGGTCCAGCACGCCACGCCGATGCGCCCGCCGGGGCGGCACACGCGCACCAGCTCCTCGGCCGCACGCTGGTGGTCGGCGACGAACATGACGCCGATCGCGGACAGCACCGCGTCGAACGAGGCGTCGGGGAAGGGCAGCGCCTCGGCGTCGCCGACCTCGAACTGCGCCTCGAGTCGTTCGGCGTGGGCCCGGGCGCGTGCCCGCTCGACCAGCGCCGGGACGTAGTCGAGGCCGGTCACCTCGCAGAACCGGCGGGCCGCGACCAGGGCCGCGTGCCCGGTGCCGGTGGCGACGTCGAGGACCCGGCTCCCCGGCGCCGGGTCGACCGCCTCGACGAGCGTGTGCGCGATCGGGACGGTGAGGCGCGCGACGTTGGCGTAGTCGCCGCTGCTCCAGGTGCGGTGCTGCTCGGCCTTGAGGCCTTCGTAGCCCACGGTCACGGCCACCTCCTGGGGACGACGGGGCGCCCCGACCATGCTGCCCCGGGCGCGGCGCGGGCGACAGGTCCGGAGGGCCCGAGCCGGACGGATCAGACACGGTTCGGGGCTTGTCGGCGGGGCCGCCTAACCTCCCGGTCATGGAGCTCGCCGCCGCCCGCGCCCTCGCCACCGCCCTCATCGACCAGCACGGGCTCGTCGGCTGGCGCGTGGAGCTCGACCGGGCCAAGCGCCGCGCCGGCATCTGTCGCTACGCCGACCGGGTCATCGGGCTCTCGGCGCCGCTGACCGCACTGCACTCGGAGGAGGAGGTGCGCGACACGATCCTGCACGAGATCGCCCACGCCCTGGCCGGGCCGCGAGCCGGCCACGGCCCGGGCTGGCGCGCGATCGCCCGCCGCATCGGCTGCAGCGGCCAGCGGTGCGTGGACGCGACCTCGCCGCGGGTGACCGGCGCGTGGGTGGGGGTGTGCCCCCAGGGACACACCGCCGATCGCCACCGGCGTCCGGACCGCGTGCTGCTGTGCCGTCCCTGCGCCTCGCGGCCGACGCTGGAGCGGGTGTTCACCTGGAGCCACCACGGCCGCGTGGTGGCCCCGGAGACGCTGCACCCGACCTACGCCGCCGAGCTCGCGGCCCTGCGCCGCGGGGCGCTGCTGCAGCGGCTGGGGGTCGGGTCGCGGGCGCGCGTGCTGGCACCGGGCGTGCTGCACGGGCAGGTCGGGCGCGTGGTCAAGGTGGGGCGGACCCGCTACCACCTGCGGGTCCCCTCCGGGACCTACACGGTGCCGTTCGGGATGGTCGAGCGCGCCTGACCGGCCCGGGTCAGAGGGTGGTGGGGTCCGCGTCGTCCTCGATCACGTGCACCGCGGCCTCCTCGGCACTGGCGGCGGCGCCGTCGATGCCGTGGTCGTCGGCCACCAGGTCCTTCTCGGTGTCCTCGCGCAGGCCCTCGTCGGGTGCGGTGAGCCGGCCCGCACGCTCCTCGCCGACGTTCTCCCCGGACTCCTCGTCGGGGATGCCGGCGCGGACCTCCTCGTAGGGGTCGGGCTCGGGCTCCTCCTGCGCGACCCGGTCCTCCAGGGACTCCCCCTCGGCGACCTCGGCCGGGGTGGTCCCGTGGGCGCGGCTGCCGCGCAGCTTCTCCGGCGGCGAGTAGCCCTCGTCGAGGACGTCCTCCACGCCGCGGTCGTCCAGGGTGTCGTAGGGCTGCAGCTGGTCCTCACTCATGCCTCTCCCCTGCCCCCGACCGGGAGGAGGCAAACGACGACCCCGTCACCCGGGGGTGCGCACCCCGCTGAGCTCAGTCGCCACCACCGAGCGCACCCGCCCCCGCGCGTACTCCGCCGTACGAGTCGAGCATCTCGCTCGGGACAGCACGTACGGCGGAGTACGCGGCGGGGCACGGCGGAGCCGTGCGGCACAATCCCGCCCATGCGCAACCCCGAGGCCTCCGTGGAGATCGACGCGCCGATCGAGGTGGTGTGGGCGGTGATGGTGGACACGGCCCGGTACGGCGAGTGGAACTCCTTCGTGCGGGAGGCGGAGTGCCCGAGCCCGCCGGCCGTCGGGGACCCGATCCGGCTGCACGTCGAGTTCACCCCGGGGGGCCGGCGGGTCACCTCGCCCGAGCGGATCACGCGGCTCCAGGCCCCCCAGGACGCCGCCGGCGTGCGGGTCGCCCACCTGGCGTACGTCTTCGAGGGCTGGCCGGCCAGGCTCGGCCTGGTGCGTGGCACGCGGCACCAGCGGCTGAGGCAGGCACCGGGCGGGCCCACGCGCTACGAGACCGTCGAGGAGTTCAGCGGCCCGCTGGTCGCCCTCGCCGGGCCCGGGCGGGTGCAGCGCGGCTTCGAGCGTCACGCCGCCGACCTGAAGGCACGCGCGGAGGCGCTGGCTCAGGACTCCTGACCGAGCCCGGCTCAGTCCTCGCCCAGCGTCTGGCTGGAGGAGGCGCGGGTCCCCGAGGGGTCCTGCGTGCGGCGCTCGGAGTCCTCCAGGATGGCCTCTGCCTGGCCCTCGGCGTCCTCGCTGCCGGCAGCCTGCTCCTCGGGCAGGAGCTCGGCGCGGCTCTCCACCCGGGGGTCCGGCGGCTGGTCCTCGTGTGTCCGGCTCATGGCTCCAGGCCTACCCGTCGGCTGGTCAGCCACTCCCGGTCCCGAGGATCCCCTCGAGGATGTCCATCGCGTCGGTCGCGGAGACGTGCTCGCTGTCGGCGGGGTAGCCGGCCGCGAGCATCCCGACCGTCAGCCGGGCCACGGCGTCCCGGACCTCGAGGTGGTGGTTCTCCACCAGGATCACGAAGAGGTCCACCACCGGCACGTCGCCGATGGCCGGCTCCACCGGCACCCGACCGATCGCCTCGGACGGCTCCTCGGGTGCGGTCAGGACCTGTGCCACGCCTCGCCTCCGGGTGCACTCCTGCACGAGCTCGTCCGACCGGTGGCGCGCAACCAGGCTCGACTCCCGCAGGCCCCGGGACCACTCCCTGAGCAACCGGCTGCGCGTGATCGCGGAGTCTCGCGCGACGACGTCGCGGTACGGCTCAGTCATCCGTCCCCACCTGGGACCTTCCCGGCGTTCGTCGTCGCATCTGCCACCCCGCCCGGGCGCGACGCGCTGTCCTGGTCCCACCGTACCCGCGGCACGCACCGGCGATTCGGCGCTCACCCGGTCGGGCTCGCCCCTTCGGGCACCACGTCCATCGCCAGCATGGCGCACGGCCCGCCCTGGTCGTGGCCCTCCAGGCGGGTGACGGTGACCCGGACCCGGACCTGCCGGCCGCGGCGGCTGACCGCGTCGAGCACCTCCTGGTGCGCGCTGCCGTCGTCGCTCGCGATCCGGGCACGCAGGGGCTGGCGCAGGTTCTCGACAGGCAACCCGATGTCGAGGTTCATCAGGTGCTCGCCCACGGCCTCGTCGGAGCGCACCCCCCACAGGTCCTCGGCCCGGGAGTTCCAGGCCAGGATGCGCAGGTCGCCGTCGACGACCGCGACGCCGGAGTCCATGCTGCCCAGCACGGCGGCCATGAAGCGGTTGACCCGCTGGACCTCGTCCTGGCCCTCCCGGAGTGCCTCGTTGCTGAGGTGGAGCTCGTCGTTGATCGACTGCAGCTCCTCGTTCATCGTCTCGAGCTCCTCGTTGGTGCTCTGCAGCTCCTCGTTGGTGGTCTCGAGCTCCTCGACCGTGCTCTGCAGCTCCTCGTTGGTGGTCTCCAGCTCCTCGTTGGTGCTCTGCAGCTCCTCGTAGGCGACCTCGAGCTGGCGGTTGGCCTGGGTGAGCTCGACCTGCAGCAGCCGGGTCTGGGTGACGTCGGTGAAGACCACCGTCACGCCGATGTCGGCCCCCGTCTCGGCCACCAGCGGCGCCAGGTGCACGTCGTAGGTCACGTGCTCGCCGCCGCGGTGGTGCTCGACGTCGCGCAGCACCACGGGCCGGCGCAGGCCCCGGACGTCCTGGAGAGCAGCTCGCAGCTCGACCGGACGGTAGGAGATCTCCAGGTCCTGGACGGGTCGACCCAGGTCCCGGGCGGTGAGGCCGAACTGGTGCGCCGCCCGGTGGTTGCTGAGGACCAGCCGACCTTCCGGGTCGAGCACGATCTGCGCCGACGCCGAGGCCATCAGGGCCGCCTGCAGGAGGTCGGCGGTCACCGACGGACCGATGCCGTCGCCGCCGACAACGGGACCGGGCACCCGGATCCGACGGTCGTCGGTGTCCACCTGGACCTTCTGGAAGAAGCGTCTCTTGGGCTCGCGCGGCCGGAAGTACGCCGTGTGGCTCAGCAGCATCTCGGCCTTGCCGAGGAACAGCACGCCGTGGGGCCGCAGCGCGAAGTGGAGGCGTCCGAGGATCTGGGTCTGCGCCTCGGCGTTGAAGTACATCAGCGTGTTGCGGCAGGTGAGCACGTCCACGTGGGAGATCGGCGCGTCCTGCACCAGGTCGTTGCGGCCGAAGATGACCGAGCGGCGCAGCTCCTTGCGGAAGGCGAAGCGGTCACCGACCGGCTCGAAGTACTTCTCCCGCAGCGCGGGCTCGACGCCGGTCATCTCCTGCTCGGTGTAGATCCCCTGCCGGGCCTGCGTCAGCGCCTCCTCGTCGACGTCGGTGGCGTAGATCTTGACCCGCTCCCGGAACGCCTCGGTCCCGAGCTCCTCGGCGAGCACCATCGCCAGGGTGTAGGCCTCCTGGCCCGAGGCGCAGCCGGCCACCCAGGCGCGGACGGGCTGGCCCTGCCGGCGTTCGAGGATGTCCGGCAGCAGCTCGGTCTGCAGGTAGTCCCACGAGGCGGGGTCGCGGAAGAAGCCGGTGACGTTGATCAGGATCGTGTTGAACAGCTGGGTGAACTCGGAAGGGTGCAGCAGCAGCCGGTCGAGGTACTCCTCGTAGTCGGCGGCCTCGACGACCTCCATGCGGCGGCGCACGCGACGGAGCAGGCTGGCGCGCTTGTAGCCGGTGAAGTCGAAGCCCCGCTGCTCCTTGATGTGCTGGAGCAGCGCCTCGAAGCCGGCGTCGGTCTCCTCGTGCCGCACGTCCCTCTCGCCCCCGTCCCCGTCGCGTCCCTTGCCTGTCACCGTCGTCCTCTCAGTCCGTGCCCGCGCGCTCCCCGACCTCGTCGGTGAGGTCGTGCGGCAGGCCGGTGCTGCCGATGTCCTGGATCAGCCGGCGCACCAGCTCGGCCGCTCGGAGAGTCTCTCCCGCGCTGGACTCGAACCTGCCCGCGGTGAGCGCGTGTCCGTCCTCGTGCGCCCGGGACGCCATGTCGTGGTTGAGCGCCGCCTTCTCCTGCAGGGTGCGCAGCGCCATCCACAGTGCGCCCTCCATGGCGATCGTCTGCTGCGTCAGCAGGCTCTCGGGGGACCACGCGTGCCCGACCCGGCAGCGGTAGCGCCGCAGCCCGCCCTCCTCGACCTGGAACAGGGCTCCCGCGCAGTCGGGGCAGCCGAAGCCCGCCGGGTCACCGGGACGATCGAGGGCGTGGACGGCGTCGGGGTCGAGCTCGGCCAGGCGCACCTCCATCTCCAGGTGGGGCGCCGTCCCGGGTCCCGGCGGCTGGTCCGTCAGCCCCGCGAGCCACTCCCGCAGCGCTCGGGGCATCTCGCCCACCGGCAGGCGCCGCGCGCCGGCGTGACGCACCGCCGCCTCCGGCATGCTGGGGTAGAGGGCCTCGTCGGGGTCCTGCGCGAGCACCAGTCCCCCGCCGGCAGCGACCGCCAGCGAGCCGGCGGCCCCGTCGTCCAGGGCGCCGGACAGCACGACGGCGGCCACCCGCGCACCCTTGGCCCGTGCCGCGGAGCGGAACAGCACGTCGACGGCCGGGCGGTGCCCGTTCTCCGTCGGCCCGTGGGTCAGCACCACCTCGCCGTCGGTGACGAGCAGGTGGTGGTCCGGCTGGGCCACGAGCACCGTGCCGGGGCGCAGGACGTCCCCGTGCCGGGCCGTGAGCACGGTCAGGCGGGTGGAGCGGCGCAGGATCGCCGACAGCGCACTGGGCGACCCTGGGGCCACGTGCAGCACGATGAGCACACACGCGGCAAGGTCCTCGGGGAGGAGGCGGACCAGGTCGCGCAGGGCCTCGACGCCGCCCGCCGAGGCACCGACGGCGATGACCGGGACCCCGGCCGGGGCGCTCGCCCCGCGCTCGGGCTCGAGCTCGGGCCGTGTCATGGCACCAGCCTCCCGGACCCTGGCCGACCTGTCACGTCCGGGGGCATGATGGATCTGACCGCGTGGCGCCAGGTCGCCCGGCACTCCACCTCCACGGAGCCAACGATGTCCACCCGCTCCTCCTCCTCGGCCGTGGGATCTGGGACCGCCCGCGACGAGTCCGGTCGGAGGCCAGGGTCGCCCGGCTTCACCGCAGAGCTCGAACGCCTGGCAGCCGGACTCCGTCGTACCCACTTCCCCCCGTCGCAGTCCGACGACGCCGCGCTCGTGCAGCAGCTCGAGACCGCCTACGAGGAGCTGCGGGTCGCCGACCAGGAGGTGCGCACGCAGCACGAGCTGGTCGCCCGGCTCCTGGAGTCGCACCACGGCGTCCGCCTCCAGCAGGAGCAGACGCTGGCCGTGCTGCCGGTGCCCGTGCTGCTCACCGACCGCTACGGCGCCGTCCGCTCCCTCAACCCACCGGCGATGGCGCTGCTCGGGCAGCCGTTGCGGTCCGTGCTGGGCAAGCCCCTGGCCACCCTGTTCGCCGGCGAGGACCGCGCCGCGGTCCGCGACCTGGTCAGCCTCGTCCGCCGCGGTCGCCCGGCGTCTGCGCGGCTCGCGCTGGTCGGCCGGCCCGTTGCCGCGCCAGTGGTTGTCCGGCTCGCCGGCAGCGGTGCGGCCGGCCCCGGGGGACCGGCCGACGCGGAGACCTGGTGGGTGCTCGACCCGCAGCGGGACGCCACCACGAGCGCCATGGTCTCCACCCTGACCTCGGTCCTGCGACTCTCGGCCACGGAGGCGGACGACCAGACCTTCGTGCACGACGCGTGCCGCGCCTGCGCCGAGGCGCTGGGGCCCGGCACGGCGGTGAGCCTCAGCCTCGGGCGACCAGACGAGCCCACGACCCTGGCGACCAGCTCGTGGCTCGCCGCACGGCTGGACGGCGCACAGGTCACGGCCGGCGAGGGCCCCACCCTCGACGCCCACGCGCGGGACACGACGGTGTCGGCCGACGACCTGGGCACCGACCCTCGCTGGCCGCGACTGCCCGCACACCTGCCCGTCGAGGCCGCCGGAGCTGTCGCCGCCCCTCTCCGCTCCGGGTCGCACGTCGTCGGGACGCTGACCGCCTACCTCCCACGCGGACACCACGACTCCACCGCCCTGATCGAGCTGCTCTCCGCGAGCGTCGGTGCCACGGTGCACCTGCACGAGCTGGACGACGCGCTGGCCGCGCTCGAGGAGCAGATGCACCAGGCCCTGCAGTCGCGCGCCACGATCGAGCAGGCCAAGGGCATCGTGATGAGCTCACTGGGAGTCGGTCCCGACGAGGCCTGGCACCGCATCGTGCGCATGAGCAACGAGCAGAACACCAAGCTCAGGGTGGTCGCCGAACGGATCGTCGACTCGGTGGGACGCCGCCTCTAGGCTCCCGGCTCCTCTCCGCGCGCCGCGCGCAGCTCTCGCTCGGCGACGGCGTAGGGGTCGGTGCGCGCGTCGTAGGACCAGAAGTCGCGCAGCCACGCCGCGGTCAGCAGCACGCCGCCGACGCAGGCCAGGCCGCCGGAGGTGATCGAGGCCCGCACGCTCCACGCGTCGGCGACCACGCCCGCGCGGACCTGCCCGCCCAGGGGACCGAGCGAGTAGGACAGCATCTCGATGCCGGCCAGCCGACCGCGCAGGTGCTCGGGGATCGTCTGGTTCCAGACGGTGCCGCGGAACACCGCCGACACCATGTCGGCCGCACCCGCGCCGGCCAGGGCCACGGCGCACAGCCAGATCGTCGGCGCCAGACCGGCCAACGCGATGAACCCGCCGTACGTCGCCGCGGCGACCACGATCGCGCGCCCGTGGTGATGGACCCGGCCGGTCCACCCCGACAGCGCGGTGGCGACGACCGCGCCGACGGTCTCGGCGGAGTAGAGCATCCCGAGCAGCTCGGGGCGCTCGAAGACGTCCTCCACCAGCGCCGGGAACAGGACCACCGGGATCGCCAGCAACATCGCGGCGATGTCGACGAGGTAGGTGCCCATCAGGTCGCGGCGGCGGATCGCGTAGCGCATGCCCTCCGCGATCCCCTGCAGGCTGGGCGGCGTCGTGGCCTCGACGTGGGGGTAGGGCCGCATCGCGGCGTAGAGGAGGGTCGCCACGACCAGCCCGACCACGTCGATCACGAAGCACCAGCCGATGCCGGCGTAGGCGATCAGCAGCCCGCCGATCGCCGGGCCGAGGAGCACGCCGGCCTGCATGCCGAGGCTGGTCAGCGCGTTGCCGGCGGTGATCTGGTCGTGGCGGACGGTGCGGGGCATCACCGCCTCGCGGCTCGGTCGCTGCAGGGCGCTCGCGCTCGTGAGGAAGGCGGCGACCACGAAGATCAGCGCGACGCTCGGCCGGTCCTGGACGGCGTTCACCGCGAGCACGGCGGTGAGCAGCGCCTGGGCCACCCCGGTGCCGACCAGGAGCTTGCGCCGGTCGACGTGGTCGGCCAGCGCGCCGCCGTACAGCCCGAAGACGACCAGCGGCACCAGCTCGACCAGGGCGACGGCGCCGACGGCGAAGTTGGAGCCGGTCAGGCGGTAGATCAGGAACGGGATCGCGACGTAGCTGACCATCCCGCCGAGGTAGAACACCGTGCCCGCGGAGAACAGCAGCCGGAAGTCGCGGGACTCCCGCAGCGGGGTCAGGTCGATCCGCATCGCCCGCAGTCGGTCACGCCAGGTCACGAGCACCCATCGTCCCAGAGGGACCGGTGGTCGAGCAGCGACCCGCCCGCCCCTCGAGCAACGCGCCCTTCCCGTGGTCAGCCGCGACCACGCCCGCCAGGCGACTGCGTCGGCGTGGGCGGCACCGGGGCGCACGTGCTCCTCGCCTTCGGCCGCGGGCGCCGCTGCTCGTGGCGCCTCGGGTGCCGCGGCTCGCGGCGGGCCTCAGCGTGCTCGCCGCGGGCCTTCGTCGACGGCCGCGCTGCTCGCCTCGCGCTCGGCAGGGCGCCGGCGGTGCGGCCGGTCCGCCACCCTCGGCGGCCGGCGAACCACGGACCGGATCGTGAACACCCCCACGACGACCAGCAGCCCGACCACCATCTGCTTCATGTCCCCTCCGCGGCCGGGTTTCCCGAGTCACCGGCCGCCCGCAGCCTAGGGGCGCACCGGGCTCGGTCGCCTCAGCCGAACGGGTGCCGGGTCAGGAGCGCTCCAGGACGGACGCGCAGCCCGGCCGCCGGACCGACCACCTGTCCCATCTGCTCGCCCCCGTCGCAGGTGAAGAGCCCGACCACGAGGTCCCCGCCCCTCTCGGCCAGGACCCTGCCCTCACCTCCGGCCGCGAGCCAGCGCTCGAGCTCGCTCACCGCGTCGTCGCCCGTCATGAGGTCGAGCCTCGCCCACGTACGCGGGGTGGCGGTCCTCGTCTAGCCTGAGCCGGTCCTCGACCCGACCCAGGAGACGGCCCGTGACCAGCAGCAGCACCTCGATGTCGACCCCGGCCGTGTCCGCCGGCCCTGGCCTGGCGCGACAGTCGGCGATCTACCGCGCGGGGGTCTCCGGGCGGAAGCCCGCGGTGCCCACCGACGCCCCGACCCTGGAGGCGCGCGCCCGGCGCAAGATGAGCCCGCGGGCCTGGGCCTACATCGCGGGCGGCGCCGGCGAGGAGCGGACCGTGCGCCGCAACCGTGCCGCCTTCGACAAGTGGCAGGTGGTGCCCAGGATGGCCGCGGGCGCGGCCGAGCGCGACCTGTCGGTCGACCTGTTCGGGCGGCGGCTGCCGGCGCCCGTGCTGCTGGCCCCGATCGGCGCCTGCGGACTGGTCCGTCCCGACGCCGACCTGCTGACGGCGCGGGCCTCGGCGGCGACCGGGGCGCCGTACGTCTTCTCCAACCAGGGCAGCTCCTCGATGGAGGAGTGCGCCGCCGCGATGGACGAGGTCTCGCCGGGTGCGGCGCGGTGGTTCCAGCTCTACTGGAGCAAGGACGAGGGCCTCGTCCAGAGCCTGCTCGACCGCGCGGCCGGCATCGACGCCGGCGCGGTCGTGGTCACGCTGGACACCACGCAGCTCGGGTGGCGGCCGCGCGACCTCAACCTGGGGTCGCTGCCGTTCAGCCGCGGGATCGGGATCGCGCAGTACACCCGGGACTCCCGCTTCCTGGAGCTCGTGCGCGAGCGGATCGCGCACCCCATCGCAGGACCCAAGCCCGACGTCACCCTGGCCGCCGTCAGGTCCCTGGTCGACATCCTGCGCAACCACCCCGGCACCTTCCTGGACAACCTGCGCTCGGCCGACCCGCGGGCCGCGGTGGAGACGTTCCTCGACGTCTACTCCAACCCCGGCCTGTCCTGGGACCACCTCGCGACCCTGCGCGAGCGCACCGACCTCCCCGTCGTGCTCAAGGGCGTGCTGCACCCCGACGACGCGCGCCGCGCACTCGACCTCGGCGTCGACGGCCTCGTCGTCTCCAACCACGGCGGACGCCAGGTGGACAACGCGATCGCCTCGCTCGACGCGCTCGTCGCGATCCGCGACGAGGTCGGGCCCGAGCCGACGGTCCTGCTCGACAGCGGGGTGCGGTCGGGCGCCGACGTGTACGTCGCCCGGGCGCTCGGCGCGGACGCGGTCCTGCTGGGCAGGTCCTACGTCTACGGCATGGCGCTCGCCGGTCAGCAGGGCATCGAGGAGGTCATCGGCAACGTCGTCGGCGAGCTGGACCTGACCATGGGGCTGACCGGCGTCCGCGACCTGGCCGGGATCACACGCGAGCTGGTGCAGCCGGCGACCTCGTGACCGGACGCTCCCGCGCCGGAGCGACGATCGGCAGGTACGCCCGCACCGCGAGGGCGACGGCCGCGATCGCTGCGGTCACCATGCCGACGGCCAGGCCGGGCGACGCGCCCGCCGCGTCGGTGGCCAGCATGACGACCGCCATGCCCGCGACCGAGGAGGCCAGCAGGGCGCACCAGCCGGAGACGGGCGCGAGGAGCGCGACCGCGGTGCTCCGCCCCTGCAGCAGGGCGACCCCGACGGCGGCGAGCAGCGGCACGACGTAGCCCAGGTCCATCAGCTTGACCACCCAGAAGACGACCGGGTCGGCGGCGTACTCCGCGCCCTGCGGCTGCTCGCGCCACGAGTCGACGAGCCCGGGCAGGTGCAGGCCGACGAGCAGGAAGGCTGCGGCGGCGAGGAAGTACCACCCGCACGCCCGGCGCAACCGACGCGAGTGCGCCGGGGGCTCGGCCCGCAGCACCTCCCGTCCGGCCAGCACGAGCACCGCTCCGCAGCACACCACGAGCGTCGCGAAGAGCGGGAAGAACCGCTCCGCGTTGCCGGCGTACCGTCCCAGGTCGCCGCTGATCGTGGCCTGGCTCCAGGCGTAGAGCCCGTACGCCGCCGGCGGCAGGGCCAGCGCGTACCCCCCGGCCAGGCGCCGGCGGACCCGCCAGGCCGCGGTCGCGGCGACCGGAGCGACGAGGAGCAGCCCGGCCACGTCACCGCCGCGGACCTGGTCGGAGGCACCACCGGACACGTGGTAGTCCAGGACGCCCAGGACCAGCGGTCCGAGCAGGGGTACGGCGGTCGCGCCGGCGGCGACGGCCAGCAGCAGGGCGGGGACAAGTCGCGGACGATCGGTCATCGCTGAGTCGCCTCCTCGGAGACGTCTCCATCATCTCGCCGATGCGGGGTGCTCCGCAGCCTCCGGCGGTGTGAGGTTGCCGTCAGCTCAGTCCCGGACGGGCCCTTGCGACGGGAGCCGGACGGTGAAGGTGGCTCCGCCCCCCGGGGTGTCGCCGTAGGTGATCGCTCCCTCCGTTGAGGGCGAGCAGGTCCCGCACGATGTAGAGCCCGAGACCGCTGCCCTTCTGCCTGCCCTGCCGGGCACCCTCGGAGCGGCTGAACCGCTCGAAGAGGTCGGGGACGAACGAGCGCGGCACGCCCGGGCCGTGGTCGGACACCGCGAGCAGCGTCTCGTCGCCGTCGTGGCACCCGGCGATCTCGATGGCGCCGCCGCCGTACTTCACCGCGTTGGTCACCAGGTTGGACAGGACCTGCACCAGGTGGGACTGGTCCGCCCAGCAGCTCAGCCCGGCCAACCAGCTGCGGTCCACCTGCACGCTGTCGTGGGGCACCCCGGCCAGCACGAGGTCGACGACGTCGGGCAGGTCGATCTCGCGCGGGGTCGGCACGAGGCCCTGGGAGTCCAGCGCCGTGGCCGTCAGCGCGTTCTCCAGCAGGGCCTGCATGGAGCGGGCGGCCGTGGACACGCGCTGCAGCATGTCGTGCTGCTGCTCCGGCGTCCTGCTCGCCCCAGGAGGACAGCACGAGGTCGAGGTAGCCGGTGATCACCGTCGTCGGGGTCCGCAGGTCGTGCGCGAGCATCGCGGTGAGGTCCTGCAACGCCGTGTGCTGCCGCCGGCGCTCGGTGATGTCCTGGATCTGAGCGATGAAGTAGAGCGGCTGGTCGTCGTCGTCCCGGACGAGCACGCCCGACAGCAGCACCCACACCACCGAGCCGGACGCGGTGATGTAGCGCTTCTCCATCTGGTAGGACGCGATCTCGCCGGCCACGAGCTGCTGCACGTGCTCGAGGTCCAGCCCGAGGTCGTCGGGGTGGGTGATGTCCTGGAACGTCATCTGCAGCAGCTGCTCGCGGGGGTAGCCGGTCAGCGTCGTGACGGCGGCGTTGACCTCGCGCCACCGGCCGTCCAGCTCCACGATCGCGACCCCGATGGGAGCGTTGTCGAAGGTCAGGCGGAGGCGACGCTCGGAGTCGAGGAGCGCCTGGCGCGCGGCGCGCACCTGCGTCGCGTCGTGGGTGTAGCCCATCCCCGCGACGACCTGTCCGCCCTCGGTCACCGGCGCGAGCCGCTGCTCGAACACGCGCTCGCCGTAGGGGACGTCGAAGGTCGTCTCCTCGCCCTGCAGGGCCGCGCGGTAGAGCGGCTCGATGGTGGCGACGGTCTCGGGCGGGAAGACCTCGAAGATCGTGCGTCCCTCCAGCAGCTCGCGCGACAGCCCGACGTCGGCCAGTCCCAGCCCGCCCGCCGACAGGTAGCGCAGGTCGTGGTCGAAGGTGAACACCGCCCCGCGCGGGAAGGAGGACATCAGCGGGTTGTCGCCGGCGACCCTGAGCTGCTCGAGGACCGGCCGGCCGGACCCGGACCGACCGGCGACGCGCTGGGTCGAGATCACGAGGTGCTGTGGTCGGTCGCGTGGTCGGCGGGGCGGCGTCTGCAGGGGGACATGGCCGCCAGTCTGCTGCCCCCTCGTCCGTGGGGCGAGGGCTGAGAGGCACCTCTCGCATGGCCCATCCGGGTGAGGGGCTCAGGTGCGCAGGCGTCTGCGGTCGTCAGCCAGGCGGACCGTGCGGCCGGTCCGGTCGAGGTGTGCCAGCAGCGGCAGGACGACGCGCCGGCTCGTGCCGAGCGCCTGGCGGGCGGCGCTGGTGGTGAACGGCTGCTCCAGCCCGCGCAGGACCTGCACGGCGCGGCCGTCGGCACCGGGCGGGAGGACCACCTTGGGGTCCACCCGCAGCAGCAGACCGGCGCGGTGGAGCAGGGCCAGCTCCGATGGCCCGAGGCCGAGCTCGGCGAGCCGCCCGGCCTCGACGGCCGCGAAGCCGTCGGTCTCCGCGCACAGCCGCTCGGCAGCCGCCCGCAGCCGCTCCGGCACCGCGAAGCCGGTGGTCACCCGGCCGTCCTCGACCCGCAGGGGCGGCGCGACCAGCTCGAGGACCAGGGCGGGGTCGGGCAGGCCCAGCTCGTTCGCGGCCTCGCCAGGAGCCACCGGCCGCGTGGCGACCAGGCCGGCGAGCCGCTGCCGCAGGTCGCGGGCCAGCCGCGGTGCGACCAGCCAGTCCCCCTGCGCCAGGGCACCCTCTGGGAGCGGGTCGGTGGGTGCGCCGATGCGCTCGAGCAGCGACCGGCGTACGACGCCACGCACGTCGAGCTCGGCTGCCGCGGTCCCGTCGTGCGCTCGGAGGGCGCCCGCACGAGCCGCGGCCGCACCGCGGCGCCGCAGGGACGGCGGGGCGGGGTCGAGGACCCGCACGCCCCACAGCGCGCGGCTCCCCGGGTCGCGCAGGATCGCGCGGTCGCCGACCACGAGCGGCAGGGGACGCTCGAGGGTGAGCCGGACGAGGCCGGCGTCGAGGGGCCGTGCGTGGACCGCGAGGAGCGCGGATCCCACGTGCAGCAAGGGCTTCGCGGGCAGGTCCTCGGGCCCCGTCACCCGGACGTCGACGTGGCGGGTCGGCAGGAAGGCGCCGCCGGTCACGACCGCATCGCCCCGGCTGACCTCCGGCGCTCGCCCGCCGAGGTCGAGCGCGACCCGGGCGACACCGGAGACCGACGTGCGTGCGGTGCCGAGGGCCTCGACGCCCCGCACCCGCACCTCGGACTCCCCCACGGCGAGCACGTCACCGACCGCGACGGTGCCGGCGGGCAGGGTGCCGGTCACGACGGTGCCCGCGCCGCGGACGTGGAAGCGCCGGTCGACCCACAGCCGCACGGGGGCGTCGGGCGCCGGCGGCGGCACGCTCGTCAGGACCGACGCCAGGGTGGCCCGCAGCTCGTCGAGGCCCTGCCCGGTGCGTCCGCTCACCGCGACGACAGGAGCGCCGGCCAGTGAGGTCCGGTCGACCTCCGTGCGTGCGCGGGACACGGCAGGCGCGGGGTCCGCGAGGTCGGATCTTGTCACCACGACAATTCCTCGGGAGACGCCGAGGGCGTCGAGGGCGGCCAGGTGCTCGGCGGCCTGCGGCATCCAGGGGTCGTCCGCGGCGACGACCAGCATCGCGACGGGCACCGGTCCCATCCCCGACAGGGTCGTGGCGATGAAGCGCTCGTGCCCCGGGACGTCGACGAACGCGACCTCGCCCACGCCGTCGAGGTCGGTCCAGCAGTAGCCGAGCTCGATCGACAGCCCGCGCCGCCGCTCCTCCGCCAGGCGATCGGGGTCGGTCCCGGTGAGGGCCCGGACGAGCGTCGACTTGCCGTGGTCGACGTGGCCCGCGGTCACGACGACGTGCACGTCACCCGACCCCCGACGCGGCAGCCGCTGCCCGGCGCACGGCCTCGACCAGGTCGGCGTCGCGCCCCTCGGGCACGGTGAGCAGGTCCAGGTGCAGGCGCCCGTCGTGGACGTGACCGACCACCGAGGGCTCCCCCAGCCGCAGCGGCTCGGCCATCGACGGCGGGAGGACGACCGCCGCGCTGGGCAACGGAACGCCCGGGAGCACCGCCGCCGCCGACGCGACCCTCGGAGGGTGCTGCGGACGCGATGCCGCCGCCGATCGCGACGGCGAGCCGGCGTGCCCGGTCGAGCAGGTCGTCGGGGTCGGCGGCGAGCGCCGCGAGCACGGGAGGGGTGGGCCCGCCGAGCGTCGCCTCGAGCGCGGCGAGGGTGAGCTTGTCGACCCGCACGGCACGGGCGAACGGGTGCCGCCGCAGCGACTGCACGAGGTCGGCCTCGCCGAGCAGCAGCCCGCACTGCGGGCCGCCGAGCAGCTTGTCGCCCGACGCGGTCACCAGTGACGCGCCGTCGCGCAGCGCCGTGGCCGCGTCCGGCTCGTCGGGCAGCCGCGGGTGCGGTGCGAGCAGCCCCGACCCGATGTCGGCCACGACCGGCACCCCCAGGGTCGCGAGCTCGGCGACCGGCACCGACGAGGTGAACCCCTCCACGCGGAAGTTCGACGGGTGCACCTTGAGCACGAACGCGGTGTCGGGCCCGAGCTCCGCCTCGTAGTCGGCGAGCCGGACCCGGTTGGTCGTGCCGACCTCGCGCAGCCGCACGCCCAGCGACTCGACCAGGTCGGGGATGCGGAAGCCGTCGCCGATCTCGACCAGCTCCCCGCGGGCGATCAGGACCTCGCGGCCGGCACCGAGGGCGCACGCGACCAGGGCGAGGGCGGCGGCTCCGTTGTTGACCACGTGCACCCCGCCCGCAGCGGGCACGGCGGCCGCGAGCGCCGCGAGCGCACCGCGCCCGCGCGGACCGCGCTGTCCCGTCGCGAGGTCCAGCTCGACGTCGGTCGCGCCCGCGGCGACCGTGACCGCCTCGACCGCGGCGTCCGAGAGCGGCGCGCGGCCCAGGTTGGTGTGCACCACGACGCCGGTCGCGTTGATGACGGCCCGCAGCGACGTCGGGCTCGACGGGAGTCGCGAGACGACGGCCTCGACCACGTCGTCGGGGTCGACCTCGCCGGCGCGGCACAGCGCCAGCACCTCGGTCACGACGGCCTTGACCCGGGTCCGGCCGAGACGGTCCGTGGCAGCCTGCACCCCGGGCGCGGACAGCACCGCGTCGGTGCGCGGCGTGCGGCGGCGCGGGTCGTCCACGGCCGACCTCACACCCGCCCCTGGTCCGGGGTCGGGACGTCCGCGAGCGCGCTGCCGAGGTGGGAGCCGGTGATCACCGACAGCGTGCCGTCGGTCTCGAGCACGACGGCGGCGACCTCCTGCAGGTCCCCCGTGCCGCTGGCCCGGACCGCCTGGCAGAGCTCGGTGCGGGTGACGCGCTGAGCGCGCAGCGCCTCCTCGAGCACCACGCCGTGGCGCAGCAGGTAGGTCGGCCTGGCGGTCACGACGGTGCGGATCGACGGGAACCGGGAGCCGAGCCAGGCGACGACGAGCTGGAGGACGGCCAGCAGCGCCAGCGCCGTGAGGCCGTCCGCCCAGCTCGTGGCGCTGTCCAGCACGGTCGTGGCGAGGGTGGACCCGAGCGCCACGGTGACGACGAAGTCGAAGGCGTTGAGCTTCGCCAGCGTGCGCTTGCCCGAGATGCGCAGCACCACCACCAGCGACAGGTACGCCGCGGCGCCGGTGGCCAGGATGCGGCCGAGGTCGGCCCAGGAGTCGAACCACATCTGCTGCTGCCCCTTCCTGCAGCTCCCCCGCACCGGCGCCGGACCGGTCGCGTGCAGGCACCCGGGGCGGCGCCGCCGGGGCAGTCGACCGGTGGCTTGGCGGAGGCGGACGGGAATCGAACCCGCCTGACCGGGATGCCCGGTCA
Organism: uncultured Actinomycetota bacterium; assembly: GCA_963800245.1. Taxonomy (GTDB): domain Bacteria; phylum Actinomycetota; class Actinomycetes; order Propionibacteriales; family Nocardioidaceae; genus Marmoricola_A. Next base: position 443,302 of record CAWDAE010000007.1, on the reverse strand, counting down.
CAACGGTTTTGAGGACCGCGCCCGTCACCAGACGAGGTACGCCTCCGCCGGTCAACCTACCCGGACGCCGAGAGCGGGCGACGAGCCGGCCTCACCCGAGCTGGGGAAGCACCTTCTCGCCGTAGAACTCGATCATCTCCTGGTGGTGCGGACCCATGTTGGCGACGTAGAGCTCATCGAAGCCCGCGTCGGCGTACTTCTCGATCTGCTCGAGGTGCTGCTCGGGATCGTCGCCGGCCACCGTCGACTCGCGGATCATCTCCTCGGTGACCAGCTCGGTGGCCTGCTCGAAGTGCTCGGGCGTCGGCAGGACCTGCGCCAGCTCGCCCGGCAGCCCGGCGTTGGGCCACAGGCGGTAGGCGTGCTCCCAGCCCTCCTCGGCGGTGCTCGCGTAGGCGACCTTGGCCCCGGCCTGGGCCGGCTTGCCGCCGGTGCGCTCCTTCCACGTGCTGACCGAGTCACCGTCGGGCTGGGTGGTCATGAAGCCGTCGCCGAACCGCACCGCCGCGTCGAGCGCCTTGGGCCCGAAGGCGGAGACGTAGATCTCCGGCGGGGTCTCCGGCACGTTGTAGACCCGCGCGTGGTCGGCGGTGTAGTGCCGCCCGCGGTGGTTGACCACCTCGCCGGTCCAGAGCTCGCGGATCAGGCCCACGGCCTCCTCGAGCTTCTCCAGCCGCACGTCGAGGGTCGGCCACGGGTCGCCGTAGATGCTCTCGTTGAGCGCCTCGCCGGTGCCGACGCCGAGGGTGAGCCTGCCACCCAGCATCTCGGCGCAGGTGCCGGCGGCCTGGGCGACGATCGCCGGGTGCACGCGGGTGGTCGGGCAGGTCACGGCCGTCGTGACGTGCAGGTCGCAGACCTGGCTGATCGCCCCGATCACGCTCCACACCAGCGGGCTGTTGCCCTGCTCGTTGTTCCACGGGTGGAAGTGGTCGCTGATCCAGAGTCCCTCGAAGCCCGCGGCCTCCGCGGCGCGTGCCTGCGCCACGAGCTCGGCGGGTGAGTACTCCTCGGTCGACAGGAAGTATCCGATGCGCATGGCGCCCCGGTACCCCGTCCGGGCCGCCATGACTCCTCGACCGCCGCGCCATGATGGACCGGTGAGCTCCACGACCCCGCCCACCGACCGGCTCCGCCTGACCCAGCTCGCCGCGGGAGGCGGCTGCGCCTGCAAGGTGCCGCCCGGCGAGCTCGAGCGCGTGCTGGGGGGACTCACCCCGGCCTCGGGCAGTGACCTCCTCGTGGGCGTCGAGAACGGCGACGACGCGGCCGTCGTGCGGATCGAGGGCGATCGCGCCGTCGTGCTCACCTCCGACTTCTTCACCCCGGTGGTCGACGACCCCTACGACTGGGGCCGCATCGCCGCGGCCAACGCGCTGTCCGACGTCTACGCCATGGGCGGCGAGCCGCTGGTCGCGATCAACCTGCTGGCGTGGCCGCGGGACAAGGTCCCGTTCGACGTCGCCGGCGAGGTGCTGCGCGGGGGCGCGGACGTCGCGACGCAGGCCGGGTGCCACCTGGCCGGCGGGCACAGCATCGACGACCCGGAGCCGAAGTACGGCCTGGCCGTCACCGGGCTCGCCGACCCGGACCGCCTGCTGCGCAACGACGCCGGCACCGCCGGCACGCCGCTCACCCTGACCAAGCCGATCGGCCTCGGGGTGCTCAACAACCGGCACAAGGCGACCGGGGAGGTGTTCCCCGAGGCGATCGAGGTGATGACGACGCTCAACCGCGACGCCTCCCGCGCGGCCCTGGCGGCGGGACACGTGTGCGCCACCGACGTCACCGGGTTCGGGCTGCTGGGCCACCTGTTCAAGCTCTGCCGCGCCAGCGGCGTCTCCGCGGTCCTGGACTCCGCCGCCGTGCCGTACGTCGAGGGGGCGCGCTCGTCCTACGCCGCGGGCTACGTGCCGGGCGGCAGCCGCCGCAACCTGGACTGGGTGCGCCCGCACCTCGAGGCCCATGTAGACGAGGACGAGCTGGTCCTGCTCGCGGACGCCCAGACCTCCGGCGGCCTGCTGGTCGCAGGCGAGCTCCCCGGCCACCCGGTGGTCGGGGAGCTCGTCGCGGGCGACGGCCGGATCACGGTCAGATGAACAGCAGCTGCGCGCCCTCGGTCAGCTCGATGAAGTCGCTGGCCGAGATGATGCCCTCGACGCCCTCGTAGAGGTCCTCCTCGTGGAGCTTCATCATGTCCGCGGACATGCGGCAGGCCCACAGGTGGCCGCCCGAGTCGTGGATCTGCTCGAGGAACTCCGGCACCTCGGGCACGTCGAGGTCCGCGATCTGCTTCTTCATCATGTGGGTGGCCATCGCGGTCATGCCCGGGAGCCCGGACAGGGCGTTGGGGATGTGCGTGGCGGTGTTGCCCATCGGGGTGAAGTGCAGGTCGTGCATGGTCTTGCGGTTGATCATCTCGAAGCCCCAGAACGTGAAGAACAGGTGCGTCTCGATGCCCTCCCCCAGCGCGGCGTTGGCCAGGATCAGTCCCGGGTAGGCCATGTCCAGGTTGCCCTTGGAGCAGATGATCGCGAGCTTGCGGTCGCTGCCCGCGTCGTCGTCGAACGACGGCACGATCGGCTGGGTGGCCGGGGTCGTCGTCGGGGTGGTCGTCGTGGTCATCACACACATCCCTTCGGCTTGGGCAGCCCGGCGACGTAGGCCATCTTCTTGGCGGGCTTGGCCGGGAACAGCGCGAACAGCTGCTTGACCGGGACGCCGGTGCGGGTGCTCACCCGGCGCAGCGTGGCGGTCTCGCCGGTCTCGGCGTGGTCCTCGCGCAGGAAGCGCAGCAGCTTCCAGTGCTCCTCGGTCAGCTCGATGCCGATCAGGTGCGCCAGCTCGGTGCCGAGCTGCTCGTCCCACTGGTCGGGCTGGGTGAGGAAGCCCTCGTCGTTGACGTCGACCGGTCGGCCGGCGATCGTCGTGGTGGTCATGGACCCTCCTTCGGTCGTGGACCTGGTGGTCACTCGGGGTGCTTGCCGGCCATGGACATGGCCGAGGGCAGCCCCAACGGGCGTCCGGGGAGCAGGACGTTCCAGTACACGTGCCGGAAGGCGAGCTTCCCGAGGTGGTTGAGTCGCGACTCCTCGAGCAGTCGCAGGGGGCCGACGCCCGGGAGCGGGAAGGTCCCGGTCAGGGGCTCGGTGTCGTAGTTGAAGTCGAGCAGGAACGCCTTGCCTCCGCCGGTCTCGACGAAGCAGTTGGCGTGGCCGTCGAAGGCGTGGGTCATCGGGCGGCCCGCCGCCAGCTCGACGAAGTTGTCGACGCAGGACGTCGACGGCGAAGTGCGCGACCGACCCGGCCTTCGAGGTCGGGATGTCGCTGGAGTCGCCGACGGCGAAGATCTCGGGGTGCTGGGTCGACTGGAGCGTCGCCTTGTCGACCGGGACGTAGTTGAGCTCGTCGCCCAGGCCGGAGCGCGCGACGAAGTCGGCGCCCATGTTGAGCGGCACGGTGACGAGCTGGTCGTAGCCGACCTCCCGGCCGTCGTACGACGTCAGCACGCGGCGCACCTGGTCGATCTCCTCGACCATGAAGTCGGTCTCGACCTTGATCCCGCGGTCGTCCAGGGCGTGGCCCAGCAGCCGGCTGGCCACGGGTTTGGTGAACGCGCCGTCGAGCGGGGTGACGTAGACCAGCTCGGTGCGGTCGCGCAGGCCCCGCCGGGTCAGGAAGTCGTCGGCCAGGAAGGTGAACTCCAGCGGTGCGACCGGGCACTTGATCGGCATCTCGGTCACGTGCACCACCAGGCGTCCTCCGCTGAACGCCTCGAGCCGGTGGCGCAGCGCCTCGGCGCCCTCGAGGGTGTAGAACTCCCCGACCGACCGGTGCCACTCGGGGCCGAGCATGCCGGGGGTCTGGTCCGGTCGCGGGGTGGTGCCGGTGGCGATGACGAGGTGGTCGTAGCCCAGCTCGCGGCCGTCGGTCAGGCGGACCGAGCGCTGCTCGGGATCGACCCGGTCGACCTCGCCGGTGACCACCTCGACGTCCTCCGCCAGGAGCCGCGTCGCGCGACGCCGCACCTGCTCACGGCTCATCGACCCGAAGGGGATGAACAGGTAGCCGGGCTGGTAGTCGTGGACGTCGTCCTTGGCGACGACCGTGACGTGCCAGTCGGGGATCTGCTTGCTGACCTTGTTGGCCACCATCGTCCCGGCGGTGCCGGCGCCGAGGACGAGGAGCCTGTGCTCCGTCCTCATGCCTCCAGCGTCCTCCCCCGGAGGGGCACCCGCCAGGCCAACCGGACGTCTGGTCGGTCACACGACCGACCGTGGAGGGCTGCCCGGGCTCAGCCCTTCTGGAGCACCTCGCGGAGCAGCTCGAGCGCGGCGTCGACGGTCTTCTCCACGATGTCGGCGGGGCCGCCGTCGAGCTGCACCTTGCGCGTGACGACGTGGTCGTCGGTGACCACGGCCATCCACACGGTGCCCTCGGGCTCGCCCTCCTCGGGACCCGGTCCGCCGACGCCGGTCACGGCCACCGCCCAGTTGGCCAGCAGCAGCTCGCGGGCGCCGCGCGCCATCTGCTCGGCGCACGCCTCGGTCACGACCGGTCCCTCGGGCACGCCGAGGACCTCGAACTTCACCGGCTCCTGGTAGGCCACGACGCCGCCCCGGAACCACGTCGCCGCCTGGGGTCCCTGGCCCAGCGCGCTGGCGATCGCGCCGCTGGTCAGGCTCTCGGCGGTGACGATGTGGGCGCCGAGGTCGGCGGCCAGGCCGCCCAGCTCCTCGACGACGGACTGACGGTCGGTCACGGCAGTTGCTCCTCCGGGATGGGTCTCACGTGGTCGTCCGGGGCCCTGTACCCCTAGACCGCCCTTCTCACCTCACTCCTGACGGTGACGCGGCCCACGGGCATCTGTCCGGCCTGCCAGGTCGCTCACAAGGTCTTGACAGGCTCGGACCGCACGATGAGGTCATGAACCGAACCAAGACAGTGCTCCTCGGGGCCTCGGGCCTCGTCGCCGGCGCGATCGTCGCCGGCGGAGTCAACCTCGCCACCGCCGCCACCGAGGACGGCCAGGACGGCGCGACCACCGGCCGCACGATGCCCGGCTACGGCTGGGCGCGCGGTCAGGGACCGGCCCGCCACGACCACACCCCGGTCACCGGCGCGGAGAGGACCGACGTCGTCGACGCCGTGCGGGCCGAGCACTCCGACGTCACCGTCGTCGCCGTCCTGCAGGACGAGGACGGCTCCTACGACGTCATGGGCACCCAGGACGGCGCCCCGGTGCGGATCGAGGTGAGCAAGGACCTGAAGACCGTGGAGCTAGGGCCGGCGGTCCCGCGGATGGGGCCCGGGAGGGGCGGTCCGGGCGGACACGACCACACCCCGGTCACCGGCGCGGAGAGGACCGACGTCGTCGACGCCGTGCGGGCCGAGCACTCCGACGTCACCGTCGTCGCCGTCCTGCAGGACGAGGACGGCTCCTACGACGTCATGGGCACCCAGGGCGGCGCCCCGGTGCGGATCGAGGTGAGCAAGGACCTGAAGACCGTGGAGCTTCGGCCCCGGCATGGGTCCTGGCATGGGTCCTGGTGGCAGGCACGGCTTCGGTGACCGCGACGGGGACGGCTACGGCCCCGGCAGCGACACCGGCGACACCGGCGACACCGGCGACACGGCGACCACGACGACCTGAACCCGCGTCCGGATCGGCCGGGTGGGCACCATGGAGGCATGAGCAGCACGCACACCGACGAGCCGGCCGGCGGGCCGAGCGGATCCGTCCCCACCCGCGAGATGTACGTCGACCCGCGCTTCCGCGCCACCGCCGACCGCTTCTTCGAGCGCTTCGGCAGCCCCGGTGACGGGGGTGGCGCGGCCGCGGCGTACCTCCACGGCGAGAAGGTGCTCGACGTCTGGGCGGGCTGGCGGGCCAAGGACACGCGGTGGACCCACGACACGGTCACCCTGTGCTTCTCCACCGGCAAGGGCGTCGCCAGCACGGTGGTCCACCGCCTCGCCGACCGTGGCCTGATCGACTACGACCGCCCGGTGGCGCAGTACTGGCCGGAGTTCGCCGCGGCCGGCAAGGAGCGCATCACCGTCCGGGAGCTGATGTCGCACCGCGCCGGGCTGCACAACGTGCGCGCGGTCGCGCCGACCGAGCAGGTGCTGCTGGACTACCGGGCCTTCGCCTCCGCGCTGGCCGCGGCGACGCCCGACCCGCGGCGGTTCAAGGGCCCCGGCTACCACGCGGTGACCTACGGCAACCTGGTCGCCGAGCTGGCGTCCCGGGTGGCGGGCAAGGACTTCACCACGCTGCTGCGCGAGGAGGTCTCCGACCCGCTCGGCGCCGACGAGCTGTGGTTCCACGTGCCCGAGGAGTCACGCGTGCGCATCGCCCGCGTCTTCCCGACCGTCAAGCCCGGCCCGGTGCCGTGGAGCACCACCGGACGCATCCTGTCGGCCCTGCCCGGCGTGCGCGCGATCGCCGAGGCCGGCATGGCCGAGGGGTTCGACGAGCTGGCCCGCAGCCCCCGCGCGCACGACGCGGTGATGCCCGGCTGGAACGGCGTCTTCAGCGCCCCGGCGCTGGCCAGGATGTATGCCGCGATCGCCAACGACGGCGTGCTCGACGGCGAGCGCTACCTCTCCTCGGACCGCATCGCGCAGCTCGGCGAGACCCAGACCCGGCGCCGCGACTACGTGCTCGGCATCCGGCCGCACTGGCGGCTCGGCTACCACCCGGCGTGGCTGCGCACCGACGAGATGCCCCGGCGGTCTGTCGGCCACTACGGCTTCGGCGGGTCCGGGGCGTGGGCGGACCCCGAGACCGGGCTGTCGTTCGCGTTCGTCAGCAACCGGCTGGGCAACCGGCTCCAGCCCGTCGCCGACGGCCGCATGTCGGCCATCGGCGGTGCCGCCCTGGAGGCCGCCCGAGCGGCGTCCTGAGACCCCACCCCCGGACCGGCCGAGACCACCAGCATCCAGTCCACCCGCGCGCCACCCGGCACCGCTCGGACCCGCCACCTCACGTCGCCCGGACCGATCTCCGACCGGCCCAGGTCGTGCACCTGCACCGACGAGGTGAGGCAGGCCGGAGAGCAGCCGCGCGTGGTCACCGACAGCCGCAGCAGGTCGCTGTGCCGGTCCAGGGACGTCTCCACGTCGCCGTGGGCGTGGTAGGTGGCGTGCTCCAGGAGCCCCGAGAGCACCAGTGTCAGCCGGCGCGCACCGTCGAGGGGCACCTGCCCCAGGTCGGTGCCGTTGGGCAGCACCAGGTCGAGGGTCGCGCCGGTGGTGACCTCCGGCGCGGGCGCCGCGCCCCGGGTCCCGTGAGCGAGCTGCTCACGCGCCAGGGAGAGCACGAGACTCCCTCCCTGCCCGGGCCCGGGGCGGTACGTCGACCGGAGCCGTCCACTCGAGCCTGACCCCACCGTCCAGACCGGAGCGGAGCTGGCAGCGCCGCTCCCCGAGCGGCGCCCCCAGCGACCAGACCCGGTCGAGCTGGGACGAGTGGGCCGCGCACGCGGTCGTGCAGCTGTCGTCGCTCACCGTCAGCCGCAGCTCGGTGCGGCGTACCTCCACCCGCACCAGGACCCCCAGGTCGCTGTCGTGGCTGTCGGCGTGCTCGAGCAGCAGCCAGACCACCTCCGCGAGGTCGAGTCCCGCGCCCGCGGGCACGTGCTCCAGGTGCGGGTCGAGCCGCAGCGCCACGTCCCGGCCGGCGGCCTCGGCGACCTCGCGCAGCAGGAGTGGCAGGAAGGGCTCGGGTTCGGGTCGTGGTGCCTGTCGGCTCGGGACCCGAGAGGCGGGGAGGGACATGCGTGCTCCGATGGGAGGGGGACGGACGGTGGCCTGGTCCAGCGCCACCTCGACGCTAGGCAGCCCCCCCGGGGCCCCCCAGGGCCGAGGGACCACCGGACTGGTGCCACCTGGCCCCTGGACCGTCCGGAAGGCCCCCCACGAGGGTCGACGGTCCCTGTCGGATGCCCTGGCGAAGCGGGAGCCTGGTCGTGCCGGAAGGGGGCCGGTCCGGACGCGTGGGAGAGGAGCCGGTGATGCGATCGCGGACGACGTGGCAGCTCTGCGTGCTCGTCCTCACCCTCCTCTCGGTCCTGACGTGCGTGGCTACCCAGGAGGTGGGCCGGCTGCTGCTGGTCACGGTGGGCGTCGCGGTCATCGCGGGCATCGCCGCCTGGACGGTCGCCGACGCGATGGAGGTCGGACCAGTCGGGCCCGGCGGCCGTGGCCTGCTGTGGGGAGCCGTCGCAGGCGCCGCCCTCGCCGGCTGGGTCCCGATGCTCGGCGGGTGGGGCTGGGTGCTCGTCCTCGCCGGGGCTGCGACCCACCCAGCGCTCGTCGCGGCGGGGACGCGGACGGCGATGCGGAGCCGCCGGCGCCGGACCGGAGCGCCCCGGGGCGCGCGCCTGGACACCCTCAGCGACGGCGACCTGCGCGACCGCTGGGAGATGACCGGGCGGCGGATGCGCCACCCCTCCTGCTCCTCGCCGATCGCCCTGGCGGCGCTGGTCGAGGAGCGCGCCCGCATCCTGGACGAGGTCGAGTCCCGCGACCCGGGCGGCTTCGACCGCTGGATCTCCGCCACGGGCAGCTGGGGCGGCGCCCTCTGACCTCCCTGCTGGTCCGTCTGCCCCGGCGGCGCGGGGGTCACCGCCGGGTGCGCGGGGCGGGTCGCCTCTGTTCGGGCACGACCGGTGCGGTGCGGCGGGCGACACGGACCGCGCTCAGCACCAGGCAGACACCGACCAGCAGCAGGACGTAGGGGACGGCCTCGCTGTCGGGGAACCAGCGGCTCAGGGCCGCCGGGATGCCCTGCAGGACACCGACCGTGGCGATCGCCAGCAGGACCAGGTCGCGACGCCACACCGCGAGGCCGCCCACGCACGCGACGGTGACGAGGACGAGCGCCAGTCCGGCGTCCGAGTTGGAGGTGGTCATCGCCCCGATGACCGCCATCGCCGAGCCGGCCGCCAGCCCGAAGCGCTCGGGCCACAGGACGCCTCGCCAGGCCAGCACCGCCCAGGCGACACCGGTGCCGAAGACCCCGGCGCCGTTCAGGTCGTGGGAGAGGTCGAGGACGTCGATCGCGGCGGCGGCGGTGATCCCGATCGCCACCATCGTCGCGGCCTGCTGGGCGACGGTGTCGTGGGCCGACCACAGCACCGCGGCGTAGACCGCGGTGGTGGCCGCGGTGGTCAGGCCGACGGCGTGCGGCCCGAGGTCCAGCGCCTCGTCGGTCAGGAGCGCCACGAAGCCGGCGAGGGCGGCGGTGGAGACCAGCCACAGCGCGGACCGCAGCCGCACGCCGATCTCACCCAGGCGGTCGGGGACGAGCGCCCCGGCCCCCAGCGGGACGACGGCGGCGGCACCGACGACCAGCAGGCGCCACTCCGTGGCCAGGTCGGCCCAGCCCTGGGCCGCGATCGCCGTGACCGAGATCAGGACGATCACCCCGCCGAGGTAGCCCAGGGCCTCGACCGTCGACACGCGATGCGCGGGCGGGGCGGTGGGCGCGGCCTCCTGCCGGACCAGGTCCTGGCGCATGAGCGCTGCCTGGGCGGGCGTGACGATCCCGGAGGCGACCCAGTGCTCGACGAGGGAGGACAGCCTCTCGTCGGCCCTCGGCTCGGCCGTGCCCATGGACGCCTCCCTCACCCCTCCAGCCTTGTGGGGTCCCCGGGTGGCTCACAGAGCCCAAGGTCACCGGCCCGAGGGCCGGGTGGGAGCGGCCTCGGGGACGACGGCGACGGTGCTGCGGGAGCGCTCCAGGACCAGCCGCGAGACCGAGGCCTCGAGCAGCCGGGTGGCCGAGCGCTCGGGGTGCCGGCCGACCACGACCAGCTCCGGCGCACCGCGCCGCGGGGCCAGGGCCTCCTCGACGAACCCGTGCCGCAGGGCGAGGGTGACCGGCACGTCCGGGTAGGTCTGCGACAGCCCCGCCACCGAGGCGGAGAGCAGCGCACGGAGGTCCTCGAGGTCCGGGTCCTCGACCTGCTCCCCCTTGCTGCGGCGGTGCTCCGCGACCGCCACCGAGGCGTCCCAGAACCCGTGCAGGACGGTGAGGGGCAGCCCGAGCAGCGCGGCCTGCTCGTAGGCGAACTCGACCACCGGCGCAGACTCCGCGGTGCCGTCGGCACCGACCACCACGCCGCGCGCCGGGTGCTCGTCGCCCGGCCGGCACACCACGACCGGGCACGTGGCGCCGCCGGCGACCGCCGCGCTGACCGAGCCGAGCACCAGGGTCTTGAGCGTCCCGCGCCCCCGGGAGCCGACGACCACGAGGTGGGCGTGCTCGGCGACGTCGAGCAGCACCTCCCGCGGGTCACCCGATCCCGGCATCGGCTGCACGCCGACGGCGGCGTGCTGCTCTCGTGCCTCGCGCGCGGCCGCGTCGGCGAGTTCGGGGGCGTCCTTCCCGACGGCCACGACGGTCAGCGACCGGTCGGTCAGCGCCGCCTGCCTGCCGGCCCAGGCGAGCGCCCGCGCGGCGTGGGAGGAGCCGTCGACACCCACTGCGATGGTCCCCTCGAGGTTCATGGGTTCCCCTTCCTGGAGTCCGGGTCGCGCGGGGCCCCGTCCCGCACACGTCGGAGGTGCTTCTCGACGGTCACCACGAGGCCGGCCAGGAGCGCGATCGCGACGATGCGCACCCAGACCTCGAGGCTGATCGGAGCGGTGTGGAAGACCGCGGCCAGGTGGGGCTCGTAGGTCAGCAGGACCTGGGCGACGGCCTGGACGGCCAGGCCGACGACGAGCCAGCGGTTGGACAGCAGCCCGAGGCTGCGCGCCGAGCGGGTCAGCGACCGGCAGCTGAGCAGGTAGACGGCCTGGACGACGACGAACAGGTTGAGGGCAGCGGTGCGCGCCTGCTCCAGCGACGCCCCGCGGGACCGCTCCCACTCGAAGATCCACCAGGTCCCCGCCACCAGCAGGGCCGAGACGAGCAGGATGCGGAACACCAGCGCCCCGGTGAGCAGCGGCTGGGCCGGGTCGCGCGGGGGCCGCGTCATCGTCCCGGCCTCCTTGGGCTCGAAGGCGAGCATCAGCCCGAGCGCGACCGCGGTCGTCATGTTGATCCACAGGATCTGCGTCGGCAGGATCGGCAGCGCGGTGCCGAGCAGGATCGCCACGAGGATGACCAGGCCCTCGCCGATGTTCGTCGGCAGGGTCCAGGCGATGAACTTGGTGAGGTTGTCGAAGACGCCGCGCCCCTCCTCGACCGCGGCCTCGATCGTGGCGAAGTCGTCGTCGGTGAGCACCATGTCGGCGGCGCCCTGGGCGACCGCGGTGCCGGTCAGGCCCATGGCGATCCCGATGTCGGCCCGGCGCAGGGCGGGGGCGTCGTTGACCCCGTCGCCGGTCATCGCCACCACGTGCCCCCGCTCCTGCAGGGCCTCGACCAGCCGCAGCTTCTGCTCCGGGGAGACGCGGGCGAGGACACCGGCCCGGGCCACCGCGTCCGGCAGGTCCTCCGGTGCCAGGGCGGCGAGCTCGGCGCCGGTGAGCACGGCCCCCGGGAGGTCGCCGTCGGGGGTGAGGACGCCCACCTGGCGGGCCACCGCGGCTGCGGTGGAGGCGTGGTCGCCGGTGATCATCTTGACCGTGATGCCGGCGTCGTGGCACGCCCGCACCGCCGCGGCGGCCGCGGCCCGGGGAGGGTCCTGCATCGCCTGCAGGCCGGTCAGGACCAGGGAGCCGGGCGGGCGGCCGAGCCTCCTCGTCGGTGGCCGGTGCCGCCGCGGTGGCGAGGACGCGCAGCCCCTGGTCGGCCAGCGAGCGCGCCACCTGCTCCACCGCCTCCCGGTCGAGCGGCGCCACGGTGCCGTCGGCCAGGAGCAGGCCGTCCGAGCGGTCGAGCACCTGCTCCACCGCCCCCTTGACCAGCACCACGGCCGGTGCGGCCGGTGCGTGCCCTGCGTCCCCTGCGCGCTCTGCGTCCCGGTCCCGGTGCCAGGTGGCCATGTAGCGGCTGTCGGAGCCGAAGGGCAGGGTCGCCAGCCGTGGCAGGCGGGCGACCGCCTCCTCGATGGGCAGCCCGGCCCTGGTCGCGGCGTCCACCATCGCGGTCTCGGTGGGGTCGCCGGCGACCGGCAGGCGCCCCTCCTGGTGGGCCAGGGCGTCGTCGTTGCACACCGCCCCGCACAGCAGGGACCACGACAGGCCACGGTCCTGGTCGACCAGAGCCGGACCCCCGTCCGCGGGGCCGTCACGTCGCAGCCCGTCGCCGTCGAGGACGTACGACGCCGTCGGCGTCCACACCGAGCGCACCGTCATGCGGTTCTGGGTGAGCGTCCCGGTCTTGTCGGTGCAGATCACCGTCGTGCTGCCGAGCGTCTCGACGACCGGCAGGCGGCGGACGACGGTGCGGCGCCGCGCCATCCGGGCCACCCCGATGGCGAGGGTGATGGTCACGGCCGCGGGCAGGCCCTCCGGGATCGCACCGACCGCCAGCGCGACCGCGGCGGTGAACGTGCTCGTCGGGTCCTCGCCGCGCCACAGCCCGACGGCGAAGGTGAGCGCCGCCAGCCCCAGGATCAGCACCGTCAGCTGCTTGCTGAACGTCTCCAGCTTGCGGGTCAGCGGGGTCGACAGGGACGTCGCGGTGGCCACGAGCCGGTGGATCGAGCCGAGCTCGGTGTGCTCGCCGGTGCCCACCACGACGCCCGTGCCGCTGCCGTGGACGACCGACGTGCTCGCGAACACGGTGTTGCGGCGGTCCGCCACCGGCGTCGCCTCCGGCAGGACGGCCGGGTCCTTGGACGCCGGCTCGGACTCGCCGGTGAGGGTCGACTCGTCGACCCTCAGCTCGACCTGCGTCAGCAGCCGCGCGTCGGCGGGCACCTCGTCCCCGGCCCGCAGCAGGACCAGGTCCCCGGGCACCAGCCCGGCTGCGTCCACGACGTCCTCGCGTCCCTCCCGGACCACCCGCGCCTGCGTGCGCACCAGGGACCGCAGGGACTCCAGCGCCGCCTCGGCCCGGGACTCCTGCAGGAAGCCGATGGTGGCGTTGACCACGACGACGGCGGTGATGACGGCCGAGTCGACGTAGGACTGCAGCGCGAGGGTGACCGCGGCGGAGGCGAGCAGGACGTAGATCAGGGGGTCCTGGAGCTGCCGCAGCAGCCGGCGCACGGTCCCCGGCCCGGCCGCCGTCGGCAGGGCGTTGGGACCGTGCCGGACGAGGCGGTCGGCGGCGTCCTGCGCGCCCAGACCCAGCCGGGCGTCGCCGTCCAGCGCGGCGACCACCTGCTCGGCCGGCAGGCTGTGGGCAGGGGCGGGCATCCGCCGGCCCGGGGCGTTCCCGGGGTCAGGCGCTGACGGGCCGGTCCGCTGCGTCGCCACCGGCACCGGCGGCCGCTCCCGTCAGGTCCAGGCGGCCCCACAGGCGTACGCCGCTCCCCTCGGGCTGGGCACCCCACTCCTCGGCGATGCGCCGCACGACGCTCATCGCGGGGTTGTCCCGGTCCCCCGGCTCGAACAGGCCTGGGCGCAGCCCGGAGACCTCGGCCGAGACGGTGAGCGCGTCACCCTCGCAGGACAGCGTCAGCCAGATGGGGCGGCGACGCCGCCGCGAGAGGACCTGCCAGACCAGCTCCTGCGCCAGCAGGGTCGCCGGTCCCTCCACGGCGGCGGCGTGGGGGCACAGGTGCGCCCGGACCGCGGCCGCCCCCTCGCGCAGGGCCGCGGTCGATCCGTCGAGGCGGACCCGCTGGATGGAGGCACACCCGCGCGCCGGCTCCTCCAGTCCGCCGGGGACCGGCTGGACCGGGAAGGCGAGCGGCCCGGCCGCGGCCCCCTGGGCAGCGAGGAATGCCGGCTCGGGCACTGGCGAGTTGAACATCGTGCGAGCTCCTGTTCCGAGAGGTGACCCGGTCCCAGTCACCCATGCCGCCCCTCCCCGCCGCAGGTGCCGCCTTCCCCCTGTCCGAGGGGCGACAGGCCCTGTCCGAAGGACCAGGGACCCTCCTCACCGGCTCGACGAGCGCTCCCGGAGCCACCACCGCCACAGCTCGTCCACGCCCCAGACCAGGAACGGGAAGGGCACCAGGGCAGCGCAGCTGCCACCACTCGGGCAGCGTGCGGTGCCGAACACCGCCTGCAGCTCCGGCGACGGTGACCAGCGCGGCGGAGAACGCCACCTCGAACGCCATCCCCCACAGCAGCAGCGGGTTGCTGACGCAGCCCGATGCGGGCGCAGCGAGGCCCGGCTCGGTGCGCGCCGCCATCGCCGTCCCGACCTGGCAGGCGACGATCCCGAGGAACGTCATCGTCGTGGCCTGCCGCCAGGCGGTGTGCAGCGGCGCCGCTGCCCGGTGTCCGCGCCGGGGCTCCAGCCGCCGTGCACAGCAGCGTGAGCAGGAACAGCCCGGTCACCAGGACCGCCGAGACCCCGCCCAGCAGCCCCCAGGCCCGGGCCAGCATCGGGCCGTCGATCGACCCTCTCGCCGTCGCGGTCGCGCGGCGCGCGCTCCATCAGGCCCGGCTCGGCGGGCTCGCGGCCGAGCGCGAGGGCGGGCAGGGTCTCGGTGCCCGAGGTCGATGGCCAGGATCTGCATCACCGTCAGCGGCAGCGGGATCGCGCCGCCGGCGAGCGCGTAGAGCAGGAACGGCACGACCTCGGGAGTGGCGTGGGCGAAGATGTAGACGATGAACTTGCGGACGTTCTCGTAGACCTGGCGCCCTGCCTCGACCGCGGTCGACGATCGTGGCGAAGTTGTCGTCGGTGAGCACCATCGATCGCCGCCTCGCGGGCCACGTCGGTGCCCGGAGCGGCCCATCGCGACCCCGATGTCGGCCGCGCCGCAGCGCGGGGGCGTCGTTGACGCCGTCGCCGGTCATCGCCACGACCTGGCCGAGGTCCTGCAGCGCGTCGGCGATGCGCATCTTGGCCTCGGGGGAGCTGCGGGCGAAGACCAGCTCCTCGGCCGTCCGCGAGCAGCTCGTCGAGCTCCGCCTCGGTCATCGCGTCCAGCTCGGCGCCGCTCGACGACCCGCAGGCCGTGCGGCGCCGATGCCCGACCTGCCGGGCGATCCGCCGGCGCGGTCAGCGCCGTGGTCGCCGGTGACCACCACGCAGCCGGATGCCGGCGCCGTGGCAGCGCGCGACCGCCTCGGCGCACCTCGGGCCGCGGCGGGTCGACCAGCGCCGACCAGGCCGAGCAGCGTCAGGTCGCGCTCCGCCGTCCTCGCGGTCCGGGCCGCTGCGCCTCGGTCGCGGTCGACGCGCGCGGTCGGCCACCGCCAGCACGCGCAGCCCGCTGCCGCTGCCCAGGCGCCGTACGAGCCAGCTCCTCGCGACGCGGCCGGTCGCAGCGGTCAGCGGCTCGCGCCGCGCGCGTCGGAGGCCACGTGCGTGCACACGCGGCAGGACCTCCTCCGGGGCGCCCTTGGTGTGCACCGCGAACGCGCCGTCGCCGTCGCGGTCGACGGTCGACATCCGGCGCAGCGCAGGGTCGAAGTGGAACTCGCGGCAGCCGCGCGTCCGCGCGCCGGCCGGGGTCCGACGACCGAGCGCGCCGCGCCAGCGTGCAGCAGGGCCAGCTCGGTCGGGTCGCCGACCGCTCGGCCGCCGGCGTCGCCGGGGCGCGCGGTGTTGCAGGCGACGCCGCGCGTGGCGAGCAGCCGCGCGCGACGTCGCTGCCGCCGGTGCCGGGTCGCCGGCCCGAGGTCGGCCTCGCGGCCGGCCGGTCCAGCACGCGGACCGACCGCATCCGGTTCATCGTCAGCGTGCCGGTCTTGTCGGTGCAGATCACGCTCGTCGAGCCGAGCGTCTCGACCGCGCGAGAGCCGCTTGACCAGCGCGCCGCTGCCGGGCGAGCACGCCGCACGCCGACCGCGAGCGCCAGCGTGATCGTGGGCAGCAGGCCCTCGGGCACGTTGGCGACGAGCAGGCCGATGGCGAAGCTCAAGGTGTCGCCGAGCGGCAGCCCGGTCGACCAGCGGTGCCGAGCGGCGACGAACGCCACGCCCGGTCGCCGACCGCGACGAGGGCGATCAGCCGGGCGACCCGGCTGCACCTGGCGTCTCCAGCGGGCTGCGGCTCGGCTCCGACCCGCTGGGACAGCGCGGCGATCCGGCCGAGCTCGGTGCGCATGCCGGTCGCGAAGACGACCGCCGCGCGCCTCGCCGCCCGGTGCACGATGGTGCCGCTGAACAGCAGGTCCCGGGCCTCGCAGCAGCGGGCACGTCGGTCGGCCCGCGGTCGCGGTGCGCAGCACCGGCATCGACTCCCCGGTGAGCGCCGAGATGTCCACCTCGACCGAGCCCGGCAGCATGCGGGCGTCGGCGGAGACGCGGTCGCCCTCGGCGACGACGCACGACGTCGCCGGGCACCAGCGTCGCGCGCGTCGACCGGTCTGCGCGACGCCGTCGCGGACGCACCCGGGCGCTGCGGCGGCAGGTACGCGCGCGAGCGCCTCCACCGCGCGCTCGGCGTGACGCTCCTGCACGAACGCGAAGCCGGCGTTGAGCAGGATCACCACCACGATCGCGACCGCCAGGGCGGTGGTGCCGTCGGCGACCAGCGCGAGCACGGCGGCCAGCCACAGCAGCAGCGCGAGCGGGTGCACCAGCTGCGCGACCAGCTGCGTCCCGCCATCCGACGCCCGCCGCCGCGGACCAGCTCGTTGGGGCCGTGCGCTGATCAGCCGCCGCGGCGGCCTCCCGCCCGGTCAGCCCCTCCGGGCGCGCGCGCAGGTCGCGCAGCAGGCGCTGCGGGTCACCGAGCGGGTCCATCGCCCGCTTCGCCACCCGGTCCGTCGCCGGACCCGTCGGGCCGTGACCCGTTGACGGCCGCCCAGTAGCGCACCCCGGGCCGCAGTGGCTCGGCGCCCCACTCGTCGGCGATCTGCTGCACGGCGGCCAGGTCCGGTGCCCCGCCGGGTCCGGGCTCCACGCCGTCGACGGCGGCCAGATCGACCGACACGGTGAGGCCGTCGCCGTCGCAGGTGAGGACCACGGTCGCAGCCAGGCCGCTGCGCCCGACCGTCTGGACGAGCAGCTCCTGGGTGAGCAGCAGCACCCGCCCGTAGGCCGTCGGCGCGTGCCCGGTGCACATGTTCTCGGCGACGAAGGTCGCGGCGGCACGCATCGAGGCGGGGGTCGGCGGCACGTCGCGCGAGACGTGCAGGTGCGGCTCGCCGCGCCCGAGGCGGGTCGTCTCGCCCCGGCGCTGGCGTGGGACGGCGCGCCGGTCGGCGTCACCCAGCCGCTCCAGGGCGAGGCTCAGTGCTTCGACCGCCCGCCCGCCCGCCACGCTGCGCGAGACCAGGACCGCCTGGCTCACCCGGGCGCGTGCGACGCGCAGCGTCGTGGGGTTGTCGCACGCCTCCAGCAGGGAGGACGCCGCCCGCTCGACCAGCCAGCCGTCCTCGAGCGCCTCGCTGACGGCGTGCGCCACGACCCGGTCCACGCGCCGCGTGGCGATGAGCGGGCGGACCGGTGCCGGTGGGGTGGGGTCGCGCTCGTCGTCCATCTCACCGCTCCAGGTCGCGCTGCTACCTCCACTCCCCCCTGCTCACCCCTACTGCTTGCCACCAGATCGCGCTCGATCGCCGCGAGCTCGCCGGCCAACCGCTGGTCGGCGAGCGACCCCTGGACCCAGCGTGAGAAGTCCCCGCGGAGCAGGTGGAACTGGACCTCGGCGTGCTCGGCGTGCAGGAGCCGCTGCACGAACTCCCGCATCGACCCCGCCCCACGTTCCGGGGCGTCACCGGAGAAGACGAAGCGGCGGTGGGGCGGGAGCTGCGTGGCGGCGTACTTGTGCCAGTGGCGCACGTGGCCGCTGGTGCGGGCGCCGATGCGGAAGGACCGCGTCATGCCGGCCGAGAGCAGCAGCGCCCGGGCTGGCGTCGCGTCACCACCCGAGGCCGGTGGAGCCACGACGGTGACCGTGAAGTCGATCTCCCGGACGAGGTCGTCCGGCAGCTGCTCGGGGTGCCAGGTGACAAGGCAGGTCCCAGTCTGCGCCGCCTGCGCTGCGCTCGGCACGGTCCCGGCCTGCGCCTCGTCGTAGACCACCCAGTGCGGGCGTCCGTGCCGCATCCGCTCGGCCGCCACGGCCTCCGGCAGCCGGCTGAGGAACTCCTCCTGCTGGTGCGGCTGCAGCAGCGAGAGGTCCAGCACCAGGCTCGACCCCGGGAGGCCGAGCGCGGAGAGGCAGTCATGGACGCGGGCGTCGGGCTGCACGTCGACGAAGTGCACGTCGGGCCGCTCGGCGAGACCGGCGTGGTCGCCCTCGGGGTCGACGACCAGCAGGGTGTAGCCGGCGTCGAGCCAGCGCTCGGCGAGCAGCCCCGCGAAGTAGCTCTTCCCCGATCCGCTGGCGCCGCCGACGAGGATCCGCGCCTGCGAGCCGGGCAGGGTCGTCGCCGTCCCGTTCTCGAAGGACCCGACCTGCACCCAGCGTCGAGGCGGACACAGCCGCTGGTGGCTGCGCAGCAGCGGGCCGCCGAGCACCTCGACCACGCCGGCGCCGTCCGGCCGCGCCGTCACGAGGTCCGCGCGCTCGGCCAGCGACGGGACGGCGTCGGCCACGGCGACCCCGACCTCGGCCGCACGCAGCAGGCTGAGGTCGTTCTCGGCGTCCCCGACCGCGATCGCGTTGTGCGCCGACAGCCCGAGCGAGGCGAGGGCGCGCCGCACGCCACTGCCCTTGGTGATCCCGGCCGGCAGCACCATCGCAGCGCCTCGGTTGCGCACCACCTGGTGGTCGAGCCCCAGCTGGGCCAGGGCGGCGACGGTCGCGGGCCCGTCGTGGCCGGAGATCTCCAGCAGCACCTGCCCCCGCCGGAAGGCGATCCCCTTCCTCTCCAGCACGGCGTCGAGGGCAGGCTCCACCGGGTCGGCGAGCAGGCGCGGACCATCGTGGTCGTGGAGCACCGCGCCGTTCTCCGTCACGACCACGTCGAAGTGGTCGGCCAGTCCCGGGAAGACCCGGTCCAGCTCGGCGCGGACCCGTCCGGTGACCAGCACCAGGGCGCGGTCCCGCCGGGCGTCGTCGAGCGCCGCCACGACCTCCGGCGCCACCCGGTCGTCCCGAGCGAGGGTGCCGTCGAGGTCGAAGGCGACGGCCCGGAACCACCACACCACGAGAGCCTCCTCACCCGGCCCGCGGAGTGCCCGATCGGCGGCGTACGGCGCCCGGCCGGCCCTGCCCCGCCGCGGGCCGCGGGCCCACGCTGGTGCCCAGGGCCCCGGACCCGGCCGAACCTCGAGCCTGGGGAGCACCGATGCCCTCGCTGCCGTCTCCGCACCACCCCGACCCCACCACCGTGCTGACGCTCAAGGTCGCGGCCACCCTGCTCCTCCTCGTCGTGACGGGCATGGCGCTCGGCACCGCCGTCGGCGTCGCCGCCTCCCGGGTCATCGACGTCGCGGTCTCGTTCATCTCGCCGTAGGCCACTCAGGCCGCTCAGGCCAGCAGCACGCCGCCGTCGACGACGACCTGCGTCCCGGTCATGTAGGTGGACAGGCCCGAGACCATGACCAGCGCGATCGTGGCGATCTCGTCGGGCTCGCCCAGCCGGCCCATCGGGATGTGCGCGGCGAACGCCCGCAGCGCCTCGCTCAGCTCGCCGCTGTCGCGCCCGGCGCTCACGCCCGGTGTCTCGATCCCGCCGGGGGCCAGGGCGTTCACCCGGACGTGGTGCGGGGCGAGCTCGCGGGCGAGGTTCTTGGTGAAGCCCCACACGCCGTGCTTCGAGGCGTCGTAGTGCGCCAGTCCGACCGACGACGGGTGCAGCGCGTCGACCGAGGTGATGTTGAGGATGCTCCCGCCGTCGCCCTGGCCGACCATCACCTTCGCCGCCGCACGGCAGGTCAGGAAGGTCCCGCGCAGGTTGACGTCGAGCACGCGGTCGAAGTCCGAGGGGGTCATCTCCAGCACCGGCCGGGAGGGGTAGATCCCGGCGTCGTTGACCAGGATGTCCAGCCGGCCGGTCCAGCCGAGCGCGTGGTCGAGGGCGTGGCTGACGTCCTCCTCCTGCGAGACGTCGCAGCGGACGGCTCGCGCCGACAGCCCGCGCTCCTCGAGCACCTTGCAGACCTGCTGGGCGGTCGCGAGGTCGGTGTCACCGACGAGCACGTCGGCGCGGGCCTCGGCCAGGCGTCGCACGATCGCCTGGCCGATGCCCATGGCGCCCCCGGTGACCAGCGCGGTCCTGCCGCTCAGGTCGAGGAGGTCCTGGAGGGACGGGTGCTGCTGGTGCTGGGTCATCACTGCTCCTTGGCTGGGGAGGGCTGGCGGGCCGGCGAGGGCGACCAGGACGTGGACGGCCGTGGGAGGGGTACGTCGTGCGCGAGCCGGTGCGGCTGCTGTCGCCGGAGGACGGCGGCGGCGGTCTCGACGTCGACCCGTTGGGTGGCCACCAGCGCGGCCAGCTCGCGCAGCCGGACCCCGGAGGCGCGGGCGCGCGCCCGGAGGAGCTCGAAGGCGTGGTCGACGTCGAGGTCGCGCTGCTCGGCGACCACGCCCTTGGCCTGCTCGATCACCACGCGGCTGTCGAGGGCCTCCTGGAGCTGGTCGGCGCGCGCCCGGGCCTGCTGCAGCTCGGCGACCAGGCCGATCCGGGCGTCGACCAGGGCGGCCATGGCCTCGGCGAGGCCGAGCTCGCTCGGGCTCATCGGGCGGTCCGACAGCAGGGCCAGCACCGCGCGCACCTCGCCGGCACGGCCTCCTCGCCGGCACGGTCGCGCACGGGCACGCCGTACACGCTGGAGACCTCGCGGTACTCCAGCTCGCTCACCAGGCCCGGCCACCGTCGCCGTACGCCGTCGGGGTCGGTCTCGCCGACCGTGGTCCCCGAGCGCGCGGCGTCGAGCGAGGGGCCCTGCTGCAGGTGCTGCTCGAGCAGGGCGAGCACGCGCGCCCCGTCACCGGCCGCCGCGAGGAGCACGAGCCGCCCGCCCGGGCCGATCGCGAAGAGGCTGGCGCCGCGCAGCCCCAGCCGCGTCGCGCAGGCGGCCAGCAGGTCGGCGTGGAGCTGCTCGGGGTCGCGGTCGTCGCACGTGGCGAGGCGCATCATCTCGACGAGGAACTCGTCGTCGGCGCCGGGCGTGGTCCGGGCCGGTCTCATCGGGGTCCCTCCCCGCAGGGCTTGGGCGGGTGGTGCCGGAGGGCGGCGCAGGTGCCCCGGACGGAGGCCGGACCGCTCGGTCGCCCGGGCGGTCGCGCCGCGCAGGTCGTCGCGTGGGGGTCCACGCGGCGGGGCGATGCGGTGGGGCGCGACACCCACGGGTCGCCGCCGGCCGCGAACGTCACCGAGCCCGTCACACACCGCATGTCAGCGGACGATCGCGACGGAGCAGTGGGCGTGGTGCAGGACCTGCTGGCCGACCGACCCGAGGAGCAGCCGGGCGAACGGGTTGCGGCCGCGGGCACCGAGGACGACCAGGTCCGCCTGCGCGGAGGCCGCGACGAGGGCCTGGTCCGCCCGGCCGCTCGCGGTCGCGAGGCTCAGGTCGGCACGTGGGTGCGCGAGGCGTGCCTCCTCGACGGCGGCGCTGACCAGCCGCGGGACCCGGGTGAGGTCCTCCCCCGCCGGTGGCTCGGCGCTCCCGAAGTCGGCGGGACGGACCGCGTGGACGGCGGTGACGTGGGCGCCGGTGCGTTCGGCGCGCTCCAGCGCGAAGTCGAGGGCACGCCGGCAGCTCCACCTGCCGTCCAGGCCGACGACGATGCGGGAGTGCGTGTGGTCCGTCGCGGTCCCGGGGCGTACGACGACCAGGGGGCACGGCGCGTGCACGGCGAGGTGGCGGCTGACCGATCCCAGGACGGTGCTCGCCACGATGCCGTGGCCGGTGGCGCCCACGACGAGCATCGCGGCGCCCTCGGCCGCTCGGAGGAGGACGGTCGTCGGCTCGCCCGCACGCAGGTCGACGTGGGCCTCGGTGCAGCCGAGTGCGGCCACCTGCTTCTCGGCCCGCTCCGCGATGACCTGCATGCCCTCGAGGTGGGCTTGATCGGGGAGCGTCCAGGTCTCCGCGGCGGTCGGCAGCGCGGAGGCCACCAGCACCTCCACCGGGTCCTGGCCCGGGGCGGCGGCCTCCACCGCCCACCGCAGCGCCTGGTCGGCCAGCGGCGAGCCGTCGTACCCGACGACGATCCTGCGCGAGGTGCTGCTCATGCCACCAGGCTCCGTCCGGGTGTGCGGCGATCCCCAGGGCCGACCGGCGTCGCCTGGTGGACCAGGAGTCACACCGTCGCCAGCGGCGTGGGTCCCACGCCCGGGCCCGGGTCCGCACCAGGCTCCGGGTCCGGGCGCGGGGGCTCTAGGTGGAGGTGCCGTGGGTGGGGCGGACGAAGGCGTCGGGTCCGGGGAAGACCAGCGCCTCGTGGCCGTTGTCGTCCCACCGCACCTTGTAGGGCGGTGACCCGTCGGCGTGCCGGACCTCGAGGATCTCGCCCTCGCGGTCCGAGGACTCGACGTTGTGGCCGCGCACCACGAGCATGTCCCCGACCTGCGCCTTCATCGCGCGCCCTTGTGCTGCACGGGGATGCTGCGCGCCGCGGGGGTGGCGGTGTCCACCGGCACCCTGATCTCGAGCACGCCGTCGGCGCAGGTGGCGGTCACCTCGTCGACGCGGGCGTGCTGCGGCATCCGCACCGAGCGGGAGAACGTGCCGTAGTGGAACTCGCGGTGGTTCTTGTCGCGCTGTTCCTCGGTGCGCTCGCCGCTGATCGTCAGGACGTCCTCGTCGAGGGTGATCTGCAGGTCCTTCGCGGGGTCGATGCCGGGGGTCTCGGCGCGGACGACGTAGGTGTCGCCCTCGACGTAGTCCTCGATGTGCAGGTCCGGCATCAGCCCGAGGCCGCCGCGGATCCCGAGGCCCTGGTCGCTCTCGAGCCAGGACAGCAGCCCTGACACGGCGTCGGGGCGGCGCCTCATGACGGTCGACATGTCGTCTCCTTCGTGGTGGTGGGGTTCCCGTCAGTCCGGGGGAAGCAGGGGTCGCGGGAAGGCCGTCCGCCCGTGGCGCACGCCGGTCACGGAGGCCAGCGCGTCGTCGAGGCACTCCTCGGGCGACCGGGCCGCGTCGACCAGGTGGGCGCCGGGCCACGCGGCGAAGTGCCGCGCCATCCGCACCGCGATGTCGCCGTCGGCGTCGGAGACCGAGTCCTCGCGGGCCGCGACGCGCTGGCGGGTGACGTCCTCGCTGAGCAGGCAGTGCAGCTGCGACAGCTCGGAGGAGGTGCGCCGGGCGAGCGCGGCGGCGGCGGCGCGGTAGAGCACGTGGCTCCAGGTGGCGTCGAGCACGACCGACTCGCCCCTGTCCAGCAGCAGCTCGGTGCGCCGCAGCAGCTCGTCGTACACCGCCTGCGTGTGCCTCGGGGTGTAGGGCCCTTGCGAGAACGGTGCGGCCAGGGAGGTGTCGGCCGAGACCCCGGCGAGCTCCTTGCGCAGCGGGTCGGTGCTGAGCAGGGCGCTGCCGAGCCGGTCGGCCAGTCCCTCGGCCAGGGTCGACTTGCCGGTGCCGGGCGGGCCGCCGACCAGGACCAGCCGCACCTGTCCGAGGCGCAGGTGGTGCTCGGCGAGCTCGAGCAGCACCTGCGGCTCGCGGGTGCGCCGGCCCTCCTGCTCGTCGCGGATGCAGGTCACCAGCGAGCGGACCGTCGCGCGGTAGGCGACGTAGTGGTGGACCAGCTGCGGCGGTGCGGTGTCGCCGGAGTACTCCAGGTAGGCCGCGACCAGCGCGTCGGCGGCCTCCTCGGCGCCGAGGCGGTCGAGGTCCATGGCCAGGAAGGCGAGGTCGTCGACGACGTCGACCTGCCGCAGCCCGGCGTCGAAGTCGAGGCAGTCGATGATCCGCGGTCCGTCGTCGAGGCAGAAGATGTCGTCGGCCAGCAGGTCCCCGTGGCCGTCGACGACGTGTCCGCCCTCCTGCCGGGCGGCGAACAGCGGCTCGCGCCCGGCCAGGAACTGCTCGGCCAGGTCCTTCACCGTCGCGGCGGTGGCCGGCTCGACGTGGCTGCCGACGTACGGCGCGAGGCGGGCGAGGTTGGCCTCCCACCGGTCGGTCAGCGCCCGGCGGCCACCGGACTCGGTGATCGCGGGTGATCGTGCGGCGGAGGCGTGGAAGACCGCCACCCGGCGGGCGATCGCCCGCAGCTGGTCGGACAGGCCGGGGTCGGCGCGTTCGACCAGGGCGGTGAGCCTGCGGTCGTCGGGGAGCCTGCGCATCGTGACCAGGTGCTCGACCAGGGAGCCGTCGGGGGCGTGCAGGTCGGACACGCCGAGGTAGACGTCGTCACAGATCCGCCGGTTGAGCTCGACCTCGCGGCGGCAGGCCTCCAGCCGCTGCTCGCGGGTGCGGAAGTCCAGGAACCCCAGGTCCACGGGCTTCTTCAGCTTCAGTGCCTGGTCGCCGAGCAGCAGCACGACGGCGGAGTGGGTCTCCCGCACGTCGGCGTGGAACGGCAGGCCGGCCGTCACCGGCATGGGGACGGTCGAGGTCGTGTCGGTCGTGAATGCTCCCCCGCCGGTCGTGGTCAGGGTGGTCACGGTGCACCTCCAGCGGGAGCCGGTCCGGTCCCGGTGCGATCTCGGCACGGGGTGGGCCCGGCGCCGGCCCTGCACCTCCAGCCAATCGCCGCGGTGGCGGCCCCGGCAGTGCCGGTCGGCTCCCACCGGTGCCCCAACGTCACACCACGAGGACCGCGGCGCCGGTCACGCGGTCGGCGGCGAGGTCCTCCAGCGCCTCGTCCGCGCGGTGGAAGGCGTAGGCCGTCACGGTGGGCCGCAGCCGCAGCTGCTCGGCCAGGCGCAGCAGCTCCTGCCCGTCGGTGCGGGTGTTGGCGGTGACGCTGGTCAGCGTGCGCTCCCGGAACAGGTGCCGTGGGTAGGACAGCGGAGGGACGTCGGTGAGGTGGATCCCGGCGATCGCGAGGGTCCCGCCCTGGTCGAGCGCCTCCAGCGCGACCGGGACGAGGTGGCCGACGGGGGCGAAGAGGATGGCGGAGTCCAGCGGCACGGGGGGCGGGTCGTCGGCCGCGCCGGCACTCGCGGCGCCGAGGGACAGGGCGAGGCGGCGGGCGGCCGGGTCGCGCGTCATCACGTGGACCTCGGCCCCCTGCGCCATCGCCAGCTGGGCGGTGAGGTGGGCGCTGGCGCCGAAGCCGTAGATGCCGAGCCGGCCGCCGTTCGGCAGCCGGGACCGCGAGAGCGCGCGGAACCCGATGATCCCCGAGCACAGCAGGGGCGCCGCGGTGAGGTCGTCGAAACCGGCGGGCAGCTGGTAGGCGAAGTCCTCGCCCACGACGGCGTACTCCGCGAAGCCGCCGTCCGCGTCCCACCCCGTGAAGCGTGCCCGGTGGCACAGGTTCTCCGCGCCGGACCGGCAGGACCGGCAGCTCCCGCAGGTGCTGCGCAGCCAGGCGATGCCCACCCGGTCCCCCCGCGACAGGCGGGTCACGGCGGAGCCCAGCGCCGCGACCTCACCCACCACCTCGTGGCCGGGCACGCGGCCGGGAGCGCGGGGGGCCAGGTCGTGGTCGGCGAGGTGCAGGTCGGTGCGGCAGACGCCGCACGTGCGCACGCGGACCAGCACCTCGCCCGGCCCGGGCCGCGGCACCGGGCGCTCGACGGACTCCAGCCGTCCGGGGCCTCCGGGCCGCCCGCTGACGGCCCACGCCTTCATCCGGCGGGGGACCTGCGACGGGGTGGGGCTGCCGCCGGGCTCCTCGCCTCGGGTCCGCAGGGACAGCTCCTGTGACAGGTCCATGGTCGAGTCCACCTCGCCGGGCCGGCGGGCGACACGTCCGACGGACCTCGCGCCGAAGGTCCGAGGACCCTTCTCCCTCGCGGTGTCAGGGCAAAGGCTGGGAATGAGGCGGAATGTCCGAGAGGAGCGCACGATGACCGAGTCGAAGCACGGGATTCTTGTCGGGGTGACTGGAAGTGGCCAGGACACGGCCGCGTTGAGGTGGGCGGCCGATCGCGCGGCCGAGGACGGCAGCAGGGTCACGATCGTGCACGCCTACGGGCACGTCCTCCCGCCTCCCCCGCCGAGCGTCCTGCTGGCGGCGGAGCCGGTGGTCGAGGCCGGGTCCTACCTCCTCACCGGGTGCCTGGAGACCTACCTCCACCTCGCCCCGGACAGCGCGGAGAAGCCGGAGACCCTGCTGGAGGACGGTCGGCCGGTCCGGGTCCTCACCGAGCTGAGCCGGGAGGCCGACCTGGTGGTGCTCAGCCACCGCGACCGCAGCCACCGGATCCACACCGGGTCGACCACCACCAGCGTCGCGGCGCACGCGTCCTGTCCCACCGTCGCGGTGCCGCACGAGTGGTCCTCGGTCCTGCGTCCCGACGCCACGTGGGTGACCGTCGGGGTGCACGAGCAGGGCGCCCCCCGCGAGGTCCTCGAGACCGCGGCCCGGGAGGCAGCGCTGCTCGGCGCACCGCTGCGGCTGGTGCACGGGTGGCACCTGGACTCCGTGTACGACGACATCGTCAGCTCCCGCATCGACCCGAGCTGGCGGGTCCGGACGGAGGACGACCTGCTGGCCGCGGCCGAGCCGGTCCTCGCCCATCATCCCGGGCTCGAGGTCGAGGCGCGCGCCCTGCACGAGTGGCCGGCCGACGCCCTGGCCGACCTCGCGGCCACGTCACGGCTGCTGGTCCTGGGCCGGCACGCGCACCGCGAGCACCTCCCCCACCGTCTCGGGTCGGTCGCACGGACCGCGATCCGCACCTCCGAGTGCCCGGTCATGGTCGTGCCCGTCGAGCTCACGTAGTCGTCGGCGGGCGAGCCCTCCGGGCCCCGCGACTCGGGGCCCGGGCCTGGTCGGGACCGGGACGCCCTCCGGTTAGGTTGTCCGCATGTCGGGATGGGCGGTGCGGGCAGAGGGCCTGGTCAAGACCTACGGCGACCTGCGGGCGGTCGACGGGGTGTCGCTGGAGGTGCCCGTCGGGGAGACGTTCGGGATCCTCGGCCCCAACGGTGCGGGCAAGACGACCACGCTCGAGCTGGTCGAGGGCCTGCGCCGGCCGGACGCCGGGCGCGCGGAGCTGCTCGGACTCCCGTCGTGGCCGCGCGACACCGCCCTGCTGCGGCGGGTCGGCGTGCAGCTGCAGACCTCGGCGTTCTTCGAGCGCCTGACCGCCCGCGAGCAGATCCGCACCTTCGGCGCGCTGTACGACGTCCCGGCCGCGCGCGCCGACGCGTGGCTCGAGCAGGTGGGCCTGAGCGACAAGGCCGCCACGCGGACCGAGCACCTCTCGGGTGGGCAGAAGCAGCGGCTGGCGATCGCGTGCGCCCTGGTCCACGACCCCGAGCTGGTGTTCCTCGACGAGCCGACCGCGGCGCTCGACCCCCAGGCGAGGCACAACCTGTGGGACCTGCTGGCCGGGCTGACCGAGTCCCAGCGCACGGTCGTGCTCACCACGCACTACCTCGACGAGGCCGAGCACCTGTGCGACCGGGTGGCGATCATGGACGCCGGCAGGATCCTGCAGCTCGGCACGCCGGCGGAGCTGCGGGCCTCCCACGACGCCAGGTCCGGGCCCGGCGCCCGCCCGGCGACGCTGGACGACGTGTTCCTCGACCTCACCGGCCGGGAGTACCGCGCATGAGCCCCGCCTTCCGCGCGATCGCCCTGGCGATCCTCAAGGGGTTCCTGCGCGACCGGTCGGCGGTGTTCTTCTCCCTGGTGTTCCCGCTGATGTTCCTCGTGCTCTTCGGCGGGGTCTTCGGCGACGCCAGGCAGTCCAAGGTCGACCTGCTGCAGATCGGCCCGGTCGCCCTGATCGACGACCTCTCCGCCGACGGCCGAGCCGGGTTCGACGAGGCGTTCGAGGTGACCCGCACCCAGGACCGCGCCGAGGCGATCGCCGAGGTCCGCAAGGGCGACGCCGACGTCGCGGTCGAGATGCGCGGCGACACGCTCGTGGCCCACTACACGCAGACCGATGCCGTCCGGGCCGCGATCACGCAGGGGACGCTGCGCGCGTTCGTCGACGCCGCCAACGTCGCCGCCTCGGGCGGCGCCCCCGAAGTTCGCGCTGCGCACGGAGCGGGTGGAGGACGACTCGTTGCGCGCGATCCAGTTCGTCACCCCGGGCCTGCTCGGCTGGGCGGTCGCGATGAGCGCGGCCTTCGGTGCCGCCGCCACGTTGCAGGGCTGGCGGGAGACCAAGCTGTTGCGACGACTCCAGCTCTCCCCCGCTCGGGCGGGGACGATCGTGAGCGCCCGCGTGGTCGTCACGGTCACGATCGCGCTGGTGCAGCTGGCGGTGTTCGTCGGCCTCGGCGTCGCGGCGTTCGGCCTCGAGCTCACCGGGGCGTGGTGGATGTCGGTGCCGCTGCTGGTGACCGGGACCCTGGCCTTCATGTCCCTGGGCCTGCTCGCCGGCGCGCTGTCCCGCACCACCGAGGGCGCGGTCAACATGGCGAACTTCTTCGTCCTGCCGATGGCGCTGCTCTCCGGGTCCTTCTTCCCGCTCGAGGCCGCACCGTCCTGGATGCAGGCCCTCTCGCAGGCGTTGCCGCTGCGTCACCTCAACGACGCGATGCTCGACGTGATGGTCCGCGGCGCAGGCCCCGCCTCGGCGCTGGTGCCGATGGCGATCCTCCTCGCCTTCGCCGCGACCCTCACCCTCGTCGCCTCCCGGATGTTCCGGTGGGACACCGCCTGACCGTGCCTCAGGATCGGTCAGTCTTCCGGGGTCCGCTTCGGCTGGTGCGGCCTCACCTGGCGCGGCTTCCCCTCGGCTCGCAGGAGCCAGCCGACTTCACCGCAATCGTCGACGTGCAGCTCTTCTCCGGGACCGCCAGGTCGGTGAGCCAGGCACTGAGCGCGTTCCCGACCGTCATCGCCAGCGGGAACCCGAACACGATGAGGGCCACGACTGCAACCAGGAAGGCGCATCCCCGCCCAGCGACCGGTTGCTTCCGCCCAGCCCCGCGTGAGGGTCGCGTTGAGGACCGGCGTCTCCCGGACGACGGGAACTCAGGTGTCGGGGCCACGGCACTTGCCATTTCCGCGTCGAGGGTCCAGCGGAGGTGATCCACTGCCTTCGGGCCAAGCACGTGCGGACGGGTCAGCAGCATCTCGAGGAGGGTCGGCGTGGAGCACACCATCACGTCGCGGGCCCACCCGCGCATGGGCTCGTCCCGCACGAAGCACAGCACCGGTCGGACCGCCTCGGCGAAGGACGGCACGAGCGCGGCGACGGCCAGCGCGGAGTCCGCGCAGCCGGCCACGGCTCCCTCGCGGACCCGCCCGTTCTGGCGTAGCACTGCGTTCTCCACGCTCACGCGGCCGGACCAGTTCTTGGAGTCGACCACGAAGACGCCCCCTGGTCCGATGACGAGATGGTCGAGATTCGCGAAGCGCCGACCGGGCCACCGGAGGTCGTGCAGGACCACCCAGTCGCTCGGCAGTCCGCTCAGTGTCCGTGCCGTGACCGACTCGCCCTCAGCGCCCTTCTCGAAGGTCTCTGCGACACGCTCCAGCCGCTCGGCTCTCTCCCGAGCGCGACGCGCACGCTCGCGCGCCGACTCCCCCGCCATGCAACCTCCCGAGCGATGTGACCCGAGAACGGTAAGGCCACGACGTGACGGAAGTACCCTTTTCCGGCTGGCCCCTCAGCCCTGCGGGCCGCGCACGGCGTGCTCGGTGCTGCGGGGGTCGTCGACGGGTCCGTAGTCACCGCCGATGCCGCCCAGCAGCCGTGGCGGCACGTGGGTGACGCCCGGGTGCGGGTGGATGCCGGGCCCGGCGGGCTCGACCCACGGCCGCATCATGTCGCCGGCGAGCCGGCGCCCACTCGTGGCGGGCGCGCCGTGGGGACGCCCCACGGCCAGGAGCAGCTGCGGGACCCCGTCCCCCACGACCGCGCCGAGGCGGGCGCGCAGGTCCGGGACCTGGCAGGCCTGGCTGAACATCCCGACGGCCAGGTGGTGCCGGGTGGCGAGCAGGCTCAGGTGCTGGAAGGCGCGGCCCGCGGCCATGCGGTCGGGGTCGGTGTCGGCGGGCGTGGTGAGGACCACCAGCAGCGGCGCGTCGAGCACGCGGCGACGGTCGCGCCGGGAGACCACGCGGCCGACGTCGAGGTGCCGGATGACCGGAGGGCTGAAGCGGCCGACGTACCTCGACTGCGCGAGCCCGTCGGGGCTGCCGTGCGGGTGCATCCAGGTGGCCAGCTCGCGACGCCAGGCCGGGTCGGCGAACTGCCGGCGGTCGGCCTCCGCGACGAGGCGAGCGACCTCGTCCCTCGCAGTGGTGTCCTGGACGACCGCCAGGTGGGCACCCTCCGTCGCGCAGGCGTCGGCGAGGGCCTCGACGGTCCCGTCGGCGAGCCGGTCGGGGTCGAAGGGTCCGCGCCAGACGTGCCGCTCCACGACCGCGTCCCCCAGCTTCGCCAGGGAGGTGTCCGCTTCGGGGACCCAGGTCAGGCACGCGACGTGGTCGGGGTGGTCGTGGTCGACCCGGGTGCCGTAGCCGTGCGCGGCCGCAGCGGTCTGCAGGGTCAGCACGGCGGCACCGCAGCTGATCATCAGCTCGCGGTCGTCCGGGTCGGACACGGGCAGCCGGCGGCTGCGGTCGGCCCGCAGGCACACGCCGCACTCGCCGGGGACGAAGACCCACGGCTGGGTGTTGTGGGACGACGGGGCGAGCGTGGCGGCCGAGACCAGCTCGTAGAGGCCGATCAGGGTCGGTGGGCCGTCTTCGCAGTGCAGGCGGTTCAAGCTGGACATGGCTGCTCCTCGGGCAGGGCCGGCCGCGGATCGTTGCGGGCGAGTACGACGCCCGCCGCCCAGCCCGGTGCGCGGCCGCCGCCGGGCGGGGTCAGGTGATCGGTCGCGACGCCGGCTCGCACGAGGAGCCAGGCGATCACGGAGTTGGAGTTCCACATCTCCCCCAGGTCGCCCTCGTCGCGGCCCCAGGTCAGGGCGGGGACCGCCGGGGCGAGGTCGAGCAGCCGGCGACAGTGGAACTCGTCGCGGGTCAGCGTGAGGGGGCCGCCGACCGCTTCGGCGAGGTCGGGCACGACACCCCCGGGCCAGCACCGGACCTCGTAGCGGAACAGGTCGAACCGACCGAGGGCGCGCAGTCCGACCGGCCCGCTCACCACCGCGCCGTGGTCGGTGCGGCCGTCCGGGGAGTCCCAGACGGGCGCGACCTCGACGACGGTCGTGCCCTCGGGCAGGTGCACGAGCAGGGCGGCGTGGAACAGGTCGCAGGCCGCGCGGCGCTGCGCGGTCGCGACCACCCGCTCGTACACCTTGCCGTTGAGGCGCACGCACCGACCGCCGGCGCCCAGCGGGAGCCAGTAGAGGTCGGTGCGCGTGCCGCTCACGGGGTCAGCCGCCCACGGGGTGCGCCGGTTGGGCAGGGTGCTCCGTGTCGCCGACGGTCGGCGCCGCAGGCGGCTGCGGGCCGGCTGCCGGGCGGGGCTCCTCCGGCCCCTGGTCGAGGCGGAACGGCGGGTAGTCGTCGGTCATCAGCGAGACGTAGGCGATGACGCGGAACACCCACCGGTTGAGCCCGACCAGCAGGTCGAACAGCGACGTCGGGTAGCGGCCGGTGAACAGCAGCAGCAGCCCGGCGGCCAGGGTGAGCGCACCGATCAGACCGCCGACCCAGAAGTCGTTGCGGTCGTTGCCGCCGGTCCAGGTGCCGGCCAGGATCGCCACCACGATGAGCTGCGGGATCGCCAGCAGCCACCACTTGACCAGCACGAGGCCGCGCGAGAGGCGCTCGGGGTACTCCACGTGCAGGTCCGCCGGGTAGTCGGCCTCGCCCAGCGTGAACGGCGGGTAGCGGTCGGTGCCGATGGCGCTGGTGGCGTAGAACTCGACGCGCCAGCTCCACCGCAGGATGCCGACGTTGAGGTCGAACAGCGCCCGCGGGTAGCGACCGGTGAAGAGGATCGCGAAGAACGCGACCACGGTCAGCACCGCGTAGACCATCCACAGGAACGCCAGGACGATGAAGTGCGGGATCGCCAGCAGCCACTTGACCAGCCACAGCCCACGGCTGAGGTGGGCGTCCTGGTGGCCGGTGACGTGGACCGGCGAGGACCGCGGCGTCTCGGCGTACGTCGTCTCGGCCGGCCCTGCCACGCGCTGCGCGGGCGGCCCGCCGGAGCGTCCGGTGGGGTGGACGCCGTAGGCGATCAGGATCCCGCCGAGGCCGATCAGGAACGCGCCGCCGACCACGAGCCCGATGGCGATCGGGACGAGGAAGTCGAAGCGTCCACCGGCGACGAGGTCGACGGCGACACCGGCGGTCGCGTCGGCGTTCATCACCACGACGGTGTAGGTGCCGGGCTTGACGTCCCAGACCAGCGTCTCGCTGCCGGGGCCGGAGGCCTTGGCGGTCCAGAAGGTCTGCGCGGACGGCGGTCCGGAGGCCGTGCCCTCGGTGCCGCGCCGGACCACGTCGTAGCGGAACGGGTCGGCGCGGACGTCGGTGATCTCGTCGTACGCCGTGCTCGACAGGTAGGCCTTCACCTGGCTGGTCGGGCCGACGCCGATGAAGACCGGCTTGCCGTCGGCGGACTGCGCGCGCAGGCGCACGCTGCCCAGCACGTGGTCGGTCCACCAGCTGTCGGAGCCGGCCTCGCCGAGGTCGACCGCGCCGGTGGTCAGCGCGCTGGTGGTGGTGGTGATGCGCTCGCTGGGCAGGTTGAAGTACCCGTCGCTGTCGCGTTGCGTCAGGGCCACGGCGAGGCCGAGGCCGCCGAGCAGCAGGGGCAGGCCGATCAGGGCGAGCAGGACGCCGAACACGAGGGGGACAGGACGGCTGCGTGGTCTGTCCTCGTGCCGCGGCGCATAGGGGTCGTAGGTCGTGGACATGCACGGGCCTCCTCCACACGAGTGGTGTGTCGAAGTGCGCGACGACGCCGGCCGAGAGTCGCCCTCCCGTTCCCCCCGGCCCGAGATCGGGCTGGCCCCCGCCCGGCGTGGAGCGTCGCTCCGACCGGACACCTCCATCGTCTCGCCGCCGACCCGCCTGCCGACAGGCCGAGTGGCCCCTCATCGGGGTGATCTTCGAGACACCCGGGCGGCGCCCGCACAGCCGCCGACCGGCGTAGCGTCGGAAGGGAGGAAGAAGGCGCGTCATGCCCACCACCGCCGCGACGAGGACGCGCAAGAGGCGTCCACCGAAGCCCGCCCGCGTGGTCGGCTACCTCGTCGTCGTCGGGATGTACGCCGTCGGGCTGGTCCTGGTCAACGTCGCCCCGGGGTGGGACGCCCTGCCGTTCCTCACCGAGGACACGACGCTCGTGCTGACCGTCGTCAACGCCTCGATGGTCGCGTCGCTGGCGGCCAACCTGGTCTACCTCGTGCACGACCCGCGCTGGCTGCACAGCCTCGGCGACGCGGTCACCGCGGTGTTCTCGCTGGTGGCCGGGCTGCGGCTGTGGGAGGTGTTCCCCTTCGACTTCGGCGACACCGCGGTCGACTGGGCGCTCGTGGCGCGTGTCCTGCTGCTGGTCGGCATCGTCGGCGCGGCGATCGGCATCGTGGCCGGGCTGGTCGGGTTCGTGCGCGGTCTGGGCCGCCCGGACTGAGCGTCATCCCCGGCGACATCCGACAGGCCGGGGCCCTCGATGCCCGCGTCCAGCCAGTTCTGGTCTAGGCTGAAGACTGAGTTCTTCGCTGGTCGCTTGTTTTCACTGCTTGTGTCTTCACTGCTTGTGTCTTCACTGCCCGTGTCGGATTCGCTTCACCATCACCACAGGCTCGTGAAAGGGCAACAACATGGCACAGGGAACCGTCAAGTGGTTCAACGCCGAGAAGGGCTTCGGCTTCATCGCTCCCACCGAGGGTCCGGACGTCTTCGTCCACTACTCGGAGATCCAGGGCAGCGGCTACAAGTCCCTCGAGGAGAACCAGCAGGTCGAGTTCGACATCGTGCAGGGCCCCAAGGGCCCGCAGGCCTCGCAGGTCCGCGCGATCTGAGCTGACCCCCGCGGTCTTCGCGAACCGCCGTGCCGCAAGGCACGGCGGTTCGTCGCGTTTTCGCAGGAGACCACGTAACGACGACCACCGAACCCTCGTTCAGCACGCGTGAAGAAGCAGCTGCTCACCGCGCTCGCCGTCGTCACCCTCACCACCCCCACGGCGTACGCCGACCCGCTCGGCTCGCTGACCGGCCAGCTGACGAACGGCGTGGAGGCGCTGACCGGCGGGCCGGACCCGGCCGCGGTCGACACCTACGAGCAGTCGTGGACCCACCGCGCCCTGCGGCTGCAGGAGGCGCTCGGCGACGACCTGCCCGCTGGCGGAGGTCCACGTCGTCTCGACGCACAACAGCTTCAACACGATCCACTCCCCGCTGCCGGGGATCGCCGAGCTCGACCCCAACCAGGTCTACGACCTCGGCGACCAGCTCCGGATGGACGTCCGGCACCTCGAGCTCGACACCCACTCGCTGCCCGGCCTGGTCGGCGCCGGCGCCTGTCACGAGTTCTGCACCACGGAGCGGCCGCTCGCCGACCGCCTGCGTGAGATCGGCGCCTGGCTCGAGGCGCCCGGCAACGAGGACGAGGTGGTCTTCCTCGAGGGCGACGTCGGCGGCGGTCCCGCCGACCCGTCCGGCAGCGACGTCTGGGACGCGGCGGCCGCGGACTTCCAGGAGGTGCTGGGCGACGAGCTCTACGCCCCGGCCGCGACCGGCTCCTGCCAGACCCTCGACCCGACGCTGTCCATCCATGACATCCGCGCCAGCGGCGCCCGGGTCGTGCTGATCGCCGGCTGCGGCCAGGGCTCGGCCTGGCCCGGCGTCTCGTGGAGCAGCCCGCTCCCCCGCCAGCAGGAGGTCTTCAAGTCGACGTCCGGCTTCCCGACCTGCGACCCGCTCGGCCCCTCGGCCTGGGGTGACGGGGTGTGGAAGCGCCAGTGGGAGGACCGCACGGTCGTCGGCTCCACCCAGGGCGCCGGCGTGATGAC
Organism: uncultured Actinomycetota bacterium; assembly: GCA_963800245.1. Classification (GTDB taxonomy): domain Bacteria; phylum Actinomycetota; class Actinomycetes; order Propionibacteriales; family Nocardioidaceae; genus Marmoricola_A. Next base: position 408,421 of record CAWDAE010000007.1, on the reverse strand, counting down.
CCCGGACGTGGTCCGCGACCTCGACCGGTGCGGGCTCAACTTCGTCTCCGTCGACCAGCTCCGCCCTGCCGATGGCCGGCTCGAGGCCTTCGTCTGGTCCTGGGCACCGGGCCAGCCGGGCACCGGGTCCTGCGCCGCGACGAACGCCGAGGGTCGCTTCGCCTCCCGCGGCTGCACCACGACGCTGCGAGCGGCGTGCCGTGCCGCCGACGGCTCCTGGAGCCTGACCCGCCTGGCCGTGCCGTGGGACCGGGCGGAGCAGCGCTGCGCCGCGGAGAAGCGCGGTGCGTTCGGCGTCCCGGCCAGCGCCCAGGACGCCGAGTCGCTGGGGGCTGCGTCGGCCGGGTCGGCGGCGTGGCTCGACTACCGCCTCCAGGACGGTGCGTGGACGCCCGAGGTCAGCTGACCGTCTGCCCCTGCAGGAGCTTGACGGCCGGGACGAGCGGCACCTTCAGGAGCCTGGCCCGGTCCGCCGCAGAGGCGGAGACGATCAGCCGGAAGCGCGGGTCGGCGTACCGCAGCGCGTAGCGCCCCGGCCCGCTGCACACCTTGGCGTAGCTGACGATGCGGCACGACCGGTAGGACCGGGCGACCGAGGCGTCGAGCTGCTCCGCGGTCGCGAACCACGCGAAGCGCAGCTGCGCGCTGCCGACCGCGCAGAGGAAGCCGCGGGACCCCGGCTGGGCCGGCAGCGGGCGGCACCGGCCCTCGCGGCGTGCCGCAGCGAAGGTCGGTGAGGCCGCTGCGAGCCCGCGTACGCCGGCCGGCGCCGGGCAGCGGGTGGTGCCGGTGACCCGAGAGCCGTTCCAGCACAGCCGGACCGGGCTCGGGCTGGTCGGTGTGGCTGCCGGGCTCGCCGGCGTCGAGGAGGCCGGCGGCGTCGCCGGAGTCGAGGCTGCAGGGGTCGGTGTCGCGGCAGGGCTCGCCGCCTGGGTGGTGTCGCGCCAGTGCAGCAGGAGCACGGCGGCGACGGCCATCAGGGCCACGGCCCAGAGCGTGGCGACGACGGTGATCCAGCGGCGGAGCCGAGCCTGGTCACGCGGTGACGCCGCAGGCTCGTCCTCGACGGTCGCGGGCTCGCCCGGCTCGCGGCTGGGCGCGGGCTCGGTGAGCTCGTGGCCGCACCACGGGCAGGAGTCGAAGCCCTTCGAGGCGGACCCGCACTCCTCGCACCTGGTCGCCACGCCTCACCCCCTGACCCGAGCCCGGTCCCCCACGGTCCGAGACGGCCGCAGCCTAACCCGGGCGTGAGACGGATTGACGATGAGCCCGGCCGGTCGCGGTGGATGCCGGAGCTGGGCAAGAAGGTCCGGCTCGACTAGTCCCTCGCGGCGCCCCGCAGCACGACGTCGGAGTCGAGCAGGCGCACCTGATCCAGCGCCGCCCGGTCAGCGCGTGTGGCGGTCACCTCGAACAGGAACCGCTGGTCGGCGTACCTCTTGGCGACGCGGTTGGGACCCTTGCAGGACCGGAGGTAGCCGTCGCGCCGGCACTTCGGGTAGATCCCGGCGAAGTGACGGTCCTGGTCGGCGAGGGTGTCGAACCACGCGAAGTGCAGCTCCGCCCCGTCGATCTCGCAGAGGTAGCCCCCGGCGGTGTGGTCGTCGGGCGACGGGCGGCACCTGCCCTCCCGACGCGCCTCCACGAAGGTGGGTGAGACCGCGGCGAGCCCGCGCTCACCTGCCGGAGGACGGCACCGGTCGGCCCCCTCCACCCGCGACCCGTCCCAGCACCGACGGGCGGGCTTGATGGTCGGCTCGGGCTCGGTGGCGGCCGGAGACGAGGTCTGCTCGGCCTCGGACGAGAGCACGTCGCCAGGGTCCAGGGCCTCGGTGCTCTCCGGCGACCACAGCACGATCACCGCAGCCCCTGCCACGAGCGCAGCGGCCGCCGCGGCGACGGTCGTACGCCGGCCACGACGCGGCTTCTCGCGGGGCGCGAGCGGCGGTGGCTCGGTGTCGCGCACGTCAGCCAGGGGCTCCATCCCCTGCCCGCAGCTCGGGCACGAGGCGAAGCCGACCGACCTCGACCCACACTCCGAGCACCTCGGCACGACACGACCTCCCCCATCGTCCCGGCTCACCCCTTTTGTCCGGGAACCTCGCGAGGGTAACCCGCGCAGGCACTGCTTCGCGGGACTTTCGGCAGGGGCTCGTGCACCGAATGGCTCTGTTCGACTCCGTCACTGCTCGTGACGTCGCCAGGCCGTTGAGGAGTGCGGCGAGCTCGGCGGCGACGCTCTCCTGAGCCGCTACAGCGTCGAGGCACGCCCGCGAGTACGTCCTTAGCGCACGATGGACGCCGTGCGCGACGCACAGAACCCCGTGCTCGCGCTGACGGTCTCGACGAGCTGCTTGGTGGCGCGCAGCCCGTCCCGGCCCCGTTCGGCGAGCGAGCGGCTTCAGCGGCCGTCTCGGCGCCCGCGCTTGCGGTTGGCTCGGTGGTAGGAGTCCCGGCTCAGCTTCGAGACGTACGACGAGCCGTAGACCTGGGTGTAGCCCTCCATGCGGTCGACCTCGTCCAGCTCGGAGCGGATGTCGTCCGCAGCTCCAGGCGCTGCGTCGAGCGCTTGCTCGAGCCGAGACTTCGTCTCGGTGAGCCACCGAGTACCCCCGTCGACATCACCCCGCTCGAACGCCTCGGACGCCTGCTTCTTCGCGTCCTGCGCCTCCTGGAACAGCACCTCGGAGACCACCGTCGGGTGCGCGACCCGTCCGGCCGCCTCGTCGCCTGGGACGACGTTGACCGTGATCGGCATCGTGACGACGTGCTCGACCAGGCCGGGCAGCTCGACGTACGCGACCTCGATCGTGGCGACCTGCGCGAGCCCGAGCGCGGTGAGCGCGGGGACCTTGAGCTTGAGCAGCACCTTGCGGGTCTCCGCGGCGTAGAGGTCGCCCGACCTCGACCATCAGCTGCCCGGGACGCGATCAGCTGCGCGGGCAGGTCGTTGTAGAGCCGCACGCAGCTCGACCTGCGGACCCATGTGCACCGTCAGCGCAAGGGCCTGGACCGTCTTGCTCAGCAGCCCCTCCACCTCGCCGGCGATGGCTGCCTGTGCGGCGTCGACGTCCGCGGCGAAGACGTGGTTGCCCGAGCCGGCGCGGGCCATCGCGGCGAGCAGCGTCTCGTCGTACCCCTGGCCGTAGCCGAGCGTCGAGGTGACCAGCCCGTCGGCGTACGCCTTGGCCGTGATCGATGCGAACTCGTCGGGGTCGCGCACGCCCTGGTTGACGTGCCCGTCCGAGACGATCAGCACGGTCCCGCCGGTGGAGGCGACGCGGCGAAGCTCGCGCAGGCCGCGGAGATAGCCAGCCGACAGGTCGGTGGCTCCCCCGGCGCCGACCGCCTGGATCCGCGCGATCACCGCGTCCTTGTCGGTCAGCGGCCCGGCGGGGACGACCACCTGCGCCTCGTTGTCGAAGGTGACGAGCCCGAAGTTGTCCGTCGGCTCGAGTCGACGGACCAGCGCGACCAGCGCCTGCTTCGCGCCTTCGAGCGGCGATCCCTGCATCGAGCCGGAGCGGTCGAGCACCACCTCCAGCGATGCCTGCGGACGGGTCGCGTCGGCAGGTGCGGTCGGAGCCTCGAGCTCGAGGAGCACGGCGACTTCGTCCTCGGTCTCGTGGGCGACGAGGTTGACGTCGAGCTGGGCGTTGATCTTCATGGGGGTCCCCCTTGTAGTGCGATTGACCGGATGTGGTCGGTGACGCAAGGGTGCGGAGAGGGTCCGACACAAGGGGGTTCCATGGCGGCACCGGGGCGCGACGCGCTCAAGGCGATGACGCGGCTCGTGCGGATCATGGCCGTGCTGGAGAACGCCGGCGCGGTCGGTGTCTCGCGCGACAAGCTGATCGAGTTCGCGGAGTACGGCGACGCCGATCCGGGGGCGCAGCTCGGCAGGGACCTGCGGCACCTGCGCGACCAGGGCTGGCAGATCGACAACGTCGCCGCGGCCGGCGAGATCGCGCGCTACCGCATGGTCGCCGGCGACAACCGACTCCGCCTGCGGCTCTCCCAGGCCCAGCTCGACGCGCTCCAGCGCGCGGTGATCCTCTCCGACCGGGCCGACCTCGCCAAACGGCTCGGAGTCAAGGCAAGCAGCCTGCCCTCCGGCCTCGGCAGCCAGGTGATCCCGCACGAGACCAGCAGCGAGCTCTCGCTGGCTCTCAAGGCGGTCACGACCCGCAGCCTCATCCGCTTCTCCTACAAGGGCACGCCTCGCGTCGTGCATCCCGGCGCGGTGCGGTTCAAGAACGCGCAGTGGTACCTCTCCGGCTGCGAGGACGGCGACGACCTGGTCAAGCACTTCGCGGTCGGCCGCATGAGCGCGGCGTCCCTCGACTCCCCCGGCACCGCCTCCAAGGTCGAGACCCCGACGCTCGCCCTCCATCCGCTGCGCTGGACGGTCGACGAACCGGTCGAAGTCACCCTGCGCACGACTCCGGATTACGCCCCCGACGTCGAGCGCTGGCTGCATGGCCCCCAGCCGCGAGAGCGAGCACGACGGCGTTCTCGACCTGACCTACACCGTCACCAACCGCGCCGCGTTCCGCGCCCGGATCTACATGCTCGGCACGCGGGTGAGCGTCGTCGGTCCGGACGAGTTCCGCGACGAGGTGCTCGGCGAGCTGCGTCAGCTGGTGGGTGCCTGATGGCCGCCCCGAAGTTCGTCCAGCGCATCGCCCGCCTTCCCGAGGTGCTCACGCTGCTCGCCGGCTATCCCGAGGGCTTGCCGCTGCAGCAGGTCGCCGACCAGCTCGGCGTCAGCCCCGAGACGCTTGCGCGAGGACCTGCTGACCTACCTCGACGTCGAGTCGTGGGGGTGGAGCTTCGACCTCTTCCAGCGGCCCGCGATCGAGTTCGTGCAGCCCGAGGACGACGAAGGCACGCTGCCCGAGCGAACCGCCACGACCGTCGTCCGCCTTGTCGACGAGGGGCGGCAGGGTCTGCTCGGCGCGGAGTACCTCAGCGCCGGCGACCTCGCCGTGCTCTACACCGCCGGCCTGGCCCTGCTCGAGACCGACCCCGACGACGACCGACCTCGCGGAGGCCCTGGCCGCGATCGCGGAGACGATGTACGGCGCGCCTACGTCCCAGCCGCAGGTCGGCGAGTGGAATCGCTTCGTCGAGCCGCTGCGCGAGGCCGAGGAGCAGCACCGGCGTGTGCGCATCACCTACTCGCGGTCATGGCGGGAGGGCGTGAGCGATCGCGTGATCGAGCCGCTGCGCTTGGTGCAGACGCGCCGCGGGTGGGAGGTCGACGCCGGACCGGTGGAGTACGACGGCCGGCTGCGCACGTTCCTGCTCTCGAACATCCGCGCGTTCGAGGTCCTGGACGAGACGTTCGAGGAGCCCGCCGGCGTGGAGTCGCTGCTGAAGCGGCAGCGCGAGACCGCCAAGGTCCGCATCGATCTTGCGCAGGACGCCCGGTGGGCGGTCGACATGTATGCCGAGCGGCATGAGGTGCTGCATGAGGACGCCGAGGAGTTCAGCGCCGAGGTGGAGCTGCTCGAGCCGGTCACGGATCGAGTGGCACTCCTCATGCTCGCCGGCGGACCGTCTTCCCGCGTGACCCCGCATCTGGTCGGCGGAGCCAGTGCCGTGATTGGCAGCCTCATCGCGCATCACGAGCGAGACCACGCCCGAAAATAGCGACCGAGTCCGTCCTCGCGGGGCCCGCGGTTCGCCCTCTGCGCCTTGCCGCGTCCTTACTGAGCCGCCACGCTCGCCACTTGGTAGAAGTCCATCGGCATTGGATAGCGCAATCTCCAAGTGATTGCGATCGGGCGGTCACCCTCGTGACTGACATAGGTCGCCGGCCCAAGGAAGAGGTAGGGCGACGTCCCGAACTCGTTCTCCTTCTGCTCTCTGACGAAGAGAAGAACGGTGCTGGTGCCGTTGATGTAGCGCTGCCCGGTTTTGGACGCAACGGACGTGGTCGACTGGCTCTCCCAGTGGAAGAGGGTCGGGCTGATGGGATAGTCGCGATACATCGTCGTTGGCGAGAACTCGGAGTCCGACTTCTTCAAGTTCACGAAGAACGCGTCGACATTGATGTCCTGGGCAAATAGCACTCCCTCGCGGAACGAGTTGGGTCGTCGATCCATCGAGACGTAGCCCAAAGCCGCGAGTACCTCTTCCCGTTGATACCGGGCGTGAACCTTCAAAGGGACGCCTGGAAGGTCGATGGGATCGACCGTGATGTGCCGAGCGGCAGAGAAAGCAATGTCGACGACCTTCGACATTTCGGCTCGCGCGGCGCGCTCGGCGCGCATCGTTGCTAGCCCAGCCTCAATAGATGGGTGTCCCCCGCCGTCGGGCCACAGGGAGAAGAAGAGCATGTCCGCCATGCGGCGCTCGAGTTCCGACATCTCGCCGTAGGCCGGCGCGTCGTCACCAAGGAGCTTGTCGTAGGTGCTTGCCCGAGCCGGGTCGTCGACGTGAGCCAGGGCGCGGACTCGCTTGAGCAACTTCTCTTCACGTTCACCACCAGGAGGTGTCGCCAGGCCGGCATCGCGCCGAAGGCGAGTCCACGAATGGCTCCCCCGCCGCAAAATGTCAGCAAGCTCGAGGCCTGACTCACGCAGGAAGGTCTCGAGGTCCTGGTCACCATACGAGCGAAGCTCAGCCACCATCTGCGCCCAGCGGTTCGCGATCTGACCCTTTAAGTTCTCCACGATCAGCTCTTGCGATTGACGGTCAAGGACGATCTGGCATCCCGCGGGAAGGAACGGGAACCCCCGCTCGATCTCGCGTCTGACGCCCTGTCGCGTCAGGCCCGTCATAGCGCGCAGCTTGCGGTCCCACTGGAACTGCCTGTTCTGATGACCGACGAAGTCGAGGACGGTGAGAACCGCCTTGTCCCGCGTCCGACGCAGTCCTCGACCGAGCTGCTGAAGGAAGATCGTGGCACTCTGGGTCGGACGCAGAAGGAGCACCGTGTCGATGTCCGGGATGTCGAGACCTTCGTTGAAGACCTCAGCCGAGAACAAGACGTTTACGTCCCGGTCGCGAAGCCGGCGAAGGGCCTCAGCCCTGTCTGCTGATGCCGTGCGACCACTTACGGTCAACGCTGGTATGCCAGCGTCGTTGAAGATCATGGTCATGTACTCGGCGTGTGCCACGTCCACGCAGAACCCAAGCCCGCGCATGGCGCCGACGTCGAGCACCTTGTCCCTCAGTTCTCGCAGGATGATCTCTGCTCGCGCTCGGTTGCCCGTGTAGAGATTGGACAGCTCGTTCTCGGCATAGGAACCTCGCGTCCAGTTCAACCGGGTCAGGTCCGTCCCATCCGCTACCGCGAAGTAGTGGAACGGGCACAGCAAGTCCGCCCCCAAGGCGTCCCAGAGCCGGAGTTCCGCTGCGGTTCTTCCCCCGAAGTAGGACCGCACGTCTTGCCCGTCGGCACGCTCAGGCGTGGCTGTCAAGCCCAAGAGTTCCTTCGGACGCAGGTGGTCCAGGATTCGGCGGTAGGTCGCCGCCGCAGCGTGGTGGAACTCGTCGATCACGACAACGTCGAAGGCATCGGCTGGAATGTTCTCAATCCCGTAGGACGTCAGCGACTGCACGCTCGCGAAGACGTGCTGCCACCGTTCCGGGCGAGAGTTAGACACATAGGTCTCGCCGAAGGAGGCGTCTGCCAGCACCTCGCGATAGGTGCGCAGCGACTGGTCAAGGATCTCCTTGCGATGGGCCACGAAGAGGAGCCGAGGTCGCTCACCACCGTTGCACAGTCGGCGGTAGTCGAGCGCAGCGATCACGGTCTTTCCCGTCCCAGTCGCTGCGACCACGAGGTTGGCGTGCCGACCATGGATGACGCGTTCGGCGTTTACGGCGTCCAGGATCTCTTGCTGGTAGGCGTAGGGACGCACTTCGAGACCGGCGAGAGAGACAGTCACCCGCTCGTGCTGACGCAGCCCCGACGCCTCGGCCAAGGCATCGTCGAGGCGGTCCCGGTCGCGGTCAGGGTCATACGTCTCGAAGCTGACGTCGTTCCAATAGGTGTCGAAGGTTGCCGAGAACTTCTCAAACAAGTTCGCAGACGCGACCCGCGACAATCGGACGTTCCACTCGACCCCATCGAGCAGCGCCGCTCGCGAGAGATTCGATGAACCGACGTATGCCGTGTCGAAGCCAGTACGCCGCCGGAACATCCACGCCTTGGCGTGCAACCGCGTCCGTTGGGTGTCGTACTGCACCTTCACCTCGGCCCCGAAGCGACGGATGAGCCGGTCCAGCGCTGCACGCTCGGTGGCTCCCATGTACGTCGTGGTGATGACGCGGAGGGGAGCACCTCTGAGCTTGAGACGGTCAAGCTCGGTTTCCAGCAGCCGCAACCCGTGCCACTTCACGAAGGCACAGAGCAGGTCGACCTCGTCGGCGGTGTCGACTTCGGCTTTGAGTTCAGCCCCCAGGCTCGGTTCGTTGCGGGAGTTGGTCAGGAGCGCGCTTTGCCCCAACGGGGTGCTTGGCCGTCCTTCGTAGGAGGGAGCCACCCCTGGCCCGGGTCGTGGAGCAATGCGGAGAAGCTGCGTGGTCGGCGCGGTGACCTCGTCCGGTGCCGACAGGATTGCCAACAGCTCGTTGACGAGTTCCACTCGCCTCTGCTCGTCCCCGGTCGCAGTGAGGCGGCGCACGGCCTCGTCGTACACATGGCGGGCCAGGACGTGCGGCTGATCCGCCGCGTCAACGACCGCCCGCTCGACCTCGTAATCCTCGAGCCCCTCGAGTGCTTGTCCAACTGATCCAGTGACCAGGAGCTCATACAAGCCAGGCGTGTCCCTGAAAGATGGCATGCGCGCAAGCTTGCCCGACAACTCGTCAGCAGATCACGGATCAACGCTGCGGCGCTGAAGAGTCCGGGTTGACTCACCCATTGAAGCGCCCGTCGCCCGATGCTCAGACGAACGCGCTCTCGCCCGTGATCGCCCGGCCCACGATGAGCGTGTTCATCTCCCGCGTGCCCTCGTAGGAGTACAGCGCCTCCGCATCCGCCACGAACCGCCCCACGTGGTGCTCGAGCAGGATCCCGTTCCCGCCGAGCACCTCACGCGCCCAGCCGACCGTCTCCCGCATGCGCACGGTCGAGTGCGCCTTGCACAGGGAGGCGTGCTCGTCACGCAGGAGCCCCGCGTCCTGGAGCTGGGAGGCGCGGACGTTCATCGCGGTGGCGGCGGTGACGTTGGAGAGCATCTTGACCAGCAGGTCCTGGACCATCTGGAACGACGCGATCGGCCGGCCGAACTGCTCGCGGGCCTTGGTGTAGCGCAGCGCGTGCTCGAACGCTCCGCGAGCGCAGCCGGCAGCCGCCCAGGCGACGGTCATCCGGGTCAGGCGGAGGACGTTGGCGGTGTCACCGAAGCTCTGCGCGTTCTGCAGCCGGTTGGCCTCGGGGACGCGCACGTCGGTGAGCCGGATCTCGGCGTTCTGGACCACGCGCAGGGCGATCTTGTCCTCCTGCTTGGTGAACTCCATCCCCTCGGTGTCCTTCTCGACGACGAAGCCCTTGACCTCCCCGTCGTCGGTGTCCCGGGCCCAGATGATCACCAGGTCGGCGAAGGCAGCGTTGCCGATCCACTTCTTGGCACCGTTGAGGACCCACTCGTCCCCGTCCCGCTGAGCCGAGGTGGCGAGGCCGGCGGAGATCGCCGAGCCGACGTCGGGCTCGGTGAGGCCGAACGCGCCGATCAGGTCCATCCGCGCCATCGCGGGGAGCCACCGCTCGCGCTGCTCGTCGGAGCCGCACAGCCTGGATCGAGCCCATCGCCAGCCCGCCGTGCACGCCGAGGAACGTCCCCATCGAGGGGTCGACCCGCGACATCTCCATGTTGACCAGGCCGTCGACCAGCGCACCGCGCGCAGGGCAGCCCGGCCCGTCGTACGCCAGACCCGCGATCCCGAGCTTCGCCAGCCCGGGGATCAGCTGGTGCGGGAACTCGGCCCGGGTCCAGTAGTCGTTGATCACCGGCTCGACCTCGCGCGTCATGAAGGCGCGCACGAGCTGAGCAGGTCGCGGTCCTGATCCTCGAGCAGCAGCTCGAAGCCGAGGAAGTCGGAGGCGGGCGAGTCGTCGAGGGTGTGGCCCTCGAGTCCGGCGTCGGTCATGCGGGCAGCTCCTCGTCCAGGAAGGCGTCGACCACAGGAGCCAGCTCCTCGGCCTCGGTCACGATGCCCAGGTGGCCACCGTCGTACAGGTGCAGCCGCGCGCTCGGGATCAGGCGTGCCTGCATCCGCGGGTTGGCCACCGGGATGATCGGGTCGTCGGTGCCGCCCATCACCAGGGTCGGCTGCCGCAGCAGGCGCAGGAACGGCAGGCTGGCCCAGCCCGTCATCGCCAGCAGCTGGTAGTAGTAGCCCCGCCGCGGCCCCGACCGGGTGGCGGCGTGCAGCAGCTTGGCCCCGCGCTCGGGATCGGTGCGGATCGAGCCGCCGTAGATGTGCGGCGCGACCGCCGCGGCGTACTCCGGGTCGCGGTGCCGCCGCGGGGTCAGCATCTTCGCCAGCACGCTCGGGTGGGCCGGCTTCATCATCCAGCCCGTGCCGGTGGCGACCAGCACGACGCGGCGGACCTTCCGCGGTGACTGCACGGCCAGCTGCTGGGCGAGGCCCCCACCCCACGACAGGCCGAGCACGTCGAACCGCGCGTGGCCCAGGGAGGTCATCAGCGCGGTCACCCACCAGGACAGCCCCGCCACGGTGTAGGGGTACGGCGGCAGCGGGCTGCCGCCCACGCCCGGCACGTCGAACCGGACGACCCCGCGGTGCGGGTGCAGCGCGTCGACGAACGGCTGGAGCACCTCGAAGCTGGCGCCGATCCCGTTGCACAGCAGCAGCGGCGGCTCGTTCACGTAGTGCCCGGCCGCGGGGCGCGTCGACACGCGCGCCGAGACTCCCCGCACGGTGACCGTGCGGACCCGGTCGGGCACCGCGGTGGGTGCCTGACGATCAGCGGTCATGGACGTAGGTGCCCGGGGCGTCGCACAGCGGCTCGTACGCCGCCGACCCCAGCCGGCGGGGCTTGGCCCGCTCCTCACCCGTGCGCTCGGCCAGCCAGGCGACGTAGTCCTCCCACCAGCTGCCCTTGACCTTCGAGGCCTGCTGCAGCCAGGCCGACGCCTCCGGCGGGTTCTCGGTCGCGGTCTGGAACGACGCCTTCTCGTTGCCCGGCGGGTTCACCATCGCCGCGATGTGACCGCTCGTGGAGAGCACGAACCGCGACTCCCCGCCGAACAGCTGCGTGGTGCGGTAGCACGACTCCCACTTGCAGAGGTGGTCCGCGATGCCGGCCACGACGTAGGAGTCGACGTCGACCTTGGACAGGTCCACCTTGGAGCCGAGGATCTCGGAGGCACCAGCCTCGGTGAGCGCGTTGCGGATCGCGAGGTCCATGAAGTCGCGGTGCATCGCCGCGGTCATCCGCACCGAGTCGGCGTTCCAGTAGAGGATGTCGAACGCCTTCGGGGCATGCCCCATCAGGTAGTTGTTCACCCAGTAGTTCCAGATCAGGTCGTTGGGCCGCAGCCACGCGAAGATCTCGGCCAGCGCCCGGCCGTCGAGGTAGCCCTTCTCCCGCGACGCGCGCGTCGAGGCGGCCGCCGCCTTGTGCGACAGCAGCGCGCTCGGCAGGCCGGCCTGCTCCTGGTCGAGCACCGTGACGGCCAGGCTGTACGCCGCGACGCGGTCCAGCTCGCCGATCTCGGCGAGGTGCGCCAGCACCATCGAGGCGATCATGCCGCCGGAGCAGATCCCCAGCATCGCGACCTTGTCCTGCCGGGAGATGTCCTGCGCGGCCTGCATCGCCTCGAGGATCGCCTGGCCGTAGGTGTCGAGGCCCCAGTCGGCGTGGCGGGCGTCGGGGTTGCGCCAGGAGATGCAGTAGACCTGCTGCCCGTTCTTGACCAGGTGCTCCACCAGGCTGCGCCCCTCGGCCAGGTCGATCACGTAGTACTTGTTGATCGTCGGCGGCACGATCAGCAGCGGCACCTGCCGCACCTTGCCGGTCTGCGGGGCGTACTGGATCAGCTCGAAGACGTCGGTGCGCAGCACGACCTTCCCCGGCGTGACCGCGATGTCCTCACCGACCTCGAAGGCGTCGGACTCGACCATCGACGGCACCCGCGGCGCCGTGGCGAAGTCGCGCACCAGCCGACGGCTGCCCTCGAGCAGGTTGCCCCCGCCGGTGTCGAGCGTCCGCTTGAGCACCTTGGGGTTGAGGAACGGGTTGTTGCTCGGGGAGGTCGCCTCGACGAGGTTCTCCAGGATGAAGGACATGCGCTGCTCGTCGCCCCAGTCGAGGTCGGCGTCGTCGACCAGGCTCTTCACCGCGTTCCCCCACGCGAGGTAGCCCTGCAGCGTGCGCTTGAACAGCGGGTTGCCCGCCCACGCGTCGTCGGAGAAGCGGCGGTCCTTGGCGTGCGGCTCGACCTCCGACCTGCCGAGGCCGACCTTGGCCAGCTCGGCCCCGAGCCCCGCCGTACGACGGAGCACGCGCTGCGGGTGCCGCGCCAGACCTGCGGCGAACCGGACCCCGGACATGCCGGGCAGGAACCGCCGCAGCGGACTGTTGCCCGGCGTCGGCGAGCAGGAGGTCCAGCGGCATCGACAGCTCGTCGCTGACGTCCTGAGCCGTGCCGTCGTCGGCCGCGTCGATGCGGCGTTGGGCGTCCGTCGCGTTCCTGGTGGGGGCGGCGGTCACGATGCCTTCTCCTCGCCCTTCTCGCCCTCGGGCGGGGTGACCTCGCGGCGCAGGATCTTGCCGGTCGGTCCCTTCGGCAGCTCGTCGACGACCCAGAGCACGCGCGGGTACTTGTAGGCCGCGAGCCGCTCCTTCGCGAACTCCCTCAGCTCGTCCTCGTCGACCTGCTGGCCCTCCTTGAGCGCCACCGCCGCGCCGACCTCCTCGCCGAGGTCGTCGTGCGGGATGCCGACGACCGCGCACTCGGCGACCGCCTCGTGCTCGTACATCGCCTCCTCGACCTCGAGCGGGTAGACGTTGTAGCCGCCGCGGATGATCAGGTCCTTCTTGCGGTCGACGATGGTGAAGTAGCCCTCCTCGTCGACCGTGGCCAGGTCGCCGCTGCGGAACCAGCCGTCGACGATCGACTCCTCGGTCGCGTCCTCGCGGCCCCAGTAGCCCTTCATCACGTTCTCGCCCTTGATCGCGATCTCGCCGACCTCGCCCTCACCGGTGACGTCGTTGCCCGCGTCGTCGATCAGCTTCAGCTCCACCCCGCGCACCGCGGTGCCGATCGTGCCCGGCTTGCGCTCCTGGTCGGGCTGGTTGAACGACGCCACGGGAGAGGTCTCCGACAGGCCGTAGCCCTCCAGGACCATGCAGTCGAAGGCCTTCTCGAAGGCCTTCATCACCTCGGCCGGCATCGCCGCGCCACCCGAGATGCAGGTGCGCAGCGAGGACATGTCGGCCTCGTCGGCGCCGTCGACGTGCAGCATCCCGGCGTACATCGTCGGCACGCCCTCGAAGACGGTGACGCCGTCGCGGCCGACGACCTCGAGCGCCTTGGCGGCGTCGAAGCGCGGGATGAGGGTCAGGCAGGCGCCCTTGGCCACCGCGGCGTTGAGCCCGCAGGTCAGGCCGAAGCAGTGGAACAACGGCAGGCAGCCCATGACGACGTCCTCCTCGCTCAGCTCCACGAGGGTCTCGGCGCTGGTCAGGGCGTTGCTGATCATGTTGGCGTGGGTGAGCTCGGCGCCCTTGGGCTGGCCGGTGGTGCCCGAGGTGTAGAGCAGCACCATCGTGTCGTCGCCGGCGCACTCGACCACCTCGTCGTCCGGCTCGTGCTCGCCCAGCAGACTCGAGGAACCCCTGCGCCTCGACGGGGATGCACTCGATGTCGACGGCCTTCGCGCCCTTGGCCGCCTCGTCGGCCATGTCCTCCCAGGCGAAGACGAGCGAGGCGCCGGAGTCCTTCAGGTAGTACTCGACCTCGCGTGCCTTGAGCAGCGGGTTCATCGGTACGACGACCGCGCCGGCGGCGACCGCGCCGTAGAAGATCACCGGGAAGTGCGGCACGTTGGGCAGCACCAGGCCGATCCGGTCCCCGGGCTCGATGCCCTTCGACTTCAGCAGCGCCGTGACGCGGCGCGCGCCGTCGAGCAACTGGTCGTAGCTGAGCACCGTGTCGTCCAGCTTCACGGCGGGACGGTCACCGTGGGCCTGCGCGGTCGTGGTCAGGTGGGTGGCGAGGTTCGGCACGGGGCCTCCGAGAGTGGGTGACGGCGGTCACATGCCCTTTACCCTTCGGGTGAGCGGCGAACCCCTACGGGTCCCGATCCGTCACCCCTTCACGTATGTCCGTTTCCTTGACAAACGAACTTGCGGATGTTCAGGCCACGCCTGGGCCTGGCCTGCTGCTTTCCCGTCCGTCCTGCCTGTGACCTGCGTATTCGTCGTTGGCAGGTGTTGGCAGGTGTCGGCCGCTGATGACTCTCTTGCGGACTCGTTGCGGACTCGCCGCGGACGGGCGATGGCTGCCGCAAAGGGCTGGCCCGGTGACATGCGTGTTCGGCCGCGCCTAGATTTGACCCGTGGTTAGCCCCGACACCCCGCGCACCCCAGACGGGCACATCGACTTCGGCAAGATGCTTGAAGGGCTGACTCTGGAGGACCTCGAGGCGGACGGCTCGACGAGCCTGTCTCAGATGGTCGCTGAACTTGTGGCAGAGGGCGTCCCCCTCGAAGAACTGTTGGGGCATCGGCCGAGTGACATCGTCCAAGGGGGAACTCCACCGACCGGTCCTACTGGCGATCCTGAGCCGGGGTAGCGGCTCACGCGGGCCGGCCGGACTCCGCTTTGTGACTGTTCGTGCCGTTAGGGTGACGCCCGTGCGTCGTACTCTCACCATCACTCTCGGATCCGCAGCCCTCAGTCTCCTGGTCGCATGCAGCGGCGAGGCAGCGGAAGCGGACCCGGAGGTGAAGATGTCGTCGGCCTCCAACGACCTCGAGGGCGAGAACTACAAGGACGTCGTGGACGACCTGAAAACGGCGGTTCAGCGCCGTCGAAACGGAAGCCATCCCGGACCTGATCACGGGCTGGCTCACCAAGGATGGAGAAGTCGAGCACGTCGAGATCGCCGGCGACACCGACTTCGAGCAGGGCGACTCGTTCCCGAAGGACTCCCAGGTTGTCGTCTCCTACCACACCTTCCCAGTCGAAGACGACGAGGACGAGCCGTCCGAGTCGCCCTCCGACTCTGAATCCGAGACCCCCAGCGCGACTCCAACAGAAGTAGCGGGCCCCCGGTCCTCACGTCTCAGAACAGTCAAGAGCTTGCGGCAATGCTCAAGGCTGATCCATGCGACGGGCCCGACGCAGCGTTCGCCGCCAAGCACGCTGGAGACACGATCGCCTTCAACGGTTCCGTCGCAGCCATGGCTCATCACGGGAGTGCCAACACGCGCTACGACATCTTGATCGCCCCGGGCGACAAGGGAACCAGGTCTACTGCGGGCCCCCAGTTCCAGTTCCGTGACGTCAACCTGTTCGATCTCAACCTCACCGGCAAGGTCCGGAACACCTTCGGAGAGAACGACCGGGCTCGCTTCTTCGCGCAGGTCGATGAGTTCGACACGGACTCCTGCCTCTTCCTCCTGCGGCCGGTCGAGACCCGAGTTCGCTGAACTCCCCGGCAGAGCCCATCATCACCGGGCACACGCGCCGCACTCAGTTCGGATCGGACTCCGTCTCCGATCGCAACCGGTCAGATATTCGTCTGACGCGAACTACTTGGGGCGTTGATCCCAGAACTGTTCCCGAAGGGAGCGCAGAAATCATGAACGCCGCGAGATGAGTGACGCGACCGCTACCGGTCCATCGGTTGGCGACTGTGGCCAGCCCTTCTGTAGGGGCATGGAGCTCTCGGCGCTGACGCAGCTTCGAGCCGTTGAGGCGTACCGGCCCTCTTAGCCTGGATCCACCGATGAGCGGCGGGTTGCGAGCGTGCCGTAACGAGAGGATGCCCTTGCGGGCTTGAAGAATGGGACTTGTCTAGGGTCACATTTCGTCGAGCTCGAAGGGCATCCGTCGGGTGAAACTCTCTCACACGTTCCGAGCGACGTCGGCGGTGTTCGACGACCCGAATCTGGTGTCGTCGGCGGGGCTGGTCCCGGTGGTGGCGCTGGCGGAGTCAGCCGGGCTCTCAGCACTGGCTCAAGAGCGCCTGTCGGTGCCGACCGACAAGGGTGCGAACGCGGGGTTGAAGGTGAGCTCGCTGGTCGCTGGGATGGTTGCCGGCGCCGACAGCATCGACGACATGGCGCTGCTGCGACACGGTGGGATGAGCCGGATCTTCGCCCGCGCCTACGCACCCTCGACCTTGGGGTCGTTCCTGCGGGCGTGCACCTTCGGCCACGTCCGCCAGCTCGACGCGGTGGCCTCGCGGTTCCTGACCAGGCTGGCTGAACGGGCCCCGCTGCTCGGCGGCGGTGGACACGAGGTCGTGTTGGTCGATGTCGACGACACCATCATCGAGGTCCACGGCTACGCCAAGCAGGGCGCCGGGTTCGGCTACTCCGGCGTCCGGGGGCTCAACGCACTGCTGGCCACCGCCACCGTCCCGGGTTCCGCGCCGGTGATCGTGGCGCAACGGCTACGCAAGGGCTCGTGCGGGTCACCGCGCGGCGCCAAGCGACTGGTCGCCGACGCGTTGAAGACCGTCGCCGGCTTGTCGACGAGCAAGCCGCTGGTCCGTGCCGACTCGGCCTTCTACGGGCGCGGACTGGTCGGCGCCGCGGTCCGCGCCGGGGCCGCGGTCTCGGTCACCGTCCGGATGGACAAGGCCGTCAAGGCTGCGATCGCCGGCATCGACGATCAGGCGTGGACCACCATCGAGTACACCGACGCGGTCTTCGACGAGGCCACCGGAGCCTGGATCTCGCATGCCGAGGTCGCCGAAGTGCCGTTCACCGCGTTCTCGGCACAGAGAAAGGCCGATCGGGTGCCAGGCCGGCTGGTGGTGCGCCGCATCCCCGACCTCAACGCCGACAAGCACCGCGCCGCTGGCCAGGACACCCTTTTCGACACCTGGCGGTTCCACGCCTTCTTCACCACCACCGACCCCACCGTGCTCGACACCGTCGCAGCCGACAAGACCCACCGTGGCCACGCGGTCATCGAACAGGTCCACGCCGACCTGAAGAGCTCTGCGTTGGCGCACCTGCCCTCTGGCAAGTTCGCGGCGAACGCCGCCTGGCTGGTCCTCGCGGTGATCGCGTTCAACCTGACCCGCGCCGCCGCGAGCATCACCGGAGCCGACCTGGCCCGGGCCACCACCGCCAGCATCCGCCGCAAGCTCATCACAGTCCCGGCACGAGTTGCGTCCTCGGCGCGACGGATCACTCTGCACTTGCCGGCGGCCTGGCCATGGGAGACCGCGTGGTCGCAGTTGTTCGCCCACGGTTGCGGACCACCCACCGCGGCGTCCAACTGACCACCGGCCAAGCGATCGGCCCCATCCGGACCCTGAGTGGAACGCCCTGACAGCGAGGTCAGGCGATCACCCCTGCGCTCACCCCGGCGCACGCACCCGTGTCGACCAAGACCTCATCCCCACTGGCGATCGGTGGATCGAGGCTTAGCCTCGATCCACCGATGAGCGGCGCGGTTGTGAGCGTGCCGTAACGAGAGGATGCCCTTGCGGGCTTGAAGAATGGGACTTGTCTAGGGTCACATTTCGTCGAGCGCGAAGGGCATCCGTCGGGTGAAACTCTCTCACACGTCGCGAGCGACGTCAGCGGTGTTCGACGAGCCGAATCTGGTGTCGTCGGCGGGGCTGGTCCCGGTGCTCGCGCTGGCCGAGTCAGCCGGGCTCTTAGTGAGCTTGCTCAATGCGCACCTGTCGGTGCCGACCGACAAGGGCGCGAATGCCGGGTTGAAGGTCGCCTCGCTGGTCGGCGGGATGGTCGCCGGCGCGGACAGCATCGACGACATGGCGCTGCTGCGGCACGGTGGCATGAGCCGGGTCTTCACCCGTGCCTACGCCCCCTCGACGCTCGGGTCGTTCCTGCGGGCGTTCACCTTCGGCCACGTCCGCCAGCTCGACGCGGTGGCCTCGCGGTTCCTGACCAGGCTGGGTGAGCAGGCACCGCTGCTCGGCGGCGGTGAGACACGAGGTCGTGTTGGTCGATGTCGACGACACCATCATCGAGGTCCACGGCTACGCCAAGCAGGGCGCCGGGTTCGGCTACTCCGGCGTCCGCGGGCTCAACGCGCTGCTGGCCACCGCCACCGTCCAAGGTTCCGCGCCGGTGATCGTGGCCCAACGGCTACGCAAGGGCTCGTGCGGTTCACCGCGCGGCGCCAAACGGCTGGTCGCCGACGCCTTGAAGACCGTCGCCGGCTTGTCGACGGGCAAGCCGCTGGTCCGTGCCGACTCGGCCTTCTACGGGCGCGGCCTGGTCGGCGCCGCGGTCCGCGCCGGGGCCGAGGTCTCGGTCACCGTCCGGATGGACAAGGCCGTCAAGGCCGCCATCGCCAGCATCGACGAGCAGGCGTGGACCACCATCGAGTACACCGACGCGGTCTTCGACGAGGCCACCGGAGCCTGGATCTCGCGCGCCGAGGTCGCCGAAGTGCCGTTCACCGCGTTCTCGGCGCAGAGAAAGGCCGATCGGGTGCCGGGCCGGCTGGTGGTGCGCCGCATCCCCGACCTCAACGCCGACAAGCACCGCGCCGCGGGCCAGGACACCCTGTTCGACACCTGGCGGTTCCACGCCTTCTTCACCACCACCGACCCGACCGTGCTCGACACCGTCGCAGCCGACAAGACCCACCGTGGGCACGCGGTCATCGAACAGGTCCACGCCGACCTGAAGAACTCTGCGTTGGCGCACCTGCCCTCTGGCAAGTTCGCGGCGAACGCCGCCTGGCTGGTCCTCGCGGTGATCGCGTTCAACCTCACCCGCGCCGCCGCGAGCATCACCGGAGCCGACCTGGCCCGGGCGACCACCGCGACCATCCGCCGCAAGCTCATCACCGTCCCGGCACGAGTTGCGTCCTCGGCGCGGCGGATCACTTTGCACTTGCCGACGGCCTGGCCATGGGAGACCGCGTGGTCGCAGTTGTTCGCCCACGGGTGCGGACCACCCATCGCGGCGTCCAGCTGACCAACCGGCCGAGCGATCGGCCCCATCCGGACCCTGAGTGGAACGACCTGACAGCGAGGTCAGGCGCTCACCCCTGCGCTCACGCCGCCGCACGCACCCGTGCCGACCAAGACCTCATCCCCACTGCCGATCGGTGGATCGAGGCTTAGCCAGCACCCGCCCCATCGTTCGGACCTACTCCACCGCTTTCCCGGCGTGGTTCGGTCTCGCGCCGCTCGAGCAAAGTCGGTGACTTGGTCGCGCGTTCCGCGTGCTGATGTCACCATGCACTGGCCTGAGTTGCCGCAGCCAGCGGTGGCGCACATCGATTTCTCGGGGGGCAGCGGGACCATGGGATGGCGATTCCACCGTTCGATGTCCGTGCTGCCCGGCGTCCGGCTGAACGTCACCAAGACCGGGGTCGGTCTTGGGTTTGGCGGCCACGGGGTTCGGTACTCGATGCACAGCTCCGGCCGCCGGACGTTCACTGCCGGGCTTCCGGGAAGCGGCTGGTACTGGACGGAGACTCACAAGCAATCTGCCTCCAGTGCGAGGTCGTCGTCGGCGCACCAGGTCGAGACGAAACCTTGGCCGCGAGTCAGCGCTCATCCCGGACCCCCGAGCCAGGTACGGCAGCGCCCTTCGAGCCTGACCGCAGTCAGGGCCCAGGTCGAAGAGGGGTACCGAGGCCCACGTCCTCGGCCGACGTTCTGCGCTCGTTGGAAGACGTGGCCTCCTTCGCGGCGACCCGGTGGGGATCGACGGTCTCAGTCCCGGAACGCGCCCTTGAAGGCCTGGAAGAGGCACTGGATGTTGGCACCCAGGCCGTCGTAGCGAGAGCGACCGCGACGGTGGCTGCTTCACTGCAGGCGCTGCCCGAGACCGACGACGCGGATGGACCCGCACTGGGCGCCCAACCTATGCCGGGATTTGAGCTGACCATGCCCATGGGACGTGCAGGCGTCGCGGTCCTGGTCGCGTGCCGGCTGATGGCAGCCGGTCACTACGACGCGGTCGACGGGTTTGTAGCCCACGTCGACAACCCCGACTCGCGGCTCTTGATCCAGGTCGCAGCGGCCATGCATCGTCGGCGACCCCATCAGCGCGGTCAGCACCCGGAGAACCGGAGTGCGACACACCAAGCTCCTGGCTGGCCGGTCTCATCCGTGCTCACGCACTCCGCGACGTCGGTCGCGCAGACGAAGCCGATCTGCTCATCACCGAACTCGAGTCATCTGCCCCGCACTGTGTCATCCCACAAGACGCACACGAGATGCTCAAGGTGCTGCAGGGAAGGCGTCACCTCGACCAGGGTGACGCGGTCAGAGCGTGTGCCAGGGCTGCCGAGGTACTCGGCGCGGACCCGACCGACACCTATGCCGCGAAGCTACTTAATGACGCTCAGGCTGGCCTGCACCCGTCGACCGTCCAGGCCGTATCCGCATACGGGTCAGTAAGTGAGCAGAACCGACTACGTCTCGTTCTAGCCTCCTTGGAGGCGGAGCAGCGCTATGCGCAGCAGACCCTGCTCCATCTCGTCGAGGAGCTCCAGTGCCCTCGCACAGGAGAAACAGCGCCGGCTGGGGAAGCTGCAAGCCCGCGCAGCCGCTCTTCGGGCCCAGCTGGCAGCACTCATCGCCTCTCTGACCGGAGAGGACGCCGACGCGGCCGCGGCGGATGCTGCCGAACACGCGCGCCGCGAAGCAGAGGAGGACCGCTTCTCCCCGGGCGCAGCGGACGAGTTGGTCACCGGGAAAGCCTCTGGTGAGAGCGAAGAGGACGCCGCCACTGAGTCCACGGAACCAAACGCGCGGGAAGCATCCGACTCGGACGACGACGCGGCGCGCAACGCTGCCAAAAACCGTCGGTCGGCTCACAAGCAGCTGTACCTGCAGCTGATCAAGAGATGGCACCCCGACCTCGCCACCAACGAGGACGACCGCGCCCGTCGCACCGAGATCACCGCGCGCATCACCGCATGGTGGCGCGACGGCGACTTCGAGTCCCTGCAGCGGCTCTGGGACGAGGGGGTCCTTCCCGAGGCCGAGACATCAGACACGCAACAGTGGACGGTCGAGCAGCTCGAGCATGCGATCGAGGCGCTGCGCGAGGAGCTCTTAAGGACAAGGACCGAGATCGCGGCTCTCCTGTCCTCAGACCTCGAACGACTCCATCAGGACGTGCTCGGCGCCCGCCTTGAGGGACGGGACTTCCTTGACGACCTTGCGCGGACGCTGGACGAGGAGATCAGCGAGCTAGGACGTGCCATAGCGGAACTCGCTGAGGCGCACACCTGAGCCGGAGAAGCCACCCGAGGTGCAACACCTGCGCCAAGCTGCCGTCAAGGAGGACCGATGAGTGATTTAGAAAAGGCACGGACATCCGCGGTATCAACCGAAGACCTGCTTGCCCGCGCACGGGCCTTGACTGCCCAGAACTCCTCGGCGCCGGCTTCAGCGCCGCAGGTTCAAGAGGAAAGCGACGAGATCGACCCTCACAACTTCCTCGACACAAGACGACAGATCCTGACCAGTCGGCTCATAAGGGCCGCGGTAGAGTCACTCGCTCCCGATTTCGAGCTGTCCTTCGCTGGCAACTGCGAAGTGGCTGGCCTTGACGAGCAGACCCTGGAGACCTACCTGGGGTGGGCAGCGACGGATGTCGCGTGGTTGTTCGCAGACCGAATGGCATCTGACGGCGACGACGAACTGGCCAAGACCTTCTTGCACGTGACGGGCCAGCCGGTACTAGACGTCCTAGGTATTTCGCGCCGTCCAGCCGGACCTGCAGAAGTTCGTCGCCCTTGCGGCCGCTGATTACGACGATCACGCGTTCGAGGAGCTCGCCGCGTGGATGGTCGCCATCCTGCTGGGCTTCGGCCGGCATGGCCCAGGGACGTCGAAGACGCCCTGGTCGACGTGGTAGACGACCTCATCGAGAGGATGTACAGCTGGGCTCGCGACCCCTGGAAACTGGATGTCTGGGAAAGCACTGTGGATTCGTTCGAGATGGCCGCCCTGTCCGTTCCGAAGAAGGGCCGCCTACTTGCACGCGCGGCTGCACGTCTTGAAACGGGCTACCGGTCCTTCTTCTTCGACCTAGCGGACATCTAGTAGGCCGAAGCGTGTAGTGACTCCACTTTCAAGCGTTGGACCGGGTGCAGTGGGAAAGAGTTTGATAGCCCACGACTGGGCGACTCGAAGGGGGCTGCGATGACGTTAGAGACCGGTCGGCTTGTCAGCACCGAAGCGGCAGCGAGTTGCATCAAGCAAATGCGTCAGCCGCTCGTGACCGGTGAGGAGGCTCTGTTCCTCGCACGTTCGCCCGTGGCAAACGCTGTCGTCGTCACAAATGCTCGGCTGTGGATCGTCGACATGGTCGACGGCGCCGTTGGTTACATCGCGCTGCACGCCGAGATGAATCAGTTCGACCTGCAAGGCAAGACGGTTCACCTCACCACCAGCGACGGCAAGGCGCGGAAGATCCGGCTCTGGGTGGCCCAAGATGCCGAGGCACTACACGCTCACTTGAAACAGGCAGGCTCGGTTCCGCCTCCACCTGAGGTCGAAGAGGCGCTGACTGACCTCGGGCCGCTTGCCAGCTCGGCCCGAACCGCGGCGGCCACGCCGTCGGAACTGCGAGCCGCCAAGCAAGCGCAGCGCTCCGCACGCCGTGAGGACGCTTCGGCGGCGAAGGCGGCCGAGGACGAGTATTTGGGGAAGCAAGGTGGCCGACCACTTCTTCGCAGGTACGCGGGTGCGGCTGTACGAGAACGGCTACGTGTCGATTGGCCTGCTCAGCGACCGCAAGGACAGGCTTGTCGCCATTCATGCGTCCGGGGGCACCAGACGGAAAGAGTCCGACTGCTCGGACGGCGGGGTTTCTCCTGACCGGTGGGCTGAGTCTGGCAACGTCCGATTACAAGGGCGACGTGTATCTGACGATCACGACCGAGTCTGGTACCGAGGTCCTGGCATGAGAAGACTCCCACCGCCTCCAGCATGGTCAAGGCCATGAAGCTGGAGGCGACCGGAAGGGCTCTCCTTGCGAAGGTAGGGGATGCAGGAGAAGCAGGGACGAGCGACTGGCGATCAACTGCCACGAGACCTCCTACCCTTCCGACGCCGGAGCCGGAGCCGGAGCCGCCAACACCGTCACCCTTGAGCTCGGACCTGGCGACACGCCTGCGTGAGCTCCAGCAGCTGCTGGACCAAGGTCTCGTCTCGCCCGAGGAGTTCGCGGAGCTGCGTCGTCGCCTCCTGGACGCGACCTGAGGGAACGGGTGATCGGAGATGTAGTCCGATCGCCCGGGCTTCGGCGCTGCCAAGCGCCCTTGCGCGCTTTCATTTATCCCTTCACGTACGACCGCTTCTCCGCCACCAGCCCGTCCCGTACGACGAACAGGTCGACCCCGCGCACGTGCCCATCCCCCCAGTCGTAGCGCCAGCACACGACCGCCCGGTCCTCGCAGAACAGCTCCGACTCGGTCTCGAACACCGCCCCCGCGGAGGCGGCGAAGAAGGCCGAGAACGCCGCGCGTACGGCGGCCCGCCCGACATACCGCTGCCCGTCCGGTGGGGCGGTGTCCTCGAAGACGCAGTCCTCGGTCATCGCGGCCATGACTGCGTCGAGGTCCTGGGCGTCGAAGGCCGCCCCGAAGCGGGCCACGGCGTCGGCCGTGGCCCGCTCCCGGGTCCCCAGCGAGGCGGTCATCGCTTCGCGTAGTGGGTCGCGCCGAACCAGTCGACGACCACGACGTCCTCGTCGCCGACCACCCACGCGTCGTGGCCCGACGGGAGGGAGGTGACCTGGCCGGGGGTGGCGTCGAACTCGTGGCCGTCGGTCGTGCGGATCCGCAGCGTGCCGGCCACGTGGTACTGGAAGTGCGGCGCCTCGCACAGCTCGGTCCCGGCGATCGGCTTGACGTGCTCCGACCAGCGCCAGCCGGGCTGCAGGACCAGGCGGCCGATCTCGGTGTCGCCGACGTTCAGGATCTCCGCGCGGCCGTTCTCGAACTGCCGCACCTCGTCGGGTGCGGCGAAGTCGCGCTGCTCGATCTGTCTGCTCGTGGGTCTGGGTGGTCATGTCCCCTCCTGGGAGGCCTGCGGCCGTCACCGTGACGGCCCGTGTCGATGGAGCCGACGCTAGGAACGGGACCTTGCGGTTTCCTAGCAGCGCGAGAAGGATGGCCCCGTGACGCTGCTCGACCACGTCGAGATCCGCCTCCTCGGTCGCTTCGCCGTCCTCCGGCAAGGGGTCGAGGTCCCGCCGTCGGCGTTCGGCGGCCGCAAGGTCCGCGACCTGATCAAGGTGCTCGCGACCCGGCAGGGACAGTTCGTCAGCAACGACGTCCTCGCGGAGGCGCTGTGGCCCGACCGCCTTCCTGCCGACCCCGCGGCCAACCTCCAGGTGCTGGTCAACCGCGCCCGCCGCGCACTGGGTGACCCGTCCGTGGTGTCGACCGGGGTGCGCGGCTACAGCCTCCTGACGCGAGTCCTCGTCGACAGCGAGGAGTTCATGATCGCCGCGGAGGCCGCCCCCCTCGAGGCCCTCGGCCACTGGCACGGCGACCCCCTGCCCGAGGACGCCTACGCCGACTGGGCGGCCGACTACCGCAGCATGCTGCTCCGCGCCCACCAGCACGCGCTCGAGGACGCGGCGGCCGAGGCGCTCGAGCAGGGCGACGTGGAGCGCGCTGCCGAGCTCGCCCACCAGGCGGCCGAGGCCGAGCCGCTGCGCGAGAAGGCCGCGCTGCTGCTGGTCCGCACGCTCGTCGCCGCGGGGGACGTGGCCGCTGCCCTGCTGGCGTACGACGACCACCGCCGCCTGCTCGCCGACGAGCTCGGCGTCGACCCGTCCCCGGAGGCGGCCGCCCTGCACCAGCAGCTGCTGCAGGGCCCGGCCCTCGCTCCCGCGAAGCGGCGCGGGCGCGGGCTCGGCGAGCTGGCGTTCGTCGGGCGCGAGGCCGAGCTCGCCGCCGTACGCACCGCGCTCGACACCGGCGGCGTCGTCGAGCTGCGTGGCGGCTCCGGCTCGGGCAAGTCCACGCTGCTCGACCAGCTGGACGTGCCGATGGTGCGCGCCCGCGCCTACCTCCCCGAACGCACCGAGCCCTGGTCGCTGCTCCGCACCCTGCTGCGGGAGGTGGTCGCGCAGGACGTGACGTACGCCGACGAGCTCGCCCCGCCGGTGCTCGCCGCCCTCGCGTGGCTGCTCCCGGAGCTGCCCGGCGTCGCCGGCTTCGCGCCCGACCCGGAGAGCCGGAGGATCCTGCTGCAGGAGGCGGCGGTGCGGCTGCTGTCCCGAGCCGGGCTCGTGGTCGCCGTCGACGACCTGCAGTGGTGCGACCCGATCAGCCTGGCCGTGCTCGAGGCGGCGACCACCCGCGTGCCCGGGCTCCGGGCGGTGCTGGCCTACCGCTCCGACGAGGCCGCCGACGACGAGCAGGTCGGCGGCTTCCTCGACCGCCTCTCCGCGGCGCGGGTCGACCTCGACGCGCTGCCGGAGCTAGCGGTCCACGAGCTCGTCGACGACCCGGTCGCGACCGTGCTCTGCCGCGAGACCGACCGGACGCCGATGGCCGTGGTGGAGTCGCTGCGCGCGCTGGCCGCCGAGGGCCACGTCGTCCCCTCCCCCTCCGGTCGCTGGCGTACGGCGGACGAGGGCGCCCCCGCGCGGGCGAGCGAGCTGGCGCGCGAGGGGCAGCAGCGGGCGATCGTGGCCCGCGTCGCGGCGCGACCGGCCGAGCAGCGCGAGATCCTGGCGGCCCTTGCCCTCCTGGGCCGCGAGACCCGGCCGGCCACGCTGGCCACGGCCGTGGAGACGACCGAGCCGGAGGTGCTCGACCGGCTGTCCCGGCTCTACCGCCGCGGGCTGGTGCGGCTCGGCGAGCAGGGCTGGGCCACCGCCCACGACATGGTCGACCGACGCGGTGGCCGGCGCGCTCGACCCGGCGGAGCGGAGCCGCCTGCACGCCGCACTCGCCCGGGCCCTGACCGACGACCCGCCTCTGCTCGCCCACCACCTGCGGGCGGCCGGCGACGTGGACGGCGCGGGGGCGGCGTACCTCCGCGCCGCCCAGCACGCGCTCGACGCGGTCGCCGACGAGGAGGCGCTCCAGCACGCCGGAGCCGGGCTGGCGATGCACCCGCCGGCGGCGAGGCGGGCCGTCCTGCTGGAGGTCCGCGGCCAGGCGCGGCAGCGGCTCGGCGACCTCACCGGAGCCCGCGACGACCTCCGCGCCGCCCTGACCGAGACCCAGCACCCTCCGGACCGCTCCCGCCTCCTGACCCGGCTCGCGATGCTCGCGATCGGCGCGGACGACCCGGTCCGGGGCGGCCAGCTCGCCGAGCTCGCGCTGGCCGAGGCCGGGGAGGGGACGGCGGTCCGGGCGCGGGCGCTCGAGATCGGCTCGGTGCTCGACATGAACCTGGGCAGCGCGGACCGCGCCGCCGAGCGGGCGGACGAGGCGCTCCGGCTCTACGAGCACGCGGGGGACGCCGGCGGGATGGCGCGGGTGCTCGACGCCCAGGCGATGGCGCGGTTCCTCGACGGCGACGTCCGCGGTGGCGGGGCGTCCCTGAGGCGGGCGGCCGACCTGTTCGAGGACGCCGGCGACCTGGTCCGGGTGGTCACCCCGCGCTCGACCGGCGGGCACGCCTCGGTCTTCGAGGGCCTGGCGCCGGAGGGGCTCGCCCAGGCCGAGGCGGCGCTGCGCCTGGCCCGCGCGCTCGGCCACCCCGAGGGCCAGACCTACGCACTGTGGCACCGCACCGAGGCGCTCGCCGCGCTGGGTCGTGCCGACGAGGCGGCCGAGTCCGCACAGGAGGCGCTCGCGATCGCGACCCGCATCGACCACCGCGGCTGGACCGCGACCGCGTGGCGCGCCACCGGGGTGGCCGCCCAGGCCGGGGGCGACTGGGAGGCGGCGCTGGCGGCGTACCAGCGCTCGCTCGAGCTCTCCGACCACCTCGACCTCTTCGCCTGCTGGGCCCGCGCCCGCGCCGCGATGGCGCTGGTGCGACTCGGCCGCCCGGACGAGGCCCGACCGCTGGTCGCCCGGGCGCTGCTCGAGGGTCCGCCGCTGGGGCACCACGAGGCGCGCTGGGCGCAGGTCGAGGTGGCGGCCGCCCTCGGCGACCCGACCGCCCCGGACCTGGCCGTCGTCGCACTCACCCGGATGGAGATCGACGGCGTCGTGCAGGGCCGGTCGGAGGTCCTCGCGGTCGCGGCAGAGCTCGCTTCCTGAGGCGCGATGCCGCAGAAGGGCCCGATTGCGCCTAGGCTCGAGTCATGTCCCTCTCCGACTCGATGACTCCTGCCCACGACCATCCGGCGACGGAAGGACTCGACGAGGGCGGCGCCCAGTGGCGCGAGGCCTCCGAGCTCGGGACAGAGGTCTCCCACGCCGCCTGGGCCGAGGCCGCCCGCGACGAGCTGATCGAGACCGCACAGCGCTACCACGAGGTGACCACCACCAAGGAGCTCGCCGCCGCGGTGCAGGAGCGCTCGGGCATCCGCACCCAGCAGCCCAACCACTACTGGATCGGGCAGGTCCTCGACCGCGTCACCCGCGACTGCGCGGCCCGCGACGAGCCGCTGCTCTCCGCACTCTGCGTCAACGCCTCCGGCAGCGCCGGCGAGGGGTACGCCGACGCGGTCGCGGAGCTCACCGGCGAGCGACCGGCTGACCTCGACGACCACGCCGCCGGGCAGCGGCTGGAGTGCTACCGCCACTGGGACGCCGTCGGCCTCCCCGACCACGGCGGCACGAAGGCCCTGACCCCCCGGCTGTCCGCCGCCCGGGCCCGGGCACGCAGGAAGCACCACGCCGAGAAGGCCGCCGACGTCTGCCCGACGTGCCAGATGGCGCTCCCCGCGACGGGCGTCTGCGACAGCTGCGACTGACCCCGACTCACCCCTTTGAGCAAAAGATGGGCCGTTCGCGTGTCAGTTTGATCGGCCACGGGTAGAGACACGGCACCGGTGCCGAGACCACGCACCCCGTCCGGAGGAGACTCCCGTGCTGATTCGTGAGATGACGCTTCTGGTCCGCGACGTGCTGAAGGGCTGTCTGGCCCTCACCCAACGACCTGTGTGACCGGCTGACCGCCCCGTCGATCACACTCGAACCGGCTGGCGACGGCCCGCGTCCTTTGGGAGGGCACGCGATCGCCCAGACCGCTCAGGTGAACGCCGAGACGACGACCCCGCCCACGCTCAGCACCACGTTGAGCATCGCGATGAGCGCCCCCACGACGCCGGCAGCCCGAGCGGCGCCGACCAGGGGCCGAGCCCCGCGGGTGAGGCCTGCGCACCAAGCGGCGCAGGCGCCGAGGACCCCCGGGGCGCCGGACCAGAAGAAGCCGATGGTGAGCACGGCCAGCGCCGCCACCAGCAACGCGCCGACCCGAGCGGACGACGGCGTACGCCGGAGCCACAGCACCAGCCCCGCCCCTACCGCCAGCGCGACGGTGCCGAAGGTCGCGACTGCGGTGATGGAGTCGACAGGACCCTGCGCTCGGTGCGGGTCCTTGTCGCCGACCGCGATCTCCACCGCGAAGACCGCGACCAGGCCGACCACGCACAGCCCGTAGACCCACGCGACCAGCACCGGACCGGACGGCAGCTGCACCGTGCGCTGCGCCGAGCTCGAGGTGGACATGCCTCCACCCTGGCGGCGACGCCGGTCCCCGCACCAGACCCGCGGCGTCCCGCGTCGTCCCGCGCCGTCCCGGCGAGGTCCCGCGCTGAGCGCTCGCCCTATCGGCTGCGCACGTGGTCCACCATGCTGACCTAGTGGCGCAGGAGCTCGACCCCAGCACCGACCCCAGCACCTCGACGTCGGGCGTGACCGTCGAGGTCCTCGGCGCGGGCGTCCTCTTCGCCGCCAGCGCCTCGGTCACCGGCCTCGCGCTGCTCTCACCCCAGGACCCTCCGAGCGCGCTGCTCCTGCTCGGCTGGCCCGTCCTCGCCGCGGTCGGCGCGGTCGTGCTCGACCGCCAGCCCGGCTCCCGGGTGGGCCGCACCCTGGCCATCGCGTCGCTCGGGTCGGTGGTGGCGGTCCTCTGGACGTTCCTGAGGTACGACGGGCTGGCGGCCCCCGACCTGGCCCGCGGCACCGCAGAGCTCGCCGCCGTGCTGGCTGTGTGCGTCGGGCTCGCCGTGCCGTGCGCCTTCCACGCCCCTGTGGCCGGGCGGGCTGCCGGCGCACTCGCCGTCCTCGCCGGGACGGGCGCCGTGCTGGTCCTGGCCGCCCGGACCGGGCCGCTCCCGGGGACCGCGCTCGGCTGGAGCCTGGCCACGATCGGGACGCTCGGGGTCTGGGGGCTCGTGGCGCGCGGGGTACGCCCTGCGGACCGGACCACCCGCCGCCGTCTCGGGGCGCTGCTCGCGGTCCTCACCACGTCGTACGCCGTGATCGGTGCGGTCTGGGCGCTCGACGGCGACGCGTGGGGGTTCTACGTCACCGCCGCCGTCCAGGTCGTCGGCGCGCTGGTGGTCGGCAACCTGTGGCTGCGCACCACGTTCCGCCCGCTCGGCGAGCACCTGCTCGACCTCGGCCTCGTCGTCGGCACCGTGCTGACCGCCGTCACCGCGGCCGTCGTGGTCGACCAGGCCTCGCGCCTCGCACAGCGGGATCCGCCCGGGACGACCATGGTCTTCACCGCGCTGCTCACCGCCGCGATGGCCGCCCCAGCAGCCCTGGCGATCCGGCGCAGCGTGCTGGCCAGGCGCTACGGCACCGGGCTGCTCGCTCCCGAGGACGTCGCCCGCATCACCGCCGACCTGCACCAGCACACCCAGCCCCGCGACCTGCTCGACAAGGCCGCGCGCATGGTCGCAACCGCGAGCGGCAGCCGCGACGCCCGGCTCGTGCTCGGCGACGAGGAGCCCACGGTCCCCGACGGCTGGGTCCTGCACCCGCTCGTCGTGGGCGGGGACCGGGTCGGCGCGCTGCTGGTGGAGACCGACAGTCGCGAGGGACCCGAGGCCCGCCAGGAGAAGGTGGTCGCGCAGCTGCTGCCCACCGTCGGCCTCGTGGCGCGGGCGGTCGGCCTGGCGGTCGAGGCCGAGCACGCCCGCCTCGACGTCGCCCGCGAGCGGGAGGCCGAGCGTCGCCGGGTTCTCGGCGACCTGCACGACGGGCTCGGTCCCTCCCTGGCCGGGCTGAGCATGCGCGTGCAGGCCACGCTCCGCACCACCACCTCACCCGAGCAGGCCGCGCTGCTCACCGACCTCGCCGCGGGCCTGGCCACCAGCCGCACCGACCTGCGCCGCATCGTCGCCGGCATCACCCCCTCGATGCTCGACGACCACGACCTGAGCACCGCGCTGCGTGGGCTGGTCGACTCGTTCGCCGGGGGCGGCGGGCCGGAGACCCGCCTCGTCGTCGACCTCACCGAGGACGTGTCGCGCGACGTCGAGGTCGCGGTCTACCGCTCCGTCGCCGAGGGGATCACCAACGCGCTGCGGCACGCCGGCGCCGCCACCATCGCGGTCACGGTGAGGTCCGGAGGAGGACGCGTGCACGTCGAGGTCGCCGACGACGGCACCGGCGGCCCGGTCGTGCCGGGCGTCGGGCTCTCGTCACTGGCCGGTCGCGCGGAGAGCCTCGGCGGGCAGCTCCAGGTGCACAGTGGCGCCGGCACCGTGCTCTGCCTCGACCTGCCGTCCCATCCGGAGGTGCCCGCATGATCGACGTCCTGGTCGTCGACGACCACCCCGTCGTGCTCACCGGACTGGCCGCCCTCATCGGCTCCGACCCGCAGCTCGAGGTGGTCGCAACGGCGAGGTCCGCCACCGCGGCCCGCGAGCTCCCCGCCGACCTGGCGCCACGCGTCGCCGTGCTCGACCTTCAGCTGCCGGACGGCGACGGGATCTCCCTCGGCGTCGAGCTCAAGCAGCGCTGGCCCGGGCTGCGGGTGCTCATCCTGACCATGCACGCCGACGAGGCGACGGTGATCAAGAGCCTGGCCAGCGGGCT
Source organism: uncultured Actinomycetota bacterium (assembly GCA_963800245.1). Taxonomy (GTDB): domain Bacteria; phylum Actinomycetota; class Actinomycetes; order Propionibacteriales; family Nocardioidaceae; genus Marmoricola_A. Next base: position 377,330 of record CAWDAE010000007.1, on the reverse strand, counting down.
CAACGGCTACCTGTTGAAGGACGCCGACCCCGAGGACGTCCTGGCCGCCGTCCACTCCGCGGCCGGTGGCGCGATGGTCGTCGGGCGCAGTGTCAGCGCGGTCGTCGCCGCGGCCGCGGCCTCGGCCCCCCGCCGCGACGCCCTCGCCGTCCTGGACGCCCGTGACCTGGAGATCCTCGAGCTGCTCGTCGCCGGCCTGCCCACCTCGCAGGTCGCGGGTCGGCTCTACCTCGCGCCCAAGACGATCCGCAACCGGACGTCGGAGATGCTCGCCAAGCTCGGGGTCTCCTCCCGCGAGGAAGCCATCGCCCTGGGGCGCGCCGCCGGCCTGGGTGGTCCCACGTCCTCCTGACGCGGGAGGCGTCCCGCCGAGAGCGGGACGGATGCGGGATGCCGCGCCCTGTGCCCGGGACACCTCGCCGGACCAGGCTCGGGGTCATCGACCAGCCGGCCCGACCGAGTGGGCCGGCACCCCAAGGAGACCACCATGAAGACCGTCCGCATCCTCGCGATCGTCCCGCTGGCGCTGATGTCCCTGATGAACCTCGGCTACCCCTTCGGCAACGAGCCGAAGCCCGAGGTCGCCCTCGCCGTCGCAGTCGCGGCCCTCGGCGTTGCCGGCCTCGTCGCCTGCTTCGGCCTCGGCGCCGACCGGTCCTGGAGCGTGGCCGCAGCCGTCGCGGTCGCCGCGTTCAACGTCGCCGGCGCACTCATCGCGCTGGTCAACGACTCACAGGGCGCCGTGGTCGGCCTGGTCGTCAGCGGCCTCGCGCTGGCCCTCGCTCTGGCCGCCGGCTCAGCCGGCCGTCGTACGGCGGTGGCCTGAGATGGCGGCCATCGTCGGGGACGCGCAGACGCCGACCGGGGTGCGCATCCGCGACCGGCGCCGGTTCTGGCGCCTCCTGCTCGCGATCGTGGTGCCGCTGCCGTTCCTGGCCAAGGGCCTGTACTACGTCCTGGTCCCGGTCGACGGCGACGCCGAGCTCGCCGAGACGGTGAAGGCGTTCGACGCTCACCAGTCGGTGCTCGAGACGCTGAAGTGGCTGGACGCGACGTTCGTGGTCCTCCTGATCCCCGCCACGGTCGCGATCGCCTGGGCTGCCCGTCGTGGGGCGCCACGGCTGACGACGGCGGGTGCGTTCATCGCGCTGACCGGCTTCCTCGCCGGGCTGCCCCTGCTCGGCGGCGTCGAGACCCCTGCGCTGCTGGCGGTGCAGCACGACCTCGACCCCGGCGCGATGGTCGAGCTGCAGGACGCACTGATGAGCGAGCCCCTGCTGGGCGTGGCCTCGCTGCTGTTCATCGTCGGCGTGGTGTTCGGCCTCGGGCTGCTCGGCGGTGCACTCGAGCGCAGCAGGGCGGTCCCCGTCTGGGCGGCGTTCGCGGTCATGCTCGGCGGGGCGACGCACCCGTTCCTTCCCGGCCACGTCGCCCAGGGCATCGGCCTCTGGGTCGCCGCAGCCGGATGCATCGCGGTCAGCGTCACGCTGCTGCGGATGAGCGACGGCGAGTTCGACCTGCCGCCCGTGGGCGCGCGGTGAGGGCAGCGCGACGGGGTGCCACGGCTGCCAGTCAGTCGTGCGCCTCGTCGTACGCCGCCCGCACCGCCTTCGGCACGCGTCCCTTGGGAGGGCACGCGATCCCCTCGGCGGCCGCCCAGGCCCGGATCTCGGCCGCGGTCGCCTCCCGCCGCGGCAACGGTGCGCCTGGCACGAGGTCGGCCACGACCGCCTGCGCGCCGGTCTCCAGGTCCGCGGCCGCCACAGCAGCGGCGAGGAAGCGGTAGGTCCAGTCCTGGGCCAGCGCCCGCGTCTCGCAGAACACCACCGGCACGCCGGGCCAGGCGACCTGCAGCTCGGCGAGCGCGTCCGCGGCGACCGACCCGCGCACCACCTCGTGCTGGAAGATCCGCGAGTAGCGGTCCTCCACCACGACCGCGGCGCGCGGCAGCGAGGCGAGCTCGGACAGCTGGTACCTCAGCCGCCCGGTCGTCAGCCCGCTGACCAGGTCCGCCAGGCTCTTGCGCTCCACCGCGGCGAGGACGCCCCCGTCCCGGCGCACCGCGTAGTCCCCCGCCGGCAGCGCCTCCTTGACCAGCCGCACCTGGCTGTCCTTGAACGTGTAGGCGTAGCGCTCGTGGGAGTCGACCACGATCTCCAGGTCGGCGATCCCCTGCGCCCGCGCGGAGGGTACGGCGACGCGCGGCCGGGCCTGCTTGCTCGTCCGCGCGGTCTGCCAGAAGATCACCTGCCGCCCGCCGCGCACGGTGGTCATCACGAACTGCGAGCGGTTCTCCCGCCCGCGGTCGAGCACCAGGTCCACGGCCGCGCCGCGGCGGACGCACGAGCGGACCGGCACCCGCTCGAGCACCTCGGCGTCCTCGGGCCAGCCCTCGGCGCGGTGGCAGTAGACCTTGCCCGTCCGCGGCCACGTCTCGCGGGCCTTGAGCACGACCCCCTGCTCGCCCAGCGGCACGCGCAGCAGGTAGGGCAGGCTCGAGCCCGTCCTCCTGGTTGCGCGCGATCACGAAGTCCTCGCGGGTCACGCGGTCAGTGTGCCGCAGGGGTGCCTGTGGATGACGTCAGCGGGACGTCGCCGCGCGGCGGCAGACTCCGCGCCATGACGATTCTCCCTTCTCCCGACGCCCACCCGCCCGTCCACACCCAGGCCGACCTCGAGTCCTTCTGGCGACGGTTGATGGGCGATCTCGGCTTCTCCCGCACGACCCTGTGGCTGGTGATGCTCGACGACGCCGGCAAGGTGCTGCCGACCATCGTCCCGATCGACGACATCCCGTCCCGCCCGACCGACGCGATCGAGCGGCTCACCGAGCTCCTGTCGCACCTCGTGCCACCCGGCGGCTCCGTGGCGTTCCTGCTCACCCGACCCGGGCCCGACGGTCCGATCACGCTTCCGGAGCGGGCTTGGACACGCGCGCTCGGGATCGTGAGCGGCAACGTCGGCGCCCGGACGTGGCCGGTCCACCGCGCCAACGACCAGGCGTTGCGCGCGTGCACCCCGGACGACCTGGCTGCATAGTGGGCTCCACCAGCTCGACGTCGAGGCGCAACAGCGCGGCACGACGCGGAGCGGGCTGCTGCTCGACTACGTGCAGGACGGCATGCAGCGGCGCACGCAGGAACGTGCGCGTCGGATGAAGAAGTTCCTCGCTGAGCCTGTTACCGGTCACGGAGGAGGCGTCGTCGAGCTGCTGAAGGAGGGCCGGCAACAAAGGCTCGAGCGACTCGGGCGGCTGGAGCCGTGACGAGGTGGTTCCTGGACGCGAGCGTCCTCCTCGCCGCTCGCGCCCCCGACAGTCCGCACCACGAGCCGGCCCGGCAGGTGCTCGAAGGCCCGGACGCGCTCGGGACTCTCGATCTCGCGCGCTACGAATCGGCCGACGTCGCGGTCCGGCAGTGGCAGAACCCAGCTGAGGCTGCTCAGCTGCAGCGGATGATCGACGCCATCTCGGACGCCGGTGGACTCGTCCGCATCGACCCTGCCCTGGCCACGCACATGGCAGAGCTCTCGGACCGGCACGGACTCTCCGCGTACGACGCGGGGTACGTCGCCGGGGCTGCGCGCCTCGGCGCAACCCTGGTGAGCTGCGACCTGCGGGACCTCGTCGAGCCCGGGCACGCGATCACCCCGCAGCAGGCCTGCGAGCGCCCGGAGGATTGACGCCGGCCGGCCGAGCTACTCCCGGCAGTGCTGAGCGAGGGCACGTTCCGCATCGAGGAGCTGGCACGCCTGCGGGTCAGCGTCCGGCAGGCGCTGGTGGTGGAGAACGACGCGACCTTCCTGGCGGTCCCGGTGCACCAGGACCGCTGGGTGCCGGAGGCCGGGGCGATGCGGCGTCTCGATCCGAGCTGCACGTCACCAGACGTTGCCGGCCCCGGGCGTGTACGCCGGTGAGGTCACCATCGCGTCCGCGACGAGGGCCTGGCAGTGCACCTGGCCGTGGGCGTTGGTCAGGGCCGACTCCACCGTCGTCACCGGGCCCTCCAGCGTGATCGTGCCGCCGGACCTGATCGTCAGCGAGCTCACCGACTCGAGGGTCAGGTCCATCGGGTTCTCGACCGCCACGAGGGCCCCGGTCCAGATCGGGTGGGTGACGTCACCGCCCTCGAACTCCACCCACACCTCGGCGCCGACCTCCGGCCAGACGAGCAACGACTTCGGCACGGGTGGCAGGCACGCCTCCGCGATCAGGTCGTCGAGGGTCAGCGCGGGCACGGTCACCCTGAGCCGGCCGTCACCGAGGTCGTCGACCACCTCGCCGCGGTACTTGCCGTAGTTCGCCATGTCGTCCTCCAAGGGGTCGGGATCGGGGTCGGGGAGCTCCGGGACGGGGGTGGGCTCGCGCTCCACCACGAGCTCCTTCTTCGCGGGCAGCCTGGCCGCGGAGAGCACGACCTTGCGGTACTGCGAGGGGTTCTCCAGCGAGACCGGCTCCTCGAGCACCTGCCCGAGGGTCGCCACCCATGCCGTCCACACGCCGCCGGACTCGTGGAAGTCCGGCGCGGTCAGCGTCAGCGGCACGGTCGTGTCGTCGACGGTGCCGGCCGGCAGGACCGCGCTCGACACCGTGATGCCGGTGGGGTCGCCGGCGACGTCCATCCGCCCGGACCAGAAGTACGTCGGGCCGAGCACGTCGGTCGCCGACGCGATGGCGGTCTGGATGTCCGTCGCGGCCGAGGGGAAGCGCGCCTTCAGCAGGGCGCCGACCGCGGTGCGGGTCGCCGGCCAGTCGGTCGCCGTGGTGACGTCGCGGGTGTACGCCGTGGACCAGCTGCGCGCGAGGCGGTGCTCCGGCCCCGCCGCGGTGTGCCGGAACACCGCCATCCGCAACGGCGCGTAGACCGTGACCTCGGGCCCGAACAGCTGACCCAGCAGGGAGCAGAACAACGCGTCGCGGCCGACGTCGCAGCCGTAGAGGCAGACCTTGGTCGCCGCGGTCACCGCAGGGGGACCGAGCACCGCCGGGTAGCCGTCGCCGCCTGCCTTCTTCACCGCGTTCTTGAGCTGGTCGAGCGTGGTGATGCCGCCGTCGTCGGTGCGCCGCTGCTCGCTGATCGGGAACTGCACCGCCGAGAACGCGGTCCCGTGCGCGACGAGGTTGACCACGTCGTAGACCTCGTCGGTCCTGGCCCGGGCCCGCAGGCTCTTGAGCACGTCCTCGAGCGTCGTCGGCCTGCCGCCGGTCGGCTTGTCGATGGTGCTGTCCCGGGCGGTGAAGTACGCCTCGGCCTCGGTGAAGAACCCGCCCGTGTCGCTGTCCATGAGGAAGGTGATCTCGTTCACGAGCCCGCCCCCGGCTTCGCCCGCGGGTCCAGGGCCACGTCGAAGGCGAGCCCGCTCGCACCCTCGCCGCGTCCGGCGACGACCGACCGCGCGACCCAGGCGTGCCGTCCCCCGTCGGCGGACCGCGCGAGGAACCAGCGCCGCCGCACCGTCACCCCCGCCGGGCCGACCTCCTCCTCGTGCAGGGGCACGCCGCGCAGCTCGGTCAGGATGCTCGACCGCGGGCGGGGCGTGACCATCGCGCCGTAGGCGTTCGGTCGCGGGAGCACCGCCTCGACCAGCGCGACCGCCCGGTGCTCCGGGGCGGGCGCGCCCTGCCGGTCGTCGGCCACGTGCACCGGCACGAACGGCACCCAGTGCTCCGGCACGTCGGTCATCAGCCGGTAGAGCAGGTCCGCGTCCTCCGGCAGCGCCGGGCGTGGGACCTGCGAGGCGGTGTGCTCCGCGACGAGGTCGTGGGTCACGCCGGCCTCGTCGGTGACGACGGCCTCCAGACCCCAGACCAGGTTGGCGTTCTCGTCGCGCACGAAGCGCACCTCCTCGACCACCGGACCTGCCTGGCGGCCGACCGTCACCGACGGCACGACCAGCCGCTGCGGTCCGGTCGCGTGGCCCGGCTCGAACATCGACCACGCGCCGCTCGAGGACACCGGCACCAGCTCGTCGCGCCCGAACGTGTCCCGCACGACCAGCTCGGGCACGTGGACGACCGTCCCGTGCTCGACGGGGATCGGCAGCACGAACCAGTCGTTGCCGTAGGTCGAGCTGAACTCCACCAGCGCGAGCCGCGCCAGGTCGTGGGTCGCCGCGTCGATGCGCGCGAGCGACAGCCGCGCGTCCTCGAACTCCCAGAACCGCTCGTTGGGCATGCCCGGGAACCGCAGCCGCGTCGGCACCCGCCGCACCCACGGCAGGCCGTCCGTCGTCGGCCCCGTCGGCCCCGTCGACGCCACCACGTCGAGGTCGGCGACGTCGACGGTCTCGCGCGTGTGCGCGGGCGAGGTGAGGACGGCCTCGCCCCCGGTCGCCAGGTCGAAGCGCCGCTCGAGCCGCTCGGGCTTCCAGGTCGCCGGACCGGTGCCGTACGTCGTGGCGCACCAGTCCGCGAACTCCTCCAGCTCCGCGCGATGGCCGCTCACCCGCACGGTCGTGGTGCCCAGCGCCGAGGCCAGGTCGCCGTCGTCGCTGTCCCGCCCTGCGGCCACGACCCGGGCCACCGCGATCCCGTCGGCGTAGTGGCCGGCCGCCCGCTTCACCAGCCGCGCATCGTCCTCGCGCGTGACCACCGGGAACTCGGCGTGCAGGTCCGAGGCCGTCGCAGCCGGCAGCAGCGCGGCCAGCCGCCGCCCGGCGTCGAGGCGGTCGCGCACGCGCGCGGCGTACGGCAGGTCCCCGTCGCGTACGGCGTCGCGCTCGGCCTCGGTGCGCGGTGCCACCGGCGGCCCGGCCGGCTCCCCCGCGACGACGGCCTCGAGCACCTGGCGGTCGGGGTCGTAGGGCAGCACGTCGCGCTGGCCCACGGGCCGCCAGCCGTCGATCGGGTCGGCGCGCATCCGCAGGGCCACCTGGACCGGGCTGCCGGTGTCCTCGCCCGCCAGCTCGCCGAACTGCCGCTGCCGCGCCAGCCCCCACAGTGGGTCGTGCACCGGCGCGGCCAGCCCGCGGCCGGGGTCGCCCTCCCGGCTGACCGGCTCGACGCGGTGGTGGGCGAAGACGCGACTCACAGCTCCCCCTTCGCGACGTAGCGGACGGGGAAGGTCTCGAGGTGCTGGAGGACGTCCCGCCAGGGCCGCACCTCGTCGTCGAACTCGGAGACGTAGATCGCCGGCAGCACGGCCGGCACCCGGCGGCTCGCGTCGAGGTCGACCAGGCGGCACTCGGCCAGCTCGAGCGCCTCCTCGACCACGGAGAACAGCGACTCCTGCGTCCACGGCGCGCCCACGTCGGAGGGCACCGCCAGCAGGATCGTGTTGGGCGAGCGTGAGTCCGGCGAGGCCAGGTTGGCCGCGATCGCGCCGGCGCCGCCCTGCTCGGGGACGACCTCGACCCACGCGTCGACCTCGATGCCGGTGACGGTCGCGTCCGCGGCCATCCCGTCGTCGTGCACGACCACGAAGCTCACCACCGGCTGCCGGCCCAGCGCGCCGGGGAACGCCTTGCCGACCCAGCGGCTCGCCTCCTCGATCTCCGCGGCGGTGGCGCCGGCCCGCACCGCACCGGCGACCACGGGCGTCTGCCCGGCGGCGAGCGCCACCGCGTCGGTCCCGCGGAGCTCGCCGTGCAGCAGCGCCTCGTCGAGCGCTCGCGCGGGGTCACGGACGCGCGCGGTGTCCTGCACCCAGCCGGCGAGGTCACCGCGGGTCACGCCGAGCACCTCCTGGTCGACGCCCCACGGGGCCGTCGGGTCCGCGACGGTCCCGGTCACCACCGCGTCCCCGCCGAGCAGCGCCTTGGCCGCGGTCGGTGCGTCCGCGGCGGCCCGGGCGTCCGCGACCCGCCGCGCCACGACGACCGCCCGCTGCTCGGCGGACAGCCGCGGGTCGAGGCCCCACAGGGCGGCCGTCGCGTCCGTCGGGGCCGCCGACTCCAGCGCCGTCGCCCGGGCGAGGACGTGCTCGAGCGCCCCGCCGTCGGCCGAGGTGTCCGGCACCTCCGCGTCGACACCCCGCGGCCGGAACGTCGCCTGCGACAGCGGCCGCTTGCCCGCCAGCGCCTCATGCCACCGCGCAGCGTGCTCGAGCAGGTCGACCAGCTCCGCGTCCCCGTCGGGGTCGAGCGCCAGCGTGCCGTCGACCCCGGTCCGGCGCCGGGAAGCCGCCAGGAGCAGGGGGAACGGTGAGGCACCGCCCTGGGAGGCCGCGTCCACCGCGAGGTCGAGCGCGGACAGTCCGAGGTCGCCGAGGTCGCAGCGACCGGCCTCGTCGCCCTTCTCGTCCAGCAGGCGTACGACGACCCCGGCCGCCGGTCCGAGCCGCCGCGCCACGAACGCGTCCGCCTGCGGCGCCAGGTCCGACCGCGGTGTCCCCGTGGCCCAGCCCGCCGGCCGCTCGTCCCCGACGGTCACCACGACCAGCCGCTGGTCGATGCCCTGGCCGCCGCGCGGGGTCGCGGCCACGTCGAAGGCGTCGGGCGGCACGGCCGCCCGGCCGACCATGTCGGTCGCCGCGGCGGCCCGCGCGAAGCTCGACCCGGCCAACTGGTGCACGGACTCGGCGAGCCCGAGGTCCATCAGCGCGTCGAGCGCGCCCACGACTCCGTGCAGGGCCTGGCGGATCGCGGCCGTGCAGCCGCCGACGTCGAGCCCACCGGGCGCCGCCGCCATCACCCGGTCCTCGACCGGCGCCCCACCGTCCATCACGTCCTGCGCGACCCGCCAGCCGTCGACGACCAGCCGCTCGCTCGGCAGCCCCGGGTCGGCGTTCTCCGCCGACTCCACGCGCAGCGGGTAGAGCCGCCGCAGCTCGAAGACCGCCCAGTCCACCTCGACCCCGGCCTGGACGCCGGAGGCGTCGTGCAGCGCGCGTTCGAGGAGATAGCCGAGCAGCGCGCCGAGCTGCTGCCCGTTGCGCATCCCGTCGGCGAGGGCGAGGGCCTGGCGCAGCCGGTCGGAGCGCAGGTCGACGGCGAACGGGGCGGTGGGATCGGCCAGGCCTCCCGACCGCGCCAGCCACGCCGCGCGCAGCACCCCGGCGACGTCGGCGTGCTGCAGCGACGGCGCGAGCACGAAACCCTGGTTGGCCTCGTCCTGCACGGTGCCCGCCGGCAGGTCGGGGCGGTCGGGCACCGCGGCCGGCGTGCGCCGGCGTACTCCCTGGACGACGCCCCACGCCCCGAGCTGCAGCCCGGTCGGGCGGGAGGACCGCAGCTGGGACAACCGGCGGGTGGCCAGCGACGTCACCCACGCGTCGTAGCGGTGCGAGGCGCAGTCCAGCACCTCCGCGGCCAGCCGCGCCCGCCGCTCGACCGGGATCGCCCCGAGGTCGCGGTGGGCGCCGGCATAGGTGCGGAACGCGTCGAGGTGGTGGTAGCGCGCGACGTCGACCTGCGCGCCGACCACCACGTCCGCGGCGATCCGGTCCTGCACGCTCACCTCGGCGCCGGCGGCGTCGGGCACGCGCGCGGACAGCTTCGCCGACAGCGGCTGCATCCCGCCGACGGTCACCTCCGGGGTCGTGCTCACCGCGACCTCCGTCAGCCGGTCGAGGCCGAGCGTCGGCGTCCGCGCCGCGGCCAGGCCGAGCAGCGCACCGTCGCCGAGCGGGTGCAGCAGCTGGTCGGCCAGGTTGTCGCTCAGCTGCAGCGCGGCGTTGCGCAGCAGGAGACCGAGCACGCTCGTGGCCTCCTTGGGGTTCGGCGCGACGAGGAAGAAGTCCAGGTCGTGCTCGTCCGCCAGCGGCAGCCACAGGTCCACCGGGTCGCGGGCGAACCGCTGCGTGGCGAACATCGGCAGGAAGTCGCCGATGTCCAGCTCGGCCATCAGCCGCCGGTCCTGCACGCCGGGCCCGCCGGGGAAGTCGCCCAGCCCGAGCGCGTCGAAGATCGAGCGCGCCGACGACGAGCTCGACGTGCGGACGCGGTAGTGGGAGGAGACCGGCTCGTGGGAGTACGCCGCCACGCCGGTCGGCGCCGACCCGCGGCCGGCGAGCCACAGCCGGCGCAGCCGCGGGAGGTGCTCGCCGAGCCAGGCGGTCAGCTCGTCGTCACCGTGGTGGGGCCTCCAGGGACGGCGCGGCTGCACCGGCAGCACGCCGTAGGGCTGACGCCCGAGCCGCACGGCCGGCAGCGGGCCGCCGCCGCGCACCCAGGTCGTGGCGTGGGCGTGCACCAGCGGCAGGACCCGCAGGGGGAACCCGGGCTGTGCCTGCGTGCGGAGGAACGGTCCCCAGGTGGCCTCGAAGAGCGCGCGTGCCATCACCACCGACTCCGCCGCGTCCCGGCCCTCGGCGTAGGGCAGCGTCTCGAGACCGTCCCGGGCGAGGCCGAGGGCCTGCGCGAGCACGGCGGCGTTGCCGTCGCCGGCGACGGCCGGCCGCGCCGACGGGTCGAGTCGCGACGGGTCGGGCCGGCTGTCCCAGCCGCTGGTGCTGTCGGCCAGGTTGTTGGTCGGCGTGCCCGGCGGCACGAACCCCGCGCCGTGGGTGACGTGGTGCCGGGCGACCAGGTCCTCGACCACCGTCCCCGCGGCGTCCGGGTCGAGCGAGAGGCACACGCCGGTGACCAGCACCTCGTCGACGTACGACGTGTGCGCGGGGAGCGGGACCTCGACCGCCATGCCCGCCTCGAGGGCGGCGCCGAAGTCCGACAGCCACGCCGTGCCCTTGCCGAGCGTGACGACCTCGTCACCGAGCACCGCGGGGTCGCCCTCGTCGACCTGCTCCGGCGTGCTCACGCCGGACAGGTCGAGCCCGACCTGGAGGGTGTCCGCGACCGGCTTGCCGGGCACCGTCCGGCGCCAGTCCCCCGCCCGCACCCGCACGAGGAACAGGTCGGGCAGGGCCCGCGCGACCGGCGGGCGCGACGTGCCGTCGGCGCGCAACGTGACGTCCGGGAAGGCGAGCGGGTCGCCGGCCGGGTCCGAGGGCCGCAGCTGCTCGCGCACCCACAGCGCGCGGTAGGGGCCGAGCCGGGCGGCGAGCACCGACCAGGCCTGGTCCTCGGGGTCCGTCCGGAGGGACGTCCAGTACGCCTTGCCGGCCTCGACCTCCTCCGGGCTGAGGTCGGGCTCGTGGTCGTCGACGTGCAGGTCGTCGGGGTAGACCCGCACCTGCAGCACCGGCGCGGTGTCGGGGCCGGCGAAGCGGGTCTCCAGCCGCACGGGCAGCAGGGCGATCGGCACCGCCGGGTCCACGCCCTCCAGCTCGACCTCGTGGTCGCCGCCGAGGCGCTCCCCGATGCGGTCGAGGACGTCGCGGAGCCGGTCGGTGACGCGGTCGCGCAGGCCCTCGCTGCGGCGTACGGCGTCGACGTGGGCGCGCTCCGCCGCCCGGCGCTCGTCGGCCGCCCGCTCGACCCCGGCGTGGTCACCGGCGCGGAGGGCCTCGGCGAGCAGGTCGTCGGCGCGGGCCAGGTCCCACCGCGTCCGCGCGGTCGCGTCCTCGGCGGCCCGCAGGTCGTCGCGCTGCTCACCGAGGCGCACGCGCCACTCGTCGAGACCGGGCATCAGGAGTCCTCCGGGGGCAGGAGGTCGGCGGCGGGGATGCCGCGGCGGAAGGGGAACTGCAGGGTCGCCCACGCCTGCGACGCGGCGTCGGTGCCCCAGGGGAAGGTCTCCGGCCTGCCGTCGCCCTTGACCAGCGACCGGCCCTGGAACGTGGCCGGGGTGAGGAACGCGTCCCCGGCCGGGACGTGCGACCACGCGGCGGCGTTCCACTGCGCCGGCGTCGCCTCGGGCGAGGTCTCGTCGAGGCCGAACCGGGGCTCGGTGAAGTGCTCGGCGAAGAAGAACCACCAGCGGCCGTCCGGCGGTCCGGCCTCGGCCGTCCGCACGAGGTCCGCGGTCAGGCCGGTGAACCCCGCGAGCAGCACGTCGGGCTCGAGCAGGCCGACGAAGTCGGGCGACATCGGGGTGCCGCGAGGGACCCGCAGGCCCTGCTTCCTCTCGGTTGTCGCGGCGACAAGGATCAGACCGGGATAGCGCTGCACCAGGTCGCCCTTGACCACCAGCACGAGCGGGTCCTTGCCGCCACCGGTCAGGTCGCGCAGGTGGCTCCTGCGCGCCGCGTGGAGCTGTTGCTTCAGGTCGAAGCCGTCCTCGGGGACGCGTCGGGCGACGTGGGTCCAGAACTGGCGGGCGTAGGTGCCGCGCTGGTCGGTGGGGTACTCCCGCCACAGCAGCTCGCGGGCCAGCTCGTGGTTCATGCCGACCAGGAACGAGGCGACGAACTCGAGGTTGGCCTCGACCAGCGTGGTCGTGTCGGCCGGGAGGAGGTCGAGCCCGGGCAGCAGCCAGTCGTGCGAGATCGCGCCGAGCTGCTGGTAGGTCGGCTCGGACAGGTCGGGCGCCGCCATGATGTCGTCGAGCACCTCGGCGTCGCCGTCGCGCAGGGCGCTGATCCGGCTGTTGACCGCGCGCAGGATGGTGTCGTGCGGCCTGAGCGCCCGCAGCAACGGCTCGCGCAGGGACGCGAAGCCGTCGGCCAGGACCCTGCCGGGCCTGGCGACGGCGTCCCCGCCGCGCAGCTCGAGCCCGGCCAGCGCGGCCACCGCGTCGCCCAGCTCGGTCCGGATCCCGCCGACCTCGGTGACCGGCACGGAGAAGTCGACGGCGGGGGCGGGCGGCTGCCGGAACGTCCCGTCGACCAGCTGGTCGAACACCGAGCGGTCGATGCGCGTCACCGCCACCCCGACGCGGGTCGCCTCCTCGAGGCGGACCGTGTCGAGGACCGGCCGGTCGCCCACGTGCTCGATCAGGCTCGGCTGCTCGCGCAGCGTGTCGATGAGCACCTCCGGCGACGGCCGGACCCAGTCGAAGCCGCGGCCGAGTCGCTCGAACCTCCCGACGTGGGGCGCGTCGCGCTCGAGGTGCCCCGGCTCGAACGGGCCGAACGGTCCGAACGGGCCCGGGTGGTGGCCGTGGCCCCGCCCGGGGTCGACCACCGGCGGCTCCACGACCGGCGGCTGGACCACGTCGGTCACCTGCGCGAGCGGGACCAGCCCGAGCATCGACAGGGTGCGGTCCACGTCGGGTTCGACGGCCGCCACGTGGGCGCGCACCTCGTCGGCGGTCGGGACGGTCGCGAGCGCCACCTCGCTCACCGCGTCCAGCCGCGTGGCCGCCACGGCCGGCTCGAGGTCGGTCCCCTCGGCCACCAGCCGGCCGAGGATCTCCTTGCTCACCTCGGGACCCCACGCCCGGCTCGGCGGGTCGAGGGTGGCGACCGAGTCCAGCGGCACCCTCTGCACGAGCGCGTCGGCGCGGTCGGCGACCGCCGCGACCGCGCGCACGTCCGCCGCGGCCTGCCACCCCGTCCCCTGCGACAGCGCCCCGCGGGCACGGGCGAAGCGACGCAGCTCCACCGACGCGGCGGCCGGCGGCACCGGGGAGTCGCGCAGGCGCCCGACCACCGTCTCCGCGCGTGCGACGGCGACCTTGGCGTGCACGGGCGCGGTGACGCTCACCAGGTCCGCGGGATCGAGGCGGGAGATCCAGCGGTCGTAGAGCCGGCGGGTGGCGCCGAGGGAGTACTCCGCGCGGCGGCGCAGCCGGTTGGCGGCCAGCACGTCGCCGACCTGGCGCCACGCCTGCTCCAGGTAGTGCTCCTGGTTGCGGCGCACCACCTCGGCCCCGAGCCCGGCCGCGACCCGGTGGCGCGGGTCGAGGTTGAGCTCGCTCAGCCAGGGCGGCACCGCGGCCGTCCCGAGCGCGGAGGCGCGCGCGGTCGCGCCGACCGGCAGCTGCCCGTGCACCGGTGGCCCGACGACCGGGGCGTCCCCGGCGAGCAGCGAGACGTCGTAGTCGGCGTCGGCCAGCCGCTGCCGCAGGGTGGCGACGTAGTCCGCGCCCACGCCGAGCCGGTCGAGCGGTTCGGTCTCCTCCCCCGGTGGTCGCAGCGCGACGTGCAGCTCCAGGTCACCCGCGCCCGAGGGCGGCAGCCCGCTGAGCGGGTGGTCGAGGCGCAGCCGGCGGCGCCCCATCCCGGGCGGCAGCGGCACCCCGTGCAGTCGACGGACCAGCGACTCGAAGTCACCGGCGGGGCCGGTGCCGAAGCGCCAGTGGACGTACGCCGGCAGCTGGACCTCGCCGCTGTCCGGCTTCCACCCCGGCCGGGCCTGGGCACGGACCGGGTCGTGCGGCCCGATCTCGTCGCCGGCGGCCGCGCGCACGCCGGCCTCGAAGGTGGGGACGACGCACGCGACGTACTGCTTGTCGGGCAGGAGGCGCCGCGGGCAGACCAGCCGCGCCAGCGAGCGGGAGGGGTCGTCGGGCACGCTGTCGGTGCCCATCAGCTGTCCGTGGGCCCACAGCCAGGCCTGCCGCGGGTCGGGCCGCTGGTCGGCCGGGACGGTGATCGTGGCGGTCCCGTCGGCGGCGACCTGCAACGGGTCGTCGCCGACGGTGCCGTCGATCTCGACCACGAGCAGCATCAGCCACGGGTGGACCACCCCGGCCGGGTCGGGCCGGCTGAACAGCCACGGCAGCGCGGGGTCGTCGAGCTCGACCAGGGCGAGGTAGTTCGGCTCCGCGTTGTGCACACCGTCCTTCGGCCAGGTGCGGATCACCTGCCCCGGGCCGAGGCCGACCACGTCCGCGGGACCCATCAGCGTGACCGGGTGCTCGATCGGCGGCTTGTCCCCGACGCTCACCCGCACCGTCGAGGTGCCGTCGCCCTCGGCGGTGAACCCGCGCTGGACCCGGGAGGCGAAGGTGTAGGTCGCCTCGCTCATGCGAACGCCGCCAGCTCGTAGTCGGCCAGGACGACCCGGTCGACGGTCTGCCGGGCCGAGGTCGCGAACGCCGCCTCGAGGCCGGTCCCCGCCGCGGAGGCGGCGCCGGTCGCGGCGTCCGCGACGGCGTACCTCACCGGGCCGACGGCCAAGCCCTGCAAGGGACTCGAGGTGGGTTGCGCCCCGCGCGCGCGACCGGCGGCGCCGGTGACGCACCAGTCGAGGAGCTCCTCCCGCAGCCCCCCGAGCACTCGCGACCCGGCGGCGGGACGGTCCTCGCCGTTGCTCTCCTCGTAGACCACGTCGCGGGTCAGCGGGCCGGTGACCGTCCAGGCGGTGCCCTCGACCACGACGCCGGCCAGGTGCGGGACGAAGGCGGGCTTGGAGAGCTTCTCCTCGTCGGAGAGGTCGAAGAACTGCGCGGCGGCGAACAGCTCCTCCGCGTCGGCCGGCGTCGCCATCGGGGCGTCGACGTGGACCTGCACCGGGCCGCCGTCCAGGACGGCGGCGCTGCCGAAGCGGGCGAGGGGCACGCCGAGCGGCGCGACGGTCTGGGTGAGCCGCAGCCGGCCGAGGGGGTGCAGCGCGTCGGCCCCCTCGCGCAGGACGACGCTGCCGGCGTCCGCGGCGGGCAGGACGTGCGCCCAGACCGGCGCCTGCTCGAGCGCCTTGCGCACCTCCGCGGCGACGTCGACGGCCGGTGGGCCCTGCTGCGCGTCGTCGCCCCAGCTCAGCTCGAGCGTGCCGGACACCGAGAGGAACAGGAAGCCGATCGAGGCGTGGGCGCGGGCGTGCCAGCGGCCCGGCCCCTCGAGCAGCACGTCGAGGGTCGCGCTGAGCAGGTCCTCTCCCTCGAAGCTGAGCCGGAAGCGGCCGGTGAGGTTCGCGGTGAAGGCGAGCCTGGGGCTGGTGCGGATCAGCACGTCGAGGGCGAGGCTGCCGCGCGCGCCGATCGGCCCGAGGTCGGCCGCGACCACCAGTGAGCCGCCGAACTGGACGGTGCTGGCGGTGAGCGCGAAGTAGGCGTCGGCGCGGATGCTGAGGATCGGCGAGGGCGCGATCGAGATCGACAGCCGGCGCACCTCGCCCAGTCCCGCGGGGACGGGGAAGCCCGGGTAGAAGCCGCCCGCCGTGAACAGGAACCCCGACGGCCCGGCTCGCAGGGCGAGGTCACCGGACACGTCGAAGGTCGCGATCCGCGAGCCGGTCAGCGACGCGTCGAAGGCGACCTCGCCGCTGGTCGCGTCGATCACGCCGGAGAAGTCCGCCCGCAGGTCGATCAGGGGGAGGTCGGGCGTGGGGAGGCCGATCCGCAGGGTCCCGATGACCGCGATGACCACCGGGTCGGGGAACGTGAAGACCACCCCGACGCTGACGGTGACGAACGAGACCGGCCTTCCCCAGCCCAGCTTGAGCATCGGGCCCGCGACGACCTGGTCCACCCGCGCCGGGAACACCTGCTTGACCGCCGCGATCACCTCGACCGCGCGGGCGGCGAGCTCGCGGGGGAACATCACGTCCTCCATGCGCCCCGAGCGCACGGTCGCAGTCAGTGCGTTCGCGTCGAGGGTGCGGTTGATGCCGAAGACGCCGCCGACCGCGTTGAGGGTCAGGCCGAGGAACAGCTCGATCGCCGGGGTGAACTCCACCGAGAGCACGACGACGAACGAGATCCGTCCGTCGACCTTCTCCAGCACGCCGACCGCGCGGATCGCGATCTCGACCGTGCCCAGGGTCAGCGCCAGCTCGAGCGCGCCCGACGCGCCGTGCGGCTCGATCCGCAGGAAGCCGCCGCCCTTCACCACGGCCGCGTCGATGCTGATCCCGATGCCGGTGGGCGGGGTGGCCGTCGGGGTGCCCACGTCGAGGAGACCCAGGTTGCCCTGGCCCAGCTCGGCGCCGTCGGTCCTGAGCGCGACCGGCAGGCTCAGCCCCATCCCCTCGACGGTGGCGGTGAGCACGCCCAGGTCGACGGTGACCGTGCCCGCGGCGGTGAAGGTCAAGGACCTGGCGCCGGTGGTGATCTCGGTGGTCAGCCCGCGCACGAGCAGGCCGGGCAGGCGCAGCGTGTCGGGCCAGGTGGTCCTGAGCCCGATCCCGCCCTCGACGTGCAGGCCGTCCTCGTCGGCGACGAACACCAGCTTGCCGCGCAACCGGATCCCGTCGCGCGGCAGCAGCAGCCCGACCACCTCGCCCGCGACGTCGTTGGGGATCGCGAGCTCCAGCTCCTCGAGCCCCGCCCGCAGACCCCAGCCGGACGGCGAGAGGTGCGGGTCGAGGACCGGACCGCCCAGCTGCAGGTGGGCCCCGGCGGGGTCCCCGACGACGAAGCCCGCAGCGAAGTCGGTGCGCAGCCGCAGCGACGGCTCCTGCCCGGAGGTGATCGGCACGACCGTGCCCCACCCGGTCAGCGCGACACCCAGCGGGTCCTCCAGCGCGCCGAGGTCCAGGGTCGCGACGGTGGAGACGGGATACGGGTCGACCAGCCCGTCCACCGTGGACACCGCGACCGCGGCGAACGACGGGGCGTCGCCGTTGCCCGGGTCGTGGCCGGCGACCTCGACGACCAGCGTGAGCGGGTCGTCGTACGCGTCGGCGGCGAGGTGCAGCGTGACGCGCTGCAGCAGCACGTCGGCAGACGGTACGGCGGCCCGCAGGCCCGCGGAGACGGTGTCGCCCGCGGCGACCGGGACGGTCACGACCGAGACCGTGCGCGGGCCGCTGAGGATGCCGGCGACGGTGAGGTCGAGGTGGCGGCGCAGCCCCTGGAGCCGCCGCCAGACGAAGCCGGTCGGCGAGTCGAGCAGGTCGTCGAGCACCGTGGTGACCGCGACCTCGGGGCCGACCAGGTGGAGGGTCTTGAGCAGCGCCCACGCCGTGGGCGTGCGCGCCTGGACCGTGCGCTCGACCGCGATCGCGAGCATCGTCTCGACGATCGTGCCGGCCTCGGCGCCCAGGTCGGGGACGGCGACGTGCGGGGCGTCGAGGGACAGTCGCGCCGCGGACCCGAAGGCGTCGAGCACGTCGTCCAGGATCGTGGCGACGCGCGGCTCGGCCCGGCCCAGTTCCGCGACCAGCCGCGGCACCTGGTCTGCCAGCGTCGCGAGGTCGCCGGCGTGCTGCTCGACGAAGTCGACCACCTCGTCCACGGGATCGCCCTCGACGCCCAGGGCGGCCAGCGTGCGGCGGACCGAGTCCTCGTCGGCCACCTGGGCGACGAGCTCGTCGAGGACGCGGGCGAGGAAGGCGGCGACAGCCTCCCCGACGGGAACGGTCCCCCCGGTCATCACTGGGCCCCGCGCCCGACCATGGGTCGAACGTAAAGACCTCAGCCGCCCGGCGGGATAGTCATTTCGGGCCAGGCCCGCACCCTTGACCGCGCCGGGTCCGGCCCGGCGGAGTCGGGGGGTGCCTCAGAGGTCGAGCCCGGCCACCAGGTCGGCCCGGTCGAGCGCGATGTCGAGGGCGCCGACGACGCTGGCGTCGTCGCCGAGGGGGGTGACGGCCACGAGGGTGTCGGAGCCGACCGCGTCGAGGCAGTAGCGGCGCAGCGAGGTGCGCAGGGGCGCGAGGAGCAGCTCGCCGGCCCCCGCCATCTCACCGCCGAGCACGACCGCGCCGGGGGCGAGCAGGTTGACCACCCCGGACAGGGCGTGGCCGAGCCGGTGGCCGACGTCCTCGATCGCGCGGACCGCGGCGGGGTGGCCCTGCCGGGCCTCACGCAGGACGTCGGCGAACGTGACGTCCTTCAGGGTCGGGTGCAGCACCGAGAGCACGTGCGGCACCGAGACGTAGGCCTCGAGACAGCCGCGGTTGCCGCACCGGCAGTAGGGCCCGGTCTCGTCCACGGTGACGTGCCCGATCTCGCCCGCCATGCCGGAGGCGCCGCGCTGGAGCTGGCCACCCAGGATGATCCCCGCCCCGACACCGGAGGCGACCTTGAGGAAGACCAGCGACCCGTCGGGCTCCCACGACCCGCGCCGGAACTCCGCGAGCGCGGCGAGGTTGGCGTCGTTGTCGGCGCTGACCGGTCCGCCGAGCATCTCCGAGGCGACCGCCGCGGCGTCCAGGCCGATCCAGCCGGGCAAGATGCCAGGACTCTGGACGACGCCGCGCCGCAGCGGGGCGGGGATGCCGACCCCGGTGTGCCGCACGTCCTCGCGCCGCGCGTCGAGCTCGGCGAGGCACTCGTCGATGAGGACGCGTGCCCGCCGCAGGCCGTCCTCGGCGACGTGGTCGTTGGCCAGCTTCTCCCGTCGGCGCGCGAGCACCTCGCCGGCCAGGTCCCCGACCACGACGCCGAGGTGGGTGTGGCCGAAGTTGACCCCGGCCACCAGTCCGGCCCGGCGCCCGATCCGGACCAGGGCGCCGCGACGCCCCGCTCCCTGCTCGACGTCGAGCACCCCGGCGGCGGCCAGGGCACGCACGATGCCGGACACGGTGGCCGGCGCCAGGTCGGTGCGGCGGGCCAGCTGCGCCTGCGAGAGCCCGGCGCCCCCGCGACGCTGCGCGGTGCGAAGCGTGGCGAGGATCCGACGGGCGTTGGCCTCGCGCAGCGCCGACGGCGAGCCCGGCGGCGGATGGGAGGCGAGTGACATGAGGCACAGCGTGAGCCTGTGGTCCCGATCCGTCAAGTCCCGAACACAAAAGGCGGGTTCAAGGCCAAGGTCCTGAGTTTTGCGTTCGGGTCTTGACGACGAAGGTGGGCGGGGTCACACTCACAACGTCCCACTCAGAAACCGGGGCGGCCCCGACGACGGCCAGCCCGCGAACAAGGAGCACCACGTGCGACACGACTTCCGGCGGACCGTCCTCGGCGCCTCCGCCCTCATCCTGGCCTTCGGCGGCCTCGCCGCCTGCGGGAACGACGACGACGGCGGCTCGAACGGCGGCAGCGGCGGCGGGGGCGGCAGCTCGTCCGGCGCCGAGGTCGGCGTGATCCTCCCCGACACCACCTCCTCGGCGCGCTACACGCAGTACGACGCCCCGCTGCTGGAGAAGGCGTTCAAGGACGCCGACATCAAGGCCGACATCCAGAACGCGCAGGGCGACAACGCCAAGTTCGTCTCCATCGCCCAGTCGATGATCGCCGGCGGCGTGAAGGTCCTGCTGATCGACCCGTCCGACCCGCAGACCGGCATCTCGGTCGAGCAGGCCGCGAAGAACGCCGGCGTCCAGGTCATCGACTACGACCGCGTCAACCTCGGCGGCTCGGCCGACTACTACGTCTCCTTCGACAACGAGGCGGTCGGCAAGCTGCAGGGCGAGACCCTGGTCAAGTGCCTCGGCGACCAGCCCGACCCGCAGATCATCATGCTCAACGGCGGCACCGACATCGACAACAACGCGGTGCTGTTCAAGAAGGGCGCGCACTCGGTCCTCGACCCGCTGGCCAAGGAGGGCAAGCTGACCATCGCCCAGGAGGTCGACGTCAAGGCCTGGGACAACTCGGTCGCCGCGCAGAACTTCCAGCAGCTGCTGACCCGCAACGGCGGCAAGGTCGACGGCGTCCTCGCCGCCAACGACGGCATCGCCGCCGCCGCGATCGACACCCTGAAGGCCAAGAAGCTCCAGGTGCCGGTCACCGGCCAGGACGCCACCGTCCAGGGCCTGCAGTACATCCTCAAGGGCGACCAGTGCATGACGGTCTTCAAGGACGTCAGCAAGGAGGCCAACGCGGCCGCCGAGCTGGCCATCGCGCTGATCAACGGCGACGACGCCAAGGCCAAGTCGCTGGCCTCCGGTGAGCTGGAGGACCCGGAGAACGGCCGCACGATCCCCTCGCTGCTGCTGGTCCCCGAGGCGATCACGATCGACAACATCCAGACGGTCGTGGACGCCGGCGCGGTCACCAAGGAGGACCTGTGCAAGGGCGTGGAGAAGCAGTGCGAGAAGGCCGGCATCTCCTGACCGGTCACCGCTGACCTCGTCCGAGGTCGAGCGGCTCGACCACCAGACCGGTCGTGGGGCGCGGGACCACCCGCGCCCCACGGCCACACCCCCGCAGCACCCGCAGCACCCGCACTCGAACCCAGGGAGCCCACCGATGACCGAGCCGATCCTCCGCGTCACCGGACTGAACAAGTCCTTCGGACCGGTCCACGTCCTGCACGACGTCGACTTCGTCGTCTACCCCGGCGAGGTCACCGCCCTCGTCGGTGACAACGGCGCCGGCAAGTCCACGCTGGTCAAGTGCGTGGCCGGCATCCACCCGATCGACTCCGGCGAGATCATCTGGGACGGCAAGCCGGTCCAGATCGGCTCGCCCTCGATCGCGAACGGGCTCGGGATCGAGTTCGTCTACCAGGACCTCGCGCTCGCCGACAACCTCGACATCACCCAGAACATGTTCCTCGGCCGGGAGCTGCGCTCGGGCCGCGCCTTCCTCTCCGACGCCGAGATGGAGACCCGGGCACGTGAGACCCTGCGCGGCCTCGCGGTCCGCACGATCAACTCCGTGCGCCAACCCGTCGCCAGCCTCTCCGGCGGCCAGCGGCAGACCGTGGCGATCGCCCGCGCGGTGCTCCAGCAGGGACGGGTCGTCTTCCTCGACGAGCCGACCGCGGCGCTCGGCGTCGCGCAGACCCGCCAGGTGCTCAACCTCGTGCGCCGGCTGGCCGACAGCGGCATCGGCGTCGTCCTGATCTCCCACAACATGAACGACGTCATGGAGGTCGCCGACCGCATCGACGCGCTCTACCTCGGCCGCCTGGCCGCCGAGGTCCTCAAGTCCGAGACCACCACCACGCAGGTCGTCGAGCTGATCACCTCGGGTCGCAGCGGCGACCTCGGGCTGTCGCCGGACATGGCCGACGCGAGCGCCTGACCCGAAGCGAGGACTCCCATGACCACCCAGGACACCACGCCCGGCCTCGAGCACGGCGCGACCGACGACCCCCGCACCGCCTTCCGGGTCGACACCCAGCCACGCGACATCCCGCGCGCACTGCGGGAGTACGTCTCCAAGGTGCGCGGCGGCGACCCCGGCGGCCTCCCCGCGATCCTCGGCCTCGTCGTCATCGGCGCGCTGTTCATCGCGACCACGCCGCTGTTCGACACCCGGGTCAACATCGCCAACCTGATCTCGCAGACCTCCTACATCGCCCTGATCGCACTCGGCCTGGTGTTCGTGCTGCTGCTGGGCGAGATCGACCTGTCCGCCGGCGTCACCGGCGGCGTCGCAGCCGGGTTCGCCGCCCAGTCGCTGCGCTCCGGTGACCTGCACGCCGCCGTGGGCAACTGGGTGTGGACCGGCCTGCTGCTGCTGTTCGTCATCACCGCCGGCCTCGCGCTGTGGAAGCGGTTGTGGGTGGTCGGAGCACTCAACCTGCTCGGGCTCCTCATGCTCGTCACCGGGGCGGCCGAGACCTCGGTGTGGCTGGCGTTCCTCTTCGCCGTGCTCATCGGCACCTCGGTCGGCGTGGTCAACGGCGTGCTGGTCAGCACCCTCGGCATCCCGTCGTTCATCGTGACCCTCGCGCTGTTCCTCGCCTGGCAGGGCGTGACCCTCGACGCGGTGAAGAGCACCTCGATCGGCACCAGCTCCTACGAGCCGTGGTTCAACCTCACCCACGGCAACCTGTCGCCGCTGTGGGGCTGGATCCTCTTCGTCGTCCTGGCCGGCGGCTACGGCGTGGTGACGGCCACGCGCCAGCGGCTGCGGGCCCGCGCCGGCGTCGCGCACGACCGGCCCGAGCTCGTCGCGCTGCGGGTGGCCGCGGTCGTCGTCGGCGGCGGTCTGCTGGTGTGGTGGCTCAACCAGGACCGCAACCCCAACCCCGACGTCGTGATCCAGGGCGTCCCCTACGCCGCCGCGATCCCGGTCCTGTTCATGGTGCTGTTCACCATCGTGCTCTCGCGCACGACGTGGGGCCGCCACCTCTACGCGATCGGCGGCAACACCGAGGCGGCCAGCCGCGCCGGCATCCCGGTCGAGCGGCTCAAGATCACCGCGTTCGTGCTGTGCTCCTCGATGGCGGCGGTCGGCGGCCTCTTCCTGGCCGACTTCAGCGGCGGCGCGCAGCCGGCGCTCGGTGGGGGCAACACCCTGCTGTACGCCGTGGCAGCCGCGGTCATCGGCGGCACGTCGCTGTTCGGCGGCCGCGGCAAGCCGCGCGACGCGCTCGTCGGCGCGTTCGTGATCGCGATGATCCCCAACGGCATCCAGCTGCACCCCGGCCTGTCCATCTCGGTGGTCCAGGAGATCACCGGTGCGGTGCTGCTGATCGCCGCCTCTGTCGACGCGATCAGCCGGCGCCGCTCACGCCGCGGCTGACTCCTCCGCGTCACGCGACCGAGCCCTCGCCCGCCGGGTGAGGGCTCGGTCGATCGCCCACAGCAGGCTCGCCAGGACCAGCGACAGCACGAGCACGCCGGCCAGGTTGCGGGCGACCGTGGCATAGCCGAGCTCGACGACGTTGACGAAGCCGTAGGGGTAGGCATCGACGACCGCACCGCGGCCCAGCGACCAGGCGATCCAGAGCGCAGGGACCACGAGCGCGGCCGGGACCAGGCGTCCGGTCACCCAGCCCCGCGGGCCCCACACCAGCCACACGCCGAGGGTGAGCAGCGGGGTGACCAGGTGGAGCATCGGGTCGGTGAGGTTGGACCAGCCCCGCACGTCGATGCCGGGCGCGAGGACGAGCTGGTAGACGACGAACGTCACCAGGATCATCAGCAGCGCGTCGAGCCGCAGCACGCGCCTGGCCACGCCGTCACGGCCGGGGTCGCGGACCAGCAGGGTGGCGCTCAGCGCGACCACCACGTTGGACCAGACCGTGAAGTAGCTCAGCGAGTCGACCAGGCGGGTGAGCGCCCCGGACGCGCCGGCGGGCGTGTCGCCGTACAGCCCCGGGTCGACGTCGCTGCGGACGTAGGCGTCGAGCACCGACAGCACGACGGTCAGCACCACTGCGAGCCAGGCGACGACCGCGTTGAGGAGGAAGGCGCGGCGCGCCGTGGTCGAGGTCTGCACGACCACGATCATGCCGTGCGGTCGATGCGCCCCCGGCGAGGAGCGGGCCGCGGCGCCTCAGCCGGAGACGGTGCGCGTGCGGCTCCCCGCGGGCGAGGAGGAGTGGGCCGCACCGGGACCCGTGCGTGACGGTCCGGGAACGTCCCGGCTGCCCGGCCCCCCGCGGGCAGAGCCTGGTTCCTCCTCGCCCCGGTCAGGGGCTCCCCTCGCGGGCTGCACCAGGGCGGTGCCGCCCGCCAGCGCGCGGGCGACGTCGAGCGCACTGCCGTAGCGCCAGCGCGTCGAGACGGTCACGTGGTCGGGGCGTGGGTTCACGTCGGCTCCAGGTGGTCTCGCCGAGATCCGTTTGCTGTGGGGGTGCTCCGGACGCTAGCGGGGCGCTCGTGGGAGCAGGCAGGGCCGACCGGTCCCGGACCTCGGGACCACCGGCCCTGTCCGGCGCCCGGGTGTCGGCGCACCGTGCGCCCAGCCGGCCCCGGTCAGCGGACGATCGCCACCGGGCAGTGCGCGTGCTGCAGCACGTGCTGGCCCACCGAGCCGAGCAGCAGCCGCGCGAAGGGGTTGCGCCCGCGGGCACCCACCACGATCAGGCCCGCCGAGTCCGAGGCGTCGGTGAGCACCCGCTCGGGCCGCAGGGGCGCGGTCTCCCGCCGCACCTGGACCGTCGGGAAGTCCTCCTCCACGCCGGCCAGCGCCTCCGAGAGCACCCGCTCCGCTCCCCCGGTGTCCACGCGCAGGCGCGAGGGGAGCGCGAGCTCGCCGCCGTGCGGGAGCTCGGCCTCGAAGGCGTGCAGGGCCGTCACCGGAGCTCCGGTGAGGTCGGCACGCTCCAGGGCGAACCGCAGCGCGGGGAGGCTGCTCCCGCCCGCCTCCACCCCGACCACGATGCGGGAGGACCCGACCGCGCCGGACGGGCGGACCACCACCACCGGGCAGGAGGCGTAGGTCGCGAGGTGGCGGCTCACCGAGCCCATCAGCCCCCCGCTCAGGCGGCCGTGGCCGGACGCGCCGACCACCACCATCGCGGCGTCCTCCCCCGCGTCGGTCAGCATCGAGACCGCGTCGAGCTCGCGCATCGTGACCTCGGCGTTGTCGTAGCCGAGCTCGCCGAGCCGTTTCTCCGCCGCGTTCACCACCTCGGCCATGCCGTCGACGTAGGAGCTGTCGACCGGAGTCCAGGCCGCCAGCGTCGACGGCAGGGCGGCGGCCACGAGGACCTCCACCGGGTCTTGTCGCAGGGCGGCGGTGTCCACTGCCCAGCGGAGCGCGAGGTCGGCGAGGTCCGAGCCGTCGAAGCCGACCACGATCTTTCGTGATGTGGTCCTCATGCCTCCAGCCTCCCGCTCGGCAGCGATTTCGCTGAGGCCTTTCGGCCCCTGTGTGAGGTCTCGTCCGTCACATCGCGCAGCACCCCGCCGGCCTGCTGCTAGAACACGTTCTTGTCGTGCGGTGCGCCGCGTGATGGGATCCGCCCATGTCTCCTGACGCGGCGTACGACGTGGTGGTGGTCGGATCCGGCGGGGGCGCCCTGACCGGTGCCCTCCTGGCGCAGCGGGCCGGGCTGTCGACCGTGGTGCTGGAGCGGACCGACCTGTGCGGCGGGACGTCGGCGTACTCCGGTGGCGCCTGCTGGCTGCCCGGCTCCCAGGTCCAGCAGCGGGCCGGCATCCCCGACTCGACCGACTCCGCGCGGACCTACCTCGGCGCCGTGCTCCACGACCCCGACCCCGCGAAGGTCGAGGCGTTCCTGGCCGAGGCGCCCGCGCTCGTGGCGACGCTGGAGTCCGACGACGCGCTGGCGTTCGAGTGGCTGCCGTTCCCGGAGTACTTCGACGCCCCGGGCCGCGTGCCGATGGGCCGCTCGATCCAGCCGTGCCAGGTCGAGCGGGCCGACCTTCCCGCGGAGGTCGCTGCGCTCGTCCGGCCGCCGGTCGAGCGCGACCGCACGGGACGACCCGGCCGCAGGACCCTGACCGGCGGGCAGGCCCTGGTCGCCCGGCTGCTCACCGCGTTCCTGCGCGAGGGCGGCACGGTGCGCACCGGGCACCAGGTGACGTCGTACGTCGTCGAGGAGGGCCGGGTCGCGGGGGTCGGGGCGACGACCGCCGAGGGTCCCGTCACGGTCCGGGCGCACCGCGGGGTGCTCGTCGCGGCCGGGGGCTTCGAGGGCAACGCGGCCCGGCGCAAGGAGCACGGCGTGCCCGGCGACGCCGCGTGGTCGATGGCCCCGCGCGGCACCAACGCCGGTGAGCCGATCGAGGCCGGGGTGGCGGTCGGGGCCGCGGTCGACCACCTCGAGCAGGCGTGGTTCTGCCCGGGCCTCGAGCAGCCGGACGGGGGCGGCTCGTTCACCCTCGGCTTCCGCAGCGGGGTGATGGTCGACCAGCAGGGCCGCCGCTACGCCAACGAGTGCCTGCCCTACGACCGCTTCGGCCGCGCGATGGCCGCCGCACCTGACCGGTTGCCGTCGTGGTTCGTCTTCGACTCGCGCGAGGGCGGACGGCTCCCGGCGATCGCCATGCCCGAGGGCGACCCGGCGGCCCACCTCGTGGCCGGCACCTGGGTCCGCGCCGAGTCGCTGGGCGAGCTCGCGTGGCGGCTGGGGCTCCCCGGGCTCGAGGCCACCGTCGAGCGGTTCAACGGGTTCGCCGCGTCCGGGGTGGACGAGGACTTCGGGCGCGGCCAGGACGAGTACGACGCGTTCTTCACCGGGGGTCACGCGCTCGTGCCGCTCGACCAGCCGCCGTACTACGCCGCGCGCTTCGTGCTGTCCGACCTCGGCACCAAGGGCGGGCTGGTCACCGACGTCCACGCCCGCGTGCTGCGGGAGGACGGCAGCCCGATCCCCGGGCTCTACGCCACCGGCAACTCCGCGGCCTCGCTGGTGGGCGCGGTCTACCCCGGCCCCGGCGTGCCGTTGGGCACCGCGATGGTCCAGGCCTCGCTGGCCGTGCAGCACCTGTCCGGCTCGCGTACCCCGACGTACGTGCTGTGAACCGCGACGAGAGCAGCACGTACGGCGGAGTACGCGGGAGCGGGACGCGCCACCTCAGGAGTGGGCGACCAGCCAGCCCACCACGTCGGCGGTCACCTCGTCGCGGTTGGTCTCGTTGAAGATCTCGTGACGGGCGTCCGGGTACGTCGTGACGGTCACGTCGCTCAGTCCTGCGTCGCGGTACCGCCGGCCCAGCAGCTCGACCAGCTGTCCGCCGCCGGCCAGCGGGTCGGCGGTGCCCGAGGCGATCAGGACCGGCAGGTCGGAGCGGATCCGCGCCAGCTGCTCGGGGTCGGCCAGGCGCGGCGCCGGGGCGAACAGCGACGGCACGGTGGACTCCGGCAGGTCGAACCCGCACAGCGGGTCCGCGACGTAGCGGTCGACCTCGGTCTCGTCTCGCGAGAGCCACTCGTAGCCGGTGCGGTGCTCGAACCCGGCGTTGAACGCCTCGAGCCCGGCCGGTTCCGCGTCTGCGCCCGCGGACGCCGCCGACTCGGCCATCGAGGCCGCGAGCACGTCCAGCGCGGTCGAGCCGGACAGCACCACGCCGGCGTACTGCGCGGAGTGCTCGAGCAGCACCACCTGCGCGGCGAAGGACCCCATCGAGTGCGCGACCAGGAACAGCGGGAGCCCCGGTTGCCGCTCGGCCAGCGCGGCGCCGTACGCCGCGACGTCGGCGACCAGCGCCTCGAACCCGCCGGGGCCGAAGTCGCCGGGCGTGCCGCTGATCGACGTCCCGTGGCCACGGTGGTCGGTGGCGTGGACCACGAAGCCGGCCTCCTGCAGGGCGCCGGCGAGCCGGTCGTAGCGCGCGGCGTGCTCGGCCAGCCCGTGCGCGACCTGCACGACCCCGCGGGGCGAGGCGACCTCCTCCCAGGAGTACGTCGACAGGGCGAGGCCGTCGGTGGGAGAGGTGAAGGTGCCGCTGGCGAAGGTCATGCCCCCGATGATGCATCACCTGGGCGCCCGGGCCCGCCGCGCTCCTCCCACACATGACCGGGCGGCACGGCGGGTACGCCACGGGCATGAGCGCACCGACCGCCGAGGAGTCCCAGCCCGCCGTCGACGTCGCCGCCCGCGCCGGGGGCAGCGTCCTGGCCGGCGCGGTCGGCGTGCTGTCCGCCCTGCGTCACCCGGCCAAGCCCCTGCACCCGCACGGCACGGTGGTGGCCGGGGTCCTGCGGCGCCACGGCGGCGCCCGGCCCAGCGGGGTCCCGTGGCTGGACGAGGAGGGCGAGGACGAGGTGCTCGTGCGCCTGTCCCGGGCCGTCGGGCTGCCCGGCGGCCTGCCCGACATCTTCGGCCTGGCGATGCGCGTCCCGGGGGCACGGTCCGGCGGCGAGCCCTCGGACCTGCTGCTCGCCACGACCGGGCGGGGAACGGTCACGCGGTTCCTGCTGACCTGGCACCTGCCGGGGCACGAGCGGGTGTTCACCTCGTTGCTGCCCTACCGCTCCGCCCGTGGGCCGGTCCTGCTCGCCGCCCGGCGCACCGAGGACGACGCCTACGAGCTGGCCTGGGCCCGGCCGACCGGCGGGTGGACGGTGTTCGCGCGGCTCGAGCTGGGCGACGCCCCGGGCGACGACGAGCCGATCTCGTTCGACCCGGTCGCCCACCCCCTCCCCGACCTCGAGAACTACGGCTGGGTGCGGCGGCTGCGGCAGCCGGCGTACCTCACCGCACGGCGCAGCAGCGACCGGCGGACCTGACCCTCTCCCCGCTCAGCCGATCTCGCCGAGGACGGCCGGCACCTCCGCCGGCAGCTCACGCGCGAGGAAGCCGACCTTGCCGACCGTCCCCGACAGGCGCTCGCCGGCGCGCGCGTGGACGTAGGCGCCCCACACGGCCGCCTGTGCGACGTCGCACTCCCGGGCCAGCAGGCCGGCGACGATGCCTGCCTGCACGTCGCCCGAGCCGGAGACGCCGAGACCGGGGGTGCCGCCCTCGACCACCCAGGTGCGGCCGTCGGGGGTGACCACGTGCTTGGTCGCCGCGCCCGCGAGGACCACCACGTTGCTCTCCCGCGCCACCTGGCCCGCCGCCTCCCGCGGGTCGGCCGCGACCTCGTCCTCGTCACGCCCGCTGATGCGCGAGAGCTCGGTCGGGTTGGCCGTGACGACCGCCCGCCCGTCGAGGTGGTGCAGCCCGTCCGGGTGGTGGGTGAGGTACGCCGTCCCGAGCGCGTCCAGCACGACCGGGACCGTGACGCGCGGCAGCACCTCGGCGAGCAGCTCGGTCGCGCGGTCGGGGTCGTCGAGCCCCGGCCCCGCGAGCAGCACGTCCACCGCCTGCGCCCGGTCGACGACCACGTCCGCCGCGTCCACCGCGATCGACCCGTCGTCGTCCTCGGGCAGCCCGACGACCATCGCCTCGGGCACCGCGACCGCCAGCGCCGGGGCGCCGGAGGCGGTCGTGGCGATGGCCAGCTTGCCGGCGCCGGCTCGCAGCGCCGCCTCGCCGGCGAGCAGGGTCGCGCCCGGCGTCGAACGGCTGCTGCCGAGCACCACCAGGCGGCCGCGCGAGCCCTTGCCGTTGCCCGGCTCCGACAGGGGCCAGTCCCGCAGCACGGCCGGGGTCACGACCGTCATGCGCTCTCCTCGTGGGTGACGTCGGCGTCGTGCTCGTCGACCGCGCAGGTGTCGGCGAAGCGCTCGAGGTCGAAGACGTCGCCCGCGCGGACGAACCGGGTCAGCGAGACGTTGGGGATCTGGATCTCGCGGTCGATCTCCAGCAGGGGCTCCTCCTCGAGCCCCTCGAGGACGTAGCGGAACGCCATGATCACCGCCTGGTGGGTGAACACCCAGACCCGGTCGCCGTCGTACCCGTGGCGCAGGTCGGCCAGCAGGCTGCGCACCCGCAGCACCACGTCGGCCCAGCTCTCGCCGCTCGGCGGCTGGTAGTAGAACTTGCCGAGCTTCTTGCGGCGCTCGGCCTCCTCGGGGTGGCGTGCGCGCATGCCGCGTCCGGTCAGGCCGTCGAGGACGCCCAGGTCGCGCTCGCGCAGCCGCTCGTCGAGCGTCACCGAGAGGTCGGTGTGCTCCGTCACGAGGCGGGCCGTGTCGGCCGCGCGCCGGTAGGGCGAGCTCAGCACGGTCGTCGGGCGCCAGTCCTCGGGCGACCGGTCCATCCACCGCCCGACCGCCTGCGCCTGCTCGCGGCCGGTGTCGGACAGCGCGACGTCGGCGTCCCGCTCGTCGAGGTCGAGGAGCTCGGCCTCGGCCTCGCGGGCGGCCGCGTCGGCCAGGTTGCCGAGGCTCTCCCCGTGCCGGACGAGGGTGATCGTGTCGGGGCCGCTGCTCCATCGTGGTCGCACGCAAGGTTGTTACCCACCCCGGCCCCGCGCGAACGCCCGAGACCGCCTGCTCGCGCACTTCTGGTCCGCGCGACAACAACCCTCGGCCTAGGCTGCACCCGTGATCCTCATCGACCCGCCGCGCGTGCCGTGGCGGGGACGGCTGTGGTCGCACCTGGCCAGCGACACCTCGTACGACGAGCTGCACGCCTTCGCCCGCGCCCTCGACATCCCCGACCGCGGGTTCGACCGCGACCACTACGACGTGCCGGAGGAGTGGTACGACGCCGTGGTCGCGGCGGGTGCGCACCCGGTGTCCTCGCGCGAGCTCGTCGCCCGCCTGCGCGCGGCCGGGCTGCGGCGGCACAAGCGGGCTAGGCCCGACCACCCGGACTGAGCCGCGCGAGCTCGGCCCGCAGGTTGGCGCGCGCCGGCCCCTCCCAGGCGGTCCGGCCGTGCGAGGTGTGGAACAGGTGCGGCTTCGCCTCGAGCGCCTGCAGGACCTGTGCCCGTCCCGCACGGAACGCCTCGTCGGGGACGTGGGCGTGCTCGTGGCGCACCGCCGCGACGTACTCCGCGTAGCGCGCCGCCGGCGCGGCCAGGATGGCCAGGTCGGCGTCGGACAGCGCGCACCCGTTGGGGTCCTCGTCGACGGGGCCGGTGCTCGGCGGTCATCCGCACCAGCCGCGCGACCTCGCCGACCACCTCGTCCGGCACCGGGCCCGGCAGTGCCTCCTCGGCCCACCGCGCCGAGCGCTCCTCGTCGTCGGGCGCGCCGGCGTAGACCGCGTCGTGGAACCAGGCGGCCAGCACGACCGGGAGCCGGTCGAAGGCCGTCCCCGCACCGGCGAGCTCCTCGAGCCGGCCGAGCACCTCGCCCAGGTGCCGCAGGTCGTGGTAGCCGCGCGCCGGGTCGGCGTACGCCTCGAGCAGGCGGTCCCGCAGGTCGGCCGCGTCGGGCAGCGGCCACCGGTCGGCGAGCGTCATCGGCTCAGGCCGAGCCGACCAGCTCAAGCGCGAGCGCGCGGCTGGCGGCGTAGTCGACCTTGCTGACCGCGGTGCGCGGCACCTGCTCGACGAAGCGGATCTCCTTGGGCACCTTGTACGACGCGAGCAGCGACCGCACGTGCGCGCGCAGCGCCTCCTCGTCGACCGCGGAGCCGTCGCGGCGCTGGACCAGGGCGGTGACCTGCTGGCCCCAGCGCTCGTGCGGCGTGCCGACCACGACCGCGTCGAAGACCTCGTCGTGCCGCAGCAGGACGGCCTCGACCTCCTCGGGGTGGACCTTCTCCCCGCCGGTGTTGATGCAGACCGAGCCGCGGCCGAGGACCGTGATCGAGCCGTCCTCCTCGCGCCGGGCGAAGTCGCCGGGGATCGACCACCGCCTGCCGTCGATCTCCTTGAAGGTCGCGGCGGTCTTGACCGGGTCGTTGTAGTAGCCCAGCGGCATGGGCCCGCTGCGGGCGAGCATGCCGTCGACCCCGGGCGGGCACGGCTTCAGGTCCAGGTCGAAGACCTCGACGTCGTCGTTGGCCGCGAACCGCGGGGCGCCCACGGGCCCGTCGGTGCCGTCGTCGACGCGCGAGGCCGTCGCCCCGGACTCCGAGGAGCCGTAGGTGTCGAGGATGAAGCGGCCCGGCAGGGCCCGCCGGACCTCCGCCCGCACCCCGTCCGACAGGGGCGCCGCGCCGTTGGACACCGCGACCAGCGACGACAGGTCCCACCGGTCGGGCTCGGCGAGGATCGCCTCGGCCACCGGCCGCCCCATCGCGTCGCCGAGGAAGGTCAGCGACATCACCCCGGCGTGCTGGACCAGGTCGAGGATCAGCTCGGGGTCGAAGCTCGGCCGGTCGTAGAACGCCACCGTCGAGCCGGAGACGTGGGCGTTGCCGAGGATCCACTGGCTCCCGCCGTGCATCATCGGCCCGCAGGCGAGCATGACGAAGGGGTTGTCGTTGGCCGCGGCCTCCTCGGCGAGCTGCTCGACGCTCTCGATCGGGGCGCCGAAGCGGTTGGCGTTCAGGGCCGCGCGGATGATGTCGGCGTGGCGCCACACCACGCCCTTCGGCCTGCCGGTCGTGCCGCCGGTGTAGAGCGTGTAGCGGTCGTCCTCCCGGCGGCCCGGGTCCGCGGGACGCTCCGGGGACGCGGCGGCCAGCGCGGCGTCGTACTCCTCGCCGAGGACGAGCAGGTGCCGCAGCGTCGACGGGGCCGACCGCGCGCACGTCGTCGACGTGCTCGGGGGCGACGATCGCGACCACGGAGTCGGAGTCGGCGTAGACGTGGGCCAGCTCGTCGCGGAGGTACTTGTAGTTGACGTTGATCGGCACCGCGCGGGCCTTGAAGCAGCCGTAGAACGCCTCCACCCACTCGATCCGGTTGGCCGAGTGCACCGCGACGTGCTCGCCCGGCCGCACCCCGAGCCTGCGCAGGTGGTCCGCGAGCCGGGTGGCCCGTTCGTCGACCTCCGCGTAGGTCCAGGTGCGGTCGAGCGTGACCACCGCGCGCCGGTCGGGCACCGCGTCGGCGACCGCCTCGAGCACGTCGGCGAGGTTGAGGGGGCGGGGCTGGTCGAGGGGCTGGTCGAGGGGCTGGTCGAGGGGCTGGTCGGGCACGCGCTCATCCTGGAGGGGCACCCGAGGGCGGTCAAGGACGCTCGGGCGGCTGCCGCACCCACAGCAGCAGGGTCAGCGTCACCATGCTGAAGCCGAACAGGAAGTCCTCCACCGGGATGTCCCACGGCACGCGGACCCCGATCGTCCGGTCCTCGTCGTAGCGCACGATCGGCGCGGACAGCTTGGTCAGCCAGCCGTCGACCAGGACCATGAAGAACAGCACGATCGCCATCGACAGCCAGTACTGCGCCGTGCGCAGCAGGCCGGTGCGCAGCCACCACCGCTCGGCCGCGAGGACGCCGAGGACCGACAGGACGGCGAGGAAGGTGTACTCCGGCACCGTCACTCCCCGCGGGGCTCTCGCACGCGCGCCACGACCCGGCCCACGGCCTCGTAGGTGAGCAGCCCGCACAGCGGGATCACGACGAAGAAGGCCGCCTCCTCGACCGGCATGGGGCCGAGGTCGAGGCCGGTGGTGAAGCGGGCGCTGTAGGACCAGTGGCCGCGGGCGATCCCGACCAGGTCCCACACGACGAAGACGACCAGCATCGGCAGCATCGCGCGGACGACCCGGCGCGGGCGGCGGTAGACGCGGGCACCGAGCACGAGCTCCAGCGGGAGGGTGATCAACAGGCAGCCGGCGAGCAGGGCGGCGTACTGCCAGTGGTCGGGCAGGTCAGGCATGCTCACGCGTCCTGGGCCACGCCGTGCTCGAGGGCGGGCGGGAGCCGCTGCCCCTCCGGCGCCTTCCAGGCGAGGGGGTCCGGGCCCAGCGCGTCGAGCTGGGCGACCTGCTCGACGCACCACGGCGAGAGGCCCCAGGTGCGACCGGACGGCGAGGTGACCCGGCACTCCTCACCCAGCGCGACGTCGCGGAACGACGGCCAGTCGGCCCACCACACCTCGGCGACCTCGGTCGGGTCGGGTCGCAGCGCGGGCGTCCCGGAGACGCGGGCGACCAGCACCGGGCACGCCTCGTTCTCCAGGAGCGCGTCGGTGCGCGCCGTGTAGGAGAACGCGGGCAGCACCACGCGCACGTCCTCGACGTCGAGGCCGAGCTCGTGGCGCAGCCGCCTCCGCGCGGACTCCGCGACGTCCTCACCGGGACGCGGGTGACCGCAGGCGGTGTTGGTCGCGACCGCGGGGAAGCTGGTCTTGTCCTCCGCCCGCACGCTGACCAGCAGGCGCCCCGCGTCGTCGACGACGTAGCAGGAGAAGCCCAGGTGCCGCGGCGTCGCGTCGTGGTGCACGCCCGACTTGGCCGCGACCCCGATCGCGGCGCCGGACTCGTCGACGAGCACGACCCGGTCGTCGTCCGGCCACGCCTGGTGCGTGGGCCTCGCCGTCGGGAGCAGCGACTCGGGTCGCCGGCTCACCGCCACGCGTGCGGCCAGCGCCGCCTTGCGCGAGGTGGGCACGCGCGCCCGCCGGGAGAACACGTCGTGGTCGGCCGCCTCGATCACGTCGAGGATGCGGGCGTAGAGCACGCGGGCCGTCACCACGCACCGGCGCGCCCGCACGGGCAGGTCCGGGATCCCGGCGTCCGCCTCGGCGTACAGCCGGCGGTTGCGGGCGACCTCGAAGCGCATGAGGGCGCGCCACGCCTCGTCGTTCGTGCGGCGGGCGGGGTCCGCGCCGAACCAGCGCAGGTCCTCCTGCGGGACGTAGACCCGGCCACGGTCGAGGTCCTCGGCGACGTCGCGCAGGAAGTTGGTCAGCTGGAAGGCGAGCCCGAGCGCCTGCGCCGCCGGCCGGGCCCGCTCCGGAGCGCCGAGCACCGGCAGCATCAGGTCGCCGATGACCGCCGCGCTGCCGTCCATGTAGCCGAGCAGGTCGTCCCAGGTCTCGTACGTCGTCCGGGTCAGGTCGGTGCGCATCGCGCGGAAGAACCGCGCGAAGCACTCGTCGTCGAGCCGGTGCAGGCGGGCCGACGCCGACGCGGCCGCGAGCACCGGGTCGTCGGTCCGTCCGGAGTGCAGGGCCTGCCAGAACGACTGCTCGAAGGCGTCCAGGCGCGCGGCCGGGTCGGCCCCTCCGCCGTCCACGATGTCGTCGGCGATGCGGGCCAACGCGTAGATCGCGTGCACGTGGCGGCGGGAGGCCCTGGGCAGCAGCCGCGCACCCCAGTAGTAGGTCGTGCCGTGCTCGCGCGTGATCGCGGCGGCGCGGCGGTAGCCCTCCTCCTCCAGGTCGGTCACCGCGCACCCACCCGACCCGTGACCCGCTGGGTCACCCGCTGGGCCGCGTGCTTCCCGCTCATCAGCACCATCGGCACGCCGACCCCGGGCGTCGTCCCGGAGCCCGCGAAGACCAGTCCGGGCACGCGGCGGTCGACGTTGCGCGGGCGGAACGGACCGGACTGCAGGAACGTGTGCGCCAGCGCGAACGGCGTCCCGGCGGCCATCCCCTGGTCGCGCCAGTCGACCGGCGTGACCATCCGCTCGACCTGCACGTCGGCGGGGTAGCCGGACCGCTCGAGGAACGCCAGCAGCCGCTCGCGCATCGGGCCCTGCTCGGCGTCCCAGTCCACGCGGCCCTTGTCGAGGTGCGGCACGGGCTCGAGGACGTAGAGCGACGACGAGCCGTCGGGAGCCGCCGTCGGGTCGCTCACCGAGGGCACGGTCACCAGGCGCGACGGGTCGGGCATCAGGTCGCCGCGGTCGACCAGGGCGGTGAACGCCTCGGGCCACTGGTGCCCGAAGTGGATGTTGTGGTGGGCCGTCCCGGGCGCGGTCGTGCCGCGCACGCCGACGTGCCAGACCACCGCGGACGGCGAGTAGCGCGCCCGCCGCAGCGACCGTGGACGCGGCAGGCCCGGCAGCAGGCGGTCGTAGGCGACCGGCAGGTCGACGGTGCACACCACGGCGTCGCCGAGCAGCACGTCGCCGCTGTCCAGCACGACGCCACGCGCCGCACCGTCCGCACGTCGCAGGACCTCGGTGACCGCGACGCCGGTGTGCACCTCGCCGCCGGCGTCGGTGAGCGCCGTCGCCAGTGCCCGCGGCACGGCGTGCATCCCGCCCTCGGGGTAGAACACGCCCCGCACGACGTCCATGTAGGAGATCACCGCGAGGACCGCGCGCGCCTGCCGCGGCGACACCCCGGCGTACAGCGCCTGGAAGCTGAAGACGCGGCGCAGCCGCTCGTCGGAGAGGTAGGACGACACCACGCGGTCGAGGCTGCGGAACCCGCCGAGGCGCAGCAGGTCGAGCCCCTTGGACGGTGAGCGCGCGAGGTCGAGCGGGCTGTCGTAGTTGGTGTCGAGGAAGGTGTCGAACTCCGTGGCGTGCAGCCGCTCCAGCCAGGCCAGCAGGCCGTCCAGACCGCGCGCGTCCGCCGCGGAGAAGGTGCGCTCGACCTCCTTGCGCAGGACGTCCATCTCGGCGTGCACGTCGAACGTGGTGCCGTCGGCGTAGTGCGCGCGGTAGGACGGGTCCAGCCGCCGCATGGGGACGGCGGTCTCGGGGTCCGCGCCCACCGCGCGCAGCGGCTCGGCCAGCAGCTCGGGCATCGTCATCACGACCGGGCCGGTGTCGAACCGGAAGCCGCCGTCGGACAGGGTGCCGGCCCGGCCGCCGACCTCCGCGTCGCGCTCCAGCACGACGACCTCGTGCCCCGCGCCGCGCAGGTGGCACGCCGCCGCCAGGCCGGACAGGCCGGCCCCGACCACCAGCACCCTCATCGCTCCCCCAGGTCCTTCAGGAGCCCGGCCGCGAAGGCCCGACCCATCTGCGCGATCACCAGGTCCATCGCCTTGCGCACCACCGGCGCCCCCGCCCGCGGCGCGGGGAGCCGCGCGGTCACCGACAGCTCGATCTGCAGCGTCGTCGGCCCGTCCTCGGCCGGCCGCAGCTCGTAGCGGCCCTCGGCGCCGGCCAGCTCGTGCCCGGACTCGGGCTCGTGCTGGAACAGGATCCGGCGCGGCGCCTCGAACCTCATCCGCTCGGTGAAGCTCGAGGTGAACAACCCGCCCGGGTAGCGGATGCCACCCACCTGCCAGCGCCAGCGTCCGTCGCCGAGGTCGTCGATCGCGTGGAGGAACGGCGTGTGCCGCACCAGCACCTCCGGGCGGACCAGCAGTGCCCAGACGTCCTCGACCGACGAGCGCACCTCGGCGACGTCGCGCCGGGTGGCGGTGAACGAGTTGAGCACGCTCGAATCTAACCGGCGCCCCTCAGCGCTCCGCGTGGCATGCGCCGTCGACGACACCCGGGCGGCGGCCTCAGCCGGATGCCGAGGTGTCCTGGAGCAGGCGACGCACGCCGGCACGGGACAGGAGGAGGGCGACCACCAGCAACGTCACCGGGACGAACCCGCCCAGGCTCACCGCCTCGCCGAGGACGAGGTCGACCAGCTCGAGGACGACCACCTTGCTCCCGGCCGCGACCACCCACAGCGACGCGGCGGCCACGACCTTGCCACGCCTGGTCGTCGCGGCTCGGAACCGGTCGACCACCCTGGTCTTGAGCAGGACCACTGCCTCCAGGACGAGCTTGAGCAGGACCGCGGTCATGCCCCACCCGCTGGTGTCACGGGTTCAGCCTGACGCACCAGGCCCCTGAGGACGAGCCTGATGAGGCCGATGGGTCCGGTGGTCGGGACCGGCATCGACGGCTCCGACCTCGAGCAGCTCGCCGACGAGGTGGACCGGCTCGGCGACGTGCCCCGCTACGCCACGGCCGCCGCGGTGCTGCCGCCCTATCTGCGGTGGTGGAAGCGGACGTCGCCGTTGGGGAGGCGTTCGAGGCGGTAGGTGTCCTCGTCGTGGGCGCGGTGGTGGTGGTGGGAGCAGAGCAGGACGCCGGCGTCGAGGTCGGTCCTGCCGAGGCGTTCCCAGGGGATCCAGTGGTGGGCTTCGGCCCAGGTGCCGGGGATGTCGCAGCCCTCGGCGCGGCAGGTGCGGTCGCGCAGCAGCATGGCGCGGCGTTGGGCCGGTGAGAACAGGCGGCGGTCGCGGCCGAGGTCGAGGACCTCGGACCTGCCGCCGAGCACGACGGGCAGGATCCGGGCGTTGCAGGCCAGACGGCGGATCTCCGCGGCGCTGACCCGGCCCCCGGTCGGGGACTCCCCGCCGATGGCGCCGGTGGTGAGGATGGTGCCGGTGCCGAGCTCGTTGGCCAGCGCGTCCAGGTCGGTGGTGATCTGGAGCAGGGTGTTGTCCCCGCCGTGGATCGGCAGCCGGGTGGGGTCCAGGCCCTCGATGAGGGCGCAGAACGCCTGCCCGAGGCGTTGGGGGTAGGGCAGTCGCTCGACCGGGTCACGGGAGTCCGGCAGCCGGCACGGGGAGCCGTCGGGACCGGTGTTGGCGACCGCGGCCTCGAGGTCGGCGGCCAGGGACTCGGCATCGGCGCCGTCCTCCCCGACCGCGCCGTCGGCGGGTTGGCCGAAGATGTCCTTGCGGCGGGGGTTGGCGTGGGCTTCGAGGAACACCGCCAGGCGGGTGGCGACGTGGTCGGGCAGGATCCCGTTGATCCGGGTGGTGCCGTCCCCCAGACGGCGCAGGCTGACCTTGGTCCTGCGGCGGGCCTCGCGCTCGATCGCGGCCAGACGTCTGGCCTCCACGGCCTCGGCGACCTCGGGGGCGACCACGTCGAGGACCCGGCGACCCAACGTGGCCAGCGCAGCGGGGGCGAACTCGGCGGCCTGGGCGACCAGGTGGGCCTCGGCCTGGGCCAGGGTCTCGGGGTCGACGTGCGGGGCCAGGTCGCCCAGGCAGCGGACCACCACCCGCGCCTGCTCGAGGGAGACCACACCGACACGCATCCCGGACGCCACGCCGCCCCAGCGGCGGTCCAGCTCGACCGCCAGCGCCGCGTCGGCCCTCGCCCCGGCCGGCGTGGCACGGGTGTGGTGCACCAGCCACGCCGGCACGTCCCGCGCCGCGCCCTGGACCGCGACGTCCTCGGCATCGGCGAGGACCCGCAGCTTGAGCTCGGCCAGTCGCGCTTCGACCCGAGCGATCCCCATCAGTGACTCGGACTTGGCGTTGGTGCGCATGAACGCCGGGTTCACCAGCTCGACCGACGACAGCGCCTCGTCGATCACGCCGAGGGCCGTGAGCACGGGATGAGCCGGGGTCGCGGGCACAGGAGACGGGACCGACTGGGTCACTGAGCGGCCTCCCTTGCACGACGACGGTCAGCCACACAGCTGTGGCTGCTGGGTCGCCGATCCGGGGGCCGGGGCTGCCGGGCAATGAAGCGCCATCACGACTGAGCCCGACGCCCCGCGAGTTCAGGCGGGCCACGAGGGGCCCTGGGGTGAATCGCCTGTCTCTTCGCGCCAAGTGCTCTGCGAACAGGCTAGCAGAGTTCTGCCCTTATTCAAACACCTGTTCGACTGGCGGTGGAGACCACGTGGTCGGTCACCCGCAGCCCGAACGCCGTCGCGAGGTCGGGGGCGGACGCCGCAGCCCGCAGGGGCGGCACCCCCAGCACCTGGGCGTAGAACCGCGTCAGGCTGTACGGCGTGAGCGCGGCGTCGACCACGCGGCCGCGGAGGCCGGGGTGGTAGACGGTGGTGAGCACCTTGTTGTCCTGGGAGTGGTCGTCCTCGTCGGCGGTCACCACCACCGCCAGGCGGCCGGACCTGAAGTCCGGGCCGGCCAGCACCATCCCGACCTGCTCGCGCATCCACTGGTCGGCGTCGGCCAGGTCGCAGTCGTCGTCGTGCGCGTCGTGGCACAGGTTCGGGACCAGCAGCCCGGCGTTCGGCAGCCGCCCCGCCGACACGTCGGCCGCCAGGTGGTCCAGGGGCACGTCGTGGGCCAGGCACGACTCCCGTTCGTCGACGAAGTACGCCCACGGGTTGTGCCGCACCGCGTAGCGGTCGCCGCCGTCGGTGACCACGCAGCGGCCGGGCATCCCCTCGGCGTACACCCGCGCGGTCTTGCCCACGGCCAGCGCCTGCCCGAAGACCGACTGGCCGTGGATGACGTGCTCCGAGGGCGGGCCGTCGTCGGTGACGCCGAACATGTCGCCGCCGGCGATCCCGAGGTAGTTCGGCAGCGACGGGTGGGTCAGCGCGGTGAAGCCCGTGGCGTAGGCGTACTCCTGCGCCAGGCCGAACGTGTAGGGCATCTCCCGGCGCATCTGGTCCAGGGAGTGGTTCTCCACCACGACGAGCAGGACCTTGGAGACCGCTGCCTGCGCCGCGCCGGGCGAGGCCGCGGGCTGCTCCGCCGGCGCCGAGCTCGTCGAGCCGTCCGCGCCCGTCGAGCCCGTCGAGCCGCACGCGGCGAGGAGCGCCGCGCAGGCGAGGACCGCGACCCGTCGCCCCGTCCTCATGCGCCACCTCCCGGCTGGTCCCCCGGTCGCCTCCCGACCGGACCCCGTGCGGCCAGTATGCAGACCGCACCTGACACGCACCTGACGCCGGCGCCCGGGTTCCGGCAGGATCGCGACCGTGAGCGCCCTCCCGATCGACGTCGCCTTCCACGACTCCCCCGGCAGGCTCCCGGGGTTCGCCGCCGCGGTCGAGGAGCGCTGTCCCGATGCCGGCCTCTTCGTCGCCGAGGCCAGCCACGACCCCTTCGTCGCGCTGGCGCTGGCGACCACGACGACGCGCCGGGTCCGGCTCGGCACCTCGGTGGCGCTCGCGTTCGCCCGCACACCGATGGCGACGGCCTACTCGGCCTACGACGTGCACCGGCTCAGCGCCGGCCGCCTCGTCCTCGGGCTGGGCTCGCAGATCAAGCCGCACATCACGCGCCGCTACTCCATGCCGTGGTCGCGCCCGGCCGCACGGATGGCGGAG
The DNA here is from genome assembly GCA_963800245.1 of uncultured Actinomycetota bacterium. Classification (GTDB taxonomy): domain Bacteria; phylum Actinomycetota; class Actinomycetes; order Propionibacteriales; family Nocardioidaceae; genus Marmoricola_A. Next base: position 337,011 of record CAWDAE010000007.1, on the reverse strand, counting down.
TACGTCGAGGCGCTGCGCGCGATCTTCGCCGCCTGGCAGACCGGTGGCCGCCTGGACTTCCGGGGCGAGTTCTACTCCCACACGCTGATGCCGCCGCTGTTCGACCCCGGGCCGCTCGGGCACGACGCCCCGCCGATCTGGCTGGCCGGAGTCGGCCCCCGCATGGTCGAGACGGCCGGCCGCGTCGCCGACGGCTTCATCGGGCACCCGCTGGTCTCCCGGGCCTACCTCCGCGACGAGCTGCTGCCCCGTCTCGCCGCAGGGCGGGAGGCGGCCGGGGTGCAGCGCCCGTTCACCGTCTCCCTGATGGCGGTCGTCGCCGTCGGCCGCACCGACGAGGAGCTGTCGGCGGCGGTCGCCGCGGCCCGGCGCCAGCTGGGCTTCTACGCCTCCACGCCGGCCTACCGCCCGGTGCTGGACCACCACGGCTGGGGCGACCTGCACGAGGAGGCCCACCGCGCGACGCTCGAGGGACGCTGGGACGACCTCCCCGCGATGGTCGACGACGAGGTCCTCGACACCTTCGCCGTCCGCGGTGATCCCGCGAGCGTGCGGGCGGACCTCGCCGAGCGCTTCGGCGGCCTGGCCGACCGCGTCACCCTCTCGATGCCGTACGCCGCCGACCCGCTGCTCCCGCTCGAGGTGCTCGCGGGCTGAGCCGCCCCCCGGGTCCGGGGCCTCGGACTCCGGTCCGGTCAGGTGCGATCCACACCTGATCGGGCGACGGTCCTCTAATGTCGGGGCCACGGCCATCCCCGGTCCTTTGAGCCTGCGAGTCCGCCCCACCGGGCGGTGCGAGGAGTCGAGCAGACATGGCGTTCGCGAGGCGTGAGCACGTCGAGCGGGACTGGCTGCTCCTCGGCGTGCTGCTGCTCCTGGTGCTGGTCGCCGCCGACGTCCTCCTCGGTCACCAGATCAACGGGGTCTACGCCGGCGCCGCGGTCCTGACGGCGATCAACATCGGACCTCGACCGACCGCGGTGGTCGCCACGCTCGCCGTCGTCGCCGCGGCGGCCTCCGGGCTGTGGAACGACAACCTCGGGGACAGGGCCTGGCTGACGCGATTCGTCGCCTGCGTGCTGCTCAGCGTCGTCGCGGTGCTCACCGCCGACGTCAGCCAGCGCCGTCGCCGGCAGCTGGAGCGCACCACCACCCTGGCCCAGCGGGTGCTGGACGCGCTGGCGGTCGAGCTCACCGGCGCCCGGACCGTCAAGGACGTGGCCGAGGGCTTCGTCGGGCACGCCGTCGCCACCGTCGGGGCCACCTCGGCGATGGTGCTCTCGCTCGACGCCGACGACGTGCTGCGCTCGGTGACGTGGCTCGGCCGCCACGGTGCGGCCGCGGAGCAGTACCAGGAGCTGCCGTTGGCCAGCAACCTGCCCGGCGCGGTGGCGGTGCGGGAGGGGACGGACCTGCACTACCGGTCGGTGGGTGAGATCGAGGCCGCGTTCCCCGACCTGGTGGGCTACTACCCCACCGACCGCAGCCTCCACCTGCTCCCGCTGCGGCGCGACGGGACGACGTACGGCCTCCTGGCGATGACGTTCCCCCCGGACCTGTTCACCGCGGCCGAGGACGGCTTCCTCCACTCGCTCGCCGGTGCGCTGGCCAGCGCCATCCACCGGGCGGAGGAGCTTCGAGCGCACGGACGCCGCCGCCCAGCGCACGGCGCTGCTGGCCGAGGCGTCCATGACGCTGTCGCGCAGCCTGGATCTCGAGACGACCCTCGCCGAGGTGGGGCGCCTCCTCGTGCCGCGCTTCGCCGACTGGTGTTCCCTGCAGCTGCTGCGCGAGGACCGCCTCGAGACCGTGCTCGTCCGGCACTTCGACCGCGAGACCACGCAGTGGGCGCGCTCGATGACCGACGCCTTCCCGGTCCGGATGGACGCACCCTCCGGAGCCCCCCACGTGGTGCGCACGGGCAGGAGCGAGCTCTACCCGTCCGTCCGCGCGGCGCTGGTGCGGGCCAGCGGCCACGACGAGGAGCATGCCAAGCTCCTGCGACGACTCGGCCTGACCAGTGCGATCATCGCGCCGCTGACCGGGCGCGACGGCGTGCTGGGCGCCCTCACCCTGGCACACGCGGAGTCGGGCCGGCGCTACACCGAGGAGGACGTGGCGTTCCTCGAGGAGGTGGCCGACCACGCCGCCCTGGCCCTGGACACCGCGGCCAGCTTCGAGCAGCAGTCGGAGCGCCTGGCCGGGGTCATGCAGGTCGCGCAGGCTGCCCAGCAGGCCATCCTCGCGCCCCCACCGCCGAGGATCGGGCCGCTCCGGCTGTCCGCGCGCTACCTGTCCGCCGCGGTCGAGGCGCAGGTCGGCGGTGACCTCTACGAGATCGTGCCCGGGCCCTCGTCGGTCCGCCTGCTGGTCGGCGACGTGCGCGGCAAGGGGCTGTCCGCGGTCCGCACCGCCACGGTGGTGATCGGTGAGTTCCGCGCGGCGGCCGTCGACACCCACGACGTGGTGCACGTGGCCTGCGAGATCGACCGGCGCATCCAGCCCTACCTGCCCGACCCGGAGGACTTCGTCACGGGGGTCATCGTCGACATCGACCACGACGGGCGGTTCACGATCGTCTCCTGCGGGCATCCCTCGCCGGTGCTGATGAGCCCGGAGTGCGGGGCGCGCGTGCTCGAGGTCGACTCGGCGCCGCCCTTCGGCCTCGGCGTCGAGCCGGTCATGACCAGCGGCGTCCTCCAGCCGGGTGACCGGCTCCTGCTCTTCACCGACGGGCTGATCGAGGCCAGGTCGCCGGACGGCGGCTTCGTCGACCCGCAGCCGTTCCTCGACGACCTCGCCACGGCCGACCTCGACACGGCCCTGGACGAGCTGCTCGCGGGCCTGCAGCGCGCGGCCGGTCACGCGCTCGACGACGACCTCGCCCTGCTGCTCGCCTGCTACGACCCGGAGTGAGCGGGGCGTCCGGCCAACTTCACCCTTCGGGATGGGGGTGGCGAGTCGGCCGGAAGGGAACGTCCGGCACATGTCGCTCGCCACGACGACCCGTGTGCTCACGGTCGCCTCCGTCCCGGCCGACCACGTGTACGTCCGCCACGTGGCCGCCGAGCGCTCCGACGGCGTGGTGCGGCTCTCCGACCCCCAGCCCGACGCGGCCCTCCGCTCCGCCGAGCAGTCCTGGTGGCCGCCGGTCATGCTCGACCCGGACTGGGTCGACCGTCACGACTTCGACGTCTTCCACGTGCAGTTCGGCTTCGACGCCCTGACCGCCCAGCAGCTGCGCGAGGTCGTGGACGCGGTCCACGCGCGGGGGCGTGCGTTCGTCTACACCGCGCACGACCTGCGCAACCCGCACCACCTGTCGTCCGCGGCGCACGACGCGCAGCTCGACGTCCTCATGGAGACCGCGGACGCCGTGGTGACCCTCACGCCGGGCGCCGCCGGCGAGATCGCGCGCCGGTGGGGCCGGGAGGCGCAGGTGATCCCGCACCCGCACGTGGTCGAGCTGGACACCATGGCGCGGTTCGCGCAGGTCCGCGCCCGCCGGCGTCGGGCGGGGCGGGCTCCCTTCCGCGTCGGCCTGCACGTCAAGAGCGTCCGCGCCAGCATGGACCCGATGGCGGTCCTGCCCACGCTGGTGCGGACCGTCCGCGAGCTGCCCGGCGCCGTGCTGCAGGTCAACGGGCACCGCGAGCTGCTCGAGCCCGGCGGCGTGCCCGCCCAGGACGAGCTGGCGACGTACCTCCGGCAGGCGCACGCCGCCGGCGACCTCGAGCTGCACGTGCACGACTTCATGAGCGACGCCGAGCTGTGGGACTACCTCGCCTCGCTCGACGTCTCGGTCCTGGCCTACCGCTTCGGCACCCACTCCGGCTGGCTCGAGGCCTGCCGCGACCTCGGGACCGCCGTGCTGGCGCCGACGTGTGGCTTCTACGCCGACCAGGGGCCGGTGCACAGCTACCACCTCGACGAGCAGGGGTTCGACGAGGAGAGCCTGACGCGCGCCCTGACCGAGGCCTACGAGGCCGGCCCGACTCCGCCGGTCACGGTGGCCGAGCGGCGTCGTCAGCGGCAGCAGGTGGCCGAGGCGCACCGGCGCCTCTACCGGGCCGTGACATGACCCGGGGCCTCCGGGTCTGCCTGGTCGCCTCGTCGCGCTTCCCCGTCCGGGAGCCCTTCGCCGGCGGCCTGGAGGCCCACACCCACGCCCTCGCCGAGGCGCTGGTCCGGCGCGGCCACCAGGTCAGCCTGTTCGCCGCACCGGGGTCAGACCCCGCCCTGGGCGCCACCGCCCTGCCGCTGGCCCACCTCGAGACGAGCCCGGCCGCGCGCGCCGACGTCGGCGCGCCCCCGCAGGTGTGGATGGAGGAGCACCACGCCTACCTCGACCTGATGCTGGGCATCGCCCGCGGCCGGCTCGGCCCGTTCGACGTGGTCCACAACAACTCCCTGCACCACCTCCCGGTCGCGATGAGCGAGGTGCTCGACGTCCCCGTCGTCACCACGCTGCACACCCCGCCGGTGCCGTGGCTGGAGTCGGCGCTCGCCTTCGCCGCCACCGACAGCCGCTTCGTCACCGTCAGCGCCTGCATGGCGCGGGCCTGGAGCGCGACCGTGTCGCCGCGGTCCTCGCGCGTGATCCACAACGGCGTCGACACCGGGTTCTGGCGTCCGGGCCCGGGTGGCGGGGACGCGGTCTGGTCGGGCCGGATCGTGCCGGAGAAGGCGCCGCACGAGGCCCTCGACGCGGCGGCGCTCGCCGGCGTCCCGCTGGTCCTCGCCGGCCCGCTGCACGACCGCGCGTACTACGACCGCGAGATCGCGCCGCGCCTGGGCCGCGGCGCCCGCTACGCCGGCCACCTCGATCGCGCGCGGCTGCGCGACCTGATCGGAGCGGCGTCGGTGGCGGTGGTGACGCCGCAGTGGGACGAGCCGTTCGGCCTGGTCGCCGCCGAGGCGATGGCGTGCGGGACGCCCGTGGCGGCGTACGCCCGCGGCGCGCTGCCCGAGATCGTCGACGAGCAGACCGGTGTCCTGGTGCCCGCCGGCGACCTGTTCGAGCTCGCGCACGCGATCGCGGAGGCCGCGGGACGCGACCGGGACGCCGTGCGGCGCCGCGCCTGCGAGCACTTCTCGCTGAGCCGCATGGTGGCCGACTACGAGGCGACGTACCTCGAGATGGCCGGCCTGGAGACCGCCGCGTGATCGGCTACTACGTGCACCACCAGGGTCGGGGCCACCTGCACCGGGCCCAGGCCCTGGCGGAGGCCCTCGACGAGCGGGTGACCGGCCTGTCGTCGCTGCCGCGACCGGCGTCGTGGACCGGCCCGTGGCTCACGTTGCCCCGCGACGACGTGCGACCGGACCCGACCGGGGTCACCGCGGGCGGCCGCCTGCACTGGGTCCCGCGGCACGACCCGGGTCTGCGGGCCCGCTCGGCCCTCCTGGCGAGCTGGCTGGAGCGCAGCCGCCCGCGGCTGGTGGTCGTCGACGTCTCGGTCGAGGTCGCCCTGCTCGTGCGTCTCCACGGCGTCCCGGTCGTGACCGTCGTGCTGCCGGGCCGGCGCACGGATCCGGCGCACCTGCTGGGCTTCCGCGTCTCCGACGCCCTCGTCGCCTTCTCGCCGCTCCCGGCCGCCGCGCTCGTGCCCGGGCTGCCCGACGACGTCGCCGCACGGGTCTGCAGCGTCGGTGCGATCTCGCGCTTCCCCGTGGCCCGGCCCGCCGAGCGGCGTCCGGGGCCTCCCCGTGCGGTGGTCCTGGCCGGGCAGGGCGGTCCGGGTGCACGGGGCGGCTGCCCGTCGCCCGTCCCCGACGAGGCGACCCTGCGGCGCTCCGCGGCCGGGTGGGAGTGGTCCGTGCTCGGCGGTCCCGGCGCCTGGGTGGAGGACCCCTCCCCCGCGCTGCGGGACGCCGACGTGGTGGTGACCCACGCCGGCGAGGGGGCTCTGGCCGACGTCGCGGCTCAGCGCCGCCCGGCCGTGGTCGTCCCGGACGAGCGTCCCTTCGCCGAGCAGGAGACGACCGCGGCCCTGCTGGCGCAGGGCGACTGGCCGGCCGTGGTCCTCCCGCGCGTCCCGGACGACGGGTGGCCCGAGGTCCTGCGACGGGCCGCGTCCCTGGACGGCGGCGGCTGGGCCCGGTGGTGCGACGGACGGGCGGCCGAGCGCTTCGCGCAGGTGGTGGCCGGCACGGGCGGCGACCGGCCGACGGGGCTGAGGTCCGCGTGAGCCGGGTCGCGGTCGTCACGATCGCCCACGGCCGGCACGAGCACCTCGCCCGCCAGGTCCGCTCGCTGGCCGCAGGCCGGCGTACCCCTGAGGACCACGTCGTGGTCGCGATGGACGACCCCGCCCTCGCGACGCTGGTGCCGGACCAGGTGCACGTGGTCGAGCTGCCCGCCGACCCGGCCGCCCTGCCCCTCGCGGCAGCCCGCAACCTCGGCGCCCGGGAGGCCGTGCGGCGGGGTGCGGAGACGCTGGTGCTCCTCGACGTCGACTGCCTGGCCGGGCCGGACCTCGTCGAGGGCTACGACCGCGTGGTCACCGGCTCGCCCGGGACGATCTGGTCGGGGCCGGTCACCTACCTGCCCCCCGGCCTCTCCGAGGACCAGCTCGCGCGGCCCGGTCTCCTCGACGACCCGCACCCCGCGCGCCCCGCGCCGGCGCCGGGCGAGGTGCTGCGCGGCGCCGAGCCCGACCTGTTCTGGTCGCTGTCGTTCGGGCTGCACCGCGACGCCTGGGAGCGCAGCGGCGGCTTCTGCGAGGAGTACGACGGCTACGGGGGCGAGGACACCGACTTCGCCCAGCAGGCCGAGGCACGGGGACTGGGGTTCGGCTGGGTCGGGGACGCCCGCGCCTACCACCAGCACCACCCGACCAGCGACCCTCCGGTGCAGCACCTGCACGACATCCTGCGCAACGGCGCGGTGTTCCACCGGCGCTGGGGCCGCTGGCCGATGGTCGGCTGGCTGGAGGCGTTCGAGGAGCTCGGACTGGTCCGCCGCCGTGGCGACGGCTGGGAGCCGGTCAGGACGTGAGCGAGTCGCTGTCGAGGTGCCGGGACCGCGCCAGCAGGTAGACGCCGAAGCAGCCGATCCCGATGCCGACCGTGATGACCGCGGCCGTGCCCAGGCCGCCGCCGAGGAGCGTGTAGAGGGACTCGTCGAGCCCCCCGGACTTCTTCGGGTCGTGCGTCCACGCGGCCCAGCCCAGCAGGACGCCCACCACGACCATGGCCAGTCCCTTGGCGATGTAGCCGACGCGTCCCACGACCACGATCGGCACGCGCCGGTCGGTCCTGCGCGCCTCCTCGTCCAGCTGATCGACGAAACCCCCCAACCACCCGAAGATGGCGAGCCCGATGCCGACCCCCACGGCCACCGCCCCGGCCGCGCCGACCAGCCAGGGCCCCAGCGGCATCGACATCAGGTGCGCCGTCGTGCTCTCCGGGGAGCCCTTGGTCGCCGACCGTCCCGCGATCGCCAGACCCGCGCAGGACCAGCCGAGGTAGCCGTAGACCACCACGCGGCACGCGGCTCCCGCTCGCATGACGGCCCGGGACCACCCCTCCCGGTCCCGGTAGCCGACCGCCGCGGTGACGACCTGCCACAGCACCAGCACGGCGAAGCCCAGGGCGAGGGCGGCCAGCGTCCAGCGGCCGACGGGGTCGCCGGCGAGGAGGGCCAGGGCCCCCTGGCTGGTCGAGGAGCCTCGATCGGACCCCAGCACGAGGCGGACCACCACGAACGCGAGCAGCACGTGGACCCCGGCGTAGCAGGCCAGCCCGGCGCGCACGGCGAACGAGAGCCACGGGGAGCGCCTGGCACCCCGGTCCACCGACGCCGCGCTCATGGTCTGCTCGTCGGTCGTCACGAGGTCGTCGTACCCAGGCCCCGCGGTCGGACACCACCTGAGAGGCGCTTCCCTACTGGCTCGCGATCGCCTCGAGGATGCGCAGGCGAGAAGCTCGCCTGGCGGGCACGACGGCCGCGACGACCCCGATGACTCCACCCAGGACGAGGAACGCCGCGAGCTGCGCGTAGGGCACCACGACGTCGGTGATCCCCTGCGACTCCAGCGCCCCGGTGATGCCGGCCCCGAAGAGCACGCCCACCACGACACCGGTCACGGCGCCGTAGAGGGAGATGACGACCGACTCCAGCCGCACCATCCGGCGCACCTCGCGTCGCGTCATGCCCACCGCGCGGAGGAGCCCCAGCTCGCGGGTCCGCTCGACCACCGACAGCGCCAGGGTGTTCACGACCCCGAGCACGGCGATCAGCACCGAGAGGACCAGCAACGCGTTGACGAGCACCAGCAGCTGGTCGACCTGACCCCGCTGCTCGTCGCGGAACTCGGCCGCGTCCTTGAGGTCCACCACGGCGTAGCCCGCCACGATCGTGCGCAGCGCCTCGCGGGTGGCCGCCGTGGCGTCCGGCGCCAGGTCGACGTAGACGTAGCGGTCCATCGGGGCGCCGCCCATGGAGTCGAAGGTGCGCAGGGACACCACGTAGTCGCCCAGCACGTTGTTGCGCTCGAACACCCCTCCGATGCGCAGGGTGCGGCGCGCTCCGCTCTGTACCTGCAGCTCGACGGTGTCCCCCGTCCGCCACCCGCGGTCCGCCGCGATCACCTCGTCGACCAGGAGCCCGTTGTCCCTCAGACCGGGGAAGCCGCCGGAGGCGAAGGCCACCTCCAGCGAGCGGTCGGCGGTGTCCTCGTCGTAGGCGACGAGCACCGACTCCTCGCCGTCGAAGCGCCCCACGCCGAAGCGGGTGCGGGTCACCGCCGCGACACCGGGCGTGGCCGCGATGCGGTCACCGATCGCCGGCGTGAACGGCTGGCCGACAGCCGTGGAGACCACGTAGTCGGCCTGCATCGTGTCGCCGATGGCCGTGTCGACGGACTGCTTCACCGAGGCCCCGATGATGCTGAACCCCGTCACCAGCGCGAGCCCGATCATCAGCGCGGACGCGGTCGCTGCGGTCCGTCGCGGGTTGCGCATGGCGTTGGCCTGCGCCAGCTGCCCGGTCTTGCCCGCCAGGCGCGGCAGCGCCGCACCGACGGCGTGCACGAACGGGCGGGCCAGCACCGGACCGAGGACGATGGCGCCGATGACGAGCGCGTACCCGCCGAGGCCGGCGGACAGCGCTGCGGAGCTGCCTTCCAGGAGCAGCGGTCCGACGACCACGGCTGCGAGACCTCCGGCCACCAGAGGGACGCCGAGGGACGTGCGCAGGCGCAAGGAGCGCTGCCGTGCCGGCACCTCCGTCTGGAGAGCCACGACGGGCGGGATGCGCGAGGCACGCCTGGCCGGGAGGTAGGCCGCCCCGACGGTGACCAGGACTCCCACGCCCAGCGACCAGGCGACGGTCGAGGGGGCGAAGACCAGGCCGCCGTCGAGCGTGAGGCCGAAGCGGCCGAACAGCGCCTTGAGACCCAGCGCCAGTCCGTAGCCGAGCACCAGGCCGGTCAGGGAGCCGAGCACCCCGAGCACCAGCGCCTCCCCCAGCACGGACCGGGTGGTCTGCCCCCGGCTGGCGCCCAGGGCGCGGAAGAGGGCCAGCTCGCGCGTGCGCTGGGCGACCAGCATGGAGAACGTGTTGAGGATGAGGAACGTGCCGACGAACAGCGCCACGCCCGCGAACACGAGCAGGAAGGTGTTGATGAACTGCAGGCTGTCCTGCAGCTGCGCAGCGAGGTCCTCGGCCTGCGCGGCCGCGGTCTTGACGTCGTACGACGGCCCGACGGCGGCGCTCACTCGTCGAGCCAGCTGCTCGTCGCTGACGCCGTCCCCGGCGAGGACACCGACGCTGGTGAACTTGTCCGGGTCGAGGAGGAGCCGCTGGGCCGTCGGCATGTCGAAGGCGGTCAACGAGGCCCCGGCCAGACCACCGCTCTCACCGAACTTCATGAGACCGACCAGGCGCGCCTGGAGGCGGGGGCCGGTGGTCACCACGGTGATCGTGTCGCCCACCTGATAGCCGGTCTTGTCGGCGCTGCCGGTGTCGATCACGACCTCGTGGCGGCCGTGGGGAGCGCGCCCCTCGACCAGCGTGGCCGGGCTGAGCGCCGGGTCGTCGCTCCACCCCACCCCGATGCCGGGCGCGCCACCGGTGTTGAGGACCTTGCCGTTGTCCTGCACGACGTAGACGCCCTCGGTCTGGACGAACCCGGCGGCGGACTCGACGCCGTCGACCTTGCCGACCTCGCTCACCACCGAGGCCGGGAGCGACGGCACCGTCCCGCCGATGCCGGTGCCGGACAGGCCGGTCTCGAAGGCCGCCCTGGGGGTCACGGTCACGTCGCTCGCGGTGCTCTGGAACAGGTCGGTGAAGGTCTTCGACAGCGTGTCGGTGAAGACCATGGTCCCGGCGACGAAGGCGACACCGAGGACCACGGCGGCACCGCTCAGGAGCAGGCGCAGCTTGTGCGCCCACAGGTTCCGCAGGGAGAGGCGCAGCATCGTCACTCCCCGGGGCCGGACTCGAGTGCCCGCATCCGCTCGAGCACACGTGCCGGCGTCGGCTCGACGACGTCGTCGACGACGGCGCCGTCGGCGAGGAAGAGGACCCGGTCGGCGTGCGAGGCGGCGACCGGGTCGTGGGTGACCATGACCAGGGTCTGGCGCAGGTCGTCGACCGAGCGGCGCAGGAAGCGCAGGATCTCACCGCTGCTCCGGGAGTCCAGGTTGCCGGTCGGCTCGTCGGCGAAGACGATCCGTGGCCTGCCGGCCAGCGCCCGACCGCACGCGACCCGCTGCTGCTGGCCGCCCGAGAGCTCGGCGGGGCGGTGCGCCAACCGGTCGCCCAGGCCGAGGATGTCGACGATCTCCTCCAGCCATGCCGGGTCCGGCGGGCGACCGGCGATGTCCATGGGCAAGGTGATGTTCTCCGCCGCCGACAGCGTCGGCACGAGGTTGAACGACTGGAAGACGAAGCCGATCTCGTCCCGACGCAGCCGGGTCAGCACGTCGTCGTCGAGGTCGCTCAGCTCGGTGTCGCCGATCCAGGTGTGTCCCGACGTCGGGAGGTCCAGCCCGGCCATGACGTGCATGAGGGTCGACTTGCCGGAACCCGAGGGTCCCATGATCGCGGTGAAGACCCCGGCCGGGAACTCGGCGGTGACGTGGTCCAGCGCGACGACCCGGGTCTCACCCTCGCCGTAGACCTTGCACAGGTCGCGGCTGTGGGCGGCGACCTCGTGGGTCGGCACCTGTCGGGCATCGTGCTGCAGCGCGGTCACGGCTCCTCCTGGCTGGTCGGGACGGTGGTGGTGCGAAGGGGGTCCGCGGGCGCACGCGAGGGCAGCACGCGGGTGCCGGCGTGGCCGGCCACGATGTCGGCGATGTCGTCGAGCGACCCGATCACGGCCTCGCACCCGGTGCGCTCGGCGAAGGAACAGGCGGCCTCGACCTTGGGACCCATCGACCCGGCCGGGAACTCCAGGCGCGCCAGCTCCGCTGCGCGGATCGCGCCGAGGCGGCGGGCACTCGGCCGGCCGTGGTCGACGTACACCCCGTCGACGTCGGTGGCGATCACCAGCAGGTCCGCCTCGAGCTCCTCGGCGAGCAGCGCCGAGGCGAGGTCCTTGTCGATCACCGCCTCGACGCCGCGCAGCACACCGTCCTCCAGGACGGTCGGGATCCCTCCGCCGCCGGCGCACACGACGATCACCCCGTGCTCGGCCAGCATCCGGATCGGCTCGATCTCCAGGATCCGTCGCGGACGCGGCGAGGGCACCACCCGCCGGAAGGAGCTGCCGTCCGGCCGCATGGTCCAGCCGTGCTCGTCGGCGAGCGCCGCAGCCTCGTCCTCGGTGTAGATCGGGCCGATGAACTTCGTCGGGTCCGCGAAGGCCGGGTCGGCGGGGTCCACCTCGACCTGTGTCAGCAACGTCGCGAGACGCTGCTCGGTGGGGAGGAGGTTGCCCAGCTCCTGCTCGATGACGTAGCCGATCATCGCCTCGGTCTGCGCCCCCAGGACGTCGAGCGGATAGGGGCGCACCTCGCGGTAGGCCTGCGCCTGCAGCGCCAGCAGGCCGACCTGCGGGCCGTTGCCGTGGGCCACGACCACCTGGTTGCCCGGCGCCACCGAGGCGATGCGCACGGCGGCGGTGCGCACGTTGGTGCGCTGGTTCTCCGCGGTCAGCGGCTCACCGCGTCGCAGCAGCGCGTTGCCGCCCAGGGCGATGACGATGCGCACGGCGGCGTCTCACGCCAGCGCGGCGACCAGCGCCGCCTTGATCGTGTGCATCCGGTTCTCCGCCTGGTCGAAGGCGATGTTGGCCGCCGACTCGAAGACGTCGTCGGTGACCTCGAGGCCGCCCGCCAGGTCCGGGAACAGCTCGACGACCTGCTGCGCGAGGTCGGGCTCCGAGTCGTGCAGCGACGGCAGGCAGTGCATCACCTTGACGTCCGGGTTGCCGGTGGCGTGCAGCAGGTCCGCGTTGACCTGGTAGGGCCGGCACAGCCCGACCCGCTCCTCCCAGGCTCCCGCTCCCTCGCCCATCGAGACCCAGACGTCGGTGTGGACGAAGTCGACGTCCGCGACCGCGAGCCCCTGGTCCTCGGTGAGCATCACGCGGGCGCCCGACTCCGCGGCGAACTCGCGGCACCGCTTCACGTGGTCGTCACCGGGCCACAGCGCGCGCGGGGCGGCGATGCGCACGTCCATGCCGAGCTTGGCGCCCACGAGGAGCAGCGAGTTGGCGGTGTTGTTGCGGCCGTCGCCGACGTAGGCGAAGGAGATGTCCTTCCAGGGCTTGGTGCTGTGCTCGGTCATGGTCAGCACGTCGGCGAGCATCTGCGTGGGGTGGAACTCGTCGGTCAGCCCGTTGAGGACCGGCACCCCGGCGTAGGCGGCGAGGGTCTCCACGACGGCTTGCGAGGAGCCGCGGTACTCGATGGCGTCGTACATCCGGCCCAGGACGCGGGCGGTGTCCTTGATGCTCTCCTTGTGGCCGATCTGGGAGGACTGCGGATCGAGGTACGTGACGTGCGCGCCCTGGTCGTAGGCGGCGACCTCGAAGGCGCACCGCGTGCGGGTCGAGGTCTTCTCGAAGATCAGGGCGATGCTGCGGCCGCGCAGCAGCGGGCGCTCGGTGCCGGCGTACTTCGCGCGCTTCAGGTCGCGGGCGAGATCGACCAGGTGGTGGATCTCGCGGTCGCTGTGGTGGACCAGGCTGAGCAGGTTCCGGCCCCGCAGGTTGACGCTCATCGGTGTCTCCAGTCGTTCTCGATCGGTGATGCTCGGTGGTCAGTACTCCACGGGGTCGCGAAGCACCGGGCAGGTCATGCAGCGGCCGCCGCCTCTGCCACGTCCCAGCTCGCTGGCGTCGATGGTGATCACCTCGACGCCCGCCTTGCGGAGCTCGGTGTTGGTGTGGGTGTTGCGGTCGTAGCCGACGACCACCCCGGGCTCGAGGGCGACGACGTTGTTGCCGTCGTCCCACTGCTCCCGGCGCGACCCGAAGCGGTCGCCGCCGGTGGGGACGACGCGCAGCGGCACCCCGAGCGTGTCGCCCACGACCTCGAGGAAGGGCCGGTCCTCGACCCGGACGTCCATGCCCGCCGGCGCGGAGTCGTCGCGCCGGATCATCAGCGTCCTGATCCGGTCGACCACCGGGGCGTAGGTGGTGACCAGGTCGCGGTCGCAGAAGGTGAAGACGGTGTCGAGGTGCATCGCAGCCCGCATGCGCGGCAGGCCGGCCACGACGACCCGCTCCGCGGAGTGCGCCTCGAACAGCGCCCGCGCCAGCTGGGTGACGGCCTGCTGCGAGGTCCGTTCGCCCATGCCGACCACCACCGTGCCGGCGCCGACCGGCATCACGTCACCGCCCTCGATCGTCGCGGCCCCGTAGTCGACCGGCCCCTGGTCGGGGTCGCCGAACCAGATCGGGAAGGTCTCCCCGGCGAACGCCGGGTGGAAGCGGTAGACCGCGGCGGTCAGCAGCGTCTCCTGGCGCCGCACCGGCCAGTACATCGGGTTCAGCGTCACCCCCTCGAAGACCCAGGCGCTGTTGTCGCGGGTGAACTGGGTGTTCGGCAGCGGCGGCAGCAGGAACGGGTACTCCTCCTGGGTGCGCAGGGCCGCCAGGAAAGGTCCGCCGGCCTCCGCCGGGACCTCGTCGAAGGCCAGCCCTCCGGTGAGGTGCTCGGCGAGCTGCCGGGCGGGCAGCTCGTCGAGCCACGCCCTCACCGGCTCCACCAGCGCCGTGCCGACCTGCGCCTCGGTGACGCGGCGGTCCAGGATCCACGACCGGCCGGCCGCGGTCTCGACCACGTCGGTGAGCAGCTCGAGCAGATCGAGCACCTCGACGCCCCGGTCACGCATCTTGGCGGCGAAGTCGAAGTGGTCACGGCGGGCCTGGCTGACCCACATCACGTCGTCGAACAGCAGCGTGTCGCAGTTCTCCGGGGTCAGCCGGAGGTGGGCCAGTCCCGGCGAGCAGACCATCACCCGCCGGAGCCGGCCCACCTCCGACCAGACCCCGACGCGAGCGGTCGGGCTGGCCACCGACGTCGGGTCGGTCGTCCCGATCGTCATACCGACACCCATCCCTGGACGAGCCCGACGATGCCGACGACCGACGCGCCCGCGACGATGCTGACCAGCACCCGTTCGACGGCGGTGAAGAGCGGCTTGTGGCTCTCCCTGCGCGCCCACACGAACAGCGCGGTCCCGACCAGGTAGAACACCGCGGCGATGAGGACGTACTCCAGCCCGCCGGCGTAGACCAGCCACACCGCGTAGGCCAGCGCCACGGCGCCGATGGACAGGTCGCGGTAGCGCGACCGTCCGTCGCCGTAGGTCTCACCGGTCACCGCGAGCTTGACCTGGTAGGCAGCGGACCACAGGTAGGGCAGCAGGATCAGCGACGTGGCCAGGTAGACCAGGTCGGTGTAGGTGCTGTCGTTGACCAGCGTCCACAGCAGCATCGCCTGCACGCACAGGTTGGTCACCCACAGCGCGGTCGCCGGCGAGCCGTGCCGGTTCTCCCGGGCGAACGCCTTCGGCAGCACGTTCTCCAGCGCCGGCAGGCGCAGGATCTCGACCGCCAGCAGCACCCAGGCGAGCAGGGCACCGAGCAGGGAGATCGCCAGCCCGGCGGAGATGAACCCCGCACCCCAGGAGCCGACCTCGTTCTCCAGCACGGCCGCCATCGAGGGGTCGGCGAGACCGGCGATGTCGGCCCGCGCCATCAGCCCGTAGGACAGGAGGTTGACCGCGAGCAGCAGGAGCAGCACGCCGGCGAAGCCGAGCACGGTCGCGCGTCCCACGTTCCGGCGGGTGGCG
Organism: uncultured Actinomycetota bacterium; assembly: GCA_963800245.1. Lineage (GTDB taxonomy): Bacteria > Actinomycetota > Actinomycetes > Propionibacteriales > Nocardioidaceae > Marmoricola_A. The sequence continues at coordinate 321,752 of CAWDAE010000007.1, read as the reverse complement.
GCGCGCTTGGAGTAGACCGCGGCGCCCTCGATGCCGATGAACACCCAGACGGTCACCAGCATCATGTTCTTGACCTGGTCGAGCGTGCCGCCGAGACCGGCGTCGGCGCCCCAGAAGTCCGCGGTGAACAGCCCGGCGCGGAACCCGACGGCGCCGAACGCGATGAAGGTCAGGATCGGCACGACCTTGGCGACCGTGACGACGATGTTGGCGCCGGCCGCGTTGCGCACCCCGCTCAGCGTCAGCGCGTGCACGACCCACAGGGCCACCGAGGCGCCGAGGACGCCGGTCCGGGTGGTGCCGCCCTCGAAGGTCGGGAACCAGTAGGCCAGCGTCGCCATCAGCAGGACGAGGTAGGCCACGTTGCCCACCCAGGCGCTGATCCAGTAGCCCCACGCCGAGGTGAACCCGACGTACTCCCCGAAGCCCTCACGCGCGTAGCCGTAGACACCACCGTCGACGTCCGGCTTGCGCTCGGCGAGCCGCTGGAAGACGAACGCCAGCATCAGCATCCCGACACCGGTGATCAGCCAGCCGATGAGGAGCGGGCCAGGAGCGGCGCTGCCGGCCATCTGCGACGGCAGCGCGAAGATGCCGCTGCCGATCATGGAGCCCACGACGAGCGCGACGAGCGCCGGGAGGGCCAGACCTGCTCCGGTCGTCCCCTGTCGCGAGTCCGGCGGATGCGCGCGGTCCTTGAGGTGGGTGCTCGACGGTGTCAGGTGAAGCGCCATGAGGGCCTCCTTCGTCACGCCCCGAGAGGGAGGACGCATTCCTCCACCTCGAGCCTTCTCCGGCAGGCCCCGCGGCATCAGGGCAAATCGTCGTCAGTCGGAGGTCGTTGGACCCGCTGCAGGGGACCGAACGGCTGCCGGATGTGACGCACCAGCCACGACGGGCCCGTGAGCTCGCGGGTGGCGCGGCGACGCTAGTCGAGGGACGGCCGGTGGGCCGCCGGTGTCGGGATCTCGCGGGGCCCTTGGACGTCAGCGTCTGCGGGCCCACGTGGTCGGGACGTCAGCGCCTCCCTCCTGCGAGACCCGCTCCCCCATCCGGACGTACGACGCGTACGGCATCACCTTGCCCGCCACGAGTGCCTGCCCCTGGCGGAACGAGGCAGCACCGGCCACGAGGCCCTCGGGGACGAAGGAGAAGATCCGGCTGAGGTCGGCCAGGTCGGCCTGGGAGTTCATCCTCATCAGCAGCAGGTTGTCGCACTGGGACACGACGTTCTCGTGCACCTTGTGCGGTCGCTGGGTCGAGGTGAGCAGGTAGAGGCCGTACTTCCGTCCCTCGGCCGCGATCTGCACTGCCCGCTCCGACGACAGCCGTGTGAGCCGGTCGACCGGGTCGGCGGGGCAGACGTTGTGCGCCTCGTCGACGACGACGAGGCACGGGGCCCGGGAGTGCCGCGCGTCCCACAGCGTCGTGAGTGCCGCCTCGGCGACGAGCCGCTGCTCCTGCGGCGTCGCGAGCGACCCGAGGTCGACGACCGTGCCGCGCGAGGTGGGCTCGCGCAGCTCGTCCACGATCGACGGCAGGTGGGGCGACCACACGCGCCAGCCGAGGACCCCGAGGTTCGACGCCCGCTGGCCGAGCGCACGGGCCCCGGGGACGCCGGAGTCGAGGAGGTCCTCGAGCCCGGTCGCCAGCGACTCGCCCTCCCGGTGGCGCTCGAGGAGGTCGGTGAGGAAGGCGTACTCCTCCCGGTCGCGGATCGGGTCGAGGTCGAGCACGGCTGCCTGCGTGGCGCCGTCCAGGTCGGCGAAGCGCAGCCGCAACGGGTGGGCTGCCGTCGGGTCGTCGGTCCACACGGCCACCTGCTGGGGGACGCCGGCGTACCGGTCTGCCAGCTGGGGGTCGGCTCCTTCGCGCAGGCTCGGCAGGCCGACGTAGTCGGAGTTCGGGTCGAGGACCACCACGCGCAGGCTCGTCTCCGTCAGCACCCGCTCGAGCAGGACGCCGAGCGAGTAGGTCTTGCCCGACCCGGACTGTCCGCACATGAAGGTGTGGCGGTCCAGTCCCGCACTGTCGAGAACCGCCGGGGTCCCCGGCGCGAGGAGCAGCTCGCCGACGTCGAGGCCGGCGCCCTTCGTGGGGTGACGAGCGCACCACGCGCCGACCTCCTCGGGGGTGGCCGGACGGACAGCGGCGTCGTGGAAGGGCTGGTCCGCGTCGTCCAGGACGATGCCGCTGCCCCGAGCGGCCCTGATGCGCACGCTGCTGCCTTCCCCTCCGGGCCCGGTGCTCACGTCCTCCGACACGGCCCGGAGCTCGGTGACCTGGCCCAGGCGCGTGCGGTCTCCGGAGGTCAGGACCACGTAGCCGGCGCGCCTGATCGCGAGGTCGTGCAGCGATGCCTGGAGCTCGAAGGTCCGCCCGTCGACCGATGTCGCCACCGCGAGCAGGTTGCGCTCGACCAGGGTCCTCGTACGGCGGTAGTCGGCCAGCCGGCCTTCCAGCGCGGTGTCGCTCGTCGGTGGGCCGGGCTGGGCCGGCAGGGCGTCAGCCGACGACGCTGATCGTGGTGACATCGATGCCTCGGGACTCGAAGAGGTCGAGGACGTCGACCAGGTCCTGGTCGTCGTCCGCGCGCACGCGCAGGATCGTGTGGAGGCCGGCGGAGGAGGCGGCCGGCTCGGTCATCGCTCGCAGGACAGGGCCGATCGCCCCGGCCACGGTGACCTCGTGCAGGCCGGTGAGGCCCGTGTCGTTCCTCGATCGCTCACTCATCGCCCTTCCCGCCCTTCGCTCCACTGTCCTCCTCGGCGCCCAGGACGCGTCTGACCTCGACGACCTCGAGGCCGAAGGAACGCAGCAGGTTGACGAAGGCGAACAGCTCCGCCTGGTCGACGAAGCTCCCCGTGAGCACGGTCCGAAGCTCGTGCTCGGTCACGCGGACGTCACGCACCTGCTCCACGAGCTCCACGGGCGCGTGCCCTGTGACGCGTACTTCATAGGTTCGCTGCGACATCAGCCGATCCGTCCGGGGCAGGAGGGCACTCAGGTGGTCAGCACATCGCGTTCGGCGTCCGGCTACCTCATCCCGAGTGGATGATCGCGACGGCCCCGAGCCCAGGACCGCGCTAGGACTGCAGGATGCCGACCAGCCGGGCCCGCCGGATCGCAGCGTTGCGGCGGTCCACGCCGAGCTTGCGCAGGATGTGCCGGATGTGCGTCCGCACCGTGTTGACCGAGACGTACATCTTCTCGGCGATCTCCTCGGTGGTGAGCAGCTCCTCCATCCGGCCCAGGACCTCGAGCTCCCTCACGGTGAGCGGCTCGATCACCGCCGGCACGTCCGCCCCGTCGTCGACCGCGGCACCGTTCAGCGCGTGCGCGGCGGACGGCTGGAGCCAGCCGTGCCGGCTCGCGATCCTCGGATCCTGCAACAGTGCCTGCACGGTGGGACCGGCCTCGCGGAACGGCCGGCGCAGGGACGCCGGGGCCGCCAGGCGCAGCGCCTGTGCGAGGGCGGACCGCGCCTGGCCGCGCGACCCCACCCGCGCCGCGTGCGAGGCCTCCACCAGCAAGGTGCTCACCCGCAGCGCCAGCGGGCCGGTCACGTGCTCCACCAGGGCGTCCGCGCCGGGCGGGACGCCCTGCTCGACGTGTGCTGCCGCGGCCGCCACCTGGACCTCGGCACGGTCGGGCGCCTGAGCGGTCCCGAGGACCTCGAGCGCGTGGTCGGGCTCGCCCTCCGCGAGGCTCAGCGCCGCCGCCTCGACCCGGAGGTGGTCGGCCACCCAGGGGTCACGGGCGGTCGAGGCCGTGATGGCTGCCTCGAGCCGGTCCGTCGCCGCACGGGTCCGTCCGCGGGACCGTTCGAGCGCCGCCGCGGCCACCTCCACCAGGCTCTGGACGAACGGGGCGCCCGGGAGCTTGCGCGAGGACAGCGCGGCGGTGACGTGCTCCTCCAGCAGGTCGGTGTCGCAGCGCTCCATCGCCACCAGGGCGAGAGCCAGGTGGGCGCTCGGCGGCACGTCGAGGTGGCTCAGTCCCGCGCGGCTCGCCGCGGCCATCGCCCCCTGCGCGTTGTCCACCGCGCCGGCCAGGTCCCCTTGCAGCGCGTCGGCGACGGCGAGGTGGCCCAGGCAGTCCGACCGGAAGCCACCCGAGACACCCGGGGGTGCCAGCGCCGCCGCACGCGCCAGCCGGGTGCGAGCGACTGCCAGGTCGCCGTTGCGCAGCGCGGCGATCCCACCCGCGAAGGCCACGACCGTCTCGCGCTCGGGGACGGGCCGCTGGGGCGCCACAGCCGGGGTGCCGGCCTGCAGGACGTCGGCCTCCGTGGCGCGCTCGGCGGCGGTGACCGGGTCGTCGATGAGACAGGCCCGGAGGGCATCGGTCACCGCGATCGACATCAGCAGACCGGGGCCCGCGTCGGGTCCGGCGAGCGCACGCCTGGCAGAGGCGAGGTCCTGGGCACAGCGCCCGCGTCCCGCCGCGCCCTCCCGCAGCTCGGTCGCCGCACGCACCACGCGTGCGGCCGGCAGCTGGTCCTCGTCCGGCAACCGCCGCGCGACGGCGCTCAGCGCCCCACCCGGCTCCTCGAGCAGGATCCGCCCCACGAGCCCGTCGTCGACGATCTGCTCCGCCATCGCCCGGGTGTCACCGACCAGCGCCAGCTGCTCGAGCGACAGCACGTGGCGACCCTGCCGCCGGTACCAGCCCGAGGCGATGCGGCGCAGCTCCTGCAAGCGGTCCGGGGACTCGTAGGACAGCTGGGCCAGCAGGTGCCGCCGGAAGAAGGGGAAGTAGCGGTAGCAGCCCGGTGCGCCCGGGACGGCCTCCACGAAGGCCCCGCGGTCGACGAGCGCCCCCAGCGTGCGGTCCGCCGACGCCCCTCCCACCAGGTCCACGAGATCGGCGCAGAAGACGTCGGTCACGCAGGTGTCGAGCAGGAGCCGGCGGACCTCGGGCGGCTGCGCGTCGAGGACCTCACCGACCAGGTAGGCGTTGATGTCGGTCGACTGCTCGACCACCGTGGCGACGTACGCCTCGGCATCGGACCTGCCCGACAGCGCCTTGGCGGCGAAGCGCAGGCCGGCCGCCCAGCCGCCCAGCCGCCGGTTGAGGTCCCGCACCGCCGCCTCGCCCAGGTCCACCCCGGACGCGCGCAGCAACCGCGCAGCGTCCTCGTCGGAGAACGCGAGGTCCGGTGCGCGGACCTCGCGCACCGAGTCGTGCAGGCGGTAGCGGTAGAGCGGGAGGATCGGGTCGACGCGACCCACGAAGACGAAGCGGAGGCGGCCGAGGCACAGGCGGAGCAGGCTGTGGACCGTCCGGGCGACCTCGAGCGAGGCCATCTGGTAGCCGTCCACCACGACGGTCAGCGGCTCGGGTGCGCCGACGACCAGGCTCGCCAGCGCGTGCAGGCGCGACCCGCCCAGCCCGGTGCCCGGCGGCGCGCTCCAGGTGGTCGGGACGGCGAGACCCTTCCTGCGCAGAGCCTCCAGGACCGGGCCCCAGAAGGAGACCTCGTGGTCCTCGAAGTCCACCCAGCAGGTCGCGGAGCCGGGCCGGGAGCGGACCCACTCCGCCACGGCCACGGTCTTGCCGGTGCCGGCCGGGGCGCTCACCAGGACCAGGGGCAGGTCCTCCGCCCGGTCGAGCTCGGCGGCGACGTGCCCCCGCGGCACGTGGTCCGCCGGCATCGGCGGGACGCCGAACCGGACGGCCGCCATGACCTCGTCACCGGTCCCCGGCACGAGGAGGTCCTGCATCGGGGTGGGTCCACGCACAGCTCTCGCTCCTCCGTCCCGAGAAAGTCGCCCCGCTGGTGGCCCCCATCGATCCGGGACAGCGTCGTCCCTTCACCCAAAAGTACGAATGGAGCCGGGCACGCCCCAGGGCCGAACGGCGGCCCCACCGGCCCCTAGGTCACCCACACGGGATGACATCGGTCGCCAACCGGTTCATCACGCTCACACGTCCACCTCGGCCCCAGTGCCCGAGGCCGGCCGCGCCGGGAGTCCGCCCCGCCAGCGCCGCGCCCAGGTCTCCGGTGCCTTGTCGAGCTCGGCGGCGACCACCGTGGCTGCCACGACGACGAACGCCACGCACAGCAGCCAGCCCACCAGTGCGACGGTGACCCCGAACAGGCCGTAGCGCTCGTTGTAGGTCGTCATCAACCGTGGCATGTAGAAGGTCGTGAGGATGCCGTAGAGACTGACCGCCGTCCCTGCCAGGACACCTGCCGGGACGAGCCGGCGCCACGGGAGCCGGCGGTCGAGCAGCAGGTAGGGGACCGAGGTCCACAGCACCAGGCCCGACAGCGCCGTGAGGGGCGTTCCGAACGTCCACGTCAGCGGGAGCGACTCCACCACCGTGCGCATGGTGTAGAGCACCGTGATCTCCAGCAGCAGCACGATCAGCCCGAGAGTGGCGGTCGCGGAGCCCCGGAGACCGCGGACGCCGGGCAGCGCGAAGGCGTCCTGGTACATCTGCTGCAGCCGGCGGGTCAAGGAGACGCCCGAGTAGGTCAGCAGGAGCAGGCTCCCGATCCCGATGCTGGCGGAACCCGAGCCTGCGAAGACGGTCTGCACGACCTGGGCGGTCTCCCCCGTGAGGTTGAACTTCTCGACCAGGGAGTCGGCGACCGAGAGGCCCGTCCTCAGCGGGATCACCGCCGAGAAGACGATGAGCAGCGGGATGAGCGCGGTGAACGACTGCGACGCGATCATCAGCGCGCGGTCGAGGCCGTTCAGCTCCACGAAGGACCGCAGGCAGCGGCCCGCGAACGACCTCTCGAGTCGTTCACGGGCCACGCCCAGGCCGGTGGAGGGCTCAGGCGAGGGCCTTCTCCTTCAGCCGCTCGTACTCGGCCGGCGTGATGGCCCCCGTGTCCAGCATGGACTGCGCCTTCGCGATCTGCTCCGCCGGCGCGGCGCCGGGCGAGGCGACCTGCTTGATGTAGGCCTCCTGCTGCTCCTGCAGCTCCTGCGCGCGTCGGACCTGACGCTCACCCATGCCACGGCCCTTGACGACCAGGTAGACGATCGCGGTCAGGAACGGCAGGAAGATCAGTGCCAGGACCCACACCGCCTTCTCGAAGCCTCCCGCGTCGGGGTCGCGGAAGAGGTCGGTGAGGATCGAGAACATCACCATGAGGTAGGCGAAGAACGCGAAGCTGATCACGATGAACCACACGATGTCCCAGAACGACATGGCGGACATACCTCCGTCTTTGTTGTGAAGATGACATGAATCATCGCCCGGCTCGACCCCGCGCGCCTCATCCTCAGCGGATGACTCCAGACGGGCTCGCCGGCGACAGGGCCGACGAGAGACCTTTCATCCGCACGGGGTGATTCCCGCGACCTGTCGCCGACGGAGCGTGGTGGTCCCACGGAGTCCCAGGGACGGATCGCCATGAACGACACCGAAGAACTCGCCTACCTGCGTGCCCGCGTGGCGGAGCTGGAGGGGGACCTGCCTGCGGACGCGGGCCACCAGGGTGGGTTCGCCCGCTCGTTCACCGCGGCCGCCCTCATCGTCGTGGCCTGCCTCCTCGCGCCCCTCTCAGTGGTCTCGGTCTGGGCCGACACGTTCGTCTCCGACACCAACCGCTACGTCGAGACGGTCTCGCCCGTCATCGACGACCCCGGGGTGCAGACGGCGATCGCCGACGAGGTGACCGTGGCCGTCATGGACAGCCTGGACGTCCAGGGGCTCACCGCCGACCTGATGGGGACGCTCGCCGACCAGCCCAACGTGCCACCGCGCGTCGCGGACGCTCTCCCCGCGCTCGCCGTGCCGCTGGCCCGCGGCATCGAGGACTTCACCCGGACCCAGGCGGAGGGCTTCGTCGCCAGCAGCCGGTTCCAGACGGTGTGGGACCAGGTCAACCGTGCCGCGCACGCGCAGGTGGTCGACCTGCTCGAGGGCAACCCGAGCGGAGCGCTGACCGCGCAGAACGACCAGATCGTGCTGAACCTCGCGCCGGTCATCGCCGAGGTGAAGGCTCGCCTGGTCGACCGGGGCTTCACGCTCGCCAACAAGATCCCGGCCATCGACCGGAGCTTCGTCCTGGTCGAGTCCGCCGGCATCACCCGGGCGCAGACCTCCTACTCCGTCCTCAACGCTCTCGGCGTGTGGCTGCCCCTCATCGCCCTCGCCCTCCTGGTCGCCGGCGTCGCCGTCGCCCGTGACCGGCGGCGTGCCCTCCTGCGCGGCACGCTGGGCGTGGCCGCCGCGATGCTGGTCCTCGGCGTCGGCCTGACCCTGGTCCGCGTGCTCTACGTCCAGACCACGCCGGCCGATGTCCTGACCTCCGAGAGCGCGGGCAACGTCTTCGACATCCTCGTCCGCTTCCTCCGCACCGGTCTGCGGACCGTCGGTGTCCTCGCGCTCGTGGTCGCCTTCGCCGCCTGGGTCAGCGGCCCCTCGAGCGCCGCCCGGCGCACGCGTGGCGTGCTCGACCGTGGCGTGGGCTCGGCTCGCAGCGGCGCGGACGCGGCGGGATGGCGCCTCTCACCGGTCGAGAACTTCGTCACCGCCCACCGGCGCGGGCTCCAGGTGACCGCGTTCCTCCTCGGCGGGCTGACGCTGATGTTCTGGAACCAGCCCACAGTGTGGGTCGTGCTGCTGGTCGCCCTGGTCGTGGCCGTCCTCCTGGCCGTCATCGCGTTCTTCACCCGGCCGGTCGCGGTCGTGGCGCCCGTGGCCGGAGTCCCGCTCGCAGCGTCGGTCCCCACGCAGCCCGGCCCGGAGCGGCAGGTGAGCACCGAACCCAGGAGTGACGTGGACGCGGCCTCACCCCAGCAGGGTGACGCCAGCCGGACACCCGCGCCGTAGACCGGACGTGGACACGCCAGACGCGCGTCGCCGCCCGCGGCAAGGACATCCGACAGGCACGAGAGCCGCTCTCGTGCCGCGAACCGCCAAGGAGTGACCTGAGTTGACCACCACCCATCCCACCGACACGACCGCCGCCGCCGCGCCCGACGTGAACGCCGACGTCCACGGTCCGATCGACTTCCTGATCCTGGAGTTCGAGCAGGGAAACCTCACCGGTGAGGCCGGTCCGGCCGTGCTCGACCTCGTCGAGCGCGGCATCGTCCGACTGCTCGACCTGCTGGTGATCAGCAAGGACGAGGACGGCAGCGTCGAGGGCGTCGAGCTGACCGACCCGACCGGGCCCGCGGCCGGATTCAAGGTCTTCGCCGGAGCGCGTTCCGGGCTGCTCGGCGACGAGGACGTCGCAGAGGCAGCGAGCGCGATGCGTCCCGGCACGGTCGCAGCGCTCCTCGTCTACGAGAACAGCTGGGCGATCCCGCTGGTGGGCGCCGTCCTCCGCAGCGGCGGGGACGTGATCGCGAGCGCCCGCATCCCGGCGACCGACGTGATGGCCGCACTGGACGCCCTGGAATCCCTGGACACCGAGGACTGAGGAGGAGAAGGACATGCCTGGACTGTTGCGAGGAGTCGCACGCACCGCCGTCGTCGCCGGGACGGCGACCGCGGTCAGCGGACGCGTGCAGCGTCGTCAAGCCGAGAAGTTCGCCGGGCGCGACGCCGAGATCGCCGCAGAGCGCGAGGCGGCGTACGCCCAGCAGGTACCCGCGCAGGCACCGCCGCCCGTGGCCGCCGCGCCGGCGCAGGACGTCGTCGAGCAGCTGAAGGGGCTGGCCGAGCTCAGGGACCAGGGGGTCCTGACAGAAGCCGAGTTCGCGGCACAGAAGGCGAAGATCCTCGGCGGATGAGCACCGCGGACGTGACGGCAAGGGCCCGCCGGGACGGCTCAGTGCTCCCGGCGGGACGGGGCCGTCCCCTCGCCGCCACCGTCGGGGCCGTCCCCGTGCCGGTTCCTCATCCATTCCCGAGCCAGGTTCACCACGGCGGCGATGAAGACCAGGTCGAAGACCATGTGGGCGGTGACCAGCCCCCGAGCGAGCTGCCCGGCCGCGTGGACGTCGCCGTACCCGACCGTGGCGGCCGTCGCGGTGGAGAAGTACAGCGCGTCGACCCGGGTGCTCAGGCCGACGAACTGGTCCGGGTGCCGCGCCGCGATGAAGTAGTAGGCGAAGGAGAACGCCAGCAGGGCGATCTCCAGCAGCAGCACGAGGTGCCAGGCACTGAGCCGCCGCTCCTCGCGGCGCACCTCGAGGACGACGGCCGCCATCACCGCGGCAATCGCGACGATCGTGACGACCACGCCGGTCAGCACGCCCAGCGGAGCGCGCTCGGCGTCGACCGGCGCGACGAAGTAGCCCGCGAGGAGGAACACCGGGACCGCGACGGCCTTCACCGCAAGGCGGGACATCTTTCCTCCCTCGGATGGACGGGCCGTGGCCCGCGTGCCGGACAGGCACGGCCGTGAGCGCGACCGACGCCGTGAGCGTGCGGCTCCCGCGAGCCGCCTCTGTGCTGCTGGCAGCAGCGGGCCTGACCGTGGCTCTTGCGGGGGTCCGGGCGGCTGCCGGCATCATCGGGCCGGCCGTGCTCGCGCTGGTCCTCACCATCACCGTGCACCCGATCCGCCGGAGGATGGTGCGACGCGGCTTCCCGGACTGGCTCGTCGCGACCGCCATGATGGTGGCGGTCTACGTCCTGCTGCTGGCGGTGACGGTCTCGGTCGCCTATGCGATCGGCCGGCTGGCGGCCATCCTCCCGGCCTACACCGACGACCTCCAGAAGTACGTCGACGACGCCTCCGCCTGGCTCAAGGACCACGGCATCGGTCAGAAGCAGGTGGACGCCGCCTCCGGTGCGGTCGACTTCGGCGGGCTGGTCTCCGTGGCGTCGAGCATCTTCGGCGCCGTGCTGGGACTGGCCTCCAACCTGTTCTTCATCGTGATGGTCGTGCTGTTCATGTGCTTCGACACGGCGTCGACCCAGCGTGCGCTGGACCAGGTCAGGACCATCAAGCCCGACCTGGTCGACGCGCTGGGCAGCTTCGCGCAGGGGACCCGCATGTACATGGCCGTCTCGGCCGGGTTCGGCCTCATCGTCGCCGTCATCGACGGCCTCGCGCTCTGGCTGATGGGGGTCCCCGGCGCCTTCGTGTGGGCGGTGCTCGCCTTCGTCACGAACTTCATCCCCAACATCGGATTCATCATCGGGCTCGTCCCGCCCGCCGTCATCGGTCTGCTCGAGGGCGGCCCCGGTCTGATGCTGGGCGTCGTCGCGGTCTACTGCGTGGCCAACCTGGTGATCCAGTCGATCATCCAGCCGCGGTACGTCGGCGACTCCGTGGGACTGAGTCCCACGATCACCATGCTGTCGCTGGTCTTCTGGGCCTGGGCCATCGGAGCGCTCGGCGCGCTCCTCGCGGTGCCGTTGAGCCTGCTCATGCGAGCACTGCTGATCGAGGCCGACCCGAGTGCTCACTGGGCCCTGCCGCTGATCTCCGGTCGCCTGGACGAGACCGACGACGAAGCCGAGCCGGAGACCGAGCCCGAGACCGAGCCCGTCGCCGGGTCGGGGACCGGGCTCGCGCCCGGGTCCCGGCGGCCCCCCGCTCCGGCGCCGGCGCCCGAGCACTGACCCGGTCACCGCGTCACCGCGTCACGGTCGTGCGCTGACCGCAGGCCTGGAGCATGCCGACCAGGGCCCGGTGCAGCTCGTCGGCACCCTCGAGGTGCTCCGGGACACCGGCCATGAGGTCGGTCGGGGCGAGCAGGATCGCATGGTCCTGCCACCCGCCGAGACCGCCGTGCGACCCGACCAGACCCTCGAAGGCGTGGACGTCTCGGGTGACCGGGTCGATGGAGCTGTTGACGTAGAGGTCCGGCGCCTCCGGCATGAGGACCGCCCGGCGAAGCACGCGCGGCGCGTGAGGGCCGAACGGCGCGAGCGGGTCGAGACCGCGGACCTCGCCCGAGGACAGGTCGCGGCGGCCGTCGGCGCCGATCGCCCACGGGACACCTTCGTCGTCGACGCCGGCGACGAAGGCGATGCCCGGGTGGGTCGCCAGGCCGGTGACCAGCGCCGGCCACTGCTCGTCCAGCCGGTCGAGGGTGCAGCGCTCCTTGCCCGGCAGGTAGAGCAGCCCGAGGTTGCCCGAGCCGAGCACGACCGCCTGCTCGGCGGCCGCAGGGTCGACCGCGGTCGTCTCCTGCGCCTTGGTCAGGGTGTGGTCCGCGCGCGCGGCGATCTTGCCCGTGAGCCCACCGCCACCCAGGTCCCCGGCGATGGAGTCCGCTCGCCCGAGGCCCTCGACGGCAGCGTCCACGTTCTGCACGGGCGCCTGCATCGCGGCGGCCCCGAGGTCGGCGAGGGTCTGCCCGTACCGGTCCGCGAAGGGCGCACCCTGCGACTGCCCGTGGTCCGACAGCACCACCACGTGGTACCGACGCGGCGCTCCCTCCGCCAGGCGCGCGAGCGCGCCCAGCGTCCTGTCGAGCCCGTCGAGGGCGGCCAGCGACTCGGGGCGGAACATCCCCGCGTGGTGGGCGATCTCGTCGTAGTCGACGTAGTCGACGTAGATGCACTTGGTCCCGCGGCGCATCTCCTCCGCCACCAGCGCGGTGTTCAGGTCGCGGAGCAGGCCGTTGGTGACGGCTCGCAGCAGCGCGAAGGTCCAGCCGCGGTGGCAGCGCGGGTCCAGCGCGCGCTTGACCTGGCGGCGCGCCTGCCAGCGCTCCTTGAGGACCTCTCCCACCGTCCGGGTGAAGCTGCGCATGAACCCGGTCGGCGAGGCCAGGAACCACGCGAACGTCCGACGCGTCTGGGTGCTGCCCCGGGTGGCCTCGATGCCGCTCATCGTCATCAGCGACCGTGCGGCGTCCCCGCTGAAGAGGTTGGAGATCGAGACCCCGTCCTCGTGCAGCAGGCCGCGCCCGGTGCTGGCGCGCTGCTCGATGACCCGGGCGTCGGCAGGGCGGTTGGCCACCAGGACGCGGCCGAGCTCACGGTCGTACCACCGGAAGGCGGGGATGCCCTCGACCGTGCCGTGCAGGATCCCCAGCTGGCTGGCCGGGGTGGTGCACGGCATCTGCGGGGTCCACGGACGCAGGGTGTAGTCGCCGGACGACAGCCACCGGCGGATGTTGGGCACCGCCCCCGACTGCACGGCCCAGTCGAGGACGGGGAAGGGGACGCCGTCGAGCTGGACGAAGACGACGCCGTCGACCTCCGGGTCGGGGACGGTCGAGCGGCGACGGACCCGGCTCTGCAGCGAGGTCACGAGGCCGTCGTCCGTGCCGGCCGTCGTCGCCCAGGAGATGACCGTGCCGACGATCGCGCTCACCCACGTCGCGATGAAGGCCCCCCACGGCGTGGTGCTGATGCCGGGGACCCAGAGGATCGCGAGATAGGTGACCAGCGCCTGGCCCCCCAGCGCCACGAGCAGGATCGCGAGCCAGCCGATGCGGGCCGAGGCCTCGACGAGCAGCGGCCGCAGCACCAGGCCGAAGACACCGGCCACCGCGGCCACGGCCACGTAGGCCCACTCGGTGCTCGCGGACAGGCCCGGCAGCAGTGCGCCGGTGATGAGCAGCGCCAGGGCCGACGAGGCCCAGGCGACCAGCAGCCGGAGGACGTCGGCGAGGGCGACCCCCCTGCGGCGGACGCCGGTGGTCACGGCCGCACGAGTCCTGGCTCACGCACCTGCCGCGACAGGGTCGCCTTGCGCTCGTCACCCGGGTCGGTCATGACCTCGCACCTCTCCTCGACACGTGGCGCGGGCCCCGACGCGGCGCCGACGTGCTGCCGGGTCACGCGCCCACCTCAATGCCGACTCTCCCGTCCCGGCACCGGGCCGGCATCACCTCCCAGGGATGAGGTGACCCGCGACGCTCAGCGCGGCAGCGACCAGGCCCCACCGGGCTCGAGCACGACCGGCGTCGCCCCGGGCGCCTCGTGCCGGACCGCGCGGGCGAACCTCTCCCCCGGGCGGTCGAACCACTCGCGCCCGAACCGGAGGAACAGCGGGGGGTGGAGCGTCCCCCAGTGCACGGGTACGGCGTAGCGGGCGCCGGTCAGCGCGACGGCACGCGCGGCGGTCTCCGGGCCCAGGTGTCCCGCGGAGAGTCGCGGACCCCAGCCCCACACCGGCACCAGCGCCACGTCGATCGGGCGCTCCGCGAGGTCGGCCAGCGACGCCATGTCGTCGTACAGCTCGGTGTCGCCGGCGACGTAGGCGGTGCCCGACGGCCCCCTCACCAGGTGCCCGTTGGCGGCATTGGGGCGGTGCGGCATCGGGCGGTCGTCGTGCACGGCGGGGACCTGCCGCACCTCCACCACCGGGCTGACGCGGGTCCAGCCGTCGCCGAGCGGCCGCGCCGAGTCGAGCCTGCGGCGGTGGAGCCAGGCGACGTTGGCCGGGTCGCTCAGGATCGGCACCTCGCGCAGCAGCCGCAGCGAGGCGAGCTGCGCGTGGTCGTGGTGGAGGTGCGAGAGCAGCACGGCGTCCGCGTGCTGCCACGCGCTCGCCGACGGTCGAGGCGTCAGGCGCCGCAGCGGCCCGGCGTGGGGGCGCAGCAACGGGTCGGTCAGGACTCGCGCTCCGTCGAGGTCCAGCACGACCGTCGAGTGGCCCAGCCAGGTCACCTTCACCGAACGCTCCTCAGCCGACGTGCGGCCAGCGCAGCGCGTCCGGAGCACCGGCGTCAAGGGCCGTCCTGCCCCAGCACGCGTGCCTACGCTGGCGGGGAGGTCGTGCCGTTGCGAGGAGGACCCGATGAAGCACCTGGTCGTGGGCCCGCGTCGCCTGCCGATCACCTCGGCCTGGCTCGTCCCCGCGGTCCTGTCGGCCGTCGTGGTGGTCGTCGTGTCGGGAGCCGCGGTGACGGCGTTCGAGACCCGCACCGTCTCCGGGTTCGGCCAGGGCCTGTGGTGGGCGACCAGCCTGATCACCACCGTCGGCTTCATCGGCGAGCCGCCCGAGTCCACGGCCGGCGCCGTCCTGTCGGCGGTGCTGATGGTCGTCGGGTTCCTGCTGCTGGCCATGGTCAGCGCCTCGCTGGCCGCCCTCTTCGTCCGCGAGGAGGAGCTGCCGCGACTCGAGGAGGAGACCTCGACCGACCAGCAGATCCTGGAGGCGCTGGCGCGGCTGGAGGCCCGGCTCGACGACCCACCCCGGGACCCGGTCGGGCCTACTGTGAGACCAGGCTGCGGAAGGAGAACACCGGTGAGCACGGCTGCAGACGCCCCGAGCCCCACCGGGCCGGCGCCCCTGGACCGGGTCCGGTGGCCGGTGCGCACCGAGCGGCTCACGCTCCGCCCGGCCACCGCCGGGGACGCGGAGGCCACCTGGCACTACCGCAGGCTTCCCGAGGTCGCGCAGTGGGTCACCGTGCTCCCGACCGATCCCGACACCTACCGCGAGACGTTCGTCGCTCCGGCCCGCCTCGCGACGACGGTGATCGTGGAGCGCGACGGCGAGCTCATCGGCGACGTCATGATCCGCGTGGAGGACGCCTGGTCGCAGGCAGAGGTGGCTGCGGACGCCCGTGGGACCCAGGCCGAGCTCGGCTGGGTCCTCGACCCCCGCTTCGCCGGGCAGGGCTACGCCACCGAGGCCGTCCGGGAGCTGCTGCGCGTCTGCTTCGAGGAGCTCGGGCTGCGCCGTGTGGTCGCCTTCTGCTTCCTCGACAACGTGGGCTCCTCGCGCCTGATGGAGCGCATCGGCATGCGCCGGGAGACCCATGCCGTGGCCGAGGCGCTGCACCGCGACGGTCGCTGGCTGGACAGCCTCGGCTACGCGATGCTCGCGACCGAGTGGAGGGCCCGGACCGGCGTCGCTCGGCCGTGACGGCCGTCCAGGTCACCGTCCCTGGAACACCGGGGTGCGCTTCTCCGCGCGAGCGGCGGCCGCCTCGCGGACGTCGTCGCTCGCCCAGCAGCGCGCGAAGCTCCTCTCGATCGCACCCTGCTCGCCGCCGTTGAGGACGAGCTTGTTGTGCGCCAGCGTGAGCGGGGCCAGCGTGGCGATCTCGTGCGCCCAGGCCAGCGCGGCCTGGAGATCACCAGACCGGTCGGCGAGCCCGCAGGCCAACGCCTGCTCGCGGTCGATCGTCTCGGCGGCCAGCATGAGTCGCCGGGCCATGCCCCCACCCGCGACCTCGGCCAGCGTGCGCATGGTCCAGTCGTCCACGGCCATGCCGTTGCGGGCCGTCGGGACACCGAAGCGTGCGGTCGAGTCGGCCACGCGGAGGTCGCAGGCCAGCGCCAGCTGGGTGCCGGCGCCGATCGCCGGACCGTTCACCGCGGCGACCACGGGGACGGGGAGGCGGGTCAGTCCGTGCAGCATGCCGTAGAGCGCCTCGATGAACTCGTCGCTGTAGACCCCGCCGAGGTCGGCGCCCGAGCAGAACGCCGTGCCCGCACCGGTCACGACCAGCACGCGGGCGCCGTCGTCGACCGCGCCCTGGGAGGCGCCGGCCAGCTCCCGGCACAGCGCGAGGTCGAGCGCGTTGCGCCGATCCTCGCGTCGCAGCTCCAGCACGGTCACCGGCCCGTCACGTCGCGTCCCCAGCATGGGCGGGAGCCTACGAGGAAGTCCTCAGCCCTCGAGGCTCGTCCCGTCCAGTGAGGCCAGGGCAGCGGTGAGCCGCTGCTTGGCGTCGTGCGCCACCGTGCGCAGGGCGTCGTTGTCGGCCAGCGCGGTCATGGCGTCGGGGTCGAAGGCCTCGACGACCGTCGTGCCGTCCTCGAGCGCACGCACCACGACGTTGCACGGCAGGACGGCCGCGATCGAGGGCTCGACGGCGATCGCCTCGTAGGCCAGCGGCGGCCGGCACGCGCCCAGGATGACCTGGGGCGCGACGTCCTTGTCCAGCTTGGCCCGGAACGTCGCCCGGAGGTCGATCTCGGTCAGGATGCCGAACCCCTGGTCCGCGAGGGCGGCCCGCACGCGCTCGACGGCGTCGTCGTACGGCCGGTCGAGGGTCGTGCTGATGGTGAAGTCGCCCATCAGGCGGTCTCCCTATCGGCGGTCTGCGCAGCCAGCGCCGCCTCGACGTCCAGCTCGCGCACCGCGGTGATGAGCTGCTCGAGCGACGTGGCGGCAAGCGCCCCGGGCTGGGAGAACACCAGGGTCCCGCCCTTGAAGGCCATCAGCGTGGGGATCGAGGTGATGTGCGCCGCGGCGGCGAGCGCCTGCTCGGCCTCGGTGTCGACCTTCCCGAAGACGATGTCGGGGTGCTCGGCGGACGCCTTCTCGAAGACGGGCGCGAACATGCGGCACGGCCCGCACCAGGACGCCCAGAAGTCGACCAGGACGATGTCGTGGTCGGTGATGGTGCTCTCGAAGTTCGCAGCACCCAGCTCGATCGTGGCCATCGGACTCCCTCTCTCATCGGAACGGCTCCACGTCCGGAGCCGACAGGTAGAACCCAGATACCCCCCACCGTATTCCACCCGTTCCGCCGGCGTCCCGCTGGTCGATTTGATCCATACCCCCCAGGGTGTCTACAGTCGGCCCGGTTGCATACCCCCGCCCGTATCCATCGAACGAACGGACCATGTCATGACGTCGACGGCCGACCGCCGCCACGCCTCCTCACCAGTCCCCCGCCTCGCCCCCGGCTTCCGGCCGGGCCTCCTGGGTCGTCTGGGCCTGTGGGTCACCGACCACGCCCGGCTCGTCACCGCCGTCTGGGTGCTGCTCGTGATCGGTCTCGGCGCCTTCGCGCCGAAGGTCGAGCACACCCTCTCCGGCGCGGGGTGGCAGGCCGACGGCTCGGAGTCCGTGGCGGCCCGCGAGCTGGCGCGCGAGCACTTCGGTGGCAACGCCAGCTCGGCGATCCAGGTCGTGGTGCACTCGACCGACGGCCCGGTCACGAAGGGCCAGGGCGCCGCGGTCGTCGCGGAGGTCGAGTCGATGCTGCGTGACGAGCCCCGGATCGCCGAGGTGGTCGCCCCGACGCCCGGCGCGACGCTGAGCCGTGACGGCACGACCGCCATCGTCCTGGCGGGCGCCGGGGCCGACACCAACGAGATGGTCCGCGTGGCCACCGACCTCAAGCAGCCGCTGCAGGACCTGGCGGTCGACGGGGTGGAGGTCAACCCGACCGGGTCGTCGCTGCTGTGGTCGGACTTCAACGAGGCCAACCTGGAGGCGATGCTCTCCTCCGAGATGATGTCGTGGCCGGTCACCATGGCGATCCTCGTGCTCGCCTTCGGTGCCCTGGTCGCCGCCGGCCTCCCGCTGATCCTGACCCTGGCCGGCCTGGTCGCGTCCGCGGGTTCCCTGGTGCTGATCAACGAGCTCGTCCCGGTCTCCATCTGGGCGATGAACTTCGCGATGATGTTCGCCCTCGCGCTCGGCATCGACTACGCGCTGTTCGTCGTCGTCCGCTACCGGGCCGCGCGGATGGGATCGCACGAGTCCCGGCACCAGGCGATCGCCGAGACGATGGACACCGCGGGCAAGGCCGTGCTCCTCTCCGGCCTCACCGTGCTGGTCTCGCTGTCGGCGGTCATGCTGGTCCCCTCCCCGTCGTTCCGCTCCATGGCGGGCGGGATCATGCTCTCGGTCGTCTTCGTGCTCGCCGCGACGCTCACGCTGCTGCCGCTCGTGCTGTTCAAGCTCGACCACCGGATCAACAAGCTCGCCCTGCCCTGGGTCCACACCGGCGAGCACCGCTCCCCCAAGTTCGCCGCCTGGGGCGAGCGGCTGTGGAAGCGCCCCGTCGCGTGGGGCCTGGCCTCGCTGGTCGTCCTGCTCGCGCTGGCCGCGCCCGTGCTCGGCCTGAGGACGGCGATGCCCTCGATCAAGGTGCTCCCCGAGGACGCCTCGGCCCGCATCGGGTACGACGTGGTCCAGGACGCGTTCGGCGAGGGGGCACCCGGCACGCTGCAGGTGGTCACCTCCACGGGCGACGCCGCCGCGGCGTCCTCGGTGCTGAGCAGCGACCCTGGCATCGCCGGCGCGATGCCGGCCGTGCCGGCGGGTGACGGCTCCGGCTACAGCCTGATCCAGGCGGTGCCGACGGTGGACCCGTCCGATCCCGAGCTCGCCGCGACGGTGGAGCGGCTCCGCGGCGACCTCCCCTCGTCCGCGCTGGTCGGCGGGGCAGCGGTCGAGAACCTCGACCTCAAGGCCCAGCTCGACGAGTCGACCCCGTTGGTCATCGGCGTGGTCCTGGCGCTGGGGTTCGTGCTCCTGCTGGTCGCCCTGCAGGCGCCGCTGATCTCCCTGCTCGGCACGCTGGCGAGCCTGCTCTCGACCGCCGCCGCCTTCGGCGTGGCGCGCCTGGTGTTCCAGGAGGGCCTCGGCTCGGGCCTGCTCGGCTTCGAGTCCCAGGGCTTCCTCGACGCCTGGGCGCCGGTCTTCTTCTTCGCGATGATCTTCGCCATCGCGATGGACTACACCGTGTTCCTGCTCGCCTCCGCCAAGGAGCACTACGAGCACTCGGGCGACCCGAAGGACGCGATGGTCGGCTCCCTCGCCCACTCCGGCCGGGTGATCTTCGCCGCGGGCGCGGTGATGGTCGCGGTGTTCTTCACCTTCGCCCTGTCGGGGCCGCTGCCGCCCAAGGAGATGGGCATCGTGCTCGGCGTCGCCGTCCTGGTCGACGCCTTCCTCGTCCGGCTGGTGCTGCTCCCGGTCCTGCTCCGACTCACCGGCAGGGCAGCGTGGTACACCCCCGCGTGGCTGCGCAAGGTGCTGCCGGACATCACCTTCGCCCACGACTGAGGACCGGGGCCTGCTCGATCCGTCGAGGGCACGGCCTGCCTAGTGCGCTGCCAGCTCCCCGCTGAGCCGGTCGTGCCGCTCGGCGCTGGCGGTGTTGAGGCCGACGATCGAGCAGGCCTTGCCCTTGCGCGCGTACTTCGTGGTGATCGCGTCCAGGGCAGCCACGGTCGAGGCGTCCCAGATGTGCGACTCCGAGAGGTCGATCACCACGCGGTCCGGGTCCTCGGCGTACTCGAACTGGGTGTAGAGGTCGTTGCTGGAGGCGAAGAACAGCTCGCCCGTGACCCGGTAGACCGCAACCGCGCCGTTGTCGTCCTCGACCAGCACCCGCTGGGTCTCGGTGAGGTGCGCGACCCGACGCGCGAAGAGAGTCATCGCGACGAGAACTCCGACGACCACGCCGATGGCGAGGTTGTGGGTGAGCACCGTGACCACGACCGTGGAGAGCATGACCGTGGTCTCGGACTTCGGCATCCGGCGCAGGGTCCCGGGCTGGACCGAGTGCCAGTCGAAGGTGCCGACGGCCACCATGACCATCACGGCGACGAGCGCCGCCATCGGGATCCTCGCCACGACGTCGCCGAACCCGACGACGAGGACCAGGAGGAAGGAACCGGCGAGGAAGGTCGAGATGCGGGTGCGTGCCCCGGAGGCCTTCACGTTGATCATCGTCTGGCCGATCATCGCGCAACCGCCCATGCCGCCGAAGAGTCCCGTGACCATGTTGGCCGCGCCCTGGCCCAGGGCCTCGCGGGTCTTGTCGGAGTGGGTGTCGGTGATGTCGTCGACCAGCTTGGCGGTGAGCAGCGACTCGAGGATGCCGACCAGGGCCATCGCCAACGCGTACGGCGCGATGGTGCGCAGGGTGTCCAGGTCCAGCGGGACGTCGGGGAGGAACCAGGACGGGAGGCTGTCGGGCAGCTGCCCCTCGTCGCCGACGTTCGGGACCCCGATCGCGCCGACGACCGTGAACGCCGTCAGCACGACGATGGCCACCAGCGGCGCAGGGATCACGCGGTTGACCCGGGGGAAGCCGACGATGACCGCGATGCCGACGGCGATCATCGGGTAGACCGCCCAGGGGACGTCGACCATGTGGTCGACCTGCGCCTCGAAGATCAGGATCGCCAGGGCGTTGACGAACCCGACCATCACCGAGCGGGGGATGAAGCGCATCAGCCTCGCGACCCCGGCGACGGCGAGCGCCGCCTGGATGAGGCCGCCCAGGATCACCGTCGCGATCAGGTAGTCGTAGCCGTGGTCGCGCATGACCGGCGCGATGACGAGGGCGACCGCACCGGTCGCGGCCGAGATCATCGCCGGGCGCCCGCCCAGGAACGAGATCGCCACCGCCATGGTGAACGACGCGAAGAGCCCGACCCGCGGGTCCACCCCCGCGATGATCGAGAACGAGATCGCCTCCGGGATCAGGGCGAGGGCGACGACGAGGCCGGCGAGCACCTCGGTGCGCAGCAGCGTCGGCGAGCGGAGGGCCTCGCGCACCGTGTTTCCGGCGGGGTGGATCGTGGTGGCGGCAGGCATGTCGGAAACCCTAACCTCACGTAGCGTGAGAGTTGGCATCCGAGCGACGTGAGAGAGGCCACCCGTGACCCGAGGACGCACCCCCTCCCCCGAGCCGTCGCAGGCGTTCATGCAGATCGGCGAGGTCGCGGCCCGCACGGACCTGTCGCTGCGCAGCCTGCGGCACTGGGAGGACGTCGGGCTCCTCCGGCCCTCCGGCCGCACCGAGGGCGGGTTCCGCCTCTACACCGAGGCCGACGTCGAGCGGATCCTGGTGATCCGGCGGATGAAGCCGCTGGGGTTCACCCTGGAGCAGATGAGCGTGGCGATGCGCGACATCGAGGCGCTGCGCGACGCCGGCGCCGACGACCGGCACGACGAGGCGCGGGAGCGGTTGGGCGCGCTCCTGGCCGACGCGGGTGCGCGTCGCGAGCGACTCGAGCGCCAGCTCGCGATGGCCGACGAGTTCGTCGACCAGCTCAGCCGTGAGCTGGCCTGACCCGCACCCCGCCCCGGTGCCCCTCGTGGTCACACCTGGGCCGCGCTCGTCGTCGTCCAGGTGTGGCCACGACCGTGGCCGAGCCGAGCACCGAGGAGCAGCAGCCATGTCCTACGCCGTCGACTTCACCGACGTCTCCACCGTCGGCCTCGAGTCCTCCCCCGTGGCGGAGGCGCTCGCCGGCCTGCGCGCCAACGAGGCGAGGTACTTCAGGAACAAGTACGACGCCACGTTCGTCACCGAGCCGGTGGGCGACGGGTCCGGCCCCGGCGTCGAGCTGGCCGACCACGTCGCTCGCGTGCTCGAGGAGGAGCGCCGGATCGTGATCTCCTCCCCGCCGCTCGAGGCGGCCGAGCTCCGCGTCGACGGGATCCGGTGGACCCACGTGTTCTACGAGTCCGGCCTGGCGGTCAACGTGCTCTACACGGAGGAGGACGGCGGCAAGCGGGCGGTCGGCCTCAAGCTGTCCGAGGGCATGGACGTGCCCGAGGAGCTCGACGGCTTCAAGTGGGCTCGCCAGAGGTCCAAGCTGGCCGGCACGATCCGCGGCAGCTACTTCGTGGTCAAGGGCGAGTACTGAGTCACCGCGTCACCGGCGTCACCGGCGTCACCGGCACGGCGCCGGCACTGAGCCGAGGTTCGCGACGTAGCGGGCTGCGACCCACAAGCCCTGCGGCAGGTTGTACCAGAGGTCGTTGCCCCGGACCTCCTGCCCGTGGAGCTTGCAGAGCACCGTGACCCTCGCCCCACGCCGGAAGGCGCCGTGCGCTGCCGCGCGGGTGGTCGGGGCCTCGCGGCGGACGAGGACGGCGGTGGTGACCCGCCCCCGGTGCGTCCTGCCGTCGCCGCAGTACGGCGGCGTCCCGGCCAGGTCCCTGACGTAGAGGGCGGAGACCCAGCGGGATCGGGCACCGGCGAGGCGGTACCACTGGTTGTCGACGTCACCGTCCTCGTCGTTGCCGCGGAAGACCACCGAGCCGGTCACCCGGCACGCGACCGGGAAGACCTCACCGCGTCGCAGCGTGCCGACCCGGCGCGAGGAGGTGGTGGGCAGGTGCCGGACCACGAGCCCGTCCCGGGCCGTCACCCGGCCCCGGGGCGCCGCGGGGGTCCGCGAGCCGGGCGCGAGCCAGCGGCTGAACCGCGACTGGTCGTCCCAGTACGCGCCCTGGAGACCCGTCGTCCCGTCGATCGTGCGCACCTTCGCCTGGATCCGCTGGTCGGGGCCGCTGCGCGTCAGGCACGACGTCGGCACGGAGACGACCGTGGTCGTGTCGTGCAGGGAGGTGCGGATGCCGCGGCAGGGCAGCGGGGTCGGCTCGACCGGGTCGTCGACCGGCCGCCAGGACAGGCGGACCTCGCGCACGGTGCCACGGCGGTCGCGCAGCACCGTGGCCGCGTAGACGTTCCGGCGACCGCGCGGGCGGATCAGGAGCTCGGTGCCGGACAGGCGTCCCGCGCGCAGCCGCGGGATGGTGATCGTCGCGCCCACGCGATGGCGGCCGTGTCGGACCTGCACCGACGTGAGGTCGACCGCGCGCGACGAGGAGTCGCCGGCGGGGTCGGGCACGCGGGCCTGCTGCGCCTGTGCCTGGGCCGGCAGCAGGACCAGTCCCGCGCCGAGGGTGAGGGTCGCGAGCGCTCGTGGGGTGGTGCTCATGAGGTGTCTCCCGTCCTGTGACGATGGGCCGGAGCCCCGTACACGGGATGAGACGCCTCGCGACCGGCGTCACGTCCCACGCGCCACACCTGTGCCCTGCCGCAGACGCCGTGTGACCTCCACGGCGGTCCGGAGCGTCAGAGGTTCAGACGGGAGGACCCATGGACCGAGCTGCGATCGCGGACTTCGAGGAGTTCGCGCACGCGCGCACCAGCGACCTCTACCGCCAGGCGTGGCTGATGTGCGGGGACCGGCACCTGGCCGAGGACCTGGTCCAGGAGACGCTGGCGAAGGTGTTCGTGAAGTGGCGGCGCGTGGAGACGCCGTACGCCTACTCGCAGCGGACGCTGCTGCGCACGTTCCTCAGCCGGCGCCGCCTGCGCAGCAGCAGCGAGCAGCCGTGGGCGGAGATGCCCGAGGCCGCGACCGTGACGGACCCGATGGCCGACGTCGACCTCGGGCTCAGCCTGCGCGAGGCCCTCGGCGAGCTCTCCCGGCTGGACCGCGCCGTGCTGGTGCTGCGCTACCTCGAGGACCTGTCGGTCGCCGAGACCGCCCAGCGGCTCGACCTGTCGGAGGGCGCGGTGAAGAACCGGAGCCTGCGAGCCCTGGCGCGTGTGCGGGAGGAGAGCCTGAGATGAACGAGAACGACATGAGCGACCTGTTGCACCGGGTCACCCGCGACCTCACCCCCGACGTCGGGCTCCTGGTCGAGGAGGGACTGCGACGCGGCCTGGTGCGACGACGTCGCCGGCGTGCGGCGATGGGAGCCGGAGCCCTGGCGGCAGCCGCACTCGTCGCCGTGGGTGGCGTGCGGCTGCTCGGCGACGACGTCGACCGCGGCGTGGTGGCGACGCCGGCCGAGACGCCGTCGGCCAACGCCACGACCCGACCTCGCCACCGTCGCCGACCCCCAGCTCCCCGGGCACCCAGGGCCCGCGAGCGCGCGCCCGGCTGGCGGTCACCACCGAGGAGGTGCCGGCGACCTTCGCCTCGCTCGAGCCCGGGAAGGTGAGCGCACCGTCGCCCAAGTCCGGACCCGACTCGGCCCCGGTCGTGGACTTCACGTGGAACGGGTTCGGGATCCGCGTCGGTCTCACGCCCGACGACTACGTCTCCGGCCGCCGCGTGCCGGACCCGGCCGCGCGCTGCGCCGACCAGGGCACCGGGCAGCCCTGCCGCCCGGGCCCCGACGGCACGGTCGTCAGCACCTCGAGCTTCGAGAACCCCGCCCGGGACGGCGGCACCCGCTTGCGCTCGGTGATCGTCTTCCGGCCCGACGGGTGGGACGTGCTGGTGGCGGCCTACAACGGTCCGGGCAAGGAGGGTCCGGTGACGGCGGACCAGCCGCCGTTCGACCTGCGCGAGCTGCAGCGGATCGCCGCGAGCGACGTCTGGTTCCGCTGACCGGTCGAGCGCGTTCCTCGTGCAGGGTCCCGTCGCAGGGGCACCTCGGGGGCCACCACGCGGTTTCGCGGGCACGGCGACCGATCCACTCCCCTCCGAACGGGCCACCCGCGAGATCCGAACGTCCCTTCTCCCGGGGCTTTGGTCGCGTGTGCGCGGCCAGGCACTCGGTGCACGACCCGGGCTGCCTAGGCTCTGGGCATGCATCCGTCCCCCGTCCCCACCGTGCTCGTCGTCGACGACGAGCGTGACGTCCGAGAGGTCGTGCGGGCCTTCCTCGAGCTCGACGGGTTCGACGTGGTCGGCGAGGCGGTGGACGGCGCGGACGCCGTCGAGCGCTACCTCTCCCTGGACCCGCCGCCGTGCCCGGACGTGGTCGTGCTCGACCAGCGCATGCCGGTGATGAGCGGCCTGGAGGCCGCGGCGCTCATGCTCGAGCGGCGTCCCGACCAGATCGTCGTGATGTTCTCCGCGCACCTCGACGACGACGCGCGGGCCAAGGCCAAGGACCTGGGTGTGGCAGCCTGCCTGGACAAGACGAAGCCCGCCAGGCTCCCCCACGCACTGCGCGAGCTGATCGCCGCCTGAGCGGAGCGGTCCACCTGGTGAGGTGTGGCTCGACTTTCCGTCACACCTCGCCGGCACGGGCGCCCTCTGACCGGTGGCAGTCAGGCGACCTGACCCTCCGCGCGCAGCAGCCGGGCGACGGCGGTGGCCGCAGCGCGCCCCGCGCGGTTGCCGCCGATGGTGCTCGCGGACGGCCCGTAGCCGACCAGCTGGACGCGCGGGTCCGCCGCGGCGGTGGTGGCGCTCTGCACGTCACGGTTGGACCTCAGCAGCCGGATGCCGCCCTCTGCCGTCCTCAGCCCCAGCGGCGCGAGGTGGGCCACGACCGGCCGGAAGCCGGTCGCCCAGAGGATCACGTCCACCGGCTCGTAGGTGCCGTCGGCCCAGCGGACGCCGTGCGGCTCGATCCGCGCGAACATGGGCCGCCGTTCGTAGGCGCCGAGCCGTGCCGCCTCCTGCTCCTGCGCGCGCAGCGCCAGGCCGGTGACCGAGACGACCGAGCGCGGCGGCAGCCCGCGGCGTACGCGGTCCTCCACCAGGGCGATCGCCGCACGTCCGTCGAACTCGTCGACCGAGTCCCGCCACACCGGCTCGCTGCGGGTCACCCAGAGGGTCTCGGTGACGGGCCGGACCTCGCCGAGCAGCTGGACGGCGCTCGCACCGCCGCCCACGACCAGGACGCGCCGGCCGCGGAGGTGCTCGGGCCCGGGGTAGGAGACGGGGTGCAGCTGCTCGCCGACGAACGACTCCTGGCCGGGGTAGGAGGGCACGAACGGACGGCTCCACGTGCCGGTGGCGTTGACGAGCGTCCTCGTCGTCCACGACCGGTCTCCCGCGCGCACGACCAGCAGTTCCCCCACGCTCTCGACCCGGTCGACGCTCACCGGTCGCAGGACCGGCAGGTCGTGGCGGCGTTCGTAGTCGGCGAACCAGGTGGGGATGGTGACGTTGGCCCGCTCCTGCCCGCGGCCGGGCGCGGGACCGTCGGGCAGGTCGGCCACCCCGTGCACGTCGTCCATCGCGAGGCTGTCCCACCGGTGCTGCCAGGCGCCGCCTGGTGCGTCCTCGGCGTCGAGCACCACGTGGTCGAGACCCAGCCGTCGCAGGTGGTACGACGCGGACAGGCCGGCCTGCCCGGCGCCGATGACGACGGAGTCGAGGACCTCCGCAGGGTCGGGGTGCACGGCGCTCATGCCGGTCCAACACGAGGTCGGCTGCTCGTATGCCGGGCGCCGCCGTGCCAGCACGCCACTACCGGGTCGGAGCGACCGTCGTCGTCATCGTGAGCTCGAGACCACCGTCGACCGGGCGCACCTGCAGTGCGACGCTCACCGCGCCCAGCACGGCGAGGTCGTCGACGTGCGTGCCGCCGCAGGGGATGTCGGTGCGCCCGTCCGGCAGCTCGCACACCCAGGTGCGCCGCGCCGACAGGGCCTCGTCCTGACGCTCGATCCGCACCGCGCCGCCGGCGGCGACCCACGCCGAGAGCCGGGCGGCGACCCGCTCGGCCACGGCGGCCGGGTCGTCCAGCCCGGAGGGCTGGAATCCCTTGCGGCGCAGGGACTTCCCGATGCGGTAGACGTCGGTCGACCCGTGCGCGTGGATCTGTGAGCGCTGGATCGCCAGGGCGTCGAAGGCCGGGTTGCCGAGCGAGTCGGTCGGGGCGTCCTTCGTCCAGGACGCGGCGAGCGCCTGGTCGAGGGCGAGGGCGGCGAGGTGGCAGGCGGTGTGCCCCGCGGACAGCGCAGCGCGGAGGTCCTGGTCGACCTCGACCTGGACGGACTCGCCCACCGCGGGCGGGGTGCCCTCGACGACGTGCGCGACGACGAAGGTCCAGCCCTGCGTGCCGGTGCGGACCGGGAGGTCCTCGCCCAGGTGCAGCCGGCCGTCGTCGACGCCTCCGGTCACCGCGTCCACGACCGGCTGGCGCCCCGCGGCCGAGACCAGGTGGCCTCGGTCCGCAGGCTGGTCCGGCCAGGCGGTGTCGACGGGGTGGAACGCGGTCCGGTCGAGGACGACGGCGTGACGGCCGCCGGGCACCGGCTCCACGTGCAGCACGGTCCCGGTGGACGTCGTCGCGCCGTCGGGGTAGGTGACGACGGTGTCGGAGGTCGGCAGGGGCATGGGCACCAGTCTCTCGCCCCTCCTCCGGCCGCCGGCGCGGGGCGTCAGAAGGGGACGGCGGTGCCGAGCAGGACGTGCTGGACCGGGGTGTCGGCCGCGCGGCCCGACAGCACGCGGCAGAAGTCGACGGCGTCCATCACCAGCGGGGGCACGTCGGCAGCCTCGCCACTGCCGTACTCGCCGCCGGCGGGACCGGTCAGCTCGAGGCGGTAGGGCTGCTGGTGACGGTCGGCCCACTCGTCGACGACATCGGCGACGATGCGGCCGTCGTGGTGAGGGGTGAGCTCGGTGCGCCGCCCGGTCGCGCGCGCGATGTCCATGCGGTGCATCCAGGTGTCGCGGGTGAGGATCACCTCGACGAGGTAGCCGGTGCTCCACCGCTCCAGCTGGTCGCCCACGGCCTGGGGCGTCTGCAGCGGCACCCGCCGCATCAGCCCGGGCATCCTCGCCCGCCACCGTGCCGCACGCGGCCCGATCTCCTCGAACCGGTCGAGCAGCGTCGCCACGTCGAGGCCGGCCTGCTCACGCACCTGCAGGTCGGTGAGGGCGTCGATGTAGGACGGCCCGCCCGCCCTGCGGGCCAGCCGGTCCTGTCGCAGGGTCTCTCGCAGCGAGGCCGCCATCGCCGCCATGCCGACGACGTGGCCTGCCATGTCGCGCACGTCCCAGCCGGGGCACTGGGTCTGCGCCTTCCACTCGGTCTCGTCCAGCATGCGCAGGTCCCGCAGCAGCTTGTCGTACGCCTCGGGGGCGAGCTCGGCTGCCTCGTCGCGGTCCATGCGGGCGCGGCGGACGCCGGGGGCGGTGGTGGTCGTGCTCATGGGGTTCTCCTGGTGGTTCCTGTCGGGCCGGGGTCGGGGCTGGGTCTCACGGGGTCGGCGGGAGGCCGACGTGGTCGGCGTACATCGCGACGGCGCGCGGGAGCAGGCGCGTCCACCGGTCACCGCCGGGGTCGTTGGAGACCTGCTGGTTGGCCAGGCCGCTCATCAGGCCGGTCCACAGGTCGACGCTGCCCTCGTCCCCGGCGCCGAGCGAGTGCAACAGCGCGCGCAGGCGGCCGAGGATCCGGACCGCGGGGGCGTAGGCCTCCTCGCTGGGGCGGAAGCCGGGGATCGGGGTGAGGTTCATCAGCGCGTGCCGGACGGGGTCCGCGGTGAAGTACTCCAGCGTCTCCTCCCCCACCCGCAGCAGCGCCTCGCGTCCGTCCGCCGGCACCTCGCCCTCCAGGCGTCGCCCGCGCTCGTCGAGCTCGCCCCAGGCCTCGCCGAACATGGCGTCGACGATCGCGGCCTTGGAGTCGAAGTGACCGTAGAGGGACGGAGCGCGCATGCCGACGCGGTCGGCGACCTTGCGCAGGGTCAGCCCTTCCCAGCCGTCGGCGCGCGCGACCTCCCAGGCGGCGTCCAGGATCTCGCGGCGGGTGGCCTGGCGTCGCCGGGAGGTGCGGTCGGTCACCCCTGCGTCTAACGGCATGAGGCAAAACTAATGACGTTAGGTATCGTCGTCAACGCCGGTCTCGACCAGCCGGCGCGACCCCTGGAACGGGTGCGGTCCGCGTGGCCGTCGCCACGCGGACCGCACCCGCCTCGTGTGAGGAGCTGTGGCTAGAAGCGGCGCTCGCGCCGGTCCTCCCGCCGGTCCTGCCGGTCGTCGCGGCGGTCCTCCCGCCGGTCGTGCCGTCGGTTCACTCCATGGGCGACGACCACGGCGCCGCCGACCGCGGCTGCGGTCCTGCGCCTGCGTCGGGCTGCAAGTGGCATGGTCAGATCCCTTCCTCGTCATCGGTCTCGTCGGTCTCGTCGGCCTCGATCGCGGCCAGCACGGCCTGGACCGGGATGCGTCCGCTGGCGACCAGCTGGCCCCCGGCGTGACGGACGGCGGAGCCGAACGGCGCTGCCCACTGGTTCTCCCAGACCAGCACGACCGCCGACCTCCCCGGCTCGATGGTCTCGGCCAGGTCGCTGACGTCCTGCTCGGAGAGCACCATCGCCAGCTCGGCCTCCGAGGCACGCAGCTGCCCGAGCTCGCTGTCGTCCAGGTCGGAGATCTCGGCCAGCTCGAGCTCGCCGTGCTCGTCCTTGCGGAGGAAGACCATGTCGAGCACGCGCACGAGGTCACGGTCGACGAGGTCCTGGAGGTGCGGCGCCACCTGGCCCTTCCCGTAGTCGGTGCCGGGGAACTCCACCACGAGCCAGTCCACGGGACCCAGTTCGTCCAACGTCTTCGTCACGGCCACGACCTCTTCCTGGGAACGGCTCTCTCGGTCCGTCCCACTCTCTGCTCCCGGTGCGCGGGCCACATCACCCAACCCGGATGAGGTCCACTGGTCCGGCCCCCCGGGCGGGCTCGGCCCCTACGCGCTCGGGACGGGGCTGCGGACGCCGCGCGCGGGACCGCCGTCCTCGCTGCCTCCCGGGAGCCGCACCAGGAACCGGCACCCTGGGGCGGGCTCGCTGACGTTCTCCACCCCGACGACCCCGTCGTGGGCGTCGACGATGCCCTTGACGATGGCGAGCCCCAGCCCGGCGCGGGAGGTGTGCACGTCGACCTCGTCGGGGGCGTCGGGCGTGCGCGCCGACGTGCCGCGGAAGGCGACCTCGAAGACCCGGTCCCGCGCGTCGTCCGGGATGCCGCCGCACCCGTCGGTGACGGTCAGCTCCACCGCGCCGGGGACGGACCGGGCGGCGACGTGGACCGTGCCGTCGGCCGGGGTGTGCCGGATGCCGTTGGCGATGAGGTTCGCCAGCACCCGGGACAGCCCGGCCGGGTCGGCCGCGACGAGCAGCCCCTGGTCGACCTCGCCACCCAGCCGGACGCGGCGCGCGCGGGCGACGGGGTCGGCGGCTGCGATCGCCTCGCTCACCAGGTCGCCCACCAGGACGCGCTCGAGGGCCGGACGCAGCACGCCGGCATGGATGCGCGAGAGCTCGAAGAGGTCGTCGACCATCCGCACCATCCGCTCGACCTCCTCGCGGATCTGGCGGTGGTAGCGAGCCGGGTCGGAGGCGATGCCGTCCTCGAGCGCCTCGGTCATCACGCGCAGCCCGGCCAGCGGAGTACGCAGGTCGTGCGAGACCCAGGACACCAGCTCGCGCCGGGACTCCTCCAGGCGGCGCTCGCGGTCACGCGCCTCGGACAGCCGCTGCTGGGCAGCGGCGAGCTCGGCGGACAGCTCGCGGAACTCCGCGGGCCCCTGCGGCAGCGCCGGTGAGACGCCTCCGTCCCCCACCCGGCGTACGTCGTCGCGCAGGGTGCGCGACCACCGCACCAGCGCGGCGCCCAGCAGCAGGGCGACGAGCAGCGAGACCAGACCGGCCGCGGTGGTGACGATCGTGGTGACCCACAGGTCGTGCCGGGACAGCAGCATCCGCTGCGCCACGGCCTGGATGCCGACGATGACGGTGAGGACCGTGACGACGGCGACCAGCGCGAGCTGCCAGCGCAGGGTGCGGCGGCGCAGCAGCCACCCGGCGAGGAGACCGAGCGTCCCGACCGCGAGGCCGGAGAGCCCGGCGACGAACCAGATCTCGACGGCGTCGCTCATGTGTCCTCCCGGGCCACCGGCTCCCAGCGGTAGCCGACGCCCCAGACCGTGAGCAGGCGGCTCGGCACGGTCGGGTCGGTCTCGACCTTCTCGCGCAGCCGCCGCACGTGCACCGTCACCGTGGACTGGTCGCCGAAGGACCAGCCCCACACCTGCTGCAGGAGGTCGTCACGGGAGAACACGGTGCCCGGGTGCGCCACGAGGTGCGCGAGCAGGTCGAACTCGCGCGCGGTGAGCGCCCGGGACTGCCCGTCGAGGGTCACCTCGCGACGCGCGCGGTCGACCACGAGGGTGCCGTCGACCAGGACGTCCGGCACGTCGGGGTCGCGCCGACCGCTGGAGCGGCGCAGGATCGAGTCCACGCGCAGCACGAGCTCGCGCGGGCTGAACGGCTTGGTCACGTAGTCGTCGGCCCCGGTCTCCAACCCCACGACGCGCTCCTGCTCGCTGCCGAGCGCGGTGAGCAGCACGATCGGGACGTCGGAGCTGCGCCGCAGCCGGCGGCACACCTCGAGCCCGTCGAGGCCGGGCATCATCACGTCGAGCACCACCAGGTCGGCGGGGTCCTCGTGCTCGGCGGCCAGCGCAGCGGCGCCGTCCGCGGCCTCGCTGACCCGGTGGTCGGCCGCGCGCAGGTAGTCCGCGACCACCTCACGGATGGTGCGGTCGTCGTCGACGACGAGCACGTGGGCCATGGTCACCCATCCTCCCCCGGCCCGGCCCGGCGTGCGCCGACGATCCCTGCGACGAGCACCGCCGCGACCACGAGCCCGGTCAGCACCAGCCACGAGGCGAGGTAGGGGCGGTCCAGCAGCGTCGGGTTGTCGGCGCGGGCGCCGAAGCGGCCGAGCACCGGCACCGCGACGACCGTGAGCGTGCCCCACACGACGAGCGCCACCGTGACCGGCGCGCGCCACGCGGGTGCCAGCAGCCGGGTGCCGAGCAGCCCGAGGAGCAGCAGCAGCCCGGACAGCAGCGCGTCGTGGGCGAGGACCCCGCCGGCGAACCACGCCGCGACCTCGACCAGCTGGCCGAGGTCCTGGCGCGAGACCAGCAGCCACGCGCCGTACGTCCCGACGAGGAGGCCGACGGCTCCGAGCACCGCGCGCGTCCTCACGTGCTCACCTCCAGGGCACCGACCCACTTGGTCTGCAGCACGCCGGGACGGTTGGGCGCGATGATCCGGCACGGGAAGCCGTGGTCGAGGGTGAGGGGCTGGCCGGCCAGGTCCAGCGCCAGGAGGGTGCGGTCGTCGGAGACGAAGTTGGCCGGCAGGACGGTCCGGCGGAAGGGACCCCGCGGCTGCAGGGAGGCGACCACGACGTCGGTCCCCGGCGGCACCCCGGCCGCGCGCAGCACGTCGTGCACGCGGACGCCGCTCCAGGTGCCCGAGGCGCTCCACCCCTCCACGCAGGCGATCGGCAGCTCCTCGGCGTGCTGCGGCAGCGCGCGCAGGTCCTCCAGACCGAGCGCGGCAACCTCGCGCCCGTCGACCAGCACCCGCAGGGCGTACGCCGGGTCCGTCGCCGCGGGCCCGACGCGCGCGGCCTCCGCCGACTTGTTGATCGGCACTCCCTGCGGCCCGTCGCCGGAGCGCACGGCGAGGACCGAGACCTGCCGCAGCCACGGCACGGAGGCGCCCGCGGTGGCCAGCACCGCCACCCCCGAGGCGACGAACGCGCTGCGCACCAGCGCCCGCCGCGAGATGGCCCCCGGCCGGTCGGCACCGGTCCGGTCGTGGGTGGTGGCGTCGATGTCGGCGCCCAGCGCGGCGCGGATCAGCGGCAGCTTGACCGCGACGTGCACGAGCAGCGCGCCGATGGCGATCCACGCCACGGCGTAGTGGACGGTGCGGAAGGAGAACGCCGTCCACGGGTACCACTGTGCGGAGTTGGCCAGGCCGCTGGCCAGCTGGAAGATCGCGGCGGCGACCAGCACCGCGATGGACCCCCGCTCGAGCAGGGTGAGCAGCAGGCGGCGCGGCGCCCGCGGCACCGCCGCGGCCAGGTTGGGCAGCACCGTCCACAGCTTGACCAGCAGCAGCGGGATGGCGGCCACCCCGGACGTGACGTGCAGGCCCTGCGTCACCCGGTAGCCCCAGCTCGGGCTGGTGGGGAACGGCACCGGCCGGCTGGGCAGCTGGGCGTAGTGGCTGACCAGGCCGGTGAGGAAGCAGATCCCGAAGGCGACACCGAGCCAGAGCCCCACCCGCGCGGCCACCGCCGGACTGCGCAGGCGGGAGGTGAAGTCCTCCGGGCGCGGCGGCCTCATCCACCCACCTCCCGCAGCACGACGGCCCAACGGTCGCCCAGGTGGTGCGTGCAGGTCGCGGCGAACCCGGCGTCGGCGGCGATCACCGGCACGTCGTCGAGCCCCACGACGGCCCAGCGGAACGGGCGGCTGCGGTGGGAGGCGCCCTCGAGCACAGCCCAGCCCTGCACCGTCGACACGCCGGGTCCGGCCACCTCGACGACCACGCGGCCCCGCGGGTCGAGCACCGCGCGGACGCGCCGCAGCAGAGCGACCGGGTCGCCGCCGATCCCGATGTTGCCGTCGGCGAGCAGGGCCGTGCCCCAGCGTCCTTCCCCCGGCAGCTGGTCGAACACGTCGCGCCGCACCGCTGCCACCCCACGCTCGCGGGCCAGCTCGACGGCGGCGTCGACCACGTCGATCCCCAGCGCCGCATGGCCGGCAGCCGCCAGCGCCTCGGTCAGGCGGCCGGGACCGCAGCCGATGTCGATGGTCGGGCCTTCGCAGAGCCCGACCAGCGCCAGGTCCACCTCGTCCGCGGGTCGGGTCCACGTGGAGACCGGCAGCACCCGTGGCTCCTCCCCCACCCAGGAGACCGTGGTGGGGTCGCCGCGCAGCGCGCTGGCGAACACGTGGGTGAACGAGCCGTCGGCGCTCATCAGCGGCCTCCTGTCGACGAGCGCACCTCGCGCCAGACGGCGGCGAAGCGGGTCCCGGGAGCCAGCGCGGCGACGTGGTCGGCGTCGGCGACGGTGTCGACGTCCCGCATCGCCGAGGTACGCCGGACCCGGCACCCTGCGCGCTCGAGCGCGGCCTGGGTGTCCTCCAGCGTCGACGGCGTCGACATGGGCACCGCGGCCAGGGCCTGGGCGTGATCGGGATCGCGCCGCGCCAGGACCCACCAGCCGCCGTCCCACGCCGGGCCGAGCACCGCGTCGTGACCGTCGAGCGCGGCGGCCGCCGCGTGCAGTCCGGCTGCGGTGACGTGCGGGGTGTCCATCCCGATCTGCACGACCACCCCGGGCCCGGCGTCGCGGTGGGCACCCGCGAGCCGCTCGGCGAAGCCGTCGCCGTGCTGCGCGGTCACCGTCCAGCCGCTCAGGGCCTCGACGATCCGGGGCCCGTCGACCGCCTCGGCGAGGTCCCCCGCCAGGCTGAGGTGGCGGTCCGCGGACGCGGCGTTGCAGGCCTCGAGGGTGTCGAGCAGGGACGCGGCGGCGACCGCGGCGGCGGCCTCGTGCCCGACGTCGTCCCCGAGCCTCGTCTTGACCCGGCCCGGGACCGGGGCCTTGGCCACCACGAGCATCTTCACGACAGCACCCGCCAGAAGTCGCGGGCGGTGCGCAGCGTGCCGCGCACGGACCCGGAGACCTTCGACCGCGTGCCCTCGGCGCGGGGGTGGTAGCCGACGTCGTGCTCGCTCAGCCGCCACCCCGCCCGGGTCACCGCCTGGAGCAGCTCGACGGGGTAGCCGAACCGCCGGTCCTGCAGCCCGAGGTCCAGCAGCGCCTCGCGACGGCACACCCGCATCGGGGCGATGTCGTGGGCGTCCATGCCGATGCGGCGGCGCAGCCAGGCGACGATCAGCGCGTTGCCGGCGCGGGCGTGCCACGGCCAGACGCCGGACCGCACCGGCCGGCGCCGGCCGACCGCGAGGTCGGCGCGTCCCGAGGTGACGTCGTCGAGCAGCGGGAGCAGCTGGTCGGGATCGAAGGAGCCGTCCCCGTCCATGAAGGCGACGTAGTCGGCCGTGGCCGCCTCGAGGCCCGCGTGCACGGCCGCGCCGTAGCCCGGCACGGACTCGGGGACGACGCGGGCGCCGAGGTCGGCGGCCACGCGAGCGGTGTCGTCGCGCGAGCCGTTGTCGACGACGATCACCGAGAAGGTCTCGGGCACGCGCGGCAGGAGCTGGCGCAGGGCAGGTCCCTCGTCCCGGCACGGGAGCACGAGGTCGCAGGTGGTCACCCTAGGGAAGGTATCCAGGTCCGGACCCCGAGAACCGCCCGAAGTCCTTACGGACCCGTGACGTCACCGCGACGCGCACCCGGACGGCCCGGTGGGGGTGCCTAGGCTGAGGCCCATGACCGCCGCCCCGGCCACGCGTCCGACGCGGCGAGCCCTGGGTGCCCGGTCCGGCCTCGCGGTCGCGGGTGTCCTGCTCCTCCTCTCCTTCGCCCTCCCGCCGCTGCTCGGCTGGGACGTGCGCGCCCGCAGCGACCGGTTCGGCGCTCCGCCGCTGCACGGGTTCTGGCAGCCGGGCATGGGGCCGGGCACGCTGCCGGCGATCCTGCTCGGGGTCGTCGCGCTCCTGCACGCCGACCGGTGGGCGCGTCGCGCGCCGTGGCGCCGGCTCCTCCTGACGTCGTACGCCGGCGGCCTGGCGTGGCTGCTCTCGCTCGCCCTGGTCGACGGCACCGCCGGGCTGACCCGCACGATGGCCAACCGCACGGAGTACCTCGTGACCGCGCGCGGTGTCGCCGACGTGGGGGTGATGCTCTCGACCTTCGTCGACCGGATCCCCTACCGCAGCCCGGACAACTGGCCGATCCACGTCGCGGGCCACCCCCCGGGCGCGCTGCTGATGTTCGTCGGGCTGGACCGGGTGGGCCTGGGCAGCGACCTCGCCGCGGCCCTGGTGGTGACCGCGGTCGCCGCGACCATCCCCCTGGCCGTGCTGGTCGCCTGCCGCGCGCTCGGCGCCGCCGACCTGGCCCGCCGCGCCGCGCCCTTCCTGGTGCTGACGCCGGCCGCGGTGTTCCTCGCGGTCTCCGCCGACGCCCTGTTCGCCGCCGTGGCGGCCTGGGGGCTGGCCGCCCTCGCCCTGGCGGCGCGCGCACGGCGGCGACGGGCGCTCGTCGGCTGGGCGGTGCTCGCCGGGCTCCTGCTCGGCTGGGCGGTGGTGTGCTCCTACGGCCTGCCCCTGCTCGGCCTGCTGGCGTTGGCGGTCCTCGTCGTCGCGCGCTCCTGGTGGCCGCTGCCGGTCGCGGCCCTCGCGGCGCTGGTCCCGGTGCTCGCGCTGGCCGCGGGCGGGTTCGCCTGGTGGGAGGCCTACCCGGTGCTGGTCGACCGCTACTGGGCCGGGCTGGCCAAGGACCGCCCGGCGGCGTACTGGCTGTGGGGCAACCTGGGCGCGCTGCTGGTGGCCGCCGGCCCTCTGCTGGGGGCCGGTCTCGGCGGGCTGGCCGAGGGGCGGCACCGGCTGCGCGACAGCGACCCCGAGGGCGTCCGCGCCGTGGTGTGGCTCGTCGGCGCGGCCACCACGACCGTCGTCCTGGCCGACCTCTCGCAGATGTCGAAGGCCGAGGCCGAGCGCATCTGGCTGCCGTTCGTGCCCTGGCTGACGCTGTCGCTCGCGCTGCTGCCACCCCGGTGGCGTCGCCCCGGTCTGGCGCTGCAGGTGCTCACCGCGCTGCTGGTGCAGCACCTGCTCTACACGACCTGGTGAGCCGCCCGGTCAGGCACGCAGCGGCGCGGTCGCGAACTCCGCGAGCCCCTGGTCGGGCCCGATCCGCGCCCTGAAGCCGAGCTCGGCGCGGGCCCGCTCCGGCGAGGCGACGACGTGCCGCACGTCACCGGACCGGAACCCGCCGGTCACCTCGGGCTCGAGGCCACGACCCGAGCCGGCCGCGACCCGTCGGGCCACGTCCAGGATGCTGATCGGCCGCCCCGAGCAGACGTTGTACGCCGCGAAGTGGCCGGCCTCGCCGTCGGCCGCTGCCTCGACCGCGGCGAGGTTGGCCAGCGCGACGTCGGTGACGTGCACGAAGTCGCGCATCTGCCCGCCGTCCTCGAAGACCCGCGGACGCTCGCCGCGCTCGAGCGAGGAGCGGAACATGGCCGCGACGCCGGAGTAGGGGGTGTCGCGCGGCATGCCCGGCCCGTAGACGTTGTGGTACCGCAGCGCGATCGCCGAGGCACCCGCCTGGCGCACCCACGCCGAGGCGTAGTGCTCCTGGGCGAGCTTGCTCGCGGCATAGCTGCTGCGCGGGTCGAGCCGGGCGTCCTCGCCCACCGTGTCCCAGTCGAGGTGGAGTCCGCAGGACGGGCACCGGTGCTCGAAGTCCCCGGCCTCCAGCGACGCCAGCGGTCGCGGCCCCGGTGTCGGGACCGGGCCGTGGTCGAGGCACAGGTAGCGGCCCTCGCCGTAGACCACCATCGACGAGGCCAGGACGAGCCGGCCCACCCCGGCGGCATGCATGCCGGCGAGGAGGGCGGCGTTGCCGAGGTCGTTGTGGGAGGCGTACTCGGGCAGGTCGGCGACCGTGACCCCGGCCCCGACCAGCGCGGCCTGGTGGCACACCACGTCGACGCCCTCGAGGAGGTCGGCCCACCGGGGGTCGGTCGCGGCGTCGCGGACGTCGAGGCGGTGGGTGCCCTCGGGCGGCGTCTGGTCGCCGTGGGCGCGCTCGAGCATCAGGTCGACGCGGACCACCTCGTGGCCGGCGCGCTCGAGCGCGGTGCCGGTCGCGGTGCCGACGAAGCCGGCCGAGCCGGTGAGCAGGACCCTCACGGCGACGGCACCTCGTAGGTGAGCTCGATGCCCTCGCTCCAGGAGTCACACGTGCAGCCCCCCGGCTCGGGCAGGGCGGCGATCGCCTTGCCCAGCAAGCCGGTCAGCCGCTCGAGGTTGGCCCGGAACAGCGCGAACACCTCCTCCTGGCCGACCCCGCCGCCCGACTCGGCGCCGGCGTCCATGTCGGTGACCAGGGCGAGCGCCGCGTAGCACTGGCCGAGCTCGCGGGCGAGCTGCGCCTCGGGCGCCCCCGTCATGTTGACCAGGTCCCACCCCGACGCGGCATAGGCCCGCGACTCGGCGCGCGTGGAGAAGCGCGGCCCCTCGACCACGACCATGGTGCCGCCGTGCCGGACGTCGGCGTCCGCGCCGACCAGGGCGGCCGAGACCCGGGGACAGTAGGGGTCGGCGAAGGGCAGGTGCACGGCCCCGCGCTCGACGAAGGAGCCGATGCGGCGGTGGGTGCGGTCGACCAGCTGGTCCGGCACGACCAG
Source organism: uncultured Actinomycetota bacterium (assembly GCA_963800245.1). GTDB lineage: Bacteria > Actinomycetota > Actinomycetes > Propionibacteriales > Nocardioidaceae > Marmoricola_A. The sequence goes on along the minus strand of CAWDAE010000007.1, from coordinate 283,585 downwards.
GTCGCCCGGAGCGACGGTGTCGCGCAACCCGCCGACCGCGCAGGGCGCCAGCACCTGGCGCACGCCGAGGGACCGCAGGGCCCAGGCGTTGGCGCGGTAGTTGATGCCGTGCGGCGGGTGCTCGTGGTGCGGCCCGTGCCGCGGGAGGAAGGCGACCTCGCGGCCCGCCACCGTGCCGACGGCCACCGGCGCCGACGGCTCGCCGTACGGGGTGGACACCGGGTGCTCGGTCGGGTCCTCCAGGAAGGAGTAGAACCCCGTTCCGCCGATCACGGCGACGTCGGCCACGGTCTCGCTCATGGCCCCACCCTCACACACGGCGCGTCGCGCGAGCCGCGCCCACGTCCGCGAGCACGAGGAGCACACCCAGGACCGTCAGGATGCCGGTGGCGACGATCAGCAGCCCACCCACGCAGAAGGCCACGAACGAGCCGAGCGGCGCGTCCCGGAGCGGGCCCACCGCGTCCAGGAGCGCCCCCAGCCCCAGCCCGAGCCCGGCCGCGCCGACGAAGGCGGCGACCAGCCACCGCACGGAGGACGGCCACTCGAACGGCGGGTCCGCCGCACGCCGAGGCTCGGCGACCAGGACGACGACCGCGGCCACCACGGCCCACGCCCCCACCAGGAGGAAGGCGGCCATCGAGTCCCCGGCGCGGTGCCACCCCGCCGACATCGTGGCCAGCGCGGTCACCAGCGCCACGAGGAGCCCGGCGAGCGAGGCGGCGTACCGCCACCGCACCGGGACCACCAGCACGAACGCGGCCACGGCGGAGAAGACGGCGGTGACGTGGCCGCTGGGAAGGCTGTTGAGCGTGGCCGGTGCGACCTCGGAGATGCCGAGGTCGGGCCGGTCCAGCAGGAAGCGCTTGAGCACCTGCGCCGAGCCGTTGGCCCCGATCATGATCCCCACGGCGGCGACACCGCCGACCGGTGTGAGCCGGACGAGGGCGATCGTCGCGACCGTCGCCAGGGCGCCCAGCAGCGAGGCGACCGAGACCACGCCGAGGACCACGTCGGACGCGTCGGCCAGGGCGGATCGGGTCAGCAGGGCGCCGCGCAGCGACGCGTCGCCGAAGAGGCGCCCCTCGACGGTGCGGACCGTCACCACGTAGACCAGCACGAAGCCCCCGACGAAGCCGAGACCCACCAGGCCGATCCGGGCGAGCAGCAGCCACGTCCTCTGCTCGCGCCCTCGCCTCACCACCTCATGGTGCACCCGTGCACGCGACGAGTCAGGGGACGGAACGGCCACGACGTTTGAGCAGACACACCCCTTGGGATGATGTGTGCGCAAGCGCATCGATCTTGGAAGGGGCCGCCATGCCGTCCGGCCGCGACCTCACCATGCGCGTGGGAGACGACGAGCTCGTCGTCCGTCGCCGCTACGAGTCACTGAGCATCGCCAACGACGTCCTGATCGCGCTCTGGTTCGTGGCGGGCAGCGCGCTGTTCCTCTGGGGCTCGAGCCGCGCGGGCACCTGGCTGTTCCTGCTCGGCAGCATCGAGTTCCTCGCGCGGCCCGCGATCCGCCTCGCGCGGCGGATCCACCTGCAGCGCGCGGGCGGCCGCGAGCACGGCGGCGACGCCTCGTTCGACTTCTGAGCCGCCTCGGCCCTCGTCCGATCCACACGACCCGTGACCAACCCGACCCGAGGAGGATCCATGAACCGGCCCGACCAGGTCGTCGACGACCTCGAGAGGCTCCTGCACGACGACGCCGACCTCGGCCCGCTGCTGGAGCAGTCCCTCACCCAGGCCAGGGAGCGTGCGCGCGCCGAGCTCGACGCCGACCTGGTCGACGCGCTGGAGTGGCCCACCGACCTGTCGGGTTACGCCGACTACCTGCGGCGCTTCATCCGGTGGATCCCCCAGCAGACGGACGCGCCGGCGTGGAAGGTGTCCGCTCCGGAGGACCGCTACGCCAAGGAGGTCAGCGACCGGCTGGCGCACTTCTTCTGGCTGGTCGACCAGAAGGTCGCCGAGGACGGGGACGGCGCCATCGTCGAGAGCTTCCCGGCCTTCCAGGACTGGTTGACCGACTTCGCCCGCCAGTGGGGGAGCTTCCTCGACACCCCCGACTCGTTCAGCCCCGAGCTGCTGGACTCCTTCCGGGCCAACGCACCGGAGTACACCGTCGAGGAGTCGCTGATCGACGGCCGGCCCAACTCGCCGAGCGGCTGGCTCACGTTCAACCAGTTCTTCGCGCGAGAGCTCAACCCCGGGCTGCGGCCGATCTCCGCGCCCGCGGACAACCGGGTCGTGACGTCCCCGGCCGACTGCCTGTTCCGCCACTCCTACGGCATCGACGGCGAGTCGAACATCCCGGACGTCACGGTCAAGGGCACCCACCGCTACGGCAACGTCGCGCAGCTGCTCGAGGGCTCGCGCCACGCCGACGCGTTCGCCGGCGGCACGTTCGTGCACTACATGCTGCCGCCCTCGGCGTACCACCGCTACCACGTCCCCGTGTCCGGCCGGGTCGAGGAGTCGTTCGTGCTCCCCGGCCGGGTCTACATGGAGGTCGCGCTCGAGGACCACCAGCTCAGCTCGAAGGACAGCACCCAATCCGGCTACGAGTTCACCCAGGTGCGGGGCGTGCTGACCCTCGACACCTCGGCGTCCGACCACGGCGACATCGGCACCGTCGCAGTGATCCCGGTGGGCATGTCGCACGTCGCCTCGGTCACCCTCACGACCGTGCCGGGGACCGACGTCACCAAGGGCGAGGAGTTCGGCTACTTCCAGTTCGGCGGCTCCGACATCATCGTGCTCTTCCAGGAAGGGGTCGACCCGGAGGTCGACACCGGCACCGGCCTGCGGCACGTCGGCACACCGATCGCCAGGATCGGCTCGGGTCGCTGACGACCTAGTGGCGCGGCTCGCCCGGCGCCGCGGCGTCGCGCTCGGACCGGCCCTCGAGCAGGAACGCGCCCAGGGTGCCGGCCAGGGTCGCGACGAGGACGAGACCCGTCGCGAACCCGGCCAGCATCACCAGCTGTCCGCCCAGACTGGTGGGCACGGGGTCGGCCTGCATGCCGAGCACCAGGCTGGCGGCCCACACGACCGCGTCGGCGAAGCCCTGCATGGTGCCGCCGGGCCGGTGCTCGAACACGTAGCCGAGCTCGGCGATCGCGATGGTGATGACCGTGGCCAGGCCGCCGAGGTAGCCGATGCGGGAGCGGAGCAGATGGCGCGCCGTCCCGGCCGTGCGGTAGGACGTGGTGACCACCCGGGCCGCGGGCAGCGCCCTCCCGAGCCTCAGCAGGCGCAGGAAGCTGAACAGCCGCAGCGTCGGCAGCAACAGGGCCAGCACCTGGAACCAGTGCCGACGCAGGAACGCCCCACGCCGCGGGGCGAGGACCAGCTTGCCGGCGAAGTCGACCAGGAACACGCCCCAGATGGTCCAGCCGATCACGTCGAGGGCGCGACCGGCCGGTGGGCGCAGGTCGGCCGCGAGCTGGAAGCCGACGAGGAGGGCGAAGACCACACCGAGCCACGCCATGAACGGGTCCGACCGCTCCATCACCGCGGCCAGCCAGCGGTCGAACCCGTCGGCATCGCCGCGGCGGCGCAGGACGCGCCCCTCGCGCAGGGTGGGCTGCGGTCGAGCGGTGCTCACGCCCGCCTCACGCGCAGAGCTCTTCGTGTCGGTCACCACGGGGCGACCTGTGCCCAGCGGCAGGGACCGGCAACCACCGGCTGCGTTACGGTGACACGCCCCTACCCGATCCAGAACGGCGACTCGATGGCGAACCTGCGAGCCCCGGGCAGGCCGTTCCTCCGGCACCCTGCCCAGGTGATCGCGCTGGCCTTCGCCACAGCCGTGCTGGTGGGCACGGTCCTGCTGGCGCTCCCGGTCTCCAGGGCCGGCCCGGGAGGCGCGCCCCTGCTCACCGCCCTGTTCACCGCGACCAGCGCGGTGTGCGTCACCGGGCTGATCACGGTGGACACCCCGACCTACTGGAGCGGCTTCGGCCAGACGGTGATCCTGCTGCTGATCCAGGTCGGCGGCTTCGGGATCATGACGCTCGCCTCGCTGGTGGGCCTGCTGCTCTCGCGCAGGATGGGACTGCGTACGCGCCTCACCACCGCCGCGGAGACCAAGAGCCTGGGCCTCGGCGACGTCAGGGCCGTGGTCGTGGGGGTCGCCAAGGTCAGCCTGGTGTTCGAGTCCGCCACGGCGGCCGTGCTCACCGCCCGCTTCGTCGTCGGGTACGACGAGTCCTGGCCGCGAGCGCTCGAGCTCGGGGTCTTCCACGCGGTGTCGGCGTTCAACAACGCGGGGTTCTCGCTCTACAGCGACAGCCTGGTGCGGTTCGTGACCGACCCCTGGGTCTGCCTGCCCATCGCCGTGGCCGTCATCTTCGGGGGGCTCGGCTTCCCCGTGCTGTTCGAGCTGCGGCGGCAGCTGAGGTCGCCGCGGAGGTGGAGCCTGCACACCCGGCTGACCGTCGGCACCACGGCCGCCCTGCTGGTGCTCGGCACGGCGTTCGTCACCGTGGCCGAGTGGAGCAACCCCGGCACGCTGGGGGCGCTGGACACGCCGGGCCGGCTGCTGGCGGGGTTCTTCCAGGCGGTGATGCCGCGCACCGCGGGCTTCAACAGCGTGGACTACGGCCAGATGGGCGACGGGACCCTGCTGGGCACCGACGTGCTGATGTTCATCGGCGGCGGCTCCGCGGGCACGGCCGGCGGCATCAAGGTGACCACCTTCGTCATCCTCTTCTTCGTGATCTACGCCGAGGTGCGCGGCGAGCGACACGTCAACGCCGCCGACCGCAGGATCGGCGAGCGGGTGCAGCGGCAGGCGCTCACGGTGGCCCTGCTCTCGGTCGGACTGGTCGTCGCCTCGACGCTGGTGCTGCTGGAGCTCACCGACCTGCCCACCCGCGACGTGCTCTTCGAGAGCGTCTCCGCGTTCGCGACCGTCGGACTGTCCACGGGGATCACCGCCGACCTGCCGTCGGGCGGTCAGCTGGTCCTGGTCGTCCTCATGTTCGTGGGCCGCCTGGGCCCGATCACCCTGGTCTCGGCGCTGGCGCTGCGGGAGCGGCAGCGGCGCTACACCCTCCCGGAAGGACGGCCCCTCATTGGCTAGGCAGATGCGCATGGACAGCGACCCGGTCGCGGTGATCGGGCTGGGCCGGTTCGGCCGGTCCCTCGCCCTCGAGCTGGCCGCTCAGGGCGTCGAGGTGCTCGGCATCGACAGCGACCACCGGGTCGTGCAGTCCCTCGCCGGAGAGCTCACCCACGTCGTCGAGGCGGACACCACCGACGAGGAGGCGATGCGCCAGCTGTCGCTGCACGAGTTCAGCCGGGCCGTCGTCGGGATCGGCAGCGACCTCGAGGCCAGCATCTTGTCCGCCTCCGTGCTGCTCACGCTCGGGGTCCGTGACATCTGGGCCAAGGCGATCAGCGAGCCCCACGCCAGGATCCTGCTGCAGATCGGCGTCCACCACGTGGTGCGACCCGAGCACGACATGGGCAGGCGGGTCGCCCACCTGGTGCGCGGGCGCATGCTGGACTACATCGAGTTCGACGACGGCTACGCGATCGTCAAGACCCGCCCGCCGCGGAGCCTGCACGGCAAGCCCCTCGGCGAGTCCCGGCCGCGCTCGCGGCACGGCGTCACCGTCGTGGGGGTCAAGCGCGCCGGGCAGGACTTCACCTACGCCACCGCCGAGACCGTCGTCGAGGACGACGACCTGGTCATCGTCTCCGGCCCGCGCGAGGCGGTGGAGAGCTTCAGCGAGCTGTCCTGAGCCGGGATCACCACGGATCCCGGAGCCAGGGCGAGTGGTCCTGTTCCAGCGCAGCCCGGTTGAACACCTCGAGCACGCCGATCAGGGCACGCGCGTCCCTGACCGGGATCGCGTCCAGGAGCCGGCGCACCTCCTCGCGCCGGCGAGCCGTGACCTCCTCGACCAGGGCGCGACCCTGGTCGGTCAGCGCGATGAACACGATCCGGGCGTCCGCACCGGAGCGCCGGCGCTCGACCAGGCCCAGCCGCTGCAGCCGGTCGCAGTGCCGGCTGGCGTTGGACTGGTTCACGCCGAGGTGCTCGGCGATGTCGCCGACGCTGCGGTCGGACTCGGAGACCAGCACCAGCAGGCGGTACTGCGTCACCGTGATGTCGATCCTGGCGGTGTTGACCGAGTGCACCGCCACGCCGATGAGGGCGCGGCTGGCGGTCACGAAGGCGTCGGCCAGGTCGTCGCGCGCGGTCACTCCTGCACCCTAGAGGTCAGCCGTCTGGACCGGCAGTCGCGCGGCGCTAGGAGTCCTCGTCCTGCCGAGCGCCCCGCTGGTCGGGCAGACCGGCACCGGTCGCCACCAGCCGGCCGCCGTCGCTCGCGATCCGGCCGGTCCGGCGCCCGTGGCGCACGGCTCGGGCGTAGCGGCCAGGGCCCCAGTACTGCGCCCGCACCCGGCGGGCGAGCTCGCGACGGCCCGCCGGACCGTCGGAGTCCAGCGCGGTCGCCAGCACCGTGGTCTCGCGCTCCAGGTCCTCCCGGTCGTCGTACGGCTCCGTCACCTGGGGCAGGCCGCCGGACCTGGCCTGGGCCACGGGACGCTCGTCGTCGTCGCCCTGCTCGGCGCCCTCGTCCTCCGGCTGCTGCGACTGCCCGTCGTCCTCCTCCGCCTCCTCGACCGAGAGGGGAGCCGCGATGTCCTCGAGCGCCTGCTGCTCCGCCCGCACGCCCATCGTGGCGTGCACGATGCCGGCCACCACCATCACGGCTCCGGCGGCGGCGTAGCCCCAGAAGACCTGGATCCGGGACTCGCTGGAGATCAGCTGCCCGAACAGCCAGGGTCCGAGGATGCCGCTGACGCCGGTGCCGATGGCGTAGAAGAAGGCGATCACCATCGCGCGGATCTCCAGCGGGAAGGTCTCGCTGACGGTGAGGTAGCCCGCACTGGCTCCGGCGGAGGCGAAGAAGAAGATCACCACCCAGGCGATGGTCTGCGTCCAGGTGCCGAGCAGCTCGGCCTGGAACATCCAGCCGACGACGACGGCGGCCACACCCCCGGCGATGAAGGTGAAGGCGATCATCGGCCGCCGGCCGACCCGGTCGAAGAGCGGGCCCAGCAGCACCGGGCCGAGGAAGTTGCCGACCGCGAAGGGCAGCAGGAACAGGCCCACGCTGGCGGGCGAGACGCCGTAGAAGGTGGTCAGCATCAGGCCGTAGGTGAAGAACAGCGCGTTGTAGAGGAACGCCTGCGAGGTCATCAGCGAGAAGCCCACGACGGTCCGCTTGGGGTAGACCTTGAAGACGGTCCGAGCGATCTCCAGGAAGCCCGTGCTCGTCCGCGCGCGCACCTCAAGCGGGTCGCCCTCGGGCTCGGGCAGGTCCTCACCGGTGTGCGACTTCACCTTGTCCTCGATGCCGCGCATGACCTCCTCCGCCTCGTCCTCGCGACCGTGGATGATCAGCCAGCGCGGGGACTCCGGGACGAGCAGCCGGAGCATGAGCACGCCGATGGCCACCAGGCCGCCGGTGCCGAACGCCAGCCTCCACCCCAGGTCGGACGGCAGGTCGGAGATGTAGAGGTAGCCCAGCGCCGCTGCGACGGCCGCGCCCAGCCAGTAGGAGCCGTTGACGGCGAGGTCGACGGTGCCGCGGACCCGTGCCGGGATCAGCTCGTCGATCGCCGAGTTGATCGCGCTGTACTCCCCGCCGATCCCGGTCCCGGTGAGGAACCGGCCGACGGCGAACCACCAGTACGTGAGGCTCCCGCTCACCCAGAGCCCGGCCGTGGCGGTGACGGCGACCCCGACGAGGTAGACGGCGAGGGTGACGAGGAACAGCTTCTTGCGGCCGAACCGGTCGGTCAGGTAGCCCCAGACCAGGGCACCGGAGATCGCCCCGAAGATGTAGATCGAGGCCGATCCCGCGACCTGGACGGTGGAGAAGCCGATCGAGTCCTTGAGCGAGGCGCCCACCGCGCCCTTGATCGTGACCTCGAGCCCGTCCAGCACCCACACGGTGCCGAGCGAGGCGATGATCAGCCAGTGCCATCTCGTCCACGGCAGCCGGTCCATGCGTAGCGGGATGTCGCTCCTCACCGTCTCCTGCACGTCAGGCACGTCGACCACGTCCTCTCACTCGCCGTCCGGAACCTTGCACTACCCATGCGCTGTCGCATGCATTCGTCGCGGCCTGCACCACCGCGCGCCGCACGCCCCGCGGCGTAGCGGAGGTCCGGCTGGGTACGAGTCCACGGAGACGAGGAGGTACGACCCCTGCGCTGGACGTGGTCGAAGTGGCGGGACCGCAGTCGGGACCGGGCGAAGGCACTGCTGGCCTCCACGCCCGAGCCGGCGCGCACCGGCCTGCAGCTGGCGGTGCGCACCGTGCGCGAGTCGGTCGAGGACCGCGTCCCGGGGCTGGCGGCCGAGGCGACCCTCTTCGTGCTGATCTCCCTGCCTGCTCTGCTCCTGGTCGTCCTGGGGTCGTTGGGCCTGGTCGCCTCGCGCCTCGGCCCCGGGGGCCAGGACCAGCTCGACCGCCTGCTGCTCGACGTGCCGCACGCGTTCCTGTCGGACTCGACCTACGCCTCGTGGCAGCCGCTGGCGCAACAGGTGGTGGACTCGGGACGCGCCGACGTGGTGGGGATCGGCCTCGTGCTGGCCCTGTGGACCGGGTCCCGCGCCACGAGCCGCATCCTCGAGACGCTGGTGATCGCCTACGACATCGAGACCCCGCGTGCGGTCTGGAAACGGCGGGCACTCGCCCTCGGGCTCACCGTCGGAGGGCTCGTGGGTGCGGTGGCGGTGCTGCCGGTGCTCGTCCTGGGCCCGCGGCTGGTGGCCGCCGTGCTCCCGGGCGCCGAGTCCGCCGACAGTGTCCCGGGGTGGCTGCTGTGGCCGCTGCTCGGCGCCGTCGTCCTGGCCGGCCTGACCACGCTCTTCCACGTCGGCGTGCCCTGGCGCACCCCGTGGCGACGAGACCTGCCGGGAGCCGTCCTCGCGATGCTGCTCTGGCTGGCCTCGGCCGCCGCGCTGCGCGTCTACCTGGCGCTGGGCGGCGTGGGGGCCGGCGACGCCGCCCAGGGCGTGCTCTACCACTCCCTCGGGACACCCATCGCGGTCACCTTGTGGCTCTACGTCTCGTCGATCGCGGTCCTCGTCGGGGGCGAGCTCAACGCCGAGATCGAACGGACCTGGCCCACCAGCAGGAAGCAGGACAAGGAGCGCGCGGCGCAGCGCGACTGAGGGCGGGCCGCTCAGCCTGCTCGTCGGGCGAGCCGTCGAGCGGCCACCAGGTCCGAGGCGGCCAGCACCGTGGCGAGGGTCGCGCTCCCGGCGGCGGCGCGGCGGTGCGCCGGTCCCCGGACCGCCCACGCGGCCGCGGTGGCGGCGTGGATGAGGTCGATCGTGGCGGCTGCGCGGGCGTAGGTCCGGCGGGACAGGAACCGGCCACCCGCCACCTGCACCAGCCAGCGCGCCGCCAGCACGCGGACGACGGCGTCCGCTGCCGCGTCCGGGTGGTCCCCGGAGGCCCGCATCATCAGCTGCGGACGGACCAGGCCCGCTCCGGCGAGCGTGACGCGGACCGCGTCCGCGGGCGTGCTCACCGGTCCGTCCTCCGAGCTCCGGTCGCCGCCGGCTGGTCCCGCCGGGTCAGCTGGTCTCGTCCGGTCAGCACGTGTCGCCTCCTGTTCACGGAAAGGGTGCGCTTGGGCATGCATCTGTGCCGTTTCCTGTGCCCGGGCGCATGCTTCGCAAACACGCGGGTAGCGGTGAAGGGTGCGCTGGTTCCCCCCGTCGTGGCTCGTCCGTTGGGCCCTCACCTCTGCCTGCGTGCTGGTGCTCGCGGGCACGCTGGTGGTGGTCACCCGGGCGCTCGCCGGCGTGCTCACCCTGACCGCCTCGGTCGTCGCCGCGGTCCTGCTCACCGCGTTGCTGGAGCCCGCCGCGAGCGCGCTGCGCAACCTGCGGTTCCCCGCGTGGCTGGCCTCCCTGCTCGTGGTGCTCGCGACCCTCGGCGTCCTCGCCGCGACCGTCGGGCTCCTGGTGACCCGCGCGCAGGCCCAGGGCGGGGACCTGCAGGGCGCGGTCACCGAGGGCCTCGACCGGCTGCGGCGCTTCGCCGAGGACCTGCCCCTGCCGATCTCCGACCGCCGCCTGGAGCAGGGCGCCCGGGACCTCGCCGACGGAGCCGTGAGCGCGCTCCCGAGCCCGGCTGCGGGGGCGGGGATGGCGACCCGGGTGCTCAGTGGCGTCCTCCTGGCCCTGTTCACGTGGTTCTTCCTGCTCAAGGACGGGCGCACCATGTGGGCGTGGGCCGTGCGCTGGGCGCCGAGCCGCCGCCGCGAGGGCGTCGACGCCGCCGGCCGCGCGACGTGGGAGGTCCTGACCGGCTACGTCCGGGGCACCACCGTGATCGCGACGGCCGACGCCCTCGGGATCGGGCTGGCCATGTTGGTGCTGGGCGTGCCCCTGGCCGCCTCGCTGACCGTCCTGGTCTTCCTCGGGGCCTTCGTGCCGATCGTCGGATCGGTCGTGGCGGGCAGCCTCGCGTGCCTGGTCACGCTGGTCGCCCTCGGACCGGTCGAGGCCCTGATCCTGCTCGGCTGCGTGCTGCTGGTCCAGCAGCTGGAGGGCAACCTGCTGCAGCCGCTCGTGATGGGCAGGGTCCTGCAGCTGCACCCCCTGGTGGTCGTGCTCGTGGTCGCGGCCGGCACCTCCGTGGCCGGCATCCTGGGGGCGCTGGTCGCGGTGCCGGTGGTCGCCGTTGCCTACCGGCTGGCCCTGATGCGGCGGCGCGACGCCGGGACCGACCCGGGGAGCGGCCCCGCGAGTGAGCCGGGGCCAGCGGGGTACGAGCGCGACGATGCCGACATCTGAGACCTCCTCCGACCGACGCGTCGAGCGCGGTCCCGAGGACGCCACCGCCCGCACCCCGTTCCTGCTGACCCTCGGCGCGCCGGCCGCGGGGCTCGCCATGGCCGTGACCGTGGTCTCGACCTATCTCCCGGTGCTGGTCGAGCAGTCCAGCAACGCCCTGGTGGTCGGCGCGCTCGTGGGGGGCGAGGGCTTCTTCGGGATCTTCATGCCGGGCCTGCTGGGCTCCTTCTCCGACCGCACCGCCCACCAGGTCCGCGACCGGCTCCGGCTGATGCTCGCGTGCGCCGCCGTCGTGGCGGTGGCCCTGGTCGGGGTGGGGGTCGTCGCGGAGCTCGCCACCGCGGCCGTCTGGTGGTACGTCGCCACCCTCGTCGTGCTGTACGCCGGCTACTACGCCTGCCTCGCGCCGTACTGGGCCCTCTACCCCGACCTCGTGCCGGCGAGCCACAGCGGGAGGTCGCGCAGCGCGGAGAGCTCCTGGCGCGTCACAGGGGTCGGGGTCGCCCTGATCGCGGGGGGCCTCCTGCTCGACGTGACGCCGTCGCTGCCGTTCCTCGCCGCCGCCCTCGCCGTGGTCCTCACCTCGGCCCTGCTCGTCGCCGGGGCACGGCCCCATCTCGACCGGCCCGTCAGCAGCGACGACGACGACGCGCAGGGACTGACCTCCCAGGTGCTGCAGCTCCTGAAGGACCCGTCGATCCGCCGGCTGTGCACCGCGCAGGCGCTGTGGAACTTCGCGCTCTCGGCCCTGCGCGCGTTCGTGGTGCTGTTCTTCGTGGTCGGCATGGACCGCAGCTCGACCTTCGTCTCCACCGTCGTGTTCCCGCTCGTGGCGGTGGGGATCGCGATCGCGGCCCCGACCGCAGGATGGGCAGCGGACCGGTGGGGGCACCACCGGCTGCTGATGGCCGCGACGTCGGTCTACGCCGTCGGGATGGCGCTGCCCGGCTTCTGGCGGGACTCCTGGGTGCTGGGCGCCATCCCGCTGGTCGCGCTGGGGGCGGCCACGGTGATGACCCTGCCGTTCTCGGTGCTGATGCGCCTGCTGCCCGAGGAGAACCACGGCGCGGCCTCCGGCCTGTTCGGCCTGTTCCGCGGGGTGGGAGCGACCCTGGGCCCTGTCGTGACCGGCGCGGTGGTGCTGCTGGCGCGGCCCGTCCTGGACGAGACCGAGGGCTATGCCGCGATGTGGTTCTGCACCTCCGCCGCGCTGCTGCTCAGCCTGCCGTTCCTGTGGCGGCTCCGTGGCGACGATCGGCTGGGGTGAGCGATGACCGCCCTCGTCCTGGTCTTCGGTCTCGCCCTGCTGCTGGCCGTGCTTCTCTCCTCCCTGGCCGCGCGGAGCCCCTTGTCGACCACCCTGGTCTTCCTGGCCGTCGGCGTCGTGGCCGGCCCGCTGGGCCTGTCCTGGATCGACGTCGACGCGACGGCGGTGGAGCACGCCGCGGAGGTCGCCCTGTTCGCCATCCTCTTCACCGACGGGCAGCACGCCCCGTTGCGCGTGCTCCGGACCAGCTGGCGCGAGCCCACGCGCGCCCTGCTCGTCGGGATGCCGCTGACCTTCGGTCTCGTGGCCGCCCTCGGTCACTGGGTCGCGGGGATGCCCTGGGCCTCGGCTCTGGTCCTCGGAGCGGTCCTCGCCCCCACGGACCCCGTCTTCGCGTCCGCCCTGGTGGGCCGCGAGGACGTTCCCCCGGGCGTGCGCCGGGTGCTCAACATCGAGAGCGGCCTCAACGACGGCCTGGCGCTCCCGGCGGTGCTGGTCCTCGTCGGCCTGGCCGGCGGCGACCCGGACGGTTGGACCACCGAGCCCTGGACCCTCCTGCTCGAGGTGGTCCTCGGGATCGCGCTCGGCGTGGTCCTGCCGCTGGTGGTCGAGGCGGTGCTGCGACTCCCGGGCCTCGGCGCCGAGCCGAGCCTGCTGCCGCTGGGGCCGTTCGCCGTCGCGATCCTGCTCTACGGCGTGTGCTCGCTCGTCCAGGCCAACCAGTTCCTCGCGGCCTTCGTCGCCGGGGCCACCATCGCGACGATCCGTCCGCCGGCCTCGGACGCGTTCCGCCGGACCGGGGAGCTGGTGAGCGAGCTCGCCAAGGGGGGCGCCCTGCTGGCCTTCGCGACGCTGGTCGACACCGAGATGCTGGCGACGGCCGGACTGGTCGGGCTCGTGCTCGCGGCCGGGGTGGTCCTACTGGCCCGCCCGGTGCCGGTGCTCCTCGCACTGCTCGGGACACCACTGCCGGCGCGCGAGCGGCTGGCCGTCGCCTGGTTCGGCCCCAAGGGTTTCGCCAGCGTGGCCTACGTGATCATCGTCGTGGCGAGCGACATGGACGGGGCGCCGACGGTGCTCGCGCTGGTCACGGCGACGGTGCTGTTCTCCGTGGTGGCGCACAGCAGCACCGACGTGGCGGTCGCCCGCGCCCTCGGCGCGGAGCTGAACGACCCCGTCCGGCTGCTCCCCCGCTCCCGCGTCAAGGAGCCCTGACTCACTCGGCCACGCGGAGCGTGGTCGACATGCCCTGGACCCGGTGGCCCGGCTCGTCGCACCACAGCTCCAGCACCTCGCCGGGCGTGGCGGTGATCTCGAGGGTCTCCTCGGCGCCCGGGCGCAGGGCTGCGGTGTGCCACCGTCCGGCGGCACCGGCCACCTGGAGGTCGTGCCGCGTCCCGCCGGCGTTGGTCACCACGAGCTGGACGGGGCCGGCCTCGACGCTCCCGACGGACAGGTTGATCGCCCACTCCGTGAGGCCCACGCGCACCTCTCCGGCGGCCGGTGCCCCCGGGGCGACGGTCTCCGCCGGCGGCGGGACGGGCGAGGTGGTGGACGCACCGCAGCCCGCGAGAAGCGCGGCGAGAAGCGTGGCGACGACCACGACCGCGCGCCTCACGCCGCCTCCAGCAAGCGTCGCACCTGCGCGGCCGCGGGGTGCTGGGGTGCCAGCGCCAGGAACCTGCGCAGGGTCTCGGCTGCATCGGGCCGGCCCAGCTGGCGACGGGCCAGTCCCAGGACCAGCAGCGCCGTCGGCTGCTGCGGGCCCGCCCGCTCGGCGAGGCGACCCACGACGGCGGCGACCTGGTCCGGGTGTCCCGCCCGGAGCAGGTCGAGACCGAGGCGGGTGCGCACCACCGCGGAGGAACCGTCCGCCTGCAGCGCCTCGCGCCACGCGGTGACGGCCTCGGCGTGGCGGCCGGCGTCGTCGAGGCGCTGCGCCCGCGCCACCGGGTCCCCGGCCCGCTCGGTCCGGTCGGTCTGTCCGGTCTGTTCGGTGTCCGCTGACGTCGCCGCGAGCGCCCCGCCGGTCCGGCCGTCCATGGAGACGGTGACCAGCCACGGCACGAGGAGGCCGAGACCCACCAGGACCCCGGCGGCGCCCGCGAGGGGCACGACCCCCAACGAGGTCACGGCGCGGCGCTCCGCCCGCTCCGCGGCCGTGCCGTCCCGGCGACGCAGGCGGAGCACCACCAGGGCCCCGAGCACCAGCGCGAGCGGGGGCACGACCCACAGCGCCCGGGCCGAGCCCTGCGGCGTCTGGACCACCGCGTCGCCGTACCGCTGGCGGAACCACTGCTCGACCTGTTCGGTGCTGCGGCCCTGCGCCACCTGCGCGCGCACCTCGCTGCGCATGCTGCGTGCCAGCGGGGCGTTGGACTGGGCGACGGACTCACCGTCGCAGGACGGGCACCTGAGCCCTTCGGTCACGTCCTGGACCCGCTGGTCGAGGGTGCGCGGTCCGGCGCCGGGCCCGAGCAGCACCCCTGCGAGGACGCAGACGAGGGCCACGGCCAGGGCAGCGCCCGCCCACCCCCGGCCCACGCGACCCCTCACGAGGTCACCTGCTGCTCGAGCCACGCCTGGGTGACCCCGCCGCGGACGCGGGCACGGATCTTCCCGTCCGGGCCGACGACGAAGGTCTCGGGCACCCCGGTCGCGCCCCAGTCCACCGCCATCCGGCCGTCGCGGTCCTGCACGGCGAGCAGGTGCTGGGCGCCGGTCTCCTCCAGCAGCGACCGCGCAGCCGCCGGTCCGTCCCGCGTGTCGAGGGTCACCACGTCCACGCCGGGGCCGGCTTCCTCGGCGAAAGCCGCCAACCGCGGGAGCTCCTCCCGGCACGGCCCGCACCAGGAGGCCCAGACGTTGACGATCGTCGTCCGCCCGGTCCAGGTCGAGCGCTGGAACTCCTGCCCGTCGAGCGTCGTGCCGCTGACGGTCGGGGCCGAGCGGCCCAGGACCGGGTCACCCGCCGAGGACGAGGCGCCGTCGAGCCGTCCGAGCAGCACCACGGCCAGGACGACCGCCACGCCGCCCAGGACGAGTCGCGACCGGCTGCTCACCTCACGCCACCTCCATGCGCTGTCGCCGAGAGGTCTGATCGGTCCGCCCCGTCACCGGGCGCCCGCCCCGCCGCCCGCTCCGACGTCGACCGCTGAGGACGAGCAGCCCCCCGAGGACCATCAGCGCCCCGCCGCCCCAGATCCAGCCGACGCCCGGGTTGACCGCCAGCCGGACCCGGGCCGAGCTGCCGTCCTGCCGGACCGACAGCAACGTGGCGTAGAGGTCCCTCGTGGGCCCGCTGCTGATCGCGGGACCGGCCACGGTGGTGTCCCTGCGGGGGAAGTACTCCAGCCGGGCACGCAGGCGCACCCCGTCGACCTCGAGGTCGGCGGCCGTGCGCATCAGCCGCTGCTCGCGCGTCCGCTCGACCCCCACCAGGGTCACCTGCTTGCCGGCGACCTCGACGGTCTCGCCACGGGACAGGTCCCGCTCGCCGACCACGGAGCCGGCCGACGACACCGTGATCCCGACCGCCAGGACCGCCAGGCCGACGTGCGCGACCCGGCCGCCCAGGGACGCACGCGCGCGCCAGGTCCGCCGCAGCGAGGTCCACGACACGCGCCGGTCGCGCCCCGGCCCGGACCGCGCACGCGGGAGCACCGCGGCGGTCGCCACCGCGGCGGCGAGCGAGCAGGCCAGGGCGGTGAGCACCGAGAGCCCCGCCAGGCGCAGGACGAGCACCCCGACGCCGGTCACCAGCCCCGGCAGGGCAAGGGCTCGCACGGCGTCGCCCGGCTCCGTGCCCCGCCACGGCAGCAGCGGTCCGGCCGCCATGAGGGCGAGCAGGACCAGCGCCAGCGGCACGACCATGCGGGCGTAGTACGGCGGGCCGACGGAGACCCGGCCGCCACCGACGAGGTCGACGACCACCGGGACCAGGGTGCCCAGGAGCACCGTGGCGGTGAAGGCCAGCAGCACGACGTTGTTCCACAGCAGCCCGGCACCGCGGGAGACCGCCGGGACCGCGGCCCTGCTCGTGCGGTCGGAGCTGCGCAGGCGGGCCAGCGCCAGCACCACGGCGGCCGCGGTGAGGGCGACCACGAACCCCAGCAGCACCGGCCCGACCCCGGAGTCGGCGAAGCTGTGGACGCTCGCCACGGCCCCGGACCGGGTGAGCACGACGCCGACGGCGGCGAGCACGAACGCGACCACGGCCTGCGCGGTGCACCAGCCCCCGAGGGACCCGGTGCGGCGGTGCAGGACCAGCGAGTGCAGGAGTGCGGTGGCCACGAGCCAGGGCATGAGCGAGGAGTTCTCGACCGGGTCCCAGCCCCAGTAGCCGCCCCACCCGAGGACCGCGTAGGACCACCACGAGCCCAGCACGATGCCGGCGGTCAGCGCGGTCCAGGCCAGGCGCGCGGGTGCGGACACCGCTCGCACCCACCCGGGTCCCGTCTCGCCGGTGACCAGCGCCGCGGCGCCGTAGCCGAAGGGCACGACCAGGCCGACCAGCCCGAGGTAGAGCAGCGGCGGGTGGATGCCCATGGCCGGGTGCGCCCCGAGCAGGGGCACGGGTCCCGGACCGTCGGCGGGCACCGGCGAGACCCGGTCGAAGACGTGGCCGGCGAAGACCGCCAGGCCCAGGAAGAAGCAGGCCACCAGGCCCACGACGCCGACCGCCCACGGTCGGAGCGCCTCGGCACCGGGGAGCGAGCGCCGCGCCACGACGACGAGGGCGGCGGCCAGGAGGAGGTTCCAGAGCAGGAGCGAGCCGTCGTGAGCGGCCCACAGGCTCGTCACGGTGTAGTAGACCGGGGTGTCCCGGCTGCCGTTGTCCGCGACGAACGCGACCGAGAAGTCGTGTCGCAGCAGGGCCCACTCGACCGCGGCGACGGCGACCGCGGTCCCGGCGAGCGTCACCGTGGCGGCCCACCGCGGGACCGGGGACTCGCGGCCGCGCCATCCGTCGACCAGGGCCGTGCCCGCGGTCGCCAGCGCACCGCACCACGCCAGCGCCAGCGCGAAGACGCCGATCAGCGAGGTCACGGCGTGGCGCTCCCCGGCGGCCGGTACTCGTTGGAGTGCCGCACCAGCACCTCGTCACCCTGGAAGACCCGGTCACCGGCGAGCCGACCCTCGACGACCACGCCCTGGCCCTCCCGGAAGGTGCCGGGCGGCCGGTCCCGGGTCACCACGGGGAGGTCGTGCGCGCCGTCGGTCACGGTGAAGCGCACCGTGCCGTCGTGACGCGAGACGCTGCCGACCACCACCATGCCGCCGAGCCTGACCGCGTCCGAGGACGGGTTGGCCAGGACCTCGGTGGGGGTGCGGTAGTAGGTCATCGAGCCCTGCAGCGCGCTCGCGGTGAGCCCGGCGACGACGAGGAGACCGACGGCGACGAGCACCGCGAGCGGGAGCCGGCGCCGCCAGCGGCGGGGCACCGCCGCGTTCACGGACGGGACCGCCCCGAGCGGACCGCCCACACCGCCAGCAGCAGCCACACCGCCAGCGCCACGCCGTAGCCGGCGGTGACCGCGCCCCAGCCGGTCATCGCCGCACCACCGCCTCCGCAGGCGCGGCGACCGGGAGCCGCTCCGGCGCGGGCGCGGGGGCGGTCAGCGCCGCCACGCGCCGCACCACGAACCAGGCGCCACCGAGGGTGGAGGCGAGGGCCGCGAGCAGCAGCGTGAGCAGCATCGAGGTGGCGATCGGCGGCGAGGTCTCGGGCTGGAGCACCGTGGGGGGCTGGTGCAGGGAGGTCCACCACAGGACGGAGAAGTGGACCAGCGGCACCTGGAGGAAGAGGACCACGCCCGCCACGGCTGCCCGACGGCGCACCCGGGCCAGGTCGCCCGGCAGCGCGCGCAGGGCGAGGTAGCCGACGTACAGCACCAGCATCAGCGCGGTGGTCACCAGCCGCGGGTCCCAGGTCCACCACGTGCCCCAGGCCACGCTCCCCCACAGGCTGCCCTCGGCCAGGGTCAGCGCGGTCATGGCGACCCCGAGCTCGGCCGCGGCGCGCGCGACCGCATCGGCCCGCCGCCCGCGGCGCAGCAGCACCGCGGCGCTGGCGGCGGCGAGCACCGCGAAGGCGGCGAAGGCGGTCCACGCGCTCGGCACGTGGACGTACATCAGGCGCTGCGCCTGGCCCTGGACGAGCTCGGGCGGTGCGAGCACGAGGGCGGACACCAGCGCCGCTGCCGTGACGACGGACGCGGCGACCGCGAGCGCGCGTCCTGGCGCTGCGGCGTGCTGATCGGGACTGGGCATGGCTCCTCCAACCAACCGGGGGTCTGCGACCGTGCGGTCGATGCTCTGGTGCCCCGGCGGGCGACTGTCATGCACGCGATCCATGCCTTCTCGCATAAATTTTTGCGCGGACCCGTTTGAGACCCCTCGCCGGTGGTACTGCCGTCACGTGCGCCCTCTCGCCCTGTCCTCGCTCGTGGTCCTGGTGACCGCCTCGGGTTGCGCGTCGAACGGTCAGTCCACGCTGCGCCCCTCCGGTCCGGGCGCCGAGGTCGCCGCGACCTCGTGGTGGATCCTGCTGGGTGTCGCCACCTTCGTGTGCGTGCTCGTCATCGCCGCGGCCGTGGCCGCACCCCTCGTGCGGCGCCGGGCGCGCAAGGTCCGGGGCGGCGACGCCCGCGGGCTCGTCCTCACCCTCGGCGTGGTGCTGCCGTCGCTGGTGTTCGCCGGCGCCTTCGCGCTCAGCGTGGTCGGGCTCCAGCGCACCTCGGCGCCGCAGCAGGACCCCGCGGCGACCGTCGAGGTCATCGGGCACACCTGGTGGTGGGAGGTGCGCTACGCCGGCACCGACGCGGTGACGGCCAACGAGATCCACGTGCCGGTCGGGGAGCCGGTGCGCCTGCGGCTGCGGTCCGCCGACGTCATCCACAGCTTCTGGGTGCCCGAGCTGATGCCCAAGACCGACCTCCTGCCCGGCCGGGTCAACGACACCTGGATGACCGCGGACCGCCCCGGGAGGTTCCGCGGCCAGTGCGCGGAGTACTGCGGCGAGCAGCACGCCCACATGGCGTTCGAGGTCGTCGCCCAGCCGCGCGCGGAGTACGACGCGTGGCTGGCCCGGCAGGGTGAGGACGCTGCCGCGCCGACCACCGCGGAGGAGCGCGCCGGCATGGACGTCTTCACCACGAGCAGCTGCGCGACGTGCCACACGGTCCGGGGCACCTCGGCGGACGGCGAGGTCGGCCCCGACCTGACCCACCTGGCCCTGCGGAGCCGCATCGGCGCAGGTGCCCTGCCCAACGACCGCGGCCACCTCAGCGGCTGGGTGGCCAACTCGCAGACGGTCAAGCCCGGCAACCTGATGCCGCCGCAACCGTTGTCCCCCGACGACCTGCGGGCCGTCGTCACCTACCTCGAGGGGCTGGACTGAGATGACGGCGACCGACGAGCCGGCCACCCTCCGGGACGCTCCCGCGGGGGTGGTGCCCGAGCGCGCCGCCGCCGAGGCCGCGGTCGGCGAGGAGCTCAGCGAGATCTGGTCGGAGTCCCCCGGCATCAAGGGGTTCCTGACCACGGTCAACCACAAGCGGATCGGGCGGCGCTACCTGGTGACCGCCGCGGTGTTCTTCGCGATCGCCGGCCTGCAGGCGGTGGTGATGCGCACCCAGCTGATCGCGCCGGAGGCCGGGCTGGTCTCCCCCGAGCTCTACAACCAGCTGTTCTCGCTGCACGGCGTGGCGATGATCTTCTTCTTCGCCACCCCGATGAACAACGGCTTCGGCAACCTGTTCCTGCCGCTCATGGTCGGCGCCCGTGACATGGCCTTCCCGCGGCTCAACGCGCTGAGCTACTGGATCTTCCTGTTCTCCGGGATCCTGATGTTCAGCAGCCTGCCGCTCGGGCTGGCCCCCGACGGCGGCTGGTTCGCCTACGTGCCGCTGGCTCGCGAGCTCGACGGCCCGAACCTCGACTTCTACACGCTGGGCCTGCTGTTCCTGGCGGTCTCGAGCACGGTCGGGGCGATCAACCTGATCATCACCGCGCTCAAGATGCGAGCCCCCGGCATGTCGCTCAACCGCGTGCCGATCTTCGTGTGGGGAGTGGTGACGCAGTCGTTCATGCTGATCTTCGCGCTGCCGCCGCTCGACGTCGCCAACCTCATGCTGTTCCTCGACCGCCGGGTCGGCACCAGGTTCTTCGACCCGGGCGCCGGGGGCGACGAGGTCCTGTGGCAGCACCTGTTCTGGCTCTTCGGCCACCCCGACGTCTACATCATCGTGCTGCCGGCGATGGGGATCATCTCCTCGGTCATCCCGACCTTCGCGCGGCGACCGATCGTGGCCTACCCCTACATCGTCCTGGCCACCGTGGCGACGGGGATCATCTCCTTCGGCGTGTGGGTGCACCACATGTTCGCCGTCGGGCTCTCGCAGGTCTCGCTGAGCTTCTTCGCCGCTGCGACCCTGACGATCAGCGTCCCGGCCGGCATCCAGATGGTCGCGTGGCTGGTCACGATGTGGCGCGGCCGCGTCCGGATGACCGTCGCGATGCTCTACGCCGTGGCGTTCATCGTCGAGTTCGTCATCGGCGGCGTGACCGGCGTGATGTTCGCGGTGATCGCCTTCGACCAGCAGGTCACCGACACCTACTTCGTCGTCGCGCACTTCCACTACGTCCTGTTCGGCGGAGCGGTCCTGCCGATGCTGGCGGGCCTCTTCTACTGGTGGCCCAAGATGACCGGCTTCGTCGCCAGCGAGCGCGGCGGCGTCGCGGGCTTCGTGCTGGTCGTCATCGGCATGAACCTGCTCTTCTTCCCGATGCACGTCAGTGGCCTGCAGGGGATGCCGCGCCGGATCTACACCTACACCGACGACCTCGGCTGGACGGTGTGGAACGTGATCTCCACGATCGGTTCCTACGTGCTGGGCGCCGGCATCCTGGTGACCGCGCTGGTGTTCGTGCAGAGCCTGCTGCGGCGCGATCCCGCCCCGGACGACCCGTGGGGCGCCAACACGCTGGAGTGGGCGACCTCGTCGCCGCCCCAGCACTACAACTTCCCGGTCATCCCGACCGTGCACAGCCTCAACCCGATGTGGGACGGGGCGACCCTGGCGTCGATGGCCGAGCACCGCGACGACCCGGGCCGCACGCTGACCGGGCACCACCAGACGCTGCGCACCTCCGAGCTCGACGGCCGGGTGGAGGAGGTGATGACCATGCCGGGCGAGTCCTACGTGCCCTTGCTGGTCGCCGCCCTGCTCTCCGCGGTCGTCGTCTGCCTGCTCTGCACGTGGTACGTCGCGGCGCTGGTCCCGACCGTCGCTCTCGGGCTGGCGGTGTCCTGGTGGCTGTGGCACCGACCGGAGGTGGAGTCGTGACGACCGAGCAGTCACTCGACCGGGCCGTGCACACCGAGGCACGGGTCGAGCCCGAGGGACCCGTGGGCCGCACCACGGGGTGGTGGGCGATGGTGCTGTTCATCGCCACCGAGGCGGCGACCTTCGCCTCCGCGATCGCGGCGTACTTCTACCTCCGCTTCGCCAAGGCCTCGTCGTGGCCGCCACCGGGAGAGGTGCCGCCCGACCTGGTGCTGCCCTCGATCGCCACCGGCGTGCTCGTGGCCAGCTGCGTGCCGATGGTCCTGGCGTCCCGCTCCGCGCGTGCTCACCGCGGTCCGGCCAGCGGTGCCGCGGTGGCCGTGACCCTGCTGGGCGGCGCCGCGTTCCTCGTCCTGCAGATCCTGGACTGGGTCTCGGAGTGGCCGCGCTCGACGCTGTCCAAGGACGCCTACGGCTCGCTGTTCTACACGATCACCGGGCTGCACACCGCCCACGTCGTGATCGGGCTCGGGATGCTGCTCTTCCTGCTCGTGGCGGCGCTGGTCGGCCGGGTCTCGAGGAACGGCGGCGGCGCGACCGCGGTGGTCGCCCTCTACTGGTACTTCATGGCGGTGCTGGCCGTCGCCGTCTACCTCACCGTCTACGTCACCCCCTACCTGTGAGGCGTGAGAGCACCGTGCGACCCCTGCTGAGATCCCGACCCCCGACCGACGAGCCCGGCGACGACCGACGCGGGTCCGGTTCGAGCACCGCCGTCGGGCCGTGGCTGCTGTGGTTCGCCGTGCTCGGCGCGCCTGTCGCGTGGTTCGTCCACCTGGTCGCTGCGTGGATGGTCACCGAGCTGGCGTGCATCTCCCCGGCTCCGGGCGAGCTCGTGGACAACCGCGGCGGCTCCCCCGGCGCCGTCGCCTGGACGCTGGTCATCGTCGGCACCGCCCTGCCGTGGCTCGTCGCGGCCGCGTCCGTCGTGGCCTCCTTCGTGGCCCTGCGGCGTCACCGTCGTGCCGCGGCGGCCGGCCGGACGGACCCGCTGGCCGGCGAGCGCGTGCCGTTCCTGCTGACCGTCGGCACCCTGCTCGGGCTGCTGTCGCTGGCCGCGATCACCGGCGGGATCGTCGCCGAGCTGACGCTGGAGGTCTGCGGATGAGCACCCCGCTGCCGCTGCATGCCGGCGCCGACCTGCACGGCCTCGGGCTGGTGGTCGCGGCGTGGGCCACCGGCGGGGCCGCGCTGCTGCTCGTCGCCTACGTCCGCGGGCTGCGGCGGGCGCTGGCCGGTCCGCGGGCCCGCACCCACCGGTGGCGCGCGACCGCCCTCGCCGCCGGCCTGCTGCTCACCGTGGCCGTGACCGCCCCGCCGGTGGGCGACGTCCTCGAGCAGCGCCTCTCGACGCACATGGTGCAGCACCTGGTGCTGATGCTGGTCGCGGCCGCGCTGCTCGCGGTCGCGCAGCCGGGTCGTCTGGTGATGGCGGGGCTGCCGGCGTCGCTGCGGTCGCCGCTGGCCCGCCTCCTGCGAGCCGTCCCCGGTCTCGGTCTGCTCGCCCCGCACGTCGCGTGGTCCCTCTCCGTCGCTGGGCTCTGGCTGTGGCACCTCCCCCTCGCCTACGACGCCGCGGTGCGCTCGGGCGTCCTCCACCTCGCCGAGCACGCGACGTTCCTGCTCACCTCGTGGCTGTTCTGGTGGCAGCTGGTCCGCGCCGGCCGGTCGCGCCTGCGCGGGGCCGCCGCGGCGGCGTACGTCCTCGCGGCCGTGCCGCCGGGCGCCGCCCTCGGGGCGGTGCTGACCTTCGCCGACCACCCGCTGTACGCCGCCCAGGCCGCCCACGCCGCTCGCGCCGGTGCCGACCCGCTCACCGACCAGCACCTGGCGGGCATCGTGATGTGGGTCCCGCTGGACCTGCTCTACCTCGCGCTGGGCATCTGGTTGTTCGGCCGGTGGTTCTCGCGACTCGGCGGGCCGGCGCCCGACGAGACGGTGCTGCCCCCCGACAGCCGGAGCTCCCGGCCCCGTGCTCCCGTCCCCGTGGAGGTGCTGCGATGAGACGACCCGTCCTCACCGGCGCGCTGGGCACCCTCGCGCTGCTGTCCTGCGCCGCGCTGACGGTGGCCGGTTGCGCCGGCCCGGAGCAGCGCGCCGCGCCGCCGCAGCAGGTCCAGTCGGGCTCCCCCGGCCGGGGCGCCCAGCTGATCGAGAGCTACGGCTGCGGCAGCTGCCACACCGTGCCCGGCGTCACCGGCGCCGACGGGCTGGTCGGGCCGCCCCTGGACCGGTTCGGCCGCCGCAGCTACATCGCCGGCGAGCTGCCGAACACCGCCGACAACCTGCAGCTCTGGATCGCCGACCCCCAGGAGGTCGAGCCGGGCACCGCGATGCCCGACCTCGACGTGACCCCCGACGACGCCGCCGACATCGCCGCCTACCTGGAGTCCCTGCAGTGACGCGGACGCCACGACAGCTCCTCCTCCTGGTGCTCGGCCTGCTCGTCGCAGCGGCCGCGGTGAGCTGCTCCCTGGGCGGGGCGACCACCGACCCCCGACCCGTCGGCCCGGTCGCCGCGGCGTCGGGTGGCGGCGACGGGCGCGAGGTGTTCCTGCGCGACTGCGCCTGGTGCCACGGGTCGGACGGGTCCGGCACGCAGAACGGGCCCTCGCTGGAGGACGCCGGGGCGCTCACCACCGACTTCTACCTGCGCACCGGACGCATGCCGCTCAGCGACCCCGGCGCCCGGCCCGAGCGTGGACCGAAGGCCTACGACGACCGCACGATCGAGGCACTGGACGCCTACGTCGCGACGCTCGGCGAGGGACCGGACGACGTCACCGTCGAGCCGGGCGACGCCGCCGCGGGTCGGAGCCTCTTCCTGACCAACTGCGCGGCGTGCCACTCCGCCTCCGGCACCGGGATGGTCATGACCGGGGGCAGCGTGGCGCTCGAGCTCTGGCCGACGCACCCGCAACAGGTCGGCCAGGCCATCCGCATCGGACCGGGGGCCATGCCGCCGTTCACCGAGGAGCAGCTCTCCGACGAGGAGGTCGACGACGTGGTCAGCTATGTCCGGACCCTCGGCCAGCCCCAGGTCGAGGGCGGCGCCGGGATCCAGCAGTACGGGCCCATCATCGAGGGCCTGGTGGTGTGGCTCGTGGGGGTCCCGGTCGTCCTGCTGATCGCCCGGCTGCTCGGGAAGCGGGCCCGCTCGTGAGCGCCCGCCCGCCGGCACCGCGGACCCCCTGGGCCGCGGTCGTCGCCTTCATCGCAGCGGCCCTGGCGGCCGTCGGCTTCGCCACCTGCTACGTCCTCGACCTCGGCACCGAGGCCCTCGGCGCGACGTTCGGCGGCGCCCTCGCGCTGCTCGGGCTCGGGCTCGCGGCGTGGTCCGGGGCGATCGACCGTGCCGAGCCGGAGCGGGTGGAGCCGCGGGCGGTCGGTCCCGTCCCCCGCCCGGAGTACGACGCCTTCGAGGAGGCGCTGACCACCTCGCCGGTGCCGCGCAGCGGCTTCCTCTGGGGCTCCCTCGGTGTCGCCGTCACCGCGCTCGGAGGGGCCGCGCTCTTCCCGCTGCGGTCGCTGCTGCCCCGGGGCAAACCGGGACCCGACACGACGCTCAACGAGACCCGCATGGCGGCCGGGGTGCGGCTGGTGACCGAGGAGGGGAAGCCCGTGCGTCCCGAGGACCTGGAGGAGGGAAGCGTGCTGACCGTGCTGCCCGAGGGCCTGGACGCCCACCACGACGTCGACACCACGACGCTGCTGATCCGGGTGGACCCGGCCGACCTGGAGCTGCCCGACGACCGTGCCGGCTGGGACGTCGACGGCGTCGTCGCCTACTCCAAGCTGTGCACGCACGCGGGCTGCCCGGTGGGGCTCTACGCCGACGAGTACCGCCAGCTGACCTGCCCGTGCCACTTCTCGATCTTCGACGTGCTGCGCGCGGCGAAGCCGGTGGAGGGACCGGCGCCCCGCCCGCTCCCGCAGGTGCCGCTCGAGGTGGACGGCGAGGGCTACCTCGTCGCCGGCGGTGGGTTCAGCTCGCCTCCCGGACCGGGCTGGTGGGGGTACGACGCATGAGGCTCCTGCCACGTCCCCAGCCGTTGCGCAAGCTGGACGAGCGCCTCGGGTTCGCCGGGGTGGCGCGGACCGCGCTGCGCAAGATCTTCCCGGACCACTGGTCGTTCATGCTGGGCGAGATCGCGCTCTACAGCTTCATGATCCTGCTCGCGACCGGTGTCTACCTCACGATCTTCTTCGACCCGAGCACCTCGCTGCGGGTCTACGACGGGTCCTACGCGCCCGAGCACGGGGAGGTCGTCTCCAGTGCCTACGCCTCGAGCCTGGAGCTGAGCTTCGACGTGCCGGGCGGGCTGCTGATGCGTCAGGCCCACCACTGGGCCGCCCACCTGTTCATCGCCGCGATCACGCTGCACCTGCTGCGCATCTTCTTCACCGGCGCGTTCCGCAAGCCCCGTGAGCTCAACTGGGTGATCGGGCTGACGATGCTGATCCTCGCGATCTTCAACGCCTTCGCCGGCTACTCCCTGCCCGACGACCTGCTGTCGGGCACCGGCCTGCGGATCTTCCAGTCGATCCTGCTCTCGGTCCCCGTCGTGGGTGGCTGGCTGGCGGTGCTGGTGTTCGGCGGCAGCTTCCCCGGCGACGCGATCATCCCGCGGTTCTACATCGCGCACGTGCTGCTGGTGCCGGCCGTGCTGGCGCTGCTCATCTCCGCGCACCTGGCCATCCTGGTGCGCCAGAAGCACACCCACTTCCCGGGGCGGGGGCGCCGCGACTCCAACGTCGTCGGCTCCGCGCTCTGGCCGGCGTACGCCCTCCGGTCGCTGGCGCTGCTGTGCGGGGTCGCCGCGGTGGTCTTCCTCGCCGGGGGGCTGGTGCAGATCAACCCGATCTGGGTGTGGGGCGACTTCGACCCCGCGACGATCACCTCGCCGTCCGTGGCGGACTGGTACATCCTCTGGGTGGAGGGCGCCCTGCGGCTGGTCCCCGGCGTGGAGTTCACGGTCTTCGGGGGGCTCGTCCCCAACCAGTTCTTCGCCGGTCTGCTCATGCCGGGCCTGCTGTTCCTCGTGCTCTACCTCTGGCCGTGGATCGACCGCAGGCTGACCGGCGACCGCGGCACCCACCACGTGGCCCAGCGGCCGCGCGAGGCGCCGGTCCGCCTGGGGATCGGGGTCGCCGGCATCACCTTCCTGGGCCTCCTGCTCGGCTCGGGGTCCATGGAGCTCCTCGTGGAGTGGACGCACTGGCCGCTGGGCAACGTGCGCGCCGTGCTGCGCGTCCTGGTGCTCGTGCTGCCGGTCCTGTCCGGTGTGGTGGCATGGTGGGTCGCCCGGGCGCTGCAGCGCAGCGGGCTCGACGAGACCCTGGAGCTGGGGCGCCGCGAGCTCCTGCCTGTCCGGCAGCGGGACGAGGACGACCAGTCGCACGAGGAGGAGCGCGATGGTGCGCGGACCGGCTGACGGACAGGTGCGCGTCGAGCCGCGCGAGGACGGGCGGTGGCGCTGGACGTGGGACGACGGCGACGGTGCCCCGCCACTGGTGTCGAACGAGTCGTTCGGCAGTGACCAGGAGGCGCTGGAGGCCGCGCGGGAGGCGTTTCCCCGGGCCGCGGTCGAGACCGTGCGCGACCCGAAGGCCCCGGCCCGGGCGCGGCGACGCTCGCGTCTGGCGCTGTTCCTGGGCGCGGTGCTGACCGTGCTGGTGGTGAAGGCCGCCGCGCGGGCACGCCGGCGCTGACCCGGTCCACTCGGGGCTCCCGCAGCGTGTGCCCGCCGGCGTCGCGGGTTACCGGAGGACGACCCTGGAACGACGAACGAGAGGAAGCCTCATGGGTGATGCCACACAGGACCGTGCCAAGGCCGCCGAGCTGCCGGAGGGCGACGTCGTCCGGCTGCTGCTCGAGCAGCATGCCCGCATCCGCGAGCTCTTCGACGACCTCGAGAGCGCCGAGGGCGAGCACAAGGAGCACGCGTTCGGTGAGCTGCGCGCGCTGCTCGCGGTGCACGAGACCGCCGAGGAGATGGTGCTGCGGCCGGTCAGCGCGAAGACCGCGGGCCAGGACGTCGTCGACGCCCGCAACGGCGAGGAGTCCGAGGCCAACGAGGTGCTGAAGAAGCTGGAGAAGCTCGACGTCGGCTCCGCGGAGTTCGACCAGGAGCTCGCCTCGTTCAAGCAGGCCGTCGACCAGCACGCCGAGGCCGAGGAGTCCGAGGAGTTCCCCGCCGTCCTCGCGCAGTGCGACGAGGATGAGCGGCAGAAGATGGGCAAGCGGCTCAGGGCGGCGGAGTCGATCGCCCCCACGCACCCGCACCCGTCGACCGCGGGCTCCACGGCCGCGCAGTACGCCGTCGGTCCGTTCGCCTCGCTGGTCGACCGGACCCGGGACGCGATCGGCAAGGTCGCCTCCTGAGGTCCCTCCCGCCCAGGCCCCGCCCCGGCCCGGCCACCCCGTCTCAGCGGGGACGGATCCGGTGGCGGGCCAGGGCGGCCCGCGCCGCGTTGCCGCCGGGGGCGCCGTGCACCCCGCCACCGGGATGGGCGGAGGACGAGGCGAGGTAGAGCCCGGGGATGCGGGTCCCGGCCCGGCCGAGACCGGGGAAGGGCCGCAGCACCGCCTCCTGGTAGAGCTGGGCCGTCCCGCCGTTGATCGCACCCCCGACCAGGCTGGCGTCGCGCTGCTCGAACTCGCGGGGACCCAGCACTCGCCGCGACCGGGCCCTCGACCCGAACCCGGGGGCGAGCGCCTCGATGCGGGCCTGCATGCGGTCGGCGAAGCGCTCGCAGTCGTCGCGGTCCCACGTGCCCCGGATGCCGCCCTCGCCCGCGTCCCGGAGCGTGGTCTGCGGCACGTGGGCGTAGGCCCACACCGACTCGGTGCCGGCCGGCGAGCGGGTGGGGTCGGAGGTGGTCATCTGACCGCCGAGCATGAAGGGGCGGTCGGGGACGGCGTGCACCCCGAGCTGGGTCTGGGTCACCGCGAGCTCCTCGAGCGAGCCGGCCACGTGGAAGGTCCCGGGCTCGACCGGCGGCGGCGAGGCCCACGGGATGGGTCCGTCGAGCGCCCAGTCGACCTTGACGGTGGACGGGTCGAGCCGGAACGTCGACATGCCCCGCCGCACCGCCGAGGGCTGGTCCTCCGGGCGCACCAGCCGGCCGAACAGCACCGGTGCGGTGACGTCGGCGACCACGGCGCGGCGTGCGACGATCCGGGCGCCTGCCACGTGGACGGCGCGGGCGCGCCCACCCTCCAGCTCGACCCGGTCGACCTCGGCGCCGCAGCGCAGCTCGCCTCCGCGGTCGGCGAGGCGCCGCACGAGCGCCTCGACGATGCCCGCCGCCCCGCCCCGTGGGACCGGGAAGCCGACGGTCTGCCCGAGCATCGTCATCAGCAGCGCGAAGGCCGTCGAGCCCGGCGCCACCGGGGGGATGTCGGAGTGGCCGGCGTTGCCGGCGAGGAGGATCTTGGGTGACCGTCCACCGAAGCGCTGGTCGCCGAAGTCGAGCACCGGCATGAGCAGCTGCTTGACCAGCTGGAGCCCGCCGGCCCGCGGGATCGTGCGTGCGAGGCCCGCCGCGTCGCGCAGGGGCGGGAAGGGACGGGTCAGCGCGCCGACCAGGTGGTCGCCGACCAGGTCCCACTGCTCGCACAGGCCGCGCCACGCCGCCCCGTCGCCGGGGTGCTGCAGCTCCATCAGCTGCGCGGTCATGTCCCGGTCGCGGGTCAGCAGCGCCCACTCGCCGTCCGGGAACGGGTGGCCCACCACCGCGGGTGCGTGGCACCACTCCAGGCCGTGGTCCTGCAGCTCCAGTGCCTGGACGACCGGGGAGGCCGCGGCGAGCGGGTAGAACGCGCTGAAGGTGTCGTGGACGAAGTCGGGGTGCAGCTCCCGGTCCGAGCGCACCGCTCCCCCGGGCGTGTCCTGCGCCTCCAGCACCAGCACCGACCAGCCGTGGTCAGCCAGCACGTTGGCGGCGACGAGGCCGTTGACGCCCGCGCCCACCACGACGGCGTCGTGCCCCTCGCGCTGTCGGCGGCTCGGCACTGCGCCGGCCAGCAGGAGCCGTCGCCCGCCAGCCGAGCGCCCGGCCGACCATCACCATCGACGGGGCCGACAGGGCGGGGAGGGCCACCAGGAGCGCCCGGCGTCCCGCGGCGCCGGCCACGGCGGTGAGGCCGGCGATGACGGGGATCTCCCCGCCGGTGGGGATGACCAACAGCGTGGCCGCCAGGGCCGCCACGACCAGGGCCGCGACACCGAGCCGCTGCTCCATCCCGTCGAAGGTCCCCAGCCACCTCGTCAGCACGCCGGTCGCCAGGACCACGACGGCGTACTCGGGGACCAGCACGAGCGTCAGCCGGGCCAGCGACCGCAGGTAGCGCCCGGGCAGCTCGCGCACCGAGGTGGGGTCGTCGTGAGGCAGGTCCGGGACCGGCGCCGTCCCGGGTCCTCGCTCCGTCCACCGGGCGACCAGGCCGCTGACCCCGATCACCACGGCCAGCCCCGCCAGCAGGCGGACCGCGGCGAACTGCCAGGGAAGCACCAGGAGCAGGAAGACCAGCACGGCCGGGTTGAGCAGCGGGTTGCCGGTCCAGTAGGCGAGGGTCGCGGCGAGGGGGACGCCCCGCCGGCGCAGGCCGACCGCGACCGGCGCCGTGCAGCAGGTGCACATCATCCCCGGCGACGACAGCAGCCCGCCGACCGCAGCCTGGCCGAGACGCGTCCGGCGCCCCAGGACGCCCGCCAGCCAGGCCCGCGGCACCAGTGCGTCGACGGCCGCGGCGACGAGCAGCGCCACCACCAGGGCCTTCCAGACCGACTCGGCGTACTGCACCGCGAAGGTCCCCGCGTCGGCCAGGACGGAGCCCGCACGGTCGCCCGCGACGGTGTCGAGCAGCGAGGTCCCGGGCCAGAGGTGGCTGGACGCGAGGGCCGAGGCCTTCTCCGCGTAGGGCACCCACTTGGCCCACGCCAGCCCCGCCACGGCGACCACGGCGAGGGCGGCCAGACCCGTCGCGCCGACCCGGACGGAGGGGCGGGGATCGAGGGTCGCGGCGTCAGGCAGGTCCGTGCTCACGCCCCGGGGTGCCCCGTGCGGCCGCCGACAAACGCTCGCGCTGCGGCTGGACGGTGTGGCGGGGGTCGTCGGCGGAGTCGAGGCCGGCGTGGAAGATCCCGAAGCGGGTCAGGGCGGAGGAGGTCAGGAGCAGCGCGCCCGCCGCCGCGCCGGCACCGCGCCGCCCCCTCGCCGTCGCGGCCAGTGCGCACCCGGCCACCGCCGTCGCCTTGCCCAGGCGCATGAGGAGACCCGCGCGTCCCCGCTCGTAGCTCTCCCGAGGCAGGCCGACGCGGTGCTTGAGGACCTGGGTCGCCCCGATCTCGACCGCCGCTCCGGCCAGCGCCACGCGTCGCGGCAGCCCCTGCTGCCCGGCGGGCGCGCCGGCGAGCGCCAGCCCGCCCGCGGCCATCGCGGCGGAGCCGACGAAGACGAACGGCATCTCGCGGTGGGCGTCGTGCCACGCCGGGACGGCCGTGTCGCTGATCAGCGTGGCGGTGTACGACGCCACCGCGGGCCCCAGCAGAGCGGCGCCGGCGGTGCCCGCGACGCCGAGGGGGCGGGCCCGCCCGGTCAGGTCGGAGGCGGCGGCCACCAGCGCCGCCGGCGCGTAGGCGCTGAGCAGCCAGGACCCGACGCTCATCGGCGAGGTCACCTTGACCACCCGGAGCATGTTGAGGAACCGCGCCGGGCGGCCCAGGTCGTGCACGAGGGCCGCCAGCGACAGCGCGGCGGACGCCGCCGCGCCCGTCTTCGCCACGCGCGACACCTCGTCCAGCCCCCGCACCTCGGCCACCGCGGCGACCGTGGAGGAGGCTCCCGCCAGGCCGCCGAGGAAGAGGTAGCCCGCGATGTCGAGCGGTTCCCACACCGGCCCGTTGATGACCGGCAGCCCGTAGTAGCTGCGGAACTCCGCCTCCGGAACCATCGGCTGCTCGCCGCGACGTCCGCGCCGCCCGCGCCGGCGCGGCGTGCCGAAGTCGCTGACGGCCTCGCGTCCCGGCCGGTGGTCGGTCTGGCCGTCCCGGGTGACGGCCTCCTCGCTCACGAACGGCTCCCCGCGCCGGCCGCGACGACGCCCAGCGCCAGTCCGGCCGCGGCGAGCGCCGCCCGCCGCCACATGGCGGGCAGGTCGCGCGTGGTGACGACCGGGTCCGGCGGCAGCCCGTAGACCTCCGGCTCGTCGAGGAGCAGGAAGAAGGCCCCGTCGCCGCCGACCCCGTCCTCCGGGTCGTGGCCGTAGAGGCGGGCTGCGTCGACGCCGCGCTCGTGCAGCTGGTCGACCCGGGCCGCGGCCCGCTCGCGCAGCTCGTCGAGCGGTCCGAACTGGATGCTGTCGGTGGGGCAGGCCTTGGCGCAGGCCGGCTCCATGCCGACCTCGAGGCGGTCGTAGCACAGGGTGCACTTCCACGCGCGACCATCGTCCTTGCGCTGGTCGATCACGCCGTAGGGGCAGGCGGGGATGCAGTAGCCGCAGCCGTTGCAGATGTCCTCCTGCACCACGACGGTGCCGAACTCGGTGCGGAAGAGCGAGCCGGTCGGGCAGACGTCGAGGCACGCGGCGTGGGTGCAGTGCTTGCAGACGTCCGAGGCCATCAGCCACTGCAGCGAGCCCTCCTCCACCGCGTCGCTGCTGCCCGACGGCAGGTCGGGCCGCACCTCCGGGCCGTCGGCGGGCGCGCCGACCGCGGGCATCCCGAGGTCGACGGTCGCGATGTCGCGGCGGTTCTCCACGAAGGCGACGTGGCGCCAGGTGTCCGCGCCCAGACCCTGGGTGTTGTCGTAGGACATGCCGGTGAGCTCCAGGCCGTCCTCGGGGACCTGGTTCCACTCCTTGCAGGCCACCTCGCAGGCCTTACAGCCGATGCACACCGAGGTGTCGGTGAAGAACCCCATGCGCGGCGGCGCTTCGTCGTAGCCGCTGCTCCTCGCCGGGTCGGTCTCGGTCCAGGCCTCCCGTCGGGTCCCGGTGCTCGTCATGCTCAGATCTCCGTCCCGGTCGTGTCGTCGATCCCGGCCCGCCGCTGGTACTCCCGCACCAGCGCGGCCCGGTCGGCCCCGCGGGGCCGGCGGCCCGGGCGGATGTCGCACGAGAGCGCCTTGACCTCCTGGATGTGGACGTTGGAGTCCAGCGCCATCGAGGTCAGCTCGTTGGCCGCGTCGCCCGTGGTGTAGCCGTTGGTCCCCCAGTGGTAGGGCAGCCCCACCTGGTGGATGGTGTGCCCGCCGGCACGGATCGGCTTCATCCGCTCGGTGACCAGCACCCGCGCCTCGATCACGTTGCGGGCGCTGGCGATCGTCGCCCAGCCCAGGTGCTCCAGCCCCCGCTCGGCCGCCAGCTCCGGCGACACCTCGCAGAACATCTCGGGCTGCAGCTCGGAGAGGTAGGGCACCCACCGGCTCATCCCGCCGGCCGTGTGGTGCTCGGTGAGCCGGTAGGTGGTGAGGGCGTAGGGGAACACCTCGGCACCCGGCGCGCCGGCACTCGGCTGGTAGCGGTTGTTCTCGTGCGGGTGGAGCTCCCGCGTCGGGTTGCGCTGCTGGGAGTACAGCGGGTTGCGCACCGGCGACTCCTGCGGCTCGTAGTGGGTCGGCAGTGGCCCGTCGGTGAGCCCGGCGGGAGCGAACAGCCACGCCTTGCCGTCGGCCTGCATGATGAACGGGTCGATGCCCGACAGGGCCTCCGCGCCGCGTGCGCCCTCCGGGGGCCGGTAGTGCGGCGACTTGTCCGCGGCGAAGTCGGGGATGTCGTGCCCGACCCACAGCGCCTGCTCCTCGTCCCACCAGACCAGGGCCTTGCGCTCGCTCCACGGCTTGCCGTCCGGGTCCGCGGACGCCCGGTTGTAGAGCAGCCGCCGGTTCGCCGGCCAGGCCCAGCCCCACTCCGCGGCGACCCAGTCCTGCTTGCCCGCGGGCTTGCGGCGAGCCGCCTGGTTGACCCCGTCGGTGTAGACCCCGCAGTAGATCCAGCACCCGCAGGCGGTGGACCCGTCGTCGTTGAGCTGCTCGTAGCTGGCCAGCGGGTGGCCGTCGGCGTCGAACCCGTTGATCTCGGCCAGGACCGCGTCGGCGTCGGGTTCCTGCTGCGACCCCTTCGTCGGGTAGTCCCAGGTGAGGTCCTGCACCGGTCGGTCGCGCGGGTCGGTGGAGGAGGCGAGCCGCTCGCGGACGCGCCGTCCCAGGTGGTAGGTGAACCACAGCTCGCTGCGACTGTCGCCCGGGGGCTCGACCGCCTGGTGGTGGAACTGCAGCAGCCGCTGGGTGTTGGTGAAGCTGCCGTCCTTCTCGGTGTGGGCCGCGGCCGGGAGGAAGAAGACCTCGGTGCCGATGTCCTCGGTGCGGAGCTCACCGGTCTCGATCTCGGGACCGTCCTTCCACCAGGTCGCGCTCTCGATCAGCGAGAAGTCGCGCACCACCAACCAGTCCAGCTCGGCCATGCCCAACCGCTGCATCTTGGCGTTGGCGGACCCGACGGCCGGGTTCTCACCGAGCAGGAAGTACCCCTTGGTCTTGCCCTCGAGCTGCCAGCCCACGGTGTCGTAGGTGCTGGCGCTGCCGGTCAGGCGGGGCAGGTGGCCGAAGCAGAAGTCGTTCTCGGGTGTCGCCGCCGGTCCCCACCACGCCTTGAGCAGGCTGACCAGGTAGGACTTGTTCTCCGCCCAGTAGCCCTTGTCGGTCGACTCCCCCTGCACGTAGTCGTCGAGGGTCTCCCCCTCGTGGGCGTGCGGCATCGGGAGGTAGCCCGGGAGGATGTTGTAGAGCGTCGGGATGTCGGTCGACCCCTGGATGCTGGCGTGGCCGCGCAGTGCCTGGATCCCCCCGCCGGTGCGGCCGATGTTGCCCAGCAGCGTCTGCAGGATCGCCGCGCTGCGGATGTACTGCACCCCGACCGTGTGCTGGGTCCAGCCCACGGCATAGACGAACGCGCTGGTGCGGTCCCGCCCGGAGTTGCTGGTCAGTGCGTCCGCGACCTGGGCGAACGTCTCCTGCGGGATCCCGCAGACCTCCTCGACCAGCTCGGGGGTGTAGCGCGCGTAGTGCCGTTTGAGCACCTGGAGGACGCACCGCGGGTGCTGCAGCGTGGGGTCGGTCTGCACGGTGTTGCCGATCGCGGCACCACCCGAGCCGTGGGACTCACCGCGACCCGACGAGCCGACCCGGTCCTGGTACTGCTGGTCGCGCTTGCCCGACGCCGCCTGCACCTCGGCCCCCTCGTACTGCCAGGTGTGGGGATCGTAGCTGCGCGACTCCGGGTCGAAGCCGGAGAAGACCCCGTCGCCCTCCTCGGCGTCGACGTAGTCCTCCCGCAGGATCGTCGCGGCGTTGGTGTAGGCCACGACGTAGTCGTGGAAGTAGGCGTCGTTCTGCAGGACGTGGTTGATCAGCCCGCCGAGGAAGGCGATGTCGGTCCCGGCCCGGAGCGGCACGTGCAGGTCGGCCAGCGCGCTGGTGCGCGTGAACCGCGGGTCGACGTGGATCACCGTGGCGCCCCGCGCCTTGGCCTCCATCACCCACTGGAAGCCCACGGGGTGGCACTCGGCCATGTTGGAGCCCTCGATGACGATGCAGTCGGAGTTCTGCAGGTCCTGCTGGAAGGTCGTGGCCCCACCGCGACCGAACGAGGTGCCCAGACCGGGCACCGTGGCGGAGTGTCAAATGCGGGCCTGGTTCTCGATCTGGATCGCGCCCATCGCGGTGAACAGCTTCTTGATCAGGTAGTTCTCCTCGTTGTCGAGGGTCGCCCCCCCGAGCGTCGCGAAGCCCATCGTGCGGTTGACCCGCTTGCCCTCGACCTCGTCCTGCCAGTAGGCGCGCCGGCTCTCCACGACCCGGTCCGCGATCATGTCCATCGCCGTGTCGAGGTCGAGCGCCTGCCAGTCGGTGGCGTGCGGTGCGCGGTAGAGCACCTGGTGCACCCGGGACGAGCCGGTGGTCAGCTGCAGGCTGGCCGACCCCTTGGGGCACAGCCGGCCGCGGCTCACCGGCGAGTCCGGGTCACCCTCGACCTGCGTGACGCGGGCCCCGTCGGGACCCTCCTCGACGTAGACGTTCTGGCCGCAGCCCACCGCGCAGAACGGGCAGACGGACTTGACCACCTTGGAAGCCGTGGCGACGCGGGGCTCCAGACGCTCGCTGCGCGACGACTTCGCCGCGGCGCCGCGGCCCAGCGGGTCGTTGCCGGTGAGCTGGCGGTAGACCGGCCAGCCCTCGATGAAGGTCTTCACGCCCACGTCAGTGCTCCTCTCCTGCGAGCTCGACGGCCATGCCGGCCAGGGTCTCGGCGGGCAGCTCGTCGCGCAGGCGCAGGAACACCCGGCCGGTGAGCGCGACGTGCTTGCGGGAGGCGGCCGAGACCTCCTCGACGCAGTCGTCGAACTCCTCGGTGCTCGCGTCGGAGGCGCCGAGGCGGCGAGCGAGGTCGAGGCCGTGGCTCCCGGCCTCCTCGCCCTGGTCGGCCCACGACCCGCCGTCGGGCAGCGCCTCGCGGACGGTGGGCCACAGCAGTCGTTGCTCGGCCTCGAGGTGCGGGACGAGCTCGCGGGCGACCTCGTCGCCGAGCGCCTGGCGCAGTCGCACCTGCGACGGCGTACCGCCCTTCCTCGCGCCCGGCACGGCGGAGAGCTGCTTGAGCAGCGACGTCACGTGGTTGTGCTCCTGCGTCAGGAGGTCGACCAGGTCGCCGGAGCCTCGCGACCCGAGGGGGGCCGCGGGCCGGCGCCGGGCCGCGGCGAGCTGCATCGCCTCGTCCGCGGTCGCGCGCCGGCGCAGCCACTCGCGGACCGACTCCTTGCCCGTCGGGTTCTCGGCCGGCTCGGGGTTGCTCAGGTGCTGGCTGGTCGGGAGGACGCCCTCACGCGCGTCCGCCGAGGCGGACGGTGCGTCGGACCCGTCGGCCGGCATCCCGGTGGCGACGAGGTAGGCCAGGCCCGGTTGCACCTGCAGCCGTTCGCCGATGTCGTCGTAGGACAGGCCGGCGTCGAGGAGCGCGAGCACCTCCTCCCGCCGGGGGAAGTGACGTCGTCGGGGACGCGACCTGAGCACCACGCGCCCCCGTGCCCCGTCGTGGACGCGACATGCATGCCCCGACGCATTCTTTTCCGAACGGCTCCCGCCAGGTCACCAGCCGAGCAGCGCGGCGGCGTCGGTGGGGTCGTCGACCGCCTGCGGCTCGTCGGCCGCCGCGCCGAAGGACCGGAGGGCGTCCACCAGCGCGGTGCGCTGCGGGGCGGGCATCCTGCGGACGATGTCCTGGATGGTCTCGCGGCGCCGGGCGGTGACCTCGTCGACCAGCCGGCTCCCCCGCGAGGTCAGCTCGATGACCACCTCACGCCGGTCGCCGGGGTTCTCGCGGCGGTCGACCAGCCCGGCCGCGACCAGCCGGTCCACGCTGCGCAGGGCGGTGGAGGCGTTGACCCCGAGCCGCCCCGAGAGGCGGTTGAGCCGGGTCGCGCCGTGGGCCCGGAGGACGACCAGGGTGCGGAACTGCGAGAGCGTCACCGTCCCCTCCACCTCGGCCAGCGAGTGCGCGGAGACGCCGACGAGCGCACGCGAGGCGGTGAGCAGCGCGGTGACGAGCCCGTCGAGGTCGTCGTGGTCCGTGGTTGCCCATGGACCCAGCCTCTCAGCGCCCCGGCGACGCCATCGCCGCGAGCGCCGCCTGGTAGTCGAACCAGCCGACGGGCCGGTCGTCGGCGTCGAGCACCGGCACCGCGGGCAGCGAGCTGGCGTCCAGGACCCGCACGGCCTCGTCGAGGTCGCTGCGCACGCGCAGCGTGTGCGGCAGCTCGGTCAGCAGTCGCCCCGGCGTCGCGTCGGACGTCCCGGCGGCGATGGAGTCCGCGACCGCCCTGGCCGTGATGACACCGAGGTACTCCTCGTCGGAGGCGACCGGGAGGACGCCGTACGGCGAGCGCGCCAGGAGGTCGGCCGCCTCGTGCAGCGGGGCCTCGGCGGGGACCGCCGCGGGAAGGGGCAGCATCACCTCGCCGACCAGCCGCCGCGCGCTCTCGATCGTCTCGCGGGTCCCGAGGTGGACACCGCGCCGGCGCAGCTTGGCGCTGTAGATGGTGTCCGCGCTGAAGCGGTGGCTGATGCCGGTGGCCAGGACGATCGCGGTCATCAGCGGCAGGATGATGGAGTACTGCCCGGTGAGCTCGAACATGATGATCACCGCGGTGATCGGCGCGCGGGCGGCGCCGGCGAAGACCGCACCCATCCCGATCAGCGCGTAGGCGCCGGCGGGCCCGGCGATCGACGGCAGCACCTGGTCGGCGGCGGACCCGAAGGCGGCACCCAGCATGGCGCCGATGAACAGGCTGGGCGCGAACACGCCACCCGAGCCGCCGATGCCGATGGTCAGCGAGGTGGCGACCATCTTGCCGACGAGCAGGACGGCCAGGAACCCGATGGCGTACTTGCCGAACACCGCGTTGCCGAGGACGGGGTAGCCCACGCCGTACATCTGCGGCAGCGCCAGCAGCAGCAGCCCGAGCAGCAGGCCGCCGACCGCGGGTCGCAGCCACTCCGGCCCGCGCCACACCGCGTCGCAGATGTCCTCGATGGCGTAGAGCACGCGGGTGAACACGATCCCGACGAGCCCGGCCAGCAGTCCCAGCGCGCCGAAGAGGAGGTACTGCTCGGGGTGGCTCACCTCGAAGGTGGGCAGCTCGAGGAACGGCGCGTCGCCGAGGATCGCGCGGCCGATGGCGGCCGAGGTGACCGAGGCGATGACGACCATCCCGAAGGCCTCGGCGACGAAGTCGCTGAGGATCAGCTCCATGGCGAAGAAGACCCCCGCCAGCGGGGCGTTGAAGGTGGCCGCGATGCCGCCGGCCGCCCCGCAGGCGACGAGCACGCGCAGCCGGGACTCGGGCACCCGCAGCGCCCGGCCGAACGTGGACCCGAGGGCCGAGCCGATCTGGACGATCGGCCCCTCCCGCCCCACGGACCCGCCGCCACCGATGCACAGCGCCGAGGCCAGCGCCTTGACCACCGCCACCTGCGGCGCGATCCGCCCGCCGCGCTTCGCCACGGCGTACATCACCTCCGGGACGCCGTGGCCCCGGGCGTCGGGAGCGAAGAGGTGCACCAGCGGGCCGTAGACCAGCCCGGCGACCACCGGCGCGGCGACGACGAACCAGGGTCCGAGGAACTCGAGACCGGGGTGCGTCGCGCCCGGCACCGCCGCGTAGTCCGCGTGCCCCGACAGCAGGTGCGTGAAGGTGTGGATCAGCCAGCGGAACACGACCGCGAAGAGCGCCGACCCCGCCCCGATGACCAGCGCGAGGAAGAGCAGCCCCCCGGCCGAGGAGCGGAGGCGTGCCAGCAGCGGTCCCGCACCTCCCGGACGCGGCCCCAGCTGGGTCTGCTGCGTGGACGAGGTGGCGAGGACCGGGCGTTGCATGGTGCAATCATTGCACGGGGCAACACATCGTCGGCCCGCCGCCCGACCGGCGGACGAGGCGCGTAACAGCCGCTGCGGCTGATCGTTGTCCCGGCATGGTCCGCCGCCTCGCCCCCGCCGCGCTCGCCCTCGCGCTGAGCGCCGGCGCCCTGGGGCCGGCCCTCGCCGACGACGCGCCCGCCGTCCTCCCCTCCGGGATCGGCGCCGTGCTGCCCCGAGCACCGATCCCCGCCGCACGACGGACCACCGCGCTGGCGAGGAGCGCCGAGACCCTCCCGCGGACCGTCCCCTGGGGCGAGGGCACCCAGGACCTGCCCGGCACGTCGAAGGACTCCCTCGGGCTGGAGGAGTTCCTCACCCGCACCAGCACCCGCGCGTTCGTCGTCCTGCACCGCGGGCGCCTCGTCGCCGAGTGGTACGCCGACGGCATCGACCGCGACACCAAGCTGGCCTCCTGGTCGGTCGCGAAGTCGTTGGTCTCGCTGCTGACCGACCAGGCGGTCGCCGAGGGCCGGCTGCGCCTGGGCACCCGCGTCG
Source organism: uncultured Actinomycetota bacterium (assembly GCA_963800245.1). Classification (GTDB taxonomy): domain Bacteria; phylum Actinomycetota; class Actinomycetes; order Propionibacteriales; family Nocardioidaceae; genus Marmoricola_A. The sequence goes on along the minus strand of CAWDAE010000007.1, from coordinate 244,145 downwards.
TCGACGTCATCCCCGCGCTGCGGGTGCGGTCGCGGCTCGACGGCGACCCGGCGTACAACCGCGTCACCGTGCGCGACCTGCTCGACATGACCAGCGGCATCGAGTCCCCCGAGGGCTACACCCTGCTGGACGACCCGACGGTGCTGCAGGAGCACCCCGAGCTGCTCGTCACCAGCCTCACCGGCACCTACCCGCTGTTCGTGACCCCGGACGTGCACGGCTTCGCGCGCACCCACCGGACGATGCTGTTCGAGCCCGGGACCCAGGGCGAGTACGTCTCCCTGAACAGCCAGCTGCTCGGGATGGTCCTCGAGGCTGCCTACGGCAAGGACCTGGTCACCCTGTTCCGCACCCGGCTCTGGGAGCCGGCCGGCGCGCAGTACCCCGCCACCTGGAACCTCGACCGCGACGGGGGCACCGCCAAGGGCTTCTGCTGCCTCAACGCCGCCGGCCGCGACTTCGCCCGCCTCGGACAGCTCGTGCTGGACGCGGGCACCCCCCGCTCCCCGGTCTCGCGCAGGTGGAAGGAGCGGCTGCTGCACCCGCGGGAGCTGCGGCTCTACGGCGGGGAGTGGCCCTACTCCACGAACTTCTGGCACATCCCCACCGACCGCCCGCGCGGCACCCGCCGGGTCGACGACGCCAGCGCCATCGGGATCTTCGGCCAGTACGTCTACGTCGACGACCGCACCGACACCGTCATCGCCAAGCTCAGCGACTACGGGATCGAGCAGGACGAGGAGCTCACGTTCCGGGCGCTGCGCCACATCGCCCGGTCGTTCCCGGCGGCCCCGCAGACGGTGACCCTCAGCCTCCGCACGCCGGCGTCGGTGCGGCGTGGCACCCGCACCACCCTCCGCGTCGTCGCGCTCGGCGAGGGCCGGAGCCGTCCCCGCGGGACGGTGCAGGTGCGCGTGGGCGGCACCACCCTCCGCGCCCGGCTCGTCGACGGTCGCGCGCGGGTGCGCTGGACCCCGCACCGCCTCGGCGCACGCACCGTCGTGGTCCGCTACGTCCCGTCCGGCCGGTTCCGGCCCGCGAGGGCGACCGCGCGCACGCTCGTGCGCTGACCCCTGGTCGGGCTCAGGCGGTCAGAGGCCGAGCAGGACCCGCAGGACGCGCGGCAGCCGCGCGACCTCGAGCTTGTCGATGCACTGCAGCACGCCGACGCCCAGGGCGCGGGCGACCACGTCGGGGCTGAGCGCGGCCGAGAACAGCACGATGACCTGGTTGGGCCGGATCGCGAGGATCCGCTCGGCAGTCGCCACCCCGCTCAGCCGCGGCATGCGCTCGTCCAGCACGACGGCGGACGGAGGCGGGTCGAGGCTCTCGAAGCAACGGACGGCCTCCTCCCCGTCGGCCGCCTCTCCGACGACCGCGAAGCCGTTGATCTCCAACGTGGCTCGGAGGAGCGCACGGACGGTGGGGTCGTCGTCGACGACGAGCACGCCGGGTGCTCCGGAGGACATGTCGCGATCATAGGGCCGCGACGGCGTCCCGCGGCGCGGCTCGCTCACCCCTCCTCGGACCAACGCCGGGTCGGGACCTGCGGGTCGATGTCGTGCTTCCACAGGGTCCGGCGCCCCTGGGTCCTGATCACGTCACCGAGCGAGCCCACGAACATCCCGATGCTGCCGGTGAGGAAGAACCACACCCCAACGCCCTGCTGCTGCAGCAGGAACAGCACGGAGCCGACGACGAACAGCGTGTTGCCGAACAGCCCCACGCCCTGGTGGACGTAGGGGAAGCTGCGGACGAAGGCGGCGATCGCCCGGTAGGGCGCGCTCGGACCCGACTCCTCGGTCATGCGTCGCTCAGCGGCTGACCAGCTTGAAGAACGTGCTGTCCTCCCCGCTGGCCTTCTCCTCCTGGTAGAGGAAGCCCAGGTTGTTGTCGTCGAAGGTGGAGAACCACTCGTCCCACTCGATGTGCTGCAGCCGGTCCTCTCCGGCGCCGCCCGGGAAGTCGATGCGCAGGACGCCCACGCCCTCGCCGGCCTCCGTGCCGCGGACCCGCGCGGGCTTGCCGTCGTGCTCCTCGACCCAGCTGCGGATCTCGTCGTGGTCGGTGGTGGTGTGGCTCTTCGAGGTCATGCCGAGGTCCTCTCTGGTGTGCGATGAACAGTCTCCGTCCGGTGCCCACCTCGCGACGGATCAAGCCCTCCCATAACCCTCGGCCGGGGTGCGACGTTGTTCCCTGAGTCCCCGAGCACCAGGAGGTCGCGTGAGGCGACTGGTCATCCGCTCCGCCGTCGTGGCTGCCGTCAGCCTCGCGGCGGCCATCGCCTCGCCGCTGTCCCCGGCCCTGGCCACGGAGGACGTGCCCGCCGGCGCGCCGGCAGCCGCGCACCGGCCCGAGCCGCGGCTCTCGCCGCCCGACGGCTGGCCGTTCGCCCAGCGGCTGTCCCGCACGTCGGGGACGGGCAGGCTGCACGGTGGGGCGTCGTACTGGTCGGACTTCGTCTACGACGACCACGGCGCCGCCCTCCCCGGAGCATTGACGGTGGACAACGTCGCCAAGCTGGCGCCCACCCAGGGCGTGTACGAGTACCCCGCCGGTCCGGCGAGGGGCAACGGCGCCGACGTCTTCGTCGCCGCGGTCGGCGCGACGGCCCGGGCGACGTACTGGCGCGTGGACTGGAACACCCTGGCGGACCCGAAGGTGCCGATCGCGGTGTGGACCTTCGACACCGACGACAGCACGAGCACCGGGACCTCCACCTGGCCGGCCGCCGCCGGCGTCACCTCCCCCGGCATCGACAAGGCGCTGGTGGTCTCCAGCCGCGGCGCGTGGCTGCACGACCTGCGCCGCGGCACCAGCGTCGACGTGAGGGCCCGCGGCGGACGCCTGGTGGTCGACCGGTCGACGAGGTCCTTCGTGGTCCGCGTCCCGCGCAGCGTGCTGCCGGCCTCGGGGCAGTGGCGCATCCGGCTGGGGGCCGGGCTCGCCTCCGGCGACGGACGCACCATGGCCGTCCCGACCGTCGCCGGCGGCCTGCCCGCCCAGGGCCTGCCGCGGCTCTACAACCTCGCGTTCCGCACCGCGCGGCAGGAGCCGCCGGTCCTCACCGACTCGATGACCGCGGCCCTCGAGGCCGCCGCGCAGAAGCAGGCGGCGAGCACGCCGTTCCTGCAGGACCTCGGGGCCGACGGGCTGGCCCGCTTCGTCACCGGCAACTTCTGGATGGAGGACGCCCAGGCCGACGCCCTGGCCGGAGGCGACGTCTCGCGGTTCTCCCGCCTCGTCACCTGGTCGCGGCTGCGCGACCGGGCGCACACCGCGGAGCCGCTGGTCCGCGGCTGGAGCAACCGGTGGTACGTCTCGCGACTGCGCCTGGGTCAGGGCGTCGTCCAGAACAGCCCCGGCGCCGGCGACGGGCGGCCCAACTTCCTCAGCCGCGTGCAGCCGTACGGCGTCTACGTCCCGACCACCTACCGGCGCGGGCACGACGCGCCGCTGACCTGGATCCTCCACTCGCTCGACGTCAACCACAACCAGTACGGCGCCTACGACCCGCGGCTGGTGCAGCAGCTGTGCGAGCGCCGCGGCTCGGTCTGCGCCACCACCCTGGGCCGCGGCCCGGACGGGTGGTACCTCGACGAGGCCGAGGAGGACTTCTGGGCGGTGTGGCGCTCCCTCGGGGCGGCGTACTCGCTGTCCACCCGGCACACCCAGCTCACCGGCTACTCGATGGGCGGCTACGCGGCCTACCAGCTCGGCCTCTCGCACCCGGACCTCTACGCGGGCGCGATCGCCCTCGCGGGACCCCCGAGCTGCGGGGTCTCCCTGGACGGCAGCACGCTGACGGCACCGGCCTTCGGCGGTCGGTGCACGACCGACGGAGCGACCGCCGGCCTGGTCGCCAACGCCCGTTGGACGCCGTACCGGATCGCCCAGGGCACCCTCGACCAGCTCGTGCCGTTCACCTCGGTCGAGGCCCAGGCGGCCCGGTTCGACGCGCTCGGCCTGCGGCACCTCTTCGCGCGCTACCCCGCCGAGGACCACCTCGCGTTCGCCACCCAGGACCGCTTCGACTCGGTCGTCGCGGGACTCGGGCGGCCTGCCGCGACCCGCGACCCCGACGTCGTGGACTACACCTGGCGGCCGCACCTGACCCGGCCAGGGCTGGGCATCGGGGCGACCACCGCGTGGTGGACCTCGCGGCTCGCGGCGAGGGCCAGCGCGCCCGGCTCGCTGGCGCGCGTGCAGGCGCACTCCTCAGGGGTCCGCGCCCGCGCCCACGACGTCGTCCGGACCGGACCCACGCCGGTCCTCTCACCGCTGCCGGCCGTCCTCACCCGCCTGGCCTGGAAGCTCGGCGACGTGCTGCCACGAGCGCAGCGACTGACGATGCGGCTGACCAACGTCTCGCGCGTCTCCGTCGCGATGGACCGCGCCGGGCTGCGGTGCGGGCGCGTGGTGGTGCGCACCGACGGACCGACGACCTTGCACCTGACCGGGCTGCCCGGCCGTGACCGGGCCTACGAGCTCGAGGCTGGTCGGCGGACGCTGCGACTGCGCTGCTGAGCCGCCGGACCGGGGCTCAGCGGCAGCCGTCGGCCCCGCAGCCGGACTCCCGGTCGTCGAACAGCGCCTCGGCCGGCGAGCAGCAGGACTCGCCGCGCCAGGCCTCGAGGCCCTCCCGGACCGCGAGCACCGCGATCAGCAGGGCGGCGAGCGAGTCGGCCCACCACCAGTCCAGAGCGCTGTTGGCGAGCAGGCCGAGCAGCAGGGCGGCCGACATGTAGGTGCAGAGCAGGGTCTGCTTGGAGTCGGCGACCGCGGAGTGGGAGCCGAGCTCGCGGCCGGTGCGGCGCTGGACCCAGGAGGCGAGCGGCATCACCACCAGGCTCAGCGCGGCGATCGTGATGCCGACGGGCGAGTGCTCGGGGGCGTGGCCGGTGACGAGCGCGCTGGTGGCGTCGTAGGTGACGAAGGCGGCGAGCCCGAAGAACGAGAAGGCGATGACGCGCAGCGCGACCCTCTCGCGAGCCTCGTGGTCGGACCCGGCGAACTGCCACGCGACGGCGGCGGCAGAGGACACCTCGACGAGGGAGTCCAGCCCGAACCCGAGCAGCGCCGCGGACCCCGCGACCGCGCCGGCGGCGAGCGCCACGACGGCCTCGACGACGTTGTAGGCGATCGTGAACGCGACCAGGAGGCGGACCCGGCGGACCAGGACCTGTCGGCGCTCGCGGTCCGTTCGCGCGACGGGCCGGTTGGCGTCGAGCTCGTGGACGGGAGGGCGGGCGCTCACCAGGTCACCTCGTGGCACTGCTGGGTGGGCGCGGTCTCGGTCTGGAGGGTGGCGTGCTCGATCTCGTGGGACGTGGCCAGCACGCGTTGCGCCTGGGTGAGGACCGCCTGCGGGTCCGCGCCCTCGGCCACGACCAGGTGCGCGGTGGCGACGTGCATGCCGCTGGTCAGGGTCCACACGTGCAGGTCGTGGACGTCGGCGACCCCGTCGACGGCCTCGAGGTCGGCCACGACCTGGTCGACGGTCATCCCGGCCGGGACGTGCTGCCCGAGGACGGCGAGGACCTGCCGTCCGAGGACGACGGCGCGCACGGCGACGAAGACCCCGATCGCCACGGCCACCCCGGTGTCCCACAGCGGCCGGCCGGTGGCGGCCACGAGCAGGCCCGCGACGATGACACCGACGCTGCCCGCGGCGTCGGCGACCACCTCGAAGTAGGCCCCCTTGACGTTGAGGGACTCCCCCGACCCCTCGCGCAGCAGCAGCAGCGAGACCAGGTTGACGGCCAGGCCGATCGCACCGACCACGAGCATGGCGCCGGTCTGCACCTCGGGCTCGTCGCCGACACGGCTGACCGCCTCGACCACGACGTAGACCGCGACACCGAGCATGATCAGCACCGTCAGCCCGGAGGCGAACACCTCGGCCCGGTAGGAGCCGTAGGTGCGCCGACCCGTGGTGTCCTCCCGCGTGGCGATCCGGGTGGCGACCAGGGCCGCGCCGAGGGCCACGACGTCGGCGGCCATGTGCCCGGCGTCGGAGACCAGCGCCAGGGAGTGCGACCAGAGACCGACGACGAGCTCCACGACGAGGAACGCCGCGACCATGCCGAAGGTGATCGCCAGCCGCCGGCGGTACCTGCCCCCGGCGTGAGCGGCCGGCGCACCGTGCCCGTGTCCGTGCCCCATCAGCAGCAGCCCTCGGCGTCGGCGACTGCGCAGGCGGCGGGATCGGTGACCAGGACGACGTCGTGCAGGTCGGCGAGCGCGTGGGCCAGGCGGGAGTCGGCGATCTCGTAGCGCGTGCGGCGCCCCTCGGGCACGGCGACCACCAGGCCGCAGCCACGCAGGCACGCGAGGTGGTTCGACATCGACTGCCGACTCACGCCGAGGTCCTCGGCCAGGTCGGCCGGGTAGGACGGGCCCTCGCGCAGGTGCATCAGGACCCGGGCGCGGGTGGCGTCGGACAGCGCGTGGCCGAACCGGGCCAGCGCGTCGAGGGAGGCTGCGGTGGCGGTGACCATCGACAAACCGTACATCATCTGCTGTATCCAGAGAACGATGTACTGATCATCGCTCCGCCCGCCCCAGCCACCGGGGGGTGCGGGCGAGGTAGCCCTGGTAGTCGACGCCGTGCTCGCGGCGCAGGTGGCGCTCCTCGACCGGCACCCACCAGGCGAACACGCCCGCCACGGCGGCGCTCAGGGCCAGGCCAGCGGTCGAGCGGCGGGCGAGAGCGGCCCCGGCCAGGGCGCCGACGTAGCCGACGTACTGCGGGTTGCGGGTCCAGCGGTAGACGCCGGTGGTGACGAACGGACCGGTCGTGGTGCCGGAGACCTGGCGCGCCCCGGAGAAGCGGTTCATGCCCGCCACGCACAACGACGTCCCGAGCGCGGCCGCGCCGACCCCGGCAGGACGGGCGATGCTCGCGGGGAGCGGAAGCCGTCGACGCGGCCGCAGGACGACCTTGGCGTACAGCGCCGCATGCGCGAGGTAGGTGGCATACATCCAGGTCGTCGTCGCCGACGACAGGACCCCCCGGGCGTCGAACTCCCTCGCCATTCGGCGCAGGAGCCACGGAGCGCCGGCGAGCGAGGAGGCCGCGGCGGCCTCACCCAGGTCGGCACGGGTCATGGTCATCACCCCCGGCCCGCAGGCTACGGCCCCAGCGCCGGCCAGATCCAGCGTGGGCGAGGAACCGAAATGCAGGCGCGCACCTCTGGACCGAACGTGCAGGTCAGCGGCGTCTCTCGGCGTGCCGGGAGGTGCAGAGAATGTGACTCCAAACCATCCCGCGCGAACGCTAAACCATTTGATGTGACTGGAGTGACGAAGAAGAATCATTTCTTGGGCATATACGGCGTGTTTCCTCTATCGATTCTTCACGACCCTTTACCGTCGCCGGACCGATCGAGGGAGATTCCCTGGGCGGACTCGAAAGGGCCAGCCTCATGAACAGGACCATCACTCTGCTCTGCGTCGCCGGGGTCTCCGGCCTCGCGTTCCTCGCCCCGACCGCCGCCTACGCGGCGCAGGACGGCGCCGCCGCGGACGCCAACGCCCTCACCGCGACCCTCCTGGGCCAGCAGGGCGACACCGGCAACGTCGTCGCCAGCAACGACGGGACCGGCGAGAAGAAGACCAACGGCACCGTCAACCCGCCGGTCGACCTGCTCAGCGGTCAGCCCTACGCCGGCATCGCGGTCCTCGCCCAGGACGCCACCGCGGGCAAGAACGGTCGCAGCTCGGCCTGCTCCGGCGTCGCCGGTGACGGAGGCGTCGCCAACGTGATCGAGGTCGGCGACACCTCCTGCCTGACCCCCGGCGACAACGTGGACCTCCAGCTGGCGAACCTCGAGCTGGACACCCTGCTGAGCGCCCAGGTGGTCAGGGGCACCGGCACCTCGCTCGACACCCTGCTCACCGCCATCGAGGCGCTTCCCGGGGGCGGCGCCGTCGTGACCCAGCTGACCTCGGGCCTCCAGTCGGCCGTCGACCAGGTCGCGGCGAACCTCGGCAACGCCGGCCTCGTGCTCGACCTCGGTGCGATCGAGGCCTCCTGCACGTTCGACGGGCAGTCCTCGGGTCGCACGACCATCGCCAACGGCGGGGTCCGCCTGGTGATCCCCCAGGTGGGAGACGTGCCCCTGACCGCGGGCTTCGCCCCCGAGCCGAGCCCCAACACGCACGTGATCGCCCAGTCGAACCAGATCGTCGCGCTGATCCTCGACGACCTGCGGGCGGCGCTCAACGACCAGCTCGACGCGATCACCGACCCGGTCTTCGACACCCTGATCAACCCGGTGCAGACCCAGGTCGTCGACCAGGTCGTCACCCAGCTGCAGCCGGCCCTGCAGGCCGTCCAGGACAACCTGCTGGACATCACCCTCAACAAGCAGACCCGTGCCGGGCGCGCCATCGAGGTCACCGGACTGTCGGTCCAGGTCCTCCCTGCCGCGCAGCAGTTCGGCGCTCCCGTCGTGGTGGACCTCGACATCGCCAACGTCGGCTGCGGGCCGGCCGCCCGAGCCGTGGTCACCCCGCCGCCGGCGGACGAGACGCCGGGCGCGAACCAGGACCGGCCCAACGTTCCGGTGGCGGTCGACGCCGGCACCGACGGCGACGGCCACGGCGGGCTCGTCGGCCTGCTCCTCTCGGCGGCGGCGTTGGCCGGGCTCGGCGTGGCACGCGCGCGACGCGTCGCTCGTCGTTGACCCGAGAGCTCGACGGCAACCGCCCGAGCGCCGACCAGACCCAGCGCATGACCACCCACGCGGGAGGGCCGCGCACCCTGGCCGGTGACCTCGCACGGTTGCGCGCAGCGGCCGCCATCCGGCCAGGGGCTGCCCTGGCTGCGGTGGCGGCCGCGCTGTGCACCGTCCTCACGTTCGGCTCGGCCGCGCTCGGCAGCTCCGAGAGCGGCCCGAGCGCGACGGGTCACGACGTCGCCTTCCCGGGCCTGCCCGGCGAGCGCGCCCGCCCGGCCGGTCGCCACGGCAAGCACGCCCGCCCTGCCGCGCAGTCACCGCACCTGCGGGTCTCGCGGCTGCACGTGGACGCCCAGATCGTGCCGGTCACGCTCCGCGACGACGGTGTCCTGGAACCCCCGGCAGACGTCGACCACGTCGGGTGGTGGGACCAGAGCGCCGGAGCCGGCGCACGCGACGGTCAGACCGTGCTGACCGGACACACCGTCCACGGGGGAGGCGGGGTCATGGAAGACCTGGAGGACCTGACCACCGGCGACGTCGTCCGCATCAGCGACCGCTCGGCCGAGGTCGACTACCGGGTGACGCGCGTGGTGACCTGGTCCAAGGCCAAGCTGGCCCGCCGCGCGCTCGACGTCTTCGGCCAGGACCGCCATCCCGGCCGGCTGGTGATGGTCACCTGCGAGAACTGGGACGGCAAGGGCTTCGAGAGCAACGTGATCGCCTTCGCTCGCCCGGCGAGGCCGCCCGCCGAGTCCCGCCTGTCCTGAGGACGGGAGGTGCCGCGGCCTCGGCACGTCTCCACTCCCCAGCTCGGGGCGCCGCTCAGTCAGACTCCCTGTCGCGCGCCTGGCCCCGCCGGCGCAGGGTCTTGGCCCCGGGCAGTCCCTCGACCACCTGCCCGACGTTGTCCATCCGATCGGTCACTCCCTCCAGGTGCGGCAGCAACCCGCCCATGTTGTCGAGCGCAGGGCGGAGCAGCCCGACGAGGTGGGGCATCTCGTCCAGCAGCGACACCACGGAACGCACGTGCTCGGGCTTCAACGAAGCAGCCATCTCCCCACCGAGCGGTGCGACGGACCTCAGCAGCGGCTCGTAGGTGTCGAGCAGGCCCTGCAGCCGGGTGACCTGCTCCTCGGCGCGCTGCCGCGTCGAGCGTGCCTCCTGCGCCACGGTGTCGGTGTGGTCGGCGACCTCCCCGGCCCGGACGACCAGCTGCGAGGTCGCATCGGTGAGCGTGTCGAGCTCGTCCAGCCTGTGCTCCAGACGAGCGACGATCAGCTCGGCCCGGTCGAGCAGCCGACCAGTCCGGCGCAACAGCGTGGTGACCTCCTGCCATCGCTGTCCGACCTGCTGCGGCGCCTCGAGCACCGTCGACAGGCCCTCCTTGGGGGCGTTCACGACGCGCCGCGCGGCTCCCGAGAGGTCCACGGGGGCTCAGTCCCCGGGCCACTCGCCGGTCATGCGTTCGAACAGTCGGGCGCCGGCACGGTTCACCACGGTGCGAACGACGCCGAAGATGGCGCTCTGCACCGCGCTGGCCAGGAGGATCTCCTTGACCGGGTACTCGCTCTGAAGCGGACCGGGCGGGTCGCTCTCCTCGCCCGCGGACGCCCGCTTCCACACCTGCTGGAAGATCTGGCCGGCGATGATCCCGGCGATGATGCTGGCGACGATCCCGAAGGGCCGGTACAGGATCGCCGCCGACCTGCTCGTCTGCTTCTCTCCCTGCGTCATCACGACTTCCTCTCCTCCGGGCGCTCGTGCCGAGGCTCTGCGGTGCCCACCACGCCGACGGCAAATCACGCCGTTGGACCTCTTGCCGATCCGTGCGACGCGAGGAAGGGGCGGGGAACGCCATGTCCCCGCCCCTTCCTGTGCCGTGGAACCGGTCAGTTCGCGATGCCTCCGCACAGCACCGGGACCGTGGCCTCGAGCGGGATCGACGGATTCAGCGAGGACCCGCGTGCGGAGTACGGGTCGTCGGCGTTGAAGGCGTAGGCACCGTTGCCGTCGAAGTCGATGCCGTGGATGACGACCTGCACGGTGCCGGCATCGGCCAGCGCGGCCTCGTTGCGGAAGGTCCGGCTGTAGGAGAGGTGGCCGGTCTCGTCGGCGACCGGGAACCGGTCCAGCGCCAGCGCGCTGGACGGTGAGGTGTCCCCGCGGGTGGTGAGCGAGGCGAGGATGGACCCGTAGGACGGGATCCCGTCCACCACGGTGACGACCCCGTCGCTGCCGGCCTGGGCGGGACCGGGGCAGCCCAGGTCCGCCTGGTCACCCGGGACCCCGTGCAGGTGCATCGCGTGCGGCAGGCCCGGGGCGAGGCCGGATGCCTCCACCTTGACCTGGACCTTGTCGTTCGGCAGCGCCTTGACGCGCGTGGTCCCGGTCGCCCGGGAGCCCGGGACGCTGTCGGGCTGCACGGCGTCGAGCGTGTAGCGATAGCTGGCGACCTTGTCCGACGGGTTGTCGTCGTGCGCGGCGACGGCGGGCGCGGCCAACGTGGTCACTGCTGCCAGCGCAGCGACGGTCCCCCCGACGGTGCGCGATCGGATGTTCGGCATGACTCCTCCTCGGTAGCGTGCGTACACGTGAGGTACGTCACCCGGACGCTCGCGGATTGGTCTGCGAGACCGCACATCGGCTGAGCCGCCGCCGCCCGGGTCGCCACGTCGTCCGGACAGGACGGATCGCCGGGTCGTCGTCGGCGGTTCTAGTCGCCCGCACTCCTCGGGTGCGGGTAGTCGGGCGACCGACCCTGGAACGACAGGATGGCCGGGTTCTGGACCACCCCCTCGCGGATCTCCACCGCCCGCCTGATCGTCGGCTGGTCGTCCCACGTGTCGGGTCCAGCGAGCACGGACGGGATGAACGGCACGATCGCCTTGCTGTTCTCCCAGGTCGCCGACTTCCAGAGGTGCGACGGGCTGTGGTCGACCGCGTAGTACAACGTGCCATCACCCACGACGAACGCGGGATCGTCGAACGAGGTCGGGCGCGCCCAGGCGAAGCCCATGCCCGTGTCGCAGGAGACGTCGACGATCAGCGAGCCCGGCTTGAGGGCCGGGACGTCCTCGTGGCCCAGGTAGGTCTCGGGCGCATCGGTGTCCTGCAGGGTGCAGTTCACGATGACGTCGTGCCGCGTGAGGTAGTCCGCGATCGGCACACGGCCCTCGTCGGTGACCGCGTGGCTGACGCCTGCGGAGTCCGGGTCCCTGTCGAAGTGCACGATCCGCGCCGAGTGGATGGGCGCGGCGACCGCCGCGACCTCGCGGTGGGTGAGCACGTCGACGGTGTGCACCCCCAGGCCGGTCAGGGCCGTCACGGCACCGCGGGCGGTGGCCCCGAAGCCGATCACCACCGCAGTGAGCGTCGGGCCGTAGGCGCCGGTGACGCCGTGCAGCTGCATGGCATGCAGCACCGAGCAGTAGCCGGCGAGCTCGTTGTTGGTGTGGAAGACGTGCAGACCGAACGAGCCGTCAGACCTCCAGTGGTTCATCGCCTCGAACGCCACCAGCGTCAACCGCTCGTCGATCGCGACCTGCGTGAGTGCCGGGTCCTGCACGCAGTGCGGCCAGCCCCAGAAGACCTGCCCCGGGCGCAGCATCTCGATGTCGGCGAGCAACGGCTTCGGCTGCAGCACCACGTCGCACGACTCGACCAGCTCCTCGCGGCTCCTGACCCCCGCCACGATGCCGGCCAGCTCGGCGTCAGAGGCACCCAGCCGCTCGCCGTACCCCTGCTCGAGCCAGATCCGCGACCGCACCTGCTCGGGCAGCTTGGCGAGGTGCTCCGGGTGGACGGCCAGTCTCCGCTCGTTCTCCTTCAGCGACCGGCCCATCACGCCGAGGGTCAGGACAGGGTCGGGGACGTCGTGTGCCATGCCTGCATCGTGCACCTCCGGCGTCTCCCCCGGAGTGGCCTTGCGGTGCACCGTTTCCGGGCCACAGGGCACCCGAGTGAGCTGCCGGCGCGAGGGGCCAGGTCAGCTGTCGACCGGGGCTGGCGAGGCGCCTGCCGACGCGAGATGACCGCCGAAGGTGTCCAAGAACTTCATGGCCGCCTGGGCCGACGCCGATGACGGGATCACGGCGAGCGACCGCCGCTGCCCGTCGATCATGATGAGGACCAGCAGGCGCGCGGTGTCCGCGGGGAGCAGGCCTACCTTCACCCGACCTCGCCGGTTCGGGATCGCCACGCTGACCGGAGCGTCGTCCCAGTCGTGCGGGGAGATGTAGACCCGGGACAGGTATCCAGCCTCGACCGGCCACGCCGCGAAGAGGTGGACGAGCTCCTCGCTCAACGTGCGGCTGTGTGGCCACCACGCCCCGTCGGGTCCGGGTCGACCGGCTGGGGTCCTCAGAGCCAGTCGTTGTTCTTCGAGCGCGTCCATCTGGACCGCCACCTCACGATCGCCGCGTCACAGAAGCTGCTCGCCTGGAATCCGCGGTCGTGATCCACACTACGCTCACCGGATCGCACCGGTCGTCCCTGTGGCCACCGGGTGCGCAGGTCCGGGTGTAGCGTCGAGGGCAACCGACCTGTCAGCCAGCGCTCTCCGAGCCTCCAGGACAGGACCGAGAGGCGGGCGTCATGTCGACGTCGTCGAGCACCATCTCGAGCACCCCCCGGCACGCAGCCGAACCCCTCCGGCTGGTCCTGTCGGACGAGGCCTCCCCAGAGCGGATCCATGGCTCGTGGTGGCCCCGCTCGCGCGACCTGCGACGCGAGGCGCGCGACCTCGTCGATCACTTCCCCCCGGACCACGGCCGCATCAGCCGGCTGTTGTTCTCACGTCCCGACTGGGACGACGCGACCAAGGACGGTCGCGGTGTCCGGTCGATCCGCGCCGCCCGCGGCGTGGTCAAGACCGGTTCCTTCCCCAGCGACGACACCCACCTGATGATCCTGACGCTGAGCACCGGGCGAAGGCTCAGGCTGCGGGTCATCGCCAGCGACACCCCGGGGGCCGAGGCCGAGGAGCGGCTGGATGCCGCGAGGCCGACACAGCCGCCCGTCCACCGAGCTTGAGCCGGGCCCGTGCAGATCGCCCGATCCGCGCCCGGTCCGCAGAGAGGTCCGTCATGAACGACAAGTCACCGCGACAGAGCATGAGCAAGAAGTCCGGCAAGTCCATCAAGGAGAAGCGAGCCGAGAAGCGCAGCAAGGAGTCGCAGCAGAGCGTCGCGGACCAGATCCACCCGCCGAAGCCGAAGTGACACCCCTCGGCCACACGAGGGCGACAAGGCCGGCCTCGCGTGGTGTCTGGCAAGCCGCCGTACCGCGTCTTCGCGCGGGGGACGCACGAAGGCCCGGACCGAGCGGTCCGGGCCTTCGCGTTCGTGGCCGGCGCAGCAGTGATCAGCCCTGGTCGACGAAGGCTGCCACGTCGTCCCCGACGTACATCTTGGACACCGCCTTGGCGCCCCCAGGGACGTCCGCGGCCCGGAAGATGTAGCTCGCGTCGCTCGGGGAGCTGCCGGTCTCGAAGGTCAGCGGGACAGCCAGACCTCCGGTGTCCACCGTGCCGAGCTCGTCCTTGGCCTTCGAGACACCCTCCGGCGTGAGGTCGCCGTTCTCGCACGCCTTGTCCAGGATCTGCCGCATGACGTCAGCAGCGGCGGCACCGAAGACGACACCGAGCGTCGGGTCACCGGGGTAGGCGGCACGGTACTTCTTCAGCAGGTCCGGGAGCTGGTCGAACGGTGCCACCGGCGAGGCGACGTAGAGGTTCTTCTTGAGGGCCGGGCCGGCGGGGCCCTCGAGCAGCGCGGGTGCGAACACCGGGTTGTTGCCGACGAGCGGCACGTCGAGACCCTGGGAAGCCGCCACCCCGGCGACCGAGGCCGTCTGACCGGGCGCCACCGTGAGCGCGATGGCCTTGACGCCCTTGGACTTGAGCCTGGTGACCTGGGCCGTCATGTCGGCGTCGGTCGCCTGGATCTGCTGCTCGACCACCTTCATGCCGTGCTTCCCGGCGAAGAACTTCGACCCGGCGAGGCCTCCCTCGCCGTACTCGCCCTCGAAGTAGATGTGGCCGATCTTGTCGCCCTCGGCGATCTTGCCCTCCTTGAGGAGGTAGTCCAGGGCGTTGATCATCTCGACCTCGTAGGTCGCGCCCACGACGGCGATCTGCGGGCTCTCGGTGAGCGACTGGGCCCACGCGGCAGGGATGTTGACCATGTGGTCGGCCTCGAACTGCGGCATGAGGCCGGTGTTGATCGGCGAGCCGATCGTCTGCTCGATCGCGAGCACGTCGTTGTGGATCGACTTGTAGAGCTGGATCCCGCGCTGCGTGTCGTAGCCGTGGTCCTTGACCACCTGCTTGACGGTGAACTTGCCGCAGATCTTGTCGCCGGCGTTCTGCTCCTTCCAGTAGAGCGCCTGCGAGTTCGTGATGTCCTTGCCGAGCGCCGCGAAGACGCCGGTGAGGTCGGTCAGCGCACCGATCGAGATGGTGGTGCCGTCGACCCCGCGGCCGACCTTGACTCCCTCGGTGGTCTTCGTCTCCGACTCCGAGCTCTTCGTGCTGCAGCCGGACACGCCCACGACGAGCGCGACCGACGCGAGCGTGGCCGCCGTGCGCCTCGATGTGATCTTCATCAGTTGTTTCCTCCGGTTGACGAGTCGGCTTGCGCCGGGGTGGTGATTCGCTGCTGCTCGGCACCGGACGTGTCCGTGGGACTCGCGCCAGGTGCACGCTGGGGGCGCCGCACGCGGCGCGCGAGACCGACGAGACCGCCGGGCTCGAAGAGGACGACGAGGACGATCGCCAGGCCGTAGAGGTACGCCGCCGCCTGGCTCGCCACGATGCCCGGTTGACCGGGGTCGACGATGAACGGCAGCGAGCCGGCGTACTGCTGGAAGACCAGCGGCA
The DNA here is from genome assembly GCA_963800245.1 of uncultured Actinomycetota bacterium. Taxonomy (GTDB): domain Bacteria; phylum Actinomycetota; class Actinomycetes; order Propionibacteriales; family Nocardioidaceae; genus Marmoricola_A. The sequence goes on along the minus strand of CAWDAE010000007.1, from coordinate 228,581 downwards.
GGGCGCTGACGAACGTGGCACCGAGCACCGATCCCCACACTGAGCCCAGCCCGCCGAGCACGATCATCGCGAGGAACTGGACCGACAGGGTCAGCCCGAACGACTCCGGGGCGACCGACCCGATCGACAGGGCGTAGAGCACGCCGGCCAGCCCGGCGTACATCGAGGACACCAGGAACACCTTGGCCTTGTAGTCGCGGATGTTCACGCCCATGACGGCGGCGGCGACCTCGCTGTCACGCAGCGTCTGCAGGGCTCGGCCCGGACGCGAGCGGATCAGGTTGGCGGCGAACCAGCACGCGAACGCGCACAGCGCCAGACCGAGGTACCACAGCCGCTCGGCCTGGCCGAACGGCACACCGAGAACCGTCAGCGACGGCGAGTCGTCACCACCGAAGCTGAACCCGAGGACGGAGAACGCCGGCACCAGACGGCCGTTGAAGCCGCCGGTCACCGAGGACCACGTGTTGAGCAGGTGGTCGCCGATGAAGACGAGCCCCAGCGAGGCGATGCCGAGATAGATGCCCCGCAGGCGTGCGGCGATCGGGCTGAACAGCAGGCCCGCCAGCCCCGCGGCGACGACCCCCAGGGCCATGCCCACGAGCGGCGAGAGCTCCAGGCCGCCGTACGACTTGGCCGTGCCGCCCGGCGACCCGGACACGTAGGTGTAGGTGACGGCGCCGACCGCGAGGAAGAACGCGTGCGCCAGGGACAGCTGGCCCGTCGTGCCGACCAGCAGGTTGAGGCCGAGCGCGCCGATGGTCGCGCCGAACACGGCGAAGCCGGCGCCCAGCCAGAACTCGTCGACGTAGAGCGGCAGTGCGAGCAGGACCACGACGACCACCAGCAGGGTGAGGCCCTGCAGGATGCGGCTCGTCGAACGCGGGACGCGTCGGGACTCAGACACGTGTCATCTCCCGGGTGCCGAACAGTCCGGACGGGCGTACCAGCAGCACGGCGACCATGACGACGTAGGGCACGACGTCGCCGAAGCCGCGGCCGAGGAAGGCGATCTGGTCCTGGTAGCCGGCCGCGAGGGACTCCGCGACCCCGATCAGGAGCCCCCCGACGAGGGCTCCGCCGGTCGAGTCGAGGCCGCCGAGGATGGCGGCGGGCAGGGCGCTGAGGGCAACGACGGCGACGGCCGGCGTGACACCCGGGGTCGGGGCGCCGACAGCGAAGAGGCCGGCGACCGCCGCCAGCACCCCGGCGATCATCCACGCGAACATCGAGACCCGGCCCAGGCGGATCCCCATCAGTGCGGCCGCTTCGCCGTCCTCGGCCGCGGCCCGCATGGAGATGCCCCAGTTGGAGTACTTGAAGGTCACGAAGAACGCCGTGATCAGCACGCCGGCCACGACGATGGCGAGCGCCCGGTTGGTGGTGATGCCGACCCCTCCCAGGTGGACCACTCCGCCTCCCCACGGATGGCCCAGGTTGAGGATGCTGGAGCCGATGCGCCGGGTGAGGTCGGTGACGATGATGAGGTCGACGCCGATGGTCAGGATCGCGAGGCTGATCACCGGGGCGCCGCGCAGCCGGTTGATCAGCACACGCTCGACCACCAGCGCGACGATCGCCGAGCCGGCGATGCCGAGCAGGGCCGCGCCCCAGAAGCCGATCGAGCCGTGGAAGCGGCCCATGATGTAGACGCCGAGGAGCATCAGCGAGCCCTGCATGAAGCTCGTGACCTCGCTGGCCTTGAAGATGATGACGAAGCCCAGCGCGATGAGGGCGTAGATGCTGCCCAACGACAGGCCGTTGAGCAGCAGGGACAGGAACTGGGTCATGGTGCGTTCTCCTCGTGATGGCCCTGGTCTGCAGGGCCGGCGGGAGGGTCCTCGTCGCCGGCGCCGAGATAGGCGCGGATGACCGCGGGGTCGGCCTGCACCTCGTCGGGCGAGCCGTCGGCGATCCGCCGGCCGAAGTCGAGGACGGTGACGCGGTCGGCGATGCTCATCACCATCCCCATGTCGTGCTCGACGAGCAGGACGGAGATGCCGAGCTCGTTGCGGATCTGGAGCACCGCGGCGGCCATGCGCTCGGTCTCCTCGGCGTTCATGCCGGCCACCGGCTCGTCGAGCAGCAGCAGCCGGGGCTCGGCGCACAGTGCCCGCGCCACCTCCACGCGCTTCTGGTCGCCGTAGGACAGGACGCCGACCGGGATGTCGAGCTTGTCGCCGAGCTCGAGGAACTCCGCGATGTCGCGGACGCGTTCCCCGTGGCGTCGGCCTTCGCGCGTGGCCCGCGGCAGCCGCAGACCGGAGGACAGGAAGCCCGCCCGGGTCAGGGAGTGGCGGCCGAGCATGAGGTTCTCGGTGACCGTCTGGGCACTCGAGAGCGCGATGTTCTGGAAGGCCCGCGCGACGCCGAGCCGGGTGATCTGGTGGGGCCGCTTCCCGGTGAGCACGGTGGCGCCGAGCCGCACCTCCCCCGCAGTGGCGCGGTAGACACCCGACAGCACGTTGAACATCGTCGACTTGCCGGCGCCGTTGGGACCGATCACGGCGTGCACCGTGCCGGGCTGCACCGTGAACGAGACGTCCGAGAGCGCCGTGATCGCACCGAACTCGACCGTGACCGAGTCGACGGTCAGGGCCTCCACGTCGTCCCGGAGGAACTCGACCGGTGTGGCGCTCACTCCGACCACCTCGTCAGCTTCCGGGTGGTTCCCGTGGCCACCGGACGACGAGCCGGCTCGTCGCCTCCGTGCCCGAGGTAGAGCCGCTGCACGGCGTCGGACTGCGCCAGCTCCCCGGCCGGGCCCGAGAGGGAGACCGTGCCGACGTCGAGGACGAACGCGGTGTCGGCGACACCCAGGGCCATGGTCGCGTTCTGCTCGACGAGCAGGACGGAGGTGCCCTGGCTGTTGATCTCGCGGATCACCTCGCCGATCTGGCCGATGACGCGCGGGGCGAGTCCCAGGGACGGCTCGTCGAGGAGCAACAGGTGTGGTCGTGCCATCAGGCCGCGTCCGATCGCGAGCATCTGCTGCTCGCCGCCGGACAGCAGCCCGGCACGCTGGGTGCGTCGGTCGGCGAGGACGGGGAACATCTCGTAGATGCGCTCGTAGTCGGCCGCCCGGGTCGAGCGGTCCCCCACCGAGAGCCCTCCGGCCTTGAGGTTCTCCTCGACGCTCAGCCGCGTGAAGATGCGCCGGCCCTCGGGGACCTGGACGAGACCGCTCGCGACGCAGGCGGCGGCGTCGCGACCCTTGAGGCTGGCACCCCGGTAGGTCACCTCGCCCCGCTCCACGCGACCCCGGTGCGGACGCAGCATCCCCGACAGCGTCCTCAGCAGGGTGGTCTTGCCCGCGCCGTTGCTTCCCAGCAGCGCCACGACGGCGCCCGCCTGGACCGTCAGGCTCACGCCCCGCAGCGCCTGGACCGCGCCGCCGTACGACACAGCGAGGTCGCGAACCTCCAGGATGGGGCCGTCCGAAGCGGTCGAAGGGGTGGTCATGCTCGCGTCTCCAGTCGAATCTCGCGTTTGAGGACCTCGCCGGTGGCGGTCTTGGGGATCTCGGACACGATGTCGATCGCTCGGGGGCACTTGTGGCCGGCCACCCTGCCCTTCACGAAGTCGTGCAGCTCGCTCGCGGTGGCGGTGGCCGTCGGACGCAGGGTGACCACGGCGCGGACCTCCTGCCCCAGCGTCGGATGAGGCGCACCCACCACGGCGACCTCAGCGACGTCGGGGTGGTCGGAGAGCACCTCCTCGACCTCGCGCGGACACACCTTGCGGCCGCCGGTCTCGATCAGCTCCTGCAGCCGTCCGACCACGTAGAAGAAGCCGTCCTCGTCGCGCAGCCCCACGTCGCCGGTGCGCAGCCAGCCGTCGACGATCGCCACCGCCGTGTCACCCGGTCGCGCCCAGTAGCCCTTCATCACGTTGCGGCCCCGCACCACGACCTCGCCGGGCTCGCCGTCCTCGACGTCCCTGCCGGTCTCGTCCTCCACGCGGAGCTCGACGCCCCTCGCGGGCGTGCCGACCGACCCCACCCGGCGGTAGTCCCTCCGGTTGAAGGCCACGAGCGGCGAGGCCTCGGAGAGGCCGTACCCCTCGAGGACCAGGCAGCCGAACGCCTCCTCGAAGCCCAGCAGCACCCCGACCGGCAGCGGCGCGCCCACCGAGAGGCACACGCGCAACCGGGACAGGTCGTGGTCGAGCCGGCGCGGGTGGTGCAGCATCGCGGCGTACATCGCGGGCGCCCCCGCCATGACGGTGACCCCCAGCTCCTGGAGGGTCCTGAGCGCGGTCCCCCCGTCGAGCGGGGCGGGCAGGGCCAGGCAGGCGCCGGCACGGACCGTGGCGTTGAGACCGGAGGTCTGCCCGAAGGAGTGGAACAGGGGCAGCGCCCCGAGCACGACGTCCTCCGTGGTCAGGTGCAGCAGGTCGTTGACCACGACCTCGGCGTCGTGGGCGAGGTTGCCATGGGTGAGCTCGACCCCCTTCGGCGGTCCGGTGGTCCCGGAGGTGTGCACGATCACCGCGGTGTCCTCGGCCCGTCTCGTCTCCACACCGTCGAAGGGCGGGTGGCTCTCCACGAGCTGCGGCAGCCCCGACCGCCCGAGCACCAGCATCGGGACCCCGAGCGCCCGTGCCGCCGGCTCGACCGCCTCGCCGCTGGAGTCCCAGGCCACGACCAGACGGGCACCGGAGTCGGCGAGGTGGTCGCGGAGCCCGCGCTCAGGGAGCAGCGGGTGCAGCGGGACCACCACCGCGCCGAGGCGCAGGACGCCGTAGTACAGGCCCGCGAACTCCGGCACGCTCGGGACCACGAGACCGACCCGGTCCCCCGGTGCGATGCCGTGGTCCGTCAGGAGGCCGGCCACCCCGCGACTCCACCGGTCGAGGACGGCGAAGGTGGTGACCTCCTCGCCGAAGGAGAGCGCCGCCGACCGTCCGCGGGCCCGGAAGGTCCGGTCCAGGTTCTCGGCCAGGTTCACAGCACGGCTCCGGTCGTGGCTGGGGGGACGGGTGGTGCGACAGGCCCCCAGAGTTGTGGAACCGCACGGGGTCAGCCATAGTGACGGGACTCACATCTCGGACGGATCTTTGTTTACCGCCACAAACGGGAGTTCTCGAGTGACCGTCACAGAAGTGCGAACCGACCCCCGCGTCGTGCGGGCGTGCGAGGGGATCCTCGAACGCATCGACGAGCTCTCCTGCGCCGTGGCGCACATCATCCGCGAGGAGGAGCCGCAGTACGTCGACCTGATGTCGCACGAGGAGCTCGCCCATGCGGTGAGCCCCAACCTCATCGGGCTCGTCGAGAGCGTGATGGTCAACGAGACCAGCCTGCTGGCTGCCCCCCGACGCACGGGCAGGGAGCGCGCCCAGGCGCGCTTCCCCCTGACGATCGTGCTGCACGCCTACCGGCTGAGCGCGCTCTACCTCTGGGACCGGCTGGTGCAGGCGTGCGGCGAGGAGGCAGGGACCAGCCGAGCGTTGCTGGACTCCGCGTCCGCGTTGTGGAGCGCGGTCGACGTCTACTCGCAGGAGCTCGCGACCGCCTACCGCGACGTGGAGACCGAGCAGCTGCTGCGGAACGCACGTGTGCGCGAGGCGGCGCTCGCTGCGCTCTTCAGCGGCGTGAACACCTCCGGCCAGGGCTCCGCCGACGTCGCGACCGCACTGAGGCTGCCCAAGATCGGCTGCTTCGTCGTCGTGGCGTCCGATCCCTGGCCCGTGACGGACGAGGACGCCCCGGCGACGGCCGAGCGCGCGCTGGCCTCGCTCGGTGTCCGCTCCGCCTGGAGGTCGGAGGCGGACGGGGAGATCGGGCTCGTCGCCCTGACCCGCAGCTACCGGCTGGACCACCTCATGTCGTACCTCACCTCCCTCACCGTGGGGCGTGCCGGGATCAGCGAGACCTTCGGCGCGATCATCGACACGCCCCAGGCGGTCAAGCAGGCCCAGCTGGCGCGCGACACCGCGACCCCGGGGGAGAACGCGGTGATGCGCTTCGAGGACGCGCGCGTCGCGGCGCTGGTCGCCTCCACCCCCGACCTGGCCCGAGGGCTCTCCGAGCACGTGCTTGCCCGAGTGCTGGAGCAGACCGAGGAGGAGCAGGCGATGCTCCTGGCGACCCTGCGAGCGTGGTACGACGCCCACGGGTCGGCGGCCGAGGCGGCCCGGCTGCTGCACTGCCACCCCAACACGGTGCGCTACCGCATGGGCAAGCTGACCCAGCTCACCGGGCGGGACCTGCGGGTCCCGGGCGACGTCGTGCACCTCTACCTGGCCCTCGAGGCCAGGCGCCTCTGGCCGCCGACCTCGGCCTCCTGAGCCCGTCGTTGTTCCCGCGAACAACGCGGCCGCCGGTCACCGCACCTTCGTGCCGTACGTCTGCTCAACCGGGTCCGCGATTAGCAGGAGAGGTACGTCGGAACGGGCGGCGAGCTGTGACAGACGACCCGGTCGAGGAGGGTTGGTACCCCAGCCCTGCCTACCGGGGCCGGGTCCGTCTCCGTCGCGTTCGTCGTCATGTCTTCGAGGCACTCCGCGGTGACTTCGACGGTCCCCCGTCCCAGGCGAGAGTCCTCATGCCAACGACAGGAACAGCTTCTCCATCTTCTTGGCGTCGACGCCGTCGAGCCCGTCGCCGTCGGTGAGGCACTGCTGGAGGCCTGTGGCGACAATCGCGAAGCCGGCCCGGTCCAGAGCCTTGGAGACAGCGGCGAGCTGGGTCACGACGTCCTCGCAGTCGCGGCCCTCCTCGAGCATCCGGAGGACGCCGTCGAGCTGGCCACGGGCACGCTTGATGCGGTTCATGACCGGGGTCATCTCGGTCGGGTCGAGCTCCATCAGTGCGCTCCCTCTCCTGAGTCCAGTGCGGCCAGGGCAGCGTTGAGCCGCCGCTTGGCGTCGGCTGCGACGGCGCGCGGGGTGTCGCTGTCGGCCAGACTCATCATCGCGTCGGGTTCGAAGGCCTCCACCGTCGTGGTGTCCTGGTCGACGGTGGCCTCGACGTTCTCGGCGCTCAAGGTCGTAGTGGCCATCAGGACCTCCCTCTCGTTGGGTGTCCGGGGACGTTTCACCCGTCGTCAACGTGGATACCCCGATAGGTATTCCAGTCCATCAGGAGAGGAACTCCGTACTGATGACCAGCACCACTCCCGAGATCGACATCGACAAGCTCGACGCCGGCCGGTCCGGCGCGACCGTGATCGACGTCCGCGAACCAGGAGAGTACAAGGCCGGCCACGTGCCCGGAGCCAGGCTGGTCCCGATGGGACACCTCGCGGAGCGCACCGACGAGCTCGACCGGAGCCGTCCGGTCTACGTCGTGTGCGCTTCGGGCAATCGCAGCGCCGCGATGACCGACCTCCTGGTCGCCCGCGGCTTCGAGGCGTACTCCGTGGCCGGAGGGACCGCCGCCTGGGCGCGCTCGGGCCGGACGGTCGAGACCGGCGCGTCGGGCGCCTGAGCCCGCACCTCCCGCCCACGCACCAGAGGAGTCACCACATGAGCACCGACCTGACCGTCATCCCGATCGAGACCCCGTCGCTGGGGGACCGCAGCTACGTCGTGCACGATGGCGAGGTCGCCTTCGTGATCGACCCGCAGCGCGACATCGACCGCGTCCTGTCGATCCTCGAGGACCACGACGTCCGACTGACCGACGTCTTCGAGACCCACATCCACAACGACTACGTCACCGGCGGCCTTGCGCTGGCCCAGCACACGGGTGCGACCTACCGCGTCAACGGCGCGGACGAGGTGTCCTTCGACAGAACTCCGATCGCTGACGGCGAGGAGGTCCAGGTGGGGCCACGGATGAAGGTCCGGGCGATCTCCACGCCGGGCCACACGTTCACCCACCTCTCCTACGCGCTCACCGACGGCGACGAGCCGCACGCCGTGTTCACCGGCGGGTCGCTGCTGTTCGGGGCCACCGGTCGACCGGACCTGCTCGGCGAGGAGCACACCGACGCGCTGGTCCGCCACCAGCACGCCTCGGCGCACAAGCTGGCGGAGCAGCTGCCCGACGATGCCGGGGTCTACCCCACGCACGGTTTCGGCTCCTTCTGCTCCGCCACCCAGTCCGACGCCACGGAGTCCACCATCGGGCAGGAGAAGCAGAGCAACCCGGTGCTCACCCAGGACGAGGAGACCTACGTCCGCGAGCTCCTCGACGGGCTCGGCGCCTGGCCGGCGTACTACGTCCACATGGCCCCGGCCAACGCCGCCGGACCCGGAGCCGCTGACCTGTCGCCGGTGCAGCAGGCCGACGCCGACGAGCTGCGCCGACGCATCGAGGCCGGAGAGTGGGTCGTGGACCTGCGCAACCGCACCGCCTTCGCCGCTGGGCATGCGCCCGGCACCTTCAACTTCGGCCTCGACGGTGCCTTCGCCACCTACCTGGGATGGCTGATCGACTGGGGCACCCCGGTGACCCTGCTCGGCGAGACCGCCGACGCCGTCGCCGAGGCCCAGCGGGAGCTGGTCCGCATCGGCATCGACCGGCCTGCCGCCCAGGCGACCGGTGGCCCTGAGGCATGGTCCACCAACGACCTCGCGTCGTTCCCGACCGGGACCTTCGCCGACCTCGCGCAGGTCCGTCACCACCGCGACGTCGTCGTCCTCGACGTCCGCCGCGCCGACGAGCATGAGGACACCGCCATCGCCGGCGCAGTGAACATCCCGATCCACGAGCTGCCCCGCCGGGTGGCCGAGGTGCCGGCCGGCGAGGTCTGGGTGCACTGCGCCTCCGGCTACCGCGCCTCGGTCGCCGCGTCGTTCCTCGACGCCGCCGGCCGCACCTTGGTGGCCGTCGACGACTCCTTCGAGAACGCCGAGAAGGTCGGCCTGCACCTGGTCGGTCCCGACGACCAGGACCGGAGCGAGCTCGCCGACTGACATGCCGTTCGTCCTCGCCGTCGCCGCCGGCGTGCTCATCGGACTCTCGCTGGGAGCGCTCGGTGGCGGCGGGTCCATCCTCGCCGTCCCGGTGCTGGTCTACCTCCTCGACCAGTCCGCGACCCAGGCCACCACCGGATCCCTGGTGGTCGTCGGGGTGACCTCGCTCATCGGCGCGGTCACCGCCCACCGAGCCGGCAACGTGCTGCTCGGCCGCGGTGTCGCCTTCGGCGGCGTGGCGATCGGCGGAGCCGCGCTCGGCGCGAAGGCGTCGGCCCACGTGTCCGACGACGTCCTGCTGGCCGCGTTCGCCGCGCTGATGCTCCTCGTCGGAGCGCTGATGGCCTGGCGTCAGGTCCGCCACCGCCGGGACGGTGTCGGACCCGGCCCGCGGCCTGCCCTGGACGACCCGATCATCACGTTCAGCCCCACGTTCGCCTGCAACTGCCCCCGCGCGTTGAAGGTGCTCCTCACCGCGACCGCGGTCGGGCTGCTCACCGGGTTCCTCGGCGTCGGCGGCGGCTTCCTCGTCGTACCGGCACTGCTGCTCGCACTGGCGCTGCCGATGCAGTACGCCGCCGGCACCTCGCTGGTCGTCATCACGATCACCAGCGCCGTCGCACTGGCCGTGCGCGCCGGATCCGGCACCAGCCCCGACTGGGGCGTCGTGCTCGCGCTCACCGCCACCTCAGCCCTGGCCGCGGTGGTCGGAGCCCGACTGGCCGACCGGCTCGACACCAGCCGGCTCCAGGGCGCCTTCACGGTCCTCGTGCTGGCGGTCGCGCTCTACACCGCGGCTCGAGCGCTGCCGGCGCTTCTCTGACCCTTCTCTGGCTCTCCTCCCAGAAACGGAACACCCTTGACCACCACTTCTGAGTCCACCTCCGCAGCACCCGTCGCGGCCAACAGCCGTGGCCGCCATACCGCCCCGATGCCTGGCCCGCTGGGTCGCCTCGGCGTCTGGGTCGCCGAGCACGCCAAGCTCGTGACGGTCGTGTGGCTGCTGGCCATCATCGGCCTCGGAGCCTTCGCCCCGCAGGTCGAGCACAACCTGTCCGGGGCCGGCTGGCAGGCTGACGGCTCCGAGTCCGTCGAGGCTCGGGAGCTCGCCCGCGAGCACTTCGGCGGCAACGCCTCCTCCGCCATCCAGGTCGTCGTCCACTCCACCGACGGCCCGGTCACCGAGGGCGAGGGCAAGGAGGTGCTGGCCGAGGTCACCGGCATCCTGAAGGACGAGCAGCGCATCGCCGACGTGGTGCAGCCGATGCCCGGCGCAACGCTGTCCGAGGACGGCAGGACGGCCATCGTCCTCGCCGGCGCCGGCGCGGACACCAACGAGATGGTCCGCGTCGCCACCGACCTCAAGAGCCAGCTGCAGAACCTCTCCACCGGTGCGGTGGAGGTGAACCCGACCGGGTCCTCGCTGCTGTGGAGCGACTTCAACGAAGCCAACCTCGACGCGATGCTGAAGTCGGAGTTCACGTCCTGGCCGGTGACCCTGGCCATCCTGGTGCTCGCCTTCGGCGCCCTGGTGGCGGCCGGCCTGCCGCTCATCCTGACCCTGGCCGGCCTGGTCGCCTCCGCCGGATCGTTGGTGCTGATCAACGAGCTCGTCCCGGTCTCCATCTGGGCGATGAACTTCGCCATGATGTTCGCCCTCGCGCTCGGGATCGACTACGCCCTCTTCATCGTCGTGCGCTACCGCGCCGCGCGCGCGGCTCGCCGGTCGGACGACCCGGAGCGCGCGCTCGCCGACCGGCAGTGGGCGATCGCCCAGACCATGGACACCGCCGGCAAGGCGGTCATGCTCTCCGGGTTGACCGTGCTCGTCTCGCTCTCCGCGGTGATGCTCGTCCCGTCCCCGTCCTTCCGGTCCATGGCGGGAGGGATCATGCTCTCGGTGGTCTTCGTGCTCGCCGCGACGCTCACGCTCCTGCCGCTGGTGCTGTTCAAGCTCGACGACCGGATCAACAAGCTCTCGCTCCCGTGGTCCCACTCGGGTGAGCACCGCTCGCCGAAGTTCGGCTCCTGGGGCGAGCGCCTCTGGAGGCGCCCGGTCGCCTGGGGCCTGGGATCTCTGGTGGTCCTGCTGGCACTCGCCGCCCCGGTCCTCGGGCTGCGGACCGCCATGCCCTCGATCAAGGTGCTGCCCGAGGAGTCCTCGGCCCGCGTCGGCTACGACCGCGTGCAGGAGTCCTTCGGGGAGGGTGCCCCCGGCACGCTCCAGGTCGTCACCGATCGCGCTGACGCGAGGGCGACCCGCGCCGTGCTGTCCGCCGACGAGGGAATCACCGCCGCCATGCAACCGATGCCGGCCGCCGACGACTCGGGTCTCGTCATGATCCAGGCGGTGCCCACCGTCGACCCCTCCGACCCCGAGCTCGGGGACATCGTTGACCGGCTCCGGGCCGACCTGCCCGACTCCGCCCTGGTGGGCGGAGCCCCCGTGGAGAACCTCGACCTGAAGGCGCAGCTCGACGAGTCGACGCCGTTGGTCATCGGCGTGGTGCTGGTGCTCGGCTTCCTGCTGCTCCTCATCGCCCTGCAGGCACCGTTGATCTCCCTGCTCGGCACCCTCGCCAGCCTCCTGTCGACCGCCGCAGCGTTCGGCGTGGCCCGGCTGGTCTTCCAGGAGGGACACGGCGCAGACCTGTTGGGCTTCGAGTCCCAGGGGTTCCTCGACGCGTGGGCCCCTGTGTTCTTCTTCGCGATGATCTTCGCGATCGCGATGGACTACACCGTCTTCCTGCTCGCCTCGGCCAAGGAGCACTACGAGCGCTCGGGCGACGCCAAGGACGCGATGGTCGGCTCGCTCGCCCACTCGGGCCGGGTCATCTTCGCGGCCGGTGCGGTGATGGTCGCGGTCTTCTTCACCTTCGCGCTGTCCGGGCCCATCCCGCCCAAGGAGATGGGGGTCGTCCTCGGCATCGCCGTGCTGCTCGACGCCTTCCTGGTCCGCCTGGTGCTGCTGCCCGTGCTGCTCCGCCTCACCGGCGACGCGGCCTGGTACAGCCCAGCCTGGCTGCAGAGGATCCTGCCGAACATCACCTTCGCGCACGACTGACCGCGGAGAGGCGTCGGCGCCACGCCACCACGAGGGCGACGACCACGACGGCGAGGGGCAGCACCCAGGTGGGCAGCAGCGCGGCCCACTCGGTGACGAGGCGTTGGGCCGAGTACTCGAGATCGGTGAGGTCGCCGATTCCCAGCGAGCCGGTCAGTCCGGCCGTGCCGTCGTAGCGCAGGAACACGACTCCGACCCCGATGAAGAGCACGCCCGCCACCAAGGACGTCGTGTGGAGCCGCACGGCGCCGAGCCGCAGGGTGCGGCCCCGCAGCCACCGGCGGCTGCCGAGGTCGAACCTGTCCCAGAGCGCGGCCAGCACCAGCAGCGGGGCGGCCATCCCCAAGGCGTACACCGCGAGCAGCGCACCACCGCGCCAGGGCGAGTCCTGGGTCGCTGCCACCGTGAGGATGGCGCCGAGCACGGGCCCCGAACAGAACCCTGCCAGCCCGTAGACGGCCCCCAGGACCAGGGTGGACAGCCAACCGTTGCCGCCGCGCGCCGCCGCCGCTGCCTGCAGCCGCTGCGCACCTGGTACGGCGAAGCCGCGGCCGAGCAGCTGCAGCAGACCGAGCCCGATGATCGTCCAGCCGGCGGTCGCGATCAGCAGGGGCCGGTGACCGTAGAACAGTGACGAGGCCGCGCTGGCGCCTGTCCCCAACGGCACCAAGGTCATCAGGAGGCCGAGGTAGAACACCATCGTCCGGGCCACGAGGGCCCGCCGGCTGGCGAAGGCGTAGGCGAAGAACGAGGGCAGCAGGAGGGCGCTGCAGGGAGAGAGCAGCGCGAGGATCCCGGCCGCGAACGCTGCGAGGACTCCGACCTCGCTCACGACCCGGCTTCCTCCGCCGCCTTCTCGATGGTCTGCTCGAAGACCTCGGTGGGCTGCGCGCCGATCACCGGGACCCCATTGATCACGAACGCGGGCGTGCCGGTCACGCCGATCGCCTGACCGGTGGCGAAGTCCTTCTTCACGGCCAGCTCGGACTTCGAGGAGGCGAGGTCGGCACGGAAGCGGTCCACGTCGAGACCGACGTCCTTCGCGACGCCGGCCAGGTAGTCCTCGTCGAGGTTGCCGCTGTTGGGCGGCAGCTGGTGGGCGTACATCGCCTTCTCGAACTCCCAGAACCGGTCCTGCGCAGCCGCCGCGCGACCGGCTCGCGCCGCGAGGGTCGACTCCGGGCCGAGGTAGGGGAAGTCCCGCCACTCGATGCGCAGGGTGCCGTCCGCGACGTACTTCTCCACCAGGATCGGTTCGGTGCCCCGGGCGAACTTGCCGCAGAACGGGCACTGGAACTCCGAGAAGGCAACCATGACCACGGGCGCGTCGATGTCACCCAGGGCCATCGGGTCGTCGGGCTCACGACGCACCAGCTGCTCCCAGACCTCGGGCGGAGCGGAGGAGCCGGACTCCGGTGCACCGGAGGCGGAGCCCGCAGCGTGGTCGGCGCCTGTCTCCTTCGCGTCCTTGCCACCGGGGAAGAGGGCGAGCCCCAGAGCGACGGCCCCGAACAGGACGACGACGATCGGGATGAGCGGGCTCCTGCGGGAGTCAGGCACGTGCGAGGTCTCCAGACTGGGAGGTGGGACAGGAGAGCTCCCCGAGCAGCCGGCTGCGCAGCGCCCAGAGGAGGAGCAGGATCGCGAGGCCCTGCAGGGCGGGCTGGACGGGCTCGAACCAGGTGAGGGCGCCGGCACTGCCGAGTGCGAGGAGCACGAGCTTGTTGCACACCGGGCAGCCGACGGCGACGTAGGTGAGCAGCCCACCGGCCCAGCCACCTCGACGACTCGAACGACGGTCGGGTTGCTCGGGCGCGCGCACGTAGGTCGCCACGAGGAGCCCGCCCAGCAGCGAGGACACCAGCAACGAGGGCCACGCCCACCAGGTCGGCGGGATCTCACGTCCGAAGGCCGGGGTGTCGATGAGGTCGGTGGGCACGGCGACGATCAGCACGAACCCGGCCGCCGCTGCCAGCGCGACCAGCCCTCGGCGCACCGGCCACGAGAGCAGGACCGTGCAGGGAGCACTCATGGCGTCCCCACCTCGACACGGTGGCCCGCCGTGCGCCACTCGAGCATCCCGTCCTCCAGGCGCCGGGCCTCGACGCCGGCCCCGCCGAGGATGCGTACGGCGTCGTGCGCCATGACGCAGAAGCTGCCACGGCAGTAGGCCACCACCGACGGTGCACGGCGCAGCGCGCTCGCCTCGCCGGCGAGCGTGCCGAGCGGGGCGCTGCGAGCACCGGGGATGTGTCCCGCGGCGTACTCCTCCTGCGGGCGAACGTCCAGCAGGGTGACCTCGCCGGTCGCCAGCATCGTCTCGAGCTCGTCCCGCGTCACCAGGCCGACCTCGCCGGATCCCGGCAGGTTCAGGTAGGCGTCGAGGGCCCGGCTGACGTCCGCCGAGCGTTCCCGGGCCACGTTGCGCATGGCGGCGTACAGGTCTGCGACGTCGTCGCCGGCCAGCCGGTAGAACACCTTGGTGCCTTCCCGCCGGGTCTCGACCAGGTTGGCGAGCTTGAGCACCTGCAGGTGCGCCGAGACGGTGCTCATCCCCATCCCAGCGGCACGGGTCAGCCCGTCGACCGTCCGCTCACCCTGGGCGAGGAGGTCGACCAGCTCGAGTCGCTTGGCACTGCCGAAGGCCTTGCCCACCACGGCCAGCTCGTCGAACAGCCGGTGCTTGCGGTCGTCGTCCACCATTCCTCCAAAGATCTTTGGAAGAGCGTACGACGCCGGCGGGCGGACTCGGCCAGCACCCCGTCGCCAGGCTCACACCACGGACAGAGGCAGCTGTCTGCCGACGAGGCTCCGCCGGACGACCGGGAGGGCAGCCGCGATGCGGCGCAGCTCGGTCGCCGAGGCGGAGGTCGGCGCACTGACGACGACCGGGACACCGTGGTCGCCGCCCTCTCGCAGCGCCGCATCCAGCGGCACCTGCCCCAGCAGCTCGCAGTCGATGGTCTCGGCGAGTCGGCGGCCACCCCCCGACCCGAACAGCGCGGTCGCGTCTCCGCAACCGCCGCAGAGCAGGGAGGACATGTTCTCCACGACGCCGGCCACCGGCATCCGGGCGTTGCGGGCCAGACGTCCCACCCGCTCGGCAACCGTCCGAGCCGCGGGCTGGGGCGTCGTCACCGCGATGAGTGCGGCATCCGGGACCAGCTCGAGGAGGGACATGGTCACGTCGCCGGTGCCGGGGGGCAGGTCGAGGAGCAGGACGTCCAGCTCGCCCCAGTGCACGTCGGAGAGGAACTGCTCGAGGGCCTTGTGCAGCATCGGCCCGCGCCACATGACTGGTTCGTCGTCGTCGACGAAGAAGCCGACCGACATGAGGGCGACACCGTACGCATCGACCGGCAGCATCAGCCCGTTGAGGGCGACCGGGGCGCGGCGGACGCCGAACAGCTGTGGGATGGAGTACCCCCAGACGTCTGCGTCGAGGACGCCGACGCGCTTGCCCTGCTGGGCGAGCGCGACGGCGAGGTTGGCGGTCACAGTCGACTTGCCGACGCCGCCCTTCCCGCTCGCCACTGCGTAGACGCGAGTGGTCGATCCCTCCCCGAAGGGCCGCCCAGGGGCTTCGGTGCCCCGGAGCCGGCCGGCGAGCCGCATCCGCTGGCTCTCGGACATGCCCGTGAACGTCACGTCCACGCCGGTGACGCCGGGGCTCCCTCCGGCCGCCGACCGCACGGCTGCGGCGAGCTCGTCCTTCATCGGGCACGACGGCGTGGTCAGCCGCACGGTGACCCTGACTCGGCCCCCGCGAGCCGCAGCGACCTCCTCGACCATGCCGGCGTCTGCGAGCGTCAGGTGCAGCTCCGGGTCGGTGACGCCGCCGACGGCGGCGCGCACCCGCTCGAGGTCGACGACGGTGCCGGCGCGGGACGTGGCCAGTCTCATGCGCCACCTCGGACGCCGGCCTCGGCCACGAGGTACGCCGAGCGCTTCGGCGTGACGTGGCGCATCATGAACTCGGGTCGACGCTGTCCGTGGGGACCCGGGCCGGGCCGGGCCATCGCCAGCCAGCGGCGATAGACCTCGCGGGACTTGTTGACGTCGACCTGGACGTCGCCGTACCGGTCGTCGGGGTGGGCCTTCTCGATGCGGACCTTCTGGTGCCAGCAGTGCATGCCGGACACCGGGTCGGGCTGCACGGGGAAGGTCAGGTTCTGGTGGACGCCGGGGTCGTCCCAGTAGATGCGCTCGGAGTCGGGGTCGTCGCTGGTGAAGGGTCGGATGCCCTCCTTGTACCGCAGGCTCCAGACGCCCTCCTCGGTCCGGTCCAGGTCGACCTTGCCCATCACCCAGCGGCTGCCCGGGGCGCCGTTGTCCTGGGTCCAGCGGCCCATGTGGTGCGACAGCCCGACGACGCCGGGCCGGATCGCCTCGGTGGCCCACATCCGGACGACGAAGTGGCCGATCTCGGTGGTGACCCGGACGAGATCACCGGTGGCCAGCCCCATGCCGGCGGCGTCGCCGGCGTTGAACCAGAGGGGGTGGGTGTTGGAGATCTCGTTGAGGTACTTCGCGTTGCCGGAGCGGGTGTGGATCATCGTGGGCAGGCGGAAGTTCGGCATCAGCACGAACTCGTCGTTGTCGCGGTCGATGTGGCGGGTCGACACGTGGGACTCGATGTAGCCCGGCGTCGCCTCCTCCGGCCAGCCCCAGTCGGCGAGGGTGGTGGAGTAGAGCTCGAGCTTGCGAGAAGGTGAGAGCCAGCCGGCGGTCTTCGTGCCGTCCTCGTGGACCAGTCCGACGGCGCCTGCCTCACCGACCAGCGGCGGCTGGGAGTCGAGTGTCACCGGCTTGCGGAGCACGCCGTTCTCGTCCGGCTCGGCACCGGCCAGCTCGGCCGCGGTCAGCGGCCGCTCGTCGAGGCGGTAGAGCTCCTTGGCGACCTCGAAGACGCCGTACTTGCGCATGTACGCCAGGGGGGTGAGCCCCTGAGCCGCCGCGGCGTCCGGCAGCCCCGGGACGCTGTTGGCGAAGAGACGCCCGTAGTACTCGTCCTGCGTCATCTTCTCGCCCGGTCGGTCGTGCGACTCGAAGTGCTGCCGGATGCCCAACGACCCGTCGGGGTCGATGTTCCAGGAGACCTCGAACCAGAACTCGTTCTCCTCCCAGACCTCGCCGGGGTTGGCGTCGCGGGAGTCGCGGTAGGGGATGCCGCGCTGCTCCATGGCCACCCGCTGGACCGGCTGACGGAACGCGAGCCACTTGGAGGTGTGGGTCTCGAACGACATCGTGTCGTGACGCTCGGAGGCGTGTCCCATCGGCAGCACGTAGTCGGCGAACGTCGCCGACTCGCTCCACGTGGGGGTGAGGGCGACGTGCAGACCGATCTTGCTCTCGTCCTTGAGGACGTCCACCCACGTGAAGCCGTCGGGGTTCACCCACAGCGGGTTGTAGACGCGGCTGAAGTACACCTCGAGGTGGCCGCGGCCGTCCTTGAGCAGGTGCGGCAGGAGGATGGACATCTCGTTCGTGGTCAGCGGGTACTCCATCGGCCAGAGCAGCTCGCTCCAGACGTCGTTCGCCTCCGGCATGTCGGGGAAGTGCGCGATGAACTTGTCCCAGCCGTTGGGGTGCGTGCCGCCCGGGGTGCCGACGCTGCCGGTGAGCACGTTGAGGAAGAACAGGCTGCGCGCGATCTGCCACCCGCCGAGGTTGCCCGCGGCCGCCGAGCGCCACGTGTGGGTCGCGAGCGCCGTGCCGGCCGCAGCGACGATGCCGGCCAGCTCCTCGATCTGTGCGACCGGGACGCGCGCCTGCGCCGCGGCGAACTCGAACGTGTAGCGCGAGTAGTCCTCGGTCAGCCGGTCGAGGAAGACCTCGAACCGCTCGTCGCTCGAACCCGTCGAGTCCACGTCGGGGTGCAGCCGCTCCAGGTAGACGTCCCAGTTGACCCAGCGCCGGATGAACGCCCGGTCGATCTGGCGGGTCCGCAGCAGGTACGACGCGACCGCGAGGAAGATCGCGCCCTCGCTGCCCGGCCAGGGCGAGATCCACAGGTCGGCGTGCGAGGCGGTGTTGGACAGCCTCAGGTCGAGCACGACCAGCTTGGCGCCGTTCTGCTTCGCTTCCATGATCCGCTGCGCATGGGGGTTGAAGTAGTGCCCGGTCTCGAGGTGGCTCGACAGCAGCAGCAGGGCCTTGGCGTTGGCGTAGTCGGGCGAGGGCCGGTCGTAGCCCATCCAGTGCGTGTAGCCGCTGCGACCTCCGGAGGAGCAGACGTTGGTGTGGCTGTTGTGCCCGTCGACTCCCCAGGCCTGCAGCACACGCTCGACGAAGCCGTCCTCACCGGGGCGGCCGACGTGGTACATCACCTCGTCGCGCCGGCCCTCGACGATGGCGCGACGGATCCGCCCGGCGATGTCGCGCACCGCCTCGTCCCAGGAGACCTGCTCGAACTGGCCGGAGCCCCGGTCCCCCACGCGCCGCATCGGATGGAGGATCCGTTCGGGGTCGTGGACCTGGTTGATGGTGGCGGGCCCTTTCGCGCAGTTGCGGCCCCGTGAACCCGGGTGGGCCGGGTTCCCCTCGAACTTCTTGATCGACAGGTCCTCGTGGTCCACGTAGGCGAGCAACCCGCAGGAGGACTCGCAGTTGAAGCACACCGTGGGGATGAGGGAGTAGGTGTGGGGCACCTTCCGCGGGTGGGCCTTGGCGTCGTACTCCACGTGGTTGTCCCAGTCCTCCGGGGGCGGGAAGTTGCGCAGCCGCTCGTGGGTGCGGGCGCCGGGAAGGTTCACAGGAGGGTTCACGTGTGCTCCGTTCGTGGAGGTCATCGCAGGTCCTTCGAGGTCATGACAGGGGCACGTCCTGCCCGGCTCGGACGAAGACGCTCTCGTAGGCGAGCAGCGCGGGCTGGACCAGGACACCTGCGGCGGCCAGCAGCAGCGTCGTCTCCGCTTCCCACGCGACCCCGCCGGCGACCGCAGCCACAGCCGCCGGCAGCACCGCGGCCAGCCAGAAGGTTCGCGAGTACCGTCCGCGGCTGATGATGTGGGCCGCGACGGCGGCCTGCCGGCTGGCGTGTCGACCGGCGTACTCCAGGGCGAGCATCAGCAGGTGGAGGACCGTGGAGATGACGAACGCGGCTGCGAGGAAGCGCCACGCTTCGTCGGGAAGGCCGGCGAACAGACCGGCGACTGCGAGAGCGCCGCTTCCGACCATGCCGGCCTGCACCAGCAGGTGCCAGAACAGCAGCGGCGACTGCCACAGGTCGCGTCCCTCGGCCTGACCGAAGAGGAAGGCGGTGTAGCCGGCCATCAGCGCTGCCACCGGGATGCCCAGCCAGGCCAGGACCGTCATGGCCCCACCCGCGTCGAACCAGGCGGCAAGGAGCCACAGCACCGCGCCGCCTGAGAAGAGCGTCAGCACGTAGGCGCCGAGGACCAGCCAGGACGTCCAGTTCGACTTCAAGAAGATGTAGAGGAACCGCTCGGGACGCTTGAGGTCCCAGACCAACAGTGCGCCGGTGGTGGCAGCGCCGAACAGGCCCAGGAGCGGCGCGGCGTACTCCCCCACGTGGCCCAGGTCGATGCCGAGCAGGTGGGCGAGAGCGGCCAGCGCGAGCGCGCCGGCACCGATCCCCTTGGTCCACAGGTATGTCGTGACCTTCCACCCCCACGGTCTGGGATGGGCGGTGTTCAGCGTCGTCCGGGCCCCCGTGGTCGGTTCGCCGGGCAGGTCACCGGCGGTCTCCAGCCGGTGGGTGTCAGGCTTGGCCCAGATGTAGGTGTCGTCCACGGGCGCCAGCAGGGGGTCGAGGACAGCACGGTCGGCGCCGAGGTAGAAGACGTTCGGGCCGGTGTTCTGCTCCGGAGCGCGCACCGTGGTCTCCTGGGTGCTCACCAGCCGCGCGATGCCGCTGGTCGGGTCGTCCAGGTCGCCCACCCAGATCGAGTGGGTCGGACATACCACGACGCAGGCAGGCTCGAGGTCCTCGTCGACCCGGTGCGCACACATGTTGCACTTGGCCGCCGTGTGCGTGTCGGCGTCGATGTAGATCGCGTCGTAGGGGCAGGCCTGCATGCAGCTCTTGCAGCCGATGCAGCGGTCCTTGTCGAAGTCGACGATGCCGTCGTCACGCTTGAACAGCGCCTCGGTCGGGCAGATCTTCACGCACGGGGCGTCGGTGCAGTGATTGCAGCGCATCACGCCGAAGGAGCGGGTGGTGTCGGGGAACGTGCCGCTGTCGACGTACTTCACCCAGGTGCGGAACTGACCCAGGGGAACCTCGTGCTCGGTCTTGCAGGCGACCGTGCAGGCATGGCACCCGATGCAGGTCCGCTGGTCGATGGCGAAGCCGTAGCGCACGGCGCTCAGCCCTTCCGGATCAGGTACCGGTGCACTCCGTCAGCGCTCTCGGTCTCGAGCAGCTCGTTGCCCGTGTCCTTGGCCCACGACGGAATGTCGCTCCGGGATCCGGAGTCCGTGGCCTCCACCAACATCAGCTGCCCGGCCTGGAGCTTCTTCATGCCACGGGTGGCGAGCAGGACGGGCATCGGGCATTTCTGGCCCTTCGCGTCGATGGTCATGTCTACGTTGCGGTCGTCCATGTCGACTCCTGCTCAGATGAAGAGGTTGATCTGGGACTTGTTCATCTCCGACAGCGCGGTGGCGGCCCCGACAGGGGCGCCCACTCCGTCGATGAGCTGGTCTGGGCGCAGACCGAGGAGCTCCATCGTCATCTCGCACGGCCACAGGTTCACGTCGAGCTCGAGGCACATGTCGATGAGCTCCTTGGGGCTCGCGACCTTGTTGTCGTGCGCCAGCTTGTTCATCATCCAGGCGCCGGCTCCGGCCATGTTGAGCTTGGAGAGCTTCATGTGGCTGATCCCCGGCCGGTTCATCCCCGCGAGCGCCTTCGTCATGGCGTTCGTCCCGGTGATCCGGACGTCGTCGCGGACCAGGGGGAACAGCCCCCAGAACGTGAAGAAGATCGTGGTCTGCATCCCGTAAGCAGCACCGGTCGAGCCGAGAATCAGCGTCGGCCACATCTTGTCGAGATCACCGCTCCAGGCGACGATCGTCATCCGCTGCGGGACGCTCTCCTCGGGCTGCTCCTGGGTCTGCTCCTGGGTCTGCTCCTGGGTCTGCTCCGCCATCCGTCGTCTCCTTCTCGGCGTGGCCAGGTCGTTGCCTGATGTGACTCAGCACACTACATTCGTGTTTGCGCATGCAACAAGACATGCCGAGGAGCGAGTCGAGAAGGAACGTCAATGGGCCACACCATCACCCCGGCCGAGCTCTACGAGGAGATCAACACCGGGCGCGTCCCGGAGATACTCGACGTGCGCAACCCGGACGAGTTCGCGGCCGCGAAGGTGGAGGGGCGTCGCGACGTGCCGAGCCGGAACGTCCCGGTCTGGCGGGTCATGGAGGAGCTGGAGGAGGAGGCGGAACGAACCCGTGCGGGCGCCGTGGTCATCTGCGGTCAAGGCAACGGCTCTGAGCTCGTCGCCGAGGAGCTCGCCGACCTGGGGGTGCACACCAGGTCGCTCGAGGGTGGCACCGACGCCTGGGCGCGGTTCCTTGCACCCGTGGAGATCCGCGCTCTCACGGGGGAGGTGCGCGCGTGGCAGTTCCAGCGACCGGCCAAGGGTTGCCTCTCCTACGTCATCGGAGTCCCCGGGGCGAGCTGCATCATCATCGACCCCGCCCGCTTCACCGGGCCCTACCTCGACCTGGCCGCCGCGCACGGCATGCGCGTGACCCACGTCGTCGACACCCACGTGCATGCCGACCACATCAGCGGCGGACCCGCACTGGCCGAGCAGCTGGGTGTGGACTACCACCTTCCCCCCGAGGACGTCGGCGGCGTCGTCCCGTTCCCGAGCCGTGCGCTCCAGGACGGCGACGAGCTCGACCTCGGCTCTGCCACCGTGCACGCGCTGACCATGCATCTGCCCGGGCACACCCCCGGCACCACGGCACTCCTGGTCGAGGAGCAGCTGCTCATCGTCGGGGACACCGTGTTCGTGCGCGGGCTGGGACGACCCGACCTCACCGGCCAGGCGGAAGAGTTGGCCCGCGACCTCTTCCACAGCGTGCACGAGCGGCTGGAGCCGCTCGGGCCGGACACCATCGTGGCTCCGGCGCACTGGTCGTCGACCGAGGAGTTCAATGCACAAGGACTGGTCCTCACCACGGTGGGCGAGGTGTTCAGCGCGACCCTGCTCAACGAGCTGGCGATGGAGCGCTTCGTCGAGGAGATCGTGAACTCGCTGCCGGCCGCCCCGGACAGCTACGACACGATCCGCGCGGTGAACGCCGGCAAGCTCGCCCCGCCGCTCGACGAGCTCGACGAGCTCGACGTCGGACGCAACCAGTGCGCCGCCTCCACGACGCTGAATCGGTGAGCGCCGACCGCGGAGGGCGCAGCACCGGACGCCGGCCCTTGGAGGAAGTCGGGGAGGCACCCGACTACCGCTTCACGTTGGCCAACGAGCGCACCTTCCTTGCGTGGGTCCGCACCGCCCTGGCCTTGATGGCCGCAGGCGTCGCCGTCGTGCAGTTCGTGACCGGTCTGGCGGTGGCCCGACACCTCCTCGGCTTCTTTCTCATCGGCCTCGGCGGAGTGCTGGCGGCCGCCTCCTACGTCCACTGGGAGCGCAACGAGCGGGCGATGCGCCTCGGCGAGGACCTCCCCCACTCCCCGATCCCCCGGCTCCTCTCCACGACGCTGGCGGTCGCCGCCACGTCGGCGCTCGCCATGTCGATCCTGTCGTTGGTCGGATGAGCTGGTTCAGGTCCCGCCGTCGTGGCCAAGCCTTCGACCCCGGGCTGCAGGCCGAACGAACCTCCATGGCCTGGCAACGCACCGCCCTCGGGGTCGGCGGCACCTCTGCGCTGCTGGTCCACGTCGCCGACCGTGACCTGCTCGCAGCCATCCCCGGCGTCGCAGGACTGGCCGCAGCGCTCGCCCTTCTGCTCGTCGGCGAGCGGCGGTACGCATGGACCCTCAGCCGCCTGAAGGCTCAGCGCTCCCCGCTGGACCACGTCCTGGTCCGCATCACGGCGACGACAGCCGTGGCGCTGGCGTGCTGCGCGGTCGCAGTGCTCGTGCTCGCCGGGATCTGACGCGGCTCTACACTGGGCGAACCGCATCACGACGTGAGCGTTGGGAGAATCCGTGGACCAGAAGGTCGCCGCCGAGCTGCACGAGCTGCACGCCCGCGTGTGCAAGGCCATCGCGGACCCCAAGCGACTGCTCATCATCAACGAGCTCCGCCACGGCGAGATGACCGTCGGAGAGTTGTGCGACGCCCTCGGCTTCAGCCAGTCCAACACCAGCCAGCACCTCGCCATCTTGCGGGAGCGCGGCGTGGTGACGGCTCGTCGTTCGGGTCTCAACGTCCACTACTCGCTCCGCGGCCAGAAGGTGGTGCAGGCAGTCGACCTCCTGCGCCAGTTCCTCACCGAGGAGCTCGCTGATCACGCCGCGCTGGTCGAGGCCGCTTCGGACTGATCCTCCGCCTCACGGTCCCGGCGCCACCGCGCATCGAGTGGCGGATGCGGAACGCTGCACCAGGCCGTACGCCGTGATCGCTGCTGCCAGCGCAGGTCCGGCCAGGTCACCGCCGAAGCCGTGCATGAGGAGGGTGGAACCGAGCAGCGTGAGGCCCGACATGGCAGCGCACGGCGTGCAGCCCAGATCGGGCCTGCTACCCCGCTCGGGGACATATCCCGCCACAACACCGGCGCCCAGCCCCGCGGCAGCCACGGTAGACGTCCACCAGAGCCAGGAAGGGTCCCCCCACGGCTGGTGGGAGGCGGCGAATAGCCACAGACCGACCACCGGCCAGGCGATCATCGCCGCATAGAGGCGACGCGACGACATGCCGGTCGTGGGACGTGCTTGCTGTGCAGCTCCTGCGACCATGTCCGGTTCCTTGCTTCGACGTGTGCCTTGATCAACGACTCTATACCCCCTGGGGTACGCCCGCCCTTGTCACTGTATACCCCCGGGGGTATGCTCGCGGCATGACCGAACCCCGCATCCATCACCGCGTCCTGATCGTCGGCGGCGGCACCGGTGGCATCAGCGTCGCCTCCCGCCTACGCCGTGCCGGAGTCATCGACATCGGCGTCCTCGAGCCGTCCGAGGCGCACCACTACCAGCCCATGTGGACCCTGGTCGGCGGCGGCCTGGCCACGCCGGCAGAGACCGAGCGGACCGAGGCGTCCGTCATGCCCAAGGGCGTCGCGTGGGTCAAGGCATCTGCGACCGGGTGTCGACCCGGACGCACAGGTGGTCATCACTGACGTCGGAGCCGAGATCGGCTACGACTACCTCGTCATGGCGCCCGGCATCCAGCTCGACTGGGACAAGGTTCCCGGCATGGCGGAGGCACTGGGGTCTCCGCACGTCTCGAGCAACTACAGCTTCGACCTCGCCCCCAAGACCTGGGACCGCATCCGCGAGCTCCGCTCCGGCACGGCCGTGTTCACCATGCCGGCCGGGCTCATCAAGTGCGCCGGCGCGCCGCAGAAGATCGCCTACCTCGCCGCGGACTACTGGCAGCAGCAAGGCGTCCTCGACGCCATCGACGTCCACCTCGTCCTCCCCACGCCGGGCATGTTCGGCGTGCAGGTGTACGCCGAGGAGCTCGCCCGCGTCGCCGCTCGTTACGGCATCAACGTCCACTTCAACAGCGAGCTGGTCGAGATCGACGCCGGCGGCCGCAAGGCGGTGATCAACGACAACAGCACCGGCGAGCAGATCACGCTCGGCTATGACTTCATGCACGTCGTCCCGCCGCAGTCAGCACCGGACTGGGTCAAGGCGAGCCCGCTCGCCGATCCGGCGAACGCGGCCGGATACATCGAGGTCGACAAGCACTCGCTGCAGCACGTGCGCTACCCGAACGTCTTCGCACTCGGCGACGCCGGGAACACGCCGAACTCGAAGACCGGAGCGGCGATCCGCAAGCAGGCCCCGGTGCTGGTCAAGAACCTGCTGGCGCTCATGGAGCAGCAGCGCCCGACCGGCCACTACACCGGCTACGCCTCGTGCCCGATCACCACGGCGCGCAACCGGATGCTGCTGTGCGAGTTCGACTACACCATGCAGCCGACGCCGACCTTCCCGATCATCGACACCACCCACGAACGTTGGGACATGTGGCTGCTCAAGCGGCACGGTCTCCCGACGCTGTACTGGAAGCTGATGCTGCAGGGCAGGGCCTGAGCCGCACCGATCCAAGGGGCGCGTTGAAGCGTCACGGGTTCGACGCCACGGTCGTGGACGGTGGTGCGCATGCTGTCGGAGAGCTCTTCCTGCCTCTGGTTCCCGCTGCTCACCACGGTCGCAGCCGCTTGGGTCATCATCGACCTCGGTCTCGCCCTCATCGCCACCGCGGCAACCGGAGTCGTGTGGGCCGCGTTCAGGCTCGCGATTGCCTCCACCCGCAGCGCCGACGGCACGGGGAGTTGATGGTTGCGCACATGCGAGAGGCCCTCACAGCCTGACTGTGAGGGCCTCTCGACCTGCGTAGCGGGGGCAGGATTTGAACCTGCGACCTCTGGGTTATGAGCCCAGCGAGCTACCGAACTGCTCCACCCCGCGTCGGTGATCCCTAGGTTAGCGGGGCGACTCGGCCAGTCCAAATCGGGGGCGGCCGAGCGGGAATGACCTGAAGACATCTTCAAGTAGCGTATCCTTCAGATGGTCAGCCGGTGTCGACATCGAGAGGAGCAGGTCGTGACCGTGCCGCTCTACCAAGCCAAGGCTGAGTTCTTCAAGACGCTCGGTCACCCGGCCCGGATCCGCATCCTCGAGCTGCTCGCCGAGCGCGACCACGCGGTCCACGAGCTCCTGGACGAGATCACCATCGAGCCCAGCAACCTCTCCCAGCAGCTGGCTGTGCTCCGCCGGACCTCGCTCGTGGTGGCGCGCCGCGAGGGCGGCGAGGTGACCTACTCGATCAGCGCACCTGAGGTGCGCGACCTGCTGCTCACCGCACGCCGCATCTTGGCCGGTCTCGTCCACCTGGACGACGCCGACGAGACCGCTCCCACGCGGACGGCGGTTTCATGACGCACCCTGTCGCGGCTCGCGCCCGTCCCCTGCTCCCCCGCGCCGCCGACTGGACGTCGGCTCGACCTCGGCGGGACCTGACCGCAGGCCTCATGGTCGGCCTGGTGGCGCTGCCGCTGGCTCTCGGCTTCGGGGTCAGCTCCGGCATGGGGGCCACGGCAGGACTGGTCACCGCCGTCGTCGCCGGCGCCGTCGCCGCGGTGTGGGGGGGCAGCCGGGTGCAGGTGAGCGGACCGACCGGTGCGATGACCGTCGTGCTCGTGCCCATCTTCGCGACGTACGGACGCGACGGCGTGCTCGTCGTCGGCCTGCTCGCCGGGTGCATCCTCGTCGGGCTCGCGCTGCTTCGGGCAGGCAGGTTCATCCGCTACGTGCCCGTGCCGGTGGTCGAGGGCTTCACGCTCGGGATCGCCGCGATCATCGGCCTGCAGCAGCTGCCTGCGGCGCTCGGCGCTGAGGTCCGCGCCGAGAAGGTCCTGCCGCTGGCAGCGTCCGCCCTGAGCTCGTGGCTCGAGAGCCCGGTCTGGACGCCCCTCGTCATGGCGGGGGCCGTCCTGGGCGCCATCCTGGTCCTCACCCGGGTCAGGCCGACGTTGCCGGTGTCGCTCGTCGCCGTGGTGGTCGCCACCCTCGCGAACTCCTTTCTCGACCTGGGGGCACGCACCATCTCGCGCATCCCGGCCGGTCTCCCCGCACCCCGGCTGCCCGGCATCGCCCCCGGCGACCTGGACGCCCTGCTCCTCCCGGCGATCGCCGTGGCCGCACTGGCGGCGCTGGAGAGCCTGCTCTCCGCCACCGTGGCCGACGCGATGAGCGTGGGCCAGCGCCACGACTCGGACCGCGAGCTGTTCGGGCAGGGCCTGGCCAACCTCGCCTCGCCACTGTTCGGCGGCCTTCCTGCGACGGCGGCGATCGCGCGCACCGCGGTCAACGTCCGCGCCGGCGCGACGTCGCGTCTCGCCGCGCTCACGCACGCCATGGTGCTGCTCGCGATCGTCCTGGTGGCGGCCCCGTGGGTCTCCGAGATCCCCCTGGCGGCACTGGCCGGGGTGCTGGTCGCGACCGCGGTCCAGATGGTCCGGGTCTCGAGCCTGCGCGCCCTCCTCCGCTCGACCCGCGGCGACGCCACCGTCCTCGTGGTCACGGCGGTCGCGACCGTGGTCTTCGACCTGGTGACAGCGGTGATCGTCGGCCTGGTCGTCGCCGGCTTCGTCGCGCTGCAGCAGACGGCGCGGACTGTCCGGCTCGACGAGGTCCCCCTCGACGCGACCGACCACACCGACGAGGAGCAGGCGCTCCTCGACGAGCACGTCGTGGCCTACCGGCTCGACGGCCCGCTGTTCTTCGCAGCGGCCCACGACTTCCTGCTGGAGCTCTCCGAGGTCGGGGACGTCCGGGTCGTCGTCCTGCGCATGTCGCGGGTCACGACCCTGGACGCCACCGGGGCGCACGTCCTCGCCGACACCATCGACCGGCTCGAGGCGAGGGGCATCACCGTGCTGGTCTCCGGCGTCCAGCCCGCCCACGTGCGCGTGCTGCGCGAGCTGGGCGTCCATGGACGGTCTGTCCAGGAGCACCACGTGTTCGAGGACACCCCCTCAGCGATCGCCCACGCGCGGATGCACGCGGCCCACGTCGCCGACAGACCCGACGGACCGAGCCCTGCCCTCAGTCCCCACTGACCACGGCCGTTCGGCCCAGGTGGACCAGTCCGGCTCCCTAGACTCAGGCGCATGCGCGTCCTCGTCACTGTCGTCGACCCGCGGCAGGACCTCCGCCGGGACGTGCTGATCCAGGCTGACGACGGGGTCACCGTCGCGGACACCGCCGTCGAGCTGGTCCGGGCAGCACGAGCCTCGGACCCCGGCGACAACGTCGTCTCGATCGCCTCGAGCGGCCTCCACGGCGCCTCCGGCGGCGCGGCCGGCTCGGACAACGGTCTGCCGACGCTCTACCACCTCGGCGAGCGGCTCGACCCTCGTGCGCCCCTGGCCGACATCGGACTGCGCGAGGGCTCGCTGGTCGCGGTGGCCGACCCGGCCGCCAGCCTGCTCGAGGAGCCGCCCGGGCTGGTCGAGCTGCGCCTGGTCTCGGGACCGGGAGCCGGCGAGGTGCACCGGCTGACTGTCGGCGAGGCGACCATCGGCAGCGACCCCTCCTGCGTCGTACGCCTCGCCGACACGTCCGTCCCGCCCGTGGCGGCGACCGTGAGTGTCCGGGCCGACGGGGAGACGACGGTGGACCTGGTCTCGACCAGCTCGGCCGACGAGGCGACCGTCCAGCTGGACCGCGAGGCCCTGGACGGTACGACGACCTGGCCGCTGGGCGGCCAGCTCACCGTCGGGCGCTGCATGCTCGAGCTCGAGCGCGTGACCGAGCCCGACGCGGCGGTGGAGCCCAGCGCGGAGGCCGGGGTGGGTCGACTACAACCGGCCGCCACGGCTGCTGCCGCCGCTGCGCCAGACCAGGTTCAAGCTGCCGGCCCCACCGAGCGAGCAGACCAGGACCGGGCTTCCCTGGCTGGTCATGCTGATGCCGCTGGCGCTTGCGGTCGTGCTCGCCCTCGTCCTGCGGCGGCCGTACTTCCTGATGATGGGCCTGATGTCGCCCATGATGATGCTGGGCTCCTACCTCCAGGGCCGCAAGCAGGGCAAGGTCACCTACCGCCAGCAGCTGGCGGAGTACAAGGAGAAGAAGAAGCGCATCGAGGCCGACGCCGCCCAGGCCGTCGTCGACGAGCGCCTCGCCCGGCGGGCGGAGGCACCCGACCCCGCGACGGCGTTGCTCATCGCCGCGGGTCCCCGCATGCGGCTGTGGGAGCGGCGCGTCACCGACCCCGACTACCTCAGGCTGCGCATCGGCGTCGGCGACCTGCCCAGCGAGGTCTCGGTCGACGACCCCGAGGAGCTCGAGCACCGCCGCGAGACCACGCCGACGGCGTACGACGTCCCGGTGACGGTCGACCTCGCCGAGCGCGGCGTGGTCGGGGTGGCCGGCCGCGACGAGCTGCCCCGCCGGATCGCCTCGTGGATGGTCGCGCAGCTGGCGGTGCTGCAGAGCCCCCGCGACACGTGGGTCTACGTGCTGACCGACGCCGAGCACGCGCCCGAGTGGGACTGGCTGCGCTGGCTCCCCCACTCCCGTCCCCAGCAGGGACAGGACACGATGACCACGCTCGGCGTCGACACCGAGTCGTGCGCCCGGCGCGTCGCCGAGCTCACCGCGATCCTCACCGCGCGGCGCCAGGCGCTGGCCAACCGCAGCAACGCCGCGCTCAACGAACCGGACGTCGTGGTGGTCCTCGACGGCGCGCGCCGCCTGCGCAACCTGCCCGGCGTCGTGTCGCTGCTCAAGGAGGGGCCCGGTCTCGGCATCCGCTCGGTCTGTCTCGACACCGACGAGCGCCTGCTGCCCGAGGAGGCCACCGCGGTCGTCGTCCAGACCCACGACGGGGTCACGCTGCGCCAGATGCGCGGCAGCGACGTGGAGCACGTGACCCCCGACCTCGTCGGACTCCCCTGGCTGCAACGGGTCTCGCGGGCAATCGCTCCCATCCGGGACGTCTCCGGCGGCGACGACGACTCGGTCCTGCCGAGCGCGTGCCGCCTCACCGAGGTGCTCGGGATCGAGCCCCCCACCGCGGACGCGCTGCGCGCCCGCTGGACCGTGGGTGGTCGCTCGACCAGCGCGGTCATCGGCGCCTCGCTCGACGGGACGTTCGCCCTCGACCTGGTCCGCGACGGGCCGCACGGCCTGGTGGCCGGCACGACCGGCGCCGGCAAGTCCGAGCTCCTGCAGTCGTTGGTCGCCTCGCTCGCGGTGGCCAACCGGCCGGACGCGATGACGTTCGTGCTGGTGGACTACAAGGGCGGCGCGGCGTTCAAGGACTGCGTCGACCTGCCGCACACCGTCGGCATGGTCACCGACCTCGACACCCACCTCGTCGAGCGGGCGCTGGTCTCCCTCGGCGCCGAGCTCACCCGCCGCGAGCACCAGCTCGCCGAGGGCGGTGCCAAGGACATCGAGGACTACCTCGACATCCGCGCCAAGCGGCCGCACCTCGCGGAGATGCCGCGGCTGCTCATCGTGATCGACGAGTTCGCCTCGCTCGCACGCGAGCTGCCCGACTTCGTCACCGGCCTGGTCAACATCGCCCAGCGGGGCCGCTCGCTGGGCATCCACCTCATCCTCGCGACGCAGCGCCCCGGCGGCGTGGTGTCGCCGGAGATCCGGGCCAACACCAACCTGCGCATCGCCTTGCGCGTCACCGACTCCACCGAGTCCTCCGACGTGATCGACGCCCCCGACGCCGCGGGGATCTCCAAGGCGACGCCCGGTCGTGCCTACGCCCGGCTCGGCGCCTCGTCGCTCGTCCCGTTCCAGGCCGGGCGCGTCGGTGGTCGCCGCCCCGGCACGGTCGCGGTCACCCAGCACCGAGCCGTGGGTCAGTACCGTCAGCCTGCGCGACCTGGCCGACCCGCCGGCGTACCCCCCGCGCGCGGAGACCAGCGACGACGCCGAGATCACCGACCTCAAGGTGCTGGTCGAGGCGATCCGCGCGGCCAACGACGCCCTCGGCCTCGAGCAGCAGCACAGCCCGTGGCTGCCGGCGCTCACCACGGAGGTGCTGCTCGACGAGCTGCTCGCCGAGGGCCGCGACGTGGAGCCCGGCCGCATCCCGCCGGCACCCTTCGCAGTCGAGGACCTGCCCGCACAGCAGGCCCGCCGTGCCGCGGTCATCGACCTGCGCACGTTCTCCCACCTCGCGATCGTCGGCGGCCCGCGCAGCGGCCGGTCGCAGGCGCTGCGCACCATCGCAGGGTCACTGGCGAGGGCGACCTCACCCGAGGACGTGCACCTCTACGGCCTCGACTGCGGCAACGGCGCGCTGCTCCCGCTCGACGACCTGCCACACACCGGCGCGGTCGTCCAGCGCACGCAGACCGACCGCGCGACGCGCCTGCTGCAGCGACTCATCGGCGAGTTGTCGCGTCGACAAGAAGTTCTCGGCGTGGGCGGGTATGCCGACCTGTCCGAGCAGCGCGCGTCGGGCGACGAGCCGCTGCCGCACATCGTCGTGCTGCTCGACCGCTGGGAGGGCTTCCTCGGCAGCCTCGCCGAGCTCGACGGCGGCACGCCGATGGAGCAGGTGCAGACCCTGCTGCGCGAGGGCGCCTCGACCGGCATCCACCTGGTGATCAGCGGCGACCGGCAGCTGGTCAACGCCCGCATGGGCTCGCTGATCGAGGACAAGATCGGCCTGCGCCTCCCGGACCGCGGCGACTACACCCTGATGGGCCTGAGTCCGCGCAAGCTGCCGGAGGACATTCCCGAGGGCCGCGGCTTCCGCTCCGAGTCCGCCATCGAGCTGCAGGTCGCCCTCCTCACCGAGGACCCCGGCGGCCAGGCGCAGGGCGCCGCACTGCGCGCGATCGGCGCCGCGGCCAGGGCCGAGCACGGCGCTGTCGCCCGCCGCCCCTTTCGCGTCGACGTCCTGCCGACCCGCATCGGCTTCGAGGCCGCGTGGGAGCTGCGCACGCCCTGACCTGGACCGGCCGTTGTGGGCGATGGTCGGCGTCGGCGGCGACGACCTCGCCGCACGCGGCCTCGACCTCGCGCGCGTGCCGCAGGCGATCATCGCCGGCCCGCCGCGCTCGGGCCGCTCCACCGCCCTGATGTCAGTCGTCGACTCGCTGCTCCGGGGTGGCGCCGAAGTCGTCATCGCCGCCCCGCGCCCCTCCCCCCTCCGGGAGTACGCCGGCAGGCCCGGCGTCCGCGCGGTCCTCACGGGCGTGGAGATCACCGAGGAGGAGCTCGCGCCGCTGGTCGACGAGGGCGAAGGGCCCGTGGTCGTCGTGATCGACGACGGCGAGCTGCTCAAGGACGTCGAGGCCAAGGACTACCTCCGCGCCCTCCAGCGCACCGCGGCCGACCGCGGCCGCGCGATCGTGCTGGGCGGCGACGTCAACGAGGTGGCCGGCGGCTTCTCCGGCTGGCAGGTCGACATGAAGGGCCGCCAGGGCCTGCTGATCAACCCGCAGTCGATCACGGACGGCGAGCTGGTCGGCGTACGCGTCCCCCGCTCGAGCCTCGGCAACAACCCGACCGCGGGGCGGGCGTTCCTCAACGACGGGTCCGGCGAGCTCGAGCTCGTGCAGGTCCCGATGCCCTGATCACGCCCGAGGGACCTCGTCGGCCGGTGCCTGGCTGAAGCGCCCGTCGCCATGTCAGCGCGCTCCGTCCGGCCCGTGGCTCAGGTCCGCGACTCAGCGCCCGGACAGCGGCACGTGGATCCGGCCGGTCGCCTGACGGCTCGCCGTCAGCTGGGACTCGGAGGTGAAGACCGCGATGTTGGTCTGCCCGTCGGTCGTGAGCGCCCACCCCGAGCCCTCCTGGCGGACACTCGCACTGGGGGGACGGCGACCCGCTCGCGCAGCGCCCGCAGCGCGGCAGCCGGGTCGCGGTGGGTCAGCACGCTGCGCACGACCTCGGGGACTGCGTAGCCGCCGGGCTGCCTCACGAGATCCGTCCGTTCAGTCCGGCACGTCGAGAATGAGCATCCGCCCGCCGGCCACGAGGTCTCGCACCGTCGTCCCGGGCTCGAGTCGCATGACCACCGCGCCACCGGGCTGCCCGAACCACGGCGCCGTCACCCGCGCCAGCACCGGCACCTCGGTGGCGCATCCCAGCACGACCCGTCCGAGCTGCGGAAAGCCGGGGTCGAGGGTGTCGGGCGGCAGCGAGCGCTCGGCGAAGGGGGTGCCCTCGGGCCACACCAGGAAGCCGTCGAGCGTGCCGAACCGGTCCACGACGGCCCCGTCCCACAGGGAGCTGCGCACCACCTGGGCCGACGAGCCGGCGAGCGCACTGCGCACCGACGCGACGAACTCGGCCATGTTGCCCCGGGCCCGGTCGATCACCCCGGCATCCACGGCACGAAGAGCGGGCAGCGCCCGGGTCAGGCGGTCGACGACGAACTCCAGTGCCTCGTCCTCGGTGGAGGTGCGCGCCAGCAGCTCGGTCTGGCCGTACTCCTCCGAGACGACCTCCCAGCCGGCGTCGGCAGGACGGGCGAGGATCGCGCCCTGGCGCGGAGGGAGGGAATCCTGCCCGGGCAGCCGGACGTCACGCTGCGAGACGCCGATGGCGTCCAGGCGTTCAAGCGCCTGCTGCGGTGTCACTCCAGCCCCTCTCGCGGGAAGTACTTCTTCAGCCGCTGGAAGACGATGTCGACCGCCTCCTCCTCGGTGTGGCTCCCAGCGTCCCACTCATCGGTCCCGCGCTCGCGGTAGCCCGTGCGCCAGGTGCCGTCCTCGAGCTGGTCGAGCCGCTGCACGTCGGAGGAGCCCTGCCGGAAGGTCGGTGTCATGAGCTTCCAGTCGAGCCTGCGAGCCAGCTCCTCGAGCTCCGGGACCTTCACGGGACCGGCACCTCCTTGAGGTAGTCGTGGTCGAGCAGCCACTGCACGTTGACCCGGTCGGTCGGCAGGGCGTCGGGGAACTTGTTGCCGTCGACGAACATCTGCAAGCCGCCGCCGGGTTGGCCGAAGGCCGGCGCGATGTAGCCGGTGGGGACGTCGAAGGGCTTGAGCACCTCGTAGCGGTGGTAGTTGAGGTCGACCTCGGCGGTGGGGTCGAGCGAGTCCGGCGGCATGGCGCGCTCGGGGAACGGCGTGCCGTCCGGGGCGAGGTAGCGGCCGTCCGGCGAGCCGAAGCGGTCGAGGACTTCGCCCGGCCGCATCGGCATGTCGACCCTGGCGCCGTCGAAGCCGTCGAAGTCGGGCCAGTCCCAGTCGCCATGGTGGTAGCGCGCCAGGAAGTCGTCGGCGCTGGCCTCCCCACCGAGACGGTCGTAGCCGCGGAGAAGGTCACCGAGGTGACCCGAGGTGGGGAGGTCGGCGGCTCCCAGGAGGTGGTTGCCGCCGGCGTAGAGGTCGGCGGTGGCATCGACTCCTCGTTCGAGGCCCAGCGAGACCGCGCCGACCTCGTTGCGCAGGGCGCTCAGGCCGGAGAGCAGCTCGGAGGCCCGGCCCCGGAACGCGATGACCGCGAGGTGCGCCCCCTGACCCATCTCGCGAGCAGCGGCCGCCATGCCCACCAGGGCCGACCGGGCAGAGGAGAGGACGAGCCCTCCCGCCTTGGCGAAACCGCCCAGCGCGAACGCGGCGCGGAGCTCGGCCAGCGTGGTGAGTCCCTTCGTGCCCGGGATGCAGCCCAGGGCGGCGAGGGCGACCTCCCACAGGGCGCACTCGCCCTTCATGTACTTCATGATCGAGTCGGCCAGCAGGATCAGTGCCGCGGCGAAGACCACCCACGCCAGCGGGCCACCGATGATCAGCGCCACCACACCCAGCACGGCCACGACGACCTTGGCGATCTGCACGATCACGTGCCACGCCTCACCCGCCCAGTCCTTGAGCTTCTCCCACCGCGACCGCTCCGGGATCCCCGCATCGGCGGCCTCGTGGATCCGGCTCGCGGTCGTGCGCCCGTCGGCCTCGCGCAGGTGCTTGGCGTCCAGCGCCAGCGCCCGAGCTGCGTCCAGCCGCGACTGCGCCGCGGACACGGCGGCGTCGGCCGAGGACCGGGCCGCCTGCGCCGAGTGCAGACGGGCCCGGGCGTCGCGCACCTGCTCCGGTGTGGGGGTCAACGACGGGTCGGTCAGCACCGAGGCACCGGAGGCATGGCTGACCGCCGACGCGGCCGCAGCAGCCCGGCGCCTGGCCTCCTCGAGGTCGTCGTGGGCCGCGCGCCCACGCACCAGGGCCGAGTCCGCGTCGTGCTGGTGGGTCTCGAGCCGTCCGGCCCACCACGACAGGGCGTCCGAGGCCCGGCCGTAGGAGTCCGAGCACTTGCCCAGCTGGTCCGGCAGGTCCCCGGTCTTGTGGCGGAACGCGTCGCCGGCTTCCCCGATCCACCTGCCGAGCGCCTCGTCACCCATCAGCTGACGGACCCGCCGCTCGGCCCACGCCGCGTCCTCCGCCACGCGCGACCACGTGCGCGCCATCCGGCGTACGGCGCCCGGCGACCCCGGCGTCGGGTCGCCCTCGAGGTCCAGCACCCACCAGTCCGACGGCCGGGTCACGACGACGCTCCTTGCCGCTCGACCACCCGGAACGTGCCGGTGATCGCGTCGAAGAGGTCGTGCAGCTCCGCTGCCAGGGGTACGACGGGCGAGCCGGCCGAGACCACGAAGTACTTGTTCATGCCGGGCACCCGCACGAAGGTCTGCATGAACACCGTGCGGACGTAGCCCCCGGCGACCGGCAGGTCGTCGACGCCGTACGCGCGGGCGCAGTCGTCACCGCCGACGTGCACGGTCGTGACCGTGGTGAAGCGGCCGTCCTCGGTCTGCGGCACGGTCTGGAACGTGGCCAGCAGGTCCTGGGTGTCCTGGGCACCGACCGGGCCGCGCACGAGCGAGACGGTCAGCGACGCGGTGATCGGGCCGTCGTCGGTGGGGTGGGCCAGGCAGGCGGCGTACGCCGCGCCGGACTCCCAGGCGGTGGCTGCCTCGTCGCGCAGGATGCGGATGACGCCGTGGCGGGCCTCCCACATCTCCTGGCTGCCGCGCAGACGGTCCTCGACGAGGATCCGGATGCGCTCGTCGCGGGTGGCCGGCGCGAGGTCGAGCTCGAACCAGCTGTCGGGGACGGTGACTGCGAACCCGACGCGTCCCTCCAGCCCGGCGACAGCGGGCCCGCTCACGAACCACCGTCCATCTGCTCGGTCAGCTGGGTGGCGAGCTCGGAGTCGGTCTTCTCGTAGGCACGGGCCGACTCGTCGAGCACCTCGCCCACCGCCTCGATGTTCTTGTCGATCTGCTTGCGACCGTCGTCCCAGTGGTTCTCGAAGTCGTCGAGCGCGTCGTAGACGCGGTCGTCGCCGACGTCGTCGCGTCCGGCCTCGATGACCGAGCGGGTGGCGTCGAGCGTGGAGCGCACGGAACGGATCGTCTGCGCCAGCGTGCGCAGTCCGGCCACGTCCACGGACAGGTCAGGCACGGGTCGTCACCCCCAGGTGAGGTCGGTGTGTGAGCGGCCAGTGGCCGGTGCGCCGCCGCGGCGGGTTGCGGCGGCGCACCGGTCGCGGGTCACTTGCTGAGCGCGGAAGCCAGCTGCTCGTCGGTGTCCTGCAGCGCCTTGGCGGCCTGGGAGAGGTACTCGCCCATGCCGTCGAGACCCTCGATGGTCTTGTTGACGCCGGTGTTGAACTCCTCGTAGGAGGCCTGGAACGCCTTCGAGGACTTGTCCGTGACGTAGCCGCCGGACACGAGCCCGTCGATCATGCTCTTGAGCTTGGCCAGCTGACCCTCGATCTCCGCACGCCCCGCCTTGAGCTTGGCCGCGGCGGAGTGCATCTCCTCGTAGGTCACGTTGAGGTTCGACATGATCTCTCCTTCGTTGGTGTGTCTCCGCCGGCCGGTCGGCCCGCACGGTGGTTCAGGGGTGGGTCCCCCCTCCGGGGTCAGCCCCCGACGGCACCTCGTGTCCCCGGTGACAGCTCCGCCACGAGGGCGTCGGTCTCGGGAGCGTGCCTGACCCCGTGCTCCTCGAGCACGGAGTACATCTCGGTGATCACCGGCACCAGCCGGTCGGCGGCGTGGCCGGCCAGCAGGCGCAGGCGGTCGCGCCACAGCGGCTCGGCCGTGGGCACCATGCGCAGGCCCAGCACCAGCGCCTCCTCGGCCTTCTCCGGCCGTCCGGCCGCGACGGCGAGGTCGGCGGCCCGACGGGCCATCGAGGTGACCAGCACGCGACAGGTGCGTGCCTCGCGGGCGAAGGCCAACCAGGAGTAGTGCACCCCGGAGAACGCCTCCCCGCCGCCCTGCCGCAGCCCGCGCAGCAGCGCGTCGAGCTCGTCCCCACCCGCCGTGCGCGCGGCGGCGGTCAGCAGCGCGTAGTCGCTGACGACGTCGCCGTGCAGGTGCCAGCGCCCGTCCTCGTCGAGCGTGAGCCGCGGCCGGCCATCGGCGTCACGGCCCAGCCACTCCTGGGCGTCGGCGAGCCGGGCGTCGACCACGTCTCGCTCGACGCCGCGCGGCCAGAGGCCGGAGACCAGGACGGCCTCGTGCAGACCGTCGGGGTGCAGCGCTGCCATGACGACCAGCTCGGTCAACATCTCGCGACGGACCGGGTCGAGGTGGCCCGGTGCCGACACCTCGACCGGGCCGAGCAGACGGACGCGGACCGCCGAGGCGTCGGCTGCGGCCGCGGGCACAGCGGCGCCCCGGTGCCGACCGCGGCCTCGCCGGCCACGTCGGCGGGACGCACCGACCCGGCCTCGAACTCACCCTCCACGCGGCGCCGCAGCGCCTCCTCCAGGAGAGCGTGCAGCCGGGCCTGGCCCTCGCCGGTGAGGCGGCGGGCGGTGCCGCGGACGCCCAGCACCCCGCCGTCGAAGCCGCCGGCGCCGTCGACCACGAAGCGCCAGCGGGCACTGGGGGTGTCACCGACGCAGACGACGGACACCGCGGTGCGGCCGTTGCCGGAGAGCTCGGCCACCTCGCGGGCCTGCTCGGCGGTCGGCGGCCCGGAGGTGAAGACCACGACCGGGGCCGCCTCGGACGCGGCGCCGCGCTGGCGCCCCTGCAGGACGCCCTCGACGCCGAGCTCGGCGACGACCCGGCTGACCCGCTCGCGTCCCTGCCGGGCCACCTGGAGCGCCTCGTCCAGGCCGGCGACGTGCCGCACCCCCGAGCCGGTGAGGTCGGCGAGCTCGTCGCCGAAGCCGGCCATCACGATGCCGACCCGGTCGGCCCAGGCGTGGGTGGCCAGCTCGAGCGCCATGGCCATGACCACCTCGCGGCCGACCTCGGCGCTGCCACCGACCGCGACCAGCCCCGGCGCCATCTCCAGGTCGACCAGCAGGTCGAAGCCGTGCGACTCGGCGACGTTGACCAGGCAGGGGTACGGCGCCGGGGCGCCCGCGGACGGCGTGGTCACCTGGTCGGCGTGGACCGTCCACGACATCCCGTCCTCGGCGGCGGTCCACGGGGCCGCGGGGGCCTCGTCGGCGGCCACGGAGCGAGCGAGGTGGAGGACGACCTGCTGGTCGTCGGCGTAGGCGAAGAGCACCTCGGGCATCCGCTGGTCGTGGGCCTGGCGGGCCTCGGCGAGGCTGCGCAGCGCCTCGTCGACCAGCCGCGAGCGGCGCAGCGCGGCGGAGCGGGTGAGGTCCAGGGCCTCGGGATCGGGCTCACCGAAGGGGCCGCGCCGGGCGGTCAGCGCGCGGGCGACGCCGGCCAGGACCAGGCCGCCGCCGAGCACCAGCGAGCCGAGCGCCCCGGCGGAGTCCTCGGGGGCGACGAACCTCGAGCCGCCCTGCTCGGCGGCCGGGCCGCCGGCCTGCCGCGCCTGCAGGCCGGCACTCTCCGCGACGCCGGTGCGGGCACCCGCCTCGGCAGCCCCGGTGCCGGGCCCGCGGTCCGGGACCGGAGCCGGCGTCGAGCGGACACCGGGGCCCTTGGCGTCGCCGGGAAGGCGCAGCTGCCAGCCGGGACGGATCAGGTCGGCGTCGGTCAGGCGGCTGCCGTCGGGCTGGAGCCGGTCCTTGTTGAGCGCGAAGATCTCCTTGTAGCGGAACGGGTCGCCCAGCGTGCGCTCGGCGATGTCCCACAACGTGTCGTGGTTGCGTCCCGCGGGGGGCCGCACGTCGTAGTGCTTGAGCGCCTGCCCGTGGGCGCCGTCGAGCTCGACCGCCTCGGCCGCGGCGTCGGCCCTTGCCCGGGCCACCGCGCCGTCGACCACCTCCTGGTCGACCACCTGCACGACCGGGGCGCTGGGCCTGGCCGGCTCCGGACCGGCGCCGAGGGCGGAGAGCCCGCCGGCCACGGTGGCGCCGCCGGCGAGCAGCAGGATGCCGGCGACCAGCTGGCGGGCCAGGGTCTGGGACCCACCGCCGAGCAGCACCTGGCGAGGCACGCGACCGGAGCGCAACGCCCGCCACTCGGTGAGGAAGCAGACGACGAAGTGCGCCCACACCACCCACACCACGACCGCGAGGACCTTGATCACCAGCATCGGCGTCAGGTCGGCGGTCAGCCACGAGGTCGAGGGACCGGTCGTGGGCAAGGGGTTGCCCACCCCGAGCACCAGGCCCACCGGCACTCCGACGACCAGGGCGGTCGCACCGAGCAGGGCGAGCAGCGCCGTGCCGGTGCGCCGGGGGGCGTCGCCCCCGCGCGGCAGGGTGTCGGGACGTGCCTGGCCGTGGCTGCGCGGCCGCTCCGGTGCAGTCGTCCTCATCGACGGCTCCCCTCTCTCAGCTGATGACCAGCGCCTGGATCTCGGTGACGGGCAACGGGGTCACCTGCGACTTCTGGAAGGTGTTGAAGCGCTGCCGGTTGCCGCCGACGATCGTGTCGACGGCCCAGGTCGCGGTGATCTCCACGGGGTAGGCGGGCTGTCCCTCGGAGGTGGTCAGCGGCTGGCCGGAGGAGCTGGCGGCGTACTTCCACCAGCAGCCGACGTGGGTGTCCGGGGTGTCTCCGCGCGAGGCGAGGAAGCCCGTGCCGGGGCAGCTGATCACCTCGGGACGCTCCGGGCCGAGCGGCTTGACGGTGAGGCCCACGACGTGCGCGTCCAGGGTCACCGCTCCGGCAGCGACCGTGAGGTGGTCGTCGGTGCCGTTGACGAACGAGGTCCACGCACCGACCCGGGGACGGGACGACGGGGTCGCGACCGCGACCGGGAAGGGCACGGTGCCGTTCTGCAGGTCGACCAGCTGGTTGATCAGCTGATGCACCTCGACGTCCTGGTCGTTGCGGATCCACACGATGGAGACGTTGACCTCGACCTGCCGCACCGGGGTGTCGAGGTCGGGGTCCACGAGGCAGTACTCCCAGTACCACGTGGTGCCGTCCGGGCCGGGGGTGTTCTCGTACTGCAGCGCGTCGAGCTGGGACTGGCGTGAGCTTCTCGTGGGAGCAGCCCGGCAGGTCCTTCTTCTTCTCGACGTGGAAGTACTCCTCGACGGTCTTCTGCTGGGCGCCGCCGGAGCCACAGGACAGGCCGAGGTACGCCGGCGTCGAGACCACCGAGCACCCGCTCACCTGCCCGTAGGACGGCCCGGAGGAGGAGTAGTCGTCCCCGGTCGAGGAGGTGGAGGTGCCCCCGGTCCCGGTCGAGGTGCCGGTGTCACCGCCAGGGTCGCCGCCGGTATGTCGGCCAGGGCTGGCGCGGCGATCCGCCAGACCATCACAGCAGCCGGTCGCCACCAGTCACGAGCACGTCGCACGGTGCGGATGCGCGCTCGTGGTCATCGTCGATCCCCCATCATCAGAACGGCACGTCCCTTCACGGCGCGTCTTCCCGCAGTCGAAGTCGGCGTAGACCATGTCGTCGATCTTCCATTGCCGGCCTGCTTCACCATCAGGAACTTCGCCGGCGATCGATGCGAGGCGCCTTGTCGGGCAGCTTGGTCTTCGGGTCGAGGGTGAACCCACCGACCCACATGCAGATCGGCACCTTCGGACGACCCACCCGCGTTCGCGCACGGCCACGGGGTGAACGGCACCGGACCCGGGTAGATCCGGCCCATGTCCTCCTGACATGTAGCCCTGCATGCGCGACGAGACCCGTCGGCGTCACGAACGGCTTGATCGCCGGCGCCGTGCGGTCGTTCTCGGCCGTCGTTGCGCGCGCCGCCGCGATCGCCCACTTGCGCGCGACCTTCACCTGGGGCGTGTCCTCGAAGCGCGAGAGGGGACGCAGCGTCCGGGTGGGCTTCGGGGTGGGGGTCGGGGTGGCGGAGCCCGACGAGGGGGTCGGCGACGACGAGGCCGTCCCGACGGGCTGCTCCTCGGCGGCGGAGTCACCGCCCCCGCAGGAGGTGAGGCCGACGGCGGCCAGCATGGCGATCAGTGCCGTGGCCAGGAGTCGGCTGCGGGCCGGCGCCCGGGTGCGAGACGTCGTCACAGTGTCGTTCTTCCCCCCGTGGGATGGTGCTGCACGAAACTCTTAACGACGATCGCCCGAAAAGGTCAGTTCGGGCCGTTGATCCTGGCCCTTCTGGGGACAACCTCTTCCGGCTCATGGCTCGATCGCCTCATCGATCCCCTCGTAGGGGCGCGCCCGGGCCTCTCCCGAGGCGGACAGGGTGCGCTTCCCGACGATGCCGAGCAGCGTCGTGCTCGATCCGCGTCTCGACGCGAGTCGCGCACGACCAGGGCCCGCGGATCGGTGTTCGAGACGGGCTGCGGCTCTCCCACCATGCGGCAGTCCGTCACCTGACCGAGCTGGAGCACCCGACGGCAGTAGGCCTCCACCCGCTCCCGGACGAGTGCTGGGTCGAGCACGAGGTCGTCGGCGGCGATGTCGACCCCCTGCGCGCCGGCCCGAGCGGCCTCCTCGGCGAAGGCGACCGCCTCACCGCGCGCGTTGAGCTGGCGCGAGGCGTCGATGACCAGCCCGCCCAGCAGGAGCAGGAACATCGCGATGACCGGCACGGCCGGGGCGATCGAGCCGCGCTCGCCGCGAGCGAACGGGCGGCCCATCAGTCGGTCCCCCGGTAGGGGTCGAGCATCGAGGTGAACGACGACCGCGCGGTGATGTCCCCCGGCGCCCCGGGCAGGCCGAGGTCGGAGAGCAGGTAGTCGCACTCGACGTCCACCGTGATCGGCTCCCCCGGCTCGAAGTTGCGGACGACACGCTGACCCGCACCGAGCGCTGGCACGACTGCGGGGCGTCGGCGATCGCCGCCCGGACGACGCGTTCGGCGCGGTCCTTGGCCTCGTCGTACGACCTGGCGATCGTCGCGCTGCGGGCCGCGTCGCGCGTGCCCGACTCCAGCGTGCCGTTGACCCCGGCAGCGCGGCCGTAGGCGTAGATCAGCCCGAAGATCAGCAGCAGCGAGGGGATGACGATCGCCATCTCGATCGCCATCGACCCGCGCTGGTCGCGGACCCGACCACCGACGAGCCGCGGTCACGGCGCGTTCTCGTCCGGCTCGAAGCGCTCGACCGCGCCCTCGGCGTGCGCGGTGGCCCGCAGGGTCAGGCCGGGCACGAGCGTGATCACGTCGCCCTGCACCTCCATCGTCACCCGACCCGACTGCTCGTCGTACGTCGGGCACGGCCCTCGGCTGCAGCAGTGCCTCCCGGCCCACCGACAGCGCATAGCTGCTCGGTGTTGCGGACGACGTCGGCCCGGATGTCGAGGTAGACGTCGCCTGGTCTGCGCCAGCCGCAGCTGCGAGACGCCCTCACGCGCGGCCTGGATCGCCACCGTCTTGCCGTAGAAGAACAGTCCCGCCTGGATCACCAGGAAGATCAGGAAGATCAGGCCGGGCGCCAGGAACGCCAGCTCCAGCGCGCTCGCACCGGACTCGGTGCGAGCGTGCCGGAGGCGACGGACCCGGGAGATCGGCACGACGAGGCTCGCCTCAGCGGTTGCACTCGACGTTGGCGGGCTGGTTGGCGCACGCCTCGAGGTCGCGCGCTCTTGGTGTCGATGATCCGGAAGATCACCGCGGCGATGACCGAGGCCGCCACGACGACGGCCGCGGCGATGAGCGCCCACTCCAGGACCGTGGCGCCGCGCTGGTCGGAGTGCGCGGGCCCGGAGCCGGGTGAGGAGGGTGTGGAGGTTCATGCGACGTGCCTTCTCGGTGCTGGGTGCTGGGGACGCGGGTGGTCAGGCGGACAGGAGCTGGGACACGGCCGGGTAGGCCAGGAAGATCAGGAACGCGGTGCTGATGAGCATCTGGGCCACGAGCATCGACTGGGACTTCTCCCCCTCGGCGCCCTCGGCGGCGGTGAGCTCCTTGCGCCGCATGGTCGCCGCGCGGGCGCTGCAGGGAGGAGCGGATCTTGGCGCCGTCGTCGGCGGCCAGCGACAGCGCGCCGGCGAGGTCCTGCAGCTCCTCGAGCCCGATGTCACGGCCGAGGTCGCCCAGGGCCACCCACGGCGTCGTGCCGTAGAGCCGGGCGTTGGCCAGCGCCTGCCGGATCCGCACCAGCGTCCAGTGGTCGCTGACGGTCGCCGCGGCGAGCAGCGCCTCGGGGAGGCCGCGCCCGCCGGCGAGGTTCATCGCGACCAGGTCGAGGAAGACCCCGACGCGTGCGACGGAAGTCGTCGCGACGCGTCGCGGCCTCGCTCCTGAGCGCCAGGTCGGGCATGAAGAAGCCGAAGGCGGCCAGGCCGAGCGGCCAGGAACGCCGGCACCGCCGTCGGCAGCGGCATGCCCGCTGATCCGCAGCACCGACCAGACGACCGGCGCGAGCAGGAACAGCAGGCCGCCGACGGCGACCTTGGTGGCCAGGTGGGTCCCGCGGGTGCGGCCCATCAGCGCGAGGTCGGCACGCATGCTGCCGAGCTCCCAGCCGCGGTCGACCGCCAGCACCTCGAGCCGGTCGGCCAGGCGGTTCATCCCGGACTGCGAGCGCGGCTCGAGAGCCCGCTCGGCCTCGGAGGCCGCCATCGTGTGGGTGCGTCATCGACCGCTGGCCGCCCTCGATCCGCGCGAGCATCGTCGCGACGCCCGGGCGCGGGCGCAGGAAGACCCGGACCAGGGCGTAGACGCCCGAGCCCGGTCAGCGCCCCGGTGAGCAGCGCCGCGATCATCGCGCCCACCTCCGCGCGCTGCTCGCGGACCGAGGCGGTCTCGCCGACCACCTGGCCGGCCGCGACCGCGTCGACGACCAGGAAGCGGTCGACCTTCGTGGGGCTGGCCAGCTTGCGCAGCCACAGCAGGCCCCCGAGGAAGAGCATGGCGACGACCGCGACGAGCATGACCTGGCCGCCGAACGAGTCGTACGGCGCGACGTACCTGCGGTTGAAGACGGTCAGCCCGCCCATCATGCCGAGCACGATCAGCAGCACGATCCGCACGCTGCGCCGGATGCTGCGTGCGGCTCGCCTCGATGCGGCGGCGCATGTCGAGCTCCTCGCGGATCGAGACCGACAGCGCGGTGAGCACGTCGCGCAGGCCCGGCCCGCGCAGCCGCGCGTTGAGCAGCAGCGAGGCGCAGACCACGTCGGCGCTGGGGTCGTCGAGGTCGTCGGAGAAGGCGCATCAGCGCGGCCGGCAGCGGCTCGCGGATCCGCAGCCGGTCGACGAGCAGGTTGAGCGAGGGCCGGATCGACGACCCGGCCGTTGCCGCGGTCGCCGGGATCGCCTGCTCGAGGCCGATCGCGCCGGCGATGGTGTCGCGCAGCGACTCGGTCCACGCTGCCAGGGCCTCGAGCCGGGTGATCGCGCGCTTCTCGGCCGCCGACGAGCCGCGCGATGCGGTCCCAGTACGCCGCCGAGGAGGCCGAGCGCGAGGGCCGCGACGACCCAGCCGGTGCCGAGCAGGACGACGAGCCCGACGCCGATGCCCCAGACCATGCGCCGGGTGCGCTCCTCCAGGCCGCCACCGGTCCTGCGGCGACCCGGGCGCCGGCCGGTCGCTCGGGGAGGCCGACCACCGCCAGCACCAGCGGTGAACAGCCCGAGGCCGAGCACCGCTCCGGCGAGCAGGCCGCCAGCGGTGCCGCCGACCAGGTCCGTCATCCCACGCCTCCGCTCACGACCACCGGGCGATGGTGTCGGACTCGTAGCCGTGCTCGACCAGGTCGTCGATGCAGGTGATCGGCGCGTGCGGCACCGCGTGGCCGTCGCGACCCAGTCGGTGAACACCTCGCTGGACAGCACCCGGCCGTCCACGCCGGTGACCTCGCGGATGCTCTCGACGAGCGCGGTTCATGCCGCCGCCGGCGTGGTAGTCGTTGCGCTTGCGCATGAAGACCACGAAGTTGATCGAGCCCGGCGATGAGCATGTGGGTGGCCTCGACCGGCAG
The DNA here is from genome assembly GCA_963800245.1 of uncultured Actinomycetota bacterium. Lineage (GTDB taxonomy): Bacteria > Actinomycetota > Actinomycetes > Propionibacteriales > Nocardioidaceae > Marmoricola_A. Next base: position 183,821 of record CAWDAE010000007.1, on the reverse strand, counting down.
GTGCTCGTTGGCCTGCAGGGCGTAGGTCGCGATGCGGTTGAACACCTCGAGCGAGGAGTTGGCGTGGATCGTCGACAGCGACCCGTCGTTGCCCTGGCTCATCGCGTTGAGCATCGTGACGATCTCGTCGCCGAGGACCTCACCGACGATCACCCGGGAGGGGTTCTGGCGCAGCGAGCGACGGACCAGCTCGGCCATCGTCACCCCGCCGAGGCCCTCGGAGTTGGGCAGCCGCTCCTCGAAGGCCACGACGTTGGGGTGCAGCGTCCTCGAACCTGTCCAGCCCGAGCTCGAGGGCGCGCTCGACGGTGATCAGCCGCTCGTGCGGGCGGGATCTCGGCGGCCAGCGCCCGCAGCAGGGTCGTCTTCCCGGAGTTCGTCGAGCCCGCGATCATGATGTTCTTGCGGGCCCTGACCGCGGCCTTGAGGAACGAGGCGACCTCGGGGGTCATCGTGCCGTTGCCGACGAGGTCGTCGAGGCCGACCTTGCCGAGGCGGGCCCGTCGCAGCGAGATGCTCGGGCGCGGCGCACACCGCCATCACCGCCGACAGCCGCGAGCCGTCGGGCAGGCGCAGGTCGAGCTGCGGGTTGGCGGAGTCGAAGGGGCGCGAGGCCAGGCCCACGCTCGAGGCGAGGATCTGGATCAGCTCGACCAGCTCCTCGTCGCTGTCGGCCACCGGGCTCGGCGAGCTCCTCGCGGCCGTCGGCGTACCTGACGAAGACGCGGTCGCAGCCGTTGATGTCGATGTTCTCGACCTCGGGGTTCTCCAGCAGCGGCTGGAGCCGGCCGACGCCGAACAGCGCCGCGTGGACCGCGGCGGCGACGACCTCCTCCTCCTCGGCGGTCGGCGGTGTGCGGCCGTCGGTGATCTCGCCGCGGGCGTAGTCCTCCAGCACCTGCACGATCAGCGAGCGGGCGAACTGGCGCTCGTCCTCGGCCGACATCGGCGTGCGGCCCAGCACCTCGTCGCTGCGGCGCTGCTGGTTGAGCCGGTCGGCGACCTGGGAGCGCAGCCGCCGCACCAGGGCCGGGTCGGCGCTGCGGGAGGCCGTGCGCTGCTCGGTCATGCGTTCTCCTCCACCCGCCGGTCGGCGTCGCGCTGGTCGCGCTCGCGGTCCTCGGGGCGCTCGGGCTCCTCGAGGTCGGCCGGGGACGGCACCGGGCGCAGCGGCGCCAGCTCGGCGTACGCCGCGTCGGCGAGCTCGCGCCCGCTGCGGGCCAGCAGGCTGCGCTCGGGTCGGTAGACCTCGCCACCCTCGAACATCACCACCGCCTTGGGGTCGTGGGCGACCACGCCGAGGTCGCTGCACCCAGCTCCAGTCGCCGCGGATCGTGGTCACCGCCGCCGCGCAGTCCTGCCGCTGCCGGGCGTCGGCCACCCCGACGAGCCCCGACTCGCGTCGGGCTGTCGGCGAGGTGGTCGGCCAGCGCCTCGAGCCGGCGCCGGGTGTGCAGGACGTTCCACGCGGTGGGGCGGTAGACGACCAGCAGGGCGTCGGACGCGGTGGACCAGCGCGAGGTGGGGGCGCCTGGGAGTGCACCTGGCCCGCGTCGACGACCACGTCGGCCCCCGGGAGGCGCGCGAAGGCCTCGGCGAGGGTGGTCCACAGCGGCCCGACGGCACGGGACTGCTCGGGCCCGGCCAGTCCGGCGAGCACCCGCTGCCCGCCCAGGGCGGTCTGGGAGTGCTCGCGCACCAGCTCGGGGGTCGACGCCCCGCCGGGCCAGCGGCAGCAGCGAGAGCAGCCCGCGGTCGCGGTCGAGCGCGCGGCCGTCGAGCCGCGGCAGGCGCAGCGCGACGTCCCCGCCGCTGCGGGTCGGCGTCGACCAGCAGGGTGTCCTGGGGCCACAGCGCCGCCAGCGAGCATGGCGGTGGTGGTGGCGCCGGGTGCGCCCTTGGCCGACATCACCGTCACGAGGGCCATCGGGTCACCCCCGGACGAGGTCGACGACCGGCTCGGTGTCGGCCGGCAGGAGGGTCACGGCGAGGCTGTTGCCGGAGGCGAGGTCGGCGACCACGCCGGCGTCGGCGTCGCGCACCAGCACCGAGATGCTGAGCTGGCCGCTGCCTCCGCCGCTGCCGACGTCCACCACGCGCGCGGCCTTGACGACGGTGTCGCCGGGCGAGGCGACGCCGCCCTGCTGGTCCCCGGAACCGGAGACGTAGACCAGCGCGACGACGTCGCCCGGGCTCAGCCGGGTGGTCGTGCGGCGCGTGATGTCGACGACCACGCCGACGACCTGGGCCCCCTGGGGGACGATCTCACCGCCGGAGAACATCCGCCGGTTGAGCAGCGTGCCCTGCGGCACGAACGAGGTGGAGCGGGTGCCGATGAAGTTGCCGATGGCGGCGGCGTCGATCGTGTCGCCGCCGTCCGCGGCCACCCGGGCGGTGGTGAGGTCCGCGCGGGTGATCACCTGGCCGAGGTCGATGTCGGCACGGGCGACGAGGACCTCGACGCGGCTGCCGCTGCGGTAGGCCACCAGCGCGCTGCCCAGCGCTCCGACCAGCACGAGCAGCAGGGCGAGGGCGGCCAGGGCCGGGCGCCGGTCACGCCGGGCCACGGGCAGGCGCCCGCGGGTGGGTGCCTGCCCGGTGACGGTGCTCATCGGTGATGTCCCCCTCGTCCCCGGATCACGATGCGAGCGGGAGGCTATCCGCTTCGCCCCGACCCGTCCCGGTCGGGTCCAAGGTCACCACCCCGCGTGCGGAGCACTATGCCCCGTTTCGTCCCGAAGCACACTCAGCCGTTCGGACGATGTGGCAGCGACGGCCGTCCCCGCGGCCGGTTTGCCGCGGAACCGGACGGGACACCCTGGCGCCGGGGACCGCAGGTGGCGGGCTCCTCACCACTCGCGACCCAGGGGAGCACGCATGTCGAGCGACGCCATCGTCCTGCTCAAGCAGGACCACAAGGAGATCGAGAAGGCCTTCAAGGCCTTCGAGAAGGCCGGCGACGGGGCCCACAAGCGGAAGGGCCAGCTGGTCGACCGGATCATCGAGCTGCTGACGGTGCACACCTACATCGAGAACGAGGTGATGTACCCCCGCGTCCGCGACCTCGTCCCCGAGCTGGACGCCGACATCGACGAGTCCTACGAGGAGCACCACGTCGCCGACCTGCTCGTCATGGAGCTGGTCGGCATGAAGCCCGACGCCGACCGCTACGACGCCAAGGTCACCGTCCTGATCGAGAACGTGCGCCACCACGTCGAGGAGGAGGAGCAGGAGTGGTTCCCCCAGGTGCGTGAGGCGCTGGGCCGCAAGGTGCTCCAGGAGATCGGCGCGGAGATGGAGGCGGCTCGCAAGAAGGCTCCGCGTCGCCCCTCGCAGCCGAGCGCCCTGAAGAAGACCGTCGACGCGCTGGTCAAGTAGCGGCCGCGGGGCGCGCCGCTCGGCTCGCCCCGCGACCACCGCTCACGAGCCGGAGCCCTGTGCCGCGGCCAGGGCCCGGCGCACCAGCGCCTCGGCCTCACGGGTGTTGCGGGCCCAGGCGACGGTGTTGCCGTCCTTGAGCGCCGCGTCGGCCGCGGCGTACTTCGCGTCGGCCTGGCGAAGCAGCGAGAGGACCTGCGGGTCGACGCTGACCTTGCCGCCGCCGCCGCCGCCGTCGCTGCCGCCACTGCCGCCGTCGCCGCCCGTGCCGCCGCTCGACCCGCCACCGGTCTCGTCCGGTGGCAGCGCGCCGCCGCCGGCGTTGCGCAGGACGTCCTGGAGCGCGCCGCTGAGCGTCGTGCCGTAGCCGGCGTCCTGGCCGAACGAGGCCAGCACGAAGCGCAGCACCGGGTAGGTGCCCTGCCCCGTGGCGTTGAGGGCGTAGACCGGCTGCACGTAGAGCAGCCCACCCCCGACCGGCAGGGTCAGCAGGTTGCCGTACTCGATCGAGGAGTTGATCTTGATCGGCGCCAGCTGGTCCTGGATGCGGCTGTCGGAGGCGAAGGTGTTGGCCACCTGCGCCGGCCCCTGCACCGCGGTGTCGTCGGGCAGCCGCAACACCCGGATCTGGCCGTAGTCCGGGTTCGTGGCGTCGGAGTTGACCGCGATGAACGAGGCCAGGTTGTCGCGGTTGTTCGGCGCGTAGACGCTGGTCAGGGAGAACACCGGCGGCGGCGGGGGCTCGTCCTGGCCCGAGCCGCCCGCAGCCTCCTCGTCCGCACCGGGCAGCGCGGTCTCGCCCTCGGGCGGCATCTGCACCGAGAGCCGGTAGGGCGGCTGCTTGCTGGTCTGCTCGGACGGGTCCTGCGGGACCGTCCACAGGTCGGTGCCCTTGTAGAAGTCCTGCGGCCGGGTCACGTGGTACTGCGCGAGGATGCTGCGCTGCACCTTGAACATGTCCTCGGGGTAGCGCAGGTGCTGCAGCAGGTCCGGCGAGATGTCGCCCTTGTCCTTGACCAGGTCGGGGAAGACCTTCTTCCAGGCCTCGAGGATCGGGTCGCGCTCCCACTCGTAGAGCGAGACGGTGCCGTCGTAGGCGTCGACGGTCACCTTGACCGAGTTGCGCATGTAGTTGATCTGGTCGGTCGGCAGCGTGACGTAGGAGGTGGTCGGCGTCAGCGCGTCGGAGATCATCGTCTCGAAGGAGTCGCGCTCGGAGTTGGGGTAGCGGTCGGTCATCGTGTAGCCGTCGAGGATCCACACCACCCGCTCGTCGACCACCGCCGGGTAGGGGTCGCCGTCGACGGTCAGCCACGGCGCGACCTTCTCCACGCGGTCACGCGGGTTGCGGACGTAGAGGATCTTGGAGTTCTCGTTGACCCGGCTGGACAGCAGGATGTTGGCGTCGCCGTACTTCGCGGCGTAGAGCAGCTTGTTGAACAGCCCACCGATCGCCACGCCGTCCTTGCCGTCGTACGTCGTGTTGCCGCGCGTGCCGGCGACCTCCTCGGGGATGTCGAGCTCGACGTCGCGGCCACCGTCCGGCTTGCCCACGATGGAGTAGGTGGGCGACTTCTCGCCGAAGTAGACCCGCCCCTCGTAGCCGTCGGGCGACTGGTCGGTCAGGTCACCCTGCGGCGGCAGGCCCTTCTCGGCCCACGGCGGGGTGTCGTCGGGGTTGGGCTTGTTGTCGGAGGTGCGGTTGTTGCCGTAGGCCGCGATGACGCCGTAGCCGTGGGTGTAGACGGTGTGCTGGTTGGCCCAGTTGCGCTGCGAGTCCGCCAGCCGCGACTGGTCGAGCTCGCGGACGCCGAGCACGATGTCGCGGCTCTGCCCGTCGATCGGGTAGCGGTCGACGTCCAGCACGCTCGCGACCGAGTAGTAGCCGCGCACCTGCTGCAGCTCGTCGAAGGCACGGCTCATCCGCTGCGGGTCGATCAGCCGGATGCCCGGCAGCGACTCGGCGCTGGCCCTCAGCTGCTTGGAGGTGACGTTGACCGTGGCCTGGTAGGGCTGCTCGTCGAGCCCGTCCACGCCGTAGGCCGCCCGCGTCGCGTCGATGTTGTTGGCCAGGAACGGCTCCTCCTTGTCGGGCTCGGAGGGGCGGACCTGGAACTGCCACACGATGCCGGGCCACACGGCGCCGAGGAGCACCGCGGACAGCACCAGCATGCCCAGGCTCATCGCCGGCAGCAGCCAGGTGCGGCGCGCGATGTTGGCGAAGAACAGCAGCGCGCAGATCACCGAGATGAACATCAAGATGTTCTTCGCCGGCAGCACCGCGTGGAACGCGGTGTAGTTGATGCCGGTGAACCGCCGGCCCTGGTCGGTGGTGAGGTCGAAGCGGTCCAGCCAGTAGTCGACCGCCTTGACCAGCACGAAGATGCCGAGCAGCACCGAGAACTGCACCTGCGCGGCCTCGGTGACCTTCTCCCCCGACGGGTTCTGCAGGCGGATGCCGCCGAAGAGGTAGTGGGTCACGATCGCGGCGACCAGTGCGAGCACCGTCATCATCAGCAGCAGGTTGACCACGTAGTGGAACCAGGGCAGCGAGAAGACGAAGAACCCGACGTCCTTCTTGAAGTACGGGTCGCTGGTGCCGAAGCGGGTGCCGTTGCGCCACATCAGGTAGGAGCGCCACTGACCCGCTGCCGAGCCGCCGGCCATGAGGCCCAGCAGCACGCCGATGCCGATCACCAGCAGGCGGCCCATCGGCTCCAGCACGTCGCGGTACTGGTTGAGGCTCAGCTCCGAGGCGCGCGGCCGGAAGACCGGACGCAGCCGGAACGCGATCGCGATGTTGGCCGCCACGAAGCCGCCGAACAGCGCGCCGAACAGGACGAACAGCACCACCCGCGTGACCAGGACGGTGCGGAAGACCTGGGGGTAGTCGACGCTGGAGAACCACAGCCGGTCGGTCCAGATCGAGACGAACGCGGAGCCCGCGAAGAACAGCACCACCAGGACCAGCGCGGTGTAGAGCAGCGCACGGCGGCGCTGCGGTCGCGGCGGCGCCGGCTCGGCCGGGCCGTCGTACGCGTCGTCGGGGAAGAGTCCGCTCACGTCATCCTCACGTCATCTCAGCTGTTGTCGTCGGGGGCGACAGGGGCGACAGGGTCGACAGGGTCGACAGGGTCGATCGGGGCGGCCGGGCCACCCGGGGCGACGCCCAGGGTGCTCAGCAGCAACTCTAGGAGGCCGGGCACAAGGTCCGGCGCCTCGAGGACGGCGAAGTCCTCGTCGCGGGACCGCAGCCGCATCGCGCAGTACGTCGACCCGCCCGGCGAGGCCTCGTCGGCGCGGCGCGCGGCCGCGACGATGCGGACCTCCTCGCGGTCCGGGTGGCCCTGGGCGAACGCCGCCGCCTCCTCGGGGTCGCCGGGCACCTCGCCGGCCGAGGGTGGCAGCACGAGCCGCTCGACCACGACCGCGGCACCGCGGACCTCCTCGGGCCACTCGATCTGCGCGAGCAGCTGCTCGAGCGGCACCTCGGGCGGGAGGTCGCCCTGCTCCACGGTCACCAGCACGTCGGGGGGCGTCTCGGGGCCGAGGCCCACCAGCTGGGCCATCTGCGGGTCCTGGGCGACCAGGTCGCCGGCCGGCACGAGCGCGAAGAGCTGGGCGGGCTGGTCCCAGCCGCCCGCGGCGGCGTGCTGCTCGAGCTCGAGCACGGCGCCGCGCAGGGTCGGGTCGATCGCGGGACGGAGCTCGTCCTCGGGCTCGGGGGTCTCGGGGGTCTCGGGGGTCTCGGGGGGCTGGTCGCTCATCGGGTGCACCTCGGCAGGTCGGCGTCGGGGTCGTCGGCGTAGGCGGTCAGCGAGGTGATCGCCGACCGGAGGGTGGGCGCCTTGACCAGGCGGATGTCGTCGTCGTCGACCGGGGCGCCGAGGGCGTCGGCGCAGTTGTCCGGTGGGACGAGGAAGAGGCTCGCCCCGTCGCGCTGCGCGCCGACGATCTTCTGCTGGATGCCCCCGATCGCCCCCACCTTGCCGCGGTCGGTGATCGTCCCGGTGCCGGCGACGTCGCGACCGCCGGTGAGGTCGCCCGGGGTGAGGGTGTCGTAGATCGCCAGGGAGAACATCAGACCGGCGCTGGGTCCGCCGATCCCGTCGTCGATGCCGACCCGGACGGTGAAGGGGAAGCGGTAGCCGGTGCCGGGGAAGATGCCGATCAGCGCGCGGCCGCCGTTGTCCGGGTCGGGGTCGCGGATCGTCTTGATCCGCACGATCTTGCGCGTGGGGTCCTTGAACGGGCCGCGGTCGACCACGACCGTCACGGTCTGCCCCGGGGAGACGTCCTCGAGCGCCTCGAAGACCGACCGCAGGGTCCTGGTGGGCTCGCCGTCGATGGACCGGATGCGGTCGCGCAGCCGCAGCTTGCCGGCCGACGGACCGCCGGGCGAGAGGCCCACCACCTCGGGGAAGGTCTTCAGCTCGTAGCCCAGCCGCCGCAGCGCCGCGGCCACCGCGGTGTCCTGGGAGGTCACCATCTGGGCGGCGGAGAGCGCGCGCTCGTCGGCGCTGGTGGTCTGCGTGCGGTAGACCGCCTCACGCGGGATCAGGGCGGCGTCGTCGTCCCACCACGCCTGCAGCGCCTCAGGGAGCAGGACCTCGTGGTCGGGCGTGGACTCCGAGACCGTCACCAGCCGCAGGCTGCCGTCGGGCTCGTAGGTGCGCGCCCCGTCGACCCGGACGATCGGCTCCTTGCGGAACGTGCCGAGGATGTCGACGGTCGGCCCGGGCTGCATCGTCACGAACGGCATCGGCGAGCGCACGATCCCGACCACCAGCACCGCGACGGCGGCGATGGCGGTCACCGTGGCGACCGAGCGGCGATTCATGGCCACACCCTCTCAGACGAGTGGTCGGCCACCGCCCGCGCTCAGCCCTCCCGGCGCGAGGGGCGAACGGCGATGCCGGTGCTGCGGTCGTGGACCTTCGGCATCCGAGGGTAGGCCGCGGCGGGGTGCTCGCGCGCGATCGCGGCGGCGAAGCGCTCGTAGTCGGCCTCCGAGCGCTCGCGCGGGGTGGCCTTCTGGGGGCGGCCCGCCCACGCCGCCCAGAGCATCGCCACCACGGTCGCCCCGGCCGCGGGCGCCAGCCACCACAGGATGTCCACGCCACCAGGCTAGGTGCGCGGGGCCCCGGAGCCGGTCAGCGACACCGGCCCGCCACCGGGGAGGCCCCGGTCAGGGGGTGCCGACCCACTCCTCCGTGCCGTCGGTGAACACCTGGTGCTTCCAGATCGGCACCTGGGCCTTGAGGTCGTCGATGAGGGCGCGCGAGGCCTCGAAGGCCTCGCCGCGGTGGGCCGCGGAGACCGCCACGACGACCGCGAGGTCCCCGATGGCGAGCCGGCCGACCCGGTGCACCGCGGCCAGCGCGACGACCTCGTGCTTCTCGGCGACCGCCTCGGCGACCTCGCGCAGGCGGTCCAGCGCGGTCGGGTGGGCGGTGTAGTCCAGTCCCGTCACCTGCTTGTCGCTGTCGTGGTCGCGGACCGCGCCGACGAACAGCGTGGCCCCGCCGGCGGCCGGGTCGGAGACCGCCGCGGCCACCTCGTCGACGGACAGGGCGGTGTCGCGGATGTCGAGCAGGCGGACCGGACCGGTGGTCGCGTCGGGCGGAGGCACGGTCCGAGGGTAGCCCGTGCCCGCGGCGCGAGTAGGTTGGAGCCATGGCGCAGAACCCCGGATCCGACGACCCGAACGAGGAGCCCGAGGAGGGCCGCGGGCAACCGCAGAACCCCTTCGCCGGCACGCCGTTCGAGGCTGTCTTCCAGATGCTCGGCGGGCAGGGCGGTCAGATGCCCGACCTGTCGGCGCTGGGCGGTCTCGGTGGCCTGGGCGGTGCGGGGGGTGGGATGGACCTCTCGGCCCTCATGGGCCAGATCCAGGCGATGATGCAGCCCCACGACGGCACGGTGAACTGGAACCTCGCCCGCGACACCGCGCGGCGGGTGACCGCGGGCACCGCCGACCCCTCGGTCACCACGACCGAGGACGCCCGCGTGGGCGACGCGCTCCGCCTGGCCGACCACTGGCTCGACGGGGCCACGGAGCTGCCCAGCGGCATCGCCACCACGGTGGGCTGGAGCCGGGCCGAGTGGGTCGAGCAGACCCTGCCGACCTGGCAGCAGCTGGTCGAGCCCGTCGCCCAGCACGTCGTCAAGGCGATGACCGAGGCGCTCCCGGCCGAGACGCGCGCGATGGCCGGGCCGCTGATGGGCATGCTCGGCCAGGCCGGAGGGGCGATCTTCGGCACCCAGATCGGCCAGGCCATCGGCACCCTGGCCACCGAGGTGCTCGGCGCCACCGACATCGGCCTCCCGCTCGCGCCGGTGGGGCGGGCGGCCCTGGTCCCCGCCAACGTCGAGGCGTTCGCCGACGGGCTCGACGTCCCGGCCGACGACGTCCGGCTCTACCTCGCCCTGCGCGAGGCGGCCCACCAGCGGCTGTTCGCGCACGTGCCCTGGCTGCGCGGTCACCTGATCAGCGCGGTCGAGGACTACGGACGCGGCATGCGCATCGACCTGGGCAACATCGAGGAGCAGCTGGGCGGGGTCGACCCGACCAACCCGGCCGCCCTCCAGGAGGCGATGGCCGGCGGCCTGTTCGAGCCGCAGAAGACCCCGTCCCAGCAGGCCGCGCTGGAGCGCCTGGAGACCCTGCTCGCCCTGGTCGAGGGCTGGGTGGACGACGTGGTCAGCCAGGCCTGTGCCGACCGGATGCCCAGCGCCGCCAAGCTGCAGGAGATCATCCGCCGCCGCCGCGCCGCGGGCGGGCCGGCCGAGGACACCTTCGCCGCCCTCGTCGGCCTCGAGCTGCGCCCGCGCCGGCTGCGCGACGCCGCCGCGCTGTGGGGCAACCTGCGCACGCGCAAGGGGATCGAGGCGCGCGACTCGGTGTGGGCCCACCCCGACCACATGCCGCGCGCCGCCGACCTCGACGACCCGCTGGGCTTCGCCGAGGGCACGACCCCCGCCGAGCTCGAGGACCAGGCCGAGGCCATGCTCGGCGACGACTTCGACGCCGCCCTGGAGGAGCTGCTCTCCCAGGAGGAGGGCCCGGGCGGGTCCGACGCGACCGGTCCCTCCGACGGGGACCGGTGAGCCGGGGCCACGACGCGGCCCTCGCCACGCTGCTGGACTGGCAGGCCCCGGACGCGGGGCAGGAACGCCTCCGTGCGGCGTACGTCGACCACCTGCGCGCGCACGCCGACGGGCACCTGCGCAGCTGCCGTCCCCACCACCTGACCGCGAGCGTGCTGGTGGTCTCCCCCGACGCCACACGGGTGCTGCTGACCCACCACCGCCGCGCCGACGCGTGGTTCCAGCTCGGCGGCCACGTCGAGCCGGACGACGCGTCGCTGGTGGCGGCGGCCGGGCGCGAGCTGCGGGAGGAGTCGGGGCTCGCCACCTACGACCTCGACCCGGTCCCGGTCCAGCTCGACCGCCACGCGGTGCCGTTCTGCGGTGACGGGGGCGACCACCTCGACGTGCGCTTCGTGGCGCTCGCCGACCCCGCGCAACCGCTGACCGTGACCGAGGAGTCCCACGACGTGCGGTGGTGGCCGGTCGTGGCGCTGCCGACCGAGGAGGCCTCGCTGCACGAGCTCGTCGCCCGGGCGGCGGCCCGGGTCGGCCGGGTCGCCTAACCCGCGGACTCCTCCGAGACCGCCGGGTGCGGTGCCCGCGTGGCGGACTCGACGCCCTCCAGGAAGCCCCTGGCCCGCTCCGCCTTGGGGTAGCGGTCGACCATCCGCCAGAACCCGTCGGTGTGACCGCTCTCCAGCAGGTGGGCGAGCTCGTGGACGATGACGTAGTCGACCACCCAGGCCGGCATCCCCTGCAGCCTGGTCGAGAGCCGGATCGAGCGGTCGCGCGGGGTGCAGGAGCCCCACCGCGTGCGCTGGTTGTCGACCCACCGCACGGTGGCGGGCCGGGCCAGTCCCTCGAGGTACTTCTCCGAGAGGTGCTGGGCCCGCGCGAGCAGCGCCTCGTCGGTGGGACGCCGCCGCGCCTCGGACCGCCGCAGCCGCCCGACCATCGTCTCGACCCACTCCTGCTCCTCGGCGCGGCTCAGCCGCGCCGGGAGGAGGACCACGATCGTGCCGTCGTCGTCGCGGTAGGCCGACACCGTGCGGCGCCGACGGCGGCTGCGGCGCACCTCCACCTCGGGGCGCGCCTCGGGGACCGGGCCGGGTGCGTCGACCTCGAGGTCCTCCGAGTCGGGCATGGGGGCACGCTAGCCCCTCGTCACCCCTCAGGAGGGCCGACGGCGCCCGGTCCACTCCAGCAGCGTGTCGAGGGGCCAGGTGGTCACGATCCGCTCGGGCGGGACGCCGGCCGCCTCGGCGCGGGCGGCGCCGTACTGGAGGAAGTCGAGCTGGCCGGGGGCGTGGGCGTCGGTGTCGATGCTGAACAGGCACCCGGCGTCGAGGGCGAGCGCGATCAGGTCGTCGGGCGGGTCCTGGCGCTCCGGACGGCTGTTGATCTCGACCGCGACCCGGTGCTCCGCACAGGCGGCGAAGACCTCGGCGGCGTCGAACTCGCTCTGCGGGCGGGTGCCGCGACCGCCTCGCACCAGCCGACCGGTGCAGTGCCCGAGCACGTCGACGTGGGGGTTGCGGATCGCCGCCACCATCCGGCGCGTCATCGGCCGGGAGTCCATGCGCAGCTTGGAGTGCACGCTGGCCACCACGACGTCGAGGCGGCCGAGCATCTCCTCGGTCTGGTCGAGGCCGCCGTCGTCGAGGATGTCGACCTCGATGCCCTTCAGCAGCCGGAACCGCCCGTCCAGGTGGGCGTTGAGCGCCTCGACGACCTCCAGCTGCCTGGTCAGCCGTGCCACCGACAGGCCCCGCGCGACCTTGAGCCGCGGTGAGTGGTCGGTGAGCGCCTGGTACTCCCGCCCGAGCTCGACCGCGGTCATCACCATCTCCTCGATGGGCGAGCCGCCGTCGGACCAGTCGGAGTGGCTGTGCAGGTCCCCGCGCAGCAGGGGCCGCAGCGCGTCCCCGCCCTCGACCAGGGGGCCGGCGGTCGCCTCGAGGTCCGCGAGGTACGCCGGCACGCGGCCGGCGTGCGCCTCCGCGATCACCGCCGCGGTGGCCTTCCCGATCCCCTCGAGCTCCTGCAGGGTGCCGTCGGCCACGCGACGGTCGAGCTCCTCGGGGCGCAGCGTCAGGACCGTGGAGACCGCACTTCGGAAGGCCCGCACCTTGTAGCTGTCGGCCAGCCGGCGCTCGAGCAGGAACGAGATCCGGCGCAGCGCGCCGACGGGGCCCGGGGGGTCACCGTCCGGCGACACCCCGGCCGTAGTGGTCTGGTCCACTCGGGCCTCCTGCCTCGGGTTCTCCTCGTGCACACCCTGTGCACCCGCATCGTCGCAGGTCAGCGGTCGGCGGGCGGGACCGCGGGCCGGGGGTGTCCACAGCCTCGTACCCAGCCCCCGGCCGGGTGTTCCACAGGGGCCGCCCCCCGCTCCACATCCTCTCCACAGAGTTCTCCACAGGGGTGGACAAGCCGGCGTTGACCCCCCTCGAGCGCCCCGCCTAGGTTCGGACCAACGAGGCCCCGGGCACTCGGGAGGACACCCACACGGGGAAGGTGTGGTGACCGACCGGCCGCCCGGGGCCCGTTTCCGTGTGGCGGGCGATGCTCAGACCTCGGAGGCCCCCGACCCGAAGGTCACCGCGACCAGCTCGGGACCGAGTCCCGAGGCGTCGCGCAGCGAGGCCCGGTCGACCAGCCCGAGGACCGCCGCGGCCGGCGAGACGACCACCCACAGCCAGCGCCCCTGCGCCTCGCCCGCCAGGACCGTCCGGTCGTCCGCGCCATCCGCGTCGTCCGCGTCATCCGCGCCGGCACCCTCGTCAGCGGCGTCCCGGCCGCGCGGCTCGTCCCGGGGTGCCCCGGCCTCGGCCGCGGTCGTCGCGACCGACCACAGCGAGACCGAGGTGCCCTCGAGTCGCAGCCGCATCGCGGCCGGCTCGTCCCAGGCGGCCCGCCCGGGGTCGTTGTGCGGCACGGCGGCCAGCAGCGCCCCCAGGCCCACCCGCGGCTCCTCCGTGATCACGGTCAGCGACACCGCACCGTCCTCGGGAGTGAGCCCGTGGCAGGTCAGGAACGTGGCCCGCGGGGGCACGCCCTCCCCGCCCACGCAGCCGAAGTCGGTCACGCTCCAGCCCGGCGGGAGCGGCCACGGCAGCCAGGTCGGCAGCCCGCGGGAGAGGACCAGGTGCTCGGTGAACGCCTCGTAGCTGGCCTCCACGGCCCGCCAGCACGCCCGGACACGCCCGTGCACCGGGCACTGCCCGGGATCCGCGCCGCCCACCGGCTGCGGGAGGGCGGCGCCGCACTGCGGACACACCGGACGGAGCCTCATGCAGGCACGGTCCTCGCCGAGAGGGGGCGCGTCAACCACCCGCGCGCGGGCGGCGCGGGCCATTCGCGGCGGCCCACTCGGGTCATTGGCGCGACTTCGGATACCTGCGGACCCGGGGAGCGACCTAGATTGAGCCCCATGGAGGCCACTCGCACCCGTTGCGCGGGCGGCGTCGTCCGCGACGACCGAGACCGCGTCCTGCTCGTCCGTCGCGGCCAGGAGCCCGAGCGCGGCCGATGGTCGCTCCCCGGCGGCCGCGTCGAGCCCGGGGAGACCACCCAGGACGCCGTGGTGCGCGAGGTCTTCGAGGAGACCGGCGTGCGGGTGATCGTCACCGGTGTCGCGGGCTACGTCGAGCTGCCCGCGCCCGACGGCGGCATCTACGAGGTCGAGGACTACTACGCCCGCGTCGAGCCGGGCACCGATCCCCACGCCCTGCACGCCGGCGGGGACGCCGACGACGTCGGGTGGTTCCCGCTCCACCGGGTCGAGGAGCTCGACCTCACCGCCGGGCTGGCCCGGACGCTGCGCGAGTGGGGTGTCCTGCCGCCGTTGCGCTGAGCCGCGCCACTACCGTGAGGACCATGAGCCCCCGCCGCCCCGTCCTCGTCCGGCGCGCGGCCTCCGGCACCGCGACGCTGGTCCTCGGGCTCGCGGCGCTGTCCGCCCTCACCGGGTGCAGCACGGCGGACTCCGCGGACACCGGCGCCACCGCCGCTCCCACCGCGGCCCAGCCGGCCCAGCCCACCGGGGACGTCAGCGAGGGGACGGCCCTGAGCGGCGAGGGCTACTCCCTCACCGCGCCACCCGGCTGGACCGAGACCACCGACAGCGTCCGTGAGCGCTTCCAGCAGGTCGACGCGGCCGCCGGCGACACCGCGGTGACCGGCGGGTTCGCCGACAACGTCAACGTGATCGTCAGCGACAAGCGCCGGATCAAGTCCCAGCGCAAGGCCGAGCGCATCCTCGCCAGCGAGCTGCGCCTGGTCGGCAAGGGCGTGCAGGTCCAGGAGCCCGGCGACCTCGACGGCGAGACCGCCTACCACGCCACCGCACGGCTCAAGGTCGGCCACCTCAAGGTGCGCACGACGCAGTACTTCGCCAAGCACGGCAAGGCGTGGTACCTCGTGACCTTCTCCTACGGCCCCCAGACCGACGAGGAGTCCGAGGCCGAGGAGATCCAGTCGATGCTCGACAGCTGGACCTGGAAGGACTAGCTCGGGCCGGGAGCACCGGGGCAGGTCGTGCGATAGGTGCGGCCGGGGAAGAACTGTCGCCACTCGGCGCGCGAGAGGTTGCGGCCTGCCAGGGCGCACGCCCTTCGGGTCCACGAGTCCACTCGGGGGTCGACCGTCCAGGTCCGGCCGTCGGCGGCGGCGACGACGAGGCCCGACCCGTCGGCCAGGTAGGCGACGGACAACGGTCCGGAGGCGTCCACCGGGAGGCTCGCCTGGTAGGCGCCGGTCCGACCGTCCCACAACGAGATCCGGCCGTCGACGACCGCAGCGACCTGGCTCCCGTCGGGCGCGAAGTCCGTGTCCGCCCCCCACGAGGCTCCCGACCCGGGGCCGAGCCACTCGAGCGTGCGGGCGTCGAGCATCCGGAGGACGCCGGACCGGTCGGCACCGGCCACCACGTCGCCGGCGGGCGAGGCGACGAGGAGCGAGCTGCCCAGCAGCCGCGAGCGCTCGACGAGCACCTCGCCGGTGACCGGGTCGATGCGCTGGAGCGCTCCGTCCTCCCGGGCGAGCAGGACGTCGCCGCCGCCCACCCCGGACACCAGCCGGGACACGCCGGTGCCGACCGGGACCGGGCGGTGGAGGGGCAGCAGCGTCGAGGCGTCGAGGGTCTCCAGCCTGCCGCTGCCGTCGGGGAGGAGCACCTGGCGCCCGTCGCGGCTGAAGGTGGCGACCAGGGAGTCGGTGAAGTGGGTCCGCCGCGCGAGCTGCCGGCCCGAGCGGGCGTCCCAGAGGCGGAGCATGCCGTCCGCTCCCCACCAGAGCAGGCGACGGGCGTCGGGGGACCAGCGGAGTCCCCACGTCACCGGCAGCTGGGCGGAGGGCCGGGTGCTCCTTCCTGTCCTCGTGTCGAGGAAGCTCAACCGGTTGTCCGCCAGCCGGGCGAGGACCCGGCCTCCCGGCCCCGGCAAGGACAAGTCGTAGCCCTGCCGCGGAGCGGCGGGCGTGCCCTCACCGAGGGGTACGCCCCGGTCCCGGTCGACGTCCCAGACGAGCAGCTCGCCGCTGCTCTCGAGGTAGAGCCTGCTGTTCGTCGGCGACAGCGCGGCGTTCCAGGTGCTCCGGGCGAAGCGCCTCAGCTGGGCACCCGAGGCGGCGTCCCACACGATGACGTCGTCGGCGGCGGAGACCAGCAGGCGTCCGTCCGCCGACCAGTCCACGTCGCCGACCCGGGAGGAGTGGCCGCGCAGGGCCGGGCCACGCCGACGCAGCGTCCGGGTGTCGTAGCGCACGACCTGGTCGTCCACCCCGACCGCCAGGGTGCGACCGTCGGGGCTCAGGTCCAGGTCCCCGGGCGGGCCTCGCCTCAGCAGCGGCTCGCGACCCGACGCGAGCTGGCGGCCCGAGCCGACGTCGTACGCGCGGAGCGGCACATCGCCGCTGCGCGCGACGTACAGCGTGCTGCCTCGTCGGTCGAGTGCGACCTCCGCGGACTCCGGCAACGGCACCCGCAGCAACGGTCGACCCGGGTGCGCGAGGTCCCAGACGGTGGCCGCGCCGAACGGCGTGAACTCCCGCTCGTCGGCGTCCCAGTGCTGGACGACGGCGGCGATCCGACGCCCGTCGCCGCTGAAGTCGAGGGCGTACTCGATGCTGTCGCCGCTTCGCCAGCCCCCGAGCTGCCGGTCTGCCAGCCTCCCTGCCGGCATGTCGTAGAGCCGGAGGGGGAGGTCGTCCAGGCGGGGCGTGTGATGGGCGGCACGGACACCGACCCACTGGTTGACCGCGACCGCGAGCCGCCGTCCGCCGGGTGAGAACTGGATCGCGCTGGACGGCGGCGTGGGCTCGGCGAAGCCGACCGGTGACATCGTGCGGGTGTCGTAGAGGTGGACACCGGGCACGTCGGCGTCGGGGGCCGCGCTCAGGGCGAGCAGGGACCCGTCCGGATCGAGCGACAGGGACACCGCCAGGCCGCCGACCGGACGAGCGCTCCGCAGCGAGCCGGCGCGGACGAGCACGCGGGCCAGGTTGTCCCTCGCCTGGGGCGAGTCGTCGGCGTGCAGGGCCTCGACCGCGATCAGGAGACCCGTGGCCAGGTCCTCCTGGGTGCTCGCCTGGGCTCCCGCGCGGCGGGCCTCGGCGAGGTTCGCGGCGACCATGCGATCGTGCCTCTCCGCCGCGGCCCGGTCAGCTTGACGCACGGCCACCGTCCCCGCGCCGAGCGCCAGCGCGAGGAACACCGCTCCCCCGCCGACGGCGCCGGCGAGGCGCCGGCGGGCCCGACGCTCGCGCAGGGCACGGCTCTCCGCCGCCCGGTGCTCGACGGTCGCCAGCGCCAGCGAGGCGTCGAGGAACTCCCCCTCGACGCCGTCCAGGCTCGCGCCCGCGCGGTTCCTCCACTCCACGGCCCGCCCGAGCCGCATGCCGCGGTAGAGCTCGCTCTCGGGGCGGCCCATGGCGGCCCAGGCGTCTGCTGCTCCGGCGAGGTGGCGCTGCAACCGCTGGCCCTCGACGTCGTCGTCCAGCCAGCCCCGCAGCCGGGGCCACACCCGGACCAGTGCCTCGTGGGCGATCTGGACCGACTGTCCGTCCACCGTGATCAGACGCGCCCCCACCAGCTGCTCGAGGAGACCCGCGTGGGTCGGGTCGCTCGGGAGCCGGTCCCGCGGGAGCCGCGTGCGGACGGGGTCGCCGCCCTCGCTCGGGACCACCAGGCGCAGCATCAGGCTCCGCAGCTGGGTGCGACGCGAGGCGTCCAGGCCGTCGTACAGCGTCTCGGCCGACTGGGCGACCGCCTGCCGGATCCCACCCGTCGCCCGGTAGCCGGCCACGGTCATCGTCGGGCCTTCACGCCGCTCCCAGGTCTCGCGGAGCACGTGGGAGAGCAGCGGCAGCGCAGCCGGCTCCCCCTCCACGTCGCGCACGAGGAGGTCGACGAGTCCCGGCTCGAGCCGCAGGCCGGCCCGCCGCGCGGGACCCTCGATCGCGCTGCGGAGTCCGTCCACGCTCATCGGCCCGAGGAGGTACATCCCGTCCTCGAGGGCCCGCGCGACCTCCGGGTGCGGGGCCATGTCCCCGAGGTGGTCGGCCCGCAGGGCCAGGACCAGTGCGCCGCCGCTGCCGACGTGGACCGCGAGGGCGGCGAAGTACGCCGCCCGCTCCCCCGGGTCGCTGCACAGCGTGACCGCCTCCTCGGCCTGGTCCACCACGAGGGTCTGACGTCCCCGCGGTCGGAGGCCGGCCAGGGAGTCGAGAGGCCGAGCGCCCGGGTGGGTGACCATGACCTGGGTCCCGCTGCGGGTCAGGGCCGGCACCACCCCGGCCCTCAGGAGCGAGGACTTGCCCACGCCTGACGAGCCGACCACGGCCAGCACGCCGGCGTCACGCAGTCGTCGCAGGCAGGCGGCCACGTCGTCCTCGCGACCGAAGAAGGTCTCGGCGTCCTCCTCGTCGTAGGCGAGCAGGCCACGGTAGGGACAGGTGGGACTCGGCTCCGGCGAGGCGGTCGGACGCAGCGAGGGGTCCTGACGCAGCAGCATGCCCTCCAGACCGACCAGCTCCGGGCCCGGGTCGAGCCCGAACTCCTGGACCAGCATCGTGCGGGCGCGCCGCAGCGCCGCGAGGGCCTCGGGCTCACGGCCCGACTGGTGCAGGGCCCGGGCGAGCAGGGCCCACCGCCGCTCACGGAAGGGCGCCTGCGCCACCAGCGTCTGCGCCCGCTCGGTCACCTGCTCCGCCCGGCCGGACTCGACCCAGGCCTCGACCAGCAGTTCCTCGGCCTCCATCCGCAAGCCGTCGAGGCGCCCGGTCTCGACCTCGCCCGGGGGCCCACTCCTCCAGGTCCGGCAGCGCGGGTCCGCGCCACAGCTCGAGCGACTCCTGGGCGAGGTACGCCGCGCGCGCGGCGTCGCCGCCCGCCAGCGAGTCCCGGGAGCGCCGGAGCAGCCCCTCGAAGACCCGGTGGTCCAGCTCGTCCTCGGTGAGGGTCAGCCGGTAGCCGCCCGGGGCCGACTCGATCGCCGCGCTGCCCAGACGCTTGCGCAGGCGGACCACGCAACCCTGGAGCACCTTGGTCGCCGACGCCGGCGGCCGTTCGCCCCACAGGGCGTCGGCCAGGGCGTCGACGGTCACCGTCTCCCCGGTCCGCACTGCCAGCGCCGAGAGGACCACCCGGTCGCGGGGGCTCAGGCCGGCGGCCTGCCCGTCGACCTCGAGCGGCCCCAGCACGGCGACACCCATGGCTCGACTGTCTGCCCAGCCGCTCGCGGCGTCAACGGGACCGATACCCGGTCGATACCGCCCCGGAGTCCGTCCGCTACCGCACGGGTGCAGGAAGGGCTCCTCCTCCCTTGCCAGGTGTCCCATGTCCCTCACCCCCGCCGGCCCCCGCCGGCACCGCTCGAGCCGCCTCCGCGGCACGGCCACGGCACTGGCTGGGCTGGCCATCGCCGGATGCGGCGCCGGGTGCACTGCCGGCGGTCAGCCGTGCCGCACGTCGCGAGCACCCCGCGAGTCACGTCCGTGGCCGGGAGCGGGCCGTCCGCGGGCCGAGGCGACGCCGGGCCGGCCGCGCAGGGCACCGTGACCCTGGCCTTCGCCGGCGACGTCCACTTCGCGGTGCAGCTGGCCGGACTGCTCGACCGCCCCGGGCGCGGACTCGGACCTGCTGCTCGCGCGCTGGCCCGCGCGGACGTGGCGATGGTGAACCTCGAGTCGGCGATCACCTCGCCGGAGCGGGCCCCGGACCCCAAGGAGCTGGAGCGGCCCGCTCGCCGGTTCCACTACCGCGCCTCCCCGCGGGCCTTCGCGCTGCTCCGGGCGGCGGGCGTCGACGTGGTCACGATGGCGAACAACCACGGCGCGGACTACGGGCAGCAGGGGCTGGCCGACACCCTGCGGGCCGCCCGGCGCAGCCCCGTCGCCGTGGTCGGGGTCGGTCGCGACCGGGCGAGCGCGATGGCGCCGTACACGCTGACCGTGCGGGGGACCCGCCTGGCGTTCCTCGCCGCCGACACGACCGACCGGGAGGGGTCGAGCAGCGTCTGGGAGGCCGGCCCGAGGACCGCTGGGCTGGCCGCGGCCCGTTCCGGGAATCACCGGCCCCTGCTGACCGCCGTACGACGGGCGCAGGCGCGCGCCGACGTGGTCGTGGTCTACCTGCACTGGGGCACCGAGGGCGTGGGCTGCCCCGACCCCCGGCAGCTGAG
The DNA here is from genome assembly GCA_963800245.1 of uncultured Actinomycetota bacterium. Taxonomy (GTDB): domain Bacteria; phylum Actinomycetota; class Actinomycetes; order Propionibacteriales; family Nocardioidaceae; genus Marmoricola_A. Next base: position 163,671 of record CAWDAE010000007.1, on the reverse strand, counting down.
CCTGGCGCACCGGCTCGCCGCCGCCGGAGCCGACGTCGTCGTGGGCAGCCACGCGCACGTGCTGCTGGGCTCCGGCTGGCTCGGCGGGACCTACGTCGACTACGGGCTGGGCAACTTCCTCTGGTACCACGACCGCGAGCCCGACACGGGCGTCCTGCGCCTCACCGTCCGCGACGGACGGGTGACCGGCGACGCGTGGACGCCGGCCCGGGTCCAGCCGTTCGGCGGGCCGTTCCTCCGGCGAGGCCAGGACCGGACGCGAGCGCTGGCCGACTGGCGGGCCCTGCGCGCCTGCACCGGCCTCGCCGCCGGACCGGCGACGACGCCCCTCCCGCCGTACACCTGGTCGGCGGAGCCGATCGGGCCGGAGCTGCGCACGCGCATGCGGTCGGACCGTCTCCCGGGCTGTCCGGTGCCGGCTGCGGGCACTGCGCCACCTGCGGCTGCGCTACGTGGGGTTCGACGGGCACGACCACCTGGGCGACCTGGTCGTGCACGCCGACCACGCGGCGCAGGTCGCCGAGGTCTTCGGAGAGCTCTACGCAGCCCGCTGGCCGGTCCGCCGGATGCGGACCGTCGACGAGTACGGCGGGGACGACCGCCGCTCGATGGCCGCGGACAACACCTCCGGGTGGAGCTGCCGTCGGGTCGCGGGCACCGCCCGGTGGTCGCGGCACGCCTTCGGCGCTGCCGTGGACCTCGACCCACGGGAGAACCCCGACCTGGGCGGGGGCGTGGCGCCCCCGCGCGCCGCTCGTCCCTTCTCCGCCGTCCTCCGGTCCGGCGCCACCTCCCCGCGTCCCGGAGTGATCACCGCGCGCAGTCCCGTGGTCCGGGCCTTCACCCGGATCGGATGGGAGTGGGGCGGCACCTGGTCGCCACCGGACTACCAGCACTTCCAGGCCCCGACCCCTTCGAAGGAGATCCCATGAACCACCACCACCTCGCCGGCACCGCCGCTCTCGCGGTCGTCCTGACCGGAGCCGTGCTCAGCGGTTGCACCGACGACGCCGCCACACCCGGCGGCCCGAACGAGGCCGCGGACTCGCCCTCGTCGCCCACCTCCTCGGCCACGGCCGGGGTGCCGGTCGACCTCGAGCCCATCGCCGCTGGGACAGCGCTCGAGCCGGCGACGTACGCCGTCCCCTTCCTCGGCGAGGACGGTCCTGCCCGCGCCGTGGTCGACGTCCCCGCCGGCTACTTCTCCGCGGGCGGCTGGGTGATCGACGACGGGCACGAGCAGCTCGCGCCCGAGGAGTACGGCGACGTCATGTTCTTCGGCAGCGTGGAGCGGGTGGCTCTCGACCCGTGCCGCGCCACCGCGGTGAAGCCGGCTCCCGGCGCCCTCGGGCTGGCCGACGCCCTGGTCGCCCAGCGGCACCGCCGGACCACCACCCCGACGCCGGTCACCGTGGACGGCCACCGCGGCATCTACCTGGAGTCCCGTGCCGCCGACAGCCCGGCGCGGTGCGGCAGCGGCACGCACCGGATCTTCGGCGCGCACCCAGGTGACAGCTTCTGGCTGGAGGACCAGCTGCCGGGGACGACCGACCACCTGTGGATCCTGGACGTCGACGGACGACTGGTCGTGACCGTGGCACGGGTGGTCCGTGGCAAGACCGCGGATCCTGCCGAGCTGGTCGGCATCGCCCGGTCGGCGACCTTCGAGGGGGTGCACGGCGACCAGCGCGCCCTGGTCGACGGACCGCGGAGCCCGCTGTCACCGGCGACCTACCGCTTCTCGGTCGTGACCGACCGGCCCACCGAGGTGCCCCAGGCGCTGGTCGACGTCCCGGCCGGCTACGTCGACGAGGCGGACTGGTACGTCGTCTCGCGCGACGACCAGGAGTTCCTCGGCCTGTGGACGGTCGACCAGGTCTACCGGAACCCGTGCCGGAAGGGGCAGGCGGCCTTGTCCGACCCGGGACCCTCCGTGCGCGACCTGGCCGAGGCGCTGGCCGCCCAGCGCTCCACACGTGCCACCCGGCCCCGGCCGGTGACCTTGGACGGTCACCGGGGCCTCGCCCTCGAGCTGCGCAGTCCTCGCGACCTCAGCAGGTGCAAGGCCGGCGAGCTGTGGAGCGACCCGCTCGGTGGCGGTCGGGGGATCTACGGCGACGGCCAGGTGGACCTGCTCTGGATCGGCGACGTCGACGGCGAGCGCGTCGTGGTCGACGCCTCGCACGCGCCCTCCACCCCTCCCGAGCAGGTGGCAGCGCTGGTGCGGATGGCGCGCTCGGTCAGGTTCGTCGCCCCGGTCTCGGACTAGCGCGCCAGACGGACCGGCAGCCCGTGGGCGGCGAACGTGCCGAGGACGGTCTCGCCCCCGCCGGGCCAGGACCGCACACGGAGCAGGAACTCGTGGTCGGCCCGCGGTGTGCGCCGGCCCGGCTCGGCGCTCACGTGGACGAGCCTGCGGGTCGGCGTCGCCGCGGTGCCGAGCACCTCGAGGCGCTGCCGGACCCGGTCCTGCTCGGCGGCATCGAGGTACTGCCACATCACCGAGTGCCACAGCACCGTGGTGGTGCCCTCGACCGTGTCCAGGGCATCGACGAAGTCACCCGCGCCGGAGCGCACCACCGATGGCGGGTGCTCGGCGGCGACGGCGAGCGCGGCCCGCAGCCGCTCGAGGCGTGCCACCTGGTCGGGCCAGACGTACGCCGTCAGGGCGAGCCTGCCCTGGGTGGTCGACACGTCGACCGGATGGACGTCGCAGCCCTGCCGCCACACCAGGCGGGGCCGCGACGACGGGGGTGACCCGCCGACCCACGCCGGGTCGAGGCGTACGCCGCTCGCGGGGTCGCCGCGGACCTCGCCGTCCGCCGAGACGTAGGCGAAGCGGTCCGCGTTGAGGTTCAGGCCCCCGGAGGAGCCGAGCTCGGCCAGGCGCACCGGGAGCGCCGCCCCGTGCTCCGCCTCCTCGTCGGCGGCGACCAGGCAGAGCGCCGCCCACAGGGCTGCCGAGCGACCGACCTCGTTGGTCTGCGGAGCCCGGTCGAGCCACGACGCCACCTCGTCGGCCTGGTCGTCGAGCACGGCACGGAAGGCCACGAGCCCCTCGGCGGACTCCCAGGTCCCACCGACGGAGGGGTAGTACGCCGCGAGCGCGCCGGCCCGGCGCTCGAGGACCAGCCGGTGGACCGACCCCAGCAGCCGCAGGGCGAGGGCGGAGGGGCCCGGGTCGTCCTCGTGACCCCGGAGCACGCGACGCAGGGCGCTGTCCGGGTCGTCGAGGTCGGGCACGAGCCCGCGCAGCAGGTCGGCGTACAGCGGCGACTCAAGGGCCGCGCACGCAGCGGCCTGCTGGGCGAACGCCTTCCCGAGATCCACGTGGTCCTAGGCGCCGCCACCGCCCGCCTTGCGGCGGTGCTGGTGCACGCCGCCCTGCGGGCCCTGGGTCCTGGGCGCCTGCTCGCGGGGGTGCCCGTGCTCGTCGACCCCGGAGTCGTTGGCCTTCTTCTTGTCGAGAGCCTCGCGCATCTTGGCCATCATCTCGGCGTGGTCGGGCATGGTGCTCCTCCGTCGGCTCGGCTGGGCCCCCACCGTGACACGGAGCACGGGGCCCCGTCGACGCCTTTCGGCATCGACGGGGCCCCGGTGCGACCGTCAGCCCTTGAGCGCGTAGTCCTTGAGCAGGTTGCGGCCGATGATCATCTTCTGGATGTCCGAGGTGCCCTCGCCGATGAGCATGAACGCCGACTCGCGGTAGAGCCGCTCGATCTCGTACTCCTTGGAGTAGCCGTAGCCGCCGTGGATGCGGAACGAGGCCTCGACGACCTCGTTGCAGTACTCCGAGGCGAGCATCTTGGCCATGCCGGCCTCGACGTCCATCCGCTTGCCGGAGTCCTTGAGACGGGCGGCCTTGACCATCATCGTGTGGGCGGTCTCGACCTTGGTCGCCATCTCCGCCAGGCGGAAGAGCACGGCCTGGTGGTCGGCGATCTTCTTGCCGAAGGTCTCGCGCTGCTGGGCGTAGGCGATGCCGAGCTCGAAGGCGCGCAGCGCGATGCCGCACGCGCGGGCCGCGACGTTGACCCGGCCGACCTCGACGCCGTCCATCATCTGCGCGAAGCCCTTGCCGGGCTCGCCGCCGAGGATCTGGTCGGCGGAGACCTTGTGCTTGTCGAGGATCATCTCGGTGGTCTCGACGCCCTTGTAACCCATCTTGTCGAGCTTGCCGGGGATGGTCAGGCCCTGCGCGGTCTCGCCGAAGCCGGGCTGCTTCTCCACCAGGAACGTGGTCATGTTCTTGTAGACCGAGTCCGCGCCCTCGTCGGTCTTCACCAGCGTCGCGACCAGCGTGGAGGTGCCGCCGTTGGTCAGCCACATCTTCTGGCCGGACAGCTCGTAGGAGCCGTCGTCGAGCCTCACTCCCTTGGTCGAGACCGCCGAGACGTCGGAGCCCAGCGAGGGCTCGGACATCGAGAAGGCGCCGCGCACCTCGCCGGCCGCCATCTTGGGCAGGTACTTCTGCTTCTGCTCCTCCGTGCCGTGGCGCATCAGCATGTAGGCCACGATGAAGTGGGTGTTGATCACGCCGGAGACGCTCATCCAGCCGCGTGCGATCTCCTCCACCACCAGGGCGTAGGTCAGCAGGGACTCGCCCAGGCCGTCGTACTCCTCGGGGATCATCAGGCCGAAGATGCCGAGCTCCTTCAGCCCCTCGACGATCTCCTCGGGGTAGTCGTCGGCGTGCTCGAGCTCCTGGGCGACCGGGATGATCTTCTCGTCCACGAAGTCCCGGACGGTCGACAGGATCTCCTGCTGGATGTCGGTGAGACCCTCGGTCTGCGCGAGGCGACCCATGGCGAACCTTTCCGTTGTACGACAGGGAGTCACCAGCCTAGTGAGCGGGGAACTCCTCGACCACGGACGGCGCTATGGACTGAGCCACACCGGCCGACCCCTCAGGCGCGGTCACGGGGGCGGCTGCCTGTGCAGTCGGCCACACCCGCACCAGGTAGGCCAGGGACTCGACGGCTGCGCGCAGGGACTCCTCGGGCGGGCAGGTGGTGGGGTCGATGCCGTCCTGGGGCACGGGCCGCAGCTCGTCGAGGTCTCCGACCACGCGCACCTCGAGCGCCCGGAGCCGGGCGATCTGGCGCTCGGCCCGCTCGTCGACCCACTCTCCGGAGAAGCCGATCCGGTCCCTGGGTCCGGTGGGGGCGGGCATGCCCTGCTTGGCGAGCTGGTGCTTGACCACCTTCTGGTAGTCGAACAGCGGCAGGTCCTCGGGCAGCGCCTCGTTGAGGGCGCGGAGCACCTGTGCCGAGGCCGCGCTCAGCGAGAGGTTCTGCGGCTCGACGGCCGGGAACGGGGTCGGGTCGAGCCCGACGACCGAGCAGAAGCGGTCCCACAGCACGCCGGGCCCGGCGCCGGGGTGCGGCACGGTGACCAGCGTGAACCGCTCGCGCCCCACGGCCTGCACCCACTTCTCGGCGATGAACGGGTAGTTCATCTGCCGCCAGAACCGCCGGGCGTGGCCGGTGCGCGGCTTCTCGGTGGAGGCGATGTCGCGGAGGTACTCCGGCCACGTCCAGGTGGCGCGGTTCTTCAGGCCCTCCTGCCACATCGCCGGCACGTTGCGCCCCAGGTCACGCGCGGTCATCACGACGTGGACCTCGGCGGGACGCAGGGAGTCGACCACCTTGGCGATGTACTCCGGCGGCGTCGGGCCGAGGAACTCCATGGAGACCAGACCGGTGCCGTCGAAGGCGGCGAGCTCGTCGAGCAGCCGCTGCCAGGCGCCCTCGGAGCCGGGCACCACCTGGCCGTCGCGCTTCTGGTCCAGGACGTCCAGGACCCCGAGGATCTGCTGGCGCCAGCGGCGGCCGGGGAAGCAGAAGCCCTGGGCGTCCAGCACGTCGTGGTGGCGCTGCAGCTGGTGCTGGATGGTGCTGGTGCCGGACTTCATCGCCCCGATGTGCAGCACGACGGTGTGCGCCACTGCCGTGCTCCTTCCGTGCTGGCGTCGAGGCGGCCCGTCTCGTCGGGGCCGCCCGGGTCAGGAGCGCGGAAGGCCGGAGACGGTGACGTCGGCGAGGATCATCGGGTGGTCCGACGCCTTGTCGACCAACGTACCGTCCTTGACCCGGTAGTTCGCGAACCGCACGTCGTGGGAGCCGAAGATCCAGTCGATCTTGAGCCGGGCCGGCGGGGAGCACGACCGGGTGCCCCAGGAGCCCCCGCTCGCGCTCTTCATCGGCGCCCCGGTGGTGAGCGCGCAGAAGTAGGGCTTGGTCTCGTTCATGTCACCGGTGAAGACCACCGGGAGACCGGTGGCCCAGAGCTGGTTGGCCAGCGCGGTCTCGAGGACGCGGGCCTGTGCGCGGAACGGCGTGCTGTCGCCCGAGGTGCGGGTGTTGGCCGGGTTGTGGAAGTTGGCGAACCACACCAGCGCCCCGGAGGTGAGGTTGCGCAGCAGCAGGTAGGGCATCTGCACCTTCGCCCCGTGGAAGTACGGGATCGCGATGGTGTGGGCCTCGACCAGCTCCCACTCCGCCGTGCGCCAGGCGATCGAGTTGTGGCCGTCGATCCGGTTGAGGGTGTCGGCCGGGTAGAGGTCCCAGGACGTGCCCTCGATCTCGCGGAACTTCGCCAGCTGCGGCGGCTGCATCTCCTGCATCCCGACGACGTCGACGCGGTTGTTGTCCAGCAGCTGGGTGGTCCACGTCATGCGGGTCTCGCCCGAGGCCATGCGGGGCTTGTTGCCGCCGGGCGCGGTGTGGCTGGCGCCCAGCACGTTGAACGAGGAGACCCGGAAGGTCGCCGCGGTCGCGTCGCGCCTCGCCGTGTGCGGGGCGGTCGCGTCGGCGGGCGCACCCTGCAGGGTCAGCCCGGCGACGAGCGTCGCTCCGGCGACGGCGAGGGTGCCGAGGGCGCGGCGCCGCCGCCTGCCCACCGTCCGTGCACCGAGTCCCACTCCGTGCGCCACGAGCTACCTCCCAGGTCGGTCGACAAAGTCCGGTCCGCGCTCGGGAGCAGGGGCCTCCCGAGCGAACGGACCAGTCGACCGTAAGGGACGCGTGTGACTGGCGGGACAGAATGGAGGAAGAAACGAGGAAAATCCGGACGACACGCCGGGCGAGGCTAGAACGTCCCCTTGAAGCGCTCCGGGATGCGGACGAGCTCGCCCTTGCGCATCCGCTGCAGCTGGCGGCCGCCACCTCGCGCCCGCCAGGTGTCGTCCTCCTGCACGACCACGCGGCTCAGCTGGGCAGCGGTCGGCGCGAGCTCGGGGATCCCGGCGTAGGGGTCGGACTCGGGCAGGTCGGCGGTCATCCGGTCCAGGATGCGCACCATGCGGTCGCCGCTGAACTTCCAGCTCGTCGTGCGCGGCCGGTTGTCGGCCAGCACCCCGGCCCGACGACCCTCCGCGGCGACGCGCAGGGCCTCACGGTCGGCGAACTTGGCGTGGAAGAGCCACAGCTCGGGGTCGATCGCCCACTCGGTGCTCCTCAGCCCGTGGGAGGCGGCGGTCCAGGCGCCGTGGACCTTCTTCATCGCCGGCTTGCACATCAGCGGGATGAACTTGGCCAGGCTGCGCTGGTCGGAGATCGGGATCCCGGGGGCGAGGTCCGCCTCCACGCCGACGTGGTGGACGACGTTGAGCCCGACGGCGCCGAACACCTTCGTGCTCGGCTTGGCGCCGACCAGGTCGCGCAGGGTGTCGTAGCGCTCCGGCTCCGCGACGAGGAACTCGTCGGCGTCGCAGAAGACCACCGCGTCGTAGGACTCCAGCAGGGCCGAGGCGACGTGGCTGACGAAGCCCATGCGCGCCGGCTCGAACGGTCGGTGGATGAACGACGGGACCCGCAGGACCGGGCACTCCAGGTCGTCGGTCGACCCGTCGGTGCTGTTGTCGTCGATCACCAGCAGGGCGCCCGGACCGCCGCACTGGCGGGAGTAGTGCTCGACCCAGCGGGGCAGCATGACCGTCTCGTTGCGGACCATGGTGAGGGCAGCCACCCTCGGCCGCCCCGCCGGCGGGCGCGCCGCGCGCCGCCGGAGCGGGTCCGGCATCAGTCGTTCTCCCAGTGCTTCCCGGCCGCCTTGGGCTCCGCCGTCCCCGGCAGCAGCGCGCTGTCGCGCAGCCTCGAGGCGTCGACCAGCGAACCGTCGGCGGTGCGGAAGGACGTCGTGGTGCGCGCCGAGCGCCGGTAGGTGATCGGTCGCGAGCCGTGGTTCCAGATGTAGTTCCAGTTGCGCTCGTACTGGCGGCGGAACCGGCGGGACTCGGTGGTGAAGACCACCTCGTCACCGGTCACGCCGATGCCGGCCCAGTTGCTGGAGCCGGTGAGCACCATGTCGGTGGACCGGTCGTCGCCGTAGTTGCCCGAGATCGTCATGTACTTGTGGTGGGTGTAGACGTCGAGGAAGCCGTCCCGGTCGTAGTCGAACCCGTTGGCGCGCAGCGGGACGTAGCCCCGCTTGGTACGGGCGCGGAACGCCTTCTTGACCGGCGCGTCGGCGGAGCCGTGCATCAGCTTGACGTCGCAGCCCTGGGCCCACAGCTGGACCATGCGTCGGGCGATCCAGGCGCCGCGCTCGCCACCCCAGCGGTGCTGGTCCACCCGGATGCGGGTGCGCCCGTTGGTGCCGTAGCCCTTGGCCGCCCGGTGGCAGTGCACCTTGCTGAGGATCCGCATGATCGGGTCGGTCTTCGCCGTCGCGTGGGGGAACGGGTAGACGTGCAGGATGGAGTGGTCGCTGATGTGGAAGACCTCGTAGAGCGGGCGCGCCCGCTTGTCGAGCTTCATCTGCTCGAAGGTGGTCTTGAACGCGTTGTAGGTGCGCGTGCGGTCGTTCATGATCAGCAGGTCGTTCCACTGGTGGACCATCGCGTTGTAGGTGAAGTTGTTCGACCCCACCATGACCACGTTCCTCGCCGCCCCCGAGCGGGAGAACAGGTAGAACTTGCTGTGCAGGAACGATCCGCCCCGGCAGCCTCGCTCGCACTGGTAGATGAAGCTGCGACGCGAGCGGTTGGCGCCGAAGACGCGCCGCATCTGACGCATCACCTTGGTGGTCTGGTGCTGGTTGAGCAGCAGCTGGACCGCGACCCCGCGGCGGAAGGCCCGGATCAGCGCGTCGGCCATGCGCTTGCGGTCGAAGGAGAACAGCGAGATGCGGATCTCGTCGCCCTTCCTGGTGTGCTGGATGGCCCGGTAGACGACGTCCTCGATCGCCTTGTGCGCCGCGTCGTCGCCGTTGGGGTTGTTGAAGTGCGCCCCGGTGGGCGGGCGGTAGGCCTCCCGCGCGCGGACCTCGCGGCCCGCAGCGGGGCCCGGAGCGGCCACCAGCAGCGTGGCCAGCACCGCGGTGACGACCGCCAGCACCACGGCGCCGCCACGGCGGCGCGCCGTGCGGCGGGTCAGGGAAGGCGTGCTCGTCGTTGCCCGGTCAATCACGTGTCGCCCCTACTTGGTCGAAACTTGTCGCGCAGCTGGCTCAGTCTGCGTCGGATCCGCTGTCGTCGCGGTGCGCCCTTGAGCACCTCCGCCAGGATCGCCGACGCCTGTGTCGGGTCCTGTGCCGCCCCCGGTGACCCCGGCCGGCCGCTGGTGGTGGTGACCGGCCCCGGCCCCAGGTCCCTCCCCGCGAGCTCGTCGCGCTCACGGGTCAGGGCCCGGACGTCCCTCATCAAGTGTGCGATCGCCGTCGTGGCACTGTCGAGGAGCTCGCCGTCGGAGACCTCGTCCGGGTGACGGAGGCCCTCTGCTTCTGGCGGGAGGAGCGCACCGGTGTCACCGCGGACGTCGTACGGCCCGGACCGGAGGATCTCCACCGCCCGCTCCCCACGTCGTCGGAGCTCGGACCGCTTCGCGTCCCCCGCGCGGAACTTCTCGCGCCGGCTGGGCAGGATCCTACCTTCCGCGAGGTAGCCCCTGATCCAGCGACCTCGTGAGACCGCGGAGCCGAAGCCCTCGAGCTTGGCGTTCACCCGCCGCAGCAGCTCGACCTCCACCAGGCCCAGCGAGGCGTTGACCGGCGCCTCGGGCACCTCGAAGTCGCGTCCGTCCAGCCCCATCACCTCGGCGAAGCGCAGCCAGAGCTCCTCGGGGGCTCCCGCACCGGGCGCGACCACCAGCACGTGGATCCGCTCCGGTGGCACGACGGCCGACCAGCGCTCGAGGATGTCGCCGAGGTCGAAGCTGCCCCAGCCCCACTCGTCGGTGGGGTCGTAGTCCTCCCGGGCGGGGTAGCCGTCGATCGGGAGGGTGCCGCCGTTCTTGACGTCCTCCTGCCACCGGGAGACGCCCAGCTCGGTCATCGCGCGCGCGGTGACCACGACGTGCAGCTCGCGACCCTCGAGGTCGTCGACCATGCGCTTGACCTGCGGCGTCGAGGCGGCCGCGAAGAACTCGTGGCTGATCTCGGCGTCGCCGCCCCACGCCAGGACCTCGTCCACGAGGTCCTGCCAGGGGTGGGCGACGTCCCCGGGACGCCGGGCGAGCTTGGGGTCCTCGCGCACGTCGAGGGAGGCGAGCAGGTGACGACGGCGGGTGGGGCCGGGGAGCAGGACGCCGTGCCGGCGCAGGCGGTCCTTGTTCTCCCACAGGACGTGCTGGAGGTAGGTCGTGCCGGTCTTGGGCAGGCCGACGTGGAGGTAGACCCGCGGGGGGCGGTCCCCGCCGGACGGGTCGGTCCCCTCCGCGGCCCCGGGTGCGTCGGGTGCGTGGGTCACGACGGGATCACGACCCGCCCCGGGCAGGGCGGGGTGGGCCACCCACGCTCTCGTGGTAGCGCGCCAGCAGCTCCTCGACCCGGCCGGGGTCCTGCTGCGCGACCGGGAGGAGCAGCTCGGACACGACGTCCATCAGCTCCGCCAGGCGCAGGTTGACCTGGCGGCACTCCTGCACCTCCGCCTCGAGGTCACGGATGCGCTGCTCCAACCGCGGCGCGCTCCTCGCCAGCCGGGTCAGGTCCCTCAGTGCCATGCCACCACCAGTCTCGTCACGTCGATCGTCTCCTCGGGGCGCGGGAAGCCGCCGTGGGGGGCGTCCTGCGCGGTCTCGGTCAGGTCGACCCGGTCGAGCACCCGGCCGCCGTGGGCGCCGATCTCGGCCACCAGGGCCTCGACGTCCAGGGGCCGCGAGCGCCCCCGGCCGCCGGCGGTGCGCGGGACCACCGTGTCGTCCCCCGAACCGCGGGGGTCGCGGCACACCTGCACCAGCGTGCGTCCGCCACCTCGGGTCGCCATGTCGGCGAGGCGGTAGAAGCCGCGCCGGCCGTCGCCGTCGACCGCGTCGAGCACGTGGCGGCCGACCACCGAGCGCGGGCCGGGGAGCCTGGCCAGCTGGGCGCCACCGGCCATCACCGACCGCACCTCGTTGAGGTTGGTCCAGGTGAACCGCAGCGGCAGGCCCTCCTGCTCCGCCCGTGCGGCCAGGTGGCGGTAGTGGATCGGCTTGAAGTCGACGCCGACCGTGCCGATCCCCTTCCGGGCGGTCCACGTGGCGTCCACGCCCGCGCCGCAGCCCACGTCGATCAGCGTGGTCGGCCGTCCCGGGCCGCCGTCGCCCTCCAGGGTGTCCACCGCCCAGCGGGCGAACCCGCTCGGCCGCAGGTTGCGGCCGCTCAGCTCGCCCGGCTTGGCCACGTCCCACTCCAGGATGCGGCCGCCGCGCGTGCCCCGGAACCAGCCGTCGAGGCGCCGGACGGTCGAGAGCGGCGTGGTGAACTTGTACGCCGGGTCGGGGGTGCGCCAGGTCGGGCCGTACATCGCCTCGAGGAGCCGCTCGGGCTCGGCCGGGCCGGGGAAGGTGCGCCCCTCGAAGGAGACCTCGGACAGCGGCCAGACCCACTCACGGCGGAACGGAGCGCCCACCTCGCCCATGAGGTAGAGGTGGCTCGTCCCGTCCACGTCGCGGATGAACCCGCCGAAGACGTCCAGCCCACGGGTGCCGCCGTCGGGCTCGCTCACGTCGACGCGGATGCCCATCCCGCTGTAGCGGGTCACCGGCAGGCCTCGCTCGACCAGCGCGCGCTGCAGGCGGAAGGACTCCGCGACGGCCTCCGCGGGGTGGTCGTGCCGGCTGACGTAGCCCAGGTCGGCGTCGTTGTCGTGCCCGATCAGGCCGCCCTCACGGACCGCGCCCAGCAGGGAGCCGTAGGCCAGGAACGCCTCGATGCCGCAGGCCCGGAGCTCGCCGAGGACCTGCTCGATGGAGTCCAGCAGCGGCGCGAGCTGGTCGGGGTCGCGGGAGTCGAAGAGCCGCGAGAGGACCAGCGACTTGTCGAGGCCGAGCGGTCGTCCCTGCTTGTCGACGACCGCGATGCGGCCCTCGCCGGAGCCGAGCACGGCCTCGGTGCGCCCCACCTCGTGGCCGTGGACGTGGTCGACCAGGCTCACCGTGGTGCGCCCGTCGAGGAAGCGGCCGAGCGCGGCCGGCCACGGCAGGCGGCGGGCGGACTCCCCCGCCCCGGCCGAGCCGGTCGCCCCGGTCCCCGCGGGAGTGGTGTCGCGCACGGTCCAGAACGACCAGATCCGCCGGTCGTCGAAGAGCACGTCCAGCGCGGTGTCGTGGTCGGCCTCGGCGGGGTCGTGCTCCAGGAGCAGTCCGTCGTCGTCGGCACGGAGGGAGCGCAACGGCGCCAGCGGGTGCTGCGCAGCGCCAGACATCGATCCTCCGTGGTCCCGTTCGGGGGTCTCAGCCTAGCGGCGCGCAGGCCTCCCTCCAGGGACCCCTCGGGCGCGTGGCGGACGGCGCGGAGGCGGCTCCCGCGACCCTGCCCCGGCGCTCCTGGAACGCCCTGCCGGCGTGGCCGGGCTCACGTACCATTGTCCGGTGAAGTGGAACGTCCGGCCGATCGACTGGGTCGTCGGCACCTCGGTGCTCGTCGTGCTCGGGATCGCCGGCACGTACGGCGTCCAGGCCGTCGCGACGCCCACTCCCGCCCAGCGCGTGACCCGGACCGACGTCGCCACCGAGGAGGACTGGGGCAGCATCCACGAGGACATCGCCCCGGGCACCACCCTCGACGCCAAGGAGCGAGCCGCGACCCCCCGCCGGCCGAAGGCGGTCGCGGGATCGGCCAAGCAGACCTTCCCGGGCCCGCTCCGGATCGGCCGCAAGCGTGCACGCCAGGCCCCCACCCCGTCGGTGCAGGTGGTGGTCAGCTCGTTCAACGTCCTCGGCAGCAGCCACACCGCGGGCCGCGGCAAGGGCAAGAAGGCGCGCCCCAGCGGCGTCACCCGGGCCGCCGGCGCGGCACGCCTGATCAGCGGCAACGGCGTCGGCATCGTGGGGCTGCAGGAGCTGCAGTGGGACCAGGCGGGTGCGCTCAGCAGCCGGCTGCCGGACTACGGCATCTACCCCGGTCGCTCGATGGGGGCGCGGGAGGCCGAGAACAGCATCATGTGGCGCCTCGACATGTTCGACGTGGTCGAGGCCCGCACCGTGACGGTCCCCTACTTCCGCGGCCGTCCGCGCGAGATGCCCTACGTCAAGCTCCGCAGCCGCGCCAACGGCAAGGACCTCTGGGTGCTCAACGTCCACAACCCGGCCACCACGCCCCAGTGGGGCAACAACGCCCGCTGGCGCGCGGCCGCCGTACGCCGCGAGCTGGACCTGGTGCGGACGCTGCGCCAGACCGAGCCCGACGTGCCGGTGGTGATGACCGGCGACATGAACGACCGGGCCGAGTTCTTCTGCCCGACGGTGGGCTCCGGCCTGCTCCTCGCGGCCAACGGCGGCTCGGCCGGCGGGGGCTCGTGCTCCCCGCCCGCGCAGCCGCAGATCGACTGGATCATGGGAACGCCGGACCTGCCCTGGTCGGGCTACGTCGTGGACCGCTCGCCGCTGGTGCGCTGGAGCACCGACCACCCGATGGTGCGCGCGGTGCTCACGATCAGCGGGGGTGACGCGGTGTCGGAGGCCGCCGACGCCCTCGCCGCACTCGGCGACTGACCCGCGCCAGCACGCCGTCGGCCGGCGGCGCGTCGTACCGGCGCGCGACCTCCTCGAGCAGCAGCCCGGCGACTTCCTCCGCCGACCCGCCCAGCACCACGTCCGGGACGGCGTCGTCGGGGTGCGGGCCGGGGCCGGGTGTCGGGACCGCGAGGTCGTCGAGGTCGCCGTGGACGAGCCACCCGCGCTCGCGGATCGCCGCCGCCCAGCCGGCGGACCGCTCGGCGAGGTGGGCCGCCAGCGCCGGGGTCGGGTGCGCCGGCTCCCCCGCCCGCTCGGCGAGCACCTGCTGGGCGAACCACCGCTTGACCACGTGGGCGTGGTCGGGCTGGTCGATGCGGCCGTCCAGGGCGAGGAGCACCTCGCGCAGGAACCGCACCTGCGCCGCGCCCAGCGAGCGGTTCTCGCCCGAGGCCGGGTCGGTGTCGCGGGGGTCGAGGACGTCCGGCGGGAGGTCGCAGGCCTCGGCGAAGCGCGTCCACAGCACCTCGGGCGGCGACCCCGGCGGCGGGGCCGTGACGACGTGCACGGTCGCGGTCGGCAGCGCGGCCGACCAGCGGTCGAGCACCCCGACCAGGTCCTGGGAGCGCCAGAAGCCCAGCTCGGCCTCCGCCGACTCCCCGGGCGTCGGCAGGGCGGCGACGAACTCGGCGTACGACCAGGGGCGGCCGTTCTTGACCTCCTCCTGCCAGTGCCCCATCGCCTGGCGCAGCGGGTCGCGGCAGGTCACCACGAGGTGCACCTCGAACGCCCGCAGGTCGGCGGCCACGCGGGCGGCGTGCTCGGGCGAGGCACCGGCCAGGACCTCGTGGCTGAGGATCCCCGGCAGCCCGACCTCGCGGACGCGGTCGAGCAACCGCCGCCAGGTCCCCTCGAGCTCCTCGCGGGGCAGGCCCCACAGGGCCTGCTGCTCGCGCACCTCGACGGCCGCGCGGAACATCGCCTCCGGCCGGACGAAGGGGTAGACCGCGCCCGCCGCGCGCAGCTCCTCACGGTGGGAGGCCAGCAGCCCCTGCAGGTAGGTGGTCCCGCTCTTGGGCAGGCCGACGTGCAGGGTGAGACGCTGGCCCTCCTCCGGCACGGTGCTCACCTGGGCGAGGGTAGTGCGGCCACTACGCTGAGGCGTGTGAGCACCTCGCCGAACCGCGTCTTCGTGGGCCGCCTGACCGGCCTGCAGGTGTTCGACCCCGCCGGCGACCAGGTCGGGCGGGTGCGTGACCTGGTGACCGTGATCCAGAAGCCCCAGCGGCCGCCGCGCGTCGTGGGCCTGGTCGTCGAGGTGTTCGGCCGCCGCTCGATCTTCCTGCCGATGACCAGGGTCACCAGCATCGACGGCCGCCAGGTGATCACCACGGGCGTGGTCAACATGCGCCGCTTCGAGCAGCGCAACAACGAGGTCCTGGTCGTGGCGCAGATGCTCGACCGGCGCGTCACGGTGACCGAGTCGGGCGTGCAGGGCACGGTCTACGACCTGGCGATCGAGCAGCAGCGCAACCGCGACTGGGTGGTCAGCAAGGTCGCGCTGCAGGAGGACTCCAAGCGGTTCGGCCGCAAGGGCCAGACCCACGTCGTGGAGTGGCACGAGATCACCGGCTTCGAGACCGACGGCGAGCAGGGCGCCACCCACGTCCTGGCGGCGCTGGAGGAGATGAAGCCCGCCGACCTGGCGACGGTGATCCACGAGATGCCGGCCAAGCGACGCCGCGAGATCGCCGCGGCGCTGGACGACGAGCGCCTCGCCGACGTCCTCGAGGAGCTGCCCGAGGAGGACCAGGTCGAGATCCTCGGCGACCTGCCCGACGAGCGCGCCGCCGACGTGCTCGAGGAGATGTCTCCCGACGACGCCGCCGACCTGATCGCCGAGCTGCCGCCCGAGACCGCGGAGAACCTGCTCAACCTGATGGAGCCCGAGGAGGCCGAGGACGTCCGCCGCCTGATGTCCTACGAGGAGCGCACCGCCGGCGGCATGATGACCACCGAGCCGGTGGTGCTGCCGCCGGACGCGACGGTGGCCGAGGCGCTCGCCCACGTGCGCAACGCGGACCTGACCCCCTCGCTCGCGGCCGCGGTCTACGTCTGCCGCCCGCCGCTCGAGCCGCCGACCGGCCGGCTGATCGGCATCGCCCACATCCAGCACCTGCTGCGCGAGCCGCCGCGCACCCTCCTCGGTGCCATCGTCAAGGGGTCGCAGGACGCCATCGACCCCTCGGCCCGCCTCGAGGACGTCGCGCGCCACCTCGCGGCGTACAACCTCGTCGCCGCCCCGGTGGTCGACGAGGACGGCCGCCTGCTGGGCACCGTCACCGTCGACGACCTGCTCGACCACCTCCTGCCCGCGGGCTGGCGCGAGCGCCCCACCGGCGTGGGGAGGCTCCGTGTCTGACCTCGGCTCCACCCGCCCCGACCGCGGGCGCCCGCGGCGCAGCGAGCGCCGCGACGAGCAGCGACGCATCCTGCGGCGCGAGCGCCTCGAGCGCGCCGAGGCCGACCGCCAGGAGCGGCTCGACCAGCCCAAGGACACCCGCCGGCTGCGGCGGCCGCGCTTCGAGGACGACGCCTTCGGCCGGTTCGCCGAGCAGTTCGCCCGGTTCATGGGCACCGCGCGGTTCCTGCTCTACATGACCGGGTTCGTGGCCATCTGGTTGCTGTGGAACGTCTTCGCGCCCACCGACGTGCGGTTCGACCCCTACGCCTTCATCTTCCTCACGCTCATGCTCAGCCTCCAGGCCTCCTACGCCGCGCCCCTGATCCTGCTCGCGCAGAACCGCCAGGAGGACCGCGACCGGGTCATCGCCGAGCAGGACCGCCTCGACAACTCCCGCGCCCACGCCGACATGGAGTTCCTCGCGCGCGAGATGGCGAGCCTGCGCCTGGCCCTGGGCGAGGTCGCCACCCGCGACTACGTCCGCTCCGAGCTGCGCAGCCTGCTCTCCGAGATCGGCGACCGCCTGCCGGCCGAGGAGGACGGCGACGAGGGGAACGGCGCCCACGGCCCGGGCGGTGCGAGCGAGGAACGCCACACCCCGTCCGCCTGAGCGAGCCTGGTCCGCGCCGTACCCTGGGAGGCATGACCCACCCCACTCCCGACCAGGTCCGTCACGCCCTCGCGAGCGTCAACGACCCCGAGATCCGGCGCCCGATCACCGAGCTCGGCATGGTCGAGTCCGTCGAGGTCGACGCGGCCGGCCACGTGGCCGTCACGATCCTGCTCACCGTCTCCGGCTGCCCGATGCGCGACACCCTGACCAAGGACGTCACCGCGGCCGCCCGCTCGGTCGAGGGCGTCACCGGCGCGACCGTGACGTTCGGGGTGATGAACGACGAGCAGCGCTCGGCGCTCCAGGCCACGCTGCGCGGCGGCAAGGCCCCCAAGGAGATCCCCTTCGCCAAGCCCGACTCGCTGACCAAGGTCTATGCGATCGCCTCCGGCAAGGGCGGCGTCGGCAAGTCCTCGGTGACGGTCAACCTCGCCGTGGCGATGGCCCGCGAGGGGCTCAAGGTCGGCCTCGTCGACGCCGACATCTACGGCCACTCGATCCCGGCGATGCTGGGCATCTCCGAGCAGCGGCCCACCCAGGTCGACGACATGATCATGCCGGTGCCGACGCCCTTCGGCCCGTCCGTGGTGAGCATGGGCATGTTCAAGCCGCGCCGCGAGCAGGTCGTCGCCTGGCGCGGCCCGATGCTTGACCGGGCGCTGGTGCAGATGCTCGCCGACTTCTACTGGGGCGACCTCGACGCGCTCCTGCTCGACCTCCCGCCCGGCACGGGCGACATGGCGATCTCGCTGGGCCAGCACCTGCCCAACGCCGAGGTGATCGTCGTCACGACCCCGCAGGAGGCCGCCGCCGAGGTCGCCGAGCGCGCCGGCACGATGGCCTCGATGCTGCACCAGCGCGTGGTCGGCGTCGTGGAGAACATGTCCTACCTCCCCTGCCCCCACTGCGGCCCCGAGCACCGGATCGACCTGTTCGGCACCGGCGGGGGCCAGCGGGTGGCCGACACGCTGAGCCACCGGTTCGGCTACGACGTGCCGCTGCTCGCCGAGGTCCCGCTCGACCCGCGCCTGCGCTCCGGTGGCGACACGGGGCGCCCCCTCGTCGACGCCGAGCCCGACGCCCCGGCGGCGGTGGCCCTCCTCGGCGCGGCTCGCCGCCTGGCGAGCCGCGGGCGCAACCTCGCCGGGATGCAGCTGGGCCTCACCCCGACCAGCAAGCTCTGACCCGGCGACCCGGTCTCGCCTAGGCTTTCACCGTGCTGGGGATCGGGTTGCCGGAGTTCTTCGTGATCGCGGTCGTCGGCATGCTCGTCTTCGGCCCCGACCGGCTGCCGGAGTTCGCCCGCCAGGCGGGCCGCATGGTGCGGCAGCTGCGCGCCCTGTCGCGCCAGGCCCGCGACGACATCCGCGCCGAGCTCGGCCCGGAGTACGCCGACTTCGAGCTCAGCGACCTCGACCCGCGCCGGGCGATCCGCAAGCACCTCATCGAGGCGGCGTGGGACGAGGACGAGGACGAGGAGCCGCGGTCCTCGGGCGACGCGCTCGCCCGGGGCGAGCTGCCGCCGTACGACGCCGAGGCGACGTGACCGGCTGACCGGCGCGACTCAGCCGATCTTGGCGGCGAGCTCGATCGTGACCGTGCGCTGGCTCCCCTTGCGCATCACCGTGAGGTCCAGCTTCTCGCCCGGCCGGTGGCTGCGGATCGCGACGATCAGCGAGATGCCGTCGAGCACCCGGGTGCCCCCGACCGCGACGATCCGGTCCCCCTTGCGCAGGCCCGCGCGCGCGGCGGGCGTGCCCTTGGGCACGTCCACGACCTGGGCGCCGTTGCGGCTGGTGCCGGTCTCGACGTTGGCGCCGATGACGGGGTACTCCGCCTTGCCGGTGTCGAGGATCTGCGCGGCGGTCACCCGCGCCTGCTCCATCGGGATCGCGAAGCCGACGCCGATGCTTCCGCTCTCGCCGCCGCCGAGGAAGCTCCCGCCGGTGGTCGCGATCGCGGAGTTCACCCCGATCACCTCGCCGGCCAGGTTGACCAGCGGGCCGCCCGAGTTGCCGGGGTTGATCGCAGCGTCGGTCTGCACGGCGTTGATGTAGGACGCCGAGCTCTGGTCCCCGGTCGTCACCGGCCGGTCGAGCGCGCTGACGATGCCGGCGGTGACCGTGTGGTCCAGGCCGAGCGGGGAGCCGATCGCCACGACGGTGTCGCCGACGTACATGCTGCGCGAGGAGCCGAAGGTGACCGGCCGCAGCCCGTCCGGCTCCTCGATCTCGACCACCGCGATGTCGTAGACCTCGCTCGCCCCGACCAGCTTCGCCGGGTGCGGCTTGCCGGAGTTGTCCACCACGAGGATCGTGCCGCCGCCGTCGGCGACCTCGGTGACGTGGTTGTTGGTCACCACGTGGCCGGCGCGGTCGATCACGAAGCCCGAGCCCGTGCCGCCGGCGGCGGACCTGCCCGCACCACTGCGGACCCGCACCTGGACGGTGCTCGGCAGGAGTCGCTGCGCGACCGCGGCGACCGAGCCGGCCTCCGCCCCACCGCGCCTGACCGTGTCGAGGGGTCCGAGGGAGGTGCGCCCCGTCGAGGTGCCCAGCACCAGGGCCCCGCCCATCACGCCGCCGAGCAGCCCGACGACCAGGGCGGTCACGGCCACGACCGGCCACACCCAGCCGGGGGTGCGCGCGGCGGGACGCTGCGCAGGCGGCCCGTAGGACGGTCCCGGTGACGGCGGCGCCCAGACGTCGCCGGGCGGGCCCGGGGGGCTCGAGGGCGACGGCGGGGGCGGCTCGCCGCCGGCGTACGGCGAGGGATGCGGGGGTGGCTGGTCGCCCGGGAAGCTCACCCGCCCAGTGTCCCTCACGGGACACAGGCGGTCAGGGCAGGCCGACCCTGCGGTGCCGGTCGATGGTCACCGCGTCGATGATGCCCGCGCCAGGACCTCCCGGGCTGGCGGTCGGACGGCTGATGTCGGCCTCGACCGGCAGCGACCCGCCCATGGCCGGCAGGCCGACCAGGGAGGCCACCACGATCGCGGCGGCGGACAGGCCGCCCACCCCGGCCGCGGCCACCACGCGCGTGCGCGCCGACCAGGGGACCCAGCCGCCGGGCACCGCGGGGTGCGCGACCTCCTCGGCGAGGCTCTCGGGCAGGGCCAGGAGGCGGTCGGCCAGGGAGGCCGACGGGGTCTCCGAGCCCGGGTCGCGGGACAGGAGCAGCTGGTTCTTCACCCACGTCTGCCGGCGCACCGACTCGGTGCAGCAGCGGCACCGCAGCACGTGGGCCCAGGCGCGGTCCGCGGTCGCGCGCCGCAGCTGCCCGTCCACGAGGGGTGCGACCAGGGCGCCGAGGTGGCCGCCGGCATAGGTCCGCTCCCCGGTCACGACTGCACCCCCAGCGCCCCGTCGGTGTGCTCGGCCGGCCCGGCGACGCGCTGCCGCCCCGGACCCGGGGCGCGGTGCGCGAGGGCCTCGCGCAGCAGCGCCCGGCCACGGTGGATCCGGGAGCGCACCGTGCCGAGCTTGAGGTCGAGCGCGCGGGCGATCTCCTCGTAGGAGAGCCCCTCGATGTCGCACAGCACCACCGCGGCGCGGAAGTCCGGCGGGAGCGAGGCCAGCGCCTGCTCGACGTCGGCCTCGAACAGCCCGTCGAGCAGCACGCGGTCCGAGGCGCCCTGCACCCCTCGCGTCTGCGGGGCGTAGACCGACTCGGTGCCGGGGTCGTGGGAGAGGTGGTCGAAGCGGATGCGTGCGCGGCGCCGGGCCTGGTCCAGGAAGAGGTTGGTGGTGATGCGGTGCAGCCAGCCCTCGAACGTGCCCGGGACGTAGTCGTCCAGCGAGCGGAACACCCGCACGAACACCTCCTGGGTCAGGTCCTCGGCGTCGGCGACGTTGCCGGTCAGCCGGTGGGCCAGGCGGTAGACGCGGCCGGAGTGCTCCCGCACGATCGCGTCCCAGGACTCCCGCGTGTAGGCCCCGGAGACCTCGGCGCCGGTGCCATCGGGGGCGGCGGGGCCCTCGTGGCGGTCGTGGTCGTCGTGGTGGCCGGGAGCCATCGTCATCACATCCACATCTCGTCTGCGGCGCTGCGTCCGCGGGCTCCTCACGCTAGGAACCCACACTGAGAACCGGCTGAGCGCGGCCGGAGCGGCGGCTGCGAATCACGACGCGTCACGCGTGGTCAACGTGCGGCGGGGTGTGCGGAGTTCCCGCGATAGAGTCCAGGCGTTCCGTGAGCAGAGACGCGAGGAGAGCGCATGTCCACCGGTCTGAAGCCTGCGAGCTGGACCTACGCCGAGGAGTTCCTCGGCGAGGACGAGGTCCTCGCCGCCGCCCGGGCACGCGCCCAGGAGGTCCGCGTGTCCCCGCTCGGCACCGGCGCGGGCGCCGCCCTGCGCTTCATCGCCTCGATCATCGAGGCCCGCTCGGTGGTGGAGATCGGCACCGGCACCGGCGTCTCCGGGTTGTGGCTGCTGCGCGGCATGCGGCCCGAGGGCGTGCTCACCACCGTCGACACCGAGGCGGAGCACCAGCGGCTGGCACGCAAGGGCTTCGCCGAGGCGGGCATCCCCAACCAGCGCGCCCGCCTGATCAACGGGGCGGCCCTCGAGGTCCTGCCGCGGCTGACCGACGGCGCCTACGACCTGGTCTTCTGCGACGGCGACAAGCAGGAGTACGCCGACTACCTCGCCGAGGCGCTGCGGCTGCTGCGCCCAGGTGGCGTGGTGGCCTTCGACAACGCGCTGTGGCACGACCGGGTCGCCGACCCGGCTCAGCGTGACCCCGAGACGGTCGCGATCCGCGAGGTGGGCGTGGCGGTGCGCGAGCACGAGGGGCTCGTGCCGCTGCTGCTGCCGGTGGGCGACGGCCTCCTGCTGGCTCGCAAGCTCTGACCCTCTGTCGCGGCCCCGCCGGATCGGCTCACTCCGCGCGGGAGGCCGCCTCGAACCGCTCGGCGCCCTCGGCGACCGCGACGACCCGGCACGGCTCGACCAGCACCGGCGGGCTCCCCAGCATCCGTGAGGCAGGGGCCTCGGCGGCCGTGGCGGAGAACTCGTCCTGGAAGCGCGCACGGGCCTCGTCGGAGACGAAGACGTAGACGCCCTCGAACCACTCGCCGGGCACCGCGCGCCAGGTCTTGAAGCTCAGCCCCTCCATCCCGGAGAAGCGTTCGAAGGACGTCTGCGCGACGTAGTCCGCCAGCCGGTCGGCCATGTCGGCCGGCGCCCCCCGCAGCGACCAGCGGACGGTCAGGCCCCTCACCGGGCGCCTCTGCGCCCGCGTCGCCCGACCGGAGCCGCGCCCGCGCCGTCGACCGGGCACAGCCAGCGCAGCAGCAGCCGGGCGCCGAACCCGGTGGCGCCCGGGGTCCACTCGAACGGGTCGCCCGGCGAGTCCCCCACCGAGGCCAGGTCGAGGTGGGCCCAGCGGACGGAACCGGCGAACGGGCGCAGGAACAGCGCGGCGGTGATCGCGCCCGGGGTGCCACCGGCGTTGTCGGCGTCGGCGACCTCGGACTCGATGCGCTCGAGGTAGTCCTCGACCAGCGGCAGTCGCCACACCGGCTCGCCGGCGGCCCTGCCCGCGGCGAGCAGCTGCTCGGCGAGGTCCTCGTCGTCGGTGAACAGCCCGCCCAGGCGCTGGCCGAGCGCGATGCGGACCGCGCCGGTGAGGGTGGCGACGTCGACCATCAGGTCGGGCTCGAGCGTGTCCACGGCGTAGGCCAGGCCGTCGGCGAGGACCAGGCGACCCTCGGCGTCGGTGTTGGTGACCTCGGTCGTGCGGCCGCCGTAGTGACGGATCACGTCACCCGGCCGCAGCGCGGCACCGCCGACGGCGTTCTCGGCGCAGGCGAGCAGGCCGGTCACCCGGACCGGGCAGCCGAGCTCGCGCAGCGCGCCCATCACGGCCAGGACCACGCCGGCCCCGGTCATGTCACGCTTCATCGTCGCCATGGCGTCGGCGGGCTTGAGCGAGAGCCCGCCGGTGTCGAAGGTGATGCCCTTGCCCACCAGCACGATCCGGGGAGTACGCCGGCTCGCGCCCTCGGGCTCGTAGTCCAGCCGCACCAGCCGGGAGCCGGCCGCGGAGGCCTGCCCGACGGCGAGGATGCCGTTGAACCCGTCGCGCTCGAGGGCCGGCTCGTCCCACACCTGGCAGGCCAGGCCGTGCTCGCGGGCCACCTCTGCGGCTCGGTCGGCCAGCCAGGCGGGGTCCTTGACGCTGGAGGGCATCAGCGCGAGGGCCCGGGAGAACCAGGCGGCGTGCGCGAGCACCCGCGCCTGCTGGACGGCCGCCTCGGCCCCGTCGCCGGTGCCGGTCAGCGTGACGGCGGCGACGGCCGGCTGGCCCGGCTGGGACTTGAGGTCGAAGGAGAAGGAGCCGAGGACCAGGCCCTCGACCAGGGCGCGCAGCGCGGCGGCGTCCTCCCGCTCCTGGGCAGCGACCAGGTCCCCGCCGAGGCAGTCGGCACCGAGGGCCACCGCCAGGTGGGACCGGCCACGCGTGCGCCGGGCCAGCGCCGCGCCGGCCCGCCGCAGGTCGGCAGCGGTGCCGGCGCCCAGCCCGACGAGCAGCACGGTGCCGGGGCGGGCGGAGTCGTCGGCCCACACCGGGACCTCGAGGACCTCGCCGACGGCGCCGCGCGCACGGGAGCGGGTCAGGACGTCGGCGACGGGGCCGGGCAGGAGGTCGGCGGCGTCGCCGGCCTGGTCACCGACCAGGAGGTCGCCGTCGACCGAGCGGAAGCCGATCGCCCACACGTCGGCGTCGGTGAGCTCGCGCAGGGTCCGAGAGGTGACCTCGACCGGGGGAGCCGGCGCGAACCCCGCCCCGGCGGACGGGACGGGGAAGGACGGCTGGGAGGACGAGGCCGTGGGCGCGGTGGTCAGCCCACGACCTCCTTGAGCGCGTCACCGAGCGCGTTGGCCTCGTCGGCGTTCAGCTCGACCACCAGACGCCCGCCACCCTCGAGGGGCACGCGCATCACGATGCCGCGTCCCTCCTTGGTGACCTCGAGCGGGCCGTCCCCGGTCCGTGGCTTCATGGCCGCCATGCTGACACCTCTCCCTGTAGCGGACACCCCGCGTCGGTGCGGACTCGGAGGGCGACGCGCCCCCCTGTGTCGTCTTCGTCGGTCACTAGTATCTCCCACCGGTGAGACATTGCCGACACCGGCCGAACCGAGGGGTCACATGAGCCACAGCACGGAGCAGGACGCGGGACAGCGGCAGGGCGTGCAGGTCACGCGCGAGGGTGGGGTCGCGACGCTGCGGCTCGACCGGCCCGAGGCGATGAACAGCCTCGACGTGGCCACCAAGGAGGCGCTGCGCGACGCGGTCCAGGAGGTCGCCGAGGACGACTCGGTCCGCTGCGTGGTCCTGACCGGCAGCGGTCGCGCGTTCTGCGTGGGCCAGGACCTCAAGGAGCACATCGACCTGCTGGCCGAGGGTGCGGAGTCGCTGTTCCGGACGGTGCCGGAGCACTACAACCCGACGGTGCTGGCACTGGCGACCATGCCCAAGCCGGTCGTCGCGGCGGTCAACGGGGTGGCTGCCGGGGCAGGGGCCTCGCTGGCCTTCGCCGCCGACTACCGCCTGGTCGCCGACACCGCCGGGTTCAACCTCGCCTTCGCCGGCATCGCCCTGTCGTGCGACACCGGCATCTCCTGGACGCTGCCTCGCCTGGTCGGGAGGGGCAAGGCGATCGAGCTGCTCTACGAGCCGCGCACGATCCCCGCCGCGGAGGCCCTCGCGCTCGGGCTGGCGACACGCGTCGTCCCCGCCGAGGAGCTCGAGGCCCACGCCCAGGAGCTGGCCGCACGGCTCGCCCAGGGTCCGACCCGGGCCTATGCCGCGATCCGCCGTTCGGTGGAGTTCTCCAGCACCCACGCGCTGCCGGAGTCGCTGGCCCACGAGGCCGAGATGATGACGTTCACCGGCGGCACGCAGGACCACCGCGACGCGGTCGAGGCGTTCGTGGCCAAGCGCAAGCCGGAGTTCCACGGCCGCTGAGGCGCGACGGGGTCGTGCGCCGCGGCGCGCGGCTCACGGGATCTTGTCGAGCACCAGGTAGACGGTGAGGACCACCACCCCGACGAGCATCCCGACGTGGGCGAGGATCGACAGGCCGGGGCCCTCGCCCCAGGCGTCAGCGACCGGTCCCGACGAGTGCCGCCCGCGCGCGGGCAGCCAGCGCACCAGGATCAGCAGGCCCGCCACGACCGTCACCCACCACAGCGGGAGCGCGATCACGCCGTAGGTCCGGTCGTCGGCGAGGAACATCACCACCCACAGGGCGATCGCGGCGGCGCCGCCGACCGAGTGCACGTTGACCAGCAGCGCGCCCACGGAGGCTCGCCCGGCCGCCTTCTCCTTCACCATCCGCACGCGGGTCAGGACGACGACGACCGCGGCCAGGCCGGTCAGCAGCAACGTGATCGTGGAGGGGCTCACGCGAGACATGGTGCCGCACGCGGCTCGTCCTCGCGGGTGATGTGCGCGATGCCGCGCTCAGGGCTCGTCGGGGCGCCGGCAGTCCGCGAGGTGGTCGTCGACCATGCCGGTCGCCTGCATCAGGGCGTACGCCGTGGTGGGGCCGACGAAGCGGAAGCCGTGCCTCTTCAGCGCCTTGGCGAGCGCGGTGGACTCCGGCGTGACGGCCGGCACGTCGTCCACCGTGCGCGGGCGCGGGCGGGGCGGCGGGCGGTGGCTGAGCACCAGCTCCGCGAAGCCCCCGTCGAGCTCGGCGACCCGGGCGGCGTTGTGGATGGTCGCTGCGACCTTGGCCGCGTTGCGGACGATGCCGGCGTCGGCCATGAGGCGGGCGACGTCGGCCTCGTCGTAGGCCGCGACGCGGACCGGGTCGAAGCCGTCGAACGCGGCGCGGAACGCCTCGCGCTTGCGCAGGATCGTCAGCCAGCTGAGGCCGGACTGGAACGCCTCGAGCGAGAGCCGCTCGAACAGTGCGGTGTCGGAGCCCGCCGGCAGCGGGCGACCCCACTCGGTGTCGTGGTAGTCCAGGTAGTCCGGCGTCGTCAGCGCCCACGGGCAGCGCGGGCGTCCGTCGGGGCCGGGCTGGGCCGCGCGGTCGGCCGGCTCAGCGGTCACCGGTCTCCCCCTGCGCGTCCGCCGTGTCCGCCGCGTCCGCCGCGTCGCCGGACGCCTCGCGGCGGGCCTGGCGCAGCTCCTCGGCGAGCCGGTCGAGCAGCGCGTCGACCTCCGACATGCGGTAGCCGCGCAGCGCGGTGGTGAACCGCACCGCCTCGAGGTCCTCGGCCGTGAGCGGGCCGTCGGCCGGCACGCGTGCGTCCGGCCGGTCGTCCCAGGTCTCCGCGAGGCCGCCGAACCGCCCGGTCGCGGCCATCGCGGCGACCCCCATGGCGGCGACGATGAGGACGGCGAAGAACCAGGTCATGGCGAGACGCTCCCGTGCTGCCCGTCGTCCGAGTCCGCCTGCCTCTCGTCGGCCAGGTTGGCCTCCACCATGTGGCGCACCGCCTCCGCGGGGTCGTCGGTGACCTGCAGCAGGTCGAGGTCCGCTGCGTTGACCGCCCCGGCCTCGAGCACCGTGTCGCGGATCCAGTCGACCAGGCCGCACCAGTAGTCGGTGCCGAGCAGCACCAGCGGGAACGAGGTCACCTTGCGCGTCTGGCGCAGCGTCAGCGCCTCGAACAGCTCGTCGAAGGTGCCGAAGCCGCCCGGCATCACGATGAAGCCCTGGGAGTACTTCACGAACATCGTCTTGCGGGCGAAGAAGTAGCGGAAGTTGACCGCGAGGTCGACGTGGTCGTTGATGCCCTGCTCGAAGGGCAGCTCGATGCCGAGGCCCACCGACGTGCCACCGCCCTCGCGGGCGCCCAGGTTCGCCGCCTCCATCGTCCCGGGGCCGCCGCCGGTGATGACCGCGAAGCCCGCCTCGGCGAGGAGCCGTCCCACCTCACGCGCCTGCTCGTACGCCGCGTGGTCGCGCCTGGTGCGTGCGGAGCCGAAGACCGCGACGGCGGGGCCGAGCTCGGCCAGGGCGCCGAAGCCGTCGACGAACTCGCTCTGGATCCGGAGCACGCGCCACGGGTCGGTGTGCACCCAGTCGCTCGGGCCGGTGTTGTCCAGCAGTCGCTGATCTGTGGTGCTCCCGGACGCCCGGTCCCCGCGGAGCCGGATCCGGCCCTGGTAGCGGACGTCGCGGCCGCCGTCGGCGGGCTCGTGCCCTCGGATGTCAGCCATCTGTGCCCTCCAGCCAGTGACGCAGCCGGCTCTCGACGCGTCGTACGTGCTCGACCGGGACGTGCTCGTCCTGGCGGTGGGCGTACATCGGGTCGCCCGGTCCGAAGTTGACCGCCGGGACACCGAGCGAGCTGAACCGGGCCACGTCGGTCCACCCGAACTTCGGGTTGGCACGTCCCCCGACGGCGGCGACGAAGTCGGCGGCAGCCGGCACCGAGAGCCCGGGCAGGGCCCCGGGCGAGAGGTCCAGCACCTCGACCTCGAAGCCGTCGAAGAGCTCGCGCACGTAGGCCTCGGCCTCCTCGGCCGAACGGTCGGGGGCGAAGCGGTAGTTGACCTCCAGCCGGCACTCGTCGGGGATCACGTTGCCGGCGACCCCGCCCGAGACCCGCGTGGCGTTGAGGCCCTCGTGGTAGGTCAGCCCGTCGATCACCGGGCGGCGCGGCTCGTAGTCCCGGAGGCGGTCGAGGACGGTGCCGGCGGCGTGGATCGCGTTGGACCCCATCCAGGCGCGCGCGGAGTGCGAGCGCTGCCCGCGGGCGACGACCTCGACGCGCAGGGTGCCCTGGCACCCGGCCTCCACCACCCCGTCGGAGGGCTCCATCAGCACCGCGAAGTCGGCCTCGAGCAGCTCGGGGTGGCTCGCGGCCAGCCGGGTCAGGCCGTTGCGCGCGGACTCCACCTCCTCGCACTCGTAGAACAGGAAGGTCACGTCGCGGGTCGGCTCCGGGACGGTGGCGGCCAGGCGCAGGGCCACGGCCACCCCGCCCTTCATGTCGCACGTGCCCAGTCCGTGCAGGACGCCGCCCTGCAGCCGCGAGGGCAGGTTGCCGTCGGCCGGGACGGTGTCGAGGTGGCCGGCCAGCACGACCCGCTCGTCGCGTCCCAGGTGCGTGCGGGCGACGAGCGTGTGTCCGAACCGCTGCACCTCCAGGTGCGCCAGCCCCCGCAGCGCGCGCTCCACCGCGTCGGCGATGACCTGCTCCTCACCGCTCTCGGAGGGGATGTCCACGAGCGCCGCGGTGAGGGCGACCGGGTCCTGGGTCAGGTCGAGGGACGGGGTCGTCGTCGCGCTCGTCATGTCCGCCATCCTGACAGGCGGACGCGGGAGCCCGTTGCAGCGCAGCACCCTTCCCCTACTTCGCTAGCGTGTGCCGCGTGACCAGCGACTCCAGCACCAGCGCACCCCAGGGCCCGCGCCCGGCCTTCGGCTTCGGCCTCGCCACCCTCACCGGCACGGCGCGGAGCGCGGACGACGACACGCCCCGTCCCGAGGGCGCCCCCGAGCGCGACGTCGTGCTCGACGTGTGGTTCCCGGCGCCCTACCTCGGTCCCCGTGCGGGGCAGGAGGACACCGGCGGCCTGGAGTCGCTCGCCGGTGACGACGAGGCCCGGGGCGTGCGCCGGGTGGTCGTGCCCGTCGAGACGCCCGACCTCGGCGCTCCGCCGGTCGACGCGTACGACGTCTGGCTCCGCCTGCACCTGCTGTCCCACCGCCTGGTCGCGCCGCACGGGGCGAACCTCGACGGCATCTTCGGACTGCTCGCCAACGTCGTGTGGACCAGCGAGGGCCCGTGCGCGGTGCCCGGCTTCGAGCAGACCCGGGCGCGGCTGCGGGCCGAGGGCCGGCAGGTCGCGGTGTACGGCGTCGACAAGTTCCCGCGCATGACCGACTACGTCGTGCCCACCGGCGTCCGCATCGCCGACGCCGACCGGGTGCGGCTCGGGGCCCACCTGGCCGAGGGCACGACCGTGATGCACGAGGGCTTCGTCAACTACAACGCCGGCACGCTGGGCACCTCGATGGTGGAGGGCCGGATCAGCGCGGGCGTGGTGGTCGGCGACGGCACCGACGTCGGCGGCGGCGCCTCGATCATGGGCACCCTGTCCGGCGGCGGCAAGGAGGTCATCTCCCTCGGCGAGCGCTGCCTCCTCGGCGCCAACGCGGGGCTCGGCATCTCCCTGGGTGACGACTGCGTGGTGGAGGCCGGGTGCTACGTCACCGCCGGCACCAAGGTCGCCCTGCACGAGGCCGACGGCGGCACCCGGGTGGTCAAGGCCGCCGAGCTCTCCGGCGCCGGCAACGTGCTGCTGCGCCGCAACTCCCAGACCGGCGCGGTGGAGGCGCTCCCCCGCGCGGGCACGGGCATCGAGCTCAACGAAGCGCTGCATGCCCACAACTGACCCCTCGCCACCCGACCCGCCCGGGCGCCGTGACGAGTGCGGCCGCGCCCGCACCTGGGTGCTGGTCGTGGTCGTCGTGGTGGTCGGGCTCGGCACGGGCCTGCTGGTCCGCCTGGGCGTCGGGCCGCTGCCCGACCCGGACGGCTGCACCGCCCGGGTCGGCTCGGAGAAGGTCCGCCTCGACCCGACCCAGGGCCGGTACGCCGGCCTCGTCGCGGCCATCGCGGTGCAGCGCGGGCTCCCGGCCCGAGCCGTGTCCATCGCGCTGGCGACGGCGTTCCAGGAGAGCAAGCTGCGCAACGTCTCCCACGGCGACCGCGACTCGGTGGGCCTGTTCCAGCAGCGCCCCTCGCAGGGCTGGGGATCGGCGGAGCAGCTGCGCGACCCGCGCTACGCGATCAACGCCTTCTACGACGCGCTCGTCGAGATCGACGGCTACCAGGCGATGCGCATCACCGAGGCCGCCCAGGCCGTGCAGCGCTCCGGCTTCCCCGAGGCCTACGAGGAGCACGCCGCCGGCGCCCGGGCCCTCGCCTCGGCGCTGACCGGCTACAGCCCGGCCGGGTTCTCCTGCGTGGCCGGTGACCCCGACGTGCCCCAGGAGTACGCCGGCGCCTCCGGCCTGACCGCGCGCGCCGACCGCGTGCGGCGCGACCTGGTGGCGACCTTCGGCGACGTCCCCCTCGGCGGGTTCGCCGCAGGCGGCGTCTCCAGCGGCCACATGAAGAACTCCGCGCACTACGACGGCCGCGCGATCGACGTGTTCGTGCGGCCGATCAACCCGGACAACAAGCGGCGGGGGTGGGCGATCGCGTCGTACCTGGTCTCGCAGGCGGCGCGGCTGGACCTCGACCACGTGATCTTCGACGGCCGGATCTGGTCGGCCGGCTCGAAGTCGCAGGACGGCTGGCGGCGCTATGAGCCGAACGTCCCGTCCTCGGCCTCCGCGGCGACCCGAAAGATCCTGGAGCACCGGGACCATGTGCACGTCGACGTGGCCGAAGGTACCTGATCCGGCCGGAACGTGACGCCACGCTGTCCGGTTCGTTCTAGATTGGACGGAACGCCGTGTCGGGGGAGACGGCGGCACGAGGGGGAGGACCCATGAACGGCAGCAGCTCGATGCTCTACACGATGGGCATGGCGATCGACCGTGCCCACGACCTGGGCTACGACGTCTCGGTCCTTATCGACGGCCAGTGGGTGCACGGCCGCATCGCCGCCCACGACGGGACGGGCCTGGTGCTCGAGCAGGAGAGCGCCACCCACAGCGTGGTGCGCGTGGAGAAGGTCTGTGCGGTGACCATCCACGCCGAGTCGCCCTACATGCACCAGATCAACGGCGCGCGGCCCATGCCCGGACCGCGCGTCGGCGACAACTGAGCCCGGCGGCCCCGAGGGCCGGCCTCCGCCGTTCGGCCACCCGCCCGCCGCCGACCGGCGGCCGGCCGCTGCAGAGGTGACCACCCGCGACCGGGCCAAGGTCCTCTCCGCCGACGAGTCGGCGCACCGATGTCCGACTTGACCTAGTTTGGGGTGACGGGACGGCCGCTCGGGGCTCCCGCAGGAGGGAAACACCATGTCCGGCTCGATGCTCTACACGATGGGGCTGGCGCTGACCCGCGCGGCCGACCTCGGCTTCGCCGTCTCGGTGCTCGTCGAGGGCCACTGGATGCACGGGCAGGTGGCCGCCCACGACGGGACGGGCCTGGTGCTCGAGCAGGCGGACGGCACCCACAGCGTGGTGCGCACCGAGCGGATCTCGGCGGTGAACGTCCACTCCGCGTCCCCGTTCCCCGCGACGCCGGAACCGCACGCGCCTGACGGGCCGGCGCACGTCGCCCGGCCCTTGGTCGCGACCGCCTGCTGAGGCCCCGGTCCGCGCCGTCAGCGCAGGCGCTCGGCGGCCCGCTCGACCCCGGCGTCGGTGACGGTGAACGCGATGCGCACGTGCTGCGCCCCCGCCGGGCCGTAGAACTCCCCCGGCGCCACGAGGATCCCCTGGTCGGCCAGGGCTCCGACCGTGTCCCAGCACGGCTCGCCCCGCGTGGCCCAGAGGTAGAGCGAGGCCTCGGAGTGGTCGATGCGGAACCCCGCGCCCTCGAACGCCGCGCGCAGCCGCGCGCGCCGGGCGGCGTACCTGGCGTGCTGCTGCTCGACGTGGGCGTCGTCCTCGAGCGCCACGCGCATCGCCTCCTGCTGGGGTCCTGGCAGCTGGAGCCCGAGGTTCTTGCGCACCGCGAGCAGCTCCCCCACGACCGCCGGGTCGCCGGCGACGAACGCGCAGCGGTAGCCCGCGAGGTTGGAGCGCTTGGACAGGGATTGGACCGCGAGGATCCCGGTGTGGTCGCCGTCGCAGACGTCGGGGTGCAGCACGCTCACCGGCTCCGCGCCGTCCCAGGCGCACTCGAGGTAGCACTCGTCGGAGACCAGCAGGGCGCCGCGCTCGCGGCACCAGGCCACGACCTTGCGCAGGTGCTCGACCGGCAGCACGCGGCCGGTCGGGTTGGACGGCGAGTTCAGCCACACCAGCGAGACGCGCTCGGGACCCACGGAGGTCAGGGAGTCGGTGGCGACGCAGCGCGCGCCGGCGAGCACCGCCCCGACCTCGTACGTCGGGTAGGCCAGCGCGGGTGCCACGACGGTGTCACCGGCGCCGAGCCCGAGGTGTCCGGGCATCGAGGCGATGAGCTCCTTGGAGCCGATCGTCGGCAGCACCGCGTCGATCCCGACCCCGGTGACGCCGAACCGGCGCGAGAGCCAGTCGGCACAGGCCTGGCGCAGGTCGGCCCGGCCGACCGTGAGGGGGTAGCCCGGCGAGTCGGCGGCCGCCGCCAGGGCGTCCTGCACGACCTGCGGGGTCGGGTCGACCGGCGTGCCGACCGAGAGGTCGACGATGCCGTCGGGATGGGCGCGCGCACGCTGGGCGTGGGCCGTCAGCCGGTCCCACGGGAAGTCCGGGAGCCGGGTGGAGACAGCACGTGCCGCCCACCGGGGCTGGCCCGGGGGCGGCACGTCGGTGCTGAGGGGGTCCCCCAGCGTCACTCGTCGTGCTCCTGCGGCGGCAGGGCCGCGACGATCGGGTGGTCCTTGTCGATCTCACCCATCTTGGCGGCGCCGCCGGGCGAGCCGAGGTCGTCGAAGAAGTGGACGTTGGCGTCGTAGAACTGCTTCCACTCCTCGGGGGTGTCGTCCTCGTAGAAGATCGCCTCGACCGGGCAGACCGGCTCGCAGGCGCCGCAGTCGACGCACTCGTCGGGGTGGATGTAGAGCATGCGCTTGCCCTCGTAGATGCAGTCCACGGGGCACTCGTCCACGCAGGCCCGGTCCTTCAGGTCCACGCAGGGCTGGGCGATGACGTAGGTCATCAGGTCCTCCTCGGCGGCGGTCACAGCTCAGGGGTCGTCGAGTCACAGACTAGTCACCGCCCGCCCCGGGTCGTCGGCCACCTCGCGGGCTGGAACGATCGGGCCCATGGTTCCCGCTCCGACCTCCCTCGGCCCGGCGTGCGTGGGGCTCCGCGTGGTCGTCCGGCACCTCCTGCCCGGCGAGACCGGCCCGTCCGGCGGCCCCCGCATGACCGACGTGCTCGGGGTGATGGAGAGTTGGGGCGCCGGCCTCACGCGCATC
This sequence comes from uncultured Actinomycetota bacterium, assembly GCA_963800245.1. GTDB lineage: Bacteria > Actinomycetota > Actinomycetes > Propionibacteriales > Nocardioidaceae > Marmoricola_A. Next base: position 130,723 of record CAWDAE010000007.1, on the reverse strand, counting down.
CGCACCGAGGGCGGGGTCGTCGAGGTCGCCCTCGACACGATCGTGTCCGGCAAGCCGGTGCCGCCCAAGCCGTCGGTCCGGCTGCGCGAGCCACTGGCCACGATGGAGCGGCGCGCGACCCAGGACTGGCCGCCGGAGGAGTCCGAGCCGCTCGGGGAGTGGCTGCTGCGGGCCGCCGGCGGCTACTCCCGCCGGGCCAACTCCGCCCTCGCGCTCGGCGACCCGGGCCTCCCGCCGGCGCAGGCGCTGCGGCGCGTCGAGGGCTGGTACGCCGAGCGCGGGCTCCCCGCGCTCGTCCAGACGGTGCCGACCGAGCCGGTCGCCGAGCAGGTGGCCGCCGAGGGCTGGACCCCGTTCTCCGACGACGTGCTGTTCCAGGTCTCCGGCGTCGCGGCGGTGCTGCGGACGCTGGAGGAGCACGCGCCCGGGGCCGCGGAGGTGGCGGACCGCGTCGCGTTCGACGACGCGGTCGACGGGACGTGGTGGGTGGCCGACCACGACCCGCCGTTCTCCTCCCACGTGCGCGCGGTGCTCACCGGGCCCGCCGAGGTCGCGCTCGCCCGCCTCGAGGCCGGCGGGGAGGTCGTCGCCCGCGGGCGGGGCGTGCTCAACGCCGCCGGCAGCGACGTACGGCTGGGGCTGAGCACGCTGTGGACCCGGCCCGACCTGCGGGGCCGGGGCCTCGGCTCGGGGGTGCTTCGCGCGCTGCTGGAGTGGGCCGCCGAGGGCGGGGCCACCTCGGCGTACCTCCAGGTGGAGGTGGGCAACACCCGCGCGGTGGAGCTCTACGAGCGGCTGGGGTTCCTGACCCACCACACCTACCGCTACCTCCGCTCGCCCCACTGAGCCCGCGTCCGGGTGGGCGTCAGCCGAGCAGGTCCTCGACGGTCTGCTTGAGGCCCACCTCGAGCGGGGTCGGCTGCAGGCCGAACCGGGCCCGGGCCTCGGCGTCGTCGACCACGAACGGCCGCTCGAACTGGTGGCGGGTCTCGTCCAGCTCGCGGACCAGCGGCACCATCCGCAGCGCGGAGCGGACCGGCGCGGGCAGCGGCTTCACGGTCGGGGCAGGGCGTCCGCGGAGCGCGGCGACCCGCTCGGCGACCTCCCGCAGCGTCGCCGACTCGGACGGCACCATCCAGGGCCGGCCCCAGACGTCGTCGTCCTCGCTGACCGCGACGGTGGCCGTCAGCGCGGCGATGTCCTCGAGGTGGGTCCAGCTGTGGACCGCGTCGGGCTGCCCGAGCAGGAGCCGGACGGTCCCCCTGGTCGCCGCCGGCTTGACGACGTGGTCGTTGAGGTAGCTCGTGCCGTTGGCGACGCCCGGGCCGTAGTAGTCCGAGGCGCGGAGCTCGACCGCGCGCAGGCGGCCGGCGCGGTCGGCGGCCTCGAGGTCCTCCCACATCCGGCGGCGCAGCGTGCCCTTGTGACCGTTCGGGCGCAGCGGGGAGCGCTCGGACATCGGGGCGTCGACGCGGCCGTAGGCGTAGAGGTTGCCGACCAGCACCAGGCGCGACCCGGCGGCCTCGACCGCCCCCTGGACCGAGCGGGCCATCGGCGGCCAGTCCCGGTCCCAGGTGGTGTAGCGGGCCGGGTTCATCGCGTTGACGACGGCGTCGGTCCCGGCGACGGCCGCGCGGGTGGCGCGGGCGTCGGTGACGTCGAGGCGCACGGTGCGGGCGCCCTCGACCGACGTGCTGCCCGAACGCGAGGCCAGGTCGACCTCGTGGCCGGCGGCGACCAGACGCGAGGCGGTGAGGCGGCCGATGCTGCCGGCGCCGAGGACGAGGATGCGGGACACGGGGACCTCCTGGTGACTGAAGTGCGAACACCGTTCGCACATTCAGTAGAGCACCGGCTCGAGGAAAATGCAAGAACAGTGTTCGCACTTTTGCCGCCGGATCCCTAGGCTGGCGACATGAGCCCCCAGGACGCCGCCCCGGGCGTGCGCGCGCGACGCCGCGCCGAGGTCGAGCGACGCCTGGTCGAGGTCGGCCGGGAGCACCTGGCCCGGCACGGCGCGGCCGGTCTCACCGTGCGCGGGGTCGCCCGCGACCTGGGGATGGCCCCGTCGGCGCTGTTCCGCTACGTCGACGGGCTCGGGGACCTGCTCACCACGCTGATCGTGGCCTGCTACGACGAGCTCGGCGCGCAGGTGGAGGCCGCGGTCGCCGCGACGGACCCCGGCGACGCCCGCGCCCGCTGGTGGGCGCTCGCGCGGTCGGTCCGGGACTGGGCCCGCGACCACCCGCACGACTGGGCGCTGCTCTACGGCTCGCCGGTCCCGGCGTACGACGCCCCGCCCGAGGTGACCACGCCCGCCGGCACCCGGGTCACCGACCTGCTGCTGCGGATCGGCCAGGAGGCGGCGCCGGACGTGTGGGGCGAGCCCGTGCTCACCGACCAGGAGACCCGCGCCGAGGCCGCGGTCGGGCCGCTGGTGGCCGAGGGCCTGGCCGGCTCGCTCACCGCGGTAGGACTGCTCCAGGGCATGACCGCGTGGACGCTGCTCGTGGGAGCCGTGAGCGCGGAGGTCTTCGAGCTGTTCGGACCCGGGGGCGGCGACCACCGGGCGCGGTGGGAGCACGCCGTCGCCGTCGCGGAGCGGGTGCTGTTCAGCCGCCCGTGAGCCCCGCCGGCGTCAGCCGGTGTACATCGCCTCGATCTCGTCGCGGTAGCGGTCGTGGACGACCTGCCGCTTGAGCTTCATCGTGGGCGTCAGCTCACCGGAGTCGGGGGTCCACTCGCTGCCCAGGACGGTCCACCTCTTGACCTGCTCGACCTTGGCCAGCTCGGCGTTGCCCTCGCGGACGGCGCGCTCCACCTCCGCGAGGACCTTGGGGTGCCTGGCCGCGGCGGCCAGGTCCGAGGCATCGACGTCGTGGTGGGCCGCCCACGCCGAGAACGCCTCGGGGTCGAGCACGATCAGCGCGCTCACGAACGGCTTGTCGTCGCCGTAGACGAGCATCTGGCCGACGATCGGGGACTTGGTCTTGATCGCCTCCTCGATGTTGTTCGGGGAGAGGTTCTTGCCGCCGGCGGTGATGATCAGCTCCTTCTTGCGGCCGATCACCTTGAGGTATCCGTCGTCGGTCAGCGCGACCAGGTCGCCGGTGTGGAGCCAGCCGTCCTGCAGCGCCTCGGCGGTCGCCTCGTCGCGGTTGAGGTAGCCGCCGAAGACGTTGGGTCCCTTGACCAGCAGCTCGCCGTCCTCGGCGACCCGCACCTCGACGCCCGGGATCGGCTTGCCGACGGTGCCGGCGCGCGGCTCGCCGGGCGGGGTGTAGGCGATGATCGCGTGGGTCTCGGTCATCCCGAACGCCTCGCTGATCATCACCCCGAAGCCGATCCACGTGGCCAGCAGGTCCTTGGTGATCGGGGCGGCACCGGTCAGGCCGATCACGGTCTGGTCGAGGCCGACCGCCTCGCGCAGCTTGCCGTAGACGATCCGCTCGAACAGGCCGTGCTGCAGCGAGAGCCAGAGGCCGGGCTCGCGCTGGTCGAGCAGGGCCAGGCCGCGCCGGCGGGCGATCTCGACCGCCCGCAGGCCGAGGAGGCGCTTGAGCCCGGACTCGCCCTCCAGCTTGGTGACGATGGCCGAGTGGAACTTCTCCCACACGCGCGGGACGGCGAGGAAGCTCAGCGGGCGGACGTCGGGGAGGATCTCGGCCATCTTGGTCAGGTCGCGCACGAAGCGGGTGCGGCCGACGGCGTACTGCGCGGTGTAGAAGCTGAAGATCCGCTCGGCGATGTGGGCCAGGGGGAGGTAGGAGACGCCGCGGGCGCCGGCGGGCTGGTGGTAGGCGCCGCCCTCCTGCACCAGCCCGAGCTCCTTGGCGCGGTGCAGGTTGTCGGCCTTCGAGGCCAGGATGTCCAGGCAGGCGCGGACGTTGAACAGCAGGCCGCCGTGGGTCAGGATCGCGCCCTTGGGCGGGCCGGTCGTGCCGGAGGTGTAGATGATCGTCGCGGTGTCGTCGGGGCCGAGCCCGCCGGCGATCTCGTCGAGGTCGCCGCGCCCCTGGGCCAGCAGCTCCTTGCCGCGGGCGAGCAGCGCCTCGAAGGTCGTGGCGCCGTCGACCTCGCCGACCGCGCCCACGATCACGATCGCGGCCACGTCGAGCTTGTCGCGCAGGGTGCGCCACAGCGGCATCAGGGCCTCGTCGACGAAGGCCACCTTGGTGCGGCAGTCCTTGGCGACGTAGGTCAGCTGCTCCTCGGTGAGGGTGTAGTAGAACGACACCGGGGTCGCGCCGGCACGGAGCGCGGCCGCGTCGGTGACCGCGTGCTCCGCCCGGTTGACCATGTGCATGCCCACGGCGTCGCCGCGCTCGACCCCCAGCTCCCGCAGCGCCAGCGCCAGCGCCTCGCTGAGGTGCTTGAGCTCGGCCCAGGTCACCGACGCCAGCGGCCCTGCGTCGGGGTCCTCGAGGGCGACGAAGTCCCCGAACTCCTCGGCGTTGAGGTCCTGGATCTCCATGAACGTGCGAGCGGCGCGGCGGCGCTCGCTGTCGGTGGACGGGGCGCTGGTCAGCTCGGTCAGCTCGGTGGTGCTCACGACTCTCCTCGGGCAGGGGGAGGTGGCGCGCCACCCCCGCGTTGGCCGAACGCTAACAGCGGAGCTGTCAGGTCCCAAGGGTCGGACGACCTCAGCGACGCACCACGCTCACCGGGAGCTCGACGACCCGTCGGCCCTGCGGCCGGCGCACCACGGAGAGGAAGCCGCCGACCACCCGGCTGCGGAGGTACGGCGCGACCTCGGCCCGCCGCAGCACCCGGTCCTCGACCCGGTAGCGACGAGGGTCGGAGGAGCCGCCGCCGTAGACGTCGTCGACCACCTCGAAGAGGGACCACAGCCGCTCGGCGTCGACCCGTGGCCGCAGCCGTCCGTCGACCGGGACCAGGCGCAGCACCGGGCCGACGTCGTCGGGCCTCAGCACGACCTCCACGCCGCGGCCGAAGCGGTAGGTCACGCGCCCCGAGACAGCGGGGTTGGCGAAGGTCCGCATCGCGGTGCTCACCTCGCCGCTGGAGACCGAGGGCGGGGTGTCGGCCAGGGCCAGCCGGACCGGCTGCCCGGTCGAGGGGTAGGCCGCCTCGACGGCCCGGACGGCGGCCGGGCGGTCCAGCAGGTGCCCGACCTGGGGGTAGACCGCGACGGCGCGCCCCCCGTCGAACCGCACCGTGCCCTCGACCACCGGGACGTCGACGCGGTCACCGATCCGGTCGATGCGCCGCTCCAGCGCGTCGCCCACCGCCACCGACAGCAGCGGCACCTCGGTGCCCCCGACCAGGGCCTCCCACATCTCGCGCGGGTCGAAGGACCGGCCCGCCGGCACCTGGGCGACCGAGCCCGCGACGTCGACCTCCAGGCCCACCTGGTCGGGTCGGAGCCGGAACGTGCGGTCCTCGACCTGCACCTCGACCGGCCGCGCGGCGAGCGCGGCGGTCTCCTGGCCGACCTTCCGTCGGGCCTGGGCGGGGCGGAGACCGCCGACGCGGACCTCGCCCACCTTCGTCCCCTGCGGCAGCTTGTCGCTGGTCAGGGCGTAGCCGCCGGCGTAGAGGCCGACCAGGAGCAGCGCCAGGACGACGAGCACGGCCACCGACGCCCGGCGGTCGCGACGCCGGTCGTCGGCCACGACGTCGGGACCCGCGTCCCCGTGCGGGTCACGCCCGACCCCGATGACCACTGGACGCCCGGCTCAGACGCCGAGACCGGCGAAGAGGTCGGTCTCCCAGCCACGCTCGTCGACCGGACCCGGGTCGCCCTTGGCCAGGCGGTACTCCTCGAAGCCCCAGGCCGCGTGGCCCAGGTTGTTGGACAGGGCGAAGAACGGCCCGTCGGTGGTGATCTGGGTGGCGTGGGCCCGCAGTGCGGCGATCTTGGCCTCGGCGTGGTCACGGCCGTCGACCTGGGCTGCGACCGCGGCGTCGTCGGAGAACAGCGCGCGCCGCATCTCCTCGCCCATCTCCTCGAACGGCGACTCCAGGCCCTGCTCCCGCATCCGGTCGAGGTCGGCCTCGACCCGCGAGAGCGACATCGTCACCCAGTAGATCTTGGCGATGTCCCAGGGCTCCCCGAGGTCGAGCCGGTAGGACGGCACGGCAGCGAGCTGGGCGGCGTACATCGCGACGCGGTGGGCCTGGATGTGGTCGGGGTGGCCGTAGTTGCCGAACTGGTCGTAGGTCACCAGCACCTGGGGCCGGACCTCCCGGATGACCTCGACCAGCAGGTCGGCGGCCTCGGTGAGGTCGGCGCGCCAGAAGGTGTCGTCGCGCACCGTGGACTTGGGGCGGGCCGAGCCGGACTCGCTCCACTCCATCCCGGAGTCGCGGAACCGGCCGGGGCCGCCGAGGAAGCGGTGGTCGGTGACCCCGAGCGCCTCCATCGCCGCGGCGAGCTCGCCGATGCGGTGCTCCCCCAGCGCGTCCGTCTCGTCGGCGGCGAGGTGGACCAGGTCGGGGACGAGCACCTCGCCCTCCTCGCCGAGGGTGCAGGTGACCAGGGTGACGTGGGCGCCCTCGGCGACGTACTTCGCCATGGTGGCGCCGTTGTTGATCGACTCGTCGTCGGGGTGCGCGTGGACGAGGAGGAGTCGCCGGTCGGCTGCGATGCTCATGCGGGTAAGCGTAGGAGCCGGTGGCGACAAGCGTGGGGAGGTGACGCATGCGGGACGGGCCGAGCGACACGGGATCGCTGGCGCAGGCGACCCTGCACCGGGGCGCCGACCGGGTCGGCGCGATCGACGCGCTGGTCGCGAGGGGAGCCCGCCGGGTCGGTCTCGGCGGCGTCCTGGACGACCTCGACCGCCGGGCCGAGCCTGCCAGGAGCCGGCTCTCCGGGCTGGTGGACGTCGCCCGGGCCTTCACCTGGCAGGCCGAGGACCGGGCCAGCCGCCGCTGGTGGCCGCAGGGCATCACCAGCTCTGCCGACGCGGCCACCGACCTCGACGGCGGCGGCAGCTCCGAGGGGCCCCCGGTGCTGATCACCTCGGCCTACGCCAGGACCGTGCGCGGGGTCTCGCAGGGCTGCCGGATCAGTGTCGTGGACCTCAGCGACCCCGAGAGCCCGCGCTACCGCCACGTCCTGCTGGTCGACGTACGCCGGGACGAGCGCGGCGCCCCGGTGCTGCGACCGCTGCGCGCGCACGCCGGCGGGATCGTGTGGCACGGCCCCTACCTCCACGTCGCCGCGACCGGCAAGGGGTTCTGGACCTGCCGGCTCGACGACCTCCTGCGCGTGGACCCCCGGCCCGACCGCGACCGGATCGGCGTCGGCCCGGACGGCATCGCGGCCTTCGGCCACCCCTACCTGCTCCCGGTGCGCTTCCCCCACGTCTCCCGCACGGCTGAGGGCGGCGAGCCGCTGCGCTTCTCGTTCCTGTCCCGCAGCCACGGCACCGAGCGGCTCGAGCTGCTGGCCGGGGAGTACGGCCACGGCGCGATGACGACCCGGCTGTGGCACCACGACCTCGACCCCGCCACCCACCTGCCTGCCGTCGACGCCGACGGCGCCACGCGCCCCCGCCCCTCGACGGTGGCCGGGGTCGAGCGCATGCAGGGCGCCGTGGTCGCGGGCGGCCGGCTGCACGTCACCACCAGCCGCGGCCGGTTCCGCCGCGGGAGCCTGTGGGTCGAGCGGGGCGGGGCGCTCGTGCACCAGGAGTACGCCACCCCGCCCGGCCCGGAGGACCTCACCTACTGGCCGGGACGCGACGAGCTGTGGTCGCTCTCGGAGCACCCGCACAGCCGGTTCGTCTTCGCCCTCGACCGGCGGCGCTTCACGTGACGGTGGCCCGTCCGGGTGACGAAAGTCCCGAAAAGGATGGCCCGAGAGGTTTACAAGCGATCTGAGGATGACTCAGGATCGGGTCACCCATCCCTCGGGTGCCCCCACCCACCTGTCCGAAAGGCGCCTGCCTCCATGCGCACACCCTCAGCCCTCGGCGCGGCCACCACACTGGTCGCCGCCGGACTGGCCTCCCTCGCCGTCGCCGCCCCCGCGACGGCCATCCCCGACCGGGCCACCGTCGCCGCCTCCCGCCCGGGCGACCTGGCTCGCGCCGCCGTCGCCGCCCTGCGCGCGCACGCCGCGGCCGGCCACGTCGGGGCCGACCAGGCGTTCCGCGCCACCGACGCGCTCGTCGACCCGGACGGCACGACCCACGTCCGGCTCGACCGCACCTACCGCGGCCTCCCGGTCCTCGGCGGCGACGTCGTCGTGCACCGTGCCGCCGACGGCTCGTGGCGCGGGGTCTCCCAGACCCTCGGGGACACGCCCGCCGGCCCGGTCGCGGCCGACGTGACCGGCGCGGTCGCCGCGGCGAAGGCATTGCGGGTCCCCGCCAACGCCCACGTGTCCGGCGTCCGCCCGGGCTCCCGGCGCCTGGTCGTCGACGCCACCTCCGGCACGCCGGTCCTGGCGTGGAAGGTCCTGACCGGCGGCACCCAGGCCGACGGCACGCCCAGCCGGCTCGCGACGTACGTCGACGCGGCCACCGGCGCGGTCCTGCGCACCGAGCAGGAGATCGAGACCGTCGACGGCTCGGGCCAGTCGCTCTACACCGGCACCGACCCGCTCCGGCTCACGCTGTCCGGCGGGACCTACCAGCTCAAGGACCCGACCCGCGGCGGCACCTACACCACCGACATGAAGAACAAGTCCGACGGCTTCGCCTGCCAGCTGCTCGGGATCAACTGCTCGAACGGCACGCTGTTCACCTCCACCGACAACCTGTTCGGCAACGGCTCGACCAGCAGCCGCGAGTCGGCCGCGGTCGACGCCCAGCACGGCACGAACGTCACGTGGGACTACTACGAGAACGTCCACGGCCGCAACGGCATCTTCGGCAACGGCAAGGGCTCGTTCAACCGGGTCCACTACGGCAACGGCTACGTCAACGCCTTCTGGGACGGCACGAAGATGACCTACGGCGACGGTGACGGCAAGAGCTACGGCCCGCTGGTCTCCCTCGACGTGGCCGGGCACGAGATGTCCCACGGCGTCACCGAGAACTCCGCCAACCTGACCTACTCCGGGGAGTCCGGCGGCCTCAACGAGTCGACCTCGGACATCTTCGGGACCCTCGTGGAGTTCTACGCCGGCGAGACCGCCGACGACCCGGGCGACTACCTCATCGGCGAGGAGTTCGACCTGAAGAACCACCTCGGGTTCCGCCGCATGGACAGGCCCTCCTCCGACGGCTCGTCGGCCGACTGCTGGTCCTCGGGCGTGGGCAACCTCGACGTCCACTACTCCTCGGGCGTGGGCAACCACTTCTTCTACCTGCTCGCCGAGGGCTCGGGCGCCAAGACAATCGGCGGGGTGGCGCACGACAGCACCACCTGCAACGGCTCCGCGGTCACCGGCATCGGCCGCGACGCCGCCGGCGCGATCTGGTACCGCGCGCTCACCGTCTACATGACCTCGAGCACCGACTACCACGGCGCCCGGACGGCGTCGGTGAGGGCGGCCGGCGACCTGTACGGCGCGGGCAGCGCCCAGCAGGACGCCGTCGCCGCGGCGTGGAGCGCGGTCGGCGTCAGCTGACCCCTTCGAGGCGCGGACGCGCACGACGGGCCGCCTCCCCCTCGGGGGAGGCGGCCCGTGGCGTCCTGCGGCGTGGCCGCAACGGGTGGCGCGGGCTACCAGGTGCTGCCGACGCGCTGGGCGGGGACCTTGGCCTTCTGGGCCACGACGTGGACGGTGACGTAGGTGCCGCTGGAGCTGGTGCGGGTGGCGCCCTGCAGCTCGACCTGGTCGTCGTCGGCGATCGTGGTGTGGGCCTCCCAGAACTCGAACCGCAGCCGGTCGAGCCAGGCCTGCTCGAGCCGCTGGGCGATCTGGACGTGGCTCATCTGCGGCGGGAACTTGCACATGGCGATGACCATCGCGTCGAGGTCGTCGGTGTGGTCGACCTCGACGTCCTCGAAGAACCCGGTCGACATCAGCATCGAGCGCAGGTTCTCCTCCACCGCGACGATCTGCGAGGGCTCGGCGGGGGCGGCGTTCGACTGCACGGCGGTGCGGAACTTCTTGTACTGCGTGAGCTCCATGGTCCCCTCCCAGGGATTCCAGGGCGGCCGGTCGGTCGGTGGGGGGTCACGACCCGGCGGCAAGGCGTCGTCCGTTCGTCCAGTGTTCCGGCCCGAACGGCTGATCGACAACGCATATGGGGCGGGTCGGGACTTGTGCAGGAGAGGTCAGGCCCTAGGTCGCAAATCGGACAGACTGCTTTCCCGGGCCTTCCAGCAGCCACCCGGGTCCGCGCCGCTCAGTACGACTTGGGCAGGCCGAGCATCGAGGTGCCGACGTGGGCGAGGATCAGCTCCTCGGCGACCGGGATGTTCTTGGCGATGCGGGCGTCGCGGAACAGCCGCTCGACGGGGTACTCCTTGGAGTAGGCCATCCCGCCGAAGGTCTGGAACGCCTGGTTGGCCGCGTCCCACCCGACCTGCGCGCCGGTCAGCTTGGCCACGTTGGCCTCGTTGCCGCAGGGCCGACCCTGGTCGAACAGCCAGGCCGCCTTGTAGGTCATCAGCCGCGCCAGCTCGGTGGTCGCCTTGATCTGCGCCAAGGGGAACTGGATCGCCTGGTTGGCGCCGATCGGGCGGCCGAAGACCTTGCGCTCGCGGGCGTAGTCGCTGGCGACCCTGAGCGCCGCCTCGGCCCCGCCCACACCGCCGGACGCGGCGATGATCCGCTCGGGGTTGAGCACGTCCCACAGCACCGCGAAGCCGGCGTCGACCTCACCGATGACGTTGCCGGCCGGCACCCGCACGTCGTCGAGGAAGACCTGGCTGGAGGTCAGCACGTTGGTGCCCATCTTGGGGATCGGCGTGTAGGAGAGCGTGCCCGCCTCGAGCGCCTCCTTGACCGGGACCAGGAACAGCGTGAAGCCGTTGACCCGCGGGGTCGCCTCGTCGGCAGGGATGGTGCGGGTGACCGCGATCATCCAGTCGGCGTTCTCCATGTTGGAGATCCAGACTTTTTGTCCCGTGATCAAGAAGTCGTCGCCGTCGCGCACGGCCCGGGTGGAGATCTCGATCGCGTTGCTGCCGGCGTCGGGCTCGGTCAGGCCGAGCGCGAACTGGAGCTCACCCGAGGCCAGGCCCGGGAGCAGGCGCTGCTTCTGCTCCTCGGTGCCGTGCCGCACGATCGTGGTCGCCCCGAAGCCGGGGTTGAGGACGTAGAGGAACGAGCCGGCCGTGCCACCCGAGGCGCACAGCGTCTCGTTGGCCACCACCAGCTCGAGGAGGCCCTGCCCGCCGCCGCCGTACTGCTCGGGGATCGACAGGCCGATCCAGCCGCCGTCGCACAGGTCCTGGTAGACCTCGGAGGGGAAGCGGTGCTCCTCCTCGCAGCGTGACCAGTAGGCGTGGTCGTACTTCGCGGCGAGCGCGCGCACGCCGTCGCGGACCGCGATCGCGGACTCGGGGAGGTCGAAGTCCATGTCCTCAGCCCCCGCTCACAGGCCCAGCGAGCGACCGATGATCTCCTTCTGGATCTCGGTCGTGCCGCCGTAGATGGTGCTGATCCGGCTGTCGACGAACGCCCGCGCGACGGGGTACTCCATCATGTAGCCGTAGCCGCCGTGCAGCTGGACGGCCTGGCCGGCGAGCTTGTTCTGCAGCTCGGTGGTCCACCACTTCGCCATCGACGCCAGCGTCGCGTCGAGCTTGCCGTCGAGGTGCTTGCGGATGCAGTCGTCGACGAACACCTGCGCGATGCGCGCCTCGGTCGCCATCTCGGCGATGAGGAAGCGGTTGTGCTGGAACTTGCCGATGGAGCGGCCGAAGGCCTCACGCTCCTTGGCGTAGGACAGGCACATCTCGACCAGGCCCTCGCACGCGGCGGCTGCCTGCATCGCGATCGCCAGGCGCTCCTGCGGGAGGTTCATCATCAGGTAGATGAAGCCCTCGCCCTCGTTGCCGAGGAGGTTCTCCTTGGGCACCTCGACGTCGCTGAACGACAGCTCGGCGGTGTCCTGGGCCTTGAGGCCGACCTTGTCGAGGTTGCGACCGCGCTCGAAGCCCGCCATGCCGCGCTCGACCACCAGGAGGCTGATGCCCTTGTGGCCGGCCTCGGGGTCGGTGCGGGCCACGACGATCACCAGGTCGGCGTTGATGCCGTTGGAGATGAAGGTCTTGGAGCCGTTGAGGACGTAGTGGTCGCCCTTGTCGACCGCCGTGGTGCGCACGCCCTGCAGGTCGGAGCCGGCGCCCGGCTCGGTCATCGCGATCGCGGTGATCGTCTCGCCGCTGACGCAACCGGGCAGCCAGCGCCGCTTCTGCTCGTCGGTGCCGAGGCTGATGAGGTAGGGGACGATGATGTCGCTGTGCACCGAGAAGCCGGGGCCGTTGGCGCCGGAGCGGGCCTGCTCCTCCGACACGATCTGGTTGAACCGGAAGTCGGTGATGCCGGGACCGCCGAACTCCTCCGGCACGTCGAAGCACAGCAGCCCGGCCTCGCCGGCCTTGAGCCACAGCTCGCGCGGGACGACGCCGTCCTTCTCCCACTGGTCGTGGTGGGGCGTGACCTCCTTCTCGAAGAAGGAGCGGACCGTGCTGCGGAAGTCCTCGTGCTCGGCCTCGAAGATGTCGCGTGTCGTGCTGGCCATCAGCTGATCCACTCCTTGAGCTGCGCGGTGGTGGCCACGGGGTCCTCGGTGGCCGGGATGACGTTGAGGTGGGTGACGCCGGAGGCGCGGAACGCCTCGATGCGCTCCTTGACGTAGGACTCGGGGCCGACCAGGTTGCACATCTCGAGCAGCTCGGTGGGGACCAGCGCCGCGGCCTCGTCCTTCTTGCCCTCGAGGTAGAGGTCCTGGATCTTCTCGGCCTCCTCCTCGTAGCCGTACTGGCGCACGAGGTCGTTGTAGAAGTTCTTGCCCTTGGCGCCCATGCCGCCGATGTAGAGGGCGAACATCGGGCGGACGAAGTCGAGCATCCCCTTGACGTCCTCGCCGATCGCGGCGATGCCTCCTGCCGCGACCTGGAGGTCGCCGAGCTCGGCCGGGCGCTTCTCCTTGCCCTTGCGCAGCGACTCGCCCCAGACCTTGTCGGCCAGCTCGGGGGCGTAGAGGTGCGGCAGCCAGCCGTCGGCGTACTCCGCGGTGCCCTCGACGTTCTTGGGGCCGAGCGAGGCGATCCAGATCGGCACGGAGGAGCGCTCGGGCTTGGTCAGCATCTTGAGCGGCTTGCCGAGCCCGGTGCCCTGTCCCTGCGGCAGCGGGAGCTTGATGATGCCGTCGTGCTCGAGCCTCTCGCGGCGCAGCGCCATGCGCACGACGTCGACGACCTCGCGGGTGCGACCGAGGGGCTTCTCGTAGGGCAGGCCGTGCCATCCCTCGATCACCTGCGGACCGGAGGCGCCGAGGCCGAGGATCGCGCGACCGCCGCTGACGTTGTCCAGGCCGGCGGCGGTCTGGGCGATCAGGGCCGGCGTGCGGGAGTAGATGTTGAGGATCGCCGAGCCGATCTCGACGGTCTCGGTCTTGGCGGCGAGGTAGCCCATCAGCGTCGGGGAGTCGAAGCCGTAGGCCTCTGCGATCCACACGGTGTCGAGGCCGGCCTTCTCCAGCTTGGCCACCGCATCGGCGGCGGCGCGCGGGTTGCCGTCGTACTGGAGCATCTGCGAGAGCAGCATCTGAGTCCTTCTGGGGAGGTTCTGGCCGGTCGAGCGACGTCGAGATCACGAGCACGTCAACTGTGACAGCAACACTGTCACGGTGCAATAGTGGGTCCAGCAGACGGTCCCGGACCTGTGGAGGAGGCACGTCGTGGCGGAACGCACCCAGGAGTCGAGCGACTCGTTGCTCACCATCGACGAGCTCGCGCTCAGCACGGGCCTGACCGTGAGGACCACCCGCTACTACGCCAGCCTGGGCCTTCTTCCCGCCCCGGTGCGCCGCGGGCGCATGGCCTACTACGGGCCCGGCCACCTGGCGCGGCTGCGGCTGATCCGTGCGCTGCAGGACCACGGCTTCACCCTCGCCGCGATCGAGCGCTACCTCGAGGACGTCCCGATGGACGCCACGCCTGAGGAGCTCGCGGTGCAGCGGGCGCTGCTGACCGCGTGGAAGCCGCAGCAGGGCGAGACGGTCACCCGCGAGCGGCTCGACGAGATCGCCGGGCGACCGCTCAGCGAGGAGGACGTCGACCGGCTCGCCAAGGTCGGCGCCGTGCGCCGCGGACCCGACGGCGAGCTGCGGGCGCTGGCGCTGGTCGCCAAGGCGGTCGAGACCCTCGACCTCGGCACGCCGCTGGAGGCGCTGCAGGAGTCCAACAGCGCCGTGCGCCGCCACATGGGCGAGCTCGCCGACGAGCTGACCGAGATCCTGCAGCGCACGATCGTGCCGCAGTTCCGTCGCGAGGACCTCTCGATGTCCGACGCCGAGCGGCTCGAGCGCACGATGGCCAACCTGCGCGACCTGACCCTCGAGGCGATCGTCAACGCCTTCCAGCGCGCCGCCGACCAGGTCGCGACGAAGTCGATGCGGGTGGACGGCTCCCGCTGATCAGGGCGTCACGCCCGGGGCGACGTGGTCGCCGTACTCCAGCAGGTGGCGGACCTCCTCGAGACCCGCCTCCAGGTGGCGTACGACGATGCCGCGCGCGAGGCGCTCGGCGGCGAGGGCCATCAGCTGGCCGGACAGGCGGTACTCCATCTCGACGGTGAGCTGCGCGTGCTCGCCGATCGGCTCGACCGACATCGAGAAGGAGTGCCTGGTGCCGCGGTCCGAGCGCCACTCCAGGCGGTTGCGCGAGGGCTTGAGCACCAGCACCCGGCCGCCCACGTGCAGCGTGCCGATCTCCAGGAAGACCTCGTAGTGCTCGGCGCCGGGCGGCTCCTCGGCCGGACCGAGGTGCTTGAAGCGGGCGAACCCGGGGATCGCTGCGAGCAGCTGCGGCGGGTCCGTGACGAACGCCGCGACCTCCTCGTGCGGGCGGCGGACGGTGATCGACCGTCGGAGGCGTTGGGTCACCGGATCAGCCGATCATCGGGATGACGGTCTTGCTGGCCAGCGTGGAGAGCCCGGCCTGCATGAGCGAGACGACGTAGTCGTAGGCCTCGTCCCAGTCGGGGTCGGGGCCGAAGCGCTCGTGCAGGTCGACCGGCTCCATCACCTGGATGCGGATCTTGGCCGGCAGCGGCAGGTGGAACATGTCGCCGGGGAACAGCAGCCACGGGATCGACATGCTGATCGGCAGGGTCTTGACCCGGAGGATCTTGTCGAGCCGCAGCAGCTGCGCGGTCCGGCGACCGTCGTTGAGCACGAAGAACGTCTCCTGCCCGCCGGTGGCGACGACCGGGACGATCTTGACCTTGTTGGCGTGCGCCAGCTTGAGGAACCCCTTGCGGCCGTCGAAGACGATCCGGTTGCGGTCCTTCCACGGGCGCAGCGCCTCGACGTCGCCGCCGGGGTAGACGAGCACCGAGGCGTCCTGCTCGAAGACCTGGCCGGCGGCGGAGTGGCCGGCGGTGACGACGCCGAACTTGCGCGCCAGCGCACCCAGCACCGGCATGCCGGTCACGATCTCGTGGCCGAGGCCGAACAGGGGGCGGCCCTCGACGGTGAAGTAGGTGTTGTAGGCGAGCATGAACACGAAGGTGTCCGGCACGCCCGCGCCGCCGCTGTGGTTGCCGACGAACAGCACGGGCTCGTCGGGGACGTTCTCGAAGCCCTTGACCTCCGCGCGGAACCAGACCTGCGCCATCAGCCACAACCGCGGCAGCATCTGCCGGATGAAGTCGGGGTCGCGCTCGGACAGGTCGACCCTGGCCCCGCCGATCAGCGGTCCGCGGCCGGCCACCTGCTCCTGCCGCTCCTCGCCGACGGCGCGGCGGCTCTGGCCGAGCGGGCTCATCGACGCCAGGCTGCCCAGCGTCGCCACCGGGTCGATGCCGACGATCGGGATCCGCATTCCGTCACTCCTCAGGGTCGCCGCCGGCCGGTGCTGGACCCGCGCAGGTGCACCCGGCACGTGGCCTCCGGGCATTCTCGACCAACGCGCCGGACCGGGGGACGTTATGGGTGAGATCGACCACCGTCAGGCGAAGCGGCCGGCGGCGCTCATCGCCTGCGCGGCGTAGCCACCGCCGAACAGCACCGCGTGCACGAGCAGGCAGTGCAGCTGGTGCAGCGGCACCCGTTCGGCCCGGCCGTCGGCCGGGGGGTGGACCTCGTCGTAGCCGTCCCGGATCGCGTCGAGGTGCGGCGCCCCGAACAGCGCGAGCAGCGCGAGGTCGGTCTCGCGGTGGCCGCCGTGCGCGGCGGGGTCGATCAGCACCGCGCCGCCGGGCGTCCACATCACGTTGCCCGACCAGAGGTCGCCGTGGATCCTCGCGGGCCCGTCGTCGGTGTCGAGCTCACCGTCGCCCAGCCGCCGGCAGACCCGGTCGAGCACGGCGGCGTCCCGGTCGTCCAGGACGCCGCGGTCGCGGGCCAGGCGGGTCATCGGCGCGACCCGCGCCTCGGCGTACATCTCGCCCCAGGTGGGCCACTCCCCCAGCTCGAGCGGGAGCGGGTCGGACAGCGGGCCGAAGAAGCCGGGGCCGTCGTACCCCTCCGGGGCGCAGCCGTACGACGACGCGCCGGCCGCGTGCGTGCGCGCCAGTCCGGCGCCCAGGTCGCGTGCAGCGGCCGCGCTGGGGGCCACCGACCCCAGCCGCACCAGGTCGAGGTGGCGGGGGCCGACCTCCAGCACCTCCACGACCCGGGCGCCGCCGGCGTCGGCGAGCCAGCGCAGGCCGGCCGCCTCCCACGCGGTGTACCCGGGCTCGCGGGACTGCTTGCGGAAGCTCACCTGGCCATCGTGCCCGTTTCGGCCCGGGAGGCCACGGGCACCCCGTCGACATGAGCGACTTGCCACTGCCGCAGTACGACGACCTCACCGTCGGCGAGATCGAGTCCCGCGCCCGGACGCTGGAGCCCGGCGGCGTCGAGGCCCTCATCGCCTACGAGCGCGCCCACGCCGGCAGGCCGGCTGTCCTGCTGGCGCTGGAGAACCGCGCCGAGCAGCTGCGCGACGGCGCGGACCCGACCGGCGGCTCACCAGAGGTGCCGGGCGCGGGCAGCGACGCCTCCGACGCGGCGTCGCAGGCGTCGGTCGTCGAGGGCCCGCCGGTCAACCCGCCCTCGCACGGCGCGCCGGAGAACCCGGCCCAGCCGCGCACGTGAGCGACCAGCTCGACGTCTACCGGCGCAAGCGTGACTTCGCACGGACGCCGGAGCCGTCGGGCACGGTGGTCCCACCCGGCGGTGGGCTGCGGTTCGTCGTGCAGCGGCACCGCGCGAGCCGCCTGCACTACGACCTGCGCTTCGAGATCGACGGCGTGCTGGTCAGCTGGGCGGTCCCCAAGGGGCCGACGCTCGACCCCTCGGTCAAGCGCCTGGCGATGCACGTCGAGGACCACCCGGTGGAGTACCTCCACTTCGAGGGCGTCATCCCCGCCGGGGAGTACGGCGGCGGGGACGTCATCGTCTGGGACACCGGCACCTGGGAGCCGGTGAAGACCGACGACCCGCGCGCCTCGGTGGAGGCCGGCGAGCTGCACGCGGAGGTGCACGGCGAGAAGCTGCGCGGCCGGCTCGTGCTCGTGCGCCGCACCAGCGGCGAGAGCGGCGACCCCTGGATGCTGCTGCACAAGCGCGACGAGCACGCCGTCGAGGGCTGGGACGCCGAGGACCATCCCCGGTCGGTGCTGACCGGCCGCACCAACGACGAGGTGCTCGCCGACCCCGACCTGCTGTGGCGCTCCGACGTGCCCGCAGCGGAGGCGGCGATCCGCACGACGCACGAGCAGGTGCCCGACGAGGCGATCGACGCGCTCGGCGAGCTGGGACAGCGGGGCACGTGGGAGGTGTTCGGCAGGCGGCTCAAGGTGACCAACCTCGACAAGGTGCTGTTCCCCGGGCGCTCCGGCGAGCCGCCGGTCACCAAGCGCGAGCTGCTCGCGTACGCCGCCCGCGTCGCGCCGTTCGCCGTGCCCTACCTGGCGGGGCGGCCGCTCAACCTGCACCGCTACCCCGACGGCGCGGAGTCGAAGGGGTTCTGGCACAAGCAGCGGCCAGACCACGCCCCTGACTGGGTGGGCGCGTGGGACAACCCCGACGCCGACGACGGCGAGACCTCGACCTACGTGGTCGCCGACGAGCCGGCGGTGCTGGTGTGGGCGGCGAACTTCGGCGCGCTGGAGTGGCACCCGTGGACCTCGACCACCGAGTCGCCGCACGAGCCGTCGTACGCCCTGGTCGACCTCGACCCCGGCGAGCGCACGACCTGGGACGAGCTGCTGCAGGTCGCGCGGCTGCACCGCACGGCCCTGGAGCACCTCGGGGTCACCTCGCGGCCCAAGGTGACCGGGCGGCGCGGCATCCAGGTCTGGGTGCCGGTCGTGCCGGGCTACACCTTCGACGACACCCGGGGCTGGGTGGAGCGCCTGTCGCGGACGGTCGGCAAGGTGGTGCCCGACCTGGTCAGCTGGAAGTGGGAGGTCAAGGCGCGCAAGGGCCTGGCGCGGCTGGACTACACGCAGAACGCGATCAACAAGACGCTCGTCGGGCCCTACTCGACGCGGCCCGGGCCCGGCGCCCCGGTCTCGGTGCCGCTGACGTGGGACGAGCTCGACGACCCGCAGCTGCGACCGGACCGGT
The DNA here is from genome assembly GCA_963800245.1 of uncultured Actinomycetota bacterium. Taxonomy (GTDB): domain Bacteria; phylum Actinomycetota; class Actinomycetes; order Propionibacteriales; family Nocardioidaceae; genus Marmoricola_A. The sequence continues at coordinate 112,067 of CAWDAE010000007.1, read as the reverse complement.
GGACCATCAGGACGGTGCTGGACCGCCTCGCGGACCAGGGCGACCCGTTCCGCGTGCTGCTCGGCGCAGCACAACGGCTCCCCGACATCACGTGACGGGGAGCCGGTGGGCGGGACGAGGTCAGGCGGCGCGCAGCGGGGCCAGCGCACCGGCCATCTGCTCGACCTGGTCGAAGACCGTGCTCAGCTCACCCTCGCGGCGGTCGAGCGGGGCGAGCTCGCCGTCGGTGAAGTCCTGGAACAGCGAGAGGGACACCTGGGCGCGCACCGCGACCATGCGGGCGTTGGCCACGATCGTGCGCCAGTGCTCGACCGCGCGCACGCCGCCGTCGGCGCCGTAGGCCACGAAGGCGACGGGCTTGTCGCCCCACTCGGGGGAGAGCACGTCGAAGGCGTTCTTCATCGCCGCCGGGACGCTGTGGTTGTACTCCGGGGTGACGAAGACGAAGCCGTCGAACTCGTCGACCGCCCGGCTCCAGCGGCGGGTCTTGTCGTTGTCGTACTCGCGGTTGGCCGCTCCGGGCACGGTCGGCTCGTCGAGCAGGTCGAGGTCGAACTCGTCGACGTCGAGGACCTGGTAGTCGGCGAGCGGGCGGTCCTTGGCCTGGCGGGCCACCCAGTCGGCGACGCCGGCGCCGAGCCGGCCGGGGCGGGTGCTGCCGATGACGATGGCGATCGTGGGGGAGGACATGGTGCGGGACTGCCTTCCGTCGGGGTCGGGTGGTGATGACACGTCAACCAGTTTCAGTGTCCCCAGATTCCCCGGAGGTATTCCTGGTCCCGGCCCGCCTCCGGGATCAGGCGCCGGCCAGGCGGGTGAGGTGCACGTCGACGGTCATCTTGTCGGTCGCGGCGCCGGCGTAGATCCCCTGCAGCGGGATCACGTCGTCGTAGTCACGCCCGGCCGCCACCACGACGTGCCGCTCGCCGGGACGCGTGTCGTTGGTCGGGTCGAAGCCCACCCAGTCGCCGTCCCACCACTCCACCCACGCGTGGGACTCCCCGCGCACGGTCTCCCCCACCACCGCGTCCTCGGTGGGGTGGAGGTAGCCCGAGACGTAGCGGGCCGGGATCCCGATGTGGCGCAGCCCGCCGATGGTCAGGTGGGCCATGTCCTGGCAGACGCCGCTGCGCTGGGTCCACGCGTCCGAGCCGTGCGAGCGCACGTCGGTCGCACCCACGACGTAGCGGACCTCGGCGTGCACGAGGTCGCAGACCTGCCGGGCCGCCTCGCCCGGGGTCTCCGCGCTCGCGCGGATCTCCTCGCAGCGCCGGGCGAAGTCCTCGGGCGGAGCGACCCGCTCGCTCGTCGCGAGGTACTCCGTGTGGCGGTCGCGGACCTCCTCGCGCTCCAGCTCCGCCCAGGTGGCGCCGCCCTCGACCTCGACGCCGGGCCGGGTGTGCACGTGGGCGGTGGCGACGATGGTGAGGGAGTCGTGCAGCTCGAGCACCTCGAAGGAGGTGACCTCGTTGCCGAAGTAGTCGCGCCAGGTCAAGGACCACGGCGTCGGCGTCACGTCGATCCGCGAGTGCGCGACGATCTGGTCCCCCATGGTCGCGGGGGTCAGCCGCGCCTGGTTGTAGGACGCAGCCGCCAGCCCGTCGTACTCGAAGGTCGTGCTGTGCACGATGCGCAGGTGCATGTCTCGTTCCCCTCTCAGCCCTGGAGCCCGTGCCAGTACAGCGCCTCGGCGCCGGCGAAGTAGCGCCGGGTGACCACCTCGGTGGCCTGGGCGCACGTGCGTTGCAGGCGCTCCATGGCGGCCGGGAGGTCGTCGACGATCTCCGAGACGTTGCGGTACTCCAGCTCGGACCGCACCCGGCCGAGCAGTCGCTGCGCCTCGTTCTCGAACCCGCGGCGGCCGCCGGTCTCGATGTTGGCCAGGCACTGCTCGGCGCGGGCCAGCGAGAAGACCACCGACCTCGGGAACAGCCTGTCCAGGAGCAGGAACTCCGCCTCCTGGTGGGGGACGCCCGGCGTGGGCTGCGTGCGCAGGAACGCCTCGTAGGCGCCACACGCCCGCAACGTCGAGGCCCAGCGCGAGTCGGTCGCCGCCGAGGGTCCGTGCGCGGTGACCGCGCTGGTCGCGATCAGTCGCGAGGTCATGTCGGCGCGCTCGATGCAGCGGCCCAGCATGAGGAAGTGCCAGCGCTCGTCGCGGGTCATCGTGGCGTCGGCCGTGCCGTTGATCAGCGCGGAGCGCTCGCGCACCCAGCGGAAGGTCGCCGAGGACCGCATCGACCGGAACTGGCCGGACGGGATCGCGCGGTAGGTCGTGTTGAGCGCCTCCCACAGCGGCTCGGACAGCGTCTCCCGGGCGCGGCGCGCGCTCTCCCGGGCGCCGGCCAGCGCGGCGGCGATCGAGGTCGGGGACACCGGGTCGTAGGCGAGCCGGCCCAGCACGTCCCCGCGACCCAGCCGCGCGTCGTCGTCGGTGTCGACGCCCATGATCGCCAGCACCGAGCGGCACGAGGTGTCCTCCTCCACCGAGGGGTCCTCGAGCATGATCTGCAGCTGGACGTCGAGGATGCGAGCGGTGTCCTCCGCGCGCTCGACGTAGCGGCCGATCCAGAACATCGACTCCGCGATCCGGCTCAGCACGGCGCCTCCCGGACCTGCTGCTGCTGCTTTGCTGCTGCTCGGCGTCGTCGGTCTGCAGGTCCTCCAGCGCCGGGCCGGTGTCCCGCACGCCTACCGCCGGCGGCTCGTGCGGCTCCGGTGGCTCGGGCAACGGGCCCCGCGGCGGCGCGAGCACCCAGGTGTCCTTGCTTCCGCCGCCGCGTGAGGAGTTGACCACCAGCTCGCCCTCCTGCAGCGCGACCCGCGTCAGGCCGCCGGGCAGGACCCAGACGTCGTCGCCGTCGTTGACCGCGAACGGGCGCAGGTCGACGTGGCGCGGACCCATCTGGCCGTCGACGAACGTCGGCACGGTGGACAGCTGCACGACCGGCTGGGCGATCCAGTCACGCGGGCGCCGCAGGACCCGCACCCGCAGGTCCTCCAGCTCGTCCCTGGTCGCGGCGGGGCCGATCACGATGCCCTTGCCGCCGGAGCCGTCCACCGGCTTGACCACGAGCTCGTCGAGCCGGTCCATCACCTCCTCGAGGTGCTCCGGCTCGCCGAGGCGCCAGGTGTCGACGTTGCGGAGGACCGGCTCCTCGGAGAGGTAGTAGCGGATCAGGTCGGGCATGTAGGTGTAGACGAGCTTGTCGTCGGCCACGCCGTTGCCGACCGCGTTGGCCAGCGTGAGGTTGCCGGCGCGCGCTGCGTCGAGCATCCCCGGGCACCCGAGCAGCGAGTCGCGGCGGAAGTGGATCGGGTCGAGGAACTCGTCGTCGACCCGGCGGTAGATCACGTGCACGGGCGCGAGGCCCGAGGTCGTCCGCATCATCACCCGGCCCCGGCGCGCGACCAGGTCGCGGCCCTCCACGAGCTCCACGCCCATCGTCCGCGCGAGCAGCGCGTGCTCGAAGTACGCCCCGTTGAAGACCCCGGGGGTGAGCACGACGACCGTCGGGTCGGAGACACCGGCCGGAGCGGCGGCCCGCAGGGCGCGCAGCAGCCGGCGCGGGTAGTCGTCGACGGGCCGGATGCGCTGGTGGGCGAAGGTCTCCGGCAGCGCCGTGGCGATCGCGCGCCGGTTGGTCATCACGTAGGACACCCCCGACGGCACGCGGACGTTGTCCTCCAGCACGCGGAACTCACCGCCGGAGTCGCGCACCAGGTCGATCCCGCTGACGTGGACGCGGACGCCGTTGCTGGGCTCGAGGCCGGCCACCTCGCGGTGGAAGTGGGAGGAGGTGACCACGACCCGGCGCGGGATCACCCCGTCGTCGAAGACCGCGCCGGCCGCGTAGACGTCGGCGAGGAAGAGCTCCAGGGCGCGGACTCGCTGCTGCACGCCGCGCTCGACGACGGACCACGGGTCCGCCTCGATCACCCGCGGGAGGATGTCGAGCGGGAACGCCCGCTCCTCGCCGCCGATGTCGAAGGTGACGCCCTGGTCGAGGTAGCGCGTCTGCAGCGCCTCGGCCCGTCCCAGCAGGTCGGAGTCCGACATGTCGGTGAGCGCGTCGCGCAGCCCGACGTACGCCGACCGGAGGCGTGAGCCGTCGAACATCTCGTCGTTGGCCGTCCCGGCCCCGTACCCCTGGAACATCGCGTTCACGCCTCGCAAGGTAGCGGTCGCGCGTTGCGGCCGTGTTGCCCGGCGCGCGACCTCGTCTCGTCCGACGCCCGCGTCGGCCAGGGTGCAGCCTGGTCGTGCTTGTCGTGCTCGTCGTGCTGGTCGGACGGGGCGGTCAGGCGAGAGCGGCGGCGCGGACCACCACCACGTCGGGCAGGTCCCGCACGATCTCCCGCCAGGTCTCCCCGGCGTCCGCGGACGCATAGACACTCCCGTTCCTCGCGCCGACGTAAACCCCCAAGGGGTCGTGGGTGTCGGTGCACATGCCGTCCCGCATCACGCCGACGAAGAACCGGTCGGGCAGCGTCCCCTCGCCGAGCTCCTCCCAGCTGCCCCCGGCGTCGCGGGACCGCCACACGCGTGCCTTGCCGTGCGGTGGGTAGCGGTTGGCGCCACCGTCGATCGGGAAGACGAAGATCGTGTCGGGCTCGTGCGGGTGCACCACCACGGAGAACCCGAAGTCGGTCGGGAGCCCGTCGGCGACGTAGCGCCACGACGCGGCCTCGTCGTCGGAGACGTAGACCCCGCCGTGGTTCTGGAGGTAGAGCCGCTCCGGGCGGCCGGGGTGCCGGGCGACCTTGTGCACGCACTGGCCGAACTCGGGGTACTGCCGGCCCTCGGGCAGGAACTCCGCGCGGATGCCCTGGTTGCGCGCCAGCCAGGTCTCACCGCCGTCACGGGTCTGGTAGACCCCGCCGGTCGAGATGGCCGCCGTCACCGACTGCGGGTCGGACGGGTGCGGCAGGATCGTGTGGAACGCCTGGCCACCGAACCCCGCGCCCCACTCCGGCCGCTGCGGGTGCTCCCACAGCCCCCGGACCAGCTCGAAGGTCTCGCCCCGGTCCGAGGACCGGAAGATCGCGCCGGGCTCGGTGCCGGCGTACACCGTGGTCTCGTCGGGCCCCGGCTGGAGCTGCCAGATGCGGGCCACCGAGGCGTCCACGTCGTCGGGGAACGTCGGACCGCCGTTGGGCGTGGACTGCCACGTCCGGCCGAGGTCGTCGGACCGGTGCACCTGCGGGCCGAGCCACATCGACGCGCCGCCGGCGAAGAGTCGCGGGGTCTCGCCGCGGGTGTCGATCATCACCGAGTAGACCTCGTCGACGTCGAAGAACGGGCCTGTCCAGTCCCAGTCCTCGCGGCCGTCGTCGGACGTGCCGACGAACACCCCCTTGCGCGTCCCCGCCAGCAGCACCGTCGCCATGTCGCCCTCCTGTGGTCCTGGGTACGGCCTACCAGAGCCGACCCCGGTGGTCGAGCCCGTCGAGACCGCGTCTCAGGAGGTCTGACCGCCGCTCGGGCGCGAACTCATCGGCGCGGCATCAGGACCGTGTAGTCGAAGTCGAGGACGACCTCGGGGAGGTACTTGCCGTCCTCGCCCTTGTAGGGGAAGTCCGCGCAGGCCCGGTCCTTGGTGGCGACGGTGCGCACCCGCAGGGCGCCGACGTCGCTGCGACCCGGGACCTCCAGCTTCTCCAGCACCTCCGACCAGGCGTAGACGGTGTCGCCGGCGAAGGTCGGGTTGCTGTGCGTGCCGCCGTTGATCGCGGCGATGCTCACCGCGTTGGCCAGCCCGTTGAACGACAGCGCGCGGGCGATCGAGATGACGTGGCCGCCGTAGACGATGCGCCGACCGAAGCGGCCGTGCTGCTCGACGTGCTGGTTGAAGTGGACCTTGGCGGTGTTGTGGTAGAGCCGGGTGGCCAGCATGTGCTCGGCCTCCTCGATGGTCATCGCGTCGACGTGGTCGATGCGCTCCCCCGGCTCGTAGTCCTCCCACAGGTGCGGGCTGCCCGACAGCGCGGTGTCGAACGTGCCCCCCTCGAACGGGACGACGAGGTCCTCGGCCGCGACCGCCGACGGCTGCTCGGGGACGACGGTCTCGGGTGCCGGGCTGGCCTCGTCGCGCTTGCGGACCATCACCCAGCGGACGTAGTCGAGCACCACCTCGTCGCGCTGGTTGCGGCCGACGGAGTGCACGTAGACGACGCCGGTCCTCCCGTCGCGGTTGGCCTTGACGCCGATCACCTCGCTGCGCGCCGACAGGGTGTCGCCGGCGTACACCGGCGCCCGGAAGGTGCCGGCCGCGTAGCCCAGGTTGGCGACCGCGTTGAGCGAGACCTCCGGCACCGTCTTGCCGAAGACGACGTGGAAGACCAGCAGGCTGTCCATGGGCATGCGGTCGTAGCCCAGCGCGTCGGCGACCGTGGCGCCCGAGGTCGGGGCGAAGCGCGGCCCGTAGAGCGCGGTGTAGAGCGCCGCATCGCCCTCGGTGACCGTGCGAGGGCCGGTGTGCACCAGCTCCATGCCGACGGTGAAGTCCTCGAAGTAGTTGCCGGGGTCGGTCTTCTGCGCCTGCGTCGTCATGGGCCGCATCCTTCCAGCCCGCGTCAGCCGAACAGGTCGCGGATCAGCTCGGCGTAGCGGATGAGGGACAGATCACCCAGGTAGCGCTCGCGCACGCTCTCCCTGGCAGCCTCGCCGAGCCGGCGGCACCGGTCGTCGTCGGTGACCAGCTCGGCCAGCATCGCGGCGAAGCCGTCGAGGTCGTGCGGGTCGTCGAGGAGCAGGCCGTTGCGGTCGTGCTCGATCTGGTCCTGCAGGCCGCCGACCCGCGTGGCGATGACCGCCCGGCCCTTCCACATCGGCTCGGTGACGGTGAGGCCGAACCCCTCGACGATGCTCTTCTGCACCACCACGGTCGCGTGCCGCTGCAGGGCGTTGACGATGTGGGCGTTCTCGTCGATGTCGTCCATCGGCAGCGTGCACAGGTGCATGCGCGCGCGGGCGTGCTCGGGCTGCTCCTGCCAGATCTCGGTGCACTCCTCGAGCACCTCCGCGCCCTCGGGGTCGTCGCTCACGCCCGAGACGTCGGGCCCGCAGAGCATCAGGTGCACGTCGTCGGGCAGGTCGTCGAGATGGTCGGCGAAGGCGCGCAGCACGCCCGCCATGTCCTTGAGCCGGTCCCAGCGGCTGACCTGCAGCACGAGCCGCGCGTCCGCCGGGACCACCTGCCCGCCGTGCACCAGGTCGTCGTACGCCCGCACCTCGCCGGTGCCACCCTCCCGGCGGCGGAACTCGCACGACCCGTTGTCGCCGTCGTGCACGTCGACGAGCCTCGTCCGCTTGAGGACCGCCTCGACGTCGTCGTGGTCCATCTCCTCGTTCTTGGCGCTGAACGGGTCGATCGAGGGCGGGATGATGCGCATCCGCTCCCGGGGCACCCACCGGGGCACGTAGGCCTCGCGGGAGAACACGACCGCCTCGGCGTCCTCGACGTAGGGCCGCAGGAAAGCCCACGCGGTGTCGGTGCGCTCGTCCGGCTCGTCCTTGCCGACGTGGCAGCGCCACGCCACGTGGGCCCCGGCGTCCCGCAGCGCACGCGCCATCCCGGCGGTCTGGGGGTCGTGGAGCACCACGACGTCGCCCTCGCGGACCCGCTCGGCCAGGGCGGCGGACTCGCGCCGCAGCACCTCCTCGTAGACCTCGCGCTCCGCCTCGCCCAGCGAGCCGCCGTCCCCGGCGGAGCCGTGCAGCAGGTTGTGGAGGCGCTTGGTGATCCGGAAGAACTCGCTGCTGCCGTCGAGCACCACCCAGCGCGAGTCGACCTGCGCGTCCTTGGTGTAGGCGAGCAGTGCCAGGAGCATCTCCGCGACGCCGCCGCCGGTCGCGGTGGCGTTGACGTGCCACACCGCGCGACCCTCGAGCATCTCCTGGCCCCAGCGCGCCACGTCCTCGAGGCGCCCACGGCGCTCGGGCAGCAGCAGCCTGGCCAGCTGGTCGAGCGGCTCGGAGCCGATCACCACGTCCTTCACGGGGGCCTCCTGAGGTGTTGGCCGTGTGGTCCTACCCGGCACGATGTCGACGTACGCCGTCTCGCGCAATCCCGCGCGCGGTTCCCCCGACATGACCCGGAGGTGTCCCAATGGCCCAGCTGCCGTTCCCCGACAAGGTCGTCGAGAAGCTCCAGCAGCCCAACCCGTGCACGATCACGACCCTGCGGCCGGACGGGAGCCCGGTCTCGGTGGCCACGTGGTACCTCCTCGACGGCGACCGCGTCCTGGTCAACATGGACCACACCCGCAAGCGCCTGCAGCACCTGCGCGAGGACCCCCGGGTCGCCCTGACCGTGCTGGACAAGGACTCCTGGTACACCCACGTCAGCATCGTCGGACGGGTGGTCGAGATCGCCGACGACGACGACCTGCGCGACATCGACCGCATCTCGCGGCACTACACCGGCAAGGACTACCCCGTCCGTGACAGCGCGCGCGTGAGCGCCTGGGTCGAGGTCGAGCGCTGGCACGGCTGGGGCGCCGCCAAGGCCCGCTGACCGGCTCCCCCACCGCGACCTGCGACTCCGGCTGCACCCCCCACCTCACCAGCCTCCGCAGGACGGTCCGGCCGCGGCGGGCTCAGGTGATCGCCGCGACGAGGTCCTCGCGACGTGACGAGGCGACCAGCACCCGCGCGAAGACCACGTCCTCGGTCTCGGCACCCGACTCGGTCAGCGCCACCCGCAGGTTGGCCATGACCTGCCGGGTCTGCGCCACGACGTCCCCGGGCGACACCGTCTCGCCGCCCTCGTCGAGCGGGCACGCGCCGGCGAGGTGCACCAGTCGTGCGCCGGGGTCGGTCACTGCACCGTAGGCGTACGGCGTCGGCGCGAGCGTCGGGCAGCGGACGAGGTGAGGAGGCATGGCCTCATCGTGCCTTGCCCGACGCTCGCGCGGGCCCGACGACGGCGACGTCCAGCAGATCGGCGGGCAGCCACTCGACGGTGACCAGCCAGCCGCGACCGGGCGGCCGGCACAGGTAGGCGACCTGCCCCTCCCACCCGCCGTCGCGCTGCCGCCACTCGAGCAGCAGGCCGGCGCGCGGGGCGGCCGTGCCGTCCGCGGGATCGAGCACCCAGCAGTGACGCCCGGGGTAGGGCGGGTCCTCGGGGGCGGGCGGTCCCTGACCGAGGCGCACCCGCTCGGCCATCGACAGCGACTGCCCGCCACGTCGGTTCATTCCTCCCGCCATCGCGCCATCATGACATCGAACTGACGTTCGGTTGGCGTCGCGCCCCCGCATCGCGTCGGCGGGAGTCGGCGGAACCGGATCGGAACCAGTCACAACTGGGTGTCCGAAGGGGGACCTTCCGTCCTGGCTGGCCGGAGTCCCTGGTGCCACGGTGCGAGATGGCCGGCCGCAACCCGGCGACCGGCTCCGTTCCGGACCGGTTGGAGGTCTTCCATGGCCGACTGCATGATCAGCAATCTCGAAAGCGACGGGGAGGGTCGGGTCTTCAAGGCTCACGGCCACGCGACGCTCGCGAACGCGGGCGGGGTCTCGGTGCTCAGGGGGACGTTCGAGCCCGGCTTCAAGTGGTCCGAGGACGTCAGGCCGATCGCCGGCACGACCAGCTGCCAGGTGCGGCACATGGGCTACGTCTTCAGCGGCTCCATGCACATCGTGATGGACGACGGCAGCGAGTGTGACATCGGCGCCGGCGACCTCGTCGAGATCCCGCCCGGCCACGACGCCTGGGTGACCAGCGACGTGGCGATGGAGATGATCGACGTCTCCCCCGAGGCCACGCGCTACGCCGTGACCCGACCGACCGACATCGCCTCGCCCGACGACCAGTGGATGACGCTCGTGCGCCGGGGGTACGCCGCCTTCAACACCGGCGACGTCGAGACCCTCGCGACGCTGTTCTCGACCGACGTGTGCCAGCACGTCCCGGGCCACGGACCACTGGCGGGGACCTACAAGGGCATCGACTCGGTGCTCGGGTACTACGGCAAGCTGGCGGAGATGACCGGCGGCACGTTCCGCGCGGACCTGGTCGACGTGCACGGGGATGGCTCCGGGCACGTCTGCGCGGTCCACCAGACCACCGCGGAGCGCAACGGCGCCAAGCGGGTGACCCGTGGCTCCATCGTGTTCACCTGCATCGGCGACAAGGTGACCGACCTGCTCGAGCTGCACGCCGACCTGCCGGGCGACGACGCCTTCTTCGCCTGACCGGGAGCAGCCATGGTCGCGGTCGCCCCTCGCCGCGACCCTGGTTCCCCGCTCAGTCCGAGGGGAGCTCGACGACGAAGACCGAGCCGCGGCCGTCCTCGCCCGTCTCGTGGCGCACCGAGCCGCCGTTGGCCAGGCAGAGCCGGCTGACGATGTAGAGCCCGAGACCGGTGCCGGGCTTGCGGGGCGTGCCCGGAGCCGACGCGCTCTCGGCGCGGGAGCCACGCGCGAACAGCAGCGGCCGGAACTCCTCCGGCACGCCCTCGCCACGGTCGGCGACGCGGATCTCGGTCATCCCGTCGAGCGCGCGGGCGGTGATGCTGATCGGTGGCTCGGCGTACTTCACGGCGTTGGAGACCAGGTTGGACAGCACGAGGCGCAGGTGGGCGGGTCCCACGCGGACGGTCAGGTCCGGGTCCACCTCCACCTGGAGCTCCGTGCCGGGGTGGAAGTCGGCGAGCAGGAGACTGACGATGTCGAGCACCCGCACCGGCTCGCGCGCCTCCAGGACCTCTCCGGTCTCGACCTGCGCCATGCTCAGGATGTCGGAGAGCAGGTCGTTGAGCCGGAGGGCGGCGTCCCGCGCGCGCCGGACCATGGCGGCCGGGTCGCCCGGGGCGCTCCCGGCGAGCACGGACTCCGCCAGGTCCAGGAACCCCCGGATCGCCGTGACCGGGTTGCGCAGGTCGTGCCCGATCATGCCGACCATGTCGGCGAGGCGGTTGTTGACCTCGGCCAGCCGTGCCGCAGACTCCTGCGCCTCGGTCTCGTCGACCACCATGCCGCGACGAGCGACCACCGTGCCGTCCCGGACGACCACCGCGGTCCGGGCGCGGAGGTGGCGGACCTCGCCGTCCGGCCGCACGATGCGGAAGTGGCTGTCGGTGTCCTCCTGCGCCTCGATGCCGCCCTCCGAGACCGCGAGCGCGCGGCCACGGTCCTCGGGGTGGATCAGCTCGACCGCCGCCTCCCGCGGTGACGGCGTGCCGACGGGCAGACCGAAGATCCGGTACATCTCGTCGGACCAGGTCGTCTCCCCGGTCACCCGGTGCTCGGTCCAGCTCCCCAGCCTGGCCAGGTGCTGCACCTCGGCCAGCTCCCGCTGCGCCTCGACGCGCGCGGTGACGTCGGCGACCAGGACGTAGAAGCCGTGGACCTCACCGTGGACGACCTCGGGCACGTAGTGCGCCTGCGTGTGACGCGTGCGGCCCAGGGTGTCGACCAGCGTGCGGTCGAAGAGCTGCTCCTCCCCCGCCAGGGCAGCGGTGATGTAGGGCAGGTTCTTGGCGTAGAGCTCCTCCCCGAGCAGCTCGGAGATGTGCCGCCCCCTGAGCCGCTCGGGGGTCCAGCCGAAGTACTCCAGGTAGGCGTGGTTGGCCACCACGTTGCGCCCCTCCGCGTCCCAGAAGGCGACCATCGCGGGCAGGTGGTCGACCAGGCGGCGGTAGACGCCCAGCTCGTCGGTCGGGGTGGGCAGCGTCCCCGGACCGTTGTGGTCGGCCATGAGCCCATCCTTGCAGGTCTGGACAACGCACCTGTGTCGTTCCGGTGCTACGGCGCGGGCTGTTCAGACCACCGGGCCGCAGGGCCCCGGCCGCGACGACCATGACAGCGCGAACCCTCGCGGAAGCGCACACCCGCTCGGATGAGCGACGATGGGGACATGCCCGTCGCGGAGGACCCGCCCGTCTCACTGGCCGAGCTCGTGGCCACGCTCGCGCTGGTCTCCGATCTCGGCATGGGGCGTCCCCTCGAGCGCGTGCTGCGCCAGACCGTGATCGCGATGCGTCTGGCCGAGAGCGCGGACATGGACGAGGAGGTCAGCTCCGCGGCGTACTACACCTCGCTGCTGACCTGGGTCGGCTGCGCCGCGGACACCAGCGAGCTGGCCGGGCTCTTCGGCGCCGAGTCAGTGCTGTACGCCGACACCCACGACGGCGATCTCGCGGGCGTGGCGATGGCGATGTTCGTGGCCCGGCACCTGGGCCGGGACCGGTCCGGCTTCCGCCGGATCGGGATGGTCGGAACCTTCCTGGCGACGGCCGGACGCTCTGTCCAGGCGGTCATGGAGGCCCACTGCCGGTCGGCCAGCCAGCTCGCAGACGACCTGGGCCTGGGGCCGGAGGTGTGTCAGCCGCTGATGCAGGCCTTCGAGCGCTGGGACGGCCGCGGCATCCCCGGCGAGGTGGGCAAGGGCCGGCTGGCGCCGGCGATCCGGCTGGTCCACCTCGCAGACAACGTCGAGGCCTTCCACCACACCGGCGGGCTGGCGGCGGCGCTGGAGGTCGCTCGAAGCCGGCGCGGGACCCAGTTCGACCCGGACCTGGTCGACCGGTTCTGCGCCGACCCCGAGCGCATCCTGGGTGGCCTCTCCGAGATCTCGGCGTGGGACGAGGTCATCGGCCTGGACCCCGGACTCGGGCGCGCGCTCGACGATGCGGACCTGGACCGTTCGCTCGAAGCACTCGCGGACTTCGCCGACCTCAAGTCACCGCTTCGGCTCGGCAGCTCGCGTGCGGTGGCGGACCTGGCCACCACCGCAGCCCGGATCCTGGGCTTGTCGGCCCCGGAGGTGGTCACGCTGAGGCGGGCTGCGCTGGTCCACGACGTGGGCATGATCGGGGTCTCGAGCACGGTGTGGGACGCGACGAAGCCCTGGACGCCTTCCCAGGAGGAGCAGGCGCGGACCCATCCGTACCTCACCGAGCGGATGCTCGCGCGTACGCCGCTGCTGGCCAGGGTCGGTCGCCTGGCCTCGCTCCACCATGAGCGGCTGGACGGCTCCGGCTACCCGCGCGGCCTCGCCGCCGGCTCGCTCCCGCTCGCGGCCCGCATCCTGGCCGCCGCCGACGCCTACCAGGACCTGGTCCAGGACCGGCCCCGCCGTCCGGCACTCACTCCCGCCGAGGCGCAGCGCACCGTGCGTGAGGACGTACGCGCCGGACGGCTGGACGGTGACGCCGTCAAGGCCGTCCTCGAGGCCGCCGGCCATCGCGTACGCCGCCGCGCGGAGCTGCCGGGCGGGCTCAGCCCGCGCGAGGCCGACGTGCTCGTCCAGCTGGCCCGGGGTCGCTCGAACCCGGAGATCGCCGCTGCTCTGGGGGTCTCCCGCAAGACGGTGTCCTCCCACCTCGAGCACGTCTACGCCAAGCTGGGCGTCCGGACGCGCACCGAGGCGGCGTTGTTCGCCATGCGCCACGGCCTTGCCGGGGGCGCGGCGTCCGGCTCCTCCTGACCGGAGGGGTCGGCCGGCATCCACGGCGAGAACCTCGGGCACCTGCCCGATGTCGGCGACGCCCGATCGCCGTAGAACCGGGGTATGACCACGACCCAGACCCCCCAGCTCGCCGCGGCAGGCGCCCTGCTCGAGGCGTTGGCCGACCAGGACTTCCCTCGGCTGGGCCAGGCCCTGACCGGGGACGCCCGGCTGCGCGCCCTGCTCCCGAGCGGCGTCCGCGAGTGGCAGGGCCGCGACACGATCGCCCAGCAGCTCGCGACGTGGTTCGGCGACACCACGGCCTTCGACCTCGTCGACGCGACGGTCGGCGAGGTGGGCGGGCGCGTGCACCTGCGGTGGCGGCTGCGACTGCAGGCCGACCGCCTCGGTGCCGGCACCTTCGTGGTGGAGCAGCAGGTCTACGCCGACACCGACCGCGACCAGGACGGCCGGCTGGACCGTCTCGACCTGCTCTGCACCGGCTACCGGCCCGACCACGCCGATGACTGAGGGGCGCGGGGCCCACGATCCGGTCGGCTGGGGCGACTGGGGGTCCGGCGTCCGCGACGACCCCTTCCCCCACTTCGCCGACGCCCGCCGCCGTGGCCACGTGCAGCGGGCGCGCCTGGTCGACGGCCACGACGCCTACGTCGTCCTGGGGCACGCCGCCTCCCGCCAGGCCCTGGCCCACCCGGGTCTCTCCAAGGACATGGCCGCCGCGATCGAGGCCGATCCCGAGGTCGTGGCAGCGGGACTGCCGGGCCCGGCCTTCTCGCGGCACATGTTGAACGTCGACCCGCCCGACCACCGGCGCCTGCGGTCGCTCGTCGCGCGTGCGTTCGCACCTGCCCGCGTCGCGGCTCTGGAGCCGGCGATCCGGGACGTCGCCACCGATCTCCTCGACGCGATGGTGGACCCGGCCGACCCGCAGACGACCGTCGACCTGGTCGCCGGCTACGCGGCGCCGCTGCCCTTCCAGGTGATCGGTGAGCTCCTCGGCATCCCCGCACAGGACCGCCCCCGGGTGCACGACTGGTTCACGACCCTGCTCGGTGGATGGGAGGGCGAGCCACCCCCGGCCGCGGTGTCGGCCTCCGACGGGATCGTCGGCTACCTCGGCGACCTGGTCGACGACAAGCGACGTACGCCGGCCGCAGACCTCGTCTCGGTGGTCGTCGAGGCCAGTGGTGGCGACCGGCTCACTCGACAGGAGGTGCTCTCCAGCCTGTTCCAGCTCGTGGTCGCAGGACACGACACCACCACCAGCCTGATCGGGAACGGCATCGTGGCCCTGCTCGACCATCCCGAGCAGCTGGCCTGGCTGCTCGAGGACCTGCCCGCCCGGCTCCCCGGCGCGGTCGAGGAGCTGGTGCGGTTCACCGCGCCGGTGCCGCACGCCACCTTCCGGATGACCACCGAGGACACCGACCTGGACGGCACCCTCGTGCCGGGGCGCCGGCAGGTGCTGGTGTCCCTGGCGTCGGCCAACCGCGACCCGGCGGCCTTCGAGCGTGCCGAGACCCTCGACCTGTCTCGCCGCCCGAGCACCCACGTCGGCTTCGGGCACGGCATCCACTACTGCCTGGGCGCGCCGCTGGCCCGTCTGGAGGCACGCATCGCGTTCGGGCTGCTGCTCGCCCGGTTCCCCGGCCTCGGGCTCGCCGTCGACCGGTCCGCCCTGGCGTGGACCCACGGCGACGGGCTGGTCCTGCGCGGCCTCGGGTCGCTCCCGGTCCGGCTGGGTCCCGACCGGGGCAGCGAGATCAGGTCATGACCACCACCCAACCCACAGGAGGAACACGATGAGCATCACCACGCATCCGGTCGACAACGGGGTGAACGTCGAGGCACTGCTCGGCGCGCGCCACACGCTGAGCGAGGCGCCGGAGGCCGCCGCGTTCCGGTGGCGCGCCCGGTGCACGTGGGAGGACGGGACCTTCAGCACCTCGGTCGTCGACGGCTTCTCGGGCCTGGGCACCGACCACCGGCACACCTCGACGTACCGCTTCGGCGTCGACCACCCGGAGTGCTTCGCCTCGCAGGATCGTGGCCCGACGCCGGTCGAGTACGTGCTGGTCGGCCTGGTCGGCTGCCTCACCGCCGGCGTCGCCTCGGTCGCCCAGCACCGCGGCATCCAGCTGCGGTCGGTCACCGCGACGATCGAGGGTGACATGAACGTGCTCGGCATCCTCGGTGCCGACCCGGACGTGCGCAACGGGTTCGAGAGGGTCCGCGTGCACTTCGAGATCGATGCCGACGCCGAGCCGCACGACATCGAGGCGCTGGTGGCCCAGGCCCAGAAGCGGTCCGCTGTCTTCGACGTGGTGACGAACCCGACCAACGTGGTCGTCGAGGTCAACTAGGCCGTGCGCACCTCCGTCGTCGTCGTCGGCGCAGGCCACTCGGGCCTCGCGATGAGCCGCCGCCTGCGAGACCTCTCGATCGACCACGTGGTGCTCGAGCGGCGGGAGGTGGCGGCCTCGTGGCTTCATGACCGTTGGCCCGGGCTACGGCTGCTGACGCCCAACCACCAGTGCCGGCTGCCAGGCCTCGACTACTCCGGCGACGACCCCGACGGCTACCTGTCGGCCGGAGACGTGGCCTCGTTCATCCGGCGGTACGCCGAGGTCGTGCACGCGCCGGTCCTCACCGGCGTCGGGGTGCGCTGCGTGGCACCGGCTGCGCGGGGCCCGGCGTCGTACCGGGTCGAGACGGACCAGGGCACGTGGCTGGCCGATGCCGTGGTCGTGGCGACCGGGTGGGCGGCGAGGCCCCGGGTGCCGGCGTCGGCCAACTGCCTGGACCGAGCGGTCATGTCCGTGCTCCCCGGCGGCTACACCGGGCCGGACGACCTCGCTGAGGGTGGTGTGCTCGTGGTCGGCGCCTCCGCGACCGGGGTCCAGCTCGCCGACGAGATCCATCGCAGCGGGCGCGAGGTCACCCTCGCCGTGGGCGAGCACGTGCGGATGCCTCGCCGTCATCGCGACCGTGACATCTTCTGGTGGCTCGAGGCCGCCGGGGTGCTGGCGGAGCGCTACGACGAGGTCGAGGACCTGACCCGCGCGCGGCGGGTGCCCTCGCCTCAGCTGGTCGGGAGCCCGGCCCGTCGCGACCTCGACCTCAACGCGCTGACCGCGATCGGAGTGCGGCTGGTGGGCCGCGTCGTCGGGGTCGAGGGGAGGCGGGTCCGCTGTGCGGGTTCGCTCGCGAACGTGTGCGCGCTCGCGGACCTCAAGCAGGCGCGGCTCCTGCGTCGGCTCGACGCCTGGGCCACGGAGGGCGGCCTGGGTGTCGACCCGGGCCGGCCGACGCCGGCACCGACCGCGGTGGAGGCCGACCCGCGCCTGGAGCTGGACCTTCGCGCCGAGGGGATCCGCACCGTGGTCTGGGCCACCGGGTTCGGGCCCGACCACTCGTGGCTCGACGTCCCTGTTCGCGACCGCGCCGGGCGGGTCGTCCACGACGGCGGGGTGGTGCACCACGCTCCGGGTCTGGTCCTGCTCGGCGGTCCGTTGCTGCGTCGGCGGTCCTCCAGCTATCTGATGGGCGCGGCGGAGGACACCCGCGAGCTGGCCGACCACGTGCGGGCCCGGCTCGAGGCCGTCACCGCACGGCATGCCACGCCTGCACGGGCGCGCCGAGTCACACGTTGAAGCGGAACTCCACCACGTCGCCGTCGGCCATCACGTAGTCCTTGCCCTCCATGCGGACCTTGCCGGCAGCGCGGGCCGCCTGCATGGAGCCGGCGGCGACCAGGTCGGCGAAGGAGACGATCTCCGCCTTGATGAAGCCCTTCTGGAAGTCGGTGTGGATGACCCCCGCCGCCTCGGGGGCGGTGGCGCCCTTGCGGATCGTCCACGCGCGCGACTCCTTCGGGCCCGCGGTCAGGTAGGTCTGGAGGCCGAGGGTGTCGAAGCCGACGCGGGCCAGCACGTCCAGACCGGGCTCGTCGATGCCCATCTCGGCGAGCATCTCGCGCGCCTCGGCGTCGTCGTCGAGCTCGACCAGCTCGGCCTCGAACTTCGCGTCGAGGAAGATCGCCTCGGCGGGCGCCACCAGCGCACGCATCCGATCCTTGAGCTCCTCGTCCGCCAGCTCGTCGGCGTCGCAGTTGAAGACGTAGATGTACGGCTTGGCGGTGAGCAGCGACAGCTCGCGCAGCAGCGCGCGGTCGATCTTGCTCGCGATGATCGGCGTCCCGGCCTCCAGGGCCTCCTTCGCCTCCCGGACCGCAGCCAGCTGGGCCGCCAGCTCCTTGCGCATCCGCGACTCCTTCTCCAGCCGCGGGATCGCCTTGTCGACCGTCTGGAGGTCGGCCAGGATCATCTCGGTCTGGATCGTGGAGATGTCGGAGGCGGGGTTGACCTCGCCGTCGACGTGCGTGACGTCCTCGTCGCGGAACACCCGGGTCACCTGGCAGATCGCCGAGGACTCCCGGATGTGCGACAGGAACTTGTTGCCCAGCCCCTCCCCCTCGGAGGCGCCCTTCACGATGCCGGCGATGTCGACGAACTCCACCGTGGCCGGCAGCTGCTTGGCGGAGCCGAAGATCTCGGCCAGCTGCGCCAGGCGCGGTTCGGGGACCCCGACGACGCCGACGTTGGGCTCGATCGTGGCGAAGGGATAGTTCGCGGCGAGCACGTCGTTGCGCGTCAGCGCGTTGAACAGGGTGGACTTGCCGGCGTTGGGGAGACCGACGATCCCGATGGTGAGAGCCACGGGGGGCCATTCTACGAGCCGCACCGGCCCCTCTCCCGACCGGCCGGAACCGGGCGAAACCGCCCGAACGTGCTCTGGTGCCCGACCGGCGCGACACCGTTCACTGAGCAGGAGCAGGCAGCACGAACCCGGGGGCACGATGACCGAGCGCACAGCCGCACCCGTCCCGACGTACGACGACGCCGGTGGGCTCGCGCGCGCCCATCCCGACCCGCGCTCCCCGCGCCCGGGCCTGCGCGCCCTCTGGGCGCTGAGCAAGGCTGGCGACGAGCAGCTGCAGCTGCTGGTGGACCTGGTGCATGACCTGTGCGACGTGCCCCTCGCCGCGCTGGCGATCTTCGACGGCAGCGACTACCACCTCAACATCACCGCCGGCATCGAGCCGCTGGTCTGCGACGCCCGCGACTCGCTGTGCGTGCAGGTGATGGACACCCGCGACACCGTCCACGTCGCCGACGTCCGGGCCGACGGGCGCTTCGGGGCCAGCCCCTACGTCGACGGGCGGCTGATGGAGATCGGCTTCTACGCCTCCGCACCGGTCTTCGACCCCGACGAGGTGATGGTCGGCCGGCTGTGCGTCTTCGACCTCGAGCCGCGCGACCTCGGCGAGACCCAGCTGCGCGCGCTCACCGCGGTGGCCGGCGACCTCACCCGCATCATCGAGCTGCACCTGCGCCGGGAGGCCGACCGGCCGCTGCCGCACCACGCCGCCTCCGACGAGCTGGTGCGCCTGGCGGCGGAGATCGCGCGTGACCTGCGCACCCCGCTCACGGCGGTGCAGACCAGCCTGGAGCTCCTGGCCGAGACCGAGCCGGACGCCGACCCCGCCCGCAGGCGGGTGCTCAACGGGGCGCACCGCTCGACGCGGCGTCTGACCGCGGTCGTCGAGCGGCTGCTGCGCCTGCCCGCCGTCGGACGGACCGTCGTGCCGGCCCCGGTCGACCTGGCGACGGTGTTCGAGCAGGTCGTCCGCGAGACGTCCCTCGTCCTGGACACGGCGGGAGGCAGCATCGCGGCCGGGGACCTGCCGACGGTGGTCGCCGACGCCGAGCAGGTGCACACCGTCCTGCACGCCTTGGTATCCAACGCGGTCCGCTTCGCCCGGCCCGGGGTGCCGCCCCGGATCACGGTCTCCGCCACGCCCGCGGACGACGACTCCGCCTGGCGAGTCGCGGTGACCGACAACGGCCGCGGCATCCCCTCGGAGCAGCGGGCGGCGCTGTTCGACACCGCCACCCGGCTGACGTCGGTGAGCCGGGGCGAGGGCATCGGCCTGGCCACCGTGGCGCGGGTCGTCGAGGCGCACGGGGGACGCCTCGGCGCCGCGGAGGCGCCCGGCGGCGGGACGACGATCTGGTTCGAGCTGCCCGCGCCCCTGTGACGGCACGGGCGACTGCGCCCTCCGGTCAGGTCGCGGCGACCCCGATGCGGCCCGACCTGAAGGCCTCGACGAACAGGCCGTGGTCGCGGCGGACGCGCTCGGCGTAGGCCTGCCCGAAGTCGGCGAGCTGCTCGACGAAGGCCTTCCTCCTGCCCTCGAGGGACGCGGCGATCTCCTCCTCGACCGAGAAGTCCACGAGGTCCTGGTCGCTGTCGTCGTCCGAGGCGCAGTGCACCTTGGCGGTCGCGCGGCCGAGCTGCTCGACCACGGGTGCGATCTCGTCGGGCTCGGTCAGGTCGTCCCACGCCAGGTCGGCCTCGTAGGGCGAGAGCTCGGACGACGACGTAGCCCACCCCGTCGATCGTCGTCCAACCCAGCAGCGGGTCGGTGTGCGCCTGCAGCGCGCGCTGGCTCACCACCGTGCGGTGCGCCTCGTTGTCGAAGTAGGCCTCCACCTTGTCGGTGTCGACGAACCGGCTGACCGCCGGCACGTTGGCCTGTTTCATCGACAGCACCACGTCGTTCTCCAGAGCCTGGCTGAAGCCCTCGAGGAGCAGGTTGTACGCCGGCAGACCGGCGCTGCCGATGCCGAAGCCGCTCTTGCCGACCATGTCGTGCAGGTCGTAGAAGAGCGAGCGGTCGTGCCGCTTGTCCAGCGGGATGGAGTCGAGGTAGCGCGTGAACGCCTTCTCCACCTTGGTGCGCTCGGTGCGCGAGAGCCGGCGGGTGCTGCCGTCCTCACGGAAGCGCCGCGCGCCGTCCTGGACCGACGTCATGCTGTCCAGCATCGCGATCCGGCTCGCCAGCCGGGCCTCCTGGAGGACGGCCAGGATCGGCCCGTCGGCGGTGTCGAGGTTGAGCGCGAAGTCGCTGTCGTCGTCCTCGGTCTCGACGTAGCGCGAGACCTGTGCGAGGTAGCCCCGCGCGTAGCGCGCGACGAGCCGGCGCACGTCGTCCTGGGGCAGCGCCTTGGTCCAGCCCATCAGCGACAGGCTGGCGGCGAAGCGCTGCAGGTCCCAGGTGTAGTGCCCGATGTAGGCCTCGTCGAAGTCGTTGACGTCGAAGACCAGCCGACCCGTGGAGTTCAGGTAGGTGCCGAAGTTCTCCGCGTGCAGGTCTCCGTGGATCCAGATGCGGCTGCTCCGCTCGGTGACGAAGTCGTCGTCCCAGGAGGAGTGCAGGCCGTCCGCGGCCGCCACGTCGGCGTAGAACAGGCAGGCGGCGCCGCGGTAGAACGCGAACGGGTCGACCGCCATCTTGCGGTACTTCACCCGGAAGGCCGCCGGGTCGGCCTCCATCAGCGGCGCGAACGCCTCGCCGAGGACCTGCGACGATGCTTGCGTCGCTCGCGGCTTTCGTCGTCGGACCCTGCCCGCATCGCGGCGGGCACACGTGCTCCGCCGGTTGGACCCGCCGTGCCGCCCGCGGCTAGCCTCGCCGGATGCGCCTGGCCACCTGGAACGTCAACTCCATCCGCTCCCGGATCGACCGCGTCGAGCCTTCCTGCAGCGCCACGACGTCGACGTCCTCGCCCTGCAGGAGACCAAGGCGCGCGACGACCAGTGGCCCACGATGGGGCTCAGGCGCATGGGCTACGAGGTCGCCACCCACGGGCTGAACCAGTGGAACGGCGTCGCGATCGTCTCGCGCGTCGGCATCGAGGACGTCGCGCCGGGCTTCGAGGACATGCCGCCGTACGGCGAGCCCGCCGGTCGTCGAGGCGCGCGCGATGCCGCGACCTGCGGCGGCGTACGGCTGTGGTCGCTCTACGTCCCCAACGGGCGCGCGGTCGGCGACCCGCACCTACCACTACAAGCTGCGCTGGCTGGCGGCGCTGCGCGCCGACGCCAGCGCCTGGTCGCGGGCCGATCCCGGCGGTCCCGGTGGCCCTGGGCGGCGACTGGAACATCGCTCCGCAGGACGAGGACGTCTGGGACATGAAGGTCTTCGCGACCAGCACCCACGTCACCGCCGCCGAGCGGGCGGCGTTCCGCGCCTTCGTCGAGGACGGGTTCGCCGACCTGGTGCGGCCGCACGCCCCGGGGCCCGGCGTCTACACCTACTTGGACTACTACCGGCAGCGCTTCGAGCGGAACAAGGGCATGCGGATCGACTTCGTGCTCGGCTCCCCGGCGCTCCAGACCGGGTGGTGGACGCCTTCGTCGACCGCGACGAGCGCGCCGGCCAGGGCGCCACCGACCACGCCCCGGTCGTCGTGGACCTGTCGGACTGACGACGCCACGGCGGCGTGGGCGCACTCGGGTCAGCCCTTCGGACGCTCCGACTTCGGGTCGTACATCGGCTGCAACGACGCGCGCGCCGGGTAGCGGCGGCCGGCGACCTCGATCTCGTAGCCGGCGTTCTCGAACCACGACCGCGGGAGCCCCGCCTCCGGAGCCGTCACGTAGCCGAGGCCGACCGCCCGGCCCAGGGTGTGGCCGTACGCCGCCGAGGTGATGCGACCGACCTGTTCGCCGTCGCGCAGGACGGGCTCCTCGTGGAGCAGGAGCGGCTGCGGGTCCTCGAGCGCGAACTGGACCAGCCGGCGACGCAGGCCCTCCTCGCGTCGACGGAGCAGGGCGTCCCTGCCCTGGAACCCACCGGGCTTGTCCCACGCGACCGCGAAGCCCAGGCCGGCCTCGAGCGGCGAGTCGCCCGGCGAGATGTCGTGACCCCAGCTGCGGTAGGCCTTCTCCATGCGCAGGGAGTTGAGCGCGTGGTAGCCGGCCGGTCTCAGCCCGTGCTGCTCGCCCGCGCCCAGCACCATGTCCCACACGTGGACCGCGATGTCGTGCGGGACGAGAAGCTCCCAGCCGAGCTCGCCGACGTAGGTGATCCGGGTCGCCCGGACGAAGCCCAGCCCCACGTCGACGGTGCGCGAGGTCCCGAAGGGGAACGCGTCGTTCGACAGGTCCGCGTCGGTGAGGCCCTGCAGCAGCGCCCGGGACCCGGGCCCCATCACCGACATCATCGCGTGGTTGCCCGAGACGTCGGTGACGACCGCGAGGCACCCGAGGTCGTCGCGGCTGCGGATCAGCCAGTCGAGGTCGCGGTACACCGTGACCGGTCCGCTCAGGACCAGGAACCGGTCCTCGGCCACCCGGGTCACGGTCACGTCGGCCTGGATGCCGCCGAACGCGTCGAGCCACTGGGTGTAGACGATGCGGCCGGGCTCCACGTCGACGTCGTTGGCGCAGACGTGCTGCACCAGCCGCAAGGCGTCGGGTCCCTCGACCTGGATCTTGCCGAAGGAGGAGAGGTCGAAGACGCCGACGCCGTGGCGGACGTTCTCGTGCTCCTCCGCCGAGCGCCGGAACCACGCCGGCCTGCCCCAGGTGCCCGGCTCCTTCCGGTCGTCAGCGGGCAACGCGTACCAGTTGGGGCGCTCCCAACCGGCCAGCTCGCCGAAGACCGCACCGGCTGCGGCGGTGCACGCATGCAGTGCGCTGCGGCGAAGCGGCCGGGCGCTGCGCCGTTGCTCGTAGGGCCAGTGCACGGAGTAGGCCAGGTCGAGGGTCTCGGTGACGCGCTGCTCGAGGAACCGGCGGTTCGTCTCGTGCGGCATGACCCGTCGCGGGTCGACCTCCGGCAGGTCCAAGGGCGAGCGGCCGTCGACGATCCAGTCGGCGAGCACCGACCCCGCGCCCGGTCCGCTCAGCATGCCGACGGAGTTGAAGCCGGCGGCCACGAAGTAGTTCCGCAGCCCGAGCACCTCGCCGAGGTGGTAGAGCCCGTCGGGCGTGAAGCTCTCCGGACCGCCGAAGAAGAGCCGGATGCCGGCGTCGGCCAGCACCGGTATCCGCTCGGTCATCTGCTCGTAGAAGGGGCCGATGTGCTCCCAGTTCTCCGGGAGGTGGGTGAACGCGGAGTCCGGCGGGATCCCGCGCGACGCCCAGGGATGGCTGCCCGGCTCGAAGAAGCCGACCATGAGCGACCCCGCGTCGTCCTTGACGTAGGCGCAGTCGTCTCCGCTCTTGATGGTCGGCATCCGGTCCGGCAGGCCGTCGATCTTCTCGGTGACGACGTAGTAGTGCGCGAGGGCCTGCACGGGGTGGGCGACACCGGCCATCGCGCCGACCTCGCGGCCCCACATGCCGGTGCAGTTCACGACGTACTCCGCCTCGACGTCCCCGAGCGGGGTCCGCACGCCGATGGCCCGCCCCTGCCGGGTCAGGACGTCGAGGACCGGCACCCCTTCCAGCACGGTGGCGCCCCGCAGCCGGGCGCCCTTGGCGAGCGACAGCGTCACGTCGGTCGCCGTCGCCCGCCCCTCGTCCGGGTAGTGCAGGGAGCCCCGCAGGCCGGTGGGGTCCAGTGGCGGGAACAGCGCCACGGTCTGCTCCGGGTCGAGCAGCTCGACCCGGATGCCGCTGGTGCGGGCCAGCGTCGCCTGGCGCAGGAGCTCCTCCCACCGGTCGTCGGACATCGCCAGGTGGACCGTCCCGGTCTCGGTGTAGCCCGTGGAGAGGCCGGTCTCCTCCTCGAGCCCGCGGAAGATCTCGAGACTCCGCCGCACGACCTCACGGGTGCCCCAGGTGGGGCGCGCCTGCGTGACCAGCCCAGCGGCGTGCCACGTCGTGCCCGACGTGAGCGTGTGCTGCTCGAGCAGGACCACGTCGTCCCATCCGCGCTTGGCGAGGTGGTACGCGACGCTGCAGCCCACGACGCCACCACCGATGACGACGACCTGGGCACGGGAGGGCAAGCTGACCGGCACGGTGTTCCTTTCCTGCTCGGTGCGGGACCGAGCGGACCTCAGCCCCTCGGCTCCACCGGCATCTGCCGCTGCCTGGAGACGTGCGAGGCGGAGTCGTGGTAGCCACCACGACCCGCGGGCCGCACGAGGGCGAAGGTGACGACGACGTGGACGACGGCCGCCACGAGCGCGGCGGGGAGTGACGCGCCGATCCAGGAGAACGGCTCGTGGACGGCGTACGACTGCGGGTTGAGCAGGTAGAGGTAGGTGCCCACGCCGGCGGCCATCGCGAGCAGCGCCGCCGGGTTGAGGCCGAACCAGTAGGCGTACGGCGCGTCGGGCGACGGGTCGTAGATGGCCCGCAGGCTGATGCGCTGACGCCGCAGCACGAAGTAGTCGGCGATCTGGATCCCGACGACCGGGGCGAAGAAGACGCCGATGTAGGCCAGGAAGGTGCCGAAGTGGTCGAAGAACCAGTCCGGGGTCACCACGCCGATGACCACCACCGGCGCCAGGGAGAGCAGGAGAGCGGCGTTCCACGACATCCTGCGGAGTCCCGGCACGGCCTTGAGGCCGACGGTCGAGGCGTAGATGCCGGCGGTCGCGGTGCCGAAGTTCGCCGCCATCACGAACACCAGCGCGATCGCGCCGAGGAGGTCACCACCGACCTTGGTCAGCCACTGCGCCGGGTCCGAGGTCTCGAGCACCAGGATCCCGGCCAGACCGACGAAGCTGAGCACCGGCACCGGGAGGCCCATGCCGAGCATCGAGGGCATCACGGCCACGCGCGGCGTCGGGGCCTGGCGGGTCATCGAGCCGATGTAGGGCCACCAGGAGAGCAGGCTGACCACGCCGATCTCGATGCCGTACATGAAGTCCAGGCGCTTGCCGGAGGCGTACGCCGGCTGGGCGTCGGCCAGGGCACCGCCCTCCTTCGCCAGGAGCATGACGATGAGGAAGATCCCCACGCCGACGATGAAGAAGAAGAGCACCATCGACACCCGCTCGAGACCCGTGGCGCCCCGGACCAGGATCACGAAGACCGTGGCGCACGCCACGAGGGTCCCCACCGGGACGATCCAGTTCTCCAGCCCGCTCCCGCCGATTCCCACGGTGTTGAGGAACTCGGCGAGCGACTTGCCGAAGAAGATCAGCAGCAGGGCGTTCCACCCGATGATCGACACGTACTGCAGGAGGACGGTCAGCACCCAGCCGTTGCGGCCGAACTGCGGAACCGCCGCCTGGATCGAGTCGATGCCGTAGCGGGCCGAGGACGGCACCACGGCCAGGGTGACCAGGAGCATGCCGACCATGGCCCCGGCGGTCATGGCGAGGAAGCCCGGCCACAGCGGCAGGTAGTAGCCGACGTACTCGCCGATGACGTAGCACCACGTGGCGGAGGCGGCGACCAGCAGGACGATGAACAGCCGCCGCTGCTGCCAGGTGCGCTCGGTCGGCAGCAGGGGCCAGGCGGTCTCGCCCTCGACCCGTGCCTCGGGGCTGAGACGCTCCTCGGCGCTCACGACGGCCACCCCAGGAACCAGCCGAGCACCAGGCACACGACGGGCAGCAGGATCCCGGTCGCCACGAGGACGGCCCAGTCCACCTCCGCCAGCGGCCCCGGATCGTTGCCGGGCCGCTCGTAGTGGGCGATGCGCTCCTCCAGCGGGCCCGGGATCCTGTCGTCCATTGCCTGTTCCTTTCGTGGAGCCTGATCTGCCCTGCCTCAGCTGCCGGGGTAGGCCTCGTCGTCGCTGTAGGGGAACCACCAGAAGTCCTGGCTCCGTGCGCCCGGGTCGACCATGACGAGCTTGGTGTGCCGGAACTGATCGAGCCCCTCGGCACCTAGCTGCCGCCCGGACCCTGACAGCTTGCGACCGCCGAACGGGCCCGCGTCGTTGTCGAGCAGCGGGGCGTTGATCCAGACCATGCCGCTCTCGAAGCCGCTGGTCGCCGCCGCGACCTCCTGGAGGTCCTGGCTGTAGAGGTTGGCGCCGAGGCCGTACTCCGAGCGATTGGCGAGCCGCATCGCCTCCTCGAAGCTGCTGACCTTCACCAGGGGCGCCACCGGTCCGAAGCTCTCGCCGTTGACGATGTCCATGTCCGGGCGGACGTCGAGCAGGACCGTCGGCTCGTAGAAGTACCCGCGCTCGAGGCGCTCCGGACGCCGGCCGCCACAGGCGACCTGCGCTCCCTGCTCCACCGCACGGTCCACGATCCGCTGGAACCGCTCGTACTCCTTGGCGCTTACCATGGGGCCGAGGTCGACCTTGTCCAGGCCGTTGCCCACGCGCAGCGCGGTGACCTGCTCGACCACCAGCCGGGCGAACTCGTCGTAGACGTCCTCGTGCACGTAGAACCGCTCGGCCGAGGTGCACACCTGGCCACAGTTGATGAACGCCGCGAAGGCCGCCCCGCGGGCCGCCGTCTCGAGCGGCGCGCTCGGCATGACGAGGAACGGGTCGTTGCCCGAGGTCTCGATCAGGTGCGGCTTGAAGGTCTCCGCACAGGCCCTCGCCACCACGCGCCCGGTCGGGATGCTCCCCGTGAACGCCACCATGTGGGTCCCCTCGCTCTCCACGAGCCGGCGACCGACCCGGCCACCACCCGTGACGCACTGCACCACGCCG
The DNA here is from genome assembly GCA_963800245.1 of uncultured Actinomycetota bacterium. Taxonomy (GTDB): domain Bacteria; phylum Actinomycetota; class Actinomycetes; order Propionibacteriales; family Nocardioidaceae; genus Marmoricola_A. Next base: position 85,223 of record CAWDAE010000007.1, on the reverse strand, counting down.
CGACCGAGCTCCTCGAAGGCCTCGACGAAGCGCAGGGTGCTCAGGCTCGTGTACTCCGAGGGCTTGACGACCACCGCGTTGCCTGCGGCCAGGGCCGCGGCTGCCTCCCAGCAGAGGAGGACGAAGGGATAGTTGAACGGCAGCACCACGGCCACCACACCCATCGGCTCCTTGACCGTGTAGTGCATCTGTCCTGCGACGGCCGGGCCGAGGACGTGGCCCATGTCGTGGCGGCCGACCTCGGCGTAGTAGTCCAGGGCGGTGATGGACCAGTCGACCTCGTCCGCGCTCTCCTTGTACGGCTTGCCCATCTCCCGGGTGAGCAGCTCGGCGAGCTCACCGCGCATCCGGCGCAGCGTCTGCGCCACGCCGTGCAGCCGCTCGGCCCGCTCGAGCGCGGACAGGGCCCACCACCGGGGCCAGGCGTCCGCGGCCACCGCCAGCGCCTCGTCGACCTCGTCGTCGGTGGCGTCGGCGACCTCACCGAGCTGCTCCTCGGTGGCCGGGTCGACCACCGGGAAGGTCTCCGACGCGGCGCTCTCCCGGAGCTCGCCCGCCACGTAGATGCTCCGGCTCACACGCTGCAGCTGCTTCACGGCCGACACGGTCGCCTCCTGAGGCACTCGGGCCGCCCTGACGCCGGTGTATGACGACAGGGCCGGACGACGCCAGGCTAGGAACGGCGTGCCGTGCGTCACAATGGGTCGCGAGTCCGAACTTGGACGCCAAGTTCGTACGAAGGGACGAGGGGCAGATGTCGATCACGGTGGCCGAGCTGATCTCCCAGCCCGAGCTCGCCACGAGGGTGCTGTCCGGCGGTGCAGGTCTCGACCGCACCATCGGCTGGGCCCACGTGTGCGAGCTCCGCGACCCCTGGCACTGGATCGGACGCGGGGACCTGCTCATGACCACCGGCATCGGGATCCCGGCGTCGCGGGCGGCGCAGGTGGAGTACGTCACCCGGCTCGACTCGGTGGGGGCCGCGGGCATCGCTCTCGGCGAGAACATGGAGGCCCCTCCCCTCAGCGACGACATGCTGGCGGCCGCGAACGCGTGCGCGCTGCCCCTGCTGCTGACGCGCTACGAGATCCCGTTCGTCGCGCTCGCCCGCGCGGTCGCCGACGCCGCAGCTCGCGAGGACCGGACGCGCATCCAGCAGACCGTCGAGGTCTACGAGCTGCTGCGTCGCACCAGCGTCCTCGACCTTCCCCGGGACGCGCTTCTCCGCTCGCTCGAGGAGGTGGCCGGTTGCTCCCTGGACGTGGTCGACCCGGTCACCGGCCGCTCGGTGAACCAGGCGCGGCGCGGCGTGGACGACGTGCACGACGCGGTCCGCCAGTGGTGGACTGCGAACGGGGACGACGCGCCGGCCCTGCTGCACCTGGCATCGGACGAGGGCGTCGCCGTGCTCATGCCGGGGCCACGGTCCACGGTGCTGGTGGCGCGCTCGGACACCGGCCAGCTGCCCGACGCCACCGTCATGCGCCACCTGGCCGCCGCGGCCGCGCTGCAGCAGACGTGGCTGTTCGCCGAGCGTGAGCGTGCCCGGCGCCTCGGGGCCTCACTGCTCGCGCAGCTGCTGGACCGCCGCGTCGACCCGGCGCTCGCCCTGGTCCAGCTCGAGGAGCGCGGCCTGGCTCGTCGACCGCTGCTCCTGGTCGCCTGTGCGGGCGACGCCGTCGAGGACGAGGAGCTGCACCACCTCCACCACGAGCTCGACGACGCCGGCGTCGACCACCTCATGCTGACCCGCGCCTCTGTCACCTTCGTGCTCATCGACGACGACGCCGAGGACCTCGACCTCCTGGTGGCCCGCCTGCGCACGGGCTGGGCCGCGGGCGCCAGCGACCCGGTCACCGACGCGGCCGAGCTGCCCGCCGCACGTCGCGAGGCGCTGTGGTCGCTGCACCGCGCCCAGGAGCGCAGGCGATCGCTGGTGCGTCATGCCGACGACCTCGGCGCGTCCCTGTTCCTGCCGCCCGACCGCGAGGACGGCAGAGCCGTCGCCAGGCGGGTGGTGGGGCCGCTGCTGGACTACGACGAGCACCACTCCAGCGACCTCGTCGGGACGCTGCGGGCCTTCCTCGAGGAGAACCGGTCGTGGCAGCGCACGGCGGCACGGCTGCACGTCCACAAACAGACGCTCGTCTACCGGATCTCCAGGGTCGAGGCGCTGACCGGACGCAGCCTCTCCGACACCGCAGACGTGGCGGAGCTGTGGCTGGGGCTGCAGGCCGCTGCGGCCGCTGCGCTCCTAGCAGACGACATCTAGGTGAGCGCCGCTCACCCCGGAGGCGCGTGCCAGCGCCGGACCCGCCACGCCGAGATCGAGGTGACCTCCCAGGTCATCGCCCTCGTCGGCTGCACGACGTAGGCCAGGGCCTCAGCGGCGTACGCTGCGTCGGGGAGGTACTCGGCGTCGTGCTCTCCACCGTACTTGGCACGATAGGCCTCAGCCATGCCCGGGCGGGCCGCCGCCGCCCCGGCGGGCCTCGCCGTGCCCCGCACGATGACCGGGTGCTCCGCGTCCTCGAGCGTCACGACGAGACGCGGATCTGCGGCGAGGTTGCGTGAGCGCACGGCGCGCGGGTCGCCGTAGAAGGTGAGGACGCCGTCGAGCACCACACCCCACACGGGCACCGCATGCGGACCGTCCAGACCCGTGGTGTGCACCCACCAGCTGCGCTCCCGCTCGAAGCGGCGCGCCACCTCGTCCCACGCCAGCTCGGTCATGACGACTCCTCGCGGCTCGAGCCGCGTCCAGGGCCCCTCATGACCGACAGCCTTCCGCAGGAGGGCGACGGCGGCAACGGCGGCAACGGACTCGTCAACGGTCGTGAAGACTCTGCTTGCGACGCGTCAGCGAGGCGTGTCTGCTTGGTGGCGCGTGTCGGCCTGACCTCCCCGGTTCTGTCGGCGCTCTCGGTGATGCTCCTCCCATGACCGCGACGCTCGCCCTCGCCCTGCTCGTCAGCCTCCTCGTCGGGGCGCTGCTCGGCCTGGTCTCCGGCGTGCTCTGGGCCCGCACCCGCGCCGGTGCTCTCGGGTCCGGGGCCGTCGCGCCGGCCGTGGACCAGGCGCTCGTGCGGGACGGCCTCACCCGGCTGGAGGAGCGGCTGCGCGAGCTCGACCACGGCCGTGTGGCCTGGCAGTCCGCGCTCGACGAGCAGGTCGGCCAGATGCGGCACTCCACGGACCTGCTCCGGCGCGAGACCACGGCCCTGTCCACCGCGCTGCGGCGCCCGCAGGTGCGGGGCCGCTGGGGCGAGCTGCACCTGCGCCGGGCGGTGGAGATCGCCGGCCTGGTCGACCGGTGCGACTTCACCGAGCAGGTCAGCACCCGCGACGCCGACGGGGCGCTGCAGCGTCCCGACCTCGTGGTGCACCTCGCCGGCGGCCGCCAGGTGGTGGTCGACGCCAAGGTCCCGCTCGAGGGGTTCCTCGACGCGTGCGAGTGCCCCGACGACCAGCCCGAGGAGCGCGAGGCGCACCTGCGCCGCCACGCCCGCCACGTGCGCCAGCACGTCGAGACCCTCGGCGGCAAGGCCTACTGGCGCTCGCTGCCCGGGTCGCCCGAGCTCGTCGTCCTGTTCATGCCCGGCGAGTCGTTCCTGTCCGCGGCGCTGGAGTCCGACCCCGGCCTGCTGGAGTGGGCGGCGGACCGCCGCGTGGTGCTGGCCACGCCGACCACGCTCATCGCGCTGCTGCGCACCGTGGCCCACGCCTGGACCGAGCAGGCGGTGAGCGACCAGGCCCGCGAGATCCACCGGCTCGGTCGCGACCTGCACGAGCGGCTCGCCACGATGGTGGGCCACCTCGACAAGCTCGGTCGGTCCCTGGGCAGCGCGGTCACCTCCTACAACGCCACGATCGGCTCGCTGGAGAGCCGGGTGCTGGTCTCCTCCCGTCGCTTCGCCGACCTCGGGGTCGTCGCCACGACCGTGCCCACGCCGTCGCTGGTCGACCTCTCCCCCCGCGTGCCGACGACGGAGGAGCTGGTCGCCGAGCAGGAGACGCGAGACCGCCCCGGGACCCACCCCTTCGGCGTGGCGGGCTCGGAGACCGGCTGAGACTACGTACCTTGACCCCGTGGCCCACCGCACTCTCTGGGAAGAAGGTCGCCACCCCGGCGCCCTTGTCGTCTCCGGTGTGGCCGTGTCCCTCGCGGTCGCGGTCCTCCTGCAGCTCGCCGTGGGCGACCGCCTCGGCTGGTTCTTCGACCTCGCCCTCGTGGCCGCCTGCGTGGGTGCGGCGCTGCTGGTGCGCCCGCGCGAGTTCTTCGCCGTCGGCGTGCTGCCCCCGCTGGCGCTCGGGGTCGCGGTGCTCGTGCTGGCGGTCGTCGATCGCAGCGCCGTGGCGCGTGCCGACGACGGGCTGCTGCAGGCGCTGGTCTCGGGCCTGGCCCACCACGCGGTCGCGCTGGCGGTCGCCTACGCCCTCACCCTGGCCGTGCTCGGACTGCGCCAGGTGGCCCTGCGCAACGACGGGCAGCTGCGCCGCCACCGCGAGCTGCCGCCCCCGGCCGGCGCACCGGCTCCGCCCACCGGGCAGCAGCGCTCGACGGAGGCCAGCGTCTCCTGAGCGAGGCTCAGGACTTCTGGGCCGCCCGCAGGTCACGGCGCAGCTCCGGCGGCAGGGCGAAGATCAGGGACTCCTCCGCGGTGTGCACCGCCCGGGCCGCCGGGTAGCCCCGCTCGTTGAGCCAGGACAGGACGCCCTCCACCAGCTCCTCGGGGACGGAGGCGCCCGAGGTCACGCTCACCGAGCGCACGCCCTCGAGCCAGGCCTCGTCGATCTCCGAGGCGTCGTCGACGCGGTGGGCGTCCTTGGCGCCGGCCTCGAGGGCGACCTCGACCAGCCGCACCGAGTTGGAGGAGTTGCCCGAGCCGACCACGATCACCAGGTCGGCCTCGCGGGAGATCTCCTTGATCGCCATCTGACGGTTCTGGGTGGCGTAGCAGATGTCGTCCGACGGCGGGTCGAGCAGCAGCGGGAAGCGCTCGCGGATCGCGGCGACGACCGCCATCGTCTCGTCGACCGACAGCGTGGTCTGGGACAGCCAGGCGACCTTCGCCGGGTCGCGGACCTCGACCTTCGCGACGTCGGCGGGGGTCTCGACCAGCTGGATGTGGCTGGGCGCCTCACCGGCGGTCCCCTCGACCTCCTCGTGGCCGGCGTGGCCGATCAGCAGGATGTCGTAGTCCTCGGTGGCGAAGCGGCGGGCCTCGTGGTGGACCTTGGTGACCAGGGGGCAGGTGGCGTCGATCGTCTTCAGCCTGCGCTCGGCCGCCTGCTGGTGCACCGCGGGCGAGACGCCGTGGGCGGAGAACACGACGGTGGCGCCCTCGGGCACCTCGTCGAGCTCCTCCACGAACACCGCACCGCGCTGCTCGAGGCTGGAGACCACGTGCTTGTTGTGCACGATCTGCTTGCGCACGTAGACCGGCGCGCCGTAGAGGTCGAGCGCCTTCTCCACGGTGATGACGGCCCGGTCGACGCCGGCGCAGTAGCCACGCGGCGCGGCCAGCAGGAGCGCGCGGTCGGCCTCCTCGGTGTCGAGGACAGGCGGGATCCCCAGGTCGGTGCTCATGTCCTTCATCGTAGGAGGTGCCGCGTAGGGTGCCGACCAGCCCGGCGACCGCCGGGCACCCGGTCAGTCCGGGCCGACCCGGCCGGCAGGAGGTGACGTGGCGCTCGAGACCAGCGCGGAGCGTCCCGCGCCGCTGCGACAGATCGCCCAGCTCGTGGCCGGGTGGGTCGATCGCCTCGGCGCGGTGTGGGTCGAGGGGCAGATCACCCAGGTCAACCGGCCCCACGCGATCAACACCGTCTTCATCACGCTGCGCGACTCCCTCGGCGACGTCACCATGACCGTCACCTGCCCGCGGGCGGTCGTCGACGGGGCCGATCCCCCGGTCGTCGAGGGTGCCAGCGTGGTCGTGCACGGGCGTCCCCGGTTCTTCGCCCAGCGCGGCTCGTTCAGCCTCGCTGCCGACGAGATCCGGATGGTGGGCCTCGGCGAGCTCCTCGCCCGGCTCGAGCGCCGCCGCCAGCTCTTGGCCGCCGAGGGCCTCTTCGCCACCGAGCTCAAGCGCAGGCTCCCCTTCCTGCCGGGCCGGATCGGCCTGGTCACCGGCCAGGGGTCCGCAGCCGAGCGCGACGTGGTCGAGAACGCCAGGCGACGCTGGCCGGCGGCCGAGATCGTCACGGCCTACGCCAGCATGCAGGGGGTCAACTGCGTCCGCGAGGTCGTCGAGGCCCTGCAGCGGCTCGAGCGCGACCCGGCCGTCGACGTGATCGTCGTGGCCCGCGGCGGCGGCTCGGTCGAGGACCTCCTGCCGTTCTCCGACGAGACCCTGGTGCGCACGGTCGCCGGCCTGCGCACCCCGGTGGTCTCGGCGATCGGGCACGAGCCCGACACCCCGCTGCTCGACCTGGTCGCCGACGTCCGCGCCTCGACCCCCACGGACGCCGCCAAGCTGGTCGTGCCCGACGTGGGCGAGGAGCAGCGGCGCGTGGCCGAGCTGCGCGACCGCGGCCGGCGCTTCCTGTGGAACCACGTCGCCGCCGAGCACAACCAGCTCCAGCGGCTGCGCGACCGACCCTGCCTGGCGGCACCCACCAGCCTCCTGGAGGAGCGCAGCGAGGAGGTCGCGCACCTGCGCGAGCGCACCCGCCGCTGCCTGACCCACTTCCTCGACCGTGCGGCCGACGACGTCGACCACACCCGGGCCCGGGTCCGGGCGCTCTCGCCGCTGGAGACCCTGCGCCGCGGCTACGCGGTGCTCCAGGACGCCGACGGGCACGTCCTGACCTCCCCCGACGAGGTCAGCCCCGGCGACGCCGTCTCGGCCCGGTTGCACGCCGGCCGCCTCGCGCTGACCGTGGCCGACCCGCGGGCCCACCCGCCAGCCACGCCCGACCCAGGAGAACCCTCATGAGCCCCAGCCCCAGCCCCAGCCCCGGCACCAGCGACCGTCCGGCCGAGGACGGCCTGAGCTACGAGGACGCGCGGGCCCAGCTGCTCGAGGTGGTGCGCACCCTCGAGCAGGGCGGGGCCACGCTCGAGGAGTCGATCGCGCTGTGGGAGCGCGGCGAGAAGCTGGCCGAGATCTGCCAGCACTGGCTCGACGGCGCCCGGGAGCGGCTCGAGGCGGTGCTCGCCCAGCCCACGGGCCGATCCTCGGAGGACGGGGACGACTGACCCGTCGGGCTCAGCGCAGGGTGCGCACGAAGCCCTCGACCGTGCCGCGGTCGACGGTCCCGACCACCAGCGTGGTCACGTCGTCGCGCTCCAGCACCAGCGCCTGGTCCTCGTCGTCGAACCACGACTGCCACGTCTGCCCGTCGATGCGGACGTCCTTGCCGCGCGCGGCGTCCGGGTCGACGTACTCCTCGACCATGTCGTCGACCGACCGGTCCTCCTGCTCGACCCCGAGGTACTGCCGGCGCTGGGTGAGCACGCCGAGGTGCCAGTGGGCCTCGCGCCCACCGGTCCAGCGGGCACTGGTCGCGAACCAGCCGCGCGGCAGCGAGGCGGGGGCGAGGAGCTCGAAGTCGGCCTGCTCACGGGCGTAGGACGCGGGACCGCGCCAGTCGAACGGCGTGACCGGGTCGGCGGGCTCGTTGCGGTTCACGGCCCGGAACGCCACGTAGCCGCCGATCACGAGCAGCAGGACGAGCAGCGCTCCCACCATGCCGGAGAACGAACGCTGGTAACGCCCTGCCTGACTGCTCATGGGGGCCATTCTCCCGGACCCGCCCAGCCCCTCGCGGGGGGCGGGGGCCGCTAGGGTGAGCCCATGTCGGTCCCGCCTCCGCCACCCCTGACTCCGTCGCCCTCCGCCCCCGACCGCAACCTCGCCCTCGACCTCGTGCGCGTCACCGAGGCCGGCGCCATGGCCGCCGCCCGCTGGGTGGGCCGCGGCGACAAGAACGGTGCGGACGGGGTCGCCGTCAACGCGATGCGCACGCTGATCTCGACCGTCGGCATGCGCGGCGTCGTCGTGATCGGCGAGGGCGAGAAGGACAACGCGCCGATGCTCTTCAACGGCGAGGAGGTGGGCGACGGCACCGGACCGGAGACCGACGTCGCGGTGGACCCGATCGACGGCACCACGCTCACGGCCAAGGGACAGAACAACGCGATCTCCGTCATGGCGGTCGCTCCGCGCGGCTCGATGTACGACCCCTCCGCGGTCTTCTACATGGAGAAGCTCGTCACCGGCCCCGACGCCCGCGACGTCGTCGACATCCGCAAGCCGGTCAAGGAGAACATCCACGCCGTCGCCAAGGCCAAGAACGCCCGCGCCGAGGACGTCACCGTCGTGCTGCTCGACCGGCCGCGCCACGAGTCGATCGTGGAGGAGGTCCGGGCGACCGGCGCCCGCATCAAGTTCATCAGCGACGGCGACGTGGCCGGCGCGATCATGGCCGCCCGCGCCGGCACCGGCGTCGACCTGATGCTAGGCGTCGGGGGCACGCCCGAGGGCATCATCGCGGCCTGTGCGCTGAAGTGCCTCGACGGGGTCATCCAGGCACGCCTGTGGCCGCAGGACGACGAGGAGCGCCAACGCGCGCTCGACGCCGGGCACGACCTCACCCCCGACGCCGTGCTGACCACCGACGACCTGGTCGCCGCGGACGACTGCTTCTTCGTGGCCACCGGCATCACCGACGGCGAGCTGATGCGCGGGGTGCACTTCCGCGGCGGCGGCGCGACCACGCACTCGCTGGTCATGCGCGGTCGCAGCGGCACGATCCGCTCGATCACCTCCGAGCACCAGCTGATGAAGCTCAAGACCTACGCCAGCATCGACTTCGAACACTGAGGCCGGCACGTCGTGGTCGTCCTGGTGGTCGGTGAGTCGCTGGTCGACGTCGTCGTCCCACCCTCGGGCGAGACCGTACGCCGGCCGGGCGGCTCGCCGATGAACGTCGCGGTGGGCCTCGCGCGCCTGGGCGTGCCGACCCGTCTGGTCACCCGGCTCGGCGACGACGCCGACGGGCAGCTGGTGCGCGACCACCTGAGCGCCAGCCACGTCGCCCTCGCCGATGGTGTGGTGGACCCCTCGGCCCCGACCGGGGTGGCGACCGCCCACCTGGACGACACCGGGGTGGCGACCTACGACTTCGCGGTCAGGTGGGACCTGCCGCCGACCCCGCTGCCCGGCGACTGCCGGGCCCTCCACGTCGGCTCGATCGGCGCCGGCGTGCGTCCGGGCCGCGACGCGGTGGTCGCGCTGGCCGACCAGGCCCACCGTGCCGGCCTGCCGGTCAGCTTCGACCCCAACGCGCGCCCGGTGTTCACCCCCGACGCGGAGGCGGCCTGGCGCGACGTCCTCGAGCTCGCCGCGCTCTGCGACCTGGTCAAGCTGAGCGACGAGGACGCCGCGTTCTTCCAGCCCGGCAGGCCGGTCATCGAGGTGGCGCAGGCCGTGCTCGAGCAGGGCCCCGCGCTGGTCGTGGTGACCGGAGGCGGCGGGGTCGCGACCGCGATCAGCCGCGCCGGGGTGGTCGTGGTCGCCGAGTCCCGCACGGTCGAGGTGGCCGACACGGTCGGCGCGGGCGACTCGTTCATGGCCGCGCTGGTCGCCGCGACACTCCCGGACCGGGCCGCGGGCGCGTGGGCCGGGGGCCCGACGCACAGCCAGGTCGCGGAGTACCTCTCCGCGGCGCACGCCGCCGCCGCGGTCACCGTCACGCGCCGCGGGGCCGACCCGCCGCGCCTCGACGAGCTCCCCGCCGGGTGGCCCAGGGTCTGAGGGTGGGCAGCGGCGCGTCGGCGCACCTGCCTAGCTGGCCACCCGCGAGCCGGGGGCGAGCCGATGAGGCTGTCGGTGCTCGAGGGGCTGGTTGTGGATCGCGGCGAGGGTCTCGATGACCAGGTCGATGACCACGGGGTCGAGCGCCATGCCGATGTGGCTGGTGCGGACCTCCCGAGCCTGGCCGGCCGGGTCGATGCAGGCGCGCCAGTCGGCGATGCCGTCGCGGGGGGAGTAGATCGCGGTGAAGGGGAACCCGTCGGGCAGCGGCTGCTGCGACTCCTCCCACATGCGCAGGGCGCAGCCGCCCTCGGTGCAGTCCTCGCCCATCACCCGCAGCCCCAGCGACTCCAGGCGGCGCAGCAGCGAGACCATCGCCAGGAGGCTGGTGTGGGCCGCGCCCGGGGCCAGGATCGGGCTGCCCATCGTCACGATGCCGGCGACCAGGTCGGGCCGGCGGGCGGCGAGGCCGCGCGCCATCATCCCGCCGAGGCTGTGGCCGACGATCGTCACCTTGCGCTCGCGGCGGGCGGCGATGTGCTCGAGACGGCGCTCCAGCGCGTGCGTGCCCTCGTCGAGGCAACCGACGTTGGCGCGGATGCCGGAGCGGTAGGTGCGGAAGCCCAGCAGCCGCAGGTGACGGCTCATCAGCGCCAGCGTCCAGTCGCCCGCCATGAAGCCCGGCACCAGCAGGACCGGGTCGTTGACGGTGTGCCGGTCGCGGCGCACGGCGTAGGGCGTCGCGCGGTGCTGGGCGAGCGTGACGGCGGCCCGGCGGCGGTGGGCCACGGCCTCGGTGACCACGCTCGCCTCGCGCGCCAGGGCCCTCAGGCCGCGCGGACCGGCGAACCCGTCGGGCACCAGGAAGTCGGCCAGCGGGGAACGCGTGGCCCCAGTGAACGTGGACACCTGACCAAGGTACGCCGCCCACGCCCTTCTGGGTGGGACCTGAGGGGGAGGACCTGAACAACCTTCGGCCCTGTCCGGTGCCGCCCGGCCGCCTGACTAGCCTGGAGCGCATGAGCGAGACCAGCGAGACCAGCGGGACCGGCCTCACCGACGGGACCGGGCGGAGCGGCGAGGGCACGGCGTCCGAGCCGACGGCCGAGGACCTGGCCGGGGTGCGTGCGTCGGAGGAGCGGTTCGCCACCACGCCCGACGGTCTCGAGATCTGCTACCAGACCTTCGGCGACCCCGCCGGCCGCCCTCTCCTGCTCGTCATGGGCCTGGGCGGGCCGATGACGTGGTGGCCGGAGGAGCTGTGCCGGCGGTTCGCGCACGCCGGCTTCTTCGTGGCGCGCTACGACAACCGCGACACGGGCCGTTCGGACCGGTTCACCTCCGAGGACGGCCACCGCGTGCGGCGCCAGGACCTGGTCAAGGCCTTCCTGGGCGTGCGGTCCGCCGCGCCGTACTCCCTGAGCGACATGGCGCGCGACGGCCTGGCCGTCCTCGACGACCTGGGCCTCGAGGGCGCCCACGTCTGCGGCGTCTCCATGGGCGGGATGATCGCCCAGACGCTGGCGATCGAGCACCCCGACCGCGTGCTGTCGCTGACCTCGGTGATGTCGAGCACCGGACACCGCCTCAGCGGCTGGCAGGACCCGCGCCTGCTCCCCCACCTGCTCGGCCGCGCCGGCCGCACCCGCGAGGAGTACGTCGAGCGGTCGGCGAGGTTCTCCGGGATCATCGGGTCCCCGGGCTACCGCGACCCGGTCGAGCGCTCGCGCCGGCGCGCGGCGGAGACCTGGGACCGCGGCATCAGCCTGTCCGGTGTCATGCGCCAGATGCTGGCGATCCTCACCCAGCCCGACCGCCGCCGGGCGCTGGGGAAGGTCACCGTGCCCACGACGGTGCTCCACGGGCTGAGCGACCGGATGGTCCACCACACCGGCGGCCGCGCCACCGCCCGGGCGATCCCCGGCTCCCACCTGATGCTGGTGCCGGGCATGGGCCACGACCTTCCCTCCGGGCTCTTCCCGACCTACGTCGAGGCGGTCGAGCGCTCCGCCCGCCGCGCCGAGGGCTGACCGCGCGCCCTCCCCTGCCCGTCAGTCGGAGGTCAGCCACACGAACGACCACGCCGGAAGGCGCAGCGGATCGCCGACCGGGGCGACCGGCCCCCCGGCGCGGGAGGAGTGCAGCACCCGCGGCTCGGCGCCACCGCGCAGCCCGGCCGCCTCGAGCACCCAGGGCTCGACAGTCTGGGGCTCGTCGCTGAAGCACGCCAGGCACAGCACCGGCGCCGCACGCGGGTGGTGGCGGACGTAGGCGAGCACGTGGTGGTTGCCGTGCCGGACGACCCGGGTGGTGGCGTCGGAGCGCAGCGAGTCGGTGCTGCGCCGCACCCGGCCCAGGGCCACCAGCGCCGCGAAGACCCGTCCCTGCGGCGTCGCCGGGTCGTGCCGCCGCTGCGCGACCTCCCAGTCCATGCGGGGCCGGTGCAGCCATCGGTTGTCGTCGGCGTGCGCCGGGTCCTCGGCCCAGGCTGGATCGTTGAGCAGGGCGACCTCGTCGCCCATGTAGACCAGCGGCAGCCCGCCGAAGGAGTAGGCGACGGCGTGGAGCAGCTCGATCCGCAGCAGCGCGGCGGCGACCGCCTTGTCGTCCCCCGACGCCAGTGCCGCCTCGAGCCCCGCCAGCGACGCGGTCATGCCCGACGTGCGGCGGCTCCCCGAGAGGGGGTCGACCTGGAAGTCCAGGCCCCGCGCGAACGACCCGGGGTGGTCCCCGGCGAAGTACGCCGCCAGGAAGCGCCGGTGCTGCTCGGGGTCGAGCCCGACGGCCCAGGCGTCCCCGTCGCCCACGGCCCAGCCGATGTCGTCGTGGCAGCGGACGTAGCTGATCCATCCCGTGCCGGCCGGCGTCGCGGCGCGGCGGCCCAGCGACTGCTCGGCCAGCGTGACGCTGCGGCTGGCCAGCGCCGACCAGAGCATCACCATCAGCTGGTTGTCGTAGGCCAGCTGGCACTCGGGACGCTGGTGCTCGTGGGCGCCGAGGTAGGGCAGCAGCTGGTCGGGCCCGACGATCGCCTCCGCCTTGAGCACCAGGCCGGGCATGGCCAGCCGGGTGAGGGCGCGCAGCACCTGCAGGATCGCGTGGGCCTCGGGCTGGTTCTGGCAGTCGGTGCCCATCCGCTTGCCCAGGAAGGGCGCGGCGTCGAGGCGCACCACGTCGACCCCGTGGTTGCCGAGCCGCAGCAGCACGCCCGTCATCGCCCGCAGCACCTCGGGGTTGGACCAGTCGAGGTCCCATTGGAACTCGTGGAAGGTGGTCCAGACCCATTCCCCGGTCTCGGGCAGGTGCGTGAAGCTGCCCGGCGCCATGTCGGGGAAGACCTCGGGCAGCGTGCGCTCGAACAGTCCCGGCCGCGTGCGGTCGGGGAAGAACCGGTAGAAGGCGCGGTACGTCGGGTCCCCGGCGAGCGCGGCCCGCGCCCACGCGTGCTCGCGGGCGGTGTGGTTGAGCACCAGGTCGACGCACAGCGCGACGTCGCGCTCGTGCAGCGCCTCGGCCAGCCGCTCGAGGTCGGCCATGGTCCCCAGCCGAGGGTCGACCGCGTCGTAGTCGGCCACCGCGTAACCGCCGTCGTTCTCGCCCTCACGCGGTGCGAGCAGCGGCATCAGGTGGAGGTAGCCGACGCCCAGGTCGTCGAGGTGGTCCAGGTGCTCGTGCACCCCGGCGAGGTCACCGGCGAAGCGGTCGGCGTAGCAGACGTAGCCGACCCGGCCGTCGAGGAACCAGCTCGGGTCGACCTCGCGGACCCGGTCGAGGACGCGCAGCGACTCCTCGCGGGAGGCGGTGGCCTCGAGGGCGTCCTCGACCAGCAGGCCGGCGAGCCGGGGCCGGTCGGCGTCGGGGTAGGCGACCGCGAGCGCCTCGAGCAGGTCCGGCAGCACCGCGTGCAGGCGTGCGCACCACGCCTCCCCCTCGAGACGCCCCAGGCGGCGGAGCGCGCCAGGGCGGGCCTGCTCGAGCAGGTCGACGGCGTCGGCACCGGGCAGCGGGGGTGGTCTCACGGAGCGGGGTCCTGCGCCGGCTCCCGGTGGGCGCCCTCCGACGGCCGGGCGACGACGTGGCGCGGCTCCCCGAGGCCCCGTGCCTCGAAGGACCTGGCGACGGTCGCCGCCGCGGGCTCGACCTCCGCCTCGGGCAGCAGCGCGACCACGCACCCGCCGAAGCCGCCCCCGGTCATCCGCGCCCCGAGCGCGCCGGCGTCGAGGAGCGCCTCGACGGCGACGTCGAGCTCGGGGACGGTCACGCGGTAGTCATCGCGCAGGGAGACGTGCGACTCGGTCAGCAGCGGACCGATGTCGGCCGCCCTGTCCTGGTCGAGCAGCTCCACGACCCGTCGCACGCGCTCGTTCTCGGTGACGACGTGGCGCACGTAGCGCCGGCCCTCGTCGTCCAGCCGCCCCAGGGCGTGGTCCAGGTCGTCGCTCCCCACCTCGCGCAGCGACGCGACCCCGAGCTCCTTGGCCGCCCGCGCGCAGCCGTCGCGCCGGGCGGCGTACTCCCCGTCGGAGTGGGTGTGCTCGGTGCGGGTGTCGACGACGAGCAGGGCGAGCCCGTGGTCGGCGAGGGGCAGCGGGACCTGCCGGGTCGACAAGTCGCGGAAGTCGCACAGCAGCGCGTGGTCGGGCGAGCAGCGCAGCGAGGCCAGCTGGTCGAGCCCTCCGGTCGGGGCGCCGACCACGTCGTTCTCGACCGCCCGGGTGACAGCCAGCAGCTCGTCGGCGTCGAGGTCCAGGCCGAGCAGGTCGACCAGGGCGGTGGTCACCGAGCACACCACGGCCGCCGACGAGGAGAGCCCGGCGCCGGTGGGCACGTCGCAGCCGACGTCGATGCGGACCGGCGGCACGTCCGCTCCACGGTCGGCCAGCACCCACGCGCAGCCCAGGACGTAGCGGGCCCAGGAGGGCGCGGTGCGCACGTCCTCCAGGGACCCCACGACGACCGGGTCGTCGAGCTGCGCCGACGTCGCGGTGAACCCGACGTCCGCACCCTCGGCGCGGCGTACGTCGGCCACGCACGACTGCTCGATCGCGAACGGCAGTGCGAGCCCGTCGTTGTAGTCGGTGTGCTCACCGATCAGGTTCACCCGTCCCGGGGCGCGCCACCGCGTCCCGGGAGCGTGGTCCGGCACCGGGGACGACCGCTTCAGTCGGAGAGCCGCTCGCCTGACTCGGTGTCGAACACGTGCACGTGCTCCGGGTCGGTGGTCACGTGCAGCACGTCACCCTTGCGCGGATGGGTCTGCCCGCTGACCCGGATGATGACCGTCGAGGGCACGCCCTCGACGTCGGAGCTGCCGTAGACGTAGCTGTCTGCACCGAGCTCCTCCACCACCGCGATCTTGATCGGCATCCCACCATCGCTCTCACCGACGACGCGCCAGTTCTCCGGCCGCACGCCGATGGTGATGCCGCCGCCCTGCATCTTCCTCGACGCCGCCTCGTCCACCGGGACGTTGTAGTCGCCGATGCAGGCCTGCCCCTCCTTGGCGGTGGCCTCGATGAGGTTCATCTGCGGCGAGCCGATGAAGCCGGCCACGAAGAGGTTGGCCGGGCGGTTGTAGAGGTTGAGCGGGGTGTCCACCTGCTGCAGGTAGCCCTTGTCCATCACGGCGACGCGGTCGCCCATCGTCATCGCCTCGATCTGGTCGTGGGTGACGTAGACCGTGGTGACCCCGAGGTCGGCCTGCAGCTTGGCGATGTCGGTGCGGGTCTGCACGCGCATCTTGGCGTCGAGGTTCGACAGCGGCTCGTCCATGCAGAACACCTGCGGCGAGCGCACGATCGCCCGTCCCATCGCGACCCGCTGGCGCTGACCGCCGGAGAGTGCCTTCGGCTTGCGCTCGAGGTAGTCCGTGAGGCCGAGGATGCGAGCGGCCTCGGCCACCCGCTCCTCCTGCTTCTCCTTGGGCACCTTGGCCATCTTGAGCGAGAACGCCATGTTGTCGGCGACCGTCATGTGCGGGTAGAGGGCGTAGTTCTGGAACACCATCGCGATGTCGCGGTCCTTGGGCGGCAGCCTGGTCACGTCGCGATCACCGATGTAGATCTTGCCGTCGGTCACCTCCTCCAGCCCGGCGAGCATGCGCAGGGTGGTGGACTTGCCGCAGCCCGACGGGCCGACGAGCACCATGAACTCGCCGTCCTCGATCTCCAGGTCGATGCCGGGAACGGCCGGGCTGTCGGCACCGGGGTACCAGCGCTGGGCCTTCTGGAAGCTGACGTTCGCCACGAGTGGCTCCCTTCACCGGCAGGAACGTGCCGGACGATCCGTTGTGAAGTGACCTAGGTCACCGTACGGGCCCCGGTCAACGGACGTCCACTGCCGCGGTGCCGGAGCGGTTCGTCGCCAGCGATGCAGCGGCTGCCGCCGGAATCGTTGCGGTTCCGTTGCTTGACACTGTCTGGACGTGAGGGAAATGGTGGACCGACAGATTGATGTGTCCTGTGTCACTCCCCAGACGAGGAGAACCCCAGTGCGTACCTTCACCCGCCGCCGTCGAGCGGTCCTCGCCACCGCGGTCACCACCGCCCTTGCTGCATCGCTGGCCGCCTGTGGCGGCGGGGGCAGCGAGGAAGCCGACGGCAGCGTGACCATCTGGACGAGCGTGGACACCCCCATCCTCGAGGGCCTCAAGAAGAAGCTCGACGAGAAGGCGGGCGGTGACGTCGAGGTCAAGTGGCAGAAGGTCACCAGCGTCGACAAGCTGATCATGACCAAGCTGCAGGCCAGCGACAAGCCCGACATCGCCATCATCCCGCAGCCCGGTGTGGTCTCCAACATGGTGAAGCGCAACGGCATCGAGCCGCTCGACGACGTGATCGACATGGAGGCCCTCAACAACAGCATGCTCCCCGGCATCGTCGACGCCGGCACGTTCAACGACAAGTACTACGGCCTGGTCGTCAACGCCAGCCTCAAGAGCATCGTCTTCTACCCGAAGAAGGCGTGGGAGAAGCAGGGGTTCCCGACGGAGTTCAAGTCGCTCGACGAGCTCGCGCAGTTCTCCCAGGAGCAGGCGAGCAAGGGCGAGAACCCGTGGTGCCTGGGCATCTTCTCCGAGGGCTCCGTCGGCTGGCCCGCGACCGACTGGTTCGAGGACCTCGTGGCCCGCTTCGGCGGCGTCGACTTCTACAACAAGTGGGTCACGCACGAGGAGCCCTTCGACTCCGAGCCCGTTCGCCAGTCGGCCGACTGGTTCGAGACCAACGTGGTGAAGAACGCTCCCGGTGACCCGACCGCCATCGACTTCGGCGCGGCCGACGACCCGATGTGGGACGCCAAGCCCGGCTGCTGGATGGAGAAGCAGGGCACCTTCATCACCGGCTTCTTCCCGGACAAAGTCCAGAAGAACCTGGACGAAGAGGTCGGCGCGTTCGGCTTCCCGCCTGCTACCGCGGGAGAGGCGCCCCCCGTCGTGGGTGGTGGCGACCTCGCCACCATGCTCGTCAAGGACGCCGACACCGAGAAGGTCATGCAGTGGCTCGCCGAGCCCGACATCGGCGAGGAGGCCGTGAAGACCGGCGCCTACCTCTCCCCGCACAAGGAGACCTCGCCGGACCAGTACCCGAACAAGATCATGCAGACGGCTGCCAAGACCGCCCAGGAGGCCGACGCCTTCCTCTTCGACGGTTCCGACCAGATGCCGGGCGAGGTCGGCGCGGGCAGCTTCTGGAGCGAGATCACCGCCTGGGTCGGCGGCAACAAGGACCTGGACACCGCTCTGAAGAACATCGACGACAGCTGGCCGGACAGCTGAGGTCGACGGTGCCGGTGGGAACGGCGCGACCTCGCGTCGTTCCCGCCGGCCCTCTCCCGTCCTGACGTCAGTCGTACAGAAAGGGTCCCGGCATGTGGCTCAAAGCCCTCAACACCCTCGTGACCGTCCTCATCGGGGTCGGCGCCGCGGTCCTCGTCTTCTGGGTGCTCAACAAGCTCGCCGAGCTGCTGCCGGGCCCCTGGGAGCACCGGATCAAGCCGTGGCTCTACATCCTCCCGGCCTACCTCGCCATCACGCTCTACCTGATCTACCCCTCGATCCTGGCCATCATCGCCAGCTTCCAGGACGCCCTCAGCGAGGAGTGGGTGGGGCTGGACAACTACCGGGACCTGCTGACCGACGACAACTTCCAGGCCACGATCTTCAACACCCTGCTGTGGTTGGCGATCGTCCCGGCGGTCACCATCGTCCTGGGCCTCACCGTCGCCACGCTGTCCGACCGGCTGCGGCCCCGCTACGAGAACCTCTCGAAGACGATCATCTTCCTCCCCATGGCGATCAGCATGGTGGGAGCGGCGACGGTGTGGCGCTTCGTCTACGCCTACCGGCCCGCCGGCCGCGACCAGATCGGCATCCAGAACGCCATCGTCACCGGGCTGGGCGGTGACCCGGTCTCCTGGATCCAGCAGGACCAGTGGCACCTCAACAGCCTGCTGCTGATGGTGATGCTGCTCTGGGCGCAGATCGGGTTCGGCATGGTGCTGCTGTCCGCCGCCATCAAGGGGGTCCCCACCGACACGATCGAGGCCGCTCGCATCGACGGCGCCAACGACCGGCAGATCTTCTTCCGGGTCACGGTGCCGCAGATCCTCGGCACGATCATCACCGTGTTCATCACGGTGCTCATGTCGACGCTGAAGACCTTCGACATCGTCTACGTGATGACCAACGGCCAGTTCGACACCAACATCCTGGCCGTGTCCTTCTACCAGCAGCTGACCGTCAACTTCAACAACGGAGCAGCCTCGGCGATCGTGGTGCTGCTGCTCCTCGTCACCGCCCCGGTGATGATCTACCAGGTCAGGCACTTCCGCCGCCAGGAGGCAGGACTGTGACAACGACGAGCAGCGGTCAGCCGGCAATCGGTGCTGCCGGCGGCACCGACGAGACGACGCCGTCCTTCAAGGGCGGGACCGACGAGCAGAAGCCCGGGGCCGGGGGTGAGGCCCCCAGGACCCGCAAGCGCTCCGGTGGCGGCGGGGCCGACAGGCCGACCAGCGCGGGGTGGTTCACCCGGATCGTCCTGGCGATCATCTGCTTCCTCTGGATGGTCCCGCTGGTCGGGCTCTTCATCACGTCCCTGCGTGACGAGCAGTCCGCGAACAGCACGGGGTGGTGGACGGTCTTCGGCGGCAATGCCTTCGGGTTCGTCGGGCTCGACAACTACACCGAGGCCATCGACCGGGCCGACCTCGGCAACGCCTTCATCAACACCATCGCGATCGCGCTGCCGGCCACCTTCATCCCGTTGCTGGTGTCGGCCTTCGCGGCGTACACGTTCACGTTCATGCGGTTCCCGTTCCGGGACACGCTGTTCCTGCTGGTGGTCGCCCTCCTGGTGGTCCCCAACTTCGTGGCGTTCGTGCCGATCCTCCAGGTCTACAACAACCTGGGGATGTCGGGCACCTACCCCGCGGTGTGGCTGGCCCACATCGGGTTCGGCATGTCGCTGGCGATCTACATCCTGCGCAACTACATGGCCACGCTGCCGCACAGCGTGATCGAGTCGGCGGAGATCGACGGCGCGAGCCACTTCCAGACCTTCTGGCGGCTGATCCTGCCGATGTCGATGCCGGCGCTGGCCTCGTTCGCGATCTTCCAGTTCCTCTGGGTCTGGAACGACCTCTTCGTGGCCCTGGTCTTCATCGGCCCCGGCGAGAACGCCCCGATGACCGTGGCGATCCAGAACAACCTCCTGGGCCAGCAGGGCGCCGGCTGGAACCTCGTCACGGCCGGCGGCTTCTTCTCGATGGTGGTCCCGATCATCGTGTTCCTGTCGATGCAGCGGTTCTTCGTCCGCGGCCTGACCGCGGGTGCCGTCAAGGGGTGAGTCCCGCACTCGAGGGGGACGGCGCCGGCGGCGTCGTCCCCCTTCCCCTTGTCGGGACCGGTCCCGCGACCCGCGTCGTCGTCTCGTCCTGCGCCCCGGGCGACGTGCTGCCGCACGCCTCCTGGACGGGGCTGTGGGACGGGGGTACGCCGGGTGGAGGCGCGACCCGCGGTCGGCTCGGCATGCCGCTCCTCGGCGAGCACACCCACGACCTCTTCACCCGGCCGCACCTGCGCGGGCACCGGGTGCGCGACGGCGGGCACGGCCTCGACTGGTCCACGCGGTTCGAGGTCACGTCGGTGACCTCGGTCGCCGGCCGTTGGGTGCTCGAGGCCGCTGACCTCGCGGCCGGCCTCGCCCTCGTGCTCGAGCTCGAGTCGGCGGCGGGTGGGGTGCTCCGGGCGCGGGGCACGGTCCGCAACGCCGGTCACGGCGCCTACGCCCTCGAGGGGTTCGAGATCGTCCTGCCCGCGCGGGACCACCTCGACGAGGTGCTCGACCTCACCGGGCGTCACGAGCGCGAGCGCACCCCTCAGCGGCACCTGGTCACCGACGGGCTGTGGCTGCGCGAGAGCCGCGGCGGCCGGCCGGGGCTCGGCTCCCCCACGCTGGTGACGCTGGGCACCCAGGGCTTCGCCACGACGTACGGCGAGGTGCTGGCCTGTCACGTCGCCTGGAGCGGCAGCTCGGTGCTGCGGGTCGAGCGCAGCCCGGAGGTCGGCACGACCGTGGGTGGCGGCGAGCTGCTGCTGCCCGGCGAGGTCGTGCTCGGCGAGGGCGAGTCCTACACCACCCCCTGGGTGCTGTTCGCCGCCGCAGACGACGGGCTCGACGGGCTCGCCGCGGCCTGGCACGCCTACCAGCGCGCGCTGGACGCCCACCCCGCCGTGCAGCCGGTGGTCCTCAACTGCTGGGAGGCGGTGTACTTCGACCACGACCCGGCGCACCTGCGGACGATCGCCGACCGGGCCGCACGGGTCGGCGTGGAGCGGTTCGTGCTCGACGACGGCTGGTTCCTCGGCCGGCGCGACGACACCGCCGGGCTGGGCGACTGGGAGGTCGACCAGACCGTCTGGCCGCGCGGCCTGGAGGAGCTGGCCGACCACGTCCGCTCGCTCGGCATGGAGTTCGGCCTGTGGTTCGAGCCGGAGATGGTCAACCCGCGGTCGCGGCTGTTCGAGCAGCACCCCGACTGGGTGCTGGCGACCGGCGGCCGCCTGCCGCTGGAGAGCCGTCACCAGCAGGTCCTGGACCTCAGCCGGGCCGAGGTGCGCGACCACCTCTTCGAGCAGGTCAGCGCCGTGGTGGGACGCCTCGAGGTCGACTACGTGAAGTGGGACCACAACCGCGAGCTGCTGGACGCGGGCACGGGCACGCGGGGCGGCGCGCCGGCGCTGCGTGCCCAGACCCTGGGCTACTACGACCTGCTCGACCGGCTCGCCGCGGCGCACCCGCGCGTCGCCTGGGAGTCCTGCGCCTCCGGCGGCGGCCGCATCGACCTGGGGGTCGCCGAGCGCGTGCAGCGCTTCTGGACCTCGGACATGACCGACGCCCTCGCCCGCCAGCAGATCCAGCGCTGGACGGTGCAGCTGGTCGCTCCCGAGCTCATCGGCGCCCACGTCTCCGCACCGGTCTCGCCACACCACCGGCCGCACCCTGGGCCTCGACTTCCGCTGCGCGACCGCGTTGTTCGGAGCGTTCGGGATCGAGTGGGACCTCACCGAGGCCGGCGAGGACGAGCTCGACCGCCTCGCGACGTGGGTCGAGCGGCACAAGCGGTTCCGCCCGCTCCTGCACGGGGGTCGCACGGTCCGGCCCGAGAGCCCCGACCCCACGGTGCTCCTGCACGGGGTGGTCTCGCCCGACGGGCGCGAGGCGCTGGTCGCGCACGTGCAGCTGGACGAGTCGGCCAGCAACCGTGGCGTCACCGTCCGGGTGCCTGGGCTCGACCCCGACGCGCTGTTCGAGCCGGCCTGGGAGGGCCCGGTCGTGCACCGCGAGGTCAGCAAGTCACGGCCGCTCCCGCCGGCCGGCCCGACCGACGGCGAGCCGATGACCGGCCGGGCGCTGGCGACGATCGGGTTCTGGGTCCCGCGCCGCCGGCCCGAGACGGTCACCCTCGTGCACCTCCGTCAGGTCAGCGCCTGAGCCATGCGGCCGCCGTACCGTTCAGGGTCCGGCCGGTCGACCCCGTGCCATCCGGGTCGCTGACCAGCAGCACCTCGCCCTCGGGCAGCTCGACCGGCTGGTCGCCGGTGTTGACCCAGCACTCCAGGTGACCATCGCCGGCGCCACGGCGGAACGCCACCACGTCCTCCGGCGCCTCGACCCAGTCCAGGTCGCCGGCCCCGACCCAGACCTCGCGGCGCAGCCGCAGGGCGGAGCGGTAGAGCGCGAGCATCGACGCCGGGTCCTGGTCCTGGGCGACGAAGGTCAGCGGCCCCCAGCCGTCCGGCTGCGGCAGCCACGGCTCCTGCGCGGGCCCGTCCGGGCTGAAGCAGTACGGCGGCGCGTCGCCGGCCCACGGCAGCGGCACCCGGCAGCCGTCCCGGCCGACCAGTCGTGTGTCCGGACTGCTCCCAGATCGGGTCCTGCCGGCGGTCGTCCGGGATGTCCTCCACCTCCTCGCAGCCCCAGCTCCTCGCCCTGGTAGAGGTACGCCGACCCGGGCAGGGCCAGGGTCAGCAGCAGGACGGCGCGCGGCGCGCCGACGGCCCAGGTCGAGGTCGGCGGCCTCGTCGCCCCAGGTGAGGCTGCGCAGCCCCGTCTCCACCAGGTCCTCGGCTGGGTGCGGGCGTAGCGGCTGACGTGACGCGGCACGTCGTGGTTGGACAGCACCCAGGTCGGGTGCGCCGACCTCGTGGCGCGGTCTCCAGCGCGTCGGCGATCACCGAGCGCATCAGCCCGGCGTCGATAGGGCGCGCGCAGGAAGTCGAACTGGAAGGCGGTGTGCAGCTCGTCGGGCCGCAGGTAGCGCCGCGAGCCGCTCGTTGCTGGTGACCCACGCCTCGGCGACGAACACCCGCGGCTGGTCGTACGAGTCGGCGACGCGGCGCCACCCGCGGTAGACCTCGTGCACCTCGTCCTGGTCCCACGCGGGGTGCCAGGCCTGCCCATCGTCGATCGTCCGGCGGTCGGCGTCGGGGAGGTCCTCGGCCTTGGCCAGCGCGTGGGCCACGTCGATGCGGAACCCGTCGACCCCGCGGTCGAACCAGAACCGCAGGACGTCCTCGAACTCCGCCCGCACCTCGGGGTTGTCCCAGTCCAGGTCGGGCTGGCCGGGAGCGAAGAGGTGGAGGTACCACTCGCCCGGCCCGCCGCCGGCCCGGGCACGCGGGTCCATGCCGGCCCGCCGAACGTGCTCTGCCAGTTGTTCGGCGGCTGCTCGCCACCGCGCCCCGGCCGGCCCGGAACTGGTAGCGGGCACGGGCGGCCGCGTCGCCGGCGAGGGCGGCGCGGAACCAGGCGTGGTCGGACGAGGTGTGGTTCGGGACGATGTCGAGGATCACCCGCAGCCCGGCTCGTGGGCCGCCGCGACCAGTCGCTCGGCCTGCCCAGCGTGCCGTAGGCCGGCTCGATGTCGCGGTAGTCCGCCACGTCGTACCCGGCGTCGGCCTGGGGCGAGGGGTACCACGGGTTGATCCACAGCGCGTCGACGCCGAGCGACGACAGGTGGTCCAGCCCAGCGAGGATGCCGCCGACGTCACCGAGGCCGTCGCCGTCGGTGTCGGCGAAGGACCGGATGTAGACCTGGTAGACGACCGCGTGTCGCCACCAGTCGGGTGCTGTCAGAGCGTCAGTCGCAGGCATCCCAGGAGCCTAGTGGCCGCACCGCACCGCCGGCCCGGGCGACTACGATCCTCGGTCGTGAGCACTGCTGAGTTCCGCTATTCCGACCTCCTTCCCACGGGGCCGACCACACGCCGTACCGCCTGCTGACGACCGAGGGCGTGAGCACCGTCGAGGCCGGCGGCCGCACCTTCCTGCAGGTCGCGCCCGAGGCGATCCAGCGGCTCACCGCCGAGGCGATGCACGACATCTCCCACTACCTCCGCCCGGCTCACCTGGCGCAGCTGCGCAAGATCATCGACGACCCCGAGGCATCGGGGAACGACCGCTTCGTCGCGCTCGACCTGCTCAAGAACGTCAACATCTCCGCCGGCGGGGTCCTCCCCATGTGCCAGGACACCGGCACCGCGATCGTGATGGGCAAGAAGTCCGAGGGCGTCCTCACCGGCGTCGACGACGGCGAGTGGATCTCCCGTGGGGTCCACGACGCCTACACCCGGCTCAACCTGCGCTACTCCCAGCTCGCCCCGCTGACGATGTGGGAGGAGCGGAACACCGGCACCAACCTGCCGGCCCAGATCGAGCTCTACTCGACGCCGGTCGGCGACAAGGGCCCGGAGTACAAGTTCCTCTTCATGGCCAAGGGCGGCGGCTCGGCCAACAAGTCGTTCCTGTTCCAGGAGACCAAGGCGGTCCTCAACCCCCAGCGCATGCTGGAGTTCCTCGACGAGAAGATCCGCTCCCTCGGCACCGCCGCGTGCCCGCCCTACCACCTGGCCGTGGTCATCGGCGGCACCAGCGCGGAGTACGCCCTCAAGACCGCGAAGTACGCCTCGGCGCACTACCTCGACGACCTCCCCACCGAGGGCTCCATGTCGGCGCACGCCTTCCGCGACCTCGAGCTGGAGGAGGAGGTGTTCCGGCTGACCCAGTCCTTCGGGATCGGCGCCCAGTTCGGCGGCAAGTACTTCTGCCACGACGTCCGCGTGGTCCGCCTCCCCCGCCACGGCGCCTCCTGCCCGGTGGCGCTCGCGGTCTCGTGCTCGGCCGACCGGCAGGCGCTGGGCAAGATCACCGCCGAGGGCGTCTTCCTCGAGCAGCTCGAGACCGACCCGGCGCAGTACATGCCCGACGCAGGGGTCGCCGAGGACATCGCCGGCGGGCGAGGTCGTGCCGATCGACCTCAACCGGCCGATGGACGAGATCCTCGCCGAGCTCGGCAAGCACCCGGTCAAGACCCGGCTCTCGCTCACCGGCCCGCTCGTCGTCGCGCGCGACATCGCGCACGCCAAGATCAAGGAGCGGCTCGACGCGGGCGAGGAGATGCCGTCCTACCTGCGCGACCACCCGGTCTACTACGCCGGCCCGGCGAAGACCCCGGACGGCATGGCCTCCGGCTCGTTCGGCCCGACCACCGCCGGCCGGATGGACTCCTACGTCGAGCAGTTCCAGGCCGCGGGCGGCTCCAAGGTGATGCTGGCCAAGGGCAACCGCTCGGCCCAGGTCACCCGGGCCTGCGAGGCGCACGGCGGGTTCTACCTCGGTTCGATCGGCGGCCCCGCTGCCCGGCTGGCGCAGGACTGCATCAAGTCCGTGTCGGTGCTGGAGTACGAGGAGCTCGGCATGGAGGCGGTCTGGAGGATCGAGGTCGAGGACTTCCCCGCCTTCATCGTGGTCGACGACAAGGGCAACGACTTCTTCACCGACCCTGCCGGCACGGTCACGGTCCCGCTGGCAGGCATCCGCGTCCGCTCGTCGGAGAAGCCGCCGCCGACGGTCAAGGCCTGACCGTTCGAACCTGTCAACAGAGCCAGAAAATGTCGGAGGCGGCTGATGTCATGGACCCATGACCGCAGCACCCGCCATCGCTCCCGACCCGGACTGGGTCGAGGCGCAGCGGCGCGCTGACGAGGCCGCAGGCGAGGCCCGCGCCACCGCCCGCCGGCGGCTGTTGGACCGGGTCGCACAGCAGGAGGCCACGATCCGAGCCGCGGAGGCCGACGAGCTGGTCGCGGTCACCGAGTGGGCCGACCTGCACCGCGCCGATGCCGCCGACGACCTGCTGGGCACCGCCGCCGGCGTCTACCCCACGCGACGCCTGGCGTGCTTCGAGACCTGCCCGGTCGACATGTCCGGGATCCCGGTCGACGAGTACGCCCTGGCCGAGCTCGCCACCACCCTGCAGGTCGCGGACACCACGGCACGCGAGCTGGTCGAGGACGCCCTGGAGCTCCGCGAGCGGCTCCCCCGCACCTGGGCACGGATCCTCGCCCTGCAGGTCCCGACCTGGAAGGCCCGCGCCCTGGCCCGCCGCAGCCACAGCCTGTCGCCGCAGGCCGCGGACTACCTCGACCAGCACCTCGCCGCCCACCTGCACAAGCTCTCCCTCGGACGGATCAAGGCAGCCGTGGCCGCCGCGGTCCTGCGGTTCGACCCCGAGCGTGCCGCGGCCGAGGCGGCCGAGGCCGGCGAGCAGCGCGGCGTCTGGTTCGACTTCGAGTCCGGCGCCACCCTCGGCGACGTCGCCACACCCGATGGCACCGGCCGCTTCGGTGGCGTCGCTGACGTCCCGGACCTGCTGGCCTTCAAGGACGCCCTGACCCAGAAGGCCCGCGAGCAGGAGATCCTCGGCGACGACTCGTCCGAGCAGGTCCGGATGTCCAAGGCGATCGGCATCATCGCCGACCCGCAGCACTCCCTGGACCTCACCGCCGCCGCCCAGGAGGCTGCCGAGCAGGACCAGTCATCGGGAGAGGTCGACGACCGCCGGCCCCGCCGGAGGCGGACCCCGCTGGGCATCGAGCGCCCGATCCACCTCCACCTGCACACCAGCACTCAGACCGCCCGCATCCAGACCAGCGGCCTGCCGCACGCCGCGTCGCCGATCAGCCGGGCGACGGTGGAGCGGTGGATCGCCGAGCTCGCCCCGGGGGTGAGGGTCAAGGTCACCCCGGTGATCAACCTCAACGACCACTACGCCGTCGACGAGCACGAAGCCCCCACCCACATCAAGGTCCGCGTCGACGAGCGTGACCACGTCTGCGTCTTCCCCTACTGCACCCGACGGGTGCGGGCCGACCGCGACCACATCGAGCCCTACGTCGATCCCGACGACGGCGGTCCACCGGGCCAGACCTCCGACCTCAACCTCGCGAGGCTCTGCCGCTACCACCACCGGGTCAAGACCCACGCCGGCTGGACCTACCGACGATCCCCCACCGAGATCGGCGCCTACCACTGGATCTCACCCCTGGGCGACCACTACCTCGTCGACGGCACAGGCACGACACCACTCTCTTGACCGACGCGTTCCGACGGCAGCGATGCGCCGGCTGGTGGGCTACCAGCTCGACTTGACCGTCAAGCGCGAGGACGCACTGTGCACCTTCGACTTCCCCTGACCTGGGGAAGTGCTGCGCCCACGAGCTGGCCGACCGGCAACCGTGAGCGGAGGTGAGGACGTCCGCCGGATGGGGGGTCAGCCGACCGGCGGGCCCGCCGCGAGCGCGACCGCGGTCAGGGTGAGCACGGCGACCACGCCTGCACCGGCACCCGCCAACGGGTTGCGCACCAGCCACGCGACCGGCCGCTCGAGCAAGGTGCTCGGCCCGTCGCGGCGCAACCGCCACGTGTCCCCCGCCAGGTCGCGCGCCTCGGCGTACCTCTCGAACCACAGCGTGGCGAACGGCGGGACCGCACAGACCAGACCGAGCAGCGCCTGCCGCGGCCGCCAGCGGGCGTCGAGCGCGACCACGAGGACCGTGAGGCAGTAGGCCAGGAACACCACGCCGTGCGCCATCCCGAAGACTCGGACCCCGAGCTCGGTGGTCTGGGTGACGTACTCGAGGAACATCCCAGTGGCAGGCTCGTGGTCGTGACCTACCCACCCCCTCGCGACCCCGTCGGTCCCGGCCAGGTCTCGGTCTGGGACTTCCCCCGCCCGCCCGAGCTCGTGCAGTGGGGCGAGCGGATCCAGGTCTGGCTCGGCGGCGCCCTGATCGCCGACACCACCGAGGCGTGGGCGGTGCTGGAGACCTCGCACCCGCCGACGTACTACCTCCCGCCCGACGCGTTCGTCGCGGATGCCCTGCGGCCCACCGGCGGCTCGTCGTACTGCGAGTGGAAGGGCCGCGCGACCTACCTCGACCTGGTCGGGGGCGGTGTCGTGGCCCGGCAGGCCGCCTGGGCCTACCCCTCGCCCTCGCCGCGCGCGGCGGTGCTGAAGGACCACGTCGCGCTCTACGCCCACGCCGTCGACCGGTGCACGGTCGACGGCGTGGAGGTGGTCGCGCAGGAGGGACCGTTCTACGGCGGCTGGATCACGTCCCGGGTCGGCGGACCGTTCAAGGGCGGCCCCGGCACCCAGGGCTGGTGAGCCGCGGGACACTGGGCCGGTGACCGTCCCGGAGGAGCACGTCGACGTGGCGCGGGCGGCGTCGGAGCGCGGCGAGGTGGTGCTGCGCCGGCGCAGCGAGCCGGGCCGCGACGCGGTGCTCGAGCTGCGGGTCAACGGGGTCTTCGTGATGGACACCGCCGAGACCTCGACCGAGGTCGCGCTCGCCCGCGCCGCGCTGGCGCAGGTGGACGCTCCGCGGCGGGTGCTGGTCGGGGGGCTGGGACTCGGCTTCACCGCCCACGAGGTCCTCGCCGACGAGCGGGTCGAGCGCGTGGTGGTGGCCGAGCTCGAGGAGGCCCTCGTGCAGTGGTTCCGTGACGGCGTGGTCGGCCATCCGGCGGACCACGACGACCTCGCGCGGGGACGGCTCGTGCTGCGGACCGGTGCGGTGCAGGACGCGGTCGCCCGGGCCGGCGCGGCGTCGTACGACCTGGTGCTGCTCGACGTCGACAACGGTCCCGACTACCTGGTGCACGCGGAGAACGCCGCGATCTACGGCGAGGCCTTCCTCGCCGAGGCCGGCCGGGTCCTGGCGCCCGGCGGCGTGGTGGCGGTGTGGTCCTCGACCCGGTCGGCCGCTCTGGAGGACGCGCTGGCCGCGACCTTCGGCCACTGCCGCACCGTGCGGCTGCCGGTCCGCCTGCAGGGCCGCGACGAGGCCTACTGGCTCCACCTGGGACAGCAACGAGGACAGGCCTGACTCGACGACGACGGGGTACGGAGGGACCATGACGAAGACCCGCACCGAGCACGACAGCATGGGCGACATCGAGGTGCCCGCCGAGGCGCTGTGGCGCGCGCAGACCCAGCGCGCGGTCGAGAACTTCCCGATCAGCGGCACGCCTCTCGAGGCCGACCACCTCCATGCCCTGGCGCTGGTGAAGGCCGCCGCGGCGAAGGTCAACGCCCGCCTCGGCGTCCTCGACCAGGACGTCGCCGACGCGATCGTGAGCGCCGCCGAGCAGGTGGCGGCGGGCGAGCACGACGACGCCTTCCCGGTCGACGTCTTCCAGACCGGGTCCGGCACGAGCTCCAACATGAACATGAACGAGGTGCTCGCCTCCCTCGCCGGGAAGGCCGGCGCGCAGGCCCATCCCAACGACCACGTCAACGCCAGCCAGTCCAGCAACGACACCTTCCCGACCTCGATCCACGTCGCGGCGGTGAAGGCGGTGCGCGAGCGGCTGCAGCCCGCGCTCGACACCCTCGCGGAGTCCCTCGAGCGCAAGGCGGAGGAGTTCGCCACCACGGTCAAGGCCGGCCGCACCCACCTGATGGACGCGACGCCGGTGATGCTCGGCCAGGAGCTCGGCGGCTACGCCGCGATCGTGCGGCTCGCGCAGGAGCGACTCGACGCCACCCTCCCGCGGGTGGCGGCGCTGCCGCTCGGCGGCACCGCCGTGGGCACCGGCATCAACACCCCGAAGGGGTTCGCGGCCGCGGTGATCGAGGAGCTCGCCCAGATGACCGGGCTGCCGTTCACCGAGGCGTCGGACCACTTCGAGGCGCAGGGCGGGCGCGACTCGCTGGTCGAGCTCTCCGGCCAGCTGCGCACCTTCGCCGTCGGCCTGACCAAGATCTGCAACGACCTGCGCTGGATGTCGTCCGGACCCCGCACCGGCCTGGCGGAGATCCACCTGCCCGACCTCCAGCCGGGATCGAGCATCATGCCGGGCAAGGTCAATCCCGTCCTGCCCGAGGCGACCCTGATGGTGTGCTCGCAGGTGATCGGCAACGACCTCACGGTGACCACGGCGGGCGCGAGCGGCAGCTTCGAGCTCAACGTGCAGATGCCCGTGATCGCCCGCAACCTGCTGGAGTCGATCCGCCTCCTCGCCGCCTCCAGCACGGTGCTCGCCGAGCGGTGCATCGACGGCATCACCGCCGACGCGGACCGCATGCGGGAGTACGCCGGGTCGTCGCCGTCGGTGGTGACCCCGCTCAACAAGCACATCGGCTACGAGGCGGCCGCCAAGGTGGCCAAGCGTGCGATCGCCGACAACAGCACGATCCGCGAGGCGGTGATCGCGCAGGGCCACCTCGACAGCGGCGACCTCACCGAGGAACAGCTCGACGAGGCGCTCGACGTGGAGTCGATGACGCACCCCTGAGGGGGACGGGCATGGGTGAGATCCGGATCGGCATCTCCGGCTGGACGTACGCCGGCTGGCGGGGCGACTTCTACCCCCGCGGCCTGCCCCACCGGTCAGAGCTGGCCTACGCCTCCGAGCGGATGGGGTCCGTGGAGATCAACGGCTCCTTCTACTCCCTGCAGCGCCCGACCTCCTACGCCCGCTGGGCCGCGGAGACCCCGCAGGAGTTCGTCTTCGCGGTGAAGGGCGGACGGTTCATCACCCACCTCAAGCGGCTGCGCGACGTGGAGACGCCGCTGGCGAACTTCCTCGCCTCGGGCGTGCTCGCCCTGGGTCCCAAGCTCGGGCCGCTGCTGTGGCAGCTGCCCGAGCGGCTGGAGTACGACCCCGCGCTGCTCGGCGACTTCCTCGCGCTCCTGCCCCGCACCACCACGGAGGCCGCCGCGCTCGCCGCACGGCACGACGGCAAGCTCGCCGAGGACCGCGTGCTGACCACGACCGACGCGGAGCGGCCGGTGCGCCACGTGCTGGAGTTCCGCAGCCAGTCGTTCTGCTGCGACGAGGCGTTCGCCCAGCTGGCCGAGCACGACGTGGCCTGCGTGCTGGCCGACTCGGCGGGCAGGTGGCCCAAGGCCGACGTCGACACCACCGACGTGCGCTACGTGCGGCTGCACGGCGACACCGAGCTCTACGCCAGCGGCTACTCCGACGAGTCCATCGACGCGTGGGCGGCGCGCTGCGTGACGTGGGCCGCGGACCACGACGTGTTCGTCTACTTCGACAACGACGCCAAGGGCCACGCTCCCTGGGACGCGCTCCGGCTCGTCGACCGGGTCACGGCTCGTTGAAGCGCGCCCTCGCCCGCTCGCCGAGCGTGGTGAGGGCGTCGAGCACCCCGTGCCCGGGCCGGTCGGCCAGCTCGCGGCCGCGAGCCGCGCGACGCTCGCCCGGACCGGGGAGCAGGGAGTCGACCAGGCCGGCCACGCGCGCCGTCGTCCCGGGAGCCAGGCCCCGCACGCGCACCGCGAGCCAGGCGAGCGGGGTCAGGGTGACCCGCGCCCGGCCGGCCAGCACGCCGTCGACGATGCGGCGCGCGGCGCGCTCGGCGTCGATGCTGACCAGGGGCAGGGAGGCGGCCGTGGCGAACCAGGCGTACTCCTTGTCCGGCTGCCCGCCCATGCGCGCGGCCACGTGGGCGCCGGTCCGCATCAGCCCGGGGACGACCGTCGTGGCGCTCACGCCCGTGCCGTGGAGCGCCGCGACCAGGCCGTCGGAGAAGCCGACCGCCCCGAACTTCGCGGTGGCGTAGGGCAGCAGGTGGGGCGGGGAGACCTCGCCGCCGACCGAGGTGATGATGCCGATCCGTCCGTGCCCGCGCCGGCGCAGGTGCGGCAGCGCGGTGAGGGCGACGTGCGCGGGCCCGAGGGTCATCACGGAGACGGCCTCGAGCACGTCGTCGAGGGACACCGCCTGGGCCGGCTCCACGTCGATGATCCCGGCGACGGCGAAGACGTTCTCCAGCGGGCCGATCTCGCGCTCGATGCGCCCCACGGACTCCCCGACCTGGTGACGGTCGGCGACGTCGCAGACCAGGGCGCGCACGTCACCGTCCGGGTGCTCCTCGCGGAGCAGCCCGAGGGCGTCGGCGAGCCGCTCCTCGTCGCGGGCCAGCAGGACGGTGGTGTGGCCGCGCCGCAGCAGCTCGCGGGCCAGGAGCAGGCCGAGGCCGCGCGAACCGCCGAAGACGGCGCTGACGGGACGGTGACCGGGGGTGGGCAGCATGCGCCGCCGTACCCACCGGACGGGGGTCAGTACCAGCCGCTGGCCTCGCTGTGGCCCCACGCGGAGCACGGCGAGCCGTAGGTGGCGCGGATGTAGCCCAGGCCCCACTCGATCTGGGTGGCGGGGTTGGTCTGCCAGTCCGCGCCGGCGCTGGCCATCTTGGAGCCGGGCAGCGACTGCGGGATGCCGTAGGCGCCCGACGAGGGGTTGCTGGCGTGGGGGTTCCAGCCGGACTCCTTCTCCCACAGCGACTCGAGGCAGGAGAACTGGTCGGAGCCGAAGCCGAACCGGCCGAGCATGGCCCGGGCGATCGCCTTCGGGTCGCCGGTGGCCGCCGCGGCCCGGACGGGGTCGATCTTCGCCGAGCGGGCGACCTGGCCGCCGGAGCGCGTCGCCCGCCTCACCAGCGCGGCCTTGGCCGGGTCCACGGGGCCGCGGCTCGCCGTGGTCAGGGAGCGGGAGGTGGTCGACCCCCGGTCGGAGAGGTCGACCTCGCCCGGGGTGCGCCGGGCGTCGGCCGCGGCGAGGGCCGCAGCGGCCGTGTCGGGCTCACCGGAGCCGCGCTTGAGCTCGGCGGCGCCGCTCAGGGCACCGGCGGCGAGGGCGGTGAGCGCCACGGCGGTCGCGGCGCGTCGGGCGCGACGGAGGCGGCGGCGGGGGTTCGGGGTCGGGCTGTCGGACGGGTCGGTTCGGGCAGGGTTGGCAGTCACAGACTGATCGCTCCGCAGTGCATCGACGTCATGGGCGGGCGGACCTCGAGGACAGGGGAGTCCGGGGGGATCCAAGGATCCGCGAGCCGGCTCCCGAGCGGGCCGGACGTGCTCCACCTTCACGCGCGAGCGCGCGGATGTCGACCCGCAGCGGTGTGCGAAGGACCACGTGGCGCTAGCAGGCGTGCTAGCCGCCTGCTAGCGCCGTGAGACCCGTCACGACGTGCGACCTGCCGGTCTGGACCACCAGGACCACGTCGGTCGGCACCGGATCGGTCCGGTCAGACGGTGATGCTCTCCAGCAGGTCGGTGACCAGCGCCGCGATCGGCGAGCGCTCCGAGCGCGTGAGTGTCACGTGCGCGAAGAGGGGGTGTCCCTTGAGCCGCTCGACCACCGCGACCACGCCGTCGTGGCGACCCACCCGCAGGTTGTCGCGCTGCGCGACGTCGTGGGTGAGCACCACCTTGGAGTTCGCCCCGATCCGGGACAGGACCGTGAGGAGCACGTTGCGCTCCAGGGACTGGGCCTCGTCGACGATCACGAACGCGTCGTGCAGGGAGCGGCCCCGGATGTGGGTCAGGGGCAGCACCTCGAGCATCCCCCGGTCGAGCACCTCGTCGATCACGTCGGTCCCGGTGATCGCGCCGAGCGTGTCGAAGACCGCCTGCGCCCAGGGCGACATCTTCTCGACCTCGCTGCCCGGCAGGTAGCCGAGCTCCTGGCCCCCGACGGCGTAGAGCGGGCGGAAGACCACGACCTTGCGGTGCTGCCGCCGCTCCATCACCGCCTCGAGGCCGGCGCACAGTGCCAGCGCCGACTTGCCGGTGCCGGCCCGGCCGCCGAGCGAGACGATGCCGACCTCCGGGTCGAGGAGCAGGTCGAGGGCGACCCGCTGCTCGGCCGAGCGGCCGTGCACCCCGAACGCCTCGCGGTCGCCCCGCACCAGCGCCACGCTCTTGTCCGCCCGCACCCGGCCCAGGGCGCTGCCCCGGTCGGAGAGCAGCACCAGCCCGGTGTGGCAGGGCAGCTCGCGGGCGGCCTCCAGCTCGACCCGCCCCCCGTCGTAGAGGTCGTCGAGGTCGGCGGACTCCACCTCGAGCTCGACCATCCCGGTCCAGCCGGACTCCGGCGCCAGCTCCGCGCGGTACTCCTGGGCCTCCAGCCCCACTGCCGAGGCCTTGATCCGCAACGGGAGGTCCTTGCTGACCAGGGTCACCGAGTGCCCCTCGTCGGCCAGGTTGCGGGCCACGGCGAGGATCCGGGTGTCGTTGTCGCCGAGGCGGAAGCCCGACGGCAGCGACGAGGCGTCGGTGTGGTTGAGCTCCACGCGCAGGGTGCCGCCGGCCTCCCCGACCGGCACGGGGCGGTCGAGCCGCCCGTGCTGGACGCGCAGCTCGTCGAGGTGCCGCAGCGCCGCCCGCGCGAAGTACCCCAGCTCGGGGTGGTCGCGCTTGGCCTCCAGCTCGGTGACCACGACGACGGGCAGCACGACGGCGTGCTCCTCGAAGCGGTGCAGGGCGGAGGGATCGGCGAGCAGGACGCTCGTGTCGAGCACGTACGTGCGCGTGGTGCGGTTGGTCTGGAACATCTCGCTCCTCGCGGGACCGGCACGCGCACTCAGCGCCCCGGTCCCTCAGTCGTTGCCGACCGGGACCGGGCCCGAGGGTCCGAGTGCGAACCCCCTCGTCGAGTCGTGCGTCGTCACGAGACCGGGCCTCCCGCGCCCCCGGCTTCCCCGCCGGAGGCTGAGACGACGGTACGGCGGCCAGAGGTCCCGGACGCGGCGACACGCACGACCGCGGGTGAACCGCAGGTGGACCTCAGACCCCGAAGCGGCGGTGACGCTCGGCGTAGTCGCGCAGCGCGCGCAGGAAGTCCACGCGCCGGAAGTCCGGCCAGTAGGCCTCGCAGAAGTAGAACTCGCTGTGCGTGCTCTGCCACAGCAGGAACCCGCCCAGCCGCTGCTCGCCGGAGGTGCGGATCACCAGGTCGGGGTCGGGCTGTCCCTTGGTGTAGAGGTGGTCGGCGATGTGCTCGACGTCGAGGATGCTGGCCAGCTCCTCGATCGTGGTCCCCTCGCTGGCGTGGTGCTGGAGCAGCGACCGGACGGCGTCGGCGATCTCGCGCCGGCCGCCGTACCCCACCGCGATGTTGACCAGCAGGCCCTCGACGTCCCGGGTCGCGTCGGCGGCGTCCTTGAGCGCACGTGAGGTGTCGTCGGGCAGCAGGTCCAGGGCCCCCACCGGGTTGATCCGCCAGCGCCCGGTGGCCGCGAGCTCCTCGACCACGTCCTGGATGATCCCCAGCAGCGGCACCAGCTCGCCGGCAGGCCGGTTGAGGTTGTCGGTCGACAGCAGCCACAGCGTGACCACGTCGATGCCGAGCTCCTCGCACCAGCCGAGGAACGGCTCGATGTTGGCGGCACCCGCCCGGTGCCCCGCGGCGCTGTCGGCCCCCACGGCCCGGGCCCAGCGCCGGTTGCCGTCGAGCATCACGCCGACGTGGGCGGGCAGCTCGGCGCCACGGAGCCGGCGTACGAGCCTCGCCTCGTACGCCGGGTAGAGCACCCGCTTGACCGCGTCCCGACCGGCTCCCACAACTCATCAGCCTACTCGTCCGGCGCTCGCCGTCCCGCCGCCGGACGGGTGGCGGGGCCGGCCTTCCGGCGCAGGTACCGTTGGGGTGTGTCCAGGAAGGAGCGAGGCGCCGGGCTCGGCGAGCAGATCTCCTCGCACCTCCCTCCGCCGGTGAGCCACGTCACCGAGCAGGTCAGCGAGACCGTCCAGGCCGCGATCCAGGAGATCAAGCCGCGCCTGCGGGGCTGGCTGCACGCGGTGACCTCGCCGCTCACGCTCGCCGCCGGCATCGTCCTGATCGCGCTGTCGCCGACCGTGATGACGCGCATCGGCTCGGCGATCTACATGCTCACCGCGGTGCTGCTGTTCACGGTCTCGGCGGTCTACCACCGGGGGACGTGGAGCCCGCGGACGTGGGCCGTCCTGCGGCGCTTCGACCACGCCAACATCTTCCTGCTCATCGCCGGCAGCTACACCCCGTTCACGCTGCTGCTGCTCGACGGCACCCAGCGCGTGGTCCTGCTCAGCGTCGTCTGGGGCGTCGCCGCCGCCGGCGTGCTGTTCCGCGTGCTCTGGGCCGGGGCCCCGCGGTGGCTCTACGTCCCGATCTACATCGCGCTGGGCTGGGCGGCGATCTTCTACGCCGCCGACTTCGCCGCGTCCGGCAGCACGGCCGTCCTCGTGCTGGTCGCGGTGGGCGGGGTGCTCTACACCCTCGGGGGGCTGGTCTACGGCCTGCAGCGGCCCGACCCGTCGCCGCAGTGGTTCGGCTTCCACGAGGTCTTCCACGCCCTGACGATCCTGGCGTTCATCACCCACTACGTGGGCATCTCGATCGCGACGTACTCCCTGCGCTGAGGAGGGTCGCTACCGACCTCGCCGGCGCCGGGGCAGCAGCCCGCGCACGAGGTCGTAGGTCGCCCGGTCGCCCGCGACGACCAGGCGACGCGGTCGGGGCGCCTGGGGCCGGTAGGCCTCGCCGGCCCCGGTGCCGACCCAGCCACCGGCCTCCTGCACCAGCAGGCTGCCGGGGGCGTGGTCCCAGGGCTGCGTGCGAACGTAGACCGCGTGGTCGGCCTCGCCGGAGGCGATCCGCGGGTAGTCGATGCCGCAGCAGGTCGAGGTCAGCCGCAGCCGCCGGGCGGTCCCGAGCGCTCGACCCAGCCACGTCCGGCGGGCGACGAGGTCCGGTGTGGCCGCCGGCGGGGTCCGGTGCAGGCGCCGCCCGTCACGCCAGGCACCCGCACCGCGCTCGGCGACGTACGCCGTCCGGTGCTGGGGCTGCCAGATCCAGCTGCGCACCACCTCCCCCGCGCGCAGCTCGGCGAGCATCATGGCGTGGTCGGGCGACCCCTTCACGAACTGCCGGGTCCCGTCCACGGGGTCGACGGTGAAGGCGTGGTCGGCGTGCTCGAACGCCTCCAGCAGGCGCGGGTCGGCGTGCACCGCCTCCTCGCCGAGCACCAGGGCGCTCGGATGGGCCGACTGCAGCACCGCGGTGAGCCGCTGCTCCGCCTCGCGGTCGACCACGGTGACCAGGTCACCGGGACGGCCCTTGCTGGAGACGTGCTCGCGGTCGAGGTTGCGGAAGCGGGGGACGACCACCTCCTCCGCCACCTCCCGCAGCAGGGCGAGCACGGCGTCGGTGTCCATCGCGTCCACAGCGTCCACCCGGCCAACCTACTGAGGACCACGCCCGCGGCGCTGCCGCGGGGCCCGCACCGGAATAGCCTGCCTTGCCCGGGTGCTTGACTGGACGGAAGCGCCCTTCGGGGCGACCCGAGACGAGACGAGGACGACTACATGGCCACCGTCGAGCTGACCAAGGACACCTTCGAGAGCACCGTCGTGGACAACGACATCGTGCTCGTGGACTTCTGGGCCGAGTGGTGCGGACCGTGCCGGCAGTTCGCCCCGACGTTCGAGCAGGCCTCGGAGACCCACCCCGACGTGGTGTTCGGCAAGGTCGACACCGAGGCCGAGCGTGAGCTCGCGGGGATGGCCAACATCACCTCGATCCCGACGCTGATGGCCTTCCGCGAGAAGATCCTGGTCTTCTCCCAGCCCGGCGCCCTCCCCGGGTCGGCGCTGGAGCAGGTGATCAGCGCGGTCAAGGAGCTCGACATGGACGACGTCCGTCGCCAGCTCGACGAGCAGGAGCGGGCCCACGCCCAGGGCGGCCACGTCGAGGACGCCGACTGACCCAGATGGACGCGCGTGACTGGGACGAGCGCTACGCCGCCGCGCGGCAGTGGTCGACCACTCCCAACCAGTTCGTCGCCGAGCGCCTGGGGGACCTCTCCCCCGGGCGCGCCCTCGACCTGGCGTGCGGCGAGGGCCGCAACGCGATCTGGCTGGCCGGCCTCGGCTGGCAGGTGACCGCCCTCGACTACTCCGCGGTCGCCCTCGAGCGCGGTCGAGAGGCCGCCGCCCAGGCCGGGGACGAGGCGGCCGGACGCCTGGCCTGGGTCGCGGCCGACGCCCTCACGGCGCCGCTGCCCGAGGTCGACCTCGTCGTGCTCGCCTACCTGCAGCTGCCCGCCGGGTCGCGGCGCACCGCCGTACGCCGCGCGTGGGAGGCGCTGGCCCCCGGTGGCACGTTCTTCCTGGTCGCCCACGACAGCACCAACCTGACCGAGGGCACCG
This sequence comes from uncultured Actinomycetota bacterium, assembly GCA_963800245.1. Taxonomy (GTDB): domain Bacteria; phylum Actinomycetota; class Actinomycetes; order Propionibacteriales; family Nocardioidaceae; genus Marmoricola_A. Next base: position 47,621 of record CAWDAE010000007.1, on the reverse strand, counting down.
GCGGCCCGCAGGACCCCGCGGTCCTCTACACCGCGACCGACGTCCTCGGCGACCTCGACGGCCTGCTCGAGCCCCAGGTCGTCACCGCCGCCCGGGTGGCACGCCCGGTCGCCCAGGACGACGGGCACGGCGGCACCGCCGACCGCACCGCCTGGGACGCGCTGGTCCACCTGGTCCGGCCGGCGCACGGGTGAGCCCGGTCGAGGTGGCGCGCCGCCGGCTCGGCGACGCGCTGTTCCACCGGGTCGCCGGGGACGAGGGCCCGAGGCGGCGCGATCGCATCCACAGCACCCCCGGGCCGCGCTGGTTCGGCCCGGACAGCGCGATCCAGCGCGTGCACGGCGACGCCTCGATGTTCGTCGGCGGCATGCGCGCGGTCATGCTGCAGTCGCTGCACCCGCTGGCGATGCAGGCCGTGGCCGACCACTCCGGCTACCGCGGCGACCTCTGGGGCCGGCTGGCCCGCACGAGCGCCTTCCTCGCCACCACCACGTTCGCCACGGTGGCCGACGCCGAGGAGGCGGTGGCGACCGTGCGCCGCATCCACGGCCACATCCGCGGCACGATGCCCGACGGCACGCCGTACTCCGCCGACGACCCGCACCTGCTGCGCTGGGTCCACGTCGCGGAGGTCGACAGCTTCCTGACCGCCCACCAGCGCTACGGCGCGCGACCGCTCGACCAGGCCGGCCGCGACCAGTACGTCGACCAGGCGGCGCTGGTCGCGGAGAAGCTCGGCGCCGAGGAGGTGCCGCACTCCGAGGCCGAGCTGCGCGCGGCCCTGGCGGCCTTCCGGCCCGAGCTCGGCGCGACCGACGCGGCACGGGAGGCGATCAGCTGGCTGGTGGGACACCCCGACCTGCCGCGGGTGGCCATGCCGGGCTACCGCCTGATCGTGGCCGCGGCCACCGAGATGCTGCCGCGCTGGGCCAGCGACGAGCTGGGGTTGCGCCGCCACCCGCTGCTCGAGCGCCGCGTGGTGCCGGCGACCGGGCACCTGGTCACACGCACGATCCGGTGGGCGATGGCGGCGAGCTAGCTAGCGGTTCATCGCTCCCCGGCGGCGGGCCGGACGTGGCGCAGCACGAACCCGCTGGCCGGCCCGGTCGGCATCCGCAGGTCGCTCACGGCGAGGTCCTGGTCCGGGACGTCGTACTCGACCTCGCGGACCAGGAACCGGACGGCGCTGCACATGACCTGGATGGTGATCCACTCCCCGGGGCATCGGTGCCCGGTCAGGTGGTCGCCGCCGCCCTGCGGCACGAAGTCGAACGCGCTCTCGTCCCAGCTCTCGAAGCGCTCGGGCCGGAACTCGTCGGGAGCATGCCAGGTGCGGGGGTCCCGGTTCGTGGCGTACAGGTCGAGCAGCACCCGCCGACCCTGCGGGAAGTGGACGCCACGCCACTGGAACGGGTGGCGGACGCGGCCGGCGACCATCGGGAAGAACGGGTAGTAGCGGCGCACCTCCTGCACGAACGGGCGCACGGCGCGGTCGTCCGCGCGCAGCCGGTCGCGCCACCCGGGGTGCAGGTGCAGCGCGAGGGCCGCGAGCGTGACGTAGCGGTTGATCGCGACCGTCGGCCGGAGCACGTTGAGCAGCTCCACAGCGGCCACCCGGGGCTCCAGCAGGTCGCCGTCCGGCTCGCGGAACCAGGCCCACGCGTGCAGGGCGGAGTCCTCCGGCGCGGCGAGCGTGCCCGACCGGACCCGGCCGACCAGCCCCGCCAGCCAGTCCTCGAGCCGGCGACGGGCGAGCCGCGCGCGGACGTAGTGCAGTCGGGGCAGGTCCGCGAGCTCGATGAGCAGCCGCAGGTCGCGGGTGCGGGCGGGCACCTCGGAGTCCGGGAGCGGGACGCCGGCCCACTCGGTGACCGCCCGGCAGAGGAGCTCGGCCGCCTCGTCGAGGAGGACCACCTCCCCGCGCCGCTCCCAGCGGGGCAGCGCGGCCCGCAGCTGGGCCTCGACGGCGGTCGCGACCGCGGGGGCGCGATCGGGGCCGAGCAGGTCGACGAAGAGCTGCTTGCGGGCGCGGTGCCGCTCGCCGTCGAGGCCCTGGACCCCGCCGACGCCGAGGAGGGTGCGCTGGACGAGGGCCGGCATGGCCCGCCGGCGGACGAACCGGCGGGCGTCGTAGAGCACCCGCGCGGCCTCGCTCCCGGCCATCACCACCGTGGGGAGCAGGCCGAGCCTGGTCGGCGTGGCGTCGCGGCCACGGCCGCGGGTGAGCCGCGAGCCGGCGTCGTACCCGGCCGTCAGGAACGTGAGCGTGCTGTCGGGCAGTCGGTCCCAGGGCGCCGGCATCTCAGCCGGGGCTCCTTCGGTCGGCGCGGCGACCGGGCGTCGTACGGCGGGGTGGGCATGTGCGGCGGTACCCACTGCCGGCCGCTCCTAGTACCGAGAGTGCGAAAGGTCGCCTGACGCGGTGCTAGGCGCGGGGGGTCTCCTCCTCGGTCGCCTGGTCCTCGGCGGGCACCTCGTCGCGGGGCACCTGGATGCGGCGCAGCTGCTTGCGCATCGAGAACCACAGCAGCAGGCTCGCCGCGCACAGCGCGGCGACGGTGATCAGCGCGATCCAGCCCGGCTTGACGTCCTCGGGGGCGGGCACCGGGTCCGCGGCCCGGGCCAGCAGGGAGGCGGTCAGCCACACGGTGTTCATGCCTCCAGTGTCCCAGACTCCCGGGAGAGCTCGGCGTGCGCCAGCTCACGGATCCCGGCGAACAGGTCGTCCTCCGGCAGCTCGGTCTCGACCAGGCTGCGCGCCAGCTCGTAGTCCTCTGTCGGCCACGCCGCCCGGTGCACCTCGAGCGGGCAGGCGAACCAGAAGCCCTCGGGGTCGATCTGCGTGGCGTGCGCGATGAGCGCGCGGTCGCGGGTGGCGAACCAGTCGGCGCACTCCACCCGGGTGGTGACCCGCGCCGCGTGGACCGGGTCGGGCTTCCAGTCCTGGAGCCGCTCCTGGTAGGGCGACTCCAGGCCGCGGCGCTCCATCTCGTCGTGCAGCGCCTTGAAGCGGGCGTAGTGGAACGAGTGGTGGTAGTAGAGCTTGAGCGGCTGCCACGGCTCGCCGCAGTCGGGGTAGCGGTCCGGGTCGCCGGCCGCCTCGAAGGCGTGCACGGCCACCTTGTGGCACATGATGTGGTCCGGGTGCGGGTAGCCGCCGTTCTCGTCGTACGTCGTCATCACGTGCGGGCGGAACTGGCGCACCAGCCGCACCAGCGGCTCGGCCGCGACCTCGACGTCGAGCAGCGCGAAGCAGCCCTCGGGCAGCGGCGGCGGCGGGTCGCCCTCGGGGAACCCGGAGTCGACCCAGCCCAGCCAGTCCTGGGTGATGCCGAGGATCTCGCGGGCGGCGTCCATCTCCTGGCGGCGGATCTCGGCGATGTTGGCCAGCACGTCGGGCCGGTCCATGTTGGGGTTGAGGATCGACCCCCGCTCGCCACCGGTGCAGGTGGCGACATGGACGTCGACGCCCTCGGCGACGTACTTGGCCGTCGACGCCGCACCCTTGCTCGACTCGTCGTCGGGGTGGGCGTGCACGTGCATCAGGCGCAGCATGGCCTCCATCCTAGGGAGGCGGGTGCACCCACCCCCGCCGCCTAGGATGGTCGGCATGACCGACTCGTCCGTGCTGGCCGAGCGCTACGGCCGCGGGTCGGCCTCCCGCCGCCGCACCAACCTGGTGCTGGCCGTGGCCGCTCTCGCCGGGGTCGTGCTGGTCGCGGTGACGATCTGGTCCTTCGCCGTGCAGGCCGACCCCGACGTGCGCTCCAGCCTGCGCACCTACGATGTCCGCTCGGAGCACGAGGTGGTCGCCGAGCTCGTCGTCGCGCGCGCCTCCTCCGAGGTGCGTGCCACCTGCCGGCTGCACGCCGTCGCGCAGGACCACTCGACCGTGGGCCGGGCAGAGCAGGTGGTGGAGGCCGGCCCGGCGACCCAGGTGCTCGAGGTGAGCATCGCCACCGAGCGCCGGGCGATCGGCGTGGTCCCCGACGGGTGCACCAGCCCGGACCAGAACCGTCCGCGCTGAACCGCCTCGGCCCGTCCGCTAGACTCGGTCACTTGCCCGCAGCCGCCCCCGGGGCCGGCGCGGCCCCCGATCACGCACCACCCACCCATGACGCGCAGAAGGAGACGCTGTGACCCAGCAGCAGAGCGAGGCCACCGACACCGTCTGGATGACCCAGGAGTCCTACGACAAGCTGAGCGCCGAGCTCGCCGAGCTCAAGGGGCCCGTCCGCGACGACATCGTCGCCAAGATCGCTGCCGCCCGTGACGAGGGCGACCTCAAGGAGAACGGCGGCTACCACGCCGCCCGCGAGGAGCAGGGCCGCCTGGAGGCCCGCATCAAGCAGCTGGAGGACCAGCTGCGCCGCGCCGAGGTCGGCGAGATGCCCGCCGACGACGGCGTGGTCGAGCCCGGCATGGTCGTGACCGTGGCGTTCGCGCCGGGCGACGAGGAGCAGTTCCTGCTCGGCTCGCGCGAGATGGCCGACCACGTCGAGGGCTACACCGTCTACTCCCCGCAGTCCCCGATGGGCGCGGCGATCACCGGCCACAGCATCGGCGACGAGGTCTCCTTCGAGGGCCCGACCGGCAAGGCGATCAAGGTCACGATCACCGCGGCCACGCCCTACCGGGGCTGAGCGCCCCTCAGTCCCGCACGCCGTAGCCCGCGGCCCGCAGGTGCCTCAGCACCTCGGCCGCGTGCTCGGCGCCCTTGGTCTCCAGCTGCACCGCGACGTCGACCTCCCCGATGTGGAGGTACGCCGACGTCCGCTCGTGGCGCAGGTCGATCACGTTGGCGCCGGTCTCGGCGATCACGCCGAGCAGGCCGGCCAGGCCGCCCGGGCGGTCGGAGATCACGACCGTGCAGGCGAGGTAGCGGCCCGAGGCCGCCAGACCGTGCCGGATCACGTTCATCAGCAGCAGCGGGTCGATGTTGCCGCCGGAGAGCACGACCACCGCCGGGGTCTCGAAGGGAGCTCCGCCGAGCCCCTCGGCCCGGTCCAGGACCGCCGCCACCCCCGCGGCCCCGGCCGGCTCGACGACCAGCTTGGCGCGCTCGACGAGCATCAGCAGGGCCCACGACAGGCGGTCCTCGGACACCGTGGCCACCTCGTCGACCAGTTCCAGGATCGTGCCGAACGGCACGTCCCCGGGCCGGCCGATCGCGATGCCGTCGGCCATCGTGCTCATCGACGGGAGCGCGGTCGGCTCCCCGGCGCGCAGCGAGGGCGGGTAGGCCGCGGCGCCCTCCGCCTGCACCCCGACCAGGCGCACGTCGGGCCGGGCCGGCTTCACCGCCGCCGCGATGCCGGCCAGGAGGCCCCCTCCCCCGGTCGGCACGACCAGCGTGCGCACGTCGGGGCACTGCTCCAGGATCTCGGCGCCGCAGGTCGACTGGCCGAGCACGATGTCCGGGTGGTCGAAGGGGTGCACCAGCACGGCGCCGGTCTCCTCGGCGTACCTCCGCGCCTCCTGCAGCGCCAGGTCGACGGTGTGGCCGTGGAACCGCACCTCCGCGCCGTACCCGAGGGTGGCCTTGATCTTGGGGATCGGGGCCCCGTCGGGCATGTACACCACGGCCCGCAGGCCGAGCATCTGCGCGGCCAGGGCCACGCCCTGCGCGTGGTTGCCGGCGCTGGCCGCGACCACCCCGCGCGCCTTCTCCTCCTCGGAGAGGCGGGCCATGCGGACGTAGGCGCCGCGGATCTTGAACGAGCCGGCGCGTTGGAGGTTCTCGGCCTTGAAGTACACCGGGCCGCCGGCGAGCTTGGACAGCCAGCGCGACTCCTCCAGCGGAGTGCGCACGGCGACGCCCTCCAGCAGGCGGCGCGCCTCGTCGATCTCCTCGGCGGGCGGGACGGGGACGTCGGGGTTCCTCACGTCCTCACGATAGGCCCGTCAGCGGCCGGGGTCCTCCGCCACCTCGCGGTCGCTGTTGAGCGGTGAGCCCTCGGTGACCGAGGGAGGTGGCGGCGCGGAGGCGAGGTAGGTGATCACCGCGTTGGCGGACGCGACGAGAGGGACGGCGATCAGCGCGCCCAGGATGCCGGCGACGAGGATGCCGCAGCCGACGGCCAGGATCACCCCGAGCGGGTGCACCGCGACCATCCGGCCGAGGAGGAAAGGCTGCAGCACGTGGGCCTCGAGCTGCTGCACGCCGATCACGCCCGCGGCCATGAGCAGCGCCACGATCGGCCCCTGGTCGACCAGGGCGACCAGCACCGCCACCGAGCCCGACACGGTCGAGCCGACCAGGGGCACGAAGGAGCCGAGGAAGACCAGGACGCCGATCGCCGCCACGAACGGCACCTTGAGCACCGCGGCCACGATCATGATCCCGATCGCGTCGGTGGCGGCCACGAGGACGGTCGCCCGGACGAACTGGGTCAGGCTCAACCAGGCCACCCGTCCCGAGGCGTCGGCCCGCGCGCGCGCGGCGCGCGGGAACAGGCGCACCACCCACAGCCAGATCCGCTCGCCGTCGGCGAGGAAGAAGTAGGTCGAGAACAAGGCGATGAAGAAGCCCGCCACGATGTGGCTGATCGCGGTGCTGACCTCCTGGACCCGGCCGACCACCTGCTCGTTGGACGACAGCACCAGGTCCTGCATCGACTGGATCGAGTCGTCGATCTGCTTGTCGGTGGCGTGCAGGGGCCCGTCGCGCAGCCAGGTGCGGATCTGGTCGAGGCCGGCGACCACCTGGTCGGCCAGGTCGTTGGCGCCCTGCACCACCTGCTGGGTGGCGAAGGTGAGCATGAGGACCACCGCACCCAGCAGGGCCAGGACCACCAGCAGCGTGGACAGCCCCCGCGGGAGGACGTTGGCCATCGCGGTGACGACGGGAGCGGCCAGGGCGGCGACGAACAGCGCAGCGAAGACGGGCACCAGGACCAGGGTGACCTGGCTGAGCATCCACAGCACGATCCCGGTGGCGCCGATGATGACCAGGAACCGCCACGACCAGGCCGCCGCCAGGTCGACGCCGTAGGGCACCTGGGCGGGGCTGAAGTTCGACGGGCCGGCCGGGACCTGCGGCTGCACCTGGGCCTGCTCGAGCTGGGCGCGGTGGCGGGCGCGCTGCTCGGCCAGGTGCGCGGCCCAGGCCTGGGCGCGCAGCAACCGGTCGTGCCCGGACTCGGGGTGGTCGGCGGGGTCGTTGCGACGGCGACGGCGCGAGCGCTGCTCGGGCGGGCCGCCGTTGTCCTCGGACCCGTCCTCGGGCTCGCCGTTCGGCTGCTCCTCGCTCCCGCTCACGCGCCCACCCTAGGGGCGCAGGGCACGGTCCAGGTCGCTGATCAGGTCCTCGACCGTCTCGATGCCCACCGACAGGCGCACGAGGTCGGCCGGGACCTCGAGCTCGGTGCCGCTGACCGAGGCGTGGGTCATCCGCCCGGGGTGCTCGATCAGCGACTCGACACCGCCCAGCGACTCCCCGAGGGTCCACAGCTCGGCGCGCCCGCAGGCGTCCACGGCGGCCTGCTCGCCCGCCTTCACGCGGAAGGACACGATGCCGCCGAAGCGCCGCATCTGGCGCGAGGCGACCTCGTGGCCGGGGTGGGCGGGCAGACCGGGGTAGAACACCTCGCCCACGGCCGGGTGCTGCTCGAGGAAGGCCACCACGGCCTCGGCGTTGTCGCAGTGCCGCTCCATGCGCAGCGCCAGCGTCTTGAGCCCCCGCAGGACCAGCCAGGAGTCGAACGGCCCCGCCACCGCCCCGATCGCGTTCTGGTGGAACGACACCCGGTCGGCCAGGTCGTCGTCGCGGAGGACCAGGGCGCCCCCGACCACGTCGCTGTGCCCGCCGGCGTACTTCGTCGTGCTGTGCAGCACCACGTCGGCGCCGTGGGCGATCGGCTGCTGGAGGTAGGACGAGGCGAAGGTGTTGTCGACCACGAGCAGCGCTCCTGCCTGGTGGGCGACCTCCGCCAGCGCGCCGATGTCGGCGACGTTGAGCAGCGGGTTGGTCGGCGTCTCGACCCAGACCGCCTTGGTCTGCCCCGGGCGGATCGCGGCCGCGACGGCCTCGGGGTCGCTCACCGGCGCGGTGGAGTGCTCCAGACCCCACGGCCGCTCCACCTGGTCGACCAGGCGGTAGGTGCCGCCGTAGGCGTCGTCGGGCACGACGACGTGGTCGCCGGGCTTGCAGATCGTGCGCAACAGGGTGTCCTCCGCGGCCAGCCCGCTGGCGAAGGCGAACCCGTGGGTGCCGCCCTCCAGGGCGGCCAGGCAGCGCTCGAGCGCGGTCCGGGTGGGGTTGCCGCTGCGGGAGTACTCATAGCCCCCGCGCAGCCCGCCGACGCCGTCCTGCTTGTAGGTGCTGGTGGCGTAGATCGGTGGGATCACGCTGCCGGTGGCCGCGTCGGGCTCCGAGCCGACGTGGATCGCGCGGGACTCGAAGCCGAGACCGGCGCCCGGGACGCCTCCGTCGCGGTCCCCGTGGAGCTCAGGGTGGTGCTCACTCATCCCTCGACCGTAGCCGCTTGACCGGCGACGGAAACTGGAGGGGAACCACGACCCCTCACAGATCGGCCCCTCCATGCTGTTCTCGCGCCGCCACGCCACCCTCCCGGCCCCCGGCGAGGCCCTCCCCGGCCGTCCCGAGCGCACGTTCCGGCTCGCCGACCGCCACCTGGTGCTCGGCACGCCGCTGGTCACCGACGAGGTGCCCGACGGCTGCGAGGTGGCGCTGTTCGGGCTCGGCTGCTTCTGGGGCGCGGAGGAGATCTTCTGGCAGGTGCCCGGCGTCTGGTCGACCAGCGTCGGCTACGCCGGCGGCGAGACCCCCCACCCGTCCTACGAGGAGGTCTGCTCCGGGCGCACCGGCCACACCGAGGCCGTCCGCGTGGTCTACGACCCGACGAAGGTCGACTACGCCACGCTGGTCAAGCAGTTCTTCGAGGTCCACGACCCCACGCAGGGGATGCGCCAGGGCAACGACGTCGGCACGCAGTACCGCTCCGCGATCTACACCAGCACCCCCGAGCAGGCCGAGGTCGCCGAGCGCCTCACCAAGATCTACGGCGAGGAGCTCGCGCGGCGCGGCTACGACCCGATCACCACCGAGGTCGCGCCGGCTCCGGCGTACTACTACGCCGAGGACCACCACCAGCAGTACCTCGCCAAGAACCCGCACGGCTACCGCTGCCACGCGACGACCGGAGTGCCCTTCCCTGCCGAGGCGTAGCAGTGGTGCAGCGACGCGGCGCCCCCGAGGGCTGACTCCGGAGCCGGCTCGCCGCCGGAGCGCGGGCCTGGGATGTCGGCGAACGTGGGTAGGTTCGCGCACGTGAAGGAAACGACCGAGCTGCCGTTGTGGCTGGTCGTCGTGCTCACTGTCGTGCCAGCGATCATCGCGGGAACGTCCGCCGTGCTGGCCGCCTGGCTTGCGGGCGCACGAAAGGCAGCCAAGCAGCTCGATCAGTGGCGTCGCCGTGAGGAGACCATGCGCATCCTGCGCTGGGCGGCCGACAAGGCCACCGCCCAGAGCGATGACGAGCGTCTGCTGGCGGGATGCGGTGCTGTCCGAGGCGACGGCCGTGGTCGAGGAGTACCCCGACGAGAGCGGGAACTACGACGTGGAGGTGGCCGACGATGGTTGATCGCCGCGTGCCTGGGCGGGCCGAGACCTTCGTGTCCTCTGCCGAGGTCAAGGCTGCCCAGATGAAGGTCCGCCGCATGCTGGAACGTGGCGAGGAGCCGCCTGCGTCGCTCCTCGCGATCGCCAACGCGCGTGGCGACTTCTCGGTGGCGCGTGCTCGCCCTGCGTGATCCCAGCGGCCACGCGGACCACGCCGCTTCCTCGGTTCCACCAGCAGTACCTCGCCAAGAACCCCACGGCTACCGCTGCCACGCGACCACGGGCGTGCCCTTCCCCGCGGGAGCCTGAGACGACTGCGGTCAGCGGGCGAGGAAGGCCAGCAGGTCCTGGCGGGTCACCACGCCGACCGGCTTGCCGTCCTCCTGCACCAGCAGGGCGTCCGCGCCGGCGAGCAGGTCCATCGCCTCCTCGACCGGGGCACTGGAGCCCACGGGCGGGAGCGGCTCCTCCATGTGCTGCTCGACCGGGTCGTTGAGCCGCGCCTCGCCGTGGAACAGCGCGTCGAGCAGCGCCCGCTCCGAGACCGAGCCGGCCACCTCGGCGGCCACGATCGGGGGCTCCGCCCGCACCACCGGCATCTGGGAGACGCCGTACTCGCGCAGGATCGAGATCGCCTCGGCGACCGTCTCCTGCGGGTGCGTGTGCACCAGGTCGGGCAGCCGCCCGTCCTTGCCGCGCAGCACCTCCCCGACGGTGGTGCCGCCGCGGGCGGCCAGGAAGCCGAAGCGCCCCAGCCACTCGTCGCTGAACACCTTGGCGAGGTAGCCGCGCCCCGAGTCGGGCAGCAGGACGACGATGACGGCGTCGCGGCCCGCGTCGGTGCCGGCCAGCTCCTCGGCGAGGCGTACGGCGGCGTGCACGGCCATGCCGCTGGACCCGCCGACCAGCAGCCCCTCCTCCCGCGCCAGCCGCCGGGTCATCGCGAACGAGTCGGCGTCGGAGACCTCGATGATCCGGTCGGCGACGCCGCGGTCGTAGGCCTCGGGCCAGAAGTCCTCGCCCACGCCCTCGACCAGGTAGGGCCTGCCCGTGCCGCCGGAGTAGACCGACCCCTCGGGGTCGGCGCCGACGACCAGCACGTCCGGGTTCTGCTCCTTGAGGAAGCGACCGGTGCCCGAGATGGTCCCGCCGGTCCCGACACCGGAGACGAAGTGGGTGATGCGCCCCTCGGTCTGGCGCCAGAGCTCGGGACCGGTGTCCTCGTAGTGCGAGCGGGGGTTGTTCGGGTTGGAGTACTGGTCGGGCTTCCAGGCTCCCTCGATCTCGCGGACCAGCCGGTCGGAGACGTTGTAGTAGGAGTCCGGGTGCTCCGGCGGCAGCGCGGTCGGCGCCACGACCACCTCGGCGCCGTAGGCCCGCAGGACGTTGCGCTTGTCCTCGCTCACCTTGTCGGGGCAGACGAACACGCACTTGTAGCCGCGCTGCTGGGCCACCATCGCCAGGCCCACGCCGGTGTTGCCCGAGGTGGGCTCGACGATGGTGCCGCCCGGCTTCAGCTCGCCGGAGGCCTCGGCCGCGTCGATCATCCGGGTGGCGATGCGGTCCTTCACCGAGCCGCCGGGGTTGAGGTACTCCACCTTCGCGAGCACCAGCGGCCCGTCCTGCGGCGCGACGTGCCGCAGCCGCACCAGGGGGGTGTTGCCGACGAGGTCCAGGATCGAGTCCGCGTAGTCCACGATCGCGAGTCTAGGTCCGGCGCCCGGGCGGCTCTCAGCCGACGGTGGGGATCCCCAGCGCGCCCAGCCGCTCGCGGCCGCCGTCGAGGGCGGTGAGCACCCACACGCCGTCCTCGGTCAGGGCGCAGGAGTGCTCGGCGTGCGCGGCCCACGACCCGTCCGCCGTCGTCACGGTCCACTGGTCCTCGAGCAGGACGCTGTCCGGGCTGCCCATCACGACCATCGGCTCGATCGCCAGCGCGAGGCCCGGGACCAGCTTGGGGCCGCGGCGCGGGCGACCGACGTTGGGCACGTCCGGCGGCTGGTGCATGGCGGTGCCGATCCCGTGGCCGGTGTAGTCCTCGACCACGCCGTAGTCGCCGCGGGAGCGGACGTGGCTCTGCACGGCGTGGGAGATGTCGCCCACCCGGTTGCCGGGCCGGAAGGCAGCGATCCCCGCCCACAGGGCGTCCTCGGTGACGCGGATGAGCTCCTCGACCTCGGGGGCGACCTCACCGACCGGCACCGTGATCGCCGCGTCCCCGTGCCAGCCCTCGACGATCGCCCCGCAGTCGATCGAGATCACGTCCCCCTCCCGGAGCACGCGGCTGCCGGGGATGCCGTGCACGACCTCGTCGTTGACCGAGGCGCAGATGGTGGCGGGGAAGGGCGGGTCGCTGTAGCCCTTGAACGACGGCACGCCACCGGCCCGCCGGATGGTGGCCTCGGCCAGGGCGTCGAGCTCACCGGTGCTCACGCCGGGGCGCACGGCCGCACGCAGGTCGGCCAGGGTGTGCGCGACCAGGAGGCCGGCGGCACGCATCGCCTCGATCTGGTCGGGGGTCTTGATCTCGATCCCGCGGTCGCCCCACATGGTGCGGACCAGGTCAGGCGGTGAGCTGCTCGAGCTCGTTGAAGATCCGGTGGGAGACCACGTCGATCTCGCCCATGCCGTCGACCTCGATCACCATGTCCCGGTCGCCGTAGACCTTGATCAGGGGCTCGGTCTGCTCGGCGTAGACCTCCTGGCGGCGCCGGATGACCTCCTCGGTGTCGTCGGCGCGGCCCTCCACGTGCGCGCGCTGCAGCAGCCGGGCGACCAGCTCGTCGAGGTCGGCGGTCAGCACCACCACCGCGTCCAGGGAGACCCCGAGCTCGTCGAGCATCCCGTCGAGCTCGTCGACCTGCGCGAGCGTGCGGGGGTAGCCGTCGAGCAGGAAGCCGGGGGTGCAGTCGGGCAGCCCGAGCCGGTCGCGCACCATCGCGTTGGTCACCTCGTCGGGGACGTACTCCCCGGCGTCCATGTAGCGCTGGGCCTCGCGCCCGAGCTCGGTGCGCCCGGCCACGTTGGCCCGGAAGATGTCGCCGGTCGAGATCGCCGGGATGGAGAAGTGCGTCGCGATGACCTTGGCCTGCGTGCCCTTGCCGGCCCCCGGGGGGCCCATGAGGATGAGACGCATCAGCGGAGGAACCCTTCGTAGTTGCGCTGCTGGAGCTGGCTCTCGATCTGCTTCACCGTGTCCAGCGCGACGCCCACCATGATCAGGATCGAGGTGCCGCCGAAGGGGAAGTTCTGGTTCGCACCGACCACCGCCAGTGCGATGAGCGGGATGAGGGCGATCAGACCGAGGTACGTCGCTCCGGGAAGGGTGATCCGGGACAGGACGTAGTTGAGGTACTCCTCGGTCGGCTTGCCCGCCCGGATCCCGGGGATGAAGCCGCCGTACTTCTTCATGTTGTCGGCGACCTCGACCGGGTTGAAGGTGATCGCGACGTAGAAGTAGGTGAAGAAGACGATCAGCCCGAAGAACAGGAGCATGTAGATCGGGTGGTCGCCCTTGACCAGGTGGCCGCCGATCCAGCGGGTGATCGGGCTGCTGCCGCTGCGGTCGAACTGGGTCGCCAGCGCCGGCAGGTAGAGCAGGCTCGAGGCGAAGATGACCGGGATGATGCCCGCCTGGTTGACCTTGAGGGGGATGTAGGTGGACGAACCGCCGTACATCCGGCGCCCCACCATGCGCTTGGCGTACTGCACCGGGATGCGGCGCTGGCCCTGCTCCATGAAGATGACCGCGGCCATGATGACCAGGCCGATCACCAGGACCATGACGAAGACGCCCCAGCCCTTCTTCTGCTGCAGCGCCCACAGGGAGGCGGGGAAGGTGGCGACGACCTGGGTGAAGATCAGGATCGACATGCCGTTGCCGATGCCGCGCTCGGTGATCAGCTCGCCCAGCCACATGATCACCGCGGTGCCGGCGGTCATCGTCACGACCATGATCAGCATGGTCTGGATGTTGTTCTTGTAGAGCAGGTCCTGGTCGCACTGGAGCAGCTGGCCGGCGCGGGCCAGGGCCACGATGCCCGTGGCCTGCAGGATCGCCAGGGCGAGGGTGAGGTAGCGGGTGTACTGCGTGATCTTGGTCTGGCCCGCCTGGCCCTCGTTCTTCAGCGCCTCGAGCCGGGGGATCACCACCACCAGCAGCTGCAGGATGATGCTCGCGGTGATGTAGGGCATGATCCCCAGCGCGAACACCGTCAGCTGGAGCAGCGCCCCGCCGGAGAACAGGTTGACCAGGCCGTAGATGCCGTCGTTCTCGACCTGGGCGACACAGGCTCGCACGTTGGCGACGTTGACGCCCGGCGAGGGCAGCTGCGAGCCGATCCGGAAGATCACGATGATCCCGATGACGAACAGCAGCTTGCGCCGGAGGTCAGGCGTGCGGAACGCGTTGACGAATGCGCCTAGCACCTAGGTCCTCATTTCATTCCGGGCCCGCGAGGAGCCACGTGCGCCGTGGGGCCGCCGTCAGCGTTCTGTCGAACGACCCCGGGAAGCCTAACAGGGGCCCGGGTCGCGCACCGCGTGCGGCGGTGACGTCCCGGGCCCCTGCGACGGCTGGATGGTCCGCCGGTGGGTCGGGCCGCTCAGAGAGCGGTGGCCGACCCGCCCGCGGCCTGGATCTTCTCCTTGGCCGAGGCGGAGAACGCGTGGGCGGTGACCTGCACCGCCGCGCTGATCTCGCCCGACCCGAGGACCTTGACCGGGTGGCCGTCGCGGACGGCCCCCTTGGCGACCAGGTCCTCGACGGTGACCTCGCCACCGTCGGGGTAGAGCGCGCTCAGGCGGTCCAGGTTGACGACCTGGAACTCGACCTTGAACGGGTTCTTGAAGCCCTTGAGCTTGGGCAGCCGCATGTGGATCGGCATCTGGCCACCCTCGAAGGAGGCCGGCACCTGGTAGCGGGCCTTGGTGCCCTTGGTGCCACGACCCGCGGTCTTGCCCTTGGACGCCTCACCACGACCCACACGGGTCTTGGCGGTCTTGGCGCCGGGGGCGGGGCGCAGGTGGTGGACCTTGAGCATCTTGTTCGACTCGGTCATCAGTCGACCTCCTCCACGGTCACGAGGTGGCGCACGGTGTGGACCATGCCCCGGATCTCGGGACGGTCCTCCTTGGTGACCACGTCACCGATCCGCTTCAGGCCGAGCGAGCGCAGGGTGTCGCGCTGGTTCTGCTTGCAGCCGATCGAGGAACGGGTCTGCTTGACCTTGAGAGCCATCACGCCGTCACCTCCGCGCGCGCCTTGAGCAGCGCGGCCGGGGCGACCTGCTCGACCGTGAGACCGCGGCGAGCGGCGACGGCCTCGGGCTCCTCGAGGCTCTTGAGGGCCTCGACGGTCGCGTGCACGATGTTGATCTGGTTCGACGAGCCGAGCGACTTGCTCAGCACGTCGTGGATGCCGGCGCACTCCAGCACGGCGCGCACCGGACCACCGGCGATGACACCGGTACCGGGCGACGCCGGGCGCAGCAGCACGACACCGGCCGCCTTCTCGCCCTGCACGGGGTGCGGGATGGTGCCCTGGATGCGCGGCACGCGGAAGAAGTGCTTCTTGGCCTCCTCCACGCCCTTGGCGATGGCGGCCGGCACCTCCTTGGCCTTGCCGTAGCCGACGCCGACCATGCCGTCGCCGTCGCCGACGATCACCAGGGCGGTGAAGCTGAAGCGTCGACCACCCTTGACGACCTTGGCGACGCGGTTGATCGCGACGACACGCTCGATGTAGGCGTTCTTGTCGGGGGCCTGACCTCCGCGACGGTCGTCACGACCACCGCGGCGATCGCCACCACCGGTACGGCGCTGGGATCCGCTCATGATTGTTCGTCCTTCCTTCGCGTCAGAACGCGAGGCCGCCCTCGCGGGCGCCGTCTGCGAGGGCCGCGACGCGGCCGTGGTACTTGTTGCCGGCGCGGTCGAAGACCACGCCCTCGATGCCGGCCGACTTGGCACGCTCGGCGACGAGCTCGCCGACGCGCTTGGCCTTGGCCGACTTGTCACCCTCGAAGCCGCGCAGGTCGGCCTCCATCGTGCTGGCGTAGGCCAGCGTGCGGCCGACACCGTCGTCGACCACCTGGGCGGTGATGTGCTTCGAGGAGCGAGTGACCACCAGACGCGGCCGCTCGGCGGTGCCGGAGAGGCGCTTGCGGCCCCGGACCTGGCGGCGCAGACGCGAGGCGACACGGCCCCGGGTGTGCTTGCCCTGCTTGAGCGAGATGGCCATCGTCACTTACCAGCCTTTCCGACCTTGCGGCGCACGACCTCGCCGGCGTAGCGGACGCCCTTGCCCTTGTAGGGCTCGGGCTTGCGCAGCTTGCGGATGTTCGCTGCGACCTCGCCGACCAGCTGCTTGTCGATGCCGGCGACCCCGAGCTTGGTCGGGCTCTCGACGGCGAACGTGATGCCCTCGGGGGCGTCGAAGATGATCGGGTGCGAGTAGCCGAGCTGGAACTCCAGCTGGGTCGGGCCCTTGGAGAGCACGCGGTAGCCCACGCCGACGATCTCGAGCTTCTTCTCGTAGCCCTGCGTCACGCCCTGCACCATGTTGGCGATGAGCGTGCGCGTCAGGCCGTGACGGGCGCGGGACTCACGCTCGTCGTTGGGACGGGCGACCGCGAGGGCGCCGTCGTCGTTCTTGGTGACCGTGATGGGCTGCACCACGGTGTGGCTCAGGGTGCCCTTGGGTCCCTTCACCGTGACCACGCGGTCGTCGAGGCTGACCTCGACGCCGGACGGGACCGGGATGGGGAGCTTGCCGATGCGCGACATGTGTGAACCTCTCCTCTCAGTCCTTCGTCACCAGACGTAGGCGAGGACTTCCCCACCCACGCCCTTCTGGTTGGCCTGGCGGTCGGTCAGGAGGCCCTGGCTCGTCGAGATGATCGCGATGCCGAGGCCGCCGAGGACCTTGGGCAGCCCACTGGCCTTGGCGTAGACGCGCAGGCCGGGCTTGCTGATCCGGCGGATGCCGGCGATCGAGCGCTCACGGGTGGGGCCGTACTTGAGCGTGAGCGTCAGCGTCTTGCCGACGACACCCTCGGGGGCGTCCTCCACGGCGAAGGAGGTGATGTAGCCCTCCTGCTGCAGGATCTCCGCGACGCCCTGCTTGAGCTTGCTGTAGGGCATCGTCACGGAGTCGTGGTACGCCTGGTTGGCGTTGCGCAGACGCGTGAGCATGTCTGCGATCGGGTCGGTCATCGTCATGGATGCGTGTTCTTTCTCTTCTGTGGTTTCCGACGCGGGGTCGGACCTTCAGCGGTTGGGAGGGGCTGCTTACCAGCTGGACTTGGTGATGCCCGGGAGCTCGCCGCGGTGGGCCATCTCCCGCAGGCAGATCCGGCACAGGCCGAACTTGCGGTAGACCGCCTTCGGGCGCCCGCAGCGCTGGCAGCGGGTGTAGCCACGGACCGCGAACTTGGGCTTGCGGGCCGCCTTGACCTTGAGAGCCGTCTTCGCCATCAGTTGTTCTCCTTGAACGGGAAGCCCAGCGCCTTGAGCAGCGCGCGCCCCTCGTCGTCGTTGGTCGCGGACGTCACCACGGTGATGTCCATGCCGCGGGACCGGTCGACCTTGTCCTGGTCGATCTCGTGGAACATCACCTGCTCGGTGAGCCCGAAGGTGTAGTTGCCCTTGCCGTCGAACTGCCGGTCGGACAGGCCGCGGAAGTCGCGGATCCGGGGCAGGGCGAGCGACAGCAGGCGGTCCAGGAACTCCCACATCCGGTCGCCGCGCAGCGTGACGTGCGCACCGATCGGCATGCCCTCACGCAGCTTGAACTGCGCGATGGACTTGCGGGCCTTGGTCACCTGCGGCTTCTGGCCGGTGATGTGGGTGAGGTCGCGGACCGCGCCCTCGATCAGCTTCGAGTCGCGTGCAGCCTCGCCGACGCCCATGTTGACCACGATCTTGGTCAGGCCGGGGACCTGCATCACGTTGGCGTAGCCGAACTGCTGGTGCAGGGCCGGGAGGATGTCCTCGCGGTACCTCTGCTTCAGGCGCGGCGCGGTGCGCGCCTCGGTGGCGGTGTCGGTCATGTCAGATCTCCTCACCGGACTTGCGCGACACGCGGACGCTGCGCTGGGCGGCGTACGTCGAGCCGTCGGGACGACGCTTGTCGACGTCGACGCGCTTGAAGCCCACCCGGGTGGTCTCCTTGCCGGCGACCAGCATCACGTTGGACACGTGGATCGCGGCCTCCTTGGTGACGATGCCGCCGGTGTTGCC
Source organism: uncultured Actinomycetota bacterium (assembly GCA_963800245.1). Classification (GTDB taxonomy): domain Bacteria; phylum Actinomycetota; class Actinomycetes; order Propionibacteriales; family Nocardioidaceae; genus Marmoricola_A. The sequence goes on along the minus strand of CAWDAE010000007.1, from coordinate 29,797 downwards.
CGCGCGGCCGCCCTGCTGGAGCACCTTGGTGTGCTGCTTGACGAGGTTGACGCCCTCGACGATGACGCGGCCGGTCTCGCGGTCGACCGAGATCACCTTGCCCTCGGCGCCCTTGTCCTTGCCGGCGATCACCTTGACGGTGTCGCCCTTCTTGATGTTCAGGCTCTTGGCTGACTTGTGGCCCATGAGTCAGAGCACCTCCGGCGCGAGCGAGATGATCTTCATGAACTTCTTCTCGCGCAGCTCACGGCCGACGGGACCGAAGATGCGGGTGCCTCGCGGCTCCCCGTCGTTCTTCAGGATCACGGCGGCGTTCTCGTCGAATCGGATGTAGGAACCGTCCGGGCGGCGGCGCTCCTTCACGGTGCGCACGACGACCGCCTTGACGACGTCGCCCTTCTTGACGTTGCCGCCGGGGATCGCGTCCTTGACGGTGGCGACGATGATGTCGCCGATGCCGGCGTAGCGGCGCCCCGAGCCCCCGAGCACACGGATGCACAGGATCTCCTTGGCACCGGTGTTGTCGGCGACCTTGAGTCGCGACTCCTGCTGGATCATTTCGCCTTCTCCAGGATCTGCACGACGCGCCAGCGCTTCGTCGCCGAGAGCGGGCGGGTCTCCATGATCTGCACGCGGTCACCGGTGCCGCACTCGTTGGCCTCGTCGTGGGCCTTGAGCTTGCTGGTGCGGCGCATGACCTTGCCGTACAGCGCGTGCTTGACGCGGTCCTCCACCAGGACGACCACGGTCTTGTCCATCTTGTCGCTCACGACCAGGCCCTCACGGACCTTGCGCGTGCTGCGCTCCTGCGTGGAGTCGCTCACGTTCGTCACCTCACTCATGCCGCACCGCCCGGCGTCTGACGGATCCCGAGCTCTCGCTCGCGCACCACGGTGTAGATGCGGGCGATGTCGCGCTTGACCGACCGCAGGCGGCCGTGGCTCTCCAGCTGGCCGGTGGCCGACTGGAACCGGAGGTTGAACAGCTCCTCCTTGGCCTCGCGGAGCTTGGTCTCCAGGTCCACGTTGCTCATGTCGTCGAGCTCGTGGGCCTTCACGGAGTTGTTGGCCATCAGAAGTCACCACCCTCACGCGTGACGAAACGGCACTTCATCGGGAGCTTGTGCATCGCGCGGCGCATCGCCTCGCGGGCCACGTCCTCCGGCACGCCGGAGAGCTCGAACATGACGCGGCCGGGCTTGACGTTGGCGATCCACCACTCGGGCGAGCCCTTGCCGGAGCCCATGCGCGTCTCGGCCGGCTTCTTGGTCAGCGGGCGGTCGGGGTAGATGTTGATCCACACCTTGCCGCCTCGCTTGATGTGCCGGGTCATCGCGATACGCGCGGACTCGATCTGGCGGTTGGTCACGTAGTGACCCTCGATCGCCTGGATGCCGAAGTCACCGAAGGCGAGCGTGGTGCCACCCTTGGCCGCGCCGCGGCGGTTGGGGTGGTGCTGCTTGCGGTGCTTGACCCTACGGGGCATCAACATGGCTCAGGCCCCCTCGTTGGTCGACGGAGTGGCGGCCGGGGCGGACGCCTCGGCCGCAGCCGCGGCCGCGGTCGCCTCGGCCGGGGCAGCGGTCTCGGCGGGGGCGTCGCCGCGACCCGCACGGGTCGGGCGCTCGCCACCGCGGCTGCCACGGGTCGGGCGGTCGCCGCCGCGGCCACCGCGGCCACCGCGGCCAGGCGCACCCGCGCGGGCCGCAGCCTGCGCCTCGCGCTCGGCGCGGGTGCCGGCGACCTCGCCCTTGTAGATCCAGACCTTCACGCCGATGCGGCCGAAGGTCGTCTTGGCCTCGTAGAAGCCGTAGTCGATGTCGGCGCGCAGCGTGTGCAGCGGCACGCGACCCTCGCGGTAGAACTCCGAGCGGGACATCTCGGCGCCGCCGAGACGGCCGGAGCACTGGATCCGCACACCCTTGGCGCCCGAGCGCATCGAGGTCTGCATCGCCTTGCGCATCGCGCGGCGGAACGCCACACGGCCGGCGAGCTGCTCGGCCACGCCCTGCGCGACCAGCTGCGCGTCGATCTCGGGGTTCTTCACCTCGAGGATGTTGAGCTGCACCTGCTTGCCGGTGAGCTTCTCCAGCTCGCCCCGGATCCGGTCGGCCTCCGCGCCGCGACGACCGATCACGATGCCGGGCCGCGCGGTGTGGATGTCCACCCGGACGCGGTCACGGGTGCGCTCGATCTCCACGCGGGAGATGCCGGCGCGCTCCATGCCCTTGCTCAGCAGCTTGCGGATCGCGACGTCCTCACCGACGTAGCTCTTGTACTGCCCGCGGGGCGGGAACCAGCGGCTGCGGTGGTCGGTGGAGATGCCGAGGCGGAACCCGTTGGGGTTGATCTTCTGACCCATCAGGCCTTCCGTCCCTTCTTGCCCTGGGTGGTCGCAGCGGCGGCGTCGCTGCCGGCCGGCGCCACCACGATGGTGATGTGGCTCGTGCGCTTGTTGATCCGCGAGGCGCGACCCTGCGCGCGGGCCCGCCAGCGCTTCATCGTCGGGCCCTCGTCGACCATCGCCTGCGCGACGACCAGGTCGGCGGCGTCGAGACCCTCGGTGGTCTCGGCGTTGGCCACGGCGCTCGCCAGGACCTTGCCGACCGTCTCGGCCGCGGCCTGCGGCGCGAACTGCAGCACGGTCAGCGCGGACTCGACGTCCATGCCGCGGACCATGTCCACCACGCGACGTGCCTTCTGCGGCGTGATCCGGACGTAGCGGGCGCGGGCGAAGGCGCCCGGCTGGTCACCCAGCAGGCTCTCGCGCCGGGCGCTCGGCTCGTTGGTGCGCATAGTGCTCATCTCTGTGTTCTCCGTTGTGCCCCCGCGCTCAGCGGCGGCGGCTCTTCCGGTCGTCCTTGACGTGGCCGCGGTAGGTGCGGGTCGGGGCGAACTCGCCCAGCTTGTGACCCACCATCGAGTCGCTCACGAACACCGGGACGTGCTTGCGTCCGTCGTGCACCGCGATCGTGTGCCCGATCATGTCGGGGAGGATCATCGAGCGCCGCGACCAGGTCTTGATCACGTTGTGGGTGCCCTTCTCGTTCTGCGCTTCCACCTTCTTGAGCAGGTGGTCGTCGACGAAGGGGCCCTTCTTCAGGCTGCGAGGCATGCTGTGTCCTTAACTCTCAGCTCAGCGGCGCTTGCCGGACTTGCGGCGGCGGATGATCTGGGCGTCCGAGGCCTTGCGCTTGCGCGTGCGGCCCTCGGGCTTGCCCCACGGGGACACCGGGTGGCGACCACCCGAGGTCTTGCCCTCGCCACCACCGTGCGGGTGGTCGACCGGGTTCATCACGACACCACGCACGGTCGGGCGGCGGCCCTTCCAGCGCATGCGGCCGGCCTTGCCCCAGTTGATGTTGGACTGCTCGGCGTTGCCGACCTCGCCGATCGTGGCGCGGCAGCGCACGTCGACGAAGCGCATCTCGCCCGAGGGCAGGCGCAGCGTCGCGCGGGAGCCCTCACGAGCCACCAGCTGGGCGCTGTTGCCGGCCGAGCGGGCCATCTTGGCGCCGCCGCCCGGGCGCAGCTCCACGCAGTGGATCGTGGTGCCGACCGGGATGTTGCGCAGCGGCAGGTTGTTGCCCGGCTTGATGTCGGCCTTGACGCCGGCCTCGACCGTCATGCCCTGGCGCAGGTCCTTGGGCGCGACGATGTAGCGCTTCTCGCCGTCGGCGTAGTGCAGCAGCGCGATGCGCGCGGTGCGGTTGGGGTCGTACTCGATGTGCGCGACCTTGGCGGGCACGCCGTCCTTGTCGTAGCGACGGAAGTCGATGACGCGGTAGGCGCGCTTGTGGCCACCGCCCTGGTGACGCGTGGTGATCCGACCCTGGTTGTTGCGGCCGCCCTTCTTGGGCAGGGGACGCAGCAGGGACTTCTCCGGAGTGGTCCGGGTGATCTCCACGAAGTCGGCGACGGACGAGCCGCGGCGACCCGGCGTGGTCGGCTTGTACTTACGGATACCCATGTCTTCTCAGTCCTCGATCTCTCGCAAGTCCCGGTCAGCCGACCGGGCCCCCGAAGATGTCGATGCTCTGGCCCTCGGCGAGGCTGACGATCGCGCGCTTGGTGTTGGCCCGGCGGCCGATGCCCGCGCGGGTGCGGCGAGCCTTGCCCTGCCGGTTCATGGTGTTCACCGAGGTGACCTTGACGTCGAAGATCTTCTCGATGGCGATCTTGATCTCGGTCTTGTTCGCGTCGGGGTGCACCAGGAACGTGTACTTGTTGAGGTCCATCAGGCCGTAGCTCTTCTCGCTCACGACCGGACGGATGATCACGTCGCGGTGGTCCTTGTGGAATGTGCTCACTGGTGGATCTCCTGGGTGCCATTGGCCGCTTCAGGCGCGTCCGTTGCAGTTCCCACAGCCTTGACCGACTTGCCCTTGGCCGGGCCGGCGATGAAGGCGTCGTAGGCGGCCTTGGTGAAGACCACGTCGTCGGCGACCAGCACGTCGTAGGTGTTGAGCTGGTCGACCGGCAGCAGGTGCACGCTCGCCTCGTTGCGGAGCGAGCGGCGGGTCAGGTCGTCACCGCGCTCGAGCACGACCAGCGCCCGGCGGGCCGAGGTCACCTCGCGCAGCAGACCCAGCGCGCCCTTGGTGCTGGGGACGTCGCCCTCGACCAGGGCCTCGACGACGTGCACGCGGCCGGCGCGAGCCCGGTCGCTGAGGGCGCCGCGGAGGGCGGCGGCCTTCATCTTCTTGGGCGTGCGCTGGTCGTAGGACCGCGGCTGCGGGCCGTGGACGGTGCCACCGCCGGCGAACTGCGGCGCACGGGTCGAGCCCTGACGGGCGCGGCCGGTGCCCTTCTGCTTGTAGGGCTTGCGGCCACCGCCGCGGACCTCGCCGCGGGTCTTGGTGGCGTGCGTGCCCTGACGCGCAGCGGCCTGCTGGGCCACGACGACCTGGTGGATCAGGGGGATGTTGACCTCGACGTCGAAGATCTCGGCGGGGAAGTCGACCTTGACGAGCTTGGCGCTCACTGGACACCACCCTTCTTGGCAGCGGTGCGGATGACGAGCAGGCTGCCCTTGGGGCCGGGGACGGCGCCCTTGATCAGCAGCAGGCCCAGGTCCGCGTCGACGGCGTGGATGGTGAGGTTCTGGGTCGTCGCGGTGACGCCACCCATCTGACCCGCCATGCGCATGCCCTTGAACACGCGGCCCGGGGTGGCGCAGCCACCGATCGAGCCGGGCTTGCGGTGGTTGCGGTGCGCACCGTGGGAGGCCGAGACACCGGCGAAGCCGTGACGCTTCATCACACCCGCGAAGCCCTTGCCCTTGGTCGTGCCGCTGATGTCCACCACGTCACCGGCCGCGAACAGCTCGGCGGGGGCCAGCTCCTGGCCGACGGTGTAGGACCCGGCGTCCGCGGTGCGGATCTCGGCGAGGTGGCGGCGCGGGGTCACACCGGCGACGCCGAAGTGCCCGGCGGCCGGCTTGTTGACCTTGCGGCCCTCGATCTCGCCGTAGCCGATCTGGACGGCGTTGTAGCCGTCCTTCTCCGGGCTGCGGACCTGGGTCACCACGTTGGTGTTGGCAGAGACCACGGTGACCGGGACGACACGGTTGTTCTCGTCCCAGACCTGGGTCATGCCGACCTTGGTGCCGAGGAGGCCCTTGATGCTGTGCTCCATCGTCTTCGTCATCTGAGCGAACCCCTCAGAGCTTGATCTCGATGTCGACACCCGCGGGCAGGTCGAGACGCATCAGCGAGTCCACCGTCTTCGGGGTGGGGTCGATGATGTCGATGAGCCGCTTGTGCGTGCGCATCTCGAAGTGCTCGCGAGAGTCCTTGTACTTGTGGGGCGACCGAATGACGCAGTAGACGTTCTTCTCGGTCGGCAGCGGCACCGGGCCGGCCACCTTCGCACCCGTGCGCGTGACCGTGTCCACGATCTTGCGCGCGGAGGTGTCGATCACCTCGTGGTCGTAGGCCTTAAGCCTGATGCGGATCTTCTGTCCCGCCATCAGCCGTCCTCACTCTGTCGTCGTTTTCTGTTCCCCACCGGCGCCCCCGCGGTCGGGCGTGTCGCGTCTGCTTCACACGCGCGACGAACCCTCAGCTGGATGCTGTTGTGGTGGCTGCCCGGCTCGAAGCCGGGCGGAGCAGGGCCTCACGGTGCGGCACGGGCACGATGAACTGCCCTCGATCCGGAACACCGATTCAGCAGTCAAGTAGAAGCCCGCGCCCCGGCGGCCCCGCCGGAGCAACCGGAACATCTTGTCAGACCGCTCCAGCGGGTGCAAATCCAGGCCCCACCGTCCCCGGAAGGCCGCGCAGATGAGGTGGAATGGGCCGGTGACCGACGAGAGCTCCTGGACCTCGCCCTCCGGACCGGCCCCCGGCCCGGCCCCGGCCCCCGACCCCGCCGCGGGCCGGCGCCCGGTCTTCGTGCCGACCGGTGGGCAGCAGTGGGGTCCGACGGGGACGCCGGTGCACAAGCCGGGCATCGTGCCCCTGCGTCCCCTGCGGCTGGGCGACATGTTCGACGGCGCCTTCACCGCCATGCGGCAGAACCCCCGCTCGATGATCGGCATGGCCGCGGTGGTCATGACGTGGTTCCTGCTGCTGCCCACCGCGGTGTCGATCGGTCTCGCCGCGGCCGGCCGGCTCGGCGCCGTCTTCTCCCCGGAGGACTTCACCACCACCACCACGTCCCCCGGTGACGAGCCCGCGGCACAGGACTTCCCCCTGGCGCTGGTGATGGGGTACGTCGGCCAGCTGCTCGCGGCGCTGGCGGTGCTGCTGGTCACCGGCCTGGTGGTCCACGTCGTCGCGCAGGCCGTCCTGGGCAACCGGGTCACCACGAGCCAGGCGTGGGCCGCTGTCCGCGGCCGGGTGCTGCGGCTGCTGGGCCTGACCGTGCTCAGCTGGTTGATGCTCGCGGCCGTCGTCCTGGTGGCGCTCGCCGTCGGCCTCGTCCTGGGGGTCGTGGTCGGCCCGGCCGTCGGCGTCCTGGTGGGCCTCGCCGTGGGGGCCGGCGGCGCGGTCCTCGCCTTCGTCGTCTGGGTGCGCTACTTCGTGCTCGCACCGGCCGCCCTCGTCCTCGAGGGCTCCGGCGTGGTCGGGTCGCTCAAGCGCGCCGGCGTGCTGAGCAAGGGACAGTTCTGGCGCATCCTCGGCATCTCGCTGCTCGCCCAGCTCGTGGCCGGCTTCGCCTCGAGCCTGCTGTCCATGCCGTTCAGCATCGGCGGGATGCTCGGAGGGTTCGTCGTCCCCGAGTCGTGGGCGGGCATCGTCTACGTCCTCGGGACCTACCTCGGCATGCTGGTCTCCTACTCCCTCGCCACCCCGTTCACCGCGGCCGTGACCGTCCTGCAGTACGTCGACCAGCGGATCCGCAAGGAGGCCTTCGACGTGCAGCTCATCGCGGGGTCCGCGGGGCCGGCGCCGGCGGGCGCCCCGGGGCCGCGGGCGTGAGCGGTCTCGACCCCTCGCCCGACCAGGCCCGGGAGTGGCTCACGCGCGAGCTGGCCCGGCCGGAGTACCCGCACCCGTCGCTGCTCGACCGGTTCCTGTCCTGGCTCGGCGAGAAGCTGGACGGCCTGGTCTCGCTCGCCACCGGCTCGGGCGTCGGGACCCTGGTCGCGGTGGTCGTGGCCGCGGTGGTGGCGCTGGTGCTGCTCGCCTCGCTGTCCCGGGTCCGGCGCGACCCGTCGACCGAGCCGGTGGCGGCAGGGGTCCTCGACCTGCCGGACACCGCCGACCGGCTGCGGCGAGGTGCCGAGGACGCGCTGGCCGACGGCCGCCCGGGCGACGCGGTGGCCGACGCCGCCCGCGCCCTGGCCCGACGCTGCGTCGAGCGCGGGCTGCTCGAGGACGCGCCCGGTCGCACCACCCACGAGGTGTACGCCGACGTCGCCGCGCGGTTCGCCGACCGGGCGGCGGCGCTCGAGGCGGCGGCCGACCTCTTCGACCGGGTCGTCTACGGGCGCCGGGCGGCGCGCGTGGACGAGGCCCGCGCGCTGCTGGACCTCGAGGACGAGGTCCGCCGGACCAGGCCCGGCGTCCCCGCCGGGTCCCCGGGACTGGCGGTGCCGCGGTGACGACCGCCACGGCGCCCGGGACGGGGGCGGTCCCGGCGGGCGCCGGCCCCCGCGGGGGCGGCGCCCGGGGATGGGTCGCGCTCGCACTCGTGCTGCTGGCCGGCACCGTGCTGCTCACCGTGGCGAACCTCGACCGCGCCGGCTCGACGAAGCCCCTGCACCCCGAGAACGCGGAGGACCCCGGCGCCCGCGCGGTCGCCCGGGTGCTGCAGCAGCACGGCGTCGACGTCGAGGTGGTCGGCTCCGACGCCGCGCTGCGGACGGCCGACCTCGACCGCGACACCACGCTGGTGGTGACCTCGACCGAGGAGCTCGGCACCTCGACGTACCCCGGGCTGCGCGACGCCGCCGGCCGTGCGGGGACGACCGTGCTGGTCACCCCGCCGGACCCGGTCCTGGCCGAGCTCGGGGTCGAGGCCCGCGCCGGCTCCGTCGTCGGCGGCCGGCTCGAGGCCGAGTGCGACCTGCCCCTGCTCGCGGACCTGACGCTGGAGGGCGGCGGCACCACCTACCACGTGCCCGGCGGCACCGCCTGCTTCCGCACCGGCCCGGGCGCCGAGCTGCCCGGCCTGGTCGCCCTCGTCGACGACACCGTGGTCCTCGGTGCGGCCGGCCCGCTGACCAACGCCTCGGTCCGGGAGGCCGACAACGCCGCCGTCGTCCTGCGGCTCCTGGGTCAGCACCCCCGCCTGGTCTGGTACGTCGCCACCGCCGACGACCTGCGCGCCGGGGACACCCGGGCCGACGCCGACGAGCTGAGCGCCGCGCTCCCCCCGTGGCTGGCGCCTGCGCTGCTGCTGCTGGCCGTCGCGGTGCTCGTCGCCCTGCTGTGGCAGGGCCGGCGCTTCGGCCCCCTGGTCGTCGAGCCGCTGCCCGTGGTGGTCCGCGCCGACGAGGCCGAGGCCAGCCGCGGGCTGCTCTACCGCGCCGCGCGGGACCGTCGTCACGCGGCGGACGCCCTGCGGGCCGACGCGCGCTCGTCGTGGCGCGAGCGCCTCCACCTCCCACCGAACGCGACGGTGGACGATGTGGTCGAGCACCTCGCCGCACGTCCCGGCGCCCCCGACCGGTCCACCGTCCGCGCGCTGCTCGAGGACTCCCCGGTCGCGGACGACCGCGCCCTGCTCCGGCTGGCGGCCGACCTCGCCTCCCTCACCGACCCCGCACCCCGAGAGGACCGCCCATGACCGTGTCCCACCAGCCCGACCCGCCCGGCCGTCAAGTCCGACCAGGCCGCCCGCGAGGCTCTCCAGGAGGTACGCCGGGAGGTCGGCAAGGCGGTCGTCGGCCAGGACGCTGCGGTCGCCGGGCTGCTCGTCGCGCTGGTCTGCGAGGGACACGTCCTGCTCGAGGGCGTGCCGGGCGTGGCCAAGACGCTGCTCGTGCGGGCGCTGTCCGCGGCACTGGGGGTGCAGACCAAGCGGGTGCAGTTCAGCCCCGACCTGATGCCGGGCGACATCACCGGCTCGATGCTGCTCGACGGCCGCGACGGTGGGCTGGTGTTCCGGCCGGGACCGCTGTTCACCAACCTGCTGCTGGCCGACGAGATCAACCGCACCCCGCCCAAGACCCAGTCGGCGCTGCTGGAGGCGATGGAGGAGCGGCAGGTCTCGGTGGACGGGGTGAGCCACCCGCTGCCCGTGCCGTTCCTCGTCGCCGCCACGCAGAACCCGGTGGAGTTCCAGGGCACCTACCCGCTCCCCGAGGCCCAGCTCGACCGCTTCCTGCTCAAGGTGACCCTGCCGGTCCCGGGGCGTGAGGACGAGATCGAGGTGCTGCGCCGCCATGCCGCCGGCTTCGACCCGCACTCGCTCGACTCGGCCGGGGTCCGGACGGTCACCTCCGCCGAGCAGGTCCGCGACGCGGTCGCCGCGGTGGCGTCGGTGTCGGTCTCCCCCGAGGTCTGCGGGTACGTCGTCGACGTGGCCCGCGCGACGCGGCACAGCCCCTCGGTCGCGCTGGGGGTCAGTCCGCGTGGCGCCACGGCGCTGCTGCGCACCAGCCGGGCATGGGCCTGGCTCAACGGCCGCGACTTCGTCACTCCCGACGACGTGAAGACCCTGGCCCCGGCGACCCTGGCGCACCGCATGGTGCTGACCCCGTCCGCCGAGCTCGAGGGCGTCGACGCCGGCCGCGTGCTGGCCAGCGCGCTCCAGTCGGTCCCCGTCCCCCGGTGAGCCCCTCGTGCACCTGACCGGCCGGAGCCCGCTCCTCGTCCTCTGCGGGCTGGTGGCCGTGGCGCTGCGGCCGACGTTCGGGACGGCGTGGGCCTGGCTCCTCCTCGTCGCGCTGCTCGTCGCCGCCGACCTCGCCCTGGCACCGTCGCCGCGCGGTCTCGAGGTCGCGCGCGACGCCGTACCTCCGGGGCGGGAGGGCGTGGCGGGAGGGACCACGCTGACCGTGCGCAACGCCGGTCGCCGGCGGGTGCGCGGGCACCTGCGTGACGCCTGGCAGCCCTCGGCCGGAGCCAGGCGCAACCGCCACCGGCTGCGGCTGCCGCCGGGTGAGCAGGCCCGGCTCACCACCCCGTTGCGGCCCGAGCGCCGGGGACGGCTGCACGCCGACCGCGTCACCGTGCGGACCCGCGGACCCCTGGGCCTGGCCTGCCGGCAGGCCTCGGTCGTCGTGCCCGGCGAGCTGCGGGTCGCCCCGCCGTTCGAGTCGCGCAAGCACCTGCCGAGCCGGCTCGCCGTGCTGCGCGAGATGGACGGGCGCACCGCGGTCCGCGTGCGTGGCCAGGGCACCGAGTTCGACTCGCTGCGGGAGTACGTCCGCGGCGACGACTGGCGCAGCATCGACTGGCGCGCCACGGCCCGCAGCCGGACGACGGTGGTGCGCACCTGGCAGCCCGAGCGGGACCGCCGCGTGGTGCTCCTCCTGGACACCTCGCGGACCTCGGCGGCCAGGGTCGCCGACGTCCCGCGGCTCGACGCGGCCATGGAGGCGGTGCAGCTGCTGGCCACCCTGGCCGCTCGCGCGGGTGACGTGGTCGACGTCCTCGCCGGCGACGTGGCGCTGCGGCTGCAGCTGTCCTCGGGCCACCGGCACGGCGTGCTGCCCGACCTGCAGGCGGCGCTGGGCGACCTGGAGCCGGTGTTCGTCGAGGCGGACTGGCGGCTCCTGGCCGGAGCGGTCCAGGCGGTGACCGCCCAGCGCAGCCTGCTGGTCGTCCTCACCTCGCTGGACGCGGCGGTCGGCGAGCACGGCCTGCTCCCCCACCTCCCGGCCCTGGCCCGGCGGCACGAGGTGCTGGTCGCGGCGACCACGGATCCGACCGGCGGCGACCCGCGGGACCTGCGGGCCGTCATCGACGCCTACGTCGCGGCTGGGCGAGCAGGCGGGCGGGAACGCCGTCGCCGCGCGGCCGCCGCCCTCGCCGCCACGGGCGTCGAGGTGCTGGAGACCTCACCCGACGACCTCCCGGTGCGGGTGGCCGACCACTACCTGGCGCTCAAGGCTGCGGGCCGGCTCTGAGCCGCCTTCTCAGCCGGCCGTCGCGACGCCGGCCTCGAGCAGGTCCGCGTCGACGTCGCCGGTCTCCCCGGCCCGCGCCGCGCGTCCCCCGAGGACCAGCACGTAGGCGAGGAAGGCCAGCTCTGCGGTGACGCCGACGGCGATGCGGGCCCAGGTGGGCAGCGGGCTCGGGGTCACGAACGCCTCGATGACCCCAGACACGAGCAGCACGACGACCAGTCCCAGCGCGACCGCGGCCGCCGAGCGCCCTTCCCGCGCCAGCGACTGGCCGCGCGTCAGGTCGCCCGGCCGGACCCAGGACCAGAAGATCCGCAGGCCGACGCCGGCGGCCACGAAGACCGCGGTCAGCTCGAGCAGACCGTGGGGCAGGATCAGTCCGAAGAACAGCCCGCCCCGGTCGTGGCGGACCATGACCGACCCGATGAGGGCGAGGTTGGCGACGTTCTGGAACAGCACCCACACCACCGGCACCCCGAAGACGCCGAGACCGATGCACAGCGCCGCGACCCAGGCGTTGTTGGTCCACACCTGGGCGGCGAAGTGGGAGGCGGCGTAGGTGGAGTAGTAGCCCTCGAAGTCCTCCGAGACGATCTGCCGGGCCTGCTCCGCGCCGACCAGTCCGGTCTCCACCTGCGGGTGCCGCAGCAGCCACCAGCCCATGAGGAACGCCGCGCCCACGTTGAGCAGCGCGGTCACGCCCCACCACCACCGGGTGCGGTGCAGCGCGGCCGGGAAGGTGCGCAGGAAGAAGTCGCCGACCGCTCGCCACGACGTCGCCCGCGTGCCGGCCTGCCGTCCACGTGCGCGGGCGAGGACCGAGGAGAGGTAGGCGATCACCTCGGCGTCGGGCGCCTGCGACCGCACCAGCGACAGGTGCGTGGCCACCTCGGCGTAGAGGTCGACGAGCTCGTCCGCCTCGGGCCCGGTCAGCCGGCGCTGCCGGGCCAACCCGTCGAGCCTGGTCCACTCCTCGCCGTGCACGGCGGCGAGGGCGTCGAGGTCCATGCGGTCACGGTACGCCGACGGCGCGCCGTACCGTGGGCCGCATGAGCGAGCCCATGGGGTCACGGGGGCCACGGCGGGAGGACCTGGTCCTCACCGGCGAGGCCGTCGCGCTCGACCTGCCGGTCGCCAGCGTCGGGGTCCGCGCGGCCTCCGGCGCCATCGACCTGCTCCTCGCCGCCCTCCTGGTGACCGGCGCGGTGCTCGGCGTCGCGGCCGTCTCGCCGGCCCTCGACGGGGCGCTGCTCGCGGTGGTCGGGCTGGTCTCGGTCGTCGCGGTCGTGGTCGGCCTGCCCACCACGCTGGAGACCGTGACCCGCGGCCGCACGCTGGGCAAGTGGGCGCTCGGCCTGCGCGCGGTGCGCCGCGACGCCGGACCGATCTCGTTCCGGCACGCCTTCGTGCGGGCTCTCGTCGGCGTCGTGGAGGTCTACCTGCTCACCGGGGCCCCCGCGCTCTTCGCCGCGCTCGCGACCGCTCGCGGACAGCGGGTCGGGGACCTGGTCGCCGGCACCTACGTGGTGCGCGAGCGGTTCCGGCTCCGGCTGCGCGACCCCCGGCCGTGCCCCGAGCACCTCCGCGACTGGGCGGCGGGCGCCGACCTGGCCGACCCCCCGGTCGCGCTGGCCGTGGCGGTGCGCCAGTTCCTGCTCCGCGCGGACACCTTGTCGCCGCAGCACCGGTGGGCCACGGCCACGCACCTGGCCACCGCGCTCGCCGAGCACACCGCACCTCCACCCCCGGCCGGGACCCGACCCGAGGACTTCCTCGCCGCCGTGCTCGCCGAGCGACGGGACCGCGACGTCGCGCGGATGCGCGCCGACGTGAGCCGCAAGGACGCCCTCCTGCGCCGCACCGCCGGCCGCTGACCACAGCCGTCCACCCGTCCCCGCGCGCCGGACCAACGGATCATTCCCATCGCCGGGCCGCTTCCCTACGCTCGCGGCATGATCGACCGCGAACGACTCCTCTCCCTGCGGGCGGCCGAGGAGGACCGCTTCCGCGAGACCCATCCCCGGTCCGCCGAGCTCGCCCGCGAGGCCGACCGGAGCCTCCTGGCCGGGGTGCCGATGCCCTGGATGACCCGATGGGCCGGATCGTTCCCCCTCTTCGTCGACAGCGCCGCGGGCGCGCGCTTCACCGACGTCGACGGGCGGGAGTACGTCGACCTGTGCCTCGGCGACACCGGCGCGATGACCGGCCACGCACTGCCCGAGGTCGCCGAGGCGGTGCGGGACCGCTCCGCCCGCGGGTTCACCACGATGATGCCGAGCAGCGACGCGGCGTGGGTCGGCGAGGAGCTCCGGCGCCGGTTCGGCCTCTCGCGCTGGCAGTTCGCGATGACCGCGACCGACGCCAACCGCTTCGTGCTGCGCTTCGCCCGCCACCTCACCGGTCGCCCCAAGGTCGCGGTGATGGACTGGTGCTACCACGGCACCGTCGACGAGACCCTCGCCGTGCTCGACGGCGACCGGGTGGTCCCGCGACCCGGTGCGCTCGGCCCGCAGGTCGACGTCGCCCTCACCACGCGGGTCGCGCCGTTCAACGACGTGGACGCGCTCGAGGCGGTCCTGGCCCACGGCGACGTCGCGGCCCTGCTGATGGAGCCGGCCCTGACCAACATCGGGATGATCCTGCCCGACGAGGGCTACCTCGACCGGGTCCGCGAGCTCTGCCGCGCCCACGACGTGCTGTGGGTCGTCGACGAGACCCACACCCTGTGCGCGGGTCCCGGCGGCGCGACCGGCGCCTGGGGGCTCGAGCCCGACCTCCTCGTGGTCGGCAAGCCGATCGGCGGCGGCGTCCCGGTCGCGGCGTACGGCATGACCCAGGAGGTCGCCGACCGGCTCGAGGGACCGATGCGCGGCCACGAGATCGACGTCGCGGGCGTCGGCGGCACCCTGACCGGCAGTGCCCTCGCGCTGGCCGCGACCCGAGCCACGCTGTCGAGTGCGCTGCGCGAGGAGGACTTCGCCACCGCCATCCCGCTGGCGACCAGGTGGGCCGCCGGCGTGGCCGGTGTCATCGCCGAGCACGACCTGCCCTGGCACGTGCAGCAGCTGGGCTGCCGAGCGGAGTACTGGTTCTGCCCTCCTCCGCGCAACGGCGCCGACGCCGCGGCTGCGGTCGACGACGAGCTCGAGGGGCTGATGCACCTGTGGGCGCTCAACCGGGGCGTGCTGCTGACGCCGTTCCACAACATGGCACTGTTCTCACCGCACCACACCGAGGCCGACGTCGACCGCCACACCGAGGTCTTCGGCGACGCCGTCGAGGCCCTGCTGGACCGCTAGCCACGGTCAGACGGGGGCGTGCACCGCCGTCCAGCCGGCGTACCCGCCGAGGACGTCGGAGACGTCCCGGAAGCCCTCGTGCCGCAGCAGGCTGGCGCCGACGGAGGACCGCCAGCCGCCGGCGCAGTAGAGCACCGTCGGAAGGTCGGGGTCCAGCTCACCGGTGCGGTGGCCGAGCTGCGCGAGCGGGATCGTGACCGCGCCCGGGATGGCGCCGTCGGTCTCCACCTCGGAGGCGTTGCGGATGTCGACCAGCTGCACGAGACCGCCGGACAGCGCCTCGTCGAGCGCCCCAGGGGTCAGGCGCGAGGCCCGGGCGGCCAGCTCCGGGTGGTCGACGAGGAAGGCCTCGGGGCGCGGGACGTAGCCGACCACGTGGTCGTAGCCGATCCGCGAGAAGCGGACGGCGGCCTCGTCCTCCTCGCCCTCGGGGGCGACCAGCACGACCCGGTCCTCCGGCGCGACGACCATGCCGACGGTCTCGGCCATCCGGCCGTCGACCGGGACGTTGATCGACCCGCGGAGGTGACCGGCGGCGAACTCGGCCGCGTCGCGGGCATCGACGACGACGGCACCGGAGGCGAGCTCGGACAGCACCTGGTCGGGTTCGAGCGGTGCCACCTGGGTGCCGACCTCGCGCGGCGCCCGCACCTGGCGGTTCAGGACGGCGTTGTAGACGAAGTAGTCGGGTGCCGGGGGCTGGCCCGCCGTGACGACGGCGAGGAAGTCCTCCTGGCTCATCGGCCGGCAGGCGTAGTTGGTGCGGCGCTGCTCCCCGATCGTGGACTGCTTCTCGGTCGAGAGGTTCTTGCCGCAGGCCGAACCCGCCCCGTGCGCGGGGAAGACACGGACCTCGTCGGGCAGTCCCATGAGCACGCGCTGCACCGAGTCGTGCAGCATGACACCGAGCTCCTCCGCGGTCACGCCGATCGAGGCGAGCAGGTCCGGACGCCCCACGTCGCCGATGAACAGTGCGTCGCCGGTCAGGACGCCGTACGCCGGCGCACCGGCGGCACGCGCGGCCTCGCTGTGGTGCACCAGGACGCTGATCGACTCGGGCGTGTGCCCCGGCGTCTCGAGGACCTCCAGGACCGGGCCGGTCGTGCCCAGCCGCACCAGGTCGCCGTGGGCGAGGTGGCGGACGTCGAAGTCGGCCTGGGCGCGGCGGCCGTAGCCGATCCACGCGCCGGTCTCCCGGGCCAGCTCGAGGTGTCCAGAGACGAAGTCGGCGTGGAAGTGGGTGTTGACCACCCCCACGATCCGCAGGCCGTGCTGGCGGGCGTCGGCGAGGTAGACCTCGATGTCGCGCCGGGGGTCGACGACGACCGCCTCCCCGGACTCCTCGTCGCCGATGAGGTAGGACGCCTGGGACAGGCAGTCGAGGTAGTGCTGGGCGAAGTACATGCGGGCCTCCTGGGTGTGCCGTTCATCGCAGGAACAGCATACCCTGGGGGGTATATTCCGCCAGGGTCTCAGGTCCCGGGACGACGGACCGTCCAGTCCGCGATCGGGCGGCCCTCGGCCAGTCCTCGCCGCTCGAACCTGGAGACCGGTCGCTGGTCCCAACGGGCGGTGCGGCCGCCCTCCAGACGGGGTTCGCCGGCCAGCACAGAGTCGACCTGCTCGGCGTAGTCGGGCCAGTCGGTGGCGATGCGCCAGAGCCCGCCGGGGCGCAGCCGCTCGGCGACCAGGGCGGCGAACCGCGGGGTGACCAGGCGCCGCTTGTGGTGCCGCGACTTGTGCCAGGGGTCGGGGAAGAACGTCCACAGGTCCGCCAGGTCGCCCGGACCCAGCAGGTGCTCGAGCACCCACACCGCGTCGAGCATGAGCAGCCGGACGTTGCCCAGGCCGGCCTGCTCGAGCCGGATCATCGTCGCCGCGACCCCGGGCCGCCACACCTCGACCGCCAGCACGTTGGCGTCCGGGCGCGAGGCGGCGAGCGCGGTGACGACCTCACCGTTGCCGGACCCGACCTCGACCACGAGGTCGGCCTCACGGCCCCACCAGCGCTCGAGGTCGAGGTGGTCCTCGTGCTCGACGGTGTCCGGCACGAGCCACTCGTCGGCGCGACGCTCCCAGGCGGCCTGCTGACCACTGGTCAGCCGGCTCCCGCGGCGGGTGTAGCTGGTCACCACCTGCATCCGGCGACCGTCCGGGGTCAGGCCCGCGCTCGGGTGCGCACGGCGCACGCCGGCGCGGACCTCGTGCTGCTCCCCGTCCATCGACATCCTCCTGACATGGCGAAGGGCCCCGACCTCGTGGTCGGGGCCCTCCGGTGGTTCAGCTCAGATCACTTGGTGATCTTGGTGACGCGACCCGCGCCGACGGTCCGGCCACCCTCGCGGATGGCGAACTTCAGGCCGTCCTCCATGGCGATCGGCTGGATCAGCTCGACCGACATCTCGGTGTTGTCGCCCGGCATGACCATCTCGGTGCCCTCGGGGAGGGTCACCACGCCGGTCACGTCCGTGGTGCGGAAGTAGAACTGCGGGCGGTAGTTGTTGAAGAACGGCGTGTGACGGCCGCCCTCCTCCTTGGACAGGATGTAGACCGACGCCTCGAAGTTCGTGTGCGGGGTGGTGGTGCCCGGCTTGATCACGACCATGCCGCGCTCGACGTCCTCGCGCTTGGTGCCGCGGAGCAGGAGGCCGACGTTCTCGCCCGCCTGGCCCTCGTCGAGGAGCTTGCGGAACATCTCGACACCGGTGACGGTCGACTTCATCGACTTCTCGCGGATGCCGATGATCTCGACCTCCTCGTTCACCTTGATGATGCCGCGCTCGATGCGGCCGGTGATCACGGTGCCACGACCGGTGATGGTGAAGACGTCCTCGACCGGCATGAGGAACGGCTTGTCCACGTCACGCTCGGGCTGCGGGATGTACTCGTCGACCTGCTGCATGAGCTCGGCCACCGAGTCGCCCCACTTGGCGTCGCCGTTGAGCGCCGGGAAAGCGGCCACGCGCACGACGGGGAGGTCGTCACCCGGGAAGTCGTAGTCGGAGAGGAGCTCGCGCACCTCCATCTCGACGAGCTCGATGAGCTCCTCGTCGTCGACCATGTCGCACTTGTTCAGCGCGACGACGATCGCGGGGACGCCGACCTGGCGCGCCAGGAGGACGTGCTCCTTCGTCTGCGGCATCGGGCCGTCGGTGGCGGCGACCACGAGGATCGCGCCGTCCATCTGAGCCGCGCCGGTGATCATGTTCTTGATGTAGTCGGCGTGACCGGGGCAGTCCACGTGGGCGTAGTGACGGGACTCGGTCTGGTACTCCACGTGCGCGATCGAGATCGTGATGCCGCGCTGCCGCTCCTCAGGCGCCTTGTCGATCTGGTCGAACGGCGTGAAGGGGTTGAGGTCCGGGTACTTGTCGTGCAGCACCTTGGTGATAGCTGCGGTCAGCGTCGTCTTCCCGTGGTCGATGTGACCGATGGTTCCGATGTTGACGTGCGGCTTAGTCCGCTCGAACTTAGCCTTGGCCACGGTGGGCTCCTCCTGTTGTTTGATTCTGTGTCTCGGTGAAGCTGTGACGCCTCTGTGCTCGACAGGGGCGACGGGTGCGGTGAGGGGCCGGGGCTACTCGCCGCGGACCTTCTTGATGATCTCTTCGGCGACGTTGTTCGGGACCTCGGCGTAGGAGTCGAACTCCATCGAGTAGGACGCCTGGCCAGAGGTCTTCGACCGCAGGTCCCCAACGTACCCGAACATCTCCGACAGCGGCACCAGCGCCTCGACCACGCGGTCACCCGAGCGCTCGAACATCGACTGGACCTGCCCACGGCGCGAGTTGATGTCGCCGATGACGTCGCCGAGGAAGCTCTCCGGCGTGGTCACCTCGACCTTGAACATCGGCTCCAGCAGCACCGGACGCGCCATGCGCGAGGCCTCCTTGAAGGCCTGGATGCCGGCCAGCTTGAACGCCAGCTCGGAGGAGTCGACCTCGTGGTAGCCGCCGTCCTCGAGGGTCACCTTGACGTCGACCATCGGGTAGCCGGCGAGGACGCCGAACTCCATGGCCTCCTGCGCACCCTGGTCCACCGACGGGATGTACTCGCGGGGGACGCGGCCGCCGGTGACGTTGTTGGCGAACTCGTAGCCCGCGCCGGTGTTGGTCTCGGGGTCGATGTTCGGCTCGATCGAGATGATCACCTTGGCGAACTGGCCGGACCCACCGGTCTGCTTCTTGTGGGTGTAGGAGTGGTTCGCGACGCGCTGACGGATGGTCTCGCGGTAGGCGACCTGCGGCTTGCCGACGGTGGCCTCGACCTTGAACTCGCGGCGCATGCGGTCCACCAGGATCTCCAGGTGGAGCTCGCCCATGCCGGCGATGATCGTCTGGCCGGTCTCCTCGTCGGTCTTCACCGTGAAGGTCGGGTCCTCGTCGGAGAGCCGCTGGATGGCGGCGCCGAGCTTCTCCTGGTCGCCCTTGGTCTTGGGCTCGATCGCGACCTCGATCACCGGTGCCGGGAACGTCATCGACTCCAGGACGACCGGGTTCTGGATGTCGCACAGGGTGTGGCCGGTCTTGGTCTCCTTGAGACCCATGACGGCGACGATCTGGCCGGCGCCGACCGACGCGATCTCCTCACGCTTGTTGGCGTGCATCTGGTAGACCTTGCCGACCCGCTCCTTGCGGCCCGTCACCGAGTTCAGCACCTGGGTGCCGGCCTCGAGCTTGCCGGAGTAGACGCGGACGTAGATCAGCTTGCCCAGGTGCGGGTCCGAGGCGATCTTGTAGGCGAGGCCGGAGAACGGCTCCTCGTCGCTGGGCCTGCGGCGCAGCTCCTCCTCCTCGTTGTTGACCGCGTGGCCGACGATGGCGTCGACGTCGATCGGGGAGGGGAGGTACTTCACGACCGCGTCGAGCAGGGGCTGCACGCCCTTGTTCTTGAACGCGGTGCCGCACAGCACCGGGTTGAGCTTGTCGGCCAGGGTGGCGCGACGGATCGCGGCCTCGAGCTCCTCGACGGAGATCTCCTCGCCCTCGAGGTACTTCTCCATGACCTCGTCGTCGGCCTCGGCCAGCGTCTCGAGCAGCTTCTCGCGCCACTCCGCGGCCTGGTCGGCCAGCTCGGCCGGGATCTCCTCGACCGCGTAGTCCTCACCGATGGTGGTCTCGCCGCGCCAGGTCAGCGCGCGCATGCCGACCAGGTCGACGACGCCCAGGAAGTCCTGCTCGGCGCCGATCGGCAGCTGGAGGACCAGCGGGGTGGAGTTGAGCCGCTCGACGATCATGTCGACGCAGCGGAAGAAGTCCGCGCCGGTGCGGTCGAGCTTGTTGACGAAGCACATCCGCGGCACGGAGTACTTGTTGGCCTGGCGCCACACGGTCATCGACTGCGGCTCCACGCCGGCGACGCCGTCGAACACCGCGACCGCGCCGTCGAGGACGCGCAGCGAGCGCTCCACCTCGACGGTGAAGTCGACGTGACCGGGGGTGTCGATGATGTTGATCTGGTGCTGCTTCCACCAGCAGGTCGTCGCGGCGGACGTGATGGTGATGCCGCGCTCCTGCTCCTGCTCCATCCAGTCCATCGTGGCGGCACCCTCGTGGACCTCACCGATCTTGTAGGTGATGCCGGTGTAGAAGAGGATGCGCTCGGTCGTCGTGGTCTTGCCGGCGTCGATGTGCGCCATGATGCCGATGTTGCGGACCTTGTTGAGGTCCGTGGTGATGTCGACAGCCACCTGTGATGTCTCCTCGAGACTCGTGGTGCGGGAAGGATTGCGGGGATGGGAGCCCGGTGCCCCGTGGTGTCCTGGACGGGCCGAGGCCGGGGATCGCCCGGCTCAGCCGCAGGCGGTCACCAGCGGTAGTGCGCGAAGGCCCGGTTGGACTCAGCCATCTTGTGGGTGTCCTCGCGGCGCTTGACTGCGGCGCCGAGGCCGTTGGAGGCGTCGAGGATCTCGTTCATCAGGCGCTCGGCCATGGTCTTCTCACGGCGGGCCTGGGAGTACTGCACCAGCCAGCGCAGCGCCAGGGTCAGGCCGCGGTTGCCCTTGACCTCGATCGGGACCTGGTAGGTCGCACCGCCGACGCGGCGGGACTTGACCTCGAGCTGCGGCTTGACGTTGTCCAGCGCGCGCTTGAGCGTCACGACGGGGTCGGTGCCGGTCTTCTCACGCGCACCCTCGAGCGCGGTGTAGACGATGCGCTGCGCGGTCTGCTTCTTGCCGTCCATCAGGATCTTGTTGACCAGCTGGGTGACGACGGGGCTGCCGTAGACCGGGTCGATGTCGATCGGTCGCTTCGGAGCGGGGCCCTTGCGCGGCATCAGCTCTTCTCCTTCTTCGCGCCGTAGCGGCTGCGAGCCTGCTTGCGGTTCTTGACGCCCTGGGTGTCGAGCGAGCCGCGGATGATCTTGTAGCGGACACCGGGGAGGTCCTTCACCCGGCCACCGCGCACGAGCACCATCGAGTGCTCCTGCAGGTTGTGGCCGACACCCGGGATGTAGGCCGTGACCTCGACACCGCTGGACAGACGGACACGAGCCACCTTGCGCAGCGCGGAGTTCGGCTTCTTCGGGGTGGTGGTGTACACACGCGTGCACACCCCTCGCCGCTGGGGCGAGCCCTTCAGAGCGGGCGTCTTGTTCTTCGACACCTTGTCCTGGCGGCCCTTGCGGACCAGCTGCTGGATTGTGGGCACCGCGTCGTTCTCTTTCCTCTGTGACTACGTCTGGGTGGTGCTCGCCGGACGGGGGGCTTGAAGCACACCCCCGCGGTCGGGCGTGTCGCCCGTGGAGCGGGGCGGCGACTGCGAGCACGCGTGACGGCCTGGGCGGCCAGGCACGATCGCCTAATCTACCGGGTGCCGTGGGGAGGGTCAAAATCGGCACCCTCCGCGACGGTCGCAGCCGGCCGCCGGGCGTCCGGGAGAGCGTCCGCGAGCACCTCGGCGAGGTGCCGTCCGGTGCGTCCGCCGAGGTCAGCGGCCTGCGTGCGGCAGGAGAACCCGTCGGCGCACAACACGGCGTCGGGCCGCTCCCGCAGGGCCGGACCGAGGTCGTGCTCGAAGACCTTGACCGAGACGTCGTAGTGCTCGGGCACCATGCCGAAGTCGCCGGCCAGTCCGCAGCAGCCCCCCACGCGGGTGAGGTCGGCGCCCGCACCGCGCAGCAGCGCCTCGTCGGCCTGCCAGCCGATCACCGAGGCCTGGTGGCAGTGGGGCTGCGCGACGACCTCGACCCCGTCGAGCCGCGGTGGCGTCCAGCCCATGGCGGTGAGGTGCTCGGCCAGCGTCCGCAACGCGGGCAGGCGCGGCTCCTCCAGCAGGTGGTGGGCGTCGTGGCGCAGCACCGCCAGGCACGACGGCTCGAGGACGACCACGGGCAGCCCCTCGGGGTTGCGCTCGTCCAGGGCGCCGAGCAGGCGCCCCAAGGTCGCGCGGGCCTCGTCGAGGCGGCCGGCGCTGACCAGGGTCAGGCCGCAGCACTGGGAGCCGTCGGCCACCACGCGCACCCGGGCGCCCGCGGCGGCCAGCACGCGCTGCGCGGCCTCGGCGACCTGGGGGGCGAAGCGGTTGGTGAAGGTGTCGACCCACAGCACGACGTCGGCCTCCACGCCCGGGTCCTGGCGCCGCGCCGAGACCGGCTTGCGCGCCGGCACGGGGAGCCGGCGCCGGGGGTCGACGCCCCCGACGCGGGCCGCGACGCCCGGCGTGGCCCGCAGCCCCGCACGGACCACGCGCGTGGGCACCCGCGCCAGCAGCTGCGGGAGCCCACCGAGCGTGTAGTGGGTGCGTGGCCGGCGCGGCTTGCCCTTGCCGGAGTAGGTCTGGTGCAGGACCTCGGCCTTGTAGGTCGCCATGTCCACCCCGGTCGGGCAGTCACGGGCGCAGCCCTTGCAGGCCAGGCAGAGGTCGAGCGCCTCGAGCACCGCCGGGTCCGCCAGCCCGCCGGGGAGGTGGCCCGCGACCGCGTCCTGGAGCGTGCGCGCACGACCCCGCGTGGAGTCCTTCTCCTCCCGGGTCGCGAGGTACGACGGGCACATCACTCCCCCGTTCGGGGTGCCGTTCGCCAGGCACTTGCCGACCCCGGTGCACCGGTGCACGGCCGAGACCAGGTCGCCTGCGTCGGAGGCCAGCCGCAGCATCGTGCGCGGCGGCCGGCCCGGCAGGTGGGCGAGCCGCAGGTCGGCGTCGATCGGGTCCGGGTCGACCAGGACGCCCGGGTTGAGCAGGTTGTCCGGGTCGAGGAGGTGCTTGACCGCCGCCATGAGGCGCAGCGCGTCGGCGGAGTACATCCGCGCGAGCAGCTCCGACCGGGCACGGCCGTCACCGTGCTCGCCGGACAGGCTGCCGTCGTACCGGACGGCGAGGTCGGCGGCCTCCTCCACGAACCGGCGGTAGCCGGCCCGGCCGGGCGCCGAGGCCAGGTCGAAGTTGACCCGGATGTGCAGGCAGCCGTCGCCGATGTGGCCGTAGGGGGCGCCGTCGAGGCCGTGCGCTGCCAGGAGCGCGTCGAAGTCGCGCAGGTAGGCGCCCATGCGGGCCGGCGGCACGGCGGCGTCCTCCCAGCCGGCCTGGCCCGGAGGCGTGGTGGCGCGCGCCGCCAGCCCGGCGCCGTCCTCCCGCACCCGCCAGATCACCGCCTGCTCGCGCAGGTCCTCCACGAGCCGGTGGTCCTGCGGCGCGGCGTCGACCACGACCCGGCCGGCGCGGTCCGCGACCTCGCGCGGGTCCTCGCCGGTGAGCTCGACCAGCAGCCACCCCTGGCCCGCGGGCAGGTCGGGCGGACTGGCCAGGACCTCGGTGATGCGGTGGTCGATGCCCTCGCACGCCACCGGCCGGTGAGCCAGGATCGCGGGCACCGCGTCGGCCGCCTCGGCCAGGGAGGGGTAGCCGAGGACCACGAGGAGGCGGACCGGGAGGTCGCGCACCAGCCGCACACGCGCCTCGGTGACCAGCGCCAGCGTGCCCTCGCTGCCGACCAGGAACCGGTCGAGCGACCGGTCGTTCTCCGGCAGCAGGTGCTCGAGGGCGTAGCCCGAGACCTGCCGGGCGAAGCGGCCGAACTCGGTGCGCACCAGACCGAGGTGCTCGTCGACGAGCGCGGCGAGGTCGCCGGCCCGGTCGCCCACGTCCCGCCCGTCGGCGGTCAGCGCGCGCAGCGCGACCACGTTGTCGGACGTGCGCCCGTAGCCCAGCGCCCGCGAGCCGCAGGCGTTGTTGCCGATCATGCCGCCGACCGTGCAGCGGGTGTGGGTCGACGGGTCGGGCCCGAACCGCAGGCCGTGCGCCATGGCCGCGCGCTGCAGCGTCGCGTGCACCGTCCCCGGCTCGACGGTCGCCTCGGCGCGCTCCGGGTCGAGCTCGAGCACCCGGTCCAGGTGGCGGTAGGTGTCCATCACGATGCCCGTGCCGATCGCGTTGCCGGCGATCGAGGTCCCGGCGCCGCGCGCGGTGAGCGGGACGCCGAGGTCGCGCGCGACCCCGAGCACGGCGGCGATCTCGTCACGGTGCCGCGGGCGGACCACCACGCGCGGCTCGAGCCGGTAGACCGAGGCGTCGGAGGAGTAGAGCGTGCGCGCGAGCTGCGAGTCGTCGACGTCGCTCAGCCCGGCCGTGCGCAGGGCAGCGACGAGGTCCCCGGTGACGGGGGCGGGGGCCTGAGGCATGCCGATGATTCTAGGGAGGCGGGCGGAGGGCGACTTTCCCCCACCGTGAAGATGGACCCATGTCGACCTCACTCGACCTGCTGCTGCGCCGCGACCCGGACGGACCCGGACGCCTGTGGAGCCCCGGTGCCGCCACGACGAGGCCCGGGGCGCCCGGGCCGTCGTACGCCGTGGGCGTGCGCGAGGGCCGCATCGTCGCGTTCGACGACGAGGCCGTGGCCCTGCGGGGCCGTGGCACCGAGGAGGTCGACCTGACCGGGCGCATGCTCCTGCCCGGATTCCAGGACGCCCACGTGCACGCGGTGTTTGCGGGGGTGACGATGATCCGCTGCGACCTGGCAGGGCTGGACGGGGAGGCGGCGCAGCGCCGCATCGTGGAGTCCTCGATCCTCCGACCGGAGGGCTGGCTGCTCGGGGGCGGGTGGTCCTTCGACACCTTCGGGCGGATGCCGACCGCGGCCGACCTGGATCTCCTCGTCGGCGACCGGCCGGTGTGGCTGACGGTCCGGGACGGGCACGCCGGCTGGGCCAGCGGCCGCACGCTCGCCCTCGCCGGCATCGACGAGCACACCCCGGACCCGCCGGACGGCTACCTCGAGCGCGATGCGTCCGGACGGCCGACCGGGGTGCTGCACGAGGGGGCGATGGACCTCGTCGAGGGCGTGCTCCCACCTCCGTCCGACGAGGACTACCTCGCCGGGCTGCTCGCCGCGCAGGCCCGGCTGCACTCCCACGGCGTGACCGCCTGGCAGGACGCGATCCTCGGCGACTTCGCCGGCTGGTCCGACCCCACGGGCTACTACATGGCGGCCGCCGCCGACGGGACCCTCACCGCCCGCGTCGAGGGCGCCCTGTGGTGGCGTCGCGGCGAGGGGCTCGAGCAGGTCGAGGAGCTGGTCGAGCGGCGCGCCACCTCGGAGGTGGGTCGCTTCCGCACCGGCGCGGTCAAGGTGATGCAGGACGGCATCGTCGAGAACGGCACCGCCTCGATGCTGGAGCCCTACCTCCCCCACCCCGACGTCTGCTGCCTGCCCGGTCAGGAGCGCGGCATCTCCATGGTCGACCCGGAGGTGCTGCGCGAGGCGGCGGTGCGCCTGGACGGGCACGGCTTCACCCTCCACGTCCACGCCATCGGTGACCGTGCGGTCCGCGAGGCGCTGGACGCGATCGAGGCCGCGCGCCGCGCGAACGGACCGGGCGGCGGCCGGCACCACCTCGCCCACATCCAGGTGATCCACCCCGACGACGTGCCGCGCTTCGCCGCGCTCGACGTCACGGCGAACATGCAGGCACTGTGGGCCACCCACGAGTGGCAGGTCGACGAGCTGTGCCTGCCGCTGGTCGGCGAGCAGCGCGCGGGGTGGCACTACCCCTTCGCCGACCTGGCCCGCTCGGGTGCCCGGCTCGCGATGGGCAGCGACTGGTTCGTCAGCAGCCCCGACCCGATGAAGGCCATCCGCACGGCCGTCACGCGCGTCGCACCGTCCCAGCCGGCCGACACCCCGCCGTTCCTGCCCGAGCAGGCGATCGACCTCGACACCGCGCTGACCGCCTACACCGCCGGGTCGGCGTACGTGAACCGGCTCGACGACGTCACCGGCTCCCTCGCGATCGGCATGCTGGCCGACCTGGCCGTGCTCGACCGCGACCTGTTCGCGATCCCTGCCGACGAGCTCCACGAGGCACGGGTCGACCTCACGTTCGTCGACGGCCGGGTCGTCCACGAACGACCCGTCTGAGGCTCACCAGAGCTCGAGCGAGCCCCGCAGGATGCCGGCCAGGTCGTCGGCATCCACCTCGCGGGGCGCCGTCGCCAGCAGACGCTGCTGCTTGAGGGAGCCGTCGACGAGCGCGTCGACGTCGGCCTCGTCGTAGCCCACCGCCCCGATGCCGTTGGGGATGCCGATGTCGCGCATGATCCGGGCCAGCGTGCGCGGCAGCACGTCGGGACCGTCGGTTCCGTCGGTGCCACCGAGGAGCTCCGCGGCGCGCAGGTGGCGCTCCGGGGAGGCCTCGAAGGTGAAGCGGAACGCCTCGGGCGCCGTGAGCGAGACCGCCATGCCGTGCGGCACCATCGGCTCGTCCTGCGGGTAGCCGCTGGGGTGGAAGTCCTTGACCCGGCCGGCGATCGGGTAGGCGTTGGCGTGCGGGATGTGCACGCCGGCGTTGCCGAAGCCCATCCCGGCGAACGTCGCCGCGAGCGCCATCTGCTCGCGCGCGTGCTCGTCGCCCCCGTCGCGCACGGCCGTGCGGAACGAAGCCGCGAGCAGGGTCATCGCCTTCTCCGCCCACATGTCGGCGACCGGGTTGGCGCCGCAGTAGGGCACCCGCTCCTCCGGCCTCTTGCGGGGGTACGACGAGAAGGGTCGCGCCGTCCACGACTCCAGGGCGTGGCACAAGATGTCCATCCCCGCGGCCGCGGTGACCTCCGGCGGCTGCGTCATGGTGAGGCGCGGGTCGACCACGGCCATCGTGGGGCGCAGGCGGGGGTGGCTGATGCCGGTCTTCACGTGCAGCGACAGCACGTCGAGGACGCAGATCGTGGTGCTCTCGCTGCCCGTGCCGGTGGTGGTCGGGACCGCGACCAGTGGCGCCAGCGCGTGGCGGGGCGCCCGCGCCCGGCCGACCGGGGCGTTGACGTAGTCCATCAGCTCACCCGGGTTGCTGGTCAGCAGGTTGACCGCCTTCGCGGTGTCGATGGCCGACCCGCCGCCGACCGCGACGATGGCGTCGTACGGCCCGGTGTCGCGGCCGAAGGCGACCGCCTCCTCCAGGCTGGTGTCGGTCGGCTCGACGTGCACCCGGTCGAAGACCTCGACATCGATGCCCGCGGCGCGGACCAGCTCGGCCAGCCGGGCGGGGTGGCCCGCTGCCGCGACGCCGGGGTCGGTGACCAGCAGCACCCGCCGCGCGTCGAGGGCCGCCAGGTCGTGGCCCAGCTCGTCGGAGGCACCCAGCCCGAACTTCAGCGACGGGGCGCCGTAGGTGAAGACCGTCTCGTGCTGCGGCGGCGGGGTCTGGCTCATCGGGAGTACTCCTCCGGGATCTCGGTCTCGATGCCCAGCAGGCGCAGGCCGAAGCGTGCGGCGCCGGTCAGGGGCAGGGTCGCGGCCTCCGTCAGGTCGACCCACGCGCAGCGGTCGGTCGACCCGTCGACCTCGACGACGTGCGGCTCGACGTCGCGGGACGCCGGGTCGATCTCGGCGTCGTAGATCACGCCCAGGCCGTGGAAGTCCTCCAGCACGCCGCGCGGGCTGCGGCCGGTGAAGTGGTGGGAGTAGACGTCCAGGACCCGTCCCGGCGTGACCGAGAGGCCGGTCTCCTCGTGGACCTCCCGACGCAGGGCGGCGCGTGGGCTCTCACCGTGGTCGATGCCGCCCCCGGGCAGGGCCCAGCCGTCGAACCGGACCCGCGGCGAGAGGTGGCACAGCAGCACCTGGTCCGCTCGCACGAGCAGCGCGTAGGCCGCGACGCGCTGCCGTCTCTGCGGCACCTCCTGCTCGGACGTGGGCGCGGGCGTGACGGGCATGGCGAGGAGTCTAGGCATGCACCCCGGGGGCCGGTCCGGCCTGCGGGGCCCACGTCGGTGCCACCGCCGCGCGCGGGACGTCCTGCACCGCGGCGGCCTCCTCCACCGACAGCGCCGCGCCCCCGAGGTGCACCGGGTGCCACGCGGGCGGCGTCCCGGGAGCCGGGGCATGGCGCGGCTGCGTCTGCACCCCGTCCAGGAGGTGCTGCAGGGTGTGTCCCAGCAGCTCGGTCGCGGTCGTCACGTCGTCGGCGTGGTCGGCGACGTGCAGACGTGGACCGACCGCGATCGTCACCGGCACGCCGCGACGCCACGTCGGCCGGGTCTTCGCGGTCCACAGCCGCTGCCCGCCCCACAGCACCACCGGCACCAGCGGCGCCCCCGTGTCGCGCGCCAGGGCCACCGCGCCCGGCATGAGCGCCCGCACGGTGTAGGACCGGCTGACCCCTGCCTCGGGGAAGATCCCCACGAGCTCCCCTCGACGCAGGGCCTCGCGCGCGAGCAGGTAGGCGTGGGCCGGCGCCGCCCGGTCCACCGGGATGTGGCCCATGCGGTCGAGCAGCGCGCCGACCGGCCACACCTTCCACAGGTCGTGACGGGCGAGGAAGCGCACCCGTCGCCCGCCCCCCTCCTCGCCGACCAGGCCGAGCAGCAGGAAGTCGAGGAACGACACGTGGTTCGCGGCGAGCACCGCCGCCCCGGCGCGCGGGACGTGCTCCAGGCCCTCGAGCCGCACGCGCAGCCCGAGCAGGCGGAACACCAGCCGCCCGACACCGATGACCCAGTCGTAGACCACGCTCGCGGTTCGCACCCCGGCGGTCACCTGCTTGGCGACCTCAGGCCAGGACGAAGTAGCGCAGGACGATGTACGGCGCGGCGACCGCCATCGTCATCGCGGTCACGATGACGCCGTAGCGGGTGAAGTGCCAGAAGGAGATCGGGTGCCCGTTGCGCGCGGCGATCCCGACCACGATCACGTTGGCGCTCGCGCCGATCGCGGTCAGGTTGCCACCCAGGTCCGCTCCCAGCGCCAGCGACCACCACAGCGACACCTGCTCCGGCGGCAGCCCCTCGGCCGCCCCCACGGTCTCCAGCACCAGGGGCGCCATCGTCGCGACGTAGGGGATGTTGTCCACCACGCCGGAGAGCACCGCCGAGCCGAGCAGGAAGCCGAGGGACGCAGGGAGGTAGTGGTCGCCGATCGCACTCGTCGCCGCGGACGACAGCTCGCCGATGACGCCCTCCTTGACCAGCGCGCCGACCATGATGAAGAGCCCGGCGAAGAACAGCAGGGTCTCCCACTCCACGTCCTCCATGTAGTCGCGCACCTCGTAGCCCCGGTTGGCCAGGAGCACCGCCGCCCCCGCGCCGAGCAGGGCGACCAGCGACGGCTCGAGGTGCGTGACGGAGTGCGTCACGAAGCCCAGCATCACCAGCGCGAGGACCGCGCCCAGGCGCACCAGCAGCTTCCGGTCGGTGACCAGCTCGCCGGGCGTGAGCGCCATGAGCGCGTCGGCACGCTCCGGGTCGAACCGCATGCGGCGGCCCCACAGCAGCCAGCACAGCCCGACGAAGAAGACCAGCATGATGAGGACGACCGGGAGCAGGTTCGCCAGGAAGTCGTTGAACGACAGCCCGGACCGGCTGGCGATGATGATGTTGGGCGGGTCGCCGATCAGCGTCGCCGTGCCGCCGATGTTGGAGGAGAAGACCTCGGCGAGCAGGAAGGGCACCGGGTCGACGCCGAGCCGGTCGCACACGAGCAGCGTCACCGGTGCGATGAGCAGCACCGTGGTCACGTTGTCGAGCAGCGCCGAGGCGGCCGCGGTG
>CAWDAE010000006.1:50000-1120395 GCA_963800245.1 uncultured Actinomycetota bacterium | reverse complement strand
TGGCCGCCAGTGGGCCGTCACCGGCGGCCCGATCTCGATCACCGACGGCGACAAGCTGCTCGACGACCAGGGCTACCTCGACGCCCTCGAGAGCTGCCAGCCCGCCTGACCCGGTCCCGGGGCCCGCGACCGGCCGGCCCGGGTAGGCTCGGCCCCCCCGCGACGCCTCGCGTCCCGGGCGCATAGCTCAGCGGTAGAGCACCTTCCCTTACAAGGAATAGGTCGCAGGTTCGATCCCTGCTGCGCCCACCACCCCGGTCCGCGCCCGCACTGCCTAGGCTCGCGCCATGCGTCTGGCCGAGATCGTCACGCTCCTGGACCGCTGGTACGACCCCGCGTGGGCCGAGCCCTGGGACGCGGTGGGGCTGGTCTGCGGGGACCCCGAGGACGAGGTCTCGCGCGTGCTGTTCGCCGTCGACCCGGTCGAGGCCGTGGTCGAGGAGGCGCTGGCGCTCGGCGTCGACCTGCTCGTCGTCCACCACCCGCTGCTGCTGACGCCGGTCTCCTCGGTGGCGGCGACCACGGCCAAGGGCCGGGTCGTGCACCGGCTGGTCCGCGCGGGATCGCGCTGCTGACCGCGCACACCAACGCCGACGTGCCGGCCGACGGGGTCAACGAGGCATCGCGCGCCGCTCGGCCTGCGTGCGAGCGCGAGGTCGCTCGACGCCCACCGACGAGGGACGGGCTGGACAAGCTGGTGGTCTTCGTGCCGCCGAGGCACGCCGACCGCCGTGCGCGCGCGCGGTCGCGGCCGGTGCCGGCGCGCTCGGCGCCTACGACTCCTGCACCTTCACCACGCCCGGGGAGGGCCGGTTCCGCCCGCTCGAGGGCGCCGATCCCGCCCTCGGCGCGTCGGCGAGGTCGAGGTGGTCGCGGAGGTCCGGCGTCGAGACGGTCTACCCCCGCCGACGCGGCGCGCCGTGGTGGCGGCGCTGCGGGCGGCCCACCCCTACGAGGAGCCGGCCTTCGACCTCGTCGAGCTCGCCGACCCCGGCGGCCCGTGACCGGACCCGTCCGGACCGCCGCCCGCGGCCACGGCCGGGTCGGGGAGCTGGCGGAGACGATGACGCTGCGGGCCTTCGCCGAGCGGGTCGCCCGGGCGCTGCCCCGGACCGCGCACGGCGTACGCGTGGCGGGGGACCCGAGCGGCAGGTCCGCACCGTCGCGGTCGGCGCCGGGTCGGGGGAGTCGCTGCTCGGGCCGCCCGCCGCGCGCCGGCGCCGACGTCGTCGTGACCTCCGACCTCAAGCACCACCGGGCCGGCGAGTTCCTCGAGGACGGCGGCCCCGCGCTCGTCGACGTCGCGCACTGGGCCGCGGAGTGGACCTGGCTGCCGGTGGTGGCCGGAAGGTGGCCCGCGGCAGCGGCCGAGGCGGGGCGATACGGTGGACACCCACGTCAGCACCCTCGTCACCGACCCGTGGACCTTCCGGGCCTGACCCGGCCCGAGGAGGACGACCCTCCTGAAAGCCGACCCGTCCGCCCAGCTCAAGCTGCTCGACGTCCAGGAGCTCGACAGCCGTCTCGACGCGCTGCGCCACCAGGCTGCGCACCCGCCGGAGGGCCGCGGAGCTGCGCGGAGCTGGCCAGCCAGCGCGCAGCGCCTCGACGGGCGGGCCGCGACCTCCAGGTCCAGGTCGACGACCTCACCCGGGCCCAGCGCAAGGCCGACGACGACGTCGAGCAGGTCAAGGCCCGCCGCGGTCCGCGACCAGCAGCGGCTCGACTCCGGCGCCGTGACCAACCCCAAGGACCTCGAGCGCCTGCAGCACGAGCTGGTCTGCCTCGACCAGCGCATCGGCGAGCTCGAGGACGCCGAGCTCGAGGTCATGGAGCAGCTCGAGGACGCCCAGCGCGACCTGGCCGAGGTCCGCGCCGACGTGGAGCAGGACGACGCGCGCGCCAGGAGCTGGACGCCGACCCGGAGCGAGCGGCTGACCGGAGCTCCGCGCCGAGGCCGCGGACGTCGTGGCCGGCGCGCGGGGCTCGCGGCGGACGCTGCCCGCGGACCTGCTGACCTCTACGAGCGGCTGCGCGAGCAGAAGGACGGGGTCGGCGCGGCCCTGCTGCGCAGCGGCGCTGCGGCGGCTGCAGCCTCGAGCTCAACAGCGGCGACCTGGCCAGTCGGCCAAGGCCGCCGGACGAGGTCGTCCGGTGCGAGGAGTGCGGCCGCATCCTGGTGCGCACCGGCGAGTCCGGCCTGTGAGCGGCCGCCGGTCGGTCGTCGTCGAGGCCGACGGCGGCTCGCGCGGCAACCCGGGCAACGCGGCGTACGGCGCGGTGCTCAAGGACGCCGCGACCGGTGAGGTGATCGCCGAGCGGGGCGAGCGCATCGGGGTGGCCACCAACAACGTCGCGGAGTACCGCGGTCTCATCGCCGGCCTCGAGCTCTACCGCGACCACGCCGACGGCGCCGAGCTCGAGGTCCGGATGGACTCCAAGCTCGTCGTCGAGCAGATGTCGGGCCGCTGGAAGATCAAGCACCCGGACATGAAGCCGCTGGCCGCAGCGGGCCCAGCGACCTCGCGCCTCCCGGGCACGACGTTCACGTGGGTCCCGCGCGAGCGCAACCAGCACGCCGACCGGCTGGCCAACGAGGCGCTCGACGGCCCCGAGGGGCGTCGTGCGACGGGACGGCGGGGTCGACCCGACGACGCTCGAGGTCGCCGCGTGCCACCCGGGCAGCAGCCCCAGCCGGACGCCGCGCCCCCTCCGGTGCAGCATGGCAGCAGGGCGCCCACGACCTGGTGCTCGTGCGGCACGGCGAGACCGACCACACCACCGCCCGCGGCCTTCAGCGGTCAGCACGGGCTCCGACCCGGCGCTCAACGACCACGGACGGGCGCAGGTCGCGCGCGACCGCGGACTGGCTGGCCCCGCTCGTGGAGCACGCCCCGGTGATCCTCACCTCCCCGATGCAGCGCACCCGGCAGACCGCCGAGCGTCGATCGGCCGAGCGGCTGGCGAGCGTCGTACGACCGTCGCGACGACGGCCTGGTCGAGGCCGGCTTCGGCGACTGGGAGGGGCTGACCTACGCCGAGGCCCTCGAGCGCGACCCGGACGCCTTCACCGCGTGGCTCGGCGACCCGGCGATGCCGCGCCGGGGGCACCGGCGACTCGATGAACCGAGATGCGCCGAGCGGATGGACGCCGTGCGCGACGCGCCTGCTGAGCAGCACGCCGGCCGGGTGGTCGTGGCCGCCACCCACCTGACGCCGATCAAGATGCTGCTGCAGGTCGTGCTCGACCTGCCGATGGACGGCGCTGTTCCGCACCGAGATCTCCCCGGCGTCGGTGACGGTGCTGACGTGGTACCCCGACGGGCGCGCCGTGGTGCGGCTGCTCAACGGCCTGCCGGCCGCCGACGCCTACGTGGGGGCCTCCCGGATCCGCTGACGGGCACAATGCCTCCATGCGGATCGTCAGCGTCGAAGAGCTCACCCGTCGTCTTGCACAGCTCCCCGGACGTCCGCGGGTCGTCGCCAGCGGCAACGCCGCGATCCCGTGGGTGGGGCTGCGGGCGGTCGACGACGCGCTCGCGGAGTACACCCTCCACGTCCTCAACGCCCCGCCGGGCGTCCCCGACCGGCCGGGGGTCACGGCCGAGACGTGCTTCGTCGGCTCCGGCATGCGGCACACCCGCGCCTGGCCTACGTCCCCAGCCGGCTGTCGATGGTGCCGGTGCTCCTGCAGCGATGATCCCCGCCGACGTCGTGCTCCTGCACTGCGCGCCGCCGCGCGACGGCATGTCGCTCGGCATCGAGGTCAACGTGCTGCCGGCGGCGATCGAGGGTTCCGGGCCCGCGGCGGCCTCGTCATCGCGCAGGTCAACGACGCATGCCCTACACTACGGCGACGCGCAGTCCACCGTCGACGACGTCGACCTCGCGGTCGAGGTCGACGAGTCCGCTGCCGCGGCGCCGCCCCCGCGGCGGTCGACGAGCTGCCGCTCGCATCGGCGAGCTGGTGGCCAGCACGCGTCGCCGACGGCGCGACGCTCCAGCTGGGGATCGGCGCCGTCCCCGACGCGACGCTGGCCGCGCTCACCGAGCGTCGCGAGCTGCGGGTCTGGACCGAGATGTTCTCCGACGGGGTGCTGGCGCTGGAGCGGGCCGGCGCGATCGACCGCGACGTGCCGCTGACCGCGTCGTTCCTCTTCGGCAGCCAGGAGCTCTACGACTGGGTCGACGGCAACCCGCGCGTGCGGATGCTGCGCACCGAGACGGACAACGACCCGGCGAGATCGCCCGGCAGCGCGATGACCTCGGTCAACACCGCCCTCGCAGGTCGACCTCTTCGGCCAGGCCAACGCCTCGCGGATCAACCGGCGCATCCACTCCGGGTTCGGCGGCCAGACCGACTTCATCGTCGGCGCGCTGCACGCGCCCGGCGGGCAGGCCTGTCATCGCGCTGCGCTCGTGGCACCCCGAGGCGAACGTGTCGACGATCGTGCCGCTGATCGACGGGCCGGTCACCTCCTTCCAGCACGACCGCGGTCGTGACCGAGCAGGGCGTCGCCGAGGTGACCGGCTACAGCGAGAAGGCGCAGGCTCGCCACATCATCCGCGACGCCGCGCACCCGGACGTCAAGGACCAGCTGTGGGAGGAGGCCGGGCGCCTTGGGCTTGCCTGACAGGCTGCCGGCATGACCGACCGAGAGCTGGACCGGGCCGTCGTCGCCGTCGTGGGGGCCTCCGGGGCGCTCGGATCGCGGATCGCCCGGCTGCTCGCCGACCGTGGCGCCGTGGTCGTCCCCGTGGGGCGTTCGCGCGAACGTCTGGCCGGCCTCGGGCTGGACGAGGAGCCGGTCGAGGTCGACGTCACCGACGCGGGAGCGGGGGAGCGGCTGGCGGCGGAGGTCCGCGAGCGACACGGCCGGCTCGACGGCGTGGTCGTCGCCAGTGGCGTCGTGGCGTTCGGTGCCGTGGAGGACGTCGAGGACGCCGTCGTCGAGGAGCTGTTCCTGGTCAACGCGACCGGTCCGCTGATGCTCGCCCGGCGGCTCGGCCCGCTGCTGAAGGAGTCGAAGGGGTTCTGGGTGACGATCTCCGCGGTGCTCGCCGAGCGCCCGATGGCGGGGATGGTGGCCTACTCCGCCTCCAAGGCGGCCGCGGCGTCCTTCACCCAGGCGCTGCAGCTGGAGTGGCGGCGTGCCGGCGTGAGCGTCCTCGACGTCCGTCCCCCGCACACCGAGACCGGCCTGGTCGACCGCGCGCTCACCGGCGAGGCGCCGCGACTGCCGCAGGGCCTCGAGCCCGACGTGGTCGCCGAGCGCGTGGTCCGCGCGATCGTCGCGGGGGAGCGCCAGGTCGCCTCCGGCGACTTCTGAGCCGGCCTCAGACCTCGCTGACCACCACGTCGAGCTGCTGCGGGGTACGCCGGGCGTCCTCGACGTGCCAGCCGAGGTCGCGCCACGCCTGCGCGAGCCCCGCGGGGTCCCTCGGCGACGCACCGGCCTCGAGCAGCGCCCGGACCAGCCGGCCCTTGGTCGCCTTGTTGAAGTGCGACGACCACCTGCGCGTGCCCTGGTGCTCGTGGAGCACGCGGACGGTCGCCACCCGCAGCGCCCACGCCCCGGTCGGGGCGCCAGAACGGCGCGTAGGCGGAGGAGCGCAGGTCGACCACGAGGCCGCGGCCGGCGGCCTCCTCGACGGCCGGGCCGAGGTGCTGCGACCAGTGCCGGGCGACCCCGCCGAGTCCGGGGAGCGCGACGTCGCCGGAGAGGCGGTACGCCGGGACCCGGTCACCGGGGCGGACGAGACCGAGGAGCCCGCTGGTGACCAGCAGCCACCGTCCGGCCCGCCGCCTGGCCGCCGCGTCGAGCGAGGCGAGGTCGAGCGCGTCGTACAGCACCCCGGTGTAGAGCCGGTCCGCCCGCGTCGTCGGCGCCTCGCGCAGCGCCGCGTTGCGCCTGACGGCGTCCGCCTGGGTGGGACCGAGGCCCAGCACGTCCCCGGCCCGCTGCGGGTCGTCGCGGCAGAGGGTGACGAGCGCGTCGAGCACCTGCTCGCGTGCCGCGGTGAGCCCGGGGAGCTCGAGCGACGCGAGGTCGAGCGGCGCGCCACGGCGCGGGGTCGCCTTGCCCTCGGAGGGCGGGAGCAGGACCAGCACGGCGTGAGTGTGCCACCCGGGGCCGGAGGCTCCGCGCCTGGCCCGGGGCGCCGAGGGACGCCTACAGTGGCGGCGTGCCGAGACGGGAGGTGCGCCTCGGGGCGCACGCGGACGACAGGGTCGCCCGCGGGCTGGCCGACCTCCGGCGCGAGCTCGAGCTGCCCGAGTCGTTCCCGCCCGAGGTGCTGGCGGAGGCCAGGGCGGCGGCGGCCCGGCCCCGTCTGCCCGACCTCGACCGCACCGACATCCCGCTGGTCACCATCGACCCGGCCGCCTCGCGCGACCTCGACCAGGCGCATGCACCTCGAGCCGGACGGCGTCGGGCTTCCGGGTGCGCTACGCGATCGCGGACGTCGCGGCGTTCGTGGTCCCGGGCGGGGCCGATCGACGCGCGAGGCCCACGCGCCGCGGCGAGACGCTCTACGGCGCCGGCGACAAGGTCCCGCTCCACCCGCCGGAGCTCTCGGAGGCGGCCGCCTCGCTGCTGCCCGGACGGCCGCCGCCCCGCGCTGCTGTGGACGGTCGACCTCGGACGCGGACGGCGCCGGCGACCGGCGTACGCGTGGAACGTGCGATGGTCCGCAGCCGCGCCAAGCTCTCCTACGACGGCGTGCAGGCCGAATCGACGGCGGCCGCGCCGACCCGGTCGTTCGACCTGCTCGCCGAGGTCGGACGGCTGCGGCTCGAGCAGGAGGCCGCGCGCGGCGGCGTCAGCGCTCCCGCTCCCGGACCAGGAGGTCGTGCGCCGCGACGGCGGCTGGGCCCTCGAGTTGCGCTCGCCGCACCCGGTCGAGGCGTGGAACGCCCAGGTCTCGCTGCTCACCGGCATGGCCGCCGCCGGGCTGATGGTCGCCGGCGGGGTCGGCGTGCTGCGGACCCTGCCGCCCGCCGGACCCCGGCGGCGTCGCGCGGCTGCGCCGCGTCGCGGCCGCGCTCGGCGTCGACTGGCCGAGCCGAGCAGTCGTACCCCGACCTGGTCCGCAGCCTCGACCCGACGCGGCCCGGCCACGCCGCCCTGCTGACGCCACCACGTCGCTGCTGCGGGGCTCGGGCTACGTCGCCTTCGACGGCAGCCTGCCCGAGGCAGCGCGGCACTCGGCCATCGCCGCGGAGTACGCCCACGTCGACGGCCCCGCTGCGCCGCCTCGTCGACCGGTACGCCGGCGAGGTGTGCGTCGCGCTGTGCGCGGGTCGAGGACGTGCCCGGACTGGGCAAGGCAGGCGCTGCCCGCCCTCCCGGACGATGATGCGCGAGTCGGCCCGGCGGGCCAGCCCTACGAGCGGGAGGTGCTCGACCTGGTCGAGGCGGTCGTCCTCGAGCAGCGCGTGGGCGAGTCGTTCGCCGGCATGGTCGTCTCGGTCTCCGGCAAGGAGCCGACGCCAGGGCGAGGTCATGGTCGGCGAGCCGGCCGTCGAGGCGCGGCTGGAGTCGAGCGACGGCTGCCGCTGCCGCTGGGCCAGGACGTGACCGTGCGCCTGTCCGAGGCCGACCCGGCGCGACGCCGGGTCCGGTTCGCCCTCGCCCTGACCGGCTCCGATGGCCCTACACTGGGCGGGCGGATGAGCTGGCCGGGCGACCGCGGCGTCGTACCCTGGTGCGGCGGGTCGAGGAAGGTCCGGGCTCCACAGGGCAGGGTGGTGGGTAACGCCCACCCGGGGTGACCCGCGGGACAGTGCCACAGAGAACAGACCGCCTCCGGCAGTGCTTCGGCAGGGCCGGGCGGCAAGGGTGAAACGGTGGTGCAAGAGACCACCAGCGTGCCGGGTGACCGGCACGGCTCGGTAAACCCCACCCGGAGCAAGATCAAGAGGGTCCGGTCCGCCGGACCTGCGCGAGCGTTCGAGGGCGGCCCGCCCGAGCTCGCGGGTAGATCGCACGAGGCGCCTGGCGACAGGCGTCCCAGATGGATGGTCGCCCATCGCTGCAGGCCGTGAGGCGCGCGAGGACAGAACCCGGCCTACAGGCCAGCTCATCCGCCCCGGTCCCGGCCACGCCCCGCCACGACACAGCCGCCTCAGGCGTGTCACCGGCTGACGTGGGTAGGGACTCCCTCCTACAGAAGGGAGAGAGTCATGGGAATCATCGGCTTCCTCGTCGCGGGCCTCATCATCGGAGCGCTCGCACGGCTGATCAAGCCCGGCAAGCAGAACCTCAGCGTCCTCATGACGCTGGTCCTGGGCATCGTCGGCTCGCTGATCGGCGGCATCATCGCCAGCGCGCTCGGCACCGGCGACATCATGGAGCTCAACGTGCTCGGCTTCATCGTGGCCGTCATCGCCGCGGTGCTGCTCATCGGCGTCGCCGAGGGCGCCTCCGGGCGCAGCAACCGCACGCACGCCTGAGCCACCGGTCGCACTCGACGGCGGTCACCCCGGGAGGGTGGCCGCCGTCGTGCTTGTCCGGGACCCTCGCAGGCGTCACGATGGACCTACGCCGAACGGAGGTGCGCCATGCAGAAGACGCCCGGCACGACGTCGCGATTCGCCAAGCTCCCCGAGCCCGTCCGGCTGGAGGACACGGTCGCGAGCCAGGACGCCGAGGACGTCCCGGACCCCGAGATGGGCCGCGACACCGACCGCGACTTCCTCCTGCGCTACGCGCCCTGAGGGTCGGCGGTCGTCAGGACCTCCGCGCCGTCGGGCGTCACGAGCAGGGTGTGCTCGAACTGCGCGCTGGCGCGCCCGTCCCTGGTGGTGACCGTCCAGCCGTCGGGCCACATGTCCCACTCGGTGGTGCCCAGGCACAGCATCGGCTCGATCGTGAACGTCATGCCGACCTCGATCGGGTCGTCGTAGGCCGGGTCGTCGTAGTGGGCGACGACGAGGCCGGAGTGGAACGCCGTCCCGATCCCGTGGCCGGTGAACTCGCGGACGACGCCGTAGCCGAAGCGCGCGGCGTACGCCTCGATCACCCGGCCGACCACGCTCATCCGGCGCCCGGGCTTGACCGCCGAGATCGCGCGGCGGAGCGCCTCCTGTGTCCGCTCGACCGAGCAGGCGTGTCTCCTCCGGCACGCCGGGCGGTGAGGAAGGTGGCGTTGGTGTCGCCGTGGACGCCGTCGAGGAACGCGGTGATGTCGACGTTGACGATGTCGCCGTCCTCGATCGGCGCGGGCGTCGGGGATGCCGTGGCAGATGACCTCGTTGACGCGTGGTGCACAGCGACTTGGGAATCCGCGGTAGCCCAGCGTCGACGGGTAGGCGCCGCGGTCGCAGAGGAACTCGTGCCCCACGCGGTCGAGCTCGTCGGTGGTCACCCCGGGCGCGACGTGGCGCCCGACCTCCTGCAGTGCCTCGGCGGCGAGCCGTCCGGCGCGGCGCATGCGCTCGATCGTCTCGGCGTCCTTGACCTCGGCGCCGTCGTACGGCGCGGGGGCGGGCCGGTCGACGTACTCCGGTCGGGCGATGGTGGCGGGGACGGGACGGCGGGGCGAGATCGCGGCAGGGAAGAGCATCGCCGGCGAGTCTAGGCGGGGGCTGCCGTAGGGTGCGCGACATGGAGTCGGGTGAAGGGATGCCGTCGCACGAGCGAGCAGTCGCCCGCTCGTTGCGCGACTCGCACCTGGCGGCGGACTTCGACCTGCCGGACCTCGTCGCCCGGCACGCCGCCGAGCTCGGCGTCGCCGAGGCGGTGATCTACCTCGCGGACCTCCAGCAACGGCTGCTCGTGCCGTTCGTCGGCCACCGCGACGCGCATCCGGAGATGCACGTCGAGACGCTCAACGTGGACTCGACGCTGGCCGGGCGTGCCTTCCAGCGCGTGCAGGTCCTCACCCAGACCATCGAGGGGCACGACTCGGAGGTCCGCGTCTGGCTGCCCATGCTCGACGGCGCCGAGCGGCTCGGCGTCCTCGCCGTGACGGTCCCGGACGAGGAGGCGCTGAAGGCCCACGGCGGGCTCCTCCTCGAGCGGCTCATGCTCTTCGCCTCGCTCGCGTCCGAGCTGGTGGTGAGCAAGACGCTCTACGGCGACACCGTGGTGTGCCTGCGTCGCACGAGCAGCATGGGGCTGGCCGCGGAGATGCAGTGGTCGATGCTGCCCCCGCTCACGCTACGCCGACGGGCGGGTCACGATCGCCGCCGGCCTCGAGCCCGCCTACGCAGGTCGCCGGCGACGCGCTCGACTACGCGGTCGGGCCGGACCGGGCGCACTTCGCGATCCTCGACGGCATGGGCCACGGACTGCGCAGCGCCCAGCTGGCCGGGATGGCCGTGGCGGCCTACCGCAACGCCCGCCGGGCGGGTGGCAGCCTCCCGGCCGTCGTCCACGCCATCGAGGCGGCCGTGACCGAGACCTTCGACGGCGGGGAGTTCCTGACCGGCCAGGTCGCCGAGCTGGACCTCGAGTCCGGCCTGCTGACCTGGGTCAACGCAGGGCATCCGAGCCCCCTGCTGCTGCGGGAGGGCAGGCTGGTGCGTCCGCTCGACTGCGAGGTGGTCCTGCCCTTCGGGCTCCAGCACCTGACACCCGCGGTCGGGAGCGTGCCGCTCGGGTCGGAGACCCTCCAGCCCGGCGACCAGGTCCTCCTCTACTCCGACGGCGTGATCGAGGCACGGTCGCCGGAGGGTGAGTTCTTCGGCACGGAGCGCCTCGTCGACCTCGTGGTCCGCAACCTCGCAGCCGGCCTCCCGGCGCCCGAGACGATGCGACGCGTCGTCCGCGCGCTCCTGGACCACCAGCAGGGTCAGCTCGACGACGACGCGAGCCTGTTCCTGGTGCAGTACCGCCCCGAGGGCATGGAGACTCTCCTGCCCTGAGGTCGCCACGGCGGCCGGGACCGGCCGGTCACGGTGTGATCGTGGCGCCGGTCGGGCACACTCGGGGCGACGGCCACGGCGACGACGGATCGGACGAGGAGCGCGGATGTCGGACGAGCAGGAGTACTGGTTCTGCCTCAAGCACCACACGGTCGAGCCGCGCGAGGGGCTGCCGCAACCAGGACCGGCTGGGCCCCTACGCCAGCGAGGCCGAGGCCTCGCACGCGCTGGACAAGGTCCAGGAGCGCAACGAGGACTGGGACCACGACCCCAAGTGGACCGGGGACAACGCGCCCGAATGAGCGAGACCGGAGACCGGCCGAGCCCGACCGCACCCGCGAGGTGCCGACGACGCCCCCTCTGGACCCGTCGAGCGTCGACCGCTGGCGTGCGCCCCAGCGCCGACGCCCGCCCGCAGCGCGGCTCGTTCATCGGCATGGCCGGCGATGGCGATGGTGCTGTTCCTCGATCCTCGCCTCGGGCACGGTCGTCCCGTGGTGGGGGATCGCGCTGCTGACCGTGGTCTGGGTCGGCGGCGCTCGTGCAGGGCTGCCCGCTGGTTCATGAGCCACCCCGGACGCGTGCGTCGCGCTGCCGGTCGCGATGCTCGCGCTGTGGCTCGCCGTGCTGTTCGGCGGCGCGACCTGGCTCGGCTGGGGCTGGTCCCTCACGTGGGCCGCTGCATCAGAAGGTGTGCTCGGCGCCGGGGAACTCGCCCGACGCGACGTCCGCGGCGTACTCCTGGGCGGCCCGCAGCATGACGCCGTGCAGGTCGGCGTACTGCTTGACGAAGCGCGGCATCCGCCCGGTGCGCAGGCCGAGCATGTCCTGCCAGACCAGGACCTGGCCGTCGCAGCGGTTGCCTGCGCCGATGCCGATCGTGGGGATCTCGAGCTTGGCGCGTCACCTCGGCGGCGACGTCGCCGGGCACCATCTCCATCACGACCGCGAACGCGCCGGCGTCCTGCATGCGCCAGCGCGTCGTCGAGCACCTTGCTCGCCGCGTCGCCGCGCCCCTGCACCCGGTAGCCGCCGAGGGTGTGCTCGGACTGCGGGGTGAACCCGATGTGGGCCATCACCGGGACGCCGCCCTGCACGAGCTTGGCGACCTGCGGCGCCATCTCCGCGCCGCCCTCGAGCTTGACGCAGTGGGCGTCGGCCTCCTTCATGAAGCGCACCGCGGTGAGGTAGGCCTGCTCCGGCGAGGCCTGGTAGGAGCCGAACGGGCAGGTCGGCGACGACGAGCGCGTAGCGCGCCGACCGCGTGACCGCGCGCACCAGCGGGACCAGCTCGTCGACGGTGACCGGCAGCGACGTCTCGTTGCCGTAGACGTTGTTCGAGGCCGAGTCGCCCACCAGCAGCACCGGGATGCCGGCCTCGTCGAAGGTCGCCGCGGTGTACATGTCGTAGGAGGTCAGCATCGCGAAGCGCTCGCCGCGCTGCTTCATCTCGCGCAGGTGGTGGGTGCGGACCTTGCGCCGGGTCGGGGTGGAGGGCGCGGGCGAGGCGCCGCCGTAGGGCGCGGGCTGCTCCGAGTCACTCATGGACCGACGATAGACCCGTGTGACGGACCCGGCGGTGTGACCGCGCACACGATGGGGACCATGGGCACATGAACGGACTCATCAAGCTCAGCGCCCTCGCCTTCGCCGGTCTCGGCGGTCTCGCCATCGCCCAGCCCGAGCGCATCCCGCGCGTTCTTCGGCGGCAAGGCCGAGACCCCCGACGCCCGCAACGAGGTGCGCGCGGCCTACGGCGGCACGTGCCTGGCGATGGCCGGCCTGCTGGTCGCTGCGTCCGAGCAGCGCGGGCACCGTCGGCCTGATCACCGCCGGGCGGCCGCCGGGCGGGCCGCCGGCATCGCCCAGGAGGGCGGCGAGGCCTCCGACGTCACCCGCCAAGGCTCCATCGGGTCGAGTGCGCGGTGTCGCGGCCCGCTCATCGCTGGGGCGTGGCCAGATCGCGGCCGTCCGACACCGCCTCGGCCATCGCGGACAAGGCGAGCGACGCCGCGTCCGCCGTGCAGTCGGCGGCGCAGTCGGCGGTCACCGAGTCCGCGACGCCCGGCGAGCGCACCTCGGGCAGCTGGTCGCCGGTGTGGGGACGGCCGGTCCTGGATACGGTCGGCGCATGGACTTCCGCTCGGCGTACGCCCACGGCTTCGCTCGCGTCGCCGCCTGCACCGTGCCCGTCTCCGTCGCCGACCCGGCCACCAACGCCGCCGTCGGTGCTGCGCACGCGCGCAGGAGTGCCACGACGAGGGGGTGGCGGTCGCCGTCTTCCCCGAGCTGTGCCTCAGCGGCTACGCGATCGACGACCTGGTGCTGCAGGACCCGCTGCTCGACCAGGTCCGCGAGCGCGATCGACACCCTCGTCGAGGCCGAGCCGCGACCTGCGTGCCGGTGCTGCGTCGTCGGTGCGCCGCTCGCCCACGGCAACCGCGTCTACAACTGCGCCGTGGTCGTCCACGACGGCGAGGTGCTCGGCGTGGCGCCCAAGTCCTACCTGCCGACCTACCGCGAGTTCTACGAGCGACGCTGGTACGCCCCGGGCGACGACCGGCGCGGCGACCTGATCCGCCTCGGGGACCGCGACGTGCCGTTCGGTCCCGACCTGCTGTTCTCGGCCACCGACGTGCCCGGCCTGGTCCTGCACGTCGAGGTGTGCGAGGACATGTGGGTGCCGGTGCCGCCGAGCGCCGAGGCCGCGCTGGCCGGCGCGACCGTGCTGGCCAACCTCTCCGGCAGCCCGATCACCGTCGCCCGCGCGGAGGACCGGCGCCTGCTCGTGCGCTCGGCCAGCCAGCGCGTGCCTCGCGGCCTACGTCTACGCCGCGGCCGGCGAGGGCGAGTCGAGCACCGACCTGTCCTGGGACGGCCAGACGATGGTCTACGAGGTCGGGTCGTGCCTGGGCGAGACCGAGCGCTTCCCGGACGGTCCCCGACGCACCGTCGTCGACGTCGACCTCGACCAGCTGCGCCAGGAGCGGCTGCGGATGGGGACCTTCGACGACAACCGGCGGGCCGCGGGGGTCCCGACGAGCTCGACCACCGGACCAAGAGCGTTCCGCACGGTGGAGTTCACCGTCGACCCGCCTGCCGGCGACATCGGCCTGCGACGCAAGGTCGACCGCTTCCCGTTCGTGCCCGACGACGTCAACCGTCTGGCGCAGGACTGCTACGAGGCCTACAACATCCAGGTCGCCGGCCTCGAGCAGCGCCTGCGGGCGATCGGCAACCCCAAGCTGGTCATCGGCGTCTCCGGCGGCCTCGACTCCACGCAGGCGCTCATCGTCGCGGCCCGGGCGATGGACCGGCTCGGCCGGCCCCGCTCCGACGTCCTGGGCTACACGCTGCCCGGCTTCGCCACCGGTGACACGACCAAGGGCAACGCCTGGAAGCTCGCCGAGGCCCTGGGCATCACGTTCGAGGAGATCGACATCCGCCCGGCGGCGGAGGCGATGTTCACCGACATGGGGCACCCCTTCGCCAAGGGCGAGGAGGTCTACGACATCACCTTCGAGAACGTCCAGGCCGGGCTGCGCACCGACTACCTCTTCCGCCTGGCCAACCAGCGGGGCGGGATCGTCGTCGGGACCGGTGACCTCTCCGAGCTGGCGTTGGGCTGGTGCACCTACGGGGTCGGCGACCAGATGTCGCACTACGCGGTCAACACGGGGGTCCCCAAGTCCCTGATGCAGC
Organism: uncultured Actinomycetota bacterium; assembly: GCA_963800245.1. Lineage (GTDB taxonomy): Bacteria > Actinomycetota > Actinomycetes > Propionibacteriales > Nocardioidaceae > Marmoricola_A. The sequence continues at coordinate 1,105,823 of CAWDAE010000006.1, read as the reverse complement.
ACCTGATCCGGTGGGTGGTCTCGGAGGAGATCTTCGACGAGCGGGTCAACGAGGTGCTCGCCGAGATCGTCGAGCAGAAGATCACCCCCGAGCTCATCCCCGGCAAGGACGGCGAGAGCGAGCAGGACACCGAGGCCGCGATCGGGCCCTACTCGCTGCACGACTTCACCTTGTTCCACGTGCTGCGCTACGGCGTGCGGCCGAGCAAGATCGCCTTCCTGGCCGAGCACGCGTGGTCGGACAAGGACCGGGGCGAGTGGCCGCCGGGGTTCCCCGAGGAGCGTCGCGCGCAGTACTCCCTCGACGAGGTCGTCCACTGGCTCGAGGTGTTCTGCAAGCGCTTCTTCGCCTTCGCGCAGTTCAAGCGGTCGGCGCTGCCCAACGGTCCCAAGGTCTCGGCGGGCGGCTCCCTGTCCCCGCGTGGCGACTGGCGCGCCCCGTCGGACGGCAACGCGGCGGCCTGGCTCGCGGACCTCGCCCGCGTCCCGCGCTGACTCCCTGCGAGGATGTGCCCATGGGCAAGCAGGAAGACTTCGTGCTCCGAGCGCTCGACGAGCGTGACGTCCGCTTCGTGCGGCTGTGGTTCAGCGACGTCCTCGGCTACTTGAAGTCGGTCGCCATCGCGCCCGCCGAGCTGGAGGGCGCCTTCGCGGAGGGCATCGGGTTCGACGGCTCGGCGATCGAGGGCTTCGCCCGGGTCTACGAGGCCGACATGCTCGCCAAGCCCGACCCCTCGACGTTCCAGATCCTGCCCTGGCGCGGGGACGGACCGTCCACGGCGCGGATGTTCTGCGACATCGTCATGCCCAACGGCTCCCCGTCCTACGCCGACCCGCGCTACGTGCTCAAGCGCACGCTGTCCAACGCGGCCAAGCAGGGCTACACCTTCTACACCCACCCCGAGATCGAGTTCTACCTGTTCCGCGACCAGCCGGAGCCGGGGGTCGAGCCCGTTCCGGTGGACCGCAGCGGCTTCTTCGACCACACCGCCACGAGCCGCGGCTCCAACTTCCGCCGCGAGGCGATCACGATGCTCGAGCAGATGGGCATCTCGGTGGAGTTCTCCCACCACGAGGGCGGGCCCGGCCAGCAGGAGATCGACCTGCGCTACGCCGACGCGCTGTCCACCGCCGACAACATCATGACCTTCCGCACGGTGGTGCGGGAGGTGGCGCTGAGCCAGGGCATGTGGGCCAGCTTCATGCCCAAGCCGTTCACCACCCACCCCGGCTCGGGCATGCACACCCACGTCTCGCTGTTCGAGGGGGACCGCAACGCGTTCTTCGAGGCCGGCGCGCAGTACCAGCTGTCGCGGTCCGGGCGGCAGTTCATCGCCGGCATCCTGCGGCACGCGGCCGAGATCACCTGCGTGACCAACCAGTGGGTCAACTCCTACAAGCGGCTCATCGGCGGTGGCGAGGCCCCCTCCTACATCTGCTGGGGCCACAACAACCGCTCGGCGATGGTGCGGGTGCCGATGTACAAGCCGAACAAGGGACAGTCGACCCGCGTCGAGCTGCGCACCATCGACCCGGCCTGCAACCCCTACCTCGCCTTCGCCGTCATCCTCGCCGCGGGCATGAAGGGCATCGAGGAGGGCTACGAGCTGCCCGCCGAGGCCGAGGACGACGTCTGGTCGCTGACCGACCGCGAGCGCAAGTCCCTCGGCATCCAGCCGCTGCCCAAGACGCTCTACGAGGCGATCGCCGTGGCCGAGGAGAGCGAGCTGCTCGCCGAGACGCTGGGGGAGCGGGTCTACGACTTCTTCCTGCGCAACAAGCGCGCCGAGTGGGACGCCTACCGCGGCCAGGTCTCGATCTGGGAGCGCGACCAGATGCTCCCGGTCATCTGAGGGTGGCCGCGACGGACATGCGCCGACGACCCACGGTCCTGGTCGTCCAGCCCGAGGAGGGCGCGCCGGCCGGCTGGTTCGGCGAGCGCCTCGAGGCGCTCGGCTGCCGCCTCGACGTACGCCGTCCCTACGCCGACCCCGCGCTCCCGGCGGTCGACGCCTACGCCGGGCTCCTCGTGCTCGGCGGAGCCATGGACTCCTGGGACGACGCCGCCACCCCGTGGCTCCCGCAGGTGCGCGCCCTGGTCCGCGAGGCGGCCGAGGCCGGCGTCCCCACGCTCGGCATCTGCCTGGGCCACCAGCTCGCGGGACTCGCGCTGGGCGGTGAGGTCGGCCGCAACCCGGGCGGTGCGGCCGTCGGCCTGCGTCCGGTGGGCTGGCTGCCCGGGGCCGCGGACGACCCGCTGGCCGGTCCGGTGACCGGCGCGGCGACCGTGGCTCACTGGAACTCCGACGTGATGACCCGCCTGCCGCCCGGTTCGACGGTGCTCGCGCGCACACCCGACGGTGCGGTGCAGGCGGCCCGGCTGGCGCCCGGCGTGTGGGGCGTGCAGTGCCACCCCGAGGTCGACGCCGCGATCGTGCGCGGGTGGATCGAGGAGGAGCTGCCGCGCGTGCCGGACGAGCCGGGGCGTGAGGCGATGAGCGCGCTCGGCGACGAGATGGAGCAGCGACAGGCCGACCTGCAGGCCCAGTGGGAGCCCCTCGCGGCGTCCTTCGCCCGGCTGGCGGGGGAGAGGGTGGGGACGTGAGCCGCCAGGAGACCACACGTGCCCAGCTGCGCCGCCTCGGGTTCCAGCAGCTCGACCGCAGTGAGCGGGCGCTGGCCAAGGTCGGGCCGCACGCGCCGGTGCTGCTCAACGACCTGGGCGCCACCGCGGACCCCGACCTGGCCCTCGACCGGCTCGTCGACATCGCCGGGCGCCTCGACGAGGACCGCGACGGTGCGGGCGGTGCGTTGCTGCAGTCGCTCGCCCGCGACGACCTCACCGCTCACCGGCTGCTGCGCGTCCTGGGCGCCAGCAACGCGCTGGGGCACCACCTGCTGCGTCACCCCGGCCACTGGGAGGACCTGGCCGACCCCCTCCTGGACTCCGCCCGTCCCGCGGCGTACGCCGTGCGCGCGCGCCTGCTCGAGGCGGTCGGCGCCGACCCCTCGGCGGCGGTGCCGGTCGCCGAGGGCGACGACGCCGAGCTGTGCGACGTGCTGCGTGTGGCCTACCGCCGGCTCCTGCTGGGCATCGCCGCGCGAGACCTGGCCCACCGCTTCGGGATGGCCGACGTCGCCGCCGAGCTCTCCGACCTCGCCGCCGGCGTGCTCGAGGCGGCGCTGGCGATCGCCCGGCAGCGGGTCGGTGCCGAGCGTGCGGCGGACTGCCGCCTGGCGGTCATCGCGATGGGCAAGTGCGGGGCCCACGAGCTCAACTACGTCAGCGACGTCGACGTGATCTTCGTGGCCGAGCCGGCGGAGGGGGCCGACGACCAGGAGGCCAACCGCGTCGCCACCCAGCTCGCGTCGCACCTGGTGAAGATCTGCTCCGACCACACCCCCGAGGGCACCATCTGGCCGGTCGACGCCGCGCTGCGGCCCGAGGGCAAGGCCGGACCGCTGGTGCGCACCCTGGAGAGCCACGTCGGCTACTACGAGCGCTGGGCCAAGACCTGGGAGTTCCAGGCGCTGCTCAAGGCCCGTCCGGTGGCCGGTGACCTGGCGCTCGGGCACGAGTACGTCGCGGCGCTCGACCCCAAGGTGTGGGAGGCCGCGACCCGCGAGGGGTTCGTCCACGAGGTGCAGGCGATGCGACGGCGGGTCGTGGCGCACATCCCCGCCAAGGAGGCCGACCGTCAGCTCAAGCTCGGCAGCGGAGGCCTGCGCGACGTGGAGTTCGCCGTCCAGCTGCTGCAGATGGTCCACGGCCGCCACGACGCCTCCATCCGCACGCCCTCGACGGTGGGTGCGCTCGAGGCGCTGACCGAGGGGGCCTACATCGGCCGCCCCGACGGGCAGGCGCTCATCGACGCCTACGGCTTCCTCCGGACCGTCGAGCACCGGCTGCAGCTGCACGGCCTGCGGCGCACCGCCCTCCTTCCGCAGGACGAGGAGTCGCTGCGCTCCCTCGGCCGGTCGCTGGGGTTCTTCAAGGACCCGGTCGGCGAGCTCGACGAGGCGCTGCGCATGCGCCGCCGCGAGGTGCGCCGCCTGCACGAGAAGCTGTTCTACCGCCCCCTGCTCGCCTCGGTCGCCAAGGCCCCTGGGTCGCTCAGCGAGGCCGCCGCCAAGGACCGGCTCTCGGCGCTGGGCTACCTCGACCCGGACGCCGCGCTGCGCCACCTGAGCGCCCTGACCGCCGGCGTGTCCCGGACCGCTGCGATCCAGCGCACGCTGCTGCCGGTCATGCTCGAGTGGTTCGCCGACGCCCCCTACCCCGACGCCGGCCTCCTCGGGTTCCGGCAGATCAGCGAGGCGCTGGGCCGGACGCCGTGGTACCTCTCGATGCTGCGCGACGAGGGCGAGGTGGCCGAGCGGATGGCCCGCCTCCTCGCCTCGAGCCGCTACGCGACGTCGCTGCTGCAGCGCGAGCCCAACGGGGTCAAGCTCCTGGCCGCCTCCCAGCTGGTCCTGCAGGACCGCGAGTCGGTGCAGACCGAGATGCTCGCCGCGGCGCGCCGCCAGGACGACGCCGAGGCGGCGATCGGCCTGGTGCGCGGCGTACGCCGTCGCGAGCTGCTGCGCATCGCGGCCGCCGACATCTCCTGCGTCGTCGACGACGTGGAGCAGGTGCAGGAGGGCCTGACCGCCCTGACCCAGGCGACGCTCGAGGCGGCGCTCGCGGTCGCCGTGCGTCGGGTGGAGAGCCAGCGTGGCGGCGACCTGCCGACGCGTATGGCGATCGTGTCGATGGGGCGGCTCGGCGGCCACGAGGTCGGCTACGGCAGCGACGCCGACGTGCTCTTCGTGCACGAGCCCGTGGAGGGCGCCGGCCAGGAGGAGGCGGCCCGGGCCGCACAGACCGTGGCCAACGAGCTGCGGCGGTTGCTGGGCACGGCCGGGAGCGACCCCGCGCTGGAGGTCGACGCCGACCTGCGGCCCGAGGGCAAGGCCGGACCGCTGGTGCGCACCGTCGACTCCTACGCGGCGTACTACAGCAAGTGGTCGGCGCTGTGGGAGGCCCAGGCGCTGCTCCGGGCGGAGGCCGTGGTCGGGGACGAGGCCGTGTGTCGGCGCTACATGGAGCTCGTCGACCGGCTGCGGTTCCCCGCCGAGGGGCTGCCCGAGTCCGAGGTCCGGGAGATCCGCCGGATCAAGGCGCGGGTGGACGACGAGCGGCTGCCGCGGGGGGCGGACCGGTCCACCCACCTCAAGCTCGGGCGAGGGGGCCTCGGCGACATCGAGTGGACCGTCCAGCTGCTCCAGATGCAGCACGCCCACGAGGTGCCGGGCCTGCGCACCACGCGCACGCTGGCCGCGCTCCGGGCGGCGGTCGAGGCGGGCCTGGTCGACGCCGACGACGCCGACACGTTGACCGAGGCGTGGCTGATGGTCAGCCGGATCCGCAACCTCTCGACGTTGGTGCGCGGCAAGCCGGGCGACCAGCTGCCGCGGGAGACCGGGGAGCTGACCGCCCTCTCGCTGCTGATGGGCTACTCGCCCGACGAGGCCGACGCGCTGGTCAACGACTACCTGCGCGTCACCCGCCGCGCCCACGGCGTGGTCGAGCGCGTCTTCTGGGGCGAGTAGTCCCGGGGACCCCGCAGCAGGTCCAGGCCGGACCGACCCGCTGGGGTGAGCCGACGCAGCTGTATCCGACAGGGTCGTTTGACCTGAGGCGGCTCGGGGGCACACGTGTGGTGTCCCGGCGTGGCGTCGGCTCCTGGGGGAGGGAGAGGCGTATCACAGTCGGTACGGGGCGGCTGGTGAGCCGAACCGGAAAGGGAGAGGAAGTGAACGCGTCATGGTCACGACGCGAGACACGGTCGTCCACCTTTTGCGTGGACGAGGAGAGCACGACCAAGCGGTGGCCGCCACGTGCATGCTGCCGGCCACGATCGACACCACGCGCGACGCGGGGCTCCTGCACCGCTTCGGGGTGGAGGAAGCCGAGCTGGCGGAATCCACCGGGAGTCGTTGACGGGCACCGGGGCGCGACGCACCGCGCGCCGGGTCGCCGTCCGAGGCCGGGTCCAAGGAGTGTTCTTCCGGGACTCCTGCCGTTCCGAGGCCGAGCGGCTCGGGGTGCTCGGGTGGGTCGCCAACCAGCCTGACGGGTCGGTCAGCGCCTGCTTCGAGGGCGAGCCCGACGCGGTCGACGCGATGGTCGAGTGGTGCCGGTCCGGCCCGCCTCGCGCACGGGTGGAGGCCCTCGACGTGCACCAGGTCGACCCCGAGGGGCACCGGGACTTCGAGGTCCGTTGAGCCGGCGTGCGGCGCCGCGAGGGAGTCAGCCGGTGACCTCGACGCCGCGCCAGAAGGCGATGCGGCCCCGGATCCTCCTGGCGGGCAGGTAGGGGGCGGGGTAGCACCAGGCGGCGTCTCGGGCGACCTCGCCGTCGACCTCGATCGAGAAGTACGACGCGTGGCCCTTCCACGGGCAGAACGTCGAGGTGTCCGAGGGGCGCAGGAGGTCCTCGCGCACCGACTCCCGGGGGAAGTAGTGGTTCCCCTCGACCACGACGGTGTCGTCGCTCTCGGCGAGCACGGTGCCGTGCCAGGTGGCTCGCATGCTCAGTCCTCCTCGGGGGTCGTGGCTCCTCCACCGGCCGGCGTACGCCGAGGCCCCCGGGGACGCTCCTCCCCGGGGGCCCCGCGCGACCGTCAGCCCTCGATCGCGACCTGGTCGTCCTGTGCGGGCTCCAGGCCGGTGACGGCGACCTTGCGGGGCTTGGCCCGCTCGGCGACCGGGACGACCAGCCGCAGGACGCCGGTGTCGTAGCTGGCCTCGATGCGGTCGAGGTCGAGGTTGTCGCCGAGGACGAGCTGGCGGCTGAAGATGCCGGTCGGGCGCTCGGAGGCCAGCCGCTCCCAGTCGCCGTTGCGGGCGACGCGCTCGGCGCGGACGGTCAGGACGTTGCGCTCGACGTCGATGTCGAGGCTCTCGCGGCTGATGCCCGGGAGGTCGAACTCGATGACGAAGCGGTCCCCCTCGCGCCAGGCGTCCATCGGCATGACGGCCGGGCGGTTGGTCGTGCCCGCGGCCCCCAGCATCTGCTGGGCCAGGCGGTCGAGGTCACGGAACGGGTCGGTGGTGCGCAGCAGCATGGGTGCCTCCTGACGATGATCTGGGCGGTGGACGGGTCGGCGTGAGCCCGTCCTACCTATATCAACGGTTTCAGGTTTGTTGTATTCCACTCGACAGGGCAAAATCAAGTCCGTGGCCCGGCACGAGCAAGGCGTGTTCGCGATCTCCGTCGCCGCCGAGATGGTGCGCATGGAGGTGCAGAACCTGCGCGTCTACGAGCGGCGCGGGCTGCTGGAGCCCGACCGCACCAGCGGCGGGACGCGGCTCTACAGCCAGGCCGACATCGAGGTCCTGCACCGGATCCGGGACCTGCTGGCCGAGGGGCTCAACCTGGCCGGGATCGCGCGGGTGCTGCAGCTCGAGGAGGAGGTACGCCGCCTGCGGCGCCGGCTGGAGCGCGCCGATTCGCCGCAAACCGCCCCGGACCGGTAGCCTGGGGTCATCTCAGCTCGTCGAGCTCTCGCCGCGAGCTGTTCGCACGTCGAAGCGTGACCCAACGCTCCGTGCGTGGCCGCACCGAATCCCTCGGACCCCGCGGCTGTCGGCGAGACACCCAGACAGACAAGCGAACTCACTTGAACTCCTTCACGCAGCTGGGCGTGCCTGCACGCCTGTCCACCGTCCTCGAGGGCCTCGGCATCGAGACCCCGACCCCGATCCAGTCCGCGACCCTGCCGGACGCCCTCGCCGGGCGCGACGTGCTCGGCCGCGGCCGCACGGGCTCCGGCAAGACCTACGCCTTCCTCCTGCCGCTGGTGGCACGCCTGACCGACGGCCGCAGGCCGCGGCCGGGTCGCCCCCGGGCGCTCGTGCTGGCGCCGACCCGTGAGCTCGCGCTCCAGATCGACGCCTCGCTGGCCCCGCTGGCGAAGGTCGCCGGCCTGAGCACCCGCACCGTCTTCGGCGGCGTCGGCCAGGGCCCCCAGGTCAAGGCGCTCCAGCGCGGTGTCGACGTGGTCGTCGCCTGCCCCGGTCGGCTGGAGGACCTGATCCAGCAGGGCCACTGCTCGCTGGGCGACGTCGAGGTCACCGTCATCGACGAGGCCGACCACATGGCCGACCTGGGCTTCCTCCCCGCCGTGCGCCGGCTGCTCGGGCACACCCCGCGCGGCAGCCAGCGACTGCTGTTCAGCGCCACCCTCGACAACGCCGTCGACCAGCTCGTGCGCCAGTTCCTGGTGGAACCGGTCACGCACGAGGCCGACTCCCCGCAGTCCCCGGTCGCGTCCATGGACCACCACGTCCTGCACATCGACCGCGCCCACCGGCTCGACGTCCTGGTCGACCTGACCAGCGCACCCGGGCGGACGGTCGTGTTCACCCGCACCAAGCACGGCGCCAAGGCGCTGGCGCGCCAGCTCAACAAGCAGGGCGTGCCGGCCGTCGAGCTGCACGGCAACCTGGGCCAGAACGCCCGCACGCGCAACCTGCAGGCCTTCCACGACGGCAGCGCCGCGGCCCTGGTCGCCACCGACATCGCCGCACGCGGCATCCACGTCGACGACGTGGCGCTCGTCGTGCACGCCGACCCGCCGGCCGAGCACAAGGCCTACCTGCACCGCTCCGGGCGTACGGCGCGTGCGGGCAACGCGGGCACCGTCGTCACGCTGATGACCAGCGAGCAGAAGCGCGACGTGCGCGACCTCACCCGGGCCGCCGGCATCACCGCCACCACCACGCGCCTCCAGGGCGCCGACCACCCGGTGCTGCAGCAGCTCGCCCCGGGCGAGCGCGTGCGCGGCGGCGCGATGCCCGAGGCGGTTCCGGCCACCACGGGCAGCAGCCGTGGCGCGGGCGACCGGCGTCGTCGCGGCGGCTCCGGCCGTCCCCGCACCGGTGCCGGTGCCTCCTCCCAGGGCGGTCAGGCGCGTGGCCAGGGTCGCAAGCCCGCGGCTGCCCAGTCCTCCGGCGGCACGTCCGGTGGCGGCCGCCGCTCCCGCGGGGGCGCCGCCGTGGCTGCCCAGCCGGGTCGCAAGCACAGCGCGGCGTCGTTCAGCTCCGGCCGTCGCTGACCGGAGCCAGTCCATCGAAGGTCGTGCCGTCCTCCAGGTGGAGGTCGGCGGTCTCGGTGGGCACGCCGGCGAACCGGGAGGCCCGTCAGCTCTGCGCGGGCTCCTGCTGCTCCCAGCGCAGCAGCGCGGCGACCTCGTCGTGGAACAGCTCGCTGGGCAGCGCGCGCACCTCGGCGCTGGTCGCGGCCGCGGCGGCGACCAGGACCTGGTCGGCCGGCAGGGACTCCGCCTCGAGCGCCGCGGTGGGCAGCGCCAGCCCGGGGTGGTCGGCCGGCCGCACCGTCAGGTCGTGCGCGGCGTGCAGGTCGAGCACCAGACGGTCGACCTCCCCGCGCACCAGGGCGTCGATCACCTGGTCGAGCCCGCGGGCGACCCCGGTGCCTCGCGCGGTGCCGCGCTCCAGCTCCTGCACCACGTCGACGTCGGCGTGTGCCTCGTCGGCGTCCAGCGAGGCGTGGATCTCCTCCCACATCGGCTCGGGAGAGGCCCCGGCGGCGCGGCTGCCGTGCTGGAGCTGCCGGATCTCGAGGCTCGGTCCACCGTCCAGCTCACCCGCCACGTCGCCGACGGCGCGGACGTCGCCGGCGAGGAAGACCAACCGGGCGCTGCTGTCCCGGCAGAGCTCGCGCACGCGCTCGGCGACGAGGCCGGCGTTGCGGGCCCACGCGTTCTCGGCGGCCTGCTGGACCTTGTCCTCCATCCAGTCGCCCACCGACAGCTTGCGGATGTGCACGACGTCGCCGTGCACCTCGTCGTGCGTGGTCGAGGGGCCGCTGGGCGCGACGTAGGCGTCGATGTCGGCGCCCTCGCGGTCCACCAGTGCGAGCACGAACGGCCGGTCGCCGTCGGCGAGGGCGACGTAGCCGGCCAGGTCCGGCAGCGGCCCCACGCACGTGCCCTCCGGCCACGTCGACTCGCCGGCGCGCACGTCGTCGAGCACCACGCGGCCGTCGCAGGCGACCAGCGTGCGGCGCACCTGACCGGGTAGGTGGGTGGGCTCGCGCAGCCGCTCCTCGAGGGCGTCGACCACCTCGGCGGGCACGTCGGCCTGCTCGAGCTCGCGTCGGGTGTTGCTCAGGCGGGCGTCGAGCTGCTGGCGGGCGTCCTCGGTGGTGCGGCTGACGTCCAGGTGGACGGTGACGAACGGGCCACCGGCCTCGAGCACGGGTCGTACGTCGTCCAGGCGCATCGGATCAGGCCTCCTCGGTGTCCGGGGCGAGGTCGTCGGGGGCGTCGGCGACGGGCTCGGCGTCGGGGACGTCCTCCGGCACGTAGTCGCGGATCCCGGCCTCGACCTCGGCACGCTCGGCGGCGCGGGCGTACTCCTCGTCGTGGTGGCCCTGCGGCACCTTGGCGTGGCCCTTCGCGACCGGCTCGGGGAGGGCCTCCTCCGGCGCGGGCGGTCCGCCCTTGGCGGCCTCCTCCGCGCGGTGCAGGTCCTCGTTGCTCGGCTGCGTCATGCGTCGCTCCTTCGCTCGGGTGCCTGTGCTCGGTCGACCAACCCGTACCCGCCGGGTCCCCAGGCATGCCCGCTCCGGCGGGGACGGGGCGCCTCTGTGTCGGGTGGTGCTCGATCGGGCACCGCAGGGCATGAGCGAGCCGAACGGACCCAGGAAGGACCCCCGCCGCACCCCGTCGCACGAGCCGCCCGGCGGGTTGCCGGCGAACCGCCCGGTGTGGGGGCGGGGGCGTCCGGTCGTCACCCCGTTCCTCGGGGCGCTCGCGCTGGTGGCCGTGATCCTCGGGATCTTCGCGCTCTACACGTTCCTGCGCTGAGCACGCCTCAGGACGTGAGCACCAGGTGACGCGCCCTCGCGGTCACCCGCGGCGTCGGGCAGGGTAGGTGGGGTGACCAGCACCCAGCACGCCGCCCACCGGACGCTGCACTCGGCCCTGCCGACGCACGAGGTCGGCGCCCTCGAGTGGGGCCCGCCGGACGGTGCGCTGGTGGTCGCGCTGCACGGCTTCCCCGACACCGCCTGGACCTGGCGCCGCGTGGGGCCGCTGCTGGGTGAGGCCGGCTACCGGGTGGTCGCCCCGTTCATGCGCGGCTACGCCCCCTCGGGCATCCCCTCCGACGGCGACCTCTCGGTGCGGGCGCTGGCCTCCGACGCGGTGGCCTTCCACCGGCTGTACGGCGGGGACGACCGGGCGGTGCTCGTCGGCCACGACTGGGGGGCGATCGCGGCCGCCGCGGTCGCCGGGGACCAGCGCACGCCCTACGCCCGCGTCGCGACGCTGGCGGTCCCGCCGCTGACCTGGATGAACCCCACCCGCAGGACCCTCGGGCCGTGGCTCTCCGCGGCGGTCCGGCAGCCGCTGCACTCCTGGTACATCGCGCTCAACCAGGTCCCGGGAGTCTCCGAGCGTGTCTTCGGGCGGCTCACCCGGCTGCTGTGGGGCGCGTGGTCGCCCGGCTACGACGCCGGCGAGGACCTCGCCCTGCTGGCCGAGTCGGTCCCGGACCTCGCGCACGCGCGGACGGTCGTGTCCTACTACCGCGCGCTGCTCTCGACCGGCACGCGCGCGGCCCTGGCCGAGCCGGTCGTGCCGCTGCTGCACCTGCACGGCGACCGCGACGGGTGCCTCGACCCGCGCTTCCACCCCGTCGTCGAGTCGCACGTCGCGCCTCCGACCGAGGCGGTCCTGGTCCCCGACGCCGGCCACTTCCTGCAGCTGGAGCAGCCCGACGTGGTCGCCGGGCACCTGCTGAGGTTCCTGTCCGGGAACTGACCCCGAGCGGGAATGATCCGCCGTCGGGGCCGGTTGTGGTGGTCGCCGGTCCGCGTCATGCCCCCGGGCCTCACCATCTGCCGCTACGAGCGGCCACTCGCCGAGAGGCGGCTGACGGGCCGGCGAGCAACAATCCGCAGCCACCCGCCGGGTAAGCCCCGGTCAGGGTGGCTGCGGATCTTCTGCGTCAGGAGGGCCGGTCGGCGCGGGACGGGCTGGTCGGCTGCAGCACCGCCTCCACGAGCGCGCCGGAGCGGAGCGCGGTCACCTGCTGGTACTCCGGGTCGGCCACCATCTCGCTGAACGCGCGACGGGTGGGGTAGCGCACCAGCAGCACCATGTCCCAGTCCTGGCCCTGCTCGGCCACGAGCGGGGTGTCGCCGTCGCCCGCGTAGAGGACCTCGCCGCCGTACCTCGGCAGGAAGGTGGTCGCGAGCGCCTCGGCGTACTGCGCGTAGGACGCGCGCCCGTCCTCGGTGAACCGCAGCAGGTTGAGCATCACGACGGGGGAGTCGGGGTCGTCGGTGAGGAAGTTCTTCAGGGACTTGCCGGTGGGATCGATGGCCATGAGGCGATCCTGCCAGCCGTTAGCGACTCCCTGACACGGGTACCGGGACGCGGCCCTGCGCACCGAGGAAGGAGCGGCGTGACTCCACACCGACCGGACGAGGTCGTGCGCGACGCGGCGCCGCAGGTGGCGATGCGTCCGCTCGGCACACCGTTGCCGATGGGGTTCCTGGCGCAGACGGTGGCGAGCTCGGCGTTCGCGTCGCTGCAGCTGGCGTGGATCCCGTCGTCGCAGGCGCACGCCGTCGCGCTCGGCGTCCTGCTGCTCGCGCCCCCGCTCCAGCTGCTCGCGGCCGTGATGGGGTTCCTGTCCCGCGACCCCGTGGCCGGCACGGGCGTCGGCGTGCTCGCCGGCACCTGGGCGGGCCTGTGCGTCGTCACCCTGAGCTCGCCGCCCGGGTCCACCAGCGCCGGTCTCGGCGTCCTGCTGCTGGGCGCGGCGGTGTGTCTCCTCGTCCCGGCCGCCGCGGCGACGGCGAAGGTCGTGCCGTGCCTGGTCATCCTCACCAGCGCTGCGCGGTTCGCCGTCACCGGCGTCGCCGAGCTCGAGGGCGGGAGGGCGTGGATGACCGCGGCCGGCTGGGCCGGGGTCGCGCTCGCCGTCGTCGCCCTCTACGGCGCGCTCGCCCTGGAGCTCGAGGGCGCGCGCGGGCGCACGGTCCTGCCGGTCGGACGGAGCGGCCGCGCCCGCCTGGCGGTGCAGGGCGACCTGGCCGACCAGCTCGGCGACCTCCCGCACGAGCCGGGGGTCAGGCAGCAGCTCTGAAGCGCCTCACCCGCGGCTCAGCCGCGGCCGGGGCCGGCCTCCCGGCCGTCCCGGTGGTCGCGGCCGTCGAGGTGCAGCGCGGTGTTGACCAGCCCCACGAGGCTGAACGCCTGGGGCGTGTTGCCCAGGTGCTCACCGGTGGCGGGGTCGTACTCCTCGCTGAGCATCCCGACGTCGTTGCGCAGCGCCACCAGCCGCTCGAACATCTCCTCGGCCCGGGCGGTGTCCCCGATGCCGTGCAGGGCGTCGGCCAGCCAGAAGCTGCAGGCGATGAAGGCGCCCTCGTCGCCGGGCAGGCCGTCGGGACCGCCGTCGGCGACCGGGTCGTAGCGCAGCAGGAAGCCGTCGCGGCACAGCTCCCGCTCGACCGCGCGGACGGTGCCGTGCACCCGCGGGTCGTCCCACGGCAGGAACCCGACGCGGGGGAGCAGGAGCAGCGAGGCGTCGAGGCCGCGGGAGCCGTAGAACTGCGTGAACGTCCCGCGTTCGGCGTCCCACCCGTGCTCGCACACCTCGCGGTGGATGCGGTCGGCGAGCGCGCGCCAGCGGTCGACGGGACCCTCGAGGTCGTTGCGCTCGACGGTCCGCACCGCCCGGTCGAGCCCCGCCCACGCCATCACCTTGGAGTGCACGAACTGCCGCCGCGGACCGCGCATCTCCCACAGGCCGTTGTCCGGCTCGTCCCAGTGACCCTCCAGCCAGTCGAGCAGGGCGACCTGCAGGTCCCAGGCCGAGTCGGTGGCCTCGATGCCGGTGTCGCGCGCGAGGAACAGCCCGTCCAGGACCTCGCCCCACACGTCGAGCTGTCTCTGGTCCGCCGCGGCGTTGCCGACGCGCACCGGCGCCGACCCGGCGTAGCCGTCGAGCCACGGCAGGGTGAGCTCGGGCAGTCGGGGGGACCCGTCGAGGCCGTACATGATCTGCAGCTTCGCCGGGTCGCCGGCGACGGCTCGGACGAGCCACTCCCGCCAGGCCTTGGCCTCGGCGACGTAGCCGGTGCCGAGCAGCGCCTGGAGCGTGAAGGAGGCGTCGCGCAGCCAGCAGTAGCGGTAGTCCCAGTTGCGCACGCCGCCCAGCTCCTCCGGCAGCGAGGTGGTCGCCGCCGCGAGGATGCCGCCCGTCGGGGCGTAGGTGAGGGCCTTGAGCAGCAGCAGCGAGCGGCGCACCTCCTCGCTCCAGCGTCCCTGGTAGCCGCACCGGTCCACCCAGTCCGACCAGAAGCGTCTGGTGTCCTCCAGGGCGCGTGCGGGGTCCACCGGCCGTGGCGCCGTCCGGTACGACGGGCGGTGGGTCAGCACGAACGCCACCGACTCGCCGGCCGAGACCGCGAAGGACGCCCTGATTGCGTCGTCGTCGAGGCGGACCGGCACGTCGGCGTGCAGCCAGACGGCGTCCGGCCCCGCGACGGCCGACATCACGCGGGCCTGGCGCCCGTGGTGCGCCTCCCCGTGGTGGGTGGCGGGGCGGTCCACCGGGTGCTCGCCCAGGCGCACCCACGGGCGCATCCGGCCGTAGTCGAAGCGCAGCCGCAGCGTCGTCTCGAGCTCGACCCGGCCGCTCACCCCCTCGACGACGCGGACGAGGTCGGCGGCCTCGCCGCGCAGGGGCATGAAGTCGACCACCTCCACCGTCCCGGACGCGGTCTCCCAGCGGGTGCGCAGGACCAGGCTCTGGTCCTCGTAGGCCCGGGAGGTCGCCGGCTGGTCGTGGCCGGCCGGACGCAGGGTCCAGTGGCCCGCGGACTCGTCGTGCAGCATCGCCGCGAAGCAGGCCGCGGAGTCGAAGCGGGGGAGGCAGAGCCAGTCCACCGACCCGTCGCGCCCGACGAGCGCAGCCGTCTGCAGGTCGCCGACGAGCGCGTAGTCGGCGATCGCGTTGCGTCGGTCGCGGCTCACGAAGCGGCGACCTGGTCGTCGAGGGCGATGACGACCTTGACGTCGTCCTGCGCCGAGCGGTCGAAGGCGTCGTGCGCGTCCGCGAGCGGGACGACCGCGGTGACCAGCCCTCCCAACCACTGCCGGTCGGCGGCCGCGAGCGCGTCGGCCGCGGCCCGGTAGTGCCGGAGGTTGGCGTTGACCGACCCGACGACGGCGTCGTTCTCCAGCACGATCTCCCGGTTGAGGCCCCCGGCGTCCACCTCGATGCTGCGGCCGGTCGAGGAGACCCCGGTCAGGCAGACGATCCCGTAGGAGCTGGTCTCGGCCATGGCCTCGAGCACCAGCCGCCCGACGCCGGTGGCCTCGATGACCACGTCGGGGCGCGCCGTCCGTGCGACCTCCTCGATGCTGGTGTGGTGGTAGGTGGCGCCCAGGGCGCGCACGAGGTCGGGCTTGCGCCCCTCGCTCATCTGGTCCAGCACGTGCACGTCGAGCCCGCGCTGCACACCGATCATGGCGGCGAGCAGGCCGATCGGCCCCGCGCCGGTCACCAGCACGCGCTCCGGCTCGAACCAGGCGCGGGCGCCGACCTGGTCGACCTGCTCCCAGGCCTTGGCCACCACGCTGGTCGGCTCGGTGAGCACGCCCAGGTGGCCGAGGTCCCGGTCCACGTGCACGAGGTAGTCCGCGGGCACGCTCCACGTCTCGCTGGCGAAGCCGTCGAGGTGCTTGATGCCGCGCTCGGTGTACTCGCCGTTGCGGCACATGTCCCACTCACCGTGCGCGCACGCGCCGCAGGGCACCGGGTCGGGGCGGCGCACCACCCCGACGACGAGGTCACCCGCAGCGAACCCGCTGTCGTCCGGCGCCTGCACGACCTGCCCCAGGGACTCGTGGCCGAGGACCATCCGCTCCTGGCCGGGGGGCGCCCACCCGTAGTCGCCCCGGACGATCTCCTTGTCCGTCCCGCAGACGCCGACGGCGAGACCGTGGACCACCACCTGGTGGTCGGGCTCGGGCTCGGGCACGTCCTCGACGCGGACCGAGCCAGGACGACGTGGTTCGACGGTGAGTGCTCGCACACCTCTGGTCTACCCCGGCCGCTCTCGCGACATGCCCTCGCTCCCGCTCAGTCCGGGAACGTCTGGAGCGGGACGTCGAGGGCGCGCTCTTCCGCGCCGACCTCGAGCACCCCGGTGCGCGAGGTGAGCCGGCGGTCGCCGAGGGCGAGGGCGACGGTCGCGACCGAGCTGTTGACCACCTCGTGCTGCCCGCCGGACGGGTCGGCGTAGCGCCAGCCGACCGTGCGCTCGAGGTCCACCTGGGCCTGTGCGACGACGGTGGTCCCGTGGCCACCCAGGGTGACCTCGGCGCCCGCGGGACGGAGGCGCACGTGGGTGCGCCGGCTGCCGAGACCGCCCAGGGCGTGGCGGGTGCCGTCGAGCGACAGCGTGCCGAACCCCGCCCACGGCGTGAGCACCGGGCCCACCCGCACCCGGGCGAGGACCGCGTCGAGCCATCCGCGGCCGTCGTCGCCGAGCCCCGCGGCCCGCAGCCAGACCCAGCGGGCGGCGTGCTCGCTGCCCCAGTTGTGGCCGAGCATCCCGGTCCAGCCGGTCAGGTCGACGGTCCGTCCCTCGACCTCCAGGCTGCCCGAGACCTGCAGGTCCGGCACCGGTGAGACGGACTTGGTGCGGGGCAGTGGCGCGGCGTAGAGCAGGTCGGGGCGCAGGTGCCGCAGCACCTGCTGGTCGGAGCTGAAGGCCAGGTCCCACGCGGCGGTCAGCGACGGCTGCTGCACGCGGCCGCGGCTGCCGGACGGACCCTGCGTGGCGTCGCCGACCGCGATGCCCAGCCCGTCCGGCGACACCGCGAGACCGGCGACCTTGGCGGCCCGGACCCCGCCGGCGGAGAACCAGGTCACCCACAGGGCGCCCGTCGGCTCCTCGTCCCGGCGCTTCTTCACGGTGGTGCGGACCCAGAGCGCCTGCCCGCCGTCGGGCGAGCCGAGGACGGCGTACACGCTCTCGTAGAGCGCGGCGCCGGGTGCGGCCTGCGGGAACCTGAGGTCCACGGCAGCACTCTGGCATCCTGCACCCGCGCTGGCGAGTCGTGCTGGGATAGGGCCATGACGCACAGCTTCGGCATCGACTTCGGCGGATCCGGCATCAAGGGCGCGCCGGTGGACCTCGAGCGCGGCGACTTCGCCGCCGACCGGGTGCGGATCGACACCCCGCAGCCCGCGACGCCGCAGGCCGTCGCCGAGGTCTTCCGCAAGCTCGTCGACCAGTTCCCCGACCAGGACCTCGACGACGCGGTCGGGGTGACCGTCCCCGGAGTCGTGCGCCGGGGCGTCGTCGGGTCGGCGGCCAACATCGACAAGAGCTGGATCGACCTCGACGCCGACGCGCTGTTCACCGAGGTGCTGCAGCGCGAGGTGCACGTGGTCAACGACGCCGACGCGGCGGGCCTGGCCGAGGTGAGGTACGGCGCCGCGGCCGGCCAGAGCGGGCTGGTCATCGTCACCACGCTCGGCACCGGGATCGGCTCGGCGCTGGTGATGGACGGCCGGCTCGTGCCCAACTCCGAGCTCGGCCACCTCGACGTGGACGGGCACCGCGACGTCGAGCGGTGGGCGGCGAGCTCGGTCCGCAAGAAGGAGGACCTGTCCTACCCCGAGTGGGCCGAGCGGCTGACCGTCTACTACCGCGCGCTGGAGAGGCTGTTCTCGCCGGAGCTGTTCGTGATCGGCGGGGGAGTGAGCCGTGACGGCGACAAGTTCCTGGACCTGATCGACGTCCGGACGCCGATCGTCGCGGCCGCCCTGCGCAACCGCGCCGGCATCGTCGGTGCGGCCCTGTGGGCGGAGGAGACCGAGCGGTGACCTCGCTCCTGGTGCTCGGGGGCACGTCCTGGTTGGGCGGCCTGACCGCGCGCCACGCGCTGCGCCGTGGGCTGGAGGTGACCTGCCTGGCGCGGGGGGAGTCGGGTCGGGCGCCCGACGGCGCCACGTGGGTGCGCGCGGACCGCCGCCAGCCGGGGGCCTACGACGAGGTGGCGGGCCGGTCGTGGGACCTGGTGGTCGACGTCGGCCGGCAGCCGGCGCAGGTCCGATCCGCCGTCGCTGCGCTGGGCACGCGGGCCGGTCACTGGGTCCTGGTCTCGACGATCTCGGTCTACGCCGACCCCGTCGGTCCGGGCAGTGACGAGACCGCGCCGGTGCTCCCCGCCTACACCGGCGACGGGGAGGCCGGGCCCGGAGGACTACGGGCCGGGCAAGGTGGCCTGCGAGCTGGCGTGCCGCGCGGCAGTGGAGGAGGACCGCCTGCTCGTGGCCCGCGCCGGGCTGCTCGCCGGGCACGGCGACCGCAGCGACCGGTTCGGCTACTGGCCGGCGAGGGCGGCGCGGGCGGCCGACGGCGAGTCGGTGCTGTGCCGCGCGACAGCCGCTGCAGGTGATCGACGTCGAGGACCTCGCGCCTGGCTGCTCCGCCGGCCTCGCCCAGCAGGCGGCGCCTCGACGCGGTCGGCGAGCCGCGGGCACGCGCTACGCCGCGGCCGCGGCCGCGGACCGAGCCGGAGGTGGGCGAGGACTGGCTGCTCGAGCACGACGTGGCGCCGTGGATGGGACCGGGTCGCTGCCGCTGTGGCTCCAGCAGCAGGACCGTGCGGCGATGACGTGCGACGGGTCGGCGGCCCGGCAGGCGGGCCTGACCACCCGGCCCCTGACCGAGACCGCCACCGCCGCGCTGGCGTGGGAGCGCGAGCTCGGCCTCGACCGTCCGCGCGCCTCGGGGCTCACCCCCGACCGGGAGCGGGACCTGCTCAGGACGCTCGATGCAGGCGGCGTACGACGGTCAGGGTGACCGTGAGCAGCGTGGCCCCGACGACCCACTCCTGGGGCATCCGGTCGCGGGACTCCCGCTGGATGGAGACGTGGAACTCGTCCCACGCCCGCGGGAACGGCGACCGGCCGAAGAACAGCAGCGCGGGCTTGTCCAGGTCCGGGAACGCCGCGCCGGCCATGCCCGCGAGGACCGGCAAGCGCCGGTCGCGGGGCGTCGAGAGGTGCACCAGTCCCATCGCGGCGAGCCCGAGCAGGCCGTCCCGCACCCCCACGGGCACCATCTCGTCGAACTCCACGTCACCCCAGTGCGGGACGGCGTCGAGCAGGAAGTGCGAGACCACGCCGAGCGTGAAGGCGCTGGCCGGCCCGCGCGAGGCCGCGCCGACCAGCGCACCGGAGAGGACGTGGTTGGTGACGAGCACCCACCCAGGATGCCCGGGGCGGCAACCCCGGTGCGGGACCGGCTGGGTCGGGCGGCCGGCCCGCCCGGGGGTCACCGCCCGCGTGGTCGGGTCCGGCCGGGTCGCGCCCGCCCGGGTCGCGTCGGTGGGCCCTGGCCGTCGGAGGGGCTGAGGCGAACCAGCCGCCCCTCGGCCAGCACCGTGCCCGCGGCCGGCTCCACCCGCGCCACGGTCCCCTCGCTCCGGCTCGAGCGCAGGGGTCCTCGACGAGGACGCCCAGACCGGCGTCCCGCAGCGCGGCGCGCGCCCGGTCCACGGTCAGCCCCCTCACGTCGGGCACCACCGTGGTGCTTCCGCGCACGATCCGGGGCGGGGGGTCGACGAAGTCGTGGTCGGGGATCCGGTGCTGCAGGCGCTGCATCGCCTCACCCCAGACGGGTCCGGCGGTGCCGCTGCCGGACGCATGGGGGATGACCTTGCCGCCCACGGTGCGGCCGTTGAGCGAGAGCCACCGCCCCTGCCGGTCGACGCCGGCGATCACCGACACGCCGGCGAGGTCCGGGGTGTAGCCGGCGAACCACACCGCGCTGCCCCGCTGGGTCGTCCCGGTCTTGCCGGCCGAGGGCTGGCGCAGCCCCAGCCCGGCCTCGTAGCCGAAGCCACCCGGCTCCTGCACGCCGCGCAGCACGGCGTTGACGCCGTCGGCGACCGCCTTGGGCAGCACCCGGTGGCACGAGTCGGAGTACCGGTGGACGAGCTTGCCCCTGAGGGTGCGCACCGCGAGCACCGGGCGGGGCCGGCAGTAGCGTCCGCCTGCGGCGAAGGTGGCGTAGGCCGACGCCATCGTCAGCGGGTCGGTGTCGACCACACCGAGGGTGAACGAGGGCACCATCTGGCTGTCGGGGTCCGTCAGCCGCACGCCCATCGTGCGGGCCAGGTGGTAGGGGCGGCACAGGCCCGTGCGGAGCTCGAGCTGGGCGAAGAAGGTGTTGACCGACTGCCGCGTGCCGGTGCGGAGGTCGAAGAGTCCGGACCCGGTCGAGTTGGAGGGCGTCCAGACCTTGTCGCTGGTCAACCGCCCGTCGCAGCCGCGGAAGCGGTCGACGCGCAGGCGGATCTTGGGCGGCGCCTGGATCTGGGTGGTCAGCGGCATGCCCTGCTGGAGCGCGGCGGCGAGGACGAAGGGCTTGAAGGTGGAGCCGGCCTGGAAGCCGTTGGCGTGCCCGTACTTCCTCGGCACCGCGTAGTTGATGAATGTCTCGCCGCGCTTGGCGCGGGTGCCGATCGGCCGGGACTGGGTCACCGCGCGCACCTTGCCCGTGCCGGGCTCGACGAGCGCCAGGGCTCCCACGGCCTTGTCCCGGGGACGGACGTGGTGCCTGACGGCCTTGTGGGCGACACGCTGCATCGGCAGGTCCAGCGTCGTGCGGATGCGCAGGCCTGCGGTGCGCAGCGCCTTGAGCCGGCCGCTGCGGTCCTTGCCCAGCACCTTGGCCAGCTTGCTGTTGCGGACCACCCACTGCCGGACGTAGGTGCAGAACACCGGCGCCTTCGAGCCGAGGCAGCCGTTGGGCGTCCGCCGGACGTGCAGCGGCGGGTCACGGCGACGCTCGCGCTGGGCCCGTGACTGCGCGATCATCCCGAGGTCGGCCATCCTCGTCAGCACGAGGTCGCGGCGGGCCCGTGCGGCTCGCGGGTGCTTGACGGGGTCGTAGCCGTTGGGGTTCTTGACCAGCCCGGCCAGCATGGCGGACTGCTGGACGTTGAGCTTGCGGGCCTTGCGGCCGAAGTAGTGCTCGGCGGCCGCCTCCACGCCGTAGGCGCCGTCGCCGAAGTACGCCGTGTTGAGGTAGCGCTCGAGGATCCAGTGCTTCGACCGGTGCTTCTCGAGGGCGAGGGCGAAGCGGAGCTCGCGGAACTTGCGTTGGTAGGACTTCCGCGTGGCGGCGGCGCGTTCCTCGGGGGTCTCGGCGTTCTCCAGCAGGGTCAGCTTGACCAGCTGCTGGGTCAGGGTGCTGCCGCCCTGGACCGTGCCGCCGGCGGCCCGGTTGCGCACGAACGCGCGCAGGGTCCCCTGGAGGTCCATCGCGCCGTGCTCGTAGAACCGCGAGTCCTCGATGGCGACCACGGCCTTGCGCATCCACGGTGAGACCTCGTCGAGCGGTACGACGACGCGGTTCTTGCGGAACCAGGTGGCCACGACGTGACCGGTGCGGTCGGTCATCACGCTGCGCTCGGACAGCGGCCGGAACTCCAGCTGCTTGGGCATCCGGGCGAGACCGTCGGCGGTGGACCTGGCCGTCCAGCCGGCGAGGACGGCGAACGGCACGGCCAGGCCGGCGACCAGCGCGCCGATGACGACCGACAGCACGATCCCGAGCAGCAGTCGCCCGACGACACCCCCCTTGCCCGGGCGGGCCTCGGTCGCTGTCCAGGTCCTCACCTTTGTCCGATGCCCGACGGTCGACCGGCCAAACCCGAGCGGCACGTCCGCCGGTGCCCCGCCGGTCGGCTACGCCGGCACGAGCGCCGGCGTCCGCCCCGAGGCGGTCACGCGGTCGAGGCCTCGGAAGAAGCAGCAGGTGAAGTGGTTGCCGGCGACGCGGAGCGCGGTGCCGTTCAGGCGGCCCACGAGGCCGCCGACCGTCGCGTCGGCGAGGTAGGTCAGGGTCGTCGTGCCGGGCCGGGTGCCGTCCTCGAGGCGAACGCGGAGATCGAGGTCCAGCCGCCCGCACCGGCCTCGCGCGGCGACCCTGACCCGCAGCTCCCCGCCGGCACGCAGGTCGTCGACGCTGAAGGTGCCGCGGTAGGTGTCGGTGACCGGACCGACCCGGGCAACCATCGTCGCGGCGTACGTCCCGGCGTCGAGATGGGTCATCGACTCGCAGCCGGTCACCAGCCGGCGCAGGACGTCGGGGTCGTGCAGCGCGTCCCAGACGACGCCGCGACCCACCGACACCTCACGCGTTCCCTCGAACCTCATGGCACCCTCCTCCGAGACCAGGACCCCACCAGCGTGCGCCGACGGGCGTCCCGGGCAGAAGGTGCACGTGTCCCGATCAGGTCCCGGTCCTGTCCCGGGCCGGCACGATGCTCCGGATGGCGTCGACGTGGGAGGGCGCCCACCCGAGACCTCGCGCTACCTCCGCGGTGACCTCCTGGTGGAGGGCCAGCGCCTCGGCGAACGCTCCGCCCACCTCCCTCGCGGCGTCGGCGACGGCCCACGCCTCGGCGCGCCCGGTCCCGCCCGCCGCGAGGTCGGCTGCGACCGCCAGCTCCTTGACGGGTACGCCGCGCTCGCCGACCGCGTGCAGCACCGTGCCGGCCGGTGCCCGGTCGAGGGAGATCAGCACGAGGTCGGCCAGGTCGTCGACGTGCACCATCGGCCATCGGACCGTGGGGTCCCCGACGTACCGGCCGGTCCCGGCCGCGCGCGCCCAGTCGACCATCATCGACGGGATCCCGCCGCCCCGTCCGTGCACGATCCCGGGGCGTACGACGACCCCGCGCACGTCCGCAGCGCCGAGGACGTGCTGCTCGAGCCGGGGGCGACCGGCGACGATCTCGACCGGGCGGGTCGGGGCGGACTCGTCGACCGGGTGCGTGGTCCTGCCGAGGACCCACACGCCGCTGAGATAGACCAGCGTGCGCCCGGACAGGGCTTCGGTGAGGGCGGTGAGGGCGGCGAGGTCCGCGTCCCAGCTCCCCACCGGCGTGGCCGCGTGCACGACCGCGTCGATGTCGGGGGTGATCGCAGCGCCCAGGCTCGCGGGCTCGTTCAGGTCGCCCGCTCGGGTCGGCACCCGGGCACGTGCCCGGGTGGGATCGGGGACGAGCCCGACGGGCTCGTGGCCGGCGGCGCCGAGCCGCTCCACGACCGTGCTGCCGATGTAGCCGGTGCCTCCGATGACCAGGACCTTCATGTGGTGACTCCTTGCTGGGGTAGGTGAGTGGGTCGGTGCAGGGGCTGGTGAGGTGCGGAAGCGCCGGCTGCGCGCGGCGGGTCCGGCAGCTGGCTGCCGAGGATCGCGACGAGGGCGAGGGCGAAGCCGGCCAGCTGCGCAGGCGTGAACCTCTCGCCGAGCACGGCGGCGCCGAGGGCCGCTGCGACGACGGGGGACAGGAGGCCGAGCATCGCGACCGAGGTGGCCGGGAGGCGGCGGATGCCCCGGAACCACAGGGTGTAGGCGAGCAGGCCGCCCACGATCCCGAGCCACGCGAAGCCGGCCACGCCGCCGGCGTCGACCGAGGCGGGCGGGCCCTCGACAAGGGCCAGCGGGACGAGCACGACGCCGGCGGCGGTGAGCTGCCAGCCGGCGAACCCGATCGCCGAGACCGCGTCGGGCCGGCCCCACCGCTTCGCCAGGGTGACGCCGAGGGCCATCGACGTGGCGCCGAGGGTCGCCGCCACGACGCCGATCGGGTCGAGGCGGGCCTCGGGGCCGAGCACCACGAGGGTCACGCCCGCCAGGCCGGCCAGGCCCCAGCCGAACCGCCGGGCCGGCGGTGCCTGCCGCAGGACCACGACCGAGAGGCCGGCGACCACCAGGGGCTGAACGGCTCCGAAGGTCGCCGCCACCCCGCCCGGCAGTCGTTCGGCGGAGACGAAGAGGAGGGGGAAGAAGACACCGATGTTCAGCGTGCCGAGGACCAGCGACCGCCACCACCAGGCGCCGTGCGGCAGCCGGCGCGCGACCACCAGGGCGAGGAGCCCCGCGGGGACGGCTCTCGTCGCGGCGGCGAAGGCCGGGTGGTCCGGCGGCAGCAGCTCGGTGGTGACCAGGTAGGTGCTGCCCCACACGACGGGCGCGAGCGCCGTGGCGGTCGTGAGGCCGATGCGGTCGGAGCCGGCGAGGGGAGGAGCTGCGGTCATGACGACAAGGTTCCGGTCAGGTTGAGCCATCTGTCCAACACATGCTTGTCACGCCATCGATCGTGAATCACGATGGAGGCCATGGACCTGCAGCAGATGAGGTACGTCGTCGCGGTCGCCGAGCTCGGCAGCTTCACCCGAGCGGCCGAGCGGTGCTTCGTCGTGCAGTCGGCCCTCAGCCACCAGGTCGCGCGGCTCGAGCAGGAGCTGGGCGCCCGGCTGTTCCACCGCACCAGCCGGCAGGTGCGGCTCACTGCGGCAGGGGAGGCCTTCCTGCCCGAGGCCCGCAGGTGCCTCGACGCGGCGGACCGCGCCCGAGCCGAGGTCTCGGCCGCGACCGGCGAGATCCGCGGACGCCTGGCGGTCGGGGTCATCCCCACCGTCGCAGCGGTCGACGTCCCCCGGGCGCTGCGGGTCTTCCACGACCGGCACCCGCAGGTCCGCGTCGCGCTCACGACCGCTTCCAGTGACGCCCTGGTGCGCCGGGTCGCCGACGGCCGGCTCGACCTCGCCTTCCTCGGACTGCCGGTCGGGACCGAGGTGACCGGCGTACAGGACCACGTGCTCGCCACGGACCGTCACGTCGCGGTGGTGGCGCCGGACCACCGGTTCGCGACCGCCAAGCGGCTCCGGCTGGCCCGCCTGGCCGAGGAGGTCTTCGTCGACTTCCCGGCGGGGTCACCCGGTCGGGAGCAGGCGGACCAGGCGTTCCAGGCGGCCGGGTTGACCCGCGACGTCGCGTTCGAGGTGGCCGACGTGCAGCTGATGGCCGCGCTCATCCGCGAGGGGCTCGGCGTGGCGCTCCTGCCGTCGTCGTTCGCCCCGGCGCTCACCGGCCTGACCGCCGTCCGGGTGGACTCGGCCCCGGTGCGGTCGGAGCACCTGGTCTGGAGCCGCCTCGGACCGTCCCCGGCGGCCGCCGCGTTCCTCGACCAGCTCGAGGTGGACTAGCCCGCAGTGCGCTCCCGCTCGGCGTACCAGGTGCGGACGCCTGCAGCGTCCGAGCCGCTGCGCACCAGCGCCGCCATGACCCGCATCGGCCGGTCGACGTGCCGGAAGAACCGCTGGTAGCCGGCGCAGAGGTAGTGCAGGCCGGGCTCGCCGTCCGGCGTCGTGAGGAACCGGTCCTTGGGGCAGCCGCCGTTGCAGGCGAACCGCACGTCACAGCCGCGGCAGTACGCCGGCAGGGTGCTCAGCTTGGCGCGTCCGAAGGCCTGCTGCTGCGGCGAGGTCACCAGGTCGAGCATCGGCCGGTCGCCGCGGATGTTCCCGAGGAGGTGGTCCTCCTCGACGAAGTGGTCGCACGAGTAGAGGTCACCGTTGTGCTCGAGCGCCAGCGCGTCTCCGCAGGTCCTGGCGTGCACGCACATCCCTCCCTGCTCCATCCCCAGCCAGTGCGCCAGCGCGGTGTCGAACATCTGGACGAAGACGTCGCCGACGTCGTGCCGCACCCACTCGTCGAAGACCTCGACCATGAACTGCCCGAACTGCTCGGCACCGACCGTGCGGTGGGTGACCCGGTCGCCCTCCTGGCGGTAGAGGGGCCGCTCGCCCGCTCGCCGCCCCCAGCCGCTCTCGGCCAGCGGGAGCTGCTCGGCGGTCACCCGCTCGACGATCGGGATGAGCTGGACGTACTGCGCGCCGAGGTCGTCGCGCAGGAAGGTGTAGACCTCCTTGCCGTGGTCGCCGTTGGCGGCGTTGATCGTGGTCAGCGCGTTCCACTCCACGCCGTGCCGGCGCAGCACGTCGAGGCCCCGCAGGACCCGGTCGAAGGTCGGCTTGCCGCCCTTGTCGACGCGGTACGCGTCGTGCAGCTCGCGCGGCCCGTCGATGGACAGGCCGACCAGGAAGCCGTGCTCCGTCAGGAACGCCCCCCACGCGTCGTCGAGCAGGGTGCCGTTGGTCTGCAGCGTGTTGAGGACGCGCTGCCCGGGACGGCGGTGCTTCTCCTCGAGCTCGAGCGTCCGCCGCATGAAGTCCAGGCCCATCAAGGTGGGCTCTCCGCCCTGGAAGGCGACGACCACCTCCGCGGCGTCGGCGTGCGCGGCCAGGAGCTGGGCGACGTACGCCTCGTGGACCTCGTCCGCCATGCGGAAGTCGGCGCCGGGGTAGAGCTGGTCCTTGGAGAGGAAGAAGCAGTACTCGCAGTCCAGGTTGCAGATGGCGCCGGTCGGCTTGGCCATCACGTGGAAGGCGGACGGGGTGCGTGCGGGCATCGGACCTCCAGGTGGGCGTCGGGCCAGCCTCCGTGCGCGTCATAACGCCCACATCACCCCCCGGGGATGAGATCCTGTTCTGGTGCAAAACGGTCATGACGACCCAGTGCTGTCCGCCCTGTGCGCGACCCTGGACCGCTACCCCTGGCGTGGCTTCACCCCGCGGCTGCTCGCCCGGTTCGTGCTCGCGCAGTGGGACCGCCACGCCGTCGAGCGGCTGCTGGCAGGGGTGCCGGGCAGCTGTGTCGGTGACTGGCACGCCGTCGAGCCGGCACCGAACGACGACCCGCGAGCCGCAGCGTTGGAGGCGTTCCTGGCCTCGCGCAGCTGGAAGCACCTCTCGGCGGCGACCGTCGGGCGCCAGCTCCTCGCCGTCCTGTGGCACGCAGGCGGCTGAGCACGGTGCCCTGAGCACCGTGCCCTGAGCACCGTGCCGGTCTGCCTCATCCCCCTCGGGTGATGACCAGCCGGGCAGGCCGCCCCAAGGTGAGGGTCCAGGACCTCACAGAAGGGGGCAGCCGTCATGGGCCTCACGGAGTACGAGCCGGGCACGACCTTCCCCGGTGTCATCGGACGGACCGTCGACGAGTCGACCCCGGCCTGGCCCCGCCCGGTGCGCGCGGTCGAGGGGGCGCCCAACGTGCTGATCGTGGTGCTCGACGACACCGGCTTCGGGCAGCTCGGCTGCTACGGCAGCCCGATCACCACCCCCAACCTGGACCGCGTCGCCGCTCGCGGGCTGCGCTACAACAACATGCACACCACGGCGCTGTGCTCCCCGAGCCGGGCGTGCATCGTCACCGGCCGCAACCACCACAGCAACGCGATGGCCTGCATCACCGAGGGCGCCACCGGCTTCCCAGGCTACAACGGCTCGATCCCCTTCGAGAACGGCTTCCTCTCGGAGATCCTGCTCCAGCACGGCTACAACACCTACATGGTCGGGAAGTACCACCTCCTGCCGAACAGGGAGGAGACGCCTGCCGGCCCCTACGACCGGTGGCCGCTGGGCCGCGGCTTCCAGCGCTTCTACGGCTTCCTCGGTGGCGACACCAGCCAGTACGACCCGGACCTGGTCCACGACAACCACCAGGTCGAGCCGCCCAGGACGCCGGCCGAGGGCTACCACCTGACCGAGGACCTGGCCGACAAGGCGATCGAGTTCATCGCCGACGCCAAGCAGGTCGACCCCGGCAAGCCGTTCTACCTGCACTTCTGCCCCGGAGCGGCGCACGCGCCGCACCACGTGCCGAAGGAGTGGGCCGACCGCTACCGCGGCGTGTTCGACGACGGCTGGGAGGCCTACCGCGACCGTGTCTTCGCCCGGCAGAAGGAGCTGGGCGTCGTCCCGCAGGACGCCGAGCTGTCCCGGCACGACCCCGACGTGCCGCTGTGGGACACCCTGAGCCCGGACCAGCGCCGTCTCTATGCCCGCATGATGGAGGTCTTCGCCGGCTTCCTGTCCCACACCGACCATCACATCGGTCGGATCCTCGACTTCCTCGAGGAGCGCGGCGACCTCGACAACACCCTGGTGATGGTGGTCTCGGACAACGGCGCGAGCGCCGAGGGCGGGCCCAGCGGGACGACGAACGAGGCGCAGTTCTTCAACAACGCCCAGGAGCCCTTCGAGGACAGCCTGGCCGC
Source organism: uncultured Actinomycetota bacterium (assembly GCA_963800245.1). GTDB lineage: Bacteria > Actinomycetota > Actinomycetes > Propionibacteriales > Nocardioidaceae > Marmoricola_A. The sequence goes on along the minus strand of CAWDAE010000006.1, from coordinate 1,077,795 downwards.
GATCGACGACCTCGGCGGCCCCAACCACTTCAACCACTACCCGTGGGGCTGGACCTGGGCGGGCAACACGCCGTTCCGCCGCTGGAAGCGTGAGACCTACCGCGGCGGCACCGCGGACCCGTTCATCGTCAGCTGGCCCCAGCAGGTCAGCGCCGCGGGTGAGGTGCGCGGGCAGTACGCCCACATCGTCGACATCGTGCCGACGGTGCTCGAGCTGGTGGGCATCGACCCTCCGCAGGCCATCCGTGGGATCACGCAGTCGCCGATCCAGGGCACGAGCCTCGGCTACTCGCTGACCGACGCCGAGGCGGAGAGCCGTCACCGGACGCAGTACTTCGAGATGATGGGTCATCGCTCGATCTACCACGACGGCTGGCGAGCCGTGTGTCCGTGGCCGGGCCCCTCCTTCACCGAGGCCGGCAAGGGCTTCGGCGAGCCGATCTCGTCGAGCACGCTGTCCGAGCTCGATGCGAAGGGCTGGGAGCTCTACCACGTCGCCGAGGACTTCGCGGAGTGCCACGACGTCGCGGAGGCCAACCGGGACAGGCTGATCGCGCTCATCGCCACCTGGTACGCCGAGGCGGGCAAGTACGGCGTCCTGCCGATCGACGGCAGTGGCCTGGCCCGTTTCGCCCAGGAGAAGCCGCTCGTGGCGCCACCGCGCAACACCTACGTCTACTACCCCCGGACGCAGTCGGTGCCCTTCTTCGCCGCTCCCCGCCTGCTCAACCGTGCGCACAGCATCACGGCGAGGGTCGAGATCCCCGCGGGAGGGGCCGAGGGCGTGCTGCTGGCGCAGGGCACCGCTGCCGGCGGCTTCTCGTTCTACGTCCGAGGGGGGCGCCTGCGCTACGTGCACAACTGGGTCGGACGCGAGCTGTTCGACCTCTCGTCCTCCCGGCTCGTGCCGGCGGGGGAGCACGACCTGCGTTTCGAGTTCGAGCCGCAGGGGGAGCCCGACCCCTCCCAGGGACATGGGATGCCCGGTCGCTTCCAGCTCTACGTCGACAACGAGCTCGTCGGCGCGCGCGAGGTGCCGTGGACGACGCCGTTCATGTTCAACCCCGGCGCGCTGACCTGCGGAGCCGACCCGGGGTCGCCCGTCTCGCCGTCGTACGCCGGGCCGTTCCGCTTCAGCGGAACCCTGCACCGGGTCACGGTGGACCTGTCGGGCGAGCTGATCCAGGACACCGAGACCGAGCTGCGGGTCGCGATGGCCCGGCAGTAGACCGGACAGCGGGTCGTCCCGGTGGACGTGGCGACCGTCGGGGCCGTCGTCGCCGCCTCCGTCTTCTGCTGGGGCGTCGTCTCCGCCCGGCTCGAGCGTGCCGACCTCACGGCCCCGATCGTCTTCATGGCGGTCGGGGCCGTGCTGGCCGGCACCGGGGCGGTGGACGCGCCCTCGGCGCCGGAGCTGGTGCGGCCACTGGTCGAGGTCACGCTGGTGTGGGTGCTCTTCTCCGACGCCGCCCGGCTCCGGGTGCCCGACCTGCGGGCCGACCTCGGCATGTGCACCCGGCTGCTCGCGGTGGGCCTGCCGCTGACCGTCCTCGCCGGGTGGGCGCTCGCCCGTGGATCTTCCCGTCGATGGACGCGTGGCTCGCGCTGCTGGTGGCCGCCGCCCTCGCGCCGACCGATGCCGCGCTGGGGGTCCCGGTGGTGACCAACCCCGCCGTCCCGACGCGCGTGCGGCGGCTCCTCACGGTCGAGAGCGGCCTCAACGACGGCATCGTCACGCCGGTGGTGATGCTCGCCATCGCCGGCGTCGCCGCCACCGAGTCGGCGCACCACAGCGGGCCGGGTCGAGCTGCGGTCGAGCTCGTGACCGGCGTGGCCGTGGGGGTCCTCGTCGGTGCCGGCGGCGGATGGGTGCTGCGCAGGGCCCGGCGCGCCCGGTGGGCGGACGAGGACTTCGCCGGCATCGCCGTGCTCGCCCTGGTGCTGCCGCCTACCTGGCCTCGACCGGCCTGGGTGGCAACGGCTTCATCGCAGCGTTCGTGGGCGGGCTCGCGTTCGGTGCGACGGCCGGCAGGCGCGGTCCCGCCGAGCTGTTGTTCGTCGAGGAGGCCAGCGGTCTGGTCTCGCTGCTGGTGTGGCTGACGTTCGGGGCGATCGCGGTGCCGATCGTGGTCGACGACCTCCAGCCGACGACCGTGCTGTACGCCGTCCTGAGCCTCACGGTCATCCGCATGGTCCCGGTGGCGCTGAGCTCGGCGCGTGCCGGGCTGCCCTCCGCACGGTGCTGTTCATCGGCTGGTTCGGGCCACGGGGGCTGGCTTCCCTGGTCTTCGCCCTCCTGGCCCTCGAGGAGCTCGGACCGGTCGCGAAGGAGGCGGTCTCGGTCGTCGCCGTGACGGTGCTCCTCAGCGTGCTCGCCCACGGCGTCACCGCGGGTCCGCTGGCGGCGCGCTTCGGACGGCGTACCGCTCCTGCGTGACTACGCTGCGGGCCATGACGACCGACGCGGAGCTCGCGCACGACGTCGCCACGCGCAACCGCCTGCTGGCCGCCGACATGTTCGCCGGTCTGACCGGGGAGCAGTGGCGCACCCCGAGCCTGTGCGCGGGCTGGACGGTCCGCGAGATCCTGGCCCACCTCGTGCCGCCGGCCGGCAGGTTCGCCGCGCTCGGGCTGGTCAAGGACGTGGTGCGCTTCCGCGGTGACCTCGACCGGATGGTCGACGTGACCACCCGCGAGCGCGCGTGCACCGTGCCGACCGACGTGCTGGTGCAGCAGCTCCGCGACCGCGCGACGACGCGGATGACGCCGCCCGTGGTGGGCGCCGGCGGGCCGACGACCGACACCGCCGTGCACCTGAGGGACGCCGCGCGCCCGCTCGGGCTCGACGTGTGCCCACCTCCCGAGGACTGGCGACCGGTGCTGGACTTCCTGGTCTCGAAGCCGGCCACGCGCGGGTTCATGCCGGCCGGCCGGCTCGGTGGTCTGCGCCTGGTCGCCGAGGACCTGGACTGGTCGCACGGCTCCGGCGCGGAGGTGGCCGGCCCCGCCGAGGCGCTGGCCATGGTCGTGGCGGGGCGGGCGGCCGCACTGCCGGAGGTGGCCGGGCGCGGGGTCTCCGTCCTGGCGGCGCGGTTGTTCGCCGGGGTCTGAGCCGGCCCCGGGACCGCCGGCTCCTGACACCTGGGGTCGGGTCGGGGCGGTGGCGGCCCTGCTGACCCCCGCGCGCTCCGGCATGACAGGCTCGGCGCGTGGTGCCCCTGACGACCGCCCCGTCCGCCGACTGGCGGCTCGCCGTCGTCCTGGTCGTGCTCACGACGTCGGCCGTCGTCGTCGCCCGCTTCGCGCACCTCGGCGTCAGTCGCGAGCAGCTGGTCGCCGCCGTCCGCGCCGTCGTCCAGCTGGCCGTGGTCTCCGCCGTCATCGCGGCGGTCCTGCAGTCCACCTGGTGGTCGCTGGCCTTCGTGCTGCTGATGTTCGCGGTCGCCACGCTCACCTCGACGCGACGGCTCGGGATCCCGCTGTCGCAGGTCGCCTGGGTGGGTCTGGCCGTCGCGACGGGCGCGGTTCCCGTGGTGACGCTGTGCGTGGCGTCCGGCGTCGTCCCGTTCAACGGTCCCGGGCTGCTGCCGGTGGCCGGCATCCTGATCGGCGGCGCGATGACGGCTGCGACCCTGAGCGGAAGGCGCGCGTTGCAGGAGCTGCGCGCCCAGGCGGGGACCTACGAGGCGGCGCTCGCCCTGGGCCTGCCCGCCCCGGAGGCGGTGCGCCTCGTGGTGGAGCCGTCGGCGCGGGAGGCGCTGATGCCCGGCATCGACCAGACCCGCACCGTCGGGCTGGTCACCCTGCCCGGGGCCTACGTCGGGGTGCTCCTCGGTGGCGGCAGCGCCGTCGACGCGGGTGCGGCGCAGATCCTCGTGCTGGTCGGCCTGCTCGCGGTGCAGGCGGCGACCTCGGCGACCCTCCTGGAGCTCGTGGCCGTGCGCCGGGTCCTGCCGGGCTCGCTCGCCCGCCTGCCCATCTGAGCAGGAGCGGCGACCAGGGCGGGGATCGCGACCAGAAGATCGGGGGCGGCGGCGCCACTGTCGAGCGCGGACCACAGCGCGGCCGGACCCTCGTCGTCACTCCATGGGGTCGGGGATCGACACGGGACGTCGCGCTCGGTGCAGCGCGTCGGCCTCAGCTCGTCCAGGCGAGCCGCTCGGCGCGCGCTTCACACCGCGCAGGTGGTCGCGCGACATCACGAAGTCGGCGGGCACGATGCCCAGGCGACCACCGAGGGTGAGCCACCACGGCGAGGTGACCCAGCGCGAGCGGAAGTGGTAGCGGGTGCGGCGGCCGCCGTCGAGCGGGGTGAGGACGAACGTCCAGGTCCAGTCGAGGGTGGCGCGGTCGCGCCAGCTCATGGGCAGGTGGCTGTTGGACCGCAGGACCAGCACTCGTTCGGGCTGCAGGTCGACGACGTCGAGGCCGGTCCTCGTCTCGGGCTTCCCGTCCGGGATGAACGTGCCGACGGAGACGTCCTGGAGCTCCGGGACGATCCGGTCCGCGCTCGGCCCGTTGGCCGGGAACAGCAGCCGGTCGACCCAGCGGGCGGTGTACCAGCACCACGCCCCCAGCCCATCTGGACCAGCCAGGGCCACACCGCGGACGGCGGCGCGTCGATGGTGATCGCATGGTCGGTCTGGACGTCCGGGTCGTCGATGAGGTCGTCACCCGGCAGGCGGCTGTGCCGCTCCTCCTCGGTGGAGCCGTAGGTGCGGCCCAGGTGGACGAGACCGACCTCCACCGCCACGGCCAGCCCCAGTGGCAAGGCGGAGCGCCACCTCGACCGCATCGCGGGCCTCCTCCGTCGTCGAGTCCCCAGCCCGATGGTGGGTCCGTGGCGCGGTGCCGGGCAGGAGCGAAGGTCCTGCTCGGGGCGAGGAGTCCTCCGGCGGGCCCGGCGAGGACCTCCTCCTCTGCCCGCCCCGCTCCGTCGGCCCGAGGCTGGCCGGAGGGGGAGACGGACAGGAGGACGAGATGACGACCGGCACCCGGGACGACACCGCGCTGCTCGAGGCCATGCTGAACCTGACCAGGTTCCACCGCGAGCACGAGAAGTTCTACGCCTCCTCGCCGCGTGAGTTCGCGATCACCCTGCAGCGCCACGCCCGCACCCTGCAGGCACTGGCCGACGAGTGGTCCACTGCCGAGGCGTCCACCCGAGCGGTGCTCAGTCCCTACGAGGGGGCGGAGGACCTCAACAGTCCCGCGGCCATGCAGCTGGACGGGGTGCTCTTCCTGGAGGGGGAGGGCCGCCCCGCCGAGATCAGCCACCTGATCCGCGATCTGCGCAACGCGGCCGAGGACCAGGGGCGACCGGGGAGTGGCTGGCGAAGGCGATGGAGTCGTCCTGGGCGGTCGCGGCCGCCCTGGTCGAGATCGACGGTCTCGCCGACATGCTCGGCGAGCGGCACCGGATCATCGCCAACGACTGGCGGGCCGCCGCCATGAACAGCGTCCAGAGCCGGCTGATGGACCGGGCGGCCGACATCCTCGACCACGTCGACTTCACCCCGGCCGCGCTGCGTGCCGACCTCGCCGACGGCCAGGTCTCGACCGGCTTGCTCTACTCGGCGGCCGAGATGATCTCCCACGCCGCCGACCTGTGCAGCGAGTCCGCCGGGCTCGTGCACGACAACGAGCGCCGGTGGCGCACCTTCCGTCTCCGCGTCGCGGAGGTCGTCGCCGCCCAGGCCCGTCCGTAGGCGGGGGAGGTCGCCTCCGGCAGCCAGGATCAGGCGCGACCGCCGGGCTGGTCGGGCGGATGACAGGTGCCGGATCGGGTACGTGGACGCTCCACCGACCAGGAGAACGAGGAGGATCCATGGCTACCGGTGAGACCGGCTTCGACGACGTCACCTTCGACCTGATCTCGGTGCAGTACCACTCGCTCAAGGCCGGGCACGACTACGGCCAGTACGTGCGGGACGCAGAGAACGCCGGCAAGCGAGGAGATCGCCGACTTCTTCCGTGACGTGATGGCTCAGGACAGTGAGCGTGCCCAGCGGTGCCACGAGTTCCTGGCCCGGCTCGGCGGCACCGACAACACCTCGCCGCAGTCGGGTCCTGCCTGAGCGGCCGGAGCCCGAGCCGCCATCAGGCGGCGGCCGCCAGCGCTGCGGCGATGACGTCCGCGGTGACGCCCGGTGCCTCGTCGGGGATCAGGAAGACCGCCCCGGGGATCGTCACCAGGTGCACGTCCGGAGCCTGCTCGAGGGCGGCCCTCTCCGCCTCGGTCAGGCCCCCGTCACCGCCCTTCTCGGCATGGACCACCCACGCGGGACTCCGCGCCGCGGCGAGCTCGGCGGCGAAGTCGCGCCCCGAGGCGATGTAGTCCAGGTACGCCGCGCTCACGCGGACCGAGTCACGGGCCTTGTTCTGCTTGAGGTCCTCGATCAGCTCGCGGCGGTGCCGCTCGGGCAGGTGCGCCGACCGCGCCATGAGGGGCATGAGCCGCAACAGCACGGCGAACGGCCAGCTGCCCACGCGCTGGGACGCGCGGACGAGGGTGCGGAAGAAGGCCGCCTCGTCCGGCGTCGTCAGGCTGATCCCGAGCAGGACGACCGGACCGTGGAAGTGGCCGGCGAGGACCATCTCGAGTGCGACGGACGCGCCGTGGGAGAAGCCCACGACCACGTCGCTGTGGTGCTCTGCTGCCAGGCCCGCGGCGCCGGCGGCCATGGCCTCGACCGAGACCTCGTCGGTCAGCGGCGCGCCCGCCATGCCGGGCAGCGTCGTGGCGACCAGACGCACACCCGCGAGAGCGGGCTGGGCCGTCACCAGGTCGTAGGACCTGGCGGCGTTGGCCCCGCCGGGCAGGAGGAGCACCGAGCGGCCTGCGTCGGCCGGGCCGGACGTCACGAGCTCCCAGGCCTCGCGCATGGTCACCTCCGGAGGGAGCACCCTGCTCGTGAACCTACGACCGGGGCGCGGCCTGAGGAAGACAGGGCGGCCCATCGCTAGACCGGGGCGCGGCCGACGAGCGCCCGTTCAGGTCATCACTGCGCTGCGTGCCTGGGGACGGCGGCTGCCACACGGACCTAGGCTCGCGCGCATGACGACCGAGACCAAGCTGCCCGGACTCATCACCGTCGAGCACCGGCTGCGGGTGCCCCTGGTCCCGGGCGACCAGGGCGGCGAGACCATCGAGGTGTTCGCACGGGAGCTCGCGGCGCCGGACGGCCGTGACCGGCCGTTCCTGGTCTTCCTGCAGGGCGGTCCGGGCCACGAGGCGCCGCGCCCGCCGAGCGCGCGGACGGGTCCGAGCTGGCTGCCGCGAGCGCTGAAGGACTACCGCGTGCTGATGCTCGACCAGCGCGGCACCGGACTCTCCACGCCGTACGGCGGCCCGGTCGCGGACGCCGCGGCCGACGCGCAGCGCCTCACGCACTTCCGGGCCGACGCGATCGTCCAGGACGCCGAGCGCCTTCGGGAGCACCTCGGGGTGGAGCGGTGGAGTGTGCTCGGCCAGTCCTTCGGTGGCTTCTGCGCGCTGCACTACCTCAGCGTCGCGCCGGACAGCCTGCGGGAGGTCTTCTTCACCGGCGGGCTGCCTCCGGTCGGCCGTCCCGCCGACGAGATCTATGCCGGGACCTACGCCGCGATGCGAGTCCTCAACGAGCGCTACCACCGGCGCTTCCCCCAGGACCGGGCGCGGCTCCGGCGCCTGCTCGACCTGTGCGACGAGGGAGTGGTGCGCGACCCGCACGGCAACCCGATCTCTCGACGCCTGATGCGCACGATCGGCCACCCGCTCGGCATGGACGGAGGGGCCGAGACCCTGCACCACCTGCTCGAGCACGACCCCGCCTCGGCCGCCTTCTCCCACGACGCGACGGGGCTGCTCGCCTTCGACGCCCGCAACCCGATCTACGCGGTGCTGCACGAGTCGTGCTGCAGCGACGGTGGAGCGACGCGGTGGTCGGCCGAGCGCGTGCTGCCCGACGACTTCGCCGGCGACTCGCTGCTCCTGACCGGGGAGCACCTCTTCTCGTGGACTTCGAGGACGACCCGACCCTGCGGCCCTACCGGGAGGTCGCGACGCTGCTCGCCGAGCACGAGTGGCCGCGCCTGTACGACCCCGACGTGCTCGCGCAGGTCGACGTGCCCTGCGCGGCGGTCGTCTATGCCGACGACCCCTACGTGCTGCGCGGCTTCTCCGAGGAGACCGCCGCGTTGATCCCGTCGATGCGGCCGTGGCTCACCAACGAGTACCTCCACAACGGCCTGCGCACCGACGGCGAGCGCATCCTGGACCGGCTCATCGCGCTGGCGCGCGACCTCTGAGCCGCCGCACGCCCCTCGTGCGACGGGCGGGCTCGCGGATCAGTCCGGGTCGACGATCGCGCCGTCCTTGACCGGCGGCCGACGCAGGTCGACGACGTAGCCGACCGTGCCGCCCCGCGCCCCGCCGTACGCCGCGAGGACGAGGTGGTGACCGGGCGCACCGGTGTCGACGAGCACGCCGATGACGCCGTTCTTCGTCGTGACCGCGGCGAAGCCGGTCGCCCGCGCCTCGTCGACGTGGGCATCGGTGACGCTGCGCTTGAACGACGTACGCCGGGAGTCGTGCACGGCGGCGAGCCCGGACACGCTCTTCAGACTGGCGTACGCCGAACCGTCGCTCATCAGGGTCGTGCCGAACCCGGTCACGTGGCTCAGGTCGCCCCACCCGACCATGCGCGGGACGCCGTCACCGTCGAGGAAGCGGACGACGGGCACGGGTCCCGCTGCCAGGAAGTCACGGGTGTTCTTGCCCTTGGGGTCCAGCGGGTCCCGCGACGAGACCTCGCCCGTGCCCTCGATGTGCGGGATCTCCTTGAGCCGGTCGATCGTCGGGCCGGCCTCGACGACCAGCTCGGGGGTCAGCACGTCGTCGCGGTCACGCATCCGGTCGCGACGGCCGAGGTCGACCACGAACGTGCCGCCGCGGACCTGCCGCACCGTGCCGGAGCGGCGCCTCGGGTCGAGCTCGAGGCGAGCGCCGTCGCGCAGCGCGAGGGTCCTGGGCAGCGCCGTCCAGTCGAGCCGCTCCGACCACCGCGCCAGCACCGACCCGGCCTCCTGACCGTCGGTGCCGTCCAGCAGGGCCAGCAGGCGGGGCGAGGCGGTGGGGTCGGGAGGCGTCACCATGCGGCGGACGATAGCCCTGCAAGGCCGTGGTCAGCCGACGATCCCGACGAGCCTCTCCATGGATGCCTCGAGGTCGCCCCTGATCGTCCGGGCGGCGACCCCACCCAGCGGGCCCTTGAGCATCGGGTGCCGGAAATCGGCCAGCATCGCGATCGTGGTGCCCCCGTCGCGCTCGGTGAGGTCGAACGCCAGGCTGACGGCGGTGCCGCCGACGCCCTCGCCGACGAGTGACGCGTGATGCGGAGGACGGAGGTCGCGGATCGTCCACGCGATGCGGTTGCGGATCCCCTTGGCGCGGATCACGCTCTCGATCTGCTGACCCTCGGCGAGCTCGGCAGGGAGGTCGCTGCGCCAGCCGTCGTGCAGGGACAGCCACTGGTCGAACGCGTGCAGGTCGGTCACGGCCGACCACGCCTGCTCGACGGGGACCGCGCTCGTGGCGGTGAACCTCAGCTCGGTCATGGTGGTGAGGCTAGACCGCCCTCAGCGGAAGTCGCGCGAGGACGCCCGCGCCTGCAGGATCGCGCCGGCACCGGGCACGACGACGTCGATCGGCTCCACCCGGTCGGCGACCAGGTTGGTGACGCCCTCGTTGCGCTCGAGCCGGCCGCGCACGACCACGGCGACCCGGTTGCGGGCGGCCTGCCGGTGGGCCTTCATCACGCCCGATCGAGCAGACGACGTTGAGCATGCCGGTCTCGTCCTCGAGGTTGAGGAAGGTGACGCCCATGGCGGTGCCCGGCCGCTGACGGTGGGTGACCAGCCCGCCGACGTGGACGCGACGGCCCGACTCGGCGGTCGTCGAGCTCGGCGACGGACGCGGACCCCGGCGCGGCGCAGCTCCTCGCGCAGGTGCTCCACCGGGTGCCGCTCGGGTGAGACGCCCGTGGCCCAGAGGTCGGCGAGGGTGATCTCGGGCTCGCTCATGCCCGGGCAGCGGGGCGCCGCCGGTGCCGGCGTGATGCCGGGCAGGTGCTCGGCGCTCTCGGCGAACCCGGCCGCCCAGAGCGCCTCGCGCCGGTCGAGCCCCCAGGCGTCGAACGCCCCCGCGGTGGCCAGCGCCTCCAGCTGGGCCGGAGCGTCAGGTCCGCGCGGCGGGACAGGTCGGTGACGCCGGTGAACGGCGCCTCGTCGCGGGCGGCGACGATCCGGCGCGCCACCTCCGAGCCCGATGCCGCGCACCGAGTCGAGCCCGAGGCGTACGGCGAGCGCGCCGTCACGCCGGTGGGCGGGCACCGGGTCGGGGGTGCCCGGCACCCACTCGGTGCGCTCGAACCGGGGCCGGCGGCACTCGTCGAGCCCGGTGGGTGCGACCGGGCCGTCAGCGACGGGCTCGAGGTCGGCCTGCGCCGCGGACCGGGTGACGTCGGGCCGGCGTACGTCGACCCCGTGGCGGCGGGCGTCGCCCACCAGCGACTGCGGGGAGTAGAACCCCATCGGCTGGTTGCGCAGCAGCCCGGCCAGGAACGCCGCGGGGTAGTGCAGCTTGAACCACGACGAGGCGTAGACCAGCAGCGCGAAGCGACAGGGCGTGCGACTCGGCGAAGCCGAAGTTGGCGAAGGACAGGATCTTGACGTAGATCGAGTCGGCCAGGTCGCCGGTGATGCCGCGGCGCTCCATGCCGGCGTAGAGCTTGGCCTTGACCGACTCGATGCGCTCGACCCCGCGCTTGGACCCCATCGCGCGGCGCAGCAGGTCGGCGTCGTCGCGGCTGCAGTCGCCGAGGGTGACCGCCATCGCCATCAGCTGCTCCTGGAACAGCGGCACGCCCTTGGTGCGCTCGAGCACCGGCACCAGCTCGGGGTGGTCGTAGGTGACCGGCTCCTGGCCGGTGGCCCGGCGGACGTAGGGGTGCACGGCGCCGCCCTGGATGGGGCCCGGGCGGATGAGGGCGATCTCGATGGCGAGGTCGTAGAACTCGCGCGGACGCAGCCGGGGCAGCGTGCCGATCTGCGCGCGGCTCTCGACCTGGAAGACCCCGATCGAGTCGGCGCGGCACAGCATGTCGTAGACCGCGGGCTCCTCCTTGGGCATCGTCGCGAGGTCCCACCGCTCGCCGAGGTGGTCGGCGACCAGGCGCATCATGTGGTCGAGCGCGCCGAGCATCCCGAGGCCGAGCAGGTCGAACTTCACCAGCCCCATCGACTCGCAGGCGTCCTTGTCCCACTGCAGCACCGTGCGCCTGTCCATCCGCGCGCGCTCGATCGGGCAGACCTCGCCGATGGGTCGCTCGGTGAGCACCATCCCGCCGGAGTGGATGCCGAGGTGGCGCGGCGCCCCCATCAGCTCCTCGGCGAGCGCGACCACGGCGGCGGGCACGTCGTGGGCCGTCGGGTCGCCCTGGTCGCCCGCCACGACCGACTTCCAGCCGTCGATCTGCTTGGACCAGGCGTCCTGCTGGCCGGGCGAGAAGCCCAGCGCCTTGGCGGCGTCGCGCACCGCCATCCGCGGCCGGTAGGCGATGACGTTGGCGACCTGGGCGGCGTTGCGGCGACCGTAGGTGTCGTAGACCCACTGGATCACCTCCTCGCGCCGGTCGGAGTCGAAGTCGACGTCGATGTCGGGCTCCTCGTCGCGGTGCGCGGAGATGAAGCGCTCGAACGGCAGGCGGTAGAAGACGGCGTCGACCGCGGTGATCCCGAGGGCGTAGCAGACCGCGGAGCTCGCCGCGGATCCCCTTCCCTGGCAGAGGATCCCGCGCTCGCGGGCGAAGGCGACGATGTCGTGGACGATGACGAAGTAGCCCGCGAAGTCCTTCTCGGCGATCACCCGCAGCTCGTGCTCGAGTCGCTCGCGCGCCTCGCGCTCGTGGGGGACGCCGGCGTACCTCTCGGCGAAGCCGCGCTCGGCCAGCACCCGCAGCCAGGAGTCGGCGGTGTGGCCCTCGGGGATCTGCCGCTTGGGCAGCGCGGGCGAGGCCTTGCGCAGGTCGAAGGCCAGCTCGTCGGCGAGCGTGACGCTGCGGGCCACGGCCTGCGGGTACGCCGACAGCGCGGCCGCCGTCTCGTCTCCGCTGCGCAGGTGGGCCGAGCCCGACAGGTCGAGCCAGCCGTCGAGCTCGGCCAGGCTGCGGCGGGCGCGCACGGCGGCCATCGCCGAGGCCAGCCGGTGCCGCTGTGGGGTGGCGTGGTGGACGTTGCCCGCCGCCACGACGTCGAGGCCGTGGACGTCGGCGAGCCGCGCCAGAGCGGCGTTGGTCGCGCCCGGCGCCGGGACGTGGCGAGAGCTCGACCAGGACGTGCTCGAGCCCGAACAGCGCGGTCAGCCGGTCGAGCGCCTCGGCAGCGGCGCGCTCGCCGCCGGTCGCGAGCGCCTGCTGGACGGCGCCCTTGCGGCAGCCGGTCAGCACCACCCAGTGGCCCCGCCCGCGCTCGGCAAGCTCGTCGAGGTCGTAGACCGGACGGCCCTTCTCGTCACCGCGCAGGTGGGCGTCGGTCATCGCCGCGGCGAGCCGGTGGTAGCCCTCGACCCCACGCGCGAGCACCAGCAGGTGGCTGCCCTCGGGGTCGGGCACGCCGTTCTGCGGGCCGGTGAGACCGAGGGAGAGCTCGGCGCCGAAGACGGTCGGCAGGTCGTAGGCCGCCGCGGCCTCGGCCAGCATCGGCGCGCCGTAGAAGCCGTCGTGGTCGGTGATCGCCAGGGCGTGCAGACCGAGGCGCACGGCCTCCTCGACGAGCTCGGCGGGGGAGCTGGCGCCGTCGAGGAAGCTGAAGTGGCTGTGGCAGTGCAGCTCGGCGTAGGGCGTGACCGCGGCGGGACGCTCGATGTCGCGGGCCGTGGTCGAGCCGCGCTTGCGCCGCGACACCGGCGCGTCGTCGGCACCCGGCAGGCCGCTGAGCCGGCGCTCGAGCTCGGCCCACCGCATCGCGGGGTTGTTCCAGCCCATCAGTGCGCCTCCTGGCTGATCGGCTCAGTCATAGGCCGCCTCCAGGGACCAGCCGTCGGGGGCGCGCAGCAGCAGCCAGGCGCGGCCGTCGGCGCCGACGACCTGGAAGCGGGCCGACAGCCCGGTCCCGCCGGACCACCAGCCCTCGTCGGTCGGCCACGGGCCGGCCCACGCGGTCACCGGCTGCCACGGGAGCACCCCGCCGCCCACCCGGAAGCGGCGGGGCTCGCCGGTCACGACGCCGCGGTCGGTCACGCAGACGTCGCGCCCGGCGTCGTCCACGACCTCGGCGGCCGGCGGAGCGGCGAAGACCCGCACCGGTGCAGGACCCGGCACGCGGCCCGGCCACGGCCGGTCGACCGGCCGCAGGTCGACCGCGCGCCTCGCCCCACGGCACCAGCGCCTGGCGCGCCGAGGGACTGCGTCCGCCCTGCAGCACGGGGCGGAGCACGGCGTCGAAGCCGATCATGCCCTGCACGCGCGCCACCCCCCGCTCGACCAGGTCGTCGGACGCGCTGCCCCACAGCGCCTCGCCGTGCGCCGCGGCGGGCTCGACCACCTCGGGCACGAACCGGATCCGCTCGACCGGTGCCCGCACCGCGCCGGAGTCCTTGCGGCCCCGCAGCGACCCGCCGGCGTCGGCGGACTGCAGCTGCCAGTGCACGCGGTCGACCAGGTCGCGGGCACCGAAGTGCCGCGGGTGCAGCCAGGTGCGAGAGGAGCACACCACGCCGTCGGACTCGGCCTCGATGCGGACCCCGGTGGCGACGAGCTGGCGGTGCGCGAGCTGGGCGACGAACCGCTCGGCGGTGGTCCGCACGCTGAAGGTGATCGCCTCGACCGAGTCCAGCGGCGGCTCGAACGGCACCTGCGCGTCGAGCTCGGGCGGCGGGGTGCGAGCGGAGAACAGCGCGCGGTCCTCGCCCCGCGCCCGTCGGCGTACGGCGGCACCGTAGGCGCCCAGTCGGTGCTCGACGGCCTCGCCCGGCAGGTCGGCGAGGTCACCGAGCGTGCGGAGCCCGAGCCGCTGCAGGAGGCCGACCAGCTCGCGTCCGCGCGGCCCGTCGTCCTGGCAGGACCTCGATCGGCAGGCCGCGCAGGAACGCCGCCGAGCCGCCCTCGGGCACCACCGCCCACGACTGCACCTCGGCGGTGCGGGCAGCCCGCTCGGCGGTGAAGAGGTCGTCGGCGATCCCGACGCGCACGTCCCAGACGCCGCCCTCGACCAGGGCTTGGCTGACGGTCGCGGCGGCGGCCGTCTCGGAGCCGTACCAGCTGCCGGGGGCCCGGACCGCGAGCATGCCGGGCCGCAGCGCCGCCACCCCGGGGCGCAGGTCCTCGACGGTGGCCAGGACGGGCTCGAAGGCGCGGGCGTCGCGGTCGGGGTTGGCCGGCAGCAGCACGAGGTCGGGGCACCTGGCCTGGGCGTCACGGCGGCGCTGCCCGCGGCGTACGCCCTCGGCGCGGGCGGGGCCGTTGCAGACCTCGACGACGTTGGCGTGGAGCACGGCGGCGGGGGAGCGCGGCGACTGCTGCGCCTCCTCCAGCGCGGCGACCACCGACCAGTCGGGGCACCACACCACCATCACCCTCATCCCGGCACCCGGAGGACCTCGTGCACCGGACGGTCGACCCGGTGGACCCCGGGCCAGACCAGGTCCGCGCGCTGAGGGGGCCGGGCGCCCCGGTGCACGGCCACGCGGGCACGCCGCTCCTCGAGCCGGCCGGTGCCTGCGTCCGGACCTCGCCACGTGGACTCCTCGGTGCTGAGCCTGGCCGTCACCCGCGGCCACGGTCCGTGGACGACCAGCACGGCCGAACGCGTGCGCAGCCGGGAGTCGAGGAGCCCCGCGGTGCGCTCGCTGACCGAGGCCGGCGGACGCAGGACGACCACCCTCAGGACGTCGACCAGCGCCGCGGTCACCTCGAGCCAGTGCTCGCCCGGCTGGGGGACGAGGACCGTGCGCGACAGCTCGATCCCCAGCTCGGCCGCGGCCTCGACCCCGAAGTCGGGGCAGCCGGCGAACCCGACCCACTCACCTGCGCGGGAGGCCCCCGCGGCCAGGGCGAGGGCGAGCGAGGCGGAGTCGACGGCGTAGGCCGATCCGGCCTGGAGGGGGAGGATGTCGGCGAGACCTGGCAGGGTGGGGATCGGCTCGGCAGCGGTCCTCCGCTCCATGGCGGCCACCCGCTGGCGCAGCTGCTCGACCACCGAGAGGCGGGGGTCGAGCGCGGGAGTGGAGGCGGCCGAGGACATGTCTCCATGATCGAACACATGTTCGAACCGGTCAAGCGGAACGGACTCACCGGCGTCGGTCCCGGCGGACGAGCCGCCGGGAGATCGAGTCGCCGGGCGATGGGTACCAGCCGGCACGAGCTCCAGGGACGGTCCGAGACGAGGAGAGCCGATGGCACGCAGGCAGCGCACGACGAGCACGGTGACGGGGCGTCCGCTGCGGCGGGCCGAGCTGAGCGGGATCGACGCCTGGTGGCGGGCGGCGAACTACCTCTCGGTGGGCCAGATCTACCTGATGGACAACCCGCTGCTGCGCGAGCCGTTGCTCCCCGAGCACGTCAAGCCGCGACTGCTCGGGCACTGGGGCACCACGCCCGGGCTCAACTTCGTCTACGCCCACCTCAACCGGGCCATCGCCCAGCGTGACCTCGACATGATCTACGTGATCGGCCCGGGACACGGGGGTCCCGGGCTGGTCGCGTCCGCCTGGCTGGAGGGCACCTACAGCGAGGTCTACCCCGACATCTCCTACGACGAGGAGGGGATGCGCAAGCTGTTCCGGCAGTTCTCGTTCCCCGGCGGCATCCCCAGCCACGTCGCCCCGGAGACACCGGGCTCGATCCACGAGGGCGGTGAGCTCGGCTACTCGCTGTCGCACGCCTACGGCGCCGCCTTCGACAACCCCGACCTGGTCGTCGCGGCGATCGTCGGTGACGGGGAGGCGGAGACCGGGCCGCTGGCCACGAGCTGGCACAGCACGAAGTTCGTCGATCCCCGCCGCGACGGCGCGGTGCTGCCGATCCTGCACCTCAACGGCTACAAGATCGCCAATCCCACGGTCCTCGCCCGGATCGGGGAGGACGAGCTGGACAGCCTGCTGCGCGGCTACGGACACCGGCCCTACGTCGTGGAGGGCTCGGATCCCGACGCGATGCACCAGGCGTTCGCCGCGACCCTGGACCACTGCCTGGACGAGATCCGCGACATCCAGCACGAGGCGCGGACCGCCCGCCGCCGACCGGTCGAGCGGCGTCCGTGGCCGATGATCGTGCTGCGCTCGCCCAAGGGGTGGACCGGACCCGAGGAGGTCGACGGGCAGCGGGTCGAGGGCTTCTGGCGGTCCCACCAGGTGCCGTTCGCCAACGCGAGGTCCGACGACGACCACCGCGCGGTGCTCGAGCAGTGGCTGCGCAGCTACCGCCCCGACGAGCTGTTCGGCAAGGACGGGGCGCCCGTGCCCGAGGTCGCCGGGCTCCACCCGGCCGGGTCCCGCCGGATGAGCGCCAACCCGCACGCCAACGGCGGGGAGCTCCTGCGCGACCTGCGGCTGCCCGACTTCCGCGACTACGCGGTGCCGGTCGAGGCGCCCGGGACCGGCGCGGTGGAGGCGACCCGAGTCCTCGGCGGCTTCCTGCGCGACGTGATGGCGGCCAACATGGACACCTTCCGGCTGTTCTCGCCCGACGAGCACGCCTCCAACCGGCTGCAGGACGTGCTGGAGGTCACCGACCGCACGTGGAACGCCAGGACCGAGTCGTACGACGACCACCTGGCCGTCGACGGGCGCGTGATGGAGATCCTGTCCGAGCACACCTGTGAGGGCTGGCTCGAGGGCTACCTGCTGACCGGGCGGCACGGCCTGTTCTCGTGCTACGAGGCCTTCATCCACATCATCGACTCGATGTTCAACCAGCACGCCAAGTGGCTCAAGACGACCGACGAGATCCCATGGCGCCGTCCGATCGCGTCGTTGAACTACCTGCTCACCTCGCACGTGTGGCGCCAGGACCACAACGGGTTCTCCCACCAGGACCCGGGCTTCATCGACCACGTGGTCAACAAGAAGGCCGAGGTCGTGCGGGTCTACCTCCCGCCGGATGCCAACACCCTGCTGTCGGTGGCCGACCACTGCCTGCGCAGCCGGCAGTACGTCAACGTCGTGGTCGCGGGCAAGCAACCCTCCCTGCAGTACCTCTCCATGGACGAGGCGATCGTCCACGCCACCAAGGGCATCGGCATCTGGGACTGGGCCGGCACCGAGAGCGCGGAGCCCGGCAGCCCGCCCGAGGTGGTGATGGGGTGCGCCGGGGACGTGCCGACGATGGAGACGCTCGCCGCCGTGTCGATCCTGCGCGAGCACTTCCCCGACCTGCGCATCCGGGTGGTCAACGTGGTCGACCTGATGCGTCTGCAGGACGAGCACGAGCACCCGCACGGCCTGTCGACCGCGGACTTCGACTCGCTGTTCACCCGCGACAGGCCGGTGATCTTCGCCTACCACGGCTATCCGTGGCTGATCCACCGGCTGACCTACCGGCGCACCAACCACGTGAACTTCCACGTGCGGGGCTACCGCGAGGAGGGCACCACGACGACCCCGTTCGACATGACGGTGATGAACCAGCTCGACCGGTTCAACCTCGCCATGGACGTGATCGACCGGGTGCCGCGGCTGCAGGGCATCGCCGGTCCGGTCCGTGAGGAGCTGAAGAACAGGCTGATCGAGCACCGGCTCTACGTCCGCACCCACGGCGAGGACCTGCCGGAGGTCCGCCACTGGCAGTGGCATCCCGCGTCCGGGCCGGTGCACGAGACCGAGGCGGCGACCCGCAACGCACCGGAGGGCTGAGGGTGCGCGTCCTGGTGGTCAACGCCGGCTCGAGCAGCCTGAAGCTGTCCGTGCTCGAGGACGGCTCGCGGGTGAGGAGCGCGACCGTCGAGCGGTGGCAGGGTGAGGAGCACCTCGATCCGTTGCGCGCGTTCCTCGACGAGGCCGGGGACGTGGACGCGGTCGGGCACCGCATCGTGCACGGGGGACCACGACTGACCGAGTCAGCCGTCGTCGACGACGCGGTGCTGGCCTACCTCGACTCGGTCGTCGACCTGGCACCGCTGCACAACCCACGCGGGATCGCCGGGATCCGCGCTGCCCGAGGGGTGGCAGGCGACCTGCCCGAGGTGGTCTGCTTCGACACCTCCTTCCACGCCGCGATGCCGGCGGCCGCGCGGACCTTCGCGCTGCCGCGCGAGTGGAACCACCGCTGGGGGCTGCGACGCTACGGCTTCCACGGGCTCAGCCACGCCTACGCCGCGCGCCGGACGGGCGAGCTGCTCGACCGCCGGCTCGAGGACCTGCGGATCGTGTCGTGCCACCTCGGCAGCGGCGCGTCGCTGGCGGCGGTCGTGGGAGGGCGGTCGGTCGACACCACGATGGGCTTCACCCCCACCGACGGGCTGGTGATGGGCACGCGCCCGGGATCGGTCGACCCGGGCCTGCTGGTCTGGCTGCTGCGGCACGGAGGGCTGGCGGTCGACGACCTCTCGGACGCACTCGAGCACGACTCCGGTCTCAAGGGCCTCTCCGGGACCGGGGGAGACCTCCGCGACGTGCTCGAGCGTCGGGCCGCGGGCGACGACGACGCGCGCCTCGCCTACGACGTCTACGTCCACCGCCTGGTCCGCGACATCGGCGCGATGACGGCGAGCGCCGGCGGGGTGGACGCCCTGGTGATGACCGGAGGCGTGGGGGAGCACTCCGCCCGCCTCCGCCATGACGTCGCCTCGCGACTGCAGTGGCTGGGCGTGGACCTGGACCGATCAGCCAACGAAGCGGCCACCGCCGATGCCGTCATCAGCACGGGCGACGCCACCGTCTCGGTCGTCGTGGTCACCGCGGCGGAGGACGTCGAGATCGCGCGGGAGACGAGCCGCGTGCTCTGCTCATGACGTCGGCCGGGCCGGGCCCGGACAGGTCGGTCACGGCCGTCCACGCGCGGTCGACGGGAACAGCGCTCACGGCGGAGAAACCCAGCTCCGTCACGGACCGAGCCCAGGGCTGCGCCTGCCGGGTCCTGACCGGTCCTGGGGTTATGGTCCCCGCCATGGACATGCTGCGAGGACCCCAGATCGCCGAGGCCGGGCTGACCGACTGGCGCAAGCTGGCCCAGGGCCTCCACGCCCGCTACGTCGTGGACGGGTTCACCACCGGTGCCCGGTTCGTCGCGGCCGTCGCCGAGGCAGGGGACGAGGTCGCCCACCATCCGCGCGTCCGCCTCGGCTCGTCCTACGTCGACCTCGAGCTGGTCAGCGACGACGCGATCTACCGTGAGGACGACGGGACCGAGCACGTCGTCGAGTGGGTGACGCAGCAGGACGTCGACCTCGCTCGACGTGTCGAGGGCATCGCGCGCGAGCACGGGCTCCCCGCCGACCCGGCCTCGGTGAGCGAGGTCGAGCTCGGCGTCGAGACCGCGGGCCCGGAGACCATCGCACCGGTGTGGGCGGCGTTGCTGGCCGGCGACCCTTCGGCCCAGGGACGAGGCACCCCGGGCGACGAGGTCCGCGACGCCACCGGACGGGTGCCCAACCTGATGTTCCTGGACGCCACGGACGGCGAGGCGCAGCAGCGTTTCGTGGTGGAGGTCTACGTGCCGCTCGAGGCGCGCGAGGCCAGGATCTCGGCCCTGCTCGCCGCGGGCGGTTCCGTCGTCGACGACCGCGACGCTCCGGGCTTCACGGTCGTCGCCGACCAGGAGGGCAATCGCGGCGCGCTGTGCGTCGACACCTCCGCCGTCGGCCAGGCACAGCTGCGCCAGGGCGCGGGCTGAGCGCCGGACGGTCACCGGCGTCACGGCCTCGCGAGTCTCGCGCGGTAGTAGTCGTCGGTGAGGTAGGGCCGCAGCAGGTTCAGGTAGAACGGGCTGCCCGGGTCGGCGCTCGTGCCACCGGGCAGTGCCGAGTCCGCCGCCATCTGCCACCCGCGTGGGCTGGCGACGAAGCGGCGGGCCGGCCCGCTGCCGAAGCGGAAGCCGTCGCTGCTGGCGGCGCGGACGTCGTGGGACGCCGCGTCGACCGTGCCGAACCCGCCGTCCACCGGGATGCCGGTGAGCCCGGCCAGCGGTGCGGGGAACGCGCCGAATCCGGTCGGCACGTCGTAGGGACCGCCGAGCGGGTGCCGCAGGGTGAGCCGGTGCAGCCGGCCCCACCGGTAGTCGGACTGGTCCGTCGAGCCGTGGAACGCAGCGTCGAACGCCGGTCCGGCCAGCATGGTCAGCCCCGAGGAGAGCGCCGACAGCAGGCGGACGTCCCGGGCTGCGGCCGGGTCGGCGACACCCGGCACGGCGAAGAAGTCGATGCCGGACGCGCCGCGGCCGAGGCCCGTGTCCCACGTGTCGAGCAGGTGCCGCAGGCCGGTGACGGCCTCCGCGCCGTCGGGCTTGGGCAGCTGACCCAGCGGAGCGTCGATGATGCCGGTGACGGCGCGTGAGCGCCAGGCGGCGTAGATCGTCGCCGCGACGCTGTTCGCCACCTCTGCCCGCGACGGCGGACGCAGGTTGCCGTTGCGGTCCGAGGCGTCGTAGCCCTGCGGGATCCCCGTGGGCGTGGTGCGGTCCCAGTCGCGGAGCCGGCCCACCGCCTCGGTGACGCCGGGGTCGGACGCGAGGGCGGCGAGCTGCGGGACGGTGCTGGAGCGCGCGGCCTCGTAGGCCCGCAGGACCCACGGCACGAAGTACTCCGCGTCGATCAGCGTGGTGTCGGCCTGCATGGCCTTGATGTCACGCGTGGACACCCGGCCGCCGTGGGCGAGCTCGGACCGGATCATCTCGGTGATGCGCCCGGCGCGGAACCCGTCGTACCCGGCGTTGAGGTAGTAGATCCCACCGCCGGGTCGCAGCTGGTCGAGCGGGTCGTTGTCCAGCACGGTGCCTGCCGGGTCGTTGTTGGCGTTCACGAACCATCCCGCGGGCGGGTTGACGACGTGCGGCATCTCGGCGGCTGGGTAGATCTCGTACGGCAGCGCCTGGCCCGGCTGCGGGTGCTCCACCGGCAGCCACTCGTTGCCGCCCTGACCGTCGCGGACGAACCAGGGCGGCACTCCCGTGACCTTCCCCGCCTGCAGGTCCTCGCGCACCGGCATCTCCGCGCTGGTGAAGTAGGCGATGTTGCCGTGCCGGTCGGCATAGGCCCAGTTCTGCGAGCCGAAGTCGAAGGTCTCCAGCCCCTTGCGGAAGTCGTCGAGGTCGCGCGCTCGGTCCCACCTCAGGAAGGTGGCGAGCTCGAACGTCGCGCTGAAGCCGGTGTACTGGATGCTCAGCGCCGACTGCCCTGCCCGGTCGAGCTGCACGATGGGTCCGTCGTTGCGCCGCGGCACGACGAGCGTCGCGGGGGGCACGCCGTCCGTCCCCGTCGCCGTGGTGAGCGAGCCGCCGCTGTTGTAGCGGAAGGTCTCGGGGATCGGCACGACGTGTTCCAGCGTGCCGCGGTACGTCGTGGAGAGGCCGCTGGGCGACGTCCCGTCCGGGACCACCTTCTCCAGGAAGGTGTCGGTGACGTCCATCGGGTTGACCGTCGCTCCCCAGGCGATGTCGCGGTTGTGGCCGACGATCACGCCCGGTGCCCCGGCGAAACCCTCACCGACCACGTCGAGACCCGGCGCCCTCAGGCCGATCGGATAGAAGGTCGACGGCTGGTCGAGGCCGAGGTGCGGGTCGTTGGCCACGATCGGCCGCCCGTTGCGGGTGTGCCGGCCGGAGACCGCCCACTCGTTGGAGCCCTGGCTGCCGGGCAGGGCGCGGCGCGCGAACGGCGTCAGGCCCCTGGTGCGGGCCTGGTAGGCGCGCCCCAGCCTGGCGGCCTCGGCCAGCTCGGCGCGCCGCGGGGCGGCCACGTGCGGACGGTGCTTCGACGCGGTGCCGGCCTCGGTGGCGTCGGGCACGGTGGAGGCGTCGCTGAACGGCTGCGACCGCATGAGGTCCTGGCTGAACAGCGCGTACCCGCGCTCCTGACCGAGCGCGGCGACGTAGGCCTGCAGCAGGACCGTGTTGCCGATGTCGGAGTCGAAGGACAGCCCGAACGCGAGCGCCTTGCCGACGGTGAGCGAGTCCAGCGGCGTCCACGACTCGAAGGAGGTCAGGCCCAGGTCGCCGTACTCCCGGGGGAGGGGGTGGCGGGCCACGTAGGCGTTCACGCCGTCGGTGTAGGCCTCCAGCGCGGTCCTGAGGTCGTCGGGGGCCGCCGTCCACGTGCGCTCGGCCGCGCGCCGCAGGCCGATCGTGCGGGCCTGGACGTCGGAGGGCAGCGCGCCCTTGCCCAGCAGCTCGGCGAGGGTGCCGCTGGCCTGGCGGCGGGTCACGTCCATCTGGAACAAGCGGTCCTGCGCGTGCACCCAGCCGTTGAGGTAGAGCGCGTCGCGGATCGACGAGGCCGTGACGTGCGCCAGCCCGTGCACGTCACGCGTGATGCTCGCCGGCCGGTCCAAGCCTCCGACGTACGACGCGGGCCTGGCCTCGGCGAGTGATCCGGCGCCGGCGAGACCGGCGAGCACCAGGGCCCCCGAGGCGAGCAGTGACGTGGTCCGGCGCATGACGACCTCCATGGACCCCCGACCTGGCTGAGGCTCCATGCGAACGGTGACCGCGGGCAGCCGTCAGGGGCGAAGGTCCTGGCCTCGTCGGTCAGGCTCGGCGACCACCGCGGTCAGGTCAGGAGGACGACGTCGAAGGCGTCCCAGAGCAGGCCGGCGCCGATGCCGATCAGCACGCTGACCACGGCGGTGCCCACGACGGTTGCCGAGGCCCACCGACCCGGCACCGGGGAGGAACCGTCCGCCGGCGGCTCGCCGCGGCTGGAGACCGCCGGGGCGATCCACCGCAGGTAGTAGAAGAGGCTCGCGACGGTGTTGACGAGCAGGACCGCGGCCAGCCAGGCGGTGGACCCGTCCCAGGCGGCCGCCGCGGCGGCCAGCTTGCCGACGAAGATGCCGGTGGGCGGGGTCCCGACCAGGCCGAGGAGCAGCACCACCAGGCTGACGGCGAGGACCGGACGACCGCGGACCAGCCCGTTCCAGTCCTCGAGGGTGCGGCGCTCGGGCAGGGCGGCGGTGAGGGCGAAGGCGCCGATGTTGGTGACGGTGTAGGCGGCGAGGTAGAGCAGCAGGGCGGGGATGGCGAGGTCGCTGTCGCGCAGCACCGCGATCGGCACGAGGGCGTAGCCGACCTGGCTCACGGTGGACCAGCCGAGCAGGCGCCGCGGGTCGGTCTGCGGGTAGGCGGCGAGGTTGCCCAGGGTCATCGTCACCGCGGCGACCACCGCGATCGTGAGTCGCCAGCGGCCGTCGGCAGGCAGCGTCTCGACGAGCCGGGCCACCGCGAGGAGCGCGCCGATCTTGGGCACGGTCGTGAGGTAGGCCGCCGCCGTCGCCGACGCGCCCTGGCTCGCGTCCGGCACCCAGAAGTGGCCCGGCACCGCCCCCGCCTTGAACAGCAGCCCGCCCAGCACCAGCACGACCCCGGCCACGACGGCGGCGGTCGGTACGCCGTCCACACCCGCTCGGGCGCCGGCGGCGGCGGCGTGCAGGTCGGTGTAGCCGGTGCCCCCGCTGACGCCGTACAGCACCGCGACCCCGAGCATCAGCACGGTGCCGAAGAGCGCGGCGAGCAAATAGGTCTTCAGCGCCGCCTCCGCGGCCGCGGTGGGCGAGACGGCGGTGCGCTCGACCCGGACGCCGACGAGCGCGTAGAGCGGGATGCTCGAGAGCAGGAAGGCCACGACGAGCAGGGCCAGGTCGAGGGTGCCGGCCATGAGCAGCACACCGGCGCCGCCGATCAGCAGCATCGTGCACAGCTCGCTCTCCCGGGGGTGGGCGGCGATCTCGCTGCCGGCGAGCGCCAGGACCGCCAGGAGCCCCGCGGCGACCAGGAGGCGGGCCACCCCCGTGACGTCGTCGACGGCGTAGGTCCCCTCGAAGACGGTGCGCTGCTCGCCGGCGAGACCCGCCAGCGCGAACGCCGCGCACGCGAGGGCCGCGGCCCCGGCCAGGGCCCGGATGCGCCACTGCTGCTCCCGGGGCGTGAAGGACCCCCCGACGAGGGTGGCCAGCCCGCCCAGGAACAGGGAGAGCTCGGGTGCCATCGCCGCGGCGTCGCTGGTCATGCTCATCGGCTCACCGCCCGACCAGGGCCACCACGGCGGAGGCCGCGGGCTCGACCAGGTCGAGCAGCGGGCGCGGCGCGATGCCGATCGCGACGGAGAGCGCGAGGAGCGCGGCGACGGGCACCCACTCGCGCGCCGTCACGTCGGCGAAGCCCGGGGTGAGCTCGCCGGTGGGTCCGGCGAAGACCCGCTGCAGCGCGCGCAGGAAGAGCGCGGCGGTCACCACGATGCCGACGACGGCGACCGCGGTGGCCGGGGCCGCCGCGATGGAGCCGGCGAAGATCTGCAGCTCGGCGATGAACCCGGACATCGCCGGCAGCCCGAGGGACCCGAAGGCGGCTACCGCGAACAGCGCCGCGAAGCGTGGCGCCGGGCCGGCGAGCCCGCCGTACCGGTCCATCTGGTAGCTCTCCGTGCGCCGTGACATCACCCCGGCGAGGAGGAAGAGCGCGCCGGTGAGCAGACCGTGGCTGACCATCTGCGTCACCGCGCCGGTGACCGCGACCGCGCGCGGCTGCTCGTCGGCGACGAGCCCGGCGGCGCCGACGGCGACGATGACGTAGCCCATGTGGTTGACCGAGGTGTAGGCGATCATCCGCTTGAGGTCGTCCTGCGCCAGCGCGGCGAGGGCGCCCCAGAGGACCGACACGACGCCGACGACGATGATGACGACCGCCCAGGCCCGCCACGCCTCGGGCAGCATCGGCATGGCGATGCGCACGAAGCCGTAGGTGCCCATCTTCAGCAGCACCGCCGCCAGCACGGCGGAGCCGGTCGCGGGGGCGTCGGTGTGGGCCGGCGGCAGCCAGGTGTGGAAGGGGAACGTCGGGGTCTTGACCGCCAGGCCGAGCAGGACCGCGGCCAGGACCAGGCCCCCGGTCACGCCGCTGCCCTGGAACGGCGGGGACGCGGTCAGCTCCACCATGTCGAACGTGTGCGGGTCGGAGCCGACGTAGAGGCCGATGAAGCCGAGCAGCAGGGCGAGCGAGCCCAGGAACGTGTAGAGGAAGAACGTCAGCGCCGAACGGGCGGCGTCGCCGTGGCCCCACCCCGCGATCACGAAGTACATCGCGACGATCGACAGGTCGAAGAAGACGAAGAAGAGCAGCAGGTCGGCGGACGCGAACAGTCCCACGGAGACACACTCCAGGAACAGGAACAGCGCCGCGTGCGCCCGCGGGCGGTCCCGGTCGCCGAGGGAGTAGACGGCGCAGGCGGTGAACACCACGGTGGTCATCACCACCAGCGGCAGCGAGACGCCGTCCAGCCCGACGTGGTAGCTGCTCCCGACCCCGGGGATCCAGTCGACCTGTGCGTCGAAGGCGAGCTCGCCGGGCGCCGGGCTGTCGTAGCGCCACCACAGGGCACCCGCGAGCGCCAGCTCGACCAGCGTGGCGCCCAGGAACACCACCTGCACCACTCGTGGTGGCAGCGCGGGGATCGCGACCAGCGCGACCGCGACCACCAGGGGGAGGAAGACCAGGACGGAGAGCACGCTCACCTCACACTCACGCTGACGGCGACCAGGACGATGACGACGACGCCGAGGGCGCCGACCGCCTGCAGGTAGTAGTGGTGCAGCTGCCCGGTCTGGAGGGCGGGTACGGCGTCGCCGGCCCGGCGCACGCCACGGGCGACCGCGCGCACCGCGCCGTCGACGCCGCGCCCGTCGAGGTCACGGACCGCGCGGCCCGCACGCAACCCGCCGGCGGCGACGAGCCCCACCGCCCCGCCGATGACGCGACGGTCGGCGTCGGCCACCACCCGGGCCAGGCCGAGCGTCGGTGCGACC
This sequence comes from uncultured Actinomycetota bacterium, assembly GCA_963800245.1. GTDB lineage: Bacteria > Actinomycetota > Actinomycetes > Propionibacteriales > Nocardioidaceae > Marmoricola_A. The sequence continues at coordinate 1,051,814 of CAWDAE010000006.1, read as the reverse complement.
ACGAGGCGGCCGGCGGCCTCCTCCAGGCCCAGCCACCGCTCGAGGGCACCGGCCGACACCGAGGGGCGCCACGAGCGGTGCACGAGCCTACGGTCAGCCCCAGCGCCGCGAGGGCGATGACCGCAGACGCCGCCATCTCCACGGGTGTGGCGGTGGCCGAGGTCGTGTCCCCGACCAGGCGGCGCACGGCGTCCCCGACGGGCGGCAGGGCGAGCAGCTCCAGGGACACCGCGCCGAGGGCCAGGGGGACGAGCGGGAGCCGCGCCCAGGTCGGGAGCGCATGGGCGTCCGCGGGTGCGTCGGCCGGTCGGGGCGCGATCAGCATCGCGAGCGCCTTGCCGGCATAGCAGGCGGCCAGCGCGGCGCCGGCCAGGCCGGCGACGTAGAGAGCGGGGGAGCGGTCCAGGGCGGCGGCGAGGACCTCGTCCTTGGTCGCCCACAGCGCGAGCGGCACCAGGCCGGCGAGCGAGAGCAGGCCCGCGGTGGCCATGGCGCCGACGAGCGGCCAGCGCCGCGCGGCGCCCGTGAGCTGCCCGAGGTCCTTGGTCTGCAGCGCGCCGAGCCACGCACCCGCGACCAGGAAGAGCAGGGACTTCACCGCGGCGTGCGCGACCAGGTGGGTCGCGCCGCCCGCCACCGAGCCCACGCCGGCCGCGAGCACGACGAAGCCCAGCTGGGCCGCCGTCGAGGCGGCCAGCAGTTGCTTGAGGTCCCGCTGGGCCACCGCGACCACACCGAGCAGCACCGCGGTCGCCGCCCCGAGCCAGGCGACGGCGTCTGCGGCCCACCCCGTGGCCGCGAGGAGCGGCTCGACGCGCAGCAGGAGGTAGCCGCCGAGCGCCACCATCGCCGCGGAGTGGAGCAGGGCGCTGACCGGGCTCGGACCGTGCATGGCCCGGCTCAGCCAGAACGAGAACGGCAGCTGGGCGGCCTTGCCCAGCGCGGCCACGACGACGCCGGCCGCGATCACCTGTCGCCACCCGCCGGACGCCTGGTCGAGGTCGGACAGCGCCATCCCGGCACCACCCGCCAGCGCGGCGCCGGCGGCGACGTAGAGGCCCAGGTCGGCGGTCCGTGTGGTCACGAACGCGACCAGCCCGGACGAGACCCGCTCCTCGTCGAGCCAGCGGAACCCGATGAGCGCGTAGGACGTCGCCCCCATGACCTCCCAGGCCAGCAGGAGCGTGACCAGCGTGCCGGCCAGCACCGTCAGCAGCGCGGCGGACGCGAAGAGCAGCATCAGGCCGTGGAAGCGGGCGGGAGAGCCCCCGGCCGCGGCCGGGTCCGACCCGAGGTCGGCGGCGGCGAAGACGAGCACGAGCAGGGTGATCGCCGCGACCGTCGGCGCGAACAGCGCGGCGAGACCGTCGACCTCCAGGCGCATCGAGGCGCCGGCCAGGTAGGGCGCGGAGACGCCGGGTCGCAGCACCGCGACCACGACCGCCAGGACGAGGACGGCGGTCGCCGTGGACAGCGAGGCGCGCCACCGCCCCCGCCGGTCGGCGGCCGGCGTCGGGTCGCCCGTCGGCGCGACGCAGGCTCGCCAGCACGCACAGGACCGCACCGGCAGCGGCCGGCAGCGCCACGAGCGCCACCAGGGCGGCGTCCGCCGTCATCGGTCGAGCTCCGTGGCCATGTCCGTCATGTCGCTGCCCGACGCACGGTGCAACGCGGTCGCGACGGCGAAGCCCATCGCCATCTCGACGGTCATCGCCGCGATCACCACGAGCAGCAGCACCTGTCCCGACGGGTCGGGCGCGAGGTACCACCACAGCGCCGCCACGGCGAGGATGACGCCGTTGAGCATCAGCTCCAGGCCCATCATCACCATCACCACGACCTGCTGGGACAGCGCGCCGTAGAGCCCCACGCTGAACAGCGCGGCGGCCACCACCAGCACCAGCTCGAGACTCACCGGCCCGCACCCCCGGCCTGCGGGTCGTCCGCCGGTCGGCGGTCGAGGTCGTCGCCCAGGCGGTCGTAGCGGGTGCGGTGGGAGGACAGGACGACCCCGCCGACGATGGTCGCCACCATCACCGGGCTGACCGCCACCATCACGAGCATGTGGCTGCCCATGAGGGCCTCGCCCAGGGCCCGGGTGAGGTCGGACGGGGGTGAGGCGTCCCGCGAGGGCCAGGGGATCAGCAGCGCACCGGCGGCGAGCACCACGAACGTCGCGCCCGCCGCGCCCACGGCCGCCCACTTCCCGTGGACCATGCTCATCGGCATGAGCGCGGGGTTCATCCCCATGAACATCACCATGTAGACGGCCATCACGGCCATCTCCATGACCATCATCAGGACGATGACCACCCCGACGTACCCCTGCTGCAGGGTCAGCACGGCCAGCCCCACGGCGACGAACGACAGCGCCAGCGCGTAGGTCGCCCGCGCCATCGAGTCGACGTAGAACACCGCGGCCCCGGCGAGCACCGCGACCACGGCAGCCACCCAGAAGACGACCGCCGCCGCGACCCCCAGCGAGGTCGTCACCAGTGCTGCGTGCTGCATCGTCGTCCCTCCTCAGCTCGTCCTCGTCACGGCGACCACGGCGACCACCAGGTCCTGGAGCACGACCAGGGGCAGCAGCACCACCCAGCCCGCCTCGAGCACCTTGTCCGGCCGCAGCACCGACAGCCGCTCGCCGGCGACGAGCAGCAGCGCGACCACCGCCGCCGTCTTGACCAGCAGCCAGACGGCTCCCGGCAGCCACGGCCCGGCGGCACCGCCGAGGAACAGGGGCACCGCGAACGCCGCGCCCGCCACCAGCAGCGCGTAGCGCCCGGCCGCGACGAGCAGGCGGTCGACTCCCGAGATCTCGGCGAGGACGCCGGTGGCGAGGTCGGGGCCTGCCGGTGCGCGCAGGGGACCCCACAGGGTGAACCCCAGGACGCCCACGCAGTAGCCGAGGAACGCCACCGGCATCCACACGACGTACCAGAGCCCCTGGTCGGCGGCGATGGCTGCGGGATCCAGGCTGCGTGCCGCGATCGCCGGTGCCACCAGGGCGAACATCAGCGGCAGCTCGTAGGCCAGCCCCAGCGCCAGGAAGCGGTAGGCGCCGGCGAGCCCGAACGAGGCGTTGGCACCCCAGCCCAGCAGCCAGAAGAACGCCCACAGCGACACGTCGAGGGCGTTGAACCAGACCACGCCCAGGCCGTCCGCCAGGAGGCTGCGGCCACCGACCGGCACCAGCGCAGCCATGCCGAGGGCGACCGGCACCAGCGCGGACGACGCGGTCCGCCACAGCAGCAGGTCGGCGGAGACCGTACGGCGCGGGCGCTGGCGCAGCAGCCGAGCCGCTTCCCGCACGGGGTCGGCCGCCCCGGCCAGGACCGGGCGTCCGTCCCGACGGGCGACGACGGCGGCACGGGCACCGGCGGTGGCGACCGCGGCCAGGAGCAGCCCGGCCGCGATCGCCGGTGCCCAGGCCGGTGACGCGGCGCTCGCCGAGCTCATCGCGCCCCCGGTGCGGCCCGGACCGGCGCCCAGCGGCTCGCCGCCGGACCGAGGGCGGGCGCGAGCCCGGCCACGAGGAGCCGGACCTCGCCCAGCTCGCGTCCGCGGACGAGGTCGGGCAGACGGTCGACCAGGATGCCGGGCTCGGGCGTGAGCACCTCGTCGCCGGCCAGCTCCGCCGCGGCCGCGTCGAACGAGGCGAGGAGCCGCGTGAACGCGTCCCCGACGAACGGCGGGCTCGGCTGCCCGGTCAGGCCGTCGACGACCCCGACCCGGCGCAGGGACCAGCGCAGCAGCCCGCTCTTGGCGGCCCGGGCGCGTTCCCGGGCGATTCGTCCGGGCGCGCTCTCGTCGTCGGCCAGGCACCGGTCCCGCAGGGACCGCACGCTCGCGGCTGTGGCGGGCGCCCCACCCAGACTGAGCACCGTGGCCGCGGCGTCGAGCCAGCTGCCGGCGAGCAGCGCACGGCTGGGCGCTGCCCCGCCGGACGCGGCCTCGACCGCCGGCTGCCCCACCCACCCCGGCTGGGCGTCGACGACCACGTCGCCGTGCAGCGTGCACGTGAGCACCAGTCCCGGTGGCCAGAGCGGGAGTGCCGGCCCCAGCGGCAGGTGCAGCTCGTCCATCTCCAGGCCGTCACGGTCGTCGGCGCCACCGGCGAGCGGGATCCCACCCGGCGCCATCTCCTCGTCGTCGTCGTCTCTGGTCCGTCGGCGCCGCCGACCGCTCCTGGGCGTCGGTCCGCTGGGCGGGACCGTCCGAGAGCATCCGGGCGGCGGTGTCGAGCGCGCCGGCGATCTCCGCGGGGGTCGCGGCGTCGATGCGCGCACGGGGGCCGGGCATGGCGTCGTGCAGGCGGTCGGCCGCTGCGCGCAGCTCCGGTCCCGGCGTGCCGAGCAGGAGCAGGACGTCGGCCTCCGCCGGCGTCGCGGCGAGCACCCACCCCCGGTCGGCCACGGCACGTTCCGCGGCGACGCGCGTGGGGAGGTGGCCCGGCGGCTCGACCAGGAGGACGTGCAGACGGGCGCCCGCCAGCCGGGCGAGCAGGCTCGTCAGACCCAACGGAAGGCCCCTTCGCGCCGCGCCCACAGCACCGCGACGAGCAACGCTCCCAGGAAGGCGAACATCTCGACGACCGCGGCCGCGCCGAGGTCGGCGACCACCACGGCCCACGGGTACATGAACAGCATCTCGATGTCGAAGCCGAGGAACACCACGCTCGCGGTGTACCAGCGCACGTGGTAGCGCGACAGCGCGTGCTCGGTCGGGTCGACGCCGGACAGGAAGGGAAGGCTCACCAGCGGGCTGCGGTCCACCGAGAGCGGGAGCGCGATCGCGCGGAGGGCGACGACCGCAGCGACCCCGAGCGCGATCATGGTCGCCATCCCGGCGTACACGGCAGCTCCTCGGGGGTCGTCGGAGGCGGATGTCTGGCTTGTCGTCAATACCCGGAAGGGGGGGACCGAAACCGGTGCCCGACGCACCCTCGTCCGCAGGTCGATGCGGATCGGTGTGATCAGGCACACCCCGTCCTGGGGTCGTTCGGCTCTCACCGCACCCGGTCGGGCGGGCCCACGGTGGTAGGTGGAGCGTCCCGATAGAACCCCACCAGCCACCGAGCGGGGGAGGGAAAGGAGCGCACGGTCATGACGATCCACAGGCCGCTGTCCGTCGAGACGGAGCGGCACCCGACGCCGAGCACGAAAGGCTCCTGGCGCGTCCGCGCGCGTGGGCGCTGGGCGAGCGCGGCTGGGATCGCGGCCGGCTACGCAGTGCTCGCCGGTCTGTGGACCCCGCGAGGTCCCCTGACGACCTTCCAGGCGCTGACCGCGATGGCACTGGGCCTCCTGGCCGGGCTGGGCGTCGGCTACCTCACCCGGTCACGGTGGGCGATGTTGCTCGCCCCGCTCGTCTTCGTCCTGGTGTACGAGGTCCTGCGCGCTCGGGTGAGCGGGCCGACCGTCGACGGGATCCACCTGACCAGCATGTACGGGCTCCTGGCCTTCGTCGTCGGTCGCGGCTTCCACGGTGTGCTGACGCTGCTGCCGATGCTCCTCGGCGCCTCCTGGGGCGCCGCGGCGTGGCGTCGCCGGGCCGGTCTCGCGCTGCCCCCGCACTCGGCCGGCGTGTGGGCTCGCCGCGTCGTCGCCGGGGTCACGGCCGTCGCGCTCGTCGGCCTCGCGGCGCTGCTGGCGCGCCCGGCCGGCACGGATCCGATCGTGGACGCCGACGGCCGCGTGGTACCCGGCAGCATCGCGGAGCTGACCACCGTCGATGCCGGCGGCCACGAGCTCGCGCTGATGCTGCGCGGTGCCAGCACCGGCAACCCGGTCCTGCTGTTCCTCGCCGGCGGTCCGGGCGGCAGCGAGCTCGGCGCGATGCGCCGGCACAGTCCGGCCCTGGAGAACGACTTCGTCGTCGCCACGCTCGACCAGCGCGGCACCGGCAAGTCCCTGGCCGAGCTGGACCCGACCGAGACCCTGACCCTCGACAACGCGGTCGCGGACGTGGTCACCGTGACGAACTACCTGCGCGACCGGTTCGACCAGCAGGACGTCTACCTCGTCGGCCAGTCCTGGGGCACCACCCTCGGCGTCCTCGCCGTGCAGCAGCACCCCGAGCTCTACCGTGCGTTCGTCGGTGTCGGGCAGATGGTCAGCCAGGCCGCGACCGACAAGATCTTCTACGCCGACACCCTCGCCTGGGCCCGGGAGCGGGGCGACACCGGCCTCGTCGAGACCCTCCAGGCCGCCGGACCACCGCCGTACAGCCGCAGCCACATCATGAGCTACGTCCCCACGCTGTCCTACGAGCAGCAGGTCCACCCCTACGACCACAGCGTCAACGACGAGGGCGCCGGCCAGATGGCCGAGAACATCCTGGTGCGGGAGTACACGCTGCTGGAGCAGGTGCACGTCATGGGCGCCACCCTCGACGTGCTGTCCGTCCTCTACCCGCAGCTGCAGGACATCGACTTCCGCACCCAGGCCGCGCGCCTCGACGTCCCGGTCTACCTCGCCGAAGGGCGTCACGAGGCACCCGGCCGGCTCGTCCTGGCCCGCGAGTGGTTCCGGATGCTCCAGGCGCCCCACAAGCAGCTGACCTGGTTCGAGACCTCGGGCCACCGTCCGTTGTGGGAGCAGCCCGACGAGTTCGCCGACCTCATGCGGAGCGTGCTCCGCGACACCTCGGGCCGTCCCGCTCGGACCGGCAGCGCGATGGCCGGTCGTTGACCTCCTGAGCAGGTCCTGCTCGACGGGAGGCGCCGGGTCAGGAGTGCTGCTCGACGTACTCCTCGGCGTCCTCGTCGACCGCCTTGACGCCGTCCCAGTGCTGCGCCTCGAAGGCGACGAACGCGAGCGCGATGTCATGGCGCTCCTGCAGGCTCGTGTGCCGGCGGAAGTCGGCGAGGTCCTCCCGCTCCTCCTCGGCCATGTGGTCGCTGTTGGCCTCGCGCGCGGCGCGGACCGCGGCCCACCAGTCGTCGCTGCCGACCGGATGTCCGTCCGCCTTCCGGATCGCGTCTCGGATGTCGTTGTGGTCGCTGATCGCGTCCTCGGTCTCCTCCTCGGGGCCGTCACCGGAGCCCGGCGCGCCGTGGCCGAGCCGGAGCAGCTCGGGGTAGAAGAAGCGCTCCTCCGCCTCGGCGTGCACCTCGAGCAGGACGGCCAGCCGGCGCCACAGGGCGCCCAGCGTCTCGGTGTCGTCTGCGGGCACCTCGTCGAGGAGTGCGAACTGGCGGCGCTGCTCGTGGTGCTGGAAGAGGATCAGCTCGGTGATGTCCACGTGGTCCCTCCTGGGGTCTGGGTCGCGGGGCCTCGTGGACCCGTTCCCACCCGCGGTCTCCGCACACGTCTCGACGGTCAGGACACGCGGTCGTGGTCCTGCGCCGCCAGCCGCCGGGCGAGCCCGTCCAGGACGAGGTCGAGGCCGACCTCGAACTCGTCGCCGAAGTCGTAGCCGGGCCGCAGCGCGTGCTCGAGCGTGAACTCGCGGAAGTACGGCAGCTGCCCCTCGGGCAGGGCGGCCAGGACCTGCTGCCCGAGCTCGGCGAGGTCCTGACCCGGCTCGAACGGCATGCTGAGCTCCTGGACCAGGAAGCCGTACAGGTGGGCGTCGAGGACGGCGAAGGCGTGCCCCGTGAGGGCCAGGGAGAATCCTGCCTCCCGCAGGCAGCCGATGACGGCGTCGTGGTGCAGCAGGGTCTGGAAGCCGGCGTTGCGTCGCGAGTCCATCAGCCCGACCGCCCAGGGGTGCCGCTTGAGCGCCTCGCGTGCGGTGACCGCACGGCGCCGCAGCTCGCCGCGCCAGTCGGCTCCGGGCACGGGCGCGTAGAACTCGGTGAACACCACGTCGACCATCCCGTCGAGCAGCTCGTCCTTGTGGGCGACGTGGTTGTACAACGACATCGGCATCACGCCCAGCCGCCGCGCCACCGCACGCATGGACAGCGCCGCGAGCCCCTCGACGTCGGCCAGGTCGACGGCCGCCGCCACGATGCCCGCGCGGGTGAGCCGTTCGGCCCCCGACCGCGGCCTGCCTGCCATCGACTCCTCCTCCGTCGCCGGTCCACACCGGCCGTTGACGAAACATACACCGTATGTCTACGGTCGAGCTCATTACATACGGCGTACGCAAAGGAGCCGACATGCGCGCCATCCACCAGCACCGGTACGGCGGCAGCGACCAGCTGGCCCTGACCGAGGCACCCGACCCCGTCCCCGGCCCCCAGGAGGTGGTGGTGAGGGTGCGCGCAGCGGGGGTGGACCGCGGCACCTGGCACCTGATGGCCGGACGCCCCTACGCGGTCCGCGTCGCGTTCGGACTGCGCCGACCCAAGCACCCCGTGCCGGGCCGCGACGTGGCCGGCGTGGTCACGGCGGTCGGGGACCAGGTCACCGCGGTCGCCGTGGGGGACGAGGTGATCGGCACCGCCGACGGGTCCTTCGCCGAGCTGGCCGTCGTGCCGGAGGGCCGGGTGGCCCGCAAGCCGAGCGGGCTCTCCTTCGAGGAGGCGGCCACGGTGCCCGTCTCGGGACTCACCGCCCTGCAGGCGGTCCGCGACGCCGGGCGGGTCCGCCCAGGCGACCGGGTGCTGGTCATCGGCGCCTCCGGCGGCGTCGGCTCGTACGCCGTCCAGATCGCCGCCGCGCACGGCGCCGAGGTGACCGGCGTGGCCAGCGGCGGCAAGGCCGACCTGGTCCGCTCGCTGGGCGCCGCCCGGGTCATCGACTACACCCGCGAGGACCTCGACGACGGCACGCGCTACGACGTCGTCCTCGACATCGCCGGCCGTCGACCGGTCCGACGGCTCCGCCGGCTCCTGACCGGCACCGGCACCCTGGTCATCGTCGGGGGCGAGGGCGGCGACCGCTGGCTCGGCGGCACGCACCGCCAGCTCGGTGCGCTCGCGCTCTCGCCGTTCGTGGGCCAGCGGCTCACCACCATGCTGAGCAAGGAGAACGCCGACGACCTCGACGCCCTGGTGCGCCTGGTCGACCGGGGCGCGGTGCGACCGGCTCTCGAACGCACCTTCGCGCTGCACGAAGCCGCCGAGGCGATCGACCACGTCGCCGCCGGACGTGCCCGCGGCAAGGTCGCCGTGACCCCGTGACCCCGTGACCCCGTGACCCCGTGACCCCGCCCGTCGAACCCACCACCCCTCCAGGAGGAGCCCGATGACGGCCACCAGCACGACCCAGGACCCCGCACCCCACTCGAAGCCCGACATCGGGCCGGAGGTCGCGCCCCTGACCGCGGCCCGCACCGCCGCCGGCTGGGCCGCGGGCGGCTACCTCGCCATCTTCGTCCTGGCGATCTTCGCCAACTTCCTCGCGCTCAGTCCGGTGATCCAGCCCGGCGACGCCGCCGGGACGGCGGCCGCGCTGCAGGAGTCCGAGACCTCGTTCCGTCTCGGTGCGGTCGCCTTCGTCGGCATCTTCGTCGTCGACGTCCTCGTCGCCTGGGCGCTGTGGGTGCTGTTCCGGCCCGTCCACCGCGACCTGTCGCTGCTCTCGGCCTGGTTCCGGCTGACCTACACCGTCGTGCTGGGAGCCGCGCTCGGCTTCCTCTACGCCGCTCTCTGGCTGACCGGCAGCCCGGGGGCCCTCGGGGAGTCCCACGACCAGGCGGTCCTGCTGGCCCTGCAGACCTTCGACTTCACCTGGGTCGCGGGCCTGGCGGCCTTCGGCGCCCACCTCGTGGTGCTCGGCGTGCTGCTCATCCGGGCCCGCGGCCCGCGGTGGATCGCCTGGCTGCTGCTCGCCGCGGGGGCGGCGTACGTCCTCGACACCGTCGCCCACCTCGTGCTGGCCGACTACGAGGCCTCCGCCGGCTTGTTCCTCGCCGTCGTCGCCCTGCCCTCGGTGCTCGGTGAGATGAGCTTCGCGGTCTGGCTCTTCCTCGTCGCCACCGGTCGTCGTCCGGCACCCACTGCGCCCGTCCATTCCTGAAGCGTCTCGAGTCCGGGGAGCGACGCGGCCCCCCACCTGAGCGGGTCAGGAGACGTGGGCGCCGGCATCACGCCCGGTCGCCTCCCCAGGACGCTCGCGAGTCGGTCGGCAGCTGCTCCGACGCGGCGGTCGGCGCGGTAGGCGAGGCCGGCGAGGGGGTGGTCGGGGAACCTGGCTCCCTCGGTCCCTGGTCCAGACGGAAGGGCGGGTAGGTGTCGGTCATCAGCGCGACGTAGGCGATCACGCGGTAGACCCAACGGTTCAGCCCCACGAGGAAGTCGAACAGCGCAGCCGGGTAACGGCCCACGAAGAGCAGGAACAGGCCGGCGGCCAGAGTCAGTGCGCCGATCAGTCCACCGACGGTGAACCGGTTCCCGTCTCCGTCGCCGAAGCGCCAGGTGCCGGCGAGGATGCCGAGCACCAGCAGGTGCGGGATGGCCAACAGCCACGACTTCACCAGCACCAAGCCACGTGAGAGCCGCTCGGGGTAGGCGATGTCGAGCTCGGCCGGGTAGTCGGCGTGCTCGAGCGTGAACGGTGGGTAGCGGTCGGTGCCGATGGCGTTGGTGGCGTAGAACTGCACGCGCCACGTCCAGCGGAGGATGCCGACGTTGAGATCGAACAGTCCGCGCGGGTAGCGGCCGGTGAGGAGGATGGCGAAGAACGCGACCACGGTGAGGACGACGAACACCAGCCACAGCAGGGCGAGCACGATGAGGTGCGGGATCGCGAGCACCCACTTGACCAGCCACAGCCAACGGCTCAGCCGGGGGTCCTGGTGACCGGTGAGCTGCACGGGCGACGGCAGGTCACCGCTGGCGCCCGCGACGAGCGCGCTCTCGGGTGCGGTGCGGGCATCGGGCTGGGTGGGCAGGCCGCCGCGCGACGTCGGCGGGCGGGCGCCGTGGACGAGCAGGAGGGCGCCGCCGACGACCAGCAGCATGCCGGTGATCCCCAGGGTCCAGGCGAGCGGGACGAGCAGGTCGGCGCGGCCCGCGGCCGTCAGGTCGGCGGTCACCCCGGGCGAGCCATCGGCGTTCATCACCACCGCGGTGTAGGTGCCGGGTGCCAGGTCCCAGGTCAAGGTCTGGGTGTCGGGGCCGCTGGTCCGCTCGGTCCAGAACGTCTGCTCGGTCGGGGCGCCGGACAGCGTGCCGTCGCCGCCGCGCCTGGTGAGGGTCGCGCGGAACGGGTTGTCGGTGATGTCGCTGATTTCCTCGTACCCGGCGGCGCCGAGGTATTGCTCGACGTCACTGCTCGGTGCGATGCCGACGAAGACCTCGGAGCCGGTCGACCGGGCGCTCAGACGGAGCGTGGCCAAGTTGCGATCTGCCCACCAGTCCGCCGGTCCGATCTCTCCGAAGGTGATCTGCGTGCTGGTCAACGCAACCGTCGATGTGGTGAACCGCTCGGTCGAGGTGGAGAAGAAGCCGTCGTCGTCGCGCTGGGTGGCGAGCGCCCAGCCGAGCCCGAGGCCCCCGAGGACGAGCGGGAGCCCGATGAGTGCGAGCGCGACGCCGATGACGAGGGCCACCGGGCGGCTGCGAGGCGCGGCGGCACCGGGCCTCTGCGGTGTGGAGCTGCTGGGGTCGAGTGGTTCGGTCATCAGACGGGCTCCTTCCGAGGCTTGCCGCCTCACTGACCAGTCTGGGCGGCAACCGCGGACGAGCTCCATGGGTGACAGACCCCAGGTCAGGCCTCGATCAGGCCCGCTCTGATCGCGAACCGGGTGAGCTGGACCCGGTCACGCATGCCGAGCTTCTCCAGGATGTTGGCCCGATGTCGTTCGACGGTCTTGGGGCTGATCACCAGTGCGCGGGCGATCTCGCGTCCGGTGGACCCCTCGGCGATCATCTTGAGGACCTCCTCCTCGCGAGGGGTGAGGACGTCGCTCAGCGATGGCTCGCGGCCGTCCTCGTGCGCGAGGAGCTCCTGCACGATCAGGCTCATCGCGCTGGGGTAGAGGAAAGCCTCGTCACGCAGGGCGGCGCGACAGGCCGCGATCAGGTCGCGGTCCAGCGCTGACTTGAGCACGTACCCGGCGGCGCCGCACTTGAGGGCCTCGAGGAGGTACTGCTCGTTGTCGTGCATCGACACGAAGAGCACGCGGACGTCCAGGCCGCGTTGCTGGATCTGGCGAGCTGCCTGGAGACCGGTCATGCGCGGCATGGACACGTCCATGATGACCAGGTCCACGCCGCCTGCGCGGAGCCGGGTCAGCGCCTCTAGACCGTCGCTCGCCTCGCCCACCACATGCAGGTCCGGTTCGGGCCCGAGGATCAGCCGCAGGCCGTGGCGGAACAGGGTGTGGTCGTCCACGAGGAGCAACCGGCTCGGGCTGGGCACGTTCGTCATCGGTGCGTCCTTGCCGTGACCGGGATGGTGAGCTGCACGCGGGTTCCCCCGTCGCCCCCGCTGACCTCGAGCCGCCCGTGGACCAGACGGGCCCGCTCGTGCATGCCTTCGATGCCGGAGCGAGGCGTGGCGGTGATCCCTCGCCCGTCGTCCCGCACGGTCAGCACCAGCCGGTCCCCGGCCACGACGACGCTGACGTCGGCTCGCGTGGCGTCGGCGTGGCGTACGACGTTGGTGAGCGCCTCCTGTGCCACTCGGTAGCACACCAGCTCCTGCTCGGCGTCGAGCGGCGGCACGGCGTCCCACACCTGACCGATCCTGATGCGGCCCTGCCGTTGGAAGTCGTTGACGAGAGCCTGCACCGCGCCTTTGAGCCCCAGGTCCTCCAGCGCTCCGGGGCGTAGCCGGGCCGAGATGCTGCGGACCTCGTCGACGACCGTCCGCATCTGCTCGACCAGGTGCTCGAGGCCCTCGGCGGTGGGGGAGTCCGCGGTCCTGCTCAACGACACGGCCTCGAGCATGAGCACCGTCAGGTCCTGGCCGACCTCGTCGTGCAGCTCCCGGGCAACGCGGGTGCGCTCCTCCTCCTGGGCCTGGAGGGCTCGGCGACCCACCTGGCGACGCTCTTCGGCGATCCGGTGCATCATCGCCCGGAGTGCCTGCGCCACCTGCCCGATCTCGTCCCGTCGACCGGTCAGGGCGGGGACGAAGTCCGTAGCGTCGTCGACTCCTCGCATGACGTCGGCCAGCTCGCGCAGCGGAGCCAGTCCACGGGCGATCACCCGGTACTCGGCCGCGACGACCGCGGCGACCAGCAGCAGCAGGGTGGCCAGTTCTCCCGCTGTCGGGAGGAACGACACGGTGGCCGGTGAGACGGCCAGGACGAGGTATCCGCAGACCACGACCAGTCCCGTGAAAGCCGTGAGCCTGGTCGTGAGTCCCACCGGAGCCTCCTCACCCGTGCCTGTTCCCATCTCGCCACGACCAGGGTCGGTGCCGAAATGGGTGTCACCCACCAATGGTCCCGCATCGCGTCCGGGACGAGGCTGGCTGCAGGAGTCCGTGGTGGGGAGGGCCCTCGGCGAGCTCACCCCCGGACCCGAGGAAGCAGGTGTCATGAGGTCCACGGGTGCGGCCGCTGTCCTGTACACCGATGTCGCAGTTCACGTGTCCCAGGAGTGCTGGTGGAGGTGTTCCGCCGAGCCGGCGGTCCAGCTGACGGGGGCAGGGCTGCCGGTGCTGGCGACGGCGTCCCCGATCCAGCCGATGACCGTCCAGCCGCGCCTGGTCAAGGGCGAGTCCGAGCCGTGGGTGCTGTGGTCGCAGCACCACCCGCACGGCCTGTTCGCCGGTGCCGGTGGGACCCGCCCGGCGATCCGGTACGTCGCCCGCGGTTTCGGTCTGGTGGGGGTGCTCGGGTTCCCCGTCCTCGGCCTGCTGGCGGCGATCCACCGGGTCCGTGGAGCCTCCGATGCCTGAGGCGGCGAAGGCCCGGCCCGAGCGGCTCGCCACCCCCGACCACCTCGCCGCGGCCTGCGGTGTGCTCGCGGGTGTCGGCGGCTTCGTGCACGGTGTGGGCGAGGTTGCCCAGGGCACTGGTGCGCCGGAAGGGATCGTCATCGACTCCTGGACGAGTGGGCGGATCGCGGCGAACGTCGGCGGGGAACCGGCGATGACCCTGGTTCCCGACATGGCGGTCACGGGCTGGTCCGCCATCGTCGTCGCGCTCGCCGTCATGGCGTGGGCGGGATGGTTCGTCGGCCGCAGGTTCGGCGGGACCGTGCTGGCGCTGCTGTCGGTCGTGATGCTCCTGGTGGGCGGGGGGTTCGGACCGCCGGCGCTCGGACTGCTGTCGGCACTGGTCGCCGGGAGCGCGCACCGGGCTCGTCGCCGCGGTCGTGGGGACCGGTCGGGTCGGCGGCGCACGGACTTTCTCGCCCGCGTCTGGCCGGGACTGTTCTGGCTGTGCCTGGTGAACGCCGCGTTCCTGGTCGTCGGCTCGTTCGCCGTGGGGGTCGTGCTGGACCTGAGCATCCCGGACGCCTTCGTCTACAGCCTGTTCCTCGCTGTGGTCTCGATGCCGGCCGCCGCCGTCGCAGGAGCCGCTCGCGAGCAGGAGGGGCCGGCGTGAGCATCGTGCGGGAGCTGTTGCCCGCGGCCGTCGGGGTGGCGGTCGCGGCGGCGGTGACCTTTCTCGCCCTGGACCGTGGCTGGGCAGTGGGTCCGTGGCTGCTCGGGCTCCTGCTGTTCGCCCATGGCTGGGTTCATCTCGTGTGGCTGTTCCCCGGCCCGGACGCGACCCAGCGCGGGTCCGGCGCGACAAGGTACCCCTTCGCGATGTCGGACTCGTGGTGCATCGAGCGGCTCGGGCTCGACGCGAGCCTGGTCCGTGCCCTGGGAACCGTCCTGATCACGCTCACCGTCGTGGCCTTCGCCCTGGCGGCGCTCGCCACCGTGGGATGGCTGGTCCCGGCCGGTTGGTGGGGGCCACTGGTCCTCACCGCTGCCGGCCTGTCCACGCTCCTGCTGCTGGTGTTCTACGCGCCGTTGCTGCTGCTCGGTTTCGCGATCAACGCTGCTCTGGCCTGGCTGGTGCTGACCTCGTTCTGGTCGCCCGGAGGAGGGGGCGGGTCGTGACCCGGTGGGTGTTGGCCACGGTGGACGGCTTCGTCGCCGTGACAGCAGTGGCTGGGGGAGTGGCCATGGCATCGGGGCTGGAGGACGACGACCTCGGCCTCGACCTGCTGGCGGGCACGCCGTTCGAGAGCTACTTCTGGCCCGGCGTCGCGCTGGCGAGCACGGTCGGGGCGAGCGCGACCGTTGCCGCCGCCCTGAGCCTCCGCCGCCACCGGCCCGGGACGTCGGCGGTGCGCAGGAGGCGACGACATGCACTTCCGGCCGTACGCCACGCCGGAGTCCGGCACCGCTTCGTCGGATTCCTCGGAGGTGGTGCCGAGGAGGATGTCACGACTTCTCCTCGAGGTACTGGCGGGTCTTGCGCCGTTCGAGGTCGCGCCCGTCGATGAACCATGCCACGGTGTGGAACGCCAAGGCGAAGCCCCAGAACAGCGTGATCCAGAAGGCCCACTGGATGCCTGGAGCTCCCGTCGTGGCGTCCGGCAGCCAGAAGAAGACGTTGATGATCGCAAATGTCCCGACGTGCCACAGCAGGCCGGACAAGTAGTGAGCGCGGCGCCGCGCGACCGCTTCGGCAGACATGTCTCGTGACTTCATGAGGGTTCCTCTCCGATGGCGTCACCAGCGCTGTTCACGACCGCTCTCGCTCCGGGTGAGACCCCTCGACGTCGGTGCTGGTGCGGAAGGTCCAGGGGTGTGCTGCCAGGTCCCTCGGAGGCGCATCAGGTCCCACCCGAGAGCGAGCAGCCACAGGACGAACACGGCCCACCAGAACAGGTAGCCGAGGCCGATCGCGGGATGCAGGACCATCGCGACCAGAACGGCGACGAAGCCGGCGATCCCGAGGTAGGCGGTGGCTCGCCCGAACGCTCCCTTGAGCATGGCGAGACCCACGAGCGAAGCGCCCGCACCCATCAGCACCTCGTACACCGGGTTGAAGGCGCTGTTCTGGGCGATCAGAGCCTCGGCGGACGTGGCCAGGGCGTCTCGCCTCTCCGCGGTGGCTCCGTCGTACTCGTCGGCGAGGTAGACCATGCCGAGCAGCACCGGGTAGTAGGCCATGAACAGGATCTGTGAGACGACCAGGAGGATGCCGCCGAGTGTGGCGAGCACACGGTCCACGCGGAGCAGTGCGATCGATGCCGAGACGAAGGTGACCACGAGGAGGATGCTGCTCATCAGGACCAGTCCCTGGAGGACGTGCCAGTACACCTCGTGACCGTCGGCGATGAACCTCAGCAACCGGTGACCGTCGACGAGGATGTCCCAGAAGCCCTCCACCGCCGCCGTCATGACCCCGGCCACGACCACGGCGAGGACGACGTACAGCCACGCGGCCACACCACCCGCCACGTAGAGGCCACGCCAGGCCGGGTCCGCCGCGACACCGGCGCGGCCTGTGTCACGCCCTGGTCGCCTGCGACGGTTGGTGGGTGCGCTGCCGGCCACGGATGTTTCCTCCTTCCTTCCATTGCCGCACGGGAACGGGCCGCACGGAATGGGTGTCAGCACCACTCTCCGGCGAGCGGGTAGCGTCGATCTCGTGCGATCCAGGACCGTGGCGCTGGTGGTCTTCGACGGGGTGCAGGGCCTCGACGTCTTCGGTCCGGCCGACGTGTTCTACTTCGCGAACTACCACGCCGCGCAGGCAGGAGAGCCGCAGGCCCCGTACGAGCTGGTCGTGGTGGGTCCTTCCGCCGGACCCGTGACCACCGCAGCAGGACCTCCGATCGTGGCCGACCGTGCCCTGGACGACGAGACCTTGCGCCCGGACGTGCTGCTCGTGGCGGGAGGACTCTCGGCACAGCAGCACGCGGGCGACCGCGCGTTCGTGACCGCACTGCGTGCTCTGGCCGACCGCAGCGGTGAGGTGGGATCGATCTGCAGCGGGGCGGTGCTGCTGGCGGAGACCGGACTGCTCGACGGGCGCCGGGCCACGACGCACTGGGCACTGGCCGACCAGCTGGCTCGGGCACACCCCGAGGTCGCGATCGAGGCCGACCGCATCTACGTCCGTGACGGGGTGTGGACCTCCGCCGGCATCACCGCCGGGATCGACCTGGCCCTGCACATGGTGCGCACGCACCACGGCGCGGCCATGGCGTCGGACGCCGCGCGGCACCTGGTGGTCTACCTGCACCGTGCCGGCGGGCAGCGCCAGTTCAGCACTCATCTGGCCGCGGACCGGTCGGAGAACGACGTGATCGCCGAGCTGATGGCCTACGTGGCGGACCACCCCGAGGCCGACCTGAGCATCCCGGCTCTGGCCGAGCGAGCGCAGATGAGCGAACGCAGCTTCGCGCGCCTCTTCACCGCCGAGGTCGGGATGAGCCCGGGCAAGTACGTCGAGCGCGCGCGGATCGATGCGGCGCGCGGACACCTGGAGCGCACCTCGGACGGGTTGGCCGCGGTCGCCCGCCGCTGTGGCTTCCCCAGCGAGACGACGTTCCTGCGTGCCTTCCGCCGGGTGGTCGGCACCACGCCCACGCAGTACCGCAAGCGGTTCGCCGACCGGCCCTGGGTCGACGCGCAGGGGCTGACGGCGGCGGTCGCCCCGGGGCGGCGTGGCAGGAATCGTCACTGATCCGTCCTGGCGCGCACCCGTGGGCGATTCGAGAGTGGAAGCGACGGATCGACCCGCGATCCCGCAACCGGAAGGATCAGTCATGATGGCGCTCTCAGCTCACCCCGCGGTGCCCGCCAGCTCGGCTCACGTCTCGCGATGGCCCGCCTCTCAACGCTGGGGCGGGTACGCCTCCCTGGTGGTGGCGGCGACCTACGTCGTCGGGTTCGTCGCGATGGGCGCCTACCTGGTGCCGGCCGGCTTCACCGACGCGGTCGGCGACCCCACCGCGTCCATGGACTTCCTCCTCACGCACCAGACCCCGTTGTACCTGTGGTACCTCGTGCTCTACCTGCTCGGTGGCGCGGCGTTGGTCGTGCTCGTGCTCGGCATCCACGACCGGGTCACCCGTGCACAACCGGCCCTCGCGAAGGTCGCCGGCGGGCTGGGCCTGATCTGGGCCGGGCACCTGCTGGCCAGCGGCATGGTGGCCCTGCTCGGTCAGCGGGCCGTGGTCGAGCTCGCCGCCGGCGACCGTGACCGCGCCGAGAGCACCTGGGTCACCCTGTCCGTGGTCCAGGACGCGTTGGGTGGCGGGATCGAGCTGGTGGGCGCGCTGTGGCTCCTGGTGGTCTCGGTCGCGTCCCTGCGAGCGCGCGTGTTCAGCCGTCGCCTCGCGGTGCTGGGACTCGTGGTCGCCGCCGCAGGTGCGGCCACACTGGTGCCGTCGGCGGCAGAGACCTCGACGGCGGTCTTCGGGATCGGCCTGATCGCCTGGTTCGTCGCCACCGGCGTCGCCCTGCTGCGGCGATGACCTGCAGGTTTCACCGCACGCACGAGGCGGTGACCATCTCCCCTGGGCGCCGGCCAGACCCGGCGATAGGTTCGAGGAGAGACGGAGGAGGCGCCCCAGGTCGATGACTGCAGGTCCGAGCACCACGAGCTCGTCCGCCACCCGCGACGTCCGCTCCGAGGCGGACCGCACCGCGGACCTGCAGAACGCGGTCGAGTCCGGGCTGACCGACCGGGAGGCCCGGCGCCGGCTGCAGCGATACGGCCCCAACACGATCGAGGAGGAGCACCACAGCCTGCTGCTGGAAGTGGCCTCCCACTTCTGGGGACCGATCCCCTGGATGATCGAGGTGGCGATCGTCCTGACCGCGGTCACCGGCCGCTGGGTCGACCTCGGCATCATCGGCGCCCTGCTGCTGCTCAACGGTGGCGTCGGCTTCTGGGAGGAGCACCAGGCCCAGAGCGCGATCGCGGCGCTCCGCGACCAGCTGGCCCGGCAGGCGCACGTACGGCGCGACGGCGAGTGGCGGACGATCCCGTCGGCCGAGGTGGTCCCCGGCGACGTCGTGCGGGTGCAGCGGGGCGAGGTGCTGCCCGCGGACGGGCGGATCGTCCAGGGGGACTGCGAGACCGACGAGTCGGCGCTCACCGGCGAGTCGTTGCCGGTGGCGAAGCAGCCGGGCGACGAGGTGTTCGCCGGCTCGGCGGTGACTCGCGGCACGCCTGTGCTGCGGGCGCTCGCGACGGGGGCCCGCACCGAATTCGGACGCACGGCGCAGCTGGCCGGCGAGCAGGCGCCGTCGAGCCACTTCCAGCAAGCAGTCGTCCGGATCGGGAGGTACCTGATCGTCCTCGCCGGTGCGCTCGTCTCGGTGATCGTCGTGGTCTCGCTGCTGCGCGGCGCCGGGTGGGTCAGGACCTTCGAGTTCGCGCTGGTGGTCACGATCGCGTCGATCCCCGTCGCCCTCCCCGCCGTGCTGTCGGTGACGATGGCGGTGGGCGCGCGCCAGCTCGCCCGGCACGACGCGGTGGTCCGCCACCTCCCGGCGGTGGAGGAGATGGCCGGCGTCGACGTGCTGTGCTCGGACAAGACCGGCACCCTCACGGCCAACCGGCTCACCGTGGCCGACGTCGCCGTCCTGGTCGAGGGCGGCGACGAGCGCGAGGTGCTCCGCGACGCCGGCCTCACGGCCGAGCCCGGCACCAGCGACCCGATCGACGCAGCCATCCTCGACCGGCTCGGCGACGATGCGTTGCAGGGCTGGCGAGTGGAGGACCTGCAGCCCTTCGACCCGACCCGGAAGTACTCGGAGGCCCACGCGATCGGACCGCAGGCGGAGGAGCGACACGTGGCGAAGGGCGCGGTCCAGGCGATCGAGGCGCTCACGCGGGCCGGGGAGGTCGAGCGGCGCCTGGAGGACGTCACCCGCGACTTCGCGCGTCGTGGGTTCCGAGCCCTCGCAGTGGCGCGCAGGGACGGCGGCCGCTGGCAGGTGGTCGGTGTGGTCGCGCTGCACGACCCGCCGCGCGAGGACTCCGCGGACACCCTGCGCGCGGCGCAGGGACTCGGGCTCACGGTGAAGATGATCACCGGCGACCGGGGCGAGATCGCGCGCGAGCTGGCCCGGCAGATCGGGCTCGGGGAGCGGGTCCTCGATGCCACGGCGCTGCGCGAGCAGCCCGAGGACGGCCGTGACCTGGCCGCGCGGGTCGAGGCGGCCGACGGGTTCGCCGAGGTCGTCCCCGAGGACAAGTACCGGATCGTGCGTGCGCTGCAGGAGCGAGGCCACATCGTGGGGATGACCGGCGACGGTGTGAACGACGCGCCGGCCTTGCGCCGCGCGGACGCGGGGATCGCCGTCTCGGGCGCGACCGACGCCGCTCGCGCCGCCTCCGACATCGTGCTGCTCGCGCCCGGGCTCTCCACCATCGTGGACGCGGTGCACCGTGCGCGCGAGGTGTTCCAGCGGATGAAGAACTACTCCATCTACCGGATCACCGAGACCGTCCGGGTGGTGCTCTTCGTGACCGTCACGATCCTGGCCTTCGACTTCTTCCCGGTCACCCCGATCCAGGTGGTGCTGCTCGCCATCCTCAACGACGCCGCGATCCTGTCCATCGCGTACGACCGCGTGCTGCCGTCCGCGCGGCCCGAACGGTGGGACCTCACCAGCGTGCTGGTGGTGGCGGCGACCCTGGGACTGGTGGGCGTGCTGTCCACGTTCCTCCTGGTGTGGACGACGCACGGCGTGATGGACGTCGACGACGACACGGTGCGCACGCTGGTCTACCTCAAGCTGTCCGTCAGCGGACACCTCACCGTGTTCCTCGCCCGCACTCGCGGCCCCTTCTGGTCCCACCGGCCAGCCACGGTGCTGCTCGCCGCCGTGCTGGGGACCCAGGCGATCGCCACCGTCATCGCGCTCACCGGGGTGCTCATGCAGCCCATCGGCTGGGGAATGGTGGGTCTGGTGTGGGGGTGGGCTCTCGTCGAGTTCCTGGTGCTGGACCCGATCAAGCTGGGCGCCTACCGCCGGCTCGACCGACGTCGTGAGCCGGCGGTGGCGGACGCTGTGGCGTCCCACGGGAGGGTCGAGGAGCAGCAGCCGTCATGAGCCGGGTGGAGCGCGGACGAGGCGCCGGCACGACGCCGGCTGCGACCCTCGGGCTCGCCCTGCGGGACGTCACCAAGACCTACGGGGCCGGTGACAGCGCGGTCCACGCGCTGCGGGGGGTCGACCTCGAGGTGCCCTCGGGGGAGCTGGCCGTCGTGCTGGGGCCCAGCGGGTCGGGCAAGACCACGCTGCTCAACATCGTCGGCGGGATCGAGTCCGCGACGAGTGGCAGCGTCGTGGTGGCCGGCGAGGAGATCGGCGGTCGTGCGCCCGGGCGACTCGCCGAGTTCCGCCGCCGGCACGTCGGCTTCGTGTTCCAGTTCTTCAACCTGATCCCGACGTTGACCGCGCAGGAGAACGTCGAGGTGATCCTCGAGCTCACCGGCCGGGGCAGCAAGCAGCGTGTCCCGGACCTGCTCGAGGCGCTCGGCATCGCCGAGCGTGCCGACCACTTCCCGGCCCAGCTCTCCGGTGGCCAGCAGCAGCGCGTGGCGCTGGCTCGTGCCCTGGCGACCGAGCCGGACGTCCTGCTCGCGGACGAGCCGACCGGGTCGCTCGACACCACCACCGGTCGGCAGATCCTCCAGCTCCTGCAGCGCATGAACGCGGAGGGCCGCACGGTCGTGGTCGTCACCCACAACGCCTCGGTGGCGCAGATCGCGGACCGGGTGGTGACCGTGGTCGACGGGAGGATCCAGTCCGTCGAGGTCAACGCCGACCCCGTCGACGCCGCCGACGTCTCCTGGTGAGGAGGTCCGATGAAGGTCACCACCCGCAAGGTCGTGCGCGACCTTCGCCGCGCGCGCCCAGGTCGTGGCGGTGGCCCTCACCGTGGCCCTGGGGGTGGGGCTCTTCATCGCCAGCGCCGGGGCCTTCGGGAACCTCGACGACAGCTACCAGCGCACCTACGAACGGCTGCGCTTCGCCGACTTGGTGGGGGCGGGGGGCGACCCCGCCCGGGTCGCCGAGGCTGCCTCGGCTGCCGGCGCCGCGCCCGTCGTGGTCCGCACGCAGCTGGACGTCCCCCATGCTGATCGGTGGCACCAAGCTGCTCGGTCGGGTGTCGGGACTGCCGGCCGACCGGCGCCCGCGGTCAACGACGTCGAGCTCACCGAGGCCGCTACCTGCGGCCCGGCGACCCGACGGGGGTGCTCGTCGAGACCCATGCGGCCAGCACCTTCCGCCTCGCACCCGGTGACACCCTCCGCGTCCACACCGGGTCCGGGTGGCACGCTGTGACGGTGCGCGGCGTCGTGGTCTCCGCGGAGTACCTCTGGCCGGCGCGCAACCGGCAGTCCGTGCTCGAGGACCCGCACGCCTTCGCCGTGGTCTTCGCGCCGGAGCGCACGCTCGGTCGCTGGTACGGCGACGCCCACGCCCAGGTGCTCGTCGGGCTGCCCCATCCTGGTGGGACCGTCGACGCAGCCGATCCGGTCACCCGGGCGATGCGGCGCGCGGGGGCGCGGGACGTGACCACGCAGGCCGAGCAGCCCTCGCCGGCCACCCTCCAGCTGGACCTCGACGGGTTCGACCAGATGTCGAAGGCCTTCCCGTTGCTGTTCCTCACCGCGGCCGCGGTGGCGGCGTACGTCATGCTGACCAGACGCGTGCGAGCCGAGCGGCCCGTGATCGGCACCTTGATGGCGGCCGGAACCCGACCCGGCCGGCTGGTGCGTCACTACCTGTTGCCAGGGAGTCGTCATCGCGACGATCGGCAGCGGCGTCGGCGTCCTGCTCGGGGTCCTCGGGACCAGTGCCGTGACGCATGCCTACACCGGCGAGCTGGGCATCCCGGACACGGTGGTCCGCCAGCACCCCGTGCTCGCGATGGTCGGCCTCGGGCTCGGGCTCCTCGTGGGGATCGTCGGCGCCGCCGCACCGGCGACGGCCGCCGCCCGCACGCCACCGGCCGAGGCGATGCGCAACGTGACGGTGAGCCGGCCGCCGGGCCCCTGGAGCCGGGCGGTCTCGCGGCTGCGCAGCGTCCCGGTGACGGGTCGCATGGCCCTGCGCGACGTCACGCGCGCCCGCCGCCGGACCGCGGCGACGGCGCTGGGCGCGGTGCTGGCGTTGGTGCTGGTGCTGGCCACGGTCGGCATGGTGACGACGATGCTCGAGGCCCTGCACGTGCAGTACGACGAGGTGGAGCGGCAGGACGCCACGGTCACGGTGGCCCCCGGAGCGAGCGCCTCGGTGCTCGCCGACCTCGAGCGACTGCCGCAGGTCGCTGCAGTCGAGGCTGCCTCGGTGGGTCCGGTGACGGTGGGCTCGGGAGGAGCGTCCTACTCGACGGTCCTGCACGGCCTCGAGCCGGGCACGAGCATGCACGGGTTCCGCGACAGCGGGGGCGGAGCGGTCGCGCTGACGGGGCGCGGCGTCCTGGCCGGCAGAGCGCTCCCCGACCAGCTGGACGTCGGGGTCGGCGACCGGGTCACGCTGGCCGCGCCCGGCCGACCGTCCGTGCGGGTGCGGATCGCCGGTCTCGTCGACGAGCCGCTCGGCACCCACCTCTACACGGCGCCCGCGACGGCGCAGCGCGTGCTGGGCCGGAGCGCCTCGCAGACCCTGCTGCTGGCCTTCGGGCCCGGCACCGACCGCGCCGCCACCCGTGACGTCGTCAGCAGGATGGACGGTGTCGTGGCCTACGCGGACGCGGACGCGCTCACCCGCCTGCTGGACCAGTACCTCGCCCTGTTCTGGGCCTTCGTCGGGGTGATGGTGGCGCTCGGCGCCGTCCTGGCGCTGGCGATCATCTACGTCTCCATGGCCGTCACCGTCGTCGAGCGCACCACCGAGCTCGCCACCCTGCGCGCCGCGGGGGTGCCGCTGCGGAGAGTGGCCGGCACGTTGATGACCGAGAACCTGCTCGCGACGCTGCTCGGCCTACCACCGGGCCTGCTGCTCGGCTGGCTGGCGGCCGACCAGCTGATGGGCCTGTACTCCAGCGATCTGTTCACCTTGCAGCTCTACCTGCCCTGGTGGGCGATGGCCCTCGCTGCCGGCGGTGTGCTCGCTGCTGCAGCGCTGTCCCAGCTGCCCGCCATCCGTGCTGTCCGACAGCTCGACGTCGCGCGCGTGGTCCGCGAGCGTGCCGGGTGACCGGCTCCGTGGGCCCGACGGGAGGGGAGGCTCACTGGCTCCCCGCGGCCGAGCGGCGCCGACCCATCGGCTGAGAGCCGAAGACGTCCTCAGGTGGTCAGCGTCTCGCGCAGCCGGTCGAGCATGGCCTGCTCCCGGTCGCTGACCCGCGTGGCGCCGATGCCCAGGAAGCCGCCCTCCTTGGCCGCGTCGGCCGCAGCCTGCGCCACGTCGACCACCCAGCCGCAGAAGGCGGATGCCTCCTCCGGGTCCGCCTTCGACTCCACCAGCGTGCGCGTGGAGCGGAGCTCCTGCACCAGTGCGTCGCGGGGGTCGCCGTCGCCGGACGGGCGGTAGCCCTTCAACGGGTGGTCCCGCTTCTGGGTCAGGGCCTGCACGTCCAGGGCGACGTCGGTGAGGAGCTGCTCGCGGCTCGGCGGGCTCGTCGCCCCGCGGATCGCGGCCAGCTGCTCCTTGCCGGCCTCGATGGGGCCGCCGGGGTCGGCCAGGGAGACCGCGAGGCCCGCGACGAACGGTGCGCGCAGGAGCTGGTCCCACTCGTCCCCGGAGAAGTCCTTCTTCGATGTCATGGCCCCACTCAAGACGCCGACCCCTCGAGCTTCATCACCCGAGGGGGATGAGTGGCCCGCGGCTGACCCTCGCCGGGCGATCGGGGGCTTTCGGCCCTCTGGCGGTCGAGCCCCCCGTCCTAGCGTGGCGCCCAGAGCGGTTCACACCCGTCCGTCGGCCCGGTGCGGTGCGGTCGCGGGTGACGAGCCGGGACGGAGACGGACCCGTGTGAACGAGAAGCCCCCGCCACGGGCGGATGTCGTGACGGCGTACCGCTGGGCGGTGCTCGCCGCCTTCATGGGCGTCAACCTCACCATCCAGGTGTTGTGGATCAGCTATGCGCCGATCACGAGCGCGGCG
The DNA here is from genome assembly GCA_963800245.1 of uncultured Actinomycetota bacterium. Classification (GTDB taxonomy): domain Bacteria; phylum Actinomycetota; class Actinomycetes; order Propionibacteriales; family Nocardioidaceae; genus Marmoricola_A. The sequence goes on along the minus strand of CAWDAE010000006.1, from coordinate 1,026,933 downwards.
GGCGACTACTACGGGGTGTCCGAGGTGGCGATCGGGGCACTGGCGATGTCGTTCATGGTCGCCTACCTGCCGCTGTCCTTCCCCGCGTCCGCCGCGATCGACCACCGGGGCTTCCGGGCCGCGGCCGGCTTCGGCGCCCTTCTGGCCGGAGTCGCCGGCATCGCCCGCGGCTTGGCCGGTCCTCACTACGTCCCGGTGCTCCTGGCCACGGTAGGAGCGGCGATCGCCCAGCCCTTCCTGCTGAACGCGTGGACGACGATGGCCGCCCACTGGTTCCCCCGGTCGCAGCGCGCGACCGCGGTCAGCCTGGTGACCCTCGCCAACCTGGTGGGCGCCGGCGTGGGCTTCGCGCTCACCCCCCAGCTCGAGAAGTCGATGAGTGTGGGTCGTCTCCAGCTCTGGTACGGCGTCGCCGCCCTGGTCGCCGGGGTCGTCTTCGTCCTCGTGGCCAGGGACCGCCCCGTGGTGCGGGCCGGCCAGGAGCCGGCAACCGTGGAGGAGAGGGTGGAGCTCGTCGGTGCGCGGCACGCACTGCGCGTGCGGCCGTTCCTGGTGTTCCTGACCGTCGCGTTCGTGGGCATGGGCGTCTTCAACGGCGTCTCCACGTGGGTGGAGGAGATCGTGCGCCCCCGGGGGTTCTCCTCGGCCGACGCCGGGAACCTCGGCGCGCTGCTGCTGCTCGGTGGCGTGGTCGGGGCCGTGGTCCTCTCCGCGCTCTCCGACCGGGCCCGGCGACGTGTGCCGTTCCTGACCCTCGCCCTCGCCGCGTCGGCTCCCGCGTTGCTCTGGGTGGCCCTGGCGCACTCGCGCGCGGGGCTCTTCTCGTCGGCGTTCGTGCTCGGGTTCTTCCTCACCAGCGCGATGCCGATCGGCATGCAGTACTCCGCCGAGATCACCGCGCCGACACCGGAGGGCACCACCAACGGGCTGGTCCAGCTGGCCGGTCAGGCGTCGGTGCTGTTCGTGCTGCTGATGGAGCTCGCCCGGACGCCGACGGGCTCGTTCACACCGTCCCTCGGTGCGCTGTCGGGCCTCCTGCTCCTCGGGGCGCTCCTGGTGCACCGGCTCCCCGAACCCGCACACCATCTGGCGCTGCGTGAGGCGCTCGCGCTCGCCGCAGACAGAGAACAGGACGGAGTTCCATGAGCGACTTCCCGTACGCCGAGCGGTTCCCGGTGAACCGCCGCCTGCCGGAGCGCGGTCGACGGCGCGAGGAGGTCCTCGCCGAGCTGACCGCGATGGCCCAGGAGGAGGACGCCTTCTGGGAGACCGGGAAGTGCTCGGGGACCATGTACTCCGGCGACCACGACCACTACCGCTTCCTCAACGAGGCGTTCGGGCTCTTCGCGCACGTCAACGTCCTGCAGCGCGACATGTGCCCCAGCGCCACGAAGCTCGAGGGCGAGATCATCGCCATGGCGCTCGACCTGATGCATGCCGACGCGGTCGAGGACAGCACGCCCGCAGGGCTGGTCACCAGCGGCGGGACCGACAGCATCCTGCACGCGATGCTGGCCTACCGCGAGCACGCCGCCCTGAAGCGCGGGCTCGACGGCTCGACCGGACGGCCGAACATCGTGAAGCCGGAGACCGCGCACCCCGCCTTCGACAAGGCGGCCCGGTTGCTCGGACTCGAGCTCCGTGCGGTCCCGGTGACCGGTGACACGACCGTCGACCCACAGGTGATGGCCAAGGCGATCGACGACCTGACGATCGGGATCGTCGGGTCGGCCGGCAACTACGGCTACGGCACGATCGACCCGATCGCGGACCTCGGGCGGCTCGCCCTGGACCGTGGCGTGCCGCTGCACGTCGACGGGTGCCTGGGCGGGTTCATCCTGCCGTTCGGCGAGCAGCTCGGCCTCGACATCGCGCCGTTCGACTTCCGCGTGCCCGGGGTGACCACGATCTCGGCGGACACCCACAAGTACGGCTACTCGTTCAAGGGGACGTCGACGCTGCTCTTCCGCGACAAGTCGTTCCGCAACGCGCAGTACTTCGAGCTGGTCGGCTGGAGCGGCGGCAAGTACATGTCGCCGGGCATCGCGGGGTCGAGGTCGGGCGGTCTGCTGGCCGCGACCTGGGCGGCGATGGTGCAGTACGGGCGGGAGGGGTACCTCGAGCACGCCCGCGCGATCTTCTCGACCGCGGACCGGATGCAGGACGTCGTACGCTCCCATCCCGAGCTCCGGATCATCGGCAGCCCGACGTTCTGCTTCAGCTTCACCTCCGACGTCGTTCGACATCTACCACGTCGCCGACTTCATGCGGGAGCGCGGCTGGCGCTTCAACGGCCAGCAGTACCCGAACGCCATCCACATGGCGGTGACCGGCCCGCAGACCCGGCCCGGCGTGGTCGAGCAGTTCGCGACCGACCTCGCCGAGGCGGTGCCCTACGCCGTCGCCCGGGAGGCGGCCGGAGCGGAGGCGCTCAGCGGCGCCATCTACGGCGGGGTGGCCGGCGGGCTGACGAGCGAGGTCGAGGAGCTCGTCGAGGCCGTCATGACCGACATGCTCGACACCCAGCAGTCGTTGCCGCCGGACGCACCGTGAGCGAGCCGGCGCGTCGGTTCGTGCTGGCCGTCGACCTCGGCACCGGCGGACCGAAGGTCGGGCTGGTCTCCACCCGCGGTGAGATCGTGTGGTGGGACCACCAGCCTGTCGTCACGCGACGCGGACCCGGGGGAGCCGCCACCCAGGACGCCGAGGAGTGGTGGCGGCTGGTGTGCGACGGCACCCGCAAGGGTCTCGCCGACGCCGGCGTGGACGGCCGGGAGGTCGCAGCGGTCGCGGTGACCGGCCAGTGGGCGAGCACGGTGCCCGTCGACGCGGCGGGTGTCCCGGTGGGCGAGTGCGTGATGTGGATGGACTCCCGCGGCCGCGACCTCTCTCGCGCGGCTGTCGGGGGACCGGTGTCCGGCTACGACCCGGTCGCGCTGGCGACGTGGGTCCGTCGCAGCGGCGGTGTCCCGTCGACGAACGGGGACGACCCCCTCGGTCACCTGCTGTTCGTGGAGCGGGACCAGCCCGAGGTCGCGCGACGCGCCCGGTGGTACCTCGAGCCGGTCGACTACCTCACCATGCGCCTCACCGGCATCCCGGCTGCCTCGCACATGTCGATGACGGCAGCGTGGCTCACCGACAACCGCCGTCTCGACGTCCTGGCCTACGACCCCAAGCTGCTGCGGCTCTCCGGGGTGGCGGCGCGGAAGCTCCCGCCGCTGGTGGCGTCGGGATCACTGATCGGGCCGGTGCAACCGTCGGTCGCCGGCGAGCTCGGCATCAGCCCCAGCGCCCAGGTGGTGACCGGCCTGCCCGACCTGCACGGCTCGACGGTCGGGTCAGGGTTCGTGGGGCCCTACGAGACTCACCTGTCGATCGGCACCACGGGGTGGATCGGCTGCCCGCTGCCGGAGAAGAAGACCGACGTCATCCGGCAGCTCGCCGCGGTCCCGGGGCTCGGACGCCTCGGCGGTGCGCCGTACCTGCTGGGCAACAACCAGGAGAGCGCCGGGCGCTGCCTCCAGTGGTTCCGGGACACCGTGGGCCCGGGGGTGTCCGGCTCGCCCCCGTCGTACGCCGAGATCACCGCGCTCGCTGCCACCTCTCCGGCGGGCTCGCGCGGCGTGGTGTTCACCCCGTGGCTGGCGGGCGAGCGGAGCCCGGTCGACGACCGGTCGGCGCGCGGCGGCTTCCACGACGTGTCGGTCACGGCGACGACCGCGGACCTGGCGCGGTCCGTGCTCGAAGGGGTCGCCTTCAACGCCCGTTGGCTCCTGGCCGCCGCCGAGCACTTCTGCGGCCGGCGCCTGGACCCGCTCCGGCTCATCGGCGGGGGAGCGCAGTCGGAGCTGTGGTGCCGGATCGTCGCCGACGTCTGCGACCGGACGGTCGAGCGGGTCGCCGACCCCCTCCTGTGCGGGCTGCGGGGCGCGGGCCTCGCGGGTGCCCTGGCGCTCGGTGACGTCGACCGTGGCGAGCTGCGACAGCTGGTGCCGCTTGACGGGACGTTCCGTCCGGACCCTGCGCACCGGGCGGTGTACGACCAGCTGTACGCCGAGTTCCCGCGTCTCTACCGCGCACAGCGGCGGATGTTCCACCGGCTGAACGCGTGACGAGCACCTCCGTCAGCGACAAGATGTGATCGGCGTGAAGACGCAAGCGCACCAGCCCCTCAACCTCGTTGATGTCGATACCGTCTGAGGGTGTCGGTGCTGGCCTGGATCGTGGTGTCTGGCCTGGCCATGAGCGCGCTGGCGTTGGTCGGCAGCGTCTCGGTGCTGATGAGCGAGAGTCTCTTCCGACGCCTGGTCATGCCGCTGGTGGCACTGGCCGCGGGGGCGCTGCTCGGCGGCGCGATGTTCCACCTGCTGCCCGAGTCCCTGGCGGCGATCGACAGCGAGCTGTCGGTCTTCGTCTGGGCTGTGGCGGGACTGTTCTCGTTCCACGTGCTCGAGCAGTTCCTGCACTGGCACCACTGCCACCGCCCGCTGAGCGAGCACGGCCCGCTGGGCTACTTGATCCTGGCAGCCGAACGGGCTGCACAACCTGATCGGCGGGCTGGCCGTCGGGAGCGCGTTCGTGCTCGACGTCGAGCTCGGCATCGTGACCTGGCTGGTCGCGGCTGCTCACGAGGTGCCTCAAGAGCTCGGGGACTTCGGCATCCTCGTGCACAGCGGTTGGAGCAGGCGGGACGCGCTGATGTACAACTTCGCCCTCCGCGTTGACCTTCCCCATCGGCGGCCTCATCGCCTACGCGTTGGCAGGGCGGGTCGACATCGCCGTGCTGGTCCCGTTCGCCGCCGGCAACTTCATCTACATCGCAGTGGCGGACCTGCTGCCGGAGATCACCACCTCGCCTGTGCCGCGGGAGAAGATCCTGCACACCGTGACGTTCGGAGTCGGGCTGCTCATCCTGCTCGCGGTGAGTCTCGTCGCCTGACGCTCCCGGCGTTGGCCCGGACCTTCGGGGTCATTCGGCCCTTCAACAGCTCGGAGCTCCGGTCTGTGCTGGGAAGAGCACGCGGAGGAGGTGCACCTGATGAGCTGTTGGCCCGAGCGAGGCCCGAGGAGATCGGGATGACCAGTCCTGTCGTGGTCGGAGTCGATGGCACCGGCCGCAGCCTGAAGGCCCTCATGTGGGCGGCGCACCGCGCGTCGCTGCACCAGGTTCCGCTCCGCATCGTCCATGCCCTGCCCCGATGGGACGCCGACATCCCGTTCTTCCCGCCGGGGCGGTTCGAGGAGGCGGAGGACCACGCCCGCGACATCATCGAGGAAGCCACCTCGCTGGTGCACGAGGCCTACCCGGACCTGGGAGTCGACACGGACCTGCCGATGGGCCCCCCCGCGCGCGTGCTGCGGGCAGAGGCCGAGAACGCCCACGTGGTCGTCGTCGGCGCCCAGGGGGAGAACGTCGGCAACTTCCTGCTGGGCTCCACCGCCCTTCAGCTGGTCGGCCACGCCGCTTGCCCCGTCGTGGTCGTCAACCACGTGACCACGGGGCACCACCTCGTCGTCGCCGGCACCGACGGATCTCCGGACTCCACCGAGGCGCTCGCCTTCGCGTTCGGCGCGGCCGCACTGCGCGCAGCTCGACTCCAGGTCGTCAACGACCTCGGGCTGCCGCAAGGCTGGCCGACGCACCTCCTTCGGCCTCTGCCCGAGGACGACGACGAGGTCGCGAAACGCCGCCAGGAGGTCGAGAACCAGATCGCGCCCTTCATCGAGCAGTACCCCGACGTCGACGTGGAGCTCGCAGTCCATCGTCTCGACCCCGTGCACACCCTCGCGACCGCCTCACACCGTGCGGACCTGCTCGTGCTCGGCTCGCGGGGACGAGGTGGTTTCCACGGACTCGCAGTCGGGTCGATGACCCACAAGCTGCTCCACCTGGCCGGCTGTCCCCTGGCAGTCGTGCGCGCTCGGACCTGAGCCGGATCCACGCAGCAGTCCCTGCCACGGCCGTCGCCGCCGGCGCCACGTTCGGGTAGAGGTCTCTGCGGATCGGGCCTCGTGGCCCTGACCCACCGTCATGCCGACGTTCGATGTCGGGGGCAGCGCGGCGACACCGTGCGACGGTGGTGAGACTCTGATGCGTGCACGCCCTGTCGTTGTTCGCGGCGAGCTACCCGGGGATGGCGGGTCGTCCCGGTGCTGGGCTGTGCGAGCAGGGACCGGGCGCGCTCGAAGCTGCCCGGGAGGTCCCTACCCGGGGTGTCTCGGAGGTCGTTGAGCTGCTGTCCGAGGTCCCGGTCGCCGGAACGACAGAGGTGGCCAGCCCGGCCGCGTCCTTGCTCGACGCATCGACGCATCGGCGCATGCACCGCTGGTGGTGATCGGCTCCCGGCCGCGCACATGGAGTGAGGAGCACACCCGTCGGGACGTGACGTGTACGCGGGCTGCGAGAGCGAGCTCCCCTCGATGGGCATTGGTCCCAGCCGAGGGAGCCGCAGGGCCCTGTAGGGCAAGGGCCCCCGATGCAAGGGTTGAAGACGAGAACAGACCCACTGTGGCGAGTTCCGCCCGGCGGGGCCAGTGGCACTTCCCGAGGAGCGAGAGCCGAGTCATGACGCGCCGCATCGTGGTCGGGGTGGACGGGTCGGCACCTGCTGCCGCCGCGGTTGACTGGGCGGCTTCGGAAGCGCGGCTCCGGGGCGCGGAGCTCGTGGTCTGCTCGGTCGTCGAACCGCACTCCCTCGGTGTCGACCCCCAGCACAGCGACAGGGTTCTCGCGGCGTCCAGGGCAGCAGCCGGCGGCCAGGCGACTACGCTCACCCGCCACGGTGATCCGAGCACCGAGCTGCTCGCGGCCGGCCGCGGTGCGGACCTCCTGGTCGTCGGCTCGCGCGGCCGCAGCCGACTGGCCGACGTGCTCCTGGGATCAGTCAGTCGCGCGTGCGTGACGCACGCCGTCTGTCCTGTCGTCGTGGTCCGTCATCCGACGCCCAGAGTGCCCGTCGGCCGGGTGGTCGTCGGGCTGGACGGATCCAGGCATGCGCGGGCGGCACTGCTCCTCGCTGTGCAGGAGGCGGAGCTGAGGGGGGCTGAGCTCCACGTGCTGCACGCTGTCTACTGGGACAACATCGGCACTGAGCTGATCACGCCAGCTCCGGAGCAGCTCGAGGAGTGGGGGCACAGGCTCGTCGACGGGGAGCTCGCGGCGACCGGCGTCATCGGCGAAGTGGCGGTGGTCCATGGCCATGCCGGCGAGGTGCTGGTCCACGACAGCGGGGACGCTGACCTGCTCGTCGTGGGGACCCGAGGCCGCAACCCCGCGGTCAGCCTGCTGGTCGGGTCGGTCAGCGAGCACTGCCTGCGACATGCCCGATGCCCGGTGATGGTCACCCGAGACCACACGGGACGGCGTGACCGCAGGTCGCTGGTGAGCGCGACCGAGTCGACAGCGGAGAGGGCCACATGAGCCCGACGATGCGTGCCTCGAAGCCACGCGTGACATCGATGCGGCCCACCACGCCCGCGGGGTCGCCGCCTCACAGCCTGGTTGCCCATGAAGTGCTGCTGCTGCTGGAGAGCGATCCACGCCGTGGCCTGACCGCTCTGGAGGCCGAGGAGCGGCTGGCTCGCTACGGCCCGAACAGCCTGCCCGCGGTCAGATCGGCGGGACGCGTGCGACGGGTGTTGCGGCAGTTCCACCACCCGTTGATCTACGTCCTTCTCGCCGCTGCGGCGATCACCGCCGGGCTGGGGGAGTACGTCGACTCGGCCGTGATCCTGGGTGTGGTGCTGGTCAATGCCCTGGTCGGGTTCATCCAGGAGTCCAAGGCGGAGTCCGCTCTCGACACGCTCCGGTCGATGGTGCACACCAGCGCCCGGGTGATCCGGGACGGGCACGAACGGGCCGTGACATCCGAGGAGCTCGTGCCTGGAGACCTCGTCCTGCTCGATGCCGGTGACAAGGTGCCGGCCGATCTCAGGCTCACTCGCGTGGTCGAGCTCCGGATCGACGAGTCCGCACTGACCGGCGAGTCTGTGGCGGTCACGAAGGACGAGATCGTGCTTCCCGACCAGGTTCCGGTCGCCGACCGCCACAACATGGCCTATTCCGGCACGTTGGTCACGGCAGGCACCGGTGCCGGTGTCGTGGTCGCCACCGGCGCCGAGACCGAGCTCGGGGAGATTCACCGGCTGGTGGGGGCGGCTGAGACGCTGGCGACACCGTTGACCCGGAAGCTGGCCGGGTTCAGCAAGCTTCTCACCGTCGTGATCCTCGGCCTGGCTGGGCTCACCTTTGCCGTCGGGGTGCTTCGCGGGCAGGACGCCGCGGACACCTTCACGGCTGCGATCGCGCTCGCTGTCGGGGCGATCCCAGAAGGTCTCCCTGCGGCGGTCACCATCACCTTGGCCATCGGGGTGGCCAGGATGGCCCGCCGACGCGCCGTGATCCGCAGGCTCCCGGCCGTGGAGACGCTCGGAAGTACGACTGTGATCTGCTCGGACAAGACCGGCACCCTCACCGAGAACCAGATGACCGTCCGCAGCGTGTGGACGCCAACGGACTGCTACGCGGTCACCGGTTCCGGCTACCACACCGAGGGGCGTGTGTGCGACAGCACGGAACAGCCGATGTCGCTCCATGCCGACGAGGCCCTGCGCTGGTCCCTGCTGGCAGGCGCCGCCTGCAACGACGCCGCCTTGACCCAGCGCGACGGCAGGCCGGACATCATCGGCGACCCCACCGAGGCCGCCCTGCTGGTCGTCGCCGGCAAAGCCGGCATCGATCACGCCGCCGTTGCCGACCGTCTACCCCGGCTGGCGACGATCCCGTTCAGCTCCGATCGCCAGTACATGGCCACGCTCCACCACGACACCCAAGGCAGCGACCCTGACGCAGGGGTCACCTCGCAGCTGGTGCTCGTCAAGGGCGCGGTCGAACGCATCCTCGACTTGTCCTGCGCGCAGATGGGCGCCGAGGGCGCCACGCAGCCCCTTGATCGCCTCGGCGTGCAGGAAGCCGCCGCAGCACTGGCTGGGCAGGGCCTGCGCGTCCTGGCGACCGCCTGCTTGCGGGTCGATGAGTCGCATGCAGTCGACTCGGAGCGGTTCGGCGACGATGAGCTCCGACCGGGGCTGACGGTGACCGGACTGCAGGCCATGCTCGACCCGCCGCGTGCCGCGGCCACGGCCGCGGTCGCCGCGTGTCACGACGCTGGGATCGCGGTCAAGATGATCACCGGCGACCACGTTGCCACCGCCACTGCCGTCGCCGCACAGGTCGGTGTGCTCAGCCGCCCCGACTCCGACAGCGGCAGGGTGCTGACCGGGACCGACCTGGCGGCCATCCCCGCTCAGGAGCTTCCCGAGGCGGTCGAGCGAGCTGAGGTGTTCGCTCGCGTGTCACCGGAGCAGAAGCTGCGACTGGTCGAGGCGCTGCAGTCGCGCGGTCACGTGGTGGCCATGACTGGTGACGGCGTCAACGACGCGCCCGCCCTGCGGCGGGCCGGTATCGGGATCGCCATGGGTCGGGCCGGCACCGAGGTCGCCAAGGACGCTGCCGACATGGTGCTGACCGACGACGACTTCGCCACCATCGAGGCTGCCGTCGAGGAAGGCCGCGGGGTCTTCGACAACCTCACCAAGTTCATCACGTGGACGCTGCCCACCAACATGGGGGAGGGGATGGTCATCCTGGCCGCGATCGCGGCCGGCGCGGCGTTGCCGATCCTGCCGACCCAGATCCTGTGGATCAACATGACGACCGCGGTCGCCCTCGGTCTGATGCTCGCCTTCGAGCCCAAGGAGACCGGGATCATGGCGCGGCCACCCCGATCTCCGAACCAGCCGTTGCTGACCCGGACACTGATCACGCGGATCGTTCTCGTCTCCGCGATGCTGGTCGCGGCAGCCTGGTGGCTGTTCGAGTGGGAGCGGGCGGACGGCGCGACACTGGCTGAAGCGCGAACCGCCGCGGTGAACCTGTTCGTCGCGGTCGAGGCGTTCTACCTGTTCAACTGTCGTTCACTGACGCACTCCGCATGGCACATCGGGTTCTTCACCAATCGCTGGCTCATCCTCGGCGTCACCGCTCAAGCGGTCGGCCAGCTCCTCCTGACCTATCTCCCCGCCATGAACACGGTCTTCCACACCGCACCGATCGGTTGGGACGCCTGGCTGCGCATCGTGCTGATCGCCCTGGGCGCCAGCCTCGCGGTCGGGGTGGAGAAGCGGCTCCGACGCGGACCACCGCGGGGCGTGGTGACAGCTGGAGCCGGCGAGCCCGCCCGTGCGCCCCAGCTCCGGCCACGCGGTGCGTCGAGTGATGGTCCGAAGACCGTGCTCGACCGACGTGCACCGTCTCGTGGGGACGGCCCGGACGGAACCCGACGTCACGGGGGCTGAGACCCCTGCCAGTACAGGAGACTAGGAGCATGGAAGTCACCGAGGTCCTGCTGCCCGGCGTCGGCGTTCGCTATGAGTTCACGGCGGCCTCCGGCCATGACGTCGCGATCGTCGCTCGCCGCGACGGCGAGTTCGACCTGGTCTGCTTCGGCGCCGCGGATCCGGACGCCGCCGAGACGTTGTTCACCTTGAACCGGCAACAGGCAGAGGCGCTCGCGGACATCCTCGGCGCACCGCGCATCGTGGAGCGATTCGCCGACCTCAGCCGGGAGGTGCCTGGCCTCGCTTCAGCCACGATCGACCTCCCGGAGGGGTCACCCTATGCCGGGCGGACGCTTGGTGAGACGCGGCTGCGCACGCTGACGGGCGTGTCCATCGTCGCGGTGGTCAAGGCCGATGCGGTCGTTCCCTCGCCCACGCCCCACCAGACCCTGTTGGGCGGGGACTCGCTGGTCGTCATCGGCACCGAGCCGGGTATCGAACGCGCCCGCCGCGTCCTCCTCGGCTAGGTCCCAGCGGTGGGAGTCTTCCTGATCGAGCTGGGAACGCTCCTGCTGGTTCTCGCCTTGCTGGCTGCGCTCGCCAGACGGGCGGACCTGTCTCCGATCCCCTTCTTCCTGGTGGCCGGGCTGTTGTTGGGCGAGGGCGGGTTGCACGACGTCGCCGCGACCGCGGAGTTCGTCCGCGTCGCGGGAGAGATCGGGGTCCTCCTGCTGCTGCTCATGCTGGGGCTGGAGTTCTCGGCGGACGAGTTCACCGCGACGCTGCGGCGGCACACCCGCTCCGGTGTCGTCGACCTGGCACTCAACGCCCCGACCGGTTTCGTCGCGGGTGTGCTGCTGGGGTACGAGTGGCAGGCGTGCGTGGCACTCGCCGGGATCACCTGGATCTCCTCCTCGGGGATCGTCGCCCGTCTTCTCAGCGACCTCAACAGGATGGGACACCGCGAGACACCCGTCGTGCTGTCGGTCCTTGTGCTCGAGGACATCGCCATGGCCGCCTATCTGCCCCTGCTGGTGGTGCTCCTCGCGGGCGGTGGTCCGATCGCGGCGGTGCTCGCGGTCGTGACCGCGCTCGGGTTGGTGGTGGTCGTCCTGGTGTCCACCCGGTTCGTCGGGCGCCACCTCGGCCGCCTGTTGGGCCACCAGGAGGACGAGCAGGTGCTGCTGCGGATCCTGGGACTGATGCTCGTCGTCGCCGGCGTCACCTACCTCGTGGACGCCTCGGCAGCTGTCGGCGCCTTCCTGGTCGGACTGGCGATCCCCGGATCCACGGCCGATCGTGCTCGCTCGGTGCTCCGGCCGCTGCGCGACCTCTTCGCCGCGATGTTCTTCCTGTCGTTCGGACTCGAGGTCGCTCCGGCCGCCCTGGCTCCCTACCTGCTGCCGGCACTCGCCTTGGCTGCCGTGTCCGCGCTGACCAAGCTCGCCTCCGGCGGTTACGCCGCCGCTCGAGCCGGCGTCGGCAGACCGGGACAGTGGCGCGCGGGGAGCGCGCTTGTCGCTCGAGGCGAGTTCTCGCTCGTCATCGCAGGACTGGCGGTGGCTGCCGGCCACGACCGGATCGGGCCGCTGGCGTCGGCGTACGTGGTGCTGCTCGGCGTGGCCGGCCCGGTGCTGGCGAAGCTCGTCGACCAGCGGCCGGCCCAGGGACGGCGCCCGACGCGGTCCGAGCCTCCACGACCCGGTCACGAGTCTCCGGTTGCGGGCAAGACCGTCCAGGAAGGCTGAGCCTGCTCGTGAGGCCGGCTGCCGAGGCAGCTGCGCCACGTGCTTCACGCCGTGCCGGCGCCGCCCACGCCGTCACGCCGTCCACCGCCGGCCTCAGCTGGGGCGCGGCGCCCCCTTGCGGGCGTAGCGCATCCAGGTGATGCCCACGCACATCACGGCCCAGGCGATGCCCACGGAGTAGAAGGCGGTGGCCCCGATGGTGGTGATCCCGATGCCGAAGAAGAACGGTCCGAACGCGGCGATCGCCGCGGTCCACCCGATCACCCCGCCGGCTTGACGGCGTTCGAAGATCATCGGCATCTGCTTGAAGGTCGAGGCGTTCCCGATGCCGGAGAACAAGAAGATCGCGAGCATGCCCCACAGGAACTGCTCGAAGTCCGCGTCCAGGGCTGCCGCCGAGCTCAGGTCCGGCGTCAGGGCCGGGATCGTGAAGGCGATCGCGACGATGAGGCCGAGCCCGGAGATGAGGGTCCAGATCGCGCCGCCCATGCGATCGGTCAGCGGTGCGAAGACCACCCGGGCCGCGGCGCCGATGAGCGGACCGAGGAAGACGAACTTGACCGGGTCCGGAACCGAGTACCCGGTGACCAGGACGATCCGAGAGGCTGCCCGATGAGCCGTGGAGCGTTCCCTGCGCTCACTCTCGTGCTGCCAGGCACCTGGGTGCAGGTAGCCGTGCGTGAACAGACCCAGGTCGAGGCGCTGCTCGGGCTGGTCGAGCAAGGTCTGGGCAGCGTTCAGGCTGCGCGGTGGCGGGACCGCCTCGCACGGCTCGCCTCCCTCGGAGGAGACCAGGTGCTGGTGAGCACCACGGAGCCCGCCTCTGTCGTGGTCACGTCCTGGCCGCACGAGTCCGCGCACGACCGCGAGGCGCTCCTTGCCCACACCAGGGACCTCGCCGGCCCACGACCGGTCCCGCACCGTGACGACTGGCCGACGCTCAAGATCTGCGACGACGACTCCGAGACAGGCACCTCGGCGGCGTACCTGCTGTCCAACCCTCGTACGGGCCGCGTGCTCTCGTTGGAGGTCTCGATCGACGTGCCAGACTTCGGGCATCCGCGGTGGCGCACCTTCGACCGGCTCGTGGGCCAGCTGAGATGGGACGAAGACCAGGACGAGGAGGCGACACGTGAGGCTCATCGGTGAGCTCCGCACGCCGACCGCGGTCACAGCGACCGCGCTCGTGGCGCTGACCGCCTCGCTCACCGGGTGCAGCCTGACTGACAAGGTGCGTGGGTGCACGGCGGCCGACACCGCTCTGGTGAACGAGCTGTCATCCGTCACCCGGACCGGCATCCCCCGTCGCGGTGCGATGGACATCGACCGGGTCGAGGTCGGCAAGACCGTCACCATCGACCTGCCCGAGGACCTGCACGAGTTCGGCGCGGACCGACTCCTCGCCACCCGAGCCAGCGTCTACGGCGCCGACCCTCCGAGTCCCGACTTCCCCGGCATCGAGATCGATGCCTTCGTCGCGGTGTCCTCGGACGGAGAGCTGATCGCGCCCCTCAGCAAGGTGACCGAGCTGACCTTCGACATCGACGGGCCCGACGACCCGTCCTGGAGGGACTGGGCCGCCGAGGTCAAGGCCTCCTCGGAGGCCGACGAGGCACGATCGTGCGTCGACCCCGACGCCTGACCGGCCGCCCCACCCTTCGCAAGGCGCTCCTCGAAGGCGACCACGTCGAATCGACCGGCCCGCCCGCGTACCTGCCCCGCAACAGCGCACTGACGCCCTCGTTGCCCGCGGCCCGGTCCGTCGATGGTCGAGATGCGGCAGTCGTTGACGGAGAACCGGGCGGCTCGCGACTCAAGGGGGTGCTGTCCGAGGCGCCGGGCGTTCGCGCGGCGCGTGGGTGCCGGGTCCCCTTCAGCGCGGGCGCGGGCATCACGACGCGCGGCGGGAGCAGCTCGCGGGTCACGTCCATCGCGGCTCGGTGGCGGTGCCCGCGCAGCGCCCGTCCGGGGTTGTCCTCGATCTGGTTGCGGGTCGAGCGCTGCCAGGGGCGAAGACCGCGACGCGGCCGATCCAGGTGACCGGCTCGGGTCGTCGACGGGCTGTCATCGCGGCCCTCGGCCAGGGTGTTCACCCGCCAGTCGGGCGGCGAACGCAGAATCCCCCGCCCGACGGACCTCCGCGTTCGGGGGGAACTCGGGGAAAGCGGGGCGAGGGATTCGCGTTTGCGCCGGTCAGGGGCGGTGAGGCCCCCTTGCTCAGATGTCGTAGTAGAGCTCGAACTCGTGCGGGTGCGGGCGGAGCTGCACCGGCGCGATCTCCTGCGTGCGCTTGAAGTTCACCCACGTCTCGATCAGGTCGGGGGTGAAGACGTTGCCGACGGTGAGGAAGTCGTGGTCGTCCTCGAGGGCGTCCAGGACGGCACCCAGGGAGGTCGGCACCTGGTCGATCTCGGCCATCTCGTCCGGCGGGAGCTCGTAGATGTCCTTGTCGATCGGCGCGGCGGGCTCGATCTTGTTCTGGACACCGTCGAGGCCGGCCAGCATGAGCGCGGCGAAGGCGAGGTAGGGGTTCGCCGACGGGTCGGGGAAGCGGGTCTCGACGCGCTTGGCCTTGGGGTTGGCGCCCGTGATCGGGATGCGGACCGAGGCCGAGCGGTTGCGCGAGCTGTAGACCAGCGAGATCGGGGCCTCGAAGCCCGGCACCAGGCGGTGGTAGGAGTTCACCGTCGGGTTGGTGAAGGCCAGCACCGCGGGGGCGTGCTTGAGGATGCCGCCGATGTACCAGCGCGCCAGGTCCGACAGGCCGCCGTAGCCCTTCTCGTCGTAGAACAGCGGGTCGCCGTCCTTCCAGAGGGACTGGTGGACGTGCATGCCGGAACCGTTGTCGCCGAAGATCGGCTTGGGCATGAAGGTGGCCGACTTGCCGGCGTGCCAGGCGGTGTTCTTGATGATGTACTTGAACTTCATCACGTCGTCCGCGGCCTTGAGCAGCGTGTCGAAGCGGTAGTTGATCTCCGCCTGACCCGCGGTGCCGACCTCGTGGTGGGCGCGCTCGACGAGCAGGCCCGAAGCCTCCAGGTGCTTGACCATCACGTCGCGCAGGTCGCCCTGCTGGTCGTAGGGCGCGACCGGGAAGTAGCCGCCCTTCATGCGCGTCTTGTAGCCGCGGTTGCGCTCGTCAGCGAGGCCGCTGTTCCACCAGCCCTCCTCGGAGTCGATGTGGTAGAAGGCCTCGTGCGCGTCGGTGTTGTAGCGCACGGAGTCGAAGACGTAGAACTCCGCCTCGGGCGCGAAGAACGCGGTGTCTGCGATGCCGGTGGTGTTGAGGTAGGCCAGCGCCTTGCGGGCGATGTTGCGCGGGTCGCGGCTGTAGGCCTCGCCGGTGATCGGGTCGTGGATGAAGAAGTTGACGATCAGCGTCTTGGCGGTGCGGAACGGGTCGATGTAGGCCGTGGTGGGGTCGGGGAACAGCGCCATGTCCGACTCGTTGATCGCCTGGAACCCGCGGATCGACGACCCGTCGAAGTTCAGGCCGTCGTCGAAGACCGACTGGTCGAACGACGAGACGGGGACGGTGAAGTGCTGCATGACACCAGGAAGGTCACAGAAACGGACGTCGACCATCTCGACGCCCTCGTCCTTGATGTACTTGAGCATCTCGTCGCTGTTGGCGAACATGCATCCTCCTCGGTCGCGGCGTGCGACCTGATGTCGGTGAGACAGGTCGGGTGCACTCGTCGTCGAGGGGCACCACCTGACCGGACCCTAGGGTTGGGCAGTTTCTCCACCGTATCCTCATTGTTTCGGGCGTGTTACGGAGACCTCTCGGCATCCGGGCAGGTGCCGAGCCCCGACTAGGGTTGTGGTGTGAGTGAGCCCGCCGAGCAGTCCTACCCCGGCGAGCGGCTCGGGCTCCCCGCTGACGGCCCGCGGTCGGTCGCCTCGTGGGGACGGCGCATCGCGGCACTGTTCCTCGACTGGATCCCCAGCGTGCTGGTGGCCAACCTCATCGGCCGAGCAGCGGGTCTGACCCGCGACCAGAGCGCGTTCCTGCCCCTGGCGGTGTTCCTCGTCGAGACCGCGTTCTTCGTCGCCCTCGTCGGGGCGTCGTTCGGTCAGCTCGCCATGCAGCTGCGCGTGGCTCGGCTCGACGGGCGGGCCGTGCCTCTCCTGCAGTCGCTGCTGCGCGCCCTGCTGGTGTGCCTGGTGGTCCCGCCGCTGGTGTTCAACCGCGACCAGCGCGGCCTGCACGACCTCGCTGCCGGGACGATCGTGATCCGCCGGTGACTACCGGCTGATCGTCAGGATCGCGTCGTCGAGGTAGCCGGTGCGGAAGCCCGCCTCGCAGTACGCCAGGTAGAACTCCCACATCCGCCGGAAGGTCTCGTCGAAGCCGAGCGCCTCGATCCGGTCCCAGTTGTCGATGAACCGCTCACGCCACAGCCGCAGCGTGTGGGCGTAGTGCCGGCCGATGTAGCGCTCCTCGACCAGTCGCATCGAGGTGTGCCGGTCGAGCACGTCCTCGATCGCCTGGGTGGAGGGCAGCAGGCCGCCGGGGAAGATGTACTTGTGGATCCAGCCGTAGGTGTTGCGGGTGGCCAGGAAGCGCTCGTGCTCGAGCAGGATCGCCTGGATCGCAGCGCGGCCGCCGGGCGCGAGCACCTCGTCGATCTTGGCGAAGTACGCCGGCCAGAACTCCTCGCCGACGGCCTCGATCATCTCGACGCTCACCACGGCGTCGTACTGCCCCCGGACGTCGCGGTAGTCGCACAGCTCGACGCTGACCCGGTCGGTCACGCCGGCCTCGGCGATGCGCTGCCGGGCCAGCTCGGCCTGCTGTGCGGAGATCGTGATCGTGGTGACCCTGGCCCCACGCTGGGCGGCGCGGATCGCCAGGCGAGCCCCAGCCGGTGCCGATCTCCAGCACAAGGCTGCCGTCGCGGACCCCGGCGGCGTCGAGCACCGCGTCGATCTTGCGCAGCTGGGCCGCCTCGTGGTCGGCCTGCACCGGCGCCGGGTCGAGGCCGTCGAACAGCGCGCAGGAGTAGGACAGCGAGGGGTCGAGGAACTGGGCGAACATCTCGTTGGACAGGTCGTAGTGCCGGTGGATGTTGTGCCGTGAGCCGTCGCGGGTGTTCTGCTCCGAGGAGAGCAACCGGGGGAGCACCACGTGTCGCAGGCGGTAGAAGCTCTTGGGGATCAAGTCGGTGAGGCTGGCCGCGAACGGGGAGAGCGCGTCGGCCAGGTCGGTGTCGTCCGCGGTCGTCCACTCACCGGCCATGTAGGCCTCGCCCAGCCCGATCATCGGGCTGTCGCCGAGGCGGCCGAAGAAGGCCTCCTCGTCGAGCACCCGCAGCTGCGGCAGGCGCGGGTCACGGGGGCCGAAGTGCTCACCGGACGGCAGGGCCAGGCCGACGTCGACCTTGCGACGATGCGCGCGAGCACGCGACCGGGCGACCCTGCCCTTGACGCCCAGCGCAGGGCGCCTCGGGCACCGGGCGCGCCACGGCGGTCCGGCCCGAGGTCAGCGTCGGGGTGGTGTCGAAGTGGGTGGCAGCGGTGCTCATCGGAGACCTTTCGGGGTGCGATGCGGGAACCGGGGCACGACGGGCAGGCGGCGCAGCCACAAGGTGATGCCGTGCAGTCGGATCAGGGTGGTGACGCGCTGGGCGGCGAGCGGGTCGCGCAGGACGGCGCGGGCCACCGCCCGGCGGGTGGCGGGACGCAGCTCGCCGGAGATGCTCCCGGTGAAGACCCGCCGCTCGTCCTGGGTGAGGCTGATCGACACCGACACGCGCCGGTGGTCGAGCCGGGCGCGGATGTCGTAGCGCCCCTCGACGGTGAAGAACGGCGAGACGTAGAACTCCTTGGCGGCGCTCGCCCCGCCCGCGGTCGCGGTCGCCTCGAGCGGGTAGCAGTGCCGCTCGCCGTAGGTGTTGTGCACCTCGGCGAGGATGCCCTCGAGCGTGCCGTCCTCCGCCAGGACGAAGTACGTCGTCAGCGGGTCGAAGGCGTAGCCGAAGGTCCGTGCGCCGGTGAGCACCAGCACGCGGTGCGCCGTCCACGGCAGGCGCTCGGCGCGCAGGTAGTGCTCGAGCTTCCACCGCAGGGTGGCGCTGCCGGGGGAGAGGTGGTCGCTCTCGTCGACCGTCACCGCGCGCCGCACCCAGCGCGGGAAGGCCGCGCGCGGGCGGTCGAGGTCGACCAGCCACGCCGTGGTGCGGTGCGTGAAGCCGTAGGCGAAGGGCAGGCTCCGGCGGTGGGTCACAGTGCCCTCGACGACCTGCGCGCCGAGGCGTCGCAGGTCCAGGGCCGGTCGTGCCGGCGTGCGCTGGGCGGTGGCGGTCACCGGGCCACCACCATCGCGTCCCGGTGGTCACCGGCCGGCAGCTCGACGTCCAGGGGCCCCGCGCCCAGCGAGACCGCCGCACGCATGCCCGAGGCGCAGCCGTCCTCGTGGAATCCCCAGCCCTGGTAGGCGCCGGCGAACGCGACCCGACCGTCGTTGAGCCCGGGCAGCTCCGCGCTGCGCGGCGACCGCCTCCGCGGTGTAGACCGGGTGCGCGTAGCTCATCTCGGCGATCACCCGGCCCGGCTCCTCGCCGCGGTCCGGGTTGAGCGTGACCACCAGGGGCGCGGACTCGTCGTGGTGCTGGAGGCGGTTCATCCAGTAGGACACCCGCGTGCGGTCGGCGACCTCGCCGCACGACTCCAGGCGGTAGTTCCACGACGCCCGCACCCGCGGCGCCGGGAGGAACGAGTCGTCGCGGTGCAGGAACGTGCGGTTCTCGGAGTAGGCGAAGGCCCCGAGCACCCGGCGCTCCTCGTCGGTGGGGTCGGTCAGCATCGCCAGGGACTCGTCGGCGTGCGCGGCGAGCACGACCTTGTCGAAGCCGGCCACCTCGGTCCCGCCCGGCGCGGAGGTCTGGACCAGCACCTCGTCGGGCTTGCGGCTGATCGCGGTCACCGGCGCGCCCCGGCGTACGACGTCCAGCCGGTCGGCGACCGCGCGGACGTAGGTCTGCGAGCCGCCGACGACGGTGTGCCACGTCGGGGCGTCGCCGATGCGGAGGAAGCCGTGGTGCCCGAGGAAGCGGAAGAGGTACGCCGCGGGGTAGGCCAGCGCCTCCGCGCGGCCCATCGACCACACGCAGGAGACGATCGGGATGGCGTAGTGGGCCACGAAGTGCTCGCCGAAGCCCTCGCGGGCCAGGAACTCGCCGTAGGACAGCGTCTCCCCGCCCGGCTCGTCGAGCAGCGCCAGGGCTCGCCGCTGGAAGCGCGAGATCTGCAGGAGCAACCGCCAGAAGCGCGGGTCCAGGGCACGCCGCCGCTGACCGAAGATGCCGCCGGCGCCGCGACCGCCGACGTAGCCCAGCCCGCACCCGCGGCACGTGATGCTCATGCTCATCTCGGTGGGCCGGGTCTCCACGCCGAGCTCGGCGAGGAGCGCGCGCAGCCGCGGGTAGGTCCGGTCGTTGAGCACGATGAACCCCGAGTCGACCGCGACCGGACGGCCGCCCGACTCGACCTCGTGGGTGTGGGCGTGGCCGCCGAGCCGGTCCTGGGCCTCGAACAGCGTGACGTGGTGGTCGCGCTGGAGCAGGTAGGCCGCGGTGAGCCCGGACACGCCGGCACCCACGACGGCCACCCGCGGTCGGCCGTCGGGCTGCTGCTCGGGGGTCACATCTGTCTGGCTCACGTGGGCGGTTCGCTCCTTGGCGCCGAAAGGATGGGTGCGCAGGGGTCGCAGGGATAGGGTCTCGGCGTGTCCCGCCCGAACCGCCTCGTGCTCCCCCTCACGGTCATCGCAGCGCTGTCGCTGACCGCCTGCCAGGACGACAGCAAGCCGGCTTCGGCCGCGCCCCCGTCCCGCTCCTCCATCCCATCATCCTCACCCACCCCCGCGGACGAGGCGTCGAAGGCGAGCCCGGCGGCGGACCGGACGTCCGCACGCTTCCTGGAGCGCATGCGCTCCGGCATGGGCCGCCAGGGCACCGCCCACCTGGAGATGAAGGTCACCGGGCCGGCGCCGAGCACGAGCTCCGGGGACATGAGGTACGACGGCCGGGGGAGCGAGCTGCGCCTGACCACCCGGACCCCCAAGCTCGGGTCCGGTGCCCTGGAGATGGTGGTGCTGCGCGACGCGGCCTACGTCAGCATCCCGGGACTCGTCCCCGCGGGGAAGTACGTCCGCCTCGGCAAGGACAACCCCCGGTTCCAGCAGCTCGCGGGCGCGAGCATCCGGCTGAGCCCGGAGCGGTCGATGAAGGTGTTCGAGGCCGGCCTGATCTCGGTGAAGGAGCGGGGACGGGACACCGTGCAGGGCGCCCCCACCACGGCGTACGACGTCAGGACCGACGCGGCCAAGGCGCTGCAGGCCCAGGGCAGCGAGGCGGTGCCGGGCATGCCGGCCACGCTGACCTACCGGGTCTGGCTCGACGCGCAGGACCGGATGCGCCGCATGGCCCTCGAGGTGCAGGGCGTCAAGCTGAGCATGGAGCTCTCGCGCTGGGGCCAGCCGGTCGACATCGAGGCGCCGGCCGAGTCGCAGCTGGTGAAGGCGCCCCCGGGCTTCTAGCGCCCTCGCAGGTTGCCGCGCATCCCCTTCATCGAGGTCGGCACCGGCCCCTTGGGCAGCGGCACCTGCTGGCGGGAGGCGTCGATCGCCTTGAGCCGCGAGAGCACCTCCGTCATCTCGGCGGGCTGGATCTGGCGACCGAGCTTGGTGACGTGGCGGGCGAGCTTCTCCAACGGCACCTGGCCCTCGCCCTCGCCGACCATGACCTCGTGGACCGGGGTGTCGGACGCCACGCGCTGGTGGCGGGCCTTCTCGGTCTGGAGCAGGTTCTTCACCCGGCTCGGCTGCCCCTCGCCGATGAGCACGATCCCGGGCGGGCCGACCACGCGGTGCACGACGTCCTGGTTGCGGTTGAAGGCGACCATCTGGTCCACCCGCCAGCCGCGGCGCAGCACGCCCAGGACGGCGAGCGCCGCGCCGGGCTTGCCCTTGACCTGGGCGATCTGGGACTTGGTGGCGCGCCGGCCGAAGACGTAGACCAGCGCGATGAGGCCGACCAGCAGCGAGGTGATCAGGTCCAGGACGAACCAGCCCGGCGGGATCAGCGAGAGCAGGAGGAACGCGACCAGCGTGCCGGCCAGGAAGGTGCCGAGCAGGATCAGCCCGATGTGCGGGTCCGCCTGCTTGGTGAGCTTGTAGACCTGCCGCATCTGCGATGCGCGGCCGGGCTTGCCGTTCTTGCGTGCCATCTCGTTCCTCGTCCGGGAGTCGGGGGTCAGCGCCTCATTCTTCCCTATGCGTCGACGGCCGCGCGCCGGTCCATGGCCTGGCGGTAGAGCCGCCCGGCGCGGTAGGAGGAGCGCACGAGGGGGCCGGACAGGACTCCGGCGAAGCCGATCTCCTCGGCCTCGGTCGCGAGCTCGACGAACTCCTCGGGCCTGACCCACCGCTCGACGGGGTGGTGACGCGCCGACGGGCGGAGGTACTGGGTGATGGTGACCAGCTCGCAGCCCGCCTCGTGGAGGTCGCGCAGGGCCTGGTTGACCTCCTCGCGCGTCTCGCCCATGCCGAGGATCAGGTTGGACTTGGTGACCAGCCCGAAGGCCCGAGCCTGGGTGAGCACGTCGAGGGACCGCTCGTAGCGGAACGCCGGCCGGATGCGCTTGAAGATCCGCGGCACCGTCTCGACGTTGTGCGCGAGCACCTCGGGACGGGACTCGAAGACCTCGGCGAGCAGCTCGGGGCGCCCGTTGAAGTCGGGGATCAGGTTCTCCACGCCCGTGTCCGGGTTGAGCTCGTGGATCGCGCGGACGGTCTCGGCGTAGAGCCAGGCGCCGCCGTCGGGCAGGTCGTCGCGGGCGACGCCGGTGATCGTGGCGTAGCGCAGACCCATCGTCTGCACCGACTCGGCCACCCGGCGCGGCTCGTCGCGGTCCAGCGCCTGGGGCTTGCCGGTGTCGATCTGGCAGAAGTCGCACCGCCGCGTGCACTGGTCGCCGCCGATGAGGAACGTCGCCTCGCGGTCCTCCCAGCACTCGTAGATGTTGGGGCAGCCCGCCTCCTGGCAGACCGTGTGCAGGCCCTCGGACTTCACCAGCTGCTGGAGCTCGGTGTACTCCGGGCCCATCCTGGCGCGGGTCTTGATCCACTCCGGCTTCTTCTCGATCGGGGTCGCCGCGTTGCGGACCTCGAGCCGCAGCAGGCGTCGCCCGTCGGGCGCCACGTTGCTCGACGGGGCGGGGGGAGTGGCGTCAGTGGGAGCGGTCATCGTCCCCCATCGTACGAGTCCGGTGGTCGGGGCCGGTGGGGGCCGATCAGGCCACGTCGCGCCGCTGGAACGCGGGCGGGGAGACCAGCACGACCACCGCCAGCAGCACCGCGAGGTAGGCCGCGCCGTGGACGCCCGCGAGGAGGTACGTCGGGTCGCAGCTGCCGTCGAACCCGGAGGACCCCGCGCAGGTGCTCTCGTCGTAGACCTGGACCCCGTCGGAGACCCACGCCTGGACGTTGTTGGCCAGCGACCACTGGCTCATCTTGGCGAACGGGAGGGAGGCGACGACGATCTCGCCGGCCACGGCGTAGCCGAACAGCAGCCCGAGCGTCCCGACCGTGCTGCGCAGCAGCATGGTGAGCGCGTGCGTGCCGAGCGCGGCGGCCGCGACCAGCGCCAGCCCGCGGGCGGACTGGTCGAGCACGGCCGTCACCACGCCCCCCGGGACGTCGAGTCCACGGGCGCGTGCCGCGGCGTACAGCACGGCCCAGAAGGCGGCCGACAGCAGCGCGGCCGCCAGGGTGGTCGACACCACGACGGCGACGGCCTTGGCCCCCCACATCCGCAGGCGGCGCGGCTCGAAGACCAGCTGGGTGCCCATCACGCCGCTGCCCCAGTCGGCGCCGGTGAAGCTCGCGGCGAGCACGATGGTGGCGCCCACCAGGACCACGACGAGGCCCAGTCCCCGGGCGTCGCGCTCCTGGTCGAGGTCGAGCGGGGCACGGCCGAGGTAGTCCTCGACGCGCGGCTGCAGGCTCTCGCAGTCGTCGGCGCTCGCCCCGCTGGTGAGGTAGCTGTCGGGGTCCTCACGGCAGCGGGCGATCTCCTCCTTCCAGGAGTCGCCCATCTGGTCGATCTGGGCCTGGGTGTCGCGGACCTCGGCGGCGCTGGGCGGCCGGGTCGACCACAGCGCGGAGGCGACCAGCAGGCCCACCAGGACGGTGGTGACCAGCAGGACGACGGCGACCGCCCGTCGCGCCCAGAAACGCCGGACCTCGGCTCCGAGCAGGTTCACCGGTCCGCCTCCCGTCCCGCGGTGGGGCTCCGCTCCCCGTCGGTCAGGCGGAGGAAGACGCTCTCCAGGTCCGGGTGCTCCGGGGCGAGCTCGCGCACCCAGATGCGCTGCTCGCCCAGCACCCGGCTGATGTCGGCGGGGTCCGCCGCACCCACCACGCGCAGCGCGTCGCCGAGGCGCTCCACGCGCCAGCCGGCGGCCTCGAGGTGCCGGCGGGCGGCCACCGGGTCGCTGACGCCGACCTTCACGGCCTGGCCGTCCTCGCGGCCGACCAGCTCGCCCACCCGTCCGGCGGAGAGCAGGCGACCCTTGCCGATGATCGAGACCGAGTCGCAGACCTGCTGCACCTCGGCCAGCAGGTGGGAGCTGAGCAGGACGGTGACCCCGGACCGGCCGAGGTCGCGGATCATCCCGCGGATGTCGCGGATGCCGCCGGGGTCGAGACCGTTGGTGGGTTCGTCGAGGATCAGCAGGTCGGGCTGCTTGAGCAAGGTGGCGGCGATCGCCAGGCGCTGCTTCATGCCCAGGGAGTAGGTGCGGTAGCGGTCACGCTCGCGTCCCACCAGGCCGACGCGCTCGAGCGTCTCGCCGACCCGCTCCTGCGAGATGCCGCCGGCGCGGGCGAGCAGCGCCAGGTTGCGCTCGCCGCTGAAGCCGGGCAGGAAGCGGGGCTGCTCGACGACCGCCCCGACCCGCCCGATCACGACGGGCAGGGCGTGGGGGACGGTCTCCCCGAGCAGGCGCATCTCGCCCGAGCTGGCCCGGGCGAGGCCCAGGAGCATGCGGATCGTGGTCGTCTTGCCCGAGCCGTTGGGACCCAGGAAGCCGTGCACGCCGCCGTACGGCACCTGCAGGTCGAGGTCCTCGACCGCGACGGTGCGCCGGCCCCGGCGACCGCGGAACTCCTTGCGCAGGCCGCGCGTCTCGATGGCGTAGTCGCTCACGCTCCTGGGCTCTCCTCGTGCGGTGCAGGCGGGTCCCGGGCGGGGCCCGTCCCACCCTCTCGCACCTGGGAGTCAGGCGAGCGGATTGACCACCGGGACACGCACCCGGGCACTCGGGTCGGGCTTGGGCGCGTAGTCCGGTGTCCGGTCGTACGGCGCCCAGGAGAGCAGGCGGTCGAGGTGCGGTCGCAGCAGGGGCGCCACCTCGTGCACCGTGACGTCGCGACCCAGCTCGGCCGAGAGGGAGGTGACCCCGGCGTCGCTGATCCCGCACGGCACGAAGCGGTCGTACCACGCGAGGTCGACGTCGCAGTTGAGGGCGAAGCCGTGCATCGTCACGCCGCGGCTCACCCGGATCCCGATCGCGGCCACCTTGCGCTCGGGCCCGCGGTCGTCCTCGGCCAGCCACACGCCGCTGCGGCCCGGCACGCGTGCCGTGGCGAGGCCGAGGTCGGCGCACACCGCGATCAGGGCCTCCTCGAGGCGCCGGACGTAGTCGACGACGAAGACGTGGTCGGGCAGGGCGACGATCGGATAGCCGACCAGCTGGCCGGGGCCGTGGAAGGTGATCTTGCCGCCACGGTCGACGTCGACGACGGGCGTGCCGTCGAGGGGCCGCTCGTGCGGCTCGGTGCGCTTGCCGGCGGTGAAGACGGCGGGGTGCTCCAGCAGCAGGACCCGACCCTCGCCGCCCGCGACGACCTCGGCGTGGAGCCTGCGCTGCAGGTCCCAGGCCTCCTGGTAGTCCATCGTCACCACGTCGTCACGCGGGTAGGTGTGGCTCACCTCGGCAGCCTAGCCCGGCGTCGCAGGTGGTCCTGTGGAGAACGGGACGGACCCGTCGGCGGCCGGGCGCAGGATGCGTCCATGCCCATGGTGCCCGTCGTCCCCACCGTCCCTGCCCGTGCCCTCGTCCTCGCCGGCTGCCTGGGTCTGGTCGCGCTCGCCGTCGCCGCGCTCGTGGGGCAGGGCGGCGCCTCGGGGCAGGACCTCGAGGCTCCCTCCGTCGGCGCGGTCGGCGCGGTCGGGGCCGCCGGGCCAGGCGGGGCGGTGGCACCGGTCCCGGTGGCACCGTGGCCCGAGCCCGCGGGGCTGCGGGCCGTCCGGGTGCTCGAGCGCTGGCAGGACGACCGCGCTGCGGCGTACTCCTCGGGTGACGTGGCGGCGCTGCGCCGGCTCCACGTCCGCGGCAGCATCGCCGGCAGGCGCGACGTGCGGGTGCTGCGCGCCTACGTCGCGCGCGGTGTCGTCCTGGAGCTGCACACGCGCACCGATGCGCTCTCGGTGCTGGTGGCGAGGCCCGGCCGGGTGGTGGTCCGTCAACGCGCCGTGGTGCGCGCGACCGTCCAGGTCGCCGGGCGCACGAGGACGCTGCCGGGCCAGGCCGGCTGGAGGCGGGTGGAGCTGGTGCGGCGCGAGGGCCGCTGGCGCCTCAGGAGCGCGACGCCGGCTCCGCCCGGAAGCCCTCGAGTGCCGCCCTGACGCGGTCCGCGACATCGGTGTGGGCGAAGGCGTAGCCCTGCTCCAGCAGCCGGCGCGGCTCCACGCGCGCCGAGGCCAGCAGCTCGCCGCCTGCGACTCCACCGACAGCCCTCAGTGGGGTGGCCGGGAGCCGCATGAAGGTGGGGCGGTGCACCGCGTGCGCCAGCTCGCGGGTGTAGTCGGCGTTGGTCGAGGTGTCGGGACCGACGACGTTGTAGACGCCCGAGGCGTCCTCGTCGTAGGCGAGCACCGACGCGGCGTGCACCCAGTCCTGCAGCGAGATCGTCGGGTAGTACTGGCGTCCGTCGCCGATGGGCCCGCCGAGTCCAGCCTTGAACACCGGCAGCATCGCCTTGACGGCCCCGCCGCTGCGGTCGAGCACGACCGCGCTTCGCAGGACGACGACCCGGGCCCCGGCCTCCATCGCGGGTCGGGCGGCGGCCTCCCACCGTCGCGTCACGTCGCCGATGTAGGTGTCCGCGTCGAAGGGGGTGTCCTCGGTGATCACCTCAGCCCCGCGGTCGCCGTAGCCCGAGATGCCGTTCTGGGCCACGAACACCGGCTTGCGGTGGCTGGCAGCGACGGCCTCGGCCAGCACGCGGGTGGTGACCACACGGCTGTCGAGGAACGTGCGCTTGTAGGACGCCGTCCACGGCCAGTGCGCCAGGGGGCCGCCGCAAGGTTCGACACGACGTCGGCGGACTCGATCAGCGACTGGTCGAGACGGCCCGAGTAGGGGTCCCACTGGGACTCCTCCGGCCCCGACGGCGTCGACCGCACCAGGCGCACCACCTCGTGGTCGTGGGCGGTGAGGTACGACGCCCAGGCACGACCGAGGAAGCCGGAGGCCCCGGCGAGCACGAAACGCATGCGGCCAGCCTACGGACCCCCTGAGGGGCGGTAGTTCCCCCCTCAGGGGTGGGTCCGTCGTGACGCTCAGACCTCGAAGCTGCCGGACTCCAGCCGCTGCTTGAGGTCGGCGAGGAAGCGCGCCGCGTCCGCTCCGTCCACCAGGCGGTGGTCGTAGGTCAGGGCGAGGTAGCACATCTGGCGCACCGCGATCGTCTCGCCGAGGTTCGGGTCGTCGATCACCACCGCGCGCTTGACCACCGAGCCCGTGCCCAGGATGGCGACCTGGGGCTGGTTGATGATCGGGGTGTCGAACAGCGCGCCCCGGCTGCCGGTGTTGGTCAGCGTGAAGGTGCCTCCGCTGAGGTCGTCGGGTCCGATCTTGTTCGACCGCGTCCGCTCGGCGATGTCGGCGATCTTGCGCGCCAGGCCGGCGACGTTGAGATCGCCGGCGTTCTTGATCACCGGGGTGAGCAGGCCCTTGTCGGTGTCCACCGCGATCGCGAGGTTCTCGTGGTCGAAGTAGGTCACCTCGCCCTTGTCGGTGTCGATCGCGGCGTTGAGCGACGGGTGCGCCTTGAGGGTGTCGATCGCCGCCTTGGCGAAGAACGGCATGAACGAGAGCTTGACCCCCTCGCGGGAGGCGAACTCGGCCTTGACCGAGTCACGCAGCCGCGCGATGGCGGTGACGTCGACCTCCACCACGGTGGTCAGCTGGGCCGAGACCTGCAGCGACTCGACCATGCGCTTGGCGATCACCTTGCGCAGGCGCGACATCGGCTCGGTCTTGCCGCGCAGCGGGCTCGGCTCGGCGCTGGGCGCCGAGGCCGCGGCCGGCGCCGCGCCGGCGCCCTGGTCACGTCCGCCGGCTGCCGGTGCCGCGGGGGCGGCCTGCTTGGCCTTCGCCGCCTCGAGCACGTCCTGCTTGCGGATGCGGCCGCCGACGCCGGTGCCCTCGATGCTGGAGAGGTCCACGTCGTGCTCGGCGGCGAGCTTGCGCACCAGCGGCGTGACGTAGCCGCGGCTGTCGCTGCTCGCGGACTCCTGGGTCTCCTCCGACCGGGGCTCCGGCTTCTCCTCGGCCTTCGGCTCGGGCTTCTTCTCGGCCTTCGGCTGCTGCTTGGGCTCCGGCTCGGGCTCCGGCTCCGGCTCGGGCTCCGGCTCGGGCTCCGGCTCGGGCTCCGGCTCGGCGTCACCGGAGTCGTCGGAGTCGTCTGAGCCACCGGCGGCGTCGGCGTCACCGACGATCGCGAGCTCCGCGCCGACCTCGACGGTCTCGTCCTCGTCGGCCTTGATCTCCAGCAGGGTGCCGGCGACCGGCGAGGGGATCTCGGTGTCGACCTTGTCGGTGGAGACCTCGAGCAGGGGCTCGTCGACCTCGACCTCGTCGCCGACCGACTTCAGCCACTTGGTGATGGTGCCCTCGGTGACCGACTCGCCCAGGGCGGGCAGGGTCACCGCGGTGCCCTTGCCCGAGCCCTTGGTGCCGCCGGAGGCGGGCTTGTCGTGCGGGTCGGGGGAGTCGGAGTCGGTCTGGTCGGTGCTGTCGGGGTCCTCGCCCTGCTCGTCCTGGTCGTCGCCCTCGTCGGCGGCCTGCTCGTCGTCCTCGTCACCGGACTCGTCCTCGTCGTCCGCGGACGCCTCCGGCTCGTCGTCGGAGTCGGCCTCGTCGGAGCCGGAGTCGCTCGACCCGCCCTCGCCCTCGTCACCGATCACCGCGAGCTCGGCGCCGACCTCGACGGTCTCGTCCTCGTCGGCCTTGATCTCCAGCAGGGTGCCGGCGACGGGCGAGGGGATCTCGGTGTCGACCTTGTCGGTGGAGACCTCGAGCAGGGGCTCGTCGACCTCGACCTGGTCGCCGGGCTGCTTCAGCCAGCGCGTGATCGTGCCCTCGGTGACGGACTCGCCGAGTGCCGGAAGGGAGACTGAGGTCGCCATAGGGGTCTGTTCGCTCCTTCGAGCGGCTGTGACGCCAGCCGCGCTGCGTGCCGGTCGGGACCGGGCGGGAGGACCGCCCAGGACGGCCCCATCCTTGCACCAAAGCCGGACGAGTCCAGCGCGGCCGCCGAACTCACCGGCAGCGCCTCCGGCCAGCCCCCTCCTACCCGCGTCGCGCGCGGTTCACTCGGGTCCATGAGGGAGGATGTCGCCCATGGGGCTCTTCAACCGGCTGCGTGCGCGCCGCAGCAGCATGCGGCGCACCTCCGGCGGCTACACCACCGTGCGCACCGCCGACTCCGCCGACGCCGCGCACCTCGAGGACTTCGTGAGGACCAGGCCGGGCGTCGAGGCGTTCCTCGAGCCCCGCACCGCGGTCAGCGACGTCACGGTCGTGCTGGTCGCCAGCGACGGTGAGTGGACCCGCCGGCGGGTGCCCTCGACCGAGTGGGCGCACAAGTTCGCCGACAAGCACCGCATCGGTGCCTACGACGCCTCGGTGGTCGGCTACCCCGCCCGCATGCGGGAGTACAACCGCCGCAAGAAGCTGGAAGGGCAGTGACCGGAGAGTGAGTGGGTAGGCCCGCCTGACTGCGGGACTACCCGCGAGCCGGAGGCGAGCCAAGGGCAGAGGCGAGCTCCACGATGGTCGTCACCGCCACGCCCGTGCCGCCGGGGGTCACGTGACCGTAGGCCGGGCGCTCGTTGAAGGCCGGGCCCGCGATGTCGAGGTGCACCCAGGGGGTGTCGCCGACGAACTCGCGCAGGAAGGCCGCGGCGTAGGACGCCCCGCCCCACCGCTCGGAGTTGTGCTGGGCCAGGTCGGCGATCTTGGAGTTGTTGCGGACCTTCTCGGTCATCTCCTCGGGGATCGGCATGTGCCACAGCTGCTCGCCCGCCTCCACCGCGGAGCGCTCGACCCGGGCGACCAGGTCCTCGTCGTTGCCGAACAGGCCGCTGACCCGGTCACCCAGGGCGACCATGCAGGCGCCGGTGAGGGTGGCCACGTCGACGATGCAGTCGGGCGTGTCCTCGACGGCGTGCACGAGCGCGTCGGCCAGCACCAGCCGGCCCTCGGCGTCGGTGTTGAGCACCTCGACCGTGCGGCCGCCGTAGATCGTGATGACGTCGCCGGGGCGCTGGGCCGAGCCGGAGGGCATGTTCTCGGCGAGAGCGGCGTAGGCGGTGACCTTCACCGGCAGGTCGAGGGAGGCGATCGCGGTGATCGCGTTGACCACGGCGGCGGCCCCGGCCATGTCCATCTTCATCGTGCCCATCGACGAGCCCGGCTTGAGCGACAGGCCGCCGGAGTCGAAGGTGATGCCCTTGCCGACCAGCGCCAGGTGCGCCTGGGCGTCGGCGGGGGAGTAGGTGAGCCGCACCAGTCGCGGCGGGCTGACCGACCCCTGGCCGACACCGATGTGGCCGCCGCAGCCCTTCTCCCTCAACGCCTGCTCGTCGAAGACCTCGACCGCGACCTTGGGGGAGCGGGAGGAGGAGCGGCCCTTGGCGGGCGCGGCCTTGCCGGCCTCCGCGGCACGCTCACCGATCGCGTCGGCGAAGACCGGCGGCACGAGGTCGCCGGGCGGGGTGTTGACCCAGTCGCGGGCGCTGCTGACCGCGCGGACGAGGACCTGCGCGCGGGCGAAGGCGTCCTGCTGCTCCTGCCGCCGCGCGCCCGGGCTCAGGACCACGATCTCGTTCGGCACGTCGTCGGAGGCCTTCGACCGGTAGGTGTCGAAGCGGTAGGCACCGAGCAGGTAGCCCTCCAGGGCGGCCCGCACGTGCTCCGGCCCGTCGGCGGGCAGGCACAGGGCGACCGACGCGGCGTTCTTGACCGCACGCGCGGCGGTGCCCGCGGCGCGGCGCACCTCGGCGGGGTCGACGCCGCTGCCGTCCGACGCCTCGGCCTCGCCCAGCCCGACCAGCACCAGCACGGGCGCCTTGATCGTGCCACCGGTGGGGACCGAGACGACCTGGTCGCGCTTGGCCTCGAAGCCCAGCAGGCTGAGCATCGGGCCGAACCGGCGGCCGTAGGCGTCGGCGACGCCCTGCGCGTCGGCCAGGACCCGCGGACCCTTGCGGGTGGCGACGAGGCCGACCACGACCGCGTCGGTGCCGGTGCGTTCGGGGGATCCGGTGCGAAGGGTGTAGGTCGTCACCGGGCCGATGGTAGCCGCGCCCGGCTGGGGTACGTTCGGGCCTGTGTCCGAGCCTCACGTCCCCTCCGGAGCGCTGTCCCGCTCGCCGCTGCACGACCGGCACCTCGCCCTCGGCGCCAAGCTCGCCGAGTTCGGCGGCTGGGAGATGCCGCTGGAGTACCCCACCGGCGTGCTCAAGGAGCACGCCGCGGTCCGCGAGGGCGTCGGTGTCTTCGACGTCAGCCACCTCGGTAAGGTCCGGGTCACCGGGCCGGGGGCGGCCGACCTGGTCGACGCCACGCTGACCAACGACCTCGGGCGCATCGGCCCGGGCCAGGCGCAGTACACCCTGTGCTGCGACGACGCCACCGGCGGCGTGGTCGACGACCTGATCGCCTACCTCGTGGCCGACGACGACGTGCTGCTCGTCCCCAACGCCGCCAACTCCGCCGAGGTCGCGCGACGGCTCACCGACGCGGCGCCCGAGGGCGTCAGCGTCGTCGACCAGCACCACGACCACGCCGTCCTGGCCGTGCAGGGCCCGCTCTCGGACGAGGTGCTCGGCGCCATGGGCCTGCCGGTCGGGCACGACTACATGTCGTTCGCCGTCGCGCCCTTCGCCGGGGTCGACCTGATCGTGTGCCGCACCGGCTACACCGGTGAGCGCGGCTACGAGCTGGTGGTCCCGGTCGGAGCGGCGGGCGAGGTGTGGGACGCGATCTTCGCCTCCGCCGAGGACGTCGCGGGCGGGATCGTGCCGTGCGGCCTCGGGGCGCGCGACACCCTGCGCACCGAGATGGGCTATCCCTTGCACGGCCAGGACATCTCCCTCGACGTCACCCCGGTCCAGGCCCGGCTCGGCTGGGCGGTCGGCTGGTCCAAGCCGGCGTTCTGGGGCAAGGACGTGCTGTCCGCCGAGCGCGCCGAGGGACCGGCTCGGGTGCTGCGCGGTCTCGTGGCCACCGGCCGCGGGATCCCGCGTCCGGGCATGCGGGTGCTGCTCGCCGCCGACGTGCCGGTCGGGGAGATCACCTCCGGCACCTTCTCCCCGTCGCTGCGCAAGGGGGTGGGCCTCGCGCTGCTCGCCGCGCAGGTCACCGACGGCGCCGAGGTCTCCGTCGACGTCCGCGGCCGCCGCGAGGTCTTCGTGGTGACCAAACCACCGTTCGTCACCGCAGGAGTGAGGTCGTGATGGTCCCGTCCGGCACCGAGTCGCACTTCGGCGGCAGCGCCCTGCCCGAGCAGCTGGTGTGGCACTGGCGCTGCCTCGACGCCACCGGCACCGAGGTCGTCCGTGCCGAGACGCCCCGCTTCCCCTCGCAGGGCGACGCCGAGACCTGGGTCGGTGAGGTCTGGCGCGACCTGCGCGAGGACGGCGTCGAGTCGGTGGTGCTGCTCGAGGGCGACCGCGAGGTCTACGGCCCGATGAGCCTCACCACCTGACCCGTCCCCCCGGCTGTAAATCGGAGTTACGGTCGCTCAACACGTGCTGTGACGTGATCGAAGTGACGACAACCCCGCTGGAGTGCGGGGGTCAGCCGTCGGGTGGTTGCCCGACCGGCGCCGCCGGCGTACGTCGGTCTGCCGCGGGGTGCGCACCGACCGTCCCGACAGGTGCGGGGCTGTGGTCGCTTGGCGCGTGGCACAACGCCGGATGAGCGACGGTAACTCCGATTTACAGCTCGTCAGCCACGGGCGAAGTCCCGGTTGGGCGGCGACTGGGTCTTGGCCGGGTCGCGCTCGACGTACTCCCCGACGACCTCGTCGATCGCCTGCATCAGGTCCTCGTCGAGCCTCGTGCCCGAGGCACCGGCGAGCTCGGTGACCTGCTCGGGGCGGCTGGCCCCGACGATGGCGGCGGAGACGTTGCGGTTCTGCAGCACCCATGCGACGGCGAGCTGGGCCATCGACAGCCCGGCCTGGTCGGCGAGCGGGGCGAGGCCCTGGACGGCCTCGAGCAGGTCGTCGCGCAGCCAGCGCGAGACCATGTCCTTGCCGCCGCCCTTCTCGTCGGTGGCGCGCGACCCCGCGGGCGGTGCCTGACCAGGCTTGTACTTGCCGGTGAGCACGCCTTGGGCGATCGGGGACCAGACCACCTGGCCGAGCCCGAGCTCCTCGCAGGTCGGCACGACCTCGGACTCGATGACACGCCACAGCAGGTTGTACTGCGGCTGGTTGCTCACCAGCGGCACGCGCAGCTCCTGCGCCAGCTCGTAGGCCCGGCGGATCTCCTCCGCACGCCACTCCGAGACGCCGATGTAGAGCGCCTTGCCCTGCCGGACCACGTCGGCGAAGGCGAGCATCGTCTCCTCGAGCGGCGTCTCGTGGTCGAACCGGTGCGCCTGGTAGAGGTCGACGTAGTCGGTTCGCAACCGGCGCAGCGAGCCGTCGATCGACTCGAGGACGTGCTTGCGGCTCAGGCCGTGGTCGTTGTGCTTGCCCGGCCCGGTCGGCCAGTAGACCTTGGTGAAGATCTCCAGCCCCTCACGCCGCTCGCCCTGGAGCGCCTCGCCGAGCACGGTCTCGGCCTTGGTGTTGGCGTAGACGTCGGCGGTGTCGAAGGTGGTGATGCCTGCATCGAGCGCGGCCCGCACGCACGCGGTCGCGGCGTCGGCCTCGACCTGGCCGCCGTGGGTGATCCAGTTGCCGTAGGCGATCTCCGTGATGCGGAGCCCGGAGGCTCCCAGCGTGCGTGTCTCCATGCTCCCGACCCTACGGGCGGGGGTAGCGCCCGGTGAGCTCCTGCCCGATGCGGACCTGCGGCTTGGGCATGCGCATGAACCGCATCTGCAGCGCACGCATGAGCGCGTAGAACGTCGTGCCCTTCAGGTGCTCCTTGCCGAAGCGGTCGCGGATCTGCTTGCGCAGCCGGAAGCGCAGCCAGATCGCGTCGATCACGACGACCAGGACGGTGGCGTTCATGATGCCGACGCCGAGCTGGAGGGCGCCGGCCATCTGCGCCACCAGGCTGACGATGAGCAGCGGCATCGCGAACTCGGCCATGTTGAGCCGGGAGTCGACGAAGTCGCGCACGAAGCGGCGCACCGGACCCTTGTCGCGGGGGAGGAGGTAGCGCTCGTCACCGGCGCGCATGCCCGCCCGGATCTCCTGGCTCCGCTCGGCCCGCAGGGCGCGGTTCTGACCCTTCGCGCCCTTGGCGCCACGGGCGGCCTTGGGGTTGCGCGCCGCCTTGGCCCGCGCACGGGCGGCGGCCTCGGCCTCGCGACGGGTGGGGGTCGGGCGGCCCTTGCCCCCGGGCTTCGGCGACACCGTTGCGGGGTCGGGAGCGGGAGCGGACTTCGTACGACGGAACAACGGGGCCTCGTGCTGGGGTGGAGGGACTCAGGGGACTCGCTCAGGGTACCCAGGTGGGCCGGCTGGTCCGGGAACCTCCTGGGGCGGCCAGCCGTTCTGCCCATAGGGTGGGACCGTCCACCGGCGACGAGCCTGACCTCACTCGAAAGGGGCACGCAGATGGGCCTCATGCAGCGCATCATGATGATCTTCAAGGCGAAGGCGCACCAGGCGGTCGACCGCGCCGAGGACCCGAGGGAGACCCTCGACTACAGCTACCAGAAGCAGCTCGAGCTGCTGCAGAAGGTGCGCAAGGGTGTGGCCGACGTGGCGACCAGCCGCAAGCGCATCGAGCTGCAGATGACCCAGCTCCAGCAGCAGTCGGACAAGCTCACCGACCAGGCCCAGAAGGCCCTGTCGGTCGGCCGGGAGGACCTCGCCCGCGAGGCGCTGACCCGCAAGAGCGCGCTGACCGGCCAGATCACCGACCTGCAGACCCAGCACGCCCAGCTGCAGGGCGAGGAGGAGAAGCTCACGCTCGCCTCCCAGCGGCTGCAGGCCAAGGTCGAGTCCTTCCGCACCCGCAAGGAGACGATCAAGGCCACCTACACCGCGGCCCAGGCGCAGACCCGGATCAACGAGGCGTTCTCCGGCATCTCCGAGGAGATGGGCGACGTCGGCATGGCGATCCAGCGCGCGGAGGACAAGACCGCCCAGATGCAGGCCCGGGCGGGCGCCATCGACGAGCTCATCGCCTCCGGTGCGCTCGACGACGCCACCTCGATCAACCGCGGCGACGACATCGCCCGCGAGCTGGAGTCGATGTCGTCGCAGTCCGACGTCGAGCGCGAGCTGGCCGCCCTCAAGGCCCAGACCGGCGGCGGCGAGGTCACCGCCGGCGACCAGCCCAAGGGCATCGAGGCCGGCGACGTCGCCTCCGCCGAGCTGCTCGAGCGGCCGGAGACCGAGGTGGAGGAGCGGTGATCGTCCGGATCATGGGCGAGGGGCAGTGGGACGTCCCCGACCACCACCTCGCCGCGCTCAACGCCCTCGACGAGGCCCTCGAGCGGGCCGTGGAGTCCGGTGACCGTTCGGCGTTCCGCGTGGAGATGACCGCGCTCCTGGACGCCGTACGCCAGCAGGGGGACCGGGTCGACGACGACTCCCTGGAGGAGTCCGACCTGATCCTGCCCCCGTCCGACGCGACCCTGGAGGAGGTGCGGGCGCTCCTCGGCGACGAGGGGCTGATCCCCGACTAGCGATGGCACGCACTCGGTTCGTGGGCGATGCCGGGCTCACCGCCCGGATGACGGCGACGATGTTCCTGCTCGGCGCGCTGTTCGTCGCCGTGGTCGTCGGGCTGATCGCGATCGCCCCGCCCGCCTGGGGCGTCTTCATCGGCCTCATCGGGCTCGGGATCGTCTGGTTCCAGTGGTACCAGTCCGACACGCTGGCGCTGAAGGCGATGCGCGCCCGCGAGGTCGCGCCCCACGAGGCTCCCGAGCTGCACGCGATGATCGACCGGCTGTGCGCGCTGGCCGACATGCCCAAGCCCAAGGTGGCCATCGCCTACACCGACCTGCCCAACGCCTTCGCCACGGGACGGTCCCCGAGCCGTGCCGCGGTGTGCGTGACCACCGGCATCCTGGACCGCCTCACCCGCGACGAGCTCGAGGGCGTGCTGGCCCACGAGCTGTCGCACGTCGCGCACCGCGACGTCCTGGTGATGACGCTGGCCTCGTCGGCCGGGATCATCGCCGGCATGACCATGCGCGGGGCGCAGTACGGCGGCATGTTCGGCGGGTTCGGCGGCGGGCGTCGCGACGACCGCAACAACGGGGTCCCGGTGTGGCTGCTGATCCTGGTGGCCAGCCTGGTGGTCTACGCCATCTCCTTCCTCGCCACGCGCCTGCTCTCGCGCTACCGCGAGCTCAGCGCGGACCGGGCCGGGGCCTACCTCACCGGCAAGCCGTCGGCGCTGGCCGACGCCCTGGTCAAGATCACCGGCGACATCTCGGCCATCCCGCAGCGCGACCTGCGCAGCGCATCGGCGATGAACGCCTTCTTCATCGCCCCGGCGCTGAGCGGCGTCTCGCTGCGCACGCTGACCTCCACCCACCCCTCGCTGGAGCAGCGGCTCGAGCAGCTCTCCAAGGTCTCGACCGAGCTGGGGCGCCCGCTCGACGGCGGCTTCCCCGGCGCGGGGGCCTGACCGGTGGGCCTGCGCGACCTCCTCGGCCTGTCCCGGCCGCCCAAGCCCGACCTCGACGCGCTGTTCGCGCTGCCCAACGCCGCGCTGACGCTGCAGGCGGCGATGGACATGGCGATGACCGGGCAGGGCGCGGTGTGCTTCCGCGGCGCGGAGGGCCCGGCGTTCCACGAGGCGCTGGGACAGATCGTCGAGCTGCTCGACAACGACGACGACCCCGACCTGGAGCGGTCGACCGACGAGTTCGGCTTCACCTGGCTCCTGGCGCGCCAGGAGGACCTGAGCTCGCTGGTCACCGACCTGCACGCGATCAACACCTCGCTGGAGCTGCAGGGCTTCGCCGAGGGGCTGCTGTGCTCGCTGGTGTCGTTCCGGGACCCGTCGGGCCGGACGCTGGGGCTGGTCTACCTCTACAAGCAGGGCACGTTCTACCCGTTCGCGCCCACCGGTGAGCGTCGCCGCGACAACCTGCTGGAGATGCAGGTGCGCGACCTGCTGGCCCGCGACCTGCCGGTCGAGAAGGACCTCTCGCGCTGGATGGCGCTCTGGGGCGCCCCCGGCCTCTGACCCGGCCCCGCGCCGTTGACCCTGCCCCGCGCCGTCCGGTTGCGGACGCGCCATAGCGCGTCCGCAACCGGACGAGGCGCGAGAGCCAGCGGCTCAGTGGCCGGGCAGGTCGAGCATCTGCTGCAGCGCGACCTGGGCCCAGTGCGCGGTGTCCGGGTCCACCTCGATCACGTTGACGTCCTGGCCGGCGACCAGGCTCTCCAGCGCCCACACCAGGTGGGGCAGGTCGATCCGGTTCATCGTGGCGCAGTAGCAGACCGTCCGGTCGAGGAAGACCACCGTCTTGTCCGGGTGCTCGGCGGCCAGCCGCTGCACCAGGTTGAGCTCGGTCCCCACCGCCCACGCCGAGCCGGCGGGGGCCGCGGCGATCGTCTTGATGATGTACTCCGTCGACCCGACCAGGTCCGCCTTGGTCACCACCTCGTGGCGGCACTCGGGGTGGACCAGCACGGTGACGTCCGGGACGCGCTCGCGGACCTCGTCGACGCACTCGGCGGAGAAGCGGCCGTGGACCGAGCAGTGGCCCTTCCACAGGATCATCCGGGCGCCGGCGAGCTCCTCGGGCGTGAGCCCGCCCTGGGGCCGCAGGGGGTCCCAGACCACGCAGTCCTCCAGTGCCAGGCCGAGCTCGAGCACCGCGGTGTTGCGGCCCAGGTGCTGGTCGGGAAGGAACAGCACCTTGGTCTCGGGCCCGTGCTGGGCGAACGCCCAGTCCAGGGCGACCTGGGCGTTGCTGGAGGTGCAGACGGTGCCGCCGTTGCGGCCGCAGAACGCCTTGATGTCCGCCGAGGAGTTCATGTAGGTCACCGGCACCGTGGTCGCGGCGACGCCGGCGCGCTCGAGCGCCGCCCAGGCGTCCTCGACCTGCGGGAGCCGTGCCATGTCCGCCATGGAGCAGCCCGCGGCGAGGTCGGGGAGCACCACCTTCTGGTGGTCGGCGGTGAGGATGTCGGCCGACTCGGCCATGAAGTGAACGCCGCAGAACACGATGTGGTCGGCCTGGGGCCGGGCGGCGGCCTCGCGCGCGAGCTTGAACGAGTCGCCCGTGACGTCGGCGAACTGGATCACCTCGTCGCGCTGGTAGTGGTGACCCAGGACGAACACCCGGTCACCGAGCGCCGCCTTGGCGGCCCGGGCCCGCTCGACGAGGCCGGGGTCGGAGGCCGCCGGGAGGTCGCCGGGGCAGTCCACCCCGCGCTCGGACTGCGGGTCCCGCCCGCGACCGAGGGTGAGCAGCGGGAGGTCCACGGAGGTGCTGGTCATGCGCGCATGCTATTCAGTGGCAGGTGACCTCCGATGACCGTCCCGTGGTCCTGGTCGCCCTCCCCGTCGGCCCGGGCTCCGGCCTGCCGCTCGACGTGGCCGGCGAGCTCCCGGCGTACGACGTGCATGTCGTCGCGGCGCCCGACCTGCTGGACCACCCCGAGCGCCCCGCGGGCCGTGGGCCTGGTCTGCGGCGCGCAGCAGCGCCTGGGCGAGGCCGATCTCGAGCGGCTGCCCGCCCTGAGGGTCGTCTCCGTCGCGGGCGCCGGGTACGACGGGATGGACCTCGCCGCGCTGGAGCGCCGCGGCGTCGTGCTGCGCAACGCTCCCGCCCCGACCTCCGTGGCCACCGCCGAGCTCGCTCTGACCCTGCTGCTGGTGTGCGCGCGGCAGACCGACGACGCCCAGGCGCGGCTGAGGGCGGGGGAGTGGACCGGGCTGCGCTTCGACGGCGTCTCCGGCCGGGACCTGCACGGTGCCCGGCTGGGTCTGGTCGGTTTCGGCAACACCGCCCAGCGCGTCGGCGAGGTCGCCGCGGCGCTCGGGATGCAGGTGCGCCACCTCCACCGCACCGCGTGCGGCCGGCCGGGCCACGTCGAGTCGCTGGACGACCTGCTGCGGGTCAGCGACGTCCTGAGCCTGCACGTCCCGCTGACCGAGGAGACCCGCGGCCTGGTCGGCGCCCGCGAGCTCGACCTCCTGCCGCCGGGCGCGATCGTGGTCAACACCGCCCGCGGGCCGATCCTCGACGCCGAGGCGCTGTGCGACCGCCTCGACGACGGCCGGATCGCCGCCGCCGGTCTCGACGTCTACGACGACGAGCCGCACGTCCCCGAACGGCTCCTGCGCACCCCGCGGCTGACCCTGCTGCCGCACATGGGCAGCGCCACCCCGCAGACCCGCGCGGCGATGGTCCGTACGGCGGCGCGGCACCTGGCGGAGTCCCTCGCGTGAGGGTGCTGGTCGCGCCGGACAAGTTCGCCGGCACGCTCACCGCGGTCGAGGCAGCGCGCGCCATCGCCGAGGGCTGGGCCAGGCGGGCGCCCGGCGACGAGCTGGACCTGGTGCCGATGGCCGACGGCGGGCCGGGGTTCCTCGACGTGCTGCACCACGCCCTCGGCGGCGAGCTGCAGGCCCTCGTCGTCCCCGGGGCGTACGGCGGCGACGTCCCGGCGGCGGTGCTGCGCGTCGGCACGACCGCCTACGTCGAGGCGGCGCAGGCGTGCGGCCTGCACCTGAGCGAGCAGCGCGACCCCGAGAGCGCCCACACCCGCGGGGTGGGTGCGCTGGTGGCCGCGGCGGTCGACGCCGGGGCGCAGCGGGTCGTCGTCGGCCTCGGCGGGACCGGCACCAACGACGGGGGAGCGGGGCTGCTGTCGGCCCTCGGCGCCACCGCCGAGCCGCCCGGCGCCCTCGACGGCGGGCCGGCGAGCCTGGCGACCCTGGAGCGCGTCGACCTCACCGCCGCCCGCGACCGGCTCGCCGGCGTCGAGATCGTCGCGGCCAGCGACGTGGACAACCCGTTGCTCGGCCTGCGCGGGGCCACCAACACCTACGGCCCCCAGAAGGGCGTCACCCCCGAGCGCCTCACCTGGGTCGAGGGCACGCTCGAGCGGCTGGTCGCCGCCACCGACCGGCGTACCTCCCTGTCCCCGGGCGCCGGCGCCGCCGGCGGGCTCGGGTTCGCCCTGCTGCTGCTCGGCGCCGTCCGGCAGCCGGGCGTGGAGCTGGTCGCCGAGGCGGTCGGCCTCCCCGAGCGGGCGGCGCGGGCCGACCTGGTGGTCACCGGCGAGGGGGCCTTCGACTTCTCCTCCCGCTCCGGGAAGGTGCCGTACGGCGTCGCGTCGGTCGCCCAGCGTGCCCTCCAGCCGTGCGTCGCCCTCGCCGGGCGGGTGCTCGTGGGCTCCCGGGAGATGCGCGCGCTCGGGGTGGAGTCGGCGTACTCCGTGGTCGACCTGGTGGGGGAGGAGCGCTCCTTCGCCGACCCCGCCGGCGCGCTGGCCGACCTCGCCGAGCGGGTCGCCCGCACCTGGTCGCGCTAGCCCGCGGGGCAGCCGGCGGCGGGCTCGGTCGGGACCGAGGAATAACCGCGCATGTGCGACCATTGAGGACGACGAGGGACCAC
The DNA here is from genome assembly GCA_963800245.1 of uncultured Actinomycetota bacterium. GTDB lineage: Bacteria > Actinomycetota > Actinomycetes > Propionibacteriales > Nocardioidaceae > Marmoricola_A. The sequence continues at coordinate 986,764 of CAWDAE010000006.1, read as the reverse complement.
AGGCGTCCCCCTCGGACCCACACGCCAAGCCCCAGGGAGTCAGCCTCCATGACCGAGCAGGTCGAGATCCGCCAGGACCAGATCAACCTGTCGCAGGCCGCGGCGGACAAGGTCCGCAGCCTCCTCACCCAGGAGGGCCGCGACGACCTCAAGCTCCGCATCGCCGTGCAGCCGGGTGGCTGCTCGGGCCTGCGCTACCAGCTCTTCTTCGACGAGCGCGACCTCGACGGTGACGTGATCACCGACTTCGACGGGGTCGGCGTGGTCGTCGACCGGATGAGCAAGCCCTACCTCAACGGCGCGACGATCGACTTCGTCGACACCATCGAGAAGCAGGGCTTCACCATCGACAACCCCAACGCGACCGGCTCCTGCGCCTGCGGGGACTCCTTCCACTGAGTCATCTGCTCGCCGCTGGGCCTCGGTTTCACTAGGGCCCTAGTGAATTTGGCACTCCCCGAGCGTTGCAACGCTCGGGGAGTAGCAGTTTTGCCGCACGTTCCGCGCCCGCGCCCCTACCGAGGCTCGACGCGGACCCGGCGGTCGACGTACGACCCGTCCAGGACCGAGCGGTCGCCGACCGGACCGTCGAGGTCGACCAGCACCGTGCCGGTGGTGGTGAGGGGGCAGCGCGCGGGTCCGCCGGCGGGGCGCTCGCGCAGCAGCGTGATCGTCACCGCGACGTCGCTCTCGCGGACCTGGGGGGTGGCGAGCCGGCCGAAGCAGTCGGCGTCCCCGCGGCGGTAGGTCAGCCGCAGGGTGCGGCCCGTCTGGCTCCAGGAGACCAGGGGCAGGCCGAGGGGGATGGTGCGCGGGGTGCTGGTCGGGACGTCGGTGGTGGGGACGGTCGCGGTCTCGGGCCGGGTCATCCGGGAGGCCGACCCGGGCGGCCCGCCGGGACCGTTGCCGCTGGCCAGCCACCAGCCGAGCAGCATCACCACGAGGACGGCGAACCCGGCGGCGCCGGAGCCCACACCTCGTCGCTCAGCCACAAGGGGAAGTATCGGGACACGCACAAGCCCGGCCGTCCCAGGGACGACCGGGCCCGAGTGCGGTGCCGGTGGCGGTCAGTCGAAGTGCAGGGCCATCTCGCCGGCCAGGCGGGCCAGGCTCTCGGGCACCGCGACGGAGGAGGCGAACGACCCCGGCTGCGTGATGACGTCCTGGAACAGGTCGCCACCGCTGGTCTCGACCACGCGCTGGCCGGGGAGGTGGAGGTTGGAGCCCGCCTGGAGGCAGTCGGTGCTCATCGCGTGAGGGGTCTCGGCATCGGCGTAGGGCACGCGCTCGTAAGTCATGAAATCGACGCTAAGGGTTACTCATCGGTCGACCTACGCGTACTGGTCGGTAGTGTTCGCGAGTACATTCCAGGTGTGTCCCTCATCGTCACCGGCTCCATCGCGACCGACCACCTGATGTCCTTCCCGGGGCGGTTCGCCGACTCGCTGGTGGTCGACCAGCTCGACAAGATCGCCCTGTCCTTCCTGGTGGAGGACCTCGAGATCAGGCGCGGCGGGTGTGCGGCCAACATCGCCTTCGGCCTCGGCAGCCTGGGGCTGCGTCCCGTCCTGGCGGGAGCGGTCGGGGCCGACTTCGTCGACTACCGCTCCTGGCTCGAGCGGCACAACGTCGACTGCGACTCGGTGCACGTCTCGGCCGAGAAGCACACCGCCCGGTTCGTGTGCACCAACGACGAGACGATGGCGCAGATCGCGTCCTTCTACGCCGGGGCGATGTCGGAGGCGCGCGAGATCGAGCTGCGGCCGATCGCCGACCGCGTCGGCCACGTCGACTACGTCCACGTCGGTCCCAACGACCCCGAGGCGATGCTGCGCCACACCCAGGAGTGCCGCGACCGCGGCTACCGCTTCGTCGCCGACCCCTCCCAGCAGCTCGCCTTCGGCGACGGCCAGATGATCCGCGACCTCGTCGACGGCGCCGACCTGCTGTTCACCAACGAGTACGAGGCCGCCCTGCTGGTGCAGAAGACGGGCTGGACCCCCGAGCAGGTGCTCGACCGGGTCGGCACCTGGGTGGTCACGCTGGGCGCCGAGGGCGTCCGCCTGGACCGCAAGGGCGAGGAGTCGGTGACGGTCAAGGCGGTGCCCGAGACGGCCAAGGTGGAGCCGACCGGCGTCGGCGACGCCTTCCGCGCCGGGTTCCTCGCCGCGCTGAGCTGGGGGCTCTCCTACGAGCGCGCCGCCCAGCTGGGCTGCCTGCTCGCGGTCTACGTGGTCGAGCGCGTGGGCACCCAGGAGTACACCCTGCGCCGCAGCGCGTTCCTCGAGCGCCTGGCCGGGGCGTACGGCGAGGAGGCGCGCGCCGAGATCGCGCCCCACGTCAGCACCGCCAGGCCCTGACCTCGACGGGGTTCGGTCACCCGGACAGCCGCACCACCAGCACCGGGACCCCGTCCGCGGCCTCGTGCCGACCGGCGTACTCATGGCCGCGCATGCGGCACCAGGCGGGCACGTCGGTGAGCGCGGCCGGGTCGTCGCAGGCCACCTCGATGGTGGTGCCGGGGGGCAGGTCCGCCGCCAGGCGCGCGAGGCGGATCACCGGCGCGGGGCACTCGAGCCCCCTGCAGTCGAGCGGCTCGCTCACCTGAGCCTCGCCCTGAGCTCCTCCACGACCGCGCGCAGGTCGTCCGCCAGCCGGTCGACGTCGTCGTCGGTGGTGTCGCGCGCGAAGGAGACCCGGACGTTGCCGTGGGTGAGCGCCCCCATCGCGACCAGCACGTGGGAGGGCTCCATCGCCGAGGCGGTGCAGGCCGACCCGCTGGCGACCGCCCACCCCCGCTCGCCCAGGGCGTGCACCAGCGCCTCGCCGTCGACGTAGAGGAACGAGAACGACACCAGGTGGGGGAGCCGTTGCTCGGCGACGTCGGGGCCGTGGACGTCGACGTCCTCGACGCCGCCGAGGAGGTGGCGCAGCCGGGAGGCGAGCGCCTCGTGCCGGCGAGCCAGCGCCGCGCGCTCGTCGACCCGCTCCTGGAGGGCGGCGGCAGCGGCGAGCGCGGCGGGGACGTTCTCGAAGCCCGCGACCCGGTGGTCGACCCGGTCGTCGGTCGGCAGCGGCGGCCGCCAGCGCGAGCCGTGCCGCACCAGCAGCAGGCCGACGCCGGCCGGACCGCCCCACTTGTGCGCCGACAGGGCGGCGGCGTCCCACCGGTCGGGCAGCGGCAGGCGGGCGCCCGACGGCGCAGGCGTCCACCAGCAGGGGTACGCCGGCCTCGGCGCACAGCGCGCCGACCTCGTCGTGCGGCTGGAGCGTGCCGACCTCCGGGTTGGCCTGCTGCACCGCCGCCACGCCGGCCGGCTGCGAGAGGGCGCCGGCGAGAGCCGCGAGGTCGAGGCGGCCCGCGGGGTCGACCGGCACCGCGGCGGCGGGGGAGCCGGACCAGCGGACGGCGGCGAACACGGCGGAGTGCTCGACCGCGGTGTGCACGACCCGGTCCGAGACGTCCCGGCGCCCGTGCAGGAGGCCGAGCAGGCCCAGGTGGACCGCGTGGGTCCCCGACGGGGTGAAGCTCACCTCCCCGTCGCGCACGCCGAGCGCCTCGGCGGCGGCGGCTCGGGCGTTGTCGAGCAGCAGGCGCGCCCGTCGGGCCGGGTGGTGCAGCCGCAGGGGGTCGGCCCAGCCGGCGTCGTACGCCGCGAGGAGCGTCTCGCGCGCCCGCGGCGAGAGGGGCTCCGCGGACGCGGAGTCGAGGTATCCGGGCACGCCCCCATTGTCGGTCAGGCCCCGCTGTCGGGGCGCCCAGGCGTCGGAAGGATCACATCCCGGCCGCAAGGGCGGCCACGGCGTCACTCGCGGCACGCGCAGTAGTAGGGTTTCCGCTGTCCGCCGTGTTGTGAAGAGAGAGGCCTGTCTGTGGGTCTGCAGCTCCAGAAGCGCGCACGCCGTCTTGCCGGGGTCGCCCTGATCCCCCTGCTCCTCCTCCTGGCGTCCTGTTCGCAGGCCCAGCAGGACGAGTGGAAGCGCGGCGCCATGCCCGTGGCCGCGTCCGACCGTTCGGACGTGATGATCGAGTTCTGGCAGTGGACGTGGGTCGCGGCTCTCGCGGTCGGCGTCCTGGTCTGGGGCCTGATCTTCTACGCGATCATCGCCTTCCGTCGCCGCAGCGACGACGAGATCCCCGTGCAGACGCGCTACAACCTGCCGATGGAGATCCTCTACACGGTCGCCCCGGTGATCGTGGTCCTGGTGCTCTTCGACTACGTGGTCAAGGTGCAGGACGAGGTGAAGGCGACTCCGGCCCCCGACCACGTGATCAACGTGATCGGCCAGAAGTGGTCGTGGAGCTTCAACTACGTCGAGGAGGACGCGATCGGCGGCCAGACCGTCAACGTGGTCGGCACCCCGGCCAACCCGCCGACGCTGGTCCTCCCGGTCGACGAGATCGTCCGTTTCGACCTCAACTCGCCCGACGTGATCCACTCCTTCTGGGTGGCCGGCTTCCACTACAAGGAAGACGTCATCCCGGGCAAGACCAACACCTTCACGCTCACCCCGACGCGTGAGGGCACCTACAAGGGCAAGTGCGCCGAGCTCTGCGGCGTCTACCACTCGCGGATGCTGTTCAACGTCAGGATCGTCTCCGCGGACGAGTACGACGCCTACCTCGAGAAGCTGGCCCAGAACCCCGGCAACGTCGGGCTGTTCAAGGGCGGCCGGGCCGCGGACACACAGGCCGGGCTCGAGGACATCCAGGGCGACATCAACCCCGAGGAGAGCGAGTGACTGCCACCGCCGACCCGCACGCAGGCACCGCCGGACACGGCGGTCACAGCCCGCAGGGCGGGGCACCGACCCCCACGCTCGGCCAGCAGGTCGTGCGCGTCCTCACCACGACCGACCACAAGCTGATCGGCAAGCTGTACTTCGGCACCGCGTTCGCCTGGTTCATCCTCGGCGGCATCATGGCGCTGCTGATCCGCTCCGAGCTGGCCTACCCGGGTCAGCAGATCGTGAGCGACCAGCGCTACAACGAGCTGTTCACGATGCACGGCACGATCATGCTGCTGCTGTTCGCGACGCCGCTGTTCTTCGCCTTCGGCAACGCGATCATGCCGCTGCAGATCGGCGCGCCCGACGTGGCGTTCCCGCGGCTCAACATGTTCAGCTACTGGCTCTACCTGCTCGGCGGCCTCATCGTCGGCGCCGGCTTCCTCACCCCGGGCGGCGCGGCGGCCTTCGGCTGGTTCGCCTACGTCCCGCTCTCCGACGGCATCAACAGCCCCGGCGTCGGCGGTGACCTGTGGATCATGGGCCTGTGGATGGCCGGTCTGGGCACCATCCTCGGCGCGGTCAACTTCACCACCACGATCATCTGCATGCGCGCGCCCGGCATGACGATGTTCCGGATGCCGATCTTCACCTGGAACACGCTGATCACCAGCATCCTCGTGCTGATGGTCTTCCCGATCCTCGCGGCCGCGCTGCTGACCCTCGAGGCGGACCGCGCGTTCGGGGCCCACGTCTTCGACCCGGTCCACGGCGGTCCGATCCTGTGGCAGCACCTGTTCTGGTTCTTCGGCCATCCCGAGGTCTACATCATCGCGTTGCCGTTCTTCGGCATCATCACCGAGGTGCTGCCGGTCTTCAGCCGCAAGCCGATCTTCGGCTACGTCGGCCTGGTCGGCGCCACCCTGGCGATCGCGATCCTCTCGATGGCGGTGTGGGCGCACCACATGTTCGTCACCGGCTCGGTCGACCTGGCCTTCTTCTCCGGCATGACGATGCTGATCGCCGTCCCGACCGGGGTGAAGTTCTTCAACTGGATCGGCACGATGTGGAACGGGTCGTTGACGTTCGAGACGCCCATGCTCTGGGCGCTCGGCTTCCTCACGACCTTCCTCTTCGGCGGCCTGACCGGCGTGATCCTGGCCGCCCCGCCGCTGGACTTCCACGTCTCCGACAGCTACTTCGTGGTGGCGCACTTCCACTACGTCGTCTTCGGCACCGTGGTGTTCGCGATGTTCGCGGGCTTCTTCTTCTGGTGGCCCAAGATGTTCGGCAAGATGCTCGACGAGCGTCTCGGCAAGGTGCAGTTCTGGATGCTGTTCGTCGGCTTCCACACCACGTTCCTGGTCCAGCACTGGCTGGGCGTCGAGGGCATGCCGCGCCGCTACGCCGACTACCTGCCCGACGAGGGCTTCACGCTGCTCAACCAGATCTCGACGGTCGGCTCGTTCATCCTGGCGGCCTCGATCCTGCCGTTCATCTGGAACGTCTACAAGACCGCCAAGTCCGCGCCCGACGTGGTCGTCGACGACCCGTGGGGCTGGGGCCGCTCGCTGGAGTGGGCGACCAGCTGCCCGCCGCCGCGGCACAACTTCCACACGCTGCCGCGCATCCGCTCGGAGTCCCCGGCGTTCGACCTGCACCACCCGGAGATCGCCGCGCTCGAGCTGCCCGACAACGACCCGAACGATCCTCGGGTCGGTGCTGACCAGGGAAGGGTCCTCTAGATGAAGGTCGAAGCCTGGATCTTCGGCGCGTGCACGATCTTCTTCGTGTTCATCTCGCCGGTCTACTGGTTCCTCGCGGGTGACCCCACGGGCACCACCGCCCTGGTGATGACGTCGCTGCTGACGCTGCTGATCACCTTCTACCTCGGCTTCCACGCCCGGCGGATGTCACAGCTCGGCACCCCGCGGCCCGAGGACCGCAAGGACGCGGAGGTCGCCGACGGCGCCGGCGAGCTCGGCTTCTTCCCGCCGTACTCCTGGTGGCCGCTGTGGTGCGGCCTGACGCTCGGCGTGATCGTCTTCGCGGTCGCCATGCAGGCCTGGTGGTTGTTCGTCATCGGCATCGTGATCGGCGCGGCGGCGCTGAGCGGCTGGGTCTTCGAGTACTACCGCGGCGTGCACGCGCACTGAGCGCTCTCCCCCTCCTCAAGGGTGTGAACCGGACCTCGACGCGTGAGCGAGGCCACCGTTCGCAATGCGGGTTTGCGCGGCCCCGGTTGTTACAGTTGGGAATTCCACGACTTCAATCCCGAGGGGGGATCGATCCCGTGCTGTCCCGCAAGCCCGTCTCCGCGTCGCGGAAGCCCCGCGCTGCCGCGGTGGTGAGCCTGAGCCTGCTGACCGTGGGGTCACTGACCGCGTGCAACGCTGATGTCGACGGCGACAAGGCCATCGGCAACCCGTTCGCCGACGAGACCAGCGCCTCGCCCGAGGTCCCGCAGGTCAGCGTCACGGCCAACGTGACCCGCCGCAAGCCCGTCCGCGTCGACAAGGTCGTCAAGCTGACCGCCGACCAGGGCACCCTGACCGACGTCCGCGTGCGCAGCGCCAACGGCAAGGCACGCATCGCCGGCGCACTGGCCGACGACGGCACGTCCTGGAAGGCCTCGGACGTCCTCGAGCCCGGCATGACCTACCGCGTCAAGGCGACGGCGGAGGACGAGAACGGCCTCTCCAAGCAGTTCGCCCGCACCTTCAAGACCGAGGACCTGACCCTCGACGAGCAGACCTACCCGACCCTGGTCCCCGGCGACGGCGCGACGGTCGGCGTGGCGATGCCGGTCGTCCTGCGCTTCGACGTCCCGGTCAAGAACCACGCCTCCTTCGAGCGTCACCTCTCCGTCACGACCACGCCGGCCCAGAAGGGCACCTGGCACTGGGTCTCCGACAACGAGGTCCGCTGGCGTCCCAAGAACTACTGGAAGCCCGGCACCAAGGTCGACGTCGAGGCCGCGATCAACAGCGTGCCCGCCGGCGGCGGCATCTTCGGCCAGGAGGACCGCTCGAGCTCCTTCACCATCGGCGACTCGCACGGTCATGAAGGTCAGCCTCGCCAGCCACCAGATGAAGGTGCTGCACAACGGCAAGCTGCTGCGCACCATCCCGATCACGGGCGGCAAGCCCGGCTTCACCGACCCGGTCGGGCACCAAGGTGATCGTCGAGAAGTTCACCAGCAAGCGGATGGATGCGGCCACGACCGGCATCGACCCCGGCAACCCGGAGTACTACAACCTCAGCGACGTGAAGTACGCCCAGCGCGTCACCTACTCCGGTGAGTTCCTGCACGCCGCCCCCTGGTCGGTCGGCTCGCAGGGCTACGCCAACGTCTCGCACGGCTGCGTGGGGATGAGCCCGTCCAACGCCCAGTGGCTGTTCGGTCTGACCAAGGTCGGCGACCCGGTCGAGGTGACCGGCACCGACCGGCCCATGGAGGCCGCCAACGGCTACGGCGACTGGAACGTCCCGTGGCGCGAGTACAAGCAGGGCAGCGCGCTCAGCTGAGCCCTGAACGTCTCAGGAGGGCCGTCCGGTGATCCGGGCGGCCCTCCGGCGTCTCACGACGGGGGACCCGGTGCAGGCAGAGGCGGCCGCCGACGTCCACGAGCGTGATCCGGCCGGTCAGGGCCTCGTCACGGCATCGATGCCCGACACGCGTCGAAGTCCCTCCATGTGGACGATCGTGGACGTGTGTCGTGGCGAAGGACGCTCTTGTGGACGGAGGTCCCCACGTGTGACGGCGGGCCGGTGGGCGGGCGGGGGAGCGGAACGACGAAGGCCGCCCGGTCGTCCGGGCGGCCTTCGTGCTGTGCTGGTCGAGGCGGGGGAGCGGGTCAGTGCCCCTTGCGGAGCTCGTCGTCGCCCATCTCGTAGCGGCCGTCGTACTGGTGACCGTCGGCGGCCACCAGGGCGTGGTCCGGGTCGCCGTAGCCGGGCTCGAGCTCGGCGTGGTGGTGCGCCTCCTCGAGCTCCTCGCGGGTCGGCGTCGGCACGTTGTCGCCGAACCAGTACTTCGAGAGCCGCGCGCGGATCCCGCTGAGCCGGCCGCCCTTGGCCGCGACCCCGTTGGAGTCGGTGGCCGCGGAGCCGAGGTAGACGGGGTGCTGCTCCCGCGCGGTGAGGTTGTAGGCCTCCTCCGAGCGGGATGGGGGCGTGGCGCTCGGAGTAGCCGCCCTCGGGCGACCGCATGATGACGCCGGTCTCGTAGCCGTGCAGCAGGCGCGCCTCGTCGGCCCGCTGCAGCGAGATGCACCAGCGGCGGGTCAGGATGAAGGCGATCACCGGCAGCACGAAGACCGCACCCCGGGCGAAGTAGGTGATCTGGTTGAGGTCGAGGTGGAACCGCGTGGCGAGGATGTCGTTGCCACCGGCCGCCCAGAGCACGCCGTAGAGGGTCATCAGCGCGACCAGGAAGGCCGTCCGGTTCGGCGCGTTGCGCGGGCGCTCCAGCAGGTGGTGCTCGCGCTTGTCACCGGTGATCCAGGCCTCGATGAAGGGGTAGGCGAGGGCCGCCCCGAAGACCACGAACGGCAGGATCTGGCCCGGGATCATGACGTTCCAGGAGATCGTCTTGCCCCAGATGTGGGTCTCCCAGCCGGGGAAGATGCGCAGCAGACCCTCGGCGATGCCCATGTACCAGTCGGGCTGGGAGCCCGCGGTCACCTCGGCCGGGTTGTAGGGGCCGTAGCGCCACACCGGGTTGATCGAGAGCAGGCCACCCATGAGGGCGGTCACGCCGAAGACGATGAAGAAGAAGCCGCCGGCCTTGGCCATGTAGATCGGCATCAGCGGGAAGCCGACGACGTTCTTCTCGGTGCGGCCGGGGCCAGGCCACTGCGTGTGCTTGTGGTAGACGAGCAGCATCATGTGGGCCCCGATGAGCGCCAGGATCAGGCCGGGGATCAGCAGGATGTGCGCGGCGTAGAGCCGCGGGATGATCACGTCGCCGGGGAACTCGCCACCGAACATGAAGAACGACATGTAGGTGCCGACCACCGGGGTCGCCTTGACCAGGCCGTCCGCGATCCGCAGGCCGGTGCCGGACAGCAGGTCGTCGGGCAGCGAGTAGCCGGCGAAGCCCTCGAGGATGCCCAGCAGCAGGAGCACGCCGCCGATCACCCAGTTGAGCTCACGCGGCTTGCGGAACGCGCCGGTGAGGAAGACGCGGATCAGGTGCACGAACATCGCGGCGACGAAGAGCATCGCCGCCCAGTGGTGCATCTGGCGCATCAGCAGGCCGCCGCGCACGTCGAAGGAGATGTTCAGCGTGGAGGCGTAGGCCTCCGACATCTCGATGCCGCGCAGCTGGGCGTAGGAGCCGTTGTAGACGACCTCGCCCATGCTCGGCTTGAACCAGAAGGTCAGGAACACGCCGGTCAGCAGGAGGACCACGAAGCTCCACAGGGCGATCTCGCCCAGCATGAAGGACCAGTGGTCGGGGAAGACCTTGCGCAGCTGCTTCTTGCCGAGCCCGCCGAGGCCGAGGCGCTCGTCGGCCCAGGTGGCCGCGCCACCGATCTTGCTGGGCTTGGTCGGCTTGACCGCCGTCTTGGCCACCGTCTTGGTCGTGCTCATCATCCACGCTCCCAGAAGCTCGGCCCGACCGGTTCGGTGAAGTCGCTCGTGGCGATCAGGTAGCCCTCATCGTCCACCGCCAACGGCAGCTGGGGCAAGGCGCGAGCGGCGGGCCCGAAGACCACCTTGCCATTATCCGCGAGGTCAAAAGTCGACTGGTGGCACGGGCACAGCAGGTGGTGGGTCTGCTGCTCCCACAGCGAGATCGGGCAGCCCACGTGGGTGCAGATCTTGCTGTAGGCCAGGATGCCGCCGACGCCCCAGTCCTCGCGTCCCTTGGACGGGGTGATGTCGCCGGGCTCCATCCGGACCACGATGATCGCGGCCTTGGTCTTCTCGACCAGCTGCTCGTGGCCGGTGATGGCCTCCTGGCCGTAGGGCTCGCCGTTGTAGAAGATCTCCGGCTCGGCGTTGATCAGCTGGCCGATCTCGATCCACTCGGGCTTGAGGGGCGCACCCGAGACGTCGTTGCAGACCCGCATGCCCTCGCGCCACACGGTCTTGTACAGCGCCCGGCCCGGCAGCGGGCCGAGGTCGCGCAGCGGGATGATCGCGACCAGGCCCAGGGCACCCATGGCGCCGAGGAGCGTGTTGCGGATCAGGGGGCGACGAGCGATGCCGGAGTCGTCGATGCCGGCCTGGAGGGCCGTCAGCGTGGTCTCGCGGTCCTCGTCGGAGGACCGGGCGGGGTGGCGGTCCTCGACGATCTCGTGGTCGTTCATCAGCTTGCGCGACCACTGGATGGCGCCGATGCCGATGAACAGCAGGGCCAGGCCGAGCGTGAGGCCGAGGAACAGGTTGGAGGCGCCGAGACCGAGGAAGGTGTCGGGGTTGTCGCCGATCTCGAAGGCGAAGTAGGAGACCACGAACAGGACCACCAGCACGATGCTGGCGGCGAAGAAGCCGGCGACCTGGCGCTCGGCACGCTTCTCGGCCCGGGGGTCGACGTCGGTCGGTCGGGGGAGGTGCTCGGGCAGGCCCGGGTCGGCGATCGGGCCGGTCGTGGCGACGGTGTCGCCGGGGCCCGTGGCGTCCGGGTCCTGATGACCGTGCCCGGGGACGAGGTCGGTCACTGGGAGGCTCCCTTCCGGGTGGTGCGTGCGGTGTGCGAGGCGATCCAGATGGCGAACACGACCAGCCCGCCGATGCCGGCGATCCAGGCGAACATGCCCTCGCTGACCGGCCCGAGGGAGCCCATCTGGAAGCCGCCGTAGGCCGGGGTGTCGTCGATGCTCTGGATGTAGGCGATCACGTCGCGCTTCTGCTCGGGGGTGATCACCTCGTCGGAGAAGACCGGCATCTGCTGCGGACCGGTGATCAGCGCCTCGTAGATGTGGACGGGGTCGACCCCGATGAGGGAGGGGGCGTACTTGCCGCCCGGAAGGGCGCCACCGGAGGCGGCGAAGTTGTGGCAGGCGGTGCAGTTGGTGCGGAAGAACTCACCGCCGCGCACGACGGCCTCGGCGCGCTCGTCCTCGGGGATCGTGTCGGGGTCGTACTTCTCCGCGTCCGGGATGGCCGGGCCGGGGCCGAGCGAGGCGACGTAGGCGGCGAGGGCCTCGATCTCGTCGGGCTGGTAGACCTTCGGCTTCACCGGGGCCTGGGCCCCGGGGGCGGCCATCGGCATACGGCCGGTGCCGACCTGGAAGTCCACGGCGGCGGCGCCGACGCCGACCAGCGGCGGGCCGTACTGCTGGCCGTCCTTGGTGGTGACGCCCTGGCCGTTGAGCCCGTGGCAGGAGGAGCAGCCGACCAGGAACAGCGCGCGGCCCTTGGCGACGGTGTCCTGGTCGTAGCTGCTGGTCTCGGCCTGGGCCGGGCTCATCACGCGGTTGGCGGCCACGCTGTAGACGCCGCCCATGAAGACCAGGGCCAGCAGGAGCACGACCGGCGCGGCGTACCTGCTGCGTCGTGAGGCGGAGAGTCGAGCGGAGAGTCGTCGCACGGGGGATCCTTGTCCGTCTGCGGAAGGGGCTCGGGGAGGCCGGCGGGGCCTACTGGAGGATGTAGACCGTGGCGAACAGCCCGATCCACACCACGTCGACGAAGTGCCAGTAGTAGGAGACGACGATCGCGGTGACCGCCTGCTCGTGGGTGAACTTCTTGGCCAGGTAGGTGCGCCCCAGGACGTAGAGGAAGGCGATCAGTCCGCCGGTCACGTGGAGGCCGTGGAAGCCGGTGGCGAGGTAGAACAGCGAGCCGTAGGCCGAGGAGGGGATCGTGACGCCCTCGTGGATGAGCTCGGTGTACTCCAGCGCCTGGCCGCCGATGAAGACCGCGCCCATGCAGTAGGTGAGGATGAACCACTCGCGCAGGCCCCACCCGCGGACGTTGAGCACGCTGCCCGTGCGCCCGACCTGACCGCGCTCGGCGGCGAAGACGCCCAGCTGGCAGGTCAGCGACGACAGCACCAGGATCGTGGTGTTGATCGAGGAGAACGGCACGTTGAGCTTGGCCGTCTCCTGGGCCCACAGGTCCGGCGACACGGCTCGGATCGTGAAGTACGCCGCGAAGAGTGCGGCGAAGAACATCAGCTCCGAGGCCAGCCAGATGATGGTGCCGACGCTCACCATGCTCGGACGGTCGTGATGACCGTGGAGACGGGACGCGGGAATCACAGCAGTTGATGTCGCCACGGGGGCCATTATGTCGACAACCGGCTGAGGAAGCACCACGACCCCCGGCCACGGAGGGTCATCTTGTTCACACTGTGACTCACGGAGGGGCGCCTACGCTGGGGAGGTGCTGTCCGCTCTGTCCGCCTCCACCCCGACGCTGCCGCCGTTCGGTCCCGGTTCGGCGTTCACCGAGTGGGGAATCGACCCTTTCCTCACGATCGTCACGGTCTGGGTCACCGGGGCGTACCTCGTCGGCGTGCGCACGCTGCGCCGGCGCGGCGACGCCTGGCCGGTCGGACGGACGCTGGCGTTCGTCGTCGGCGGGATGGGGACCTTCTACTTCGCGACCTCGTCGGGGCTGGCGGCCTACGACACCACGCTGCTGAGCGCCCACATGGTGCAGCACATGCTGCTCTCGATGCTGGTGCCGCTGATGCTGGCCCTCGGCGCCCCGGTCACGCTGGCCCTGCGGGCGATGCGGGGTCGCCCCCGCCGGGCGCTGCTCGCGGTGCTGCACTCGCGCGTCGTACGCGTGCTGTCGTTCCCGCCGCTGACGTTCGCGCTGTTCGTGCTGTCGCCGTGGATCCTCTACTTCTCCGGGTGGTACGAGGCGACCCTGCGCTCGGACTACCTCCACGAGATGCTGCACGTGCACCTGGTGCTGGTCGGCGCGCTGTTCCTGTGGCCGCTGGTGGGCATCGACCCGGTGCCCGGGCGGGTGGCCTACCCGTTCCGGATGATGCTGATGGTGATGACGCTGCCGTTCCACGCGTTCCTCGGCGTCACGATCATGGACCAGACGACGCTGCTCGGCGGGGACTGGTACCCCTCCCTCGACCTGCCCTGGCTGCCGTCGCCGTACGACGACCAGCACCTGGCGGGCGGGATCCTGTGGGCCAGCGGCGACCTGGTCGGGCTGGCGTTCTTCATCGTGCTGTTCACCCAGTGGGTGCGCAGCTCGATGAAGGAGGCCGAGCGGGAGGACCGGCGGCTGGACCTGCTCGAGGCCCGGGCGCGCGCTGCGGCGGCCGAGAAGGTCGACCGGTAACATCCCGCACGTGAGCCAGACCGCATCGAGCCCGACGCTGAAGGTCCTCGTCTACAGCGACGACGCGAACACCCGCAACGAGGTCATGCTGGCGCTCGGGCCGCGGCCGCACCCGGACCTCCCGCGCCTCGACTACGTCGAGGTCGCGACCGAGCCGATGGTGATCGACCACATGGACACCGGCGCGATCGACCTGGCGATCCTCGACGGCGAGGCGGTCCCCGCCGGCGGCATGGGCATCGCCCGTCAGCTCAAGGACGAGATCTTCAGCTGCCCGCCGATCCTGGTGCTGACCGGGCGCGTCGAGGACGCCTGGCTCGCCACGTGGTCGCGTGCCGAGGCCGCGGTCCCGCACCCGATCGACCCGATGCGGCTGGCCGACGTGGTCGTGCGGCTGCTGCGCGGGCGTGTCGGCTCCACCGCCGGCACCGCCGGCACCCGCTGACCCGCATGGAGCCCGGCACGTCCTGGCCCGACCTGATCACGGCCCTGGTCGGCGGCACCGACCTGACGCGCGCCCAGACCGGCTGGGCGATGAACGAGATCCTCTCCGGCGAGGCCACGCCCGTGCAGGTCGCGGGGTTCGTGGTGGCGCTGCGCGCCAAGGGGGAGACGGTCGATGAGATCGCCGGCCTGGTGCAGTCGCTCTACGACCACGCGATCACGCTGAGCCTCGAGGGCCGCTGGCTCGACGTCGTCGGCACCGGCGGCGACCGGTCGATGTCGGTCAACATCTCGACGATGTCGGCGATCGTGGCCGCCGGCGCCGGCGCGCCGGTGATCAAGCACGGCAACCGCTCGGCCTCCTCCAAGGCGGGGGCGGCCGACGTGCTCGAGGTGCTCGGGGTCCGGCTCGACCTCTCGCCGGACCAGGTGCGCCTGGTGGCCGAGCGGGCGGGCATCTCCTTCTGCTTCGCCCCGGCCTTCCACCCCGCGCTGCGGCACGCCGGCGTGGCGCGGCGCGAGCTGGCGGTGGCCACGGTCTTCAACTTCCTCGGCCCGCTGGCCAACCCGGGCTCCCCGGCCGCCCAGGCGATCGGCTGCGCCGACCTGCGGATGGCGCCGATCATGGCCGGCGTGTTCGCCGCCCGGGGCGTCGACGCGTGGGTGTTCCGTGGTGACGACGGGCTCGACGAGCTGACCACCACGACCACCTCCCGCCTGTGGGCGGTCCACGACGGCGAGGTCACCGAGCACGTGGTCGACGCCGCGGTGCTCGGCCTGCCCCGCAGCCGGCCCGAAGACCTCCGCGGCGGGGACGCCCAGCACAACGCGGACGTCGTACGCCGGGTGCTGGCGGGGGAGCAGGGACCGGTCCGCGACGCGGTGGTCCTCAACGCCGGAGCCGCGCTCGCCGTGCACACCGGTGGTGGGGGCGACCCGCTCGAGGCGCTGACCGCGGGAGCGCGCCGCGCTGCGGCGGCGATCGACTCCGGTGAGGCCGAGGCGGCGCTCAAGCGCTGGATCGAGGCGTCCAGTTCCGCCTGATCTACAGGTCGACGGTCTTTCCCGACTGCGCCGACTCCTTCATCGCCGTCGCCACCAGCACCACGTCGCTGGCCTCCTGCATCGTGACCACGTCGTGGCGCTCGTCGAGCACGGCGTCGCGGAACGCCTCGAGCTCGACCACCAGCGGCTCGGGCTTGGCGATGGCGTAGCGGATCATGTCGCCCTGCACGACGCCCTGGAAGGACTGCATGGTGTCCCAGGCGACGGGCTGGACGCCGTTGGCGTAGAAGGTGAGGTCGGCGGTGACGGTGTCGGCGACGAAGCTGCCGCGCTCGCCGCTGACCACGGTCACGCGCTCCTTGAGGGGGGAGAGCCAGTTGACGATGTGGTTGCCCACGACCCCGCCGTCGAGCATGGCCACGGCGGCGACGAGGTCCTCGTGCTCCCGGCCGGAGCGGTGGGCGGTGCGGGCCGCGACCGAGGTGTAGGGCCGGCCGGTCACCCACGCGGTGGAGTCGATGTCGTGGGTCGCGAGGTCGAGGATCACGCCGACGTCCGCGATCCTGGCCGGGAACGGCCCCTGGCGCCTCGTGGCGACCTGGTAGAGCTCCCCGAGCTCGCCGTTGGCCAGCCGCTTGCGCAGCTCCTGCAGGGACGGGTTGAAGCGCTCGATGTGGCCGACGCAGCCGACCAGCCCGCGGTCGGCGAACGCCTTGGCGAGCGAGGCGGCGGAGTCGACGTCGCCGGCGACCGGCTTCTCGACCATGGTGTGGACGCCGGCCTCGGCGAGCTGCAGCCCGACTCGGAGGTGGGTCTGGGTCGGGGTGGCGACGACGCAGAGGTCGACGCCGAGGTCGATCATCTGCTCGACGGTGTCGCAGAAGCGGACGTCGCCGGGTCGCTGTGCCTCAGGGACGTGCGGGTCGACGATCGCGACCAGGTCGACGCCGTCGAGCTGGCGCAGGACGCGTGAGTGGTGGCGGCCCATCTGGCCGAGGCCGACGAGGCCGGCGCGGAGCTCAGCCATGGGTCACCGCCGCGTTGACCGAGTCGATCACCCGCTGCACCTCGTCCTCGGTGAGCCGAGGGTGGATCGGCAGCGACAGGCACTCCTGTGCGGCCCGGGCGGTCTCGGGGAGGTCGTCGTCGGTGTCGTAGGCGGGCAGCCGGTGGTTGGGGATCGGGTAGTAGACGTCGGCGCCGATCCCGTCGGCCTGCAGCGCGGCGAGGACCTCGTCGCGGCGGTCGACGCGCAGCGTGTACTGGTGGAAGACATGGTCGCTGCCCGCGCGGACCACCGGCACGCGCACGCCCTCGAGCTCGGCGGAGTAGCGCGCGGCGATCTCGCGGCGCCGGTCGTTCCAGGCGGCGAGGCTGCGCAGCTGGACGCGACCGATCGCCCCGGCGATGTCGGTCATCCGGTTGTTGAGGCCGGCGATCTCGTTCTCGTAGCGCCGCTCCATGCCCTGGTTGCGCAGCAGGCGCACCCGGCGGGCGGTCTCCTCGTCGGCGCAGACCACCATGCCGCCCTCGCCCGTGGTCATGTTCTTGGTGGCGTAGAAGCTGAACGCGGCGACGTTGCCGAGGCTGCCGGCCGGCCGGCCGGCGTACGTCGCGGCGTGGGCCTGGGCGGCGTCCTCGAGCAGCAGCAGCCCGTGGCGCTCGGCGATCTCCTCGAAGGCGTCCCACTCGGCGGTCTGGCCGTAGAGGTGGACCGGCATGATCGCGCGGGTCCGCTCGGTGACCGCCTTCTCGGCGGAGGCCGGGTCGAGGCAGAAGGTGTCGGGGTCGATGTCGGCGAAGACGGGCCGGGCGCCGGTCATCGCCACGGAGTTGGCGGTGGCGGCGAAGGTGAAGGAGGGGACGACGACCTCGTCGCCGGGGCCGATCCCGCAGGCCAGGAGGCCGAGGTGCAGAGCACTGGTGCCGGAGTTGACGGCGACGCACGTGCGGCCGCCGACCACGGCACTGAACTCCTGCTCGAAGGCGGCCACCTCGGGCCCGCCGACGATGCGGCCGCTCTGCATGACGGCGGTGACGGCGGCGATCTCCTCGGGACCCATCACGACGCGGACCGCGTCGACCCTGCTCATCAGGTGGTGTCCTCTCCTGTCAGACCGGACGAAGCGTCCCGTCCTGCTCGACGAAGCGGGCGCCCGTGGCAGGGCAGACCCAATCGTCGCCCTCCTGCTGGAGCCGACGGCCGGCCGGACCCACCCAGCCGATCCGGCGGGCGGGCGAGCCGACCACCAGAGCGTAGTCCGGCACGTCCCTGGTCACGGTGGAGCCCGCGCCGACCATCGCCCATCGGCCGATCGTGACGGGGGCGACGCACACCGACCGTGCTCCGATCGAGGCGCCCTCCCGGATCGTGACGCCCACGGCGTGTCCAGTCCGCGGCGCTCTTCGCGCTGCCGTCGGGGGAGACCGCACGGGGGAACTCGTCGTTGGTCAGCACCACGGCCGGCCCGATGAACACGCCGTCCTCGAGCACGGCGGGCTCGTAGACCAGCGCGAGGTTCTGGATCTTGACCCGGTCGCCGATCCGGACACCCGTGCCGACATACGCCCCCCGGCCGACGATGCAGTCGCGGCCCAGGACGGCGTCCTCCCGGACCTGGGCCAGGCCCCAGACCTTCGTGCCCTCGCCGATGGTCGCCGAGTCGGCGACGAGTGCGTGCGGTGGCGATCACGTGTCGGCTCCCTCTGCCTCGAGTCGCGCGATCCGACAGGGTCGCGGTGCTCACCCTTGGTCCTCTCCGCGATCAGGAACCTGCCTCATCAGTCGCCCAGAGCAGAGCCGACGCGATCCCGACGAGCAGGGCGACCAGCCATGACCGGGACGAGAATCCATGCGCCGTTCGTCGACACCGGGGCTGAGCCGCCGCTCGCGGGCCATCATTGTCCGGCCCCAGCGCTTGCACGAGCGACGAAGAGGCCATCCCGACCAGCGCCAGGTCCGGCCGGATGGGCGCCCTGACCTGCCAACGCGAAGGCAGCAAGGACGACGATTCCGACCGCAAACGGGAGGCCGTAGCGCCCCTGCCACGCGATGCCGTAGTTGGCATAGGTGCGGTAGGTGATGACGGAGGGCACCACCAGGCTCGAGCACGACGGCCATCCAAGTCGCCTGACGGGCCTCGGGTCTCGCCCCGCGCGCCATGAGAACCAGCATCGCCAGGAGCAGGGCAAGCCCGGCCGCGTAGACCGGCAGGGGGGCCGAGTGTTGACCCGCGTAGGGAACGCGGCGATCGCTCTGGAATACCCAAACGATGTTGGCCTTGTGGACCAGGGCCGCCAGCTCGTCCGCCCGTTGTCGGGGTCGACGTCCTCAACCCGATCGTGAGCGCTCCCTCGTGCGGGTCCAGGCGACGGCGGCGAGCCCGCGCACGCCGAGCGCCGCGGTCGCCATGACTGCTCGGGGCGAGCCCGCAAGCACCGAGCGGACCCCGGGCTGACGAACGACAGCGTGCCGACGAGGCAAGTGAGCACGATAAGTGCTGCCCATAGGGGCCGATGACGGAGCAGCAGGGACCCGGACTCCAGCGACGGTACGCCGCGAGAACGCTGCGCGGTGGCGGTCCGTCATCGTTCCGCCGAAGCAGGGCGAGCAGGCGCCAGCCAGAACGCAAGCCACGGAACAGCTCGAGCCCGTTGGGCGCGACCATGGCTGAGCTGAACAGAGCTACGATGGGGTCACGGCGACGTCGGCCGAAGAGCAGCCAGCCGCTCTCCGACCGATCACGGACCCGGCTGCGAGCCACATCGCCGCCAGGAGGATGAGGAAGCACAGCACGACGTCCGTGGCTCGCATGACGTAATGGGCGGCACTCCGTGGAAGGGGAGGGCCGCGTGCCGACGAGGAAGTAGAACACGGGGTTGTAGCGTCCGGCCCCACTCGCCATTGGAACGGTGCCGCCGTCGACCCCGGGCGGCACTCGGTCGGCTGTGTGTAGGGCAGTCGCTGCACTCGCTCGGCGGCTCCGACGATGTCGCGCGGCACATCGACCAAGGCGCCGGTCCCGCGCGTGGCGCTCGACGGCTGTGCCACCCACTGGCCGTGGGCCACAGCTGCCGCTCGATAGGTGTGATCGAACTCGTCGGAGCCCCGGAACGGGGGCACAGCCAAGATCCAGCCGAGCTGGAGCAGCAGCATCCCGATGCGCCGTGCGGCGAAGTGGCCATGCCCTCCGACCCGGCCAGTCGCTGCGACCGACTCTTCAGTACGGCGGGCGGCGGCGGCCTCACCTGCTGCCTTCCTGGATGTCGAGGAACAGGGCCATGATCAGCAGATGCACCCCGGTGAAGAAGGGGATGACGCTGAGCACGACGGTGCCGGGACTGGCCACGGGCGGCCCGAGAGTGTTCACCACGACGAACACGCCCACGGCGAGCCCGAGGAAGATCGCCGCGAGTCCGGAGAAGAACATCAGGGCGACGGGGGAGAAGGACTGCAGGACGTACTTCCACCACATCCGGTGCCAGAAGCCGCGCCACAGCTGTCGCAGGATCCGGGGGGCGACCTTGCTGAGCTTCATCCCGGACACCTCCTCGCCGTAGACGGCCGGGATCGGCACGTCCCGGGCCGGCACGCGAAGGATGTTGAGCTGGATGAGGATGTCGTTCTCGAACTCGTAGCGCCGCGCGATCCGGTCGAGCGGCAGACGCTCGAGGGCCCGGCGGTGGATGGCGGTGTAGCCGTTCTGGGGGTCGAAGAGGTTCCAGTACCCGGAGGCCGCCTTGGTGAGGAACGACAGCACCACGTTGCCGAAGATGCGGTGCCGTGGCATGCCCTTGAAAGAGCCGGGGCCGTAGAAGCGGTTCGCCTTGGTGAACTGCGCCTCGCCGTCGGCGATCGGGTCGAGCAGGGCCGGTAGGAAGTCCGGGTCCATCTGCGCGTCGCCGGCCATGATCGCGACCACGTCGGCGCCGAGGTCGAGAGCCCGGGCGTGCCCGGTGAGGATGGCGCCGCCGACCCCTTGGTTCTCCTTCAGCGTGATCAGCTCGACGCGAGGGTCGGGCACCGCCCGGACCGCGTCGGACGTGCCGTCGGGGCTGGCGTCGTCGACGATCACGATCTGGTCGACGAGCTCGGGCATCGTGCGGATGACGGTGCCGATCAGGCGCTCCTCGTTGTGCGCCGGCACAACCACTGCCACCCGCAGGTCGCGGTACATGTCAGACCCTCCTCATGGACTCGGGTCGATTGAACCGCAGGTCCGGGCTCGCCGCAGGAAGGCGCGAGGACTCAGTCGAGTCCGAGCGAAAAGGCTGCCTCGAGGTCGTGGCTGGAGTAGGTCCGGAAGGCGATGTGGGTCTCGGTGGCGGTCACTCCCGGCACCTTGTTGACCTGGTCGGCCACGACGTTGGCGATGTCCTCGTGGTTGCGGACCCGGACCATGGCGATGAGGTCGATCTGGCCGGTGACGGAGTAGACCTCGCTCACCCCTTCCAGGCCGGCCAGCTCGGCGGCGACCTCGGGGATGCGGGAGACCTCGGCATTGACGAAGACGATCGCGGTGATCACAGCACTCACCGTAGGTGATCGCAGCCCCGACTGTGGATCAGCCGAAGGGATCGAGGTCGACCGTGGGCTGGGAGTACGTGGCCGTGTGACGCTCGGCGCCCTGCACCGGGCACGCCCAGTCGCCCTCCACGTGGACGAGCCGCACCCCGTCCGACTCCAGCCAGCGCAGCAGGGTCTCGGCCTCTTCCGCGGAGGCGGCCGGCAGTGGCCCGAACGTCGGGAGCACGGTCTCCGCCGAGGCCGAGAGCTGGGTGACCCACAGTGCCGCATCCGCCCCGGGTGGGATGACCCCCGCTGCCGCGAGCCGGCCGTGCCGGACCACGTGCACCCGCCACTCGCCCTCCTCCTTGCGGGCCGCGACGATCTCGGGACAGCGGGTCAGCGCCTGGAGGCGCTGCGAGCGGGCCGCACCCCGGAGGAACGCCGACAGCCGGTCCCGGAAGCGGGTCGCCTCCTCGAAGCGTTGCTGCGCCGAGAGCAGGCGCATCCGTTCGTCCAGGGGCTCGATCACGGCGGACGGGCACGCTCTGAGGGTCTTGCGGACCGCCTCGACGGTCGCGGCATAGGTGGCGAGGTCGATGCGCTGGTCGCACGGAGCCAGGCACTTACCCATCTCGGCCAACGCACAGGCGGAGAGCGATGGCCGCTTGGCCATGCGTCCGGTGCACTGCCGGAGGGGGAAGGCCTCGTGGAGCGCGTCGAGCGCCTGCTCCGCGGACCGGCGCGACCGGAAAGGCCCCAGGTAGTCGGCGTCGTCGTCGAGCACCCGCTTGACCAGCGAGAGCCGCGGCCAGGGCTCGTTGGTCAGCTTGAGCCACGTCACCCGCTCCGGGTGGCGCGAGCGGCGGTTGAACGACGGCTTGTGCAGCCCGATCAAGCGGATCTCGCGCACGTGCGCCTCGAGCGGGGTGGCGCACGGGACGCCCTCCACCCGCTCCGCCAGGTTGACCATCTGGCCCATGCGGGAACGGGTCTCCGACGCGGTGAAGTAGCCGCGGACCCGCGTGCGCACGTGCTTGGAGGTGCCGACGTAGAGCACCCGGTCACGGCCGTCGCGGAAGAGGTAGACGCCAGGGCCGTCGTGCAGGTGGTCGGCCAGGTGGCGCTTGCGGCGCTGCGCCGTCGTCACGCGCGAGGTGTAGGTGCGCAGCTCCTCGACGGTGTGGACGCCCAGGTTGCCCAGACGGCCGATGAGGCCGTGCAAGACGTCGACCGTGGCGCGGGCGTCGGCCAGAGCGCGGTGGTTGGGAGTCGTCGTGGCCCCGAAGACCGTCGCGAGGGAGGAGAGCTTGCAGTTCGGCGCCTCATCCCGACGTACGACGCGGCGCGCGATGACCGCGGTGTCGATCACGTCGAACCTGGGCCAGGGACGCTGCTGCTCGGCGCACGCGTGCTGCAGGAACCCCATGTCGAAGGGCGCGTTGTGGGCGACCATCACGCAGCCGGCGGCAAACTCGAGGAACTGGGGGAGGACCTGCTCGATCCGTGGCGCGGTGGCGACCATCGAGTCGCTGATGCCGGTCAGCACGGAGATGAACGCCGGTATCGGCTCGGCCGGGTTGACCAGGGTCTGGAACTCGCCCAGGACCTCACCGCCGCGGACCTTGACGGCACCGATCTCGGTGATCTTGCAGCCGGCCTTGACCGAGGCGCCGGTGGTCTCGAGGTCGACCACGCAGAACGTGACGTCCCGCAGCGGCCGGCCGAGCTCGTCGAAGGAGAGCTGGCGCTCCCAGCTCCGACTGCCTCGAGGCAGGGGCTCGGCTGCAGTGGTCATGGCGCGAAAGTAGGCCGACGGGCCGACAAAACCGCTCAACCACGCGGGCGGAGGTCCAGAAAGGAGGACGCGTAGGCTGACCGGCGGCCTCGCCCCCGAACCGAGAGTGAGACTCGATGCCTCCGATGCTTCCCGACTCGACCAGCCGCTGGCGCTGTGGCGGGTGCGGCAACCTGACTCGCTTCGACGTGGTCCGCAGCCGGCGTACGACGGAGTTCTGGCACTTCGACCTCTCGGGCGAGCACACCGTCGAGGACACCGAGGTCAACGCCGAGGTCGTCGAGAGCGTCACGTGCCGGTGGTGCGGCCGGAGCGACGCGGTCGAGCTGGTCTCGCGCGCTGAGGCCGAGTCAGCCAAGGACTGAGCCTCAGCCTGCCTGGGGGAACATCGCGTCGACGGCGTAACGGCGACCGATCGAGAAGTCGTACTGCACCAGGCGGTAGTCGGCGAGGATGCGCGACGCCTCCGGCGGGAGCTGCTCCTCGGTCACGGTCCTGCCGTCGGCCAGGTGGTACTCGCCCTGTTCCATCGCCGGGATCTGCTGGTGCAGCTGAAGCAGGAGGTTGTAGTAGGGCGGCAGTGGCAGCCCGAGCTCGTGCCAGAGCATCGGCAGGAAGTAGATCGGGCTGGTCAGGTCCTCGTGCCGAGCGGGAAGGCGTTCGAAGTTGCTCCAGATGAAGTACGGCGTCTCGCGCATGGTGACGCCGGTCCTGCCGGGCCGCGGTGTCTCTCGGTCCAGAACGCCGGCAGGTGGTCCCCGTAGAAGATGACGGCCGTCTTCTCGTCCGACTCTCCAGGGAGTCGATGAACGTCGCTGCAACGCCACGTCCGAGTGACTGGAGCCCCGCGAGCGTAGTGAGCGAGCTCGTCCCGCTCCTCTCCGTGCAGGCCCGCGTGACCCCGATCGGGTCGTCGTACTGGTCCTTCATCGGGTAGTGGTTCTGCATCGTCACTAGGTTGATGAGCGTCGCTGGCTTCTTCTCCTGGTCCAGCTGGCGCAGGGTCTCGTCGAAGGCCGCGTGGTCCGAGATGAAGGTGCCGTCGTCGATCCTGGTCTTCTCCGTGATCGTGTCGTCGGGTGATGAACCTGCTGACGCCGAGCACCGGATAGACCTGGTCGCGCTTGTACATCTGCGGGTCATGAAGGGGTGGACCGCCACGGTGGGGACGCCTTCGCTCGCGCAAGTAGCCGACGATCGAGGGAAATGCGTCGTACTTGGGGACGCAGCATCTGGTAGGGCGTGTTCATCTGGGGGAGGAACTGTGACAGCGACTGCCCGGTGAGGGCCTCGAACTCCATGTTGGCCGTTCCGCCGCCGAAGAGCTGCGCCAGCATGTTGCCTGAGATGGTCCTCGCCATGAGGGACCTCGTGTACGGGATCGGATCCTCGTCCAGGGTCACGCCACGGATCCTGGTCGGGTCTCAGAAGGCTTCGCTCAGCACCACGACGGTGTTGAAGTCCGCGGTCGCTGGGGTCCGCGGATCCACGGCGTACCGAGCTGCGATCTGATGCATCCGCGCACGGCTGTAGTCCGGCGGTTGTTCCATCGCGGGCACCGGCATGTTGTAGAGGAATCCAGCGATGAACCCGTGCCGGGCGTAGTTGACGGTCTGGGACCAGAACGCCCACTGGGCGCCGGCCGCGACGTAAGCGCGCTTGTAGAGGCCGCCGGAGTCGTTGAAGCCGTGCAGCGAGGTGAGGAAGAGGACGGACACCAGTCCGATGACGAACCTGCCGGCCTGCCAGGTCCACCAGGGGCGTCCGTCGGCGCGGCGGGGGTGCGGGAACCTCCGTCCCAGACGGCGACCCAGCAGGTAGGCGCCCAGGACGAGTGTCACCGCGAGCCCGAGGCCTCCAAACAGGACGACGGGACTCACCATCTCCCTGAGGAAGCCGATCTGGGAGAGGAAATCGAAGTCGGAGGGATAGAGCGGCTCGCGTCGCAGGCGGAGCTTCTGGCGGTCCGCGATTCCGATGACGGTGCTCAACGCCAGCAGGACCCCGCAGCTGAGGACGAAGCGGTTGGTGATCGCGACCAGCACGCCAAGGACCCCCAGGACGACGAGGGCGGAGAGCATGAAGATCGTGCGCATCACTCCGAGCTCGTAGGTGAAGATCCGTTGGAACGAGCCGCCCGTCTGAGCAAAGTCGATCACGCCATTGCAGAACAGGGCCCAGAAGATGGCTGCTGTCGCACCGCCGAACAGCTGGATAACCCAGGTCAGACGCCGACGTGCCTCCGAGGGGACGGGCGGTGCCGGGATCGGCGGCTCAGCCGTCGTCTCGTGCAGGCTCGTGCCGGTCGTCACTCTGGTCCCCCCTCGCGCCCGCCGCCAGGGCTGTGTCGTGCCTTGCCTCATCGATTGTCGGTGATGCGTGTCATCTTCACAGCACGTTGCTGAAAGGAGCACGACATGGCGGTGCACATCGACTGCGACCGGTGCGTGGTGCGTGGCCTGGCGTGCCACGACTGCGTGGTGACGGCCCTGCTGGGACCGCCACCCGAGGCGGGCTTCGACGAGGACGAGACGCGCGCGCTGTCGGTCCTGGCAGACTCGGGACTCGTCCCGCGCCTGCGGATGGTGTCGTCGCAGACCGGTCCGGAGGACCTGGACGCCGCCTTCGGGTGACGCGCTCGCGGCGGGACCGGGGTGACCGCGGCGGGTGGTCCAGATCAATGTGTCGGTCTGCCAGGCATCCATCACGCCGTTGCGCAGGGTGGCTAGCGAGGGCTGCACCGTCACCCGCGTCACGCAGTGCGCCTGGGCGACCCATGTGCGATGGCGCCGGTGCGGCGCCGTGACCTGGGGTGGAGCCGGTCGGCCGCCCGTTCAGCACTGGTCGCGGCATCCCATCAGCTCCAGTGCGCTGCACTGCTTCCGTGGTCGCCACGACCGATCAGGAACATGTTGCACCCACAGGGGTGGTGCATGACACACAGGTGTTGTGACGTGGCTGATTGGACTCGGTCACTCGACTTACCTATGTTGCTTGCTGGTTCCTGTCGAAGTCGACGACCCGTCGGCGCGGGAACCGCGCCGAGTCCGCGCACCGCGGGGCCCATCCCGGTCCTGCGAGAGCGGAGCCGGGGACCCACGTCCTTGGGGTGAATCGGAGCTCGTCTCCGTAGGGTTTCTTTGCCGCCCGAACCCGTCAGCTAACCCGGTAGGCGTGAGACAAAGGAGACAGCTGACGTGGCTCACGCCAGCAGGCATCACGTTGCCCGCGCACTCATCGGACTTTCCCTCGCCGCCCCCGGCGTCACGATCCTCGCCTCGGCACCCGCCGTGGCCGACCCCTCCGTCGACAAGGCCGAGGCCAAGGTCGACCGCCTCAGCCACGACCGCAAGGCCGTGGTCAAGAAGGCTCGGACGACTCGCAAGAACCTGATCGACGCCCGCGTCGACCTCGCGGTGACGCGTGCCGAGCTGCGGTCCTACCGGGCCGCGCTCGTCGAGGTGCAGAAGCGGCTCGCGGAGATCGAGTCCCAGGAGGGGTCGACCCTCGGGCGGGCGCTCAGCGTCGCCGCCGAGGTGACCACTGCCCCCGACCCCGCCGAGGCCTTCGACGCCGCGCAGCAGCAGCTGGCCGAGGACGACACGGCGCCCGACACCGCGGAGGCCCTCCAGGAGCGCCTCACCGAGCTGCGCGCCACCTCCTCGCGCCAGACGGCGCGGGTCCGGGTCCTCACCACGCGCTACAAGAAGACCGGTCACCACCTGCGTGACCTGAAGGCGTCGCTGTCGCACGCGTACGCCGCGCTGGAGGACGCCCGCGACGAGGCGCGCGCCAGCCGCAGCGCCCCCTCCACCGCCTCGACCTCGTCCGCGCCGTCCGCTCCGGCGGTCTCCGGTGGCGCTGCCGCCGCGGTCGCCTATGCGATGGCGCAGGTCGGCGACGCCTACGTCTACGGCGCGACGGGCCCGAGTGCCTTCGACTGCAGCGGCCTCACCATGATGGCCTGGGCCCAGGCAGGTGTGGCCCTGCCGCACTCGTCGGGCGCCCAGATGGGGTCCGGGACTCCGGTCTCGATCAGCGCGCTGCAGCCTGGCGACCTGGTCTTCTACTACAGCCCGGTCAGCCACGTCGGGATGTACATCGGCAACGGCCAGATCGTGCACGCCGCCAACCCCAGCACCGGGGTGCAGGTCGCCGGCGTGAGCTCGATGCCGATCTCCGGCGCCGTCCGCCCCGGCTGAGCCTCAGCGAGACCTCGAACACGGCCCCCGGCGCGTCCCGCGCGCCGGGGGCTTGTTCGTGCACCGGAGAATGGGACCCGTGCCACCTCACCTGCGGACGCGCCGGGCTCGGGCCGCGGTCGCCCTGGCCGTGGTGCCGGCGTTCGCCTCGGTGGGCTGCACCGCGGAGCACGAGGCCGACCTCCACCGGCCCGCGGCGACCGTGGCGCCCGAGGACGCCCGGGACTCCGCGGCCACCGACCTCGTCGGCCGGATCGAGCGTGCGTTGCGGGCTCCCGCCGCCAGCCGCACCATCCCCAGCGCCGGCGCTGCCGCGCGAGCACAGCTCGACACGGCAACTTCGAACGCGCGCGCGCTCGGTCTGCGCCAGGTCGGTCTGCGCTACCTCGCCCCGTCGAGCACCGCGCTGTCCGAAGGTGAGGTCGAGCGGTACGGCGACGCCGCCTGGACCGCGGACGTCCAGGTCTCCTGGCGCCAGCCGGGCGTCGACCACCGTCCGTCCCTGCTGACCGTCCCGATGGTGCTGACCGGCAACGGGAAGAGCCAGCAGTTCGTCGCGTTCTCCGCCGCCGATGCCGACCACGTGCCGCTGTGGCTGCTCACCCGCCTGGCCGTCGTACGCACGGCGCGAAGCGTGGCGGTCGCCCCCACGCCGGCGGCTGCGCGCCGCCTGTCGGCGATGGCCGAGCGAGCCGTCACGACGGTGCGCCGGACGCTGCCCACGTGGCGGGACCGCCTGCTCGTGCAGGAGGCTCCCAGCCAGCGCGTGTTCAGGTCGCTGCCGGACTGCCCGTCCAGCAGGCTCGAGCCGTTGCGGCGGTCACCACCACGCCGGACGGGTCGGGGGACCCCCGAGCGGCGGGGCTCGTCTACGTCAACCCGCGCCTCTACGACCCGCTCGGCCGGGAGGGCCGGCAGATCGTGATCAGCCACGAGTCCGCGCACGTCGCTCTCGGTGCCGCCCTCACGCAGATGCCGCTGTGGCTCTCGGAGGGCACGGCGGACTGGGTGGCGCTCCGGCGGTCGCCGTTGCCGGTGGACCGACTGGCCAGCCAGGTGCTGGGCTGGGTGCGGGACAACGGCGGTCCCAAGGCGCTGCCGGGTCCCGGCGCGTTCGACGGCTCCGACGAGCGGATCGGGGCGTGGTACGAGGCGGCCTGGCTGGCCGTCAAGCACCTGGCCGACACCTACGGCGCGGACCGGCTGCTCCGGTTCTACCGCGCGAGCGAACGCGCCGGGCGCACCGACCAGGCGTTCCGGGACGTCCTCGGCACCACCGAGAAGGCCTTCGTCCGCGACTGGCGCTCCTACCTCTCCTCACTGGCATGAGGACCGCGGACGGTCTCGGCAGCCATGTGTCCTCGGGTCTCGACCGGCGCGCTGCGTGGGTGACCCTCGGCGGCGCCCTCCTGCTGCTCGGGCTGGGGATGGCGTTGCTGGTGCCCTGGGACTGGGTCCCCGGAGGCTCCCTGCGCCCGGTGGAGGCCTCCGAGGTCTTCACCGCCGCGCAGCTGCGCCGCGCAGAGTCGCGTGCGGACTACGTCCTGCCCCGCTCGTTGCTCGCCACCGCACTGTCCCTGGCCCTCGTGCTCGTCCTCGCCGTGGGGCCGGTCGGGCGCCGCCTGCGGCAGCGCTGGCCGCGGCGGCGATGGGTGCTGGGCGTCGCCGCCGCGACGCTGACCTACCAGGTCCTGCGCACTGCACTCACCACCCCGCTGGCCTGGCAGATCCGCGAGCGCAACCTCGACGACGGCCTGACCACGCAGTCGGCGAGCGGGTGGTGGGGCGACCGGCTCACCTCCGCCGCGGTGTCCTGGGTCGGGCTCACGATCATCGTCCTGCTGCTGGTCGGATGTGCTCGCCGGTGGCCACGCCGCTGGTTCGTGCCGGCCGGGCTCGGTGCAGCCGCGCTGGTCGTGCTCGGCTCGTTCGTCACCCCGCTGGTGGTGGAGCCCCTGTTCAACCGCTTCACTCCGATGCCGGCCGGTCCCGAGAGAACCGCACTGGTCGAGCTGGCTCGCAAGGAGGGCGTGACCGTCGGCGACGTGCTGGTGGCCGACGCGTCCCGTCGTACGACGACGCTCAACGCCTACGTCAGCGGTTTCGGCGGCAGCAAGCGCCTGGTCGTCTACGACACCCTGCTCGAGGACGCGCCGCCCGACGAGGTCGAGGCGGTCGTCGCCCACGAGATCGCCCACGCCAGCAACCACGACGTGCTCGTCGGCACCGGACTCGGAGCGCTCGGAGCGCTGGCGGCCGTGTGTGCGCTGGCACTGCTCGCCGACACGGTGCAGCGACGCGGTGGACCAGGGCTGGGAGAGGCGCCGGCCGCCTTCGCCCTGGTGGCGGCGCTGAGCGTCGGCACGCTGCTGGCCAGCCCGCTCCAGAACGCTGCCAGCAGAGCGGTCGAGGCGCGTGCGGACCGGGAGTCGTTGGCGGCCACGGGCGACGTCGAGGCCTTCGACGCGCTCCAGCGCCGGCTGGCCGTGCGTTCAGTAGCCGACCCGACCCCGCCGCGGCTCGTGCACCTGTGGTGGGGGAGCCACCCGACCGTGCTCCAGCGACTCGGCCTGCCCGCGTCGCTGGCGAGGGCGGACCGGTGACGGCCTTCACCGACCTGCTCCAGCCGAGCGGCAAGGTCCTTTTCGTCACCAACGACTTCCCGCCGCGGATCGGTGGCATCCAGACCTTCGTGCGCCAGCTCGTCGGGGAGCTCCCGCCAGAGCGGGTCGTCGTGCACGCCTCGTCCCATCCGGAGGCAGCCGCCTACGACGAGAAGCAGCCCTACCAGGTCGTGCGGGACCCTGCCCGCATCCTGCTGCCGACTCCCGCTGCACGACGACGCGTGACCGCCACGATGCGCGAGCACGGGTGCACCCAGGTGGTGTACGGCGCCGCGGCGCCGCTCGGGCTGATGGCGCCGTCCCTGCGCCGTGCCGGTGCGCGGCACCAGGTGGCGATCACGCACGGTCACGAGGTCTGGTGGGCGGCTCTGCCGGTGACCCGAGCGGCGATCCGCCGGATCGGGGACGCGGTGGACGTGATGACCCACGTCAGCGACTACACGCGGGAACGGATCTCGCCGGCGCTCAGCCTCACGGCGGGGCAGCGGTTCCTGAAGCTCTCACCCGAGGTCGACCGGGCCGTCTTCCGTCCCGGTCTGGACGGGTCGGTGGTTCGTCGTCGACTCGGCATCCCGTCGGACGCGCTGGTGGTCGTCAGTGTCGGTCGCCTCGTGCGTCGCAAGGGGCAGGTCGACCTCGTGCGGGCGTGGCCGCAGGTGCTGGAGCGGTTCCCCGACGCTCACCTGGTGGTCGTGGGGGAGGGGCCCGACCGGATGCGTCTGGACCGCCAGGTGCGACGGCGGGACCTCGGCCCCCGCGTGCACCTCGTCGGTGGCGTGCCTGACGTCGTCCCCTACCTGGCCGCGGGTGACGTCTTCGCCTCGCCGTCTCGCTCCCGATGGTGGGGCCTCGACGTCGAAGCCTTCGGCATCGTCTACGCCGAGGCAGCGGCCATGGGCCTTGTCGTCGCAGGAACGGGCGCTGGCGGCACGCGTGAAGCAGTCAGGCGGTCGGGACAGGCAAGAGGAGAGGGACCGCGGAAGCGGCCCCTCCCTCTCTGTCGCTCGCCTGATCAGCCTTCATGGCAGGAAGTCAGGCGTCGGCGCGGTCTTGCTGGCGATCGTGTCGCACGTCTTGTTGAACGTGCCCTTCACGACGCCACCGAGGGCGAAGACGATCAGGACGATGATCGCTGCGATGGCGGCGACGAGCAGGCCGTACTCGACCGCGCTCGCGCCCTCTCGTTCTTGCTCGTGTGCCCGGGGTCTGGTCCTCGTCATGCTCACGAGAACTCCCTTCTGTGTCGAAGTGGTCGTATCGTGGGCCGAGGCCTCCCGGGACTTCGGATCGGATCAGGACGTGGCGCAGGAAGCGCTGACGCTGGCGCCCGAGGAGATCGAGTCGCAGGTGCTCTTGAAGACGTTCTGCACGACACCGCCGAGGGCGAAGACGATCAGGACGATGATGGCCGCGATGGCGGCGACGAGAAGGCCGTACTCGACGGCGGACGCGCCCTGCTCGTCCTTGCGGTTCATGAGGCGCTGGAGGTGCTGAAGCATGGTGGATCTCCCAGTGTGAGTTGTGACGTACCCGAGTGGGCCGGGTATGTCTAGATTGCAGCACTTCTCCGGGAGTCGCATCGGCGGAATGTGCAGACCGGCCCGCCTAAATGGACGAACCGCCAGGGGACCTGTAGCCCGTTCGGACTAGGTGCCAAGGTCCCCCTCGGCGTGTCCGTTAAGCGTTATTTGTCCATCTGATCGGAGAGGAGCCCGGAGCGGACGGCGATCATGATCGCCTGAGCCCTGTTGGCGGCCCCGAGCTTCTCGTAGATCTTCGAGATGTGCGTCTTGGCCGTGGACTCGGAGACGAAGAGCTTTCGGGCGATCCCGGACACCCCGAGCCCTTCGGCCAGCAGGCGCAGGACCTCGGACTCCCGCTGGGAGAGCTGCGGCCCGCTGGGGGCGAGCCGCCGCTGCATGGCGCTGGCGAGATCGGCGGCCGCGAAGCTGCGGGGGGACACGCTGGCGTGGCGGGCCGCGGCGATCACGTCGTCGGACGGACTGTCCTTGGAGACGAATGCCGACGCTCCGGCCTCGAGAGCCCCGAACAGCTGTTCGTCGCCGGCATACATGGTCAGGACGACGATGCCGACCTGCTGGTCGGTCTCCCGGAGCGAACGAGTCAGGTCCAGGCCCGTGCCGTCGGGCATCCGGACATCGGTCACGACGACGCTCGGCTTCACCTGGCGTGCCAGGCGTAGGCCCTCGGCCACGGTGCCGGCCTCTCCGGCAACGGTGAAGTCGGGGGACCGCTCGAAAGCACGCGCGAGTCCCTGGCGGATCAGCTCGTGGTCGTCCACGAGCAGCACCGTGAGGCGGTCCTCGGTCATGTCTCCCCCTCCGAGCGGGTCAGTCGATGGTCACCGCGACTCTAGTGCCCTTGTCCCCCGAGTCTGCGA
The DNA here is from genome assembly GCA_963800245.1 of uncultured Actinomycetota bacterium. Taxonomy (GTDB): domain Bacteria; phylum Actinomycetota; class Actinomycetes; order Propionibacteriales; family Nocardioidaceae; genus Marmoricola_A. The sequence continues at coordinate 954,792 of CAWDAE010000006.1, read as the reverse complement.
CTTCCTCGCCGATATGCAATGACGCGCCGACCCGCTCGGCCCGCTCGCGCATGATCATCAGCCCGTAGGAGTCCGGACGCGCGACACCCAGCCCGCCGCCGTCGTCCTGGACGGTGATCCGCGCAGACGGCGGGTGGATCCGGCAGTCCACCCACAGGTTCCCGCCCTGACTGTGCTTCCGAGCGTTGGTGATGGCCTCCTGGGCGATCCGCAGGAGCTCGGCCTCCACGTCCGCACGCAGACGAGTCGGACCCTCGTCGAGGGTCAGGTGCACCGTCATGCCGGAACGAGCCCCCACGGCCCGGACGTAGTCCGACAGGGCGGAGCCCAGGCCGCCGCTGGTGCTGACTTCGCTGCGCAGGTCGAAGATCGACAGCCGCAGCTCACTGACGACCCGGGTGATCTCCGCACGCAGCCCGTGCAGCCTGGTCCGTTGGCCCTCGCCGGACGCCGTCGCGGCGAGGTCGTCCACCAGGTAGCCCAACGACGCGAGCTCCTGGGCGACACCGTCGTGGATCTCGCGTGCCAGGCGTTGGCGCTCCTCGAGCGTGGCCAGGGAACGCAGCTCGTCCCACACCAGAGCGGTGTCCAGGCGCAACGACTGCTCGTCCAGACGCGCGAGCAGCTGGGCGACGGCCTCGTCCGAGGCCGGTCCCGCAGAGTCTGCGATGGCCAGGCCGACGAGTCGGTCGCCGAGGCGCATCGGCAGGACGAGTCGGTAGCGGCAGCTGGCCATGCCCGACTCCTGTGCCGCGCTGGCGGGCCGCATGGCGCTCACCACTTCGTCCACCAAGGCACTGTCGGTGCGGATCGCCTCCTTGGCGCCGTGCCCTCGATAGGCCAGGGGCGAGAGGACCCCTCCTTCGGTGCGGATGAAGACGGCCGCGCGCGTGGCACCGAGCTCCTCGTCGAGCGTCGACAGCACCTGCTGGGCGATAGAGACCGGGTCGAGACCCGACGAGAGCCGTCTGGTCACGGTGCGCAGCTGGCTGAGCAGGCGCCGTGGCGGAGGCGTAGGACTCCTCGTCGATGGTCGAGTCGCCGCGGAGGAGGTAGATCCAGTGGGCCAGCAGGCCGACTCCGAGGCTCGCCAACACCCACGGTGCCGCCAGCTCGATTCCTTCGCGCGCAGTGGCCGGCGAGTCGCCCAGCGCGAGGGTGAAGAGCATGAAGAACGTGGCCGACCCCGAGGTCACGACCACTGCCTTCCAGCCCGCATGGATGCCGACCAGCAGTGGCGGGACGACCAAGTAGGGAAGGAGCAGGGCGCCATCGGGCAACGTGAGACCGACGACGATCCCGGCGACCGAGGCCTCGGCGATGCCCAGCCACGTGGAGCTCAACCAGGTGAAGCGCGCTCCGGCCAGCGCCATGCCGCCGACTGCAGCCAGCAGCAAGGTGCCTTGGATGGCCTCCTGCTCGCCGAAGGCAAGCGTGAGCCCCAGGACGGTCGCCAGGCAGAAGACCCGGGTCGTGAGGGCGAGCCGGAACGCCGCAGTCACGCGCCCTCCACGACGTCAGTTGAGCCGGCCGTTGAAGGCTTCGAACATGGAGATGCCGGCCGGGCCGAGGACGGCGATGAACAGGCAGGGCAGGATGCAGAAGATCAGCGGGATGAGGATCTTGACCGCGACCTTCTGAGCAGCCTCCTCGGCCCGCTGCCGCCGCTTGGTGCGGATCTCGCGTGACTGCACGCGCAGCACCTGGGCGATCGGGATGCCCAGGGCGTCGGCCTGCACCATCGCGGAGACGAACCCCTTGACCTCCTCGACGTGGGTGCGGTCGCCCAGCGCGCGCAGCGCGGCGCCGCGACCCATGCCGATCTGCATCTCCTGCAGCACCCGCGCGAACTCCTGGGCGAGGGGGCCGTCGGTGTTGCGCGCCACCTGAGACAGCGCGGCGTCGAAGCCGAGCCCGGACTCCACCGAGATCGTGAGCAGGTCCAGGGCGTCGGGCATCGCGCGCTGCATGGCGTTCGTCCGGTCGTACCCCTTCTGGTAGAGGTACATGTTCGGGCCCATGTAGCCCGCGACGGCGAGACCGATGCAGAACACGAGCATGAGGCCGAGGCCGAAGCCGAAGAGCAGGCTGATGATGAGGCTGAGCACCAGCATGACCACGAACCCGATGAACTTCATCGAGGTGACCCGGTCGATGGTCCAGCCCGGCGGGTTGCCGGCGACCTCGAGCTTGTGGCGGATCCGCTCGGTGTGGTCCGACGGGCGTCAGCTTCTTGCCGATCCCGAGACTGCGCTCGACCAGAGGACCGAGCACGCGGTCCTGGAAGGACGGCTCGAACTCGCGCTGCATCTCCTGCGGGGCAGCGGAGAAGGCCTCGATGACGGTCAGCGACTTGCTGACGCCGCGCGCCTCGTTGGTGAAGACGCCGATGGCGGTGAGGGTGAGGAAGATCGCGGCGAAGATCGACGCGATGCCGATCACCAGGTAGATCGTTGCCACGTCAGACCTCCACCTTGACGAGCTTGCGCATCCAGAAGATGCCGACGGTCAGGAGCGCGGCCATGGTGCCGAGCATGAGCCAGCCGATCGGGTTGGTCCACATGGGCTCGAGGTAGCGGCGGTTGGCCATCAGCAGGTAGAGCATGAAGCCCGGCGGCAGGCCGCCGAGGATCCACACCGACAGCCGGCCCTCCGCCGAGAGCGTGAGGACCTGACGCTCGAGGTACTCCCGCTCGCGGATCGTCTCGGCCACCTTGTTCAGCAGCTCGGCCAGGTTGCCGCCGACCTCGCGCTGGATGCGGATGGCCATGACGACCCACTCGAAGTCCACGCTCTGCATGCGGTCCGCGACCCCGGCGAGAGCGTCCTCGATCTCGACGCCGAGCCGCGTCTCCATCAGCGCTCGGCGGAACTCGCCGGCCACGGGGTCGGTGCCCTCGCGGACGACGGTGTCGACGCCCTGGGCGAGCGAGAGGCCGGCGGACAGCGCTCCTGCCATCAGCTGGAGGGTGTCGGCGAGCTGGCCCTTGAACTTCTTCAGCCGGCGGCTCCTCGCGAAGCTGAGGTAGAGCCACGGCCCGGGCACGCCGAGGAACAGGCCGGCCAGCATGTAGACGGACGCTGCCCCCGGTGGCGAGCAAGACCGATCAGCGCAAGCAGGATCGCGACGCCCATGTGCATGAGCAGCCACTCAGCCGGCTTGAGGCTGAGCCCAGCCGCTTCGAGCCGGTCGCCGAGCGCGGACTCCAGGCCCTTCTGGCCCTCCAGCGCCTTCTCGACACCCGCCACGGCCTGCTGCGTCACCGACTGGTTCTCCGGCTCCCGCGCGGCGGCAGCCAACTTCTTGGCGCCCTTGCGGGTGTAGGCCTCGATGCTTCGGTCGACGGCGTCCTGCTGCTTGTCGCCTCCGATGGCGCCGGCGGCCAGGAGGACGACGAACGCCAACGCGACGGCGGCGGCGGCGAGACCGGCGAACATCGCCTCGGCGGGAACCACGAAGCCGGGTTTCACCGGCACGAGCTCGGTGGCAGCCTCACCGCCACCTGCGGCGGTGTCCGCCTTCGGGAAGCTGACGAAGGCGTCGTCCGTCACCGGGGTGCCGTCGACCAGGAGGGTCACCGCGAGCGTGCCCTCCTTGCCGGTCAGGGAGTCGTCGCCCTTGACGGTGACGAGCACCTGGCTGGCCAGGGCGTTCGCCTGGTCCTCGAAGAGCCCTTGCAGCGCATCCGGGTCGTCGGCAGCGATCTGGCGTCCACCGCCTGCGGTTGCGATCTGCTCGAGGTAGGGGGTTCCCGCCCCCTGCGCGAGCGCGACGACGTCCACGACGACCTTCGACTTCTTGGCAGCGGCGGTGGCCGCCGAGAGCGTCGTGTCATTGGTGTTGTTGCCGTCGGACAGGAGCAGCACGTTGCGCGACCCTGACGTGCCGGCGGTCTTGACCGCCTGGATGACGCCGTCGTAGAGACTGGTGCCACGGGACAGGTCCAGGCCGTCGATGGCGGCGTCGAGCTGGTCGGTGTCCGTCGTGGGCTGCTCGACGACGGTGACGTCGTCGGCGAACGTGACGAGTCCGACCTTCACGTCCTCCGGGACGTTGGCGAGGAAGGCCTTGGCCGCCGCCTTCGCCTGGTCGAACCTGCCGCCGCGCGCCATGCTGTCGCTGACGTCGAGCGCGAGGACGGTCGTCCGGTCGACCTTGTCCTTGGCGGTGGACAACGACTCCGCCGTGGCTGCGACCGGCTCGCCGTCAACCGTCGCGGTGACGGTTGCCAGGTCGGGCGTCGCACCTGCGGGCAGTCCGTCGAGGGACACGACGACGCGCAGGCCGCCGTCCTTGGGCTCGACGTAGTCGATGCTGCTCGTCGCGGCGAGGGCCGGCGCACCGCTCAGGGCGAGCAGCACGCCGGCGGCACCAGCCGCGAGGACCGCACGGGTGGCGGTCCGGATGGTCGCTCGCGGCATCAGCCACCGTCCCGGGCGAAGATCATCGGGTCGACGTGCACGTTGTGGTGCGACAGCTTCTCCAGGAACTTGGGCCGCAGGCCGGTCGCCTTGAGCGTGCCGCGTGCGCGGCCGTTCTCGTCGTGACCCATGGAGTGGTCGAAGAGGAAGATGTCCTGCAGCGTGATGATGTCGCCCTCCATCCGCTCGACCTCGGTGACGTGGGTGATGCGGCGGGACCCGTCGCGCAGGCGGGCCTGGTGGACGATCAGGTCGACGGCGGAGGCGATCTGCTCGCGGATGGCCTTGATCGGCAGGTCCATGCCGGCCATCAGCACCATCGTCTCCACGCGAGCCAGGGTGTCGCGCGGTCCGTTGGAGTGGACCGTGCAGATGGAGCCGTCGTGGCCGGTGTTCATCGCCTGGAGCATGTCGAGCGCGGAGGAGTCGCGGACCTCGCCGACGACGATGCGGTCGGGGCGCATGCGCAGCGAGTTCTTCACCAGGTCGCGGATCTCGACCGCACCGCGACCTTCGATGTTGGCCGGGCGCGACTCGAGCCGCAGCACGTGGTCCTGGTGGAGCTGGAGCTCGGCGGCGTCCTCGATGGTGATGATGCGCTCGTCGCTCGGGATGAAGGAGGACAGCACGTTGAGGGTCGTCGTCTTGCCCGCGCCGGTGCTGCCGGAGACGATGATGTTGAGCTTGCCCCGCACGCAGGCGGACAGGAAGTCGGCCGTGCGCTGGGTGTAGGTGCCGAAGGCGACCAGGTCGTCGGACTGGTAGGGGTCGGCGGAGAACTTCCGGATCGTCAGCAGCGAGCCGTCGATCGCCAGCGGGGGGATGACGGCGTTGACGCGGGACCCGTCGGGCAGACGGGCATCGACCATCGGGCTGGACTCGTCGACGCGCCGGCCGATGCGGGAGACGATCTTGTCGATCGTGCGCCGCAGGTGCTGCTCGTCGCTGAAGCGACCATCGACCCGCTGGAGGCGCCCGCTGCGCTCGATCCAGATGTCGTCACAGCCGTTGACCATGACCTCGGTGAGGTCCGGGTCGCGCAGGAACGGCTCGATGGGGCCGTAGCCGAGGATGTCGTCGGCGATCTCCTGCGCGATGCGGGTCCGGTCGGCGGGAGTGAGGATGACGTCCTCGTCCTGCATCGCCTCCTGGAGCGCGCCACGCACCATCCGCTCGAGCTCGCCCTGGGTGAGGTCGGCGTCGTAGAGCTTCGGGCCGAGCTGGGTCACCAGCCGGTTGTGGACGGTGGCCTTGAGCTCTCGGAAGGCGTCGGTGTCCTCCCGCTTGGCGCGGCCGCCGCGGCCGGCCTCGGGAAGGGCATCCTTCTTCTGGGGAGTGTTGGAGGCCCGGTCACGCGAGGCGGCCGCGAGCCGGTCGGCGAGACTGCTCATCGCTTACCTTCCTTGCCGACGCAGAAGCCCTCGCTTCGGCGTCTCGGTGCGTGTGGTCGGTCCCTTGCCATCCGATGAGGCCCTGCCGGCCTCCGGCTGCTTGCCCGCGCTGACCCCGGTGATGACGTCCGCCAGGCGGTTGATGGCCTGACTCACCACGTGCTTGGGCTGCGAGGCGGTGATCGGCTCGCCGGCGTTGGTCGCGTTGGCGACCTCGGGGGAGGTGGGGATGGCCTGGGCGATCTTCATGTCGAGCGTCGCCTCGACCTTGTCCGGACGACAACCCGACCTTGTCGTCGGCGCGGTTGAGCACCAGGTGCCGCCGGGGCTTCGGGAAGTTGAGCAGGTCCAGCGTCTCGGAGGCGATCTTGACGTTCTTGAGGGTCGGGACGTCGAGAGTGGTGACCAGGAGCAGCTCGTCGGTCTCGTCGAAGGCCTGCAGGACGTGCTCGTCGAAGGCGGGGGACGTGTCGACGACCACCCAGTCGAAGTTCTGCTTCAGGATCGAGAGGATCTTGTTGATCAGTGACGGCGGGATCGAGTCCTTGGCGTCGGGCTGCACCGGTGCCACGAGCGTGGTGAAGCCGCGGCGGTGCGGCGTCAGGAGCGGCTCGAGCACGGCGAAGTCCAGGGCGTCCTCCAGGGCGACCGCGTCCGCGATCGTCCTGGCAGGGAAGAGCTGGAGCGTGATCGCGATGTCGCCGAAGCCCAGGTCGAGGTCCACCAGGCAGACGTGCAGGTCGCGGGCAGTCAGCGCGACTGCCATGTTGGCCGCGATCGTGGTCTTGCCGACGCCGCCCTTGGGGGAGAAGACCGTGACCAGCTTGCCGGTCGGGGCGTCCGACGGGCTGTGCGCCGGGCCGGTGACCGCGCGGTAGACCTGGTGGGCTCGCTTGATCGCCTCGCCGAGCCCGCTCAGGTCGCGCTCCTCCACCACCTCGCGCATGCCGGACCGAAGTGCCTCGGCGAGCACGCTGGTGTCGACGCGGCGGCGCATGAGGATGACGCTGACGGCGGGCCGGGTGACGCGCAGGTTGTCGGCGAGCGACGCGGCGGACTCCAGGTCGATCGTCGGTCCGATGACGACCGCGTGCTCCTCGGGAGCCTCCGCCAGCGCTCGCCGCAGGTCGTCGAGGTTGGGGACGACCTTGGTGCCGACGCCGGCGACGGTCATCACCAGCTCGGCGTTGGCGTCGTTGGGTTCGACGATGATGGGCATCAGGTCACCGGAACAGGTTGGCCTGGGTGGTGCCGGCTCCCGGCGCCACCTTGGACTTGTCGTTGAGCAGGCCGAACGTCGAGCTCGCCGTGAGTCGCGGCGTACATCAGCTTCTCCGCCTTCCTCTGGTCCACCGCGAGGGTGAACAGCGTGCGCGGCAGGCTCTCGGTCGTCTGGGCCCCGCCTTCGGCCGTCGTGGTCGAGGTCGTGACCGTGGTTGCACCGACAGCGATGACCTGGACCTTCGGAAGGAGGAGACGGGTGCCGTCCTGTCCCTGCGGGCCGACCGGTCCGTTGAGGAAGACCGCGACGTTGGAGCCGGGTGACACGAAGCCGGCGACGCGCCCGGTGTCGGAGAGGTTCACCGAGATGGCGAACTCGCCCTCCGGCATCGCGAGCACGTTCTGCTCGCCGGCCGACGCCGAACTTCGACAGCGTGACCTGCTCGTTGGGGAAGACCCGCGAGAGCGCGACGAGGGCGCCGTTGTCACCGACGCTGCTCAGCGCCCCCTCGAGCACCTGGGCGCGGGGCACGGACTGGAGCTCGAGCTTGCCGGCGGTCTGGGCCTTCGCCAGGGACTCGCCGGGCTCGATCTGAGCGACGGCCTTGAGCACCTCGACGGGCTCCTGCTTCTCCTGAGCGCGGGTGTCGGCTCCCCGCACGTAGAGGAAGACCATGGCGCTCCCCACCAGTGCGATGAGCAGTGCCACGATCAAGATGACGGTCCGACGTCCCATTCGTCACGATCCTTCAAGTCAGCCACGCGCGATTGGTGGGCGTGGGGTGCTCTGATTTCCCCCGAAAACGGCGCAGACACAGAATTCCGCATGGAAGGGGTGCCTGCCACCCGAATGAGAATATTGATGCGGATGTGACCCCTCCGGGAGGGACGATGGTCCGTCTTGTGGCCCGGTGACGTCCCGCCGGGGTCCCCGGACGCTCCTAGGGGTGGGTCAGGGCAGGTAGAGGTCGTCGATCACGGCGCGGTGGCGGCGTGCGACCACCTGTCGCCTCAGCTTGAGGCTGGGCGTGAGCTCTCCGGACTCCTCGGTCCACCGCTCAGGGACGACGACCCAGCGGCGGATCGACTCGGCCTGGCTCACCGCGCTCGTTCGCCCGGTCCACCGCGACCTGCAGCTCACCGAGCAGGTCCTCGTCGGCGACGAGCGACTTGAGGTCGTGGGAGCGCCCGCGCGACTCGGCCCAGGAGCGCGCGGCGTCGGGGTCGAGGGTGAGGAGGGCCGACACGAAGGGCCTGGCATCGCCCACGACCACGCAGTGGTCGACCAGCGGATGCGCCCGGATGACGTCCTCGAGCGGTCCGGGCGAGACGTTCTTGCCGCCGGCCGTCACCAGGATCTCCCGGAGCCGACCGGTCACGCGGACGAAGCCCTCGTCGTCGATCTCGCCGAGGTCGCCGGTGCAGAGCCAGCCGTCCTCGTCCATGGCGGCGGCCGTGGCCGCGGTGTCGCCCCAGTAGCCGGTGAACACGTGAGGTCCGCGCACCAGCAGCTCGCCCTCGCCGCTGACGCGCACTGTCGTGCCGGGCAGCGGCCGTCCGACGCGGCCCACCTTGTGGTCGCCGGGCGCGGTGGCCGTGGTCCCACCCGTCGTCTCGGTCAGGCCGTAACCCTCCAGGACCGGGATGCCGGCTCCGCGGAACACGTGCCCCAGGCGGTCGCCGAGGGGTGCGCCACCGGCGACGGCGTGGGTGAGCCGCCCGCCGAGCGCCCCTCGCATGGGGCGGTAGACCAGCCGCTCGAACAGGGCGTGGCGTGCTCGGAGGACCGGTCCGGGCCCACGCGGGGTCTCCAGGGCCTGGCTGTAGGCGATGGCCGTGTCGGCCGCCCGGTCGAAGAGCGCCCCACGACCGTCCGCAGCGGCTCGCTGGCTGTAGACGGTGAAGAGCTTCTCGAACACGCGCGGGACGCCGACCAGGAAGGTGGGCTGGAACTGGCGGAGGTCGTCGACGAGCGTGCGCATGTCGGCGGCGTACCCGAGCCGGACCCCGGAGCGGATCGCGGTGACCTGGACCAGTCGAGCCAGGACGTGCGCCAACGGGAGGAACAACAGGGTGGAGGGATCCTCCCCGTGCAGCACCGGCCCCAGCACGTCGGCGGTGGCAGCCGAGGCGAAGAGCAGATGGCCGTGGTCCAGCCGGCAGCCCTGGGGGATCCCCGTGCTCCCCGAGGTGTAGACCAGCGTCGCCGGGGAGGAGTGGACCACCGCGTTCCGACGGCGTTCCAGCTCCGCATCGTCAGCCGTCTCGGCCGAGGGGAGCGGGTCCGTGATCTGCAGGACGGCCTCGTCGCCGGCCAGCGACCAGACGTGGGCGAGCTCGGGGAGCTGGTCTCGCGCCGCGGCGACGACCTCCGCGTGCCGGGTGGTCTCGACCAGCACGGCTCTCGCTGCGCTGTCGCGCAGCACGTGGGTGATCTGCTCGGGCGAGGAGGTCTCGTAGAGCGGCACCACCACGCAGCCGACCAGCCAGGCCGCGTAGTCGGCCACCGTCCACTCGTAGCGCGTGCGGGACAGGACCGCGACGCGGTCCTCCGCGTCCAGCCCGGCCGACACGAGTCGCCGTGCCCAGCGCCGCACGTCGACGGCGAGCTCGCGAGCAGTCACCGGCGACCACCCCTCGGGCGTCCGACGGGAGGCGACGACGGCGTCGGGCGTCTCCGAGGCGCGGCGCAGGACGTCGTCGGCCAGGTTGACCGAGGCGTGGCCGTCGACCGCGTAGGGCTGGTCGAGCGGAGGGGCGGAGTACTCGCGCATCGTCGGTGATCGTACGGTGACCGCTCAGCAGCCGCGACGCACGGTCGATCGAGATCACTCGATAGGCTGGCGGCTCGCACGCCCCACACACAGCTCGCCCGAGGAGTCCCGGTCCATGGCCGACAAGACCAGTTCCAGCATCGTCATCGACGCCCCGGCCGAGCGGATCATGCACGTCATCGCCGACTTCCCCGCCTATCCCAAGTGGGCACAGGGAGTGCACGTGTCCGAGGTCAGGTCGGAGTTCCCGGGCGGGCGCGCGGAGGTCGTCTACTTCGAGATCGAGGCGACCCCGATCAAGGACGCCTACAGCCTGAAGTACGACTGGCACGGCGACCGCCGGGTGGACTGGACCCTCGTCGAGGGCAAGATGCTCCGGGGCCTGGACGGCTCCTACATCCTCGAGGAGCAGGGCAGCGGCACCAAGGTCACCTACCAGCTGGCCGTGGACCTGAGCATCCCGATGATCGGCATGCTGCGGCGCAAGGCCGAGAAGGTCATCATCGACACAGCCCTCAAGGGCCTGAAGAAGCGCGTCGAGTCGCTGCGCACGGCGTGACCGAGCAGCTCGGCTCCGACGTCCGCGTCCTCCTCCTCACCGGCAAGGGGGGCGTGGGCAAGACGACGCTGGCGGCCGCGACCGCGGCGGGTGCGGCGGCGCGCGGCCTGCGGACCCTGGTGATCTCCACCGACCACGCGCACTCCCTCGGCGACGCCTTCGGGGAGCCGATCGGCTCCGAGCCGACCTCAGTGGCCGACCGGCTGTGGGTGCAGCACGTCAGCACGCAGCGGCGCTTCGAGGAGTCGTGGCTGACCGTCCAGGGCTACCTCCGGTCGGTCCTGGACGCCGCCGGGGTGGACCCGATGAGTGCGGAGGAGCTCACCGTGCTCCCGGGGGCCGAGGAGGTCCTTGCGCTGCTGGAGCTGCGGCGCCAGGTGCGGTCCGGGGAGTACGACGTGGTCGTGGTCGACTGCGCGCCCACCGCCGAGACGCTGCGTCTCCTGGCGCTGCCCGAGGCGCTCAACTGGTACATGGACCGCATCTTCCCGGCCAACCGCCGCATCGTCGGTGCGCTGCGGCCGGTGCTCACGCGGGCGGCCGGGGTCCCGATGCCGCAGGATGCGGTGTTCGAGGCGATCGCCGTGCTGCACCGCGACCTGGCCGACCTGCACGACCTGCTGACCGGCAAGAACGCCAGTGTGCGCCTCGTCCTGACCCCGGAACGCGTGGTGCTGGCGGAGGCGCGGCGGACCTACACCTCGCTCGCGCTCTTCGGCTACGCCGTCGACGGTGTCGTGGCCAACCGGGTCTTCCCCGACGACGGCGCAGACGGGTGGCGCGAGGGGTGGGTGCGCGCCCAGGAGGTCGTGCTCCAGGAGGTGGAGGACTCCTTCCGGGACCTCCCGGTCTGGCGCTCGGCCTACCGCGCCGAGGAGCCCACGGGTGTCGCGTCCCTGCTGACGCTCGGTGACGAGGTGTACGCCGGCAGCGACCCGCTCGCGCTTCCCCAGGATGCTGAGCCCTTCCGGCTCGAGCGCGCAGGCGCAGAGGCCGAGCTGGTCCTCTCGCTGCCGCTCACCGAGAAGTCGGACGTCGACCTGGCCCGTCACGCCGACGACCTGATCGTCACGGTGGGGGACCAGCGGCGGGTGCTCACGCTCCCCACCGCCCTCCGGGGCGCCGAGGTCGCGGGGGCCCGGCTGCGGGACGGCGTGCTCCGCGTGCGCCTCCGCGTCACCGACGGAGGCCGCTCGTGAGCGACGACGAGCAGGTCGGGTCGGTCGGCGAGGAGGCGGCCAAGCTCTTCGGCGCGCTCCAGGACTGGGCGCGGGAGACCGGGTCAGCCCATGTCGGCGCGATGGCCGACGACCTGGGGGCGCAGGCGCGGGACCTGGGTCGCACATCGGGCACGGAGAGGACTGCCGCTACTGCCCGGTCTGCCAGGCGATCCGGGTGTTCCGCGAGACCAGCCCTGAGATCAAGGCGCACCTCGCCACAGCGGCTGGGTCGCTCGCCCAGGCGGTGAGTCTCTACCTCAACGCCACGACAGGAACGTCGTCAGGGCACCCGACAACGACCCAGCGGATCGATCTCGACGAGGACTGAGGCCAGGTCAGTTGACCATCACGAGCTGCTTCGGACCGGTGCCGGTGTAGTCAACGAGCTTGCCGTCGGCAGGGATTGGCGGCAGTGCCGCGGAGTTGATGAAGACCACTTGGAACGAGTTGAGGCCGTTGTTGTCGACCGAGATGCCGTTGTCTGCCGCACCCCCCGCGCCCCCCACGGTGCCGTCGGTGTTGACGTAGTAGGTGTCGGTCTCGGGGTGTCCCTTGTAGGCCGCACCGTTCTCACCTGTGATGAAGGCGGCACGGTAGTTGACGATCGGATAGGACTTCTTTCCGTTCTGCGGCTGCAGGTTGATGATGGGCACGAATACGAATCGCGGTGAGGTGAAGATGTCCTTGCTCAGCACCGTGGCCCCGTTGTAGGAGCTGCTGCTGATGTCGGCCAGGGACACGGACGTGTCGCCCGACGCGGTGGTCAAGTAACAGGTCAGACGCTCGTCGTTCAGGGTGTAGGTGCCCTTGCCGTTGATCGTGACTGACCTGGTCTTGGGCTTTCCGGTCGTCAGGCCGCCACAGCCCGAGTCGACCTTGGTGAGCCGTCCAGGGTTGCTGCCCACGCCCGTGATGAAGCCGGCGGTTGCCGGGTTCCCGGCGAAGCCGGTGTCCGTGACGACGCAGTTGATCTTGTCGGCGTTGGCCTTGGTGTTGCTGTCCGACTGGTAGGCCTTGCTGTCGCTGTTGGAACACGAGTTGGAGTCGATCGTGTTGGGTGGGGAGTAGGTGTTGAGCTTGACGATGGGAGAGTCGAGTCCGAGCGCGATGTTGAGCGGAAGCCACCCGCTGTTGGAGTTGTCACTGCTCCCGTCGAACCGCACGACATGCAGGGAGCCGAAGTTGCCGCTGCTCTTCTGGTCGTTGCAGAACAGGGTGGTGTCGCCGACGTCCACGTACGCCAGCGCGCCGGCTACGGCGCTGCCGTACTTGTACTCCTTGTTGAGGCTCCCGCTCTTCTTGAGGTCGTAGGTGTGCCACTTGGTGCGGATGTAGTACGTCTGACCGTCCTGGCCGGAGGAGGCGATTGTTCCAGGCACCTTGATCTCGGTGCTGGACATCGAGACGAACTGGCTGGCGGGAATCTCCAGTACGGGCGCCGTGCCGTCCGGCTTGAAGAAGCCCACGGACATGACGTAGTCCTGACGCTCGTCGGTCCCGACCTTCGCACGGAAATTGGTGCCCGTGATGGTCAGCGTCTGCGGCTGGTTGTAGTCGAGGTGTTGGGGGTTCGCGTTCTGGTAGCCGCTGGTGGGCGGATCGATGGTCGGCTGCGCCGCCTCGGTGGTGGTGTCCCAGTCGCCGTTCGTGTAGAAGCTGTTGCCAGTCGAGTTGGCCGTGCTGTGGTTGATGACCTGGTGGCCCCAGTCGCAGCCGGAGTATGCGTAGAACGGGATGGCCGAGACCGACCCCTTGGACTTGATGCCGACAGTGGCTGCGGCGGACACATTGGTGCCGTCAAACCCGACGGCCTTGGCCAGACCGAACGTGATGCGGCGCGAGGGGCCGAGGAGCGTCAAGTAGTTGGCGTCATTGACGAAGGTTTTCGTGCCGTTGGTGGTCTTGTAGTAGCCGTAACGGACCCAGCCGTAGGCGGCACGATCGGCCGTGGTGCCGCTGACGAGCTTTGCTGCAAGTGTGGCTTTGGTCAGGGATTTCGCCTTGAAGCCGGCATCGTCGTCGTACACGTCGTTCTTGATCAGGTAGTCCGCGACCGCGAGGACCGCGTCGTCACCGGCGTCGGGGGTCCCAGGGGTCCCCTTCGTGTCGGGCAGCTCCGTCCCGCCTGCAAGCGCCGCCATATCCGTGTCCGTCTGCGTCTGCGCTTTGCGGTTCATGGCGTTGCCCAGATCGATCGCGAGAGCGGCACAGCCAAAGAGCACGGTGGCCATGAGTGCCGACATGATTGCGATGGTGCCCCGGTCCTCGCCTCGCTTGCCGGTCATACGCCGCACCCTTCGTCGCTGGTGTCCTCGACGCGCGCCTGGACCACCCGGCTGACCTCGGCATTGCTCATGAAGGGCACCAGCGGCAGGTTCAGGTTGATCGGCTGGAACTTGATGGACAACTTCACCGTGCCGCCGATCGGAACGTTCTGCGCGACCGGGGCGTTCGTCACCAGGTTGCCGTTGGTGTCGTAGTACGTCGTCGCGATGGTTGCGCTGCCCTCTGCGGAGCCGTTGATGCGCGAGTTGACGTAGGTCGCGAGCTTGGTCGAGTCCTGGCAGTTGCCGACGGCGAGCTGGCGAAGAGCCGAGTTCGCTGCGCTGGAGCCGGCCTGGGCGGCGAAGAAGTAGAAGCCGTACTGGATGAGTCCGAAGACGACGATCAAGAAGGGGACCAGGACGAGGGCGAACTCGACTGCCGCAGCTCCGTCCTCGTCGCGCCGCGGGCGCATCCGCGCGCCAAGGACGGTTCGAGACGACATCCCGATCTCCCCAGAGTTTCAGGTGGCTGAACGATGCATACTTCAGCCCGAGTGTGGCAATACTAGGGCCTCTTGGACGGCCGCTCGGGTTAAATGTCCCACTTCAGGTCTTTCCGCCCTCCGACTTCCGGCCGAGGGGCCGTCACCTTTCGGGCCATTTTCCGCTGGCTCCGCGTGGAACTCGCTCCAGCCGAACGGGTCGAGTGCTCCTGCGATCGGCCGGAGGAGCCGTGTGCGGCTTCTGTCCGGATCGGTCCGGGTTCTACGGTCCGCATATGAGGTGGGTGAACCGGCGAGGACCGGATCTCGTCCGGCCGCCGAGGCGTGTCGACTCGGGCGCCGCTGCCGTCGAGTTCGCGCTCGTGTCGTCGTTGTTGTTCCTGCTCGTCTTCGCGATCATCGACTACGGCCTGTGGTTCAACGACTCGCTCAACCTGCGCCAGGGCGTTCGTGAGGGCGCGCGCGTCGGCGTGGTGCAGAACTTCGCCCAGCCCACCTGCACCCAGGCGGACCCGATGCAGAAGCTCGCTTGCAAGACGCGCATCGAGATCGGCGCGGTGACCGGGACGTCGTACGTCATGATCGCAACCCCCGACGGCGGGTGGAAGAAGGGCAAGCCGCTCGTGGTCTGCGGCATGGTCAAGTCGGACGGCGTGACCGGTCTGGTGCCGCTCCCCAACGACCGGATCATCCGGTCGCGTACCGAGATGTCCATCGAGGTCGACACCCCGACGCCGTCCGCGGAGGACTACGCCGACACCCCGCCCCCCGGCGCGAGCTGGTCGTGGTGCTGTGAGGCGCCGAGACGAGTCCGGAGCGGTGGCGGTTGTCGCCGCGGTTCTGGCCGTCACGCTATTCGTGATCGCCGGGCTGGTGGTCGACCTCGGGCTCGCGCGCGACAAACGGCGGCAGGCACAGAACTCCGCCGACGCCGCGGCCCTGGCCGGGGCGGGCGTCTCTACGCGTCCGGGACGGTGGACAAGGCGGCCGCTGTCGCCGCCGCGAAGGAGTACGCCCAGAACAACTACGACATCGCCCCGAGCGAGTGGAGCACGTGCACTGACGGGGCGCGGGCAGCATCGTTCCCAGGCTTCACGCCGTCGACGGAGACCGACTGCATCTCGTTCCGTGCCGCGCCGGGAGGACAGACCGAGATCCGGGTCGTGCTCCCTGGACGCGAGGTGGAGACCACGTTCGGCAAGCTCGTAGGCGTCTCCAGCGTGCCTATCGGGGCAAGTGCGCACGCCCTGGGCCAAGCCGGCGGGCAGGCACCTTGCGGTCTATGCATCATCGGGCCCGGCGCCAACGACTTCCAGAACGGCGGCGTCACGGTCACGAACACCTCGGTCTACGTGAACGGCACCTTCACCACGAAGAACGGCGCCCTGGAGGTCACCAACGGGACCATCTCTTTGCAGGACACCGACAACGACACCGGCAAGGGCACGGTCACGCCCCAACCCGCCTTCAGCCAGCCGGCGATCGCCGATCCGCTGGCCTGGCTGCCGCTGCCGCCGGACATGACCGGGCTCCAGGCCAAGACCAGCTCGGCCTGCACCTCGGGTCAAGGGGTCTATAAGAGCCTGAACATCCCGAACAACCAGACCTGCACCCTTCAGCCCGGGTTGTACATCGTTACCGCCGCCAACCACATTTCAGGCAACAAGAGCACGAAGGTCATCGCCAACGGAGTGACTCTCTTCTTCACGTGTCAGGATTATCCTCGGCCCAACCGAAGGTGCGCGCCTGCAACAGCAACGAGGCGGGCGGGGACCTGCTCTTCACGGGCCAGGGGTCCCTCACCATCAACGCTCCCACCACAGGCGCCACCGCGGGGCTCGCGATCCTGTCCGATCGCAACAACACCGCGACCTTCGGTTTCAGGGGCAACGGTTCCAACGGGTCCACGGGGTCGATTTGACGCCAAGAACGGGACGTTCCAGTACAACGGCAACGGAGCCGGTGCTGGGCTCAACTCACTGGTCGTGGTCAAGGACCTGGACTTCAACGGCAACCCCTCGGCGTACGACCTCACCTACACCGAGGACAAGAACGTCAAGATGCCGCCGGGTGACCTGCACCTGAGCTACTGAGCAGGGCCGTGCCTCAAAGGCGGGCGCCGTCGTCCCAGCCGTCGCCGCGGCCGGCGCCCATCGTCCAGACGAGGTAGCCGAAGCCGCCGACGAACGCGGCGAACAGCAGGTAGCCGACGTACGACGGCAGGGGCAGCGGGCTGACCAGCAGCACCAGCCCCACGATCGGGGCCCCGAACAGCGCGACCCAGGCCGCCAGCCGGCGCGGCTCGGGCCGGGGGATCGGCGGCGGGGGCGGCGGCTCGAAGTGGTCCTCGTGGTCGACCGGACGGGCCGGGGTCGGCTCCTCGTCGGGCCACGCCTGGCGCAGCAGCCGCTGGAGGCCCTCGTCGGAGGAGGTCGGCGACGGGGGCTTCGACTCCTTGCGGACCTCGTCGACGTCCGGGGTCGGGCCCCAGTCGGCGATCAGCGCGGAGAACTCGGCGTCGAAGTCGAGGTCGGGCTCGGGTCGACCGCCGTCTGGCTCGTCGGGGTCGGGTCGGTCGGGCATCACGGCACGGTCCGGGCTCAGGCCGTCACGCGTGCGATGAAGGACGCGGAGCGGTCGAAGATCAGCGGGGCGTCGTTGTCGAGGGTCGCCACGTGGAAGCTCTCCTCGAGCACGACCTCCTCGAGGTCACGGGAGGAGACCTGCGACATCAGGGCCTTGCCCGACGACGGGTCGAGCACGTGGTCCTCGCGCGAGCGCAGCATCAGGATCGGCTGGGTGATCTCGGCGAGACGCTCGCGCACGCGGCGCATCTCCTTGAACAGCGACGCGGCGGCCTTGAGCGGGGTGCGCGGGTAGGCGTGCTCCTCCATCCCCGGCTTCTTGATGTCGTTGCCGATCGCGGGGAACGCCGGGATCACGTGCTTGAGGACAGGCAGCAGCTTGATGTCCTTGCGGGTGGAGTCGACCGCGGGGTTGACCAGGACCAGACCGGCGACGTCGCGGCCGTGCTCCTGGGCCAGCGCCAGCCCGAGCAGCCCGCCCATCGACAGGCCGCACACCACCACGTGGTCGTGGTCCGCGCGGAGCTTGGCGAACGCGGCCTCTGCCTCGCCGTACCAGTCGTCGAACGTGGTCGCCTGCAGGTCCTGCCAGCGGGTGCCGTGGCCGGGCAACCGGGGCAGCGAGACCGAGTAGCCGCGGCCGTGGAGGTCCTCGGCCCAGGGCCGCATCGAGGCCGGGCTGCCGGTGAAGCCGTGGACCAGCAGGACGCCGACTCCGGCACCCGGAACAGGGGCGTGGTACGGCGCCGTCGGGGAGTTCGCGGAGATCGGCGAGGTCACGTCCGCCATCGTCGCACGGGCCCCCTGGGCAGGCTAGGGTGAACCGACCTGCGAGAGACGAGAGAAGTGGGGAGGGCGGGTTGTTCTACTGGTTCCTTCGTTGGATCGCCCTGGGCCCCCTCCTGCGCCTGGTGTTCCGCCCCCAGGAGGAGGGCGTGGAGAACGTCCCCGAGGAGGGGCCGGTGATCCTGGCCAGCAACCACCTCTCCTACGCCGACTGGCTCTTCATGCCGCTCACCCTCAACCGCAAGGTCACGTTCGTGGCCAAGGCGGAGTACTTCAACAGCCCCGGCTTCAAGGGCTGGCTGCAGAAGACCTTCTTCTCCGGCGTCGGCCAGGTCCCCATCGACCGCAGCAGCGGCGAGGCCGCCTCGGGCGCGCTGATCGCGGCCAAGCGGGTCCTCGACAACGGCGACATCTTCGGCATCTACCCCGAGGGCACGCGCTCGCACGACGGCAAGCTCTACCGCGGCAAGACCGGCGTCGCCCGCCTGGCGATCGAGACCGGCGTCCCGGTCATCCCGGTCGCGGTGGTCGGCACCGACATCGTCGCCCCGCCCGGCAAGAAGTTCGGCCACTGGACCCGCCCACGGGTGCGCTTCGGCAAGCCGCTGGACTTCTCGCGCTACCAGGGACTGGAGAACGACCGGTTCATCCTCCGCTCGGCGACCGACGAGATCATGTACGAGATCATGACGCTCTCCGGCCAGGAGTACGTCGACATCTATGCCTCCCGCGCCAAGTCACTCGAGAAGGAGGCGGCCAAGGAGAAGGTCCCGGAGGGCTCCGCCGAGGACCCCGCCCGCAAGGCGTCCTGAGGCGATGACCGCCCCGCAGGGTCCGGCGCTGAGCGTCCGGGTGGGCGGGCCGACCGCCGCCGCCGTCGTCGAGGCCAACCTCTTCCGCGCCCTCGCGGTCCTGCGCGCCATCGTGCTCGCCTACGCCCTGGCGCTGAACCTCGCCCGCTTCGAGGAGTTCAGCCGCCCGGGGCTCGCCGCCACCGGGCTCGGCGTCATGGTCGTCTGGTCGGCCGTCGCCTCGTGGGCCTACCTGTCCCCGAGCCGCCGCACCTGGCGGTGGTACGCCGCCGACGTCGCCGTCGCGATCGCGCTGCTGCTCGTCACGCCGCTCGTGGAGTCCGACGCGATGCTGGCGCGGCACGCGTCCACGCTGCCGACGTTCTGGATCGTCACCTCCGTGCTGGTCTGGTCCGTCGGGTGCGGCTGGTGGCAGGGCGGTCTCGCGGCGCTCGCCGTCTCGGCGGTCGACCTGTCGATCCGCCAGGAGGTCAGCGGCGGCACCTGGGGCAACATCTTCCTGCTCCTGCTGGCCTCGGTCGTGGTCGGCTTCGCCGCCGACCTCGTCCGCCAGGCCGCCCAGCTGCGCGCCGACGCCGAACGGACCGCCGCGGTGATGACCGAGCGCGCCCGGCTGGCCCGGGTGGTCCACGACGGCGTCCTCCAGGTCCTGGCCCTGGTGCAGCGCACGGGCCTCGAGGCCGGTGGTGACTTCGCCGAGCTCGGCCGGCTGGCGGGGGAGCAGGAGGTCGCGCTGCGGCGCCTCGTCCAGTACGACGCCCGCACGGTCGCCGCAGAGACCGCGCGTCTGGCGGGCGACGGGGTGCGGGTCGACGCCTGGGACGCCGCGACCGGGCCCGTCGACCTCGGCGAGGCGCTCGCCGCGGCCGTCGGCCCTCGGGTCACCTTCACCGGGCCCGGGCAGCCCGTCGTCCTGCCCGCCGCGATCGTGGAGGAGGTGGTCGGCGCGGCCCGGGCCTGCCTCGACAACACCGCGCTCCACGTCGGCCCCGACGCACCGGCATGGGTGCTCCTGGAGGACCTGGGGCACGAGGTGGTCGTCACCGTCCGCGACGCCGGGCCGGGGATCCCCGAGGGCCGCCTCGTCGAAGCGCGCGGGCAGGGCCGCCTCGGCGTGGCCGAGTCGATCGCAGGCCGGCTCCGCGACCTCGGAGGACGGGCCGAGCTCACCACGGGGCCGTCGCTGGGCACCGAGTGGGAGCTCGTCGTACCCCGGCGCGAGACTGACCCCCACCGACCAGGAGGAGAGCGATGACCACCCCCGAAGGGGCCCCCGCCGACGACGTCACGCCCGTCGACCCGGACTCCGCGGCGCTGCGGGTGATGGTCGTCGACGACCACCCGATGTGGCGCGACGCGGTGGAGCGCGACCTGACCGCGGCGGGCATCAGCATCGTGGCGACGGCCGCGACCGGCAGCGAGGCGGTCAACCGGGCCCGCGCGACCCGGCCCTCGGTCGTCGTGCTGGACCTCAACATCCCCGAGCCCAACGGCGTCGACGTCACCGCCACCCTGGTGGCCGAGGACCCGACGGTGCGGATCCTGGTGCTCTCGGCGTCCGGTGAGCAGTCCGACGTGCTCGAGGCGGTCAAGGCCGGGGCGACCGGCTACCTGGTCAAGTCCGCCTCCAGGGTCGAGCTGATCGACGCCGTACGCCGGGTCGCCGCCGGCGGCAGCGTCTTCACCCCCGGGCTGGCCGGGCTGGTGCTGGGGGAGTACCGCCGCCTCGCCGAGGGCGGCACCGCCAAGGACGACGACACGCCCCGGCTGACCGACCGGGAGACCGAGGTGCTGCGACTGGTCGCCAAGGGGCTGTCCTACAAGCAGATCGCCGAGCGGCTCGTGCTCTCGCACCGCACCGTCCAGAACCACGTGCAGAACACGCTGCGCAAGCTGCAGCTGCACAACCGCGTCCAGCTCGTGCGCTACGCGATCGAGCAGGGTCTCGACGACGAGCTCTGATGGCCGCCCTGGACGACGAGGCCGCCGCCCTCTACGGCCTGCCCGTGGAGGAGTTCACCGCTGCGCGGGACGCCCGGGTCAAGGAGCTGCGCGAGGAGCGCGAGCTCGCGAAGGCGGTCAAGGCGCTGCGCAAGCCGACGGTCGCGGCCTGGGCGGTCAACCAGCTGGTCCGGCAGCGCGAGGACCTGGTCCGGCAGGTGCTCTCCATCGGCGACTCGCTCCGGGAGGCCCAGGAGAGCGCCTCGGGCGACGCGCTGCGCGAGCTGTCCAAGCAGCGGCGCCAGGTGGTGGCGGCGGTCGTCACCACCGCCCGCGAGCTCGCCGAGGACGAGGGCGTCCGGCTGACCGACCAGGTCGCCGAGCAGGTGGGCGCCACGCTGCAGGCGGCGCTTGCCGACCCGGACGCTGCCGCTGCGGTCCTCGGGGGATGCCTCTCCCAGCCGCTCGAGCCCGGCGGCCTCGCGGCCTTCGGGGGTACGTCGTCCCGGCCACGCGCTGCGGAGGAACCGTCCGCGACGGTCACCGACATCGCCACCAGGCAGGTCGACCCGAAGAAGCGCAAGAAGGCCGAGAAGCGGGTCAAGCAGGCCGAGAAGCTGCTCAAGCAGGCGACCAAGGCGCACGAGCAGGCCGTCGAGGACCACCGCTCCGCCCAGGCCGAGCACCTGCACCTGGAGTCACGCCTCGACGAGCTGCGCCGTCAGGTCGCCGACCTCGAGGCCGAGGCGGAGACGTCCGCGGCCCGGGTCGAGGAGCTCGAAGGCGAGGTCGAGGAGAGTCAGGAGCTGGTCGAGGCGGCGGAGGAGCAGCTCGAGGAAGCCCGGGCGAAGTTCAAGGCGCTGGGCGACTGAGGCCTGTGCACAACCAGGGCACGTGACCGGGCGTTCGACCTACGGTGACCGGATGTCCTACCGACGCTCGCTGCCGCTCGAGCGCTGGCTCGGCCCACGCCGAGAAGTGATCGACACCCTGGCGACCGGTCACGCTGCGGTTGGGGGACTCAAGGGACCGGGGCGTCCGCTCGACGTCAGCAAGCCACTTGCGCACGCCTACGTCATCGTCGCTCTCGCTCAATTTCAGGGGTTCATCCGTGACCTGCACGACCTCGCCGTCGAGGAGGTTGTGTCAGGGTCGGGCGCGACGGCGGCCTACGTCCCTCTCCTCATCGAGGGAGTGCGAGCCGGTCGCGCCATCGATCGCGCCAATCCCACCCATCGCAACATCAAGGACGACTTCGCGCGCCTGGGTCTGAGCCCTCTCGACATCAGTGCGTACAACCGGCGCTGGGAGTCCCCTGGCGACGCTCGCGAGATGCACCGGCTAATCGCTCTGCGCAACGCCGTGGGTCACGGCCACGAGACCGTGCTCCAACAGTTGCTGGCCGGCGGCCAGGTTCGTGACACGGTCGGCTGGGTCCGCGACAGGTTGCCGGTGCTGAACCGCTACGCGCGAGCCCTCGACCGTCTGCTGTGGGACCATGTCGAAGGAATCTTCGGGAAGGAGCCCTGGTGATGCCGACCCCGGTCCTCAAGCTAGGGATGCGCGTGGAGGTCCCATGGGGTCCGCACCGAAGCCGACGTGGAGTGGTGGTCGACGTGTGGGGAGACCCCCCCACCCATGTCCGGGTTGAGCTCGAACCGTTGACGGACGACGACCCGCCTTCGATCCTTCTCCTCTCACCCGACTCCGTGACCCCGGCGGCCTGACAGAGGTTCTTACCGGCCCGGGGCCACCAGTCAGGCCCAGTTCTTGGCTCGCTCGACGGCCTCGGTCCACTGGCGGTGGGCCGCGTCGGCGGTCTCCCTGTCCGCGGCCGGCTCGAAGGCCTTGTCCAGCTTCCAGGTCTCGCGCAGCTCGTCGGTCGAGGACCACACCCCCGTGCCGAGGCCAGCGAGGAACGCCGCGCCGAGTGCGGTCGTCTCTGCGATCTCGGGCCGCTCCACGCGGAGCCCGAGCTGGTCGGCCTGCAGCTGGCAGAGCAGGTCGTTGGCCGCGGCGCCGCCGTCGACGGTCAGACAGCTCAGCGGCGCGTCATCGGGCAGCGTCTCGACGACGTCGCGGACCTCGAAGGCGATCGCCTCGAGCGTCGCCCGGACGATGTGCGCCCGGGTGGTGCCGCGGGTGAGACCGATGATCAGCCCGCGCGCCCGCGGGTCCCAGTGCGGGGCGCCCATGCCGGTCAGTGCGGGCACGAACACGACACCCTCGGTCGAGTCGACGGTGCTCGCGATGGCCTCGGTCTCGGCGGCGGAGCCGACGATCTGCAGCCCGTCGCGCAGCCACTGCACCGCCGCGCCGGTCACGAAGATCGCGCCCTCCAGGGCGTAGGTCAGCTCGCCCTCCGGCGACTTCCACGCCGCGGTCGACAGCAGTCCCGCCTCGGAGCGCACCACCTCGTTGCCGGTGTTGGTGAGGATGAACGACCCGGTGCCGTAGGTGCACTTGGTGTCGCCGAGGTCGAAGCAGGTCTGGCCGAACAGCGCCGACTGCTGGTCGCCGGCGATGCCCGCGATCGGCAGCTCCAGCCCGCAGAACACCTTGGGGTCGGTCGTGGCGATCTCGCCCCAGGAGGGGACCACCTCCGGCAGCGCCTCGCGCGGCACCCCGAACAGGTCGGTCAGCTCCTCGGACCACTCGCCGGCCTCGAGGTCGAACAGCAGCGTGCGCGAGGCGTTGGAGACGTCGGTGACGTGCCAGGTGCCCCGCGTCATGCGCGCGATCAGGTAGGAGTCGACCGTCCCCACGGCGTAGCGCCCGTCCTGCACCATCCCCCAGGTGTGCTTCTCGTGCTCGGCGAGCCAGAGGAACTTGGTGCCGGAGAAGTAGGGGTCCAGCCGCAGCCCGGTCAGCTCCGAGACCCGGTCCTCGTGGCCCTCGTCCCTGAGCCGGGTGCAGATGTCGGCGGTGCGCCGGTCCTGCCACACGATGGCGCGCCGCGGCGCGTTGAGCGTCTCGCGGTCCCACAGCACGACGGTCTCGCGCTGGTTGGTGATGCCGACCGCGCGCAGCGCGGGGCCGCCCACCTCGTCGTACGCCGAGAGCGCGGAGCGCGTCGCCTCGATCGTCGCCTGCCAGATCTCCTCCGGCGCGTGCTCCACCCAGCCGGGCCTGGGGAAGTGCTGGGAGAACTCCTGGTAGCCGCGGGCGGCGATGGAGCCCTCGGCGGTGACCACCAGGGCGGTCACCCCGGTGGTGCCGGCGTCGATCGCGAGAACACTCATGGCGAGACCCTAGTGAAGGGTTACTGACGCGTCGGGGTGGAACGTTCCAACGGATCGGGTCTACGTTGGACCCCATGCGAGTTGGAGTACTCACCGGAGGCGGGGACTGCCCCGGCCTGAACGCCGTCATCCGCGCCGTGGTCCGCAAGGGCGTCGAGGTCTACGGCTTCGAGTTCGTCGGGTTCCGCGACGGCTGGCGCGGTCCGTTGGAGAACCTCACCTGTCCCCTCGGGGTCAACGAGGTCCGCGGCATCCTGCCGCGCGGCGGCACGGTGCTCGGCTCCTCGCGGACCAACCCGTTCAAGGTCGACGGCGGCGTCGAGCAGATCAAGCAGACCCTCGCCGACAACGGCGTCGACGCGCTGGTCGCGATCGGGGGGGAGGACACCCTCGGGGTCGCCACCAAGCTCGCCGACCTGGGCGTCAACGTGGTCGGCGTCCCCAAGACGATCGACAACGACCTGTCCGGCACCGACTTCACCTTCGGCTTCGACACCGCGGTCAACATCGCGATGGAGGCGATCGACCGCCTCCACACCACCGCGGAGTCGCACCACCGCGTGCTGGTCGTCGAGGTCATGGGCCGCCACGCCGGGTGGATCGCGCTGCACGCCGGCATGGCCGGCGGCGCCAACATCGTGCTCATCCCCGAGAGGCCGTTCGACATCGACAAGGTCTGCGCCTACGTCGAGGAGCGGTTCAAGAAGGAGTACGCCCCGATCGTCGTGGTCTCCGAGGGTGCGGTGCCCGTCGAGGGCGGCGACATGACCCTGGTCAGCGGCGAGAAGGACGCCTTCGGTCACGTCCGCCTCGGCGGCATCGGCGACCGGCTCGCCAACGAGATCGAGCAGCGCACCGGCAAGGAGGCCCGGGCGGTCGTCCTGGGCCACGTCCAGCGCGGCGGCACCCCGACGGCCTTCGACCGGTGGCTCGCCACCCGCTTCGGGCTGCACGCGATCACCGCGGTCGCCGAGAAGGAGTTCGGCACGATGGTCGCGCTGCGCGGCAAGGACATCGTGCGGGTGCCGCTGATCGAGGGCACCGGCGAGCTGAAGGTCGTCTCGCCCGAGGAGTACGCCGAGGCCGAGGTCTTCTTCGGCTAGGCCGACTCGACGCCCGCCTCTGCTGCGGGGGCGGGCTCGAGGTTGCGGACCCGGGGGCTCATCAAGGCCATCACGACCGCGCACTGCACGCCGTTGATGCACAGCCTGGGTGCGCCGACGGCGAGCTCCTTGCGCCGGTGCTGCCACATCGCGCGCTCGACGCCCTCCTGGACGAACAGCGCGTCCTCGAGCTCGCTGGTCGAGCCCGGGTCGAGGAACGGCATCAGGCGCTCGCCAGCGGTGAGCATCCAGTGGAAGGGGCCGCGCAGGACGGGGGAGACCCCGTCGCTGAGGTGCTGGCGGTCACGAGCCGCCGGCACGGTGGCCAGCGCGCCCGAGGTGAGCAGCGCCCAGACCGCGACGTCACCGGTGCCGTCGAACAGCGGGATCCGGAGCTCGAGGACGTCCTCGACGTGTCCGTCGCACTGGCACGCGCCGAACGCGGGCGGCGACCAGTCCTCCTGCTCGTCCCCCGTAGGACGGAACCGCTCCAACAAGCCCATGGACCCGCAATTTACGGGACCCCTGCCCCAAATGTCCCGCTGAAACTCTGGCCGTTCGGCCGAAGTACCCTGGCTGTCGTGGACCTCCCCTCCCTGACCGACCTGCACGACCTCGGCGCCGCCCAGCAACCCAGCTGGCCGGACGCGGCCGAGGTCGACCGGGTGGTCGACCGGCTCCGCCGCAACCCGCCCCTGGTGTTCGCCGGCGAGTGCGACGACCTCAAGGACAAGCTCGCCGCGGTGACGCGCGGCGAGGCGTTCCTGCTCCAGGGCGGCGACTGCGCCGAGACCCTCGACGGCGCGACCGCCGACAACGTCCGCGCCAAGCTGCGCGTGCTGCTCCAGATGGCGGTCGTGCTCACCTACGCCGCCTCCGTCCCGGTGGTCAAGGTCGGCCGGCTGGCCGGGCAGTACGCCAAGCCCCGGTCCTCCGACACCGAGACCCGGGAGGGCGTGACCCTGCCGGCCTACCGCGGCGACGCCGTCAACGGCTTCGACTTCACCCCCGAGTCCCGCCGGCCCGACCCGCAGCGGCTGCTCGACGTCTACAACTCCTCCGCGGCCACGCTCAACCTGGTGCGCGCGTTCGTCACCGGCGGCTACGCCGACCTGCGGCAGGTGCACACCTGGAACACCGACTTCGTGCGGTCCTCGCCGGTCGGCAAGCGCTACGAGCGGATGGCCTCCGACATCGACCGGGCCCTGACCTTCATGAAGGCGATCGGCGCCGACCCCGAGGAGTTCCACCGGGTCGACTTCCACTCCAGCCACGAGGCGCTGGTCCTGGAGTACGAGCACGCGCATGACCCGCATCGACAGCCGCACCGAGCTGCCGTACGACGTCTCGGCGCACTTCGTGTGGATCGGCGAGCGCACCCGCCAGCTCGACGGCGCCCACGTCGAGCTGATGAGCCGCATCCAGAACCCGATCGGCGTCAAGCTCGGCCCGACCACGACCCCCGACGACGCGATCGCCCTGGCCGAGCGGCTCAACCCGATGAACGAGCCGGGCCGGCTGACCTTCATCACCCGCATGGGGGCCGGCCGGATCCGCTCGGTCCTGCCCGAGCTGGTCGAGAAGGTCACCGCGGCCGGCGTCCAGGTCGCGTGGGTGTGCGACCCGATGCACGGCAACACCTTCGAGACCTCCACCGGCTACAAGACCCGCCGGTTCGAGGACGTGATGGACGAGGTGCAGGGCTTCTTCGACGTCCACCGCGAGCTGGGCACCTGGCCCGGCGGCCTGCACGTCGAGCTCACCGGCGACAACGTCACCGAGTGCGTCGGCGGGGGAGAGTCGCTGCTCGAGGCCGACCTGTCCCACCGCTACGAGTCGGTGTGCGACCCGCGGCTCAACCGCGTCCAGTCCCTCGAGCTCGCCTTCCTGGTCGCCGACATGCTGGGCCAGGTCCACGACGTCGAGGTCTGACTCAGCTCCTCCAGGCCTCGCCCCTGCGGCTGCGCAGCACCACCGGCTCGCCTCCGCAGACCAGCCGCAGGCGGAACGTGCGTCCCTGCAGGACGCCGGCGTCCTCGACGTCGCGCCGGCAGATCGACGAGCCGGCGTCGTGCACCAGCCGGGCGGGCGTCCACCGCTGCTCGAACCGGTCGTAGCGCTGCGCCGTGACGTGATGCCGGTCCGGAGAGCCCAGCGCGACCAGGTCGCCGCGAGTGTTGGCGGTGACCTGGTTCCACACTCCCCGGTCCGGGTCGTCGGGGTAGACCTCGAGCCCCGGTGCCGTGACCGGAGGCAGAGCTGCGAGCGTCCAACCCGACGCGCCCTCGCGTCGTACGACGAACTCGGTGCCGGCCTGCCCGGACACGTCGCCGCGCACCTCGGACGGTCCGACGAGCGCGAGCCCCACCTCGTCGCAGGTCAGCCGGCCGACCGGGACCGCGGTGCGCCGCCCCTCGGCGGTGACCTCGACCGTGCACCCGTCCGGCCCTGAGCCGGGAGCGAGCCGCACCACCTCGCCGCTGTCGTCGACGGTGACCACCTGGGCGTGCTGGTCGGGCATCGGTGCCGAGCCGAAGTCGCCGCTCCAGGTCAGGAGCTTCCCGTCCTGCTGCCACACGGCGTGGGAGCCGTCGGGGGAGAGGCCCGGCGTGCCGAAGGCCTCGCCGTCGAGGTCGCGGTGCGCCCAGCCGTCCTCGGTGCTGACGACCGCCACGCTGGCGGTCGGGGCCTGGTCCTCGGCGTAGTGCTCGTCGCACTCCAACGTCGCCGCCACCGTCCGGCCGGCGGAGATCGGCCGCACGGCTCCGCACTCGCGTCCCTCGTCCTCGAACACGACCTCGGGGTGGGTCCACCCGACCGCGGTCCGGTGCTCGGCGACGACCCGGTGCGGCGTCGGCAGGGAGAAGCGCACACCGCCCGCGGTGGCCATGGGGTCGCCCGCGTGGACAGGGCTGTCCGCATCGGCGCCGCTGCAGGCCGTCACCGCGAGGAGACAGAGGAGGGCTGCCGGCCCGAGTCGGAGCATGCGGCGATCATGCCCGACCGTCACGCGCGCGGCGGCGCGAGACCGGCCGTGCGCAGCTCGAGCTCCGCCAGCCGGCGTACGACGGCCGCGTCGCCGCGGCGCCACGCCCCGGCAGGGTCGTCGCTGATCCGCGCCAGCCGGTGCATCGGCTGCCCGCTCAGCGCCCGCAGGGCGAACAGGTCGAGGTCCTCGGCGGCGTCGACGAACCGCTGGGCCGCGCCCGCCCGGCGTACGAACCGCCAGCGCAGGGGCAGGTAGATCGCGCACGCCAGCAGGATCGGGATGAGCGCCACCGCGAGCTGGAGCCAGAACGCCAGGTCCTGCACCGCGTGGACCTGGGCCGTGCCGGCCTCGGCCAGCTGGTCGGCGGCCGACCCGGCACCGTCGAAGGGCGAGCGCAGCTTGTCGCCGACCAGCGGCGTGCCGTCGACGGCGGACGCGGCGTCGCGCATCCGCGCGGCCAGGCCGCTGCCCGACTCCTGCAGCTGGCGCCCCGGGCCGGCCAGCCTGAGCGTCGCGTCGTGGACCGACGCGGCGACCCGCCACCAGGTGACGACCCAGAACACCAGCAGGAAGTCGCCGACGAGCTGGCGGCTGGCGCGGGCCTGGTCGTCGGCGTACAGCTTGGGGAGCCTCATGGGCGCAGGGTGCCCCGGGCGTGGTCACGACAAGCCCGAGCAGCACGAGACCACCTCGACCAGCGAGAGCCGAGCTCCTGCCTACCTGTGGGGTGCGAGCCGGTCAGGTCCGCCAGGTCGTCGACCGGCGTGCAGCCTCGTACACCGACTCGATGCGCTCGTCCGTGAGGACTGGGCCGAGGCGGAGCATCCACTTGGTGAGGTTCTTGCGCCAGGTGACGTGCACGCCCTCAGGCTGGGCCTTGATGACGACGTCCTGCGCGTTGACCGTGACGATGAGCCCCTCGACGTGGACGGGGAACGCGCAAGCTGCACTGAGCAACTTCGCAGCACGGACGGCTTCGTGACGGCTGTTGCGGACGTAGGGCTGCCGGTGACCGTCCACGAGAAATGTGTTGCCGCCCACCCAGATCTTCGCGCCAGGGTGGTGCTTGGCATTGACGGTGAAGACGCCTCCGGGACCGATCAGGAGATGGTCGATGTCCGAACCCCGGTCGCCCACCGGGATGGCGTGCAGGACCCGCCAGCGAGGTTCCTTGCGGATGGCCTTGTCGATCCGGGCGGCGACCTTCTCCTCGCCGTCGGCTCCGATCCGCCATGCTCGCTCGTCAGTGTGTACGCCAATGACACGGGCGAGCACCGTCTTGACGGGAGCGGCGTCGCGGGCGCTGAGGGCTTGTGCGCGCGCGGCCTCGCCTGGTCGATTGGATGCGAGGTCGAACCAGGGGCGGGTCGTCTCAACCGGCCCGTGGTCATGCACTTCCGCTGTGCCGAGCGTTGTGACGGCGGCTGCGGGCACCTGCGTTGCATGTGCTGCGCTCGGCGTCTCCGGTGCAGCGACCGGGGACGCGACGCTCGCCTCAGGCGACGACGGAGGTGGCGTGCTCGAGCTCGATGTCGCGGCGCGGGCATCGTTGCCACCGGCGCGCCAGTCGTTCGCCGCCTGGGTCAGCACCGCCAGGTGCTCCGAACCCTCTGGATGCCCGGTATCGGTGGTCAGATCCCAGTAGCCGACCTTCGTGCCGTCGGCATACGCCACGTAGAGCCTGTCCTTGCCATAGCGACGCCAGCGATTCACCACAAGGCCCGAGACTTCCCCCATGCCATGAGTATCGGACGCGCTCCCACCGCTGGGATCGAGATCGGCCAACTTCGCGCGCGGACCCGGTCGTGCTGGCGCTTGTCGAGACTTCTGGACGCCGGCTGCACCCCCGACGGGTCTCGCACCTCGACCTCCGCGGGGATGTGGTCGCTCCGACCGTGTCACGACGGGGGATGAGCGACGGTAACCCCGATTTACAGCAGCCGCGTCAGCGGCGGGCGGTGCCGGCGTCGACCCGGCCGACCGTCGGTGGCAGCTGGCGCACGGCCTGGGCGAGGGTGCGCAGCTCGGAGCCGAGCAGCGCCTGCGGCCCGTCGCACAGTGCCTCCTCGGGGTGCGGGTGCACGTCGACGATCACCCCGTCGGCGCCGACCGCGATCGCCGCCCGGGACAGCGGGACGACCAGCTCCTTGACCCCGGCCGCGTGGGACGGGTCGACGATCACCGGCAGGTGGCTCTTGAGCTGGACCACCGGGACCGCGCTGATGTCCAGGGTGTTGCGGGTCGCGGGCTCGAAGGTGCGGATGCCGCGCTCGCACAGCACCACGTCGAGGTTGCCGCGCTGGGCGATGTACTCCGCCGCCATCAGCCACTCCTCGATCGTGGCGGTCATGCCGCGCTTGAGCAGCACCGGCTTGCCGGCCCCGCCGACGGCCTGCAGCAGGCCGAAGTTGGCCATGTTGCGGGTGCCGATCTGCAGCATGTCGGCGTGCTCGGCGACGACGGCGACGTCGCGGGCGTCGACGACCTCGGTGACCACCGGCATCCCGGTGACCTCGCGCACCGAGGACAGGATCTCCAGTCCCTTCACGCCCAGGCCCTGGAAGGCGTACGGCGAGGTGCGCGGCTTGTAGGCCCCGCCGCGCATCATGCAGGCGCCGGCGGCCCGCGCCATCTCGACCGCCTCGAGGGTCTGCTGGGGCGACTCGACCGCGCAGGGGCCGGCGATGAAGGTGAAGGTGTCCGGACCGACGGGCACCTGCTGCCCGGGCGTGCCGACCCAGATGGTGCTGCGCTCGGGGTGGTGCTGGCGGCTGACCAGCTTGAACGGGTCGGAGATGCGCTGCACGTCGCCGACGCCGGGCAGCGTGCGCAGGTTGAGGCCGTGGAAGGAGTCGATGTCGCCGACCAGGCCGATGATCGTGCGGGTGACCCCCTTGCTGACGAAGGCCTCACCGCCGACCGCGGTGACCTTGTCGACGACGCGCTGGACGTCCTCGTCCGTGGCTTCCGGCGTCATGACGACGACCATGGGTTCCTCCTTGGGTCAAGGGCCCCGAGGGAGCTGCGGACAGCCAGACGCCCCTGCGGGACCAGGGGCGTTGGGTGGCGGCGCGGCGCGGGCAGTGACCTACCGGTGCCGGCTGCCGGGGAGCCCCGGGCAGCAGGCAGGCAGATAGGTCCAGGAGACGTGCACGGCGCGATCGTAGCCAGGTCGGAGGGGCTCGCCGCCGCGCTGCCCACTCCGCGGTCGCCCCACCCCTTCGTGGCGGGCGGGTCCGCCGACTTGAGATCGTGACAAATGTTCTGTTGAGTCGTTGACACGTCTGCGAGCGTCCAGCAGCCGAGCCCCCAGGCCCGGACGCCGCAGCGGGGCGGAGGGGTCCGCCCGACCAGAACAGCAGACGACGGGGGGCTCGAAGCGTGGATCTCGGGGGTGGGGTCTTTCGCGTCCGTCGCCAGACGACGGCACGCCGGGGGGCGAGACGATGAACGACGACGTGGTGCCGCGGACGCATGCCGGCGGGCCCTCCCTGTCGTGGGACGACGTGGTGGCCGACAGCTCGGTCGGCCTGATCGACCTCGACGGGTGGGGCACGACCGCCCTGCTCAACGACCGCGCCCGCGAGCTGCTGCAGCTGCTGCGCTGCGGCGCCGAGGGCGGCCCGTCCGCCGAGGGCGTCGTCGGCGCCCAGCTCGCCGCCACCGAGGCGGCCGACTGCTTCGACCCGGCCGCCCCCGGCACCGCGGCCGCTCCGCAGTCCGAGGACCGGGTCCCGGTCGCGCGGGGGCGCCGGGGACCGCTGACCGTCCGTGGCGACCTGACCGACCTGCTGTGGCGCTACGCCCCGGCGATGGCCGAGACGATCCGCCGCGAGGGACGCGGCACCGACGGTGGGCAGCCCGCCGGACCCGCCGGTCCGCTCGCTCCCAGCCGCGTGGTCAGCTGCGCCTCGACCGAGGGGCGGCGCTGGATCCGGATCGACGGCTACCGCCGCTCGGGTCGCCGGTTCCTGGTCACGCTGGTCGACGTCACCCGGCTCGAGCAGGAGAATGCGCAGGCCGCGGCGCTGGACTGGGAGCTCGCCGACACCGTCGCCCAGCGCCTGGTCACCGCCGAGACCGCGCTCGACCTGGGTCGCGACGAGCTCGGCCGGCGCCTCATCGCCGAGGCCCGCGCCCTGATCCGCACGCGCATCGGTGAGCACGTACGTCGCTCGGGCGGGCCGGGTCCGGGCATGATGCGTCGGCAGGACGGGCCGCCCGACGGCTCGTCGCCGTCCTCGGGGGTGGGCATGTGAACGAGTCGCACGAGTCGCACGGGTCGAGCGGGCCGGACGGCCCCGCGCCGCCCTTCATCCCCGCCCAGGGCGGCCCGGCACGCCGTACGCCGCCGCCCGACGGGCCCGCCGAGGACGGTGCGGCCCCGGAGACCGTGACGCAGGTGGCGGTGCCCGAGGGCGCCCCAGCCCGGGCCGACCAGGTGCGCGTGCTGGTCGTCGACGACACCGCCGACGTGCGCATGCTGGTGGGGTTCCTGATCGAGGACGAGCCGTCGTGGACGCTGGTCGCGGAGGCCGCCAACGGCCTCGAGGCGATCGCCCGGGCCGAGGCGACCAAGCCCGACCTGGTCCTGATGGACGTCAGCATGCCGGTGATGGACGGGCTCGAGGCCCTGCCGCGGCTGCGCCGCCTGCTGCCCGACAGCGTCCTGGTGCTGCTGACCGCGTTCCCGCTGGGCGAGGTCAGCGACCTCGCCGAGGCCTACGGCGCCGACGCCTGCCTCGACAAGGTCGACATGGCCACCTCCCTGGTCTCCGACGTCTCCCGGCTCCTGCAGACCCACGCCCGGCGCGCCTCGAGCGACGGCCGGCCGGTCTCCGGCGACGGTCGCGAGGACTGAGCCGGCGCCGCGACGCGCGGACCGGGTTGGGTCTAGGTCTGGGCGGGCCGGGGCCCCTAGTGTTCGAGGTGGATACGGATCAAGGCCGACCTGGTCGGCGAAACGGGGCTGGGCATGACCGAGGACCTGCGCGTGCTCGTGGTCGACGACTCCGCCGACCTGCGGATGCTGATCGGCCTGACGCTGGAGGCGGAACCGACGTGGACGATCGTCGGCGAGGCCGGGGACGGCGCGCAGGGCCTCGCCCTGGCTCGGTCGCTCTACCCCGACCTCGTGCTCGTCGACGCCGCGATGCCGGTCATGGACGGCCTGGAGGCACTGCCCCGCCTGCGTGCGCTGCTCCCGGACGCGCTGCTGGTGGTGCTCACCGCGTTCCCGAGCGGCACCCTGGACGCCGAGGCCGCCCGGGCCGGGGCGGACGCGTGCCTGGACAAGCTCGACCTCGTCGAGGACCTCGTCCCGGCGGTGCGTGACCTCCTCCGTGCCGCCCACCTGCCCGACCCGCGGCCCGGCTGCCCGGCGTCGGCGTCCTGCGGGCCCGCCGGCGCGCCCGCCCCGCTGGCCTGAGCAGCCCGCCCGGTGCGGGGGCGCGTGCGACATTTGGGGCGGCGTGGGATCCCTGTGACGGGAGTGGCGATCCCGTAGCCTGCCGAGCATGGCCACGCGTACGTCTTCCCCTCCGGCCTCGCGCTCCTCGGGCTCCCGCAAGCCGAGCGGCTCGGGCGGTCGTGCGCGCTCCGGCGCCAAGCCCGCCGCCAAGTCCTCGGGCCGGTCCTCGGCGAAGTCCTCCGGCAAGGGCCGCGGCGGCTCGACCGCACGCGGCAAGGGCGGCGCCACCCGCGTCCCGCCTCGCGCCGTCCGCAGCGGCCCCGGACCGGTCTTCCGCGTCTTCGTCGCGCTGTGGCACGCGCTGCGCAGCTTCTGGATGGGCCTGGCCCACGCCGTCGGCCTCGTCGTGCGCCGGATCGGCCACACCGCGCGCGAGCTCGAGCCCGAGCACCGCCGCGACGGGGCCGGCCTGTTCCTCATGGCGCTCGCCGTCGTGGTCGCCGCCTCCGTGTGGTGGCGCCTGCCCGGCCAGCTCGGCGACACCACCCGCACCGTCGTCAACGGCTCGGTCGGCCTGCTCGGCTGGTTCGTCCCGCTGGTGCTGGTCGGCATGGGCATGGTCGTCATGCGCAACCCCGAGTCCACCGGCCCCGCCGGACGCCAGGTCGTCGGCTGGAGCGCCCTGGTCATCGGCCTGCTCGGCCTGGTCCACCTCGCCAACGGGAGCCCCGAGGGCACCGACACCGAGGCGCTGCAGGGCGCCGGGGGAGCGATCGGGTTCGTCGTCGGCTCCCTGGCCACCGACCTGCTGCAGTCGACCTTCGTCGTCGTCCCGATCCTGGTGCTGCTCACCGTGTTCGGCGTGCTCGTGGTCACCGCGACCCCCGTCTACCTCATCCCCACGCGGCTGGCCCACCTGCGCGACCTGGCCCTCGGCCGCCACCCGCACGCCGAGCCCGAGACCGCCTCGGACAGCGCCGAGGAGACCGAGTCGGTCCCGCTGCAGCGTCGCCGCCCCCGGCGCCGGGTCGCGGCGATGGCCGACGACGGGGCCACCCCCGAGGGCGACCCCGCCTACGACTCCCCGGTCCTGCCCGACGGGTCCGAGCGCGAGCTCAAGAAGCGCGGCCGCAAGGCCGCCGACCCGGCCGCCGAGGCGACCGAGGGCGCCCCGGGCGAGCAGGTCGTCGTACCTCCCCACACGCCGCTGCCGCCCCGCGTCGAGCAGCTCGAGCTCTCCGGCGACATCACCTACAGCCTGCCGGCCAACGAGATGCTCAAGCCGGGGTCGGTGCACAAGGCCCGCTCCAAGGCCTCTGACGCCGTGGTCGGGCGCCTGACCGAGGTGCTCGAGCAGTTCGACATCGACGCCCAGGTCACCGGCTACACCCGCGGCCCGACGGTCACCCGCTACGAGGTGGAGCTCGGCCCCGCGGTCAAGGTGGAGAAGGTCACCGCGCTGGGCAAGAACATCGCCTACGCCGTGGCCAGCGCCGACGTGCGGATCCTCTCCCCGATCCCCGGCAAGTCCGCGATCGGCATCGAGATCCCCAACACCGACAAGGAGATCGTCTCCCTCGGTGACGTGCTGCGCGCGCCCACGGCCCGCAACGACCACCACCCGATGGTGGTCGGGCTCGGCAAGGACGTCGAGGGCGGCTTCGTCGTGGCCAACCTCGCCAAGATGCCCCACCTGCTGGTCGCCGGCGCCACCGGCTCCGGCAAGTCCAGCTTCATCAACTCGATGATCAGCTCGATCCTCATGCGGGCCACGCCCGACGAGGTGCGGATGATCATGGTCGACCCCAAGCGGGTCGAGCTCAACGCCTACGAGGGCATCCCGCACCTGATCACCCCGATCATCACCAACCCCAAGAAGGCCGCCGAGGCGCTGGCCTGGGTGGTGCGCGAGATGGACCTGAGGTACGACGACCTGGCGCACTTCGGCTTCCGCCACGTCGACGACTTCAACAAGGCGGTCCGGGCCGGCAAGGTGCAGGTGCCGGCCGGCAGCGAGCGCGTCCTGTCGCCCTACCCCTACCTGCTGGTCGTCGTCGACGAGCTCGCCGACCTGATGATGGTCGCCCCCCGCGACGTCGAGGACGCCGTCGTCCGCATCACCCAGCTCGCCCGCGCCGCGGGCATCCACCTGGTGCTCGCCACGCAGCGCCCCAGCGTCGACGTGGTGACCGGCCTGATCAAGGCCAACGTGCCGTCGCGCCTGGCCTTCGCCACCTCCAGCCTCGCCGACAGCCGGGTCATCCTCGACCAGCCCGGCGCCGAGAAGCTGGTCGGCCAGGGCGACGGCCTCTTCCTCCCCATGGGCGCCTCCAAGCCGGTGCGCGTGCAGGGCTCGTGGGTGACCGAGGCCGAGGTCCACGCGCTGGTCAAGCACTGCAAGGACCAGCTCGAGCCGTCCTACCGCGAAGACGTCACCGCTCCCGCCGCGTCGAAGCGCGATCTGGACGACGACATCGGCGATGATCTGGAACTGGTGATCCAAGCCGTCGAGCTGGTCGTGTCCACCCAGTTCGGCTCGACCTCGATGCTGCAGCGCAAGCTGCGGGTCGGGTTCGCCAAGGCCGGTCGCCTGATGGACATCCTCGAGAGCCGCGGCGTGGTCGGCCCGAGCGAAGGCAGCAAGGCACGCGACGTCCTGATCAAGCCGGACGACCTCGACGAGGTCATCGCAACGTTGCAGGGAGAGGCATGAGCGAGCGCAGCGAGCGAATCGAGAGGTCACGCCTGGCTCCGCCGCCGAGCGCAGCGAAGGCGGTGGAAGCGTGAGCGCGCAGCCGGTGGAGGACTCCGCTGAGGACGTCCGCGACGACGACGGACCCGGGCAGCCCGAGAGCGCCCAGGTCCCCGACCACGTCGAGGTGCGGCGCAACGCCGCGGTCTCGGCGGTCCTCGGCGCCGCCGCCTCGGCGGTCGCCATCGCCTACCTCTGGCGCGCCGGGGCCGGCGGCAACGCGCTCGACTGGCTGCTCTGCCTGGTCATGGCCGGGTTCGCCGTCGTCTTCCTGCACAGCCTGCTCGACTCCCGCACCCCGCTGCTCGTCGCCGACGAGATGGGTGTGCGCCTGCGGCTCGGGTCCCAGTGGCGCGGCCTGCCGTGGGAGGCGATCGACCGGGTCGTCGTCCACCCGCGCAAGGGCGTGCTGCGCGACGGGCGCGTGCTGATCAGCCTGATCCACGTCACCCGCACCATCGAGGGGCTCGACGGGCGCGCGCGTCGCCACGCGATGCTCAACCGCAAGCTGTACGGCGCCGCGCTGGCCGTCCCGCTCGGCGTCGCCACCCGCGTCGAGGGCAGCGACACCGACGCGCTGCCCGACCGGATCGCCGCGCTCGCCCAGGACCGCGCCGAGGTCCTCACCGTCGTCGACACCCCCGAGACCCCGGTCATCCCGCTCGAGGGGACCGCTGCTCCCGAGACCGCTGCTCCCGAGGCCGCCGAGAGCCCCGACCCCTCGGAGGCCGCCGAGGCCGTCCCCGCCCGCGGTCGCTGGCGGCGGCGCCGCAGCGAGGCCGCCCAGCCCCACGCCGAGCGCGAGCACGTCGACCTGGTCGACGGCGCCTTCGGCGAGCCCGTGGCGATCGGCGAGACCGACTTCCTCGAGCGCACCCCGGAGCGCGAGGACGAGCGACCCGGCGTCTCGCCGCTGCGCCAGACCGCCGCCCACGACGCGGTGCGCAGCGTGATCGAGGCGGTCAACCCCGTCGAGCACAGCGACTCCCGCGTGCGCGCGATCGCCAAGCTCGGGGACCCCGTCGGACCGCTGGTGATCGACGACTACCAGCCCGAGCCGGCCTACGACCCCGTCATCGGCCCCGAGCTGGCCGCCTCCCGCACCCGGGTGGGGCTCTCGGTCGACGAGCTGGCCGAGCGGACCCGGATCCGCCCCCACGTGATCGAGTCGATCGAGGTCGACGACTTCACCCCGTGCGGCGGCGACTTCTACGCCCGCGGCCACATCCGCACCCTCGCCCGCGTGCTCGGCAAGGACCCCGTGCCGATGCTCGAGGTCTTCGACGCCCGCTACGCCAAGGCGCCGATCAACGCCCGCAACGTCTTCGAGGCCGAGCTGGCCACCGGCATGGGCGGCCAGATGCGCCGCCCCTACAGCGGCGCCAGCTGGACCGGCCTCGTCGGCGCGGTGCTGGTGCTCGTCCTGGTCTGGGCGGTGGTCCGGCTGTTCGCCGGCGGCCAGCCCACCGAGTTCCGCGACCCGCCCCCGGTGCTCAACGGCTCCGCCGGGCTGGGCAACGCCTACGACCGGCCGGTGGCCCCCGCCGGGCCCAAGCCGATCGGCACGACGCTCACCGCGATCAACGGGGGCGCCCACGTCGAGGTCCGCGACGGCGACGGCAACCTGGTCTACTCCGGCGACCTGGTCATCGGCGAGGTCGAGCAGGTCAAGGTCGCCCCGCCCGTCACGGTCACCAGCGACAACGGCGCAGCCGTCTCGGTCACGCTGAACAAGCAGGACCTCGGGTTCCTCGGCACGGCCGAGGAGCCGGCCACCCGGACCTACCAGGCCGCCCAGGCGCGCGGAGGCGACCGCTGAGCGGCGTACCTCCACGGGACTCGCCACTTTCGCCACACTCGTCCCACTGAGGCGGTATTTTCGACCCGCCGGTCGCCCCGACCGGCGGGTCGAGCCAGGTATCAGGAGCCCCGAATGGACGCCGGCGTGCAGTCTGCCGACGAGCCGCCCGACGGCGCGTCGCCCGGCCACACCATGGCCAAGGTCTCCGAGCGCAAGCTGGCCCGTCGCCCGGCAGGGAGCCGTCTCGGCTGGGGCTTCGTGCTCGTGCCCGCCCTGGTCACCGCCGCCGCGGGCTTCCTTGGAGGTGCGGGGATCGAGCGCGACCTGGAGGCCGAGGCCCGGACCGCCCTGCAGGCGCAGGGCGTCAAGCGCGTCGAGGTCAGCGCCGACGGCGTCTTCATGACCGCGAAGGTGCCGACCTCGGTCGACGCCGACAAGGTGCGCGAGGTGCTGAGCAACGTCGACGGGGTCGCGGCGGTGACCCTGGAGAGCGTCTTCGCCAGCAAGAAGGAGCAGCTGGCCTGCACCAACCTGGAGGCCAAGCTCAACCGCGCCACCCACCAGCAGCGCATCCCGTTCGTGGGACGCACCGACAAGCTCACCCCGGCCGGGGTGTCGATGGTGCGCACGGCCGGCAAGCTCGTCGCCGCCTGCGGGTCGGCGGTCGTGTTCGTCGGCGGCCACACCGACGACTCCACGTTCGACGGCTCCACCCTCACCCTGCGCCGCGCCCGGACCATGATCAAGGTGATGCGCCAGGCAGGCGCCCCCGACGACCGGTTGTTGCCGCGCGGCTACGGCGCGCAGTACCCCGTCGACAAGGCCGACACCCCCGCCGCCCGTGCCCGCAACGAGCGCGGCTCGATCACCGTGGAAGGTGAGTGAGCCGCGATGTGGTTGCTCTACGTCGAGACCTACCTCTTCGTCCTGGTCGCCTTCACCGCCGGCGTCGTCGTCGGCCTGGTCGGCGTGCGCATCGGCGTACGCCGCCTCGCGCCGGCACGCGTCCCGCAGCCCAAGGCGGCGAAGCAGCCGAAGGCTGAGAAGCGCCGTGGCCGCAAGGGTGCCGAGGTCGCCGACGAGCCGGCGGCCGAGGTGGCCCCGTCCACGGGCGGTGGCGCATGACCTGGGTCGCGCAGGAGCTGACCACCTGGCTGTTCCTGGCCTTCGCCCTCGGGGTCCTGGCCGGCGTGCTGCTGTCGCTGACCCGGGTCACCGTCGAGAAGTGGGTCGAGGTCCCGGTCGAGGCTGCCCCCGAGCCGGACACCGCCACGTCCGAGACCGCCGAGGCCGAGGCGCCGGTGGACACCGGTCCCGAGCCGGAGGCCGAGCCAGTGTTCCCGCTCCTCGAGGGCGAGGAGGCGCCGTGGCAGCACCAGGAGGCCTGGTCGCGACCGGCGACACCGGTCCGCAGCAGCCACGCCGGCGCCCGCGAGCTCGACGAGTGGGACGACGCCGCCGCCAACTGGCGGACCTGGGCCGACGAGGCCACCGGTCGCGAGTCCCAGCCGGAGGAGCCGCTGCCCGGCGGCGGTCGGCGGGTGGCCGGGGGGTCGCCCGTGGCCGAGCCCCCGCCGGCCTACGAGGCCCCTCCGGTCGCCGAGGA
This sequence comes from uncultured Actinomycetota bacterium, assembly GCA_963800245.1. Taxonomy (GTDB): domain Bacteria; phylum Actinomycetota; class Actinomycetes; order Propionibacteriales; family Nocardioidaceae; genus Marmoricola_A. The sequence goes on along the minus strand of CAWDAE010000006.1, from coordinate 915,411 downwards.
CCCCTTCCCGGGCGCGCCCGAGCCCGACCCGTTCCCCGTGGCGCCGCGACGCGACGCCGCGGCGTTCGACCGCGTCCCCGACGAGGACCTCTTCGCCGCCGACCGCGCCGCTGACGGCGGACCGGAGCCGTTGCACGACGACGCGCCGGACGAGGTCGAGCCCGTGGCCGCGCCTGTGGCGGTCGAGCCCGTGGCGCCCGACCTGGTCGTGCCGCCGCCGAGCCCCGTCTCCGACGCCGAGCTGTTCGCCGCCGACCGGGCCGTCGAGCCCGCGGCCCCTGCCGAACCGGAGCCCGTGGACGTGTTCCCGGTCCCCGAGCCGGAGCCCGAGCCCGTGGACGTGTTCCCGGTCCCCGAGCCTGCGCCCGAGGCCGAGCCCGAGCCCGAGCCCGAGCCCGAGGCCGAGCCCACGCCACCGCGGGTCGAGCAGAGCCCCTTCGACGCCGCAGCGGGCGGTTTCGTCCGGAAGCGGCGCAGCAAGCTGCTGCGGCACGAGCAGTCTGAGCCTGAGCCGGTCGCCGAGATGAGCCCGGAGCCGGTTGCCGAGTTGGTGCCGGAGCCGGAGCCGGTCTTCCCCTCGTACGAGCCCGAGCCCGAGCCCGAGCCGGAGCCGGTCGCGCAGACGTTCCCCACGTACGAGCCCGAGCCTGAGCCGGTCGACGAGGTGACCCCGGAGCATGAGCCGGTCGCCGGAGCCCGAGCCCGAGCCTGAGCCGGTCGCCCGTCGCACGAGCCGGAGCCGGAGCCGGTCGCGCAGACGTTCCCCTCGTACGAGCCGGAGCCTGAGCCGGTCGCCGAGGTGACCCCGGAGCCGGAGCCGGAGCCGGTCTTCCCGTCGTACGAGCCGGAGCCTGAGCCGGTCGCGCAGACGTTCCCCACCTACGAGCCCGAGCCCGTGCCCGAGCCCGAGCCGGTCGCCGAGGTGACACCCGAGCCCGAGCCGGTCTTCCAGCCCGAGCCCGAGCCCGAGCCCGTGAACGAGCCGCAGACCGTCGCCGAGGTCTTCGCGGCGTACGAGGCCGGGGGCCGGCACGAGCCGCAGACCGTCGCCGAGCTCTTCGCGGCGTACGAGACGGCGTACGAGCCGGCCCACCGAGCCGAGCCGGAGCCGGTCGCCGAGGTCTTCCCGACCCACGAGCCCGAGCCCGAGCCGGCCGCGCATCGCGAGCCCGAGCCCGAGCCGGAGGACGACGAGCCCTACGTGCCCCCGGTCATCCACGGGCCGGCCGGCCCGGGGTCGATGTACGCCCCGATCGACGGCTCGGTGCCGAAGAACTACCCGATCAAGGGCCAGGCCTCGACGATGCTCTACTTCCCGAAGGGCGCGAAGTTCTACAGCCACGTGGTCGCCGACGTGTACTTCGACACAGCCGAGGCCGCCGAGCACGCCGGATTCACGCGGTGGGACCGCCGCGCGACGACCGCGCACGTCATCCGGCCCAACGCCGAGGAATGAGCACGACCGGGTCGGCCCTATCCTCGTGAGGGCATGACTTCTCCACTTCCCCCCGCGCCCGCCGTCCCGCCGACCCCCGCCGAGCCGACGCCGGTCGCGGTGGTGACCCTCGGCTGTGCCCGCAACGAGGTCGACAGCGAGGAGCTCGCGGGCCTGCTCGAGGCCGGTGGCTTCCGCCTCGTCGACGAACCCGAGGACGCGACCGCCGTCCTGGTCAACACCTGCGGCTTCGTCGACGTGGCCAAGAAGGACTCGGTCGACACGCTGCTGGCCGCCGCCGACCTCAAGGAGTCGGGGCAGGCGCAGGCCGTCGTCGCGGTGGGGTGCCTGGCCGAGCGCTACGGCCAGGACCTCGCCTCGTCCCTGCCGGAGGCCGACGCGGTGCTCGGCTTCGACCACTACCCGGACATCGCCGCGCGGCTGCGCGACGTGCTGGCCGGTGCGGCCCCGGCCGCCCACGTGCCGCAGGACCGGCGCCGCCTGCTGCCGATCAGCCCCGCCGACCGGGGCGCTGCCTCCACCGCCGTCGTCGTGCCAGGGCACACTGTCGCCGCCCCCGACCTCCCGGTCGAGGCGACGCCGCAGACCGGCCCCCGCGCCGTACGCCGCCGCCTGGAGGGCGGTCCGACCGCGCCGCTCAAGCTGGCCTCGGGCTGCGACCGGCGCTGCTCGTTCTGCGCGATCCCGTCCTTCCGCGGCTCGTTCGTCTCCCGCCGGCCTACCGACGTGCTGGCCGAGGCGCACTGGCTGGCCGAGCAGCGCGTGCGCGAGCTCTTCCTGGTCAGCGAGAACTCCACCTCCTACGGCAAGGACCTCGGCGACCTGGCGCTCCTCGACACGCTGCTGCCCGAGCTGGCGGCGGTGCCCGGCGTGGCCCGGGTGCGGGTGTCCTACCTGCAGCCCGCGGAGACGCGGCCCGCGCTGATCACCGCGATCACCGACACCGCCGGGGTCGCGGACTACTTCGACCTGTCGTTCCAGCACGCTTCCGGCCGCCTGCTGCGCCGGATGCGGCGGTTCGGCGACCCCGACAGCTTCCTCGACCTGCTCGACCGGGTCCGCGCCCGCAGCCCCCGCGCGGGGGTGCGCTCGAACTTCATCGTCGGCTTCCCGGGCGAGACCGAGGACGACTTCGCGACGCTGTGCGACTTCCTCACCGAGGCGCGACTCGACGTCGTTGGCGTGTTCGGGTACTCCGACGAGGACGGCACCGAGGCCGAGACCTTCGACGACAAGCTCGACGAGGCCGAGATCCGCGCGCGCGTGGAGCACCTGACCGACCTGGTCGAGGAGCTCACCGCACAACGCGCCGAGGACCGCGTGGGGGAGACCCTGCAGGTCCTGGTCGAGAGCGTGGCCACCGACGAGGACGGGTACGTGGTGGTCGAGGGCCGCGCCGAGCACCAGGGCCCCGAGGTCGACGGCACCACCGCGCTCGTCGGTGACGTCGAGGGCCTCGAGGTCGGTGACCTGGTCGAGGCGGTCGCCGTGGGCCACGATGGAGTGGACCTCGTCGCCGAGCCGGTCACGGCGCCGACCGGCGCCGCGGCGGGGCCTGCCGGGCCGACGACCACCACGGAGGGACTCCGATGACCCAGGACGAGGCCACCGTGGGCGCCCCCACCACGAGCAACTGGAACGTCCCCAACGCCCTGACCACCCTGCGCATCGTCATGGTGCCGTTCTTCGGCTGGGCCCTCCTGGTCGACGACGGCCAGTCCGCGGGTTGGCGCTGGGTGGCCTACCTGCTGTTCGCGCTGGCGATGATCACCGACAAGGTCGACGGCGACCTCGCCCGCAAGCACGACCTGGTCACCAACTTCGGCAAGATCGCCGACCCGATCGCCGACAAGGCGCTGACCGGGATGGCGTTCGTCGGCCTCAGCATCATCGGCGAGCTCTGGTGGTGGGTCACGATCATCGTCCTGGTGCGCGAGTGGGGCATCACGCTGATGCGCGTCTGGCTGATCCGCGAGGGCGTGGTGCTGCCCGCCGGGCGCGGCGGCAAGCTCAAGACGCTGGTCCAGACCCTCGCGCTCGGCCTGCTGATCATGCCGCTGACGATGCTCGAGGGCGGCTGGGAGCTCGTCGGCCAGATCGGCTGGTGGATCGGGATCGTCGCCATGGGGCTGGCGGTGCTGCTCACCGTCGGCACCGGCCTCGACTACGTCCGCGACACGGTCCGCGCCCGCCGCGAGCAGCTGCACGACCAGCCCGCGTGACCGCTCGGGCCGCTGCCGTCGTACGCCTCCTGGGCGAGGCAGGCGCCACCCTGGCCAGTGCGGAGTCCCTCACCGGCGGGCTGCTCGGCGCCGCCGTCACCTCCGTGCCCGGCTCCTCGGCGGTGTACGTCGGCGGGGTCGTCTCCTACGCCACCCGCCTCAAGGTGTCGCTGCTGGGTGTGCCCGCCGAGGTGGTCGCGACCGCCGGCGTGGTCTCCGAGGAGTGCGCCCGGGCGATGGCCGAGGGTGCGCGTGCACGGCTCGGCGCCGACTACGCCGTCAGCACGACCGGGGTCGCCGGACCGGACCTGCAGGAGGGCAAGCCCGCAGGCACGGCGTACGTCGCGGTGGCCGGCCCGCACGACACCGTCGCCCGGGCGCTGCGACTCGACGGCGACCGGAGCGCGGTCCGGGAGGGTGTGGTGGCCGCCGCGCTCGGCCTGGTCCTCGACACGGTTCGGCAGAACCCTCGTCGGGAAGTTGCCGGGCTGGAGTAGCGTTACCCCCCTGGCGAGGGCCCCCGCCCACGCCGCAGCACCCCAGCAGCCCCGCACCACCCACGAGCACCAGGGAGGCAACCGATGGTCCTCTTCCGCCGCCTGCTCGGCGACGTGCTGCGTGCCCGTCGCGTGAGCCAGGGCCGGTCGCTGCGCGACCTGTGCGCGGACGCCGCGGTCAGCCTGGGCTACATGTCCGAGATCGAGCGCGGCCAGAAGGAGGCCTCCAGCGAGCTGCTCGCCTCGATCTGCGCCGCGCTGGACGCGCCCCTGTCGGAGATCCTCTCCGAGGTCGCCGACGCGGTCGCCCTCGAGGAGGCGCGCATCGGTCTGCGCCTGGCCGAGGAGATCGGGCTCGAGGTGCCCGACGAGGTCCCGGCCGACCTCACCGGCCACACCGACGACGACGTCGTGGCCTCGGCCGCCTGATCAGCCCGAGCTGGCTGGGCCCCCGGTGGCCGGCAGACTCAGCCGCGACGCAAGCGGAACCGGGTCAGGGGAACGCGGGAAATCGGTCGTGAGGCGGCCCGGTCGTCGTAGCCCGCGCACGAGTCGTGGGCGGCGACTGGTGCCAGGCTTCGCAGGTCAGGAGCCCGGTGCCGGCTGGCACCGGGGGCACCAGTTCGTCACCCGCCCGCCGAGCTCGGCTAGCTCGATCCTGGTGCCGCACCGGCGGCACGGCTCGCCGTCGCGCGTGTAGACCCACAGTCGCCGTCCCCGCCTGAGGTCGCCGGTCGTGGTCTGCTCGACCCGGTGCTTGTTGGCCTCCAGCACCAGCTTGGACCGGCGTACGACCCGGGGCAGGTCGGGCACCTCGCCCACCGGGAGCGCGGGATGGATGCCCTGCAGGAAGCAGATCTCGCACTTGTACATGTTGCCGACGCCGGCGAGGTTGCGCTGGTCGAGCAGCGCCTCGCCGACGGGACGGTCGGGGTCGGCCCGGAGGCGCCGCAGCGCCTCGTCCTCGTCCCAGTCGTCGCCGAGCAGGTCGGGTCCGAGGTGGCCGACGACGGTGTGCTCCTCGGCTGTGGGGATCACCTCGGTGACGCCCAGGGAGAACCCGACCGCCACCCACTCCGGCGTGCGCAGCACCACCCGCGCCTGGTGGTCGGGCCGCCGCCACGTCGTGGTGGGCCGGTAGAGGTGCCACGACCCCTCCATCTTGAGGTGCGTGTGGAGGGTGTGCTCGTCGCCGAGGCGGGTGAGCAGGTGCTTGCCGCGCGTCACCGTGCCGGTGACGGACCGCCCGGCGAGGTCGAGCGTGGCGAACCCGGGCACGCGGAAGTCGGTCTCGGTCAGCACCTGGCCGGTCAGCGCCTCGTCGAGGTGGCGACCGGTGCGCCAGACGGTGTCACCCTCGGGCACGTCGCCCTCCTTGGTGCCTCGGCTCAGCCACGGAGGCGCAGCCCGCGGGGCGTGACGATGAACCCGGCCGCCTGCAGCGCCTCGCGCAGGGGGTCCTGGCGACCCAGGATGTGCTCACCGTCGGCCCGCTCGACGGTGAGCCTGCCCAGCGCGCCGCGGCGCACGGCCGCGGCCAGCTCGTGGGCGGCGGCGGTGAGCGCGTCGCGGTCGTCGGTGAAGGTGAGCAGCGTGCGTCCTCCGCGCTCGACGTAGAGCGCCAGTGCCCCTCCGACGAGGACGACCAGTGCGCCTGCCTTGCGGCCGGGGCGGTGCCCGGCGCTCTCGCCGGTCGCGGGGTCCGCCGCGCGGTCGGGCCAGGGGAGGGCGGCGCCGTAGGGGTTGGCCGGGTCGGTCGCGGCCAGCGCCACCGTCGGCACCTCCTCGTCGCCGTCGACCCGGGTGAAGGACCGCAGCCGGTCGACCGCGCCCGGCGCCCCGAACTGCGCGGCCCCGAGCCCGTCGACGAAGTAGCCGCGCCGGCAGCGCCCGGAGTCCTCGAAGGCGGTCAGCACCTTGTAGACGCCGGCGAACCCGCCCGGCACGCGCTCGGACTGCACCGCCCCGCGCGTGACGACGCCGTGCCGCTCGAGCAGCGCCTCGGCGGAGGCGTGGGCGCGCCGCGTCGCGTCGGGCTCGAGGTCCGGCAGCAGGGACCAGCGGCCCTGCATCGTCGGGGGACCGGTCCGGCTGGGCATGCGCGGACCGCCGCCGCGGGTCGTGCCGAGCCGGGTGGTGCGCACGCGCGGTGCCGGCCGCCTGGCGCGGTGGGCGCCCTTGCCGCCGGAGGTCAGCACGCGCAGCGGTGCGAGCGTGTCGTTGGTCAGCCGGCCCGCCCACAGCAGGTCCCACAGCACCGCCTCGAGCGCCTGGTCGGCGGGGGCAGCCTCGGCGCCGAGGTCGGATCCCACCGCGTCGGCGAGCCGGCGGAAGAAGTAGGCGCCGCCGCCCTCGAGCGCCTCGAGCACGGCGCGGTGGACCGGGGTCTCGTCGTAGCGCCGCGTGGTCGGGCAGCGTGAGGTGCGCGGAGTCGGCGAGGTGGAGCGAGACCCACCCGTCGGTCCCGGGCAGGGTGCCGTGACCGGCCCACAGCACCTCGCCGGTCGACATCAGCTCGTCGAGGTGGGCGGGAGCGTAGTCGGCGACCCGGCTGGGCAGCACCAGCGACTCCAGCGCACTGGCCGGCAGGGCGCACCCGGCGAGCTGGTCGATCACCGTGAGCACCCCGTCGACCCCGCGGAGGGAGCCGCGGCCCGGTCGCCGGGTGGGATCGGCGAGCGTCGTCTGGGGGATCACGTGCTGCCAGGCGGGGAGGAAGCGGCCCAGTGCCGGCTGCTCGACCGGCTCGACCTCCTTGCGCAGCGCGGCGAGGCTGCGCCGGCGCAGCCGCCGCAGCACCTCGGCGTCGCACCACTCCGAGCCGGCCCCGGTGGGGCGGAACTCGCCCTCCAGCACCCGGCCCTGGGCGGCCAGCCGCTGCAGCGTGTGGGCGACGACGGCGACACCCAGGCCGAGCCGGGTGGCCACGTCGGTGGTCGTGAACGGGCCGTGGGTGCGGGCGTGCCGGGCGACCAGGTCGGCCAGCGGGTCGGCCACGGACTCGACGAACGCATCGGGCGTGCCCGGCGGGACCGGGACGCCGAGCGCGTCGCGCAGCCTCGGGACGTCCTCCACCCCGGCCCAGCGGTCCTCACCCGCCATGCGCACGACGACGACGCGGCGGGCGTCGCGCAGGGACTCCAGCCAGGGGAGCGGGTCGCCGGTCGACCGCGCCGCCACCTCGTCGGTGCCGAGCGGTCCGAGCAGCCGCAGCAGGTCGGCCACGCCCTCGGCGTCGCGCGCCTTGCGGTCCTCGACCAGTCGCTGCAGCTCGGCCTCCAGCTCGGCCAGCACGTCGGGGTCGAGCAGCTCGCGCAGCTCGGCGCGTCCCAGCAGCTCGGCGAGCAGGCCCTGGTCGAGCGACAGCGCCGCCGCCCGCCGCTCGGCCAGCGGGTTGTCGCCCTCGTACATGAACGCCGCGACGTAGCCGAACAGCAACGACCGCGCGAACGGCGACGGCTGGCTCGTGGCCACCTCGACGACCTTGATCCGCCGGGCCCCGAGGTCGCGCATCAGCCCGACGAGCGCCGGCACGTCGTAGACGTCCTGCAGGCACTCCCGCACGGCCTCCAGCACGATCGGGAAGGAGGGGTACTTCGAGGCGACGGTGAGCAGCTGGGCCGAGCGCTGCCGCTGCTGCCACAGCGGGGAGCGTCGACCGGGGTTGCGGCGGGGAAGCAGCAGGGCGCGCGCGGCGCACTCGCGGAAGCGCGAGGCGAACAGCGCCGAGCCACCGACCTCGCCGGTGACCAGGTCGTCGAGCTCCTCGGGGTCGAAGGCGAAGACCTCGGCACCCGGCGGGTCCTGGTCGGTCTCGGGGACCCGCAGGACGATGCCGTCGTCGGAGGGCAGCGCCTGCGCGTCGATGCCGTAGCGCTCCGCCAGGCGCGCCCCCACCGCCAGCGCCCAGGGGGCGTGGACCTGCGCGCCGAAGGGGGAGTGCAGCACCAGCCGCCAGTCACCGAGCTCGTCGCGGAACCGCTCGACCAGCAGCGTGCGGTCGCTGGGCAGCACGTTGGTGGCCGCGCGCTGCTCGTCGAGGAACGTGACCAGGTTGTCCGCGGCCCAGTCGTCGAGCCCGGCCCGGCGACAGCGCTCGAGCGCCTCCTCACGGCCGAGCGCGCCGAGCTCGCGGGTGAACGCGCCGATGGCCGCGCCGAGCTCCGCGGGTCGGCCAAGCTGGTCGCCCTTCCAGAACGGCAGCCGCCCCGGCACCCCGGGGGCGGGGGAGACGAGCACCCGGTCGTGGGTGATGTCCTCGATGCGCCAGCTCGAGGCGCCCAGCGCGAAGACGTCGCCGACCCGGGACTCGTAGACCATCTCCTCGTCGAGCTCGCCCACCCGGCTGGCGCGCTCGCCGACCAGGAAGACCCCGAACAGCCCGCGGTCGGGGATGGTGCCGCCGCTGGTCACCGCCAGCCGCTGCGATCCGGGGCGCGCGCTGAGCGTGCCGGCCACCCGGTCCCAGACGATCCGCGGGCGCAGCTCGGCGAACTCGTCGGAGGGGTAGCGCCCCGACAGCAGGTCGAGGGTGGCGTCGAAGGCGCTGCGCGGCAGCGAGGAGTACGGCGCCGCGCGCCGGCACAGCGCGAACAGGTCGTCGGCCGACCACTCCTCGACCGAGGTGGCCGCGACGACCTGCTGGGCCAGCACGTCGAGCGGGTTGGTGGGCACGTGCAGCGACTCGATCGCGCCGGTGCGCATGCGCTCGACCGCCACCGCGGTGTGCACGAGGTCGGCGCGGTGCTTGGGCAGCAGGACGCCGCGGGAGACCTCGCCCACCTGGTGGCCGGCTCGTCCCACCCGCTGCAGCGCCGAGGCGACGCTGGGCGGTGACTCGATCTGCACGACCAGGTCGACCGCGCCCATGTCGATGCCGAGCTCGAGGCTGGAGGTGGCGACCACGCACGGCAGCCGGCCGGCCTTGAGGTCCTCCTCGATGACGGCCCGCTGCTCCTTGGAGACCGAGCCGTGGTGGGCCCGGGCGATCACCGCCTCGGCGCCCGAGGACCGGCCGCTCTGGGCCATCACCTGGGCCGGCAGCGCGTCGGAGGCGGGGGTGTCGGTCGCCTCCAGGCGCTCGGTGGCGATCTCGTTGAACCGGGCGGTGAGGCGCTCGGCGAGGCGACGGGAGTTGGCGAACACGATCGTCGAGCGGTGCCGGGCGATCAGGTCGACGACCTGCTCCTCGACGTAGGGCCAGATGGAGGTGCGGCGCTCGGACCCGGCGGCGGAGCCCTCGAGCTCGACCGCACCGGTCGAGCCGAGCTCGCCCATGTCCTCGACCGGGACGACGACGCGCAGGTCCCACTCCTTGGCCGACGGCGGTGCCACGACGTCGACCGGGTGCTCGCCGCCGAGGAAGCGGGCGACCTCCTCGATGGGCCGGACGGTGGCGGACAGCCCGATCCGCTGGGCGGGTGAGTCGAGCAGCGCGTCGAGCCGCTCGAGCGAGAGCGCCAGGTGGGCGCCGCGCTTGGTGCCGGCGACCGCGTGCACCTCGTCGAGCACCACCGTCTCGACGCCGCGCAGCACCTCACGGGCCTGGGAGGTCAGCATGAGGAACAGCGACTCGGGCGTGGTGATGAGGATGTCCGGCGGGGTCCCGGCCATCCGGCGCCGGTCGGCCGCGCTGGTGTCGCCCGAGCGGACGCCCACGGTGATGTCGGGCTCCGGTTGCCCGAGCCGGGCGGCAGCGTGGCGGATGCCGGTCAGCGGCGCCCGCAGGTTGCGCTCGACGTCGACGGCCAGCGCCTTGAGCGGGGAGATGTAGAGCACCCGGCAGCGCAGGCGCTTGTCCTCGGGGGGAGGGCTCGAGGCCAGGCGGTCGATGGACCAGAGGAACGCGCTCAGCGTCTTGCCGGACCCGGTGGGCGCCACGACCAGGGCGTTGCGGCCGGCCGAGATCGCCCGCCAGGCTCCCTCCTGCGCCGGGGTGGGCGCGGCGAACGAGGTCTCGAACCAGGCGCGCGTGGCGTCGCTGAAGCCGGCCTCGGTCAGGACCGAGGCCGGAGAGGCCGGCGGCGCGGCGGAGGTCGTGGGTGCCATCGCCAGCCATCCTGCCCGACGGCACCGACGGTCCCGGGGGAGCGCGGGAAACCGAGGTGAGGACTGTCCGCGCCCGCGGCTATGTTCGACCTCATGCCCGACCTGACCCCCGCCGCGGCCTCGGGGACCGCGCGTGCCGCGGCGACCACCTCGGAGGCGGGCGGCACGCCCATGGTCGAGGCCGTGGGGCTGCGCAAGCGGTTCGGCGGCCCCGGCGGGTTCGAGGCGGTGAGGGGCATCGACGTGCGCATCGAGCGCGGCGAGGCCTTCGGCTTCCTCGGGCCCAACGGCGCCGGCAAGTCCTCCACCATGCGCATGGTGTGCGCGGTGTCGGACCCGACCGAGGGGACGCTGCGGGTGCTCGGCCTGGACCCGACGACCCACGGCCCGGCCGTGCGCGACCGCCTCGGGGTGTGCCCGCAGGAGGACGCCCTCGACAGCGAGCTGACCGTGTGGGAGAACCTCACCGTCTACGGGCGCTACTTCGGCCTCTCCCGCCGGGCCTGCGCCGAGCGGGCCGCCGAGCTGCTCGACTTCGTCCAGCTCGCCGACCGCCGCGACGCCAAGGTCGACAACCTCTCCGGCGGCATGAAGCGTCGCCTGTCGATCGCCCGCTCCCTGGTCAACCGCCCCGACCTGCTGATCCTCGACGAGCCCACGACGGGCCTGGACCCGCAGGCCCGCCACGTCGTCTGGGAGCGGCTGTTCCGCCTCAAGGAGCAGGGCGTCACGCTCGTGCTGACCACCCACTACATGGACGAGGCCGAGCAGCTGTGCGACCGCCTCGTGGTGATGGACGGCGGCCGGATCGTCGCCGAGGGCGCACCGCTGGCGCTCATCCGGGAGCACAGCACGCGCGAGGTGGCCGAGCTGCGCTTCGGCGTCGGCGACCACGCTCCGCTGGCCGACCAGGTCGGCCACCTCGCGGAGCGGGTCGAGGTGCTGCCCGACCGGCTCCTGCTCTACACCCACGACGGTGAGGCGACCCTGGCGCGCGTGCACGAGGCCGGGCTGCAGCCGGCGGCCACGCTGGTGCGCCGCTCCAGCCTCGAGGACGTGTTCCTGCGGCTGACCGGACGGACGCTGGTCGACTGATGGCCCAGCTCTCCCGCCCCCCGGTCCTCACCTCGCCGCGCGGCGAGAGCCTGGTGCCCTCCCCGCGCATGGTGTGGCGGCTGCGGACCTACTTCCTGGCCCGCTACCGCCGCACCTGGCGGGCCTCGGTCGTCTCGGCCTTCCTCCAGCCGCTCCTCTACCTCCTCGCCATGGGCGTGCTCCTCGGCGACTACGTCGACGCCTCGGCCGGCGCGGGCGCCCGCCTGGGCGGCGAGTCCTACCTCCACTACGTCGCCCCGGGGCTGCTGTGCGCGACCGCGATGCAGCTCGCCGCCGCCGAGTGCCTGTGGCCGGTGCTCGGTGCGCTGAAGTGGGACCGCACCTACCACTCGATGGTCGCGGCGCCGATCAGCGTCGCCGAGATCACCGCCGGAGCGATCTGCGACGTCACGGCACGCACGGCCCTGTCGGTCGCGGTGTTCGTGGCGGTGCTCGTCCCGTTCGGGATCTTCGACGACGCCGGGGCCGTGGTCGGCACCCTGGTGGTGGGGGTGCTCACCGGACTCACCGCCGCCGCGCTGTTCCTCGCCTACAGCGTGCGGGTGCACACCGAGAGCAACTTCGGGCTGATGTTCCGGCTCGGGATCTTCCCGCTGTTCCTCTTCTCCGGGGCGTTCTTCCCGGTCTCCAACCTCCCCGACCCGCTGGAGTGGCTGGCCAAGCTGTCCCCGCTGTGGCACGCGGTCCAGGCGGCCCGTGCGGTGGCGCTCGGCACCCGCGGCCTCGGCGACCCCGTGCTGTGGGGGCACGTGGCGGTGCTCGTGGTCCTCGTCATCGCCGGCTACGTGCTGGCGGTCAGCGGGCTGCGCCGCAGGCTGGTGGTCTGATGGCCGTCCTCGACCTCGTCGCGCGCCGCTCGCCCTACGGCGGTCCGGCCGCGGTCTTCGAGCGCAACCTCACCGTCTTCCGCCGGATCTGGAAGCTGTTCCTCGCCGGGCTGGCCGAGCCGTTCCTGTGGCTGGCCTCCATCGGGGTCGGGGTCGGCGCGCTGGTCGGGGGCTTCGACGTCGGTGGTCGCGAGCTGTCCTACGCCGAGTTCGTCGCGCCCGCGCTCCTGGCCAGCACCGCTCTCAACGGCGCGATCATGGACTCCACGTTCAACGTGTTCTTCAAGCTGAAGTACGACCGCGTGTACGACGCCATGCTCGCCACCCCGCTGACCACCGGCGACATCGTGCGCGGCGACCTGGCCTGGGCCACGACCCGCGGGGCCGTCTACTCCACGGTGTTCCTGGCGGCGATGGCGGTGCTCGGGCTGACGGGGTCCTGGTGGGTGCTGCTGGCCCTGCCTGCCACGGTGCTGATCAGCCTGGCGACCGGGGCAGTGGGCTTCGCGCTGACCACGTTCATGCGGTCCTGGCAGGACTTCGAGTACATCCAGCTCGTGATGATGCCGATGCTGCTGTTCTCGGGCATCTTCTTCCCGGTCAGCGCCTATCCCGACTGGTTGCGCTGGGTCGTCGAGCTCACGCCGATGTACCGCGCCGTCGCGCTGGTGCGCGAGCTCTCCGTGGGCGCACCCGGGTGGGCCGCGCTGGCCTCGGTGGTCTACCTGCTGGTGATGGCGGCCGTCGGGGTCGCCGTCGCGGCCCGCCGGCTCGACCGGGTGATGCGGCCTTGACGGCGTGGGCGAGGGTGCACCCATGAGGCACACGGAGTTCTGGGCCCGCATGCACGCTGCGCTCGGCGAGGCCTACGCCCCCGTCTGGGCCAGCCAGCAGGTGATGGCCTCGCTGGGCGGTCGCACGGTCGACCAGGCCCTGGCCGCGGGGGTCAGCCCCAAGCAGGTGTGGCGGGCGGTGGCCGACCGGCTCGAGCTGCCCGAGTCGCAGCGGTGACCGGGACCCGCGGGGCCGGGGGAGTCGGTCTCACCACCCGCCTCGACCGGGCGCAGGTCGCGCACCTGCAGCGCCGGACGCTGCGCGTCCTGGTGGCCTCCCAGGCGCTGGGCGGGCTGGGCATCTCGGTCGGCATCGCCGTCGCCGCGGTGCTGGCGCGGGACGTGTCCGGGTCGGAGGCGCTGGCCGGCCTGGTGCAGACCACGCAGGTCGTGGGCACCGCGCTGGCGTCCTACCTCCTGGCCCGCCTGATGGGGCGGCGCGGGCGCCGCACCGGGATGGTGGTCGGCTACCTCCTCGGCGGAGCCGGAGCCCTGGGGCTGGTGCTCGGCGGTGCGGTCGGCTCCTATCCCGTGCTGCTGGGGGGCGCGCTGCTGCTCGGCGCCACCGGCGCCACCAACTACCAGACCCGCTACGCCGCGACCGACCTGGCCGAGCCGGACCACCGGGCCCGCGCGGTCGCCACGGTCATGTGGGCCACCACGTTCGGTGCCGTGCTCGGGCCCAACCTGGTCGGGCCTGCGGGCTCGCTCGCCCTCGCGCTGGGGCTGCCGCGCGCGACCGGTGCCTTCCTGCTCTCGGCCGTCGTCGTGGGGCTCGCGGCGCTGGTCGGGCTTGTCCTGCTGCGGCCCGACCCGCTGCGCACCGCGCTGGCCCTCGCCGCCGCCGACACGGCCGCCGGCACCGCCGACGCTGCCCCCGACGCCGAGGCCGACCGCGCCCCGGCCACGCCCGGTGCTCCCGTCCGGCTGTCGCCCCGCCGGCGCGAGGGGCCCGGCTTCCTCGACCTGGCGCGGGCGACCCCGACGATCGGCTGGGCGGTGCTGGCGATGAGCGCCTCGCACGCGGTCATGGTCGCGGTGATGGTGATGACCCCGCTCCACATGGACCACGGTGGTGCCGAGCTGGAGCTGATCGGGCTGGTGATCAGCATCCACGTGCTCGGCATGTACTTCTTCTCCCCGGTGATGGGCTGGGTCGCCGACCGGGCCGGCCGCACCATCCTGCTCGGCGTCGGCGGCGCGCTGCTGCTGGTCGCGTGCCTGCTGGCCGGCCTCTCGCCCGCGGGCGGCTCGCTGCGCATCGGCGTCGGCCTGCTGCTGCTGGGCATGGGCTGGTCGGCGTGCACGGTCGCCGCCTCGACGCTCCTGACCGACGCCACGCCGGTGGTCCACCGCACGCGCGTGCAGGGGACGGCCGACCTGGTGATGAACCTCAGCGCGGCGGCTGCGGGAGCGGCCGGGGGAGTGGTCGTCGAGGTGACCAGCTATGCCGCGCTCAACGTCTTCGCCGCGGTGCTGGTCAGCGGCGTGCTGCTGGCCGCGGTGCGGCTGCGGGTGCCTCCGGCCCCCGTCGCGCCCGCCGCGACGGCCTGACCCTTCGTCCGCGCGAGGTCCTCCCGACACGCCGAGTCGCGCCTGGAGGAGTCGAACACGTGTTCGGGCTAGGGTGGGCCACGCGTCACCGCACCCGGGTGGGACCCCCGACTTCTCCCCAGGCCCCGAGGGCTCACGGAAACTGTCGGCGGATCTTCCTAGGGTCGCCGAAGACACAGCACAAGCTCCGCGCACTCCTGTTCCGCGCGGACCTCGAGACGGGATGACAGCGATGGCAGTGGGAGACCGCGACAAGGCACTCGACATGGCTCTGGCCAACATCGAGAAGCAGTTCGGCAAGGGCTCGGTGATGCGGCTGGGCGACGAGACGCGCGCCCCGCTCGAGGTGATCCCGACGGGCGCGATCGCGCTCGACGTGGCCCTCGGCCTCGGCGGCCTGCCGCGGGGCCGGGTCGTCGAGATCTACGGCCCGGAGTCCTCCGGCAAGACGACGGTCGCGCTGCACGCGGTGGCCAACGCCCAGGCCGGCGGCGGCATCGTGGCCTTCATCGACGCCGAGCACGCGCTCGACCCCGACTACGCCCGGGCCCTGGGCGTCGACACCGACGCGCTGCTGGTCTCCCAGCCCGACTCGGGTGAGCAGGCGCTGGAGATCGCCGACATGCTGGTCCGCTCCGGCGCGCTCGACCTGATCGTCATCGACTCGGTGGCCGCGCTCGTCCCGCGCGCCGAGATCGAGGGCGAGATGGGCGACAGCCACGTCGGTCTGCAGGCCCGCCTGATGAGCCAGGCGCTGCGCAAGATGACCGGTGCGCTCAACAACTCCGGCACGACCGCGATCTTCATCAACCAGCTGCGCGAGAAGATCGGCGTGATGTTCGGGTGCTTCTCCTACAGCACCCGTGTGGTCCTCGCCGACGGCACCACGGAGAAGATCGGCAAGATCGTCAACAACAAGCTGCCCGTCGAGGTGCTGTCCTACGACCCCGACGCCAACGCCATGGTGCCGCGGAAGGTCGTCAACTGGTTCGACAACGGCGAGGCTGAGCGCTTCTTGCAGTTCACCGTCGCCAAGTCGAGCGGCAACGGTCGGGCACAGTTCGCCGCGACCGAGAACCACCTCGTGCGCACCCCCGGTGGGTGGCGTGAGGCTGGCGAGCTGATCGTCGGAGACCGGGTCATGCTCGCCGAACAGCACCGCCTCGGCGAGCAGCAGTGGCAGGTCGTCCTGGGCTCCCTCATGGGCGACGGACACCTCGCCCCCAACCGTCGTCAGCGCAACGGGGTCCGGTTCCGGCTCGGCCATGGCGCCGCTCAGCGCGACTACCTCGACTGGAAGGTGTCCCTGCTCGGCAACATCGGGGTCACACGCCGCGAGGACTCGCGAGGGGCCGGCTTCGCCGACTTCACGCCGCTTCCCGAGCTTGCCGAGCTCCGGGAGACGGTCTACCTCGTGCCGGGTCGCCGGACCCTGAGCGAGGAGTACCTCAAGGCCCTGACGCCACTGGCGTTGGCCATCTGGTTCATGGATGACGGGACCTTCACGGTTCCCTCGAAGGGACTGCAGGAGCGCACGAAGGGCGGCAGCGGCCGCGTCCAGTTCTGCATCGAGGCGATGTCGGAAGGGACCCGCGACCGCGTCGTCGACTACTTGCGTGACACGCACGGCTTCGACTGCTCGTGGCGCGCCTCGGGGCAAGCGGGCAAGGCGGTCCTGACCTTCACGACCGAGAGCTCCAAGCGCTTCCTGGACCTGGTGGCGCCCTACATCCACCCGTCGATGGACTACAAGCTGCTGCCGGAGCAGCGTGGGCAGTTCGCGGTCGAGCCCGAGTTCGTGGAGCCGACCCAGGTGCCTGTCCCGGCCCGCGTGCTGGACATCCACGTCAAGCCGCCGACCCGTTCGATGCGCAAGTTCGACATCGAGGTCGAGGGCAACCACAACTACCTGGTCGACGGCGTCATGGTCCACAACAGCCCCGAGACCACGACCGGTGGCCGGGCGCTGAAGTTCTACTCCTCGGTGCGTCTCGACGTGCGCCGCATCGAGACCCTCAAGGACGGCACCGACATGGTCGGCAACCGCACCCGGGTCAAGGTCGTGAAGAACAAGGTCGCGCCGCCGTTCAAGCAGGCCGAGTTCGACATCATGTACGGCAAGGGCATCAGCCGCGAGGGCGGCCTGATCGACGTGGGCGTCGAGGCCGGCCTGGTCCGCAAGGCCGGGGCTTGGTACACCTACGAGGGCGACCAGCTCGGCCAGGGCAAGGAGAACGCCCGCAACTTCCTCAAGGACAACCCCGACCTCGCCAACGAGCTGGAGAAGAAGATCCTCGAGAAGCTCGGCGTGGGGCCGCAGGTCACCGACGAGGTCACCGACCTGCCGGCGGACGTCCCGGGCGAGCCGACGAACATCACCTTCTGAGGTGGCGGGCCGCACCCGCGGTCCCCGCTCCTTCGGTCCGCCGCCGCGCGAGACCCCGGCCGACGTCGAGGAGCGCGGGCCCGAGGCCGACCACGAGGCGGTGGCACGCAAGATCCTGCTCGACCAGCTGACCGGGCAGGCGCGCAGCCGCGCCGAGCTGGCCACCAAGCTGGCCCGTCGCCACGTCCCCGACGAGGTGGCGGGCCCGCTGCTGGACCGGTTCGAGGAGGTCGGGCTGGTCGACGACGCCTCCTTCGCCCGCGAGTGGACGCAGTCGCGCCAGTCGAGCCGCGGCCTCGCCCGCCGTGCCCTCGGGGTCGAGCTGCGTCGCAAGGGGGTCGCCCCCGAGGTGATCGACGAGGCCCTCGAGCAGGTCAGTGACGACAGCGAGCGGGAGGCGGCCCGCCGTCTGGTGCAGCGCAAGCTGCGCTCGCTGTCCTCGGTCGACGAGGCCACGCAGGTCCGCCGCCTGGTGGGGATGCTCGGCCGCAAGGGCTACTCGCCCGGCCTCGCCTTCGCCGTGGTCCGCGAGGTCGTGGGGGAGTCCGCCGCCGAGGCGGCCGAGGCCGCGGGCGCCGGTGACGGCATGCCGTCCGACGACTGGACCTGATCACGGCCCGACGTGACGTGGACGACGTGGCGCTCCTAGTTACCCGCCAGTAGCCTTCCCCGCATGCCGACCGTCCTCGAGATGTACCAGGGCCTGTCCAAGGTGCCGCGCGGCCAGCAGCTGTTCTCGCTGGCCTTCGCCCGCAAGGCGCCGTACTTCGCCACCATCAAGCCGCGCTTCATCGACCTGCGGCCCAACTACGCCGAGCTGGTCATCCCCAAGCGCAGGGCCGTGCACAACCACCTCGGCACCGTGCACGCGATCGCCCTGTGCAACGGGCTCGAGGCCGCGATGGGAGCGCTGGCCGAGGTGTCGATCCCGCGGGACAAGCGCTGGATCCCCAAGGGCATGGAGGTCTCCTACACCGCCAAGGCCACCAGCGACATCCGCTGCATCGCCGAGACCGACCCCCAGCAGTGGGAGGGTGAGGACCCCGACCTGCCGGTGCGGGTCAAGGGCGTGCGCAAGGACGGCACGGTGGTCATCGAGGGCGTCATCCGCCTGTGGGTGACACCCAAGCCGGCGCAGGCCTGAGCCCCGGTAGCCTCCCGGCCATGGACATCACCGGAGCAAGTGCAATCGTCACCGGCGGCGCCTCGGGCATCGGCGCCGCATGCGCCCGCCAGCTGGCGGCGCGGGGCGCCAAGGTCGTGGTCGCCGACCTCAACGAGGACCTGGGCGGCAAGGTCGCCGACGAGGTCGGCGGGGCCTTCGTCAAGGTCGACGTGACCAGCACCGACGACCTCAGGGCCGCGGTGGACAAGGCCGAGGAGCTCGGCCCGGTGCGGGTGCTGGTCAACAGCGCCGGCATCGGCTGGGCCCAGCGCACGGTCGGCAAGGACGGGTCCTACGAGTCCGCCGCCGACCTCGAGGCGTTCAAGAAGGTCATCGCGATCAACCTGGTCGGGTCCTTCGACGCCATCCGGCTGGCCGCCACGGCGATGAGCCGCACCGAGCCGCTGGACGCCACCGGTGAGCGCGGCGCGATCGTCAACCTGGCCTCGGTGGCCGCGTTCGACGGCCAGATCGGCCAGGCGTCGTACTCCGCCTCCAAGGGCGGCGTGGTCGGCATGACCCTGCCGGTCGCGCGTGACCTCGCCGCGATCGGCGTGCGGGTCAACACCGTCGCGCCGGGCCTCATCGACACCCCGATCTACGGTGAGGGCGAGGCCAGCGAGGCGTTCAAGGCCAACCTCGAGAAGGGCGTGCTGTTCCCCAAGAAGCTCGGCGACCCCGAGCAGCTCGCCTCGATGGTCGTCGAGGTGGTCACCAACAGCTACATGAACGCCGAGACGATCCGCGTCGACGGCGGCATCCGCATGCAGCCCAAGTGACCGGCTGATCCAGCCGGGTGTGACCCGCGCGACGTGCTCGCGCGGGTCCCAGCACCCCTCCGGGTGGCATGCCCGGCACCTGCTCGGGTACGCGGAGAGTGCGCGGCCGCGCACCGTCCTGCGGCCAGCGCCCCGTCGTCGACCCGAGGAGCACCCATGCTGCTGTCCAAGGCCATCCACCTGACCGACTCCGTGACCGAGTCCGTCACCGCCCGCCTCCCGGCGCCGCTGGCCACCCCGGTCCACGTCGCGGTCTCCGCCCTCACCTGGGCCCCGCGCCGCGTGGTCGACGGCGTCGAGCACGTCACCGGGCACCACGGCCCGGCTGCCGGGACGGGTGAGCAGGCGACCGGGACCACGCAGGACCCGGCCTCCTCCACCGCCCCGGACCGCGCCGACGAGGCCGACCGGGGCGAGCCCCACGAGCCGGAGGTCGTCCTGACCCTCGACCGTCCCGCGGACGAGGTCGACCCGCCCGTCGACGTCGTCGGCGAGGCGCTGCGCACCGAGCAGGGCGAGCAGGCCGGACGGGCCCCGCAGTCCTCCGACCTCGACGAGGAGGGCCACGTCGAGGTCGAGGAGGAGGTCGTCTACAGCACCTCCACCGACACGGACTGACCGCGTCCGTCGCGGCGACGAGTCGCCCGACCGCACCCCTGAGGGTGGAGTCCTGGCCCTCTCCCGTGGGTAAACACGGGTCGGTGGCGCGCATCTCGGGACGCGTCTCCGTGGAGATCAGCGAGGACGGTAGGTCCGGGCCTCGCAGTGTGAGCCCGCGGTCACGTGCAGGAGGCCGCGGGCTCACACGTTCCCGATGACCCGCTCCAGCTCGATCCGCAGCGCGACCCGGGCGGGGTTCTCCCGCGGCGGGCGGTAGCGCGCGGTGTACCTCTCCACCGCCTCGGCGACCGAGTCCGGGTCCGTGCGGACCTCCGCGCGGCCCTCGATGGTGGCCCAGCGGGCGCGATCCACCTGGCAGGCCGCGATCCTGGGGTCGCGGCGCAGGTTGGCGACCTTCTGGCTGGTCGGGGAGGTGATCGCCCACGCCACGCGCGCCACCGGGTCCAGCGCGATCCCGAGCGGCACGACGTGTGGGCGCCCGTCGGTGCGCAGCGTCGTCACGGTGCACAGGTGGCGCTCGGCCCAGAACGCCAGCATCTCGTCGGTGAGGTCGTGGACGCGTGGCATGACCAGAGCCTAGGGTTCCCGGACATCGTCTTCAGATACCGGGGGTATCCCATGGAGTGCCACGACGCGGTCATCGTCGGCGCCGGCTTCGGCGGCATGGGCGCCGCGATCCAGCTCAAGCGGCTCGGCATCGAGGACCTGGTCGTCCTGGAGCGCGAGGACGACCTCGGTGGCACCTGGCACGTCAACCACTACCCGGGGCTCGCGGTCGACATCCCGTCCTCGACCTACTCCTACTCCTTCGCGCCCAACCCCCACTGGACGCGGCTCTTCGCGCCCGGACCGGAGCTCAAGGCGTACGCCGAGCACGTCGCGGACACCTACGACCTGCGCCGCCACATGGTGTTCGGGCAGAGCGTGAGCGGGGCGGTCTGGGACGAGGACGCCGAGCGCTGGCACGTCAGCACCAGCGACGGCTCGGTCCACTCGGGCCGGTGGCTGTTCACCGCGACCGGCTTCCTCTCCCAGCCCAGGCTGCCCGACATCGAGGGGATCGAGCGCTTCGCGGGCCGCGTCCTGCACACCGCCGACTGGGACGACACCGCGGACCTGCGCGGGGAGCGGGTCGCGGTGATCGGCACGGGAGCGACCGCCGTGCAGCTCGTCCCCGAGCTGGCGAAGGACGCCGAGCAC
Source organism: uncultured Actinomycetota bacterium (assembly GCA_963800245.1). Lineage (GTDB taxonomy): Bacteria > Actinomycetota > Actinomycetes > Propionibacteriales > Nocardioidaceae > Marmoricola_A. The sequence continues at coordinate 894,707 of CAWDAE010000006.1, read as the reverse complement.
CTGACGGTCTTCCAGCGCACGCCGATCTGGGTGGCGCCCAAGCCGGACTACCCGGTGCCGTCCCTCGTGCGGCGCGCGTTCGCCGCGGTGCCGTTGTCGCAGCGCCTGGTGCGCTGGGGCGGCAGCGGCCTGCTCGAGCTGCTGATGGTGGCCGGGGTCCTGCACTACAAGGACCTGTCGGTGTTCAACCGTGGTGCCGAGGTGATGTGCCGGGCCCACCTGGCCCGCCAGGTGCGTGACCCCGAGCTGCGACGCAGGCTGACGCCGTCGTACTCCTTCGGCTGCAAGCGGCCGACGTTCTCCAACGACTACTTCCCGACCCTGACCCGGTCGCACGTGTCCCTGGAGACCGAGCCGATCGCGCGCATCGACGAGCGCGGCCTGGTCACCGCCGACGGCCGGCGGACCGACGTCGACACCCTGGTCCTGGCGACGGGGTTCAACCTGTGGGACGTGAACTTCCCGGCGTTCGAGGTGGTCGGCCGCGAGGGGCGCAACCTCGGCAAGTGGTGGCGCGACCACCGCTTCCAGGCCTACGAGGGCGTGACCGTCCCCGGTTTCCCCAACCTGGTCTCGCTGAACAGCCCGTACTCCTACAGCGGGCTGTCCTACTTCACCACCATCGAGAGCCAGATGAAGCACGTCGAGCGGCTGTTCACCGCCATGCGGGAGCGCGGAGCGACCGTCTTCGAGGTGACGCAGGAGGCCAACGACGAGTTCCTGGAGAGGATGCGCGAGCGCGTGGCGGACACGGTGTTCGCGCTGGGCTCCTGCGAGGGCGCGCACAGCTACTACTTCAACCAGCACGGCGAGGCGACCCTGCTGCGACCGACCTCGACGCTCAACGCCCTGCGCGAGGCGGGCCGGTTCCCCCTCGAGGCCTACGCCTACGCCTGACCCTCCCGAGCAGGCCCGTCCACGCACCGGGACCTGGGTCCGTGCCCACCGGCCGCCGCGCGGACTAGGGTGCGCCGCATGGTGCCTGCACGAACGGTCTCGGCGCTCGTCCTCGCCGTCACGGGACTCCTCGCCTCCGCCCTTCCCGCCCAGTCCGTCGTCGTGGCGGCGCGGGCGGACCTCCCCGACCGTGCCCACGTCACCGACCGGGTCGGCGACGCCCCCCGGGCGATCGACCTGAGGTCCGCGACGTACTCCGTCTCGCGTGAGCGCGCGACCTTCCGCACGACGGTGCGCCGCCTGGGACCGCGGACCTTCGTCGCCTTCGAGATCTGGCCGCTGACCTCCGCGTGGGACCGGATCGCGATCCGCCGGGTGGACGGGCGGACCGTGGCCAAGGTCTGGTTCATCGACAACGACCTCCAGGACAGCAACGAGCCGGTGGCCCACCGCACCCGCTGCCCGGGGCTGAAGGTCGCCTGGCGCCCGAAGGTGGACCGGGTCGCCGCGAGCGTCCCGGCGGCCTGCCTGCGGGCGTCGCGCCCCTCGGCCCGGCCCTTCGAGTTCCACACGTTCACGCGGCTCGGTCGCAAGCACGACGCCATGCCCAGGGTGACGCTCGACTATCCCTGAGCCTTCACGCGAGCAGCGACTCCGCGACGTACCCGCCCGGGCGTACGCCGGGCGGCACGGCCCACAGTCCGGAGCGGGTGTGGGTGAGGTACTCCGACAGCGCGTCCTCCGTCGCGAGCCGGGCCTGCATCGGCACGTACTGCCGGTGTGGATCGCGGACGTAGGCGAGGAAGAAGAGGCCGGCGTCCATCCGCCCGAGCTCGTCGTTGCCGTCGGCGAAGGTGTAACCGCGGCGCAGCATGCGGTGCCCGCCGTTGTGGGCGGGGTGGGCGAGGAAGACGTGCGAGGTCGGCGCGATCGCAGGGAGTCCGGCGACGGTCGCCCCGAAGTCCGGCGCGGTGTGCTCGGTCCCGCCCGACAGCGGCGCCCCGCCCGGCCGTTCGCGGCCGATGATCTCCTGCTGCTCCTCCAGCGGCGTGCGGTCCCAGGTCTCCAGGTGCATCCGGATGCGCCGGGCGACCAGGTAGGACCCACCGGCCAGCCAGCCCGCACGCGGGTCGTCGTGGGGGCCGACCCAGACGTGGCGAGCCAGGCCCGACCGGTGCTCGGCGGTGAGGTTGGCGGTGCCGTCCTTGAAGCCGAAGAGGTTGCGCGGGGTGGCCTGCGCCGTGGACGTCTTGGAGGTGCGGCCGAACCCGAGCTGGGCCCAGCGCAGCGAGACCGTGCCGAAGCCGAGCCGAGCCAGGTTGCGGACCGCGTGCACCGCGACCTGCGGGTCGTCGGAGCAGGCCTGCACGCAGAGGTCGCCGTCGCTGCGGGCGGGATCGAGGTCGTCGGCGGCGAAGTGGGGGAGCGGCCGCAGGGCGCGGGGGAGCCGGTCGGCCAGCCCGAAGCGGTCGTGCCCGTCACCGTCGACGAAGAGCGAGGCGCCGAGGCCGAACGTCAGCGTCAGCCGGGCGGCGGGAAGGCCCTGGGCCTCGCCGGTGTCGACCGGTGCCAGCTCGGGGGCGCCGGGGTCGCCCACGGGTCGCCCACGGGTCATCAGGGCGGCGGCCCTCGTCCAGCGGCGCAGCAGGTCGACCAGCGCGGCGCGGTCGTCGGTGGTGACGTCGAAGGCGGCGAAGTAGAGCCGGTCCTGTGCCGGGGTGACGATGCCGGCCTGGTGCGTGCCGTGGAAAGGGACGTGGTCGGCAGTGACCGCCGACTCCTGGTCGCCGACCGCCCAGCCGGCCACGCCGGCCGCCGACCCGGCGCCGACCAGCCCGAGCAGCGAGCGACGGTCCAGCCGGGGCATCAGACGGCGCCCTCGAGCCCGGCGAGGGGCTCGGCGAGCGCGTTGACCGCGTCCGACAGTGCGCGGACGTCGGCCTTGCTCAGCTCGTCGTAGGAGACGAAGCCTTCGCCGGCTCGGTGGCCGTCCAGCAGGCGCTGCACGGCCGCGAACCGGTCGGCGAGCGTGCGGGTGAGGGCCGGGTCGGTCTCGCGCACGACGGGGCGCAGCAGCGTGAACGCGGTGCGGGCACCGTCGATGTTGGCCTGGAAGTCCCAGAGGTCGGTGTGCGACCAGATCTCCTCCTCGCCCGTCACCTTGCTGCTCGCCACCTCCTCGAGGAGGTGACGGCCTCCGTCGGCGACCTCGTCGGCGGTGTACGACGAGTCGGCGACCAGGTCCTCCAACGAGCGGAGGTCGCGCAGCAGTCGGCCGGCGTACTGCTTGCGCTGCGCGGTGCCGAGTGGCTCGTAGCCCGGCTCCGCGCCCTGCGGCCACAGGTCCTTCTCCAGCAGGTGCCACCCGGTCCACTCCTCGCCCGCGGGCACGTCCGCCTCGCGCGCGTCGGTGCGCGGGTCGAGGTCGCCGAACGACTCGGCGACCGGCTCGATCCGCTCCCAGTGCATGCGGGTCGGGGCGTAGAGCTCGCGGGCGAGGTCGTCCTTCCCGGCCGTGTACGCCGCCACGAACCGCTCGGTGCCGCGGACCAGGGCCGCGGTCTCGGCGCGCACCCAGTCGGCGTACTGGGCGGTGGCCCGCTCGACCCGCCGCTCCTGGGCCGCGGTCAGCTCGACCCCGGAGCCAGTCGTGACGGAGGTGCTCGAGGCTCCGGCGCCGCAGGCGGCCAGGCTGGTGGCCAGGGCGAGGACCGCGGCGGCGAGGGTCGCGTGAGGCATGGGCGCTCCGATCGAGTTAGGCAAACCTAAGTAAGGTGACCCTAACAAGATGGCCGGGCGGCGGGGACGGCGGTCACGGGCCGGACCGCCGGCCGACGTACCCTGGTCCGGTCATGAGCAGCCCACGCACCTACGAGGTCCGCACCTACGGGTGCCAGATGAACGTCCACGACTCCGAGCGCCTGACCGGGCTGCTCGAGGGCGCCGGTTACGTCGCCGCCCCGGACGGCGAGCAGGCCGACGTGGTGGTGTTCAACACCTGCGCGGTCCGGGAGAACGCCGACAACCGGCTCTACGGCAACCTCGGCCACCTCGCCCCGGTCAAGGCGCAGCGGCCCGGCATGCAGATCGCGGTGGGCGGCTGCCTGGCCCAGAAGGACCGCGGCGAGATCACCCGGCGCGCGCCGTGGGTCGACGTCGTCTTCGGCACCCACAACATCGGCTCGCTGCCGACGCTGCTGGAGCGCGCCCGCGTGCAGGAGGAGGCGCAGGTCGAGATCCTCGAGTCGCTCGAGGTCTTCCCCTCCACGCTGCCGACCAAGCGGGAGTCGGCCTACGCCGCCTGGGTGTCGGTCTCGGTCGGGTGCAACAACACCTGCACGTTCTGCATCGTGCCGAGCCTGCGCGGCAAGGAGAAGGACCGCCGGCCGGGCGAGATCCTGGCCGAGGTCGAGGCGCTGGTGGCCGACGGGGTCAGCGAGGTCACGCTGCTGGGGCAGAACGTCAACGCCTACGGCGTGGAGTTCGGCGACCGGCTCGCGTTCGGCAAGCTGCTGCGGGCCTGCGGCGCCATCGAGGGCCTGGAGCGCGTGCGCTTCACCTCACCGCACCCGGCGGAGTTCACCGACGACGTCATCGCGGCGATGGCCGAGACCCCCAACGTGATGCCGCAGCTGCACATGCCCCTGCAGTCCGGCTCGGACCAGGTGCTGCGCGCGATGCGCCGCTCCTACCGCCGGTCGAAGTACCTCGGCATCCTCGAGCGCGTGCGCGCCGCGATGCCCGATGCGGCGATCAGCACCGACATCATCGTGGGCTTCCCCGGCGAGACCGAGGAGGACTTCGTCCAGACGCTCGAGGTGGTCGAGCAGGCCCGGTTCGCCCAGGCCTACACCTTCCAGTACTCCAAGCGCCCCGGGACCCCAGCCGCCGTGCTGGAGGACCAGGTGCCCAAGCCCGTGGTGCAGGAGCGCTACGAGCGGCTGGTCGCCCTGGTCGAGGACGTCGCGTGGTCGGAGAACAAGCGGTGGGTCGGGCGCACGGTCGAGCTGATGGTCGCCGAGGGCGAGGGGCGCAAGGACGCCGCGACCCGGCGCCTGAGCGGCCGCGCGCGGGACAACCGGCTGGTGCACTTCGTCGCGCCGGACCAGCCCGTGCGTCCCGGTGACGTGGTCGAGGTCGAGGTGACCTACGCCGCGCCGCACCACCTGGTCTCCGACGCGCCGGTGCGGTCCGTCCGGCGGACGCGCTCCGGCGACGCCTGGGAGGCGCGTCAGGGCCTGACCGCCGCGCCCGGGGTGATGCTGGGCCTGCCGACGGTCGGGGTGCCGGCTCCGCTGCCGACGGCGTCCGGCTGCGGCTGAGGGCCGCTCAGCCGGTCGGCTCGCTCGGCTGGTCGTCCTGCGGCTCCGGGTCCTCGGCGGTGTCGTCCTTGGTGTCGGCGTCGGCACCGGGCTTCTGGATCTCGTCGGGGACGTCGCGCTGGTCGGTCTGTGCCGCGAGCGGCTGGTCGCGGACAGCGAGCTCGTCCCCCTCGCCGCGGCCCACGTCGGACTCGTTGGGGTCGGCGTCCGCCCCGCCCGGGGCGGTCGGGATGTCGTCGACCTGCGCCTCGGGAAGATCCTCGGGGTCGCTGTTGAGGAACCCCTTGAGGTCCTCGGTGGTCTTCGGCTTGTCGGGCTTGTCGTCACTCACGCGGTGATGGTGCCCGGGCCCGCGGGCTGGAAACCGAGGCTGAGCACCGGCGGCACGTCGTCGGCGGCGAGCCGGCGCAGCACGTGCTCCTCGTGCGGGACCAGTGGTGAAGGCAGCTCCTCGAGGGTGAACCAGCCCAGCCGCTCGCACTTGGCGGGCTCCTGGACGGTCGGCTCGCCGCTCCACCTCTCGGCGGTGAGGAAGAAGTCCACCCGCTGCTCGATCGGGTCGGGATTGCCCGGCTCCGTGCGCTGCAGCGCACACAGCGGGCGCAGGTCCTCCGGTGCCACGACGATGCCGAGCTCCTCGCGGGCCTCGCGGGCGGCGGCGACCGCCACGCTCTCGGCGTACTCCACGTGGCCGGCGGCGCCCGAGGCCCAGTGGTGCGGCATGTACGACGCCCCGGCGCCGCGCAGCTGGAGCAGCACCTCGGTGCCGCGGGAGGAGGGGCGCATCAGCAGGACGTAGGCCGCCGGGACGACCTGGAAGCGGGAGGCGGTCACGCGACCCCACGGTAGCCGTCCCCGGGCCGCATAGAACTTGCCACGATGGAAAGCGATCCGTATTGTTTCCGACATGGAAAGCGATCTGTCTCGAGACCTCCTGACCGAGCAGCTGCGCGAGGCCGACCGCGGCGCGGTGGCGCCCTGGGTGTCCTACCCGCCCGTGCCGTGGTGGTACGCCCCGGCTTACGGCGTGTGGGCCACCACCTACACGCTCTCGTTCCTCGTCGAGAGTGGCGCGGGCCGCAGCGCCCTGCAGGGCCTGCACGTGCTGGTCATGATCGGGGCGATCGCGCTGGTGCGACGCTGGCGCGGCACCTACCCGCGTGGTCGGGCGCCGCGTGAGCTGCACGGCAGCTTCGTGCTGCTCATCGGTGGCGCGCTGGCGGTGCTCGCCGGCGTCTCGGCGCTGTTCCAGCTCGTGTCGCCCTGGGTCGCGGCTCCGGTCGCCTTCGTGCTGACCACCGTGCTGGTCCTGGTCTACGAGCGGCGCTACGCCCGGGCCGCCGCACGGGTCAGGGAGCGCCTGGCGTGACCACCGGATCACCGCTCGCCGCACTCGACCCGGTGCTCACCGCGCCCAAGCGGCTCGCCGTGATGGCCGTGCTGTCCGCCTCGCAGTCGACCGACTTCGCCTTCCTGCGCGAGCACCTCTCGGTCAGCGACTCCGACCTGTCCAAGCAGGCCTCGGCGCTGGAGCAGGCCGGCTACCTCGAGGTGCTCAAGTCCGGTCGCGGCCGGGGCTCGGTGACCACCTTCAGGATCACCAAGGCGGGACGAGCGGCCTTCGAGCGACACCGGGAGACGTTGCGCGCGCTGCTCGCCGGAGGAGGCGAGCCGGGGTCCTGACCGGCTGTGTCGTCGGGAAGACTGGGCCCGTGAGCGAGCGACCCACCCTGCCGATCGTGGCGCTGGTCGGCCCCACGGCGGCGGGCAAGTCCGAGCTCGCGCTGCGCCTGTCCGAGGAGCTCGAGGGCGAGGTGGTCAACACCGACGCGATGCAGCTCTACCGCGGCATGGACATCGGGACCGCCAAGCTCGCCGTCGCGGAGCGGCGCGGCATCCCGCACCACCTGCTCGACGTGCTCGACGTGCGTGAGCCCGCATCCGTCGCGGAGTTCCAGCGCTGGGCCCGGGACGCCGTCGCCGACTGCCGGGCGCGGGGGCGACTGCCGATCCTGGTGGGCGGGTCCGCGCTCTACACCCGCGCCGTCGTCGACCGGTTCGACTTCCCCGGCACCGACGCCGACCTCCGCGCCGCGCTGGAGCAGCGGCTCGCGGACGAGGGCCCGGAGGCACTCCACGCCGAGCTCGCCGGCGTGGACCCCGAGGCGGCCGGCCGCATCCTGCCCACCAACGGGCGGCGCGTGGTCCGCGCGCTCGAGGTGGTGCGGCTGACCGGGCGGCCGTTCAGCGCGAGCCTGCCGAGGCTGGACTACCTCGACCCGATGACGGTCCAGGTCGGGGTGGACTGCGACCGCGAGACCCTCGACCGGCGCATCGCCCGGCGAGTGGAGGTGATGTGGGAGCGGGGCCTGGTCGCGGAGGTGGAGCACCTCGTGGCCAAGGGGCTGCGGGAGGGACGCACGGCGCGCTCCGCGCTGGGCTACGCCCAGGTGCTCGACCTGCTCGACGGGACGATCGACGAGGCGGAGGCGGTCCGCTCCACCGTCCAGGGCACGCGCCGGTTCGTCCGCCGCCAGGAGAGCTGGTTCCGCAAGGACCCCCGCATCTCGTGGGTGCCGTGGACCAACCCGGTGCCGGCGGCGATCGGGGCGGTCCGCGCCACGCTGCGCGGCGCCCCGGCCCGCGAATGAGCGACTAGCCTTTCGGCATGGCTGACAAGAACTTCACCGTCGAGCGCGAGCGGACGATCGCCGCTCCCGCCGACCGGATCAGCGAGCTGATCACCGACTTCCACGAGTGGAAGCGGTGGTCGCCGTGGGAGGACGTCGACCCGCAGCTGCACCGCGCGTACTCCGGCCCCGAGTCGGGCCCGGGGGCGCGCTACGCCTGGAGCGGCAACCGCAAGGCGGGCGCCGGGAGCATGGAGATCACGCACGTCGACGACGGTCGCGTGGACGTCGACCTGGAGTTCCTCAAGCCGTTCGCGTCGCAGAACACGATCGAGTTCCTCCTGGCCCCGGCGGGCAGCGGCACCCGCGTGACGTGGCGCATGACGGGAACCCGCCCCTTTCTCATGCGGCTGCTCGGCCCGGTGATCAGCATGGACAAGCTCGTCGGCAAGGACTTCGAGAAGGGCCTGACGAAGCTCGACCGGGCCGCCACCACGTGAGCCTGCACTTCCTCAAGGGACACGGGACCGAGAACGACTTCGTCCTGCTGCCCGACCACGACGGCACCCTCGGCCCGTCGTCGCCCGAGCTCGTCCGCGCCCTGTGCGACCGGCACGCCGGCCTCGGTGCCGACGGGGTGATCCGGGTCGTGCGCACCTCGGCCACCGACGACCCCGCCGCGGTCGCCGCGCGGGACGAGGCCGAGTGGTTCATGGACTACCGCAACTCAGACGGCTCCCTGTCCGAGATGTGCGGCAACGGAGTCCGCGTGCTCGGCCGCTACCTGGTGACCCGCGCCGGGGCGCCGTACGACGGGCCGCTGGCGGTCGCCACCCGGGCCGGCACCAAGGTGCTGCGCTTCGAGGGCGGGCCGGACGGACCGATCACCGTCGACATGGGCGCGCCGGCTGTCGGCGGGGAGACCTGGGTCGCCCTGGGCGAGCGCCGCTGGGTGGCGCGCACCGTCTCGATGGGCAACCCGCACGCGGTCGCGTTCCTGGACCGCGGCCAGGGCCTCGCCGGCCTGTCCGCGCCGGGACTGCCGCTCGCGGCGCCGGCGTACGACCGGAGCGTCTACCCCGAGGGCGTCAACGTCGAGCTGGTGGTCGACGAGGGACCGGCCCACGTGGCGCTGCGGGTGCACGAGCGCGGGTCGGGCGAGACCCGGTCGTGCGGCACCGGAGCCTGCGCGGCGATGGTCGCCGCGGCGCTGCGCGACGGCCGGGCACCCGGCCTAGGCAGCGCCACGACGTACACCGTCGACGTCCCGGGTGGGCGGCTGGAGATCTCGTGGGAGCGCGACGACGCGGGGGAGCGGGTGCTCATGACCGGTCCCGCCGTGCTGGTGGCGGAAGGTAATTGGCTCGCCACGCGTTGAGGCGGGTGCGACCCTTGGAGGCATATGACGACGCAGCGCAACGAGCCGGTCGACCGAGCTCGACACCACCGACGACCTCGATCTCGACATCGACCTCGAGGACGACGGCTGGGAGTCGGGCTACGCCGACGATGAGCTCCAGGACCTCAGCCAGGACCCCGAGGAGGACCTCACCACTGGTGAGTGGGACCTCGAGGCGCGCTTCGCGCTCAAGCGGGTCGGCGGGCTGCGCACCGAGCTCGAGGACATCACCGAGGTCGAGTACCGCCAGCTCCGCCTGGAGCGCGTCGTGCTCGTGGGCGTGTGGACCGAGGGCACCGTCGACGACGCGGAGAACTCCCTCGCCGAGCTCGCCGCGCTCGCCGAGACCGCCGGCTCCGAGGTGCTCGAGGCGATCTACCAGCGGCGGCAGAAGCCCGACCCGGCCACGTTCATCGGCCGCGGCAAGGTCGACGCGCTGCGCGAGATCGTCGAGCACACCGGCGCCGACACCGTCATCTGCGACGGCGAGCTCGCGCCGAGCCAGCTGAGGAACCTCGAGGACCGGGTCAAGGTCAAGGTCGTCGACCGCACCGCGCTGATCCTCGACATCTTCGCCCAGCACGCGAAGTCCCGTGAGGGCCAGGCGCAGGTCGAGCTCGCCCAGCTCAGCTACATGAAGCAGCGGCTGCGCGGCTGGGGTGGCAACCTGTCCCGCCAGGCCGGTGGTCGTGTCGCGGGCGGCGCCGGCATCGGTGGCCGCGGACCCGGCGAGACCAAGATCGAGACCGACCGCAGGCGGATCAACACCAAGATCGCCAAGCTGCGCCGGGACCTGGCGCACATGCGCACCACCCGCGACACCAAGCGGGCCGAGCGGCGCCGGCACGCGATCCCCGCCGTCGCGATCGCCGGCTACACCAACGCCGGCAAGTCCTCGATCCTCAATCGGCTCACCGGTGCCGGGGTCCTGGTCGAGGACGCGCTGTTCGCCACGCTGGACCCGACCACCCGTCGCACGCAGACCAGTGACGGCCGGGTCTACACCCTCTCCGACACCGTCGGGTTCGTCCGCCACCTGCCGCACCAGCTGGTCGAGGCGTTCCGCTCGACGCTGGAGGAGGTCGCCGACGCCGACCTCGTCGTGCACGTGGTCGACGGGTCGCACGCCGACCCCGAGGGCCAGCTCGCCGCGGTGCGGGAGGTGTTCGCCGAGATCGAGGCGTCGCAGGTGCCCGAGCTCGTGGTGATCAACAAGGCTGACCTGGCCGACCCGCTCGTGCTCGCCCGCCTGCGCGCGGCCGAGCCGCACAGCGTGGTCGTCTCGGCCCGCACGGGTGAGGGGATCGCGGAGGCACTGGCCGCGATCGAGGCGGACCTGCCGCGACCGGACGTGGCGTTCGAGGCCCTGTTGCCCTACGAGCGTGGGGACCTGCTCAACCGCATCCACACCGCCGGCGAGGTCGAGCACGTCGAGCACACCGGCGACGGCACCGTGGTCCGCGGCCGGGTCAACGAGGACCTGGCCGGGGAGCTGGCCCCCTACCTGGTCCGCGCCTGAGGGGCTACTTCGGCGGCGGCCGGTCGCCCTCGCGCCGGCTCTTCTCGTCCTGGATCGGGGCGGGCTTCGGCTCGCCGCTGGTCCGGAGGTCGCCGCCCCACATCGGGTTGTGGTCGTCCTCCTGCGGCGGCGCCTGACCCTCGTGCCCGGCGAAGTCCGGCTGCGAGACGTCCGGCCCCTCGTTCGACCCGAGCGAGACGTCCGCGGTGTCGTCGGTGCGCCGGTGGCGCTCGGTCGTGCGCTCGCTGCTGATCCCCCAGTCGCCCTCGAGCCCCTCCGGCCCGGTGCTCGCCGGGTTGGACGCCTCGTTCTCGAACGGCACCGCCTCGTGTTCGGAAGGGTCCTCCATCGCCGCCTCGGTGGCCTCGAGCGAGGCGTGCGGCCGGGCGTTCTCGGTGGCCCGCTCGATCGGGTCGGTGGAGACCTCGCCGAGCTGCTCCTGCACCGTCCTCTCCGAGGCGGTCAGGTCCTCCTGCTCCTTGCCCATGGCGACTCCTTCCGGTCGGCGACAAGGGTCCCCCCGAAGACGTGCCCGGTCGGTCCGCCGACAAACGCCGGCGAGGTGCGCGTGGCCCTAGAGTGCGGCCATGGCCGGCCTGTCGTCCCGTGCGTCCTCACGCCTGTTCCGTGCGGTGCCCGCCACCATCGTGGCGGTGCTGCTCACCGCCGGCCTGCTGCTGTGGCCGTGGGTGGCCGCGGTCACCCCGGACGGTGGCGCGACGACCGCCGAGCTGGTCCGGATCACCGACTACCGCGCCGACTTCACCGTCGACCGCGACGGCCGGCTGGAGGCGACCGAGACGATCACCGCCACGTTCCCGCCCGACCGGCACGGCATCTTCCGCTACTGGGACCTGCGCGACCGCGGCGACTCCCACGTGCGGCTGGTGCCGCAGGACGTCGAGGTCACCCGTGACGGGCAGGACGAGCCGGTGTCGACGTCGTGGGCCGACGGTCGCGCCATCCGCGTGGCGCGGATCGGCGACGCCGACACGCTGCTGCCCCCGGGCAGCCACGTCTACACGATCACCTACGCCGTGGACGGCGCGCTGGCGCCGCGGTCGGAGGCCTCGGGCTCGGGGTCGTGGGTGGCCGACGGCGCCTCGGGGTCGGCCTTCGTCTGGAGCCTGCTGCCGGCCGGGTGGCCGATGGAGATCGACCGCGCCCGGCTGAGCGTGCGGCTGCCGGCGCCCCCGACCGACGTCGCGTGCCGCATCGGCGCCGGCGAGCGGGACTGCCGGGTGCGCCAGGACGGTGCCGAGCTGCGGATCACCGCCGCCGCACTGCCGCCCAACACCCCGATCGCGGTGCGCGCCGAGCTCGACGTCCCCGCGCCCGACCGGCCGACGGTCCCCTGGGACCTCGAGTGGGACGGGGTGCTCGGGCGGTCCACGCTGTGGCTCGGGCTCCTGCTCCTCCTCGTCCGCGGCGACCTTCGCCCTCGGTCGCTGGTGGGCCGGCCGAGCCGGCGAGGACGACCCGGGACAGCCGGTGATGTATGCACCACCCGAGGGGCTCGGGCCCGTGCAGGCGCACTTCGTGGCCCACGAGGGCGTCCCGGACGACGCCCTGGTCGCGACCCTGCTGCACCAGGCCGAGCGGGGCCTGACGCGCCTGCAGCGGGTGGCCGACAAGCACTGGCGGATCGAGGGCGTCGGCAGCGCCCAGCAGTGGATGGAAGCCGACCCGGTCAGCCGCATGGTCGCCACCCGGCTGGGCGTGGCCACCGCCGGCGCGGTCTTCGAGGCCGACGGGTCGGTGAGCTCGGGCGAGACGCTGCAGGCGGTGCAGAAGGACCTCGGCTCGATCACCAAGCAGTCGGCGGTCAATGACGGCCTCCTCGTCGCGGTGGCCTCCGAGCGTCGGCACCAGGTCCTGGTCGCGCTCGCCGCGGTCCTGGGGATCGCCCTGGCCCTGACCCGCCCCTTCGGTGCCACCGCGGTCGCGCTTCCCGCCCTGGCGCTGGTGATCGGCGGGGCCGGACTGTTCACCGCGGGCGTCGGCACCCGTCGTACGCCCCGGGGCCGGGAGGTGTGGGCCCGCTCGGCCGGCTTCCGGCGACTGCTGTCCACCCCCTCCTCGGAGGTGCGCTTCGACTTCAGCGCGCAGAAGGAGCTCTACACCGCCTACATCCCGTACGCCGTCGCGTTCGGCTGCGCCGACGCCTGGGCCGAGAAGTACCGCCGGGCGATGGGGGAGCCCCCGCCCGAGCCAGGGTGGTACCCGGTGCACCGCCGGGGGCGGCGGCTGGTTCGGCGGCGGCGGCGACGGCCTGGGCTCGTTCGAGTCGTCCCTGCAGTCCTCGATCAGCGCCTACCAGGCCACACAGTCCTCCTCCTCCGGCGGCGGCGGGGGCGGCGGCGGCTTCAGCGGCGGCGGGGGAGGCGGCGGGGGATCCTGGTGAGCGACCTGCTCGGCTGAGAGAGTGGGCGCACACCTGGGGCGGCGTCCGACCGTCCGGAGGAGGGGAACGATGCTCGTCACCGTCGTCGTCGTGGCAGCCGTGGTGCTGCTCGGCGTCTTCTTCGTCGCCGGCTTCAACCGGCTCCGGCGCCAGGACGTCGCGGTCGACGAGGCCGAGGGCGGCATCGACGTCCAGCTGACCCGGCGAGCCGACCTGGTCCCCAACCTGGTCAACACCGTCAAGGGCTACGCCGCCCACGAGAAGTCGGTCTTCGAGGAGGTCACCGCTGCCCGCGCCGCCGTCCAGCAGGCGGCCTCGGGCGGCAGCGTGCCCGAGAAGGCCGCCGCGGAGGCGCGGCTGGACCGTGCGGTGCTGCAGGTCATGGCCGTCGCGGAGGCCTACCCCGACCTCAAGGCCTCGGCGAACTTCCTCCAGCTCCAGCAGCAGCTGGCCGACACCGAGAGCCAGCTGGCCTTCGCCCGGCAGTACTACAACGACGCCGCGGCTCGGCTCAACGCCTCGGTCTCGACCATCCCGTGGATGTTCTTCAGCGGCGTCGCCGGGGTGGGCAAGCGCGAGTTCTACGACGCCCCGGCCGGCCAGGAGACGCCGCCGGCCGTGCAGTTCTGAGCGCGGCCGCCCGGATCGGGGCCGCGGTCCCGGCCCGTTGCGCGACGCCTGGGGACGGCGTCCGCGTCCTGCGCCCCCGCCTGGTTAGCCTGTGCCGGTGACCGTGGATCCCGACGTCGAGCCCCTCGAGGAGCCGGTCGCCGACGCCGAGACCGCCACCGACACCCCCACCGTCCGCGCTGTCCTGGACGCCGCGGTCGCCGGACTCGGCGGCCAGGAGCGGCCCGGTCAGGTGGCGATGGCGGAGGCGGTGGCGGCCGCGATCCGCGACCGCACGCACCTCCTGGTCCAGGCCGGCACGGGCACCGGCAAGTCGCTGGGCTACCTCGTCCCCGCGCTGTTGCACCCCGAGCGCGTCGTGGTGGCCACCGCGACCCTCGCCCTCCAGCACCAGCTCGTCGAGCGCGACCTCCCGGCCCTCGCCGACGCCGTCGCCGACGTCCTCGGCGGGCGGCCGTCCTTCACCGTGCTCAAGGGACGCTCCAACTACGCCTGCCTGCACCGCGTGCGCGAGGGGGTGCCCGACGACCAGGGCACCCTCGCCCTCAGCCTGCCGAGCGGGTCGCTCGGCTCCGAGGTGGTGGCGCTGCGCGAGTGGGTGGAGGAGCAGGCGAGCAGCGGTGGCACGGGCGACCGCGACCACGCCCCGCGCCACCAGGACCGCGTCTGGCGCCAGGTGTCGGTCTCCGCGCGTGAGTGCCTCGGCGCCTCGGCCTGCGCGTTCGGCGAGGAATGCTTCGCCGAGCGCGCCCGCGACCGTGCGGCGCGGTCGCGGCTGATCGTGACCAACCACTCCCTGCTGGCGATCGACGCGATCGACGGGATCCCGATGATCCCGGACTACTCGGTCGTGGTCGTCGACGAGGCCCACGAGCTGGCTGCGCGCGTCACGCAGGCCGCCACCGACGAGCTGACGCCGACCCAGGTCGAGCGGGCCGCCAAGCGCGCCTCGCGGCACGTCGAGGACTCGGTCGCCGACCAGCTCTACGAGGCCGCCGACGCCCTCACCGACGCCCTGGCCACGTGTCGGGCCGCCCGGCTGGACCCCGTGCCGGACGACGTGGCCACCGCGCTCGCGCTGACCCGGGACGCGGCCCGCGAGGCGGTCTCGGCCTTCCCCAAGGAGTCGGCCGACGACGCCGGGGCCAAACAGGCCCGCGCCTGGTGCCAGGACGTCTTCGCCGCAGCCGAGCGGATGGCGGCGGTCTCCCAGCGCGACGTGCTGTGGAAGACCGAGCGGGAGCGCCAGCGCGGCGGCGACATGCTCAGCGTGGCCCCATTGGAGGTCTGGGGGCCGCTGCGCGACCGGCTGCTGGCCGACAACACCGTGGTGTTCACCAGCGCCACCCTCAAGCTAGGCGGCGACTTCGACGCCGTCGCCTCCGGCCTCGGCCTGCGCGCCGACGAGCGGGAAGCGACGCCCGCGCCCGAGGAGGCACCGGGCCCGCACGTGTCCGACGAGCGCGAGGGCGAGCCGTGGCGCGGTCTCGACGTCGGCTCACCCTTCGACTACGCGCGCCAGGGCATCCTCTACGTCGCCCGCCACCTCCCGCGTCCCGGGCGCGACGGCCTGGGCGAGGCCCAGCTGGCCGAGATCGCCGACCTGGTCGACGCCGCCGACGGGCGCACCCTGGGACTGTTCTCCAGCCGGCGGGCCGCCGAGACCGCCGCCGAGGCGCTGCGCGAGCGGTTGCCGCACCTGACCGTGCTGGCGCAGGGCGACGCCCAGCTGCCGGACCTGACCGCCCAGTTCGTCAGCGACCCCCACACCTGCCTGTTCGGCACCCTCGGGCTGTGGCAGGGGCTCGACGTGCCTGGGGACACCTGCCAGCTGGTGATCATCGACCGCATCCCGTTCCCCCGCCCCGACGACCCCCTGATGTCGGCGCGACAGCTGGCCGCGGACCGGGCGGGGCGCAACGGGTTCCTCAGCGTCGCCGCGACCCACGCCGCGCTGCTGCTCGCGCAGGGCTCCGGGCGGCTGATCCGCACCACGACCGACCGCGGGGTGGTGGCGGTGCTCGACCCGCGCCTGCAGGGGATGGGCTACAGCGGCTTCCTCCGCGCCTCCCTGCCGCCGATGTGGTCGACGACCGACAAGGCCACGGTGGTGGCCGCCCTGCGTCGGCTCAGCTCCGCTTGACCCGGGACGAGGACGCGGCCTGCTTGAGCGTGGCCCGGAAGTAGGTCTTCAACCCGTTGTCGCGCGAGACGCCCTGGCACGCCAGGTGGGTCCCGCGGTAGCAGGCGTAGCGCTGGCCGGAGTTGGTCAGGGTCAGCTCGACCCGCTTGACCTGGCCGTAGCGGAACTTCGCGGTGCCGACGCCGTTGCCGTACTTGTTCAGGCGCACCCAGCGCCGCACACGGCTGCCGTCCTGGAGCACCACCGACAGCTGGGCGCGCGAGCCGCGCCGGTAGTTCGGGGCGTTGACCGGGATGCGGACCACCCAGTCGGCCGAGCCGAGGCTGGAGTCGGGGGTGAGCACGACGGTGTAGTTGGTCAGGTGCGCCATGGTCGCGACCTTCTCGCCGGTGCTCCGCCTGGCGGTCGACAGCCGGTAGGACGCCACCGCCGGGACACGGGGGTAGTGCTGCTCGGCACCCTCGTCGTAGGCGTCCGCCGGGTGGCGGTTGGCTTCCCCGAACCGGGCGAACACGTTGGACAAGGTGTTGCCCCGGGCGCTGATCGCGCGGCTGAGGGCGCGCACCGAGTAGGTGCGGGGGTAGTGGGAGGTGTAGGCCTGCGCCCGCCGCCACACGTCGCGCATGATCAGCGGGAGCCCGGTCGTGCCGCGGTCGGGGAACGTCTCGGTGACGTAGCGCCAGAAGATCCAGGAGACGTAGGGACCGCCGAGGCCGCTGGCCGGCTGGTCGAGGGCACGGGTAGGGGTGGTGAGCTGACTGCCCCGGAGGTAGCGGACGTTGTCGTTGACCTCGTCGTACATCTCGTCCTCCATCCACATCGCCGTGCCCTCCATGAACCAGTCGTCCTCGGCGACGTCGTAGGCGAACTGCACGGCGTGGAAGAACTCGTGGGCCGCGGTGACCTCGAGGTTCTCCAGCGGGATGTGGGTGGTGCCGAACTGGGCGGCGGCGAAGTCGTCGTCCAGGACGCAGTAGCCGGTGGCGGTGCGGCCGGGGCCGGGGGCCTCGGGGGCGCAGTAGCCGAACAGCCCCTGGCTGCCGATGTCGGCCAGGAAGACGTCGAGCCGGTCGTCGAACCCGCGCCCGTCCGGCAGCGGCTTGCGGTAGCCGCCCTGGGAGACGATCCGGTCCCAGACGCTGTTGAGCACGTCGCGCGTCGTCTCGACCCGGTTGGGCACGCCGTCGCCGTCGCCGTCGGCCAGAGGCGGTGCGTCGGAGGTGGTGGAGACCCAGTAGACGCAGACGTGCGACCCCGGGGTCGGGGAGACCGCGCAGTCGTTCTGCGACGCGGTCCGGTAGCCGCTGCCGTTGGGGTCGTTGGCTCCCTGGGTGGGCCTGGCCAGGACGCCGCGGGCGGCGACGCGGTCCTCCGGGGAGAGGTAGCGCAGGCCGGCGTGCAGGTCACGCAGCGTCAGGGTCAGGTCGCCACGCTGCGAGGCGGCGTCCCCGCCGGTGGCCGAAGCCGCGGCCGAGCGGTGCGCTCCGAGGCTGCGCTGGGCGCGCTCGAGCGCGGCCTGGGCGGCGCGGCGTCCCAGGGTCCACCGCGTCGCCGTGGCGGTGACCGGGAGAGCGGCCCGGCTGATCACGGCGTCCGTCCCGAGCCGGGGCGTGGCTGTCGCGGAGGACGCGGACGCCCCGACCGCACCGGCGGCGAGAGGCAGGCCCAGGGCGAGGGCCGAGATGGTGGCAGCGAGCCGGGAACGCAAAGGAGGCACGAGACGTCCTGGGTGCGGAGTCGGGGCCGGCGAGACGCCGGGCGGGCCGGTGTGGACCGCGGCCCAGCCTATGTCAGCAGGCCCTCGCGAAGGCGGACCTTCTCCCGGCTCGCCCGGCCGACCTCACACCCGCCGCAGGACGGTGGTGACCTTGCCGAGGATCGTGGCGTGCGTGCCGTCGATCGGCTCGTAGGCCTCGTTGTGCGGCAGCAGCCAGACGTGACCGTCCTTGCGCTGGAAGGTCTTGACGGTCGCCTCGCCGTCGAGGAGCGCGGCGACGATGTCGCCGTTGTCCGCGGTCGGCTGCTGGCGGACCACGACGTAGTCGCCGCTGCAGATGGCGGCGTCCACCATCGAGTCGCCCACCACCTCGAGCAGGAAGAGCGTGCCCTCGCCGACCAGCTCCCGGGGGAGCGGGAACACCGACTCGATGCGCTCGTCGGCCAGGATCGGCCCGCCGGCGGCGATGCGGCCGACGACAGGCACGTAGGCGGGTGTGGGCTGCGCGTCGTCGATGCCGGTCTCGTCCACGCCGCCCACCTCGTCGAGGTCCGCGGGACCGGCGACGGTCAGGGCGCGCGGCCGGTTGGGATCGCGCCGGATGAACCCCTTCTCCTCCAGGGTCCTCAGCTGGTGGGCGACCGACGAGGAGCTGGTCAGACCGACCTTCTCGCCGATCTCGCGCATGCTCGGGGGGTAGCCCCGGGTCTGCAGCGACTCGCGGATCACCATCAGGACGCGCTGCTGCCGGGGGGTCAGTCCCGAGGCGTCCGGAGGTCCGTCGGGCAGCTCGCTGACGTTGGAGCGTCCTCGTGAGGGGGTCGTCGCTCTGCGCTCCTTGGGCTCCATGAGCTCTGCCTTCCAGCCGGGTCGGATCGTGCGGTCGGCGGTGCCCCGCGTCCCCGACGACCGACGGTCGTGGGGCGGCGCGGGCCCGCCCTGCTCGTGGGCCCACGCTATGCCCAACCGCCGACGAAGTTCAAACACCTGTTCGAACGCGGCGTGTCGTCGTCCGCGCCGTCGCGAGCGCGAACGTCTGTTCGAAAGGACCCTTGCGCCGACGCCGTTGCCGGTCTATGTTCGATCACACGTTCGATCGAACACACGTTCGGCCGAGGTGCTTCCCGGAAATGTCGGTGGCGGCCACTGGACTCGTCCCGACGCCGAGAAGACAGGCGACAGGGGTCGCACGACGAGGAGGACACGATGAGCACGATGGTGATCGCAGGGACCCGACCGGTCCGCCAGGCCCGTCCCGCCCGACCGGCCCGCCCGGCCCGCCAGGCACGCCCGGCACGCCCGGCACGCCCGGCCCGGCCGGGGGGGTCGGTGCGCCTGACCCGACGGGGGCGGCTGCTCGTCACGCTGGTCCTCACCACGATGGTCCTGGCCGCGTTCCTGGCGGCCGGTGGTGCCTCGGTGGCCACCCGCGAGGCGGGCCGGACAGAGCCCGTCCGCACCGTCGAGGTGCAGCGCGGCGAGACGCTGTGGGCCATCGCCTCGGAGATCGCCGAGCCGGGCGAGATCCGCGAGATGGTCTACACGATCGAGCGGCTCAACTCGCTGCCCGACGCCACCCTGGCCGAGGGTCAGGTCCTGGCGGTCCCGGCGGGCTGAGCGCGACGGCCGTCGTGGTCCCGCCGCCACCTCGGGCGCGCCTCGCGCCCCTCACAGTCGGCCGCCGGCTCCCTCGACCCGGGCCGGTGGCCAGCTCCGGCCGCGGAGCGGGGCGTCGACACGCCCCGCTCCCGGCAGGACCTCGGATGCTGCCCGGTCAGCGCGGCGCGGACCCGCGGGGCGCTCGCACGGCTGCGGCGACACCGGCAGCGATGAGTCCCTGCCCGGCGGTGTAGGTCGCCATGACCACCGCGTCCGAACGGGGCCTCGGCGCCGGCAGCACGAACCGGCGCAGCGCGATGGTCGCGTCGGAGGCGAGGAAGGTCGCCGTGCCCAGCACCACCACCCGACGTGACGCGGGGGAGAGGTGGTCGCCGAGGCGCGAGGAGGCGGCCACCATCGAGGTGAGGATCCCGGCGTACGCCACCACGGGGCCGCGGAGCTCCGGGCTCCTGCGCCCGGCGGCCCAGCCGAGGCTCGGGCCGAGCGCGGCGAAGGTGCCGGCGGCCACCCGCAGGCCGGTGCGGTGCGACCGGTCGCTCCACGGGCGGGCCTGGCTGGCGAAGGCGGCGACGTAGGCGATGTGGGCCCCGAAGAACGAGCCGAGGCCGGCGAGGAAGGCGCGCTCGCCCTGGCCGAGCAGGGCGACGTCGCCGGCGCCGGAGAGCGCCTGCGCGGCCAGCACGCCCCGGCGGAGCGGTCGCCAGTCCCTGGAGCCCCCGGAGCCCGCGGAGTTCCTGCCGTCCCCGACCGGACCGGCGGTGGCGCGTGCGAACGCCGCGGCCAGGGTCGGCATGAGCAGGGGCTTGGTCAGCAGGCGCCGCCGGCGCACGCGCGGGTCCGGGTGTCCCGCGAGGCGGGTGTCGAGGACGGCCAGCGCGACGTACGCCGCCCCGGGTGCGACCACCCGGGGGTCCCGCCAGGAGGCCGGCGCGTTCTCGGTGGAGCTCACGGGAGACATCCTGGCGCAGCTGCCGCCTGCCCGGGCGACACGCGCCGGGACTTGTTCGCGTGGAGGGTTGCGCCGTCTGGGAAGTGGGCGTACGTTCTCCCCCACATCTAGTACTTACAAGGCTGTAGTTCTCCACAGATTGTGGTCACTACTCCACACGATCGACCAGGTTCTCCCCACGTTGCACACACCCCCGTCCACAGGGCGGTGGGCAGGAGACCACCTCACCATCGCAGGAATCCGCACGCCCGGAAGGAGGCCCCCTCGTGCACTGTCCGTTCTGCCGGCACACCGACACCCGGGTCCTCGACAGCCGGGTCAGCGACGACGGCGGCGCGATCCGCCGCCGCCGCACCTGCTCGGAGTGCTCGCGTCGCTTCAGCACGGTCGAGCAGATGCAGCTCGTCGTGCTCAAGCGTTCCGGGGCCACCGAGCCCTTCACCCGCGACAAGGCGATCGCCGGGGTCCGCAAGGCCTGCAAGGGCCGTCCGGTCACCGAGGACCAGCTGGCCCGGCTCGGGCAGCGCGTGGAGGACGCCCTGCGCGCAGCGGGCTGGGCCGAGGTGCCGGCCCACGAGGTCGGTCTGGCGATCCTCGAGCCGTTGAGCACGCTGGACGAGGTCGCCTACCTGCGCTTCGCCAGCGTCTACCGCGCCTTCGAGTCCGCCGACGACTTCGAGTCCGAGATCGCCGAGCTGCGCGGCCGTGGCCGCCAGGACGCCCCGGATCCCCGCCGCGAGCCCACCGGCGACCCCGTCGGAACGCCGGCCTGAGACCACCCTGGCGCGTCGTGGGGAAGCGGCGCGCCGGGGTGCACCACCGGACTTCCCCCCACCCGCAACACACCGGCACGACCCCGCACGACCCCGCACGATCAGGAATGACCAGACAGCGACCAGAGTTCTTTCAAGGGAGAGGGACAAGGAATGACAGAGACGGTGAACAGCCCCACGAAGCAGCGCGGTGCGCGCAAGTCAGGCATCAAGATCGAGCGGGTCTTCAGCACCGCCGGTGTGCACCCCTACGACGAGGTGACGTGGGAGCGTCGCGACGTCGTGCAGACCAACTGGAAGACCGGCGAGGCCGTCTTCGAGCAGCGCAACGTGGAGTTCCCCGACTCCTGGTCGGTCAACGCCTCGACGATCGTGACCACCAAGTACTTCCGTGGCGCGGTCGGCACCGAGGAGCGCGAGTCCAGCCTCCGCCAGCTGATCGACCGCGTGGTGCACACCTACCGCGAGGCCGGTGAGACCCACGGCTACTTCGCCTCCGCGGCCGAGGCCGAGCTCTTCGAGCACGAGCTCACCTGGCTGCTGCTGCACCAGTACTTCTCGTTCAACTCCCCGGTGTGGTTCAACGTCGGGACGCCTGCTCCGCAGCAGGTCTCGGCGTGCTTCATCCTCTCCGTCGACGACTCGATGGACTCGATCCTCAACTGGTACAAGGAGGAGGGCTTCATCTTCAAGGGCGGCTCCGGCGCCGGCCTGAACCTCTCCCGCATCCGCTCCTCCAAGGAGCTGCTCTCCTCCGGTGGCACCGCGTCCGGTCCCGTCTCCTTCATGCGCGGTGCCGACGCCTCGGCCGGCACGATCAAGTCCGGCGGCGCGACCCGCCGCGCGGCCAAGATGGTCGTGCTCGACGTCGACCACCCCGACATCGAGGAGTTCGTCGAGACCAAGGCGCGCGAGGAGAACAAGATCCGGGCGCTGCGCGACGCCGGGTTCGACATGGACCTCGGTGGCCGCGACATCACCTCCGTGCAGTACCAGAACGCCAACAACTCGGTCCGCGTCTCCGACGAGTTCATGCGCGCGGTCGAGAACGGCACCTCGTTCGACCTGCGCGCCCGCATGACCGGTGAGTCGATCGAGCAGGTCGACGCCCGCGACCTGTTCCGCAAGATCGCGGTCGCGGCCTGGGAGTGCGCCGACCCGGGCCTGCAGTACGACGACACGATCAACGACTGGCACACCAACCCCGAGACCGGCCGGATCACCGCGTCCAACCCCTGCTCGGAGTACATGTCGCTGGACAACTCCTCGTGCAACCTGGCCTCGCTCAACCTGCTCAAGTTCCTCAAGGACGACGACACCTTCGACGCGCCGCTGTTCGCCAAGGCGGTCGAGCTGATCATCACCGCGATGGACATCTCGATCTGCTTCGCGGACTTCCCGACCGAGTCCATCGGCAAGACCACCGTCGACTACCGCCAGCTCGGCATCGGCTACGCCAACCTCGGCGCGCTGCTCATGGCGATGGGCCTGGGCTACGACTCCGACGGTGGCCGGGCGATGGCCGCGGCCATCACCAGCCTGATGACCGGCACCTCCTACAAGCGGTCCGCCGAGCTGGCGTCCGTGGTCGGCCCCTACGCCGGCTACGCCCGCAACGCCGACGCCCACAAGCGCGTCATGCGCAAGCACCAGGCCGCCAACGACTCGGTGCGCACCATCCACACCGCCGACCGCCAGGTCCACGAGCTCGCGACCACGGCGTGGGCCGACGTGATGCGCCTCGGTGAGCGCAACGGCTTCCGCAACGCGCAGGCCTCGGTGCTCGCACCCACCGGCACCATCGGCTTCATGATGGACTGCGACACCACCGGCATCGAGCCCGACTTCTCGCTGGTGAAGTTCAAGAAGCTCGTCGGCGGCGGCTCGATGCAGATCGTCAACAACACGGTTCCGCGCGCGCTCCGCAAGCTGGGCTACCAGGAGGAGCAGGTCGAGGCGATCGTCGAGTACATCGCCGAGCACGGCCACGTCATCGACGCCCCGGGCCTGCGCCAGGAGCACTACGAGGTCTTCGACTGCGCCATGGGTGC
Source organism: uncultured Actinomycetota bacterium (assembly GCA_963800245.1). GTDB lineage: Bacteria > Actinomycetota > Actinomycetes > Propionibacteriales > Nocardioidaceae > Marmoricola_A. The sequence continues at coordinate 871,653 of CAWDAE010000006.1, read as the reverse complement.
GCGGGCGCTGGCCCCGATGGGCCACGTCCGGATGATGGCGGCCTGCCAGCCGTTCCTCTCCGGCGCGATCTCCAAGACCGTCAACCTGCCCGAGACCGCGACGGTGGAGGAGATCGAGGACATCTACCTCCAGTCCTGGAAGCTCGGCCTCAAGGCGACCGCGGTCTACCGCGACAACTGCAAGGTCGGCCAGCCGCTGGCCGACGCCAAGGCCAAGACCGCGTCCGCCGACAAGGCCGAGTCCGAGGTCAAGGTCGTCGAGGTCCACAAGCCGTTCCGCAAGCGCCTGCCCAAGAGCCGCGCGAGCCGCACGACGTCGTTCACGGTGGGTGGCGCCGAGGGCTACATGACCTCGGGCGCGCACGAGGACGGCGAGCTCGGCGAGATCTTCCTCAAGCTCGGCAAGCAGGGCTCGACCCTGGCCGGCGTGATGGACGCGTTCTCGATCGCGGTCTCGATCGGGCTGCAGTACGGCGTGCCGCTGGAGACCTACGTCGCGAAGTTCACCAACCTGCGCTTCGAGCCCTCGGGCATGACCGACGACGCCGACGTGCGGATGGCGCAGTCGATCATGGACTACATCTTCCGTCGCCTGGCGCTGGACTACCTGCCCTTCGACGAGCGGTCGATGCTCGGCATCTACTCCGCCGACGAGCGCAAGCGTCAGCTCGAGACCGGCTCCTACGAGCCGGTGGCCGAGGTCGAGGAGGTCAGCGAGGTCGAGGCCCTCAGGGACCACGGGGACCACGGCACCGAGACCGACAAGGCGGCCGAGCCGGCCGAGCCGGTCGAGGCGAAGGCGGCACCCGAGGGCGCCCACACCAGCGCCGAGCTGATGGAGAAGATCACCGGCACCGCGGTCGACAGCCCGCTGTGCTTCACCTGCGGCACCAAGATGCGTCCGGCCGGCTCGTGCTACGTGTGCGAGGGCTGCGGCAGCACCAGCGGCTGCAGCTGAGCACCGCCCGCTGACGAAGGGCTGGGACCCGCGCGGTCCCAGCCCTTCGTCGTCGCCGTTTCGGGCTGGTCGGGTCGGAGCCCCGCTCAGTGGTGCCGGAGGTGCTCGCCGTCCTTCCAGATGCCGTCGCCCGGCATGTCGAGCCGATCGGTCATCGGACGACGCCAGGGGGGGCGTCTGCGTCGGCTCACCCCAGTAGTCGGTCACGCGGACCGCCTCTCCGCCCTCGATCTCCCCGATCGTGACGTTGCGGTAGAGACGCCCGTCTCCGTAGTCGCAGGTCCACTCCACGACCACGGTGTCGGTCGAGCGCAGCCGGCGCCCCACCTCGAGCCTCAGCTCGGGGAAGTTGCCTTCCACGTCGGCGACCAGGGTGCGCGTCCGCACGACCTCGTCCATCTGCGGCCACTGGCGGATGACGTTCGCCGCCAACGGGACGCCGAGGACGTAGGCAACTCGCGTCGCTCCGTCGGACCTCGGCTCGTCGAGGTCCGGCGTGGGCGCGTCAGCCTCGTGCGCGGGCGTGGGATCAGCTCCCCGGCGGGCTGTAGTCGACACTGAGGTGCGCGGCGTCGTCGATCTGCGCGGGAGTCAACAGGACCACGGTCTCGTACCTGCTGATCGCACCGCTCTGCCCGACCGTGCCCGCGATCGCTGCCATCGCCTCGTGGCTCGGCGCATCGACGACGGCGTAGAGGTCCTCGGAACCGAACGAGAAGTAGACGCCGTCCACGGTGCCGCCGACCCCGACGGCCAGCTTCTCGATGGCATCCGCGCGAGCGGAGCCGCCCTTGGACATGACGCCCTTGATGCCGGCGGGCGAGTACGAAGCCTTGATCAGGTACTTGGCCATGGTGTGCCTTCTTTCGGTGGCGAACGAGGTGGGGGAACGCCCGAGGGGGACTCCTCCGAGCACCAAGTGCCGAGGTCTCGATGAAGGTCACGCTGTCCGGAGCCTGTGTTCGACCGTACGCTCCTGGCAGCCGGCCCGGAAGGCGCGAGGTCGAGCGGAGGGACCTGGGCTAGCCGCACCACGGACGCCACGGTCAGCTTCGCGGTCAGCACCTCCAGCAGGCGCGGCAGAGCGCCCGGGGTCGCTGCCGTCCGGCGTGGCTCCTCGCGGCGGTCAGTTCGAGCTGATGCCCAGCCGCGCCCGCAGGTCGTGCTGGACCTCGTCCACGGGCCGGTCGGCGTCGACCTCGACCAGGATCCCTCGGTCGCGGTAGTACTCCACGAGCGGGTGGGTCAGCGCGTCGAACACCGAGAGGCGGTGCTCGATCACCTCGGTCGTGTCGTCCACCCGGCCCTCGCGCTCGGCCCGCTCGAGCAGGCGCGCGACGAGGACGTCGCGGGGCGCGTGCAGGTGGACCGCTGCGTCGGCGACCAGCTCGAGCTCGACGCCGAGCTGGGCGGCGCGCTTGGCCTGCGGCACCGTGCGCGGGAAGCCGTCGAGCAGGAACCCTCCGGTGGACCGGGCTGCCTCCACCACGACCGGCAGCAGGATCTCGAAGATCAGCTCGTCGGGGACGAGGTCACCGCGCGAGGTGTACTGCTCGAGCCGGCGGCCGAGCGGCGTCCCGCGAGAGACCTCGGCCCGCAGGACGTCACCCGAGGACACGTGCCGGACACCGGTCTCGGCGGAGAGCAGGGACGCGTGGGTTCCCTTGCCCGCACCGGGAGGGGACAACAGGATCAGGCGCATGCCCGAACCGTCTCGCACTCGGGCGCAGATGGCCATGGCCGTGCGTCGCGTGCGCAGGTGTGGGCGAGGCCGACCTAACGGCCGGCTCGCCGGTCCGTGCGCCGGGCGGTGCCGCCGCCGTGTGCGCAGAGGCTGACCGAGCCGTCCGCACGTGCTGCTGTGATCTCCACCTCGACCTCGGCGGTGTCCCCGTCGCATCGCCGGACGGAGCCGGTGGCGCTCAGCACGCCGCCGCGGGTGTTCCCGACCAGGTGCACCTGATAGCCCGTGCTCACGAGGCTCGCGCCCAGCACGCTGCCCGCGGCGAAGGAGACGGCCATGTCGGTCAGGTATCCGAAGACGCCTCCGTGGACGAGGCCGTACTGCTGTCGGTGCGCGTCCTGCACCTCCACCTGAAGGGTCGCGGTCCCGCCGCCGCAGGCGGTGATCCTGGCGCCGACGACCTCACTGAAGGGCTGGGCGTCGAGCACGGCGCGGGCGTGCTCGAGGAGCGCCCCGTCTGCGCGGGGTCGGGCGGTGCTGTCGTTCATGCCACTCCTTCGTCGTGGTGCCCGTCGAGTCTCTTGTGCATCCGGATCCGGGTGAGCTCCTGGCCGTTCACCACGACGGTCTCGACCTCGTCGGGCTGGTAGCCGGACCGTTCGAAGACCGGCGCCGCTCGCCACGACGCGTGGGTGAGGAGACGCTCGACCCCGGCCTCCCGCGCGGCCTTCTCGAGGCGCGCCAGCAGCGCGCCGGCGACTCCGCGCCCCGCGTGGGCCGGGTGCACGAACAGCTGGTCGACCTCACCTCGATCGAGCGCACCGCGCGGGGTCAACGCCACCGTGGCGAAGCCGAGGATGGTGCCGTCCTCGACCGCGACGAACGCCGTGGTGCTTCGGATCATCTGCCGATGCGCGGCCAGGGTCCGCCGTGCTGCCCAGGCGCGCAGCTGCAGGGGCGTGTAGTGCTCCGCAGCGGAGACCAGGATCGCCTGCCGGCTCAGGTCGCAGATGGCCCGGGCGTCGTCGGGGACGGCCTGGCGCACAGCGAACGTGCGAGCGGTCATCGGGTGTGGTCCTCCTGATGATCGACCTTCCGTCCGGCACGGCCCTCGAAGGTCCAGCCGAGCACGTGAGGCTCCGAACGGGTGTAGTAGGTCTCCAACGCGGTGATGTCCAATCCACCGGCGAGGAGCACCGAGGGGATGTCGCGGTCGAGGTGGCAGCCGCCGGCGAGTCGCGACCACGGCCCGTCCAGCCGGTGCTGCCATCGCCGGACCTTCGGCTCCGGGGACCCGCCGTGCTCGACGAAGTGCAGCGCTCCGCCGGGCCGGAGCACGCGGGCGATCTCGGTGACCGCTGCGACCGGGTCGTCGATGCTGCACAGCGACCAGGTGCACAGCACGGTGTCGACCGAGTCGTCCGGGACCGGCAGGTCGCGCGCGTCGGGGCCGATCAGGTCCACGGGGATGCCGCGCTCGCTGATCCGGCCGGACGCCCGCTCGATGCCGCGGTGCAGCGGGTCCACCGCGCGCACGCGCGTCACCGCAGGCGGCAGCGCGGCCAGGTTGAGCCCCGTCCCGAAGCCGATCTCGAGCACCTCGCCGGAGAGCGGGGCGCAGACGCGGGTGCGGACCTCGCGGGTCTCCTCGGTGTCCATCGCGACGTCGAGCAGGCGGGGATGCACGTAGCGGCGCCAGAGGCCGTGCGGTGCGCGGGTGCGGTGCGTCATGCCGGCACGACCGTCGCGAGCAGGGACCAGACCGTGAAACCGCCCAGCAGCGGCACCAGCAGCCCTGCCGTGCGGCGCCACAGCAGCCAGGTGACGGCTGCTGCTCCGACAGCGGGCAGCGCCTCGCCGACAGCGAGCGCACCGTGCGGGGAGAGGAGCATCGGCACCGTGATCGCCGACAGCACCGCAGGACCGACGTAGGGCAGTACCCGCTCCAACGCGGCGGGTCGGCGTGCGTCGGCGCCGAGCAGGAACGAGGCCCGGAACGCGTAGGTCCCCAGCCCGATGGCCACCAGCACCAGGAGCTCACGCATGATGCCTCCTCGACGTCGCGGCGCCCGCGGAAACCCCGGCCGCGATGCCGGCTGCGGTCGCGAGGACGAGGCCGGCTCCGAGGGGAAGGTGGGCGCTCGGCACTGCGACCGCTCCACCGACCGCGGCCGCGGCGTGGCCGGCCCGGTCCTTCAGGGTCGGCAGCGTGAGCAGCAGGAAGGTCAGCGGTGCGGCGTACTCCAACGGCAGCGCCTCGGGCAGGGCGCCGGCCAGCAGCACACCGCAGGCGGTCAGCGACAGCCACCCGACCCAGCAGGTGAAGGCCATGGCGAAGAAGTAGTCCTGCCGTGCTCGGGGGCCGTCGTCGCGGCTTTCGAACCGCCCCAGCGCCAACGCGTACACCGGGTCGGCCAGGAAGTAGGCCGCCGACGCTCGCGATCGTCTGCTCCAGCCACGCAGGTGGGGGGCGATCGAGGCGCTGTAGAGCACGTGGCGTGAGTTCACCACGAGCGCGGCCACCACGATCGCCGCCACGGCGCCGCCACCGGAGAGCAGCTGGACGGCCACCAGCTGCGCGGCCCCGCCGACGATCAGCGGTGAGGAGGACCACGCGGTCGCGACCTCGACGCTGGTCGCGGCCAGTGCCGCACCGAGCGCGAGGGCGAACGGCACGTAGGCGACGACGACCGTGGCGGCGTCCCGGGCGCCGTCCGCAGCAGGCGCCGACGCCCACCCCCGTCCGACCTCGGCGCGAGCGGCGGACCCGGTCATGACGCGCTCACCGTGGCGTACCGACGGCTCCAGTAGGTGAGCGGGGCACCGGCACGTCGGTCGACCTCGTCGAGGCGGGCCAGCACCACGTGGTGGTCGCCGCCTTGACGCACCACCGCGGTGGTGCATCGTGCCGAGGCCAGGACGCCGGCGAGGACCGGGAGGCCGTCGAGACCGATCCCGTGGTTCACCTGTGAGAACGGTGCGGAGGAGCCGCTGAAGTGCTCGGCCACGTCCTGCTGGTGTGCCGCCAGCACGTTGACGACGAACCGGCCCGAGGGGGCGATGCCGGCCCACGTCCGCGAGTCCCGGGACGGGCAGAACAGCACCATCGGCGGCTCCGCGGAGACCGATGTGAAGGAGCTGACGGTCATGCCGGCCGGCGCCCCGTCGGGATCGAGCCCGGTGACCACGACGACCGGCTGCGGGACCAGGGACATCAGGTCACGGATGGAGGTGGGCACCGGCGACGGCGTCGGCTCCCCCCTCCTCCACCGGCGGGTGCCCGGGCGGTGGGGACGGCGGCTGCGACGCAGCGCCTCGGCGGTGCGGTCGACCACGATCTGCTGGGCGAGGACGGCGTTCAGGGACTGCATGAGGTTTCCTTCCGGGACGGGTGTACGGCACCGGGGCCGGACACACTCGGGTCTGTCGGGTCAGCCCCACCGGGGCTGTTCGTCGGGATCGATGCCGAGGGAGAACTTCGCGACCAGCTCGTGGGTGAGCGCCGAGTTCCCGGGGTGCATCCGCCCCAGGCGCGCGTCGCGGAACAGCTGCTCCATCCGGTTGCGGCGGAAGATGCCGGCACCGCCGGAGAGATCCATGGCGGTGTCCACGACCTCCCACGCCTTGGTGACCGCGACGTACTTCGCGATGAGGATCTTCAGCGGCCACGTCGCACCGTGGTCCACGCCGGTGGCCCACTGCTCGCAGATCCGGCCGAGGTGGCTGTCCACTGTCTCGAGGGTCATCGCCATCTCCGCGACGCTGTGCTGCACCTCGGGGTGGTGGGCCATCGAGCGCGTCAGCCCGAGGGCGGTGCGCTGGTGGGCACGTTCGAGGGTCAGGTCGAAGGCACGCTCCGCGATCCCGGTGTAGACGTTGGCGAAGCCGAGCAGTGCCCAGGCGAACACCGCGACCTGGAAGGCACCCGCGCCGGCGAACCCTGCGGGGCACGTCAGCGCCACGTGCTCGTCGGCGACGAACGCGCGGTCCAGGTGCGTGTCGTGGCTCTGGGTGGCCCGCATGCCGAGCACGTCCCAGGTGGGCTCGATCCGGTACCCCTCGGCGGTCCTGGGGAGGAAGCCGTGCACGACCTTCGGGTTCTCCGGGTCGCTGGTGTCCATCCCGTGGATCCCGAGCCAGTCCCAGGCCGGTGAGAGGCTGCCGAAGATCTTGTGCCCGGTGAACTCCCAGCCACCCTCCACCTTGCGGGCCTCGGTGGTCGAGGCGAAGAGACCCAGGTCGTTCCCGGGTTCCCCGTGGCCCGCCGCGAAGACCTCGCCTCGGGCTGCGCGCTCGAGCACCCACCGCATGCTGTCGTCCCCCGCGCGCAGCAGGTCGGCGGCCACCCCGGTCCAGTAGAAGTGCATGTTCACCGCGATCGCGGTGGCCGGTGCGTGGTAGGCGAGCCTGCGCTGGAGGGCTCCGACCGCGTCGAGCCGCAGGTCGGCGCCGCCGTACTCGTGCGGCAGCGCCACGTCGAGGTATCCGGCGGCGCGGAGCTCGGCCAGGTCCTCGTCGAAGAACCGGTTGTCGCGGTCGTACGCCGGCGCCCGCTCGTCGAACCGGGCCAGCATCTCCGCGGAGAGCACCGACTGTGCCCGCGTCCCGGGACCGGTCGGGTCCGTGGGGTCGGTGATGGGAGTGGTCGTCGTGGTCATGGGGTTCCCTTCCTCGAGACACGGCCGGCGGTCGGCCCTGCCCACCCACAGTCGGGGGCACCCGTGTGCGCATCCGTGTGCGGCGCCACCGGCGTCGGGACGTGCGAGGATGACGCGTCGGGGGACTGGCTCGTCCCGGTCGGCTGGAGGCGTCGTGTGGGCCCGGATCAACCTGCTCGGAACCCCGTGCATCGAGGTCGACGGGGTGGCGCGGCCTGCGCCGCGCGGCAGCAAGGGCTGGGGGGTGCTGGCCTACCTCGTCCTGCACGGCCGGCCGGTGCCACGCTCGCGGCTGCTCGAGCTGCTCTACGACGCCGCCGATGACCCCGCGGCCGCGCTGCGGTGGAACCTCTCCCAGCTGCGGCGGGTCCTGGCAGGTGTCGCCGACCTCAGCGGTGACCCGGTGACCTGCACCCTCGAGGACTGGGCGGTGGTCGACGTCCAGCTGCTGCTCAGCGGGTCCTGGCGGACGGCGATCGCCCTGCCCGGGTTCGGCGGCGCCCTGCTCGAGGGCATTCCGCTCCGGACCGGGGCGGGATTCGAGCTGTGGCTGGCCAACGAACGCCGACGCGTCGCCGCGGCCACCGCGGCGGCGCTGCACCATGCGGCCCATGACCGCCTCGCGCACGGTGACCACGACGCCGCCACCGACCTCGCCGTGCGGCTCGTCGCGGCCGACCCGTTCGAGGAGCGAAGCCACGAGCTGCTGGTCCGGGCGCTGGTGGCGGCCGGGGACGGTCCCGCCGCCGAGGAGCGGGTCCGCCACTGCGAACGGCTCTTCGCCGCCGAGCTCGGCCGACGTCCCTCACCCGCGCTCGCCGACGCGCTGCGCTCGAGGCCACAACCGTCGTCGCCGCAGACCCGCGCGGCCGTGCTCGCCGCGGTCGACATGGGACTCGCCGCAGCCCAGGCCGGTGCCTACGACCGGGCCGTGGAGGTGCTCCGAGCGGCTGTCACGGCCGCGGCCCCGCACGGCGAGGAGCCCTCAGCGCTCGCGATGATGTGGCTGGGCACGATCCTCGTCCACGGGGTGCGCGGCAGCGACGAGGAGGCGGTCTCCCTCCTGCACCGCTCGTTCGCGATGGCGACCGAGTGCGGCGCCCGAGACGTCGCCGCGAACGCGGCCAAGGAGCTGGCCTACGTCGAGACGTTGCGAGCCCACTACCCGCAGATGGAGACCTGGGTCGCAGAGGCAGCCGCCTTGGCCGACGGGGACGAGCGGCTGCTGTCCTGGGTGAACCTGTACGCCGGCATGGGCCGCACCGACCAAGCCGACTACGCCGCCGCAGCAGCAACGTTGGCCCAGGCGCAGCGACTCGCGCGTCAGGCCGGTGAACGGAGGGTGGTGGCCTACGCCCTCACCGGTGAGGGACGACTCCACCTGCTGCGGGGCGACCTCGACCGTGCCCGCCGCGCGCTGGAGGAGGCCTGCGCGGAGACCCGCGAGCTGGGGTGGACCGGCTTCCTGCCCTTCCCCCAGGCGCTGCTCGGAGAGGTCGAGCTGCTGGAGGGCGACCTGAGGGCCGCCGAGGAGTGCCTCGAGCACTCCTACGCCCTCTCCTGCCAGGTCGGCGACCCGTGCTGGGAGAGCTACGCGGTGCGCGGGCGAGGGCTCCTCGCCGCGGCCCGCGGCGACGACGAGTCCGCGATCCGGCTGCTCAGCGAAGCGCCCCGGGTCTCGCGGGGCTCGGCCGACACCCATGACTGGGTCGAGGGGCACTGCCTCCACGCCCTCGCCGAGTTCGGCGTCACCCGGCGGCTGCCGGACGCCGCGGTGTGGGTGGCGGACCTGGAGAGCTTCGCCTCCCGGCGCAACCTGCGGGAGCTGGTCGCTCGAGCTGCCCTCCTCCGCGCCCAGCTGGGCCAGCCGGGGGCCGCCGAGGCGTTCACGCTGCTCGCGGGCGAGCTGGACAACCCCGCACTCGCCGCTCGCACCGGGAGCGCCCCGCGATCATGAGCCTGCGTCGTGCGGACGCCGCAGACGGGTCGAGCGACTGGACTCCTCCGGCAAGATGGGCGGATGGCTGACGACGAGCAGCAGGGCGTGGTCTTCCCGGCCGACGACCAGGGACGCCGCAGCACCTCCGACCTGGGGCGGGCCGTGGTGGCGGACGCGTTGCGCGACGTGGACCCGACGGGGGCCGTCGCCGCTGAGCAGGAGGCCGCCTGGCGATCGGGCTACCTCGCGCACTTCCGCCGACTGGTGGAGGCGGGGCTGACCGGCCCCACGGCCGCCGACTCCATCGCCCGCGCCGGCCTCGACTCGCTCCGCGACCGCATGCGAGTCGCGGCCGTGCCCGGCGACGAGCGCGCACTCGCCGACTGGCCCGACACCGGCGAGCGGCTCCACGGGACGGAGGTGGCCGGCACGGGGGAGAGGCTCGAGGAGCTCGTGCTGCCCTACCGCGGACAGCGGCTCCGGGGGCAGGAGATCCTGCGGCGGCTGGAGGACTGGGCCGCAGCCGGGGTGGTCGAACCGAGCTTGACCGAGGCGATCGCCCTGGTGGTCGAGCACCCGGAGTGGCTGCGCCTCGAGGGCCACACCGTGGCGGTCCTGGGCGCCGGCGCCGAGATGGGGCCGCTGCCCTCGCTGCTGCGGTGGGGCGCGCGGGTCGCCGCGGTCGACCTCGGCCGGCCCGACGTGTGGCGGCGCCTGGTCCCGCTGGCCCACGAGGGCGCCGGCACGCTGGTCGTGCCGGTGGCGGAAGGCCGCGACGGCGCCCTGGAGGAGGTGGCGGGCGCGGACCTCCTGACCGGCGTCCCTGCGCTCGAGCGCTGGCTGGTGGACCAGCCGGGGCGGCTGGTGCTGGGCAACTACGTCTATGCCGACGGCGCCGGCTTCGTCCGCCTCTCGGTCGCGGTCGACGCGCTGACGACCCGGTTGGCCGCGTCGCACGACGACCTGGCGCTGGCGTTCCTGGCCACCCCGACCGACGTCTTCGCCGTCCCCGGGGAGGCGGTCGAGCACGCCACCGCGGCGTACGACGGGCGGTCGGGTCGGGCGAAGACCCTCGGCCGGCCGTTGCGCACGCTCAGCGGGGGGCGGCTGCTGCGCCGCCAGTACGTCCCCGGCACCGACCCGGGCATCAACGACTCCCTGGTGCCGCAGCAGGGGCCGAACTACGCGCTGGCCAAGCGCCTTCAGCGCTGGCGGGCCACGGTCGCGCGCCGTGACGGCGGCCTGGTCTCGATGAACGTCGCCCCGCCCACCCGCACCCGTTCGGTGGTGAAGAACCGGGCGCTCGCTGCGGCGTACGCCGGAGCCCACCGCTTCGGCGTGGAGGTGTTCGAGCCGGCCACCTCCAACGTGCTGATGGCCGCGCTGCTGGTCCACGACCTGCACACCGGGGGCGGCCCGGCGCACGAGCACCCCTGGCAGGACGAGGCGTACGCCGCGACCCACGGCGGACTGTGGCGGTCGGCCTACGCCCCGCGCAGCGCCCTCGGGCTCGCCGCGCTGCTGGGGTACGGCGCGACGCGCGGCTGACCGTCCCGGGTGCCGCCCGGCCCGCACCTCAGGAGCGGACCAGGCGGGCGATCGCGTCCGAGGCCTCCTTGAGCTTCTCCTCGGCGGCCGGCCCGCCCTCGACCGCGGCGTCCATCACGCAGTGGCGCAGGTGGTCGTCGAGCAGCCCGAGGGCGACCGACTCCAGCGCCTTGGTGAGCGCGCTGACCTGGGTGAGGATGTCGATGCAGTACTTCTCCTCCTCGACCATGCGGTGGATCCCGCGGGCCTGGCCCTCGATGCGCTTGAGCCGGGCGAGGTAGCGCGCCTTGTCGGAGATGTAGCCGTGCTGGGCGTGGTGCTCGGCAGCGGTCTCGGCGGGCGGGTGGCTGGTGGTCATCGGTCCTGCCTCTCGAAGGAGCGGAGTCGCAGGCTGTTGCCGACGACGAAGACGCTGGAGAAGGCCATGGCCGCACCGGCGAGCATCGGGTTGAGCAGGCCGAGCGCGGCCAGCGGGATCGCGGCCACGTTGTAGCCGAAGGCCCAGAACAGGTTGGTCTTGATGGTGCCGAGCGTCCTGCGGGACAGGCGGATCGCGTCGGCGACGCTGCGCAGGTCGCCGCGCACCAGCGTGATGTCGGCGGCCTCGATCGCCACGTCGGTGCCGGTGCCCATCGCCAGGCCCAGGTCGGCCTGGGCGAGGGCGGCGGCGTCGTTGACACCGTCGCCGACCATGGCGACGACCTTGCCCTCGGCCTGCAGGCGGGCGACCACGTCGACCTTGTCCTGGGGCAGCACCTCGGCGATGACCTCGTCGATCCCGACCTCGGCCGCGATCTGCTTGGCCACGGTGCGGTGGTCGCCGGTGAGCAGCACCGGGGTCAGCCCCAGCGACCGCAGCTGTGCGACCGCCTCGCGGCTGGTCGGCTTCACCTGGTCGGCGACGACGAGCACACCGCGGGCATGGCCGTCCCACCCGACCGCGACGGCGGTCCTGCCCTGTGCCTCGGCACGGGACTTGGCGCGGGCGAGGTCGGGGTCGAGCGGCTGGGACCAGTCCGCGAGCAGCGACTCGCGCCCGACGAGCACCGCATGCCCCTCGACGATCCCCTGGACGCCCGTGCCCTCGAGGTTCGCGAAGTCCTCCGGGATGGGCAGCTGCCCGACCTCGTCGGCCGCACCCCGGGCGATCGCCTGGGCGATGGGGTGCTCGGAGGCACCCTCGAGGGCGCCGGCGAGCCGGAGCAGGTCCTCACGGCGTACGCCGTCGGCGGCGATCGCCTCGACCAGCGTCATCCGGCCGGTGGTGACGGTGCCGGTCTTGTCGAGGACGACGGTGTCGACCGCGCGGGTGGACTCCAGGACCTCGGGGCCCTTGATCAGCACGCCCAGCTGGGCGCCGCGGCCGGTGCCGACCAGCAGCGCGGTCGGCGTGGCCAGGCCCAGCGCGCAGGGGCAGGCGATGATCAGCACGGCCACCGCGGCGGTGAAGGCGGCGGTGACGGGGAACCCGGCGCCCAGCCAGGCGCCGAGGGTGACCACGGCGATGCCGATCACGACGGGGACGAAGATCGCCGAGACCTGGTCGGCGAGCCGCTGCACCTGCGCCTTGCCCGACTGGGCGTCCTCGACCAGCTTGGCCATCTGCGCCAGCTGGGTGTCGGAGCCGACCCGGGTGGCGCGCACGACGAGGCGGCCGCCGGCGTTGACGGTGGCACCGGTGACCGCGTCGCCCTCGCGCACCTCGACCGGCACCGACTCGCCGGTGAGCATGGAGGCGTCGACGGCGGAGCTGCCGGTGACCACGATGCCGTCGGTGGCGATCTTCTCCCCGGGACGGACGACGAACTCGTCGCCGACGGAGAGGTCGCCGGTCGGGATGCGCGTCTCCACGCCGTCGCGCAGGACGGCGACGTCCTTGGCGCCCAGCTCGAGCAGCGCTCGCAGCGCGGCCCCGGCGCGCCGCTTGGACCGCTTCTCGAAGTAGCGCCCGGACAGCAGGAACATGGTCACGCCGGCGGCGACCTCGAGGTAGATGTTCGACGCGCCGTCGGTGGGCTCCACGGTCAGCTCGAACGGGTGCGTCATGCCGGGGGTGCCGGCCTCACCGAGGAACAGCGCGTACAGCGACCACGTGAACGCGGCCAGCGTGCCCATCGACACCAGGGTGTCCATCGTGGCGGTGCCGTGCCGCAGGTTGGCCCACGCGGCGCGGTGGAACGGCCAGGCCGCCCACAGCACGACCGGTGCGGCCAGGGTCAGCGAGGCCCACTGCCAGTAGTCGAACTGCAGCGCGGGCACCATCGACAGGGCGATCACCGGCACGGCCAGCACCACCGAGCCGATCAGCCGGTGGCGCAGGGCGACCAGCTCGGGGTCGGGCTGCTCCTCGTCCGGCGCGGCGTCGGCCGAGGCGGGGCGGGGGAGCGTGGCGGTGTAGCCGGCCTTGACCACCTCGGCGATCAGGGTCTCCGGGTCCAGGTCCTCGGGTGCGTGGACCTGGGCCTTCTCGGTGGCGTAGTTGACCGTGGCGGTGACGCCGTCGAGCTTGTTGAGCTTCTTCTCGATCCGCATCGCGCAGGAGGCGCAGGTCATCCCGCCGATCTCGAGCTCGATGCCGGTGCCCGCGCGCTGGGCCGGGGTCGTCGTCATGGTGTCCTCCTTCGCGGGGCGGGCTGGTCAGGCGGTGTCGAGCACGAACGGGGCGGAGTGCACCTTCCCGTCGACCCGGAAGTCCAGGTGGAGCAGGTAGCGGCCGGCCGTCGGGACCTCGGCGACGAAGGAGACCTCGGGCCCCGAGGTCTCCCCGGAGGTGGGCTCGTCGCCCTCGGGGTGCACGTGGAGGTAGCCCAGGTCGCCCTCACGCAGCGCGACCAGGTGCCCGAACGCGCCGAGGTAGGGCTGGAGGGTGGTGACCGGCCGGCCGGCCCGGATGACCTCCAGCGTCAGCGGCGAGGACGACCCTGCGACCAGGTCGCCGGAGAGCCGCACGGTGAAGCCGTCGACGCTCGCCGTGCGCGACGGCGTCGCCGCCACCGGGGTGAACGCACCGGCCACCTCCACGGTCCGGGTCAGCGTGACGGCCTCACCGTCGCCGCCGGCGGGGACGAAGTCGGCGAAGATCCGGTAGGTGCCGGCCGCCTGCCAGGTCCACGGGAGCGACCAGGTGCCGCGGGCGTCCATCGTCGGGTGCACGTGCCGGAACTGCGCCCCGTCGGTGCGTACGACGACTAGGTGCAGCTGCTTGTCGTGCGCGGTGACGTAGTCGGTGAGGGGCCCGCCGTCGCCGTCGAGGACGCGGAAGGACAGCCGGCCGGCCTCGCCGACCTGGCCGGGTGCGGCGACCGGGCCGAGGAGATGGCCGTCCGCCGCGCTGCTGAGGCCGCGGACCGCCTCGTCGGCCGCGGTCATGGTGCTGCCCATCTCGTGGCCCTGTGCCTCCTCGGTCCACCGGTCGACGGTGCCCTGGGGGACCACGGCGTCCGCGGCGGCGAACGCCCCTGCGAACGCGACGGCCAGCCCGCCGGCGTACAGCCCGAGACGCGCAGCGGTGTTCATCGTGCGCGCACCGCCTGGTAGCCCGCCTCGTCGACGGCCGCGATGACCGCGTCGTCCTCGAGCGGCTCGGCGGAGGTCACGACGAGCCGACCGGTCTGGTGGCTGACCTCCACGCCCTGCACGCCCGGGAGGGTCTCGACCTCCTCGCGGACCGACATCTCGCAGTGGCCGCACGTCATGCCGGTGACCTGGAACTCGGTGGTGCTCATGGTGTCTCCTGGAGGATCGGGGTGGGCGGTCCGGCGGATACCCGGGCGGGGTATCCGTCTCGCCCAACCGTATACCCCCCGCCCGTATTCCCTCCGGTGGGGCCGGACCGGTCTGGAGCGGGGCCATCGACCCGGCCCCGCGGACCGCTCGGCACTGACCGGCGCGCTGCGGCTGCTCCACGGTGGGAGAGGGGCCGTCCGGAGGAGGGTCGAGCCGTGGAGTGGGACCTGGGTGGGGAGGGCGTCGCGCTGCTGTGCGCGATGTCGCTCGGGTTCGGGGTCATCGCCGGCCTCGGCATCGGCGGAGGCGTGCGACGCCGGCTGTGGACGGTGGTGCTGACCAGCGCGGCGTGCCTGCTGGTCGGGGCCGTGGTCAGCGAGGGGCTGGTCGCCCGGCTCACCGACGGGGACCCGCAGCCGACCGTCGACGGGCTGTCGACCAACGAGGTGATCCTGGCCCAGGCCCTGACCGTCGTCCTCGTCCTGGTCGCCGGGGCGGGGGCCCGGCGGCGGCGCGAGCGCCAGGTGACCCGGCTCCCGACCGTCAGCGCGATGCCCCGTCCGCGGGGTCCGCGCGCACGGGAGGACGAGCAGACGTCGACCGAGTCGCCGCGTCGGCACCGCGGTCCGTGAGAGGCCGCTGAGACGCGCCTGTGAATCTCGTCCTCCTGCTGCTTCCTGCCGGGTGATCTCGGCGACACCGCCCTCGCGGCCCTCCCTCCCGCGACTACCGTGAGGACGGCGGCAGGGAGCGTGTCGCACCGGAGGGGAGCGC
The DNA here is from genome assembly GCA_963800245.1 of uncultured Actinomycetota bacterium. Lineage (GTDB taxonomy): Bacteria > Actinomycetota > Actinomycetes > Propionibacteriales > Nocardioidaceae > Marmoricola_A. The sequence goes on along the minus strand of CAWDAE010000006.1, from coordinate 856,366 downwards.
AATGAGCAACGAGTCCCGCACCAGGAGCGAGGAGCTGCGGAGGCTGCGGGCCGAGACCGCACGGCGGGAGGCGCGGACGCGCCGGATCGTCACCCTCGGCGGAGGCCTGGTGATCCTGCTGCTGATCGGCGCGATCGCCTTCGCGGTCTACCGTGCCTCGCAGTCCGGGAGCGACAGCGCCGCCCCGAGCCCCTCGGGCAAGGTCGTGGTGCCGGCGAGCGTCGAGGACGGCTCCATCCCGGTCGGCGACCAGGGCGCGCCGGTCACCGTGACCATCTACCTGGACTACATGTGCCCGGCGTGCGGCCAGTTCGAGGCCACCCAGGGCAAGGACCTCGACCAGCTGATCGAGGACGGCAAGGCGCGGGTCGAGCTGCGGCCGATCTCCTTCCTGGACCGGGCCTCGCTCGGCACGAAGTACTCCACGCGCGCCGCGAACGCGGTGGCCACGGTGGCCGACGCCTCGCCCGAGCACGTCTGGCCGCTCAACCAGGCGCTGTACGCCGCGCAGCCCGAGGAGGGCACCAAGGGGCTCACCGACCAGCAGATCGCCGACCTGGCGGAAGGCGTGGGCGTCCCCGCCGAGGTGACCGACCGGTTCGCCGACCGCGAGTTCGAGCCGTGGGTCCAGCAGTTCACCCAGGACGCCTTCGACGCCGGCGTCGAGTCGACGCCGACGGTGCTGGTGGACGGCAAGCAGCTCTCCGACGTCTTCAGCCCCGGTGCCCTGCAGCGCGCGGTCGACGCGGCTGCCGCGAGCGGTCAGTGAGCCCGGTGCGCACCGACCTGCTCGAGAGCCCGGCGGAGCGGGCCCCGGTCGGGGACCGACGGCACACGGGGATCTGGGTCACCATGCTGGTGGCCTCTGTCGCCAGCCTGGTGGCCTCGTTCGTCCTCGCGACCGACGCGATCCGCCTCGCCGAGAACCCCAACCTGGACCTGGGCTGCAACATCAACGCGGTCATCAGCTGCGGCACGGTCGCCGGCTCGTGGCAGGCCTCCGTCCTGGGGTTTCCCAACGCCTTCCTCGGCCTGATGAGCGAGCCGGTGGTCATCACCGTCGCGGTCGCAGGGCTCGCCGGGGTCCGCTTCCCGCGGTGGTTCATGCTGGTCGCGCAGGCGTTCTACCTGATCGGGTTCGGCTTCGCCTACTGGCTGTTCGAGCAGGCGATCACCGACATCGGCGCGCTGTGCCCCTGGTGCATGCTCGTCACGGTCGCCACCACGTTCGTCTTCTTCGAGCTGACCCGCGTCAACGTGCTCGAGCGCAACCTGCCGCTGCCGCGGCGGGCGCAGGACGCGCTCGAGCGGGCGGTCGCGCTGCGGCTGGACCTGATCCTGCTGGCCGTCTGGCTGCTCGTGCTGGCGCTCGTGGTGGTGCTGCACTACGGCGAGGCGCTCTTCGCCTGACGGCCGTCCGCGTCGACCTCGGCGGCCCGCTGGGTGCGGTCGAGCCTGCCTTGTGTACGTTGCACAACCCGTTCCCCGCCGAGAGGCTCCACCCGCTGATGTCGTCCGCACCCACCCCTGCCCCCGACCGCGTCGACGCGCCCGCCGGACGGGTCGCCGGCCCCGGTCTGGTGATCGCGGTCCTGTGCCTGGGCAGCCTCTCCGGCTCCCTCATGCAGTCCCTGGTGATCCCGATCCAGAGCGAGCTGCCCCGGCTCCTCGGCACCGACCCCGGCAGCGCGTCCTGGGCCGTGACGGCGACCCTGCTCGCCGCCGCGGTCACGATGCCGGTCTCGGGTCGCCTGGCCGACATGTACGGCAAGAAGAAGGTCCTGGTCCTCTCCGCGGGCATCCTGACGATCGGCTCGGTCGTCGCGGCGCTGTCCAGCACCTTGGCGCCGTTCCTCGTCGGGCGCGCGCTCCAGGGCGTCGCGATGGGCTACATCCCGGTCGCGATCAGCATGGTCCGCGAGGTCGCCCCACCCGAGCGCCGCGCCGGCGCGGTGGCCGCGGTCAGCGCCACCCTGGGCGTGGGTGGCGCCCTGGGGCTGCCGCTGTCGGCCTGGATCGCCGAGGACTACTCCTGGCACGGGCTCTTCTGGCTCTCCGCGGTCCTGGCCGCGGTCATCGTCGTCCTCACCGCGCTGGTCGTCCCCGGCATCCACGACGAGCACCCCGCGCGCCTCGACCTGGTCGGCGTCGCCGGGCTCGCCGTCGGGCTCGGTGCCGTGCTCGTCGCGGTGAGCAAGGGCTCGCAGTGGGGCTGGACCGAGGGGCGCACCCTCGGCGGGATCGTCGGAGGCGTCGCCGTCCTCACGGCGTGGACGTGGTACGAGCTGCGCCACCACGACCCGCTGGTGGACCTGCGGACGACGGTGCGCCGGCCGGTGCTGTTCACCAACCTCGCCGCGGTGCTCATCGGCTTCGGGATGATGGCGCAGGCGATCGTCGTGCCGCAGCTGCTCGAGATGCCCGCGCAGACCGGCTACGGCCTCGGGCAGTCGATCCTGCAGGCCGGCCTCTGGATGGCGCCCGGCGGCCTGATGATGATGGCCTTCGCGCCCGTCTCGAGCCGCCTCATCACCACCGTCGGCGCCCGGGTCACCCTGGCGGTCGGCGCGGCCGTGATCAGCGGCGGCTACGTCCTGGCGCTGGCACTGATGAACGCCCCGTGGCAGCTCATGGTCGCCTCGCTCGTCGCCTCCGCCGGCGTCGGCATCGGCTACGCCGCGATGCCCACCCTCATCCTCGACAACGTGCCGCTGCACGAGGCCGGCTCCGGCGTGGGCGTCAACGCGCTGATGCGCTCGGTCGGCACCACCGTCGCGGGCGCGGTGATGGCCGCGATCCTGACCAGCCACACCGTCGTCCTGGCTCCCGGGGTCCGGGTCCCGGACGAGGCCGCGTTCCGGATCTGCTTCCTCGTAGGTGCCGCCGCGGCGCTGGCCGGGGCGCTGGTCGCCCTGCTCGTCCCACGGCAGGGGGAACGGGTCCGGCGCACGCAGACCTCGACGGCCCTGCTCCCGCAGTCCGCCTCGTCCTGACCGGGGCGGGCGGCTCAGGCCTGCTCGGCCGCCTGCCGGCCGCGGTGCGGCGGCAGCCGCACCGGGAGCGGCTCGGCGGGCCGCCGCTCGGGACTGTCCTCGGGCACGTGGCCGCGCACGTACCCGCCGTAGACGCGACTCAGCGGTGCGGCGCTGGCGCCGTGCAGCACGATGCTCAGCAGGATCGTCCACGAGGCCGTGGTGAAGACCTCGTCCGCGCCGGTGATACCACCGGCCTCCGCCACGAGCACCGCATAGACGATCGAGGCCAGGCCCCTCGGGCCCGCCCAGCCGAGGAACCCGACCGTGGACCAGGACAGCCGCGCGCCCAGCAGCGCCACCGCCGCGGCCACGGGACGCACGACCAGCAGGCTGGCCAACGCGTAGACGAGGACCTGCCAGGTCAGGTCGGTCATCACCGAGCCGGCCACGACCGAGCCGAAGAGGAGGAAGGTCAGCAGCGTGAGCAGCTGGCCCTCGGACTCCGCGAACACGCTGGTGCTGGTGAGCAGGTCCCGGGCGGTGGTCCCCACGGTGAGCCCCGCGACGAAGGCGGCCACGAAGCCGTTGCCGCCGACCGCCTCGGCGCCGGCGTACGCGACCGCGGCCAGGGACAGGGTGCCGAGCCGGCGCGTGGTCTCGGTGGTCCAGTCGCGGTCGGCGCTCCACATGAGCAGCCGGCCGCCGGCCCACCCCACCAACGCGCCCACTGCAGTGCCCAGTCCCACCATGGCGGCGAAGAGGCCGACGTAGTCCAGGACGCTCCCGGCCTCGTCCTTCGCCAGGTCGACCACGACCAGCAGGAACGGCAGGGCCAGGCCGTCGTTGAGCCCGCTCTCGACGTTGAGGGCCTGACGGATGCGGATCGGCACTGCCTGGTTGCTCACGAACGACTGGCCCAGGGCCGCGTCGGTGGGGGCGAGCACCACCGCGAGCAGGGCGACCGCGACGAGCGGGGCGTCGGGGAACAGGGCCGTCCCGACCAGCCAGCCCAGCACCATCGCGAGCGGCATGGCGATCAGCAGCAGCCGCAGGGCGAGGGAGTGCTCGGCCAGCACGGTGCCGAGGTGCATGCGGCTGGAGTCGGTGAACAGCACCACGACGAGCGTGACCTCGGCCAGGATGCTCACGACCTCGCTGTCGGCCCCGACGTCGACCAGCCCCAGGACGTGGGTCCCGAGCAGGAGACCCGCGCCGGTGAAGACCATCGGCATGGTGAGGGCCGTGCCGCCCAACCGGCCGGCGAGCAGCGCGAAGCCCAGGACGGCAAGGGCCACCACGAGGATGTCCACGTCCAAGGCTCACTCCCGTCGTCGGATCCGGTGGCACCCGTACCCCTCGGCCCGCGCAGCACACCCGACCCCGGGCCCGCCGGCGTCGACCGGGCCGGCTCGCGCCTCAGAGGCCGGCGACCCGGGTGATGAACCCGTGGACCGAGCGGTTGTTCACCTCGGCGTACACCCCCGGGAAGCCCGGCGTGGCGCAGCCGAGGCCGTAGGAGACCACCCCGACCTGCACCCGCCGTCCGTCGGCCAGGGTGCCGAACAGCGGCCCGCCGGAGTCGCCCTGGCAGGAGTCGCCGCCGAGGGCGTCCCCGCAGATCTCGGTGCGCGGCGCGAAGCCCATCACCGCCGAGTTGAGGGTGCAGCGGCTGTCACCGACGACGCTCAGGCGCACCGCCTTCATCCGGGACGGCGCCACCGGGAACCCGAAGAGCTCGGCGCCCCACCCGGCCACGGTGACGCGCGCCCCGTCCCGCTCGAGCCGGTCGTTCGCGGTGCCGACCAGCCGGATCGCCGGCACCTTCGCCGCACGGGTGGTGTGCAGCAGGGCAACGTCGTGGGTGCCGGTGTCGGCGTACCTCGGGTGCACCACGACCCGGTCGACCCGCAGCGTCCGGCCCCGCGAGGTGTCGGAGAGGTCGGTGCGCCCCACGACGACACGCAGCGTCCCCGGCCTCGTCGTGGAGCCGTCCGACTCGGTCATGCAGTGGGCCGCGGTGAGCACCCACCGCGACGCGACCACCGACCCGCCGCAGAAGTGGCCGTCGGCGTCCTGGATCGAGGCCGTGAAGCGGTAGCCACCGTCCGGGACGGACGAGCCGCCGACGATCGCGCTCGAGGGCGCCGCGCCCACCAGGCAGGCGGCCAGTCCCAGCGCCGCGGTCGAGATCGTCAGGGGCAGCCGGTGGTGTCGTCGCATCCGTCGTCCTTCTCCCGGTTCGGTGGACCCTCCAACGACGCGATCGGTCCGGTCGTTACGCCGAGCGGGTGTCCCGGGGGAGCGCGGCACCTGCGATCCTCCTCACCATGACGGACCTGAAGATCCCTCGTGACCGCGACGACGACTACGGCCCGGCTGCGGTCAAGGCGCGTCAGGAGCACGTGCGCGCCCACACCGACAGCGCCGTGGAGCACGTCGCGTCGTACTCCCTGGACCCGAGGACGCTGCCCGGCAACGTCGAGCACTTCCTGGGCGTCGCCCAGGTGCCGATGGGGATCGCGGGGCCGCTGCTGGTCGACGGCGAGCACGCGCAGGGGGAGTTCCTGGTGCCGCTGGCCACCACCGAGGGGACGCTGGTCGCGTCGTACAACCGCGGGATGAAGCTGTGCCGCGACGCGGGCGGCATCACCACCACCGTCCTCGACGACCGCATGCAGCGGGCACCGGTGTTCAGCTTCGCCGACGCCCGCGAGGCGCGCGCCTTCGCGCAGTGGCTGGAGGAGCACTTCGACGAGATCGCAGCGGCGGCAGAGGCGACCACCAGCTCCGGCAAGCTGCTCGACATCCAGCGGTTCCCGGTCTCCAAGCTGCTCTACACGCGGTTCAACTACAGCACCGGCGACGCGGCCGGCCAGAACATGACCGGCAAGGCGACGTTCGCGGCCTGCGCGTGGATCAAGCAGAACTACCCCGGCGAGCTGCACTTCCTGCTCGAGGGCCAGTTCGCCACCGACAAGAAGACCTCGGTGGTCAACATGCTGCACACGCGCGGCAAGCGCGTCGTCGCCGAGATCACGCTGCCCGCGGCGCTGGTCGAGGAGCAGATGCACGTCTCCACCGACAAGCTCTACGCCGCCCGCATGCGCGGCCAGCTCGGCGCGATCATGTCGGTGACCAACAACAACGGCAACCACTCGGCCAACGGGCTGACCGCGATGTTCATCGCCACGGGCCAGGACGTCGCCAACGTCGCGGAGTCCTCGGCGCTGTACGGCTTCTCCGAGCTGCTGCCCAACGGCGACTTCTACGCCTCGGTCACCCTGCCCAGCCTCATCATCGCGACGTACGGCGGCGGCACGGGCCTGGCGACCCAGCGCGAGTGCCTGGAGATGCTGGGCTGCTACGGCACCGGCAAGGTGCTCAAGCTGGCCGAGATCATGGCGGCCACCGTGCTCGCCGGCGAGCTGTCGCTCGGGTCGGCCGTGGTGGCGGAGGAGTGGGTGGAGGCGCACGACCGGCACGGGCGCAACCGCCCGTGACCCTCACGCCGCAGCCGGGGGAGCGGCCGGGCTGAGCAGCACCACGTCGCTGGCGGCTCGGGCGAGCCGGCCGCTCAGACCCGTGCCGTGGGCTGCGACCGTGACCCGCACGCCCTCGTCGACCAACCGGGCGACGGTGTCGGTGAAGATGCCGTCACCGCTGGCCACGACCACCTCGTCGAAACGCTCGTGGACCCGGTCGGCGAGCTCGCTGACCAGCGCCAGGTCGGCCCCGTCCTTGCCGTGCCCCCAGCGGCACACCGAGCCGCGCCAGGCCCAGGCCACCGAGGGCAGGGCGCTCTCGTCGACGGCGACCGTGACCTGGTCGCCGGCTCGCAGCACCCCCGCGTCCGCCAGCCGGCGCCGGACCCAGACGGCGCAGTCCTCGGTGTGGCACGGCCCTCCGGCGAGGTTCTCCAGGTCGACGACCACCAGCCGTCGCCCGTGACCCCACCGGATGTCGGTCCGCCTGCGGCGTGCCTCGCTCCTGCGCATCTGCGCCCCCTCTGCTCGTGGGCCCCCCGGCCCGGTGCGAGGAAGGTACGGCGGCCCTCCGACACATCGGCCGGGTCCGGGTCCCTGCACTGTGAGCCAGGTCGCGGTGCGACGTGTGCGTGGTCCCGTTAAGGTTAGGCATACCTAACCGCGACTCGACCCCCGCGAGAGGATCCCCGTGCGCCGTCGCTCCACCCTGATCGGCCTCCTGGCCGCCGTGCTCTGCTCGCCCGCGCTCGCCGCGTGCGGCGGCGGGGACCAGCCCGACCTGGTCGTCTACAACGCCCAGCACGAGGAGCTCATCGGCGAGGTCGCGAAGAAGTTCGAGGAGAAGACCGGTCTCGACGTCGAGCTGCGCAACGGCTCGGACCTCGAGCTGGCCAACCAGCTGGTCGCCGAGGGCCAGGCGTCACCGGCCGACGTGTTCCTCACCGAGAACTCCCCGGCCATGTCCCTGGTGCAGTCCAAGGGGCTCCTGGCCGAGCTCGACCCGAAGACCCTCGACCAGGTCCCGGCGGCCTACCGCCCCGACGACGGCACCTGGACCGGCTTCGCCGCCCGCTCCACGGTGCTGGTCTACAACACCGACGAGGTGCAGCCCGCCGACCTGCCGGAGAGCCTGCTCGACCTGGCGAAGCCGCAGTGGAAGGGCAGGGTCGGCTTCTCGCCGACCGGCGCGGACTTCCAGGCGATCGTCAGCGCGGTGCTGCACCTCGAGGGCGAGGCGCGCACCAAGGAGTGGCTGGCCGGCCTCAAGCGCAACGGCGAGGTCTACGACGGCAACAACGTCGTGCTGCAGGCGGTCGACAAGGGCGACGTGGAGACCGGGATCATCTACCACTACTACTGGTACCGCGACCAGGAGGAGTCCGGCGAGAACAGCAACGCCTCCAAGCTCCACTTCTTCGGCGACCAGGATCCCGGCGCCTTCGTCAGCGTCTCGGGCGCCGGCGTGCTGAAGGCGGGCGACCACCAGGCCAACGCCCAGGAGTTCGTCGACTACCTGACCAGCAAGGAGGGGCAGCAGGTCATCGCCGACTCCTACGCGCTGGAGTACACCCTCAACCCGCAGGTCGACCTCGGCCGCGGCGTGAAGGGCCTGGCCGACCTGTCCCCGCCGGACGTCGACGTCTCGGACCTCAACGGCCCCGAGGTGGTCACGCTGATGCAGGAGGCCGGCTTCCTGTGACGGTCCAGACGGCACCCACGGAGCTGACGCAGCCGCGTCCGGTCCGCGCGAGCACCACCCGGCCCCCGTGGCCGCTGGTGGTGCTCGGTGCCGTCATCGCCGCCGGTGCGCTGGTGCCCATCGGCTACGTCGTCTGGTACGCCGCCGACCTGGGTCCGGCCGAGACCTGGGCCCTGCTGGCGCGCCCGCGGGTCGGGGAGCTGCTCCGCAACACCCTCGGGCTGCTGGTGGGCGTCGTCGCGGTGAGCACCGTGCTGGGGACCGCCACCGCGTGGGTGGTGGAGTCCACCGACCTGCGCGGCAAGCTCGCCTGGCACGCCCTGCTCGTCGCACCGCTGGCCGTCCCGGCCTTCGTCAACAGCTACGCCTGGGTCTCCACGACCAGCTCGGTGCAGTCCTACGCCGGGGCGGTCACGGTGGTGTCGCTGTCCTACTACCCCCTGGTCTACCTGCCCGTGGTGGCGACGCTGCGCGGCCTCGACCCCGCCCTGGTCGAGTCCGCCCAGGCCCTCGGGCTCAGCCGCTGGCAGGCCTTCCGCCGGGTCACCCTGCCGTTGCTGCGCTCGGCGGTCGCCGGGGGTGCGCTGCTCGTCGGCCTGCACACGCTCTCGGAGTTCGGCGCGCTGCAGATGCTGCGCTTCCCGACCTTCACCACCGCGATCTACGACCAGTACCGCTCGGCGTTCAACTCCGCTCCCGGCACGGTGCTGGCGGCCGTGCTGGTCGCCGGCTGCCTGGTGCTCCTCGGGCTCGAGGTGCTCGTCCGCGGTCGGGGGCCGGTCGCCCGCGTCGGCGCCGGGACCGCGCGCGACGCCGTACCCGTCGCGCTGGGTCGGTCCTCCGTCCCCGTCCTCGCCGGGCTCACCGGTGTGGTGGTGCTGGCGCTCGGGGTGCCCGGCTACGCGCTGGTCCACTGGCTGGCGGTCGGGTCCTCGCGGGCCTTCCCGGTCTCCGAGGTCGCGCAGGCCGCGGTGAGCACGATGTCGCTGGCCGCCGTCGCCGCCGCGGTGACCGCGATGGCCGCGATCCCGATCTGCTGGCTGGTGGTGCGCCACCCGAGCCCCGTCTCGATGGTGGTCGAGCGGGCGACCTACACCGCCCACGCGCTGCCCGGCATCGTCGTCGCGCTCGCGCTGGTGGCGGTCTCGATCCGGGTGGTGCCCTCGCTCTACCAGACGCTGCCGGTGCTGGTCTTCGCCTACGCCACGCTGTTCCTGCCGCGGGCGGTGGTGAGCGTCCGGGCCTCGCTCGAGCAGGCGCCGCCGGTGCTCACCGACGTCGCCCGGTCGCTCGGGCTGCACCCGCTGCAGGCGCTGGCACGGGTGACCCTGCCGTTGCTGCGGCCGGGTCTCGGCGCCGGTGCGGCCCTGGTCTTCCTCGCGGTCTCGACCGAGCTCACCGCCACGCTGCTGCTCGCCCCGACCGGGACCACCACGCTCGCCACGGAGTTCTGGTCGGCCTCGTCGGCCGCGAGGTACGCCGCCGCGGCGCCCTACGCGCTGCTCCTCGTGGCCGTGTCCGTGCCTGCCACCATCTTCCTGGGGATGCAGGCGCGGCGTGGACTGGTGCGAGGTGGGGAAGCGTGAGCGAGCGGAGCGAGCGAGCCATGGGCACAGGCGCCTGGCTCCGCCGCCGAGCGGAGCGAAGGCGGTGGAGGCGTGAGTGAGGTCGAGGTCCGGCAGGTGACGAAGTCCTTCGGCCCCACCCGGGTGCTGGAGGCGGTCGACCTGTCGGTGCCCGACGGCGGGATCACCGCCGTGCTGGGCGCATCGGGGTGTGGCAAGACCACGCTGCTGCGGCTGATCGCGGGCTTCCTCGCGCTGGACAGCGGCGAGATCCGCATCGGTGGCGAGGTCGTGGCCGGTGGCGGCGTGATGGTGGCCGCGCAGAAGCGCGGCGTGGGCTACGTCGCCCAGGAGGGCGCGCTGTTCCCGCACCTGGACGTCCGCGGCAACGTGCTGTTCGGGCTGCCCGCGCAAGGAGCGCACCGACACGCGACTGCGGGAGATGCTCGACCTCGCCGAGCTGCCCCACCGCGTCGCGAGCGCCTATCCCTCCGAGCTCTCCGGCGGCCAGCAGCAGCGCGTGGCCGTGGCCCGCGCGCTGGCGCCCCGCCCCGGTGTCGTGCTGCTCGACGAGCCGTTCTCCTCCCTCGACACCGCGCTGCGCGAGTCCGCCGGCCGCGCCGTCGTCCGGGTGCTGCGCCATGCCGGCGCGACCGGGCTGCTGGTCACCCACGACCAGAACGAGGCCCTCTCGCTGGCCGACCAGGTCGCGGTGATGCGCGCGGGGCGGGTCGCCCAGGTGTCCTCGCCGGTCGACCTCTACCGCGCGCCCACCGACGTCGACGTCGCGCTGTTCGTCGGCGGCGCCAACCTCGTCTCCGGCACGGCGACGGGCGACCGGGCGCTCAGCATGCTCGGCGAGCTCGACCTGCTGGCGCCGGTCAGCGGCGAGGTGCGCCTGGTCGTGCGCCCCGAGCAGGTGGTGCTGCGCCGCGAGCAGGCCCCCGAGGGACCCGAGGCCGCCGAGGGCACCGCCCGCGGGTCGGTCGAGGAGGTCTCGTTCTACGGCCACGACGCGAGCGTGCGGGTGCGCCTGGACGCCCCGGCCGACGGCGTCGTGGTGTCCCGGGTGACCGGCCGCGAGATCCCGTCGGTCGGGGACCGGGTCGGGGTCGTCGTCGACGGCGCGGTCGGCGCCTACCCCGTCGACCCGGTCGCTGCGGACGCGCCCGCGAAGAGCCCCGCGTGACCGCTGGTCTCCAGCTCGACCGACGGCGGGCGGACCCGGTCGCGCTGGGCGCGACCGCGCGCACGGCCGGTCACCGGACCGCGCTCGTCGAGGGCGAGCGTCACGTGACCTATGCCGACCTCGACCGGCTGGTCACCGAGCGGGCCGAGCGGCTCGGGCGCGGTCCGGGCGTCGAGCCCGTGGTCGCGAGCCGCACCGTCGAGGGCGTCGTCGCGCTGCTCGGTGCGTGGCGGGCCGGTCGCGCCGCCCTCCTCCTGCCCGCCGACGCGCCCGCGCAGCGCGAGCGCCTCCTGGAGGCCTGGCCGCGCGGTGCGGCGTACGACGTCCACCCCGACCTCGCGCTCCTGCTCAGCACCAGCGGGACGACCGGCTCCGCCAAGCTCGTCCGCCTCTCCCACGACAACGTGCGCAGCAACGCCGCGGCGATCGCCGGCTACCTGCGGATCACCGCCGAGGACGTCGCCCTGACGACCCTGCCGCTGCACTACAGCTACGGCCTCTCGGTGCTGACCAGCCACCTGCTCGCCGGTGCGTCGGTGGTGCTCACCGAGGAGTCGGTGACCTGCCCCGCGCTCTGGGAGCGCGCCACCCGGGCCGGGGTGACCTCCTTCGCCGGGGTCCCGCACACCTACGACCTGCTCCTGTCCTCGGGCTCCGCCGAGCGCCTGCCGTCGACCCTGCGCTACTGCACGGTCGCCGGCGGGCGGCATGGCTCCTGCCGACGTCCGCCGCTGGGCGGCGCGCGTGCCGTCGTTCGTCGTGATGTACGGCCAGACCGAGGCGACCGCCCGCATCGCCTGGCTGCCGCCCCACCTGGCCGCCGACCGGCCGGACACGATCGGCGTCCCGGTCCCGGGCGGCTCGCTGCGGGTGGAGCCGGTCGAGGGCGTGGACCGGCCCGACGGCGTGGGGGAGCTGGTCTACGAGGGCCCCAACGTCATGCTCGGCTACGCCACCTCACCGGCGGACCTGGCCCGCGGCCGCGACGTCCACGAGCTCCGCACCGGGGACCTGGGGGTCCAGGACGAGGACGGGCTGTTCCGGGTGGTCGGCCGGCTGGCGCGCTTCGCCAAGGTCGTCGGCCTGCGGGTGGACCTCGACGACGTCGAGCGGCAGCTCGCCGAGGCCGGGGTGACCGCGCGGGTGCTCGAGCACGACGGCGGGCTGGCGGTCCTGCACCGCTCCGGTCGCACCTCCGCGCGTGACCGCGTCCTGCGTGGCCTGGCACTGCCGCGCCACGCGGTCCGGGTCGTCCACGTCGAGGACCTGCCGGTGGGCGCGAACGGCAAGCGCGACGACGCCCCGCTCCGCGCGCTGCTCGACGACCTGCCCACGCACGACGCGCCTGCGGGCGACGACCTCGCCGAGCGGGTCCGGGCGACGTACGCCCTGCTGCTCGGGCGTCCCGACGCCCGCACCGACCAGACGTTCGTGGACCTCGGGGGCGACTCGCTGTCCTACGTCGAGGCAGGGGTGCGGCTGGGCTCCCTGCTCCGCGAGCTGCCCGCCGGGTGGGCGACCATGACGTGCGCGGAGCTCGCCGCGGACCCGACGGGCCCGCCCGCCGCCGGTGCGGCCGCCGAGCCGGCGCGCGAGTCGACCCCCCGGTCGCGATGGGTGCGGGCAGACACCTCGCTGGTGCTGCGGGCGGTGGCGATCGTGCTCGTGGTCGGCAGCCACACCGACCTGTGGGCCGTGCCCGGCGGGGCGCACACGCTCCTGGTGCTCGTCGGCCTGAGCCTGGTGCGGTTCCAGCTGCCCGCGCCGGCGACCCGCGAGCGGCTGCGGCGGATCGGGCGCACGCTGCGCGCGATCGCCGTGCCGTCGGTGCTGGTGATGGGCGCCGACGCCGCGCTGCGCGGCACCTACGACTGGACGACGGTGGCCGGGCTCAACAACCTGCTCGGCTCCGACGGGTGGACCGACCAGTGGCGGATGTGGTTCGTCGAGGCGATGTGCTGGGGGCTGGTCGCGGTGGCGGCGGTCCTCGCGGTGCCGGGAGTGGCCCGCCTCGAGCGCCGCAGGCCGTACGCCGTCCCGCTCGCGCTGGTCGCGCTGACGCTGGTGGACCGGCGGCTCACGATCGGCTGGACCGCGGACAACCCGGAGCGCTACTCGATCCCCTACGCCTGGACGTTCCTGCTGCTGGGCTGGCTGGTCGGCCGCTCCACCACGACCCGGACGAGGGTGCTCACGGCGGCGGTCACCGTGCTCGCGACGGCCGGTTTCTTCGGCGACCCGGTCCGGGAGGGCGTGGTGATGGGCGCGGTGCTGCTGCTCCTGGTCGCGCCGCAGGTGCACGTGCCCCCCCGGCTGCTCGGCGTCCTGGGCGTCGTGGCCGCGTCGTCGTTGTGGGTCTACCTCCTGCACTGGGAGGTCTACCCGCCGGTCGAGGAGGTCAGCGAGCCGCTGGCGCTGCTGGTCTCCTTCGGGGTCGGCGTGCCGGCCTGGTGGGCCTGGACCCGCGCCGGTCGCGCCCTCTCGGGCCGCCGGCACGGACCGGTGGCTCACTCGCAGTAGTCGCAGACCCCGCTCGGCGGCAGCACGGTGAAGTGCACCGGGCAGGTCTTGACCGGCGCCGGCGGTGGGGGAGCGGTCCTGGTCGCGGCCTTGGTGGCGGTCGCGGACCGGGACCGGGTCGCCGTCCCGGTCGAGGCGCGTGGGGCGCGAGCGGCTCGCGGCGCCCGCTCGCGCACCGCGGGCTGGGTGATGAAGACGGTCGGGCGGCCGCCGTCCTCCGGGAGCTCGGCGCCGAAGTACCGGTGGCACGCCAGCCGCTCCTGGGCGGCCTGGGCGTCGACGTCCTCGGCCACCTCGCCGCGCAGCACCCGCAGCGAGGTGGCGTACGACGACACGACGCGACCGCGCGCGTCGACGCACAGCGCGGAGAGCAGCGGCTCGCGCCGGTCGGCGCAGCCGGTCGCGACGCGACCGAGCACGTCGCCGAGCCAGCTGGTCGAGGCAGCGGAGGAGCGGATCAGGCTGCGGCGCTGCACGAAGTCGGCCAGCTCGCTCACGCGCACGGCCGCGCCGTACTCCTGGGCCGCCTCCTCGAGCCGCTCGCGCGCGGCCAGGGCCCAGGTGGCGTGCGAGTGGTCGGTGCCGACCGTGGCGGCGTTGGTCCACCGGACCGGCGGGAGGGCGGGGCCGGACACCTCGAAGCCCAGCCCCCGCAGGAGGAGCGCGCAGTCGCGCTCGGCGAGCATCTCGCCCTCCTCCTCGAGGTTGCCGCCGGTCGCCAGCCAGTAGGCGTCGAGGACGACCGCCGCGGCGTCGTACTCCCCGTCACCGTGCAGCAGACGGTGCTCCCCGAGGACGTTGGCCGGGTCGTACTCCCGCACCGAGCGGTGGACGTGTTCCCTGCGGATCCGCGCGAGCTCAGCCACGGGGGACACCCTACGTCCGACCGGCCCCCTCGGCGCCAGGCCCGTCCCCCTGACAGGCAAGGCGATCTCGTAGTCTCGCCGCGTGACGTGGAGCTACCGCCCCGCCCTCGACGGGGCCCGGACGCTCGCGGTCTACCTCGTCGTCCTGTTCCACGCCGGGCTGGCGTGGGCCGACGGCGGGTTCATCGGCGTGGACCTGTTCTTCGTCCTCTCGGGCTTCCTGGTCTCCACCATCCTGTACGGCGAGCTGGCCGAGGGCGGTCGCCTGGACCTGGTGCGGTTCTACGACCGGCGGGTGCGGCGGCTGCTGCCCGCGGCCGTGGTGCTGGTCATCGTGGTGTCGCTGGTGGGGGTGCTCGTGCTCTCCGCGGCGGACCGCGGGCCGATGGCCGGCGACGCGCAGGCCGCGCTGCTCTACTACGCCAACTGGCACTTCATGGCGCAGAGCAACGACTACTTCGGCTCGACCGTGGTCGACTCCAGCCTGTTCCTGCACTTCTGGTCGCTGTCGATCGAGGAGCAGTTCTACTTCGTCTTCCCCGTCCTGCTGGTGCTGCTGCACCGCGTCGACCGGCGGTGGCGGCACGCGACCCCCACGGTGCTCGCCTCGATGCTCGTCGCGTCGCTGGTGCTGCAGCGGTGGTGGGCGTCGCAGGACGCCAACCACGCCTACTACGGCACCGAGACGCGCTTCTACCAGCTGCTCGCCGGCGTCCTGCTGGCGCTGTGGCTGCACCGCCGGCGCGCGGCCGGACGGCCACCCGCGCCGGGCGCCGGTCCCGCGGTCGCGACCGGGGTGGGCGCGGTCTCGATCGTGGTGCTCGCCCTGTCCTGGCTGGACCTCAGCCCGTCCTGGCGCGGCATCGCCGCGACGGTCGGCGCGCTGCTCCTCGTCGGCGGCCTGGCGGGGGAGCGGGTCCACGTGGCCGCGCGCCCCTTCACGTTCCCGCCGGTGGTCTACCTCGGCAAGATCTCCTACGGCACCTACCTGTGGCACTGGCCCGTCGTGGTGCTCCTGGGTCAGGCGCTCGACCCGCCCGCCTGGCAGTTCGCCCTGCTGGTGACGGTGCTCAGCACCGCGCTCGCCGCGGCGTCGTACCACATGCTCGAGACCCCGATCCGCTCCCGTCGGCTGCCCCGGCCGATGCGGCTGCCGGCGGTGCTCACCGGTCTGGCCGCCAGCCTGGTGACCGCGCTGCTCGTCGTGCCGCCGGTGATGGCGACCACGCAGCCGGTCGCGCTCAAGGGCAACGGGCTGCTCGACGACGGCCCGGTCGGCGTCACCGGGCCGCCCCCGGCGCTCGACTACGCCACGCTGACCAGCTACCGCGAGGCGCCGGTGCGCGAGTGCCGACCGCGCGACCTGGACCCCTGCCGGCTCGTGACCGGGGAGGACGGCCCCCACGTGTTCGTCTTCGGCGACAGCCAGGCGCGCGAGATGGAGCCCACCCTGCGGATGCTGGCGCACGAGAAGCACTTCAACCTCACCATGCTCAGCCTCGACGCGTGCGCGTGGCCCGAGGGCGTCTACAACCTCGTCTCGCCGCTCGACAGCCGCCGCCGCTGCGAGCGGCTGCGAGCCGGCTTCTGGGACAAGATCGTCGGGAAGGAGCCGATCGACCTGCTCCTGCTGATCCAGCAGGACCGCAGCGCGGAGCTGTTCGACGGCACGCTCACCACCTCCCTCGAGGGCGAGCCGGTCGAGGACAACGGCAAGCTCCTGGTCCAGTCCGCCGACGCGTCCCTGGCGCGGCTCGACGAGCTCGGGGTGCCGACCGTCGTCCTGCAGAGCCTGTGGCTGCCACCCGAGGACGCCAACCCGATGGCCTGCCTGTCCGGGGCCAAGGACGTGGCCCAGTGCCGCGTCCCGATCGCGCGAACCGCGTCGGCCCTGGACTCGGCGTACGTCGTCAACGCCGACACGCGCGACCACATCCACCTG
This sequence comes from uncultured Actinomycetota bacterium, assembly GCA_963800245.1. Lineage (GTDB taxonomy): Bacteria > Actinomycetota > Actinomycetes > Propionibacteriales > Nocardioidaceae > Marmoricola_A. The sequence goes on along the minus strand of CAWDAE010000006.1, from coordinate 840,125 downwards.
CTCGACCTCAACCCGATCTTCTGCCCCAACGCGCCGGTGTGCGACGCGGTGGTCGACGGCATCCCGGTGTGGCGCGACAGCCGCCACGTCTTCGCCCGGCTGCAGGAGGACAAGCGCGAGCAGATCTGGGGGGCGATCCTGGCAACCGGCGTGCTCGGCGCCCGCTGACGAGACGTCCGGGACCCGTCCTTGTGACCGCCCCCACACCGGGCTACGTTCGCCGAATGGCGAAAGAGACCTACGACTACGTCGTCGTCGGGGCCGGCAGCTCGGGTGCGGTCCTCGCGGCCCGGCTGAGCGAGGACCCCCGCACCACCGTGCTGCTGCTCGAGGCCGGACCGCCCCCGGACGCCGACGAGATCACCGTCCCGGTCGCCTTCGCGGGCCTGTTCAAGACCAAGTGGGACTGGAACTACCAGACCAGCGAGCAGAAGCAGCTCAACCGCCAGCGTGCCTACTGGCCGCGGATGAAGGCGCTCGGCGGCTGCTCCTCGATGAACGCGATGATCTACATCCGTGGCAACCGCGCCGACTACGACGGGTGGCGCGACGCGCACGGCGCGACCGGCTGGGGCTACGACGACGTGCTGCCCTACTTCATCCGGTCCGAGGCCAACACCCGTCTCGGGGCGCCCTACCACGGCCAGGACGGCCCGTTGCACGTCGAGGACCGGCGCTACACCCACCCGCTGACCCACGCCTGGGTCGACTCCGCCGTGGCGGCGGGGTTCACCCGCACCGACGACTTCAACGGGGCCGAGCAGGAGGGGGCCGGGCTCTACCAGGTGACCTGCCGCAAGGGCCGCCGCTGGTCGACGTACAACGCCTACCTCGAGCCCGCCGCCGGCCGCGACAACCTGACCGTCCGCACCGACGCGCTCGTGGAGCGCGTGGTCGTCGAGGGCGGCCGGGCCGTGGGCGTGACCTACCGCCGCGGCGCCGAGACGGTCACGGCCCACGCCGACGCCGAGGTCGTCCTCTCGGGCGGCGCGGTCAACAGCCCGCAGCTGCTCATGCTCTCCGGCATCGGGCCGGCGCAGCACCTGCAGGAGCACGGCATCGAGGTGGTCCAGCACCTGCCGGGGGTGGGGGAGAACCTCCACGACCACCCGGCGACCCCGGTCATCTGGCACTCCAAGGACACCAGCGACCTGATCCAGCACAACAACCTGACCAACTTCCTGCGCGCCAAGGCCATGGGCACCGGCCCGCTGGTCAGCAACGTCGGCGAGGGCGGCGCGTTCTTCCGCAGCCGCGACGGGCTCGAGGCGCCCGACCTGCAGATCCACGTCGCCCCGACCGGGTTCTACGACAACGCGCTGCACGAGGCGACCACGCCGCAAGGTCACCGTCGCCCCCACCCTGGTCAACGTGTTCAGCCGCGGCCGGCTGCGCCTGCGCTCGGCCGACCCGGCGTGGCACCCCGACATCGACCCGGCGTACTTCGACGACCAGACCGACCTCGACGCGATGGTCGCGGGCGTGCGGCGCTGCATCGAGACCGTGCAGTCCGGCCCGCTCGCGCGCCACATCGCCGCGCCGTTCATGCCGGGCTCGCTCGACCCGACCGACGAGGAGATCGTGGCGCACATCCGCGAGAACTCCCAGACGCTCTACCACCCGGTCGGCACGTGCGCGATGGGCACCGGCGAGAACGCCGTCGTCGACCCCGAGCTGCGGGTGCACGGCGTCGAGGGACTGCGCGTCGTCGACGCGTCGGTCATGCCCGCCGTCCCGCGCGGCAACACCAACGCCCCCTCGATCATGGTCGGCGAGAAGGCCGCCGACCTGATCCGCGGGCGGGTCCCCGCAGGCTCGACCACCCAGATCCGCGAAGGAGCACTCGCATGACCGAGACGACGGAGAAGCTCGAGGTCCGCAGCCCCGTCACCGGCGACGTCGTCGGCGTCCACCACGTCAACGACGCCGCCGACGTGCAGTCGGCGGTCGACTCGGCGCGGGAGTGGGCGCGGTGGTGGGCCGACCTGGGCTACGCCAACCGGCGCGACGTGCTCGACAAGTGGCGCGGGGTGATCGCCCGGCGCGCCGCCCAGCTCGCCGAGGTCGTGCACCAGGAGACCGGCAAGCCCCACGGTGACGCGATGCTCGAGTGCGCGCTGGCCGTCGACCACCTCGCGTGGGCGGCCAAGAACGCCGAGAAGGTGCTCGGCCGGCGCAAGGTCTCCAGCGGGCTGGTGATGGCCAACCAGGCCGCGACGCTGGAGTACCTCCCGCTCGGCGTCATCGGCGTCATCGGTCCCTGGAACTACCCCGTGTTCACGCCGATGGGCTCCATCGCCTACGCGCTGGCCGCGGGCAACGCCGTCGTCTTCAAGCCGAGCGAGCTGACGCCCGGGGTCGGCGTCTGGCTCGCCGACGCGCTGAGCGAGGTCGTGCCCGACCAGGGGCTGTTCCAGGTGGTCACCGGCTACGGCGAGACCGGCGCGGCGCTGTGCCGCTCGGGCGTCGACAAGCTGGCCTTCACCGGCTCGCCCCGCACCGGCCGCAAGATCATGGCCGCGTGCGCGGAGACCCTCACCCCGGTGCTGATCGAGGCCGGCGGCAAGGACGCGCTCATCGTGGCCGACGACGCCGACGTCGCCGCGGCGGCCGACGCCGCCGCGTGGGGCGCGTTCGCCAACGCCGGGCAGACCTGCGCCGGCGTGGAGCGGGTCTACGTCCACGAGCAGGTCTACGACGAGTTCATGACCGAGCTCACCCGGCGCGCGCGGGAGGTGCACGCCGGCGGCGACCCGACGGCCAAGATCGGCCCGATGACGCTGCCCGGCCAGGTCGACGTCGCCCGGCGCCACATCGAGGACGCGCTGGCCCGCGGCGGGCGGGCGGTGGTCGGCGGGCCCGACGCCGTCAAGGACCGCTACATCCAGCCGACGGTGCTCGTCGACGTGCCCGAGGACTCCGTGGCGGTGACCGAGGAGACCTTCGCCCCGACGGTCACCGTCGCCAAGGTGCGCAGCAACGACGAGGCGGTCGCCCGGGCCAACGCCACGGCGTACGGCCTCGGCGCGACGGTGTTCTCCCGCAAGAACGGCATGGACCTGGCGGCCCGGATCCGGTCCGGGATGACGGCGATCAACGGCGTGATCTCGTTCGCCGGCATCCCCGAGCTGCCGTTCGGCGGCATCGGCGAGTCCGGCTTCGGCCGGATCCACGGGGCCGACGGGCTCAAGGAGTTCACCTACGCCAAGGCGATCGCGCGGCAGCGGATGAAGCCGGCGATCGCGTTGACCACCTTCGAGCGCACCGAGAAGTCCGAGCAGACGCTGGCCACGCTGGTCAACGTGCTGCACGGCGGCGCCACCCAGCTGCCCAAGCTGACCCGGCGCACGCGGGGCCGCTGACGCGGTGAGCAGGCTCATGGACCCGGCCAACAAGCCGGAGGCGCTGGACAGCCCGTTCGTCGGACGGCTGATCAAGCGGATGTCGCAGGCCAACGTGTGGGTGTACCGCCGCACCAACGGCCGCATCGGCGGCACGTGGCGCATCGGTGCCGGCTTCCGCAAGCCGGTGCCGGTGTGCCTGCTCGAGCACACCGGCCGCAAGACCGGGCTCACCCGCACCTCCCCGCTGCTGTTCCTGCGCGACGGCTCGCGGGTGGTGCTCGTCGCCTCGCAGGGCGGTCGCGCCACCGACCCGGTCTGGTACCGCAACCTCCAGGCCAACCCGGACGCGGTCGTCCAGATCCGCGGCCAGCGCATCCCGGTGCGCGCGCACACCGCCGCCCCGGCGGAGCGTGCCGAGCTGTGGCCCAGGCTGCTCGACCTCTACGCCGACTTCGCGACCTACGACGCCTGGACCGACCGGGAGATCCCGGTGGTCGTGCTGGAGCCACGATGACCCCCTACCTGACCACCGGTGCGATGACGACTGCTGCCGCGGTGGTCGGCAGCCTGGGCACCAAGCCGGAGAGCCAGTGGTACCGCTCCCTGGACAAGCCGTCGTGGCAACCCCCGCCGGTCGCGTTCCCGCTGGTGTGGACGCCGCTCTACGTCTTGATCGCCTGGGCTACGGGTCGCGCTGCGGCCGCCTCCCCGCCCGGCCCCGAGCGCCGCCGCATGCTCGCGGTCACCGCGACCGACCTGGTCGCCAACGCCGGCTGGAACTGGGCGTTCTTCACCGCACGCAGCCCCGCCGCCGGACTCGGGGTGATCGGCGCCCTCAACGCCGCCAACGCCGTCCTGCTGCGGGAGGCCGCCCGCCGCGACCGGCGCGCCGGAGCCGCGCTGGCGCCGTACGCCGCGTGGTGCGGGTTCGCGACCGCGCTGAACTGGGCGATCTGGCGCCGCAACCGCTGACCGGTTCGGTGTCCCCGAGGCACGTCGCTCGGGAGCGTGAGCATCCTCTGGAGCGCGGGGGCTTGAAGGGTGAGCAGCCCGCACACATTCCGACGCGCGGCCGGCAGCCCGAGGCATCGTGCCCATGCGACCCAGCATGTGGGTCAGATGAGCACGGTGCTTCCGCGTCCGGACCTGCTTGTTAATGCGGGTGATCCATCGGGACATTTCGAGGAGCCGTTGTGGCTGCCTGTCGATGGAGCTGGAGGCCTCGAGGTCGACGCCGTTGAGGCCGTAGAAGACGACAACAGCGAGCCAGCCCAGGGGCTCCTTGCCGTCGATCAGCGCGTGGTTGCCGACGAGGGAGTCGAGCAGTCCGACCTCGCGCACCGGCCCGACGTCGAGGTCTCTCACGAGGGTGAGGAGATCCTCGACGGTGAGCAGGACCGTCGACGGCCGAGGCGTTCGAGCACGTCTGCATATCGCTCACGTGCGTGGGCCGACAGTTCGGCCAGGTGTGGACGGCCCGGGTGCTAGGTGAGGGGGGTCGTGCCGGTGCCGTCGACGAGGTAGTGGTCGCCCAGGGGTGAGATCCAGTGGTAGGCGCCGATCTCGGTGGGGGATCGTCGGTAGGTCCAGCCGGCGTGGGTCTTGACCCGGTGGTGGTAGCGGCAGAGCCTCGCGAGGTTGAGGTCGGAGGTCTGGCCCGGTGGGCCGCCGTCGTCGGGGTCGAGGTAGGGCTCGATGTGGTCGCGGTCGGCGCGGACCCGGCGGGTGCAGTAGGGGAAGACGCAGACGTGGTCGCGCTGGTCGACGCGGACCTTGATGTGGGTGGGTGCTTCGTGCTCGTCGACGGCGTAGTGGTCGTTGAGGTTGACCACCGGGGTGACCTTGACCCTCACCCCCGGGGCGAGCTCGGCGATCCACCGCTCCACCGTCGCCTGGCTGATCGGCGACGCGGCGTGCGGCAGGCCAGTGGCCTGGATGCGGGCGGTCTGAGTGCTGGTGTGCAGGTGGATGTGGAGCGGGCGCTCGATGCCCAGCGGGGTCCGCCTCCGGCGGGGCCGGCGGTCGTCGACCTCTCCCGATGACTGGTCCTGCTCGGCAGCCTCCTGGGCGGCGGCGCTGAGGTCCAGGGAGTGCTGCGGGTCGGCGATGATGCCGATCGCCTTGGACATCCGGACCTGCTCGGACGAGTCGTCGCCGAGGATCTCCTGCTCCCGGGCCTTCTGGGTCAGGGCGTCCTTGAAGGCCAGCAGGTCCGGGACGTCAGCGACGCCACCGAAGCGGCCGGTGCCATCGGGTGTGGCGACGTCGCCGAGGGTGGCGCCGGACTCGAAGTCGAACCAGACGCCGCGCTCCTCGCCGGCCTCGGCCGCCTCGGCCGCGGTCGCTCGGGGTCGAACCGCAGGACCGCGGCGGCCACGGCTGCCTTGATCCGTCCGAGGGAGAGCTTGTGCAGGTGGGCGGCGAGGTGCTGGTCGAGGTAGTCCGCGGCCTGTGGCGACAGGCTGTGGCTGCGGCGGGCCAGGGCGCGGGCCTTCCAGGTCGGGACCTGCAGGGCGAGGATCCGTGCCCAGGTGCGGGGGAGCCGCTCGCGGAGCTCCAGGGCGTCCTCGACCAGCTCGCGTGCCGTGGTGTCCGCGACCTGCAGGGTGGTGGCGAGCTCGGCCAGGGCGTACTCGTCGACGGGGATGCCGGACATGTCGACCGGGCAGGTCTCGAAGCACGCCAGGCGCCGCGAGGGGTAGACGCCGGCGGCGGTGCCCAGCAGGTCGTCGGCGGCATCGGCGCGGTGCAGGTCGGCCCACTCGGTGACCGCGACCAGCTCGTCGGCCTCGGCGGCTCGGATGGTGGCCTGCTGCTGTGCGACCCGGTCCAACAGCCGCCGGCGGGCGGTGGCGCGGGCCTCGCCTGCGGCCTCGTCAGCGCGCCGCTGCGCCTCGACCCAGTCCGGGTCGAAGACGGTGGCGGGTGCTGCGGTCATGGGTCCATGACATCAGGGCGCACCGACATTCCTGGTCGCCGATCTGGCTCTGTGGAAAGGATTCCGGGACCCAGCTCGACCGCCCGGGTGGCTCGACCTCCTACAACCGCGACGTGCCGTCGTAGCCGCCCTTCGGCGCCCCCAGCCCGAACACCTCGCCGACCGTGGGGGCGACGTCCATGGTGTGCGCGACCAGCGAGGAGGAGGTACGCCGGCGCACCAGCGGCGAGCCGCCGCTGACGAAGAACGGGATGGGCTCGGTGGCGGGGTGGCCGTGGTTGCCGGGGATCGGGTTGGCGTCGGGGCCGGGGGTGGCCGAGAAGCGGCGACCGGCGCGGCAGTAGACGACCAGGTCGCCGGCCCGCGCGCCGAGCCGCAGCGAGGACGGGCTGTGGGCCGACAGGACGCCGTCGGTGGCCAGGGCCAGCTCACGCATGCGGGCGACCGCGGCGGACCGTCCGGTGGCGGGACCGGTCCAGTAGCAGAGGTCGGCGCCGCCGTTGTCGGCCACCTGGACCTTGCCGGCGAGCATCGGGTCGCCGTCGAAGACCGAGGCGAGGTCGATGTAGTCCAACGGCCCCGACCAGTCCATGGAGTGGTCGGCGAGCACGACGACGACCGAGTCCTTCCACCGCCCGGTCGACTTGAGCATCTCCACGAAGCGCCCGACCTGGTGGTCGGTGTCGACCAGCGCCAGGTTGCGCGCCGCCCGCAGGTCGAGCCCGGTCCACTGCGACAGGTCGCTGTGCCCGAAGCGGTCGACGTCGCCCAGGTTGACGAACACCAGGTGCGGGTCGAACTGCTTCACCATGGTGATCGCGGCATCCATCGTGAACTGGTCCGGCGCGTGGCCCGAGACGGGGATGACCGGGGAGGGCTCCCAGCGGTGCGTGGCGCGGTCGCCGAAGACGCCGTACAGGTAGGTCTTGGACAGCACCGTCCCCGTCCGGTAGCCCGCGCGGTTGAGCCGCTCGATGACGGTGGGGAAGCGCAGGTCGGTGGCCCGGTCCATCGTGCGCACCTGGCGCGCGGACCGGTCGTAGAAGGAGTTGGCGGGGACGCCGGTCCGGTCGGGACGCACGCCGGTCATCATCATCGTGTGGTTGGGGATGGTCTCCATCACCGGCAGCGATCGCGCAGCGGGGTAGTTGCGCCCGGCGTCGCGGAGCCCGGCCAGGACCGGGGTGCGATCAGGGGTGATCTCACCGGGCTTGCAGCCGTCGACCACGAGGACGTAGACCCGCCTGCGCGTCGGCGCGGCGGCCGCCGGCTGCGACAGCGCGGTGGAGAAGGCCAGCGCCGCACCCGAGGCGGCGCTCACCTGCAGGAGCGAGCGGCGGGTGAGGTCGACCGGGGGCAGCGCGGAGCCGGAGGAGGGAGCGCACATCAGCCCTTCACCCCCGTGCTCACCGCGTGCACCTTGTTGCTGTTCACCGTCGTCGCCCAGCTGGCCATGCGTGTCGAGGTCGCTCTCTTGTCGTCGCGGGCGCTGATCTTGAAGTAGTCCATCTGCAGGCGCCTGCGGGTGATGTCGACGACGGCATAGCCGTGGTCGTCGAAGTTGAGGTACTTCACGTGCGGGTTGGCCGTGGTGACCCCCGCCTCGACCGCGAGGCTGGTGGTGCGCGGCGGGGTGCCGGTGATGTCCTTGAGGTTGTTGCTCGTGACGCTCGTGCACACGAACTCCGTCCCTACGCTGCTGCCCGTCGCGGCGTAGGCGAGCGCGTCGACCGGCAGGTCGCAGGCCCACGAGGAGTGGATGTCGCCGGTGAGGAACACCGCGTTGTTGATCCCCTGGTCCTGCAGGTGCTGGTAGAGCTCCTTGCGGTCCGCGGTGTAGCCGTCCCACTGGTCGGTGTTGTACGGCGGCCCGTCGGTCGGCAGCGGGACGGCGCGGTTGGTCGCCTCGTTGACCTTCTCCAGCAGCCCGGAGTAGAGCGAGGGGATCCGCACCGGCGCGATCATCACCGGGTTGCCGACGAGCTTCCACAACGAGTGCTGGTCGTCCAGGGTGCGCTTGAGCCACGCCATCTGGCCGGTGCCGGTGATGGTGCGGTCGGGGTCGTCGAGGGCGGGGGAGTCCACCGGCACCGTGACCTGCTCGTCGCGGTAGCTGCGCAGGTCGAGCATCGAGAGCTGCGCCAGGCGGCCGAAGGTCAGTCGCCGGTAGATCCGCTCGCCGTCGCCGATCGCGGTCGTGCCGGACAGGCGCACCGGCATCCACTCGTCGTACGCCCGGTGCGCGACGGCACGGCGGGTGGCGTAGGACCCCTCGCTCGCGTCGTGGTTGACCGCCCCGTCCTTCCAGGCGTTGTCGGCGGTCTCGTGGTCGTCCCAGGTCGGGACGATGGCGTACCGCGCGTGCAGGCGGCGCAGGTCGGGGTCCTGCTTGTACTGCGCGTGCCGGCGCCGGTAGTCGGCCAGGGTGAGCACCTCGTGCGGCGGGTCGTGGCGGCGCACGTCGACGTTGCCCTGGCCCATGCCGTACTCGCCGGGGCCGTACTCGTAGACGTAGTCGCCCAGGTGCAGCACGAAGTCGAGGTCGTCGCGGTCGGCGAGGTGGCGGTAGGCGGAGAACCAGCCGGCCTGGAGGTTGGCGCACGAGGCGACCCCGAACCGCAGCCGCGCGTTGTCGGCGTCGTGGGCCGGCGCGGTGCGGGTGCGGCCGACCGGGCTGGTGTGGCCGTCCCACGAGAAGCGGTACCAGTACGTCGTGCCCGGTGCGAGGCCGCCGGCGTCGACCTTCACCGTGTGGTCGCGGCTCGGGCCGGTCAGCTGGGTGCCGGAGGCGACGACCCGGGTGAAGCGGGCGTCGCGCGCCACCTGCCAGCGCACGCGCACGCGGGGTCCCTTGCCGGACCCCGGCCGGGCGGCGTCGGTGGGGGTGACGCGGGTCCACAGGACGACGCGGTGAGGGGTGGGGTCGCCGGAGGCGACGCCGTGCCGGAACGGGCGCGAGGCGGAGGGCGCGGGCTGAGTCAGAGGGCTCACGGCAGGTCAACGGACCACAACGGGTCCAGGTGACGGTCCGGCGGCGAAGTGTCACCTCGTGTTCACCGGGAGGACCTCCGGCGGCCCCCAGTCGACCCGAGTCGACCGAAGGGGGCGCCACGCACGGCCTCGAGCCCACCCGGGAGGGGCTCGAGCGGCACGTACGCCGGGGTGCCGGCGAGATGCGCCGGGATCGTGCCCAGCGCGCCCCGGGACAAACGTCCGGGGTCCGCCCGGGTCGAAGGTCCGGTCCTTGGCCTGTGCCGGACCAGCCGGGTTTGCCCACCCCGGCAGCGGGGGACATGGGGGGCGGCGGGACCACCGGGTGACCGGTCGCTTCGCTCTCGTCGGTGTCGCGATTCCCCAGTCGCGGTCCTGCTCAGCACCGACGGGTCGGTGGGCAGCTGACCGGCACGACCTTGTGACGGGGTCGACCTGGCCGCCACCACTCATCGATGAGGCTCGGCTCCAAGTGGATCCGGGCCTCATCTGTGTCGGCGGGCCCGCCTAAGGTCGTCCCGATGACCCTCTTCGACGCCCTGGACGACGCGCACCTGCGGCGTGCCTTCGGGGCGGGCACGCTGGCGCGCGGGGAGGACTACGCCCGGACCGGGCGCGTGCGGTCCTGGACCTCCTCGACCGGCACCGCCGACCTGGTGCTCCTCGAGGGCCACGTCGAGGGCAGCGCCGCGGTGCCCTACCACGTGCACGTGACCGTCGTGGACCACCCGCGCGACCTGTGGATCGACGCCCGTTGCACGTGCCCGGTGTCGCGGATGTGCAAGCACGCGGCGGCGGTCGTGGTGCTGGCGCGCGAGGAGGAGGGCGAGGCGGGGCAGGCGTGGGAGCGCCGGCTGGAGAGCGTGCTCCTCGAGCTGGAGGAGCAGCACGACGAGCCGCCCTCGAGCCGGCTCGGGCTCCAGGTCGACGTGCCGGCCACCCGCAGCCGCTGGGCGACCTCGGTCACGCGCGGCGACCTGCGGCTGCGGCCGCTGGTGCGCAGCGCGCGCGACCGCTGGGTGCGCTCGGGCGCCGGGTGGTCCGACCTGCGCGACCTGGCGCGACGCGCCGACCTGCCCCAGCAGCAGGTCTCGGTGCTCGACCGGCTGCTCGCCCTGCACCGCAGCGACAGCGGCCGCGGCTACTACGGGGGCGAGCCCTACCTCTCCCTCTCGAGCTTCCGCGGCGGGGTCTGGCGGCTGCTGGTCGAGGCCGCCGAGGCCGGCGTCGAGCTGGTGCCGGCCGGCGACCTCGGGTCGGTCAGCCTCGCGCCGTCCCCGCTCACCGTCACCGCCGACGTACGCCGTGCGGAGGACGTTCGCCTGCACCTCGGGGTCGCCTGGGAGGGCCAGTGGCTGACCGGCGACGCGGTCGAGCCGCTGGGCGAGGACGGCCACGGCGTCGCGTTGTGGCAACGGCTCGAGGGGGCGGCGGCCGGCCGCGAGGGGCCGCACTGGGCCGTCGTGGTGGGCCCGTTGAGCCGGCCGCTCGGGCCGCGCGCACGACGGCTCCTCGCGGCCGACGAGGGCCTGCGGGTGCCGGCCGACCGGGCCGGCGACCTGCTCGCCGAGGCACTGCCGCGGTTGGCCCGGCAGCTCCCGGTCTCCTCCGCCGACGCCTCGGTGACCGTGCCTGCCAAGGTGCCTCCGCGGTTGGCGCTGCGGGTGCGCTGGCGGGCCGCCGACCAGGTGGAGGTCGCGTGGGAGTGGCGCTACCGCATCGGTGCGGAGGGGGAGGGCGACGACCGTGTCTACGGCCTGGGCGAGACCCGCGGCCACCGGGGCGTGCGCGACCTGCTGCGCGAGCGGGCGGTGCTCGACGAGCTCGACCTCACCGACGACATGGCCTACCTGGTGTGCGTCGAGGGCCGGCGGCCGCTCGGGCTGGAGCCGACGCGCACGTTCACCGGCTACCAGGCGGTGTCCTTCCACGACGACGTCCTGGTGCCGCTCGAGCAGTCGGGCCAGGTCGAGGTCGACGAGACGGGGGTGCGCCCGCACTTCCGGGAGGCCACCGACCGGCCCGAGGTCACGTTCGTGCCGCGCGGGCAGGAGTCCGGGGGAGCGGCGGCGCACACCTCGCCGCGCACCGACTGGCTCGACCTCGAGGTGGTCATCTCGATCGGTGACCACTTCCTGGGCCTCGCCACGCTGATCGAGGCGATGACGATGGGCCAGGAGCGCATCGTGCTCAAGAACGGCACCCACCTGCGGCTCGACACCCCCGAGCTGGCGGGGCTCTACGACCTGGTGATGGAGGCCCGTGAGCTGCGCGAGCAGCCCGAGGACGCGGTCCGACTGCACAGCCACGACCTCGGCCTGTGGGAGGAGCTCGACGAGGTCGGTGTGGTCGACGACCAGGCCGGCGCCTGGGTGCGGCAGTGGCAGCAGGCCGCCCGGCAGCTGCGCGAGCTCGACCGCCTGCCCGAGGTGGAGCCGGACGGGGTGGCGGCCACGCTGCGGTCCTACCAGCTCGAGGGGTTCCGCTGGCTGGCGCTGCTGTGGCGGCTCGGTCTGGGCGGCATCCTGGCCGACGACATGGGGCTGGGCAAGACGCTGCAGACCCTCGCGCTGGTCGCGCACGCCCGGTCCGAGGGCGACGGGCGAGGCCCGTTCCTCGTGGTCGCCCCGACCAGCGTGGTGTCCACCTGGGCCCACGAGGCGGCGACCTTCGCCCCCGACCTCGTCGTGCGCACGATCACCTCCTCGCGCGCGCGGCGCGGTGAGCCGCTGGCCGAGGTCCACGCGGGCGCCGACCTGGTCGTGACCTCCTACACCCTGCTGCGGCTGGAGGTGGAGGACTACCTCGCGCTGCCCTGGGGCGGCCTGGTCCTCGACGAGGCGCAGACGGTCAAGAACCACCAGAGCAAGACCCACCAGGGCATCCGCCGCTTCGACGTGCCGTTCCGCCTGGCCCTGACCGGCACCCCGATGGAGAACCGCCTGCTCGAGCTGTGGTCGCTGCTGGCGATCGTCGCGCCGGGGCTCTACCCGCACCCCCGCCGGTTCGTCGAGCAGGTCGCCGACCCGGTGGAGAAGGAGGGTGACGCGGCCGCGCTCGAGCGCTTCCAGCGGCGGGTCCGGCCGTTCGTGCTGCGCCGCACCAAGGAGCTGGTCGCCTCCGACCTGCCGCCCAAGCAGGAGCAGGTGCTCGAGGTCGAGCTCACCCCGCGCCACCGGCGGATCTACCAGACCCACCTGCAGCGCGAGCGCCAGGAGGTCCTCGGCCTGCTCGGCGACTTCGACCGCAAGCGCATCGCGATCCTGCGCTCGCTGACCCGCCTGCGCCAGCTGAGCCTGGACGCCTCGCTGCTCGACCCGGCGTACGACGGCGTCGGCTCGGCCAAGCTCGACGTGCTGGTCGACCACCTGCAGGAGATCACCGCCGAGGGCCACCGTGCGCTGGTGTTCAGCCAGTTCACCTCCTACCTCACCAAGGTGCGCGCCCGGCTCGACGCGGAGGGCATCGCCTCGTCCTACCTCGACGGGCGCTCGCGCAAGCGGGGCGACATCGTGAAGGGCTTCAAGGAGGGTGACGCCGCGGTCTTCCTGATCAGCCTCAAGGCAGGCGGAGTGGGCCTGACCCTGACCGAGGCCGACTACGTCTACGTCCTCGACCCCTGGTGGAACCCCGCCGTCGAGGCCCAGGCCGTCGACCGAGCCCACCGCATCGGCCAGGACAAGCCGGTCATCGTCTACCGCCTCGTCGCCGCCGACACCATCGAGGAGAAGGTGATGGAGCTCAAGGCCCGCAAGCAGGCGCTGTTCAGCCAGGTGGTCGACGGCACCGGCGACGCCGGCGGCATCCTCGAGGCCGACGACGTGCGGGCGCTGCTGGAGTGATCAGGCGACGCCCGCGGCCTCCTCGAGCGCGGCGAGCTCGTCGTCGAGGTGGGTCAGCAGGCGCTGCAGGCTGGGAGCGGTGCGACGGCAGCCGGTCAGCCCGAAGTTCATCCGGCCGTCGTAGCTGGTGCAGGTGATGTTCATCGCCTGCCCGTGGTAGGGGATGGACAGCGGGTACATCCCGTCGAGCCGGGCGCCGTTCATGTACAGCGGCTTGCGCGGTCCGGGGACGTTGGAGATCACCAGGTTGAACGGCGGCCGGGTGAGGCCCTGCATGCCGAGCATCGGCATCAACACCAGCGGCGTGACCCCGAGGGCGCTCATCGCCAGGATCTGCGCCTGGCTCATGCTCTTGACCGCCTCCTTGCCGCTCCTGACCGAGGCGCTGATGCCGGCCAGCCGGGCGGCCGCGTCGGCCTCGTTGGTGTGCAGCTTGACCATGAGCGTGCCGACCGCGTTGCCGCCCTCGGCGGAGGCGACGCCCGCCTGGTCGAGCTTGAGGCTCATCGGCACCATCGCGACCAGGGTCTGGGAGGGGAGCGCGTCCAGCTCGATCAGGTAGTGCCGCAGCGCGCCGGCGCACATCGCCAGCACCACGTCGTTCATCGTGGTCCGGGTCGCCTTGCCGACGGCCCGCATGCGCTCGATCGGCCAGTCCTGGGCGGCGATGCGTCGCGAGGAGGAGATGCGCTGGTTGAGGATCGTCTTGGGGGCGTAGAGCGCGATCGGGGCGGTGTCGTTGCGCACCCCGCGGTTGAGGGTGCGGACGAGGGCGCCGGGCAGGCCGGCCGCGTCCGCCGCGATGCCGTACGCCGACCGCAGGGCTCCCAGCGGCAGCTCGAGGACGCGCTCGCCGAGGGCGTCCTTCTCCGCCTCGATCTCGCGGGCGACCTTGCGCACCGCCCACGGCGGCGGCACGTCGCGCCTGTCGGGGTCGGTCGACAGCGTCGCCTGGAGCAGGCGCATCGCGGAGACGCCGTCGACCAGGGCGTGGTGCATCTTGGAGTAGAACGCCATCCGGCCGTCGGCGAGCCCGGTGATCACGTGCATCTCCCACAGCGGCCGGTCGAAGCCCATGCGCGAGCTGTGCAGGCGGCCGCCGAGCTCGAGCAGCTCGCGGATGCGCCCGGGCTCCGGGAGCGCGCTGAGCCGCACGTGGTGCTCGAGGTCGAACTGGTTGTCCTCGCGCCAGAACCACTGCCCGCCGGTCGCCACCGACCGCCACGGCCGCTTGTGGAAGATCGGCGCGGCGTCCGTGGACTGCAACGCCTCGTCGTAGAGGTCGCGCATCCAGGTGGGACCCGCGCCCTCGGGCGGGGTGAACAGCTGCAGGCCCCCGACGTGCATCGGCGTGTTGCGCGAGTCGGCGATCATGAAGCCCGCGGAGGTCGGGTCCATGGGAACGGCCATGGGGGCTCCCCTTCGGCTGGAGGAACGGTGAACGGGCTCGTCGAACGGCGACCGAGCCTGCCGCGATCCTAGGCGCGATCGTGCTGAGGTCCACCTCCGATGGGGGACCATGAGGCAGTGAGCCCCTCCGAACCCCGCGCCGGGCAGCCCGCCGGGCAGCCCTGGGAGCTGGTCTTCGCCCGAGGCCGCGTCTCGTTCGCCACGCGGGTGCGTCGCCTGCGGTCCAAGGGCTGGCAGATCGGGCAGTGCAGTGTCGCCGCGGGCGTCGCCTGGTTCGTCGCCAAGGACCTCCTGGGCCACCCGACCCCGTTCTTCGCGCCGATCGCGGCGGTGGTCAGCCTGGGGCTCACCTACGGACAGCGCCGGCAACGGGTGCTCGAGATGACGGCCGGCGTCGCGATCGGCGTGTTCGTCGGGGACCTCCTGGTGCACCTCATGGGCAGCGGCGCCTGGCAGATGGCCCTCATCGTGATGCTGGCCATGACCAGCGCGATCCTGCTCAACGCCAGCGGCCTGCTGGTCACCCAGGCGGCCGTCCAGTCGATCGTGATCACCGCCCTGGTGCCCCAGGGTGGGCAGGCGTTCCTGCGCTGGACCGACGCCTTGGTCGGCGGCGCGGTCGCGCTGGTCGCGGCGACCGTCGTGCCCCGGGCGCCGCTGCGACGCCCGCGCGAGCAGGCCGCCTACGTGGTGGCCCGGATCGCCGAGCTTCTCCGGGGCTCGGCGCGGGGCATCCGCGACGGCGACCTGGACCCGACGCTCGAGCTGCTCCGGGACGCCCGCGCCACCGACGTGCTGGTCGACGAGCTGCGCCAGGCCGCGGACGAGGGCCTGTCCGTCGTGCACTCCTCACCCTTCCGCGTCCGGCACAAGGGCTCGGTCCGTCAGCTGGCCGACTACGTCGAGCCGCTGGACCTGGCGCTGCGCAACACCCGGGTGGTCGTGCGCCGGGTAGCGGTCGCCGTCTACACCCGGGCGCCGATCCCGCACGCCTACGCCCTGCTGTGCGAGGACCTCGCCGACGTGGTCGACGAGATGGCCGCAGAGCTGCGGGCCGACCGCACGCCGGCATCGGTCCAGCCGCGCCTCGTGGCGCTGGCCCGGGCCACCTCGGAGGTGGAGCGGGCCGAGGACCTGTCCGCGGAGGTCGTGCTCGCCCAGCTGCGCTCGATCGTCGCCGACCTGCTGCGGCTGACCGGCCTCGGCACGCTGGAGTCGACCGACGCGATTCCACCGCTCCGGCCGCGGTGAGTGTCATGATCACTGGCGTGAGCGAGCGGAGCGAGCGAACCAACAGGTCACGCCTGGCTCCGCCGCCGAGCGAAGCGAGAGCGGGGGAAGCGTGACGAGCGACGACCCCGCGGACGCGGCGAGCGGCCGGACCTCCGCGGCGCGGGGGCGTCGGCGTCCTCGCGGGTTCGGCATGGCCCGGTTCACCGCGCTGGGCTACGACTGCGACGCCGTCGACCGCTTCCTCGCCGAGGTCGAGCGTGCGATGCGCAGCACCCCGCCCGCGATGGCGCCCTACGAGGTCGAGGACGTCCGGTTCCGCGCGGTCCGGTGGTCGCGCGGCTATGACATGCGCGAGGTCGACGAGCGGCTCGCCTCGCTGCGCGACGAGCTGCGCGAGGTCCACGGTGACGACGGGCTCGGCGACGTGCACGGCTCGGCCTCCGAGCGGCGTCACCGGCGCGTGGCCCTCGCGATCTACGCCGTCGCGACGGTGATCGTCCTCGCCCTGCTCGTCGTCGCGGTCCTCCAGCTCTGAGGCCGGCGGTGGCGGCGCCGGTCCTGCACGTCGACCTCGACCAGTTCCTGGTCGCGGTGGAGCTGCGCCGCCGCCCCGAGCTGCGCGGGCTTCCCGTGGTCGTCGGGGGACGCGGGGACCCGACCGAGCGCGGGGTCGCCTCGACCGCGTCGTACGAGGCGAGGGCGCACGGCGTGCAGTCCGGCACGCCGCTGCGTACGGCGGCCCGGCGGCTGCCCGCGGACGCGGTGTTCCTGCCCGTCGACAAGCCGGCCTACGACGCGGCGAGCGCGGAGGTCATGGCCGTGCTGCGGTCGTTCCCGGTCGACGTGGAGGTGCTCGGCTGGGACGAGGCGTTCGTAGGTCCGCACGACCCGGAGGCCGACCCGCTGCGGCTCGCGGAGGCGATCCGCGCCGCGGTGGCCGAGCGCACCGACCTGACCTGCTCGGTCGGCGTCGGCGACAACAAGCTCCAGGCCAAGCTCGCGACGTCGTTCGGCAAGCCCGACGGCGTGGGTCGGCTGACCAGCCGGGAGTGGTCCGCGGTGATGGGTCCGCGTCCCGTCGACGCGCTGTGGGGGATCGGCCCCCGCACCCGGCGACGCCTCGAGGGCCTCGGCATCGGCACCGTCGACGACCTCGCCGCAGCGTCGGCGGCCGACCTCGCCGAGGAGTTCGGTCCCCGCATCGGCCCGTGGCTGCGACGCCTCGGCCGGGGCGCCGACTCCTCGCCGGTCGACCCGACGCCCTACGTCCCGAAGGCGCACGGCCGGGAGGAGACCGTCCAGCACGACCTCGACGACTGGGACCAGGTCGCGGTGCTGGTGCGGCGGCTCGCCGCTCAGGTCGCCGAGGACATCGCGACCGAGGGGCGGCCGGCGGTGCGGGTCGCGGTGAAGATCCGCTACGTCCCCTTCACCACCCGCCAGCGCAGCCGCACGCTGCCCGCGCCGATGACCGACGGCGTCGCGCTGGGGGACGCCGGGGTGGCCCTGCTCGACGGGTTCGACCACGACCGCAAGGTCCGACTGGTGGGCTTCCGGGCCGAGATGGCCGAACCGTCCAAGCCGGCGAGAACTTCGGAAACCTGAGGATCGCAACCGTTGCGTGATGGATTTCTGATCGATCGCGCTGGCAGACTGCCGATCATGTCGGTGGCGATCAGGTTGGCAGGACTCCGCAAGGAGTTCGGCGACGTCGTGGCCGTGGACGACCTGGACCTCGAGATCGCCGACGGCGAGTTCTTCTCGATGCTGGGTCCCTCCGGCTCGGGCAAGACGACCGTGCTGCGGATGGTCGCGGGGTTCGAGCGCCCCAGCGGCGGCCGGGTGTTCCTGCACGGCGAGGACGTCACCGGCGCCGCGCCGTTCGAGCGGGACGTCAACACGGTGTTCCAGGACTACGCCCTGTTCCCCCACCTGAGCGTGCGGGAGAACGTCGAGTACGGCCTGCGGGTGAAGAAGGTCGGCCGGGCCGAGCGCCGCAAGCGCGCCGAGGAGGCCCTCGAGACGGTCCGCCTGCCCACCTTCGCCGACCGCCGCCCCGGCCAGCTCTCCGGCGGGCAGCGGCAGCGCGTCGCGCTCGCCCGTGCCCTGGTCAACCGGCCCGCCGTGCTGCTGCTCGACGAGCCGCTGGGCGCCCTGGACCTCAAGCTGCGCCGCGAGATGCAGATCGAGCTCAAGCAGATCCAGCGCGACGTCGGCATCACCTTCGTCTTCGTCACCCACGACCAGGAGGAGGCGCTGACGATGAGCGACCGCATCGCGGTCTTCAACGACGGCCGGGTCGAGCAGGTGGCGACCCCGGTCGAGCTCTACGAACGGCCCGCCTCGCGGTTCGTCGCCGGCTTCGTCGGGACCAGCAACCTGGTCACCGGGCGGCTCGCGCGCGACCTCGGCGGGCACGAGGGGCCGTTCAGCATCAGGCCGGAGAAGGTCCACCTCAGTGCGCCAGGGGAGGCCCCGCCCGGGGAGGTCGCGGTGCCGGGCGTCGTGGTCGACGCGGTCTACCTCGGCTCGGCCACGCACTCGATGGTGGAGGTCGGCGACCGCGGCGACCGCGGCGACCGCGGCGACGGGGACGCGGTGCGCCTGACCGTCATGCAGCAGAACTCGGAGACCTCGCACGACCACGCGCTGTCGCGGCGCGGCGAGCACGTGACGCTGTCCTGGCAGCGCGCGCACATGGTCGACCTGTCCGTCTCGGGGCGGCACCCGCTGGAGCAGCACGAGCACGACGACCAACACGAGAAGGAGACGACATGAGGTTCGCGACGACGGCGGGGATGCGCGCTCTCGCAGGGGCCTGCGCCCTGGTGATCGGGTCGGCCGGGCTCGCCGCCTGCGGTGACGACAGCAGCAGCGGCGGCGGTGGCGGCGGCAACGCCCAGGGCGGGTTCACCGCCCCCGACGTGCCCATGATGGACGAGCTCGGTGACGGCGAGGGCGCGGTCAACATCCTGGCCTGGCCCGGCTACGCCGAGGACGGCTCGACCGACAAGACCGTCGACTGGGTGACCCCCTTCGAGCAGCAGACCGGCTGCAAGGCGACCGTGAAGTACTTCGGCACCTCCGACGAGGCGGTCAACCTGATGAAGACCGGGGAGTACGACACGGTCTCGGCCTCCGGCGACGCCTCCCTGCGCCTGATCGCCGCCGGCGACGTGGCGCCGGTCAACACCGACCTGCTGGAGAACTACGGCGACATCGTGGACTTCCTCAAGGACCGCGACTGGAACTCCGTGGACGGGCAGATGTACGGCGTCCCGCACGGGTGGGGGGCCAACCTCCTGATGTGGCGCAAGGACAAGGTGAAGCCCGCCCCGACGAGCTGGTCGGCGGTCTTCGAGCCGAGCGCGCGACGTCCAGGGCAAGGTCACGGCGTACGACTCGCCCATCTACATCGCCGACGCCGCGCTCTACCTGATGAACACCAAGCCGGAGCTGGGCATCAAGAACCCCTACGCCCTGGACGAGGACCAGCTGGCTGCGGCCGTCGACGTCCTCAAGAAGCAGAAGGACGCGGTCGGGGAGTACTGGGGCGACTACCTCAAGGAGATCCAGGCGTTCAAGACCGGTGACTCGCTCGTCGGCACGACCTGGCAGGTGATCAGCAACGTCCTGGAGTCGGAGAAGGTGCCGGTCGAGACGATCCTGCCCGACGAGGGGTCGACCGGCTGGTCGGACACCTGGATGGTCGCCGCCGAGGCCAAGCACCCCAACTGCGCCTACCTGTGGATGGACTACATCACCTCGCCCAAGGCCAACGCGGCGGTCGCGGAGTACTTCGGTGAGGCGCCCTCCAACATGTTGGCCTGCGAGGAGACCGCGGACGAGAACCACTGCGACACCTACCACGCCGGCGACGCCTCCTACGCCGACAAGATCTGGTTCTGGAACACCCCGATCGAGCAGTGCCTGGACGGGCGCACGGACGCCACGTGCACCGACTACGGCCGGTGGACCCAGGCCTGGACCGAGGTCAAGGGCTAGTTGAGCGCCTTCCTGCAGCGACGCCCGGGGCTCCGGCTGGGCCTGCTCCTCACGCCACCGATGCTGTGGCTGGGAGTGGCCTACCTGGCAGCCCTGGGCGCGCTGCTGGTCACCGCGTTCTGGGGCCAGAACTCCTTCACCGGTGAGGTGCAGCGGGTCTTCACGCTGCAGAACTTCAAGGACCTGTTCACCATCGAGGTCTACCGGACGATCACCCTGCGCACGCTCGCGATCGCGGCGGCGGTGACGGTGATCGACATCGTGCTGGCCTTCCCGGTGGCGTTCTTCATGGCCAAGGTGGCCCAGCCCGGGGCCCGGCGGCTGCTGGTGATCGCGGTGCTGATGCCCCTCTGGGCGGCGTACCTGGTCAAGGCGTACGCCTGGCGCGGGATGTTCGCCACCGGCGGGTTGATCGACGAGGTGGGCGGCCTGGTCGGGCTGGGCACCCCCGGCTACGGGATCCCCGCGACCGTCGTCACGCTGGCCTACCTCTGGCTGCCCTACATGATCCTGCCGATCTACGCCGGGCTGGAGCGGCTGCCCGACTCGCTGCTCGAGGCCTCGGCCGACCTCGGCGGCTCCGCCCTCACCACGCTGCGGCGGGTGGTGCTGCCGATGGCGTTCCCCTCGATCGTGGCCGGGTCGATCTTCACCTTCTCGCTGTCGATGGGCGACTACATCGCGGTGAAGATCGTGGGCGGCACCAACCAGATGCTCGGCAACGTGGTCTACGACTCCGTGGGCGCGGCCAACAACCTGCCGTTCGCCGCGGCGATGGCCACGGTGCCGGTGGTCATCATGCTGGTCTACCTGGCCGCCGTACGCCGCACCGGAGCGCTGGAGAACCTGTGATCTTCTCGACCGGACTGCGCCGCCTGCTCCTGGGCTTCACCGCCCTGGTGCTGGCGGTGGTCTACCTGCCGCTCGGCCTGGTGGTGCTCAACTCGTTCAACACCTCCAGGTCCTTCGGGTGGCCGCCCGAGGGCCTCACCACCAAGTGGTGGTCGCTGGCGGCGAAGTCCAGCGGCGCCCGGGACGCGCTCCTGGTCAGCGTCGAGGTGGCGCTGCTGGCGACGGCCGTCGCCCTGGTCCTCGGCACCATGGCCGCGATGGCGTTGCAGCACACGCGGTTCTTCGGGCGCAACAGCGTGTCCCTGCTGATCATCCTGCCGATCGCCCTGCCCGGCATCGTCACGGGCCTCGCGCTCAACAACGCCTTCAAGTCGATGTTCGGCCTCGAGCTCGGGCTGTTCACGGTGGTGGTCGCGCACGCGACCTTCTGCATCGTGACGGTGTTCAACAACGTGCAGGCCCGGCTGCGCCGTGCCGGCGGCTCGCTCGAGGAGGCGTCGATGGACCTCGGGGCCGGCACCTTCACCACGTTCCGGCTGGTGACGTTCCCGATGATGCGCTCGGCGCTGCTGGCCGGGGCGCTGCTGTCGTTCGGGCTGTCCTTCGACGAGATCGTCGTCACCACGTTCACCACGAGCGGACAGTTCCAGACGCTGCCGCTGTGGATCTTCAACAACCTCTTCCGGCCCAACCAGGCGCCGATCGTCAACGTGGTGGCGGCGGCCCTGGTGGTGTTCTCGATCGTGCCGATCTACCTCGCCCAGCGGCTGTCGGGCGACGCGTCGGACCGGATGACCCGCTGAGGAGTGGCGCAAGGCGAGGACCTGCCAGTCAGCGCAGGCTGACCCCGACCTCGGTGGCGATGGTGCCGACCATCGACGCGAGGCGGGTGGATCTCTCGGGCATGGAGTGGCGATAGCTGGAGATGGTCGACAAGCCCGGGCCCACGAAGGCCCAAGCCCTCGCTCGCAGCCAGGTCCCCTCGTCCGCGCCGGAAGCGCGGCGGAGCAGCTCGCGGGCCGGTGCCCCGAGCAGGCTCCAGGCGTAGAGCAGGTCGACGGACGGGTCGCCGACACCGAGGCCCCCGAAGTCGATGACGCCGGCCAGTCGTCCGTCACCATGGACGAGCACGTTCTCGGCCGACAGGTCGGTGTGCACCCAGCAGGGAGCTTGCGCGGCGGGCGGGACCCGGCGGAGGCGATCCCAGGCCTCGCGGACCCTGGACGGGGCGAAGACGTCCGCCAGGGCGGTCGCCGCCTCGTCCACCCACCCGTCGATCTCGTCGGTGACGGGCTCGCCGCAGCGGTAGCCCCAGTGCTCAGGACCGTGCGGGACACCGGCGGAGTCCACCGAGTGCAGGTCCTGCAGGAACGCGCCGAGAGTCTCCGCGAACCGCGCCTGCTGCACCTCGTCGAGAACCTGCGGAGGCTCACCCGGAAGCCAGGACAACACCGCCCACGGACGAGGGAACGCCTGGCTCGCTTCACCGACCGCCTCGACCTCGGGAACGGGCGTGGCGACTCGGGAGGCGATGTGGGGCAGCCAGCGGACCTCTTTGAGCAGGTCCGCCTCGTACCGGTGGGCTCGTGGGAGGCGCACGGTCATCGCGTCGCCCAGCCGGAACACCCAGTTGCTGCTGCCCGACACCGCGCACGCGCGGACAGGCAGGTGGGCCAGGTGCGGGACCTGGTCGCGGAGCAGCTGGGTCACGACGCGTCGGTCCGGGGCGACCTCGTTCGATCCGTCGGGGGCTGAGCTCACCTGGTCATGATCCCTGCCTTGCACCGCCGATACTCCCTGCCTACTCGGATGTGTGCCAGCAGGTCCACGAAGGGCGCCGGCGTCAGCCGGAGGAGCCGAGCTCCTCGCGCAGGGTCGCGCGCGCCAGGTCGGCCGGCGCACGGCGCAGTCGCGACGCGGTGGGTGGCGGGGGAGCAGCGGCGACCTGCTCGGGTGCCGACTCGCGGTCGGGCACGACGTAGGTCGCGCGCGTCCACGCCGGCGCGTCGGGGGTCCGCACCTTGTCGACCACGCGGTAGTCCACCGTCAGCTCCGAGGGCGTGAGGGTGAGCAGGCAGTAGCCCCGCAACGCGTTGTAGAACTCCAGGTGCGGGTTGTTCGCCATGAACGGGTGCGTGCCGTCGCCGTCGTACCCGTCGCCCGCGGACGAGACCGACGTGCACCCGATCTCGGTGGCGAGGGTGGCCGAGCCGGGATCGTCCCAGTCGGCCTTGACCCGGGCCAGCCAGGCGGCGTGGGTGTCGCCGGTCAGCACGACCGGGTTGCGCGGGCCAGGCCCCGACGCCGAGGGGCCGAGCATGTCGACGACCTGCTGCTGGTTGACGGCGTAGCCGTCCCAGGCGTCGGCGAAGTAGCCGGAGCGGGTGGGCGAGTCGACCAGGCGGCGGCTGAAGAAGACCTGCTGGGCCAGGACGTCCCAGCGGTACGGCGAGGTGGCGAGCCCCTCGCGCAGCCAGGAGGTCTGCTCGTCCCCCAGCATGGTCCGTGAGGGGTCCGTGCGCTCGGGACAGTCGCCGACGCGACCGCACACCTGGTCGGAGCGGTGCTGGCGGGTGTCGAGCAGGTGCAGCGCCGCGAGCCGTCCCCACGCGATCCTGCGTCGCATCGCCACCCAGCCGTCGCGGGGCTGGCGCGACCACGTCACCGGCTGGTTCTCGAACCACGCCCGGTAGGCGTTGGCCCGGACGGTGGCGAAGTCGGCCGTGCCCACCTCGGAGACCAGCCCGGCGTAGTCGTTCTCGACGTCGTGGTCGTCGAAGGTGACCAGCCAGGGAGCCGCCGCGTGCGCCCGCTTGAGGTCCGGGTCCGTGCGCGCCTGGGCGTAGCGCAGGCGGTAGTCGGTCAGCGTGCGGCACTTGCCGGTCGGGGGCGGGCGGAGGTCCGCGGTCCGCGGGCCGAACTCGTAGACGTAGTCGCCGAGGTGGACCATCAGGTCGGGACGCTGCCGTGCGGCGTCGCGGTAGGCCGTGTAGTAGCCGGCGGAGAAGTTCGCGCAGGTCAGCTGGGCGACGCGCAGCCGTCGCGGCGAGGCGGTGGTGGCAGGGGTGGTGACCGCACGGCCGACCCGGGAGCGGTAGCCGTCGAGCCGCCAGCGGAACCAGTACTCGCGGCCCGGCGAGAGGCCGGTGAGCACGGCACGGGCGGAGAAGCCCCACGTCGGGGTCGCCATGGCCGCGCCCTCGCGGACCACCCGGGTGAACCGCGGGTCGGCCGCGACCTGCCAGCCGACGGTGTAGTTGCGCGTGGGCATGCCGCCGAGGCCGTCGCGCTCCAGCGGGGTCAGGGCGAGCCGGGTCCAGATGACGAACCCGTCCGGGCGCGGGTCACCGGAGGCGACGCCCTGCTGGAACGGGTTGCGCGGGAGGCGGGGAGTGGCCGCGGTGGGTCGCTGGTCGAGGAGCCCCGCCGGCACGGCCAGCGCGACCCCCGATCCGAGAAGCGCGCGCCGAGAGAACCGCACGCGGCACTCTAGGCAGGTCGGACGCCCGGGGCGAGGACCGACGGTCCGTCCTTCAGAGCCAGCCGGCTCGGGCGAACTCCGCCTCGAGCTCCTCGCGGACCAGGATGGCCGGCGCCCCGGCCGCGTCCGGGCCGGTGGCCTGCTGCCACCGCTCGCCCCGCACCCAGTAGACGTACGGGCTGACCGGACCGGGCTCGGAGGCGAAGGCCTGCTGGGCCTGGTGGAAGAGCCGGACGAGGCTCCCGATGGCGTCGGGGGCGTCGACCACGCGGTAGAGCAGCTTGGCGCGGGTCGGGAGGGCCACGAACACGCCGTGTCCCCAGTCGGCCTCCTCGCTGGCGTGCTGGAGCACCTGCGGCAGCACGGTCGCCAGGGTGGCGGTGAAGTGCTCGGGCCCGACGACGACCGTGATCCGGTCCGGGCCCTGCTCGGGCAGGGTCACGCCCTGCACGTGCTCGGCGAGCGCACGGGTGTGCTCGAGCGCCAGGGCGACCAGGTCGGCGTACTCCCCGTGCGGGGCGAGCTCGGCCTCGGTGACCGTGTGCACCAGTCCGGGGGCGTGCAGCACCAGCTCCTGCGCCACGCCGGGCAGCAGGTCCGGTGCGAGGTGGGCCACCGACGGCGCGAGGTTCTCGCGGGCGGTCAGCCGCACCCGCAGGCGGTCGCGGAACTCCTGGTCGCTCAGCGACTCCGGCGTGACCGGTGAGGTGGTGGCGTCGAGGTGCTCGGTGATGAGCCCCTTCCACATCGACAGGTCGAGCGGCGCGACCGCGGCGGCGAGGTCACCGAGGTGGTGCCGGCGGCCGGAGCCGTCGAGGAAGGACGCGGAGCCGACCAGGCCCGTCCCGCTGCCGGCGACGCCCTCACCGCGCTCCTCGAGCACGGTCTCGACCAGCCGCCGCAGCACGTCGGCGCGGTAGCGGTCGAGCACGGGCAGGTGCGGGTCGGCGTCGAACGGCTCGGGGGCCCGTCGGTCGGCCACTCGTGGGTCGAGCTTGTCGAGACCGGGGCTGGGGAAACGGCGGAACAGCGGCACCCGGTCAGTGTCGCAACACCGACCGGGCGCCGTGGGCAGTTTGGCCAGGAAGCC
Organism: uncultured Actinomycetota bacterium; assembly: GCA_963800245.1. Lineage (GTDB taxonomy): Bacteria > Actinomycetota > Actinomycetes > Propionibacteriales > Nocardioidaceae > Marmoricola_A. The sequence goes on along the minus strand of CAWDAE010000006.1, from coordinate 814,939 downwards.
GGGCCGAGCCGATCGGCTCCGGCGCCGGGTCAGCGCAGGCCGCGGGTCGCCCGGGCCGCCGAGGCGGAGACCAGCCGCTGGTAGCCCGACCCCAGCACCCGCACCAGCAGGTCGAGCGCCTTGGCGTCGCCGCCGACGAGGACGCGGGGCTTGCCGGCCACCATGCCGTCGAGGATGATCTCGGCCGCCCGCTCCGGCGACATCCGGGCGAGCTTCTTGTCGAAGAGCGCCGCGGCCTTGGCCTGGTCGGTCCCGACCGCGCGGGCGTTGCGGGCGATCGCGGTCTTGATGCCGCCGGGGTGCACGCAGGTGACCTTGACCGGCGTGCCCGAGACGACCATCTCCTGGCGCAGCGCCTCGGTCAGGCCGCGGACGGCGAACTTCGCGGCGTTGTAGGCCGACTGGCCGGGGACGGCCATGATGCCGAAGAGGCTGGAGATGTTGACCAGGCGACCGTCGCCGGAGGCGACGAGGAACGGCAGGAACTCCTTGGAACCGTGGACGACACCCCAGAAGTCGATGTCCATGATCCACTCGAGCGACTCGTAGTCGAGGTCGGCGAAGTCGCCGTTGAGGGCGACGCCGGCGTTGTTGACCATCGCGTCGACGCCGCCGAGGTCGGCCGCCACGGCGGCGGCGTAGGCCTTGACCGCCTCGCGGTCGCGCACGTCGAGCTTGTCGGTGTGGGCCTCCTGGCCGCTGACCTTCCTGACCAGCTCGGCGGTCTCGGCGAGGCCGGCGGCGTCGACGTCGCTGATCGCGAGGCGGGCACCGTGGCGGGCGGCCAGCACGGCCAGGGCCCGGCCGATGCCGGACCCGGCGCCGGTCACGACGACGACCTTGCCGGCGACCCAGTCGCGGCCCTTGGTGGTGGCGGTGCTGGTCATGCGTAGACCTCCTCGGCCTCGGGGGTGCTGGGGGTGGACGCGGTGGCCGGGGAGACCACCTCGTAGGCCGAGCGGTCGAACGACGACAGCTGGCGGCGGAAGGTGAAGGTGGCGCGTGGCCACAGGGTGACGTTGCGGCCGTGGGAGTCGAGGTACCACGACGCGCAGCCGCCGGCGCTCCACACGGTCTGCTGCATGCGGTCCTGCAGGTCCTGGACGTAGGCCGCCTGCACCTCTGCGCGCGGCTGTACGGCGGTCACGCCCTCCCGCTCCAGGGTGCGCAGCGCGTCCATCACGTAGGCGACCTGCGACTCGATCATGAAGACCATGCTCGAGTGGCCGAGGCCGGTGTTGGGGCCGACGATGAAGAAGAGGTTGGGGAACCCGTTGACCGTGGAGCCCTTGTAGGCCTGCATGCCGTGCTCGGCGAAGTGCTCGGCGAGCGTGACGCCCCCGAGCCCGGTCAGGTGCTCGGCGATCGGGAGGTCGGTGGTGTGGAAGCCGGTGGCCACGACGATCGCGTCGACCTCGCGCTCGACGCCCTCACGGTCGACGATGCCGGTCGGGGTGACCCGCGCGATGCCCTCGGTGACCAGGTCGACGTTGTCGCGGTCCAGCGCCGGGTAGTAGCCGTTGGAGATCAGGATGCGCTTGCAGCCGATCTCGTAGTCGGGCGTGACCTTCTCCCGCAGCTCGGGGTCGGAGATGCCCTTCTTGATGTTCTGCAGCGCCATCAGCTTGGCCGGGGTCGCGAGCTTCGGCCACTTGGTGAAGGCCGGGACGTACATCTCCCGGCCCCAGTAGATCGCGGTGCGGTAGACCCGCTGCACTCCCGGGACGTGCTTGAAGGCGAGCCGCTCGATCGCGGTGTAGTCGCGGTCGTGGCGGGGGAGCACCCACGGCGCGGTGCGCTGGTAGACGTCGAGGTGCGCGACCTGCTTCGCCACCTCCGGCACGATCTGGATCGACGAGGCGCCGGTGCCGATGACGGCCACGCGCTTGCCGGTGAGGTCGTAGTCGTGGTTCCACTGCGCCGAGTGGAAGACCTCGCCCTGGTAGGAGTCGAAGCCCTCGATGTCGGGGTTCTTCGGGTCCGACAGCGCCCCCGCGGCCGAGACCAGGACGTCGGCGGTGAGGCTGCCGCGGCTGGTGGTGACCCGCCAGACCTGCTCCGCCTCGTCCCAGGCGGCGTCCTCGAGCGAGGTGTGGAAGGCGAAGCGCTCGAGCACGCCGGACTCGGTGGCGACCTTGCGGATGTAGGCCTGGATCTCCGGCTGGGGGGAGAACGAGCGCGACCAGTCCGGGTTGAGCGCGAAGGAGTAGGAGTACAGCTGGGACGGCACGTCGCAGGCGGCGCCGGGGTAGGTGTTGTCGCGCCAGGTGCCGCCGACGTCTGCGCCACGCTCGAGCACGAGGTAGTCGGTGCGGCCCTGCTCGTGCAGCTTGATCGCCAGCGCGAGCCCGCCGAAGCCGGCCCCCACCACGAGGGTGCGCACGTGGGCGGGGAGTGTCGTCCCAGATGTCTCGGTGTGCATGTGTCCACCGTAGGAAGTGTGTTGAACGACCGTCAATAGATTTGTTGAACGAAGTTCAGTAACCTGGGGCACATGACCCGGACCCGCCTCAGCCCGACCGAGCGCCGCGCGCAGCTGCTCGACCTGGGCCTGGTGCTGCTCGCCGAGCGCGGCCTGGACGACCTGTCCATCGACGTCCTCGCCGAGCACGCCGGGATCTCGCGTGGGCTGCTCTACCACTACTTCTCCGACAAGCGGGACTTCCACCTCGCCGTCCTCCGGCGGATGTCGCAGGAGGTCGTCGCGATCACCGCGCCGCCCGCCGACGGCACCCCGATGACCCGGATGCTGGCCTCGCTCGAGGCCTTCGTCGGGTTCGTCGCCGGCAACCGGGCGGCGTACTCCTCGTTCGTGCGCGCGGCGCGAGGCGGCGACGCCGACTTCCACCAGATCTACGAGGAGTCCCGCACCGCCCTGCTCGACCGCATCTTCGAGGTCTCCTCGCCCGAGGAGCTCGCGCCGCTGGGGCTGCACGACGACCCCCGCGGCCACCTGCTGGTGCGCGGGTGGAGCGCTCTGGTCGAGGAGATGGTCATGGCGTGGCTGGAGGACCCGGCAGGGATGTCGCGCGAGGAGCTGCTGGTGCTGCTCACCGCTGCGCTGCCCGGGATCGCGACGGCCGTCCAGCCCGTCTGATCGCGGTCGACGCCGCCTCTCCACGAACCACCGCGAACAACTGTTGTTGCGGCGACAAGTTATCCTCGGCAGATGCCGAAGCCCACGCCGCTGCTGATGACGGTCGACGTCGTCGCCCTGTCGGTACGGCCGGACGCGGGCCTCTCCGCGCTCGCCGTGAAGCGCGGCTCGGAGCCCCACAAGGGCCGCTGGGCCCTGCCCGGCGGGTTCGTCGACAAGGACGAGCCGCTCGACAAGGCAGCGCTGCGCGAGCTGGCGGAGGAGACCGGGGTGTCCAGTCGGTCACTGCGGCTGCACCAGGTCGCGGCGTACGGCGCCCCGCAGCGCGACCCGCGCGGTCGTGTCGTCTCCGTGGCGTGGCTGGCGGCCCTGCCGGGCAACACCGCCGCGCAGGGCGGTGACGACGCCTCCGAGGCCGAGTGGTTCCCGGTGACCGAGCTGCTCAAGCCGCGACGGCTCGCCTTCGACCACGCCACGATCCTCAAGGACGCGCTCGGTCTGGCCGGCCGGCTGCTCGAGGGCACCTCGTTCGGCACCCGCTTCCTGCCCCGCTCCTTCACCGTGAGCGACCTGCGAGAGGTCTACGAGGCCGTGTGGGAGCAGGAGCTCGACGCCGGCAACTTCCAGCGCAAGGTCACCGGCGTCCCCGGTCTGCTCAAGCCCACGGGCCGCACCATGCAGCGTGGCCGTGGTCGACCGGCGGCGCTCTACACCGCCGGCAGTGCCGCCACGATCGTCCCTCCGCTCACCCGGGTCGGCTGAGTGGGCCGTCCCCCCGAGCAGGGTGGGGGCCGGCGGTCCCCACGACGCAACCGTCCGCGAGGACGCCGCCCCGACCAGGTGCGGCGGCTGTCGCCGGAGGAGGTGGAGCGCCGCCGGGCGCTCGTGCCGGAGCTGCGCTACCCCGAGGAGCTGCCGGTCAGCGCCCGCCGCGACGACATCGCCGCGGCGCTGCGCGACCACCAGGTCGTCGTGGTCGCAGGGGAGACCGGCTCGGGCAAGACGACCCAGATCCCGAAGATCTGCCTGGAGATCGGTCGCGGCACGACCGGCATGATCGGCCACACCCAGCCCCGGCGCATCGCGGCGAGGTCCGTCGCCGAGCGCATCGCCGAGGAGCTCGAGGTCCCCCTCGGGGAGGGCATCGTGGGCTACCAGGTGCGGTTCACCGACAAGGCGGGGCCCGACACCCTGGTCAAGCTGATGACCGACGGCATCCTGCTGGCGGAGCTGCAGCACGACCGGATGCTCAGCCGCTACGACACGATCATCATCGACGAGGCCCACGAGCGCAGCCTCAACATCGACTTCCTGCTGGGCTACCTCAAGCAGCTCCTGCCGCGCCGGCCCGACCTCAAGGTCGTGATCACCTCCGCGACCATCGACCCCGACCGGTTCGCCCGCCACTTCGCCGACCGGTCCGGCAGGCCCGCGCCGGTCGTGGAGGTGTCAGGGCGCACCTACCCGGTCGAGATCCGCTACCGGCCACTGATCGAGAAGACCTACGACGACGAGGAGGGCGAGCCGGTCGTCCGGGACCAGACCGAGGCGATCGTCGCGGCCTGCCACGAGCTGGTGCGCGAGGGACCGGGCGACATCTTGGTGTTCCTCCCCGGCGAGCGCGAGATCCGCGACACCGCAGAGGTGCTCGAGGGCGAGAAGTGGGGGACCGGCCCCGCCGGCGCGGTCGACGTCGTGCCCCTCTATGCGCGGCTGTCCGCGGCCGAGCAGCACCGGGTCTTCGAACGGCACTCCACCCGGCGCATCGTGCTGGCGACCAACGTCGCGGAGACGAGCCTGACCGTCCCGGGCATCCGGTACGTCGTGGACTCCGGCTTCGCGCGCATCTCGCGCTACTCCTTCCGCACGAAGGTGCAGCGACTGCCGATCGAGCCGGTGAGCCAGGCCTCGGCGAGCCAGCGCTCGGGCCGCTGCGGCCGCGTCGAGGCGGGTGTGGCGATCCGGCTCTACTCGCGAGGAGGACTTCGACTCCCGGCCGGAGTTCACCGACCCCGAGATCCTGCGCACCAACCTGGCGTCGGTGATCCTGCAGATGGCCGCGCTGGGACTCGGCGACATCGCACGCTTCCCGTTCGTCGAGCCTCCCGACCGGCGCCAGGTGACCGCCGGCATGCAGCTGCTCGAGGAGCTCAACGCGGTCGTGCCGGAGGGCGGCCGGCCCCGGCTGACCAAGGTCGGGCGGCGGCTGGTCTCGTTCCCCGTCGACCCGCGGCTCGGCCGGATGATCCTCGAGGCCGAGCGGCTCGGCGTGCTGCCGGAGGTGCTGGCGATCACCGCCGCGCTGTCGGTGCAGGACCCGCGCGAGCGGCCGGTCGAGCAGCAGGCGCAGGCCGACCAGCTGCACGCCCGCTTCAAGCACGAGTCGTCGGACTTCCTCACCCTGCTCAACCTGTGGCGCCACGTGCGCACCCAGCAGCGCGAGCTGGGTTCCAGCGCCTTCCGGCGCATGTGCCGCAACGAGTTCCTCAACTACCTGCGGCTGCGCGAGTGGCAGGAGGTCGAGCAGCAGCTGCGCCAGACCGCCAAGCAGGTCGGCCTCGAGGGCGCGCGCGGCCGGAAGGACGTGCCCGACGGCGAGCAGGTCGACGAGGACGGCGTGCACCAGGCGCTGCTGTCCGGCCTGCTGTCCCACGTCGGCCTGCGCGAGGAGGCACCGAAGTCCCAGCCCGGGCAGCGACGTCCCATGCGGGAGTACCTCGGCGCCCGCGGCACCCGCTTCGCGATCTTCCCCGGCTCCGGCCTGGCGAGGAAGCCGCCCGAGCTCGTCATGTCCGCCGAGCTGGTCGAGACCTCACGCCTGTTCGCCCGGGTCAACGCCGCGGTGAGGCCGGAGTGGGCCGAGCGGATCGGCGCGCACCTGGTCAAGCGCACCCACTCCGAGCCGCACTGGTCGCGCAAGCGCGCCGCCGTCATGGCGCACGAGCGGGTCACGCTCTACGGCGTCCCGCTGGTCGCCGACCGTCTCGTGCAGTACGGCGCGATCGACCCCGCGCTCGCGCGCGAGCTGTTCATCCGGCACGCCCTGGTCTACGGCGAGTGGCAGACCCGCCACCGGTTCTTCCACGACAACCGGGCGCTGCTGGAGGAGGCCGAGGAGCTCGAGCACCGGGCGCGGCGGCGCGGCCTCGTCGTCGACGAGCACACGCTGTTCGACTTCTACGACAAGCGGGTGGGGGAGGAGTGCGTGTCCGGCGCGCACTTCGACAGCTGGTGGAAGCGCGCGCGTCAGAAGCGTCCCGACCTGCTCACCTTCGATCCCGAGATGCTGCTCAACGAGGCCGCTCGCGACGTCACCGCACAGGAGTACCCCGACGAGTGGCGCGACGGTGACCTCACGCTCCCGCTGCGCTACCACTTCGAGCCCGGGGCCGACGACGACGGCGTGACCGTGGACCTCCCCCTGGCCACGCTCAACCAGGTCGAGGACCACGCCCTGTCGTGGCAGGTGCCCGGGCTGCGCGAGGAGCTCGTGGTCTCGCTCCTGCGCTCGCTGCCCAAGCAGCTGAGGGTCAACTTCGTGCCGGCGCCCAACTGGGCCAGGGACTTCCTGGGCGCGGTCGTGCCGGGGGGCGAGCCGCTGCTCGACGCGCTCGAGCGCTACCTGCTCTCGCGGACCGGCGTCGTCGTGCCCCGCTCGGCGTGGGACTGGTCGCGCGTCGCCCCGCACCTCCAGCCGACCTACCGCGTGGTCGACGAGGACGGCACGGTCGTCTCCACCGGCAAGGACCTCGCGACCCTCAAGGCGCCGCTCCGGGGCCGGTTCGCCGAGGCGCTGTCGCAGGCGGCCGTGGACCGGACCGCCACCGGTCAGACGTCGTGGACCTTCGCGACGGTCGAGCGGTCGAACACCTGGACCCGGGCCGGGCACCAGGTGCGCGGGTTCCCCGCCCTGGTCGACGAGGGGGCCGGTGTCGGCCTGCAGGTCTTCGCCGCCGAGGAGGAGCAGGAGGCCGCGCACCTGCTCGGAGTACGACGGCTGGTGGCGCTCGCCCTGCCGGACGAGGCGGCGCGCCTCACCGACGGCTGGGACAACCGCCGCAAGCTCGCGCTCGCCGGGTCGCCGTACCCCACCGTCAAGGCGTTCCTCCAGGACTGCCGCCTCGCCGCCGTCGGCGCGCTGGTCGCCGAGCGCGGGGGAGTGGTGTGGGACGCGGACGCCTTCGACGACCTGGTCGCCGCGGTGCGGCCGCACGTGGTGGCCCGCTCGGCGGCCGTGCTCGACGACGCGGTGCGGGTGCTCGAGGCCTGGCGTACGACGGACCGCGCGCTGAGCGGGAGCGTGGACCTGCGCCTGCTGCCGGCGATGACCGAGATGCAGGCGCAGGTGGGGCGGCTCGTGGGGGACGGGTTCGTGGCTCGGGCCGGCGCCACGCGGCTGCCGCACCTGGTGCGCTACCTGCAGGCGGTCACCGAGCGCGCCACCCGCCTGCCCGAGCAGCCCGGGCGCGACCAGGGGCTCGCGGACCGCGTCCGCCCCCTGCAGGACGCGTGGCTGCACCGCCGGTCCGCGCTGCGCAGCGACGCGCCGGTCCCGCTCGCGCTCGAGGAGATCGGGTGGATGATCGAGGAGCTGCGCGTCAGCCTCTGGGCGCAGCGCCTCGGCACCCCCCGCCCGGTCTCGGAGACCCGGGTCAGGAGAGCCCTCGACGCCCTCTAGGGGTGCGCCGCACGGATCACCCTGTGGGAGGATGGGACCCACGACCCGCGGGCGGCGCGGTCGACCTCGGGGGGTTGGACGGAATGTCGGTGACGATCAGCGCGGAGTCCTTGCAGGGCTTCATGGAGAGCGTCCGCGACCGCATGCGCTCCGACACCGCGACCCTCCTCCTCCTGGACGAGAGCGGCACCGTCCTCGAACCGGCCGCGTCAGCCGGACTCGGTCGTCGGTGGCGGGGAGCCACGCACGTCCCCGTGGGCGCCGGCTTCGCGGGCCGGGTGGCCGCCACCCGCGCCCCCGTGGTCCTCAACGAGATCAACGAGGTCTCGGTGCTCAACCCGATCCTGCGCGACTTCGGGCTCCGCCGGCTCCTCGGCGTCCCCGTCCTCGGGACGAGGGGGCTGCTCGGCGTGCTGCACGTCGGGAGCCTTGCTCCACGCGACTTCACCGCCGAGGACATCGAGCGGCTCGAGGACGCGGCGGTGGAGGTCAGCCGGCGGCTCTCCGAGCGCACCGAGGGCAACGCCCACCTCGCCGCGTTGGCCCTGCAGCGCAGCCTCCTGCCGGCCGCGCCTCCGACCATCCCAGGTCTGGACATCGCCGTCCGCTACCTGCCGGCGGACGGTGCGCTCGGCGGCGACTGGTACGACATCTTCACGCTGCCGAGCGGCAAGGTCGGCATCGTCATGGGCGACGTCGAGGGTCACGGGCTCCACTCGGCGGTCGCGATGGGCCGGCTGCGCAGCACGCTGCGCGCCTACGCCCTCGACCACGACGACCCGGCCGAGGTCGTGCACCGGCTCGACCGCAAGCTGTGCCACTTCGAGGGCACCATCACCGCGACGGTCGTCTACGCCGTCACCGAGCCGCCCTTCGACGTCGTGACGATCTGCAACGCCGGGCACCCGGCGCCCCTGGTGAGCCGTCCCGACCTGCCCCGGGCCGAGGCCGCCACGCGGTCCGCCGGTCTCCTGCTGGGGCTCGATCCCGAGATCCCGCGCGACACCGAGGACGTCAAGCTGTCGCCGGGGTCGGCGCTGGCCCTGTTCACCGACGGGCTCGTCGAACGGCGGCACCCCACCGTCGCGCACCCCGACCCGGACCTCGAGCGGCTCGACCTCGTGCTGGACTCCTTCGCCGCGGACGACGACGCGGAGACCGCGTGCACCCGCATCATCGCCCAGGGGCTCGGCGACGACAGCGTCGAGGACGACGTCGCGCTCGTGGTGCTGCGCCGTCCCGCCTGACCCGATCGCGTGGCGGGTCGGTGTGGTCGCACCGCCTCCCCGGTGGGGGCCGAACGGCTCTGTCGGGGGCGCCGGCGCCGCGGAGCATGGGAGTGGGGCCCGGATCGCCGGCCCACGTCTCGCACGGGAGGGCTCATGTCCACGACAGCCGGTCGGTCGAGGTGGCACCTGCACGGGAGGTCTGCTGTCGCCGGGCTGCTGGTCGCGGTGCTGAGCGCCGCAGCGGTCCCCGCAGGTGGGACGACGGCGACCCGGGCCGCAGCGCCGGACGTGGTGCTCCGCCCCGGACAGCTCGAGCGCGGGCCCGCCACGAGCCTCCTGCACGTGCAGGAGGGGGTCATCGTCGACGGCGACCAGCGGGTCCCGGTCCGAGGGCCAGCACACGTGTGGCTCTTGGGCAGCATCGGGCCTGACTACCTGGTCACCACCGGGAACGCCGATCTCGAGCGCTACGCCGTCCAGCTGGTGGAGCCGGACGGCAGCAGGCAGGTGCTCCAACGCTTCGGCGACCGGACCACCGCCACGGTCTCCTCGGACGGGAGCCGCCTCGCTCTCTCCACGCTGCTGAAGCGGCGCGAGACCCGCATCCGCGTGGTGCGCACCCGCTCCGGGGACCTGGTCCGCGAACGGACGTTCGCCTCCTACGGCGTCGAGGTGTCGGACTACGGCACCAGGCGGATGGTCCTGACCGGCCTGCGGGGCGGCCGGACCTCCTGGTGGAACCCGGAGGCCGACCGGGTGAGGCTGATCGTGGCGCGACCTGCCCGCGCGGACATCGCGGCCGATCGGCTCGTGGTCCTGGTCCCCGACCCCGCCAGGCCATCGCTCGACTGTCAGCGGACGGTGGTGCTGAGCCGTCCGCAGGCGGTCCTGTGGCGCTCGTGCCGGGATATCCCGACCGGCTTCTCACCCGGCGCCCGCCGGATGCTCACCACCGACATCCGCACCGACGGCATCGGGCCACGGACGATCCAGGTCCGCCGACAGGGTGGCCGGGTGGTGAGCACCTTCCGCGCGCCGAGGTGGTTCGGGTTCAGCGAGTGGGAGTCCGTCCGCGACGTCCTCCTGCAGCCCGTCGGCACGCAGTTCCTCGCTGCCGTGCGCTGCGACCTCCACGGCAGCTGCGAGCGGGCCTCGCGCCTCTACCGGTCACCGAGGACGGTCGACCCGCCCACGACCATGCAGTGGAGCTTCCCGCAGTAGCCGCAGCGCTCCGAGCCGTCGTCAGCGGCGGCCGGCGGCGGTCGCGCAGCGGATGCAGGCGCGGGCCACGGGCCTGGCCTCCAGCCGGCCCTCGCCGACGGGCTCCCCGCAGACCTCGCAGACGCCGTACGTCCCCCGGTCCAGCCGCTGCAGGGCGGCGTCGACCTCCTGCAGGTGTCCCTCCGCCTGGCGTCGGAGCGCGCCGATCTGCGAGCGCTCGAAGGCGATCGTGGCGCCCTCGGGGTCGTGCTCGTCGTCGGCGTTGCTGTCGCGGGAGGCGGCGACCACGGCGTCGTAGTCGCCGGTCAGCCGGGCGAGGCCCGCGACCACCGAGGCGCGCTCGGACTCGAGCCTGCGCCGGACCTCTTCCACGGGCCTGCTCACCCGAGGAGCTCGGGGTGGAACTCCCCGGCGGCGGCGAGCACCGCGTCGAAGACGTCGCGGTCGAGCGCGGCGCCCTCGCGGCGCACGCCGGCCTCGGGCAGCCGCAGCAACCGGTCGAGCCGGACCTCGCTGGGGCGCCGGTCGCGGTCCCAGCCGCCGGTCCCGACGTCCATCCAGTGGCGTCCCCAGGACGCCTCCTGCTCGGCGTCGCGGTCGTGGTCCTTGCTGGTCAGCTGCAGGGCCAGCAGGTCCGGGCCGAAGGCGTCGTCCGCCCCCGGGACCCGCGCCAGCACGATGACCGGACGGTCCTTGCCCTGCTGCGGGTCGTCCTCGTAGGGGACCCAGGTCCACACCACCTCGCCGGGGTCGGGGAGGCCGTCGGGCTCGGGGGCCCAGGTCACCTCGACGGGGTCTGCGGCACGCTCGGACGGGTCCACGGGGACACCCTAGATGTCCTAAACTTGGTCATGTGTCCAACTCCGTGGTGGTCGCGACGTACAACCTGTACCTCGGCGCCGACCTGAGCCTCGTCCTCGGCGACCGCCCGGTCGCGGAGATGGCCACCAACCTCGAGGAGGTGCAGCGCCAGCTGCTCGCCACCTCCTTCGACCAGCGCGTGGCGCTGGTCGCCGATGCCCTGGCTCCGCACGCCCCCGACCTCGTCGGGCTGCAGGAGGTCTGCACCTGGACCCTCGAGGGCGAGACGCTGTGGGACTTCGGGGCACTCCTGCTCGGGGTGCTCGCCGAGCGCGGGCTGGGCTACGAGGTGGTGTGCGAGGTGCAGACCTTCGGCGGTGCCGCCGCCGTCGGTGCCGGCTCCGACCTGCCCGGGACGATCACCCTCTCGGGCGCCAACGTCGTGCTGCGCCGCGCCGACTCGCCGGTCCGCGTCGGCCAGACCCGCAGCGGACTGTTCGGGGAGGCCCTCGGCGTGGTGTCCCTCAACACCGACCGGCTGGCCATCACGCGCGGCTGGTGCGCCGCGGCCTGCGAGGTCGACGGGCAGCCGTTCGGCTTCGTCAACACCCACACCGAGGCCTACGCCGCCCGGTCGCGCGACACCCAGCGCGACGAGCTGCTCGCCGCGGCGTCGGGCTGGGCGGGGCCACTGGTGGTGGTGGGCGACTTCAACGCCACCCCCGACGCGGTCGGGATGCCGGAGGAGCTGGTCGACGCCTGGCTCGCCGGCGGGGCCGGCCCGGGCTGGACCTGCTGCCAGGCCCCCGACCTGAGCAACGCCGAGTCAGAGCTGTTCGAGCGCATCGACTACGTGTGGGTGCGGGGCGCCGACGTCGAGCGTGTGTCCCTGCTCGGGGACGTGCCGGCCGGCGAGGCGGTGCTGCGGTGGCCCTCCGACCACGCAGGGGTGGTGGCGCGGCTCGCGCTCTGACGGCCCTGAGGTCCTTGGTGTCCTGGGACTGGTGCGCCGGACCGGGAGCGCCTCACGGCGCGTGGCCGCTCGTAGCGGCTATATGTGGGACCCGGGGCTGCCGCGGTCCGGCGCGTGGCCCAGTGTACGGGTCAGGCGAGCCCGCCGCGGAGCTCCTGGCGACCTGCCGCCTCCAGCTGGTCGGCCAGCGTCATCAGCCGCGCCGCGGACAGGTCGCCCGCCACGCCGCTGGCCTCGTCGGCCAGGTGCGCGCGGCCGGTGGCGGCCAGGTGTGCGAACGCCGCTGCCCGGAACAGCGCGTCGGCGTAGTCACCGGTGCGGATGCCGCGCAGCACCTGGTCGGCCAGCACCATCACCTCCTGGGGGCCGGGCGGCGAGGTCACGCCGGCCACCACCTCGCGGACCGGCGAGTGCCGACGGCCCGCGTCGAACTGGCGCGCCGCGCCGGCCGGGTCGGCGTACACCCACGACCGCAGGAGGAACAGCCGCCACAGGCTGCCCGCCAGCGACTCGGGCGGGGAGCCGGCCCACACCTCCGCGATCTCCTCCAGGCCCTCGGTGTCGGCCAGGCGCACGATGCGCTCGACGACCGCGGCCTCCTCGTCGCTGCGCGGCCCGCGCACGAGCAGGGCGGCGGACCGGTCGGCGGCCTCGCTGCGCACCGCCGGGTCGACGTCGCCGACGATGGCGTCGAAGTGGCTCGACCCCGGCATGGTCGGGCGGCGGTGGCGCGGAGCGCCCTCACCGCCTGCGGAGCCGCCGGACCCGGTCACGTGCTCACCGCGGTGGTCAGCGCAGCCTGCTGGCTGCCGGAGTCAGGGTGCGCCCGGCGGGCGAGCGCCGTGCCGAGTAGTTGTAGTCCTGCTCGTCCAGGCGTACGACGACCAGCGAGATCAGCTGTCCGACCCGGACCTGCCCGACGTCCTCGAACTGGGTGGTGTCCGGGGTCGAGCCCGGCGTGGTGTGCAGGTAGGTGAAGGCGTCGTCCCCGGCGTCGATCGTGACGGCGCGGCTGACCCGGTGCGGCTGGTCGGAGACGTTGTTGAGCCGGCGCTGACAGGTCGAGCGCCACGAGCGGAGCACCTCCATCACCCGGACCGCGGTCTGCTCGTCGGGGAAGCGCGCGACGAGCTGGAAGGCGCTCGCACGTGCGTCGGCCGCCGCGACCGGGGGGCCGTAGGTGCGGGTGACCGCCTCGCTCGCGCCGATCGCGGCGAGGGAGAAGCGGACGCAGTCGGCGATCCGGCCCGTGGTGGGCTCGGCGGTGCGGGTCTCGCCGTCGCGCCAGCGCCACTGGTCGTTGAGCCCCGCCACGGCCCGGGCCGGGAGCAGGCGGCTGGTGAGCGCCGGGGCCGGCTCGACCGTCTGGGTCGGCGTCGGGGTCGGGGTGTCCGTGGTCGGCGTGGGCGTCGGGGTCTCCGACTCGGTGGGGGTCTCGGTGGTCCCGGACTCGGTCGGCGTCGCGGTGGAGGACGGGGCGGTCGGCTCGCTGCTCACGTCGCGGGACTCGTCCTGCGCGCACGCCCCCAGCGCCCCGATCGTCACCAGGGCGGCCAGGCCGACCGTCGCGGCGCGCAGGGGCGCCGGTCGTCGTACCCGCGTGCGGCTGGTCATGGTCCCTCCCGGGGGTCGGGGGCGTTCCCTGGTCGAGACCTCACCATAGGTCGCGCAGGGTGTCCGCCGACGGCAAGGGCCAGGCGTGGCGCGTGGGGTGAGCCGATAGCGTGCGCACGTGAGGGGACACCGGGCGAGGCAAGCAGCAGGAGGGCACGTGGGTCGGGCGGCGAGCGCGGCGACAGCGGGCTCGGCGGCCCTCCTGGCAGTGGCGGGTCTGCTCGCCGGCTGCACCGGGACTCCTGCCGGCCCCACGCCCTCGCCCAGCCCGTCGACGGTCACCTCCAGCGCCCCGGCCCAGCCGCAGACCCTGCACTTCTCGGTGTACGGCGACGCGGCCGAGATGCGCGCCTACCGCGCGATCGCCGAGTCCTTCGAGGCCGACCACCCGGGCGTCACGGTCGTGCTGCAGAAGCACTCCGACGCGGCCGCCGCCGGCGAGGACGCGTTCGCCGACCTGTCCACGCCGCGGCCACCGGCCCCGGGCGCGTCGCAGAGCCGGTCCGCGAGACCCGCGTCGCCGTCCCCGGCTCCGAGGCGGACCGGGAAGCGGTCGGCGACGCCCCCGGACGTGTTCCTGCTCGACCAGCACTTCCTGCCCGACCTGGTCTCCACCGGGAGGCTGCACCCGCTCGACGACGACCTCGAGGACCGCGGGGTGGCGTTCGGCGACGACTTCCAGCGCATCGCGCTGACCTCGTTCAGCGCCGACGCGGCGCTGCAGTGCATGCCGTTCGAGATGTCACCCACGGTGCTGTTCGTCAACCAGCGCCTGGTGCGGTACGGCCGGCTCGACGCCGAGGGCATCGTCCCCCCGGACGAGAACGCCTCCTGGTCGTTCCAGGACTTCGACGCCACGGCCCGTCTCGTCGCGAGCGAGGTCACGCGGCCCGGGTTCAAGGCCGTCTACCTCCCCGACGACGCCGACCTCCTGTCCGCCCTCATGGACAGCGCGGGCGGGGACATCGTGGACCAGTTCGACGACCCCACCACGCTGCAGCTCGACAGCGGCGCCGGGCGCGAGGCGCTGACCGCCTACGCCGACCTCGCCCGCGACCGCGAGGCCGTGCTGACCGACCGGCAGGCCCTGCGCAGGTCGCCGCTGGAGCGCTTCGCCGACGGTGACCTGGCGTTCCTGTTCGGCACCCGTGCCGACGTGCCCGAGCTGCGCGCCGCCGGGGTGCCGTTCGACGTGCTGTCGGTCCCGAAGGTCGGCCGGTCCAGGTCCACCTCGTCGGTGATCAACGGGCTCTGCGTCGACGCGGACAGCCCGGTGCGCGAGACGGCCGTGGACTTCGTCGCGCACGCGGTCAGCGACCCGTCCCAGGCCCGGGCGGCGCGCTCGGGCGCGCTCGTGCCGGCCGGCCTCGACGTGGTGAACTCACGCGCCTTCACCCAGCCGGGCCGCCGTCCGCTCACCGTGACGCCGTTCCTGGAGGGCCAGAAGCGCTCGGTGTTCCTTCCCTACTCCCGCGGCTGGCGCCTGGCCGCGACCCGGATCTCCGAGCTGATGAGCAGCCTGGCCGCCGGCTCCGGCCGCGACCTGGAGGAGCGCCTGGACCGCGAGCTCCCGGCCATCGACGAGGAGTCCACGAGCTGGTTCGACCAGGGTGACGCCGACGGCTGAGCCGCCGGGTCAGGCCGACGGGTGGGCGGCGATCGCCTCGTCCAGCAGGCCCGCGGTGAGCTCGACCTGCCACGGTCGGGCCCCCAGCCGCTCGAGCTCGGCGGCCGCGCCGTCGGCGGGAGGCTGCCACAGCACCCGCCGGAGGTAGTCGGGGGTCAGCAGGTTCTCGACCGGCAGGTCGAGCGACCCCGGCCAGCGCCTGGACCTCGGCCCGCGCCTGGGTGAGGCGGGCCGCCGCGACCGGGTCGCGGTCGGCCCAGGCGCGCGGGGGCGGTGGGCCGTCGTACCTCGCGGCGGCGGTGGGCAGCTCGTCGTCGGGCAGCGCACGGGCCTCCTGCAGCGCCTGCAGCCAGGTCGGGGCGTAGCGCGCGGCGCCCCGCCCCTTGAACCCGGGCAGCCCGAGCAGCGTCCCGCGGTCGCGCGGGAGGGCCGAGGCGGCCTCGACCAGCGCGCTGTCGGGCAGGATCCGGCCGGGGGTGACGTCGCGCTCGGCGGCGATGTCGTCGCGGGCGTGCCACATCGCCCGCACCGCCGCGAGGCTGCGGCGCCCGCGGACCCGGTGGAGCCCGGAGGTGCGGCGCCACGGCTCGGCCCGCGGTCCGGGTGCCTCGAAGTCGCACAGTGCGGCGAACTCCTGCCGTGCCCACTCGCTCTTGCCGGCCTCCTCCAGCTGCTCGGCGAGCGCGTCACGCAGCTCGACCAGCACCTCGACGTCGAGGGCGGCGTACTCCAGCCAGGGCGTGGGCAGTGGCCGTGTCGACCAGTCGACGGCCGAGTGCTCCTTGCGGAGGCGGTAGCCGGTGATCTCCTCGACCAGCGTCGCCAGGCCCACGCGGGGGTAGCCGAGCAGCCGGCCGGCCAGCTCGGTGTCGAACAGCGAGGAGGGGCTCAGGCCGAGCTCGCGCAGGCACGGCAGGTCCTGCGTGGCCGCGTGCAGGATCCACTCCGGACCGCTCAGCGCCTGCGCCAGCGGGGTGACGTCGCGCAGGTCGATCGGGTCGACCAGCGCGGTGCCGGCGCCCTCGCGGCGCAGCTGCACGAGGTAGGCGCGAGCGGAGTAGCGGTAGCCCGAGGCCCGCTCGGCGTCGATCGCGACCGGACCGGTGCCTGCCGCGATGCGAGCGGCGACCCCGGCGAGGCCGGCGTCGTCCTGGGTGACCTGGGGCAGCCCGTCACGCAGCTCGAGCAGGGGTGCGGGAGGCGGGGGAGCGTCCGGCTCCGGTGCGTCGGGCCCGTCCGTCGCGTCGGCCTGGCTCATCCCTCGCCACGCTGGCCGCGGCGGCTCGGCAGTGCCGTGACCCCGTCGGGGACCGGTTCCAGGCCGGAGGCGGTGCACAGCAGCTCGCCCCAGGCCTCGACGTGGGGCCCGAGCTCGCCCTGCGGCGTCCAGGACGCCCGGATCTCGAGCTGGGCGCTGCCCTCGTCGTCGGCCATCGCGCCGAAGCTCTCCGAGGTGACCTTGGTGACCGTGCCGGAGGCGGCGCCGTAGGCCGCACCGTGCTGGTCCAGCGCCTCGACCAGCCAGGTCCAGGCGACGTCGGCCAGCATCGGGTCGGCGGTGAAGTCGGGGGTGAGCTCGGCGCGGACGTAGGCGACGCAGCGGAAGGTGCCGGCCCAGGCGTCGTTGCCGGCCGGGTCGTGCAGGAGCACCAGCCGGCCCGTGCCCACGTCCTCACCGGCCACCGTCACGTCGGCGGACAGGGCGGAGGAGAACGGCGCGATGCGCTGCGGGGCGGGCATCTCCTCGCACGCGACCTCGGGACGGAGCCGGGCGGCGCGCAGCTGCGCGACGGCGTCCCGGAACGTCTGCGGCAGAGCAGCGGACGCCACACGGGAGGGTGAGCGTGTGGCCATGGCCTCAGCGTACGGGCGATCGTGCGCTCGTGAAGCACAGACACGCGACGGCCGGTGTCGCGTCCTCTGGAAGACTGGGCCCCATGTCGAGCCCTTCCCCCGAGACCGATCACCGCAGGTCACCCCGCGAGTCGGCCCTGGTCCGCGCAGCCCGGGGGGAGCCGGTGCCCCACACGCCGGTGTGGTTCATGCGGCAGGCCGGCCGCTCCCTGCCGGAGTACCGCAAGGTCCGTGAGGGCATCGGGATGCTCGAGTCCTGCATGCGACCCGACCTGATCACCGAGATCACCCTGCAGCCGGTGCGCCGCTACGGCGTGGACGCGGCGATCTTCTTCTCCGACATCGTGCTGCCGCTCAAGGCCGTCGGGGTGGACCTCGACATCGAGCCGGGGATCGGACCGGTGGTCGCCTCGCCGGTGCGCACCCTCGCCGACGTCGAGCGCATCCCCGACCTCACCCCCGAGCACGTCCCCTACGTCACCGAGGCCGTGCGCCTGCTCGTGGCCGAGCTCGGGCCGACCCCGCTCATCGGGTTCGCCGGGGCCCCGTTCACCGTGGCGTCCTACCTGGTGGAGGGCGGTCCGTCCAAGGAGCACGCAAGGACCAAGGCGATGATGCACGGCGCCCCGGACGTCTGGGACGCCCTGATGCGCAAGATCGCCGGCATCGCGGCGGCCTACCTGCGGGTGCAGGTCGAGGCCGGCGCCTCCGCGGTGCAGCTGTTCGACTCGTGGGCCGGCGCGCTGTCGCCGCAGGACTACCGCGCGCTGGTCATGCCGCACTCCTCGGCCGTGCTCGCCGCGGCCGGCGAGCTGGGCGTGCCGCGGATCCACTTCGGGGTCGGCACCGGCGAGCTGCTCGGGCTGATGGGTCAGGCCGGTGCCGACGTCGTCGGCGTCGACTGGCGCGTGCCGCTCGAGGACGGCGTACGCCGCGCGGGCGGCCGGGCGGTCCAGGGCAACCTCGACCCCACCCTGGTGTTCGCGCCGACCGAGGTGATGCTCGCCCGGGCGACCGAGGTGGTCGAGGCGGGCAGCACCGCCCCGGGCCACATCTTCAACCTCGGCCACGGCGTGCTCCCCGCGACCGACCCCGACCAGCTGGCCCGCCTGACCGACCACGTGCACGAGGTCTCCGCCCGCTGACCCGCGCCGGGCGGGCTCAGGCCGCCGGCTCGACCAGCGGCGCGGCGCGCCGCCGGCGGCGCAGCCACACCAGCACCGGCACGCCGACCAGCGCCAGCGCGACGGCGAACGGCAGGACGACCCCGGCCGCCTGGCTGAGCCCGGCCACCGCGGCGGTGAAGGCGCCCCAGCCGGTGGAGAGCCCGGCCAGGAACCCGGTGCCGGCCTCCTTCGGGTCGGGCGCCGGCTCCACCTTCGCCACGTGCTCCAGGTGGACGGTGATCGTCGACTCGGCGGTGAGGTCGGCCAGCTGACGCTGCTGGGCACGCAGCGAGCCGAGGTCGCCCTCCCGTCGCGCGATCTCCGACTCCAGCCGCACGATGCCGTCGACCGTCGTGGCCCGGTCGAGGAAGCGGCGCAGCCGGCCGAGGCTGATCTCCTGGGTTCGGATCCGTGAGGCGACGTCGATCACCTGCTGGGTGACGTCCTCGGTGCTGCGGTCGACGTCGACCTGCGGGGCCAGCCCCTCCAGGTCGGTCAGCGCGGCGTCGAACTTCTCGGTCGGCACCCGCAGCTGCAGCACCGAGCGGACCGTCTCGCCCCTGCGGTTGCGCTCGGTGCGCTCCTCGGCGACGTAGCCGACGTACCTCCGCAGCAGGTCGCCGACCTGCTCCCGCGCCTTGGTGACGTCGGTGGTGCGGACGGTGACCTGGGCGGTGGCGATCACGTCGCGCCCGAGGAAGGAGCCCTCGGGGAGGCGGGTCGACGCCTTCCCCGTCGACTTGCCCGCCGTGCTGTCCGTGGCCGCGGCACCCGAGAAGGCGTCCGCCTCGTCCGTGAGCCCGTCGCGCGCGGCGAGGGGAGCGTCGGCCGCACGGGCGGCGTCGGCACCCGACCCTCCACCCGAGTCGCTCGCTCCCGAGCCGCCTCCCGAGCAGCCGGTGAGCCCGGCGGCCAGGGCGGCGGTCGCGAGGACCGCGGCGAGGCGGGATCGTGTCAGATGCGTCTTCATGGCGGCTCCATTCGTCGGGACACGGGTCTGACGCAGCCGCGGGGTGCCCGGTTCCGTCCCCTCTGGTGAGATGGAGGGATGGAGACCACCGAAGGGCTGCCCGTCGTCGTGGTCGGGGGCGGCGTCGCCGGGCTCACCGCCGCGCGGGAGATCCGACGTCGCCACCCTCGGCAGCCCGTCGTGGTCCTCGAGGGCAGCGACCGCGTCGGTGGCAAGCTGCGGCTCGAGGAGGTCGGGGGCGTCACCCTCGACGTCGGCGCGGAGTCGCTGCTGGCCCGACGCCCCGAGGCCGTCGCGCTGGTCGAGGAGGTCGGGCTCCGGGACGCCCTGGTGCACCCGCAGACCACCAGGGCGTGGATCTGGTCGCGCGGGGAGATGTGCGCCCTGCCGCGGTCGCTGATGGGCGTGCCGGCCGACCTGGAGGACCTGCGCGCGAGCGGGGTGCTCTCCGAGGAGGGCGTGGCCCGTGTCGCGGAGGAGCCCACGCTGCCCGCGTCGGTCCTGGGCGAGGACCTCAGCGTCGGCGAGCTGATCGCCGGCCGCTTCGGCAGCGAGCTGCTCGACCGCGTGGTGGAGCCACTGCTCGGCGGGGTGTACGCCGGCCACGCCCGCGAGATCTCCGCCCGAGCCGCCGTCCCGCAGGTCGTGGCGCTGCTCGACCGGGACCCCTCGCTGCTCCACGCCGCGGCGCAGGCCACCGCGGCGCCGTCCGACGCACCGGTGTTCGCCGGCATCGACGGCGGCGTCGGCCGCCTCCCCGAGGAGCTGGCCCGCGGCCTCGACGTGCGCCTGGGGGAGCCGGTCCGCGAGCTGCGCCGGACCCCGGAGGGCTTCCGCGTGACCTACGGGTCGGCCTACCGCGCCTCCACGATGGAGGCCCGCGCGGTCGTCGTCGCGACCCCGGCGCCCAACGCCTCCCGGCTCCTCGCCGACCTCGCCCCCGACGCGTCCGCGGCGCTGGGCGAGGTCGAGGTCGCCTCGATGGCGGTGGTCACGATGGCCTTCGCCGCCGAGCAGTTCCCGCGCGTGGAGGGGTCCGGGTTCCTGGTCCCGCCGGTCGACGGGCGCGCGATCAAGGCCGCGACGTACTCCTTCCGCAAGTGGGACTGGGTCTGCCGCGCCGGCGCCGAGCTCGGGCTGGTGCACGTGCGGGCCTCGCTCGGGCGTCACCGCGAGGAGCGCGACCTCCAGCGCGACGACTTCGAGCTGGTCGACGCCGCCGTCGTCGACCTCGCCGACGCGATCGGCCTGCAGGCCGGACCCGTCGCGTGGCACGTCCAGCGGTGGGGCGGTGGCCTCCCGCAGTACGCCGTCGGCCACCTCTCCCGGGTGGCCCGGGTCCGCTCGGCCGTCGCGACCGTGCCGGGGCTCGCGGTCTGCGGGGCGACGTACGACGGCGTCGGCGTGCCGGCGTGCATCGCCTCGGCCGGCAAGGCGGCCGACGAGGTGGACCGCCACCTCGGGCACTCGGGGCGGCGCGCCACAATGGAGCCATGACCGACGCCGGCTCCAGCCAGATCCCCAACAAGGGCAAGCTCGCCAAGGACCTCAACGACTCCATCCGCTACACGATGTGGTCGGTCTTCCACCTGCGCGACCGGCTCGACGGGCCCGAGCGCGAGGCCGACCGCGGCGCCGAGGCCCGCGAGGTCGACAAGCTCTTCGAGGAGATGGGCGACCAGGTCACCGTGCGCGGGGTGTACGACGTCTCCGGGCTTCGTGCCGACGCCGAGGTGATGGTGTGGACGCACGCGGAGTCCTCCGACCTGCTGCAGCAGCACTACCACCGTTTCCGCCGCACCTCGTTCGGGCGGCGCCTGGAGCCGGTGTGGTCGCAGATGGCCCTGCACCGTCCGGCGGAGTTCAACCGCAGCCACATCCCGGCGTTCCTGGCCGACGAGGTGGCCCGGCAGTACGTCTGCGTCTACCCGTTCGTCCGGTCCTACGAGTGGTACCTCCTCCCGGACGACGAGCGTCGCGCGCTGCTCGCCGAGCACGGCCAGATGGCCCGGGACTACAAGGACGTGCGCGCCAACACGGTCGCCTCGTTCGCGCTGGGCGACTACGAGTGGATCCTGGCCTTCGAGGGCGACGAGCTCTTCCGCATCGTCGACCTGATGCGGCACCTGCGCGGGTCCGCGGCCCGCCGCCACGTGCGCGAGGAGATCCCGTTCTACACCGGCCGCCGGCGCGAGGTGGCCGAGCTGCTCGCCGACCTGCCCTGAGCGCGGGGCAGTCCCGCTGGGGCCGGCCCTCAGGCCTTCGGCTCGAGGGTCAGCGAGACCGAGTTGATGCAGTAGCGCTGGTCGGTCGGGGTGTCGTAGCCCTCGCCCTCGAACACGTGGCCCAGGTGCGAGCCGCACGAGGCGCAGCGCACCTCGACGCGCTTCATCCCGTGACTGGTGTCCTCGACGTACTCCACGGTCTCGCCGGCCAGCGGCTGGTAGAACGACGGCCAGCCGCAGTGGGAGTGGAACTTGTGGTCGGAGCGGAACAGCTCGGCGCCGCAGGCGCGGCACGAGTAGACGCCCTCGGTCTCGGTGTCGGTGTACTTGCCCATGAACGCCCGCTCGGTGCCGCCCTTGCGCAGGACGGCGTACTCGTCGGGGGACAGCTCCTCACGCCACTCGGCGTCGCTCTTCTCGACCTGGTAACCCATGGGGCGAACGTACCCCGTGCTTGGATGCCCCCATGGCCACTCCCGCCGTCTCGGTGACCGCAGGCGACCGCGAGGTCCGCGTGACGAGCCCCGACCGCGTCATCTACGAGGCGACCGAGACCACGCCCGAGGTCACCAAGCTGCAGGTGGTGGAGTACTTCGTCTCGGTCGAGGAAGGCCTGATGCGGGCGCTGCGCGAGCGGCCGACGGCGCTGGAGCGCTGGCCCTCGGGCGTGCGCCCCGAGATCAGGCTGGCGACCGGTCGGCCGGGGGAGAAGGCCGACGCGTTCTACCAGAAGCGGGTGCCCAAGGGCGCTCCCGACTACCTCGAGACCGCGCAAGTCACCTTCCCGTCGGGGCGTACGGCGGACGAGGTCTGCCCGACCGAGATCGCGGTCCCGGCGTGGTGCGGTCAGATGGGGACCCTGACCTTCCACCCGTGGCCGGTGCGCCGGGCCGAGGTCGACCGGCCCGACGAGCTGCGGCTCGACCTGGACCCGCAGCCGGGCACGTCGTTCGCCGACGCCGCCCGGGTGGCGCTGCTGCTGCGCGACCTGCTCGCCGAGCACGGGCTGACCGGCTTCCCGAAGACCAGCGGCAACCGGGGCGTGCACGTCTACGTGCGCATCGAGTCGCGCTGGGACTTCGTCGACCTGCGGCACGCCGCGATCGCGCTGGGGCGTGAGCTCGAGCGGCGCGACCCGGGCGTGACGACCGCGTGGTGGAAGGAGGAGCGGGGGGAGCGGATCTTCCTGGACTACAACCAGAACAACCGCGACCGCACGATCGCCTCGGCGTACTCCCTGCGACCGGTCCCGGGCGCGCCGGTCTCCACGCCGGTCGAGTGGGACGAGCTGCCCGAGGTGGACCCGCGATCCCTCAACCTGTGGACCGTGCCCGAGCGGCTGCGGGACCGAGGCGACGCGATGGCCGCCATCGACGACCACGCCGGCACCCTCGAGCCGCTGCTGCAGATGTGGGAGACCGACGTGGCCAACGGGCTGGGGGAGCTGAACTACCCCCCCGACTACCCCAAGATGCCCGGCGAGCCGCCGCGCGTGCAGCCCAGCAAGAAGGTCGCCGCCCACTGGGACGAGGACGGCAACCGGGTCGCCGACTGATGCTGGTCGTCATCGCCCTCGTCGTCGCCGCGGTGTCGGTGTTCACCGTGGCGGGCATGACCGCCTGGGGGCTGGGCGGCGGCGACGGCACGCCCGACACCCCGCTGCTGGGTGTGCTGTCCGTGCTGGTGAGCACCGGGTCGATCTACAACGCGGTCACGTGCTGGCTCGCCGTCTTCGAGGGGCTCGCGGCCTGGCAGTGGTGGCTGATGTGGGTCGCGCCGGTGGCCGGCGCGGTCGGGCTCTGGCTCGGCGCGCGGCTGGAGGCGTCGGAGGACGCGGAGCCGGTGCCGACGTCCGACGTGGTCATCGGGCTGGGACTGCAGGCGGTGGTCGCCGTGCCCGCCGTGCTGCTGGGCCTCTCCGACGCCGTCACCCTGTGACCGCGTCCAGCGCCGCGGCGCGCCGCCGTCGCCCGGGGCGCTCCTCCGCGCCATTCGGCCGTCCCGGGGGTCCGGGTGCGAGTACCTTCTCCCTGGGCGTGCGCAGAGGCGGGAGCGCCAGGGAGGGCGACGAGATGACAGACGTGCTGGTGCCGTGGTCCGCGCAGGAGGTGCAGACGTGGGGCGAGGCCCCGCTCCTGGCCCGCCACGGGTTGCACGAGCCCCCCGCCGCGGACGCGTTCACCGACCAGGGCCTGGTCGCGCTGCTGGACCGCATGCCGCGCGACCGCGTCCACATCTACACGATGGGCACCGACCCGGCGCGCCCCGAGGACTGGGCGAGCGTGGCCCGGTCCGACCTGCCGGGCGAGGAGCTCCTCGACGCGGTCCGGCGCGGCCGCCTGTGGCTGAACATCCTGCGCGTCGACGAGTCGATCGAGGAGATGCGCGACCTGGTCGACCGGCTCTACGCCGAGCTGGGCGCCCTGCGCCCGGACTTCCGGCCGATCCGGCGCAAGGCGACGCTGCTGGTCTCCTCGCCCTCGGCGCAGGTGTACTACCACGCCGACACCCAGCCGAACCTGCTGTGGCACGTCCGGGGGCGCAAGCGGGTGTGGGTCTACCCGGCGCTGGACGAGCGCTACTGCAGCACGGTCGACCTGCAGCGGATCTTCACCAACGAGACCGAGGAGGAGCTGCCGTACGACCCCGCCTGGGACGCCGGCGCGACGACGTACGACCTGGCTCCCGGGGACGTCGCCTCCTGGCCGCAGAACGCACCGCACCGGGTGGTCAACGTCGAGGGCCTCAACGTCTCGCTGTCCACGGAGCACACGACGCGCGCCACCGCGCGCCGTGGCCACGTCTGGTCGGCGAACCGGGTCCTCTCCACCCGCCTGCACCTGCCGGTCGCCTCCACCAAGGAGACCGGCCCTGCGGCGGCGGCGAAGGCGCTGACGCTGCGGGCGGCGCGGCGGGCTGGCATGTGGCAGCCGCCGACGTTCGAGCGCGTGCCGGTCTTCGAGGTGGACAGCGAGGCGCCGGACGGCCTGCGGCCGATCGCCGCGGCGTCCCGCTGAGACCGGCCCGGCGGGAGGTCAGAAGCCGCTGACGCCCTCGCCTCCGCCCGCCTGCTCGTCGAAGTTCTCGTGCTCGAGCAGGTGCAGGACGGGGACACCGAGCTTGCGGCGGGCCCGGGAGGTCCAGTCGACGTGGAAGAACTCCGCCACGACGTGGGACCGGGTCAGGACGATGACCTCGGCGGCCGAGACCGCCGTGGACCTCTCCACGAGGGCGTGGACGGGCTCGTCGGTGACCAGCACGCCGGTCGCGCGGCCGCCGGTGGCCTCGAGGGCCTCGACGGAGGCGCGCAGGTCCGAGCGGGCGGCCTCGAGCAGGTCGTGCTGGAGGTCCTCGAGACCCTCCGGATCCATCGCCATCGGTGGCCCGACCATGGCGTCGCCGGCGGACAGGGTGCCCATCGCGGACTCGACGCGGCCTGCGGCGTCCTCGACCGGGAGGAGTACGTGGTAGCGCACGTCCTCGTCGAGACCGGCGTGCAGGCCGCGCACCTGCTGGGCGTCCTGGGCGGTCAGGGCCTGCTCGACCAGCAGGACCACGTCGTACGTCGACTCGCTCATGGCTCCAGCCTAGGGCCAGGGCTGCGCGCGCAGCGGCTCCCCGCCGAGGATGTCGGAGAGGTCGTAGGACACGACCTCCTCGAGCTGGTCGTAGCCGCACGACTCGGGGTCCCGATCGGTGCGCCACCGCTTGAACTGCCCGGTGTGGCGGAAGCGCTCGCCCTCCATGTGGTCGTAGCCGACCTCGGCGACCAGGTCGGGGCGCACCGGCACGAACGACAGGTCCTTGCCGGCGTTCCACCGGCTGCCGGCCTGCTGGGTGCGGCCGCCGCTGGCGGTGATCTCCGACCACCGCGCCCACGGATGGGTGTCGTCGCCGATCGCGAGGCGCTCCTGCATGAGCTCGAACAGCTCCGCCCGCTTCTTCTCGGTGAACGACGCGGCGACCCCGATGTGGCGCAGGTGCCCCTCGCCGTCGTACAGCCCGAGGAGGAGGGAGCCGACGAGCGGCCGCGACGGCGTGGACGTCTTGTGCTCGCGGTAGCCGGCGACGACGACGTCCGCGGTGCGCGCGTGCTTGACCTTGAACATCGCGCGGGCGTTGGGCTCGTAGGTGCCCGAGAGCGGCTTGGCCATCACGCCGTCCAGGCCCGCGCCCTCGAACTGCTCGAACCACCGCTGGGCCACCGCAGCCTCGGTCGTCGCCGGCGTCACGTGCAGGGGTGCGGTCGCGTGCTCCAGCGCGGCCTCGAGCCGCAGCCGCCGCAACGCCAGGGGCGTCCGGGTCAGGTCCTCCCCGGCGAGGCCCATCAGGTCGAAGGCGACGTAGGACGCCGGCGTCTCGCGGGCCAGCAGGTCGACGCGCGACTTGGCCGGGTGGATCCGCTCCTGCAGTGCCTCGAAGTCGAGCCGGTCGCCGCGCACCACGACGACCTCCCCGTCGACGACGCACCGCTCGGGCAGCTGGGTCAGGAAGGCCTCGACCAGCTCGGGGAAGTAGCGGTTGAGCGGCTTGCCGTTGCGGCTGGCCAGGACCAGGTCGTCGCCGTCGCGGGTGACCACGCAGCGGAAGCCGTCCCACTTCGGCTCGTAGAGCAGGCCCGGGTGGTCGGGGTCGGTGAAGGCAGAGGGGTCGGGGATGTCCTTGACGGACTTGGCCAGCATCGGCGCGATCGTCTCCACGCAGGGGAGCGTACGTCGGGCGCGGCCCCGCCGGGGTCGACCACCGTGGTCGTCACCGGAGGAGGAGCTTGACCGCCATGTCGATCGACCGGTTGACGTCCTCGGCGCTGGCCCGGCCGGTGACCCACTGGACCAGCGAGGCCAGCCACACGTCGCCGATCACCTTGGCGACGGCGAGCTCGTCGTCGGTCGGCTCGTGGTCGGCGTAGGGGACGTCGGGGTCGGCCATCGCGCGGGTCAGGGCCCGGGTCATCTGGAGGCCGACGACGTGGATCTCCTGGGCGACCGAGGCGTCGGCGAACATGAAGGCGCGGGTGAGGGCCTCGGTGAGCTTGGGGTTGCGCTGCATGCCCTGGCTCGACTGGTCGAGGACCCACATCACGCGCTCGTGCGGGGTGCTGCCCGGGATCGCACGGCCCTCGATGCCGGCGTTGGCGCGCTCGAACTCGCGTCCCAGCGCGGAGACGAGCAGGTGGATCTTGGACGGGAAGTAGCGGTAGAGGGTGCCGAGGGCGACGTCGGCGCGCTCGGCGACGGCCCGCATCTGCACCGCGTCGAAGCCGCCCTTGGAGGCGAGGGCGATGGTCGCGTCGAGGATGCGCTTGCGGCGCTCGCGCTGGGCGGTCGAGCCGACCTCGTCACTGGTCAGGGAGCTCACGCCTGCCACGGTGCCCTCCTCGGGTCGGTGCCAACCCCGCGGTGCCTGGCAGCGGGTGTCTCGTAGGCTAGCAGCGGAAACGCGTAGAATCAGAACACGTTCCAGTTTTCTCGACGAGTCCGGCGCCCGCGCGCGGCCTCGCCCGCACCCCCGGAGGCGACCCCTTTGCGCATCGCGTTGCTGTCCTACCGCTCGAAGCCGCACTGCGGGGGCCAGGGCGTCTACCTCCGCCACCTCAGCCGCGAGCTGGTCGCCCTGGGCCACGAGGTCGAGGTGTTCTCCGGCCAGCCCTACCCCGAGCTCGACGAGGGGGTGCGGCTCACCGAGGTGCCGAGCCTGGACCTCTACCGCGAGCCCGACCCGTTCCGGGTGCCGCGGCTGCGCGAGTTCCGCGACCTGACCGACGTCTACGAGTTCGCCGCCATGCTCACCGCCGCGTTCCCCGAGCCCCGCACGTTCAGCCGGCGGGTCGCCAAGCTGCTCGCCCGGCGTGCCTCGGACTTCGACGTGGTCCACGACAACCAGACCGTCGGCTACGGCATGCTCGACGTCGCCGAGCGCTTCCCGTTCGTGGAGACGATCCACCACCCGATCACCTTCGACCGCAAGGTCGACCTCGCCCACGCGCCGCTGCGCAAGCAGCTCCCGCTGCGCCGGTGGTACTCCTTCCTGCGCATGCAGGGCAAGGTCGCCCGGCAGCTGCGCACGATCCTCACCGTCTCGGAGAGCTCGCGGCGCGACATCGCCCGCGACTTCGGTGTCGACCCCGAGCGCATCGAGGTGATCACCCTCGGCGTCGACGAGGTCTTCGTGCCGCCGACGCAGCCACGCGTCCCCGGCCGGCTCGTGGCGATGGCCAGTGCCGACACCCCGATGAAGGGCGTCGGCACGCTGCTCGAGGCGGTCGCCAAGCTGCGCACCGAGCGCGAGGTCTCGCTGGTGCTGGTCACCAAGCCGGTCAAGGGCGGCCGCACCGAGAAGCTGATCGACAAGCTCGGGCTGCAGGACGCCGTCGAGTTCGTCTCCGGCATCACCGACGAGGAGCTGGTCGCCCTGATGGGGTCGGCCGAGGTGGCGTGCGTGCCCTCGCTCTACGAGGGCTTCAGCCTCCCCACCGCCGAGCTCATGGCGTGCGAGACGCCGCTGGTGGTCAGCCGCGCCGGCGCCATCCCGGAGGTCGTCGGCGAGGACGGCGAGTGCGCCCTGCTGGTCACCCCCGGCGACGTCGAGGAGCTGACCTCCGCGATCCGGACACTGCTCGACGACCCCGAGCGCCGGGCGAGGATGGGCGCCGCCGGACGGCGACGGGTGCTCGAGCGCTTCAGCTGGCGCGCGGTCGCCGAGGCGACGGCCGCGGCGTACGAGCGGGCGATCGCCGACTTCGCACGACTCCGCCACGACACAGAAGGGTGCGTGACCACGTGCTGACCGTCGACTTCGACCGCCTGGGGCTCCAGGCCGGCGAGCGGGTGCTCGACATGGGCTGCGGCGCGGGGCGCCACGCCTTCGAGATGTACAAGCGCGGCGCCGACGTGATCGCGCTCGACCAGGACGCCGACGAGCTGGCCACCGTCTCGGAGTGGTTCGCCGCGATGCGCGAGGAGGGCGGCCTGCCCGTGGGCGCGGAGGCCGACGTCAAGCAGGGCGACGCGCTCGACCTGCCGTTCGCCGACGGCGAGTTCGACCGCGTCGTCGCCTCCGAGGTGCTCGAGCACATCCCCGACGACGACCGCGCGATCAGCGAGCTCGTGCGCGTGCTGCGGCCCGGCGGCACCATCGCCGTCACCGTGCCGCGCTGGCTGCCCGAGAAGGTGTGCTGGGCGCTGTCCGACGCCTACCACGAGGTCGAGGGCGGCCACGTGCGGATCTACCGCGGCGACGAGCTGGTCGCCAAGCTCGAGGACGCCGGGCTGCGCTTCCTCGGCCGCGACCACGTGCACGGCCTGCACTCGCCGTACTGGTGGCTCAAGTGCGCGGTCGGCGTGGACAACGACAAGTTCCCGCTGGTGAAGGCCTTCCACCAGGTGCTGGTGTGGGACATCGTCAAGCGCCCGCTGCCCACCCGGCTGGCCGAGCGCGTGCTCGACCCGCTGGTCGGCAAGAGCATGGTGCTCTACCTGACCAAGCCCGAGCTCTGACCGTGACGCGGCAGCCGCACGCCACCCCCGAGGTGCCGGGCCTGCTGCGCGCCGCCCAGGTGCGCGAGACGGCCGCGGCCATCGCCGAGGTCCAGCAGGCCGACGGAGGCATCCCGTGGGCGGTCGGGGAGCACATCGACGCCTGGAACCACGTCGAGTCGGCGATGGCGCTGCTGGTCGGTGGCGAGGTCGAGGCCGCCGAGGCGGCGTACTCCTGGTGCCTGGCGACCCAGCGCCCCGACGGCTCGTGGCCGATGAAGGTCGTCGGGTGCGAGGTGGTCGACGCGAGCGGCGACACCAACATGAGCGCCTACCTCGCGGTCGGGGTCTGGCACCACTGGCTGCTGCGGCGCGACTACGACTTCGTCTCGCGGTTCTGGCCGGCCGTGCGGGCCGGGCTCGACTTCGTGGTCGGCATGCAGCTGCCGTACGGCGGCATCGCCTGGTCCCAGCAGGCCGACGGCCTGGTCAACCGGGACGCCCTGCTGGCGGGCAGCTCGAGCATCTACCACTCCCTGCGCGCGGGGCTCGCGCTCGCCTCGCTGGTGGGCGACGACCAGCCGCTGTGGGAGCTGGCCGCAGGGCGGCTGCGCCACGCGCTGGAGGAGCACCGCGACCTGTTCCTGGACAAGTCCGAGTTCTCGATGGACTGGTACTACCCGATCCTGTCCGGGCCGCTGCGCGGTGCCGCGGCGCACGACCTGCTGTCCTCGAGGTGGGACTCGTTCGTGGTGCACGGCCTCGGCTGCCGGTGCGTGTCGACCAACGCGTGGGTGACCGGGGCCGAGACCTGCGAGCTCGTGATGGCGCTGGACAACCTCGGCGACGACCGGGCCCTGCGGGTCTTCGGCGACATGCTGCACACCCGCCACCTCGGCGGGCTCTACTGGACCGGCTACGTCTTCACCGAGGACGTCTTCTGGCCGCACGAGCAGACCACCTACACCTCGGCCGCGGTGGTCCTCGCCGCCGACGCGCTCTCGCGCACGACGCCCGGGTCGGGCATCTTCCGCGGTGACACCCTCGGCGCCGAGCCCGCCGCGCTGCCGATGGAGTGCGGCGTGCGAGGCGGCCGTCTCATCTCGCGCTGACCGGGTCGCCGGCCTCGCCGCGGGTGCGGCGCAGCGCGCGCATCGAGCCCTGGACGCCGACCTCGGTGAAGCCGTCCTCGAGCGCCCGCAGGTAGATCTCGTACGGCGGCCGCCCGCCGTCCGCGGGGTCCGGGAAGACGTCGTGGACCAGCAGCAGCCCGTCGTGCCGCACCCAGCGGGCCCAGGTCTCGTAGTCGGTGTGTGCCGGGTCCTCGCCGTGCCCGCCGTCGATGAACAGCAGCGCCAGCGGGGTGCGCCAGTGACGGCCGACCGTGGCGGAGTCGCCGACGACCGCCACGACGACCGGCTCGAGCCCGGCGTCCTCGATCGTGCGGCGGAAGACCGGCAGGGTGTCCATCCGTCCGGTGCGCGGGTCGACCAGGCTCGGCGTCGTGGTGCTCCCAGCCGGCCTGGTTCTCCTCCGAGCCGCGGTGGTGGTCGAGGGCGAAGACCGTGCTGCCCGCCTCGGCGGCCGCGGCACCGAGGTAGATCGCCGACTTGCCGCAGTAGGAGCCGACCTCGAGCAGCGGGCCGTGCGGCGCGGCCACCCGAGGCGTGCTCGTGCAGGAAGAGGCCCTCGTCGTCGGGCATGAAGCCGGTCGCGGCCCGGGCAGCGGCGAGGAGGTGCTCGTCCATGCCGTGATCCTCCCAGCCGGGTCTGGGCGGGCCGGCCCCCGGGTGTGCGAGAATCTGGAACACGTTCTAGTTCTGCGGTCGGGAGGCGGCATGGGGATCGGGCTCGGCGAGGAGCACGAGGCGCTGGCGGCCGCGGTGGCCGAGCTCGCCACGGACCTCGGGGCCGCGGCCGCGGTCAAGGCCTCCGAGACCGACGGGCCCGCCGTCTTCGCGCCCCTCGCCGACGCGGTGGCCTCCCTCGGCCTGGCCGGCATCGCGCTGCCCGAGTCCGTCGGCGGGGGCGGCGGCTGCCTGCTCGACGCCGCCGTCGCGGTCGAGGCCGCCGCCGCCGCGATGGTGCCCGGCGTGCTGTTGCCCACCGTCGTGGCCGGGCAGGCGCTGGCCGAGACCGGCTGGGCGGCCGGCATCGCCGACGGCTCGGTCACCGTCGGGCTCGGCCTGCGTCCCGGGGGGCCGGTCCTCGGGGCCGGGATCGCCACCCACCTGCTCCTGCCGGTGTCGGGCTCCTCGGGGTCCTCGGCTGGGTTGGGGCTGTTCGAGGCGACGGGGGTCGAGATCACGACCGGCCCGCTGCACGACCTGTCGACCCGCGTCGGGACGGTCCACGCGCCGTCGTCCCCGCTGGTCGTCGTACCCGGGGAGGGGGTGGGGGACCTCGCGCTGGCCCTCGCCGCCGCGGAGGCCTCCGGCATCGCGCGGTGGTGCCTGGACACGGCGGTGGCCTACGCCCAGGTGCGCGAGCAGTTCGGCCGGCCGATCGGGTCCTTCCAGGCACTGAAGCACCTGTGCGCCTCGATGCTGGAGCGTGCGGAGGCCGCGACCGCCGTCGCGTGGGACGCCGCCCGCGCCCACGAGGACGGCCCGGAGCAGCGCGGGATCGCCGCCGCCGTGGCCGGCGCGGTGGCGCTCGACGCCGGCGTGACGGTGGCGCAGGACTGCATCCAGGTCCTGGGCGGGATCGGGTTCACCTGGGAGCACGACGCGCACCTCTACCTGCGCCGCGCCATGGGCAACCGGCTCTGGCTGGGGGGCAGCGACCGGTGGCGGCTGCGACTGGCCGAGCTGGCGGCGTCGGGCGTACGTCGCTCCGCGCACGTCGACCTCGGCGACGAGGCCGAGCAGGTGCGTGCCGAGGTTCGACCGGTGGTCGCCGAGGTGGCCGCTGCGCCGGGCGAGCGACGTCGCGAGGTGCTCGCCGACACGGGCCTGCTGATGCCGCACTGGCCCGCGCCCTACGGACGCGACGCCGGCCCGGTCGAGCAGCTGGTCATCGACGAGGAGCTCGACGCGGCCGGGATCGCCAAGCCCTCGCTGGGGATCGGCGCGTGGGCCGCACCGACGATCGTGCAGGCCGGCTCCGACGAGCAGCGCAAGCGCTTCCTCCGCCCGACGCTGACCGGTGAGATCACCTGGTGCCAGCTCTTCTCCGAGCCGGGCGCCGGAAGCGACCTCGCCTCGCTCCGCACGCGGGCCGAGCGCACCGAGGGCGGCTGGCTGCTGTCGGGGCAGAAGGTGTGGACCTCCCTGGCGAAGGAGTCCGACTGGGCGATCTGCCTGGCCCGCACCAACCCGGACGCCCCGCCCCACCAGGGGATCACCTACTTCCTCGTCGACATGACCAACGACGGGATCGACATCCGTCCCCTGCGCGAGCTGACCGGCGAGGCGCTGTTCAACGAGGTCTTCCTCGACGGCGTCCTCGTGCCCGACGACTGCGTGGTCGGCGAGGTCGACGCCGGCTGGCCGCTGGCGCGCACCACCCTGGCCAACGAGCGGGTCGCCATCGGTGGCAGCAGCCTCGGGGTCAGTGTCGAGCGCGCCCTCGCCCTGCTCGACGCCCGGCCCGACGTCGGCCCGGTCGAGCGGCTGCGGGTCGGGGCGGCGATCGCCGCCTCGGCGACGGTCAAGGCGCTGGGTCTGCGCGGCACGCTGCGCTCCCTGGCCGGCCAGGGTCCCGGCCCGGAGTCCAGCGTGGTCAAGCTGCTCGGCGTGGTGGAGCGCCAGGACGCGGCCGAGCTCGTCCTGGACCTGCTCGGTGACCAGGTGCTGGTCGGCGGGGAGACCGGCGAGGCCGACGCCGCGGTGCACGAGGCGCTGGTCACCCGCTGCCTCTCGATCGCCGGGGGCACCACCCAGGTGCTGCGCAACCTCACCGCCGAGCGGATCCTCAAGCTCCCCCGGGGCTGAGCCCCGCCCTGCTGTAAATCGGAGTTACCGTCGCTCATCCGGCGTTGGGACACGGTCGAGGCGTCAAGAAGCCCGCTGCACAGCGGCCAGGGTCTCCTCGAGCCCGACCGCCCACGCCCTGGCCCCGACCCGGCGGATGGTCGCCTCGATGTCGCGATGGCATCGGGCCTGGAACTCACGACGCGGGCGTCCCCACAGGTCAGCCCAACCGAACCTGGTCACCCCGAGGTCGTGACCACGGACGAAGTCCTCGCGCTGCTTCTCGTCCCACAGGATCTGCTGCGCCGTCCGCCCACGCGCGAACGGGCCGTCCACGTCGTACTTCGCCTTGCCGTCCATCTCGAAGGTGTGCCAGCTGATGCGGAAGTCGGAGTACGTCGTGCGGGTCCCGTCGGTGAGCATGTACTGCAGTTGCGGCCGTCCGAACCCGAGCTCGGTGAGGACCGGCCGCGCGACCGTCTCGCCCACCGACTGCGCGAGGGCATCGGCGTCCGCGACGACCGCCCGCGCACGGGTGGCGTGGGGCCAATTGGTCATGCCGCTCATCACGCGGTCCAGCTCCGTCCGGGGGACGCCGCAGCGCAGGACCTGGTCGGCGACGACCAGTCCCGCCAGGTAGCCCTCCTCCCGCGCGACGTCGACGGCCGTGCGCGCAAGCGAGGTGCAGGCTCTGCCGAGGACGCTGACCACGTCCTCGGGCGGGATCCGCGCCGGGTGGTAGTCGACGCCGTGCTCCGTGCGACCCCCGAGCACCCCGGTGCGCGTCATGTGGATGAGCTCGCCTGTCGTCAGCAGCTCGAGCCCGTGGAGCAGCGCGGCCGAGGCATGGCTCGCGACCAGCGGCTTCGTGGCGCAGAGGAAGACCGCCAGGATCCGCAGGCGCTGGCGACCCCGGTCGTCGTACGACGTCCAGAGCGTGCGCAGGCAGTAGACGCCGCGCCGGACCGTGACCCAGTCGCCGGCCGGCCTCGTCAGGGTGCGGAGCTCGCGCTCGCGATAGCCCCGGTCGAGGGCCTGGGCACGGGTGACGAGTCCGTGCTGCTGGGCGGCGAGGGCGGCGAGTTCGGGGCGCATGGCGTGACGATGCAGGAACAACCGACATCGTCGCCGGTGTGGCCCGAGCCCTGGGGACAGACGAATCGTCACGGGGCCGGTGGACGAAATCGGGCCCAGCTTCCGCGGAGTCGTGGTCGCCTCGCACGTGTCACAACGCGTGATGAGCGTCCGTAACTCCGATTTACAGCTGGGAGCCGGCCGGCTCCTCCTCCTCCTGGTCCGCCGTGACGGCCGAGTCGGCCTCGGCGTCCGTGCCGGGGCCGCGGGCGGGGTCCTGCGACCTCGTGTACGTCCATCGCAGGAAGCGGTCGACGCCTCGGACCGAGTGCTGGCTGCGCAGCGAGGGGAAGACGTCGAAGGCGTGCTGGGTCAGGCCGAGCTCGGTGTAGGCCACCGGTTGGTCGGACACCTCGCGCAGCCGCTCCACGAACGCGCGGGCGACCCGCACGTCGGCCAGCACGTCGTTGGTGCCGTGGATGACGTAGAACGGCGGGGCGTCCTGGCGCACCCGCAGGATCGGGGAGGCCTTGCGGAAGGCGTCCTCGTCGTCCGGGGAGGTCTGGAAGACCCACTTGGCCAGGAAGCGCTCGCGCATCAGGTCGACGCTGCGGTGGCCCGTGACGCCGGCCATGTCGTAGACGCCGTAGAACGGCACGGCCGCCTGCAGCGTGGTGTCGGCGTCCTCGAAGCCCGGCTGGTACTCCGGGTCGTTGGCGGTCAGCGCGGCCAGTGCGGTCAGGTGCCCGCCGGCCGAGCCGCCGGTGATCGCGACGAAGCCGGGGTCGCCGCCGTACTCGGCGATGTGCTCGCGGATCCACGCGATCGAGCGCTTGACGTCGACCAGGTGCGCGGGGAAGGCGTCGCGGGGGGACAGGCGGTAGTTGATCGCGACGCAGACCCAGCCGCGTGAGGCCATGTGCTTCATCAGCGGGCAGGCCCTGCTGGTCCTTGTTGCCGATCGTCCAGCCGCCGCCGTGGACCTGGAGGAGGACGGGCGCGCCGCTGACGTCGCCCGCGGGGCGATAGACGTCGAGCAGCCCGCGGCGGCCGAGCTCGGGCGCGAACGGGATGTTCTTCTGGACCTCGATCCCCTTGCTGGACTGGCGGAACGGCCACACCAGCTGGCTGACCGGCGTGTGCCAGTCGAGGTCGTCGTACTGCGCCTCGAGGTCCACGCGGTAGCGCTCGCCGAGGGCGTCCTTGAGCGTGGCGTTGAACTGGTGACCGGACAGGCCGCCCTGGCGCAGGAGGTAGCCGAGCGCGGCCAGGTTGGCCAGCCCGAGCAGGGCGTGGCGGGGGTCCTTGCCGCGGCGGGTGACCTCCAGGGCGGTGTCGACGGCCGTGCCCGCGATGACGTGCGGGGCGAGCTCGCTGACCAGCCAGCCGCCGAACATCGCCGGGACGCTGAAGGCCGGTCCGGGCAGGGGGCGGACGGCGTTGGCGACGAGGGCCGAGGTGATCAGCTGGCGACGCAGGTAGGCCATGGCGCGCAGCCTAGTGCGACCGCTCACAGAATTAGAACGTGTTCTCGCAGGCGGATAGGATCAGCCCATGAAGCGGCTCAGCGGTCTCGACGCCTCGTTCCTCTACTTCGAGACCCCCGAGCAGCTGCTGCACGTGTGCGGGCTGGTGCTCCTGGACCCCGAGACGATCCCGGACGGCTACTCGTTCAGCTCGATGAAGCAGCGCATGGCCGAGCAGGTCGGCCAGCTGCCCGAGTTCCGGCAGAAGCTCAGGCACGTGCCGCTGGACCTCGACCACCCGGTGTGGGTCGACGACGACCACTTCGACATCGACCGGCACGTCCACCGCGCCGCGCTGCCCGCGCCGGGGGACGACCGGGAGCTGAGCGACCTGTGCGGTCACCTCGCCGGGATCCCGCTGGACCGCTCGCGGCCCCTGTGGGAGATGTGGTTCGTCGAGGGCCTGACCGGGGGGCGGGTCGCGGTCTTCGCCAAGATGCACCACGCCACGGTCGACGGCATGTCCGGGATGAGCCTGCTGGGGCACCTGTGCAGCCTCGAGCCGGCGCTCCCCGAGCCCCAGGAGGCGACAGAGCCGCTCACGGCGCCGGGCAACGTCGGGCTGCTCGCCCGCGCCGGGGTCCGGTGGGCCTCCCGGCCGATGCGGGTCGGCAGGCTCCTCGCGCCCTCGGTGGGTGCGCTCGTGGGCACGGCGAACCGCGCAGCCAAGGGGTCTGCGATGGCGGCACCGTTCACCGCGCCTCGCACCTCGTTCAACGGCACCATCTCCGGGCGCCGGTCCATCGCCTTCACTGACCTGTCGCTCGAGGAGGTCAAGGCGGTCAAGCGAGCCACGGGCAGCACCGTCAACGACGTCGTGCTGACGCTCTGCGGCGGTGCGCTGCGGCGCTACCTCGAGTCCCGGGGCGAGCTCCCCGACCACTCGCTGCTCGCGACGGTGCCGGTGTCGGTCCGCGAGGAGTCGGGAGCTCCGGGGGCTAACCAGGTGAGCGCGCTGTTCACCCGGCTCGGCACCGACATCGCCGACCCGCTCGAGCGGCTGCGGACCGTCTCCCAGGGCAACCGCCGGGCCAAGGAGCACCAGAAGGCGATCCCCGCCTCGGCGCTGCAGGAGTGGGCCGAGCTCTCGGCCCCCAGGACCTTCGGGATGGCGGTCCGCGTCTACTCCCGGATGCGCCTGGCCGAGCACCACCCGGTCGTGCACAACCTGGTGATCTCCAACGTGCCGGGACCACCGGTCCCGATCTACTTCATGGGCGGCAAGGTGGAGGGCCTCTACCCCCTCGGCCCGGTCTTCCACGGCGCCGGCCTCAACATCACCGTCATCTCGAGCAACGGCACGCTGCACGTCGGGATCATCGCGTGCGCCGAGCAGGTGCCCGAGCCCTGGGACCTGGCCGGGTACTTCGGCGAGGAGATGGTGGCCCTGACGAACGCCACGGGCTAAAGTAGAACACGTTCTACCACCCCGAGGAGGCGCCGCGTGCGATTCGCGCTCAGCGAGACCCAGGAGGCCGTCGCCGGCGTCGCCGACCAGGCGCTGCGGCGCCCGGACTGCACCTGGCAGGACCTGGCCGAGGCCGGTCTGCTCGCGCTCCCGCTGCCCGAGGAGTACGACGGCGAGGGGCTCGGGCTGCCCGAGGTCGCGGTCCTGCTCCGTGCGGTGGGCGCGCAGGCGGCGGTCCACCTGCCGGTCTGGGAGACCCTGGCCTGCGGCGTCCTGCCGGTCGTCGCCCACGGCTCGCCGACCCAGCGCAAGCGGCTGCTCCCAGGCGTCGCGGCGGGCGAGACCCGCCTGGCCGCCGCCCTCAGCGAGCCCGGCGCAGCGATGCCCGAGCGTCCCCGCACGTCCCTGACCCGCGACGGCGACGGCTGGCGCCTCGACGGGGTCAAGCTGCACGTCTGCGGCGCCGACGGCGCCGCGGCGCTGCTGGTCTCCGCCAGCTCCGAGCAGGGGCCGGTCGTTGCGATCGTCGACCCGGCTGCCGACGGCGTGCGCCTGGTCGAGGCCGGCTCGTCGCGGGAGGTGACCGAGCACACCGTCCACCTCGAGGGCGTGCGCGTCGATGCCGACGACCTCCTGGGCGCCGACCCGGTCGCGGCCGCCCGTGGCCTGCGGGAGCACGCGATCGCAGGCCTGTGCCTCCTGGGCGACGGTCTGCTCGCCGGAGCCCGCGACCTCACCGCCGGCTACGTCAAGGAGCGCCACCAGTTCGGGCGGGCGCTCGCGGAGTTCCAGGCCGTCGCCATGCAGGTGGCGGACGTCTACGTCGCGGCGCGCACGGTCGGCCTGGCCGCGACCTCCGCCGGCTGGCGGGTGGCCGGGGGGCTGCCGGCGGCCGACGACCTCGCGGTGGCGGCGTACTGGCTGTGCGCCGAGGGCCCCCGCGCGCTCGGCACCTGTCACCACCTGCACGGCGGCATGGGCGTCGACATCACCTACCCGCTGCCGCGCTACTCCTCGTGGCTCAAGGACGTGGTGCGCCTCCTCGGGGGCGAGGAGGCCACGCTCGCCGCCGTCCCGCCGCAGGAGACCGCGGGCAAGAACCTCGAGCTCACCGAGTCGCAGCGCGCGTTCAAGGACGAGGTGCGCGCCTACTTCGCCGATCTCGTCTCCCCGGAGGACCGGCGCACGCTGCTCACCGAGCGGCACGGCGAGACCTACGAGCGCATCGTCAAGCAGATGGGCAGTGACGGCTGGATGGGCGTCGGCTGGCCCACGGAGTACGGCGGCAAGGGGCTCGGCGAGGTCGAGCAGCAGGTCTTCGCCAACGAGGCGGCGCGCGCGGACGTCCAGCTGCCCTCGGTGACGCTGCAGACCGTCGGCCCGACGCTGATGGCCTACGGGTCGCAGGAGCAGAAGGAGCGGTTCCTCGGTCCGATCCTCAAGGGCGAGGTGCACTTCGCGATCGGCTACAGCGAACCGGACGCCGGCACCGACCTGGCCAGCCTGCGCACCAGCGCGCGCCGCGACGGCGACCACTACGTCGTCAACGGCCAGAAGATGTGGACCACCGGCGGTCACGCCGCCGACTACGTCTGGCTCGCCGTCCGCACGGACCCCGACGCCCCCAAGCACAAGGGGATCTCGGTGCTGATCGTGGACACCACGGACCCGGGCTACAGCTGGACGCCGATCATCACCGCCGACAACTCCCACCACGTCAACGCCACCTACTACTCCGACGTGCGGGTCCCGGTGTCGATGCGCGTCGGCGAGGAGAACGAGGGGTGGCGGCTGATCACCTCCCAGCTCAACCACGAGCGGGTCATGCTCGCGCCGGCCGGGCGGCTCGAGGGGCTGCGGGACGACGTGCTCGCGTGGGCGCGCACGCAGACCGCACCGGACGGTCGCAGCGTCGCCGACCTGCCCGCCGTACGCCGGCTGCTGGGCCGGATGACCGCCGCCTTCCGGGTCAACGAGCTGCTCAACTGGCAGGTGTGCGAGAGCGCTGCGCACGGGGAGCCGTCGGTGGCCGACGCCTCGGCCAGCAAGGTCTTCGCCTCCGAGGTGCTGCAGGAGGTCGGCCGGCTGGCGGAGGAGGTCGTGGCGGCGTACGGCGACCCGGCCGACGCCGCCACCGCGAGGCTCATGCTCCACCTCGACAGCAGCGCCAAGCGCTTCCTGGTCGTGACCTTCGGCGGCGGGGTCAACGAGGTGCAGCGTGAGCTGGTCTGCATGTTCGGGCTGGGCCTGCCGAGGGTGCCGCGGTGACCGCCACGACGGGCTCGACCATCGAGTGGATCCTCGCGCGGGCCGAGGAGCTGAAGGCCCTGGGGGAGACCGAGCCCAGGCTCGCGCGGGACCCGGTCAACCAGCCCCAGGTCCACACGTGGCTGGAGGCGATGGGCGACGCCCACCCGGCCTACCGCGACACCCCGGAGGCCCTGGAGGTCCACGGCGGACCGGTGGCGCCGGCCGCGATGCACCAGGTCTGGACGATGTACGGCCTCGGCCTGCCCGGCGAGGACCCGCTCGCGAGTCGGGCCGGCGATCCGCTGCACCAGATGATGGGGGTCCTCGACGAGGCCGGCTTCACCTCGGTGCTGGGGACGAACTCCGACCAGACCTACGACCGGCTGCTGCGGCCGGGCGAGCGCATCAGCGTCAGCCTGCGGCTGGAGTCCGTCGTCGGCCCGAAGCAGACCGGCGTCGGCGAGGGCTGGTTCGTCACGACGCGCTCCACCTGGCGGGTCGGCGACGAGCAGGTCGGCTCGATGCTGTTCCGGGTGCTGAAGTTCAAGCCCGCCGTCCGCAGGGGGCCCGACCTGACCGACCCGGCGCGGACGGTGCGCCCGTCGATCAACCGCGACAACGCCTACTTCTTCGAGGGGACGTCTGCCGGTGAGCTCAGGATCCAGCGCTGCAACGCCTGTGGGGCCCTGCGCCACCCGCCGGGTCCGGTGTGCCCGGAGTGCCACGCCATGGACCGCGGCTACGTCCTGGCGGCCGGCACCGGCCGGATCTACTCGTTCATCGAGCACCACGCGCCGCAGGTCCCGGGCAAGAAGCTGCCGCTGATGCTGGCGGTGGTCGAGCTGGACGAGGGCGTCCGGATGATCGGCGAGCTGCGCGGGACGACGATCGACGAGGTCGCGATCGGCCAGCGCGTGCGCGTCGGGTTCAACCGGATCGACGAGGAGCTCACGCTGGCGTACTGGGAGCCGGACGAGCGCGGTCCCGACGAGCTCGAGCAAGGGGAACGGCCCGCCGACCGGGAAGAGCCCGACCAGCGGGAGGCGCTCCCGTCCTGGGACCTGCCCGTCACCCGCACGCTCGTCGTGTCCACGGCGCTGGCCACGCGCGACTTCCAGGACGTCCACCACGACCCGGTGCTCTCGGTCCAGAAGGGCACCAAGGACATCTTCCTCAACATCCTCACGACCACCGGTCTCGTGCAGCGCTACGTCACCGACTGGGCACTGGAGCGGTTCGGCCCGACAGCGCGCGTCAGCGCGTGCGACCTGCGGCTCGGCGCGCCGGCCTACCCCGACGACACGCTCGCCTTCGAGGGCCACGTCGCCGAGGAGCGGGAGACCGCGCAGGGCCGGGAGGTCGTCGTCGACGTGGTGGGCAGGGTCTCCCTGGGCGCGCACGCCACGTCGCGGGTGACGCTGGTGGTGCCCGCATGACCGGTCTGCGCGGTGCGGCGGCGATCGCGGGGATCGGCGCCACCGAGTTCTCCAAGGAGTCCGGCCGCTCGGAGCTCCAGCTCTCGGCCGAGGCGACCCTGGCCGCGCTTGCCGACGCCGGGCTGCAGCCGGGCGACGTCGACGGCCTGGTCACCTTCACGATGGACAACAGCGCGGAGATCGCGCTGGCCCGCGAGCTCGGCATGGGCGAGCTGCGCTTCTTCAGCCGGATCTCGTACGGCGGCGGCGCGGCCTGCGCGTCCGTGCAGCAGGCCGCGATGGCGGTCGCCACCGGGGTGGCCGACACCGTCGTGGCCTACCGCGGCTTCAACGAGCGGTCCGGGCAGCGGTTCGGCCAGGTGCAGACCTGGGCGGCGCAGCAGGTCAACACCAACGGCCTGGACAACTCCTTCAGCTACCCCCACGGGCTCAGCACCCCCGCAGCGACGGTGGCGATGCAGGCGCGGCGCTACCTGCACGAGTACGGCGCGTCGAGCCGCGACTTCGGTGTCGTGGCGGTGGCCGACCGCAAGCACGCCGCGACCAACCCGAACGCGTTCTTCCACGGGCGTCCGATCACGATCGAGGACCACCAGGCCTCGCGGATGATCGCGGACCCGTTGCGGCTGCTCGACTGCTGCCAGGAGAGCGACGGCGCGGTCGCGCTCGTGGTGACGAGCACCGAGCGGGCGCGCGACCTGGCGCAGGGCGCCGTACCCATCCTCGCCGCGGCGCAGGGGAGCGCGCGCGACCAGTACGTCATGACGTCCTACTACCGCGGTGACCTCGGCATCCCCGAGATGGGCATCGTGGGTCGCGAGCTGTGGCGCCAGTCCGGGCTCGGCCCCGATGACATGGACACCGCCGTGCTCTACGACCACTTCACGCCCTACGTCCTCATGCAGCTGGAGGAGCTGGGCTTCTGCGGTCGCGGCGAGGCGCCCGGCTTCATCGCCGACGGCGCCATCGAGCTCGGTGGGCGCCTCCCGCTCAACACTCACGGCGGGCAGCTGGGTGAGGCCTACATCCACGGCATGAACGGCATCGCCGAGGCTGTGCGTCAGATGCGAGGCAGTTCGGTCAACCAGGTCGAGCGAGCCCGGCACGTCCTGGTCACGGCAGGCACGGGCGTGCCGACCAGCGGGCTGGTGCTCGGGGAGCGCTGAGGTGGCTCAGGCCCGGGCGCGTCCCAGCACGGCGAGCCCGATGGCGAGCGGCGCGGCGAGCACCGCGGCGAGCGCGGCCGGTCCTCCCCGGCCCGCCGCGAGGAAGCCGGCCCCCAGCGCGGTGGTGAGCACCGGGAAGGCCAGGAACGACGACGCGGACGCCATGGCGGGGACCCGGACGAGGAGGATCGCCTGCAGTGCGAGGGACGCCACGCCCAGGACCGTCACCGCGACCGCGTAGCCGAGCAGGGCCTCACGTGGCAGGTGCTCGCGCAGCGGGGTCACGAGGACGAAGGTGTAGAGGACGAGCACGACCGGCCCCAGAAAGGCGTACGCCCCAGCCCCGGTCGTCTCGCCCCAGCCGTGACGCGGCGGCCGCAGCGCGCGGCCGATCCCGTCGGCGAGGATCGCGACCGCTCCCACGACGCCGACCGCCACGGGGAGGGGCGTGGGGTCGACCTGTCCGTCGAAGACGAGTCCGGCCACCGCGACCAGGAC
The DNA here is from genome assembly GCA_963800245.1 of uncultured Actinomycetota bacterium. Taxonomy (GTDB): domain Bacteria; phylum Actinomycetota; class Actinomycetes; order Propionibacteriales; family Nocardioidaceae; genus Marmoricola_A. Next base: position 772,737 of record CAWDAE010000006.1, on the reverse strand, counting down.
GCACGGGAACGCGGTGATCGCGGGCAGCAGCCAGGCACCGCGGGGTCTGGGGGGCCGTGGGTCGGTGAGGTCCGCGCCGCCGCGCGAGGCGGTGGGCAGCTGGTGGATCCCCGCTGCGGCGAGCGGCGCGACGGCGGCGGCCGCCTCCTCGCCGGAGGCGCACTGCAGCCGCGCCAGCGGGACTCCGGCCGCGCCGCACAGCAGGAGATGCGCGCCTTCGACGGCCACACCGGTCACCGCGGCGGCACCCCGGCGAGGCAGCAGCGCCCCCCGCTCGCCGGCGAGCACGGCGAGGACCTCGTCGTCGGCGCGCACGTCGGCGGCCCCGGTGGCCAGCTGGACCTGCCCGAGGAGGGGGAGCCCTGCAAGGTGACGCATCCCCGACGACACGCGTCGGCGCGACAGCACCAGGGCGCCCAGCTGGACGACGCAGAGCAGCGCCGCCAGGTCGACCCAGCGCTCGTAGGCGGTCCGCGAGTCCGTGACGCCGGCGACGGCGACCCCCAGCCACGCCGCGACCGCGGCGACGACCGCGACGGCACCCCAGTGGGAGCCGCTGCCTCCTGCCAGTGCCTCGAGCTCCTGCGCCTCCGGGGCGTCGTCCTTCACGCCGGTCGCCCGGCCCTCCTCGGCGTCCACCGTGCGCACGGAGACCTGGTGGTTCGCGAGGACGTCGGCGATCCGTCCGGACGCGGTGACCCAGCCGGCGTCGGACAGCGTGAGGACGGCCGAGCCGTCGGTGTCGACCAGCCGCACCCGGCGTTGACCGTCGGTGGCCCGCCAGACGACGGCGTCCGAGACCGCGGCGGTCGGGATGGTCCGGCTGCGTCCGGACAGGCGGACCCGGAGGGCCTCGTCGGTGACGACCACCCGGTCCCCGGCCGACTCCGGGTCGAGCCACCCGGCGCGGGTGAGGACGTCCGGGTCGGTCACGCTGGGCCTCCTGGGTGCGGTGCGCAGGTCAGGCGGGTTGCCAGCGCGCGGACTCCATCATGGCGTCGAAGAGGCCGAGGAGCGCGTCGGCCACGGCGATGAGGGGCGAGGACATGACGAGCAGCACCGGGGGATCGCCCTCGTGGCGCAGCCAGTACTCCACCGTGAAGGTCTCCAGGCCGTCGGTGCCGGTCACGTCGGCGACCGTCGTGCGCTCGCGCCGGACCCGGCGTACGACGCGCCCCGCGGGCACCGTGGAGGTCTCGGCGTCCGCGCCGGGGTCGTCCGCCCACGGGTCCACCAGCTCCTCGGCGCCGTCGAGGAAGGTCACGGTCATCGAGCCACTGAGGACCGGGTCGGCGTCGACGGACATCGCGAGCAGCGACGAGCCGGCGGCGCGCGCGTCGGAGGCGGTGCGTTGGAGCGAGTCGCGCAGCTCGCGGCGCAGCCGGGCCCCCTGGCCGTCGTCGAGACCGGTGCCCTCGACGATGTGGTCGATCGCCCGGTCGCGGCGCTGGTGGTCGCCCAGGTCGATCCACCGCCACCCAGGCGGCAGCATGATCATCAGTCGTCGCACAGCCGGTCCCTCAGGCCTCGAGCTCGACGCTGAGGCTCGCCGCGATCAGGGCCGCCTGCTCGAGGAACTCCTCCGCCAGGTGCAGTGCGCCGGTGGAGAAGCGCAGCGAGAAGACCACCAGACAGCCCGGTGGGAAGACCACCCAGTGCGCGATGAGCTCGGTCGACCCTCCCGCGTCGTGCCCGGTCGCGGTGATCGCGACGGCGGGCCCGGCGGCCAGGGTCGTCTCGGTGATGCTCCGGTCGACGACGACCGTGCCCTCGGGCAGGGATGCGACGGCGGCGCGCGCCGCGAGGTCGGCCGGCGTCGAGCCGTCGGCAGCCCACACGTCCACCAGGAGCACACCCTGGGGGATGCCGGCGACCGGGTCGGGGACCCAGGCGGCCAGTCCGATGAGGCCCTGGTCGACGTAGCCGGGCTGGGCCGCGACCATGAGCTCCGCGCACCGCTCGGCTGCCTCGGCGTCGGTGGTCAGCCGGGCGGCGGTCTCGTGCATCACCTGCAGGACCTGGTCCCGAGGTTCCGCATCGGTCGGCATCGGGCCCCATTGCGGCGGGGCGTCGATGCCCCAGCTCGACACGTCCTGCCGCGCCCCTGCACGCCTGCGCGCGAACATCAGCGGACCCCCGGACTGTCCGGGAGGTGCAGCACCTCCGCCGGTGACGGTTCCCCACTGAACAGCCCCCCGAAGATCGTGCTCCCGTTGCTGATCGAGTCCCAGGCTGTCGCGGTGACGGACGCGGTCGAGGCGACGCCGAAGCGCACCAGGTCGACGGTGGGGATGGTGACCTTCGGCGCCCTGAGACTGAGCTCGACCGCGGCCCGCACGTCGCGGCCCAGGTCGACGGCGTCCGCCAGGGAACTCCAGCCGCCCGCCCGGTGGGTGAACACCTGCCGCATCGCGGCCGGGAAGTTGTGTGCGCCGAAGGACAGGTTCGACCGAAACGACCTGAGGTCTCGCCAGGCGCCGACGAACGGGGCCCGGGCGTCGAACCACGGGACCGCCCGGTTGGTGGCGTAGAGCGCCTGGGCTTCGGCGCGCGACGTGCGTGCCAGCGCGGCGTTTCCGCCCAGCATCCGCGTCAGGGCGGCACGGGACCCGCCGGAGACGTCGATGCCGAGGCGGGCGGCCGCCCGCGGGTCGAGCGCGACCAGCTTGCCCGCCTGGAGCCGGGCCGAGGCCGAGAGCGCAGCGCTGGTGCCCTTGACCCCTGCGCTGACCGCACGTCCGATGCCGAAGGTGGCCAGGGCGACCACGTCCAGCGCGACCGCGCTCCACGACCCGTCGCCGTGGGCGGCGAGCATGATGTTGGCGACGAGCGAGACCGCCGTGGCGATGAGCGCGACCGTGCCGAGCACCGCCGACAGGGCCTGCCCGATCACCGGGATGACGTTGACCACCACGGCGAGGACGCCGGCCACGGCCGCCACGATCCCCGCGACCTTGGCGATCTTCTCGCACCACTTGCGGCCGTGGTTGTCCCAGAACCCGTCCTTGAGGTCGTCGCTCTCGATGACCCCGAAGGCGCCGCGGGCGGTGCGGGCGGCGTCCGAGTGGGCGTGGACCGCGTCGTCGACCCGCTTCTTGGCGGCGCGCAGCCGTTCCTGCGCGTCGGCCACGGCGGCCTGGGCGTCGGACACCAGGGAGTCGACGTGGCTGAAGTCCGCGGGCGGCGCGTCCTCGGGGGCGCGGTCGGCGCGGTCGTGGGCGGCCTGCCGGGCGTCCTGGGCGTCGGCGAGGCCCTGCTGCGCGCGGGCCAGGTCGGCGGCGGCGTGCTCGGCGGCGACGACGCCCTTGAGGCTCTCGTCCTGGGCGTGGTCGAACGGCGTCGCGTAGGCCACGAGGGCGTCGCCGACCGCTCGGTAGCGCTTCTCGGCCTTCTCGATGTCGTGGGCCACGTCGGAGCACTTCTCGTCGAGGGCGTCGACGGCGTCGCTGACCATGTCGAGGCCCCCGGCCAGCTCGCGCAGGCGGGAGGCGGCCAGCTCGATGGCGTCGGCGACCTCCTGGTAGCGCCTGCCGCCCGCGAGCACGGTGTGCGGGTGACCCGGGAGCGGGTCGCCGGCCCGGTCGACCAGGCCCCAGTCGCGCCCGGCGCGGCTCATCGGTCCTGACCCGTCAGGCTGGCGACGAACTCGTCCTCGAGCTGCTCGAACGCCTCGCCGGACTGCTGGGCCGCGTCGGCGAGCGCGGCGATGTTGCCGAGCATCTTCTTGCGCTTGTCGTCCCAGTTGTCGGCGAACTCGCGTACCAGGTGGGCCAGCTCACGGTCGGCGCACGCGTCGGCGATGGCCTCGCTGCGCGCGTCGGCGTGCTGGAACTCGTCGGCCACCACGCGCAGGCTGCGCCCCGCGTCGACCAGGACGGCCGTGTCGATCTCGAGATCGGCCACCGTTCGTCACCCCCGTGTCCGGCGCCGCCGGGCCCGGGCTCCGGCGGTCACGGAGGCATCGTAGTGGACAAATCGGACCGGTCACCGTCGTCCGTCCGGGTGAGTGTCCCGGGCGGTGACGGTCGGTCCCTAGGCTGGGCACGTGGCCCGCTACTTCGACGTGCACCCGCAGAACCCGCAGCCGCGCAGCATTGCGCAGGCCGTCCAGATCCTGCGGGAGGACGGCGTGATCGCCTACCCCACCGACTCCTGCTACGCGTTGGGTTGTCGCATCGACAACCAGTCGGGGCTCGAGCGGATCCGGCGCATCCGCGGGTTCGACGAGCGCCACCACATGACGCTGGTGTGCGCCGACTTCGCCCAGCTCGGCCAGCTGGTGCACCTCGACAACGCCGAGTTCCGTGCGGTGAAGGCCGCGACCCCGGGGCCGTACACGTTCATCCTCCCGGCCACCAAGGAGGTGCCGCGGCGGCTCTACCACCCCAAGAAGCGCACGGTCGGCATCCGCATCCCCGACAACCCCGTGGTCAAGGCGCTGCTCACCGAGCTGGGCGAGCCGATCCTGTCGAGCACGCTGATCCTGCGCGGCGAGGAGGAGCCGATGACCGACGGCTGGACGATCAAGGAGGAGCTCGACCACCAGGTCGACGCGGTCATCGACGCGGGGGAGTGCGGCGCGGTGCCCTCGACGGTCGTGGACTGGTCGGAGGGCTACCCCGAGGTCGTGCGCGTCGGCGTGGGCGACCCGACGCCCTTCGAGTGAGGCGTCTCAGGCCCTGACCAGGACCCCGTCGGCCAGGACCGGCGCACCGTTGCGGTCCTCGACGCTGCCCGCGACCTCGGCCCGCAGCAGGATGCGGTCGCCCTCGTCCCACGCCAGGACCCGGATGCCCTCGCCGGGGAAGACGACGCCGGCGAAGCGAGCGCCGAAGGAGCGCACCTTCGAGGAGTCCGAGCCGAGCATCCCCTGCACGGTCTCGCGCAGCGCGATCCCGAACGAGCACAGGCCGTGCAGGATCGGTGCCGGGAAGCCGGCGCGCTCGGCGAACGCCGGGTCGGCGTGCAGCGGGTTGCGGTCGCCGCAGAGGCGGTAGAGCAGCGCCTGCTGCGGGGTGACGGTGTAGGTCGAGTCGTGGTCCGGCTCGCGGTCGGGCATCTCGACCGCCGTCGACGGGCCGCGCTCGCCGCCCCAGCCGCCCTCGCCGCGCACGAAGATCGAGGAGCGCGTGGTGAACAGCGGCTCGCCCGTCGTCGTCGACGGCCGAGCCCTCCTGCACGATCACCGCTGGCCTTGCCCTTGTCCCACACCTCCGCGATGCGGGTGTGGACCGTGCCGGAACCGGAGGTCGGCAGCGGGCGGTGGACGGTGATCTCCTGGCTGCCGTGCACGACCTGGGCGAGGTCGATCTCGATGCCGGGGAAGGACACCTGCGGCGGGTCGGTGTCGTGGAAGGTGGGGACGACGACGCCGAACGACGGCAGCACCTGGAGGTCCTCGCCGTCGCGGGTGTAGCTCAACGTCGCGGCGTCGAGGTTGTCGCCCTCGCGGGCGCCGAAGCCGATGCCGAGGTGGTAGAGCAGCACGTCGGACTCGGTCCAGGTGAACGACCGCTCGGGCAGCTCGGCGCCGATCGCGACGTCGGGGTCGATGGGCATGCGGTGCCTTCCGTCAGTGTGCGAGGTCCTCTGCGGCAAGGTAGCCGAACACGATCGCGGGACCGATGGTCGCCCCCGGGCCTGCGTAGGTGTTGCCCATGACCGCAGCGGAGACGTTGCCCGCGGCGTACAGCCCGGGGATCGCGGAGCCGTCGGGCCGCAGGACGCGCGCGTGCTCGTCGACGACGAGGCCGCCCTTGGTGCCCAGGTCGCCGGGCACGATCTTGACCGCGTAGAACGGCGCCTGGTCGATCGCGTGCAGCGACGGGTTCGGCTTGACCGTGGGGTCGGAGTAGTACTTGTCGTAGGCGCTCTCGCCGCGGTGGAAGTCCTCGTCCACGCCGGTGCGGGCGAAGCCGTTGAACCGCTCGACGGTCTCGCGCAGCGCGTCGGCCGGCACGTCGATCTTCTCTGCCAGGCCCTCGAGCGTGGATGCCTTGACCACCACGCCCTCCTTGTACCAACGGCCCGGGAACGGCTGGCGCGGGCCGAGCCCCGCGAACAGGTAGCGGTTGCGGTAGCGCTGGTCGAGCACCAGCCAGGACGGGACGTGCGAGACGCCGGTCGCCTGGCCGTCGTACATCTCGTGCGCGGCCTCGACGTAGGGCAGGGCTTCGTTCATGTAGCGGCGCCCGGCGCCGTTGACGATGATCGAGCCGGGCAGGTTGCGCTCGGCGAGGGCGAACCACGAGCGGCCGGGCAACGGGATGGTCGGGCCCCACCACGCGTCGTCCATCAGGTCGGTGTCGGCGCCGATCGCGATGCCGGCCAGGTGCCCCCCTCCGGTGTTGGAGCTCGACCCGGTCGTCCAGCCGGCGTCGGTGGGGGAGGGGAGGTACTTCTCGCGCAGCTCGAGGTTGGCCTCGAAGCCGCCGCTGCCGAGGATGACGCCGCGACGGGCTCGGAGGGTGCGGGTCTGCCCGTGGTGCTCGACCACCACGCCGGTGACCCGGCCGTCCTCGACGAGCAGCTCGCGCAGCTCGGTGTCGTACTCCACCGGAACGCCGGCATCGACGAGCCCCTTGCGCAGGCCGATCGCGATCGCGTTGCCCATGGCGTACATCCGCTTGCCCTGCAGCAGCGACCAGATGCGCCGCAGCATGACCAGCACCATCGTCACGGGCCCGCGCCAGGTGCGCAGACCGAGGCTGATCTTGCGGAAGTCCCGCTGCCTGACGATCAGGTTGGCCGGAGCCTTGGTGTAGGGCGGGTGGAGGCGGTCGAGCTCCTCGCCGAGGAAGCGGCAGTCCATCGGGACCGGCTCGACCGACCGGCCACGGGCCCGGCCCCCCGGCTGCTCGGGAAGGTAGTCGGCGTACTCCGGCACCCAGGTGAAGCGGACCGGCGTCCTCTCGCGCAGGAAGTCGAGCACCTCGGGACCACGCTCGAGGTAGGTGTCGCGGCGGACCTTCGGCACGACGTCGCCGACGATGCTGTCGAGGTACTGCTTGGCGCGCTCGAGGTCGCCGGGGTCGACCTGCCCGGCCTCGCGCAGCGCGTAGTTGCCGGGAATCCAGACACCGCCGCCCGATCGCGCGGTCGAGCCGCCGAAGTACGAGCTCTTCTCGACCACCAGCGTGTCGAGACCGTGCCGGGCGGCGCTGGCCAGCGCCGCGGACATGCCTGCCCCGCCGGCGCCGACCACGACGACGTCGTACTCGTCCTTCATGAGAAAACTGTAACAGGTTCTAGTTGCCCGCCGGGGGTGTCGCGCGACCCAGCTCGACCGCCACGTCGAGCTGGCCCGGACGAGCGGTCCTCGCGCAAAACGAGAACGTGTTCTAGTATCTCAGTGGTCGGCTGTGCAGACAGGAGAGAGCCAATGACGCAGCAAGTCCTCGACGGGGTCCGTGACCTGCTTCCCACCTTCCGCTCCCGGGCGGACGAGGCGGAGCGGCTGCGGGTCGTGCCGGACGCCTCGATCAAGGAGCTGAGCGAGACCGGGTTCTTCAAGCTGCTGCAGCCCGAGCGGTACGACGGCCTCGAGGCCGACCCGGAGACCTTCTACACCGCGGTCAAGGAGATCGCCGGCGCCTGCGGCTCGACGGCCTGGGTCTCCTCGGTCGTCGGGGTCCACCCGTGGCAGGTCGCGCTCTTCCCCGACGAGGCCCAGCAGGCGGTGTGGGGCTCCGACACCGACACGCGACTGTCCTCGTCGTACGCCCCGACCGGCAAGGCGACCCAGGTCGAGGGCGGGTTCCAGCTCAGCGGCCGCTGGTCGTTCTCCTCCGGCTGCGACCACTGCCAGTGGGTGCTGCTCGGCGGCCTGGTGTTCAACGCCGAGGGCAACGTGGTCGACTTCCGCACCTTCATGGTGCCGCGCAAGGACTACACGATCGAGGACGTCTGGAACGTCGTGGGCCTGCGGGGCACGGGGTCCAACGACGTCGTCGTCGACGACGTGTTCATCCCCGAGGCCTTCACGTTGTCGATGTCGGACACCGGCCGCTGCTTCGGCCCCGGCCAGGAGGTCAACACCTCCGACCTCTACAAGCTGCCCTTCCACTCGGTCTTCACCATGACCATCTCCACGCCGATCATCGGCATGGCCTACGGCGCCTACGCCGAGCACGTCGAGATGCAGCAGAAGCGCGTGCGGGCCGCCTACCTGGCGGAGAAGACCTCCAACGACCCCTACGCCACGGTCCGCATCGCCCGCGCGGCCAACGAGATCGACTCCGCGTGGGTGCTGCAGATGCACAATCTCAAGCAGCTCCAGGCGAGCGTGGCCAAGGGCGAGAAGATCCCGCTGCAGCTGCGCCTGAAGGTCCGCCGCGACCAGGTGATCGCCAGCGAGCGCGCGATCCGCGCGATCGACATGATGTTCGAGGCCTCCGGCGGCCGGGCACTGACCGAGGGCACCTACCTGCAGCGGCAGTGGCGCGACGCGCACGCGGGCCGGGTGCACGCGGCCAACGACCCGGAGCGCGCGCTGGCGATGTTCGGCTCGCTGGAGTTCGGCCACAAGATCGACCCGGGGATGTACTGACCGTGACCGCTGAGCTCACGCGCGAGGGCACCCGCCACAAGGCGGAGGTCCGGGGGATCACGATCAGCTACCACGAGGCCGGCACCGCTGAGGGCCTGCCCCTGGTGATGCTGCACGGCGGCGGCCCCGGCGCGTCGGCGTGGAGCAACTTCGGCAGCGCGCTGCCCGGCTTCGCCCAGGACTTCCGCACCCTGCTGGTCGACCAGCCCGGGTTCGGCTGGTCGGACAAGCCGGCGGTGGAGGGCAACTACTACCGCTTCGCCGCCGAGCACGTCCTCGGCCTGCTCGACGAGCTCGGCATCGAGCGCTGTCACCTGCTCGGCAACAGCCTCGGCGGGGGCACTGCGATGCGGCTGGCGCTGATGGCACCCGACCGCGTCGGCCGGCTCGTGCTGATGGGACCCGGCGGGCTCTCGCTCAACCTCTTCCACGCCGACCCGACCGAGGGCGTGCAGCGGCTGATGGACTTCGCCGCAGACCCCTCGCGCGAGGCGCTGCGGGCCTTCATCTCCACGATGGTGGTCGACCAGGCGCTGGTCACCGACGAGCTGGTCGAGGAGAGGTACGCCGACGCCACCGCGCCCGGTGCGCGTGAGGCCATGGCCAGCATGGGGATGAGCTTCTGGAACCCCGAGACCGCCCAGGACGGCATGCTCTGGCGCGAGGCGCACCAGCTGCGCAAGCACACGCTGCTCACGTGGGGACGCGAGGACCGGGTCAACCCGCTCGACGGCGCCCTCGCCGGGCTCAAGCTGATCCCCAAGGCCCAGCTGCACGTGTTCCCCAACTGCGGACACTGGGCACAGATCGAGGCAGCGGAGGAGTTCCGCGAGATCGCCACCGCTTTCCTCGCCCGTCACGTCGAGAGGCCTCGGTCATGATCGACATCCGATCCCTCGGCTACGTCCGCATCGACAGCACCGACCTCGACCAGTGGCGGGTGTTCGCCGGCAAGGTGCTCGGGCTCGCCGAGGGGCGCGGGCCGTCCGCCGACAACCTCTACTACCGGATCGACGAGCTGTCGGCGCGCATCGTCGTCGTCCCCGCCGCCCAGGACCAGCTGGCCTGCATGGGCTGGGAGGTCGCCGACCACCGGGCCCTCTCGGACGCGGTCGACCACCTCAAGCACCACGGCGTCGAGGTGGAGTCGGCGACGCCGGAGGAGCTCGCCGAGCGTCGGGTCGAGGGGATGGTCCGCTTCACCGACCCCTTCGACAACGTCTTCGAGCTCTACCACGGGGCGACCTACGAGTCCCGGCCCGTCGTGACGCCCTACGCCCAGACCTTCGTGACCGGCGAGCAGGGGATGGGGCACATCGTCGTACCCGTCACCGACGACGTGGAGGCGCTGCGCTTCTACGCCGACGTGCTCGGCTTCCGGCTGCGCGACTCCATGCGGATGCCGGGGGAGTTCGTCGGCAAGGAGCCGGGCTCGACGGTGTGGCTGCGGTTCCTGGGCTGCAACCCGCGGCACCACTCGCTGGCGTTCCTGCCGATGCCCAACCCCAGCAAGTGCGTGCACGTCATGCTCGAGGTCGACAAGCTCGACGACGTGGGCCGTGCGCTGGAGAGGGTGCGCAAGCACAAGGCACCCCTCAGTGCGACACTGGGACGCCACATGAACGACCAGATGGTGTCGTTCTACGTGAAGTCACCCGGTGGATTCGACGTGGAGTACGGATGCGAAGGCTTGCAGGTGGACGACGCCCGGTGGGTGGCACGCGAGTCGACGGCGGTCAGCTACTGGGGTCACGACTTCGGCGGCGGCTGAGGTGGTCGCGCTGAGCCCCTCGGACCACGACGACGACCTGCTGCCCCCGGAGGGCATGCGGCCGGACGCCGCTGCGGTGTGGCCGCCCCCGTCGCTGGTGGACCAGTTCCTCGGTGACATGGACTTCGAGTTCCGCCTCGGGGAGGACCTCCACCTCCCCACCGACGACCCGCAGGCGCTGGCCGACGCGCGCCGGTTCCGCGACGTGCTCGGCCGCTTCGCCAGTGGCGTCACCGTCGTCACCTCGATGAGTGGTGACACCCCGGTCGGCATGACCTGCCAGTCGTTCTGCTCGGTCTCGCTGTCCCCGCCGCTGGTGCTGTTCTGCCCGGCCAAGACCTCGCGGGCATGGCCGCTGATGCGCCAGGCCGGGTTCTTCTGCGTCAACCTGCTCGCCGCCGACCAGGCCGAGGTGTCCAACGCCTTCGCGATGCGCGGCGAGGACAAGTACGACGGCGTCGGCTGGTCGCCCGCCAAGACCGGCGCGCCGCTGCTCGACGGGGTCGTGGGCTACGTCGACTGCGCGGTCGAGCGGGTCCACGAGGCAGGCGACCACTACGTCGTGATCGGCCGGGTGCAGGATCTCGGCCTCGGCGCCGACGCCGACCCGCTGACGTTCTTCAGCGGCCGCTACGGCACCCACGCCGAAGACTGAGCCGGTCGCGCCCTCCCTCGCTAGGGTGGCGCGGTGGAGACCTCACCGTGACACGCGCCCCGGGGTTGAGCCTGCGCAAGGTGTCGCTTTGGCGCCGACTGTGGCGACCCTTCTGGACGTTGCCGGCGGCGATCATGATCGGGTCGCTCATCCTCGGCATCGTGATCCCGGAGCTCGACCGCTCGGTCCTGCCGGACGCGACCGGGGTCTTCAGCGGCCAGCCCGACGGGGCCCGCAGCCTGCTGGGGACCGTCTCGTCGGCGATGATCTCGGTCACCGGCCTGGTCTTCTCGGTGACGATGGTGGTCCTGCAGCTGGCCAGCAGCCAGTTCAGCCCGCGCGTCCTCGGCAGCTTCCTCGACGCCCGCGTCGCCCAGGTCACCCTCGGCGTCTTCACCGGGTCGTTCCTCTACAGCCTCACCGTGCTGCGCGTCGTGCGCGACGAGTCCGCGAACGGTCCCGCGTTCGTGCCGCACACGGCCGTCACCGTGTCCTACGTCTACGTCGTGGCGTCGACGGCGATGTTCCTGGCCTTCATCGCGCACATCACCTCCAAGGTCCAGATCTCCCGGGTCATCTCCGACCTCGGCCACGCCACGCTGCAGGGGTTGCGGGAGCAGCGCCCCAGCGACGACCAGGACCCGCCCGACGCGGACGGGGCGATGCCCGCACGGTCCGGTGACGGCATCGAGCTGGTCCTCGACGAGCGGCACGGTCATGTCGTCGCCATCGACGCGGACCAGCTGCTCGAGCGTGCGGTCGAGCTCGACCTGCTGGTGCGCCTCGAGGTCGGCATCGGCGACTTCCTCGTGCCCGGCCAGCTCCTGGGCCGCGTGTCCGGCTCCGGGGCGGGCGACCTCGAGGACGAGGACCTCGTCTCCCTGGCCCGATGCCTCGACCTCGAGCGGGAGCGGGTGCTGCCGCTCGACCCGCTGTTCGGCACCCGCCAGCTGGTCGACATCGCCGAACGTGCCCTCTCGCCGGGGATCAACGACCCGACGACCGCCAAGCAGGTGGTCAACGAGCTCCACCTCGTGCTGCGGGTCCTCTCCACCCAGCCGGACCCGTCGCCGGTGCTGCTCGACGACGACGGGCGGGCGCGGCTGACCTACCGCGCCCAGACCCTGGCCCGCCACCTGGAGGTCGCGGTGGACGAGCTGCGGGACCACGCGGCGGACGAACGCACCGTGCACGAGCGCGTGGTGCGCATGCTCGACGAGCTCATCGACCACGCGCTCCCCGAGCACCGTCGTGCCCTTGCCCGGGCACGGGGGATGCTGGACGCCTAGCAGCTCCTCGCGGCACGGCTCAGGAGGCGTCGGCCTCGAGACCCTCGATGGCCTCGTGCATGGTGAGCACCCGCTGGGCGGACTCGACGTGGAGGTTCTCGATCATCCGGCCGTTGTAGGTCACGACACCGCTGCCGCGGCCGTCCTCCCACGCCTGGAGGATGCCGCGGGCGTCCTCGACGGCCTGCTCCGACGGGGCGAAGGCGCGGTTGGCGCCCTCGACCTGGCCCGGGTGGATCAGGGTCTTGCCGTCGAAGCCCATCTCGCGGCCCTGCTGGCACTCGGCCAGGAAGCCCTCTGTGTCCTTCACGTCGTTGTAGACGCCGTCGATGATCGCCTTGCCGGTCGCGCGGGCGGCAAGCAGCGCCAGGCCGAGGCCGGTCAGGAGCGGCTGGCGGCCGGGGACGTGCTCGGCGTACAGCTCCTTGGCCAGGTCGTTGGTGCCCATGACCAGCACGGTGAGCCGGTCGGAGGCCCCGGCGATCTCCTCGGCGTGCAGCATGGCGTGCGGGGTCTCGAGCATCGCCCAGAGCTTGGTGTGCTCCGGCGCCCCGTGCTTCTCCAGCGCCGCGACGAGCTCGCGCACGGCGTCGGCCGAGGACACCTTGGGGACCACGATCGCGTCGGGGCCGGCCGCGCTGGCCGCGGCCAGGTCGTCGGCGTGCCACTCGGTGTCCATCCCGTTGACCCGGATGGTGACCTCGCGGCGGCCGTACTCCCCGGACCGTGCGGCGGCGCAGGCGTTGTCGCGGGCCGCGGGCTTGGCGTCGGGGGCGACGGCGTCCTCGAGGTCGAGGATCAGGCCGTCGACCGGCAGCGTCTTGGCCTTCTCCAGCGCCCGCTCGTTGGAGGAGGGCATGTAGAGGACCGAGCGGCGGGGACGGAAGACGTTCTTGTCAGGCATACCAGATGTCCTCAGTCGATCTCGATGGTGTCGTACTGCGACTTGAGCTCGGGGTCGATGGCGGCCAGCTCCTCGGCGAGGGCGACCATCACCTTGCACTGCTTGACCGAGGCGTCGTCCTCCATCTTGCCGTCGAGCATGACCGCGCCGGTGCCGTCGCCCATCGCGGCGATGACGCGGCGCGCGTGGCGGACGTCCTCGACGCTGGGGGAGAACACCTTGTTGGCCACGGCGATCTGCTTGGGGTGCAGCGACCAGGCACCGACACAGCCGAGCAGGAAGGCGTTGCGGAACTGGTCCTCGCAGGCGACGACGTCGGCGATGTCTCCGAACGGGCCGTAGTAGGGGTAGATCCCGTGCATCGCGCACGCATCGACCATGCGGGCGATCGTGTAGTGCCACAGGTCCTGCTGGTACGTCGTCCGGGCGCCCTCGATGTCGCCGTCGGTCGGGTCCTGTCGGACGAGGTAGCCGGGGTGGCCACCGCCGACGCGGGTGGTCTTCATGCGGCGGTCGGCCGCGAGGTCGGCGGGACCGAGCGAGAGCCCCTGCATGCGCGGGCTCGCGCCGCAGATCTCCTCGACGTTGGCGACGCCGCGGGCGGTCTCGAGGATCGCGTGGACCAGCAGCGGCTTCTCCAGCCCGGCCTTGGCCTCCAGCTGGGCGAGGATCCGGTCGACGTAGTGGATGTCCTCGGCACCCTGCACCTTGGGCACCATGATCACGTCGAGCTTGTCGCCGATGGCGGGGACCAGCGTGGTGAGGTCGTCGAGCACCCAGGGGGAGTCCAGCGCGTTGATCCGCGTCCACAGCTGGGTGGGGCCGAAGTCGGTCTCCTGACCGATCCTGACCAGGCCCTCGCGCGCGATCTCCTTGTTCTCGGCCTTGACCGCGTCCTCGAGGTTGCCGAGCAGCACGTCGACCTTGCCGACCATGTCCGGGACCTTGGCCGCCATCTTGGGGTTGCCCGGGTCGAAGAAGTGGATCGCCCGGCTGGGACGGGCGGGGATCTCCCGCAGCGGCGCCGGGGCACCGACCGCGAGGGGGGCGAAGAAGTCCTTGGCGCTGCGCAACGGGCACTCTCCTACGTGGTCGAACGAGGGCTGGGCGACCTTCGGACCGTAGCGCAGGGGCTTCCTGCCGGGACACGGCGAGACGGATGAGGTTTCCCACACGAGCCCCTGCGTCGTCGACCACCTCCTCGGAAGAGTCTCGGAGGCATAGGGAGCGTCCGGTCTGGGTATAGGCGGGCCCGAGCGTCCGTTCTGGGCACTGAGGGGCAAGGGTCCGACTTGCCCCGTTCTCCGGGTCTGTAGCGTGGCGGGTCGTTCACCGAGAGGAAGGATCCGCGTGACCTCTGCTCCTGCCGCCCCACCACAAGAACGCCGCCGGCTCCGGCTCGGCGCACCCCGCGTCTTCGTGCCCGCGTTCTCGCTCGTGCTGCTGATCGCCATCGTCGGTGTCGTGGCCCCCGACTGGTTGGGGGACCTCTTGGCGAAGGCGAACGACGCGGTGGTCAGGGACCTGGGGTGGTGGTACGTCACCGTCGTCACCGGGTTCGTGGTCGCCTCGATCTGGATCGCGCTCTCGCCGATGGGCAACGTCGTCCTCGGTCCGGACGACGAGGAGCCCGAGTTCAGCCGGGGGTCGTGGTTCGCGATGCTGTTCGCGGCCGGCATGGGGATCGGCCTCGTGTTCTGGGGGGTCGCCGAGCCGCTGAACCACCTCGCCACCCCGCCTCCGGGGGTCGGGGGTGACGAGGCCGCCCGGGCGCGGGGGGCCATGGACGTGACGTTCCTGCACTGGGGCCTGCACGCCTGGGCGATCTACGTCGTGGTCGGCCTCGCCATCGCCTACGCCGTCCACCGCAAGCGTCGGCCGGTGTCCATCCGCTGGGCGCTCGAGCCGGTCCTCGGACGCCGGGTGGAGGGCTTCCTGGGCGACCTCATCGACATCCTGGCGATCGTCGGCACGCTGTTCGGAGTGGCGACGTCCCTCGGGTTCGGGGTCACCCAGGTCGGTGCCGGACTGGAGTACCTCGGGGTGGTCGACGCCGCGTCCGACGCGTTGCTGGTGATCCTCATCGCCGCGATCACGTCCATCGCCCTGGCCTCGGTCGTCACCGGGCTCGACAAGGGCATCAAGCTGCTGTCCAACCTCAACATGGCGCTGGCCGCGGCGCTGCTCGCCCTGGTCCTCGTGCTGGGCCCGACGGTCTTCCTGCTCAGCGACTTCGTCCAACAGGTCGGCTCCTACCTGCAGAACTTCCTCCGGCTCTCGTTCAACACCTACTCGTTCACCGGCGAGAACGGCTCCTCGTGGCTCGCGAGCTGGACGACGTACTACTGGGGCTGGTGGATGAGCTGGGCGCCGTTCGTCGGCGTCTTCATCGCCCGCATCTCGCGCGGGCGCACCGTGCGGGAGTTCATCGCCGGCGTCCTGCTGGCCCCCACCCTGGTCACCTTCCTGTGGTTCGCGGTGCTGGGCGGGTCGGCGATCTACCGCGAGATCTTCGGCGCGGGCGGGCTCGTCGACGCCGACGGCGGCGTCAACACCAACCAGGCGCTGTTCCAGCTGCTCGACGGGCTCCCGATGGCCGGTCTGCTCAGCGTGATCGCGTTGTTCCTCATCATCGTGTTCTTCGTGACCAGCTCCGACTCCGGGTCCTTCGTGGTCGACATGATCGCCAGCGGCGGCGACGCCAACCCGCCCGTGTGGAGCCGGGCCGCGTGGGCTTCCCTGGAGGGCGTCCTCGCCGCCGCCCTGCTGCTCGCGGGCGGACTGGCCGCGCTGCAGACGATGGCGATCCTCGTGGCGCTCCCCTTCAGCATCGTGATGGTGCTCATGGTGGCCTCCACCGTCCGCGCGCTGTCGGGAGAGGTGAAGCGGGCCGACCGGAGGCGTCGCAAGGAGCTCGCGGCCGAGGTGGCCGAGGAGGTGCGGGCCGGCGACGATCGCGAGCTCGGTCCGGTCAAGGCGCCGTCTGGTGTCGGGCCGACGCATCCCTCGTCCCACCACCTGGCGCACCAGCCTTCGAGACGCTCCTGAGGCCTCGCAGGGACGCCGGCTCGGCCCGCTAGGCCCGCTCAGCGGGGACGCGACAGGCTCAGCAGCAGCTGGGGGAGGAGGTCCGCGACCAGCGAGCGCTGGTCGAGCCGCCCGGCGCCGAGCTGCTCGGTGCCGAGGCTGTGCAGGTAGAGCGCCATCAGCGCCTCGCTGAGCTGCGCGATGTCGGTGGTGGGCTCGCGCCCGAGCAGCGCCAGGATGCGCGAGAACAGCTCCTGCATGCGGCCCTCGAACTGCTCGACGTGGCCGAGGAACAGCCGGCGGGCGTCGTCGTGGCGCACTGCGAGGAGGGTGAACTCCTGGTGGAGGCGGAACCACCGCGCGCCCAGGGGCTCGAGCGCGGCGAAGAGCCGGTCGATCGAGGTGAGGTGGAAGTCGCCCTCGGGCGTCTGGTCGAGGACCTGGTTGACCTGGGCCAGCATCAGCTCCGCCTGGTGGGCGTAGGTGAGGTGGAACAGGTCCTGCACCGAGGAGAAGTTGGAGTAGAACGCCCCGCGGGTGAAGCCCGCTGCCCCGACCAGGTCGTCGACCGTGACCGCCCCGAACGGCTTCTGCGCGAAGACGTCGGCCGCGGCCTCGACCAGCCGGGCACGGGTGTTCTGCCGGCTGCGGCGCGCGCGCCCGGGCGGCTCGACGGTGGTGGTCAAGGGGGTCCTCCTCCCGGCTGGGCTGCCGAGCGTGACGCAGGTGACAGGGCGATTGGATACGTTGTTGTACTGGATACAGTATCGTATTGAACATGTCGTCCTTCCTCTTCCGGCTCGGACGCGCCGTGTCCCGCCGCGCGCGCCGGGTGGTCGCGCTCTGGCTCCTGGTGCTCCTGGGCGCCGGCACGGTCGCAGGGCTGTTCGGGGGCCAGCTGCGCGACGACCTGACCATCCCCGGCACCGAGTCCCAGGCCGGCCTCGACGTCCTCGACACCCGCTTCCCGGAGCTGACCGGCACGCTGGGCCAGGTCGTCTTCGGCGCGCCGGAGGGCGAGCGGATCGCGGACTACCGCGCCGTCGTCGAGCGCCGCATCACTGCGATCGAGGACGTCGACCACGTCCGCTTCGCCTCGCACCCCTTCGAGCCGAGCCAGCGCGCGCTGTCGATCTCCCAGGACGGCCGGTACGCGCTCGTGCAGGTCCAGCTCGACCTGCCGCTGGAGAAGGTCACCCCCGAGGTCCGTGACCGGATCGGCGAGGCCGCGGGAGGGGGCGGCACCACCACGGCAGCGCCCTCGGTGGACCTCGGCGGGCAGATGTTCACCACCACCTCGACACCCGTCTCCGCGACCGAGGCCGTCGGGCTCGTGGTCGCCCTGGTCGTGCTGCTGATCACCCTGGGGTCCTTCGTGGCCGCCGGGGTGCCGCTGCTCACCGCCGTGCTCGGCGTCGGCGTCACGATGTCGGGCGTCGTGGTGCTCGCGCGCTTCGTCGCGATCAACACCTCCACGCCGTCCCTGGCACTGATGATCGGCCTGGCCGTCGGCATCGACTACGCGCTGTTCATCGCCGCCCGCCACCGCAGCCAGCTCGCCGAGGGCATGGAGGTCGAGGAGTCGGTCGCGCGCTCGGTCGCGACGGCCGGGAGCGCGGTCATCTTCGCCGGGCTCACCGTGATCGTCGCGCTCTGCGGGCTGGTCGTGGCCCAGATCCCGTTCCTCACCGTCATGGGCTTCGCCGGCGCCAGCGCGGTCGCCGTGGCGGTGCTGGTCGCGGTGACGCTCGTCCCCGCCGCGTTGGCGGTGGCCGGTGAGCGGCTCCGCCCGAGGCCCGGCCGCGGAAAGCGACCAGCGCGACGCCGTACCGTCGGCGACCGCTGGGTCCGCCTCGTCACCGCCCGGCCCGCCCTGACCGTCGGGGTCGCGCTCGCCGGGCTGCTCATGCTCGCCCTGCCTGCCCGGGACCTCGCCCTCGGCCTGCCCGACGTGGGCTCGCACGAGAAGGGATCGACCGAGCGGGTCACCTACGACCTGATCAGCGAGGAGTACGGCCCCGGGTTCAACAGCCCCCTGCTCGTCGTGGTCGACATCATCCGCACCACCGACCCGGTCGGGGTGATGAAGCAGATCGGTCGCGACGTCGAGCAGGTCGACGGCGTCGACGCGGTCGCGCTGACCACCCCCAACCGCAAGGCCGACCTCGGCATCGTGCAGGTCGTCCCCGAGCACGGCCAGACCGACCCGCGCACCGCCCAGCTGGTGCGCGACCTGCGAGCCGCGGGTCCCCGCATCGAGGAGAAGTACGGCGTCTCCGACCTGATGGTCACGGGGCAGACCGCGGTCACCATCGACGTCTCCGACCGGCTCGCCGGCGCCCTCCTGCCGTTCGGGCTCGTGGTCGTCGGGTTCTCGCTGCTGCTGCTGATGCTCGTCTTCCGCTCCGTCGCGGTGCCGGTGAAGGCGACCGTGGGCTACCTGTTCTCCGTCGCGGCGTCGTTCGGCGCGGTCGTCCTGGTCTTCCAGGAGGGCCACCTCGCCGACCTGCTCAACGTGGAGAAGGAGGGGCCGGTGCTGTCGTTCCTGCCGATCATCCTGATGGGGGTCCTGTTCGGCCTGGCCATGGACTACGAGGTGTTCCTGGTCTCGCGGATGCGTGAGGACTGGGTGCACCACCGCGACGCCCACGCCGCGATCCGCAGCGGGTTCACCTCCAGCGCCCGGGTGGTCACGGCCGCGGCGGTGATCATGGTCGCGGTGTTCGCCTCGTTCGTGCCCGAGGGCGACGCCTCGGTCAAGCCGATGGCGTTCGGCCTCGCGGTCGGCGTGCTCGTCGACGCCTTCGTCGTGCGGATGACCCTGGTGCCCGCCGTCCTGGCGCTGCTGGGCGAGCGCGCCTGGTGGCTGCCCACCTGGTTGGACGAGCGGCTGCCGATGCTCGACATCGAGGGCGAGGGGCTGGCCGCCCACCTCGAGCACGAGCGCTGGACCGCCGAGCACGGTCCTGCCGAGGTGCGCGTGGAGGGCCTCCGGGTGATCGACCCCGGGACGGGCCGCGCCGTGCTCGACGATCTCGACCTGGTGGTGACGCCGGGGAAGGTCGTCGTCCTGACCGGCGCCGCCGCACAGCGGCGCGCCGCGCTCGCGGTGGTCTCCGGGCGGCTGCGTCCCTCGAGCGGCAGGGTGGTCGTGCTCGACCGGATGGTGCCCGAGGAGTCGGCGTGGGTCCGCTCGCGCGTCGCCGTCGACACGGCGGTCCCTGTCCGCGACCCGCGTGAGCCGCTGGTGCTGCTCGACCTGGCCGACGGGGGACTGGGCCGCTGCGCCGACGACGTACGCCGGCTGGCCGAGTCCGGCGCCGCGGTGCTGCTCGCCTGCCCCTCCGGGTCGGTCGACGAGGCCGTGCTCGACCGGCTCGGCCGTCCTGCCGTCGTACCCCTGGACGCCCGCGACCGTGAGGAGGCCCTCGCATGAGGACACCGACCTTCACCGACGCGCTCCGCGGCCTCAACGCCCACCGGGTGCTCGTCGGCGTGATGTTGCTGCCGACGTTCCTCGGGGCCCTGGTCGTGTGGTCGCTCGGCGACCGTGCCGAGGAGACCGAGCGCATCCCCGCCGCCGTGGTCAACCTGGACAAGCCGGTGACCAAGAAGGGCGAGCAGCCGGTCGCGGCCGGCCGCGCCCTCGCCGCCGGCCTGACCCGGCCCTCCGGCGACCAGGACCCCACGCTCGGCTGGACGCTCACCGACGCCGAGGACGCGAGGTCGGGGCTGGAGAGCGGCGACTACTACGCCGTCATCACGATCCCGCGCGGCTTCTCCCGCCAGATCTACCAGTCGCTGCACGGCACCTCGCCGGCCAAGGCGCGGATCCAGGTGCGCTCCAACACCGCCTCCTCCGCGCTGATCGGCCGGATCAGCGACCAGGTCGCGCGGGTCTCGGCGAACGAGCTGGGACAGCGGGTGACCACGTCCTACCTCGGCCAGGTGTTCAAGCAGACCGGCGAGATCGGGCCCAGGCTCGGCAAGGCGGCAGACGGCGCCGAGGAGCTGGCCGACGGCAGCGCGCAGCTGAGCTCGGGCACGCGTGAGCTGGCCGGTGGGCTGAGCACCCTGGCGACCGGCGCCGACGAGCTGGGCGACGGCGCGAGCCGCCTCGCCGACGGCGCGCACCGGCTCGCGCGCGGCACCGGCAGGGCCGCCGACGGCGCCGACGAGCTGGCCGACGGCCTCGGCCGGCTCGACCGCAGCACCGACTCGCTGCCGCGCTCCACCGACCGGCTCGCCGACGGCGCGAAGGAGCTCTCGAAGGGTGTCGTGCCCTACACCGAGATCGTCAAGGGGTGGCAGCAGGCGTGCGCCAACCCGGTCGTCGCCGCCAGCGCTCCTCGCCTGTGCGTGGCCACGCAGCGGGCCGCCGGGGTCGGCGGCCGCAACGCCGACAAGCTCGCCGCCGGGTCGAAGCAGCTGGCCTCGGGCACCCGGCGGCTCGCCGACGGCATGCCGGAGCTCGAGTCCGGCATCGACGGTGCCGCCGACGGCGCCCGCGAGCTCGCCAGTGGCGTCGCCCGCCTCCAGGGCGGCGCGCGCAAGCTCGCCGGAGGTGCCGACCGACTCGCGTCCGGCGCGACCGACCTCGCCGACGGCGCCCGTCGGGCGTCCTCCGGGGCGGACCGCCTCGCGGAGGGCGGGGACCGGCTCGGCAGCGGGTCGAGCCGCCTGGCCGACGGCCTCGAGCAGGGCGCGCAGCAGGTCCCGGCGTACGACGCCCAGGAGGGCCGCGACCTGGCCCGCGTCATCGCAGCCCCGGTCGCCGCTCGGACTGACACGCTGGGGGAGACCCCCGACGGCGCGACGCAGCTCGCGCCCGGCGCGATCGCGTTCGTGCTGTGGCTGGGCGCCTTCGTGACCTACCTGGTCCGCCCCGCCCTCCCGGCCTGGCTGCTCGGCCGAGCCAGCCCGGCGCGGCGGGTCTCCCTGGCCGGGCTCCGCCCGGGCATCCTCGTCGGAGCGGTGCAGGCGTTCCTGCTGTACGCCGGGCTCCTCGCGCTGGGCGCCGACTTCGGCTCCCCGGTGCTGACGCTCGGGCTGATGCTGCTCGCCACGGCCGCTTTCGCCGCGATCAACCAGGCCCTGGTCGCAGTGTTCGGCCGCCGCCGTGGCTGGATCGTCTCGATCGCGTTCGCCGGGGTGCAGCTGGCCGCGCTCGGGGGAGTCATCCCGGTCGACACCGCTCCGCGCCCGCTGCAGGTCCTCAACGACGTGCTGCCGATGACCCAGGCGGCCGACGCCCTCGCCGTCGCCGTGCTCGAGGGGCCGGGCTCCGTGGTCGGCTCCGCGGCCGTGGTGGTGCTGTGGGCCCTGGCGGCCTTCGGCGCGACGGTGCTGGCTGCCCGGAGGGCGCAGCAGGTCGACGTCGAGGACCTGCTGCGCGAGGAGCGCGAGCGGGAGCCCGAGCTGGTCTGACCCCCGTCAGGGAGTGACCGTGCCGCGCAGTCCCTCGGCCTGGAGCTGCGTGCCGAAGACGATCAGCACGTCGTCCGCCTCGACCGTGACGTCGTCGGGGTCGGCACAGGGCTCGAACGCGCCCGTGCGGGCACGTCGTACGGCAAGCACGACCGGGTTGCCGATTGCGGCGGGGAGCACCGACCCGAGACTGCGCGGCGGCCCGTGCACGGTGACCTCGTGCAGCCGGGAGTCGACGCCCTCGTCGTGCATCACGGAGTCGATGAACTCGCTGACGTGCGGGCGCTCGGTGAACACGGCCATGCGCCGGCCGCCGAGCAGCTGGGGGTTGACCGCCCGCGTCGCGCCGGCGAGGAGGAGCTTCTTGCGGGAGTCCTCGGTGCGGGCCCGCGCCACGACGGTGAGGTCGGGGCGGAGGGCTCGTGCCGACAGCACGAGGTAGACAGTCTCGCTGTCGGTGTCGAGGGTCGCGATCAGCGCCGAGGCCCGCTCGATGCCGGCCTCCCGGAGCATCTCGTCGCTGTTCACCTCGCCGATGAGGTGGGGGACCGTGGAGTCGTCGAGCCGGGTGGGGTCGCGGTCCACCACGACCACGTCATGACCCGAGGCGAGCAGACGCTGCGTGGCGGCCCGGCCCACGCGCCCGTAGCCGCACACGATGGTGTGCCCGTGCAGGCGGGCGATCTTGCTGTCCATCCGGCGCCTCTCCAGCTGGGTCCGGAGCTGGCCCTCGGTGACCAGCTCGACGAGGAGTCCGAGGTTGTAGAGCACCGTCCCGGTCCCCGCGATGATCAGCAGCATCGTGAAGATCCGTCCCCCGGTGCCGAGGGGACGGACCTCGCTGTAGCCGACGGTCGCGACGGTCGTGACGGTGTGGTAGCTCGCGTCGATGACGCTCCAGCCCATGGCGACGTAGCCCAGGGTCCCGACGACGATGACGCCCAGGAGGGCCAGGAGCGCCCGGCGCAGCCGGTGCCACGGGTCGGGGCTGCGCGCCGGGCTCCGACGCACCAGGTGGGGGTCGAAGCCCAGGATGTTCCTCACCCGGGCCTCCTCATGCTCGGAGGGTAGCGCCGGCGCGGAACAACCGGCGCCTCGGCGTGGTTGGGGAGATCCGTGACCGCTACCCAGATCACCCGCGCCAGCGTGGGTCTGCGCAGCGAGCGAGGACCGATCCTGCTCGCGGTGATGCTGAGCATGGGGCTGGTCGCGATCGACGCCACCATCCTGGCCACCGCGGTGCCGTCGATCGTGGACGACCTGGGTGGGTTCACCTCGTTCCCGTGGCTGTTCTCGATCTACCTGCTGGCACAGGCGGTGTCGGTGCCGATCTACGGCAAGGTGGCCGACCTCTACGGCCGCAAGCCGGTGATGCTCCTGGGAATCGGGCTCTTCGTCGTCGCGTCGCTGCTGTGCGGAGTCGCGTGGAGCATGCCGGCCCTCATCGTGTTCCGCCTCGTGCAGGGGCTGGGCGCCGGTGCGGTGCAGCCGATGGCGATGACGATCGTCGGCGACATCTACTCGCTGGCCGAGCGCGCCAAGGTGCAGGGCTACCTGGCCAGCGTCTGGGCCGTCGCCTCGATCGTCGGACCCACCCTGGGCGGGGTGTTCGCCGACTACCTCAGCTGGCGCTGGATCTTCTTCGTCAACCTGCCGCTGGGCGCCGTGGCCGCCTGGGTGATGTGGCGCCGGTACGACGAGAGTGTGGAGCGGCGCAAGCACACCATCGACTTCCCCGGCGCCTCGCTGCTGGCTCTCGGTGGGACCCTGCTGCTGCTCGGCCTCCTCGAGGGAGGCGTCCGCTGGGACTGGACCTCCGCCACCGGCGTCGGCATCTTCGTCGCTGCCGCGCTGCTGCTGGTGGCGTTCGTCCTGGTGGAGTCGCGGTCGCCCGAGCCGGTCCTCCCGCTGTGGATCTTCCGCCGGCGGGTGCTCAACGCCGCCAACGCCGGTGCGTTCGTCGTCGGCGTGCTGATGCTCGGGCTGACGTCGTACGTCCCGCTCTACGCCCAGAGCGTCCTCGGGCACGGTGCCCTGGTCGCGGGCCTCACGCTCGCGGCGATGACGATCGGCTGGCCGATCGCGGCCTCCACCAGCGGCCGGTTCTACCTCACCATCGGGTTCCGCCGGACGGTGCTGATGGGCGCGCTCTTCGTCATCTCGGGGGCCGCCCTGCTCCTCCCGGTCGATGCCGACAGCGCACTGTGGGCCCTGGCCCTGCCCTGCTTCGTCATGGGGATCGGCTTCGGCTTCGTCGCCAGTCCCGGCGTCGTCGTCGCCCAGTCCTCGGTGAGCTGGCAGCACCGGGGCGTGGCCACGAGCACCAACATGTTCTCGCGGTCCGTGGGGAGCGCCGTCGGTGTCGCGGTGTTCGGTGCGGTGGTGAACAGCAAGCTGGCGTCCGGTGCGACGACCGGCTCCATCGACCTCGAGCACCTGCCGGCAAGCGTGCTGGCGCCCGCGGTGCACGCGGTGTTCGTGGGCTCGGCCGTGCTCGCGCTCGCCCTCCTGGCGTCAGGGCTGCTCATGCCGCGCAACGCGGGCAAGGAGACCGTCGCGGTTCCCTGAGGTCAGCGGTCCTCGCCCCAGTTGGCGATGACCACGGCGATCGGCGGAAGCACGGCAGCGACGACCGACATCGCCACGGCCGCCGTCGTCGACCACAGCCTGACCACGTTCCAGGCCAGCAGGATGAGCACCACGCACACGGCCATCAGGGCGAAGTACCACCGCTGACGTCTGCGCAGCCGCTCGCTCTGCGACCTGCGGACCCAGGTCGCGGTGACACGCTGGTGCCGTCTCATCCCCTCCACTGTCCCACGCCGGCCACGCGGTGCTGCCCTGCTCTCGCGGCCGGTGCAGGACGCCGGGCTGGTCAGCGGTCGAGGGCGAGCTCGATCTGGTCGACCTGGTCGGGGAAGTGGTGCTCGAGGCGTTCGGAGACCGTGAGCATGAGGCGGGCGTGGTCGGGGTCGATGGGTCGGGTGCCGCGGTGGTCGACCAGGTATGCCAGGCCGTGGGGGGTGAGCCAGACGTAGCGGCCGTGCCCGCACTGACGCGCGCGGTAGCCGGCGTGGGTCTTCCAGCGATGGTGTCGTCGGCCGAGCGGGCCGGAGTTGTGGGTGCCGGTCTGCGGTGGGTCCTCCGGTGGGGCGCCGGGCCGGTAGGGGGTGGGGTGGTCGTAGTCCACCTCGCGGCCGGTGGCCACGGCGTAGGGCCAGTAGTCCCCGCCGGTGATCAGGTGCACGCGTTCCTTGACCGCTTCGGGGTGCTCGTAGGCGGTGGTGCGGACCCGGTCGGCCAGGTCGATCACCGGCTTGACCACCACGTTGGTCCGGGCCAGCAGCACCTGCAGCTGGGACAGGGTGTGCGGCCCGAGGCCTTCGACCCGAGCGACGCCGTCGGCGCCGAGGAGGGTGGCCTCGTGCAGGTGGAGGTAGAGCACGGCCTGCGGGGCGATCCGCCCGGCCACCGCTGGGTCGCGCAGCAGGGCGAGCACGTCGGCGGGCAGCGCGAGGGCACGGGGCAGGTCGGTGGCGGGGTCGGTGGCGGGGTCGACGCCGCGCAGCAGCAGCGCGAACAGCTCGCCGAGGCGCCCGAAGTAGCCCATCGCCATCGAGCGGCGCTCGTCGAGGGTGGCGTCGGGGTGGCTGGTCAGCAGCTCCTCGGCCACCCGGGCCAGGACCGCGTCGATGCCGGCAGCATCGCCGGCGGTGACCCGCGCGACGACCATGCGCAGGCCGTCCTCGTCGGACTGCCCGACCGCGGCGAACCGTCGCTCGGCGGCGTCCTCGGCCCGTTGCTCGTGCCGGGCGGGGTCGGCCTCGGCGACCTTGGCCTCGGCCACGTCGAGGACCCGGGACGCGGACTCGGTCGCGATCATCCGGGCGATGGCCTGGTCGACGACCCAGACCCGGTCCAGCGGGAGCTCGCGGGAGAGCTTGGCGACCTTGCGGGCCACCCACACCTCGGCCTGCCCCGACCGGCACACCGCCCAGGTGGCCGGTAGGCGGTGGACCAGGTCGAGCACGTCGGCCATCGCGTGGCGGGTCGCGACCGGACCGGTGCCGCGGGCCATCGCGATCTCCCCAAGGCAGAAGTCCTGCACCCCCGGCGTGCCCTCCCCACCGACCTGACGCAGCACCTTGCCGATCCGCCGCGCATGCGCCTGCTCCCGCGGCGTCAGCCCCTCCAGCGGGTCCGCGCCGTGGACCGCCGCCCACTGCGCCACCACCTCCAGGTCGTGCACCTCCGCCAACCGACGCGCCCGCACCGCGTCGCCCGCAGCGGCCAACAGCTCGGCCGGGGAGGCGTCACGAAGGTCGATCGACATGTATGCAGTCTAGCGTCGCGCGACGACAAACGAAAGCATGTTCGATAATGTGGACGATAACCGGCCCGAGACGTCGTCGAGCTGGCCGACGCGTCAGCCGAGGCGCTCGAAGACCATCGTCGCCTGGATCCGATCACCGCCACCCAGGCCCTTGCTGCCCGATGCGGCGGTGGTGATGGTGTGCAGCCGGTAGCCACGAGCCGCCTGTGAGTTGATGACGCCTTCCAGCTCGGTGAGGTTCCCCGAGCCCGTGCCCCACAGCTTCTCCTTGAGGATGACCTGGAGGACGACGTAGCTCGGCGGCTGCACACCAACCCGCTCGAGCGTTGCTCACGTAGCTCCCCGTGCTGAGGTCCCGACAGTGCCCCGGCATGCTACGTCCGGGCCGGCGTGATGACCGGGTAGGAAGCAGCGGCGAACGACGTTCGGCCCTGCCGGCCAGCGGTCCGGCGGTGCCACCGTGGAGGTGAGGCACGAGGGAAGGAGTGGTCTGCCATGCAGTGGACGAAGGAGAAGACCACCAGGTTCGGCACCTCACGCGAGCGGCACGGGACGTGGCACGGCATCCCCTACGTGCTGCGCACCCTCGACCCCAGGGGGATGACCGCCGGTGGATGGATCGTCGTTGGCCTCGTCGTGCTGCTCCTGGTGCTGGTCGCCGTCGTCGAGGAGCTCGTCTGACCGGCCTCGCCGGGTTCCGGTGCTAGAACACCGTCCAGTCCGAAGCCGTCGTGAACGCGTCGAGCGCGGCGAGCCCGGCGGCCGAGCTGCCGGAGGGACCGAGCGCTGGGCTCCAGACGCAGGCCACACCCCGGTCGGGGATGACGGCGAGGATCCCGCCGCCGACGCCGCTCTTGGCGGGCAGCCCCACCCGGTAGGCGAACTCGCCGGCCGAGTCGTAGGTGCCGCAGGTCAGCATGACCGCGTTGATCCGCTTGGTCTGACGGGGACTGAGCAGCTGCGTCCCGTCCGAGAGGACGCCGTCCCGGGCGAGGAAGAGCCCGGCCAGCGCGAGCTCGCGGCAGGTCATCGACAGCGCGCACTGGGCGACGTACTGGCCGATCACCTCGTCCACGGGCCGCTCGAGGTTCCCGTAGCCGGCCAACAGGTGGGCCAGGGCCATCGTGCGGTGGCCGGCCTCCAGCTCCGAGCGGGCGACGACGGGGTCGCTGTCCACGTCGTCGCGACCGCTCTCGCGGCGGACCAGGTCGCGCAGGGCCCCGCGCGCGTCACCGGTCAGCGACTGGAGCCGGTCGGTGACGACCAGCGCGCCGGCGTTGATGAACGGGTTGCGTGGCCGGCCGCCCTCCTGGTCGAGCTGGAGGAAGGAGTTGAACGGGTTGCCCGACGGCTCGCGTCCCACCCGTCGCCAGATGGCCTCGTCCTCGGCGGCGATCACCAGCGCGAGCGTGAAGACCTTGCTGATGCTCTGCACGGAGAACGGGACGTCGGCGTCGCCGATGACGTGGACCTGACCGTCGCAGGAGGCGATCGCCATGCCGAACTGGCCAGGGTCCACCGCGGCGAGGCTCGGGATGTACTCCGCCAGGCGGCCACGGCCGACCTCCGGTGCCGCCGCCTCCCGGGCACGCTGAAGGGCATCCTCGATTCGCATCCGGCCATCCTTGCCCACGCGGCAGCGGAGCCGGGTGACGGGAGGCTTTCGACTCTGTCGCCGACCCCGGGAGGGGACGAGGCTGGAGGTGGACCTGGAGGAGGCAGCCATGACGTCGACCATCCAAGACCAGTCCTCGGTTCGGACCTCGCGCGAGAACGAGGGCCCGCGACTGCTGACGCGGGACCTGTGGGGCGCGGTGTCGATCGTCGCCATGTGGGTGGCGGTCCTCTTCGTCGGTGTGTACGGCGGCGAGGCCACCTTCCACAGCGTCGACTCGAGCGTGACGACCATCCCGTCGGGCGTGCTCGTCGCGATCTTCGCGGCGATCGGCACCGCTTCCGTCGCCAAGCGCGTCTTCGGCCGCAAGCAGGTCTAGCCGGATCGACGCTGCGGAGCCCTGGTCGTGACGGCCAGCCCGACCGCGCCCGCGGCACCGGCCGCGGCGGCGAGGAGAAGCAGCCTCGGGAGGCCGATCACCGACAGGAGGGCTCCGGTCAGCGCCGGTGTGGTGATGGACGCGACCGCACCGACCACGAGCGCCGCGGTGAACCCGTCGATGGGGCGGTCCGGAGTCACCTGGGCAGTCCAGATCGCCAGCAGTGACGAGCCCACCATGAAGCCCATGCCGAGCAGCAGGGCGGAGACCACGGTCAGGGCCGGCGAGGCCCGCCCCAGCCCGAGGAGGGCGAGGGCGCCGCTGACCACGAGCACGCTGCCGACCCCGACCGTCGGGGCCTCGACGACCTCCGTCATCCACCCGGTGCGCAGGCCCACGAGCCCGCCGACGCCGACCAGGGCGAAGAGGAGGGGTGCCGCCGAGGACAGGTCGCCGTTGCCGGCGGCTTCGCTGGCGTAGGTGAAGTAGACGGTGATGACGACGAAGTACACGACGGCGTACGCGAGCGGCGGGCCCATGCCGGAGCGCCACGGCGACCTTCGAGGAGCGTCCGTGTCCGGCTTGCGGGGAGGCAGCCGAGGCACCGCGCGCAGGTTCACCAGGGCTGCCGCTGTGGCGGAGAGGGCGATGCCCGCCCAGGTCAGGCGCCAGCTCACGAGGTCGGCGAGCAGCGCCAGCGCCGCGAGCCCGACCAGCCCCAGACTGGTGCCGGTCGTGATCATCGCCAGCACGGTCGGTTGGTGGCGACGTGGCGCCACCCTGGTCACGATCTCGGAGTACGGCGCCCACACCCACCCGGCTGCGCTGCCGCTCAGCACTGCTCCGGCGGCGAGGATCCCCGGTGACGGGGCGACTGCGACGGTCGCTGCGCCGAGCACCCCGCACACGCCTCCCACGGTGGTCGGGGCTCGTGCCCCGCGCAGTGAGGACAAGCGAGGAACGGAGACCAGGCCGACCAGGTAGCCGGCGAAGGTGCCGCTGGCGATGAGGCCCAGGACCAGGTCCGAGAGGCCGAACTCCGACTGCACGTCCGGCAGGGTCAACCCGTAGGCGTAGCGCGCCATGCCGAAGGCGACACCGACGACCGCGGCTCCTCCGACGCCCACACCGATCGTCCGCCTGTCCACACCGAAGCCTCTCAACTTCCCTGTGTGGGAAGGCAGGCAGGGTGGTCAGAGCGACTCGAGGACTGCGAGGCGGTGGGCCCTGGACGGGCCGAACAGCTCGCCCAGCGCGTGCGCCTGCTTGAGCACCAGGTGCGCGTCGTGCTCCCAGGTGATCGCGATGCCGCCGTGCAGCTGGATGGTCTCGGCCGCGACGCGAGCGACCGCGTCGCCGCACCACGCCTTGGCCACGGAGGCCAGGTGCCGGGCCCTCGACCAGTCACCGTCGGTTGCGGCCCCGTCGATCCCGACCGCCGCAGCCAGGGCCGCCGACCGCGAGGTCTCGACCAGGACGTGCAGGTCGGCCATGCGGTGCTTGAGGGCCTGGAACGACCCGATGGGACGCCCGAACTGCTCGCGCTGCCGGGCGTACTCGACCGTCATGTCCAGCCCCCGGTGGGCCACGCCGACGG
Source organism: uncultured Actinomycetota bacterium (assembly GCA_963800245.1). Lineage (GTDB taxonomy): Bacteria > Actinomycetota > Actinomycetes > Propionibacteriales > Nocardioidaceae > Marmoricola_A. Next base: position 743,192 of record CAWDAE010000006.1, on the reverse strand, counting down.
CGAGGGCGGCGACGGCGGCCGAGCCGACGACGTGGGCGCGCGCGAGCGCCTCGCTCCCGCCGACGGCGGTGGCCGGGGTGCGCTCGAGGGTGACGCGTGCCAGCCGGACAGTCGGGTCGAGCGCCGGCAGCCGGGAGCGGGTCAGCCCGGGGGCGTCGGGGGCGACCTCGAACAGCGCCGGCCCCTCGGGCGTGCGCGCGGCCACCAGCAGCACGGTCGCGGCAGCACCGTCGAGCACCAGGTCGACCGCGCCGGTGAGCGCGGTGCCGTCGGCCGTCACAGGCTCCTCGGCGCCGGGAGCAGCGGTGGCGCCGGCCCAGGCCAGCGTGGCCACCTCGCCGGCGGCGACCCGGGGGAGCAGGCGCGCGACCGCGTCGGAGGAGCAGGACAGCAGGGCCTGGGCGGCGACGGTCGAGGCGAGCAGGGGTGAGGGGGTGAGCGCACGGCCGAGCTGCTCGAGGACCACGGCGGTCTCGCCGAAGCCGGCGCCCGCACCGTCGTACTGCTCGGGGACGGGCAGCGCCGCGACCCCGACCTGCTCGCACAGCGCCTGCCACAGCGACTCGTCGAACCCGGGACCGGACTCGACGGCTGCCCGGACCGCGGCGCTGTCGCTGCGCTTGTCCAGCAGCGTGCGGACGATCGAGGCGAGCTCGGTCTGGTCCTCGGTCAGCCGCAGCTCAGCCACGGGAGCCCGCCTCCAGCGACGACAGGACGCGGCGGCGGCACTGCTGCGGCGTGCCCCAGGCCGCCACCAGGGCGCGGGTCTTGAGGATCCACACCGAGGCGTCGTACTCCCGGGTGTAGCCGATCGCACCGTGCAGCTGCAGCGCCGTGCGCGCCGCGAGGTAGGCGCCGTCGGAAGCGGCGACCTTGGCCGCCGCCACGTCACGGGAGCGGTGCGGCCCGTCCCCCTGCGCCGCGGCTCCCATCACCAGCGGGCGCACGAAGTCCAGGGCGATGCGCACGTCGGCGAGGCGGTGCTTCAGTGCCTGGTAGGAGCCGATCTCGCGCCCGAACTGCTTGCGCTGCTTGACGTAGTCGACCGTGATCGCCAGCAGGTGCTCGCCCAGCCCGAGCAGCTGCGCGGAGGTCGCGAGCACGGCCAGGTCGAAGGCACGGTGCAGGTCGCCGGTCCCCACCGCCTCCCCGGGCGCCACCTCGAAGAGCCGCCGGGCCGGGTCGATCGAGCGGTGCTCCGCGCCGGCCGCCGCGGACCGCAGCTCCGAGCCGGCGGCGACGAAGAGGTGGTCGGCGACGTGCGCGTCCAGGGCTCGGGGTACGACGGGTGGCGCGGCGACGCTGCCGACCGCGCCCTCGGCGAGGGCGCCGAGGAGAGCCGGATCGGTCGACGCCACGGGCAGGTAGGCCGCGGACTCGACCCAGGGGCCGGGCACCGCGTGACGGCCCAGCTGCTCGAACGCGACGCACAGGTCGACCGGCGAGCCGCCGAGCCCACCGTGCTCCTCGGGCACCACCAGCGCGGAGACGCCCTGGTCGGCCAGCCTCCGCCAGAGCGCGAGCCCGGGCCCGGTGTCGCCCGGAGCCCCAGGCGCGTGCCGCGCCGACGACGTCGGCGCCCTCGAGCAGGTCCGCCAGTGAGGCGCCGAACCCGCGCTGCTCGTCGGTGAGCTCGAACCTCATCGGCCCGCTCCCTTCGGCTCCCGGGGCAGCCCGAGCACGCGCTCGGCCACGATGTTGCGCTGGATCTCGTTGGTGCCGGCGTAGATCGGGCCGGACAGCGAGAAGAGGTAGCCGTCCGACCAGGTCGAGGCGAGCTCGCCGTCTGCGTCGAGCAGGTCGAGCGCGGTCTCGTGCAGGGCCACGTCGAGCTCGGACCAGAAGACCTTGTTGACCGACCCGGCCGCGCCCATCTCGCCGCCGTCGGCGAGCCGGGTGACGGTGCCCCAGGTGTAGAGCCGGTAGGCCTGCGCGCGGATCCAGGCGTCGGCGACGCGCTCGCCGAGCCCGGGCCTCTCGGACCCGCGCTCGGTCCACAGGCCGGCCAGCCGGTCGGCGGCTGCGCAGAAGCGGCCAGGGGAGCGCAGCGAGAGCCCGCGCTCGTTGCCGGCGGTGCTCATCGCGACGCGCCAGCCGTCGCCGGGCGCGCCGAGCACGTCGGAGTCGGGCACGAAGACCGAGTCGAAGAAGACCTCGGCGAAGCCCGGCTCCCCGTCGAGCTGGGCGATCGGCCGGACCGTGATGCCGTCGGCGTCGAGCGGGAAGAGGAAGTAGGTCAGCCCGGCGTGCCGGGCCGCCTCGGGGTCCGAACGGAACAGCCCGAATCCCCAGTCGGCGTACGCCGCCCGCGAGCACCAGGTCTTCTGCCCGTCGAGGACCCACCCGCCGCGCTCGTCGTCGCGTCGCGCGGTCGACCGCAGCGAGGCGAGGTCGCTGCCGGCCTCGGGCTCGGACCAGCACTGCGCCCAGATCGTCTCGCCGGTCGCCATGGTCGGCAGGAACCGGTCCTGCTGCTCCGGCGTCCCGTGCTCGAACAGGATCGGGGCGAGCAGGAAGATGCCGTTCTGGCTGACCCGTCCGGGCGCGCCGGCGCGGTAGTACTCCTCCTCGAAGACCACCCACTCGACCAGGGACGCCTCGCGGCCGTGGTAGGCCGTCGGCCACGACACCACCGACCAGCGGGCCTCGGCGAGCCGGGCCTCCCACTCCTGGTGGGCGCGCCAGCCGTCGGGGGTGTCCATGGAGGGCAGCGGCTCGGCCGGCACGTTGGCGGCCAGCCACTCGCGGGCCTCGGCCTGGAAGGCCAGCTCGGACTCGGACAGGTCGAGGTCCATCAGGTCGCCTTCCTCAGCTGGGTCTTGAGCACCTTGCCGGACAGGTTGCGGGGGAGTGCGTCGACGAGCTCGACCTCCCGCGGCACCTTGAAGTTGGCCAGCCGCTCCTTGGCGTAGGCGACCACGTCCTCGGCGGTCAGGTCGCTGCCCGGCCGGCGTACGACGAACGCCTTGCCGTGCTCGCCGAGACGCTCGTCGGGCACCCCGACGACCGCGACGTCGGCGACGCCGTCGAGCCGTGCCAGGGACTGCTCGACCTCGGCGGGGTAGACGTTGAAGCCGCCGACGAAGAACACGTCCTTGAGCCGGTCGGTGATCGTGAGGTAGCCCTGCTCGTCCACGCGCCCGACGTCGCCGGTGTGCAGCCACCCGTCGGGGTCGATCGCCTCGGCCGTCGCCGCCTCGTCGTCGAGGTAGCCGAGCATCACCACGTCGCCGCGCAGCCGCACCTCGCCGTCCTCGCCGGGCGCCTTGTCCTCGCCGGTCTCCGGGTCGGTGATGCGCAGCTCGAGCCCCGGGACCACGCGGCCGCAGGTGCCGGCGACCAGCTCGGCGGGGTCGCCGCGGCGGCACATCGTGGCCACGACGCACTCGGTCAGGCCGAAGGCGGTCAGCACCAGGTCGAAGCTCAGCTCGGTCTGCATGCGCTCGACCAGCACCACCGGCACGGTCGCCGCGCCGGTGACGGAGAAGCGCAGGCTGCTCAGGTCGTGCGACGACCGGGCTGGCGCGTCGAGCAGCGCCTGGAAGATCGCGGGGGCGCCGGGCAGGACCGTGATCCGCTCCCGCTCGATCGTCCGCAGCATCTCGGCGGTGTCGAAGACGGCCATCGGGTGGATCGTCGCGCCGGTGAGCAGGCTGGTGACGATCCCGACCTTGTAGCCGAAGGAGTGGAAGAACGGGTTGACCACCAGGTAGTGGTCGCCCTGCACGACCTCACCGAGCGCACCCCAGGCACGGGCCACGTCGTGGGTCTGGCGGTGGGCGGTCATCGCGCCCTTGCTGCGGCCGGTCGTGCCGGAGGTGAACAGGATGTCGGCGACGTCGTCGGCCGAGACCTGGGCGGCGATGCGGTCGATGGCGTCGAGATCCCCACCCCTCGGCAGGTCGTCGACGGCGACGACGGTGGGCAGGCCGACGCCGGCCTCCCGAGCCGCTGCCTCCAGCTCGTCGGTCTGGTGGCGGTCGAGGAACCCGTCGGCGACCACGACGGCGCGGGCGTCGACCCGCGCGAGCACGTCGACCACCTCGTGACCGGTGTAGCGGGTGTTGAGCGGCACGAGCACGCCGCCGGCGTACGTCACCGCGAGGGCGGCGACCTCCCACCGCCAGGTGTTCGGCGCCCAGACCGCGACCCGCTCGCCGGGGGAGACGCCGAGCGAGGCGTAGCCCGCTGCGGTCTCGCGCACCTGCTGGAGCAGGTCGGCGAAGGTGAGGCGGACGTCGCCGTCGACGACGGCGAGCGCGTCGCCGAAGCGTCCCGCGGCGTCCTGCAGCGCGCCGGGGATCGTCCGCGGCGCCGCCTTGGGTGCGGCCTCAGGGGGCATCGGTGCTCCTCACGTGGCTACCAAGCAAGTGCTTGGTAGGGTAGCGTACGTCCGGCTCCCGATCGACCCCCAGGAGGTGCCGTGCCGCAGAGCGACGAGGAGCTCCGCGCCGAGGCTCGCGCCTGGCTCGAGGAGCACCTGACCGGTGACTTCGCCGCCCTCAAGGGGCTCGGCGGACCCGGCAGCGAGCACGTGGCCTGGCAGGAGCGTCGCGCCTGGGACCGCCACCTCGCCGAGCACCGCTGGACCTGCGTCGGCTGGCCCGAGGAGCACGGCGGTCGGGGGCTCAGCCTGGCCCAGCAGGTGATCTGGCACGAGGAGTACGCCCGCGCCGAGGCGCCCGCCCGGGTCAACCACCTCGGTGAGGAGCTGCTCGGCCCCACGCTGATCGCGCTCGGCACCCCCGAGCAGCAGCAGCGCTTCCTCCCGCGCATCCGCGCCGTCGACGAGCTGTGGTGCCAGGGCTACTCCGAGCCCGGGGCCGGGTCCGACCTCGCGGCGGTCTCGACCAGGGCCCGACGCGACGGTGACGACTGGGTGGTCGACGGGCAGAAGGTCTGGACCTCGATGGCGCAGGAGTCCGACTGGATCTTCGTCCTCGCCCGCACCGAGCCGGGGTCCCAGCGCCACCGGGGCCTGTCGTTCCTGCTCGTGCCGATGGACCAGCCCGGGGTCGAGGTGCGTCCGATCCGCCAGATCACCGGCACCTCGGAGTTCAACGAGGTGTTCTTCTCCAGCGCCCGCACCAGCGCGGACCTGGTGGTCGGCGAGCCCGGCGACGGGTGGCGGGTGGCGATGGCGCTGCTCGGCTTCGAGCGCGGCGTGTCCACCCTCGGCCAGCAGCTCGGCTTCCGGCGCGAGCTGCGCCAGGTGGTCGCCAAGGCCCGCGAGACCGGGGCGTACGACGACCCGGTCGTCCGCGACCGCCTCGCGCAGGCCGCGGTGGGCCTCGAGGTGATGAGGTCCAACGCGCTGCGCATCCTGGCCGAGAACCTCCACGGCGGCGGGGCCGGCCCTGCCGACAGGGGCCAGGACAACGTCGCCAAGCTGGTCTGGGCCGACTGGCACCAGCACCTGGGCGAGCTCGCGATGGAGGTCCAGGGCGCGGCCGGGCTGGTCGCGGACGAGGACGGGCCGACCGAGTCCCAGCGGCTGTTCCTGTTCACGCGCGCCGACACGATCTACGGCGGGTCCGACGAGGTGCAGCGCAACATCATCGCCGAGCGCGTGCTCGGCCTTCCCCGTGAGCCGAGAGGTGCCCCGAAGTGACCGCGCATCGAACCGAGCAGCCCGCCCCCGACTACGTCCCGGCCCACGGGCTGCTCACGGACAAGGTGGTCGTGGTGACGGCCGCGGCCGGCGCGGGCATCGGCGCCGCCGTCGTGCGCCGGGTGCTCGAGGAGGGTGCCCGAGCGGTCGTCCTGGGCGACACCCACGAGCGGCGATTGTCAGAGGCACAAGAATCCCTGTCGCGCGAGTTCGGTGCGGACCGCGTCGCCTCCGTCAGGTGCGACGTCACGGTCGAGGCCGACGTGGAGGCGCTGCTCGCCGAGGCCGACCGCTTCGGTGGGGTCGACGTGATGGTCAACAACGCCGGGCTGGGTGGCACCGCCGACGTCCTGGAGATGACCGACGAGGAGTGGTCGCGGGTCATCGACATCACGCTCACCGGCACCTTCCGCTGCGTGCGGGCGGCCGGGCGGCGCATGCGCGAGTCCGGCACGCGTGGCGTCATCGTCAACAACGCCTCGGTGATCGGCTGGCGGGCGCAGGAGGGGCAGGCCCACTACGCCGCGGCCAAGGCCGGCGTCATGGCGCTCACCCGCTGCTCCGCCCTCGACCTCGCGCCCCACGGCATCCGGGTCAACGCGGTGTCGCCGAGCCTGGCGATGCACCCGTTCCTGGCCAAGGTCACCTCCGACGAGCTCCTCGCCGAGCTCAAGCAGCGCGAGGCGTTCGGGCGCGCCGCCGAGCCGTGGGAGGTCGCCAACGTCATGGTCTTCCTCGCCAGCGACTACTCCTCCTACCTGACCGGGGAGGTCATCTCCGTGAGCTCGCAGCACCCATGAGCCGACGCGAGCAGCTCCTCGACCTCGCCGGCGGTCTCTTCGCCGAGCGGGGCTTCAAGAACACCACCGTGCGCGACATCGCCGACGCCGCGGGGATCCTGTCGGGCAGCCTCTACCACCACTTCGACTCCAAGGAGTCGATCGTCGACGAGCTCCTCTCGACCTTCCAGCGCGACCTCTTCGCGACGTACGAGGAGATCCTCGCCTCCGAGCAGGACACCGCCGGGAAGATCGACGCGATCGTGCGGGCGTCCTTCGACGCCATCGACCAGCACCACGACGAGGTCGCGATCTTCCAGAACGACGCGGCCTACCTGATGGGGTTCGAGCGCTTCGCCTACCTGCGCGAGCACAACCGCCGCTTCCGCACGATGTGGGTCAGGCTGCTCGCCGACGGGATGGCGTCGGGTGCGCTGCGGGCCGACCTCGACCCCGAGCTGACCTACCGCTTCATCCGCGACACCGTCTGGGTGGCCGTGCGGTGGTACCGCCCCGGCGGCGACGTCAGCGCCCAGAAGGTCGCCGACCAGTACCTCACGATCCTGCTCGACGGGATCTCGCTCCGGAAGGACTGAACCATGCCCGAGGCCTACATCGTCGGCGCCGTCCGCACCCCGGTCGGCCGCCGCAGGGGCGCGTTGGCGTCCATGCACTCCGCCGACCTCGGCGGACACGTGCTGTCCGCGCTGGTCGAGCGCACCGGCGTCGACCCCGGTGCCGTCGACGACGTGGTCATGGGCTGCTGCGACACGATCGGCTCCCAGGCCGGGGACGTCGCGCGCACCGCCTGGCTCGTCGCAGGGCTGCCCGACCACGTGCCCGGGGTGACCATCGACCGGCAGTGCGGGTCCTCGCAGCAGGCGGTGCACTTCGCCGCCCAGGGCGTCATGTCCGGCACCCAGGACCTCGTCGTAGCGGGCGGCCTGCAGAACATGTCGGCGATCCCGATCTCGTCGGCGATGCTGGTCGCGCAGCAGTACGGCTTCTCCACGCCGTTCGCCGAGTCGCCCGGCTGGACCGCGAGGTACGGCGACCAGGAGGTCAGCCAGTTCCGCTCGGCCGAGATGATCGCCGAGAAGTGGGACATCAGCCGCGAGGAGATGGAGGCCTTCGCCTACGACTCGCACCAGAAGGCGATCCGGGCGATCGACGAGGGCCGGTTCGAGCGCGAGATCGCCCCGGTCGGGGACTTCGCCGTCGACGAGGGGCCGCGGCGGGACACCACGGTCGAGAAGATGGCGGGGCTCAACCCGCTGCTCCCCGACGGGCGGATCCACGCCGGCGTCTCCTCGCAGATCAGCGACGCCGCGAGCGCGATGCTGATCGCCTCGGAGCGGGCGGTCGAGGAGCACGGGCTCACCCCGCGTGCCCGCATCCACCACCTGTCGGTGCGCGGCGACGACCCGGTCTGGATGCTGACCGGTCCGATCCGGGCGACCGAGCACGCGCTGGCGAGGTCGGGCATGAGCATCGACGACATCGACCTGTTCGAGTGCAACGAGGCCTTCGCGTCGGTCGTCCTGGCCTGGGCCAGGGAGACCGGCGCCCCGCTGGACCGGGTCAACGTCAACGGCGGCGCGATCGCGCTCGGCCACCCGATCGGGGCCACGGGCACCCGGCTGATGACGACGCTGCTCCACGAGCTGGAGCGGACCGGTGGACGGTTCGGGCTGCAGACGATGTGCGAGGGCGGCGGACAGGCCAACGTGACGATCATCGAGCGGCTCGGATAACCCGTTGAGCCCGAGGGCTCGCCGGGCCACAGTGGCGACATGGGTGTGGACATCGAGCGGCTGGAGTACGACGACCTGGCGGCGGTCGCGGAGCTGACCGAGCTCCACGAGGCGGTGCGGCGCGCCGACGCGCCGTACCTCCACCCGCAGAGCGTGGAGATGGTCGCCGCCGACCTGGTGTGGAACCACGACCAGGAGCGCTCGGAGCACTATCTCGCCCGTCTCGACGGCGAGCTGGTCGGCTTCGGCGCGCTCTACACGAGCGACTGGGACAACCTCGACCTCGCCTGGCTGCAGGGTGGGGTGCACCCCGCGCACCGCGGCAACCGGGTGGCCTCGTCGCTGCTGGAGCACCTGCACGACCGCTGCGTGGCGATCGACCGGCCGAGCATCGGGTCGGACGCCTGGGACGGCAACCCTGGAGCGCACTTCCTGCCGCGCCGCGGGTACGACAAGAAGTCGCAGGAGATCCTCCGCCGCCAGGACCTGACCGCCCTCGCACCCGGCCAGGTCGAGGACCTGCACGCCCGGGCGCTGGAGCGCGCCGGCGACTACGAGCTGATCTTCTTCGACGGCCCGCTGCCCGAGGACGTCCTCGAGGACTACTGCCGCATGGCCGCCTCGATCAACGACGCCCCGCTCGACGACCTCGAGCTCGAGGACGACGTCTACGACCCGCAGCGCACCCGGCTGGTCGAGCAGGCCCAGCAGGGCCGCAACCGCGACCACCTGCGCGTCGCCGCGCGGCACCGGGGGACCGGGGAGCTCGGCGGGCACACCGAGCTGGTGGTGGAGCGCTGGGACCCGGCGGTCGCCTACCAGCTCGACACCGCCGTCGCGGCCGCCCACCGGGGCCACCGTCTCGGGCTGCTGCTCAAGTGCGCGATGGTGCGGTGGGTCAGGGAGCGCAACCCGGAGGTCCGCACGATCGACACCTGGAACGCCGAGTCCAACGGGTTCATGATCGAGGTCAACGAGCAGCTCGGCTACCGCGTGGTGGCCCGGGAGCTGCAGTTCCAGCGACGCCTGCGCTGAGGCTCCCCGGCGCGCGACCATCCGTCCACTAGCGTGCGAGTGTGGCCTCCGACCTCGTCGAGCGCGTCGACCGGTTCCAGCGACGACACGCCGTCGTCGGCTTCCCGCTCGCGGTCGTCTACAAGTACTTCGACGACCACGGTCCCTACCTCGCCGCGATCATCAGCTACTACGCATTCGTCGCGATCTTCCCGATCCTGCTCATCGCGACCTCGGTGCTCGGCTTCGTCCTCCAGGGCAACGAGGAGCTCTACAAGAGCGTGCTGGCCAGTGCGCTCGGACGTTTCCCGATCGTCGGCACCCAGCTGGGTGAGCCCGAGGGCCTGACCGGCAGCACGGGCGCGATCGTGATCGGCTCGCTCGCGGCGCTCTACGGCGCGCTGGGACTGGCCATGGCCGCCCAGCACGGGCTCAACGTGATGTGGGCGGTGCCACGCAACAGCCGGTTCAACCCGATCGTGAGCCGGTTCCGGGGACTGGTCTCCCTGCTGGCGGCCGGCCTCGTCGTGCTCAGCACCTCGATCGCGGCGGTCCTGCTGAACAACCTCGGTGGGGTCTTCGGCTCACGGGTGGACGTGTGGGTCACCCGCAGCGGCACGCTGCTCGGGATCGCCCTCACCGCCGTGGTGCTGAGCCTGATGATGCGTTTCACCACCGCCCGCCGGCCGAGCCTCCAGTCGTGCCTGCCCGGCGGGATCACGATCGCGTTGTTGTGGCACGCCCTGCAGATCGGCGGCGGCATCTACGTCACGCGGGTGATCAACGCCGCCAACGAGATGAACAAGGTCTTCGCGCTGGTCCTCGGGCTGATCGCGTTCCTGTTCCTCGCCTCGGCCTTCGCGGTGCTCGGCGTCGAGGTGGCCGTCGTGCTGCGCGAACGGCTCTACCCGCGCGCCCTCCTGACGCCGTTCACCGACGCGGTCGAGCTCACCGAGGCCGACCGGCGGGCCTACGCCAGCTATGCCAGGGCCACGCGGCACAAGGGCTTCCAGAAGATCGAGGTGTCCTTCCTCGATCGCGACAGACCGGACCAGCTGGTCCGGTCGGATGAGACCACCGCCTTCATCCCGGTGGTCAAGAAGGGCGACGAGCGTCCCGAGGGGCGCTAGCGCGGGAGGACCTCGCCCCGCTGCTCGAGCAGGTCCGCCGGCGCGCTGAGCCGCCAGGCCTCGAAGACCAGCTCGGCCAGCTCGTCGCGTTCCACACGCTCGACCCTGACCACCACCCAGCCGAAGCCGCGGGCGGTGAACTGCACATCGAACACCTCGGGTCGCTCGGCGACCAGCGTGAGCTGCTCGACGATCGTCTGCTTGAGCCCGATCGTGCGCGTCGGCTCCCAGAGGTAGGCGAAGGTCGTGCCGGAGACCTCGAAGCGGAGGTAGCGGTCATGGTCGTGGCAGCCCACCCCGGGCAGCTGGTCGACCAGCGACCGGAACTCCTGGAGGCTGCTCATGCGGACCTCACTTGTAGCGGAAGCCGTCCATGAAGCGCCGGAAGACGCCGCCGCGGCGGGGGAGCGGCGCGGACGGCGGTGGGGTCGTGTCGCGCCGGGTGGCGATCGGCTTGTCGTAGTCGGTGCGCAGGATCGCCTCGATCACCTGGTCCTCGTCGAAGTGCTCCGAACCCTCGATGAGGGGGACGAACCCGACCAGCATGCCGTTGCGCATCACCTGCGCCTCGAGGCCGGCGGTGCCGTCGGTGTCCCAGGACGCCACCCGTCCGTCGGGCAGGCGGATGTCGATCCCGAACTGGTAGACCCCGACCCGGGCCAGGTCGGCGTTGGTGCCCCGGTCGCGCAGCGCGTCGACGATCCGGCGGGCGCGGTTCTCGTCCACGGCTCAGCCCTCGCCCAGGCCGAGATGGTGGACGATGAAGGCGTGGACGTCGGTGGTCTTGCCGACCCGCTCGTCGAGCGAGGCGCCCATCCCGTGACCGCCGGCCTCGGTGCGCAGCAGCACCGGCCCGCCGGTCGTGGCGGCCTGCAGCCGGGCCGCCATCTTCTTGGCGTGCCACGCCTCGACCCGCGGGTCGAAGTCGCCCGCCGTCAGCAGCACCGGCGGGTAGGCGGTGCCGTCCACGACGTGGTGGTAGGGGGAGTAGGCCAGCAGCGCGCGGAACTCGTCCTCGTCGGCGACGGTGCCGAACTCGGTGGTGTTGAACGCCCCGTTGGGCGTGGTCTCCGAGCGCAGCGCGTCCATCACCGGCACCATCGCGACCACCGCGGCCGCGAGGTCGGGTCGCTGCGTCAGCACCGCGCCCATCAGCAGGCCGCCGTTGGAGCCGCCGATGATCGCCAGCCTGTCGCGGGTGGTGACCCCGGTCTCGACCAGGTGGTCGGCACAGGCGATGAAGTCGTCGAAGCAGTTCTGCTTGGTCGTCAGCCGACCGCCCTGGTGCCACTCGACGCCGTACTCCCCGCCACCGCGGATGTTCGCGATCGCGTGGACGCCGCCGCGCTCGAGCCAGACCAGGTCATCGGGGGAGAACCACGGCTTGAGCGACAGGCCGTAGCCGCCGTACGCCGTGAGGAGGGTGGGCGCGCCCGGTGGTGTGCCCGGGGCGGCGATCAGGTTGATCGGCACCTGGGTGCCGTCCTTCGACGTCGCGAACACCCGGCGCACCTCGTAGGCCGACAGGTCGATCGGGGTCCGGGTGTCGAGACCGGTGGGGTGCCGGGTGCCCTCCTCGTCGACCACCCACCAGGTGCGCGGGGTGGTGTAGGTGGTGAGGCTGAACGCGACCCGCCCGCCACCGAGGGAGACCGCGTCGGAGAACATCCCTGGCCCGAAGCGGGTCAGTCCCTCCAGCGCGCAGACCGGTGGCAGGTCGAGGTCCGGCAGCGGCTTGCCGTCGAGGGTGAAGCGGCGCATCCCGGACGGTCCGCCGTCGAGGTCGATCACCCACAGCTGCTCCTCGGACAGCACGAACCCCTCGATGGTGAGGTCGCTGTGCGGGACGACGACCTCGACCGGACCGTCGGGCAGCTGCCGGCGCACGATCTGCCCGTGCGGGGTGCCGTCGGTGGCGAGCAGGTAGAGCCAGTCGTCGGCGCCGATGCGCGCGTCGACGTAGCCCTCGTCGAGGTCGGCGACCAGCCTCCACTCGCCGCCGTCCTGGGGACGGATGAACACCTGCCACTGGTTGCCGTCGCCGCGCTGCACGAGGTCGAGCACCCAGCGCCCGTCGGCGGAGGTGGTCAGGAAGTTCTCCGCGATCCGGTCGTCGGCGAAGACGCCGGCCAGCTCGACCTCGGTCCGGCCCGACTCCAGGTCGTGGTAGGCGACGTCCTGGAAGAAGCCGAACTCGCCCTCCCCGACCTCGTCGGGGCCTGCGTGCCGGGTGCACCAGAACCCGGAGCCGTCGGAGCGCCAGGCCAGGGACCCGCCGGCCACGCCGCTGTTGACGAACGCCAGCGGCTCGCCGACCTGCTCGCCCGAGGCGACGTCGTACACGTGGACCGTGCCGGCCTCGGTGCCGTTCTCCGACAGCGAGACCGCGATCCGGGTGCCGTCGGGGGAGAGGACGCAGAAGTCGACCGCGGTCTTGCCGCCCGCGTCGATCGCGTCGGGGTCGACGAGGATGCGCTCGTCGGAGAGGGTCTCCAGGTCGGTGAAGGTGACCAGGAACGGCTGCTGCCGGGGCGGCTGGCTCTTGAGCGCGACGTACGTCGTCCCGCCGCGGCCGCCGTTGTCGAGCCCGGCGTAGCCGACCGACTCGGCCTTCAGCACCGCCGAGACCCGCTCGGCGATCTGCGGCCACTCCGGGATCGCGTCGAGGTGGGCGCGGGTCGCGGAGTTCTGCTCCCGGGTCCACGCCCGCGTCTCCTCGGTCTGCTCCTCGAGCCAGCGGTAGTCCTCGGTGACCTCCACGCCGTGGTACGTCGTGGTCGTCGGCTCCCTGCGCGTCTCCATGTCGCCACCCTGTCAAAAGGGTGGTCGAGCGGCCAGCGTCCCGGTTCGCCAGGATGGGCTCATGACGAGCGCGAGCGTGCAGGCGTGGCGGAGGGCCGGACGGTACGTCGACGTCGGGGGCCGCAGGATCTTCGTCGTCGAGCGGGACGGCGTCGGCACGCCGGTCGTGATCGTGCACGGCTACCCGGGCTCGTCCCACGACTTCGCCCGGGTGGTGGAGCACCTCGACCGCCCGACGGTGGCGTTCGACCTGCTCGGCTACGGGTTCTCCGCCAAGCCCACGGACGCGTCGTACTCGTTGTTCGAGCAGGCGGACCTCGTGGAGGCGCTGCTGACCGACCTCGGTGTGGAGAGCTGTGCTCTCGTGGCCCACGACATGGGCACGACCGTCGTCGCCGAGCTGCTGTCGCGAGCCAACCGCGGTGCGCTCGGGTTCTCGGTGACCGGCGTCGTGCTGCTCAACGGCTCGATCTTCATCGACCTCGCGCAGCTGACCCGCGGACAGCGGCTCGGCCTGCTGGCCCACGGCCGCCGGATGCCCGCCTCGTTCCCGCGGGCGTTCCTGCGCCGCAACCTGCGCGAGAGCGTCGCGCCCGGGACGAACCTCGGTCCCGAGCAGCTCGAGGACCTGGTCGAGCTCGTCCGGCTCGACGGCGGGGACCGGCTGTTGACCAGGCAGATCGGCTACATCCGCGAGCGCCGGACCCACCAGGAGACCTGGACCGCAGCGTTCGTCGAGTACGCCGGACCGCTGAGTGCCGTGTGGGGCGTGCTCGACCCGATCGCGGTGACAGCGATGCCGCAGCGGCTCGCCTCGCTGCGCCCGGGCACCGACGTGGTCCTGCTCGACGGCGTCGGGCACTGGCCGTCGATCGAGGCCCCGCAGCGGGTCGCCGCGGAGATCGCCGCCCGCACCTGAGTGCCGCTCCGTCTCGGTGCTCTCGACGTGCCGCGGGCAGCGGACCTCAGAGTGTCCGCAACTGCGTTCGGCTTCCTTGGGCTGCGCCCTTCACGGTCGGCGTGCTCACCCGCCGCTGACACATCGACCGCACGCCACGCGGCTATGAGCGGGACAGTCAGGAGCTCTCCGCCACTTGGCGTAGACGGTCGCGTTCCTCGGTGATGCGCATCTCGGTCAGTCGCTTTCGCTCGCGTGCTGGGTCGTCGTCCACGCGGGCATGGAAGCAGCCAGGCGCAGGCCAGGCGGGTGATGCGCGGCGCGCGGACGGACCTCAGGTCGCTGCCGGGCCGAGCTCGGCCGACCCGCCGGCCGTCCCGGGCTCCTTGAGCTCCACGAAGAGGACGTGCGTGGGAGTGTCCCCGATGTTCTCGCCGTGGTGCTCCTGCGCCGGGAGCCAGCCGACCGTTCCCGCCGTGAGCTCGACCTCGCGGGAGGCGTCCCCGGACACCAGCCGCCGCCGGAAGGACGACAGGGTGTACATGACGCTGTCCGGGTGCTGGTGCGGCGTCGTGTGGTCGCCTGGGACGTCGGTGTACTCGAGGACCCGGACGCGATCGTTCTCGAAGACGACCTTGTAGTGATCTGCGTTGCTGACTGCCGGATCGAGGCTCATGCGCCGAGGATGGCAGGGCCTGACCCGCGGCGTCGAGAGGTTCAGGCGAGCAGGCCCTGCATCGCGCGCAGCCGCTCGGCCGCCTCGGTGACCACACGGTCGATCAGCTCCTGGCAGGTGGGCAGGTCCTCGAGCAGACCGACGACCTGACCGGCGGCCAGCACGCCCGCGTTGGTGTCGCCCTCGACCAGCCCGGCCTTGAGCATCATCGGCGTGTTGGCGGCGAGCATCATCTGCGACCAGGAGCGCTCGCTGCCCTTCTTCATCGCCCGCCCGTCGGTGGCGACCTGGCGCCACGTCATCCCGGACTGGCGCTTGAAGTCGAGGGTGCGGCGGGCGGTCGGGACGAGCTTGCGCAGGCGGCCGGTCTCCTCGATCTCCTGCACCAGCTCGGTCCTGAGCATCCGGTGGGGCATGCCGTCGACCTTGGCGGTGACGACCGTGCCGTCGAGGCCGTAGGAGAGGTAGAGCCGCTTGACCGCCTCGGGCACCGAGGAGTCCTGCGTGAGCAGGAAGCGCGTGCCCATGCCGACGCCCGCCGCGCCGTACGACAGCGCGGCGGCGAGCCCGCGACCGTCGAAGAAGCCTCCGGCCGCCACGACGGGGATGTCGACCGCGTCGATCACCGAGGGGAGGAGCAGGGTCGTCGGCACCGGGCCGGTGTGACCGCCGCCCTCGCCGCCCTGGACCATCACCAGGTCGGCGCCCCAGCCGGCGACCTTCTCGGCGTGCCGGGCGGCCCCGACGCTCGGCATCACGACGATGCCGTGGTCCTTGAGCTTCGCGATCAGGTCGGGCTTGGGGGCGAGGGCGAACGAGGCGACCTTCACCCCGTGCTCGATCAGCAGGTCCACCCGCTCGGGGGCGTCACCGGCGTCAGCGCGCAGGTTGACCCCGAACGGCTGGTCGGTGCGGCCCTTGACCTCGAGGATCGCGTGCTCGAGCTCCTCGAACGTCATGGTGGCGCTCGCCAGGATCCCGAGTCCGCCGGCGTTGGCGGTGCCGGAGACCAGTCGCGGACCGGCGACCCAGCCCATGCCGGTCTGCACGACCGGGTGGCGTACGCCGGTCAGCTCGGTCAGCGGCGTGCGCAGCAGCTGCTCGGTCACGACGGCACCTCCTTCTCGCGCAGGCGTCGCGGGTCGAGCATCTCCCGGATCAGCACGAGCTCCTCGAAGGTCGGCAGCCGGCTCTCCGGCACCTCTCCGGTGACGGCGAGCTCGCACCCGCTGGCCTCCCGCACCTCCTCGACGGTGACGCCCGGATGCACCGAGCGGATGCGCAGCGTGTGGCCCGGCCCTTCCAGGTCGAGGACGGCGAGGTCGGTGACGACGCGGTGGATGTCGTTGAACCGCGAGGCCGCCGGACCGGCCTCCGCCGCTCGCGCCGGTCCCACCCCGGAGACCATGTCCACCTGCTCGACGAAGACGCGGGGGGAGTGCTTGGGCACCCAGTAGGACGTGCGGTTGTTCACCGTGTTGCCGGGGGCGCCCCGGACGCCGAGCAGCTGGCGCTTGGGGAGGTTCCAGTCCCCGATGCACGAGATGTTCTGGTTGCCGTGCCGGTCGATCTGCGTGGCGCCCATCATCACGTGCCGCTTGCCGTAGGCGACCACGTCGAAGACCCTGCGGAACGGGATCCACCCCTCCACGACCTCGCGGGTCTGGCCCAGGGGCGGCACGCCGCCGAGGAACAGCGACTCGCTGTCGGAGATCAGCAGGTCGGGGTTGGAGGTGAGCTTGGCCAACCGCACCCCCAGCATCGGCATCAGCCCCATCGGGCTGCCGAAGACCTCACCGTCGTCGGCGAACGCGTCGGCCACGGCGACGGCGCAGACCTCCGACCGCGTCGGGGGCGCGTCGAGCGACTGCTCGTCGGAGGTCATGACTGCCGCTCCTTCGCTGCCGCACGCTCGGCGTGCCAGTCCTGCACCGCCTGCTGGTAGGCCGGTTCGTCGCCGGCGAGGAACCGGTCGGCGAACGCCTGCCAGGTCTCGGGGTCCCCGGCCGACGAGGCGTAGTGGCGCATGAACGCCTCGTCCCGCTCGTAGTCCGGCGTGCACGTGGTGAAGTGCGCGCCGTTGGGCGCCTCGACGACCCCGCTGACCATCATCCGGCTCAGCAGCAGTCTCTGCACCGGGGTGTCGACGGTGAGCCCGGCGGTGTCGACGACCTGCTCGACGCTGACGTAGGCCCGCTCGGCCGCCATGCAGAACAGGTCGTCGAAGTACGGGTCCGGCCCGAGGTAGCTGGCGTTGCCGTGCTTGTCGGCGCGGTTGAGGTGGACCAGCGCGACGTCGAGGGGGATCGCGGGGACCGCGACCAGCTCCTCGCCGTCGTCGTACGGCGAGCGGACGGTGCGGATCCAGTCCTGGTGCACGAGCACGTCGGAGCCGAGCCCGGCGCGCATCGGCAGGAACGGCAGCCGCTCGGCCGCGGCGCGCAGCCCGGTCTGGAACATGCCCTCGTCGAGCTCCACGACCTCGGGGATCGTGCCGGCCTGTCGGGCCTGCTGGAACAGCGGCTCCAGCGGGACGGTGTCCAGCGACACGAAGGCGAAGACCAGCCGCCTGACCTTGCCGGCCTGGGCGAGGAGCCCGACGTCGGCGCCGCCGTAGGAGACGACCGTGAGGTCCTTCAGGTCCGAGCGCAGGATCGCGCGGACCAGTGCCATCGGCTTGCGCCGCGGGCCCCAGCCGCCGATGCCGATCGTCATCCCGTCGCGCAGCTCGCCGACGACCTCGTCGATGCCCATGCGCTTGTCGCGCGGCTCCCGGGTCATCGCCGGCCCGCCTTGTCCGTGCCGGCGAACTCGTCGCGCAGCTCGTCGGAGACCCCGGCGAGGTTGAGCTCCATCGTGAACCCCTGCTCGAAGCGGTAGCTCTTGTTGACGTCGACCGGGTCGATCCCGTTGAGCGCCTCCTTGGCCGCGCGGATCACGCGCGAGTCGTTGGCCGCGATCTCGCCGGCGACGGCCAGCGCGGCGTCGTCCAGGGACGCGCGGGGGACCACCTCGAGCACGCTGCCGAACTGCAGCAGCTGGCTGGCCGGGACGGTGCGCGCGGTGTAGTACAGCGTGCGCATCAGGTGCTGGGGCACGAGCCGGGCCATGTGCGTGGCGGCGCCGAGCGCGCCCTGCTTGACCTCCGGGACCCCGAAGTAGGCGTCCTCGCTGGCAACCACCGTGTCCGCGTTGCCGACCAGCCCCACCCCGCCGCCGAGGCAGAAGCCGTTCACGGCCGCGACCACCGGCACCGCGCACTCGTAGACCGCCTTGAACGCGGCGTAACAGCCCTTGTTGGCGCCGATGAGGGCCTCGAACCCCGAGGTGTGCTGCATCTGCTTGATGTCGACGCCGGCGTTGAACCCCCGGCCCTCGGCGCGCAGCACGACGGCGTGCGTGGTCAGGTCGGCCGACGCCTCGTCCAGCGCGGCGGCAAGGTCGAACCAGCCCGCCACGGGGAGGGCGTTCACCGGGGGGAAGTCCATCGTGACCACGCGGACGTGGTCGTCACGGAGCACCGAGTCGATGGCCATGCGGCCCCCTTCGCTTCCAAACCTAACGCTTGCTTGGTAGCGTAACCTAACACTTGCTTGGTTCCCAGCGGAGGTGGCGCGCGTGCTCCCGATCGACCTCGCGGACCGCGTCGTCCTCGTCACCGGGGGGACCCGCGGCGTCGGCCGCGGCGTGAGCGAGGCGTTCCTCGACGCCGGCGCCACGGTCGTCACCTGCTCGCGCAGCGAGGTCCCCGAGGCCGAGCTCCCCTCGACCGCTGTGGGCACGGTCAGCGCCCACCACCCGTGCGACGTCCGCGACGCCGAGGCCGTCACCGCGCTGGTCGACCGGATCGTGGCCGACCACGGCCGCCTCGACGTGCTGGTCAACAACGCCGGCGGCTCGCCCTACGCCCTGGCCGCGGACGCGAGCCCGCGCTTCCACGCGCGCATCGTCGAGCTCAACCTGCTGGCCCCGCTGCTGCTCGCCCAGGCGGCCAACCGCGTGATGCAGGGTCGCGGTGGTGGTGTGGTCGTCAACGTCTCCAGCGTCAGCGCCACCCGCCCGAGCCCGGGCACGGCGGCGTACGGCGCGGCGAAGGCCGGGCTGGACAGCCTCACCCAGAGCCTCGCCGTGGAGTGGGCGCCGCTGGTGCGGGTGAACGCCCTCGACGTGGGGCCGGTGCTGACCGAGCAGAGCGCGCTGCACTACGGCGACGCCGAGGGGGTGGCAGCCGTGGCCCGCACCGTGCCGATGGGGCGGCTGGCCGAGCCGCGCGACGTCGGCAACGCGGCGGTGTGGCTGGCCTCCGACCTGGCCACCCACATGAGCGGCGCGCGGATCGAGCTGCACGGGGGAGGGGAGCGCCCGGCGTTCCTCGACGCCGCGACCACCAACAACTGAAGGGGATCAATGACCGGCATCTGTGAGGGACGCATCGCGATCGTGACCGGCGCGGGCCGCGGGCTCGGCCGCGAGCACGCGCTCGAGCTCGCCCGCCAGGGCGCCAAGGTGGTGGTCAACGACCTCGGCACCTCCGGTGCGGGCGAGGGTGCCTCCGAGGGCCCGGCCCACGAGGTGGTCGAGGAGATCCGCGCGATGGGCGGCGAGGCGGTCGCCAACGGTGCTGACGTCGCCGACTTCGAGGCCGCGCGCGCGATGGTCCAGCAGGCGGTCGAGACCTTCGGCGGGCTCGACGTGCTGGTCAACAACGCCGGATTCCTGCGCGACCGGATGCTGGTCAACGCCACCGAGGACGAGTGGGACGCGGTGATCCGCGTGCACCTCAAGGGCCACTTCGCGCCGCTGCGCCACGCCGCGGCGTACTGGCGCGACGAGGCCAAGGCCGGCCGCACGCGTCAGGCGCGGATCATCAACACCTCGTCGGGTGCCGGGCTGCAGGGCTCCATCGCGCAGGGCACCTACTCCGCGGCCAAGGCCGGCATCGCGGGGCTGACCCTCGTCGCGGCCGCAGAGCTCGGCCGCTACGGCGTGACCGTCAACGCGCTGGCCCCCGCCGCACGGACCCGCATGACCGAGCAGGCCTTCGCCGAGACGATGGCCAAGCCCGAGGACGGCTTCGACGCGATGGACCCGGCCAACGTCTCGCCGCTCGTGGCGTGGCTGGCCAGCGTCGACTCCGGCGACGTCACCGGCCGCGTGGTCGAGTCCGAGGGCGGCAAGCTGTGCGTCGAGCACGGCTGGCGCCACGGCGAGGTGGTCGACATCGGCCGCCGCTGGGAGGCCGCCGACGTCGGTGACGCGGTCCGAAGGCTGATCGCCGCCGGCCCGGAGCCCGAGCCGGTCTACGGCAGCTAGAGCCTGCGCCCCAGCCGCGCCAGGAGCACGACGTCCAAGGGCGCCGCGGGCTTCACCGGGACCGGCAGGGCGAACCGTCGCCCGGGGCCGACGTCCCCGCAGTCGACGACCTGGTCCACGACGGGGACGAGGTGCCCGGCCAGCGCATCGGGCAGCCGAGGACCGCCGGTCGTGCACGCGACGTCCCACCCGTGCACGGCGATCTCGAGCGCGGCGGCCTCGAGCAGCAGCCCGGTGGGCAGCGGCAGGTCGCCCACGCTCACCGACGCCGGCGCCGGCCGTGCCCAGTCCTCGAGCAGGCGGCAGGCCGAGAACCTCAACCGCTCCACCAGCGCGCGGGGCGAGGCGGGATGGCGCGGCACCGGTGGCGAGACGTGGCCGCCGGCGGCCTCGTGGAACGCCTCCAGCGCGTCGTCCATGTGGAGCAGCAGGTCGACCAGTGTCCAGCCCGCGCACGGGGTCGGCAGGTGCGGGTCCGCGTCGGCGGCGGCCGGCAGGGTGGTGCGGGTGTAGGCGATCGCGGACTCCAGCAGGGCGGCGCCCTCGGCGACCGCCCGCGTCGCGGTCACGGGCTCGGGACGTCGTGCGCGCCCGGCCCGGCGCGGAAGGGACCCGCGTCCGGCCGCACGTCGGCCGGCAGCCGCTCGGGCAGGCCGAAGGTGGCGAACAGGCGGGTGTCGAAGAACGCCCCGACGTGCCGCACCTCGTCCCCGGCCAGGCCGATCACCTGGAGGTGGAACGGCACGAAGTCGCCCTCGGGGGACCGCATGTAGAGCCCGAACGCCGGCTGCCCGTTGGCCACCGTCGCGACCATCGGCATGTCGTGGACGCCGCCCGGACACTGCGTGTCGACGAGGCTCGCGATGTTGCGGGCGCCGACGTACCAGTTGGCGAACGGCGGCATCTCCCAGACCGCGTCCTCGGCGAGCAGGGTCGCCAGGGTGTCGACGTCCTTGCGCCAGAAGGCGTCGACGTACTTGTCCAGCAGCGCCTTCTGGTCCGCGTCGAGGGCGTCCAGCGAGACCGCGTCCTCGCGGGGCTGCTTGGCCTGCATCGTGGCGTGCGCGCGCTGGAGCGCGGAGTTCACCGCCGGGACGCTCATGTCGAGCGCCTCCGCGACCTCCTTGGCCGACCACCGCAGCACGTCACGCAGCACGAGCACCGCGCGCTGCCGGGCCGGCAGGTGCTGCAGCGCCGCGACGAACGCCAGCCGGATGGTGTCCTTCTCCGCGACCTGGATCGCGGCGTCGGGCACGGGCTCGAGCCAGGTGATCTCGGCGTCGTGCTCGAGGGCGTCGCCGGCGACCGAGTCGGCGGTGCCGAGACCGCTGGGCAGCGGGCGGCGCGGCCGGTTCTCCAGGTCGGTCAGGCAGACGTTGGTGGCGATGCGGTGCAGCCAGGTGCGCACCGACGACCGCCCCTCGAAGCCCTGCCCCGACCGCCACGCCCGCAGTAGGGTCTCCTGGACCAGGTCCTGGGCGTCGTGGACCGAACCGCTCATCCGGTAGCAGTGCGCGAGCAGCTCCCGCTCGTAGCGCCGGGTCAGCGCCCGGAAGTCGTCGAGCTCCGTGGTCGTCGGGGCGCCCGAGCCCGAGGATTCCGTCATGGCCTCAGCCTGGCACGGGAGGGCGGCCACGGAGAAGCCGTCGAGGGACACCATCTGGGTCGCGATCACGCGGGTCATGCAGGGGTGGACCCGCCGCGGACCCGGAACTCATCGGACTCCTCCCGAGGGGTGGGATCGCTGCCCGCGGCATGGCATCCTGCAGCGATGCAGACCCAGAAGGTGACGTTCTGTCGGATCTGCGAGGCGCAGTGCGGCCTCGTCGCGACCGTGGAGGACGGGCGGCTGGTGCAGCTCCGGCCGGACCAGGACCACCCGCTCTCGCGCGGCTTCGCCTGCCCCAAGGGCATCGCGATGACCGACGTGCAGAACGACCCCGACCGCGTCCTGCACCCGTTGCGCCGCACCCCGGACGGCACCTTCGAGCGCGTCTCCTGGGAGGACGCGCTCGACGACATCGCCGCTCGGCTCGCGGCCGTGCACGAGGAGCACGGCAGCGACGCGATCGGCTGGTACTTCGGCAACCCGGCGGCCTTCTCCTACTCCCACGTGCTGTGGCTGCAGGGGCTCGTCCTCGCGCTGGGGCTGACCCACGTCTACAGCGCCGGCTCGCAGGACGTGAACAACCGGTTCGTGGCCAGCAAGCTGCTCTACGACCACACCGCAGTCGTCCCCATCCCCGACCTGGCGCGCACCGACCTGCTGCTGATGATCGGCGCCAACCCGGTCGTCTCCCACGGCAGCGTGATCTCCGCGCCCCGCATGAAGGAGGACCTCAAGGCGATCACGGCCCGCGGTGGCCGCGTGGTCGTGGTGGACCCGCGCCGCACCGAGACCGCGGCACTGTTCGAGCACGTGCCGGTCCGGCCCGACGGCGACGCCTGGCTCCTGCTGTCGCTGCTGCACGTGGTCTTCGCCGAGGGCCTGCAGGACGACGCCGCGATCGCGCACCAGTCCACCGGCGTCGACGCGCTGCGCGACGCTGCTGCGCCGTACTCCCCGGAGGCCACCGCCGACCGCACCGGCCTGGAGCCCGCCGACGTCCGGCAGCTCGCCCGTGACCTGGCCACGGCCGAGAGCGCAGCGGTCTACGGCCGCACGGGTTCCTGCCTGGGCAACCACGGCACGCTCGTGGCCTACCTGATGGACGCCCTCGCCCTGGTCACGGGCAACCTCGACCGCCCCGGCGGCAACGTCTTCGGGCGCACCCCCCTCCCGCTGGAGCGCGTCGGCGAGCTGACCGGGGTGCTGTCCTACGACCGGCGCCGCAGCCGCGTCGGCGGGTTCCCCGACGTGCTCGGCACCTGGCCCGCGGCCCTGATGGCCAAGGAGATCCGCCAGGCGGGGAAGGGTCAGCTCCGGGCGCTGTTCGTCAGCGCCGGCAACCCGGTGCTGTCGGTGCCGAACGGCGCCGAGCTCGCCTCCGCGCTGGGCGAGCTGGACCTCCTGGTCTCGCTCGACCTCTACGTCAACGAGACGAACAAGCACGCCGACTACGTGCTGCCGACCACCACGTGGCTCGAGCGCGAGGACGTGCCGGCGGCCTTCCTGAGCTTCTTCAGCACCCCGTTCATCCAGTTCACCGAGGCCGTGGTCCCGGCGTACGGCGAGGCGCGGCCGGAGTGGCGCATCATCGAGGACCTGTGCGACCGGATGGGGATCTCGCCGTTCGTGCCCACCCGGCTGCTGTCCCCGGGGCCGGTGCCTGCGTCCGTCGGGCGGCTCGCCGGGCGAATCGTGACGGCGGCCCGGCGACGGCTCCCGGCGCTCACCCCCACCCGGATGATCGACCTCGCGCTGCGGCTCGGGACCGTGCGCTACCCCGGTGCCGGGCGTCACCTGACGCTGGCCCGGCTGCGTCGGCACCCGCACGGGCTGGTCCTGGCCGAGCAGCAGGAGGGCGGGAGGCTCCGGGACGTCGTCGGCCACCGCGGGGGCCGTGTGCGGCTCGACGCGCCGGTGATCGTCGACGAGCTCGCGCGGCTCGGCTCCGCGCCGGGATCCGGCGAGGACCTGCCGCTCCAGCTGGTCGGTCTGCGCGAGCTGCGGTCGCACAACTCCTGGATGCACAACGCGCCGACCCTGATGAAGGGCAAGCGCAGCCACGGCATGCGGATCCACCCCAAGGACGCCGCCGACGCCGGGGTGGCCGACGGGCAGTCGTGCCGCGTGCGCTCGGCGTACGGCGAGATCGAGGTCCCGGCGATGGTCACCGACGAGGTGCGCGAGGGGACCGTGGCGATCCCGCACGGCTGGGGCCACGACGGCGGGTGGGCCACGGCCAACCGGGCCGGCGGGGCCAACGTCAACGCGCTGGCCTCCACCGACCCGGACGACCTCGAGCGGCTGGCGGGCATGGCCGTGCTCAACGGGATCGCCGTGCGGGTCGACCCCGCGTGACCGTCAGGGCCGCTCGAGCCCGACGATCGCCGCGTTGCCGCGGCCGTCGACCTTGACCACGGCGACGAGCCTGCCCTCGCGCACGTCGCCCTGCACCGCGGCGGCCTCGTCCTGCGGGAGGAAGAAGCTCTCGATCCCGCAGCGGACCTGCCAGCCGTGGTCGTCGCAGCGCAGGTAGCGCCCCTCCGACGGCCGCGTGCGGGACCAGTCCGTGGCCGTCCAGACCTCGCCGGACCGGGTCAGGGAGACGTACACGGTCCCCTTCTCGCCGTCCTCCATCGACCCGCTGCCACCCTCGACGGACTCCGCGTCGTTGCGACGCAGGCCGGGGTAGCCGAGCGTGACGTAGGCACCGCGGAACGGGTCGATCGGATCGACGGGCCGGACCCGCAGCCGGATCTCCTCGCCGGCGACGCGGGCGGACAGCTGGGGGAGCACGGCGAGGGCGACCAGCGCGAGCTGGGCGAGCAGGAGGAGCGGCAGCCAGACCGCGAGCCGGCGGGTCATCGCGCACCTCCTGTGGTGAGCTCGACGTCGTCGAGGGACTCGGCGAGCTGGCGTCGGCCGCGGTCGGCCAGCCAGCCGGTGCCGGCGAGGATCAGGCCGATCACCACGAACAGCACCGCGCCCTGGATGATCTGGGCGAACACCGCGAAGGCCTGCACGGTGGTGAACACCGTCAGCGCGGCGAGGGCGAGGAACGTCAGCCGGCCGCTGTCCCGCAGGATCCCGACGACCGCGACGCCGGTGGCGACCGCGAGGTAGACGGTCACGCTGAGGATCGCGTGCGCCCAGTCCTCGGCACCGACCGAGCTGGAGTCCGCGCCGGCCTCCCACGCCACCAGCAGCAGCGAGAGCAGGGTCACCGCGACGCCGCCGGCGGGCTCGGCCCACGCCCACGGCGGAGCCCCTGGCCGCAGCCCGAGGGTCACCGCCGCGGCGGCCGCGACCGCCGCGAGGGTCAGCAGGACCACCATCACCCCGGGCCAGCCCGTCCCGTCGGACTCGACGAACGGCAGCGCCGCGGTGAAGAGCACGGCCAGCAGGGCCACCGCGCCCGCCTCACGCCACACGGCCGCGACGGACGCCCAGGCCTCGGAGAGCTCCTCGTGCAGGGCGGCGACGGCGAGGCCGAGGACCCCGACCGCCGCGACCGCCAGCAGCCCGTCGAGGACGTCGTCGAAGCTCCAGGCCGCGTGCCACACCACCCACACGTAGCCGCCGACCACGCCGACCGCCATCGGGCCGACGGCGCGGGCCGCGTAGCCGTGGGCGAGCGCCCCCAGGGCCCAGACCCCCACCAGGCGCGGCTCGTAGGCCGGCACCTGCAGGCTCTGCGCCGCCTGGAAGACCACCGCACCGAAGAGCAGTGCCGCCAGCACGCGGGTCGCGTGCACCACCGGGGACGGGATCGGTCCGCCGTGCTCGCGCCGGCGAGCCAGCAGCTCGCCGCCCACCGTGGCGCCGACCCAGAACAGGGCGACGACGACGAAGCGGCTGGCCGGGGTCAGCTGGTCGAGGTTGGAGGCCACCAGCCAGATGACGCCGAAGCCGACGAAGATCGCGCCGAGGGCGAGCAGCAGCCGGGCCAGGCTGACCTTGCGGGCGGGTCGGTAGCGGCTCAGGATCGCACCGGCGGTCGGCTCGTCGACCAGGCCTGCGCGCTGCCAGTCCGCGAGCTCGTCCCGCAGCCACCGTAGGTACGCCGGCGGCGCCGGCCGGGTCGGCGGCGCGGGCTGGGCCGCGGGGGCCGCCGGAGGGTGTGTTGTGCTCATGTCCTCATCGTCGTCCTGCCGCACCTCTCCGCGCATGAGTCGTCGTACTCAGCCGTGGGTCTAGACGCCCATAGGCGAGCCGCAGCGGCGGTGGGACGATGCTGGGAGTGCCTCGCGAAAGGCGGTCCGGCCATGACCTGGAACCTCACCGGCAGCTATGCGGAGACATGCTCGTGCGAGCTGATGTGCCCGTGCAACCTGTCCTTCGACCACGGCGCCACCTATGACTTCTGCCGCGCGACGCTCGCCTTCGCGATCCGGACGGGCGAGATCGAGGGGACCGACATCGCGGGCCGCCGGGTCGTGGTCATCATCGACACCCCGAAGGTGATGACCGACGGCAACTGGCGACTCGGGCTCTACGTCGACGAGGACGCCGGCGACGAGCAGTTCGACAAGCTCGTCAAGGTGTTCGGCGGTCAGCTGGGCGGCCCCATGGCGGCCCTGGCGCCGCTGGTGGGCGAGGTGCTGGGCGCCGAGCGCGCCAGGATCGAGATCAGCGACGACGGGCTCCGGCACAGCGTGCGTGTGGCCGACGCGATCGACTTCGTGGTCGAGGACGTCGTCCCGTTCGGGGTGGAGACCGGGGAGCCCGTGCGGTTCAACGGCATGTTCCACCCGGTGAGCTCGGACCTCACCATGGCCGAGGCCAGGCACAGCCGGATCAACGCCTTCGGCATCGCCTACGAGGGTCGGACGGGCCTGTCCACGTCCGAGTTCTCCTGGGCCGCCTGAGCCCCCATGACCTCGCCCGCGTATGCGGCGACGCGTGCCCGCCTGGGCCTGGTCTCGGCGCTGCTCGTCGTCGCCGCGCTGAGCTGGGTGTGGAGCGCCCGACAGATGAGCGGGATGGACGCCGGTCCCTGGTCGGCCCTGGGGGATCTGGGGTGGTTCCTTGCGATCTGGGTCGTGATGATGACCGCGATGATGTTCCCGTCGGTCGCACCGACGATCGCGCTCTACGCCCGGATGACCAAGGACGCCTCACCGGTGTCCCCCTGGTTGTTCGCCGGCGGCTACCTGCTCACCTGGGCGATCGCCGGCATGGCGGCCTACCTCGTCGGCGTCGTCGCTGGTGCGGTGGCGCCCGGCGACGCGTTCGCGTGGGACAACGCGGGCCGGCCGCTCGCCGGTACCACCCTCCTCGTCGCAGCGGCCTACGAGCTGAGCCCGCTCAAGAGCGTGTGTCTGGCCAAGTGCCGCAGCCCACTCGGCACACTCCTCGGCTCGTGGCGGGACGGCGAGCTGGGTGCCCTGCGCATGGGCACCCGCAACGGCGCGTGGTGCGTCGGCTGCTGCTGGGCGCTGATGGGCTCCCTGTTCGCCCTCGGCCTGATGAGCGTGTCCTGGATGGCGCTGGTGGCGGCGATCATCGCGGCTGAGAAGCTGCTGCCCCGGGGCCGGACGATGGTGCACGCCACCGCGGCTCTCCTGGTCACCATCGGCGTGCTCCTCCTGGTCGCGCCGGGCCTGCTGCCGGGGCTGACCATCCCCTCCCGCGCCCCGATGCCGATGGGCTGACCTCGCCGGCGTCGTCCCGCCCGACGGGGCCACTAAGCGGCAGGATGCTCGCACGGCGTACACCTCGCATGGAGGCCTTGGTGGCGCCCACGAAGGGACGCGTGATGCGACGAGCGGGGGACGGCGACTTCTCGTCGTGGGTGCAGCCGCACGTGCCCGCGATGCAGCGGCTCGCCGCGCGACTGGTGGACGTCGCGGAGGCCGACGACGTCGTGCAGGAGGCGCTGGTGCGGGCCTGGCGGCGCTGGTCGACCTACGACGAGGGGCGGGGCGCGCCGACCGGCTGGCTGCTGGCGATCGTCGCCGACCGGGCGCGCCGGCACCGCACCCGCAGCCGGGTCCCGGAGCCCGCGCTGGTCGACGGCGACGCGGCCGCTCCGGACGCGACGCCCGACCTCGACCTCGAGCGCGCGATCGTCCGGCTCTCCGGCCGGCAGCGGACCGCGGTCGAGCTCTACTACTTCGTCGGCGCCGACGTGGCCACGTGCGCGCAGGCGATGGGCTGTGCCGAGGGCACCGTCCGCGCCACGTTGCACCAGGCCCGGGCGCGCCTGCGCGAGCTGATCGGAGACGAGTCATGAGCGACGACGAGCTCGACCGGCGGCTGCGGGTCGCGGGGGAGTCCTGGCGCGCAGCCCACCCGCTCCACGAGGTGCCGCTGCCAGGGCGTCGGCCCCGACCCGCGTGGGTCGCCCCGCTCGCGGCCGCGGCGAGCGTCGCGCTGCTGGCCGGTGGCGCTGCGGTGGCGGTCGAGGTGATGGGCGGCCACGAGGACGGCTCGGCTCCGGCCGGCACCGACCAGGAGCGTTGGGACCCCGACCTCCCGCCGGGACTGTTGCCGGCGGACGTGCCGGGCGCCGTGCCCCCGGTCAACCAGGTCGTGAGGTTCCCTGCGGCCGAGGCCGCAGGCGCCTACACGCCACGAGTATGGGAGTCCGAGGGGGTGCGGTCGTGCCGCGCCGGGGACGTCCGTCTCCGTGCGGCGGCCGACGCTCCCGGGTCGGTGCGGATGACGCTGAGCACGACGGGTCCCCAGGTGCGGTGCACGGTGGGGCAGCTGCCCTTCCTGCAGTACGAGAAGGGCGGCAGGCCCGCCGAGGTCGAGACGGCCAAGGCGGACCCACGACCTGGGGACTGGCCGGCCTCCGTCGTCGTCACCGCGGACCGGCCCGCAGTGCTCGACACCAGCTGGAC
This sequence comes from uncultured Actinomycetota bacterium, assembly GCA_963800245.1. Taxonomy (GTDB): domain Bacteria; phylum Actinomycetota; class Actinomycetes; order Propionibacteriales; family Nocardioidaceae; genus Marmoricola_A. The sequence continues at coordinate 714,761 of CAWDAE010000006.1, read as the reverse complement.
CGGCTGGTGCGCGCCGGCGACCACCGTCGACACGGTCCAGCTGTTCTTCGAGGACAGCTCGGACCTCGAGGTCCCGGCTCCCGCTGGTGCATCGTGCGACACGGTCGACTTCGCCGACGACCAGATGCACTACGTCGGCTGGGAGCCGGAGGGGTTCACGTTCGAGCCGATCTCCTCGATGCCGGTCGAGGCCCGGCTCGTCGACACCGTCGAGGGTCCTCGCGGCCTGCCGACCTGGGTGGTGGAGCTGACGGCCCGGCGCGACGTGGAGCTGTCCACCTGCCCGTCGTGGGAGGTCCGGCAGGGCGCGGAGGAGTCCGCGTCGTGGCGGCTCAATTGCGCGGCCGTCCCGGACCACCGGGCCGACGGCACGCCGTACCTCCCGGCCGGGGAGCCGGTCCGCTTCGCGATCTGGGTGCCGTACGGCGGCAGCAGCGCCGCGCTGAGCTGGGTGCTCACGACCGTGGACGGGCCCGTGACCGTGCCCCTGACCGAGGGCCCGGAGGCCCCGACGGGTGAGCCGCGCCGCCTGGTCGAGCGGGACGCCAACGTGCACGTCTACGTCAGTGTCGGGTTCGACGAGGCGACGGAGGTCTCGCTGTCGGTCGACGGGACCCAGGTGCTCGACGAGCCCTTCCGGTCCCAGGGCCAGGACGTCCCTACCGCGGTCGAGCTCGCCGTCCCCGCCGGTCGGCACACGGTGGTCCTCGAGTCCGGCACCGGCGCCAGGCGCGAGGTCACGCTCGGCGTGCCGGCGCGGGGTGACCGCTGGGTGAACCTGGAGCTGTGGGACGACCCGGCGACCGCGGGAGAGGGACGGTTCGAGTGGCGGGTGCAGGACTCGCCGCCGGCGTTCGGTTGACTCAGCCGGCGAGCGAGCCGGCGAAGATCTGCCAGGCCAGGGCGCTCTTGGCCACCAGGCTGAGGACGAGGTAGGCACGTTCGCCGAACGCGTAGCTGTGCCAGGGGCCGGCCTCGCGGTACTGCAGCCACTGGTTGAGGGCGAAGCTGTTGAAGAACACGAACAGCGAGACGAAGATCCCGATCACGAACCCGGGGACCTCCTCGGCCCCGAGGAGGTTCGCCCCGATGATCACCCAGGGGGTGGCGCCGGCGACGCACCCGAACCAGAAGGGCAGCATCGTGGTGCGGGTCCGGCCCGGTGGGTTGACGGCCTCCTGGACCCAGCCGAACAGGATCATCGAGACGTTGGCGCCGACGATGCCCAGCACGGCCGAGATCCCGGTGACGCCGGCGTAGAAGCCGATCAGGACGACCATGAGCGTGGCGCTCACGGAGTACTCCACCCACCGGAACCGGTTGATCCCCGAGGCGAGACCGCGCTCGTAGCGGCTGCGGGCCACCGTGGCGGTGACGAGGTGGTCGAGGGCGGCGAGCGCGAGGAAGCCGGCGACCGCCCACCCGATGCGCACGTCGAACAGCGGCTCGGGGTCGGCGACCGGTGTCCCCGGCGGGCCCGTCGGGAGCGACTGGGTCACGCTGATCGCGAAGTCGCCGGCCAGCCACAGGACCAGGGCGGCCTGGGCCGCGTGCAGGACGGTCAGTCCCAGGTTCCAGGTCCGGAGCCGGTCCAGGGTCCGGCGGTCGACGCCGGTGGCGGTGGGGGCGGGTGAGGCGGGTGTGGTGGGCACGAGTCCACCCTGCCCGACCCGCCAAGCCTGGTGTTGCGGGCGACTAGACCCGCTCGAGGATCGTGCCGCTGGCCATCGCGCCGCCGGCGCACATCGCGATCAGCGCCGAGGAGGCGTCGCGGCGCTCGAGCTCGTGCAGGGCGGTGGTGACCAGCCGGGTGCCGGTCGATCCGACGGGGTGGCCGATCGCGATCGCGCCGCCGTTGACGTTGACCCTGTCCAGGTCGGGGCCGTGCACGCTGGCCCACGACAGGACGACCGAGGCGAAGGCCTCGTTGACCTCGAACAGGTCGAAGGTGTCCATCGACCGGCCGCTGCGCGCCAGCAGCCGCTCGGTCGCCTGGACCGGCCCGTCGAGGTGGTAGTAGGGGTCGGAGCCGACCAGGCACTGGCTGACGATCCGCGCCCGCGGGGTGAGGCCGAGTGCACGCGCCCTGTCCTCGTCCATCAGCAGGACGGCCGAGGCGCCGTCGGAGATCTGCGAGGAGGTGCCGGCGGTGTGGAACCCGCCCTCGAGCACCGGCTCGAGGCCCGCGAGGCCCTCGGCCGTGGTGTCGCGCAGGCCCTGGTCGGCGTCGACGGTGCGGGTCTCGCCGGTGGGCTGGCCCTCGGCGTCGAGCACGGGAGCCTCGAGCGGCGCGATCTCGCGCTTGAAGCGGCCCTCGTCGACGGCCACGCGCGCCTTCTGCTGGGAGGCGAGCCCGAACGCGTCGAGGTCCTCGCGGCTGATCCCACGGTCGCGCGCGATCCGGTCGGCGCCGGTGAACTGGTCGGGCATGTCGAGGTCCCACGACGCCGCCCGGGGCGTCCCGGTGCCGGGCGGGATGTTGGCGCCGAGCGGCACGCGCGACATCATCTCGACGCCGCAGGCGATGCCGGTGTCGATCACGCCCGCGTGGATCAGGCCCGCCACCAGGTGCATCGACTGCTGGGCCGACGAGCACTGCGCGTCGATCGTGGTGCCGGCGGTCTGCTGGGGGAGGCCCGCCAGCAGCCAGGCGCGACGGACGAGGGCGCTGGACTGCTCGCCGGCCTGCGTCACGCAGCCGCCGATCACCTGCTCGACCTCGGCGGCCCCGTCGCGACCGAGGCCGGAGCGCTCCAGCAGAGCGAGGTACGCCGCCCCGAGCGTCTCCTGGGCGTGCAGGCCCGCCAGGTGGCCGCGCCGCTTGCCGATCGGGGTGCGGACGGCGGAGACGATGACCGGAGTGCCCACGAGAGGCCCCCTCCCTGTGCGACGGCGACGGACCCCTCAAAGTAGAACACGTTCTCGTTCGGCGACAAGGTGAGCGTCGACACGGCCGACCGGATCGGGCCGCGCCCCTTCCCTCGGCCCCTCGCGATGTGCCAGAGTCGGACTAGAACGTGTTTCATTTCCTGCGGAAGCGCATTCGCCCATCGGAGGACCAGTGACCACCCCAGTGACCGACCCGGCGACCGAGAACGCCGTCCCCCCGGGCTTCGACCCGACCGACCCCGACGTCTGCCAGGAGGCCATCCCCCTGGAGCAGTTCGCCGCCATGCGGGCGACCTCACCGGTGTTCTGGGTCGAGCAGCAGCCCGAGGCCTACGCCGGGTTCGAGAACAGCCCCGGCTACTTCGCGCTGACCCGTCACGAGGACGTCTCGGCGGTGTCGAAGAACAGCAAGGACTGGTCCTCGCGCGAGAACGGCGCGATCATCCGCTTCGCCGCGGACATGACCCGCGACCAGGTCGAGCTGCAGAGCGTCATGATCATCAACCAGGACCCGCCGGACCACACCAAGTTCCGCCACATCATCAGCCGCGGGTTCACCCCGCGCGGCATCGGCGCCCTGCGGGCCGACCTCGAGGCCCGCACCCAGCGGATCGTCTCCGAGGCGGTCGAGAAGGGCACCGGCAACTTCGTCGACGACATCGCCTCCGAGCTGCCCCTGCAGGCGATCGCCGACCTGCTCGGCGTCCCGCAGGAGGACCGGCACAGGCTGTTCCACTGGTCCAACCAGATGATGAGCTACGACGACCCCGACGTGGACGGCGACCCGGAGTCGGCCTCGATCGAGATCCTCGGCTACTTCATGGCGATGGCCGAGGAGCGCAAGGCCGAGCCGCGTGACGACCTGGTCACCAAGCTGATCACCGCCGACGTCGACGGGCACGGCGCGCTGACCGCCGACGAGTTCGGCTACTTCACGATCATGCTCACCGTCGCCGGCAACGAGACCACGCGCAACGCGATCACCCACGGGATGAACGCCTTCTTCCAGAACCCGGACCAGTGGGAGCTGTTCAAGCGCGAGCGCCCCGCGACGGCGTACGACGAGATCATCCGCTGGGCGACCCCCGTGACGGTCTTCCAGCGCACCGCGCTGCGCGACACCACCGTCGGGGGCCAGGACGTGGCGAAGGGCCAGCGGGTCGGGCTGTTCTACGCCTCGGCCAACCACGACCCCGCGGTGTTCGAGGACCCGTTCGGCTTCGACATCACCCGCTCGCCCAACCCGCACCTGTCCTTCGGCGGCCACGGCGCGCACTACTGCATCGGCGCCAACCTGGCCCGCATGGAGGTCGAGCTGATCTTCAACGCGATCGCCGACCACCTGCCCGACATCAGCCAGCTGGCCGAGCCGCGTCGCCTGCGCCACGGCTGGATCAACGGGATCAAGGAGCTGCAGGTCAAGTACGCCTGAGCCGGGTCAGTCGCGGGCGGTGAGCACGATCGGGTCGCCGTCGGTGATCGCGACGGTGTGCTCCATGTGGGCACCGCGGGAGCCGTCGGCGGACTTGAGCGTCCAGCCGTCCTGGTCGGTGTAGATCCGGTCGGTCGACTGCAGCAGCCACGGCTCGATCGCGATGACGAGGCCGGGTCGCAGGGGGTAGCCCCGCCCGGCTCGGCCGTCGTTGGGGATGTGCGGGTCGCCGTGCATCGTGCGGCCCACGCCGTGGCCGCCGAACTGGGTGTTGATCGAGTAGCCCTCGGGCTTGGCCACCGAGGCGACCGCGGCGCCGATGTCGCCGACCTTGTTGCCCGCACGAGCCACCTCGATGGCCGCCTCGAGGCAGCGCGTCGTGGTGTCGATCAGCCTGACGTCCTCCTCGCGCGGCGTCCCGACGATCACGCTGATCGCCGAGTCGCACACCCAGCCGTCGACGGAGACCGCGAAGTCGAGGCTGAGCAGGTCGCCGTCGCGCAGCGCGTAGTCGTGCGGCAGCCCGTGCAGGACGGCGTCGTTGACCGAGGTGCAGATGACCTTGCCGAACGGCGAGGCGCCGAAGGACGGGTGGTAGTCGATGTAGCAGGACTCGGCGCCCCGCTCCTTGATCATCTGGTGCGCGAGGTGGTCGAGGTCGAGGAGGTTCACGCCGACGTCGGCAGCGGCTGCGGTGGCCTGGAGGACCTCGGCGACGAAGCGGCCCGCGGGGCGGAACTGCTCGATCTCGGCGGGGGTACGGAGCTCGATCATGGTGCACCCAGCCTAGGGGAGGGCTACCGCTCGTCGGGGAAGGCCGGGGCCCTGCCCTCCTTGCGGGCGGCGACGGCCTCCTCGAAGTTGCCGGTCATGAGCCGCACGTAGAGCTGGCCCAGGCCCTCGGCCTCCATGTGGGACTGCAGGCTGCCCGCGTCCAGCCCCGACCACAGCGTGCGCTTGGTGAGCTCGACGCCGGGCCGGCTGAACGCGGCGATGCGCGACCCGAGGTCCAGGCAGTGCTCGACCAGATGCTCGGGAGGTACGACGGCCGAGACCAGCCCGATCGCGGAGGCCTCGGCGGCGCTCACGTCCCGCCCGGTCAGCATGATGTCGAAGGCGCGGGAGGAGCCGATCGCCCGCGGCAGGAGGTAGGACAGCCCCAGCTCGCTGGCGGTGAGCCCGTTGTTGATCCCCGCGGCGCGGAAGTACGCCGGCTCGCCGGCCACGCGGATGTCGCACGCCAGCGCCAGGCACAGCCCGCCCCCGATCGCGGGGCCGTTGACCGCGGCGACGACCGGCTGGTGCATCCCCCGCAGCGTGAGCACGAGGTCGTCGAGCACCTCCATCGCCCGCAGCGCGACCGTCGGCTGGGTGAGGCCGGCGACGTGCGGGACGCGACCGCGCTCGCCGCTCTGGTCGGCGCCGGAGCAGAAGCCGCGGCCGGCGCCGGTGAGCACCACCGCGCGCACCTGGTTGTCGTCCCGCAGCTCGCGCAGGGCGTCGCGCAGCGGCACGACCAGGTCGAAGGCCAGCGAGTTCATCCGCTCCGGGCGGTCGAGGGTGACCAGGGCGACCTGGTCACGCGGGCGCTCGACCCTGACGTAGGTCACGACGTGGGCTTCTCCGAGCCCACCAGCCACATCGCGAAGAACTGCGACCCACCGCCGTAGGCGTGCCCCAGCGCCCTGCGCGCACCGTCGACCTGGTGCTCGCCGGCCGCGCCGCGCACCTGCAGGGCGGCCTCGGCGAAGCGGATCATCCCCGAGGCGCCGATCGGGTTGGACGACAGCACGCCGCCGGACATGTTGACCGGCAGCTCGCCGTCGAGCGCGGTGACGCCCTTCCGGGTCAGCTCCCAGCCGGTGCCCTCCTCGGCGAACCCGAGGTTCTCCAGCCACATCGGCTCGAACCAGGAGAAGGGCACGTAGATCTCGGCGCAGTCGATCTCGTCGAACGGGTTGGTGATCCCGGCCTGCCTCCACAGCGCGGCCGCGGCCTCCCGCCCCGCCTGCGGGTTGACCTGGTCGCGCTCGGCGGCCGTCGTCGGCTCGGTGCGCATCACGGTGCCGTGGATCCACGCGGGGTTGGCGTAGGCCGCTGCGGTGTCGGCGTCGCCGATGACGACCGCGCACGCACCGTCGGAGGACGGGCAGGTCTCGTCGTAGCGGATCGGGTCCCACAGCATCTGCGAGGCGAGCACCGACTCGACCGTGGTGTCGGGGTTGCGCAGGTGGGCGTAGGGGTTCTTCAGCGCGTTCTGCCGGTCCTTGGCGGCCACGATCGCGCCGACCTCGGTGGGCGCGCCGGAGCGGCGGATGTAGGAGCGCACGTGCGGGGCGAAGTAGCCGCCCGCGCCCGCGTGCACCGGCATGATGAACGGGACCGGCACCGACAGGGCCCACATCGCGTTGGACTCCGACTGCTTCTCGAAGGCGACCGCGAGGACCCGCTTGTGCACCCCCGACTGCACGAGCGAGGCCGCCACGATGGCGGTGGAGCCCCCGACCGAGCCGGCGGTGTGCACGCGCAGCAGCGGCTTGCCGGCGGCACCCAGCGCCTCGGCCAGGAACAGCTCGGGCATCATCACGCCCTCGAACAGGTCGGGGGCCTTGCCGATCACGACCGCGTCGATGTCGTCGAAGCCGAGGCCGGCGTCGGCGAGCGCCCGGTCGGCCGCCTCGCGGCACAGCCCGGGCATCGAGACGTCCTCGCGCTTGGCGCGGTAGTGCGTCTGGCCGACGCCGACGACCGCGGCGAGCTGCTTGCCCATCTCAGTTGCCTCCGTTGGTCGAGCCGGTCGACAGCGTGCACACCAGGTTCTGCTGCATCGCCGGTCCGCTGGTCGCGGTGGCGACCGCCTTGCCGGCGGTGCCGTCCCACAGGCGGTGGGCGGCCTCGCCGATGCGGATCAGTCCGCCGGTGAACATCGGGTTGCCCGCCAGCGGACCGCCCGAGGGGTTGACCTGCACGCCGTCGCCGAGCCCGAGGGCCTCGGCCGACATCAGCTCCTGGTGGCTGAAGGGCGCGTGCAGCTCGGCGACGTCGACGCCGCCGAGGTCGAGCGCGGCGCCGGCAGCGGCCAAGGAGTCGACCGTGCCCAGTGAGCGCAGCGAGAGGTTCTGCGCGTCGACGCGGTGCTGCAGCCCGGTGATCCACGCCGGGGGAGCGCCGCGACGCTCCGCCTGCTCACGGGCCCGGTCGTCAGCGGCGATCACGACGGCCGCGACCCCGTCGGTGACCGGCGCGCAGTCGTGCTTGCGCAACGGGTCGGCGTACATCGGCTCCTTGAGCAGGGCGTCGGCGGAGACGCTGCCTGCGAGGATCGCGTGCGGGTTGTCGAGCGCGTTGTTGCGGCTGCGCGCGACGACCTCGGCCATCTGCTCCTCGGTGAAGCGGCCGGACTCGAGGCCGACGCGCGCCTGCATCGCGGCGATCGAGACGGTGTCGGGCCACAGCGGGCGTGAGCACGTAGGGGTCGAGCTGCAGCGCGAGCACCCGCCGCAGCACGCCGGCCGAGGACTTGCCGAAGCCGTAGACCACGGCGGTGTCGACCTCGCCGGTCTGGATCTTCACCCAGGCCTCGTAGAGCGCCCAGGCGGCGTCCATCTCGACGTGGGACTCGTTGACCGGCGGCAGCGTGCCGATCGCGTCCACCGCCGAGACGAAGGAGAAGGACCGGCCGGCGAGGTAGTCCGAGGACCCCGAGCACCAGAACCCGATGTCGTCCTTGGTCCACCCGGTCTGCTCCCAGAGCTCGGCGAACGCGGGGACCAGCAGCTCCACCATGCTCGGCGACCCGTCGAAGTGCGCCATCTGGCGCTGGGCGAAGCCGACGACCGCGACGTCTCTCATCAGATCTCCCTGCCGCTCAGAGGTGGGCCCGGTAGGACTCGTAGTCCGCGTCCGGCTCGCCGGTGGGCTCGAAGTGCTGGATGTTCTCGATCGTCGTGCCCCACTCCTCGCGCGGCTTCCAGACCGCCTTGACCCGCATGCCCATCCGCACCTCGTCGGCCGGGATGCCCTGGATCAGGTGGAGGAACGCGATGTCGGCGCCGTCGAGCAGGACGTAGGCCGAGACGTACGGCGGCTGGATCTTCTGGCCCAGGAACGGCACGTTGACCACGCAGAACGTGGTGACCGTGCCGGTGTCGGCGAGCTCGACCTCGTCGGTGGTCGCGACGCCGTCGACGGGGCAGGCGCTGCGCGGCGGGACGTAGACCTTGCCGCACGTCGGGCAGCGCTGCCCGACGATGCGCCCCTCGGCCAGCGCGCGGAAGAACGCGCTCTCCTCGGGGGACGCCTCGTACTGGTAGTCCAGCTCGACCGGCACGACGATCCCGCTCACCGGCTCCGCCGCCTCGTCGCGCGGGCTCGTCGAGGTCGCGCCCCCGCCGTCTCCCGCCGGCACGAAGTGCGCGATGTCGGTGATCGACCCCTCCGGCGACTCGGCCCACACCACCGCGACCCGCATCCCGGTCGACATCGCCTCGGGGCCGTCCGCGGCGACCGCGTGCAGCAGCGGGGCGTCGGCACCGTCGAGGGTGATCAGCGCGAAGGCGAAGGGCCGGTCGAGCGGCTGCCCGGCCACGGGCTCGGTGACCCACGTCCAGGTCTGGACCGTGCCCTCGGTGCCGACCTCGACCAGGTCGTCGGCGTCGATCGCGTCGTGGGTGACCGGGTCGAACTCCACCGGAGGTACGACGACCCGGCCGTCGGAGGTCCGCGCGCCCAGCACGCGGCCATCACGCAGGCCGGTCATGAACGCCCCGAGGACCGGGCCGAGCGAACGGGTGTACGGGAACGCCACCTGCAGTGGCGCGCTGAGGACCCTGGACATACGAGAAATGAAACACGTTCTAGTTTGGGATCGCAAGAGCGGCTCGCCCTGTGGGAAGGTGACGCCCATGAAACTGGGTCTGCAGCTGGGTTACTGGGGCGCGCAGCCGCCCACCGACCACGCCGAGCTCGTCGCGGCCGCCGAGGCCAACGGGTTCGACGCGATCTTCACCGCGGAGGCCTGGGGTTCCGACGCCTTCACCCCGCTGGCCTGGTGGGGACGCGAGACCGAGCGGGTCAGGCTGGGCACCTCGATCGTGCAGATGTCCGGCCGCACGCCCGACGTCGATCGCGATGCACGTGCTGACCCTCGACCACCTGTCGCAGGGCCGCGTCATCCTCGGCATGGGGGTCAGCGGCCCCCAGGTCGTGGAGGGGTGGTACGGCCAGCCCTTCGGCAAGCCGCTGGCCCGCACCCGCGAGGTGGTCGAGATCATCCGCAAGGTGCTGGCCCGCGAGGCGCCGGTCACCAACGACGGCCCGCACTACCCGCTGCCGTTCACCGGCGAGGGCTCGGTCGGGCTCGGCAAGCCGCTGAAGTCGATCGTCCACCCGCTGCGCGCCGACGTGCCGATCTGGCTGGGCGCGGAGGGCCCCAAGAACGTCGCGCAGACCGCCGAGATCGCCGACGGCTGGATCCCGATCTTCTACACGCCGGCCAGCGCCGAGATGTACCAGCCCTGGCTCGACGAGGGCTTCGCCCGTCCGGGCGCCCGGCACACGCGCGAGACCTTCGAGATCGCGGCCACCTGCCACCTCGAGATCACCGACGACCCGCAGTCGGTGATCGACTTCCTCAAGCCGGTCGTCGCGCTCTACATGGGCGGGATGGGGGCCAAGGAGCAGAACTTCCACAAGAACGTCTTCGACCGGATGGGCTACGCCGACCTCACCGACGAGGTGCAGCGGCTGTTCCTCTCGGGCCAGAAGGACGAGGCGGCCGCGCTGATCCCCGACGAGCTGGTCGACGCGATGCACATCATCGGCGACGAGGCCTACGTCAAGGACAAGATCGCCCAGTGGGAGGCCTCCGGCGTCACCACGCTGATGCTGTCGTGCCGCACGCCCGAGGAGATCGCCCAGGTCTCGCGGGTGATCCTCGCCTGACGGTGACCGGCGGTGGCTCAGGTGCGCGCCCGGAGACCACTCGGACCATGACCTGGGGACTCGTCGGCTCCTTCGTGCGCCCTGGCTCGCCGTGGTCCTGCTCCTGACCGTGGCGCTTCCGTCGGCGTACGCGCTCGGGATCCGCTGGTGGGTCCTCACCGGGCAGGACATCGAGCGCGGACGGTGAGCCGCGGAGCGCCTACTCGGGGATGGGCGGGCCAATGACCTCGAGCCCGTAGCGCGGCCCGACCTCGTTCCACCTCGGGATCTCCACCTCGAGCGGCTGGCCGTCGTCCCCGGGCAGCCGCAGCTCCTGCGCGGGGACGCCCACCTCGTCGTAGAGGTGGAGCAGGCGGCCCGGCTCGGTGAGCGCGAGGTAGCGCACGCCGTCGCCGCGCACGCGGAAGGCGTGGGGGAGCCCTTGGGGCAGGTAGATGAAGCAGCCGGCGTAGAGCTCGAAGGTCCCCTCGCCCGCGCGGTAGGTCAGCGACCCGTCGAGCAGGTAGAACGCCTCCGCCTCGTGGGTGTGCCGGTGCAGCGGCGTCGCGATGCCGGGTGGCTGGGTAACGACAGCGATCCCGAGGCGGCCGCCGAGCGCACCCGCGAGCGGGTGCTGGCCGCGGCGCGCGAGCTGTTCGTCTCGCAGGGCTACGCGCGGACCTCGGTGGCCGAGGTGGCGCGCCGCGCCGGGGTCTCGGTCGACACCGTCCTCGCCGAGTCGACCCGGCCCCGTCCGGCCGAGGAGCGCGACTACGTGCGCGCGATCCGGGCCGCGCGACGCAGGTCTCACGGACCCCGAGTTCCGCGCGACCTACGAGCACGTCGTGGAGCGCAGGGCGGCCAACATGCTGCTGCTCGCCGCCGATCTCCGCGGCACGGGTGAGCTGCGCGAGGACCTGTCGGACCAGCAGGTCGCCGAGCTCGTGTGGACGACCAACAGCCCCGAGTGGTTCACGCTCCTGACCTCACGGGGCCGCGGTCCCGCAGGAGTACGCCGCCACGGCGGCCGACCTCTGGACGCGCACGCTGCTCGCGACCGTTGCCGGAGAATAGAACACGTTCTAGTCTGTGCCCGATGGGCAACGAGAACCTCCTGACCGGCACGCACAACGGCCACCTCATGGTCGCCGCGCTCAAGCGGCACGCGGACAAGCCGGTGATGTTCCTGGGCGACACGACCCTGACCGGGCGTGAGACCGCCGAACGGATCAGCCAGTACGTCCAGGCGTTCGAGTCCCTCGGCGCCGGTCGGGCGCGCCCGCGGCGCTGCTCGCGCTCAACCGGCCCGAGGTGCTGTTCATCCTGGGCGCCGGCCAGACCCAGGGCTACCGGCGCACGTCGCTGCACCCGCTCGGCTCGCTGGACGACCACGCCTACGTGCTGCAGGACGCCGAGATCACGACGCTGATCATCGACCCGGTGCCGATGTTCGTGGAGCGCGCGCTCGGGCTGCTCGACAAGGTGCCCGGGGCTCAAGCAGGTGCTCACGATCGGGCCGGTCCCCGACGAGCTCGCCGGCGTCGGCACCGACCTCGCCGAGGCCGCCGCCGGCTTCGCGCCCGCAGCCGCTCGAGGCCGCCGTGCTGCCCCCGGACCACATCGTGTCGATCGCCTACACCGGCGGCACCACCGGCAAGCCCAAGGGCGTGATCGGCACCGCCCGCACGATGGCGACGATGACGCAGATCCAGATGGCGAGTGGGAGTGGCCGGAGGCGCCGCGCTTCCTCATGTGCACGCCGCTCTCGCACGCCGGCGCCGCGTTCTTCGTGCCGACGGTGCTCAAGGGCGGCTCGCTCCACGTCCTGCCGCGCTTCGACCCCGCCGAGGTGCTGCGCACGATCGAGGAGCAGCGGATCACCGCGACGATGCTCGTGCCCTCGATGCTCTACGCGCTCATGGACCACCCCGACAGCGCGCACGCGCGACCTGTCCTCGCTCGAGACGGTCTACTACGGCGCGGCCGCGATCAACCCGGTCCGGCTGGCCGAGGCGGTCGAGCGGTTCGGGCCGATCTTCGCGCAGTACTACGGCCAGTCCGAGGCGCCGATGGTGATCAGCTACCTCGCGCGCGGGGACCACGACCCGGCGAACCACCCGGAACGGCTCGTCGTCGTGCGGACGACCCTCGGCCTTCCTGCGCACCGCCCTCCTCGGCGAGGACGGCCACCCCGTGCCGCCGGGCGAGCCGGGCGAGATCTGCGTCGCCGGGCCGCTGCTCGCGGGGGGCTACTGGAACCTGCCCGACGAGACCGCCGAGACCTTCCGCGACGGCTGGCTGCACACCGGCGACGTCGCCCGCGAGGACGAGGACGGCTTCTGGTACATCATCGACCGCACCAAGGACATGATCGTCACCGGCGGCTTCAACGTCTTCCCCCGCGAGGTCGAGGACGTCGTCGCCACGCACCCGGCGGTCGCCCAGGTCGGGGTCATCGGCACGCCGGACGAGACGCTGGGGGGAGGCCGTCACCGCGGTCGTCGTGCTGCGCTCCGACTCCTCGGTCGACCACGAGACCGCTCACGCCGGGAGATCCAGGCACTGGTCAAGGAGCGCAAGGGATCGGTGCAGGCGCCCAAGCAGGTCGTCGTCGCCGAGTCGCTCCCGCTCACCGCGCTCGGCAAGCCCGACAAGAAGGCGCTGCGCGCGCAGTTCTGGGAGGGCCAGTCCCGCTCGGTGTGACGGCGGGGGTCCGCCCACGCCTCGCCGCGTGATGCAACCTTTCCCCACCTCGCCGCGTCGTCTCAGGAAAGAGCTCCTGAGAAGCGAGGAAACACCATGAGCACCACCCTGCGCGCCCTTGCCGTCCTGACCGTCGCCACCGGTGTCACCGGTGTCGGCGCGTGGCAGCTGCTGCCGACCGCAGCCTCCGAGACCGTCGCCGACCACGGTCGCAGCCCGGCGTTCACCGTCTCGCCGGACCCGACGCCCCCCCGGGCGAGCCCGAGCAAGCCGCGACCGCCACGGTCGGTGGCGCCCACCCCGACCGTGGACCGGACGCCGACGCCGAAGCCGGACCCCAAGCCGGAGCCGACACCCACGCCGGAGCCCGAGCCCGTCCTGGAGCCCGGTCCGACGATCCTCGGTCGCGGTGACGACGGCCCCGAGGTCCGCAAGGTCCAGGCACGCCTGCGCCAGATCGAGTGGTTCGCCGGCGACGTCACCGACCACTTCGGGCCCAAGACCGAGGCGGCGGTGCGGGGGTTCCAGGCCAAGCGCGGCTTCCCCGTGACCGGTGCGGTCGACCGCCGCACCCTCGACCGCCTCGTCGAGATGAGCCACGAGCCCACGGCCGCCGAGCTGAGCAACGCCGCGCCGGACCCGGCGGACGGTGCGCCGCTCGACCCGCGCTGCGGGACCGGCCGGGCGATCTGCGTCGACAAGTCGAGCTCGAGCCTGCGCTGGGTGGTCGACGGGAAGGTCCTGATGACCCTCGACGCCCGGTTCGGCGGGGTCGGTCACGAGACCCGCGAGGGGCTGTTCCACGTCGAGCGCAAGAGCCGGGACCACGTGTCCTCGCTCTACCACACGTCCATGCCGCTGGCGATGTTCTTCAGCGGCGGGCAGGCCGTGCACTACTCGCCGGACTTCGCCGCCCACGGCTACGCCGGGGCGTCGCACGGCTGCGTCAACACCCGTGACTACGACCAGGTCGCCTCGCTCTTCGACCAGGTGCACCTGGGCGACAAGGTGGTCGTCTACTGGAGCTGACCGGCCGCGCCGTTCCCGTGGTGCAGGATGCCGGGGTGGACGAACGTGTCGCCGAGCTCGTGCTCCGGGCAGCCGAGCTGGTCCCGCCCGGCCGGGTCGTCTCCTACGGCGACCTGGCCGGGCTGATCGGCATCAACCCCCGGCACGTCGGGCTGGTCATGGGTCGCTACGGCTCGCAGGTCGCGTGGTGGCGGGTCACCAGCTCCTACGGCGACCTGCCACGGCACCTGCGTGAGGAGGCGGCCGTCCACTGGGCCGAGGAGGGCATCGAGTGGAAGCCAAACCGCCTCGGCTGTCGGATCGACAATTATCGTGCCGACCTGGCGGCGCTCGCCGACGCGTTCGACGAGGTTGGCGACCTTCCCTAGCGTCGCCCGCGCACGGGGAGGACCAAGCGGCTCGGGTACCTCGCCGAGTGGTGGATGGTCACCACGGACCCCAGGGAGTCGACCAGCTGCGGCAGCGGTGGGAGCAGGTGCGGCACGTCGTACTGCTGGATCGTGACGCGAAGCCGGTGGCCCTTCCTGATCACCGCGCCGGTCGGGAACACCTCGACGTCGACACGGGCGACCTTGCCGGGCTGCATCGGCACCTGCGCCGCCTCGGTGAACGGGTGGAACGGCTGGAGGACCTGACCGTCGAGGGATCGGGAGCGGGAGCGGTCGAGCGCTCGGTGGCTGAGCACCTGCCAGCCGCCGGTGAGGCGCTCGACGTGGCCGTCGGGAGCCACGTCCTCGACGTGCACCGAGAGCATCGCGTCCGGGCGCGTGGAGGAGGCGAAGAGCCGGGCGTTGATCGGCCCGAGCACCCGCACGGCCGACCGCAGGGGAGCGGTCTGCCAGGAGGTGCCGACGGCGTCGTTGAGCGCGTCGTCCTCGCACGGCGGCACGGCCAGGGCACCGGCGGTCCACTGCGAGGCCGAGCGGGTGCAGAGCCCGGCGACGGGCACGGGGTGGACGTCGTCCGCGCCGCCGCTGGGCGTGCCGCGCACCAGGGTGCCGGGCCGGCCGGGCTGCGCGGTGCCGGAGAGCTGGTAGGTCCGTGCGCCGACCGACGCCGGCATCCAGCGCGCGGCGGTGCGCCAGCCCCCGCCGATCTCGTTGTAGACGACCGGCTCGACGTCGGTCGCCAGCGCCGGGTCGCGCACGCCGCGCACGTAGCGGTCCATCCAACGCAGCACCAGCTCGTCCATGGTGCCGACGTGCGCTCCGGACAGGTCGGGGGAGGCACTGGCCTGGAGGTGGGTCCACGGGCCGAGCAGGAAGCGGGTCGGCACGCCGTTGGCGCGCAGCCGCTCGTAGAGCATCGGCTCGCCGCGCTGGAACAGGTCGTACTCCCCGCCCACCACGAAGGTCGGCACGCGGACCCGGTCGACCACGGTGAGCGGTGAGCGCACGCGGTAGAAGGCGCCGTCGTAGGCCCGGTCGCTGCCGGCGACCGCGGAGCCGATGGTGGGCCCCTGGAACTGGGCGGTGCCCAGCACGTGGTCGACCAGCCCGCTCACCGCACCCGCCGGGTCGGTCGCGGAGTACGCCGGCGGCACCAGGCCGGTGCCGGTGACCAGCCCCAGCCACAGCGGGATGAACCCCGCGTCGATCTGGCCGCCCGAGGCGACCACGTCGCGGTAGACGTCCCCCGCCGGCACGATCGGGAACATCGCGCGGAGCCCCGCCGGGTGCTTCGCGGCGGTGAAGAACTGGTTGATCGCGCCGTAGGAGATGCCGTAGAGCCCGACCCTGCCGTTGCTCCAGGGGCGCGCGGACGAGTGCGCCCACTCCACGATCTCCTTGCCGTCGCGCTGCTCGCGCGGACCGAAGGAGTCCCACGTGCCGGCCGACGAACCGGTGCCGCGCACGTCGGCGATCACCTGCACGTAGCCCCGCTGGACCAGGTAGTCGTTGGCGAAGTTCGCCCCCGGGACGTTCTTGTTGTACGGCGTCTGGGTGACGATCACGGGGAACCGGCCCCGGGCGGGTGTCCCGTCGGCCCTGGCCGGGCGGCGCACGTCGACGCGCAGGACGGTGCCGTCGCTCATCCGCAGCGGGACGTCGGTGGTGGTCGCCACGCCGTACCTCGCGGGGCGGGCCTTCCATCCGCTCGCGGGCGCCGTGGTGCTCGAGGCGGCGGCGGCCGGGCCGGGAGCGGGCAGCACGCCCAGGGCGGCGACGGTGGTCGCGGACAGGACAGCAGCAGCGAGGCGGCGTGGGCGCACGGGTTCCCTCCCGGATGAGCGGACGTCGTCTCGACAACGAGCCGGGGGTCGGCGGGGTCACGCGTGGCGCCTACCGTTGGACCCATGACGGCTCCCAAGAAGGCTCTGCTGACCGAGAGCATCCACCCCGTCGCCGTGCAGACCCTCGAGGCGGCCGGCTACGACGTCGACCTCCGCACGGGCTCGCTCAGCGAGGACGAGCTGGTCGAGACGCTCCCCGGCGTGCAGCTGCTCGGGGTCCGGTCCAACACCCACGTCACCGAGCGGGCGCTGGCCGCGGCGAGCGACCTGCTCGCGATCGGCTGCTTCTGCATCGGCACCAACCAGGTCGACCTCACCGCCGCCGCCGCCCGCGGGGTCGCGGTCTTCAACGCGCCGTACTCCAACACGCGAAGCGTGGTCGAGCTGGTGATCGGCGAGATCATCGCCCTCGCCCGCCGCCTGCCCGAGAAGACCCAGCGGATGCACGAGGGGACGTGGGACAAGTCGGCCAAGGGCAGCCACGAGATCCGCGGGCGGACGCTGGGCATCGTCGGCTACGGCAACATCGGCACCCAGCTGTCCAACGTCGCCGAGGCGATCGGCATGCGGGTGGTGTTCTACGACACGGCGGACCGGCTGGCCCACGGCAACGCCCGTCGCCTCGGCTCCCTGGAGGAGCTGCTGGAGGTCGCGGACGTGGTGAGCCTGCACGTGGACGGGCGTCCCGGCAACGCCGGCTTCTTCGGCGAGAAGGAGTTCGCCGCCATGAAGCCCCGCGCGATGTTCATCAACGCCTCGCGCGGCATGGTCGTGGACTACGAGTCGCTGCGCGACCACCTCGTGTCGGGACACGTCTCCGGCGCCGCCGTCGACGTCTTCCCGGTCGAGCCCAAGGCGCAGGGCGACCAGTTCGACTCGGTGCTGCGGGGCCTGGACAACGTCATCCTCACCCCGCACGTCGGCGGCTCCACGCAGGAGGCGCAGGAGGAGATCGGCTGGTTCGTCTCGGGCAAGCTGACCGGGTTCGTCGAGGAGGGCAACACCTCGCTGGCGGTCAACCTGCCCGACGTCGCCGTCCCGCCGCGCGAGCCCGGCACCAGCCGGCTGGGCTTCCTGCACCACAACGTCCCGGGGATGCTGGCGGAGGTCAACGCGCTGTTCGCCGACGAGGGCTGCAACGTCCTGGGCCAGCACCTGGCCACCCGCGGGTCCCTGGGGTACGTCGTCACCGACGCGACCGGGCCGCTGTGCGGTGACCGGGTCGATCTCCTGCGGGCCGACCAGCACTGCCTGTGGGCGCGCACCTGGGACTGACCGTCCCCCGGACGGAGGTCGAGGGCGATGGGCGCCAGAGCGGGGACGTGGGGGAGTCCGGGGGGCCG
Source organism: uncultured Actinomycetota bacterium (assembly GCA_963800245.1). Lineage (GTDB taxonomy): Bacteria > Actinomycetota > Actinomycetes > Propionibacteriales > Nocardioidaceae > Marmoricola_A. The sequence continues at coordinate 697,210 of CAWDAE010000006.1, read as the reverse complement.
CCTCCACCGGCGCAGGCCGGACGGCCGCGGGGTCGAGGACCTGCCGGCGATCCGGCGGGTGATGCCCTACCTGATGCGCAGCCGCATCGAGGGCACCGTCTACTTCCAGCAACGGATCGACGTCGAGGAGACCTGCGCCGGCTGGACGAGGTCAACGCCGACCGGTCCGCGGAGGACCGCGTCCACCTCTTCGACGTCCTGCTCACCGCGATCGGCCGCACCATCCGGCTCCGCCCGAGATGAACCGGTTCGTCGCCGGGCGGCGCACCTACGAGCACCCCGACATCGCCATCACCTTCGTGGTGAAGCGGGCGCTGACCGAGGAGGCCGAGGAGACCGAGGCCCGGCTGGTGCTCACCGGTCACGAGACCGTCGACGAGGTCCGTGCGATGGCGGATGGCCTGGTGAACGGCCAACGGCACGGCGCCAAGCAGGCCGATGACAAGTTGATGGACACGGTCGCCTCGTGGCCGCGGGGCCGTGGGCATGCTCGCCTACGCGTTGTACCCGACCGCCCCGCCGCGGCTGACCGGGCTGGGGTACGCCGACCCGGTCGCGGGCGGCCTGCTCGGCGACGCGGCGCGCCCGACCGGCGTGGCCGACGAGCTCGCCGCGATGCCGAGCTTCCACGTCGGCTGGCTGCTGCTGGTGTCCCTGGTCGTCGCCGGCGTCGTGCGCACGTCGGCGGCGAGGCGGGTGGTGCTCGCGCTGCCCGGGCTGATGGCCGTCGCGATCGTCGCGACCGGCAACCACTGGGTGCTGGACGTCCCGCCGGGCGTGCTGCTGGCGCTGGGCGGCCTGGCCGTCGCCCGCCGGCGGGCCACCCGTGGCCGTGAGGCGCAGATCACCGAGCACGGCGGCGACGCGCGGTCCGAAGCGGCGTAGCGTCGAAGGTGAGGGAAGGAGTCGACATGTCGTACGTCGAGCCGAGCAGCCCCGCGACCGAGCGCGAGGCGCACCTCCGTGAGCAAGCCGTCAGGCACCTCAAGAAGCGCCGCGACTTCCGCGGACACCTGCTCATCTACGTCTCGGTCAACCTGTTCCTCGTCGTCATCTGGGCGATGACCATCGGTCCCGACGGGTTCTTCTGGCCGGTGTTCCCGATCGTCGGGTGGGGCATCGGCGTCCTGGCGAACTGGTGGGACGTCTACCACGGCGAGGACTTCACCGAGGAGGACATCAAGCGGGAGATGGACCGGCTGGCCGAGCGATGAGCCTCACCGGGTAGAACGAAGGGATGGATCTCGTGCGCGTCGTCCTCAACGTGCTGTGGCTGGTGCTGGCCGGGTTCTGGATGTTCCTGGGCTACCTGCTGGCCGGTGCCCTGATGTGCCTGACGATCATCGGGATCCCCTTCGGGATCGCGGCCTTCCGGATCGGGGCCTTCGCGCTCTGGCCCTTCGGCCGGCGGGTGGTCGACAAGCCGACCGCGGGACTGGGCTCGGCGCTGGGCAACGTCGTCTGGCTGGTCCTGGCCGGGTGGTGGCTGGCGCTCGGCCACATCACCACCGGCATCGCGCTGTGCCTGACCATCATCGGGATCCCGCTGGGGCTCGCCAGCTTCAAGCTGGTGCCGGTCTCCTTGCTGCCCCTGGGCAAGGACATCGTCAGCACCTCACGCGGTGAGGCGTTCGTCGGGAGCGCGCCGGTCGTCCGCGGCTGAGCCCGGTCGGCGCACCCGCCCCACGGCCCGCGGCACGGCCACGGCCAGCGCCGCGGTCACCCAGCCCGCCACCACGTCCACGACGTAGTGCTCGCCGGTGTAGACGAGGGTCAGCGCCATCGCCACGGCGTAGGCGACCAGGGCCGCGCGCGAGAGCCGGCCCACCCCCGGCCCCAGGAAGATCGCCACCAGCAGGGCCGCGCCCGCGTGCAGGGAGGGCATCGCCGCCACCGGGTTGCTGCCCTGCTGGCCCACACCGGTCAGGGTGCCGACCAGGTCGAGGTGCAGGTAGTCCCACCCCAGGGCCGAGATCCGGTCGACCGGTCCGATGAGGCCGCGGTCGGAGGCCAGCCACGGCGGGGCGGCCGGGTAGACGACGTAGCCGGTGGTCCCGACGAGGGTGAACGTGACGACTGCGGCGAGCCAGGCCCGGAACCGGTCCCGCAGACGGAACCACACCAGCCCGGTGACCAGCGGGAGGGAGACGAAGTGCGTGACGTACACCAGCGCGGCGACCGCGTCCCACCAGTGCGCCGACCCGTCGACCAGCCTCTGCTGGAGCCACGCCGACGGGACCCCGCCGAGCAGCGCGCGGTCGGCGTCCGCGGGACCCGAGACGTGGAGCGCGAAGCCGAGGCGGTTGACCTCCTCGCTGCCGCTGCCCGTGAGCGGCGCGCTGATCCACGCGGCGACGGCGTACGCCACCAGGATCAGGCTGAGCGGCGACCAGGCGATGAGGAGCTGGGCCACCGGGCCGTGACGCGTGTCCCGCGTCACCGTGCCAGCCGTCCCACCACCCGCTGCACCCGCTGGCGGTTGTAGCGCTGGATCGCGATGAACGGCAGGTTGACCGCGACGCCGTAGCCCACCAGGAGCGCTGCCGGCAGCGGCGGGTTCCACAGCACGAAGACCGGGCCGCACGCCATCGCCCACCAGTGGGCCAGCTCGGCCCGCCGGGTCTCACGGGCGAACCGCTCCAGCCCCGCCACGTCGTACGACGGCAGCGTGCGCTTGCTGGTCCCGCCCCGGAACAGCGCCCCGGCCTCGGGCACCCGGTCCTTCCAGCGGTCGATGCGCAGGCGACGGCGGTAGAAGCGCCCGCCGTCCTCGAAGGACCGCGGACGCAGGAGCCACCCGTCGCGCTCCAGCCGGTCCTGGCCGAGCCGGTGCGCGGCATAGCCCGTCGCGGCGTGGAAGACCCCCCACGCGGCCACGTCGGCCACGACCGTCCACGCCTCCGGCAGCACGAACCGCAGCATCAGGCGCTCTCCTCGGACCCGTCGCGCCGGCGCAGGTCCACGTCGCGACCGCGCCACCGGACAGACCGCCGCACCGCGGTGTGGACGAGCGAGCGCGCGAACACCAGGTCGAACACCAGCAGGGGCAGGGGGAACAGCGCCCACGTCCACCAGCGGAAGGTGCCGAGCGGCCGGAGCGTGCTGCGCAGCTGCCACGCCACGACCACCCACCCCACCGCCCACGGGCCCAGGGGAGCGAGTCCCGCCGTGGGCGACGGGCCGGCCGACGCGGTCACCAGCGCACGCAGGGCGCCCACGGCGACGGCGTGGTGCACCGCGAGCCACAGGACCGTCGTCGCCAGTGGGAGGGGGGCGGCCGCAGCCGCGCCTGAGGCGAAGTTCTTCGTCCACCCGGCGGCCAGCTGCCGCAGCCCGCCCGGGTAGCTGCGCATCTGCACGTCGGCCGCCCCGACGGCGCACCGCACCGGCAGCCCGGCCCGCTGGTAGGCCGCACCCAGCGCCACGTCGTCGAGCACCTCGCCCCGCACCGCTCGGTGCCCCCCGGCGAGGTCGTAGTCCGCGCGAGTGGTGAGCAGGCAGGGGCCGAACGCCATGGGGTGCCGGGCGGGGCGGCGGCCGAAGGCACCACTGGCGAGGACCGAGACCGCGTTGAAGTAGGCCGACAGCTGCTCGTAGGGACGCTCGGTCCGGTGGTGGGGCTGGACCGAGACCAGCCCGCCGGCCCGCTCGTGCAGGTCGAGCAGGGCATCCAGCGCGCCGGCGCCGAGCCGGGTGTCGGCGTCGAGGAACAGCAGCACGTCACCGGCGGTGCCCCGCGCGCCGACGTCGCACGCCCACGCCTTCCCCGTCCACCCCGGCGGCGGGCCGCCGGCGGGTAGCACCCGCGCGCCGTGGTCGCGTGCCACCGCGGCGGTGCGGTCCTGGGACCCGTCGTCGACGACCACGACCTCCCGCGGGCGGGTCCGGGACCGTGCCAGCGATCCGAGCAGGTCCGGCAGGGTGCCCTCCTCGTCACGCGCGGGCACGACCACCGCGACGTCTGCCCGGCCCCGGGTGCGGGACGGGCCCGGCAGGGTCCGCAGGTCGCCGGTCAGACGGGAGGCGCCGGCGACGGCGACGACCAGCAGGACCCCGAGGACGAGACCGGTCATGCCGGGTCGATCGAGGTCAGCACGAGAGGCATGCCGCCGCGCGGGTGCACCGCGACGCGCGCCTCGGCGTGCGGCCTGCGCCACCCGGGCGTCACGTCGAGCCGGTGCCCGGGCAGGAGCCTGCCGAGCACCAGCACCATCTCGGCCAGTGCGAGCTCCCGCCCGATGCACAGCCGCGGTCCCTGACCGAACGGGAGGTAGGCGCCGCGCGCCGCCGGTCCGTCGGCCCCCAGGAAGCGCTCGGGCCGGAACGCCTCCGGGTCCGACCACAGCCCTGGCCGGCGGTGCAGGACCCACGGACTCACGATGACCAGGGTCCCGGCCGGGACCTCGCGGCCGCCGAGGACGTCGGGGCGCGTCGTGCGCCGGGAGAGCGCCCAGGCGGGCGGGAACAGCCGCAGCGCCTCGTCCACCACCGCGCGGGTCCACGGCAGGAGGTCGCGGTGGCCCAGCATGGGGACACCGCCCGGGTGGGCCGCGAGCTCGGCGCGCACCGCGTCCTGGGCGGCGGGGTGCTCGGCCAGGAGCATCAGGGTCCACGCCAGCGCTGCGGCGACCGTCTCGTGCCCGGCGATGACCATGGTCACCAGCTCGTTGCGGATCTCCTCGTCGGTCAGGCCGCTGTCCAGGAAGAGCCCGAGGAGGTCGTCGCCGTGCGCGCCGGCCCCGGCGAAGGGTCCGTGCGCGCGGCGCTGGGCGAGCAGCTCGGCCGCGCCCCGGTCGAGGCGGCGGCGGGTGGCCCGCAGCCGCAGGTTGGTCGGGGTCGGTGCCCAGGCGGCGGTCGGCAGCACCGAGCGGCCCAGCCGGACGACCAGCTCCGCGGAGCGGCTCGTGGCGTCGAGGAGTCGCTGCGCCTGGCCGGAGAGGTCGGCGGAGAACAGGGCTCGGCCGACGGCGTCCAGGCCGATCCGGTGGGTCAGCTCGGCCACGTCCACCACCGCTCCGCGGGTGAGGTCCATCGACGAGAGCCGGGTGGAGACGGCCGTGTCGATCGCGGAGCGCACGTGGTCGCCGACCGCCTCGAGCCGCTGGCGGTGGAAGGCCGGGGCGGCCAGCCGGCGGTGCTCGATCCAGCTGGGCTCCGAGGAGGCGAGCAGGCCCTGCCCGGTCACCCGGGACAGGGCGGCGTACTGCACGGTCCTCTTGCCCCAGTGGCGCGCCGAGGTCTGCAGCACGGTGCGGACCTCGTCGGGGTCGTTGAGCAGCAGCGCCGGCGCGCCCGGCACGGGGAAGGCGACCACGTCGCCGTACTCCGCGGAGACCTCGGTGAGGTAGGTCAGGGGGTCCGCCCGCACCGACCGGAACGCTCGTGCCATGTCGAGCGGGGTCGGGCCGGGGAGGCCGACGTCGAGCGGCCGGGTCCTGGGCAGCCGGGGCGTGTGGGTCCTCCCCGACGTCGGCTGCACCATGCCGCGAACGTACCGGCCCGACCCAGGACGGGTCGGGCGCGCAGGCGGTCGCGTGGCCGGCGGGGAAGCGGGGGTGTCAGCGTCCCCTGAACTGCGGGGCGCGCTTCTCCATGAACGCCTGGGGGCCCTCCTTGGCGTCCTCGGAGGCGAAGACCGCGGCACCCACCTTGGCGTCGTCGGCCCAGCACTCGTCCTCGTGCTTGCCCTCGGAGTCGCGGATCGTGCGCAGCACCGCCTGGACGGCCAGGGGGCCGTTGGCGCAGATCAGGTCGGCGATCTCGCGGGCCTTGTCGAGCGCGGTGCCGTCGGGGACGACGTGCCCGACCAGGCCGAGCTCCTTGGCCTCGGCCGCCGTGATGTGGCGGCCGGTCAGGAGGATGTCGGCGGCGACGGTGTAGGGGATCTGGCGGGGGAGACGCACGGCGGAGCCGCCCAGGGGGTAGAGCCCCCACCTCACCTCCGAGACCCCGAAGCGCGCCGACTCGCCCGCGACGCGGATGTCGGTGGCCTGCAGGATCTCGGTGCCGCCGGCGATGGCCGGGCCCTCGACCGCCGCGATGAGCGGCTTGGTCAGCCGGAAGCCCTTGAGCAGCGACTTGATCCGCGAGGGGTCGAACGACCCCTCCTCGAAGCTCTTGCTCGGGTGCGACCGCGTCATCGCCGAGAGGTCGGCGCCGGCGCAGAACGCGCCGCCCGCGCCGGTGAGGATGCACACGCGGATGTCCTCGTCCTGGTTCACCCGGTCCCACGCCTCGCTCATGATCGCGAGCATGTCGCCGGAGAGGGCGTTCCTCTTCTCCGGGCGGTTCATCGTGACGACGAGGGTGTGGCCCTCCTGCTCGACGAGGGCGTGGGGCTGCGGCGACTCGGTCATGGGTCCGATCCTAGTCAGAAACGAGAACGTGTTCTAGTCTTGCGTCCGTGGCTCTCAACATCGCAGACCTGTTCGAGCACGCCGTCGACGTCGTCCCGGACCGCGGCGTGATCCAGCTCGGTGACCGTGTGGTCACCTACGCCGAGCTCGAGGCCGCAGGCCAACCGGCTGGCCCACTTCCTCGCCTCCCGGGGCATCGGCACCGGCGACCACGTGGGCATCTACGCCAAGAACAGCATCGAGCACGTGGTGGCGCTCCTCGCGGTGTTCAAGATCCGCGCCGTGGCGATCAACGTGAACTACCGCTACGTCGAGGGGGAGCTCGACTACCTGTTCGACAACTCCGACATCGTCGCGCTGCTGCACGAGCGCCCCTACGCTCCGCTCGTCGCCGCGACGGCGCCCCAGCACGCCAGGCTCACCACGATCGTGGCGATGCCCGACCCGACCGAGCCCGACGACGACGAGGCCGACCTCTCGTCGTACTCCGGCGTGACGTGGGAGGAGGCGCTCGAGGGGCAGAGCCCCGAGCGCGACTTCGAGGAGCGCAGCCCTGACGACCTCTACATCGTCTACACCGGCGGCACGACCGGCTTCCCCAAGGGCGTGATGTGGCGCCACGAGGACTTCTGGCGCGTGCTCGGCGGTGGCATCGACTTCATGACCGGCGACCGCCTGGGTGAGTTCGACCAGTCCGAGAAGGCCAAGGCCGCGGACCCGATGGTGATGTTCCCGCTCAGCCCGCTGATGCACGGGGGTGCGCAGGCAGCACTGCTCATGCACCTGTTCGCCGGCCAGCGCACGGTGCTGGAGCCGAAGTTCGATCCGGTCGGCACCTGGCGGGCGATCGAGCGGGCGGGGGTCCAGGGCATCTTCATGACCGGCGACGCGATGGCCCGCCCGCTGATCGAGGAGTACGAGTCCGGCGACTACGACGCCTCGTCGCTGTTCGTGGTGGCCAGCAGTGCCGCGATCTTCAGCCGGCCGGTCAAGGAGCGCTGGATGAAGGCGTTCCCCAACGCGGTCTTCACCGACTCCATCGGGGCCAGCGAGACCGGGTTCTCCGGCACGGGGATGCAGGACAGCGAGAACATCCGCGGGGAGGGGCCGGTGGTGACGCTGGGCGCCGAGACGGTCGTGCTCGACGAGCTCAACCAGGTGATCGACCCGAGCGACGTCGGCAAGGTCGGCCGCGTGGCCCGCACCGGGAGCGTGCCGCTGGGCTACTACAAGGACCCCGAGAAGTCCGCGCGCACGTTCCTCGAGGTCGACGGCAAGCGCTACTCCGTCCCCGGCGACTTCGCCCGCATCGAGGCCGACGGCAAGGTCACCCTGCTCGGCCGCGGCTCCAACTGCATCAACACCGGCGGGGAGAAGGTCTACCCCGAGGAGGTCGAGATGGCCCTCAAGGCCCACCCCGACGTCTACGACGCGCTGGTGGTCGGGGTGCTCGACGACCGCTACGGCCAGGCCGTCACCGCGGTGCTCCAGCCCCGCGGCGAGGCGCAGCCGACCGTGGAGGAGATCCGCGAGTTCCTCCGGCCGGTGCTCTCGGGCTACAAGCTGCCGCGCGCGGTGACCTACGTCGCCGAGATCCCGCGCAGCGCCACCGGCAAGGCGAATTACCCCCGGGCCAAGGAGATCGCGCTCGCCGCGGTCTCGACCGGCTCGAACGACGAGCAGCTGCAGGAGGCCTGAGCATGCACACCGATCTCTGCGAGCAGTTCGGCATCCAGTACCCCATCTTCGCCTTCACCCCGAGCGAGCACGTCGCGGCCGCGGTCAGCCGGGCCGGCGGTCTGGGCGTGCTGGGCTGCGTGCGCTTCAACGAGGCCGAGGAGCTCGAGCAGACGCTGAGCTGGCTGGACGACAACACCGACGGCAAGCCCTACGGCGTCGACGTCGTCATGCCGATGAAGATCCCCACCGAGGGCACCAGCGTCGACCTCGGCGCGATGGTCCCCGAGGGGCACAAGGCCTTCGTCGACGACACCCTGCGCAAGCTCGGCGTCCCCCCGCTGCCCGAGGGCGAGGGCCGCGACGGCGTGCTGGGCTGGCTGCACTCGATCGCGCGCAGCCACGTCGAGATCTCGCTGTCACACCGACCGGTGCTGATCGCCAACGCCCTCGGCTCCCCGCCGGTCGACGTCATCGAGCAGGCGCACGCCGCGGGCGTCAAGGTCGCGGCGCTGGCAGGCGCGGCCAAGCACGCCATGTCCCACGTCGCCAACGGCGTGGACATCATCGTCGCGCAGGGCTACGAGGCCGGCGGCCACACCGGTGAGATCGCCTCGATGGTGCTGACCCCGGAGATCGTCGACGCCGTCGGTCCGGACGTGCCGGTCCTCGGCGCCGGCGGCATCGGCCGTGGGCGCCAGATCGCCGCCTCGCTCGCGCTCGGCGCCCAGGGCGTGTGGATGGGCTCGGTGTGGCTCGGCACGGAGGAGTACCGCAACCTGTCCTCCAACTCCGCCTGGGAGACCGCGTTCACGCGGGCCACCAGCGCCGACACCGTCCGCACCCGCGTCTACACCGGCAAGCCGGCCCGCCTGCTCAAGACGAAGTGGACCGAGGCCTGGGCCGAGGAGGGTGCCCCGCAGCCGCTGCCGATGCCGCTGCAGAACCTGCTGGTCGCCGACGCCCACTCGCGGATGAACGCCCACGGCGACCCCGACGTCATCTCGATGCCGGTCGGTCAGATCGTCGGCACGATGAACGAGGTTCGACCGGTCGCCGACGTCGTCGCCGACCTGGTCGCGGAGTTCGAGGAGACCGTCGCCCGGCTCGACAAGCTCAGGGGCTGACCGGCTCGACCCCGGCGCGGTGCCGCTGGCCGAGCTCGCGGTAGGCCGGTGGGTTCGTCTGCACCCAGAACTCGGCCGCCGTGCCGGCGATGGGGCCCTTGACCCTGGCCGGCGACCCGAGGGCGAGCACGCCCTCGGGGATCTCGGTGCCGGGGGTCACCATCGCCCCGGCGGCCACCATCGACCGCGCGCCGACCCTGGCGCCGTCGAGCACGGTCGCGGCGTTGCCGATCAACGCCTCCTCGCCGATGACCGCGCCGTGCACGACGCACAGGTGCGCGATGGTGGCGCCGGCACCGACCTCGCACGGCAGGTCCGGCGGGGCGTGCAGGACGGACCCGTCCTGCACGTTGGCGCCCGCACGGACGGTGATCCGGCTGTAGTCGCCACGCAGCACCGCGCCGTACCAGACCGAGGCGCCCTCCTCGACGACGACGTCCCCGACGAGCGTCGCGGTGGCGGCGATGAAGGCGGTCTCGTGGACCTGAGGGACCTTGCCCTCGAACGAGAAGAGCGGCATGGGCGCGACGCTACCGCCACGCCCATGCCGTCCCCTCCTGCCACCCCACCTGGGGCGTCACCTCCTGGCGATCAGCACCAGGGGTAGATGAACAGGCTGTTGCCGCCCGCGCGGTGCTCCTTGAGCATGGCGATGCCGGAGGAGGGCGGTGCGGGTTCGCATCATGGTTCTCCTCCTGCGGGACTGGGTGTCGCTCTCACTCTTGGTGTGCCTGCTGAGAGCACACTGAGATACGCAGAAGGTTCGTGCAAGGACAGTAGAAGGTCTAGTCGTCTGCTTGACTGCGGGCATGGTCTGGGACGACGCCGCGGTCGACTCCGCCTTCGCCGACTGGCTCTGGGTGCCCGACGGCACCGAGGTGCACGAGCTGCCGGGCGCGCGCCTGCTCGTGCGACCGGCGTACCTGTCCTACCGCACGTTCACCGTCGGCACGCCGCCGCCGGACCAGCGGGAGCACGCGGTCGACCTGGCCCTCGACCTGGTCCGCCGCCACGACCTGCCGCACGTGCGCTGGGCGGTGCCGGTCCGGCCCGAGGACGTCGCCTTCGCCGAGGTGCTGGAGGCGCGTGGCGCACGGGTCGTGGAGACGCTGGACCGCCTGGTGTGGGAGCCAACGGACCTCGGCCCACCGCGCCCGGACGTGCTCGTGCTGCCCGTCCTCGACGAGGTCGGCGCCCGGGCGCTCAGCCGGGTCGACGAGGTGGTCTTCGAGGACCGGCCGGTGACCGACGAGCGGCTGCCGGGCCTGGTGGCCGAGTGCGTCGAGGAGTTCTCGCGGCGCACCGTCGGCCGGTTCGTGGCCTGGCTCGACGGTGAGGGCGTCGGCACCGGCGGTCTGACGATGGCCGGCGAGGTCGCGCGCCTGTGGGGCGGCGCGACCCTGCCGCACGCGCGCCGGCGCGGGGTGTACGCCTCGGTGCTGGCCGAGCGCCTGCGCGTCGCGGTCGCCTGGGGCGCCACGCTGGCCCTGGTGAAGGGCCGGATCGAGACCTCGGCGCCGATCCTGCGCCGTGCCGGGTTCCGCCCCCACGGCCGCGAGGTCACCTACGAGCTGCCGGCCTGAGGGATCGACAACCCTCGGTCAGCCGCCGGAACTCCGCCCGCACCGGTCGCGGACCGCGAGGCCCGCACGGACCAGCGGTCGAGACCGGTGCGTCGGCGCGGGGTCGGACACGCGGGCGACCCAACAGCCGCTGTGCCACGCTGGCGGGCGTGGACATCCCCTTTGCGGCATCGTCGCGACCCACCCTCGGGGTGGAGTGGGAGTTCGGGCTGGTCGACCGCGAGACCCGCGACCTGGTCAACGTCGCCGACGAGGTCTTCGACCGGTTGCACGCCGAGGCCGGGGGCGCCGGCGACGGTCCGGGACTGCACCGGGAGCTGCTGCGCAACACCGTCGAGCTGGTCACCGGGGTGTGCGAGACGGTTCCCGAGGCGATGGCGGACCTCGACGGCACGCTGCAGCGGGTGCTGCCGGTGACCACCGGCCTGGGCGTCGACCTGTTCGCCGCCGGCACGCACCCGTTCGCCTCGTGGACCAGGTCCGAGCTCAGCGAGGGGGAGCGGTACGCCGAGCTGATCTCCCGCACCCAGTGGTGGGGACGGCAGATGCTGATCTGGGGCGTGCACGTCCACGTCGGCATGCCCCGCCGCGACACGGTGATGCCGGTGCTGTCGGCGCTGCTGACCTACTTCCCGCACCTCCAGGCACTGTCGGCCAGCTCGCCGATGTGGGCCGGGGAGGACACCGGCTACGCCAGCAACCGGGCGATGATGTTCCAGCAGCTGCCGACCGCCGGGCTGCCGTTCCAGTTCGCCACGTGGGCGGAGTTCGAGGGCTTCGTGGCCTCGCAGGTCAAGACCGGCGTGATCGACGTGGTCGACGAGATCCGGTGGGACGTCCGCCCCAGCCCGCGCCTGGGCACCCTCGAGGTCCGGATCTGCGACACGGTCTCCTCGCCGCGCGAGCTGGCCTCCCTGGTGGCGCTGACCCACTGCCTCGTGGTCGACCTCGAGGAGCGCGCCGCGGCGGGGGAGCAGCTGCCCCAGCTGCCGCCCTGGCACGTGCAGGAGAACAAGTGGCGCTCCGCGCGCTACGGCATGGACGCCTGGATCATCACCGACGCCGACTCCAACGAGCGGCTCCTGCGCGAGGACCTCGCCGACCTGCTCGAGCGGCTGGTCCCGGTCGCCGAGCGGCTGGGCTGCCGCGAGGAGCTGGCCGGCATCGCGACGATCGCGGGCACCGGGGCGTCGTACGAGCGGCAGCGGGCGGTGGCCGCCGACTCGGACGGCGACCTGGTCGCGGTGGTCGACCTGGTCGTGCGGGAGCTGACGCTGAGCCGAGGCGAGCAGACGACTCAGCCGGCGTCGCGCAGGGAGGCCGCGAACTCGTCGCGCGGGCGCGGGCGGTCGTGCGGCTCGACGGCCACGTCGGGGGCGAACCCGGCTCGGGGGCCGCGCAGCCGGCCCAGGCCGAACCGGGACCGGCGGGCCTTCTCCTCGCGCTCGTGCGCGGCGCGCAGGCGCTCGGCGAAGGAGATGTTGCTGCGGGTGCTGCTGGAGGTGTTGTGGCCAGTCGACACGGTGTCTCCCTCGGGTGCGGTGCCCGGTCCGTGTGGCCGGGCGGGGCGAGTTGGTGCCTTCACCACCCAGGTTCCCCGACCCGTTGTGTCACACAAGCGTTCCTGACGTGATGCCGCCCACGGGAGGGCCGTGGCGCTCACCACAGCCAGGGCGCTGCGGCCGCTGGGAACGGGTCAGGCGGCCAGCGGGACGGTCTCGACGTGACCGTCCGGGGTGAGGTACTGACCGTCGTCGAAGAGGATCACGCCGTTGCACAGCCGCAGCCAGCCCTGCTCGGAGTGGTCGGCGGCGACGTGCGCGTGGCAGCAGTCGGGGGCAGTCGCCTCGGGGCACCGGGGGAAGTGAGTGCACATCGTCGTGTCCTCCCTGTCTGGCTGGTCGGTCGGTGTCGTCCTGGTGGGGATGAGACGGGGCTCACACCAGTTCATGACACGAAGAAGGAGAGGAATTTCCAGCGGCGCTGATACGAGGTGCCGCGCTCGGCCCGCTCCCAGACCGGGTCCGCGGTCCCGAGGTGCTCGGCCGCGAGCTGCCGCTTGAGCACCTTGTGGGTGGGGGTCTGCGGCAGCGTGGAGCACAGGCGGACCCAGCGCGGCCACGACTTCGAGCCGAGGTCGGACTGACCGGCGAGGAACTCCTCGAGCGAGTCCGGGTCCAGGGCGGCACCCTCCCGCAGCACCAGGGCGGCCATCACCTGGTCCCCGACGCTGGACGGGTCGGGGGCGGCGTACACCGCGGCCTGCTCGACGTCGGGGTGCCGCAGCAGCACCCGCTCGATGGGGGCGGCTGCGAGGTTCTCCCCGTCCACCCGCAGCCAGTCGGCGGTGCGCCCGGCGAAGTAGACGAATCCCTCGGCGTCCCGGTAGGCGAGGTCGCCGGACCAGTACATCCCGCCCCGCATCCGCTCGGCGTCGGCGTCCGGGTCGTTGTAGTAGCCGGCGAAGAAGCCCGCGCCCTGGGTGTTGACCAGCTCGCCCACGGCCGCGTCGGCGTTGAGCAGGCGGCCGTGCGCGTCGAGCTCGGCGTCCGGGACCTCCTCGCGCGTGACCGGGTTCAGCACGGCGACCCCCGGCAACGGACGGCCCAGCGCCCCGGCCGGCATGCCCGGCACGCGTTGGACGATGACGGCGTTCTCCGTGGAGGAGTAGGAGTCCACGACCACGCACCCGAAGCGACGCCCGAAGGCCTCGATGTCGCGCTCGGCCGCCTCGTTGCCGAACACCAGCCGCAGCGGGTTGGCCGCGTCGTCGGGCAGCTCGGGGGTCGCGAGCACGTAGGTGAGCGGCTTGCCGACGTAGTTGGCGTACGTCGCCCCGAACCTGCGCACGTCCTCGAGGAACCCGCCGGCGGTGAACCGCCGCGCCAGCGCGAGCGTCGAGCCGCCGGCGACCCCCGGCCCCCAGCCGGCCATGACCGCGTTGGAGTGGAACAGCGGCATCGAGAGGTAGCAGACGTCGTCGGCGCAGAGGCCGAAGCGGTCGGCCAGCAGGCGAGCCGGGTGGGCGACCTTCTCCTGGGTGACCCGCACCGCCTTGGGGTCGCCGCTGGTGCCCGAGGTGAGGATCAGCATCATCAGGTCGGACCCCCCGACCGCGGAGAGAGCCGCCGGGTCCACGCCCGCGTGGGCGGCGACCAGGTCCTCCCACTCCGGCGAGCCGACCACCAGGACCGGCACACCGAGGTCCAGGCCCTCGAGCGCAGGCGCGTGACGGGGCTCGGTCACCACGATCTGCACGTCCGTGCGGTCGATGTCCCTGGCCAGGGCGTCGCCGCGGCGCGTGGTGTTGAGGCCGACGAGCACCGGCCCGCCCAGCCCGGCCGCGCCGAGCAGCGTCGCCATCTCGGGGGTGTTGTCCAGCAGCGCGCCCACGTGGGACGGGCGTGCCGGGTCGAGCAGCGACCGCAGCGCCGCACCGGTCGCCGCGCACGCCGCGACGTGCTCGCGCCAGGACCAGGACCGGTCCTCGAAGCGCAGGCCCGTCCGGTCGTCGCCGGCGCGCGCGAGCAGGAGGTCCCGGACGGTCACGCCGTCAGCACGGGCTCGGCCGCGAGCGCCCGGCCGACCGTGCGCGCCTGGAGCGTGGTGCCGCCGTAGGCGAACTCCGCCCGCTTGGCCGCGGTGAAGAACCGGTGCGCCTCGCCGTCGAGGTCGATGCCCACACCACCGTGCACGTGGACGGTGGTGTGCGCGAGCTTGTGTCCGGCGTCGGCCGCCCACAGCTTGGCGGTGGCCACCTCGACACCCGCCTCGCGGCCCTGCTCGAGCAGCCACGCGGCGTGGGTCACCGTCAGCCTGAGCCCCTGCACCTCGATGTAGCAGTCGGCCAGTCGTTGCGAGACGGCCTGGAAGGTCCCGATCGGACGACCGAACTGCTCGCGCGTCCGGGCGTACGACGAGGTGAGGGCGAGCGCTCCCTCGCAGACCCCCTGCTGCCAGGCGCAGTCGGCCAGGGTGAGCAGCGCGAGGAGCCGCGCGGCCGTCGAGCCGTCCCCGAGCAGGCGGTCCTCGCCGAGGAGCACGCCGGAGAGCTCCACGCGCGCCGCGACGTCGCCGTCGCTGAGCCGCTGCGGGGTGAGCGCGACCCCGCCGTCGTCGGGGCGGACGAGGAAGACGCGGGTGCCCTCGTCGGTGGCGGCGGGGACCAGCAACAGCCCGGCGACCGTGCCTGCCGGGACCGTGGTCTTGGTGCCGTCGAGCTGCCAGCCGCCGTCGGTGCGCCGCGCCCCGGTCGTCGGCAGCTCGGGGACGTCGACGCCGTCCTCGGCCACGGCGGCGGTCAGGACGGCGTCCCCGGACGAGGCGTCGGGCAGCCAGGTGGCCTGCTGCCCGGGCGTGCCGGCCTCCGCGAGCACGCGCGCGCAGGCGAGGTGGGCGGCCAGCGGCAGCGGCGCGATCACGCGGCCCGCCTCGACCAGCAGGGTGGTGAGCTCGAGCACGCCGAGCCCCGCGCCGCCGTGCTCCTCGGGCAGCGGGATGCCGAGCAGCCCGAGCGACCCGGCCTCGCGCCACAGCTCGCGGTCGAACCGGTCGCCGCCGGCCTCGACCTGCTGCTGGCGTTCGTTGGTGCAGCGGCCCGAGAAGACCTGGGCGGCCAGCGCCTCGGGTGTCGGCCTGGCCGTCGGTCGGGGTGAAGTCCATGGGGTTACCTCTTCGCGGGGGGCAGGCCGAGGCCGACCATGCCGATGATGTCGCGCTGGATCTCGTTGGTGCCGCCGCCGAAGGTCATCACCAGCGACGAGCGGTGGAACCGCTCGAGGCGGCCGGCCAGGACCGCGGCGGGGGAGTCGGGCTTGACCGCCGCATTGGGCCCGACGACCTCCATCAGCCAGCGGTAGACGTCGGTGGCCAGCTCGGAGCCGTAGACCTTGGTGGCCGAGGCGTCGGCGGGGGAGAGGTCGTCGGCCGAGGACGGCGATCCTCCAGTTGAGCAGCGCGAGCATCTCGGTGCGGGCGTGGGCCCGGCCCAGGAGGATCTGCACCCACTCGGCGTCGATGACCCGCGAGCCGTCCGGCTGCTTGGTCTGCTGCGCCCACTCGCGCACCAGGCGCACGGACTGCTGGAGCGGAGCGGCCGAGGTCAGCGCCACCCGCTCGTGGTTGAGCTGGTTGGTCATCAGCGACCAGCCGCCGTTGAGCTCACCGACGAGGTTGGTCACCGGGACGCGCACGTCCTCGTAGTACGTCGCCGACGTCGAGACACCGGCGACGGTGTGGACCGGGGTGTAGGAGAAGCCGGGTGCGTCGGCCGGCACGAGGATGATCGACAGGCCCTTGTGGCGGGGGAGGTCGGGGTCGGTGCGGCAGGCCAGCCAGATCCAGTCGGCGTACTGGATGAGCGAGGTCCACATCTTCTGGCCGTTGATCACCCACTCGTCGCCCTCGCGGCGCGCCCGGGTGCGCAGCGAGGCCAGGTCGGTGCCGGAGCCGGGCTCGGAGTAGCCGATCGAGAAGTGCAGCTCGCCCCGGAGGATCTTGGGCAGCATCTCCTGCTTCTGCTCGTCGGTGCCGTAGCGCATGATCGTCGGCCCCACGGTGTTGAGCGTGAGGTAGGGGATCGGCACGCCGGCGACGGCGGCGGCGTCGGAGAAGATCAGCTGGTCGACCATCGAGCGGTCCTGGCCGCCGTACTCCTCCGGCCAGCCGATACCGAGCCAGCCGTCCTGGCCGATCCGGCGGATCACGGCCTTGTAGGCGTCGGTGTCCCCGAACTCGCCGGTGCTGGCCTGCAGCGAGGCGCGGACCTCCGGAGTGACGAGCTCGGCGAAGTACGCCGTGAGCTCGGATCGCAGGTTCTCCTGCTCGGCGGTGAGGGCGAGGTGCACCGTGGTCTCCTGTGAGGGCTCGGGCGTGGGCCGTGTCACTGTTCAAGCGGCCGGGCAAAACTGTAACGTGTTTCAATATTGCGCGGAAGAGACGCGGTTGGAGGGCACCGGATGAGCGCTGTGACGAAGAAGCTGGACCCGCGGATCATCGACAAGGGCACGCCGCCCGAGCGGTTCGCCCGGGGCTGGCACTGCCTCGGCCTGGCCGAGGCGTTCCGCGACGGCGAGCCGCACCAGGTGAGGGCGTTCGGCACCAAGCTCGTGGTCTTCGCCGACTCCCAGGGCACGCTCCACGTGCTCGACGGCTACTGCCGGCACATGGGCGGAGACCTCACCCAGGGCACGGTCAAGGGCGACGAGATCGCCTGCCCGTTCCACGACTGGCGCTGGGGCGGGGACGGGCGCTGCAAGCAGATCCCCTACGCCAAGCGCATCCCGCTGCGCGCGCGCACCCGCACCTGGCACGCGATGGAGCGCAACCGCCAGCTGTTCGTCTGGCACGACGCCGAGGGCAACGGGCCGATCCCCGAGCAGGACATCCCGGTGATCGAGGAGCTCGAGACCGGCGAGTGGACCGACTGGACGTGGAACGTCCTGGACGTGCCCGACGCGCACTGCCGCGAGATCGTCGACAACGTCGTGGACATGGCGCACTTCTTCTACATCCACTTCGCGTTCCCGAAGTACTTCAAGAACGTCTTCGAGGGTCACGTCGCCACGCAGTACATGCACTCCAGCGGCCGTCCCGACATGGCGGGGGCCGGCTACGGCGACCAGGACCTGCTGCTGCGGTCCGAGGCGTCGTACTTCGGGCCGTCCTACATGATCAACCCGCTCACCACGACCTACAAGGGCTTCGAGATCGAGGTCATCCTGATCAACTGCCACTACCCCGTCGACGAGAACAGCTTCACGCTGCAGTACGGCCTGATGGTCAAGAAGCCCGAGGGCCTCGACGACGAGAGCTCGGCGAGGATCGCCAAGAAGTACTCCGACATGTTCGGCGAGGGCTTCATGCAGGACGTGCACATCTGGCTGAACAAGTCGCCGATCCAGAACCCGCTGCTGTGCGAGGAGGACGGGCCGGTCTACCAGCTGCGGCGGTGGTACGAGCAGTTCTACGTCGACGTCGCCGACGTGACGCCGGAGATGACCGAGCGCTTCGAGTTCGAGGTCGACACCACCCACGCCAACGAGAACTGGCAGCAGGAGGTGCAGGAGAACCTCCGTCGCCGGCAGGAGCAGGAGGCCCAGGAGGGCGTCCCGGCGCCGACCATGCCGGGCGGCGTGTGATGGTCTCCTTCGCCCCGCTGTCGGAGGAGACCTACGCCGACCGCCGGCGCTACCTCGACGAGCACCTCGCCGAGGTCGAGTGCCTGGACTGCCTGGCCCGGGTCAGGGTCCGCAAGCACAGCGAGCAGCAGACGTCGATCCAGTGGAGCGACGAGGCGACCGGGGCCTGCGCGGAGTTCGCCCGCGCCCGCGCCGAGGGCCGGATCGGCCTGCCCGAGGGCTGCAGCCGCATGCGGTCCAGCATCGCCCGCGCGGTCGCGGAGGGCCGCGTCCCGATCGGTGAAGGGGTCGACTGAGGTGGCCGAGGACGTCCTCAAGCTCGACGTGGTCGAGGTGGTCCGCGAGACCGCGGACGCGTGCTCGCTGGTGTTCCGGCCGCACGAGCCGGTCGACCTACACCTCCGGCCAGTTCCTCACCCTGGCGGTGCCGAGCACCCGCACCGGCACGGTCGCGCGCTGCTACTCCCTCTCGAGCGCCCCCCACGAGACCGACCTGCTGCAGGTGACGGTCAAGCGCACGGTCGACGGCTACGCCTCCAACTGGATCAACGACCACATCCAGCCCGGCGACGTGGTCACGGCCCTGCCGCCGAGCGGGATCTTCACCCCGGCCGACCTCGACCACGACTTCCTGCTGTTCGCCGGTGGCAGTGGCATCACCCCGGTCATCTCCATCGCCAAGAGCGCGCTGGCGCACGGGACCGGCCAGGTGGTGCTCGTCTACGCCAACCGCGACGAGCAGTCGGTGATCTTCCGCGAGCGGCTGGTCGAGCTGGCCCGGGAGCACCCCGACCGGTTCGTCGTGATCCACTGGCTCGAGTCGGTGCAGGGGCTGCCCAGCGCCGAGCACATGCGGGCGATCGCGGCGCACTTCACGTCGTACGACGCGTTCGTGTGCGGGCCGGGCCCGTTCATGAAGGGCACCGTCGCCGCGCTCAAGGAGCTGGGCTTCCCGCGCGAGCGCCGGCACCAGGAGAAGTTCGTGTCCCTGGGCGGCAACCCGTTCGGGGACCACGCCGACGACATCAGCGGCGAGATCGCGGCCGCGGAGGGGATCACGGGGGAGGACGCCGACGAGGCGCTCGACACCGGCCCGGCGCTCGCACTGCGCGAGGCGCCCGCGGCGGTGCGCGGCGACCTCGACGGCGAGGAGTTCGACCTCGACGGCTGGGCGCCGGACCAGGTCCTGCTGGACTTCCTGCTCGACCAGGGCGTCGGAGCGCCGTACTCGTGCCGCGAGGGCAACTGCTCGGCGTGCGCGTGCATCGTCCTCGAGGGCGAGGTGCAGATGAAGCACAACGAGGTCCTCGACGACGACGACCTGGCCGACGGCATCCGCCTGGCGTGCCAGAGCCTCCCGGTCAGCGACACGGTCACCGTCACCTACAGCGGCTGACCGCCCGCGTCAGTCGTCCCAGGTCACGCCGAGCGCCTCCTCGAGCTCGACCAGCGCCTCGCCCATGTAGACCGCGATCTTCTGCAGGCTCGGGAGGGTCTCGCGGCAGCCGGTGAACCCGACGCAGAACATCTCGGCGTTGCTGACCGCGGTGATGTTGAGCGCCTGGCCGTGGAAGAGCAGGCTGATCGGGTAGTACTCCTCCATGGTGGAGCCCTCGATGTAGCGGGTCTCCTGGAGCCCCGGGACGTTGGAGATCACGATGTTGGACGCGGGGCGTCCGATGCCACCGACCCCCAGCATGGCCTGGCCGAGGAACGGCCCCATCAGCCCGGCGGTGTAGATGTCCATCGCCCCGGCGCCGGCCTTCGGCATCCGTGCCTTGCCGAGCCGGGTGGACTCGTGGATCGCCTTGATCCGCTCGACCGGGTCCTCGATGTCGGTGCCGATCTTGGCGTAGAGGAAGCTGATCGCGTTGCCGACCTTGGTGCCCTCGCCGGCTCGCACCGACACCGGCACGTTGGCGGTCAGGGACTGCTTGGGCAGCTCGTCGATCTCGAGCAGGTAGCGGCGCAGGGCGCCCGCGCACAGCGCCAGGAACACGTCGTTGAGGCTGCCGCCCGCGGCCTTGGCCACCGCGCGCACGCGGTCCATGGGGTAGGCCTGGGTGGCGAAGCGCCGGGGCTTGCTGATGCGCCCGTTGAGGATGGACCTGGGCGCGCGGTAGGGGACCGCCTGCTGGTCGTCCCCCGAGCCGATCGCGCTCTCGCGGTAGGTGCGGGCCAGGGACCCGGCGACGGCCACGGTCGAGCGCAGGGTGCCGGTGACGAGCTCGATCGGCCCGCCGCGGGAGGGTACGGCGACCTCGGCGCTCTTCTCCTTGGGCGGCAGGCCGGACTGGTCGATCCCGTGGGTGCCGACCGCCCAGGGGGGCAGGAGCCCGCGCGCGTCGGGGTCGGTGGTGAACATGCGGCGGGCCATGCGGATGCCGCCGACGCCGTCGATCTGCGAGTGGTGCACCTTGATGTAGAGCGACCAGCGACCCGGCGCGACGCCCTCGATGACGTGGCACTCCCACAGGGGGTAGCGGCGGTCCATGTTCATCGCGTGCAGCCGCGAGACGAGGATGCCGAGCTCGCGTTCGCCGCCCGGGGAGGGCACGGCGGAGTGGCGCAGGTGGTAGTCGAGGTCGATCTCCTCGTCGGGCAGGACCTCCCACCTGGGCAGGGCCGTGCCGCGCAGCTTGTAGTTGAAGGGCGGCTGGAAGGTCTTGTGGGTGCGCCACATGTTGACCAGGTCCTCGAGGTAGCACTCGTCGGCGTCGTCGGGCATCGTGAAGTTGGCCAGCACCCCCACCTGCATCGGGGTTCGGAAGGTCTCCGCGTGGATCCATCCTGCGTCGTTGATCTTGAGCACCCGGTTCGCCATCCGCACAGGCTAGAGGTCCGTCGCCGGTGCGTCATCGGTCCCGAGGTGTGAGGTTTGCGCGGTGGTCCGCCCTGGTCCGCACCTCGGTAGGCTGGTCGGGCGAGGGGCATCCGGCCCCGGAGAGCGAGGCGCGGTCGATGAGCTCTCCCGACTGCGCCGACGCCTCCGACCCCGTCGCCTCCACCACCACCTCCGACCAGGACCGGCCCGTCCGCCTCGGCACGCTGCTGCGCCACGTGCCGCTCGGCGTCCTGGTGGTGGGCGAGGACCGGCGCGTCCGCACCTGGAACCGGGCCGCCTTCGGCCTGCTCGACCTGGACCCGGAGGACCGCGGCCGGCCGGTCAAGGAGCTCGTCGAGCCCGCCGACGTGGTCGACGACGTCGTGGCGCAGACCTGGGCGGCCCGCACCGACGAGGCCACGGGCAAGCTCTCGGTGCGGACTCCCGCCGGGCGCCCGCTGGACCTGACCGCCACGTGGTCGCGCACCGAGGACGCCGAGCCGGTCGTCCTGCTGATGGTCGAGGACGCCAGCGCCCGCTTGCGGGTCGAGGCCGAGCGCGACCGCTACAGCGGCCACGTCGACCTGCTCGGCCGCGTCTCCGAGGTGCTGCTCGGCGCCCACGACCCCGACGACGTGCTGCACGCCGTCGGCGCCGAGCTCGTCGAGTCCTTCGCCGACTGGGTGTCCTTCCAGGCCTACGACGCCCGCGGCGCGACCGCACGCGTGCTGATCGAGCACCGGGACGCCGACCGCGCCGCCGACGTGGAGCGGGCGATGGAGAAGCTGCCCACCGGGGTGACCGACGAGACGCCGAGCCGCCGCATCGCAGCCGGCGCGGGCGCGATGCTCATCGAGCAGGTGACCGAGGAGTTCCTGCACAGCACCACGCAGGACGACGAGACCCGCGCGCTGGTGCGCAGGCTCGGTGCGGGCAGCGCGATGGCCGTGCCGCTCACCGGCACCAGCGGGGTGCTCGGCTCGATGGCGGTGTTCCGCGACGAGGACCAGCCCGCGTTCACCCGGTCCGAGCTCACCGTCGCGACCGAGGTGGGGCGTCGCGCCGGAGCGGCGTTCGAGGTCCTCGAGGCCAACCGCCGCCAGCGGCTGATGGGCGAGCAGCTCCAGCGCAGCATGCTGACCGACCCGCCGGTGCTCGCGACCGCCGAGCTGGTGGCGCGCTACGTGCCGGCGACCGACGAGGCGCAGGTGGGGGGCGACTGGTACGACTCCTTCATCCGGCGCGACGGCACGCTCCTGCTCACGGTGGGCGACGTGGTGGGCCACGACTTCCGGGCGGCGGCCGTCATGGGCCAGCTGCGCGGGGTGCTGCGCGGCATCGGCTTCGGCCACGACGGCGGTCCGGCCGACGCGCTGGAGCTGCTGGACGCCGCGACCGAGGCGCTCTACCCGGGCGTGACGGCGACCGCGCTCGTCGGCACCCTCAGCCGGGGCGACCGAACGACGGTGCTGCGCTGGTCCAGCGCCGGCCACCCGCCCCCCGTGGTGGTGCGGGCCGACGGGCGGGCGGAGGGGCTCGACCTGGACGCCAACGACCTGCTGCTCGGGGTCGTCGCGGGATCGGTGCGGCGCGAGCACGAGGTCGTGCTGCACGAGGGTGACACCGTGCTGTTCTTCTCCGACGGGCTGATCGAGCGACGCGGCCAGGACCTCGACGAGGGCATCGCCGACCTGGTCGCCGTCGCCGGCGAGCTGGCCGGCCGCAACCTGCCCGGACTGTGCGACGCGGTCCTCTCCCGCCTGGTCGGCGGCAGCCAGGACGACGACGTCTGCCTGATCGCGCTGCGCGTCCGTCCTTGACCGGCCCGGGCGGGTGACGACACACTCGACTGGCCGGTCCGCGGCTGGCTGCTCCGGGTCCTCGACCCGCAGGGGTGAGACGGTCCACCCCCGGGGCGAGGGGTGGGACCTCTGGTCCAGCCAGCACGATCCGACAGGCCTTGCGCGTGGCCGGACGGGCACGCTGTCCTTGGAAGATGCAACGTCCTGCCCCGGACGTCCCACCGCAGCCCGGCCCCTGCTGCCCGCCCTCAGGGAGCCCCATGGAGCCACACCTGTCGCCGCCGACCCGGCCCGTCGCGCCGCCGCGCGCACCTGCGGCCGTCACCGCTCCCTGTGCCGTCGTCCTGGCGGACGACCGACCGCTGCTCGGGGCGGCGCTGGCGACGGCGCTGCAGGCGGACGACCTGTGCGTGGTCGCGCGGTGCGACGACCTCGCCGCGCTCGGACCCGCGGTCCTGGGGCACCGCCCGGACGTCCTGGTGCTGGGCAACGGGCTCAGCCGTGACTGCCGGCACCTCCTTCCCGGGCTGCGGTCGTCGGTGCCCGGCCTGGCGACCCTGGTTGTCGCCGAGGCGGTGGGGGAGGCGTCGCGTGCCTACCTCTCCGGCAACGTCGACGCGGTGATGGGACCCGAGGGCGGCATCGACCACCTCCGTCGGGCCGTCCATCGGGCTCGAGCGGGTGAGCGCTTCCTCGCCGGACTGGTCGGTCCGGGTCCTGCTGGCGGCACCGGGCGTGGGATCGAGCTGACGGATCGTGAGGAGCAGGTGCTGCTCCTCCTCGCGACCGGCGCGTCGAACGAGGCGATCGCCTCGTCCCTCCACATCAGCGTCAACACCGTCCGCGGGCACGTGGCGGCGATCCTCCGCAAGCTCGGCAGGACGCGCCGGCTGGCCGCGGTGCGCAGGGCGTGGGAGCTCGGGCTCCTCGACCGGCTGACCGCCTAGTGGCTGCGATGACCAGCGTGGCGCCGCACGTCCCGGCACCCAGGAGCGAGGGCGGGATCAGCGTCCTGGTGGTCGACGGGCACCGCCTGATCGCCGAGTCCCTGGCACGGATGCTGCCCCAGCTGCCGCTGGTGCGGGAGGCCAGCTGCGCGACCACCCTCACTGAGGCACGCAGGGCCCTGCTGGTCCCGCGGGTCGACGTGGTGGTGGTCAGCGAGCACCTCGAGGGAGAGTCGGCCGTGCAGGCGCTCAGGCAGACGTCGCGCACGGAGAGGACCTACGCCACGATCGTGCTCGGCACGACGGCGGAACCGCGGGGGGTCGCCAGAGCGCTGCGCGAAGGCGCGGCGGCGTGGATCCAGCGGGACTGCCGGCTGGACGAGCTCGCCGAGGCGCTGACCGTTGCCCACCACGGCGGCCACTGGGTGGCGCCGCACGTCCGGAGCGGGCTGATCGACGCCCTGCTCGAGGACGACCACGGCGGGTCCTCCGACGGTGACGGGCCCCGGCTCTCGCAGCGCCAGCAGGAGGTCCTCCAGGGCCTGCTCGAGGGACTGTCGCACGGAGAGGTGGCCGAGCGCCTGCACCTGTCCCTCAACACCGTCCGCACCCACGTCCACCGGATGTGCCGGCTCGCCGACGTCCACTCGACGCCCGCCCTCGTGGCCCTCGCGCGCGACGGCCGACTGGCCCTGCCGGACAGGGCCGATGGACCACGTCCGAGGTGAGTACCGAAGTTCATCAGTTCGCAGGTTCTGGGGGTGCCGCCGGTTGCCTAGGTTCGAAGAGCGGCCCGACCGCCACCGCGTGACGACACCGCTCCCACCCTGGAGTCGACCGCGGTGGCGGCCCGCGCCACACGTGGGAACCACGGGGGAACACGCCACCTGGGGAGGGGGATCACGTTGACGTCCATCGCGCAGCCGGCCGACCCGTCACTGCCCGCCGCCCAAGCCGGTGCGGGGGCCGCGATCCCCCGGCAGCACCGGTCGCCGGCCGCGGCCCTGCTGGAGTCGGTCGAGGTGGTCGAACGGTCCGTCACGCGCTCGGCACACGCGGTCCACGCGGTCCACGCGTCCGACGCCGTCCGGCCGAGTCGCACGCCGCTCCTCCTCGAGATGTCCGGTGCCGTCGTGGCCGGCTCGGGGGCTGCGAGGCTGGCCGGCGGGGGGATCGGGTCCCTCGCCGCCATCGCAGCCTGGCTCCTGCTCGCCTATGCACGGGTCCCCAGCCTCAGGGGGCCCGTGCAGAGGCGTCTGCAGCCGCTCGCGCGTGCGGCGACGGCCGTGCTCGCGACCGCGGCGTGCCTCGTCGTGCTCCTGGGAGCAGGCTGCCCTCCTGCCCGGGGTCGTCGCGGCGGTGACCGCGGCCGCGGGTGCGGCGGTCGTCGTGCGGCTGGTCGGTGTGCGCCGGGCCGGTCCGTCTCGCGTGGTGCTCGTGGGCGACGAGGACGCGGTCGACCAGCACCTGATGGCCTGGCGGTCGAACGGCGAGGTCGAGGTGGTGGGGCTGGCGCCGTTCGGTGAACACCGTGGCCGCCACGCCTGCGTCCCGTCGGACGGGCCGCAGAGGTGCGGCTCGATCGACGACCTGCCGCTCCTGGTCGGGTCCTCCGCAGCCGACCTGGTGGCCCTTCTGCCCGGTCCCGGCTTCGACGCCCAGGCGCTGCGCCGGGCCACCTGGGCGCTCGAGCACTCCCCGGTGGCGATGGTGGTGCTCCACGACGTCGCGGGCATCGACCCCGGCCGGACGACTCCGCGCTCGGTCGCAGGGGAGCTGGGGATCGAGCTCGCCCCGCCGCGCAGGTCGGCCGTCGCCGCCGCGGTGAAGCACGGCATCGACCGGTGCGGCGCGGCGCTGCTCCTCCTCCTGCTTGCCCCCCTTCTCGTGGTGCTGGCCGTGGCCGTCCGGCTGGACAGCGCCGGGTCCCCGTTCTTCACCCAGGTGCGCGTCGGGCACCACGGCCGGCCGTTCCGGATGCACAAGCTCCGCACGATGGTCGCGGGGGCCGACGACCTCAAGCCCGGCCTGAACCTCGCCAACGAGGCCGACGGCGCGTTCTTCAAGATCCGGAGGGACCCCCGGACCACGCGCGTCGGCGCGCTGCTGCGGCGCACCTCGCTCGACGAGCTCCCCCAGCTGGTCAACGTCGTGCGAGGCGAGATGTCGCTCATCGGGCCGCGCCCGATGCTTCCGTCCGAAGCCGCGGCCCTGGATGCGCACGCACGCCGGCGGCTCGTCGTACGCCCCGGCATGACCGGGCTGTGGCAGGTCAGCGGACGGTGCGAGCTCGCCTGGGACGAGTCGATGGCCCTCGACGCCCACTACGCCGACAACTGGGGCCTGTCGTCCGACCTGCGGATCGCCGCCCGCACGGTCGTCTCGGTCGTCAGCGGGCGGGGTGCCTGCTGACGTGAGGCGCGACGGCAAGCGAACGAGGGGACAAGGGGACGACCGATGAGAGCAGCGAACGACCGGCCACGTGTGAGTGTCTTCGGCCTCGGCTACGTCGGAAGCGTGTCGGCTGCCTGCTTCGCCCACCGCGGGCACCAGGTGGTCGGCGTCGACGTCGAGCCGCAGAAGCTCGAGCTGGTCCGGAGCGGCCGGTCGCCGATCGTCGAGGAGCGCATCGGCGACCTGTTCACCGAGGCCACGGCGTCGGGCCGGCTGACCGTGACCGACGACGCCCGTGCCGCGGTGTCGGCCTCCGACGTCTCCCTGGTCTGCGTGGGCAGCCCGTCGGAGGCGAGCGGCGCCGTCGACACGCGGTACCTCGTCTCGGTGACCGAGCAGCTCGGCGACGCGCTCCGGCACCACGACTCCTGGCACACGGTGGTGTTCCGCAGCACGATGCCCCCCGGCACGTGTGAGCGCCTGCTGATCCCCCTGCTCGAGGAGCGGTCCGGCAGACTCGCCGGCGTCGACTTCGGCGTCGCGGTGAACCCCGAGTTCCTCCGGGAGGGGTCGAGCGTGCGGGACTTCTTCGCGCCGCCCAAGACGGTGATCGGCACCGACGACCCCGCGACCGCCGACCTCGTCGCCGGGCTCTACGAGGGACTGCCGGGCCCGGTCTTCCGGCTCCCGTTCGCCGTCGCCGAGCTGGTGAAGTACGTCGACAACAGCTTCCACGCGCTCAAGGTCGACTTCGCCAACGAGGTGGGCACGCTGTGCTCGGTGCTGGGGATCGACTCCTACGACCTGATGGACGTCTTCCTCGCCGACACCAAGCTCAACGTGAGCCCCGCCTACCTCCGACCCGGCTACGCCTTCGGCGGCTCCTGCCTGCCCAAGGACGTCCGCGCGCTGCTGCACTTCGCGCGCCAGCACGACGTCGACCTGCCGCTGCTGTTCAGCATCCTGCCCTCGAACCACGCCCACGCCCAGCGTGCGCTCACCCGACTGCTGGAGCTGGGCCGCCGGAGGGTGGGCATCTACGGCCTCGCCTTCAAGGGAGGCACCGACGACCTGCGGGAGAGCCCGATGGTGGAGTTGGCCGAGCGACTCGTGGGGAAGGGCTTCCAGGTCCGGATCTACGACCCCAACGTCGCGCTCTCGCGCCTGCTCGGCGCCAACCGGTCCTTCATCGACGAGCGGCTGCCGCACCTCGCCGAGCTCCTCACCGACGACCCACGGGTGGTGGCGCAGGACTCCGAGGTGCTGGTCGCGGCCAGCACGGACCCGCGGGTCGTGGCGGCGATCGACGAGGCGCCACCGGACGTGGTGGTGCTGGACCTGGTCCGCCTGCCCGGTGCCGAGCAGCGTCGGCTCGACCCCTGCTACCAGGGCCTGGGGTGGTGAGCGAGATGACCGCGGCCTGCTGCCGGCTCTGCGGAGCCCCGCTGAGCGAGACCTTCGTCGACCTCGGGATGTCGCCGCCGTGCGAGACCTACCTGACCCGGGACCAGCTCGACCAGCCGGAGACGTTCTACCCCCTGCACGTGCGGATCTGCTCGGAGTGCCTGCTGGTGCAGCTGCCGGCGTACATCCCTGCCGAGGACATCTTCACCCACTACGCCTACTTCTCCTCCTACAGCGAGTCCTGGGTCGGGCACGCCCGCTCGTTCGTGGACACCGCCGCGCAACGGCTCGACCTCGACCAGGGCTCGTTCGTGGTGGAGGTCGCCAGCAACGACGGCTACCTCCTGCAGCACGTCGTCGACCGCGGCATCCGCGCGCTGGGGGTGGAGCCGGCGCTCAACGTGGCGCAGGCCGCGATCGACCGGGGGATCCCGACCGAGACGGTGTTCCTGGGGGAGGAGGCCGGCGCGGCCCTGGCGAAGGAGCACGGGCCCGCCGACCTCGTGGTGGCCAACAACGTCTTCGCGCACGTGCCCGACATCGTCGACTTCGCCAAGGGCCTGCGGGCGCTGGTGGGCTTCGGGGGCACCGTCACCATCGAGATCCCGCACCTGCAGCGGCTGGTGGAGGGCCGCCAGTACGACACGATCTACCACGAGCACTACTCCTACCTCTCGCTGCTGACCACCCAGCGCGTGCTCGCCCGGGCAGGCCTCACCGTCGTGGACGTGGAGGAGCTGCCCACCCACGG
This sequence comes from uncultured Actinomycetota bacterium, assembly GCA_963800245.1. Lineage (GTDB taxonomy): Bacteria > Actinomycetota > Actinomycetes > Propionibacteriales > Nocardioidaceae > Marmoricola_A. The sequence goes on along the minus strand of CAWDAE010000006.1, from coordinate 669,206 downwards.
CGGGTCGCTGCGGACCTGGTCCCGTCCGACCGAGACCGCCGGCGAGCCGAGCGCGGCGGTGCACGCGGTCCTGGCGGCCGAGCGGCGAGCCGGCCTGCACACCCTCGAGGGTCACCGCGGCTTCGCGGAGTCCGTCGCAGAGGTGCGCAACGACCTGCTGGACTTCCTGGTCGCGTGCTCCCGCGCGGGCAGGACGGTCGCGGGCTACGGCGCGCCCGGGAAGGGCAACACCCTGCTCAACCACTGCGGGATCAGGGCGGACCTGCTGAGCTTCACCGTCGACCTCAACCCGTTCAAGCACGGCAAGTTCCTGCCCGGGACGCACATCCCGATCCATCCTCCGGAACACCTCTACGCCGAGCGTCCCGACTACGTCCTGGTCATGCCGTGGAACCTGCGACGCGAGATCGAGCGGCAGCTGGTCGGTGTGCGGGAGTGGGGAGGGCAGCTGGTCGTCGCGCTGCCGGAGCTGACGGTGCTGATGCAGGAGGGGGCGGTCGCATGAAGGTCGTGATCTTCTGCGGGGGACTCGGGATGCGGATCCGCACGGGGCCCGAGTCGCTGCCCAAGCCGATGATGCCGATCGGTCACCGGCCGGTGCTGTGGCACGTGATGCGCTACTACGCGCACTTCGGGCACACCGAGTTCGTCCTGTGCCTGGGCTACGGCGCGCACGCGGTGAAGGAGTACTTCCTCGACTACCGCGAGACCGGGTCGAACGACTTCGTGCTCACCAAGGGCGGGCAGCACGTCGAGATGCTCGAGACCGACATCAGCAACTGGACGATCACCTTCATCGACACCGGCATCGACACCGCCATCGGTGAACGCCTGCGCCGGGTCCGCCCCTACCTCGAGGAGGACGAGGTCTTCCTGGCCAACTACGGCGACGTCCTGACCGACGCCCCGCTGGACGACCTGGTCGACCGGTTCGTGTCCACCGACGCGGTCGCCAGCCTGCTGGCGGTCAAGCCGCAGGAGTCCTTCCACGTGGTGGACATCGGCGAGGACGACCGCATCGAGGGGCTGACCCCGGTCGCCGACCTGCCGATGCGGATCAACGGCGGCTACTTCATCCTCCGGCAGGGGATCTTCGACTACCTGGACGAGGGCGACGACCTCGTCATGGACGGCTGCGTCCGGGCCTCGCGCGACCGGCGCCTCCTGGCGTTCCCCTACTCCGGCTTCTGGGCGCCGATGGACACGCTCAAGGAGCGGACCGCGCTCGAGGAGCAGTACCGCACCGGCCACAGCCCCTGGACGCTCTGGCGAGAGCGCGCCAGCCGGCGCCGCGAGGGTGGCCCCGGCGGTCGACATCGCGCAGCCGGCTGTCATGAGGGCGCTCGGTCCGGGGCTCGGTGCCCTCGACGTGCTCTGCCTGGGGGCCCACCCGGACGACATCGAGATCGGCTGCGGGGGCACGCTGCTGACGCTCGCCGACCGGCCCCGGACGACGGTGCACGCGCTCGTCCTCACCGGCGACGAGCGCCGGGCTGCCGAGACCCGGGCGGCGCTGCCGTGCTTCTTCCCCGGCGCCACCCTGGACGTCCTCGGCCTCCCCGACGGCCGGCTGCCCGGGGAGTGGGCGGCCGTCAAGGAGGCACTGGAGGGCCTCGCCGTCGTACGCCGGCCCGACGTCGTCCTGGCGCCGCGACCCGACGACGCCCACCAGGACCACCGGCTGCTCGGGGAGCTGGTGACCACGGTGTGGCGGGACAGCCTGGTGCTGCACTACGAGATCCCCAAGTGGGACGGGGACCTCGCCCAGCCGACCCACTACGTCCCGTTCCCGACCGAGACCGCACGCCGCAAGGTCGAGCTGCTCGACAAGTGCTTCCCGTCGCAGGCCGGGCGGGACTGGTGGGACGACGAGCTGTTCCGCGGCCTGATGCGGATGCGGGGGATGGAGTGCCGCGCCCGCTACGCGGAGGGGTTCTTCGCCGCGAAGGTGGTCCTGGACCTCGGTGGAGGGGACCGGCGGTCCCATGACCCCGGCCGATCCAACCACCCCGGTCCTGTCGCTGCCCCGTTCGCGCGCTCCACGGCCGCGCAGCAGCGGCTGCACGACCTGGTTCCCGGAGGGGCGCACACCTACGCCCGGGGCGCGGACCAGTACCCGGAGGGCATGGCGCCGGTCCTGGCGCGCGGCAGGCGCCGCACACGTCGTCGACGTGGACGGCAACTGGTTCGTCGAGTACGGCATGGGGCTGCGGTCGGTCACGCTCGGGCACGGCTACGAGCCCGTCGTCCGAGCGGTCGTCGGCGCGTGCCGTCGCGACGGGGCTGAGCTTCAGCCGACCCACGAGCTGGAGCTGAGCGCGGCCGAGGCCTTCCTCGCGCAGGTGCCGGCTGCCGAGATGGTGAAGTTCGCCAAGAACGGCTCCGACGCACCACCGCGGCGGTGCAAGCTCGCCCGGGCCGCGACCGGGCGCCTCGCTGCGTCGCGATCTGCCGCACCCAGCCGTTCTTCTCCACCGACGACTGGTTCATCGGCACGCACCCCGATGCGTGCCGGCATCCCCGAGGAGCACCGCCGCCTCACCGTCGGCTTCGACTACAACGACCTGGGCTCGGTGCGAGATGCTGCTGCGGCAGCACCACGGCCAGGTCGCCTGCGTGCTGCTCGAGGCCGCCACCGCGACGGCCGAGCCGGCGCCGGGCTTCCTCGAGGGCCTGCGAGCAGCTGTGCGGACCGGCGACGGGTGCGTCCTGGTCTTCGACGAGATCATCACCGGGATGCGCTGGTGCCGGCGAGGCGCCCAGACCTGTACGGCGTCACCCCGGACCTGTCCACCTGGGGCAAGGCGCTGGGCAACGGCTTCGCCGTCTCCGCGCTCGCCGGAAGGCGCGACTGATGGAGCTCGGCGGCCTGCGGACCGACCGCCGTCCGGGTCTTCCTGCTCTCGACGACGCACGGCCCCGAGACGACCGGGCTCGCCGCCTTCCTCGCGGTGGCGGAGGCCTACCGCGAGCACGACGTGGTGGGCGACCATGGAGACGCCAGGGGACAGGCACTGGCGCGACGCCGTGTCAACGCAGGTCGCGGCCGAGCTGGGGCTGTCGGCCCCTTCGGCGTCGTCGGCCGGCCCGTCGTGCCTGGTCTTCGCCACCCGGGACGCCGAGGGCCGCCCCTCGCAGGAGTACCGCACGCTGTTCCTGCAGGAGCTGCTGCGCCGCGGCGTGCTGGGTCAGTCGTTCGTGATCTCCGCGGCGCACACCGACGACGACCTGGACGACCACGGTCGAGGCGGTCCGCGACGCCCTGTCGGTCTACGGCCGGGCGATCGAGGCAGGGTCGGCTCGCGGGTTCTTCGCCGGGAGGCCGGTCGCCCCGGCCCTGCGAGACCGCGCGGAGCCGCGCCGTCTGGCGGACCTGGAGCAGCCGTGACCACGACCATGACCGGCCAGGACGGTCGCCGACCAGGTCGACGCGCTCCGCGGCTCGGCCCGAGCGACCTCGCGCCCTCGGGGCGTCGCTGCACGACCGGATGGCGCAGCTCTTCCCGCTCTGCCGCAGCATCAGCGGCGAGGGGCTGCGCGAGACCCTGCGGACGATCGCCAAGTGGGTGCCGCTGGAGCGGCACGCCGTGCCGTCGGGAACCGCGGCCCACGACTGGGTGGTCAACGACGAGTGGAACGTGCGGGACGCCTGGATCGCCGACCCGAGCGGTCGCCGGGTCGTGGACTTCCGGGCGCACAACCTGCACGTGATGGGCTACAGCGTGCCGGTGCGCGCGGTGATGTCGCTCGAGGAGCTGCGCCCGCACCTGCACACGCTGCCGGACCGGCCGGACTGGATCCCCTTCCGCACCACGTTCTACGAGCGCACGTGGGGCTTCTGCCTCACCGACTCGACACTGCGGTCGATGGGGCCCGGTCCCTACGAGGTCGTCATCGACAGCACGCTCGAGCCCGGGGTGCTCGACTACGGGGAGCTGGTCGTGCCGGGGGAGTCGAGCGACGAGGTGATGGTGACCACGCACGTCTGCCATCCCTCGCTGGCCAACGACAACCTCAGCGGGATCGTCGTCGCCGCCGAGCTGGCACGCGTCCTGCTCGCGGCACCACGCCGGCGGTACACCTACCGGTTCCTGTTCGCCCCGGGCACGATTGGCTCGATCACCTGGCTCAGCCGCAACGCCGACGTGCTGCCCCGGATCCGTCACGGGCTGGTCCTCACCGGGCTCGGCGGGCCGGGCCCGCTGGTCTGGAAGCGCACCAAGCACGGCGACCGGCCAGTGGACCGGGCGGCCGGCCACGTGGTCACCCGGCGTGGGGGCGAGGTGCGCGACTACTCGCCGTACGGCTATGACGAGCGGCAGTTCAACTCGCTCGGCTTCGGGCTGCCCTTCGGCCGGCTGACGCGGACACCGCACGGGGAGTACCCGGAGTACCACACCTCCGCCGACGACCTGTCCTACGTCACCGGCGACCAGGTGGCGGACGCGTTCACCGCGTTGCTGGAGGTCGTCGACGTGCTGGAGAACGACGACACCCACCTCAACCTGAGCCCGCACGGCGAGCCGCAGCTCGGGCGGCGTGGCGTCTACCCGACGGTCGGCGGGCGCAACGCCAGCGAGACGGTCATGGCGATGCTGTGGGTGCTGGCCTACTCCGACGGGTCCACGTCGCTGCTGGACGTCGCCCGCACCGCGGACCTGGACTTCGCCGACGTCAGGGCCGCGGCGGCCACGCTGTGCCGGGTGGACCTGCTGCGGTGACCAGGTCGACGGGCGAGTCGGCCAGCCGCGGCAGCGAGGCGTCCTTGTCGCTGACCACGCTGACCGGCAGGGGCCACTCGATGCCGAGCGCCGGGTCGGCGTGGTGGAGCCCGCGCTCGGCCTCCGGTGCATAGCTGCCGCTGATCTGGTAGACGACCTCGGTCTCGTCGGTGAGCGTCTGGAAGCCGTGCGCGAAGAGGGGCGGGACGTAGAGCGCCCGGTGGTTGTCCGCGGTGAGCTCGACCGCCACGTGCTGCAACCGGGTCGGGGAGTCCGGACGCAGGTCCACCACGACGTCCACGATCGCGCCGCGAACGCAGCGGACCAGCTTGGTCTCCAGGTGGGGCGCGACCTGCAGGTGCATCCCGCGGACGGTGCCGGCGAGCCGGTTGTGGGACATGCCGCACTGCTCGACCTCGGGGTTCAACCCGTGCGCGACGAAGAGCGCCCGGTCGAAGGTGCGCGCGAAGAACCCGCGCGCGTCACCCACCGGCTCGGCCTCGACCACCACCGGCCCGTCGATCGTCGTCGGGAGGATCCTCACGGCTGACCCGCGGGTGGGCCCAGTAGAGGTCCGGGTCGACCTGGCCGGTGCTGATCAGGTGCTGCAGCTGCAGCAGCCGGGTGTGACCGCGCCCGGTGAACGTCGCCTCGTCCATCGCGATCGCGGAGAAGATGCGGTGCAGCTGCCGGGCGCCGCGCTCGGCGTCCCACTGGCAGGCGAAGCCGGGCAGCCGGTCGGCGATCTTGTCGAAGGAGACCCGATAGCTGCGCTGGTCACCGCCGAGCTCGCCGAAGCTCGTCGTGCACCCCGGGAACTCCGTGGCCACGATGTCGGCGATCTCCTTGACCCGGTAGTTCTGCCGGCTGTCGCCGACGTTGAACGCCTCGGCGTGCACGTCCTCACGAGGCGCCTGCAGCACGAGCCGGATCGCCTGGGAGATGTCGAGGGCGTGCACCAGGGGCCGCCAGGGCGTCCCGTCGCTCACCATGGCGATCCGGCGTGTGGTCCAGGCGAGGCCGCACAGGTTGTTGAGCACGATGTCGAAGCGCATGCGCGGCGAGGCGCCGTACGCCGTGGCGTTGCGCATGAAGGTGGGGGAGAAGTCGTCACCCGCCATCGAGGTCAGGTCCCGCTCGACGCTGACCTTGCACTCGGCGTACGGCGTGAGCGGGTTGACCGGGGAGGTCTCGTCGACCTCGCCGTCGGCCGCGCCGTAGACGCTGCAGGAGGACATGTAGACGAACCGCTCGATGCCGGCCTCCCTGGCCAGCCGGGCGAGGCGGACCGAGCCCTGGTGGTTGATCTCGTAAGTGAGGCGGGGTGCCAGCGCGGCCAGCGGGTCGTTGGACAGCTCGGCCAGGTGGACGACCGCGTCGTGGCCGCGGAGGTCCTCGACCGTCAGCGTCCTGATGTCCCGGCTGAGGGTGAGCGGCACTGCGTCCAGGCCGTGGTAGAGCCAGCCCTCGCGGTAGAAGCCGGTGTCGACGGCGGTGACCTGGTGGCCGGCCCGCAGCAGGTCTGCTGCGAGCAGGCACCCGAGGTAGCCGTCCGTGCCGGTGACGAGAACTCGCATGTGCACCCCCAGTCAGGTCCCGAGACCCCTGCCGAGACGGGACCCCGCATGCACGCTAGGTGCGCGCGGTCCTGCCCTTGCAGGGCCGAGAGACCCCGTCGTCTGGGCTGGTCAGCCTGGTTCCCCCGCCGTCCCTGCGGCGGATACTGGCGGCGGCACCGGCGTGAGGGGGCAGGCATGAGGTACGACGTCGTGGTCGTGGGCGGCGGCATCGTGGGGGCCGCCACGGCGTACCACCTGCTCCGCGAGCGCCCCGGCAGCTCGCTCCTGCTGGTGGACAAGGAGGACGCGCTCGCCTCGCACCAGACCGGCCACAACAGCGGCGTCATCCACTCCGGCATCTACTACGAGCCCGGCAGCCTCAAGGCCGAGCTGTGCCGCCAGGGGGCGGCCGAGACCAAGGAGCTCGCGCGGGAGCACGGCATCGAGGTGCTCGAGCTCGGCAAGCTGCTGGTGGCCACCACGCCCGCCGAGCTGGTCCGCCTGCAGCGCCTGGGGGAGCGCGCAGGGCACAACGGCGTCCGGACGGAGCCGGTCAGCGCGGCCGAGCTGCGGGAGCGGGAGCCCGCCGTGAGGGGCCTGGGGGCCCTGCTCGTCCCGGAGACGGCCGTCACCGACTACGTGGCGATCACCCGTGCGCTGGTGCGGCGCGTGGCCGCCGCGGGCGGGGAGTGCCGGACCGGGGTCGAGGTCAGCGGGGTCCGCGAGGTCCCGCGGATGGTCACCCTCGAGACCACGCACGGCGAGGTCCGCGCCGACCGGGTGGTGTTCTGCGGCGGCCTGCAGGCCGACCGACTCGCGCGCCTCGCCGGGCTCGAGACGGACGTGCGGATCGTGCCGTTCCGGGGCGAGTACTACGACGTGGTCCCCGAGAAGGCGGAACTCGTCAGGCACCTGATCTACCCGGTCCCCGACCCCGCGCTGCCGTTCCTCGGGGTGCACCTCACCCCCACCGTGGACCGCGGCCTGACCGTGGGCCCCAACGCCGTGCTCGGGCTGGCGCGCGAGGGCTATGCCAAGGGCTCCGTCGACTGGCGCGACGTGAAGGACCTCGCCGCGTTCCCCGGGATGTGGCGGGTGGCCAGGACCAACGTCCGCACCGGGGCCAGGGAGCTGAGGAACTCCTGGTGGAAGCGCGGCTACCTGCGCGAGTGCCGGAAGTACTGTCCGTCCCTGCAGCTCGACGACCTGGTCACACGCGAGGCCGGGATCCGGGCACAGGCCGTGCTGCGCAACGGGAAACTGGTCCACGACTTCTTGATCGAACGCACTGGTCGCACCCTTCACGTCCTCAACGCACCTTCGCCCGCAGCGACGTCCGCCTCTCCGATCGGCCGTCGCATCGCCGCGATGGTCTAGGCAGTTCGCCGCCGTCATATCCCCCCGGTGACCAGGGCTTTTGCCTCTCTTGTCCCGGGCCTTTCGTCCTGGAGTGCCCAAACGCCACGGACGCCGCAAACCGCCTGGCACACTTGCGGGCGACGTCAGGGGCCTCGGGAGGGCCCGGACGCCGGGGGACGTCCGGGCCGTGAGGCCCACGTCGGGTGGTGACCCCCCCTCACCGCTCCCCACCAGGGCTGATGCCCACCCGTTTGGGAGGACGAAACCATGCAGCATGCGCTGACGCGCGCCCAAAAACGGCTCAGGCGCGGCACGACCGTGTCCGCGGGCCTCGCGGCAACCATGATCGGAGTGCTCGCACTCACCGGCGTCTCGAACGCCAGGACCATGACGAGCGGCACCCCCAGCAGCTCGCTCAACCTGTCGCCGAACCCTGTGCTGGCAAGCAACCTGAACGGCTACTCGATCCAGGAGGGAGGCACCTCCCTTGCCCGGGTGAGGACCGGCAACCACGTCGCGGCGCGGCGTGCCGCCCGGGCGTACGCGACGGGGTCGGTGACCCGCCTGCGGGCGCCGCGGGTCGACGTGACCCCAGGGGGCCCCTGGACCTTCGCCGCGGACGCACGTGCCTCGCGCGCCGGAGCGGCGGCCCAGGTCACCGTGTCCTGGTACGACAGCAGTGGAAACTGGCTCTCCTGGTCCGGCGGCACGGCCACCAGGGTCCAGGCCACCAACTGGACGAGAGTCGCCGCGACCCTGACGCCGCCGACGGACGCCGCCACTGCTGAGACCGTGGTGAACTTCACCGGCCTCGCCTCATCGGACCGGATCCTGGTCACCCAGCACGACGTGCGGGCCCCCAGCACCACGACGGGCAACACGACCACGACGGACACCACGACCACTCCGTCGACGCCGACCACGTCCCCGACGACGTCCCCGACGACGTCCCCGACGACGTCCCCGACCACGTCCCCGACGACGTCCCCGACCACGTCCCCGACGTCGACCTACATGGGTCCTCCCGCCGGGGCGAGCCTGGTGCGTGACCTGTCCCGGGCGAGCTACTGGTCGCCGGAGAACGGCGGCTACCTGGACCAGCTGGCGGAGAAGGGCCCAGAGGGCGACCCCGTGCTGCGAAGCACGCTCGTCGACGGGCAGACCGGCGCAGATGGCTCCCTCCCCAGTGAGCGGAACGACCTCCAGGGAGGGACCGTGCCTCTCGGATCGGTCCGGTGGATGGTCTGGCACGAGCGGTTCATCAAGATGCCGAGCACCACGTTGGACAGCTGGCAGCTGATCGGCCCGAACGAGATCCACGGGCACACGCTCTCGCAGGCGACCGTCATGCCACAGGTCGGCGCCGACGGGCGGCGTCGACTGAACGCGAACGCCGGACTGCCGCAGGCGCGGAACTTCGACCTCGGACCGATCGTGCTGGGTCAGTGGCACCAGTACAAGATGGGCGTCTACTACACCAACCAGAACAACGGCTGGCTCGAGCTGTGGAAGGACGGGGTGCGCGTCGTGCGGATCGACGGTCCGACCACTGCGGAGGCCCAGGACGGTTACTGGAAGTTCGGCCACTACCGCAACGCGAAGATCGACGGCACGTCCATCTTCGACGTGAGCGGCGTCCGCATCTATCGGCCGTAGTCCGCCGGAGACATCTCTTGCACCATCGACGTCCGGCCCTCCTGCGGGAGGGCCGGACGTCACCAGTTTTCAGCCCGTTCGCCCGGACCAGCCTCACTTGTCCCTCGCCAGTGGCCGACCGATGATTCAGACACAGGCGGGGGCGCCTGATCGACCCCGACGACTCGACCGGGGGTGGACGCATGATGGCGGACAGCGGCCCAGAAAATGACGGATCGCTCTCCAGCCAGGTGAGACGCGTCCGTCGCTACTGGTGGGTCGTCGCGGCGATGACCCTGGCGTGTGGCGCGGTCGGACTCCTCTCATGGATCTCGACGGCTTCGACCTACACCGGTCGGGCCTCACTCATCATGAGCTCCGAAGGTCGTGCGCCGGACCAGGACGCCGTGCTCGTCCAGGGCTTCGCGGCGTACCTCAACAGTCCTCCCTACCAGGCCAAGCTCAGCGCGGAGGGCGTGCTGCCGGCCGGGACGTCGGTGGAGGCCCGGACCTCGGCGGGCAGCCCGATCCTGCTGGTGGACGTCACGAGCACCCGCGAAGGCGAGGCGTCCTCTGCGGCGAGCGCGGTCGCGAAGAGGTTCAGCACGGACATGAACGAGGGCGTGGAGAGGAGAGGAGCAGCACTGAGCCAGCAGCTGCAGAGCCTCGTTGCGGACATCGCCCAGGGCGGGGACCCTGCCACCGCCTCCGGGCAACAGCCCCAGGCTGCACTGGCGGCGCTCCGGGAGCAGCTGGACGCGCTGCGCACCAGTCGCTCGAACATCCTCGACGTCCTGCAGCTCCGAGGAGGAGTCACCACCAACCGACCGTCCGTGGTGCGGACCGTCGGACTGGGCGTGGTCGGCGGTCTCATGGCAGGCGTCCTGCTCGCGCTGCTCATCGGCCGGCTCTCCGGTCGCCTGAGGACGTGTGAGGACCTCGAGGAGCTGGACGGCTTGACGGTGCTGTCCGACACCGTGCTGGACGCGCGGTCGCCGACCTACCCGTCGGAGATCCGAGGGCTCGCCGCCTTCGTCGGGGCGCGCACGGAGAGACCGGGAGCTCTCGCGGTGGCCGCGACGAGCGAGAACGGCACGGCCGACCTCGTCGCACACCAGATCGCCGGGGAGTGGGCACGGTCGGGGCGTTCCGTGCTGGTCGTCCTCTCGGACATGCCGAGCGAGGTCGGGGCGCCGCTGTCGGAGGAAGGCCCTGAGGTGCCGCGGGGCCTGCAGAAGCTCGGTGGATCAGTCGTACGGGGAGCGCTCGACGGCCTCTGGGTGATGACGCCGGACACCGCGCGGTCGGGCGCAGCGAGCCTGGTCGAGGTCGGGGTTCGTGCGGTCGAGGCCCTGGCCAACGATGCTGCGGCATCCGTCGACTCCGTCCTCGTGGCGGCACCAGGCGTCGGGACCTCCGGCGAGGCCGAGGCGCTCTGCGTCGTCGCAGGGCGTGCGGTACTCCTGGTGGATCCAGCTCAGGCACGCTTCCACCCCACGTGGCGTGCGCTGGACCGCCTCACGAGGAACGAGGTCGACGTCCTGGGAGGCGTGCTCGTCCGACGTCCAGACCATGATGTTGCCAAGCACCGGTCATGACGACGATCCCTCTCGGAGCTCACAGCACGCGCGTGACGACCGCGGTCGTGGCGCTCGGAGCGACTGGGGCTCTCGGGCTGGCGGCACTGGCGCCGGTACTCGGGGCGCCCGCCCTGCTCGTCCCTGGCGTAGTGGCTGCGGCGATCCTCGGACTCCAGGTGCCCGTGGTCGCCGTCGGCTACCTGCTGGCCTTCACGTTCTTCCGGCTCGCGATCCCGAGCGGCACCTTCCCGGTGGATCCCTTCCTGCCCGCCTTCGTGGGGGTGCTCGTAGCGGTCTACGTGTGGCCGTCCACGCGGCGTGTCCACCTGGCCGGCGTGGACGGCGTCGGGGGCGCCGTCGGCTTCTACGTGCTGTGGGTCCTGCTCTCGGGGCTGATCCCGCGCGAGTACTCCGCCGGCCCTCAGCTCGGCGACCAGGGCGACTTCTCCTCGGCCAGGTTCGTGCTGATCGGAGTAGTGATGCCGCTGATCATGCTCCTGGTCGGGCGGACCCTGGTCGTCACGGAGGTCAGGATCCGAGTAGTGCTCTGGATGCTGGTCGCGTTCAGCGCCTACTCCGCGCTGGTGAGCGTCCTGCAGTTCTCGGGTCCGACCCAGCTGGTCTGGCCCCGTTACATCATCGACGCGCCCAACTGGGACGGCCGTGCGGTCGGTGTCTTCAACCAGCCCGTCGTGAACGGGCTCGTCCTCATCGTCGGCTTCCTCGCAGCAGTGCTGATCGCCGCCCATGCGAGCGAGGCTCGCGTCCTGAGGGTTCTCGCCACAGTCGTGGCGGTCGCCAGCGCGTGCGCGATCTACCTCACCCACACTCGGGCCGTCTGGCTGTCCTTCGCGCTGGTCGTCGTCATCGGCGCCATCGCGGCCGCCGGATTCCGCACGGCCTACGTGCTTGCCCTGGCCACGATGCTCGTCGGCCTCGTCGCGGGATGGTCGACCTTCACCAGCGCGGATCGCGCGGCTGGCGGCGTGGCCTCTCCGGGGGAGGTGCAGGACCGTCTCAACACGCTGGCGACCTCGCTCTGGGCCGTCCAGCGGGAACCCCTGACGGGATGGGGTATCGGCCGGTTCCCTGCCGTCAACACGTACCACCACCAGGCCTGGTCGCCAGACGTCCCGTGGGAGCGTGGCTTCGGGATCGCGAGTCATTTCGACGGGCTCAGCGTCCTGACCGAGCTGGGCATCATCGGACTGGCGTTGTGGCTCACGGTGCTGGTGCTGGTCGGCCGACAGCTGGTCCGGGCGGTCCGGCGACTACCGGCTCGCGGACTGGCCAACAGACCGTTCGCCCTCACGGCCGCCATGGCCTTCGTGGCACTCCTTGTCGCAGGATCGACGGTGGACCTGCGCTTCTTCGACTTCCCCAACATCGTGGTGTGGTTGCTGGCCGGGGCGGCCATCGGTCGTGCCCGAACCGCGCGACAGGCGCCGCAGTGAGCTCGGGACGAGCCCTCTGGGTCTCCACGAGCCTCGAGACGAGGGGGGGCATCTCGAGCTTCGTCAACGTCATGCGCCAGACGCCCCTGTGGGGACGTTGGCACGTTCGTCACGTGGCCACGCATCGAGACGGGACCGTGCCTCTCAAGCTGCTGACCTTCGCCCGTGCTTCGGTCTCGATCCTGTGGGAGCTCCTCGCCCATCGTCCCGACGTCATCCACGTGCACATGTCGTCCCACGCCAGCTTCGCCCGGAAGTCGCTGATCGCCTGGGCGGGTCGGCTTGCGCGGGTCCCGGTGGTGGTCCACGTGCACGGTTCTGAGTTCGAGTCGTTCTACGACCGCAGCCCACGCGGCCTGCAGCGCTTCATCACGGCCACCCTCAACGGGGCCGGCGTGGTCATCGCGCTCGGCGAGACCTGGGCAGAGCGTCTCTCCAAAATCGCGCCGGAGGCGGACGTCGTGGTGGTGCCCAACGCGGTCACACCCCGGACCCAGACTCCTCAACCTGGTGCAGGCGATCCCGTCGGGGTCCTCTTTCTCGGGCTCATCGGCGAGCGCAAGGGCGCCTTCACCGTGATCGATGCCTGGGCGCTGATGGCGCAGGCGGTGGGTGGAGCGGGGGCGCGACTGGTGCTGGCGGGCGACGGGGCGGTGCACGAGGCACGGCAACGAGTCCGGCTGCTCGGTCTCGCCGACGAGGTGCAGGTGCTGGGCTGGACTCCCGCCACCCAGGTCGAGGCTCTGCTGTGCTCATCGCACGTTCTCGTGCTGCCCTCGCGGAGCGAGGGTCAGCCGATGGCCGTCCTGGAGGCCATGGCGCACGGCCTGTGCGTGGTCGTCACTGATGTCGGTGGGATCCCGGACATGGTTGATGCCGGCTGCGCAGTCATCGTGCCGGTGGGCGACGAGGAAGCCCTTGCGGCCGCGTTGCGATCGGTCATCACTGACCACGCCCGAAGAGAAGCACTGGGAACAGCCGCGTTGCAGCGCGTCCGTGAGCGGTTCGACGCCGACGTCGCCTGGCGAACGCTCGATGCGATCTACGAAGGAGTGGTGCGATGACAGCGACGAACCCGGTGACGTCGAGACATCGCCGCCTGCGGGTGGTCTACGTCGTCCCCGACCTCGGGATCGGCGGCGCCGAGCGGCACGCCGTCGAGCTCATGTCGCGGCTGGACCGGTCCCGTTTCGATCCCTCGGTGGTGTGCATCGGAGGACGTGGCGAGCTGTTCTCCGCGCTGGCTCCTGCAGGGGTGCCTGCCATCGCCTTGGGCCGGACGAAGCGGGGAGCGATGACCTCGCTGGTGCAGCTCGTCCGGATCTTCCGCGACACGCTTCCCGACATCGTGATCGTACGAGGCTACAACGCGGAGCTGCTCGGTCGGGTCGCTGCCGCGATCACTCGTGTCCCGCGAGTCGTCCTGTGGATGCACAACTGCGATGCCATCGAGCGGCGCACGTCATGGAGGCGGCTCTCGGACCGCGTCCTGGACCGCGTCACTGATGCCTACTTCGGGGTCTCTCAGCGGCAGGTCGGCTACCTGGTGGACGAGCTGGGCTATCCCGAGCACAAGATCAGGGTGATTCCGAACGGAGTCGATCCGGCGCAGTACGACGGCACCGACCACGGGCCGCGCGGCGAGCTCGGGTTCGGTGACCAGGACCTCGTCGTGGGGATCCTCGCGGCGCTCCGACCGGAGAAGGACCACGAGACCTTCCTCGAAGCCGCGGCCTTGATCGCCGCTGAGGTTCCTGCGGCGCGCTTCCTCGTCGTCGGTGATGGTGAGCGCAGGGCGCACCTGGAAGGTGCAGCCCGCCGGCTCGGACTTGCCGACAGGGTCGTGTTCGCCGGCGCGCGCCAGGATGTCGCGTCGCTGTTGAGGTCCATGGACGTCTTCGTCCTGAGCTCAGCCGTCGAGTGCTTCCCGATGGCGCTGCTCGAGGCAATGGCGTCGTCCGTTCCCGCGGCATGTACCTCGGTGGGCGGCATACCGGAGATCGTCGAGGAAGGCATCACCGGCTTCCTCGTGCCTGCCAAGGACCCGGCGACCTTGGGGGACCGAGTCATCCACCTGCTCCGGTCTCCGGAGCTGAGGAGGCAGATGGGTGCCGCTGCGCGGGCGCACGTGGTCCAGAGCTTCACGATCCGGGACAGCGTCCGGGAGGCTGAACGAGCGTTCGTCGATCTCTGCCTCACTGCCCGAGCCAGGATCTCTGCCGGCATCCGGGTGCCCACGTGATGGCGAAGACGTCGGAGGGTCGGGACACCGCCTCCCGACACATCCTGATCCTCGTCGAGAACCTTTCCGTCCCGTTCGACCGCAGGGTGTGGCAGGAGAGCCGGGCGCTCGTGGACGCCGGCTACGCAGTGACGGTGATCTGTCCGATGGGCGCCCACACCGACCGTGAACCGGAGGTGTTCCTGGAAGGTGTTCACATCCTGCGCTACCCCCTCCGCGCCGCCACTGGCGGTCCGTCCGGGTACCCGCGCGAGTACGGCGCGGCCCTGTGGCGGACCCTGCGTCTCGCCGCCCGCGTGCGTCGCGGCAGTCCCATCCATGTCGTGCACGCATGCAACCCGCCGGACCTGCTGTTCCTGGTCGCCCTGATGCTCCGCCCCGGTGGGACCAGGTTCGTCTTCGACCACCACGACCTCGTCCCCGAGCTCTTCCAATCGCGCTTCCCCGAGGGGGGCAAGGTGCTCTATTGGCTGACCCGAGGACTCGAGCGGCTCACGTTCGCCTGTGCCGAGGCGGTCATCTCGACGAACGAGAGCTATCGCCAGGTGGCGATCCAACGGGGCGGGATGAGCCCGGAGCGGGTCGTCGTCGTTCGCAGCGGACCGGACCTCACGCACTTCGTCCGGTGTCCACCGGACCCGGGTCTGCGACGGGGGAAGCAGTACCTCGCGGCGTACCTGGGGGTCATGGGACCGCAGGACGGGGTGGACTACGCGTTGCGAGCCCTTCGGATCCTGCGGGAGCACCTCGGACGTGACGACCTGCACTGCATCTTCATGGGCAGCGGCGATGCCTTCGACGAGATGTCGGCGCTCAGCAAGGAGCTCGGTCTCGACGACATGGTCGAGTTCACCGGACGCGTGCCGGACGAGTTCGTGCAGCAGTGCCTCTCGACGGCCGACGTGTGCCTGTCGCCAGACCCCCGAAATGCTCTGAACGACGTCTCGACGATGAACAAGGTCGTGGAGTACATGGCGATGGGCCGCCCACTGGTCTCGTTCGATCTCAAGGAGGCGCGCGTGTCAGCCGGCGACGCGGCCTGCTATGCGCCACCCAACGACGAGGCGGCCTTCGCCGCGGCGATCGACCGGCTGCTCCGCGACCCCGACCTACGCGAGACCATGGGCGCGTCAGGCCGTCGGAGGGTCGAGACAGACCTTTCCTGGGACAACTCACGGCGGACGCTGGTGGACTTCTACGACCGGCTGCTCAAGGACAAGCCGTGTGCGGGATAGCCGGACTGCGGGCCTACGAGGGCTCGCCGGTCGACATCGAGCTGGCTCGCGAGATGTCATGGGCGCTTCATCACCGGGGGCCGGACGATCACGGCGAATGGGTCTCGCGCTCGGTTGCCCTGATGCATCGACGGTTGTCCATCATCGACGTCATGGGCTCCCCGCAGCCGATGTCGACGCCCGACGGGCGCTTCCACCTCACCTTCAACGGCGAGATCCTCAACTACCGCGAGCTCCGGGGGCAGCTCGACTACCCGTTCAAGACCGACGGCGACACAGAGGTCGTGCTGGCCGTGCTCGCTCGCCTCGGCCTCGAGGGCGTCGGGCGTCTTCGAGGTCAGTTCGCGTTCGCGTGCTACGACTCGCAGCTCGGCGAGCTGTGGCTCGTCCGGGACCGCCTGGGGATACTGCCTCTCTTCTACGCCAGGACCAGCAGTGCTCTCGCCTTCGCGTCCGAGATCAAGGCCCTGCTCCCCACCCTGCCCGGGGGCGCCCGGATCGCCGGGTCGTCGCTGCATGCCTACTTGCGGCAGCGCGCCGTCCCCGCACCCGACACGCTCGTCGAAGGGGTGGTGAAGCTGCGACCCGGTGAGGCGATCTGCTTCAAGTCGACCGGGGAGCAGGTCTCGTCCCGCTACTGGTCCCCACCGTGCCCCACACCGCCGTGGCAGGGGGACGCCGCACGGCGACGGACATGGTCGAGAAGGCGCTGGAGGACTCGGTGCGCGAGTCCCTGGTGTCCGACGTGCCGGTGGGGGCCTACCTCAGCGGTGGTGTCGACAGCAGCCTGATCGTCGCGCTGGCCAGTCGCCACGACGAGCAAGCCGATGCACACGTTCTGCGCCGGCTTCGACGACCCCCGGTTCGACGAGAGCCGCACGCGGAGTCCGTGGCCCGCATGTTCGGGACCCGTCACCACCAGGTGCCGATGGACCCCGCGACCTTCCTCGACCTGTGGCCCCCGTCTCAGCTGGCACCGCGACGCCCCGATCAGCGAACCGTCCGACATCGCGGTCTTCACCCTCGCCGAGGCGGCGCGCGAGCACGTGAAAGTCGTCCTGTCCGGCGAGGGCAGCGACGAGCTCTTCGGTGGCTACCCGAAGTACCGGTTCGCCGCACTGAGCTCCTCGGCGGGCGTCGTGCCTGGGGCGCTCCGACGACTGGCACTGTCAGCGGTCGAGCAGACGCTGCCACCCGCGTCGAACCGGGCCAGGATCGCCATGCGGGCGTTGAGCGCCGACTCGCCGCCAGAGCGGGCGAGGAGCTGGTTCGCCCCCTTCACGGCCCGTGAGGCGGCGCGCCTCCTCGGCGTTTCGAGCCCCCCGGAGGTCCAAGTCCTGCCGGGCAGGGATCCTGTGGACCTGATGTGCCGCGTCGACATCGACAGCTGGCTGCCCGACAACCTCTTGGAGCGTGGCGACAGGATGTCCATGGCCGCCTCGCTGGAGCTGCGTCCGCCGTTCCTGGACCACCGTCTGGTCGAGCTGGCACTGCGGTTGCCACGGGACCTCAAGGTGCGTCACGGCGAGACCAAGTGGATCGTCAAGCAGGTGGCCGATCGGCATCTTCCCCCGACGATCACCCGGCGCGCGAAGGTCGGGTTCAAGGTGCCCCTGGATGCCTGGTTCCGCTCCGAGCTGCGTGACGTGTCGCGTGAGCTCCTGCTGTCCGAGGACTCACGCTCGTCCGGGATGGTCGATCCTCGCGAGGTGCGACGACTGCTCACCCTTCACGACACCGGCCGGCGCAACGAGGAGATCCGCATCTGGACCCTGCTGTCGCTCGAGCAGTGGCTGCGAGCGCTGGAGTCACCGGTCAGCCACTAGACGGGCGCACAGCGACGCGTAGCCGTCGGCCGTCAGCTCGATGCGGTAGCTCTGCTCTGCCCGTCTCCGGGCCGCCACACCCTGTCGCCGCCGCAGCGCAGGATCCTCGGCCAGGGTGGCGAGTCGCTGCGCGAGCGCGGCACTGTCGCCCACCGGGACCACGAAGCCCTGTTCGCCGTCGGTGACCAGGTCGCGCAGTGCGCCGCAGTCCGTGGCGACGACGGGGAGACCGGCTGCCATGGACTCGATCACCGTGAGCGGGACTCCTTCGTGGACGGAGGACAGTGCCGAGACGTCGAACGCCGGCAGCAGGGCGCCGACGTCTCGCCGGATCTCGGTGAACAGCACCTGCTCGTCCATCCCGGCCTGCGCGACGATCCTGCGCAGCTCCGCGTCGCGCTCGCCTCCACCGACGACGACGAGCCGAGCACGGGGACGGGACCGGGCCAGGCTGAAGAACGCCTCGAACAGCACCTCGTGCGCCTTCTGCGCGCTGAGCCGGGCGACGATGCCGACCACGAAGTCGTCGTCGTCCAGACCGAGCTCACGCCGGGCCCTCGCCCTGTCCGTCGGCCCGGGCTCCTCGGGGAGCGGGATGCCGTTCGGTATCACGATCTCTCGCGTGCGGCTCCAGGGCCGGGAGCCCACACCCTCCTCCCGGTGCAGGTACTCGCCCTGCCGTGGCGACAGCAGGACCAGTGCCGACGACATCCACAGCGTTGCCACGGTCCAGACGGGGAGACAGCGACCTCCGACCGAGGTCAGGTCCATGTCGTGCGCGGCCACGACGGTGGCTCGGACGTTTGCCAGCAGCGCGGCAAGACGGCCGAGGGCGAGCGAGGCGCGATGGTGGTGGGTGACCAGCACGACGTCGGTCCGGTCCCGCCTCAGGCTGCGGACCAGCCGCGGCAGCGTCCGCGCATCGAAGCGTCCTCCACGGTCGAGGACCTCCACGTCGAACCCGGCTGACCGGAACTCGGGTCCGAGCGGACCCTCGCGCCGCAGGCAGATCAGTCTCGGCACGACGAGGTCCGGGTCGAAGGCACGGAACAGGTTCAGCATCAGCAGCTCCGCACCGCCCACGCCGACTTCGTCGAGGACGAGGGCAAGACGGACCGGCCGGCGACGTCCCGGCCGGTCGGGCACCAGGGAGAGGGTCGTTCTGGTGGCGTGTGTCGCGTCCGGCACCGAGGATCAGCCCCGACCGGCGACGTACGCCGCCGGATAGGCCCAGCGGCTCGCACCGGTGCGGATCAGCGCCCGGATGAACCGCTGCCGGCCGGCGTAGAGCCGCAGGTAGTACTCGTCGCTCACGATCGTGGCGTCGCCGAAGGCGTCGAGGCACATGGAACGCAGATCGCGCGAGGTGAAGCCGGCGTGGGCTCCCTCCGCGTTCGACCAGCGCCCGGCCAGCCGCGCTCGCCAGTCCGCGACGTTCCAGCGGACGCGGTCCGCCACGGGGGAAGCCGAGCCGATGTAGCCGAGCAGTCGCTCCTTGTTGGGCGTCCCTACCAGGTAGGTGCCGCCCAGCCGCAGCACGCGTCGCATCTCGCGCAACGCCTGCTGCGGCACGGTCATGTGCTCGAGCGCGTGGAACGAGTAGACGACGTCGAAGCTGCCGTCCTCGAACGCCAGAGCCTGTCCGTCCATCGTCAGCAACGTGGCAGGAGCGGACTCCCGGTGAGCGAACTCGAACTCGTTGCCCACATCTATCCCGATGACCTCCACACCGAGCTGGCGAGCGAGCTGACCGGCTTCGCGCCCGTCGCCGCACCCGACCACGAGAACGCGGCCTGTCGCCCCCCGGCGCTCGAGGATCGCGCCGATGACGCCGACCTTCCTCGCCTGCGCCTCGAGATCCACGGTCATGGGCGGATCATCACACCGCGTCTCGGCGCACCACAGGGCGCAAAGCACCCGAGAGCGGTGTCCATCGGCCCTGGCGCAGCCAGGGGGTCAGGGGCGGTAGATGCGGACGCCGCTGACGTCGAAGACGGAGGTGCCGTTGATCTTCGCGTTGCGGTAGTGACCGAACTTCCAGTAGCCGTCCCTTGCCTCGGTGGTGGTCGGGCCCTTCAGTCGGACCACGCGCACGCCGTCTCTCCACAGCTCGAGCCAGCCCGTGCTCTTGTTCGTGTAGTGGATGCCCATCTTGTACCGGTGCCACCTGCCGAGCACGATTCGTCCGAGGTCGAAGTTCCGCGCCGCCGGTCGCCCGGCGTTCGCATTCAGCCGACGGCGCCCGTCAGCGCCGACCTGAGGCATGACCGTGGCCTGCGAGAGCGTGTAGCCGTGGATCTCGTTGGGACCGATCAGCTGCCAGCTGTCCAGCTTGGTGCTCGGCATCTTGATGAACCGCTCGTGCCAGACCATCCACCTGACCGACCCGAGCGGAACGGCCCCGCCCTTCAGATCGTTGCGCTCGCTGGGCACGGACCCGCTCGCGCCGGTCTGGCCGTCGAAGAGTGTGCTCCGCAGCACGGGGTCACCACCGGGGCCCTTGATCGCCAGCTGCTTGAGGGAACCGCCGTTCTCCGAGGTCCAGCTGCCAGCCCTGGACAGGTCTCGCACCAGGGTCGACCCGGCGGGCGGGCGCATCGACTTCGCGGTCGTCGGGACAGGCGTGGGCTTCGACGCCGGCCGCGGTGCCCGCACGTCGTGCTGGGTGACCCTGACCCGCCTTCCCGCCTGGGTGTGGGCAACGTTCACCACGGTCTCGGCGACTGCTGCTCCGGCCGGAACACGGAGGGCTGCAGCAACGCGCGTCCATCTGCGCAAGTTCACCGAACCGTTGGCCGGCCCGCCGCTCCAGGACAGGAACCTGCCGGAGGCGGTGTACCACGAGACCGTGACCTGCGCCGTCGCACTTCCCGGCGCCTGGACGTCCGAGGCGAAGAGCCACCTCTGCCCGGGGGTGACTGCCTCGCGCGGCTCCCTGATGCGGGTGACGTGCCCCGTGGACACGACCCGGGCCGCCCACGAGGCGGACACGTGGTCGACCCGGACCCGCTTGAGCCACTTGCCGCCCTGCTGGATGGAGTAGCCGCGCAGGCTGTGCGCCACACGCGGGTTGTCGGAGCGGTTCAGCGCACTCGTGCGGGTGCCGGTCGCGGCGTGCGCGTCCGGCGCTCCGTGCACGACGGAAAGGAGCGCCAGGATCGAGGCTCCGAGCACCACCAGGGTCGATGAGGAGCGACGGCGCCTCAGCCGGACCGGCTGTGCCGGCGGGGGGAATCTCACAGAAGTCCTTGAAGTAGATCTGAGGGGTCACCCCGAGCGTATGGGACTTAGGTCCCGCGGGCACGGAATGCGCGGATGAAGGGCTGGGCAGGCCGGGGCGCAGGAAGGAAAGCCCTGGTGAGCAGCCATTTCGCGATGGTATGGACAGCTGCGCAGGCGCTTCGCGGCCCTGCCCCCTGCCGAGGGAGCGGGTAGCATCCGTGAGGTGCCCTGCGTTTCGCAGCGGCATGTGGCACTCCTTCTCATGCGCGGACTGAGCTCGGGGGCAACTCGGTGGAAGCTGACGGTGGCAGTTCCATCCGCACCAGGGTCAAGCGCGTCGCCACCGCCTCGGCGGCGAACCTCGGCTACACGCAGGTGGTCAGCCTGGCTCAGGCTGTGGCGCTGGCCCGACTGCTCAGTCCGCACGAGCTCGGCGTCTTCGCGGCAGGGACGATCCTGATCGCCTTCCTCGACACCGTGGCCGAGGGGGGACTGCGCACGGCGCTCATCCAGCGCAACGAAGCCGTCGACGAGGCTGCCGAGACGGTCTTCTGGGGCACCCTCGCCACCGGAGCCGCCCTGAGCCTGGCCGCACTGGCCGTCTCTCCGGCTGTCGGGCACGTCTTCGTCAGCGACCAAGCGGGGCTGATCGCCGCCGTGGTCGCCCCCACGATGCTCATATCTGCCTCTACCAGCGTCCCGAACGCGCTCCTGCAGAGGAACTTCAACGTCAAACGGTTCATGGTCCTCGGCCCGGCGGTGAGCACCTCCTTCGCGGTGAGCTCGGTGACCGCCGCACTCCTCGGCATGGGCGTGTGGAGCATGGTTATCGGGACGTACTTCCAGTACGCCGCTCTCTTCGTCGCCAGCTGGGCCCTCGTGGAGTGGCGACCGGGGCGAGCCCGGCCTTCGTACAGGCTGTGGCGGGAGATGGCCCGATTCGGGCTCCCGCTCACTGGCGGACAGCTCGTCGGCCGCACCCAGGGCATGCTCAAGGGGGTGATCACGGGCCGGGTCCTGGGGGCCGCGGCCCTCGGCCAGCTCAGGTACGGCGAACGGCTGGCCCGGATCCCGTTCTCCGCGGTCCTCGAAGTCGGTGCCTATGCTCTGCTGCCGGCGTTCGCCCGGGTAGCGCACGACACCCTTCGGCTGCGGTCGATGTTCCTGACTGCCCTGCGGGTGGGCACGATCGGCGTCGCAGGGTTCACCGCGCTCCTCCTGGCCCTGGGAGAGCCCGCAGTCGTGCTGCTGCTCGGAGAACGATGGCGCGACGCCGGTCTCGTCGCCGCGGCCATGGCCGGCCTCGGGCTTGGCTCCGTGTTCACCACGATGGCCGCCGAAGCCATCAAGGGCGCCGGTCGCACGTCGCTGATCAACTGGCAGACCGGGACCGACTTCGGGGTCTCGATGATGCTGCTCCTGGTGCTGATCGGGCCGCTCGGCGTCGTCGGCGTCGGGCTGGCGGTGTCTCTGACTGCGTTGACCGTGGGCGGGGTCATGCTCGTGGTGGCCAGACGCGTCGTGGGGGTCAGTGGCCGGGACCTCCGTCTGGCGGTGGCGCCGTCGCTGACGGCCATGCTGGTGGCTGCGGCGTGCACTGCCGCCCTCGACCGCCTGCTCATCCGTGCTGACGAGCACGGCGTCGCCGCCGGGCTCGCCCTCGTCGCAGCCGAGTCGATCCTGGGCGCGACGGTCTACCTCGCGACCCTGATCATGCTGGACAGGAGAGTCCTCACCGAGGTCGTCGCTCTCGCTCGTCGTGCAGGGAGGCGTCGCTCCGACGCCGCAGCGATGACGGAGGACTCGGCGTGAGTCTCGGGTCCGAGCCAGGGGTCCGTCGTGAGAGGCATGTCGACGGCTCGCGGGTGGCGGTGTACGGCGAGTTCGGCTGGGGGAACTTCGGCAACGACGCCTCGCTCGGGGCGCTGCTGGACCTGCTGTCGCCCCATGGGTACCTACCGTCCGAGCTGACCTGCTTCTGTCGCGTGCCTGAGGCGACCACACGCGAATTCGGCGTGCGCGCCGTCTTCTTGAAGGGGCGCACTCCGTCACGGCACCTGGGCCGCGCCGGCTGGATCGTTCGGTGGGCGGAGAAGGTTCGCGACCTCGGGCTCATGGTCCATCGGGCCGGCGCGTACGACCTCATCGTGGTTCCTGGCACGGGGATTTTCGAGGACTCGATGGGCCTGAGCTCGTGGGACACCCCCTTCGACCTGTTCTGCCTTGGCGTGGCGTGCCGGTTGCGCAGGACGCGCCTGGCCTACCTCTGTGTCGGCGGTGGGAACCCTCGGACCCCCCTGGCCCGGTACTTCTTCCGCACAGCGCTGAGCGCCGCGACGTACAGGTCCTTCCGCGATCCCATGTCCCGCGCCCGGGCCGTGCAGTGGGGCGTCGCTGCCGAGGACGACCATGTCTACCCTGACATCGCCTTCCGCCTTCCGAGCCGGGTGGCCCCACCCCCGGCCCGGCGGGAGGTAGCGGTCGGGATCATGAACTACGCCGGACACGACCGTGGGGCCCGTGCCCGTCACCAGGTCGCGGACCGTTACGTCGCCAACCAGGTCGACCTGGTGGAGCGGCTGCTCGATTCGGGAAGAGCAGTGCGACTGATCGTCGGGGCGCCCTGGGACGAGCCGGTGCTGACGGAGGTGTTGCGGCGTGTCGGCCCGAAGGCCACCCATGAGGCACTCGAGGTCTCGACGTCTCGTCGCCTGGACGACTTGGTCGAGGAGCTGGCCGCGAGCCAGCTGGTCATCTCCAGCAGGTACCACAACCTCATTGCCGCGGCGATGGCTGGTCGGCCGACCATCGCACTGGGGTACAGCCCGAAGCATGCCGAGCTCCAGCGCGCGCTGGGCAACGCGGACTGCACCAACGACGTCGGGAGCTTCGAGGTCTCGGAGGTCATGCTGCAGGTCGCGATGATCGAGAGCGACCTGCGGGTCCGTCACGAGGGCGTCGTCGACGCGGTGGAGCGCTTCCGCGGTCAGCTGCGCGGCCAGGAGGCCGAGCTCGACGCCCTCCTGCGTCGCGGAGAGGTCATCTCTCGGCCCGAGGACGTGGACGGCGGGCGCGCACGGCGTTGGAGGCGATCCTGACGCCCTCTGCCAGGAACTCCTTGAGCACCGTCGCCGCGTACCCCCTCGTCCAGGCACGGGCCAGGAAGAGGTAGCTCCGGATCCGCTCCACGCGGGGGATCGGGGCATGGCGGATCGCCCAGACACTCTCCGCGACGAGCTTCGAGCGCGGCATGTCCCGTTCCACGTGCGCGCCCGGGTTGTGCCAGGTGTTGAACAGCGCACTGTTGGCGTGGGCCTTGGTCGCACGTTGCGGGTGGTCCCGGCGCAGGAAGAGCCGGGGCGGGAGCTCCCAGATCTGGCCCAGGAGCACGAGCTCGACGAAGGTCACGATGTCGCTCTCCGGGTAGAGCCCGAAGAGTCTCGTACGCTGGAGCTGGTCGAGCCGGAACAGGCCGGACAGCGCGTTGGCCAGGACGAAGTTCTGCAAGAACGTGCGGTAGCGGTCCGACGGACGGGGCTGGCGAAGGTCGAGACGGTCCTCGTAGGTGTCGATGACGTGGCCGTTCTCGTCGATCAACGTGGTCTTCGGGTAGACCAGGAGCACCTCCGGCGGCGCCGCGTCGAGGGCCTCGACGCACACCTGGAGGAACGTCGGCTCGATGACATCGTCGTGTGCCGCCCACTTGAAGTACTCACCTCGCGCGAGCTCCACGACGTGGTTGAAGTTCCATGTGCCGCCCCGGTTCTCGGGCTGCCGGACGTAGACGAACCGAGGATCCTTCTCAGCGAACTCCTGGCAGATGTCCGGGGTCGAGTCGGTCGAGGCGTTGTCCGAGATGACCACCTCGAAGTCGGGGTAGGTCTGGTCCGCGATCGACTGCAGGGCAGTCCTGAGATAGCGCTCCCCGTTGAAGACAGGGACACCGATCGTGACGCGCGGAGATGTGTTCTCGGCGCCTGGGGCTCCGGACACTGGTCACCTGAATTCCTGACGAAGGTCGTCTTCCCCGCCACCATAGGTCTGCGAATAGCCTGTCGCCATGTCCCGGGTCGATGGTCTGAAGCGTCGGCTCAGACGGCACCCCGCGCTCTACAGCTCGCTCAAGGTCTCCGCGTCCCGGGCGGGTGCCGCAGGGAGACTCCCGAGGGCGGTCCTCCTCGAGCTCGCGCGTTCTCAGTCGTCGGGTGCGCCGGTGACGATCGCCGAACATGACGCCGCGCTGGCTCGGCTCCACGGTGTCCAACCCGACCGCCGGGCCGATGCCGCGCTCGACCTGGGCGGCCCGGTCGAGCACGACGTCTCGGTCGTCGTCCCGGTGTACAACGCCGAGCGCTACGTCGCCGCCTGCCTGCGTTCGGTGCTGAACCAGCAGACCCGCTTCAGGTTCGAGGTGATCGTCGTCGACGACGGGAGCACGGACTCGTCCCGTGAGGTCATCGCCTCGGTGGTAGGAGGAGGTTCGGGTGCACCCCCCGTGTCCGTGCACCACAAGGCCAACGGAGGGCCGGGTGACGCCAGGAACGTGGCGATGGGGACGGCGCGGGGGCGCTACCTGATGTTCGTCGACGCCGACGACCTGCTGACGCCGACCGCGGTCGAGGACCTCGTGTCGGCGGCCGTGGCGACCGGCGCCGACCTCGTCCAGGCCGACCACCTCCTGGTCGAGTCGGACTTCCTGCTCGCGGAACGGCTCAGCACCCGGTCTCGCCCCCCTCGGCGGGCGCCGCAGGTCGTGGACCAGCCGGGGCGTCCTTCGCCGGCGATCCGTGATCTGGACGGTTACAGCTGGGGGAAGCTCTTTGCCCGGGAACTGTGGGATGGAGCGGGGTTCCCCCCGCACTACCACTTCCAGGACACGATCGTGAGCCTCACCGTGGCTCACCGAGCCCGACGCATCGTGATGACGGACGCCGTCGGCTACGTCTACAACACCAACGACACGTCCATCTCCTCCGCGGCTGCTCTCGGGGGCCGGGGCCTGGACATCCTCTACAACGTTCAGTACTGCCTCGACGTCGACCGCCGCCTCGGGATCGAGGGAGGCCGCGTCCTCTACCACCAGCTCGTCGACCACGTCGGGAAGTTCCTTTACCGGCGCACCTCGATGCTGGCGCCGGAGGTCCGCCAGGACCTCCTCACCGTCGCCGCGACGATCCTCCAGGAGAGCGTGCACCGGCATGACGGCGCGCTGTCCGCACGTGCACGACTCGTCGAACGAGCGGTCCTCCGCAGGGACCTCGCCGCCTACGACCGCGCGGTCCGCGGCACCTGAGGAGGAGAGACGTGATGCGGCTTCCGGGAGCAACTCCTCGAATCCGTTGGTACGCCCGTCGCCTGACCTCGATGTCAGTGCAGGAGATCGCCTGGCGAGCTGCCCAGCAGCGCCGCAGGGTGCTGTTGGGCGTCGCCCACGACGTCCCGACTCGCCTCACCCCCGGCAATGACTGGGAGTCCGCTCTGGAGGCGTTCCGTCGCGGAGCCCATCGTCCGGTGCTGCTGGACAGGACGCGAGCCGCAACCATCGCCGAGACCCGACCGGAGGCGGTGGAGGCGCTCGTCAGGGCGGCCGAGCGCGTCACTGCAGGTCGAGTCGCCTACTTCGGCTACCCGGAGGTGCAGGTCGGCGAACCGATCGACTGGAACTACGATCCGTTGCACCGGTTCAGGTGGCCGACGAGGCCCGGCGCCAAGATCAACCATCGCTTCGCCGCTGCCGACCCGAAGTGGATCTGGGAGCTCAACCGCCTCCAGCACCTGCCATGGCTGGCGCAGGCATGGCTCTTCACAGGACGCGACTCGTTCGCCGAGGCCGCGCTGGAGCAGCTCGACTCATGGGTCGACCAGAACCCGGTGGGACGAGGCATCGCCTGGCGTGGCGCCTACGAACCCGCCATGCGGGCCATCTCCGTCGTCACCGCGCTGCAAGGCCTTCGCGACCACCCGGCACTGACCGTCTCCCGGTTCGAGCGAGTGGTCCGCGTGCTCGCCGCCAGCGCGGTCCAGTGCTGGCGCGATCCATCCCTCTTCAGCTCGGCCAACAACCACCTCGTCGGGGAGCTCGCGGGCGTGACAGCGGTGTCCATGATGGTGCCCGAGCTCGCCCGAGCAGCCCGCTGGGAGGAGCGAGCACTCCAGCGCCTGTCGGCGGAGGCTGATCGCCAGATCCTGCCCGACGGCGTCGGCGCGGAGCAGGCACTCGCCTACCAGCTGCTGACCGCGGACCTGCTCGTGCTGGTCGCGGCACTCGCCGGCTCGCGCGACGGTCATGCCCCCTCACCCATCATGGCTGCGCTGAACCGTAGTGCTGACTACCTCTGCGCCGTCGTGGGGGAGGGGGATCCGGACCCGCGCTACGGCGATGACGACGACGGCTTCGCCCTGCGACTCGATGCAGGATGCCGCCGAACCGTCCGCGACCACCTGGGAGCGGTTGCCGCGCTCATGGGCCATGAGGGGGCGCGCCGATGTGGAAACGACACCTTGCTGTCCGCCTGGCTGCAGACTGCTGTGGGCCCACCCCATGCGAAGCCGCCGGGCGAAGCCCAG
The DNA here is from genome assembly GCA_963800245.1 of uncultured Actinomycetota bacterium. Taxonomy (GTDB): domain Bacteria; phylum Actinomycetota; class Actinomycetes; order Propionibacteriales; family Nocardioidaceae; genus Marmoricola_A. Next base: position 641,806 of record CAWDAE010000006.1, on the reverse strand, counting down.
GTGACCCGGTTCGAGGACAGCTGCTACGCCGCATCGGGTGGGATGGTGGTCCTGCGTTCGGCCAACCGTCGCCTCATGATGGACGTCGGCCCTCTCGGCTATCTGTCGATCGCAGCCCACGGTCACGCGGACGCCCTTGCAGTGACGCTCAGTCTCGATGGAGAAGACCTCGTCGGAGATCCCGGCACGGGGAGCTACTACGGCCATCCCGAGTGGCGGGGCGTCCATCGCGGCACGCGCGCGCACGCAACGGTGACCGTGGATGACCAGGACCAGTCGCGCATGGCCGGCGACTTCATGTGGACCGACCATGCGCGGGTCCGGGTCGGAGTCGTGGACCTGCGCCAAGGCGTCGTCGACGCCGAGCACGACGGCTATCACCGGCTCGACCCCCCCGTCACACACCGTCGCGTGCTGGTTGCCCCCGGCGACTGGCCGAGCATCCTCGTGCTGGACCTGCTCCACGGCGCCGGCCGGCACCACGTCCGGGTGGGCTGGCCGCTCCACCCGTCGCTGGACGTCGAGCCCACGAGCGACGGCCACGTCGCGCTCCGGGTCGGGACCCCGGCACTCCGCCTGCAGCACGCGGTCGCCACCCCGGGTCGAGGTGCCGGGGACGTCCTGGAGCACGAAGCGGTGCGGGGCGACGAGGAGTCACAGCGCGGATGGTGGTCGACGCGGCTGGAGTCCCGTGTCCCGGCCGCGCTGCTGTCGTCGACCTGGCACGGGTCGCTGCCGGTGGCCGTCGCGACGCTGTTGACCACCGACCCGACCGCCGCGCCCGAGCACCTGGCCCTTGAATGGGACGAGGGAGGCCTGACCGCGAGCTGGACGACCGAGACGGACGAGTTCGAGGTGGTCGCGGACCCGTCAGGCGCTCACCAGCCGCGGCTCTCCCACTCCGCCAGGTGAGGCCGCTCCGCGCCGAGCGTCGAGTCGTCCCCGTGGCCGGGATAGAACCAGGTCTCGTCCGGCAGCCGGTCGAACAGCTTGGTCCGCACGTCGCGCAGGAGCGAGGCGAAGTTGTCCTTGTCGCCGAAGGTGTTGCCCACGCCCCCCGGGAAGAGGCAGTCACCGGTGAACAGGTGGGGGGTGCCCTCCGGGTCGTCGTAGAGCAGCGCGATGGAACCAGGGGTGTGCCCGACGAGGTGGATCGCCTCCAGCTCGCACTCGCCGACGCGGATCCGATCGCCGTCCTTCACCAGCACGTCGGTGGTCACGGGGATGCCCTCGGCGTCCTTCTCCCCGGCGTACGTCGTCGCGCCGGTCGCCTCGACGACCTCGGCGAGCGCCTGCCAGTGGTCGCCGTGCTGGTGGGTCGTCACCACGGAGGCGAGGGCGTCGGAGCCGACGAGCTGCAGGATCCGGTCGGGCTCGGCGGCGGCGTCGACCAGCAGCTGCTCGTCGGTGCGGCGGCAGCGCAGGAGGTAGGTGTTGTTGCCGAAGTCGCCGACCTCCATCTTGGTGACGACCAGGTGGGCGAGCTCGCGCACGTCGGGCGCGCCGCCCTCGGAGACCTTGCCGGTGTACGTCACGTCTAGGCCCACTTTCCGAGCTCGGGGAGCTGACCTGCCGAGCATCGCAGACCCTCCCCGGAGCCGCGACCGAGGAGCCACCAGACCACGTCGGCGGTGGCGCCGCTGACCACGACCGGCCCAGCCGCGACCCGCCCCATCGGCAGGTCGGTGTCGCGGTCCTCCAGGCGCAGGACGAACCCGCCGCGCTCGGCCAGCTCCCGCGACCGGCGCTTGAGCAGGTGGTCGTGGAGGTCGGCCGGCCAGTCGTGCGCGGTGTAGCCCGAGGCCAGGTCCGCGTGGTGCACCTCGACCTCGGTGCGCCGCATCGCGCCCGCGCGGCGCACCGGGAACGGTGGCGCGTCGAGGGTGCGGGCCACGGTCTCGGCCAGCCGGTCCTCGGGGAGCCCGCGGGCCGCGGCCTCGAGCTGTGCCGAGGTCTCGACGGCGTCCGCGACGAGCTCGTCGGCGGTCAGCCGGGCCGCCTGCTCGATGTCGCGGTCGCGGGCCTCCTGGGAGACGTACATCGGGGTCGGCTCGCCGGTGCGCGCCCAGTGCAGCAGCCGCATGATCGCCTCGGCGTTGCGCGAGACGTGGGCGACCACGTGCGCGCGGCTCCAGCCGGGGAGCACGCTCGGCGCCCGCAGCTCCGCGTCGGTGAGCCGGTTGACCGTGGCCAGGTAGCGTTGGGTCGCCAGCACCGTCTCCTCCAGGTGCGGGAGCGCGGGGGAGGGGCGGGACGGTCCAGGGGCCTCGGTCATGGAGCCCATCCAAACAGTGGGGTGGTGCCGTGACCACGCACGTCCTGTCGGTGGTCCGGGCTAGCATGGCGAACACCTGTTCGAAGACGACGACCGAAGGACCCCGGTGGCCGACCAGCTCATCATCCGCGGAGCGCGGGAGCACAACCTCAAGGACGTCTCCCTCGACCTGCCGCGTGACTCCCTCATCGTCTTCACCGGGCTCTCCGGCTCCGGCAAGTCGAGCCTGGCCTTCGACACGATCTTCGCCGAGGGCCAGCGGCGTTACGTCGAGTCGCTCTCGGCCTACGCCCGCCAGTTCCTCGGCCAGATGGACAAGCCCGACGTCGACTTCATCGAGGGCCTGTCCCCGGCGGTGTCGATCGACCAGAAGTCGACCTCGCGCAACCCGCGCTCGACCGTCGGCACGATCACCGAGGTCTACGACTACCTCCGCCTGCTCTACGCCCGCGCCGGCCGCGCGCACTGCCCGACCTGCGGCGAGCCGATCTCGCGCCAGACCCCGCAGCAGATCGTCGACCGGGTCATGCAGGGCGAGGAGGGCACCCGCTTCCAGGTCCTCGCCCCGGTGATCCGCGGCCGCAAGGGGGAGTACGTCGACCTGTTCCGCCAGCTGCAGAGCCAGGGCTTCTCGCGGGCCCGCGTCGACGGGGAGACCCACCCCCTGACCGAGCCGCCGACCCTCGACAAGCAGAAGAAGCACACGATCGAGGTGGTCGTCGACCGGCTGGCGGTCAAGCCGTCCTCCCAGCGGCGGCTGACCGACTCGGTCGAGACCGCCCTCGGCCTTGCCGGCGGCCTGGTGGTCTTCGACTACGTCGACCGCGATGCCAAGGACCCGCACCGCGAGCAGAAGTTCTCCGAGCGGATGGCCTGTCCCAACGACCACCCGATCGACACCGACGAGCTCGAGCCGCGCTCGTTCTCCTTCAACTCGCCGTTCGGTGCGTGCCCGGAGTGCCACGGGCTCGGCACCCGGATGGAGGTCGACCCCGAGCTGGTCGTCACCGACCCGGCGGCGTCGATCAACGAGGGCGTCATCTCGCCATGGACCGGCGCGCACGTCGCCGACTACTTCCTCGGCCTGCTGGCCGCGCTGGGCGACGAGCTGGGCTTCGACCTCGACACCCCGTGGCAGGACCTGCCGGCCAAGATCCGCACCACGATCCTCGACGGCCACGGCAAGAAGGTCACGGTCCGCAGGCGCAACCGCTACGGCCGCGAGCGCACCTACGTCACCGGCTACGAGGGCGTCCGCCCCTACATCGAGCGCCGTCACCGCGAGGCCGAGTCCGACACCAGCCGGGAGCGGTTCGAGGGCTACATGCGCGAGGTGCCCTGCCCGGCCTGCGAGGGCAGCCGGCTCAAGCCGGTGGTCCGCGCGGTCACGGTCGGCGGCAGGTCGATCGCCGAGGTCTGCGCGCTGCCGATCAACGAGACCGCCGACTTCCTGCGCACGGTCGAGCTGACCAACCGCGAGCGGCAGATCGCCGAGCAGGTGCTCAAGGAGATCCAGGAGCGGCTGCGCTTCCTCCTCGACGTGGGCCTGGACTACCTCTCGCTCGACCGGCCGTCGGGCTCGCTGTCCGGCGGCGAGGCCCAGCGCATCCGGCTGGCGACCCAGATCGGCGCCGGCCTCGTGGGCGTCCTCTACGTCCTCGACGAGCCGTCCATCGGCCTCCACCAGCGCGACAACCGCCGGCTGATCGAGACCCTGCTGCGGCTGCGCGACCTCGGCAACACCCTCATCGTCGTCGAGCACGACGAGGACACGATCCGGGTCGCCGACTGGGCGGTCGACATCGGCCCGGGCGCGGGGGAGCACGGCGGCCAGGTCGTCCACTCGGGTCCGGTCGCCGACCTGCTGGCCCACCCCGACTCCCCGACCGGCCTCTACCTCTCGGGGCGCAGGTCGATCCCGCTGCCCGCCGTACGCCGCCCGCGGACGCCGGGGCGCGAGCTCAAGGTCGTCGGGGCCAAGGAGCACAACCTGCGCGACATCGACGTCTCGTTCCCGCTGGGGCTCTTCGTCGCGGTCACGGGCGTGAGCGGTTCGGGCAAGTCGACGCTGGTCAACGACATCCTCTACACCTCGCTGGCCAAGCAGATCTACAACGCCCGCACGGTGCCCGGCCGGCACCGCCGCATCGAGGGCCTGGACGACGTCGACAAGGTCATCCACGTCGACCAGTCGCCGATCGGCCGGACCCCGCGGTCCAACCCGGCGACCTACACCGGGGTCTTCGACCACGTGCGCAAGCTGTTCGCCTCGACGCCCGAGGCCAAGATGCGCGGCTACCTCCAGGGCCGCTTCTCCTTCAACGTCAAGGGCGGCCGCTGCGAGGCGTGCTCGGGCGACGGCACGATCAAGATCGAGATGAACTTCCTGCCGGACGTCTACGTCCCGTGCGAGGTCTGCCACGGGGCGCGCTACAACCGCGAGACGCTCGAGGTGCACTACAAGGGCAAGACCATCGCCGAGGTGCTCGACATGCCGATCGAGGAGGCGGTGGAGTTCTTCGCCGCGGTCCCGGCGATCAACCGCCACCTCGAGACCCTGGTCGACGTCGGTCTCGGCTACGTCCGCCTCGGCCAGCCCGCCCCGACGCTGTCCGGCGGCGAGGCGCAGCGGGTCAAGCTCGCCACCGAGCTGCAGAAGCGCTCGACCGGGCGCACCGTCTACGTCCTCGACGAGCCCACGACCGGGCTGCACTTCGAGGACATCCGCAAGCTGCTGGTGGTCCTCGGACGCCTGGTCGACCAGGGCAACACCGTCCTGGTGATCGAGCACAACCTCGACGTGATCAAGACCGCCGACTGGATCGTCGACATGGGCCCCGAGGGCGGCAGCCGCGGCGGCACGGTCGTCGCGGAGGGCACCCCGGAGGAGGTCGCGGCGCACCCGGAGAGCCACACCGGCGCGTTCCTCGCACCGATCCTGGCCGCCGCCGACCCGGTCGAGCAGCCCAAGCGCACCCGGACCAAGCGCGCCACCGCGAGCAAGACGAAGGCGCCGGCCAAGCGCTCCGCCGCGGCGCGGCGGGTCGCTCGCAACTCCTGACCGGCGCCGGGGTGGTGGACCTCACCCCCGGTGTGGCCGACGTCGCGCCCGGATCGGGCGTTTCGTCCTGCCTGGGTCCCTAGCCTGGCCCCGATGGCCTCAGTGACCCCGCACGAGCGGACCTCCGGGCCCGCCGTCGGTGAGACCGTCGCGCGGGGGGCGACGGCTGCCGCCGCCGGGTCGCGCCTGGACTGGGTCGACCTGGTCAAGGGTGCCGCGATCGTGCTGGTCGCGCTGTTCCACGCCGGCCGGTTGACCCACCAGGCGGGCCTGGTGGGCGAGACCTGGATCCAGGTCAACCAGGTGTTCTCGATGGCGCGCATGCCGGTGTTCTTCGCCGCCAGCGGCCTGTTCCTCGCCTCGGTCCTGCGCCGGTCGTGGGGCGAGCTGTGGCACAGCCGGCTGAGCCTCCTGGTGTGGCCGTTCGCGGTCTGGCTGCTGCTGAGGTTCGGGTGGTTCTGGCTGGTCCCGCTGCCCAGCCGGCCCAGCGAGAACGACGCCCACCGGCTGCTGGCCTCGCTCTGGGCGCCGGCCAACGGGCTCTGGTTCCTGCATGCGCTGGTCCTCTTCACGGTCCTGGCCAAGGTCACGGTCCGCGTCCCCGCCTGGGTGCAGCTCGGGCTCGCCGGCGCCGCGTCGGCCGCCCTGCTCGGCCCCTTGACGCTGCCGTGGACCTACCCGGAGCGGCTGGGCTCCTACTACGTCTTCTTCGTCGGCGCGGGACTGCTCGGTCCCCGCCTGCGCACGGCGGTCACGACGGCCCGCACCGGCACGGCACGGGGGTCGGTGCTGGTCCTGGCCGCCCTGACCGGGGCGTACGTCGCGAGCCCCGACCCGGTGCACGACCTGCTGCGCCTGCCCCTGGGGGCGGTGTCGGTGGCCGCGGCGTTCCACGTGGCCGCGCGCGCCCAGCGCACCGCCGTCGGGCAGGCGCTGGTGCGGCTGGGCCGGCAGACGCTCCCGGTCTACGTCGCCCACCTGCTGGTCCTGGGCGGGACGGTGTCGCTGCTGCTGGCGGTCGAGGCCCAGGTGGTCGGGACCGCGCACGAGGTGTGGCTCCCGCTCGCCATGACCCCGGTGGCCGTCGTGGTCGCCCTGCTGGTGCACCGTGCGCTGGTCCGTGTCGGTCTCGAGGTGCTCTACCGCCCGCCGCAATGGTTCCGCGCAGGGGTACTACGACCCTTGTCCACCTGTCCGCCCGTGGGCGCGCGAGTAGGTTGAGCCGCATGACGGCGACTGGCTCCCCGACCCCCGACGCCCCGCGCGAGACCGGTGCCATGGCCCGGCGCTCGTTCCTCGGCTGCGCGCTGGCCTACGGCGTGGCCGGCCCGATCCTGGTGGCCTGCTCGTCCGGGTCCGGCGAGGCCGGCGGAGGTGCCGGCAGCGGGGCGTCGTCCGCCACCGCGGGGACCACGCTGGTCGCAGCCGCGGACGTGCCGGTCGGCGGGGGCGTCGCCCTGACCGACGTGAAGATCGTGGTGACCCAGCCCACCGAGGGCGAGTTCAAGGCGTTCTCCGGGATCTGCACCCACCAGGGCGGCACGATCGACAAGGTCGAGGGCGGTGACATGGTGTGCCCGCTGCACGGCAGCCGGTTCTCGATCCAGGACGGGTCGGTCGACCAGGGACCGGCCAGCAACCCGCTGCCGCCGGTCCCGGTCGAGGTGCGGGGCGGCAACGTCGTCAAGGCCTGATCCCGCTGCCGCCTCGCCGGGGCCCGGCACCCGGGCGGCCGGGACTGTCGGCCGTGCTCCGTAGGCTTGCCGGGTGGCCGATCCCGCGACCTACCGTCCCGCCCCCGGGACGATCCCGACCTCACCCGGCGTCTACCGCTTCCGCGACGCGAAGGGCCGGGTCATCTACGTCGGCAAGGCCAAGAACCTCCGGGCCCGGCTGACGTCGTACTTCCAGGACCTCTCGGGCCTGCACGCGCGCACCGCCACGATGGTGACCAGCGCCGCGTCGGTGGAGTGGACGGTGGTCAACACCGAGGTGGAGGCGCTGCAGCTGGAGTACTCCTGGATCAAGGAGTTCGACCCGCGCTTCAACGTCAAGTACCGCGACGACAAGTCCTACCCCTGGCTGGCGGTCACCGTCTCCGAGGAGTTCCCGCGGGTGATGGTCGGCCGTGGGGCCAAGCGCAAGGGCACCCGCTACTTCGGCCCGTACTCCCACGCCTGGGCGATCCGCGACACCGTCGACCAGCTGCTGCGGGTCTTCCCGATGCGCTCCTGCTCGGCCGGGGTCTTCAAGCGCTCCCAGCAGGTGGGCCGCCCGTGCCTGCTCGGCTACATCGACAAGTGCAGCGCTCCGTGCGTCGGGCGGGTCTCGCCCGAGGAGCACCGCGCGATCGTCGACGACTTCTGCGACTTCATGGCCGGCCGGACCAGTGCGTTCCTCAAGCGCATCGAGCAGGACATGTACGCCGCGTCGGAGGACCTGGACTTCGAGAAGGCCGCGCGCCTGCGCGACGACCTGGGCGCGCTCAACCGCGCCCTGGAGAAGCAGGCGGTGGTCCTCGGCGACGGCACCGACGCCGACGTGGTGGCGCTCGAGGACGACCCGCTCGAGGTGGCGGTGCAGATCTTCCACGTCCGCGGCGGCCGGGTGCGGGGCCAGCGCGGCTGGGTCGCGGAGAAGACCGAGGACGCCGACCTCGGCGAGCTCGTCGAGCGCTTCCTGCAGCAGCTCTACGACGGCGAGTCCGGCGACGGCGTGCCGCGCGAGATCCTCGTCCCCGCCGTGCCGGAGGACGTCGAGGTCCTCGAGACCTGGCTCGCACGCTGCGCGGCAGCCGGGTCCGCGTCCGCGTGCCCCAGCGCGGCGCCAAGCTGGCCCTGCAGGAGACCGTCGCCCGCAACGCCAAGCAGACGATGGCGCTGCACAAGACGCGGCGGGCCTCCGACCTGACCAGCCGCAACCAGGCCCTCGAGGACCTGCAGACCGCGCTCGGCCTGACCGAGGCGCCGCTGCGCATCGAGTGCTACGACATCTCCAACCTGCAGGGCACCGAGGTGGTCGGGTCCATGGTCGTCTTCGAGGACGGGCTGGCCCGCAAGTCGGAGTACCGCCGCTTCATCGTCCGGTCCGTCGACGGGCAGAACGACGTCGCCGCCATGCACGAGGTGATCACGCGTCGCTTCCGCCGGTTGCTCGACGAGCGGGTGGAGACCCCCGAGTTCGCCGGCGGGCAGGTCGACCCGGCCGAGTCCGGCCCGTTGCTGGTCGACCCGGACACCGGTCGAGCCCGCAAGTTCGCCTACGCTCCCGGCCTCGTGGTCGTCGACGGCGGGCCGCCGCAGGTCGCCGCCGCCCAGCGCGCGCTCGACGAGCTCGGCATCGACGACGTGCCGGTCTGCGGACTGGCCAAGCGGCTGGAGGAGGTCTGGCTCCCCGGCCAGGAGGACCCCGTCATCCTGCCCCGCACCAGCGAGGCGCTGTTCCTGCTCCAGCGGCTGCGCGACGAGGCGCACCGGTTCGCGATCACCCACCACCGCAGCCGGCGGTCCAAGTCGATGGTCGAGAGCCTGCTGGACGACGTGCCGGGGCTGGGGGAGGTGCGGCGCAAGGCCCTGATCAGCCGCTTCGGGTCCCTGAAGAAGATCCGGGCCGCGTCGGTCGAGGAGATCGCCGAGGTCCCCGGCATCGGCCTGCGCACGGCCGAGGCGATCGTGGGAGCCTTGACCCCCCAGGGCGAGGGGAGCCGCCCGTCGGTCACGATCAACACCGCGACCGGCGAGATCATCGAGGAGGGCTGAGCACATGGAGCAGGCCGAGCAGCCTCCCGCGTCGGCGGACCTGACGGTCGCCGACGACGTCGCACCCAGCGGCGAGCTGGTCGTCGTGACCGGCATGACGGGGGCCGGCCGCTCCACGGCGGCCAAGGAGCTGGAGGACCTCGGCTACTTCGTCGTCGACAACCTGCCCCCGGCGCTGGTGCCCGACGTGGTGGACATGGTCGACGAGGTGCACGGACACTCGATGTCGATCGCGGTCGTCGTCGACGTCCGGTCGGGCTCCTTCTTCGACTCGCTGCGCGAGATCCTCACCCGGGGCGACCTGGCCCGGCGGGCGACGCTGCTGTTCCTCGAGGCCGCCGACGACGTGCTCGTCCGCCGGCAGGAGGCCGCGCGGCGCCCGCACCCGCTGCAGGCGGGTGGCCGGCTGCTCGACGGCCTGCGGCGCGAGCGCGACGTCCTGGCGACGCTGCGCGGCGACGCCGACCTGGTCATCGACACCACCAACCTCAACCCGCACCAGCTCACCGCACGGATCGCCGAGCAGTTCGGCACCGTGCAGACGACCGCGCTCAAGGTGACCGTCGTGAGCTTCGGCTTCAAGTACGGCATCCCGGTCGACGCCGACTACGTCGCGGACATGCGGTTCCTGCCCAACCCCTTCTGGGTGCCCGCTCTGCGCCCGCACACCGGCAAGGAGGCGGAGGTCGCCGACTACGTGAAGTCCCGCGACGGGGCCGAGGACTTCCTCGGCCACTTCGTGCCGATGCTGCGGGGGGTCGGGGAGCGCTACCTCCGCGAGGGCAAGCGCTTCATGACCGTGGCGATCGGGTGCACCGGCGGCAAGCACCGCTCGGTGGCCATGGCCGAGGAGGTCGCCGCCCGCCTGCGCGGGTGCGGGGTCGACGCGCGCGCCGACCACCGTGACCTGGGGCGGGAGTGACCGCCCGACTCGGCCTCAAGGTCGTCGCCCTGGGTGGGGGGCACGGGCTCGCCGCCTCCCTGGCCGGGCTGCGCCGCGTGGTGGACGACCTCACCGCGGTGGTCACCGTCGCCGACAACGGCGGTTCCTCGGGCCGGCTGCGCGAGGAGTTCGAGTGCCTGCCGCCCGGCGACCTGCGCATGGCCCTGGCCGCGCTGTGCGACGACGACGCCTGGGGCCGCACCTGGGCCGACGTCCTCCAGCACCGCTTCTCCACGGCGGGCCCGCTGCACGAGCACGCCGTCGGCAACCTGCTCATCGTCGCGCTCTGGGAGCTGCTCGCCGACCACGTCGGCGGGCTCGACCTGGTCGCCCGGCTGCTGCAGGCGCAGGGCCGCGTCCTGCCGATGGCCGAGACCCCGCTGGACATCACCGCCCAGGTCGAGCTCGCCGACGGGCGGCGCACGCAGGTCCGCGGCCAGGTGGAGGTGGCCACCACCGACGGCCGGCTCCTCGAGGTCGCCCTGGACCCGCCCGACCCCGCCCCCTGCGGCGAGGCGCTGAGCGCCATCGGTGCGGCCGACTGGGTGGTGCTGGGGCCGGGGTCGTGGTTCACCAGCGTCATCCCGCACCTGCTGGTGCCCGACCTGCGCTCGGCGCTGGAGCAGACCGCGGCCCGGCGGATGGTGGTGCTCAACCTCGCGCCGCAGCACGGCGAGACCACCGGCTTCACCCCCGAGCGCCACCTGGAGACCCTCGCCCACCACGCCCCGGACCTGCGGCTCGACGTCGTGCTGGCGGACCCCTCGACGGTGGTGGACCCCGACGCGCTGCGCCGTACGGCGGGCTCGCTCGGTGCGCGCCTCGTGCTGGCCGACGTCGCCTCGGACGACGGGTCGGCGCGCCACGACGCGGCCAAGCTGGCACGGGCCTATGCCGAGGCCTTGGCGACCCCGTAAGGTTGCTCCGTTCCCGAGCCAGGACCCGGTCCGGGAGCCTTGCTGGGCGGGCCGTCGGGAGGCACGATCGCCCGGCGAGCGGGCAGGGCTGACGTGGCAGGATCGGGAGCATGGCGATGACAGCACAGGTGAAGGCGGAGCTCGTCGGCACGAACGTCACCAAGACCTGTTGCCGCAAGGCCGAGGTCTCCTCGATGCTCCGCTTCGCCGGAGGCCTCCACATCGTCAACGGCCAGATCGTGATCGAGGCCGACCTGGACTCCGGGGCCACCGCCCGCCGGCTCCGCAAGGACATCGCCGAGGTCTACGGCCACCAGTCCGAGCTGGCCATGGTCCAGGGCCACGGCATCCGCAAGAGCAGCCGCTACCTCGTCCGCGTGGTCAAGGACGGTGAGGCGCTGGCGCGCCAGACCGGTCTGATCGACGGTCGCGGCCGTCCGGTCCGCGGCCTCCCGCCGCAGGTGGTCTCCGGCGGCAGCTGCGACGCCGTGGCCGCGTGGCGCGGCGCCTTCCTGGCCCACGGCTCGCTGACCGAGCCGGGTCGCTCCTCCGCCCTGGAGGTGACCTGCCCGGGTCCCGAGGCCGCGCTGGCCCTGGTCGGGGCGGCCCGCCGCCTGGAGATCCCCGCCAAGTCCCGCGAGGTCCGTGGCGTCGACCGCGTGGTCATCCGCGACGGCGACGCGATCGCGGCGCTGCTCACCCGTCTGGGGGCCCACGAGTCGCTCATGGCCTGGGAGGAGCGGCGCATGCGTCGTGAGGTCCGCGCCACCGCCAACCGCCTGGCCAACTTCGACGACGCCAACCTGCGCCGCTCGGCGCGCGCCGCGGTCGCCGCCGGGGCGCGGGTCTCCCGCGCCCTGGAGATCCTCGGCGACGAGGTGCCGGAGCACCTGCGCCAGGCCGGCGAGCTCCGCCTCGAGCACAAGCAGGCCTCCCTCGAGGAGCTCGGCCAGCTGCACGACCCGGTGCTGACCAAGGACGCGATCGCCGGGCGCATCCGCCGCCTCCTGGCGATGGCCGACAAGCGCGCCCAGGACCTCGGGATCCCCGACACCGAGTCCAGCCTGACCCCGGAGATGCTCGCCGACGACTGACCGGCGACCCTCGGCGCGCCGCCGACAGGGGCGCGCTGTCCGGCGTACGGACGGGTAGGACCGACGCGACATGCCCGCGCCGGCCCCGGGGGGATAGGGTCGAAGTGGTCCCTTCGACCGGACCCCCCGGAGCGACCAGCGACCCCGACGAACCCCTGATGAAGGAGTCCTCCCAGTGACTGTCCGCGTAGGCATCAACGGCTTCGGCCGGATCGGCCGCAACTTCTTCCGTGCCGTGCAGGCCTCCGGCGCCGACATCGAGATCGTGGCCGCCAACGACCTCGGCGACCTGGCGACGATGGCGCACCTGCTCAAGTACGACACGATCCTCGGTCGCTACCCGGCCGACATCTCGGTCGTGGACGGCGGGATCCAGTACGGCGACAAGACGCTGAAGATCCTCGCCGAGCGCGAGCCGTCGGCCCTGCCGTGGGGCGACCTGGGCGTCGACGTGGTCGTGGAGTCGACCGGCTTCTTCACCGACGCCACCAAGGCCAAGGCCCACGTCGACGGTGGCGCCAAGAAGGTGATCATCTCGGCGCCGGCGAAGAACGAGGACATCACCGTGGTGATGGGCGTCAACCACGAGGACTACGACGCCTCGAAGCACACGATCATCTCCAACGCCTCGTGCACCACCAACTGCCTCGCGCCGATGGCCAAGGCGCTCAACGACGAGTTCGGCATCGTCAAGGGCCTGATGACGACCATCCACGCCTACACCCAGGACCAGAACCTGCAGGACGCCCCGCACAAGGACCTGCGCCGGGCCCGGGCCGCCGCGCTCAACATCGTCCCGACCTCGACCGGTGCGGCCAAGGCCATCGGCCTGGTGCTGCCCGAGCTCAAGGGCAAGCTCGACGGGTTCGCCCTGCGCGTGCCGACCCCGACCGGTTCGGCCACCGACCTCACCTTCGAGGCCGGCCGCGAGACGTCGGTCGAGGAGGTCAACGCCGCGGTGAAGGCGGCCGCGGACGGCAAGTTCCTGCGCTACAACGAGGACCCGATCGTCTCCAGCGACATCGTCACCGACCCGGCGTCGTGCATCTTCGACGCGCCGCTGACCAAGGTCATCGGCAACCAGGTCAAGGTCGTCGGCTGGTACGACAACGAGTGGGGCTACTCCAACCGCCTCGCCGACCTGATCCTCCACGTGGGCGCCAGCCTCTGAGATGAGGACGATCGACGACCTCGGGGACCTGCGCGGCAAGCGCGTGCTCGTCCGCTCGGACCTCAACGTGCCCCTCGACGGGAGCACCATCACCGACGACGGCCGCATCCGCGCGAGCCTGCCGACCCTGCGACGGCTGCTGGACGCCGGTGCCCGGGTCGTCGTGACCGCCCACCTCGGCCGCCCCAAGGGCGCGCCCGACCCGGCGTACTCCCTGCAGCCGGTCGCCGACCGGCTCGGCGAGCTCCTCGGCGGCGAGGTCGCCTTCGCCACCGACACCGTCGGGGAGTCCGCGCGCAGCACCGTCGAGGGACTGCGCGACGGGCAGCTCGCCCTGCTCGAGAACGTCCGCTTCAACGCTGGCGAGACCAGCAAGGACGAGGCGGAGCGGCGCGCGTTCGCTTCGCTGCTCGCCGCCCTCGCCGACGTCTTCGTCTCCGACGGGTTCGGCGTCGTGCACCGCAAGCAGGCGAGCGTGTACGACGTCGCGCAGCTGCTGCCGCACGCGATGGGCGGTCTCGTGGCCGCCGAGATCGACGTGCTGCGGCGACTGACCGAGCACCCCGAGCGGCCCTACGCGGTCGTGCTCGGCGGGTCCAAGGTCTCCGACAAGCTCGGCGTGATCGACAACCTGCTGGGCAAGGCCGACCGGCTGCTCATCGGCGGCGGCATGGTGTTCACCTTCCTCAAGGCGCAGGGCCACGAGGTCGGCACCAGCCTCCTCGAGGAGGACCAGCTCGAGGTGTGCCGCGACTACCTCGCCCGTGCCGAGCAGTCCGGCGTCGAGCTGGTGCTGCCCACCGACGTGGTCGTCGCACCGGAGTTCAAGGCCGACGCGCCCGCCACCGTGGTGGCCGCCGACGCCATGCCGGCCGACCAGATGGGGCTCGACATCGGGCCCGAGTCCGCCCAGGCGTTCGCGGCGGCGCTGGCCGACGCCCGCACCGTGTTCTGGAACGGCCCGATGGGCGTCTTCGAGTTCCCCGCGTTCGCCGACGGCACCCGCGCGGTCGCGCAGGCGCTCACCGAGATCGACGGCCTGTCGGTCGTCGGCGGCGGCGACTCGGCGGCCGCGGTGCGCACCCTCGGCTTCGACGAGCAGGCCTTCGGCCACATCTCGACCGGTGGCGGCGCCAGCCTGGAGTACCTCGAGGGCAAGGCCCTCCCCGGCATCGACGTCCTCAAGGAGAGCTGAGCCCTCATGGCATCCCGCACGCCGCTCATGGCCGGCAACTGGAAGATGAACCTCAACCACCAGGAAGCCGTCGTCCTGGTGCAGAAGCTCGCCTGGACGCTGTCGGACAAGCGGCACGACTACGCCAAGGCCGAGGTGGCGGTCATCCCGCCGTTCACCGACCTGCGCAGCGTGCAGACGCTCGTCGACGGCGACAAGCTGCAGATCACCTACGGCGCCCAGGACGTCTCCACGCACGACGCGGGCGCGTTCACCGGCGAGATCTCGGCGGCCATGCTGGCCAAGCTCGGCTGCTCCTACGTCGTCGTCGGCCACTCCGAGCGGCGGCAGTACCACGCCGAGTCCGACGAGGAGGTCAACGCCAAGGCCCGCAAGACCGTCGAGGCCGGGATGACCCCGATCGTCTGCGTCGGCGAGGGTCTCGAGGTCCGCAAGGAGGGCCGTCACGTCGAGCACACGCTCGCCCAGGTCGACGGCTCGCTGGCCGGCTTCACCCCCGAGCAGGTCGCTGCCCTGGTCGTCGCCTACGAGCCGGTCTGGGCCATCGGGACCGGTGAGGTGGCCACCCCGCAGGACGCCCAGGAGGTGTGCGCGGCGATCCGTGCGCGCATCGGCGAGGCGTGGGGCGAGGCGGCCGGAGAGGCCGTGCGCGTGCTCTACGGCGGCTCGGTCAAGGCCGGCAACATCGCCGGCATCATGGCGCAGCCCGACGTGGACGGGGCGCTCGTCGGCGGCGCCAGCATCGACGCCGACGAGTTCGGCGGGGTGTGCCGCTTCTACGACATGCCGAGCCTCTGAGGCCACGGGGACGTGAGTTAGAGTTCCCTGGTGATCACCGCTCTGACCGTCTTGCTCATCATCACGAGCCTCCTGATGATCCTGCTGATCCTGCTCCACAAGGGCCGGGGCGGCGGGCTCTCCGACATGTTCGGCGGCGGAGTGTCGAGCGGTCTCGGGGGGTCCTCGGTTGCCGAACGCAACCTGGACCGGATCACGATCGGTGCCGGGATGCTCTGGTTCGTCTGCGTCGTGGGCCTCGGCCTGCTGATGAAGTTCAAGTACGGCAGCAACTAGCCCTTCCCGCACCACCCCCGTTCGAGCTCGTGCGGTGCCCAGCGAGGTGCCGCTCACCAAAGCAATCGAGGAGGCCCACCGTGGCAGTCGGTGGAGGCAACGCGATCCGTGGAAGCCGGGTCGGAGCAGGACCCATGGGCGAGGCCGAGCGGGGTGAGGCCGCGCCGCGCCAGCGGGTGATCTTCTTCTGCGCGCACCAGCACCGCTTCGAGGTGGCGTTCGCCGCCGAGGCCGTCGTGCCGGAGTCGTGGGACTGCCCGAGGTGCGGGCTGCCGGCGAGCATGGACCAGGAGAACCCGCCCCCGCCGCCGAAGATCGAGCCCTACAAGACCCACCTGGCCTACGTGAAGGAGCGGCGCTCCGACCAGGAGGCGGCCGACATCCTCGACGAGGCGCTCAAGTCGCTGCGCGACCGGCGCAAGCGCGGCGAGATCATCTTCTGACCCTGCTGAGCGAGGGCTCCTCCCCGGTTCAGTCCAGGTGGCGCAGCCGGGGCCAGAGGGTGGCCCACGGCTCGGTCCGCCCGGTGCACACGGCCACCGGGGCGCCCTGCTCCTCGTTGTCCAGACCGATGCCGTTGTCGAGGCGAGCCACCGTCCGGCAGGTCTCGAACCCCTGCGACACGGCCTGTGCTCCCCAGCCCACGGCGACCACCGTGGTCGCCGAGTCCGGTGGCGCCGGGAGCAGTCCCAGCGCGTTCTGTCCGCTGTAGGGCGCCGGCAGGCCGAGGGGCGGCCCGAGCCTGGCCACCGCGCCGGCCTCGCCGTAGTTGCCGGTGAGCACGATGCCCGAGGGGTCGTCGGCCTCCTGCCACACCGAGGCGACCTGCTCGACGTACGTGGGCCAGCCGACCTGGTCGGCCGCGACGACGTTGATCGAGGGGATGGGCGTGCGGGCCAGGACCGCGGGGGGCAGGAGCGGGAGCCCGATCACGCCGGCGAGCACCGCGTTGTACGCCAGCGCGCGGCGGCGGGGGAGCCGGTCGCCCGCGCCGGCGCACCCGGCCGCGAACAGCACGCAGAGCATCGTCGTCGGGTAGTGCGGCTGGGCGCCGCTGACGAAGGTGAACACCACCATGACGACCGTGGCCAGCACGAGCCAGCGGGTCTGCGGTGCGGACCAGCTGTGGCCGACGCCGCGCAGGACCGAGCGCACCAGGAACGGTCCGACCGCGACCACCAGCACCACCGGCAGGATCAGGCGGGTGTCGGTCGCGTTGTTGGCCGACAACGCCTCGCCCATGGCGCGCTGCGGCCAGTCGTGCTGCGCCTGCCAGACCAGGTTGGGCAGCGACACGAGCGCACCGACGGCCGCACCGGCGTACAGCCATCCCGACCGGAACGCCTCACGCTGCCAGCCCACCAGCCCGAGCACCAGCCCGAGCACGACGAGCGGGACCAGCAGCCGGTTGTAGGTCGCCAGACCGGCCAGGGCCCCGGCGACCACCCACCAGCGGGGGTCCCGACGCAGCGCCAGCAGCGCGGTCAGGACCACGCCGAGGGTGACCGTGTGGTCGAAGGTCGAGGTCAGCGCTACGTGACCTAGCAGGACGGGGAAGCCGGCGAACGCCCCGCCCCAGGCAGCCACCCGCTGGGCGCGCGCGTCCCCGCCGAGCACCCCGGTGATGCCCGCCAGGAGCACGGCGGCGACCACGCTCGCCAGGGTCGCGGCCGTCCGGACCATCCAGGGCTGGTCGACGATCGCGGCCAGCGTGCGCACGACCCACGGCGCGAACGGCGGCTGGTCGACGTACCCCCAGGCCGGCGGCAGCATCCGGAAGTAGAGCTCGTCGCGGTGCCAGCCGTAGCCGGCACTGGTCAGCGTCAGGACGACGGCGAGCGTCAGGGCGGCGGGCCACGCCGCTCGGAGGGTCGATCGCACCGGCACAGCATGCCGGTCGGACCTGCTCGGGCCCCGGCAGGCTCGACCGGGAGGTGCTCAGAGACGGGAGGCGGCGGCCTCGTCGAGGTACCAGCGGGTCTCGTCCACGCCCCGGGCCAGCCCCGCCGGCAGGCCCGGCGGGTCGTCCAGCACGGAGCCGCGCACGGCGTCGGCCTTCTCCTCGGAGGCGGCCACGAACCAGACCCGGCGGGCGCGGCACAGCACCGGCATCGACAGCGAGAGCCGGGCCGGCGGCGGCTTGGGGGAGTCGGGCTCGGCCACGACCGGGCGGTCGGGGTGCTCGTGCCCGGGGAAGAGGGAGGCCACGTGGCCGTCGGGCCCGATGCCGAGGACGACCAGGTCGAACAGCGGGTCGGGACGCTCGGCCACCAGGCGCTCGACCACCTGACCGTACGCCGCCGCACCCTCCTGGAGGTCGACGCCGTCGTCGGGGCTGGGCATGCGGTGGACGGTGCCGACCGGCACGTGGGCGAGCAGGTCCTCGGTGGCCTGGCGGTCGTTGCGCTCCTCGTCGTCGAGCGGGACGAACCGCTCGTCGCCCCACAGCACCGTCACGCGCGACCAGTCCACGTCAGCGGCCCGCGCCGCGATCGCCCGGTGGAGGTCCCTGGCGACGGAGCCGCCGGTGAGGACCACGCGGGCGCCGCCGGGAGCACCCGCCGCCTGCGCCAGCAGCGCGACCACGTCGTCTGCCATCGCCGCAGCCAGCGACTCCTGGTCGGGGTGGCGGCGCACGTCTGGTCCGGTCATGACCTGCTCCCTCTCGTCGTGGTCTTCCTGGTGGCCCGCTCGGCCGTCTTCTTGGCGCCGGTCCGCTTCGCCGGCGAGGTCCTGGTCGACTTCCTGGCCGTCGACTTCTTGGCCGTCGACTTCTTGGCCGTCGTCTTCTTGGTCGTCTTCTTGGCCGGCGAGCCGGCCATGCGGTGCAGCCGGCGCGCGGTGGCGGCATAGACGTCGTCGGGGTCGAGCCGGCGCAGCTCCTCCGACAGCAGGTCGGGCAGGTCGCGGCGAGGCAGCGCCACCGGCCGGTCCGGCTGGCCGGGCACCCGCAGCGTGGCGTGCACGCCGTCGCCGCGGGCGATGCTGATCTCGCCGGTCTTGGTGTGCAGGCGGACGCAGGTGATGCCGGGGCCGGCGGAGACCTTGCGGTCGACCGGAGCCTTGAGCCGGTCGGCCAGCCACGCGCCGAGCAGGTCGGAGCTGGGGCTGATCTTCTCGCCGGTGATCTCGATCCGCGTCACGCGGCCGGGCGCCTGGTCCATCGCCGCGGCGAGCAGCGCCCGCCAGCGGGTGATCCGGGTCCAGGCGAGGTCGGTGTTGCCGTCGACGTAGGCCGAGCACTGGGTCAGCATCGCCTCGCGGCGGCCACGAGGGACCTGCGCGGCGTCGGTGATCCTGCGCCGGCCCAGCCGCCCGATGGGGTCGGCCGCCGGGTCGGAGGGTGCGTCCGTGGGCCACCACACCACGACGGGGGAGTCGGGCAGCAGCAGCGGGAGGATCACCGACTCGGCGTGCGAGGTCACCTCGCCGGAGAGGCGGATGAGCGCGAGCTCGCCGGGGGTGCCCGTGCCGGAGCGGATCTCGGCGTCGATGCGCGAGGAGCCGCGACCGCTGCCGACGATGAGGGCGAGGATGCGCGAGGGGTGCTCGCGGGCGGCGGCACCGGCGGCACCCATCGCCTCCTCGGCGTCCTTCTCGGGGACGACGACCACGAGCGTCATCACCATGCCCATCGCGGGCGACCCGGCGTTGCGGCGGGCCCGGACGAGCGCGGAGGCGATCTGGTTGGCGCTGGTGTCCTCCAGGACGATCGAGCTCATGGACGCCTCCAGGTCCGGCCCTCTCGGGCCAGCATCTCGTCGGCCGAGGCGGGTCCCCAGGTGCCGGCCTCGTAGGCCTCGGGCTTGCCGTGGTCGGCCCAGTGGTCCTCGATCGGGTCGAGGATCCGCCAGGAGGCCTCGACCTCCTCGTGGCGGGGGAACAGCGGCGGGTCGCCGAGCAGCACGTCGAGGATGAGCCGCTCGTAGGCCTCCGGCGAGGCCTCGGTGAACGACCCGCCGTAGGCGAAGTCCATGTTGACGTCGCGGATCTCCATCGCGGTGCCCGGCACCTTGGCACCGAACCGCAGCGTGACGCCCTCGTCGGGCTGCACCCGGATGACCAGCGCGTTGTGCGAGAGGTCCTCGGTGGCGTGCGGCCCGAACGGCAGGTGGGGAGCCTGCTTGAACTGCACCGCGACCTCGGTGACGCGGCGGCCCAGCCGCTTGCCGGTGCGCAGGTAGAACGGCACCCCCGACCAGCGGCGGTTGTCCACGCCCAGCCGGATCGCGGCGTAGGTCTCGGTGCGCGAGTCGGCCGGGATGTCCGGCTCGTCGTGGTAGCCGGGCACCTTGACCCCGCCGGACCAGCCGGCGGCGTACTGCCCGCGGGCGGTGCCCTGGTCGATCCGGCGCGGCAGCGTGACCGCCTCGAGCACCTTGAGCTTCTCGATCCGCAGGCTGCGGGAGTCGAACGAGGTCGGCTCCTCCATGGCGGTCAGGGCCAACAGCTGCAGCAGGTGGTTCTGGATCACGTCGCGCGCGGCGCCGATGCCGTCGTAGTAGCCGGCCCGACCGGCGATGCCGCCGTCCTCGGCCATGGTGATCTGCACGTGGTCGACGTAGTTGGAGTTCCAGATCGGCTCGAACATCGCGTTGGCGAACCGCATCGCCAGGATGTTCTGCACCGTCTCCTTGCCGAGGTAGTGGTCGATCCGGAAGACCGACTCCGGCGGGAAGACGTCGGCGAGCACCTGGTTGAGCTCCTGGGCGCTCTCCAGGTCGTGCCCGAACGGCTTCTCCACCACCACCCGGCGCCAGGCGTCGCCCTGCCCCTCGGTGAGACCGTGCTCCTTGAGCTGGCCGATCACGTTGCCGAAGAAGCGCGGCGGGATGGAGAGGTAGAAGGCATGGTTGCCGCCGGTGCCGCGCAGCCGGTCGAGGTCCTGGATGGTCTGCTTGAGCTGGGCGAAGGCCAGGTCGTCGTCGAAGTTGCCGGGCACGAAGCGGAACCCCTCGGCGAGCTGGTCCCAGGTGGCC
This sequence comes from uncultured Actinomycetota bacterium, assembly GCA_963800245.1. GTDB lineage: Bacteria > Actinomycetota > Actinomycetes > Propionibacteriales > Nocardioidaceae > Marmoricola_A. The sequence continues at coordinate 621,339 of CAWDAE010000006.1, read as the reverse complement.
TCGCGGAACTCGGTCCGGGCGTGCTCGCGCACCGCGTCGTGCACCACCTTGGCGAAGTCCTGGTCGGCCCAGTCGCGCCGGGCGAACCCGACGAGGGAGAAGCCCGGTGGCAGCAGCCCACGGTTGGCCAGGTCGTAGATCGCCGGCATCAGCTTCTTGCGCGCCAGGTCCCCGGTGACGCCGAACAGCACCATCCCGCAGGGCCCGGCGACGCGGGGCAGCCGGCGGTCCTGCGGGTCGCGGAGCGGGTTGTCGATCACGCCCTACTCACCCAGCACCCGGCGTACGGCGGCCAGGCCGCTCTCGTCACGCACGTGCAGCCTCAGCACGGGTCGGCCGTGGCCGGCGAGCACCGACGCGTCACCGGCTGCCTGGGCGGCGATGAGCGTGGCGAAGCCGAAGTCCCGGCCGGGAACCGGCACGTCGCCGGACGGGGTGCCGGTGACCTGGAGGTAGACCCCGGTCTCCGGGCCGCCCTTGTGCAGCTGGCCCGTCGAGTGCAGGAAGCGCGGACCCCAGCCGAACGTGACCGGCCGCTCGGTGCGCAGGGCGAGCGCCCGGCGGACCCCGGCGAGGTCGGCGTGGGCGAGCCGGTCGAGGTAGGCCATGACCGCGAGGTAGCCGCGGTCGGGCTCGAGCTGGGTGAGCAACCCGGCGACGGCCTGCTCGACCGTGTCGGCGTCACCGAGCCAGTCGCCACGGCCGCCGAGGGCGCGCACCTCGACGCCCTGGTCGACGAAGGCCGGCTCGGTGGTGTCGGGCGTGCCCTCGAGCATCGCGCGGGCCGCCTTCTTGGCCGACTCGACGTCGGGCTGGTCGAAGGGGTTGATCCCCAGCAGGCGGCCGGCGACCGCGGTCGCGACCTCCCACAGCAGCAGCTGGGCACCGAGCGGGCCGGACACCACGACCTCGGACCGGTCGTCGTCGGACCGGGCCGCGGCGGCCCCGTCGACGAGCCGCGCGACGGTCACGTCGCCGGCCGGCCACTGCACCTCCGGGTCCTCGGTGCCGCCGACCACGACCGGGAGGATGCCGGTGCCGTGCTTGCCGGTGCTCTCGGCGATGAGCTGCTCGGCCCAGTCGGCGAAGCCGACCAGGGGGGACCCGTCGGGGACGATCGCGAGCTTGTCGCGCAGCGGGTCGGTGCCACCGACGGCGGCGCCGAGCACGAGCCCGGGGTTGGTCTCCTCGTCGGCGGCGAGCAGGTCCGCCACCTCGGCCGCCTCGTCGAGCAGACGCCCGACGTCGGCTCCGGCCAGGCCGCTCGGGACGAGACCGAAGGCGGTGAGCGCGGAGTAGCGGCCGCCGACGTCGGGGTCCGCGTTGACCACGCGGTAGCCGTCGGCGCGGGAGGACTCGTCGAGGGGGCTCCCGGGGTCGGTCACGACCACGACGCGCTCGGTCGGGGCGATGCCAGCGGCCTCGAACGCACCGACGAACGCCCGGCGCTGGGAGTCGGTCTCGACCGTCGAGCCGGACTTGGACGAGACGACCACGACGGTGCGCTCGATCCGGTCGGTCAGCGCGGAGCGGACCTGGTCGGGGTCGCTGGAGTCCACGACGGTCAGCTCGACGCCCGCGGTCGCGCAGATGACCTCGGGGGCGAGCGAGGAGCCGCCCATGCCGCACAGGACCACGTGGTCGACCCCGGACGCCCGGAGCTCGTCGCGCAGCGCGGTGATCTCCGGGACCAGCGAGCGGGACGCGGTGGCCAGCTGCACCCAGGACAGCCGCTTCCCTGCCTCCTCCTCGGCGTCGTGGCCCCACAGGGTCCGGTCCTGCGCGAACAGGCGGGAGGCGAACCGGTCGGAGACCAGGTCGGGCACGTGCCGGCGTACGGCGTCCTGGGCCGGCCCGGAGGCACCGACCGCGAGGGGACCGGTCACGAGGCGGACCCGTCGCGCGACTTCTCCATCTGGGAGCGCACGGTGTCCTCGAGCTCGTGCCAGGAGGCGACGAACTTGTCGACGCCCTCCTGCTCGAGGGCCGCGATCACGTCGTCGTAGTCGATGCCGACCTTCTCCAGGCGAGCCATCACGTCGTGGGCCTCGGCGTAGCCGTCGCGCACGGTGTCGCCGCGCACCTCACCGTGGTCGGCGAAGGCGTCCATCGTCTTGCCCGGCATGGTGTTGACGGTCCCGGAGGTGACCAGCTCGGCGACGTAGAGCGTGTCGGGGTAGCTCTCGTTCTTGACGCCGGTGGAGGCCCACAGGGGGCGCTGCGGGTGGGCGCCGACCTCGGCCAGCGCCTCGAAGCGCTCCGCGGCGAAGACCTGCTCGAAGCGCTCGAAGGCCAGGCGGGCGTTGGCGACCGCCGCCTTGCCACGCAGCGCGAGCGCGTCGTCGGTGCCGATCGCCTCCAGGCGCTTGTCGATCTCGGTGTCCACGCGGGAGACGAAGAACGAGGCGACCGAGCGGATGTCGCTGAGGTCGATGCCCTGGGAGCGGGCCTGCTCGAGACCCGCGAGGTAGGCCTCCATCACCTGTCCGTAGCGCTCCAGCCCGAAGATCAGCGTGACGTTGACGCTGATCCCCTCGCCGAGCGCCGCGGTGATGGCCGGCATGCCCTCGGTCGTGGCCGGGATCTTGATGAACAGGTTGGGGCGGTCGACCTTGCGCCACAGCATGGTGGCCTGCTCGATGGTGGCGTCGGTGTCAAAGGCCAGCGTGGGGGAGACCTCGATCGAGACGCGGCCGTCGAGCCCGCCGGTGCGCTCGAAGGTCTCACGCAGGACGTCGCAGGCGTTGCGGACGTCGTCGGTGGTCACCTCGGTGATCACGTCCTCGGCCGAGGCGCCGCCGCGGGTGAGGCCGGCGACCTGGTCGTCGTAGCGCTCGCCCTCGGCCAGCGCCGAGGCGAAGATGCTCGGGTTGGTGGTCACGCCCACGACGTGCTTGTCGTGGATGAGCCCGGCGAGCTCGCCGGTCTCGATGATCTCGCGGGACAGGTCGTCCAGCCAGATGGACACCCCTGCGTCGGCCAGGGCTCCCAGCCGGTCGGATGCCCTCGTGGTCTGGTCGGTCATGGAATCCCCTTCCTGTTGCGGTCGGCGTACCCCTCGCGAGGTCCCTGGCAAACCCCTCAGGGGGCCGCGTTGCGGGCCGACTCGAGACTGTCCTTGGCGGCGGCCACGACGGCCTCCGCGGTGAAGCCGAACTCCTGGTAGAGCCGGGCGTAGTCGGCGCTGGCGCCGTAGTGCTCCAGCGAGACGCTGCGGCCGTGGTCGCCGACGATCTCGCGCCACCCCTGGGCGACGGCGGCCTCGACGCTGACGCGCGCCTTGACCGTCGGCGGCAGCACGGTGTCCTTGTAGGCCGCGTCCTGGCGGTCGAACCACTCGCGGCACGGCATCGAGACGACGCGGACGCGGATGCCGTCCGCGGCGAGGCGCTCACGCGCGTCGACCGCGATCTGCACCTCGCTGCCAGTGGCGACGAGCAGCACCTCGGGCTCGCCCTCGGCGTCGAGCAGGACGTAGCCGCCCCGCGAGGCGCTGTCGGCCGAGCCCCACGAGGTGCCGTCGTCCTGCTGGCCGCGCGGGAAGACCGGGACGTCCTGACGGGTCAGGCAGAGTCCGGCCGGCCCGTGGGGGTTCTCCAGGATGGTGCGCCACGCGACGGTGGTCTCGTTGGCGTCGGCGGGGCGTACGACGTCCAGGCCGGGGATGGCGCGCAGCGCGGCCAGGTGCTCCACCGGCTGGTGGGTCGGGCCGTCCTCGCCGAGACCGATGGAGTCGTGGGTCCAGACGTAGGTGACCGGCGCCTGCATGAGGGCGGCCAGCCGCACCGCCGGGCGCATGTAGTCGGAGAAGACCAGGAACGTGCCGCCGTAGACGCGGGTGCCGCCGTGCAGCGCGATGCCGTTCATGATCGAGCCCATCGCGTGCTCGCGGATGCCGAAGTGCAGGGTGCGGCCGTAGGGGTTGCCCGGGAACTGCTTGGTGGCGTGCTCCTGCGGGGATGAAGGACGGCTCGCCCTTCATCGTGGTGTTGTTCGAGCCGGCGAGGTCGGCCGAGCCGCCCCACAGCTCCGGCAGGACGGGGGCGAGCGCGTTGAGCACCTCGCCGGACGCCTTGCGGGTGGCGACGCCCTTCTCGTCGGCGTCGAAGGTCGGCAGCGCCTCGGTCCAGCCGGAGGGCAGCTCGCGGCCACGCAGGCGGTGCAGCAGCTCGGCGCGCTCGGGGTTGGCCTGGGCCCAGGCCTGGTACTGCTCGTCCCAGGCAGCGCCCGCGGCGGCACCGCGCTCGCGCAGCGACCGGGTGTGCTCGAGCACCTCTGCGTCGACCTGGAACGTCTGGTCGGGGTCGAAGCCGAGGATCTCCTTGGTCGCTCGGACCTCGTCCTCGCCCAGCGCGGACCCGTGCGAGGAGCCGGTGCCCTGGGCGTTGGGGGCGGGCCAGGCGATGACGGTGCGGAGGTTGATGAAGCTGGGCCGGTCGGTCTCGGCCCGCGCCTTCTCGATGGCCTCGAACAGCGCCGGCACGTCCTCCTCGTAGCCGTCACCGCCATTGGTCCAGTCGACGTCCTGGACGTGCCAGCCGTAGGCGGCGTAGCGGGCCGAGACGTCCTCGCTGAAGGCGATCGAGGTGTCGTCCTCGATGGAGATCTTGTTGTCGTCGTAGATCACCACGAGGTTGCCGAGCTGCTGGTGGCCGGCGAGCGAGGAGGCCTCGGCGCTCACGCCCTCCTGCAGGTCGCCGTCGCTGCACACCACGTAGACGTGGTGGTCGAACAGGCTCTCGCCGACCGCCGGCTCGGGGTCGAGCAGGCCGCGCTCGCGCCGGGCGGCCATGGCCATGCCGACGGCGTTGGCGATGCCTTGGCCGAGGGGGCCGGTCGTGGTCTCGACGCCGGCGGTGTGGTGGACCTCGGGATGGCCGGGGGTCTTGCTGCCCCAGGTGCGCAGGGCCTTGAGGTCCTCGAGCTCGAGGCCGAAGCCGCCGAGGAAGAGCTGGTTGTAGAGGGTGAGGCTGGTGTGGCCGCAGGACAGGACGAACCGGTCGCGCGCGATCCAGTCGGGGTCGGCGGGGTCGTGGCGCATCACCTTCTGGAACAGCAGGTAGGCCACCGGCGCCAGGCTCATCGCCGTCCCCGGGTGACCGTTGCCCACCTTCTGCACGGCGTCCATCGACAGGACCCGGACGGTGTCGACCGCCTTGCGGTCGAGATCGGTCCACTCCAGGGTGCTCACGCGGGGTTCCTCTCGTCGTACGGCGTCCGTCGGCCGACGCAGCGGCCGGCGCTTTCGACCCTACCGAGAGCGGGTGACGGGACGCACACCCGCTCAGCCCGTCCGGAGGGGGGTGTGGAGTCGGTTCCCGCATGCTCCGCGGACTACACTGCCCGACGTGACGGCGCTCGATCCCCAGCCCGCAGCGCGCTCCGGCGCGCACGCCGCTGACGCGACCTCCGCGGGGACCCCCGCCGTCGGCACCTCCACCGACTACTCCGACCGGCTCGGCCGCGCGTCGGTGCGCGACGTGCTCGCGGCGTACGTCGGGCTGACCAAGCCCCGCATCATCGAGCTCCTGCTGCTGACCACCGTGCCGGTGATGTTCCTCGCGGCTCAGGGCGTGCCCGACGTGTGGCTGGTCGTGGCCACGGTCGTCGGCGGCACGCTCTCGGCCGGCAGCGCCAACGTCCTCAACTGCGTCTACGACCGCGACATCGACGAGCGCATGCGCCGCACCCGCCGCCGTGCCCTGCCGCGCCACGTGGTCACGCCGCGGGCCGCCCTGGTCTTCGGTCTCGTCCTGGGTGTGGTGTCCACGCTGCTGCTGGGGCTCGCGGTCAACTGGATCTCCGCCTGGCTCGCGCTGGCCGCCAACGTCTTCTACGTCGTCGGCTACACCATGCTGCTCAAGCGCCGGACCAGCCAGAACATCGTCTGGGGAGGGGCCGCCGGCTGCTTCCCCGCGCTGATCGGCTGGACCGCGGTCACCGGCTCGCTCGCCTGGCCGCCGGTCGTGCTGTTCCTCGTCGTCTTCTTCTGGACCCCGCCGCACTTCTGGGCGCTGGCGCTGCGCTACCGCGAGGACTACGCCGCCGCCGACGTCCCGATGCTGCCCTCGGTCGCTCCCGCGGCGAAGGTCGGCGACCAGATCCTGGCCTACGCCGTCGTGACCGTCGCCACCTCGGCGGTGCTGTGGCCGGTGGCCGGCACGGGCTGGCTCTACCCGGTCGCCGCGGCCGTCCTCGGCGCGGTGTTCGTCGCCGAGTCGTGGGGCCTGCGCCAGCGCGCACAGCGCACGGACAACGTGGTGGAGATGAAGCCGATGCGGCTCTTCCACTGGTCGAACATGTACCTCTCGCTGCTCTTCCTCGCGGTCGCCCTCGACCCGGTCCTCACCCGCTGAGCGACTCGGAGCGGCGCTCGGTCCACGCGAGCACTCGGCGTACGGCGAGCGCGGTCACCTGCCACGCGAGGTAGCAGAGCGTCCCGAGCACGGCGCTGACCGGCAGCATCCATAGCGCCGTCCCCACCCAGGACCCGGTCGACTCGGGGTCCCCGCTCTCGCCGAGTGCGACGACGGCGAGGAGCACGACCCACGCTGCCACCGCCCCGGCCCACGTGACGACCCAGGTCCAGGCCTCGCGCCGGCGGGTGAGGTGCTCGCGCCCGTAGGCGGCGGCCAGCAGCACGCTCGCGAGGGCGACGTACGCCGCGGCGACCAGCGCCGGGAGCGGGGCGAGGAAGAGGACCGGGAGGACCCAGGTCCCCCCAGCGACCAGGTTGCCCACGAGAACGCGGTCGTCGAGACACGGCATGGCGGCATCCTCCCTCAGCCGACCTGACCGCCGGGCTCAAGCCACCTGCAAGCCGGCCCCAAGTGCGGGGCAAGCAGTCCCTCCGAGGGTGGTCCCACCTACAACGGAGGGAAATCCATCATGCGTGTCCGTGCGCTCTCGACCGCTTCTGCTGTCGCGCTCACCTCGGCTGTCGTGGCCGTCGCCTCGCCTGCCCAGGCCAGCTCCAACGCCTTCTCGTTCACCGTGGGCGGCAACCAGCACATGAGCTTCTTGGCCAACGGGACGATCATGATCGACGGGTCGCTGGCCTTCGACAACGAGTGTCGCGACGCCAAGGGCGTCGGCTACGGCATCCGGGACTTCGTCTACCCGGCCAGCGACGTCTACATCGTCAACGCCGGCAGTGCCGGGCTCGGCTCCTCGCTGGACGACGCCGGCGGCGGCAGACCGAACACCATCGTGGCACCGGGGACGATGTTCCTCGGCGAGGTGATCGGCTTCACCTACCCCAGCGGCAAGATCGGCGACGGCACGTTCGACATCGTCTTCGACACCTGCCAGGACGGCAGGGTGGACCCCGAGGACACCGTCTTCCACGACGCGATCACCGTGGACGTGCCGGACGGTCAGATCCCGCCGCCGTCGGACTCGATCCGCCGGATGAAGGACGCGGCCAAGGAGCAGTACCTCTCCTGGGTCAAGGTGCAGCGGATCATCCGCGGGCTGCTGAAGAACGCCGGGATGAAGGACGCCGAGGGCTGCCTGCTCGACCCGGCCGCCGAGTGCCTCTACATGGCCCTGACGATGAAGAAGGGCCTCGACGACGCCTACCTCGGCAGTCTCAAGGGCTTCAAGGACCAGGTCGCCAACCTGATGGCCAACATGGCCGCGAACTACTCCGCGATCTGGCAGGACCCGGCCGACCCCGACTTCGAGACGCTGCCGGTCCCCGCCGCGGACCTCGCCCAGGCGAGGGTGGAGGCGGGTCCCGGCCCGGTCTCCCGGGCGTACGCCGACCTGGCCGACGGCCTGGTCCGCGAGAGCGCCCGCGCCGAGGCGATGCTGCACGCGCTCGAGCGCTACCAGGGCGCCCAGGAGGCCGGCGACGCCGAGTGGGCGCTGGTGCAGGCCCGCGCGGTCCGCGACCTGTCGGCCGACGCCGCCGCGGCGTCCGGGGACAACGGGCTGGCCGCGTTCCGCACCGAGGTGCTGGCCGCCATGGACACCCTGATCGCCCAGGACAAGGCCGGCGCCGACTTCACCAACGCGGTCCGGGACGGCGGGTTCTCCGGGGCCCAGCGCCAGACCCTGCGCAACAACGGCCTGACCGACGCCGACATCGCCGACCTGGAGGCGCAGCTGGTGCGCTCCGGCTACTCGCCCCGCACCGACCGGGACGCGCTGCGCGTCGCGCTCGACGAGGCGGTCGCCGCGGGCGAGTCGTGGAGGGCCGCCGCCGCGGAGTCCCGCGACGGCTGGCAGCAGGTGGTCGACGGGCTCGCCGGCCGCGAGGGCGTCGAGCGCCCGGTCGCCCGGGCGGGCGCCGACACCACGACCGGCACCGGCTCGGTCACGCTCGACGCCAGCGGCTCGACCGCGCCCGCCGGGCGCACGCTCACGGCGTACGCCTGGGACGTGGACGGCGACGGGCAGTTCGACGACGCCACGGGGCAGAGCCCGACCGTGCAGGTCACCACGAGCCGCAGCGTCGCGCTGCGGGTCACCGACAGCACCGGCGACCAGGCGTTCGACCTGGTCCACGTCACGGTCGGCCAGCCGGACCGCGCGCCGGTCGTCGACTCCTCGACCCCCGGTCCCCGCAGCGTGCTGCAGCCGGGCGACGGGGTCACCTTCACCGTCTCCGCGCACGACCCCGAGGCACAGGCGCTGTCCTACGCCTGGCGGCTCGACGGGAAGCCGGTCGGCACCGACGCGAGCACCTGGGCCCTCGACGCGACCGCCGACGACCTCGGCGCGCACTGGGTCACCGTCGACGTCACTGCCGGCGGCCGCACCACCCAGCACCGCTGGGCCCTGACCGTGCGCCTGGCTGACGCCGACGGCGACGGCTGGACGCGAAGCGCCGACTGCGACGACACCCGGGTCGACGTCCACCCGGGCGCGCTGGAGCGGCCCTACAACGCCGTCGACGACGACTGCGACGCATCCACCCCGGACGCCCCGCCCACCGGCCCGACCGGTTCGCTCATGGCGTGGGGCGGCTACGCCGGCACCGGCTCCGGCACCAAGGACCAGTACTCGCCGGTGCCGGTCACCGCGCTGGGCGACCAGGTGCGGATGACCGACACCAACGACAGGTCCGGCTACGCGGTCATGGCCGACGGGACGATGCGCTCCTGGGGGATGAACTTCCAGGGCAAGCTCGGGGACGGCACCGAGAACCAGCGCTACTCCCCGGTGACGGTGCTCGGCGTCGGCGGGTCGGCCGGCTCCGCCCTGTCCGGGATCACCCAGACCGACGGCGCCAACGACACCCAGCTCGCGCTGGGCGCGCAGGGCCAGGTCTTGGCCTGGGGCTCCCACCTCAACGGCCAGGTCGGTGACGGCTCGACCGTCGGCTCGCGGCCCAGCCCGGTCAGGGTCGTCCGCGCCGACGGGACCGACCTCACCGGTGCGGTGCAGGTCGAGGGCGGCGAGCAGTCGTCGTACGCCGTGATGGCCGACCGCACGGTCGCCGTCTGGGGCGTCGACCGCTGCGACGACGACCCCGGCCGTGACGCCCAAGCTCCGGTCGGCCGTCACGAACCCCCGGTACGGCAACCACGTGGTGCAGCTGGCCTCCGGCGACGGCGGCGGTGCGCTGTGGCGCAACGACGACGGCAGCGTGTGGAGCTGCGGCGGGTACGACGACACGCTCGGTCGCGTCCACAACAGCCAGACGGCGGAGCGTCCCGGGCGGGTCACCGGCTTCGGCGTCCCGGTCGTCGACCTCAGCATGGGCATGTCGAACGCCGTGGCCCTCGGTGAGGACGGCTCGGTCTGGATGTGGGGGAAGAACGCCAACCACGAGCTCGACGTCGCCGGTGTCGCCATCGGCGGACGTGCGGAGACCCCGGTGCGGGTCCCGCTGCCTGCCGGCGCCCCGGTCGTCGACGTCGACATGGACTACTCCAGCACGGTCCTCGCGCTGCGGGCCGACGGGACGGTGCTCGTGTGGGGCTCCAACCCCTACGGCTCCGCCGGCATCGGCTCGACGGCGAGCTACGTGCCCGGCTTCAAGCAGCTCGACCTCGGTCCCCGCACCGCGGTCGCGATCAGCGAGTCGGTGTGGAACGGGCTGGCACTGACCCGCCCGCTCGACGACCCGGCGTACGACCGCCCGGCGCAGTACCTCTCCGCCTCGGTCGCCGACGTGACCGTCGCCGAGGGCGCGTCGTCCTCCACCCGGCTCACCCTGAGCGGATCGGCGCCGGAGGCGCTGACGGTGACCTACGCCTTCGGGGGCGAGGAGCACCAGGTGACGGTGCCGGCCGGAGCGAGCGGGGTGGACCTGCCGTTCACCGCGCCCGACGACGACGTGGACGGCGAGGACCGCACGCTGCCGCTGCAGCTGGTCGCGCTGTCGCACGGCGTCCAGCGGGCGGGCGACGCGACCGTGACCGTCACCGACGACGACGCCGCACCGACGGTGTCGATCGAGGACGCGTCGGTCGACGAGGGCGACACCTCCCTGACCGACGCGACCCTCACCGTCCGCCTCTCCGGGCCGAGCGGCAAGGACGTCGAGGTCCCGTGGAGCTCGCGCGGCCTCGACGGCACCGCCCTGCTCCCGGCGGGCACCACGTCGGTGAGGATCCACGTCCCGGTCACCGGTGACCGGGACGTCGAGGCCGACGAGCAGGTCCCGGTCGGGCTGGGCGTGCCGGTCAACGCGCAGATCGGTCGCGCGGCGGCGTACCTCACGGTGCGCGACGACGACGCCGTCATGGTGAGCGCCACCGGGGCACGGGTCACCGAGCCAGACTCGGGGACCGCGCCGCTGGTGATGACGATCGGCACCGACACGCTGCCGGCGGGGGAGACGGTCACGGTCCCGTGGTCGCTCGAGCCCGGCACCGCCGAGGCGGGCAGCGACTACGTCGACGCCTCGGGCACCGTCACCCTGACCAGCGACCACCCGACCCGCGAGGTCACGGTGGACGTGATGGGCGACCGGCGCTCCGAGGGCGAGGAGGTGCTGCTCCTCGCCACCGGCACCGCGACGTCGTCGCGGGACGGGCGGGTCGTGCTCGGCGGTGAGAAGGCCGCCGGCGAGATCGCCGACGACGACCTGGGCCCGGTGGTGGACGCCGGCACGGACGCGACCGGCAAGGAGGGGTCGGCGGTGGCGCTGCACGGCGTCGCCGACGCCCCGGTCACCTGGTCGACCGACGCCGCCGGCTGCACGATCGCCGCGCCCCAGCAGCTCGACACGACGATCTCGTGCCGGGACGAGGGGACCGCGACGGTCACGCTCACCGCGGACGACGGGGAGAACCCGGCCGTGTCGGACACCGCCTCCGTGGCGGTCACCAACGCCGCCCCGGTGCTCACGGTGACCTCACCGGTCGCCGGCGCGACGGTCGAGACGGGGCAGCCGGTGCACCTGGTCGCCACGGCCACCGACGCGGGCGTGGACGACGTCCTCACCTGCTCGGTGCAGTGGGGCGACGGCACGACCGGGTCGGCCTGCGACGCCACGCACACCTACACCTCGGCAGGGGCGGTGTCCCTGAAGGTGGCGGTGAACGACGGCGACGGCGGCACCGACACCCGCACGGTCGGCCTCATCGTGGCCGCCCCGCAGGACGCGACGTGGCCGTGGCAGGGCTTCTTCCAGCCGGTCGACAACCTGCCGACGGTGAACGTGGTCAAGGCGGGCTCGGCGGTGCCGGTGAAGTTCTCGGTGGGCGGCTACCGCGGCCTCGGGATCATCGCCGACGGCTACCCGGCCAGCACGGCGACGTCGTGCTCGGCCTCGGCCGGCACCGACCTGCTCGAGCAGGTGGCCACGCCGGGTGCGAGCCAGCTCAGCTACGACGCGGCGACCGGGCGCTACCAGCTGGTGTGGAAGACCGCGAAGGCGTGGGCCGGCACGTGCCGCACCCTCGTGGTCCAGCTGGCCGACGGGTCGGTGCACAAGGCGGGCTTCCGCTTCAAGTGATCCGCCGTCGCGGGCGCCCCGGTCACCTCAAGTGGCCGGGGCCCTCAGCGACGGCGGTAGATCTCGCGGCGGTGGCCCACGGCGACCACGAGGACCAGCAGCACCTGGTCGTGGACCTCGTAGACGACGCGGTAGTCGCCCGTGCGAACCCGCCACTCGCCGTCGCCTCCGACGAGCTGGCGCGCACCGGGCGGTCGGGGCTCTTCCGCCAGCAGCTCGACGGCGGCCTGCACACGGCGGCGGGCGGGAGGGTCGAGCTTGCGCAGCTGCCGGAGGGCCGCTGGTGCGACCTCGATCCGGTAGGTCACGAGGTCAGGCCAGGCCGAGGTCTGCCTTGACCTGCTCCCAGGGGATCGGCCCGTCCCCGGAGTCCGCCATCTCAGCGCGAGCTGCGGCCGCGGCCCTCAGGTCTGCGAGGTCCTCGGCCGCCTCGACGAGCTCGTCGAGCAGGTCAGCGTCCACGACGGCTGCCACGCGTCGACCGTGCCGGGTGAGGTAGACGGGGTCGTGCCCCACCCGTGCCCGGTCCACGACGTCGGCCAGCCGGGCGCGTGCTTCGGAGACGGTGAGGTCGCTCATGACCTCAGCATAGCGCCGTCCTAGCTGTTTTGTACAAACTGTACGACGGTCATCGTCCGGCGGCGCGGGTCTCCACCAGGGCCCACGTCATGGCTGCTGCGACGAGTGCGGAGCCGAGCAGGTGGACGGCGACGACGAGGACGGGCAGGCCGGAGAAGTACTGCACGAACCCGACCGCGCCCTGCGACAGCTCGACGACCAGCAGCACCTTGGCGGCCCGGACGGCCTGCGCCCTGGCGCCCGTGGCGAGCAGGGCGAGCACCAGCCCGACCGTCAGCCCGACGAGCAGGAACACCAGGTCGGCGTGCAGCTGGCTCATCCCGCGCGGGTCCAGCCCGTTGCGCGGTGAGCTGGCGTCGCCGGCGTGGGGGCCGGACCCGGTCACCACGGTGCCGGCGTAGAGCACGGCCCAGCCGACGAGGTAGGTCACGGCGGCGAGCCGCGCCAGCGGGAGGGGTACGGCGCGGGCGCGCGGCCGGTCCTGGTCGTACACGCGGCGCAGGAGGAGCACCGCGACGGAGATCATCGCCATCGAGATCAGCAGGTGGCCCGCGACGACCCAGGGGTTGAGGTCGAGCAGCACGGTCACGCCGCCGAGCACCGCCTGCGCGGGGACGCCCAGGGCGAGCAGGACGGACAGCCGGAGCGGTCCGCGACGGCCCACCCGGTAGGCCGCGGCGAAGGTGGCGATCGCCACCGCGGCGAGGACGAAGGTGATCGTGCGGTTCCCGAACTCGATCGCCGAGTGGTAGGTCAGCGCGCCGTGCGGGGTGAAGGCCTCGTCGGTGCACCGGGGCCAGGTGGGGCAGCCCAGCCCGCTGCCGGTCAGGCGGACGACACCTCCGGTGACGACGATCGCGACGTTGGCGACCAGCGACGCCCAGGCGGCGAGGCGGAGCCGCGCCCAGGCCGTGGCGTCGGGACCGGCGGCGGTCGGCACCGGAGGGGCGGAGGTCAGTCCCACGTGAACGTCCTCGCGGTGAGCAGGGCGCCCACCACCGCCCAGGCGGCCAGCACCAGGCACGGGGTGAGCGGGAAGGTGCCGAGGAGCAGCGACTCGCGCAGGCCGCCGCCGAGGGCGCCGGAGGGGAGCCAGCGCACCAGGTGCTCGCCGTGGCCGTAGACCGAGGCCGGCAGCACCACGGCCCCGCCGGCGGCGAGCAGGAGGTAGATCAGGTTGGCCACCGCGAGGGTGGCCTCGGCGCGCAGGGTGCCGGCGATGAGCAGCCCGAGGGAGGCGAACGCCGCCACCCCCAGGACCGCGGTCGCCAGCGCCCCGGCCACCCCCCGCAGCGTCACGGCGGGGTCCCAGTCGAGGGCCAGGGCGAAGGCGCCGAGCACGACCACCTGTCCCACCAGGACGGCCAGCAGCGCGCCGACCTTGCCCAGCAGCAGGCCGTGGCGGGGCAGCGGGGAGGCACCGAGCCGCTTGAGGACGGCGTACCTGCGCTCGAAGGCGGTGGTGATCGCCACCGAGGTGAAGGAGGTCGACATGATCGCCAAAGCCAGCACGCCTGGGGCGAGGGTGTCGATCGCGGTGTGCGACAGCGAGAGGTTCTGCCGCTCGATCGCCGCGACCCCGCCGACCAGGACCAGCACCGGGATGGCCAGGGCCAGCAGCAGCTGCTCGCCGTTGCGCAGCATCAGCCGCGCCTCCATGCGCGACTGCGCCAGCACCTGGCGGGCCAGGGGCGCCGAGCCGGGGGCCGGGGCGAAGCTGCGCTCACTCACTCTTCAAACTCCCGTCCGGTCAGCTGGAGGAAGACGTCCTCCAGGGTGCGCTGGCCCATCGCGAGGGTGTCGGGCTCGACCGCCCGGCGCTGGCACCAGTCCGCGACCACGCCGAGCGTCTTGGCGTCGACCGCGCCGCTGACCAGCAGCGTGTGCGGGTCGACCAGGGCCACCTCGGCCAGCGAGCCGAGGTCGGCGTCGAGCGAGGCGGCCGCGTCCACCGGCAGCGGTGAGACCGCGCTGAGGCGCAACGTCCGCTCCCCGGCGCCGCGGACCAGCTCGGCGGGGGTGCCGCTGGCGATCAGCCGCCCGCGGTCGATCACGTGCACCTGGTCGGCCAGGCGCTCGGCCTCGTCGAGGTAGTGGGTGGTCAGCACCGTGGTCACCCCGTCGGTGCGGACCTCCTCGAGCAGCTCCCAGGTGTCGCGCCGCGCCTGCGGGTCCATGCCGGCGGTCGGCTCGTCGACGAACAGCAGCTCGGGACGCCCCACCAGCGCCATCGCGAGGGACAGGCGCTGCTTCTGGCCGCCGGACAGGCGGCGGTAGGGGGTGCGGCCGCAGTCGCCGAGGCCGAGGCGCTCGACCAGCAGCTCGACGGGCAGCGGGTGGGCGTGCAGCGAGGCGATGTGACGCAGCATCTCCACCGCGCGGACGCCGGTCCAGGCGCCGCCGTTCTGGAGCATCACGCCGATCCGGGGGAGCAGCTCGTGCCGGTCCGCGACGGGGTCCAGGCCGAGGACCCGCACGGTCCCCTCCTGGGGACGGCGGAAGCCCTCGCAGGTCTCCAGGGTGGTGGTCTTGCCGGCGCCGTTGGGCCCGAGCACCGCGGTGATGCTGCCACGCTCGACGGTGAGGTCGAGGTGGTCGACGGCGGTGCGGTCGGCGTACCTCATCACCAGCCCGCGGATGTCGACGGCGGGCGTCGAGGCAGGGGCGGAGCGGGCGGGCACGGGGATCAGTCTAGGAGCGGCGGGGCACGGTCCCCACGCCACCGGCGGTCACCGCGGTGACGACTGGGTCACACGTGCGCGGCCCCCCAGCCTCAGGTAAGGGCGGCCTTACTTGAATGGACAATTCGATTAACGCAACAATGGTGTCATGGAAATCGAGGTCCTCGAGCACGCCGACGCGCCCACGCGTCAGCGCGTCGCGCGCGTGATCCTCGAGCAGGGCCCCAGCACGGCCGCGGCGCTCGCCGAGCGGCTCGACCTGACGCAGGCCGCGATCCGGCGCCACCTCGACCACCTGCTGGCCACCGGCGCCGTCGTCGCCCAGGAGCCCCGCACCAAGGCTCGTCGTCGCGGCCGGCCGGCCAAGGAGTTCGCGCTCACCGCGGCCGGACGCGACCAGTTCGAGCAGCAGTACGACGACCTCGCGGCGCAGGCGCTGCGGTTCCTGTCCCAGACGGCCGGGGAGGACGCCGTGATGGCGTTCGCCCGCCAGCGGCTGGCGTGGGTCGAGGGGGCCGTGGCCGACGCCCGCGCGGCCGACCCGGCGCTGACCGAGACCCAGGCCCTGGCCCGGGTCCTGCGCGCCCACGGCTTCGCCGCCTCCGTCCACGACGGCCCGGTCGGCGAGCAGCTGTGCCAGCAGCACTGCCCGGTGGCCCACGTGGCCCACGAGTTCCCCCAGCTGTGCGAGGCCGAGACCGAGGTCTTCTCGCGCGTGCTGGGCAGTCACGTCCAGCGTCTGGCGACCATCGCCCACGGCGACGGCGTGTGCACCACCTGCATCCCTGCGCGCAACCCCCACCCATCCCCTTCGGAGAGGCGGTCCACATGACCACGCACCCCGACGCCCCCGTGGCGCCCAACGCCATCGAGGAGCTCAACCCCGAGCTCAAGGGCCTCGGCAAGTACGAGTACGGCTGGGCCGACAGCGACGTCGCGGGCGCCTCCGCGCAGCGCGGCCTGACCGAGGCCGTCGTGCGCGACATCTCGGCCAAGAAGTCCGAGCCGCAGTGGATGCTCGACCTGCGCCTCAAGGGCCTCAAGCTGTTCGGCCGCAAGCCGATGCCGACCTGGGGCGCCGACCTGTCGACGATCGACTTCGACAACATCAAGTACTTCGTCCGCTCCACCGAGAAGCAGGCGACCTCGTGGGAGGACCTCCCCGAGGACATCAAGAACACCTACGACAAGCTCGGCATCCCCGAGGCGGAGAAGCAGCGCCTGGTCGCCGGCGTCGCCGCGCAGTACGAGTCCGAGGTCGTCTACCACAAGATCCGCGAGGACCTCGAGGAGCAGGGCGTCCTGTTCCTCGACACCGACACCGCGCTCCGGGAGCACGAGGACCTCTTCAAGGAGTACTTCGGCACCGTCATCCCGGTCGGGGACAACAAGTTCGCCGCGCTCAACACCTCGGTGTGGTCCGGCGGCTCGTTCATCTACGTCCCCAAGGGCGTGCACGTCGAGATCCCGCTGCAGGCCTACTTCCGGATCAACACCGAGAACATGGGCCAGTTCGAGCGCACGCTGATCATCGTCGACGAGGGCGCCCACGTGCACTACGTCGAGGGCTGCACCGCGCCGATCTACAAGTCCGACTCGCTGCACTCCGCGGTCGTCGAGATCATCGTCAAGAAGGGCGGCCACTGCCGCTACACGACGATCCAGAACTGGTCGAACAACGTCTACAACCTCGTCACCAAGCGTGCGGTGTGCGAGGAAGGCGCCTCGATGGAGTGGATCGACGGCAACATCGGCTCCAAGGTGACGATGAAGTACCCCGCGGTCTACCTGATGGGCGAGCACGCCCGCGGCGAGACCCTGTCCATCGCCTTCGCGGGCGAGGGCCAGCACCAGGACGCCGGCTCCAAGATGGTGCACGCGGCGCCCAACACCTCCTCCTCGATCCTGTCCAAGTCGGTGGCACGCGGCGGTGGCCGCACCTCCTACCGCGGCCTGGTCCAGGTCAACGAGGGCGCCCACGGCTCGAGGTCCAACGTGCTCTGCGACGCCCTGCTCGTCGACCAGATCAGCCGCTCCGACACCTACCCCTACGTCGACATCCGCGAGGACGACGTGTCCATGGGGCACGAGGCATCGGTCTCCAAGGTCTCCGAGGACCAGCTGTTCTACCTCATGTCGCGCGGCATGGCCGAGGACGAGGCGATGGCGATGATCGTGCGCGGCTTCGTCGAGCCGATCGCCAAGGAGCTCCCGATGGAGTACGCCCTCGAGCTCAACCGCCTGATCGAGCTGCAGATGGAAGGGGCGGTCGGCTAGCGCCTCCGGCTCGACGGGGGGCCTGTGGTCGCCACGGTGGCCGGCCTCCCGAGTTCCCTCACGACGTACAAGGAAGAGAACGAGTGACCCTGACTGACAACGTGCGATCTGCGTTGGAGCTGGACCACGTCGAGTCCCACCTCCACCCGCGCGGGTCCTTCGACGTGGCCGACCACGCCGTGCCCACCGGGCGCGAGGAGGTGTGGCGCTTCACCCCGCTCAAGCGGCTGCGCGGCCTCCACGCCGACGCCGGCCTGTCCGGCCGCACCACCAAGCTGACCTCCAACGAGGTCGAGGGCGCCACGGTGTCCTTCGTGACCGGTGAGGACGCGCGCGCCCTGCGCGGCGTCAGCGGCTGGGCGCCGGGTGACCGCTGGTCCGCGCGGGTGGTGGACGAGGTCCCGGCGACCGTGCTGGTCGACGTGGCCGCCGACGCCGAGCTGTCCGAGCCGCTGTTCCTCGACGTCACCGGCACCGACGCCTCGGAGACGACGGGCGGGCACCTGGTCTTCCGGTTCGGCACCCACAGCAAGGCCGTCGTGGTGGTCAACCACACCGGGTCCGCCTCGGTCGCCGCGGTGGCCGAGATCGTCGTGGGCGACGGTGCCGACGTCACCGTGGTGACGATCCAGGACTGGGCCGACGACGCGGTGCACCTGGCCCACCACCAGGCGCGGGTGGGTCGGGACGCGACCTACAAGCATGCCGCGATCTCCTTCGGCGGCGACCTGATCCGCATGGACGCCAACGTGACGTACGACGGCCCGGGCGGGGACGCGGAGCTGCTCGGCCTCTACTTCGCCGACGAGGGCCAGCACATCGAGCACCGGCTCTTCGCCGACCACACCGCGCCGCGCACCCGCAGCCACGTGTCCTACAAGGGTGCACTGCAGGGCGAGGGCGCGCACACGGTGTGGGTCGGCAACGTGCTGATCCGCAAGGTCGCCGAGAGCATCGAGACCTACGAGGAGAACCGCAACCTGGTCCTCACCGACGGGTGCCGCGCCGACTCGATCCCCAACCTGGAGATCGAGACCGGCGAGATCGAGGGCGCGGGTCACGCGTCGGCGACCGGGCGCTTCGACGACCAGCAGCTGTTCTACCTGCAGTCGCGCGGCATCCCCGAGGCCGAGGCGCGGCGCCTGGTCGTGCACGGCTTCTTCAACGACCTGATCCGCAAGATCGGCGTCCCGGCCATCGAGGAGCGGCTCGTCTCCGTCGTCGAGGCCGAGCTGGCCAAGAACGTCACCGGGGTGGCCCCGTGAGCTTCGAGCGTGTCTGCGCCCTGTCGGAGCTCGTCGAGGACGAGCCCCGCCGGATCGAGCTCGACGACGTCGACGTGGCGCTGGTCCGCACCGGCGGCGAGGTCTTCGCGATCCACGACGAGTGCTCGCACGCCTCGATCCCGCTGTCCGAGGGCGAGATCGACGACTGCCACGTCGAGTGCTGGCTGCACGGTTCGCGCTTCGACCTGCGCACCGGCAAGCCCGACGTCCTCCCGGCGACCGAGCCGGTCCCGATCTACCCCGTCCGTGTCGACGGCGACGACGTGCTCGTCGACGTCGCGAACCCCCTGAACTGAGAGAGCGAGCAATGAGCACCCTGGAGATCAACGACCTGCACGTCACCGTCGACACCGAGGACGGCGCCAAGGAGATCCTCAAGGGCGTCACGCTGACCATCCGGTCCGGCGAGACCCACGCGATCATGGGCCCCAACGGCTCGGGCAAGTCGACGCTGGCCTACAGCATCGCCGGCCACCCGAAGTACACCGTCACCGGCGGCACCGTGACCCTGGACGGCGAGGACGTGCTGGAGATGTCGGTCGACGAGCGGGCGCGCGCGGGGCTCTTCCTCGCGATGCAGTACCCCGTCGAGGTGCCCGGCGTCTCGGTGGCGAACTTCCTGCGCTCGGCCAAGACCGCGCTCGACGGCGAGGCGCCCAAGCTCCGCACGTGGATCAAGGACGTCAACGCGGCCATGGACCAGGTGAGCATGGACCGGGCCTTCGCCCAGCGCAACGTCAACGAGGGCTTCTCCGGCGGTGAGAAGAAGCGCCACGAGATCGTGCAGCTGGAGCTGCTCGACCCCAAGGTCGCCGTCCTCGACGAGACCGACTCCGGCCTCGACATCGACGCGCTCAAGGTGGTCTCCGAGGGCGTCAACCGGTTCAAGTCCGGCGGCGACAAGGGTGTCCTGCTGATCACCCACTACACCCGGATCCTGCGCTACATCACCCCCGACTACGTCCACGTCTTCGTCGACGGCCGGGTCGCCGAGGAGGGCGGCCCCGAGCTGGCGGAGAAGCTCGAGGCGGAGGGGTACGCCGCGTACACGAAGTCCGCGGTCTGATGACGCAGCTCGACGGCCTGCTCGACGGGCTCGACCTGATCCGCGCGGACTTCCCGATCCTCTCGCGGACGATGGCCGACGGGCAGCCCCTGGTCTACCTCGACAGCGCCAACACCTCGCAGAAGCCGCAGGTGGTCATCGACACCATGGTCGACCACCTCGAGCGCCACAACGCCAACATCGCCCGTGCCATGCACCAGCTCGGTGCGGAGGCCACCGAGGCGTTCGAGGGCGGACGCGACAAGGTGGCGGCGTTCATCGGCGCCCAGCGCGACGAGGTGGTGTTCACCAAGAACGCCTCCGAGGCGCTCAACCTGGTGGCCAACACACTCCTGTGGGCGCCCGGGGACCTGCGGGTCGGACCGGGTGACGAGGTGGTCATCACCGAGATGGAGCACCACTCCAACATCGTCCCGTGGCAGCTGCTCTGCGAGCGCACGGGGGCGACGCTGCGGTGGTTCGGGCTCACCGACGACGGCCGGCTCGACCTGTCGAACATCGACGACCTGCTCAACGAGCGCACCAAGGTGGTCTCGCTGACCTGGGTGAGCAACATGCTCGGCACGATCAACCCGGTCGAGGAGATCGCGGCGCGGGCCAAGGCGGTCGGCGCGCTCGTCGTGCTCGACGCCTCCCAGGCCGCGCCGCAGATGAAGGTCGACGTCACCGAGAGCGGTGCCGACCTGATCGCCTTCACCGGCCACAAGGTGGTCGGCCCGACGGGCATCGGCGTGCTGTGGGGTCGTCGGGACGTGCTCGCCGCGCTGCCGCCGTTCCTCGGCGGCGGGGAGATGATCCGCACCGTGGCGATGGAGCGCTCGACCTTCGCCGACGCCCCGGCCAAGTTCGAGGCCGGCACCCCGCCGATCGTCGAGGCGGTCGGGCTCGGCGCAGCGGTGGACTACCTCTCCCACGTCGGCATGGACAACATCCGGCGGCACGAGGAGGCGATCACCGGCTACCTGCTGGACGGCCTGGCCTCGGTGGCGGGGGTCAGCGTGATCGGTCCGCAGAAGGCCGAGGACCGCGGGGGAGCGGTGAGCTTCGAGCTCGAGGGGGTCCACCCGCACGACGTCAGCCAGCTGCTCGACAGCCGCGGCGTCGCCGTGCGCGCCGGGCACCACTGCGCGAAGCCCGCCCACGCCCGGTTCGGGGTGCAGGCCAGCGTGCGCGCGTCGTCGTACCTCTACACCACCCCGGCCGAGATCGACGCCCTCGTGGAAGGTCTCGAGTTCACCAAGCGTTACTTCACCCGGTGAAGGGAGCCCGATGAGCGATCTCGACGCGATGTACCAGGAGATCATCCTGGACCACTACAAGAACCCCCAGAACGCCGGTCTGCGCGAGCCGTACGAGGCCGAGGTGCACCACGTCAACCCGACCTGCGGTGACGAGGTGACCCTGCGGGTGCACCTGAGCGGCAGCGGCGACGACGCCGTCGTGCAGGACGTGTCCTACGACGCGCTGGGCTGCTCGATCAGCCAGGCGTCGGTGAGCGTGATGACCGAGCTGGTGATCGGCAAGCGGGTCGGGGACGCGATGGCGGTCCTCGACACGTTCGTCGAGCTGATGCAGGGCCGCGGCAACGTGGAGCCCGACGAGGACGTCCTCGAGGACGGCGTCGCGTTCGCGGGGGTGGCGAAGTTCCCCGCCCGCGTGAAGTGCGCGCTGCTCGGGTGGATGGCCTGGAAGGACGCCACCGCGCAGGTCGCGGCCGGCTGACGAGACCAACGACACGGAGGCATCGATGACCGAGACCAACCCGCACAGCGACCTGCCCGAGGTCGACCTCTCCGGCTCCGCCGGGGGCACCCTCACCGTCGAGGACGTGGAGGAGGCGATGAAGGACGTCGTCGACCCCGAGCTCGGGATCAACGTGGTCGACCTCGGCCTGCTCTACGGGGTGAACATCGACGGCAACGACGTCGTGCTCGACATGACCCTCACCTCCGCGGCCTGCCCGCTGACCGACGTGATCCAGGACCAGACCCACCAGGCGCTGGAGGGGATGGTCGACGAGGTCGTCATCAACTGGGTCTGGATGCCGCCGTGGGGGCCGGACAAGATCACCGACGACGGCCGCGAGATGCTGCGCGCCCTCGGCTTCAACGTCTGAGCCACCGCTGATGTCCGACCCGCGCCGGGTGCTCGTGCCCGCGTCGCGGGTCGTGCGCTGGTTCGACAACTTCGCGGCGCGCCACGGCCTGCCCGTCCTCGAGGTGCGCGACGGCGCCCTGGTGGGTCTCGCCCCCGACGGCGCGCGCGCCGAGGCCCGGTTGCCCTTCGACGGCGCGTACGACGGCCCGCCCGAGCCGGCCGCCTTCGCCGCCGCGGTCGCGACGCCCGTGCGCTGGGGGCTGCTCGTGGTGCGGCGCGGCGGGTTCGCCGTCGTCGGAGGGGACGGCCCCGAGGTGCGGGTGCGCAAGGTCGGTCGCCGTCACGTCCAGGGCAGGACCAAGGCGGGTGGTTGGAGCCAGCAGCGCTACGCCCGGCGGCGCGACAACCAGGCCCGGACCGCGTTCGAGGCAGCCGCCGACCACGCCGTGCGGCTGCTGGTCGACGAGCTCGGTGGGGTCGAGGCGCTGGTGACCGCGGGTGACCGGGCCGCTGTCGACACCGTGCTCGACGACCCCCGCCTGCGCACGGTGGCGGCCCGCCGTACCTCGTTGCACCTGGCCGTCGGTGACCCCGACGCAGCCGTGGTCGACCGCGCCGTCGCCGACCTGTCGTCCGCCGTGGTCGTGGTGCTCGACGGGGACGGCGACCACCCGTAGCGCTCACCCCGGCGGATGGCATGTGGACACCTCAACGGGGGTATCGACCAGGCATGGACGCCCCCAAGCCGCGAGGCCGGCTCAGCATGCGGCTGCACGCCGCCCTGCACGACGACCCTGACTCCCTCCCCGCCGACCTGCCCGACGACGGAGACGAGGACCGCGCCGTCGCTCTGTGGACGCTCCACTCCCTGCACCATCGTGGCTTCGACGACGTCGACGACCGTGCCGACCGCTCGCCCGCCCTGCTGCGGCTCCGCCGCGACCTGGAGGACGACCTGGAGGCCCGGCTGCGCGAGCGCTGGGCGGCGGTGACCGACCGTCCGGACTCCGGCGACCTGGGCCAGGACATCTTCGACCTCGCCGCCGCGCACGACGGCGCGTCCGTCGCGCGGTTCGTGCGCTCGGAGGCAGGCCCCGCTCAGGTGCGCGAGCTGCTGCGGATGCGCGCGGTCTACCACCTGCACGAGTCCGACCCGGTCGCGTGGGTCGTCCCGACGCTGCCGGTGCGGGCCAAGGCGGCGCTGATGGAGCTGCAGTACGACGAGTACGGCGCTGGCGACCCCAACCGGCTCCACCACCACCTCTTCGCGCGGGGGCTGGCCGGTGCCGGGCTCGACGCCGACTACGGCCGCTACGTCGACGACGCCCCGCTGGAGGTGCTCGAGCAGGACAACACCGTGCGGATGTTCGGGCTCCAGCGCCGGCTCCGGGGAGCGGCGATGGGTCACCTCGCGGCGTTCGAGGCGACGAGCTCGGTGCCGTCGCGTCGGATGGCCCAGGGCCTGGACCGGCTCGACCTGGGCGAGGCGATCGTGGACTACTACCGGGAGCACGTCGAGGCCGACGCGGTGCACGACCAGCTGGCCGCGAGGATCATCTGCGCGACGCTCGTCGAGGACGAGCCGCACCTGCGCGAGGACGTGCTCTTCGGGGCGTGGACCTGCCTGGACCTGGAGGACCGCTTCGCCAGGATGGCTCTGCAGGGCTGGGAGCCGGTCGCGTGAGCGAGGTCTTCGACCACCCCGACGTCGTGCTGTGCCCGGGTGGGCCGATGCTGCTGCGCGGGCGGGACCGCACCGTCCAGGACGCCGACGGCATGGTGCACCGCACCACGCGCCCGGTCACGGCGGTGTGCCGGTGCCACCGGTCGCAGGACCTGCCGTGGTGCGACGGCACGCACCAGCTGCTCCCCGAGGACAAGCGACCGCGCTGAGCCGGCCGGGGTCAGCGCCGCTCCCACCTGGCCAGGACGCCGCGCTCCTCCTGGCGCACCTCACGCAGGACCAGGTCCGTCTCCCGGGCCAGGGCGTCGGCCTGGGACCCCTCACCCAGCTGAAGCACGAGCTGGCCGGTCTCGGCGAGGTGTCCGTCGGCGACGGTGAGGCACTGCCTCGCCACGGCCAGGCCGTCGGCCCCGCCGTCGATCGCGAGCAGCGGGTCGTCGGGGAACGCGCCGACGCCGTCGGACCGCACCCACGGCGGGTCGGCCACGATCAGCTCGAACATCTCCTCCGGCTCCAGCACGGCGTCCATCGGACCCTCGCGCACCTCGACCCGCTCGACCAGCCCGGCGGACTCCGCGTTGAGGCGGGTCAGCGCGCACGCCGCGGGGGAGATGTCGACGCACACCAGCGGGCGGCCTGAGAGCCGAGCGGTGAGCAGCCCGATGTGGCCGGCGCCCGAGCACAGCTCGAGCACGGGCCCCTCGGGCAGGGTGGCGGCCAGCTCCGCGGCCCAGCGGGACTGCGCCACGGTCCACGGCCGCGGCTCCAGCACCCCCTCGTGCCACGAGATCGACAAGGGCCCGAAGGCGAGCGAGCGGAGAGCGGTCTGCACGGGGCCGTCATACCCGCGCCCCGAAACCCTCATGCATCTCACCACGGGTGAGTGGCAGGGTGGGCCGATGCCTGGTGTCATCGACCTGCTCGGCGTGGTCGAGCACCTGGCGTCGCGGGCTGGACGGGACCGTCGGCATGATGCCGTCCGCGCCCAACCTGCCGGGGGAGAGCGTCGGGTGGTGGGGGGCTACCAGGCCGACGACTTCGGCTAGGTGGGGGCCGGGAACCAGGGAGACCAAGAGAGCCGCCCGCGACCTGGGAGGACGTCGACGGGCGGCTCTGCGGACGCAAAGCTCGGGCCTGGGAGGAAGCCCTGCGCCGAGCGCCTTGGAAGACGGCCACCCGAGATTGGCGCCCGACTCGCGTCCGTGGTGCCCGGGCTCCGTGGTCCCGAAACAGCGGGAGGTGTGTGTCTCAGCCCACCTGGCGCGCCGACGCGGCCAGGTGGTGCAGGCCGGTCGCGACCGCGACGATGCCGGCCGCCAGCAGACCGAGGAGCGCCGCGTCGTGCTCCAAGCTGGGCCCGAGGCCCAGGACGACTCCGCCGGACGAGGTCACTGGTGGTCCGGCCATTGGGCCCGCGCCGGTCGACTCGACCTGGGGTGCGGCCGGCGGTCGGGTCAGAGGTGGAGGTCGTCGGCGGAGAAGGTGTCGCAGGCCTCGAGCGTGCCCTCGGCGCGGCCGGTCCTGAACCAGTGCGTGCGCGCCTTCGCGGATCCGTGGGTCCACGACTCCGGGTCGACGCGACCGCCCGACCGCTGCTGGATGCGGTCGTCCCCGACCGCGGAGGCTGCGTCGATGGCGCGTGCGACGTCCTCCTGCGTGAGGTCGAGGATGAAGACCTCACCATTGTCGTCCTCGACCTCCGTGGCGTACTTCGCCCACATGCCGGCGTAGCAGTCGGCCTGCAGCTCGAGGCGCACGGCGTCGCTCTGCGGACCCTTCTGGGTGCGGACCCTGCTCATCGTGCCGAGCAGGTCCTGGACGTGGTGGCCGTACTCGTGGGCCAGGACGTAGGCCTCGGAGAACGCACCGCCCCTGGCGCCCAGCTCACCCTGCAGCATCTCGCGGAAGAACGTCGTGTCCAGATAGACCTTCTTGTCCACCGGACAATAGAACGGCCCCACCTGCGACGTCGCGCCGCCGCAACCCGTCTGGGTGCTGCCGGAGAAGAAGATCGCCAGGCTCGGGGAGTACCTCACGCCCGCCTGGTCGGGCAGCGCCTGCGACCAGAACGCCTGGATGTCGTTGACGTCGGCGACGAGCGCGCACTGCGCGTCGCTGTTGGCGTCCGCCCCGGACTCGCAGTCGATGCCCTGCACCTGGGAGTCGTCGACGGGACCGGCGCCGCCGGCAGTGCCACCGCCGCCGTTCACGGCCTGCACGATCACGAAGACGACGATCAGCAGGACGACACCACCGAGGCCGCCACGGCCCACGCCCATCGGGATCGGCAGCCCGCCGCCGCCGCTCCGGCCTCCGCCTCGACGCACCTGCACCTGACTGCTGTCGAGCCGAGCCCGAGGGTTGAAGCGCATGCCCGTAGGCTTGCACACCGCCATGATCACCGTCTCTGACCTCGAAGTCCGCGCCGGCGCACGGCTGCTCATGGAGCACGTGTCGTTCCGCGTCGGCCCCGGCGACCGCATCGGCCTGGTGGGCCGCAACGGTGCCGGGAAGACCACGCTCACCAAGGTCCTGGCCGGTGAGTCCCTGCCCGCGGCGGGGCACGTCACCCGCACGGGCGAGATCGGCTACCTGCCGCAGGACTCCCGGGCAGGTGACCCCGAGCAGCTGTCCCTGCACCGGGTCCTGTCCGCGCGCGGCCTCGACGACGCCGTGCGCCGCCTGCGCGAGTCCGAGCACGAGATGGGCTCCGACGACCCGGCGGTCCGCGACAAGGCCATGAGGAAGTACGAGCGCGCCGACGCCGCCCTGCACGCCGGCGGTGGCTACGCCGCCGAGTCCGAGGCGCGACGCATCGCGGCGAGCCTCAACATCGAGGACCGGATCCTCGACCAGCCGCTCAAGACGTTGTCCGGGGGCCAGCGGCGACGCGTCGAGCTCGCCCGGATCCTCTTCTCCGACGCCGAGGTCCTGATGCTCGACGAGCCGACCAACCACCTCGACGCGGACTCGGTGGTCTGGCTGCGGGAGTACCTCCGGACCTACCGGGGCGGGCTGATCGTGATCAGCCACGACGTCGGCCTGCTCGAGGCGTGCGTCAACCGGGTGCTGCACCTCGATGCCAACCGCGCCGAGGTCGACGTCTACGCGATGGGCTGGAGGGCCTACCTGGAGCAGCGGGAGATCGACGAGCGGCGCCGCAAGCGCGAGCGCGCCAACGCCGAGCGCAAGGCGTCCTCGCTGATGGACCAGGCCAACAAGATGCGGGCCAAGGCGACCAAGGCCCAGGCCGCCCAGTCGATGATGAAGCGTGCCGAGCGGCTGATGGAGGGCATCGAGGGCGAGCGTCGCGCCGACCGCGTCGCACGGATCGCGTTCCCCAAGCCGGCCTCCTGCGGCCGCACGCCACTGACGGCGACGGGCCTGTCGAAGTCCTACGGCTCGCTCGAGGTCTTCACCGACGTCGACCTGGCGATCGACCGGGGGAGCCGGGTGGTCATCCTGGGGCTCAACGGCGCGGGCAAGACGACCCTGCTGCGCATCCTCGGGGGAGTGGACCGCGCCGACACCGGGCAGGTCGAGCCGGGGCACGGCCTCAAGATCGGGTACTACGCGCAGGAGCACGAGACCCTCGACACCTCGCGGTCGGTCCTGGAGAACCTGCACACCGCCGCGCCACAGCTCACCGACACCGAGGCGCGCAGCGTGCTGGGCTCGTTCCTGTTCTCCGGCGACGACGCGATGAAGCCGGCCGGTGTCCTCTCCGGCGGCGAGAAGACCCGGCTGGCGCTGGCGATCCTGGTCGTCTCCAGCGCCAACGTGCTGCTCCTGGACGAGCCGACCAACAACCTCGACCCCGCCTCGCGCGAGGAGGTGCTGGCGGCGATCCGCTCCTACGAGGGCGCGATCGTCCTGGTCACCCACGACGAGGGAGCCGTGCACGCACTCGAGCCGGACCGGGTGCTGATCCTGCCCGACGGTGTCGAGGACCTGTGGACCCAGGACTACGCCGAGCTCGTCGCGCTGGCGTGAGTCCCCCTAGGTTGTCGGCATGAGCCTCGACCTCGACCTGTTGCAGACCGGAGGCGTGCGCGTCGACGTCACCGACTCGGTCGCCACGGTGACCCTGGACCGCCCGGACCGGCGCAACGCGCAGACGCCGTCGACGTGGCGCGCGCTCGCGCACGTCGGGCAGGCACTGCGCGCCGACGTGCGCGTCGTGGTCCTGCGCGGTGAGGGCCCGTCGTTCTCGGCCGGGCTCGACCGGCGACTCATCGACGGCACGGGCATCGAGGGGGAGGGCGACATCCCGAGCCTGGTGGGCCAGGAAGCCGCCGCGATCGAGGGCTGGGTGGACGAGTGCCAGCAGGGCTTCACCTGGCTGCGCGACCCGCGGTTCGTCTCGATCGCGGTCGTGCACGGGCACGCCTACGGCGCCGGGTTCCAGCTCGCGCTGTCCTGCGACTACCGGATCGTGACGCCCGAGGCCGCGCTGTGCATGAAGGAGGCGGCCCTCGGGCTCGTGCCCGACCTGACCGGCACCAAGCCGCTGGTGGAGCTCGTCGGCTACTCCCGCGCCCTGGACATCTGCGCGACGGCCCGGGTCGTGGACGGCGAGGAGGCGGCCGCGATCGGTCTGGCCAACGTGCTGGCGACGGCCGACGACCTCGAGGACGAGGTGCGGGCGGCGGTGGCCCGGTTCACCGCGGCCCCGCACGGCGCTGTCACGGGCACCAAGGTCCTGGCGCTCGCGGCGTCCGAGAACGACCTGGAGGCCCAGCGGCTGCTCGAGCGCCGCACGCAGGTGGGCCGCCTGCGGGACCTCGCTGCCCAGCTCAGGCCGTCGGTCTGATCCACGCCGTCCAGCGCTCGAGGGCGAGGTAGCCCATCGACTCGTAGAGGGGGCGGCCGTCGTCGCTGGCGATCAGCACGGTCGGCAGGTCCGGCTCGCACAACGTCGCGGCCCAGGTGGCGGCGGCGCGAGGATGCTGCCGCCCGAGCGGGCTGAGGTCCGGGGTGGGGAAGGGACTGACGAGGAAGAACGGAACGCCGGTCGGGACCAGGTCCGCAACCTGCGCGACCACCTCGGCGTACTCCTCGGCGGCGAGGGGCCTGGTCACGACGACGGGGTTCGTCAGGCTCCCGCGCTCGCCGACGAAGGCACCCGCCCAGCGGTCGGTGCGGCGGGAGGGGCGTCCGAGCGACGCCGCCACCGCGAGCAGCCACGACGCGTGCACCTCGACCGCGCGACGCACCAGGGTGTCGGTGGCGGGAAGGCCTGGTTCCCAGCCGGTCGCGAGGTGCTCGCCCTCGTCGGGCTCGATCGAGTCAGCCATGCGCCTCATCGTGGTCCTGCTCCTCCTCGGTGACGAGAGTCCGAGGTCCGGAACAAAATGACGGTCCTGACTGGTTGGCTACGGATATGGCGATGCACACCGGCATGGGGCCGGTCTGGCGACACATGCGCACCGACCGCAGCGCGGCCGGCGCGCGGCTGGGTCGCGAGACCGTACGCCGCGTGCTCGGGTTCGCCACCCCCCACCGGCCGCTGATCACGGTCTTCGTGGTGCTCACGGTCATCGACGCCATGCTGGTCGTGGTCAACCCGCTGCTGATCAAGCAGATCGTCGACGTCGGCATCGCCGACTCCAAGGTCTCCTACATCGCCCTGCTGGCCGGACTCATGGCCGTGGTCGCGGTGCTGGAGGCCGGGCTCACCGTCTGGTCGGGCGTCCTGTCCTCGCGCATCGGCGAGGGCCTGATCCTGGACCTGCGCTCCTCGGTCTTCGCCCACGTCCAGCGGCTGTCCCTGGCGTTCTTCACCCGCACCCAGACCGGTGCGCTGGTGAGCCGGCTCAACAACGACGTGATCGGCGCGCAGCGCGCGTTCACCTCGACACTGCAGAGCACGGTCAGCAACAGCATCGCGGTGGTCGTCGTCGGGGGGACCATGCTCTCGCTCAGCTGGCAGGTCACGCTGCTGTGCCTGGTGCTGTTCCCCGTGCTCGTGCTGACCGCCCGCTGGGTGGGCGGCCGGCTCTCCGAGCTCACGCGTCAGCAGATGGACGGCAACGCCGCGCTCGGCAACGCGATGACCGAGCGGTTCAACGTGGGCGGCGCGATGCTGCTCAAGCTCTTCGGCCGCCGCGAGGAGGAGGACGAGCAGTTCACCGCCAAGGCGGCCGTCGTGCGCGACCTGGGCGTCCGCATCTCGCTGATCACCCGGCTCTTCGCGGCCACGCTCTCGCTGATCCCCGCTCTGGCCACGGCGCTGGTCTACGGTGTGGGCGGCTGGATGGTCGTGCAGGGGAGTCTCTCGATCGGCACGCTGCTGGCCCTCGGCACGCTGCTGCTGCGGCTCCTCGGCCCGCTCCAGGGGCTCTCCAACGCCCGCATCGACGTGATGACCGCACTGGTGAGCTTCGAGCGGGTCTTCGAGGTCCTCGACCTGCCGACCACCGTGCCGGAGAAGGCGAGCGCCCAGGACCTGCCGCCCGGGGCGGCGACCCTCGAGTTCGACGACGTGGTCTTCCGCTACCCACGCGCCGACGAGGTGTCGCTGGCCAGCCTCGAGTCGGTCGCCCGGCGCGAGACCAAGGACTCCGGCGAGATCCTCCACGGCGTGAGCTTCGAGGCCCGCGAGGGCGACATGGTCGCGCTGGTCGGCCCCTCCGGGGCCGGCAAGACGACGGTCACCCACCTCGTGGCGCGGCTCTACGACGTGAGCGGCGGTGCGGTGCGCGTCGGCGACGTCGACGTGCGCGACCTGACCCTCCAGTCGCTCGAGGACGCGGTCGGCTACGTCACCCAGGACGCCTACATGTTCCACGACACGATCCGCGCCAACCTGGTCTACGCCCGCCCGGGCGCCTCGGAGGACGAGCTGTGGTCGGCGCTGGCGGCGGCGCAGATCGACCGGCTCGTGCGCTCGCTCCCCGAGGGCCTGGACACCGTCGTGGGCGACCGCGGCTACCGCCTGTCCGGGGGCGAGCGGCAGCGGCTTGCCATCGCCCGCCTGTTGCTCAAGGCCCCGCGCATCGTCGTGCTCGACGAGGCCACGGCGCACCTCGACTCGGAGTCCGAGGCGGCCGTCCAGCGTGCGCTCGACACCGCCCTGGAGGGCCGCACCTCCCTGGTGATCGCCCACCGGCTGTCCACGGTGCGCGACGCCGACCGCATCCTGGTCCTCGACCAGGGCAGGATCGTGCAGCAGGGCACCCACACCGAGCTCCTGGCCGAGGGCGGGCTCTACGCCCACCTCTATCGCACCCAGTTCGCCGATCAGCCCGTGGAGGCCTGATGGATCTCGGACTCACCGGCCGCACCTACGTCGTGACCGGGGGCTCGCGTGGCCTCGGGCTCGCCACCGCGCGGGCCCTGGCCGGGGACGGGGCACACGTGGTCGTCTCGTCGCGTCACCAGGACTCGGTGGACGCAGCCGTGGCGCAGCTCGGCGAGCGTGCCACCGGCGTGGTGGCCGACCTGGCCGACAGCGACACCCCGCGCCGGCTCTTCGAGGCCGCCCACGAGGTGACCGGTCGTCTGGACGGCGTGCTGGTCTCGGTCGGGGGGCCGCCCGGCGGTGACGTCGCGACGGTCACCGACGAGCAGTGGACCGAGGCGTTCCGCAGCGTCTTCCTCGGAGCGGTCCGCCTCGCCCGCGAGGCCGCGGAGGAGCTCGGCGCCGGCGGCTCCGTGGTCTTCGTGCTGTCCTCGACGGTCCGCGAGCCGATCCCCGGGCTGGCGATCTCCAACGGCCTGCGTCCCGGCCTGGCCATGGTGATGGACTCGTTGTCGCAGGAGCACGGCCCACGCGGGCTGCGGTTCAACGCGGTCCTGCCCGGCCGGATCGAGACCGAGCGGATCCAGGAGCTCGACGGCGCGGCACCGGACCCGCAGGCGGCACGTGCGGAGGTCGAGGAGCGCATCCCGCTCCGCCGCTACGGGCGCCCGGAGGAGCTCGGCCGGGTGGCGGCGTTCCTGCTGTCGCCGGCCGCGAGCTACGTGACCGGCGTGGCGGTGCCCGTCGACGGCGGCTTCCTGCGCTCCTTCTGACGCCCGCGCGCCTCGTCCCACACCAGGTAGCCGAAGCCGCCGACCGCCAGCGCCCCGAAGAACCACCACTGGAGCCCGTAGAACAGGTGCGGTCCCTCGCCGAGGTCGGGCTTGTCGGCGGGCACCAGCGCCGTCGTCGGCGGCGGGCTCTCGCGCTGCAGGTCGACGAAGCCGTGCCGCAGCGGGCCGTCGACCAGGTCGACCGCCGCGCGGCTGGAGATCTCCCGCGTCGAGCCGTCGGTGATCGAGGTCCGGTCCCCGGTGGAGTCGGCGCGGGCCCAGCCGCTCACCTCGACCTCGCCCGACGGGGCCGGCGGGGTGTCCTCCGGTCCGGCGCGCGGGTCCTGGGTCGCCATCCAGCCGCGGTCCACCAGCACGGCGCTGCCGTCCTGGAGGCGCAAGGGCGTGACCACGTCGACCCCGCCGTCGCCGTCGCGCGTCTGGTAGCGGACCACGAAGGTGCCGGACGGCTCGTAGGTGCCCGTCGCGCGCACACGTTGCCACTCGCGGTCCTCCGGGAGGGGGGCCTCGGCGGACAGCACGTCACCGACGGGGGCAGGCGGGGCGGCGAGGTTGCGCTCGGTCCAGGCGTTCCGTTGCTCGCGGTCGTGCAGCCGGTGGAACTGCCACTCGCCCAGGCGCACGGCGCCCCAGGCCATGAAGACGACGGCGAGGAAGAAGATCACCCACCTGCGGGACAGGAGGAAGCGCAGGCGCATGGGGCCAAATTATCCGGTGGCACATAAAGTGGGCCGGGTGGATGCACCGTTCCCCCTGACCGACCGCTTCGGCCGCGTCGCACGCGACCTGCGCGTGTCGCTGACGGACCGCTGCAACCTGCGGTGCACCTACTGCATGCCGGCCGAGGGCCTCGACTGGCTCCCGGACGACCGCGTCCTCACCGACGACGAGGTGGTCCGGCTGGTCTCGATCGGCGTCCGCCTCCTCGGGATCGACGACGTGCGCTTCACCGGCGGGGAGCCGCTGGTGCGCCGCGGGTTCGTCGACATCGTCCGGCGCTGCGCCGAGCTCGAGCCGCGTCCCCAGCTGTCGGTGACCACCAACGCCCTGGGCCTGGCCCGTCAGGCCACGGCCCTGAAAGCGGCCGGGCTCGACCGGGTCAACGTCAGCCTCGACACCGTCCGTGCCGAGACGTTCGCGCGGATGACGCTACGGGACCGGTTCCCGGACGTGGTCAAGGGCCTCGCCGCGGCGCACGACGCGGGTCTGCGGCCGGTGAAGGTCAACGCGGTGCTGATGCGCGGCGTCAACGACGACCAGGCGCCGGAGCTGCTGCGCTGGTGCCTCGAGCGCGGCTACGAGCTGCGCTTCATCGAGCAGATGCCGCTGGACGCCCAGCACGGGTGGCGACGCGACGACATGGTGACCGCCGACGAGATCTTCGCCTCCCTCGAGCGGGAGTTCGCCCTCGAGCCCGCCGAGGAGCCCCGGGGGACCGCCCCCGCGGAGCTGTTCAGCGTCGACGGCGGTCCCGGGCGGGTCGGGGTGATCGCCTCGGTGACCCGCCCGTTCTGCGGCGACTGCGACCGGGTCCGCCTCACCGCCGACGGTCAGGTGCGCAACTGCCTCTTCGCGCGCGAGGAGTCCGACCTCCGGGCCGCCCTGCGCGGTGGCGCGAGCGACGAGGAGGTCGCCCGCCGCTGGCAGGCCGCGATGGCGACCAAGCTGCCAGGACACGGCATCGACGACCCGACGTTCCTCCAGCCGGCCAGGCCGATGTCGGCCATCGGCGGCTGATCCTCGCTCAGCGGTCGAGCGGACGGGCGCCCGTGGTGCCCTCGAGCTCCGGCTGGTCGGGGACGTAGGCCTCCATCCCGCCCGGGTCGGGCGACGCGCCGGCGTTGGCGACGACCACCGCGATGTAGGGCAGCACGATCGCGCCGGCGATGAAGAACCACGCAGCGGGGGTGGTGCGGAACACGATCGCCAGGACGAAGCAGACCGTGCGGATGCTCATGGAGAAGAGGTAACGACGCTGCCGCGCCGCGATGTCCTGGCTCCGGGGACGGGTCGCGGTCGTGATCCTGACCGTGTCGTCGGGCTTCTTCCGCACCTCTCGAACCTACTCCGCACGCCAAGACCCGCAGCGGCCGCCAGGTGGTTAGCCTGTCGGCATGACTAGCCGCACCTACCGCGTGACCGAGATCGTCGGCACCTCCCCGGACAGCGTCGACACCGCCATCCGCAACGGCATCAAGCGTGCGGCGACGTCGCTGCGCCACATCGACTGGTTCGAGGTGACCCAGATCCGCGGTCACGTGCTCGACGGCGAGGTCGAGCACTTCCAGGTCGGCCTCAAGGTCGGCTTCCGGCTCGAGGACGACGCCGACATCGACTGATCGGTGCCCGGTCACGGACTGATTTCGAGTACCGACCGGTAGCCCCTAGCGTCGTGAGGACCAAGAGTCCGCGCGGCCGGAAGGGGTGCAGCAGTGGCGAGATCGGTCCTGGTGACCGGAGGCAACCGGGGCATCGGGCGGGCCATCGCCGAGGCGTTCCGCGACCTCGGCGACGACGTCGCGATCACCTACCGCTCCGGTGAGCCCCCCGAGGGGTTCCTCGCCGTCCGCTGCGACGTCACCTCGCCCGAGGACGTCGAGCGCGCCTTCACCGAGGTCGAGCAGGCGCAGGGCCCCGTCGAGGTCCTGGTCGCCAACGCCGGCATCACCGACGACACGCTCCTGCTGCGCATGGGCGAGGAGGCCTGGTCGCGCGTCATCGAGACCAACCTCACCGGCACGTTCCGGGTGGTCAAGCGCGCCGCTCGCGGCATGCTGCGGGCACGCAGGGGCCGCATCGTCCTCATCTCCTCGGTCGTCGGTCTGCTGGGCTCGGCGGGGCAGGTGAACTACGCCGCCAGCAAGGCGGGACTGGTCGGCCTGGCCCGCTCGGTCGCGCGCGAGCTCGGCGGGCGCGGGATCACCGCCAACGTGGTCGCGCCCGGCTTCGTCGAGACCGAGATGACCGAGACGCTCTCCGACGAGCTGCGGGCGACCTACCTCGCCCAGATCCCGCTCGGCCGCTACGCCACCGCGGCGGAGGTCGCCGGCACCGTCACCTGGCTGGCCGGCGACGCCGCGGCGTACGTCACCGGGGCCGTGATCCCGGTCGACGGCGGCCTCGGCATGGGCCACTGATCCATCCCCCCATCCCACCACTGGAGGAACCCATGGGCATCCTGGACGGCAAGCGCGTCCTCGTCGCCGGCGTGACCACCGACGCCTCGATCGGCTTCGCGGCCGCCCGCGTGGCGCAGGAGCAGGGCGCGCAGGTGGTGATCTCGAACTTCGGCCGCGCGCTGCGGATCACCGAGCGCATCGCCGGCCGCCTGCCCCAGCCGGCGCCGGTCGTGGAGCTCGACGTCACCGATCCCGAGCATCTCGAGCGTCTGCCACAGCTGCTCGGTGAGCACGTCGAGGGCCTCGACGGGGTCGTGCACTCGATCGCCTACGGCAACCCCGAGACGTTGCTCGGCGGTGACTTCCTGCGCGGTCCCTGGGAGGACGTCGCCCAGGCGGTCCAGGTCTCGGCCTACTCCCTGATGTCGCTGAGCAAGGCGTGCCTGCCCTTGATGGACGACGGAGGCGGCTCGATCGTCGGGCTGACCTTCGACGCCGGTGTCGCCTGGCCGGCCTACGACTGGATGGGGGTGGCCAAGGCCGGGCTCGAGTCGTGCTCTCGCTACCTCGCCCGGGACCTCGGGCCCCGCGGTGTCCGGGTCAACCTGGTCGCCGCGGGTCCGCTGCGCACGCTCGCGGCCAAGGCGATCCCAGGCTTCGAGAGCCTGGAGTCCTCCTGGCGCGACCGCGCGCCCCTGGGGTGGGACGAGACCGACACCGAGCCGGCCGCACGCGCCGTCGTCGGCCTGCTCAGCGACTTCTTCCCGGCCACCACGGGTGAGATCGTGCACGTGGACGGCGGCTTCCACGCGATGGGGCTCTGAACGGAGGACCGCCCGCACGCACCGGCGGGCCAGGCCGGCCACCCGAACGGACGGATACCTGCGAGACGCCCCGTCCGCAAGGCAAATAGCCCGACATAACGGGCGCGACGTTGAAGGTCGGCTGCGAGACTGACCGTGTGGAGGGGCGACGTCTGGTGATCATGCGGCATGCCGCTGCGCTGCCGCACGCCCGTGACCGGGACCGGGAGCTCACCCCCAAGGGCCGGACCACCGCCGAGGAGGCCGGGGACTACCTCCGCTCGATCGGGGTGGTGCCCGACCACGTGCTGGTCTCGCCCGCCCGCAGGTGCACCGAGACCTGGGACCACGTCCGTCGCACGCTCGGGACCGGCGAGGACACCTCCGTCGTGGTCGACGAGCGGATCTACGCCGCCGCTCCCGAGAGCATCCTCGAGGTGCTGCGCTCGGTGCCGGAGGCCGCGCGCTCCGTGCTCCTCATCGGGCACAACCCGGCGGTGGCCTACGTCGCCTCGGTGCTCGCCGGCGCGGACGGCCCGATCGAGGTGCTCCAGCAGCTGCTCAACGGGCTGCTCCCCGGCGCGCTCGCGGTCTACGAGACCGACACCGAGTGGGCCCGGGTCGACTCGCTCGGGGCGCGGCCGACCCACTTCCGGGAGGGCAGCACCGCCTGAGGCGGTCCGGTCAGGACGTCGCGAGCAGCGGCGGTGAGGGCGTGACGATGCCCGCCTCGGCGTCGGCGGCCTCGACCTCCTCGCGACTGATCCCGAGCAGGTAGATGACGGTGTCGAGGAACGGCACGTTGACCGTCGTGTCGGCGGCCTGCTGCACCACGGGCTTGGCGTTGAAGGCGACCCCGAGGCCGGCGGCGGCGAGCATGTCGAGGTCGTTGGCGCCGTCCCCGACGGCGACCGTGGCGGCCGGGCTCACGCCCACCTCGGCGGCGAAGCGGCGCAGCGCATCAGCCTTGCCCTGGCGGTCCACGACGGCCCCGACGATGCGTCCGGTGAGCCGGCCGTCGACGATCTCGAGCTCGTTGGCGGCGGCGAAGTCGATGCCCAGCTCGGCCGCGAGCCGGTCGGTGATCTGGCTGAAGCCACCGCTGACGATGGCGAACCGGTAGCCCAGCCGCTTGAGGGTGCGCACCAGCGTGCGGGCGCCCGGGGTGAGCAGCAGGTTGTCGTAGACGGCGTCCAGCGCCGAGGCGTCCAGCCCCTCGAGCAGCGCGACCCGGCGGGTGAGCGACTCGGCGAAGTCCAGCTCGCCGTGCATGGCCGCGGCGGTGACCGCCGCGACCTCCTCGAGACACCCGGCGCGCTCGGCGAGCATCTCGATCACCTCGCCCTGGACGAGGGTGGAGTCGACGTCCATCACGATCAGCCGGACGCCGTGCCGCAGGAGGTTGGCCGGCTGCACGGCGATGTCGACGCGGTGTCGGGCGGCCTCCTCCGCGAGCAGCAGCCGCAGCCGCTCCTGGTCGGCGCCGGAGACGTGCAGCTCGATGGCGGTGACGGGATAGCGCGCCATCCGCTCGATGCGGTCGATGTTGCCGCCGATGTCGGCGATGCGACCCGCCACCGCGGTGACCGCCGAGGCGCGCAGCGGGCTGCCGAGCACGGTCACGTGGGAGCGTCCGGCGCGACGACGCTCGTTGTCGCCGTGGCCCTTCTCGACGGTCACCCCCATGCCGAGCGCCCGGGCCTCGGCCTCGACGGCGGCGCGCAGGTCCTTCCACTGCGGGGGCGCGGTGACCAGGATGCCGAGGACGAGGTTGCCGCGCAGCACGATCTGCTCGATGTCGAGCACCTCGACGCCGTAGCGGGAGAGGGTGGCGAAGAGCCCCGCGGTCACCCCGGGCCGGTCGATGCCGGTCAGCGTGATCAGCAGCGTCCGGGGAGTCTCGTGATCGTCGACGGTCACGGCAGAAGGCTAGAGCAGCGGGTCAGTACGCCGGGGCGCAGGTCGCTGCGACGACCGCCCGCCGGGCGGCGGCGCCGAGCTCGTCGAGGGCGGCCCGACGGCGGTCGGCCTCGAGGGCGGTCAGGGCCCCGCCGTCGTCCTGGGTCGCCAGCGCCACGATGTCGAGGCACCGCAGCCCCAGCACGAGCATCCGGGCAGAGCGCGCGGCGACGTGCGGGGGCAGGTCGAGGTGCTGCTCGCGGCGGAGGTTGAGCAGCGCGTCGGCGACCTCGGGGCGCCAGCGGGCGACGTCGAGGGCGGCCAGGTCGTCGGCCGCCCGGGGGAGCGCGGCGCGGAGCGCGCGGTCGGCCTCACCAGGGTCGATCGTCGGCCGGCGGGTCGTCGCCGGCAGCGCGTGCCAGGTCACCGAGGACCCCACGCGCTCGGGGACGAGCCCGATCCCCGCATCGTCGAGCAGCACGGCCTCGTCGGCCTCGAGCGCCGCCCGGTTGAAGTCCGCCGGGCCGGCCAGCCCGACCGGGTCACCGGGGACGGGGAGGGCGGCTCCGGCTCCGGTGGCGCCCCGCGCCCGCAGTCGGCCCAGGCCGATGATCAACGGCTCGGGCCCCGCACCGGTCTCCACGAGGTGGACGACGTCACCGGAGCCCACGTGGTCCGCGGCGTCGTCGAGGCTCACCGCGCCCTGCAGCCAGGCGTCGCACCACAGGGCCAGACCCACCGCGGCGTAGGCGTCGGGGTCGTCGTGGAGGCCGACCTGGCGCCGCTCGGGCGCGGGACGGCTGCCGGCCAGCTCGGCCTGCCAGCGCTGCCACGACGGGTGCTCCTTCTCCACCCGGAGAGCGTAGCGAGCCGCCGCCAGGGCGGGCCCTTCCGAGACGTAGGGTGGCAGCCGTGATCGACCCGGTGGTGGAGTTCAAGGCGGTGTCTGTGCGCCGCGGCGCGGCGACCCTCCTCGACGCCGTCGACTGGGTGGTCGAGGAGGACGAGCGCTGGGTCGTGCTCGGGCCCAACGGCGCCGGCAAGACCACGCTGATGCAGATCGCCTCGGCCCAGCTGCACCCCAGCGACGGCGAGGCGCACGTGCTGGGCGAGCGCATGGGCGCCACCGACGTCTTCGAGCTGCGCCCCCGCATCGGCCTGGCCAGCGCCTCCCTGGCCGAACGCATCCCGCGCTCCGAGGCGGTGCGCGACGTGGTCGTCTCCGCGTCCTACGGCGTCGTGGGCCGTTGGCGCGAGGAGTACTTCGAGCCCGACCTGGAGCGGGCCGGCGCCCTGATGGCCGAGCTCGGCGTCGGGCGCCTGGCCGACCGGACCTTCGGCACCCTGTCCGAGGGCGAGCGCAAGCGGGTGCAGATCGCCCGCGCGCTGATGACCGATCCCGAGCTGCTGATCCTCGACGAGCCGGCCGCCGGGCTCGACCTCGGCGGTCGTGAGGACCTGGTCTCGACCCTGTCGGTGCTCGCCCTCGACGGCGTCGCGCCGGCGATCGTGCTGGTCTCCCACCACGTCGAGGAGATCCCCCCGAACTTCACCCACGTGCTGATGCTGCGCGGCGGCAAGGTGGTGGTCTCCGGGCCGCTCGAGCACGTGATGACCGAGGCCAACCTGTCGGCCACCTTCGGCATGCCCCTGGTGCTGGAGCAGACCGCGGGGCGCTACGCCGCGCGGCGACGTCTCCGACGCCGGAGCGGGTGAGCGCAGCGAACGAGTACGCCAGGCGCCTGGCTCCGCCGCCGAGCGGAGCGAAGGCGGTGGAAGCGTGAGCCCAGTCGAGCTGCTCCTCGTCGCCCTCGCGGGCGCGGGGGCCGGCTTCATCAACACCGTCGCCGGCTCCGGCACCCTGATCACGTTCCCGACGCTGATCGCGCTGGGCGTGCCCCCGGTCACCGCCAACGTCTCCAACAACGTGGGCCTCATCCCGGGCAGCGTCGCGGGCGCGATCGGCTGGCGACGCGAGCTCGTCGGGCAGCGCCGGCGTGTGCTGCGTCTGGCCTCGGCGTCCGCCCTGGGCGCCCTGACGGGCGCGGTGCTGCTGCTGGCGCTGCCGAGCAGGGCGTTCGACGTCATCGTCCCGGGCCTGATCCTCCTGGGACTCGCGCTGGTCGCGGCCGGGCCGTGGATCAACCGCCGTGCCCTGCGGGCCGCCGAGTCCCACCGCGGCGCACCGGACGCCTGGTGGCTGTGGCCGGCGACCCTCGGTGCCGGGGTGTACGGCGGCTACTTCGGTGCGGCCCAGGGGATCATCCTGGTCGGCCTCCTGGGCTTGGGCCTGGCCGAGAGCCTGCACCGGCTGAACGCGCTCAAGAACGTCCTGTCCGCCCTGGTCAACTCCGTCGCCGCGGTGGTGTTCGTGTCCGCGGCGCACGTCGACTGGGTGGTCGCCGCCCTCATCGGAGGCGGCTCGGTCGCCGGGGCCCTCGTGGGGGCGACGCTGGGCCGACGCATGCCGGCGGCGGTGCTGCGCGGGGTGATCCTGCTGGTCGGCACGACGGCGCTGGCGGTCTTCCTGCTCCGCGGCTGACGCCGGGCCGAGGGCTCAGGCAGGGTCGTCCGGCTCGGCGTACGCCGTGAGCCACCGGCCGAGCTCGTCGAAGACCTTCTCCCGCACGAGGCCGCGCGAGAGCGTGACGTCGTGCAGCGCGCCGTCCACGCGGACGAGGGTGACGTGGCGCGAGAGCTTGGTCGACCACCGGGCGATCTGGGCGACGTCGAGCACGATGTCGCTGGCGTCGACGGCCGGCTCCCACGCCTTGGGGAAGACGCTCTGGGAGGAGGTCATCACCAGCACGGGCAGCCGCAGCGACAGGCCCTTGTGCACCGCGGCGTGCCCGCGGCGGATGGCGCGCACCCATCCGGCGTACACCGGCCAGCTGGACAGCGGCTTCCAGGCCAGGTCGAAGTCCCACTCGCCGTCGTGCTCGCGGTGCAGGCTGCGGGCGTAGAGGCCGCTGACCGATCGCGGGACCTCCTGGTAGGGACGGCGGGCGCCGATCTGGTCGATCGCGCGCGTCCCGGCTGTGCGGAGCAGGAACGAGCCGTGCATGTCCAGCCACGGCGCGTTGAGGAAGATGCCGGCCAGGTCGGGGTCACGGGCCTCGGCCCAGAGCGCCCCGATCAGCCCGCCGGTCGAGTGGCCGCTCAGGACGACGTGGTCGTGGCCGTCCCGCTCGGTGACACGCTGGTAGGCCAGGTCGATCTCCGGGTGGTACTCCGCGAGGTCGCGCGCGAAGTTCGGGGTCTGGTGCTCACGCAGGGACCGGCCGTACTTGCGCAGGTCGAGGGCGTAGAAGTCGTAGCCGCGCGCCACCCAGAAGTCGGCTGCCGCGGTCTGGAAGAAGTAGTCGCAGAAGCCGTGCAGGTGCAGCACCGCCCGTCGCGACCGCTTCCGGGAGGCGGCGCGGCGCACCAGCGTGGCGACCACCGGTCCCTCGTCGTCGGGAGGCAGGTCGAGGGTCTCGGCGTAGTACGGCCGGCCGAGCACGTCGACCGGCGCTGCGGGGCGAGCGGTGGGGGACACGGGCCCATCCTCGCCTACGCGCTCGCGGACGCGGTGGACACTGGCAGCATGAGACCTCCGGAGCCGCGCGGACGGGGCGAGGACCCCGCGCACCGCCTGGCGTGCGCGCACCGCGGCTGCGACATCGTCGGGGTCCTGCTCGTCGACGCCCGCGGCTGGGTGCTGCTCCAGGAGCGCGACGAGCACGCCCCGGTGGCGCCCGAGCAGTGGGGCCTGGTGGGCGGTCACGTGGACGCGGGGGAGACCTTCCCGGACGCGATGGGGCGAGAGCTGGCCGAGGAGACCGGGCTCGAGCTGCCGCGCGGCACGCTCCGGCTCTGGTACGCCGGCGACCGCACGCCACCGGACAAGGCCGCGCGCGGACTGAGGGACCGCTGGCAGCTGTGGGTGGGGCGGGTCGACCTCACCGACGCCGACATCGTGGTCGGCGAGGGGCGGCAGATCGTCTTCGTCGACCCGGACCGCCTCGGGGACCTCGACCTCGCGGAGCCCGCGGCGTGGTTCGTGCCGCGCTTCCTCGCGTCGGCGGACTACGCCGCGCTCAGGTGAGGTCGGCGGCCGGCGCGCGCTGGTCGGCCAACCGCGGCGAGTGCAGCGGGCGCCCGGTCCAGCTCGCCTCGACCCGCCCCCCGGCGCAGCGCAGCTGCAACGAGTGCGGCGTCTCCACCGCGCACACCCGCGCCTCGAAGACGCCCGGTGCGGTCCAGCCACCGCTGGCCACGAACGGCACCGACCCGGCCGAGGTCCGCACCGGAGGCCAGGCACCGTCCGCGCAGGGCACGGTCACCTGTCCGCCGCTGTCCACCAGCAGCTCCCACCGCTCCGCAGGGCCTCGTCGCACCTCCACCGAGCGCACCTCGTGCTCGCCGGAGCCGTCGGCGCTGAAGTGCCAGGGCCCGTCGCCGTCGCAGGGGACCGCCGAGGTCGTCACCGGCAGCGCCGCCCGGGCCAGCCGCTGGCCCAGCAGGCCCTGTGAGTCGGGGTCTGCGGGCAGCGGCGCGCCGGCGTAGGCCGGCAGCAGCTCCTCCCACACCACGTCGAGGACCCTCTGCATGTCCTCGGTGCACGCGGTGGTGGCCAGGACCGACTGCTGGTCGGGCAGGACCAGGCAGAACTGGCCGAAGGCGCCGTCACCGCGGAAGGCGCCGTGGCGGCACTGCCAGAGCTGATAGCCGTAGCCCTGCTGCCAGTCGACGCCGCCCTCGCGCATCGAGGTGTCGGTGATCGGCGCGCTCGCGCGGGCCACCCACCCCGCGGGCAGGACCTGCTCGCCCTGCCACCGGCCGTCGTCGAGGAAGAGCTGGGCCAGGCGGGCGATCGCCTCGGTGCGCACGTGGATGCCGCTGAAGCCAGGATCGCGCCCGTCGGGGGCCGTGACCCAGGCCGCCGGGCCGATGCCGATCCGGTCGAGCAGGCGCGGGCGGAGGTAGTCGAGCAGCCGCTGCCCGGCGGCCTGCTGCACCGCGGCCGCGGCGACGAACGTGGCGCCGTTGTCGTAGACGAACCAGCTGCCGCGCTCGCTCTCCGGCTCCAGCGAGAGGTACGCCGCGACCGGGTCCGGCGAGGTGATCACGCGGTCCAGGGTGTCGATGCGGTGCCCGGTCGACATGCTGAGCACGTCGTGCAGGGTCAGCTCGCTCGCCCGGGGACCGGCCCCGGCGGCCGCGTCGGGGAAGAGGTCGACCAGCCGGTCCT
The DNA here is from genome assembly GCA_963800245.1 of uncultured Actinomycetota bacterium. GTDB lineage: Bacteria > Actinomycetota > Actinomycetes > Propionibacteriales > Nocardioidaceae > Marmoricola_A. The sequence goes on along the minus strand of CAWDAE010000006.1, from coordinate 578,664 downwards.
CGAGCCGCACGAGCCCCTCGTCGACGGCGAACCCCACCGCGCACGAGGTGAAGCTCTTGCTCAGCGAGTAGACGAGCTGGACCCCGTGGCGGTGGTAGGGGCTCCACCACCCCTCGGCCAGCACCTGCCCGTGGCGCAGGAGCATCAGGCTGTGCAGCTCGACGCCCTCGCGCTCGAGGCGGTCCAGCACGGCCAGCACGGCCGCGGACGGGATGCCTTGGGACTCGGGGGTGGCGCGGGGCAGAGCGGGGTGCGGGGTGCTCATCACCCGATCGTAGGTCGGCACGGGATACTCGCCCCATGGAGTCGACGGCGGGTGCGGTGGTGGTCGGTCACGACGGGTCGGGGTTCTCCGACCGGGCGGTGCGCACCGCCCTGGCCTGGGCGGACCGGGCGGACCTGCCGCTGCGCGTCCTGCGCTCCTGGTCGCTGACCAGCGCGCCCCGCCCGGACTCGATGCGGCCGGGCTTCGTCCCGCCGCTCGCGGACTTCGCCGCCGCCGTGCGCCGCGACCTGGAGGCCGACGTCGCCCACCTGGTCGCCGAGCACCCGGACGTCGAGGTGACCTACGAGACGCCGCACCTGCCGGCGGCGCAGGCACTGATCGAGGCCTCGCGGGAGGCCGCGCTGCTCGTCGTGGGCACCCGCGGACGCGGCGGGTTCAAGGGACTGCTCCTGGGTTCGGTGGCCCAGCAGTGCGTGGGGCACGCCGACTGCCCGGTCCTGGTGGCCCGGGGCCGCCAGGGCGCCGACGACCTGGACGAGGCGGGCACCGAGCGGACGGCCCCGCTGGACGCCGCCTTCGACTGAGCTTCTCCGCCGCAGGGGGCGTGCGTCCACATCCTCGCGTCATCTTTCACACACGTTCGAACAGACGTTCCTATATGGTCCGTTGTGCGATAGACTGAGGCATGCCCATCGACCTCCGCGACCTTCCTGCTGAAGCCGTGCTGGGTTGTGCTGCCGACAGGACGCGCGCCCGCCGGTTGGCTGAGGTCGAGGAGCTGGAAGCGGTGGCGCAGTGGGCGGCGATGCACGGTGCGGACCCGCTGGATGGCCTCGACGCGAGGGCGCGGGAGCACGCCCGCAGGATCGGCAAGGTGCTGCGTCAGGTCGGTGGAGAGGGCACGCCGGGGGTGCAGGACTTCTGCCTGGCGGAGATCGCGCTCGCGTTGGGCACGCACGTGTTGTCAGCGCGGGCAGCGATGGCCGACGTGCTGGACCTCATCCACCGGATGCCGGAGACGTGGGCGGTGTGCCGTGCCGGGAACGCTGAGGTCTGGGTCGCGCGCAAGATCGCGACCCGGTCCCGCCACATCCCCTTGGACCGGATCTGGATCGTCGACCAGGCCGTGGCTCGGACGATCGCCACCGAGGCACCCGGGCGCACCCTGAACGTCGCGGACGCCAAGATCGTCGAGGCCGACCCGGCGCGACACGAGGAGAAGGCCGAGCAGTCCGAGCAGGAGCGGTTCGCCGCGGTCGGCCAGTCCGACGAGCACGGCATGCGGATGGTCGTCGGCCGGGTCACCGCCGCCGACGGCGCCGGCATCGACGCGCTGCTGGAGCGTCTGGCCGAGATCCTGCTGACCAGCAACCCCGACGCCACCCTGGACGAGCGACGTTCGATGGCGCTAGGTCTCTTCGGTCGTCTCGGGCAGCTGCTCCTGATGCTCTTCACGGGGGTGGACCCGGCCGCCGACCCCAGCGAGCTGGCCGGACCGTTCGCGCTCCCTGCAGAGGTGCTGGATGCGTTGCGCGATCCCGCGCTCGCGGCTCGGATCGCCCCGCAGTCGGCGCTCTACGTCCACTTGCACGAGGCCACCCTCCTCGGTGCCGATGGTGTCGCCCGGGTCGAGGGCCTGGGCCCCCACACCCTGTCGCAGCTGCAGGTCCTGCTCGCCGGACGCAACGTCGTCGTGCAGCCGGTCATCGACCTGGCCGACCGGGTTCGCACCACCGCTTACGAGCACCCCGAGGCGCTCAAGGAGCGCGTGCACCTGATCACCGACGGCGACTATTGGCCCTATGCGGTCTCCACCAGCCGGACCGTCGACTACGACCACCCCACTCCCTACAGACCCGGCGCTCCACCGGAGGAGCCACCGCAGACCGGCACCCACAACTCCGGCCCTCTCGGTCGACGGCACCACCGCTGGAAAACCCACGCCGGCTACCGATCACGCCAGTGCGGCCACGGCCGATACATCTGGCTCACCCCGCACGGGCTCGCGTTCCTGGTCGACCACCGCGGCACCAGGTCCATCGACCCCGATCACGCCCAGCTCATGTTCAAGATCTCCGAGCGCCTCGAGCTCCACTTCCCCGACGAGGCGGACCAGATCGAGCTCGCCCTCGACCCCTAATCGGCTGCGCTCGGGCGGCCGGCAGGCCGAGGCATCGTGCCCATTCGACCCAGCATGTGGGTCAGATGAGCACGGTGCTTCCGCGTCCGGACCGGCCGAGTGTCGAGGGCGCCGAACTCTCTCAGTGCTGGTAGGTGCCGTGCAGGATCGCGCGGGCCGCGGTCTTGAACGCGAGGTTGAACGAGACCACCGCCGGGCTGGCGTCGCTGTCGACCCCCAGCGTGTCCTCCTTCACCGCGTGCACGACGAAGAAGTAGCGGTGCACCTGGTCGCCCTCCGGCGGCGCAGCGCCCATGAACGCCTTGGTGCCCCCGTCGTTGCGGCACATGAACGCCCCTTCCGGCAGGCCCGCGCCGCCCTCCGCGCCGGCACCGACGTCGAGGGAGGTGACGTCGGCAGGGAGGTCGCAGACCACCCAGTGCCAGAAGCCCGACGGGGTCGGGGCGTCAGGGTCGAAGCAGGTGACCACGAAGCTCTTGGTCTCCTCGGGGAAGCCGCTCCAGCTCAGCTGCGGTGAGGTGTCGCCGTGGGCGTTGACCTGGTCGTCCTTCAGCGGCTGGCCGTCGGTGACGTCGCTGCTGGTCACCTCGAACGAGGGGACCTCGGGCAGCAGGGTGTAGGGGTCGGGGCTCACGGGGCGGTCGAGCGACATGGCTTCCTCTCAGCTGGTGCAGCACGTGCGGGGCTCTCCGGGCACCCTGTTCCGCGCTCTGGTCGGCGGTCAAGGTCCCGCGTCCACACTGCCCACAATGGGCGGGTGCATGCCGATCCCGCCCCCGCGCCCTACCCGGTGGCGCTGCAGCTGCGCGGCCGCCTCGTGCTGGTCGTGGGTGGTGGCCACGTCGCCCAGCGCCGCGTCCCCGGCCTGCTCGGCGCCGGGGCCGTCGTACGCCTGGTCTCGCCGGTGGTGACACCGGCGCTGGAGGGGATGGCGTCCGGTGGCGAGGTGGCGTGGGAGCAGCGGTGCTACGAGGCCGGCGACGTGGACGGCGCGTGGTACGTCATCGCGGCCACCGACGACCCCGCGGTCAACGCGGCGGTCTCGGCGGAGGCGGAGGCGCAGCGCGTGTTCTGCGTGCGCGCCGACGACGCCTCCCAGGCGAGCGCGTGGACCCCGGCCACCGGCCGCCACGAGGGCCTGACCGTCGCGGTCGTGGCCAACCGCGAGCCCCGCCGCTCGGCCGCGCTCCGCGACCGGATCATCGCCGGCCTGCGCGACGGGCTCCTGCGCGACCCCGGCGCGGCGACGCCTGTGGACGCGGGGGTGGTCCTGGTCGGCGGGGGGCCAGGAGACCCCGACCTGGTCACCGTCGCCGCGAGGCGGGCGCTGGGCCAGGCCGACGTCGTCGTCACCGACCGCCTGGCCCCTCGGGCACTGCTCGACGAGCTCCCGGGCGACGTCGAGCTGATCGACGTCACCAAGCTGCCGCGCGGTCGCGCCGCCGCGCAGGAGGCGATCAACCAGGTGATCGTGGACCGCGCCCGCGCGGGCAAGCGCGTGGTGCGGTTCAAGGGCGGCGACAACTACGTCTTCGGCCGGGGCTACGAGGAGCTCCAGGCGTGCGCGGAGGCCGGCGTGCCGTGCCGGGTGATCCCCGGCATCACCAGCGCGATCTCGGTGCCCGCTCTCGCCGGGATCCCCGTGACGCACCGCGGTGTCGCCCACGAGTTCACCGTGATCTCGGGACACCTGCCTCCCGACCACCCCGAGTCCCTGGTCGCCTGGGACGCGGTGGCGCAGATGCGTGGCACCGTCGTGCTCCTCATGGCCGTGCAGAACCTCCCCGCGATCTCCGCCGCCCTCATCGCCGGCGGACGCCCCTCGAACACCCCGGTCGCCATCGTCTGCGACGGCACGATGCCCACCGAGCGCACGGTCTGGTCGACCCTCGGCACAGTCGGGCTCGACGCGGAGGAGGAGGACGTGCGACCCCCGGCGATCGTGGTGGTCGGCGACGTGGTGGGCGTGGCCAACCCCGCGGCGTACGGCGTGGCTGCGGCGGGGCGCTGAGCCGTGGCGCACCTGGTCGAGGTCGAGGACCCCGCGGACCCGCGACTCTCGGACTACCGCGACCTGCGCGACGTGCAGCTGCGCCAGTCGGTCGAGGCTGCCGAGGGCCTGTTCCTGGCCGAGGGGGAGAAGGTCGTGCGGCGCGCGGTCGAGGCGGGCTACGCCGCCCGCTCGTTCCTCATGGCGCCCCGCTGGCTGGACGGGCTCGCCGACGTGCTGTCGACGACCGACGCGCCCTGCTACGTCGTGTCCGAGGCGCTCGCCGAGCAGGTCACCGGCTTCCACGTGCACCGCGGCGCGCTGGCCTCCCTGCACCGGCGCCCGCTGCCTTCGCTCGACGAAGTGCTGGACGGTGCGCGGACCGTGGTCGTCCTGGAGGACGTGGTCGACCACACCAACGTCGGGGCGGTCCTTCGCAGCGCCGCCGCGCTCGGCGTGGACGCCGCGCTGCTGGCGCCGCGGTGCGCGGACCCGCTCTACCGCCGCTCGGTCAAGGTCGCGATGGGCGCGGTCTTCAGCCTGCCGTGGACCCGCCTGCCCGACTGGTACGACGCCCTGCCGGACCTGGGCGCCCGCGGCTTCACCACCGTGGCGCTCACCCTGGCCGAGGACTCGACCCCGCTGGAGGAGGCGGTGCACGGCCTCGACCGGGTGGCGCTGGTCCTGGGCTCCGAGGGGCACGGGCTCTCGGATCGCTGGCAGGCCGCCGCGGACCGGCGTGCGGTGATCCCGATGGCGGCCGGGATCGACTCGCTCAACGTCGCCGCGGCGAGCGCGGTCGCGTGCTATGCCGCCCGGCGCCGCTGACGGTCCTCGAGCAGCGAGTGCGGCGAGCGGTCAGTCGAGGCCGACGGGCCAGTCCGCCGGGAACTCCTCGGCCACCGAGTCGTGCTGCTTGGTCAGCTTCTTCATCGAGCGCTTGCTGAGCCGGTCGCCGAAGACGGTGCCCCTGGTGTGGTCGGTCTCGTGCTGCAGGCAGCGCGCCAGCAGACCGGTGCCCTCGTAGTGGACCGGCTCGCCGTCGAGGCCGGTCCCGTCGACCGCGGCGAAGTCGGGCCGGGCGCACTCGGTGAAGGCCCCAGGGAACGACAGGCACCCCTCGTCGCCGTCGTCGAGCCGGCGCTCCTTGCCCTCGGGCAGGGTGACCTCCGGGTTGCACACCACTCCGCGGTGGTAGACGCCGTCGTCGTCGGGACAGTCGAAGACGAACACCGCCAGGTCGACCCCGATCTGGCAGGCGGCGAGGCCGACCCCCTCCGCGGCGTACATGGTCGCTGCCATGTCGGCGACCAGCGACCGCAGCTGCTCGTCGTAGGCCGCCACACGCTGCTGCGGCCGGTGCATCACCTCGGCCCCCCAGCGGGTGATCGGCCGGACGGTGCCGCCGTCCGGCAGGTCGGGGCCGGTTCCGTCGTGGGTGGAGGACGCGGTCATGGCCGACATCGTAGGGGCGTGACCCGCGCCACCCGTCACGGCTCTGGCCGCAAGGTGTAACTCGCAGTTACAGTTTCGGGCATGACGCTCAACACCGACGCTCCAGCCGGCGGCAGCCAGCGGCGCCGCGGCCTCGCCCGAGGGGAGAAGACCGACCCGATCGGCTTCGCGGTCGCCTTCCTCAACCGCCTCGCCCAGAACCCGGCCCTGGACCGGTTCGGCCTGCGCAAGCCGGCCGAGCAGGCCGTCTACACCGCCACCAAGTCCGGCTTCCGGACCATCGGGGCGGTCAACCGCCAGTTCGCCCGGGCCGGCGGCAAGGGCGCGGGCAAGCGCGTCCCGTCGGCCACCCGGACGGGGGTCTTCGACCTGACGCCGACCGAGGACGAGCAGATGCTCGTCGACGTGGTGAGCGAGCTCGCCGCCGAGGTCGTGCTGCCCGCGGCCGCGGACGCCGACACCGCGTGCGAGGCGCCCCAGGAGGTGCTCAAGGCCGCCAACGAGCTCGGCCTGCCGATCCTGGGCGTCGCCGAGGACCTGGGCGGCATCGCCACCGAGCGCTCCGCCGTCGCCGGCACGCTCGTCGCCGAGGCGCTGGCCAAGGGCGACATGGGGCTGGCCGTCGCCGTCCTGGCGCCCGCCGCGGTGAGCACCGCGCTGTCGCTGTGGGGCACCGAGGAGCAGCAGAAGACCTACCTGCCCGCGTTCACCGAGGACGACGTCCCGGCGGCCGCGCTCGCCCTGGCCGAGCCGCGCCCCCTGTTCGATCCCCGCCACCTGCACACCACGGCCCGCCGTCAGGGCGACGGCTTCGTGATCAGTGGCGTGAAGTCCGGCGTCCCGCGCGGCCACGACGGCGAGCTGTTCGTCGTCGGTGCCGAGCTCGAGGGCAGGCCGCACCTGTTCCTGGTCGAGTCCTCGACGCCCGGCCTGACCGTCGAGAACGACCCGTCGATGGGCGTCCGCGCAGCCGGCATCTCCAAGCTGGTCCTCGAGGACGTCGAGGTCGGCTCGATCGCCCTGCTCGGTGACGCCGAGACCTACCTGGAGGCGGTCCGCCTGTCCCGCCTCGCCTGGTGCGCGCTGGCGGTCGGCACCGGCCAGGCCGTGCTCGACTACGTGGTGCCCTACGTCAACAGCCGCGAGGCGTTCGGCGAGCCGATCAGCCACCGCCAGGCGGTGGCGTTCATGGTCGCCAACATCGCCATCGAGCTGGAGGGCATGCGCCTGGCGACCTACAAGGCGGCCTCGCGCGCGGCGCAGGGCAAGGACTTCGCCCGCGAGGTCGCGCTGGCGCGCAAGCTGTGCGCGGACAAGGGCATGCAGATCGGTCTCGACGGCGTCCAGCTGCTCGGCGGCCACGGCTACGTCAAGGAGCACCCGGTCGAGCGGTGGTACCGCGACCTCAGAGCCATCGGAGTCATGGAAGGAGGGGTGTTGGTCTGATGATCAACCTCGAGACCCCCAAGAAGCACCGGCCCCTGGTCGGGCAGGCCCACCAGGTCGCGATGAACCTGCTGCGGCCCAACAGCCGCAAGTACGACACCCGCGAGCACGAGTACCCCGTCGAGCTCGACATGCTCGCCTCGATGATCGACGGGCTCTCCGAGTCCGGCGCCGGCGAGGGAGCCGGCGCGGCCGGCGTACGCCGTGACGAGACCCCCGAGGAGAAGAAGGGCGTCAAGAACGGCGCGAACCTGGCCTCGGTCCTGAGCATCCTCGAGATGTGCTGGGGCGACACCGGCCTGCTGCTGTCGATGCCGCGCCAGGGACTGGGCAACTCCGCGATCGCCTCGGTGGCCAACGAGGAGCAGCTCGAGCGGTTCAAGGGCGTGTGGGCCGGCATGGCGATCACCGAGCCGGGCGTCGGGTCGGACTCGGCGAACATCTCGACCACCGCGGTGCTGGACGGCGACGAGTACGTCATCAACGGCGAGAAGATCTACGTCACCGCCGGCGAGCGCGCCGACGCGATCGTGGTGTGGGCGACGCTCGACAAGAGCCTCGGCCGGGCGGCGATCAAGTCGTTCGTGGTGGAGAAGGGCACGCCGGGCATGCGCCTGGAGCGCCTGGAGCACAAGCTCGGCATCCGGGCCTCGGACACCGCCGCGTTCATCTTCGAGAACTGCCGCGTGCCCAAGGAGAACCTCCTGGGCTCCCCGGAGATCGACACCAAGCAGGGGTTCGCCGGTGCGATGGCGACCTTCGACAACACCCGCCCGCTGGTCGCGGCGATGGCGCTCGGCTGTGCCCGCGCCGCGTTGGACTTCACCCGGGACCTGCTCGCGCAGAGCGGCGTCGAGGTGGACTACGACGCCCCGCCGTTCAACCAGCACGCCGCCGCCTCGACGCTGCTGCAGCTCGAGGCCGACTGGGAGTCGGCCTACCTGCTGACGCTGGAGGCCGCGTGGAAGGCCGACAACCGCAAGGCCAACTCGCTGGAGGCCTCGATGGCCAAGGCGAAGGCCGGGCGGATGGGCAGCGACGTGACGTTGCGCTGCGTGGAGCTGACCAGCACGCTGGGCTACAGCGAGCACGACCTGCTGGAGAAGTGGGCGCGCGACTCGAAGATCCTCGACATCTTCGAGGGCACGCAGCAGATCCAGCAGCTCATCGTGGCTCGCCGCGTGCTGGGGCTGTCCTCGGCCCAGCTGAAGTAGTCCTTCTCGAGGGAGCGGTCGTGCGTGGTGCGGTGAGCGGGCTGGCAGTGGTGCTGCTGACGCTCACCGCCTGCACGTCGGGGGCGTCCGACGAGCCGGCCGCCCCCAGCGCTCCGCCCGCCTCCCGGTCCGCCCTCCCGCAGGGCGGCGAGAAGGTGAGCCTCGACCCGTCCGAGTTCTCCACCACCGGGGACAACCCGTTCTTCCCGCTGCGCCCCCGCACCCAGTGGCACTACCGCGAGACCGGGGACGAGGGGACCTACGACGTCCTCGTCACCGTCACCACCGTGACCGAGCGTCTCGCAGACGGGGTGAAGGCCCGGGTCGTGCGCGACACCGTGCGCCAGGGCGGCGAGATCGTCGAGGACACCTTCGACTGGTATGCCGAGGACCGGCACGGGAACGTGTGGTACCTCGGCGAGGACACCGTCGAGCTGGCGGACGGGCGCGCCAGCCACGAGGGCTCGTTCGAGGCCGGCAAGGACGGTGCGCAGGCCGGCGTGATCATGCCGGGGGACCCGCAGCCCGGGGACGTCTACCGCCAGGAGCACCTCGCCGGGGAGGCGGAGGACGTCGGTGCCGTGCTCGCCACCTCCAAGATGGTCGACGTGCCCGCCGGCCACTTCGAGGGCGCGCTGCTCACCGAGGACACCAGCACCCTCGAGCCCGGGGTCTCCGAGTACAAGCTCTACGCCCCCGGCGTCGGCCTGGTCCTGACCCTCGGCGTCTCGGGCGGCGCCTCCCGCGAGGAGCTGTTGGAGGTGCGGCGGGTCTCGGCGGCCGAGGCGCGGGAGGAGGGCACCCGGCCCCTGGGTCGGGACTAGGCTCCGGGCCATGCCCACGCCCGGACCCGTCCTCATCACCGGCTGCTCCACCGGCATCGGCGCGGCCACCGCGTCCCTGCTGGCCGAACGCGGCTTCACCGTCTACGCCACCGCACGGCGGCCGGAGACCCTGCGCGATCTCGAGGCGAAGGGATGCCGGACGCTGGCCCTCGACGTCACCGACGAGGACTCGATGGCCGCCGCGGTCGAGCGGGTCGAGTCCGACGAGGGTGCGGTCCGGGCGCTGGTCAACAACGCCGGGTACTCCCAGTCCGGCGCCCTCGAGACCCTCACGCTGGACAGCGTGCGGGCGCAGTTCGAGACCAACGTCTTCGGGTTGCTGCGGATGACCCAGCTGGTGCTGCCGGGCATGCGCCGCGCCGGCACCGGGCGCGTGGTCAACATGGGCTCGATGGGAGGCAGGCTGACGTTCCCGGGCGGCGGGGTCTACCACGCCACGAAGTACGCCGTGGAGGCGCTCAGCGACGCGCTGAGGTTCGAGGTGCAGGGCTTCGGGGTCAAGGTCGTGCTGGTCGAGCCCGGCCTGATCACCACCGAGTTCGCCAACACCGCGGTCGCGAGCGTCGACAGCGGCGCCACCGACGACGGACCGTACGCGCACTTCAACGAGGCGGTCCGCAAGGGCACCGCGGCGGCGTACACCGGGCCGATGGGCAAGCTGGGCGGGCCGCCCGAGGCGGTGGCCAAGGTGGTGCTCAAGGCGTTGACCAGCACCCGGCCGCGCGCCCGCTACACCGTCACGCCCTCGGCCAAGCTCGCCATCACCCAGCGCCGGGTCACCCCCGACCGACTGTGGGACCTCGGCATGCGGGCGCAGTTCCCCGTGCCGGGCAAGGACTGATCGAGGAGCCGGCCCGGGCGGAAGCGTGGGCCGTGACGCTCACTGAAGCGGCACGTAGGTCTCGAGCGCCAGCACCTCGTGCCGCCCCGGCTCGCCGTGCTCGGCCACGACGACATCCCCGGCGTGCGCCGGCAGCGGTACGACGGTCAGCCCCCCGTCGGGAAGGCGCAGCGAAGGGCCGTCGCCGACCCGAACCGTCAAGCGGGATCCTGGTCCGCCCTCGAGCGCACCGACGACGAGGAGGCGGGATCCGCCGGGCGACATGGACAGCACGAGGTCGGTGCCGCTCGGGTTGTGCACCGGTTGTCGGCCACCGTGCGTGGACTGCCAACGCTGACCGGCGTGCTCCAGGACGGCCGGTGGTGCGCAGATCCGTTCCACGCGGCTGGGCTCGCAGCGCACAGAACGCCAGCCGACCCGCGTTCCCGCGGAGGGCGACGCGGTCGGTGACGTCGCAGGTCCTGCCGGCCGGTCGAGAGGAGGAGGGTCTGGCCGAGCGACCAGGACCGAGACGGCGATGATGACCACGGCCAAGGGTGCGACGGCGGCGACGACCAGGCGTCGTCGGTCGCGGCGCTGCCGGGACCTCAGGAGGTGCAGGAAGTCGGGGCTCGACGCCATCGCCTGGTCGGCCTGCCCCTGCAGCGTCCGGGTGAGCTCGTCCGGAGTCATCGTCTCGTCCCCTCGGTTCGTGAGCTGCGGTGGTCGTCGAGGGCGTCGTCGACCTCGAGCTTGGCGAGTGCCTTGCTGGTCTGGCTCTTCACGGTGCCTTCGCTGCAGCCCAGCAGCCTGGCCACCTCGCTCACCGGCAGGTCCTCGTAGAACCGCAGGACGACGACGGCCCGTTGTCGCCGCGGCAACCGGGCCAGGGCCGTCTGCAGGTCGGCGCGCGCATCGACGTCGGCGGCGGGGCTCCTCATGGACCGCTCGGGCAGGTGCTCGGTGGGCAGCTCGCCGCGCCAGTGCCGGTGCCGCCAGCTGATGTAGGTGTTCACCATGGTCCTGCGCAGGTAGGCGTCCGGTGATCCATGGATGCGTGACCAGTGCCTCCACGCCTTGGCCAGGGAGGTCTGCACCAGGTCCTCGGCGAGCCCCCGGTCCTGCGTGAGCAGCACGGCGGTGCCGAACAGCCGGTGGCCCCGCGCCACCACGAACTCCTCGAATGACTCGCTCACCCTGCGCCTCTCCGCGACGTCGTGTCCCGGAGAGTCTGACCGCCTGGGCGGCCCACTCGGTTGCCCGCCCGGTGCGACGCCCGCGGGGGCGACGCGACGGGCCGGCGCTCGGGCGCTGCGCGATGTTCACCCTGCGGCCATCCGAGCGAGGGAGTCCGGTCTCCCGCGGCCGTCAGCGTGGGGGACATGAAGCTGCAGATGGTCGCCCTGTTCGGGATCGCCGCCTACTTCGTCTACGTCACCACCTTCGCCGGGCTGCTCGCCGGGCTCTGGGGTCTCGACTGACTCCTGCCCCGGGGACCGAGCCGGTCGCGGCCGGCGTGCGAATAGCGTGGGACCGCGTGCCTCTCTCGACCAGGAAGGTCCCACATGACGGCCACCCTGCCGCCCGACCAGTCCACGCCTGCGCCCACGGCCGACCGCGCGGCCGCGGAGATCCTGCACGACCTCGCGAAGCGGGTCTTCGGCGGCGAGCCGCCGGTGCGCATCGCGGCGTGGGACGGCTCGGTCGCCGGACCCGTCGACGCCCCCACCGTGCGGATCACGACCCCGGCCGCCCTCACCCGGCTGATGTACCACCCCGGCGAGCTCGGCCTCGCCCAGGCCTACGTCACCGGGGAGATCGACGTCGAGGGCGACCTGCTCGACGGCTTCCGCCGCGTCTGGGCCCTGAACCGCGAGCGGGGGCTCACCTCGCGGCTCGACGCGGGCACCGTCGTCGCCGGCCTGCGCGCCCTGAGGCACCTCGGCGTCCTGGGCGCCCCGCCGGCCCCGCCTGCCACCCAGGCCAACCTGCGCGGACGGCTGCACACGCTGGGCCGGGACCGCGACGCGATCGCCCACCACTACGACCTCAGCAACGAGTTCTACGACTTCATCCTGGACCGCCACAAGGCCTACTCCTGCGCCTACTTCACCAGCGACGACCCGTCCTACACGCTCGAGGACGCCCAGCGCGACAAGCTCGACCTGGTCTGCGGCAAGCTCGGCCTCGACCGGGCGAAGCCGGGCCACCGGCACCTCGACATCGGCTGCGGCTGGGGGTCGCTGTCGCTGCACGCCGCGGCCCAGTACGGCGTCGAGGTGGTCGGGGTGACCATCTCCCGGGAGCAGAAGGCCTACATCGACGAGCGGATCGTCCGCGAGGGGCTCGAGGGCCGCGTCGACGTGCGGCTCCAGGACTACCGCGAGGTCGCCGACGGTCCGTTCGACACGGTGTCCTCGATCGAGATGGGCGAGCACGTCGGCAGGCGCAACTACCCCGTCTTCCTGGCGCAGATCGAGCGGCTGCTCACCCCTGGCGGCCGCATGCTGATCCAGCAGATGTCGCGCACCACCAAGCCGGGGGGCGGCCCGTTCATCGAGGCGTTCATCGCTCCGGACATGCACATGCGGCCCGTGGGCGAGACCGTCGCGCTGGTCGAGGAGGCCGGGCTCGAGGTGCGGGACGTGCACGCCCTGCGCGAGCACTACGTCCGCACCGTCGACGCGTGGTACGCCGCGTTCGAGTCCAACTGGGACCGCGTGGTGGTGATGGTGGGGGAGGAGATGGCCCGGGTCTGGCGCCTCTACCTCGTCGGTGGTGCCCTGGCCTTCGAGGAGGGCCGCATGGGCGTCGACCAGATCCTGGCGGTGAAGTCGAGCGCCGACGGCCGCAGCGGCATGCCCTGGGTGCGAGACTTCTGAGATGGGTTCGGTCGACCTCGGGGCCTTCGGCGTCTCGCTCGCCTGGACCGCGGCTGCGGTCGTGGTCGTCATGGCCCTGACCTTCGCCGTGGCCCTCCGCGCCGGCAAGCACGCCGTCATCGACGTCACGTGGGGTCTCGGCTTCGTCGTGGTCGCGGTGGTGTCGCTGCTGGTGACCGGTGCGGACGCACGCGGGGTGCTCGTCGTGGTCATGGTCGCGCTGTGGGGCCTACGGCTCGCGGGCCACATCTTCCTGCGCTCGCGAGGCAAGGGCGAGGACCCGCGCTACGAGGCGCTGATGAGGAAGGCCAAGGGCAACCCGAACCTCCACGCCCTCCAGCGGGTCTACCTCCCGCAGGCGGTGATCATGTGGTTCGTCTCGTGGGCGGTGCAGGCCGCGGTCACCGGAGACGGCGGGCCCGGCGTGCTCGCCTGGGCCGGCCTGGTCGTCTGGGCGGTCGGGCTGTTCTTCGAGGCGGTCGGCGACTGGCAGCTGCAGCGGTTCCGCGAGGACCCGTCGACGAAGGGCAAGGTGCTCGACACCGGGCTGTGGCGCTACACCCGCCACCCCAACTACTTCGGTGACGCCACGGCCTGGTGGGGGATCTGGCTCGTCGCCCTCGACGCCGGCGGCTGGTGGACGGTGCTGTCCCCGATCGTCATGACCTGGCTGCTCGCCAAGGGCACCGGGGCCGCGCTGCTGGAGAAGGACATCGGCGAGCGCCGCCCGGAGTACGTCGACTACGTGCGCCGCACCAGCGGCTTCGTCCCCCTGCCGCCCAGGAAGTCGTGATCCTTCCTCCCGAGCTGTCCCTCGAGGGGCGCGTGGCCGTCGTGACCGGCGCCGGCGCCCCCGACGGGATCGGGTTCGCCACCGCCTCGCTGCTGGGACGCCTCGGCGCGAGCGTCGTCCTCGGAGCGACGACCGACCGGGTCCACGACCGGGTCGCAGAGCTCGCCGGCCTCGGCGTCCGCGCCCACCCCGCGGTCGGGGACCTCACCGACGAGGCCGTGGTCGCCGGCCTGGTCCGCGACGTCCTCGACGACGTCGGTCGGGTCGACGTGCTGGTCAACAACGCCGGCATGACGAGCGTGTCCGCGCCCGCGATGGACGGCCCGGGCGCCGAGTCCGGCCCACTGGGGGGCCTGTCCTACGACCGCTGGCGCGCCTCGGTCGCCCGCAACCTCGACACCGCGTTCCTGCTGTGCCGCGCCCTCGTCCCGCCGATGGCGGCGCGTGGCTGGGGCCGCGTGGTCAACGTCGCCTCGGTGACCGGGCCGGTCATGGCGATGCGCGAGGACCCGGCGTACGCCGCCGCCAAGGCGGGCCTGGTGGGCCTCACCCGGGCGCTCGCCGTCGACCACGCGGGGCAGGGCGTCACGGTCAACGCCGTCGCGCCGGGCTGGATCGCGACGGGGAGCCAGACCGAGGACGAGGCGCGAGCGGGGCGGCACACCCCTGCCGGGCGCAGCGGCACGCCGGCGGAGGTCGCGGGTGCGGTCGCGTTCCTGTGCACCGACGCCGCGGCGTACCTCACCGGCCAGTGCCTCGTCGTCGACGGTGGCAACAGCGTCGCGGAGGAGCGCACCTAGTCTGTCCGGGTGCGTTTCCTGGACGAGACCGGAGTGCCGGCCCACGACCTGACCTACGACGACGTCTTCATGGTGCCGCGGCGCTCCGCGGTGGCCTCGAGGTACGACGTCGACCTCTCGACCCACGACGGGACGGGACTGACGGTGCCGATCGTGACCGCCAACATGACCGCGGTGTCGGGGCGGCGGATGGCCGAGACCCTGGCGCGTCGTGGCGGCCTGGCGGTGATCCCCCAGGACATCCCGCTCCCGGTGGTGGCCGACGTGGTGCGGTGGGTCAAGCAGCGGCACCCGGTGTTCGAGACGCCGATCGTGCTCGACCCCGAGCACACCGTCGCCGACGCCCTCGCGCTGATCCCCAAGCGGTCCCACCGGGCCGCGCTCGTGGTCGTCGAGGGCCGCCCGGTCGGCGTGGTCTCCGAGGACGACTGCACCGGGGTCGACCGGTTCACCCAGGTGCAGTCGGTGATGAGCGCACACGTCTCGTCGCTGCGGCACGACGTCGAGCCCCGCGACGCCTTCGAGCAGCTGGAGCGGGAGCGCCGGCGTCTGGCCCCGGTCGTCGACGACGACGGGCGGCTGGTCGGTGTCCTGACCCGCACCTCGGCGCTGCGGGCGACGATCTACGCCCCAGCCCTCGACGAGGGCGGGCGGCTCAAGGTCGCCGCCGCGGTCGGCGTCAACGGCGACGTGCTGGCCAAGGCCCAGAGCCTGCTCGACCTGGGGGTGGACTGCCTGGTCCTCGACACCGCCCACGGGCACCAGGAGCGGATGCTCGAGGCGCTCGCCGGGGTCCGCGGCCTCGAGCCGGGTGTGCCGGTGGTCGCCGGCAACGTGGTCTCGGCGGAGGGCACGCGCGACCTGGTGCAGGCGGGCGCCGACGTCGTCAAGGTCGGGGTGGGCCCGGGCGCGATGTGCACCACGCGGATGATGACCGGCGTCGGCCGCCCGCAGTTCTCCTCGGTGCTCGAGTGCGCCCGGCAGGCCCACGAGCTCGGCGCGCACGTGTGGGCCGACGGGGGAGTGCGCCACCCGCGCGACGTCGCCCTGGCCCTGGCCGCCGGGGCGAGTGCGGTGATGGTGGGGTCCTGGTTCGCCGGGACCCACGAGAGCCCGGGGGACCTCCACGAGGACGCCCAGGGTCGGCGCTACAAGGAGAGCTTCGGGATGGCCTCGGCGCGGGCGGTGGCCAACCGCACGACGGCCGAGTCGGCCTTCGACCGGGCGCGCAAGGCCCTCTACGAGGAGGGCATCTCCTCGAGCCGGATGTACCTCGCCCCGGACCGCCCCGGCGTGGAGGACCTGCTGGACCAGGTCTGCGCCGGTGTCCGCTCGTCGTTCACCTACGCCGGCGCCCGGACGGTGCCGGAGTTCGCCGAGCGCGCGGTCGTCGGGGTGCAGTCCGCCTCGGGGTTCCACGAGGGAAGGCCGCTGCCGGCCGGGTGGTGAGGTCCCGGCCACGCCGTGCCCGGCTCAGTAGCGGCCGAAGTCCATGACGGCGAGGAACTCGCCGCGCGACCGGTCGTAGGAGACGGTGACGCCGACGCGACGGGCCTTGCGGGACAGGATGTTCTGGCGGTGGCCGGTGCTGTGCATCCACAAGGTGACGACCTTGCTCGGCGCGAGGCGCCCGCGCCAGCCGGCGAGGTTCTCCGAGGCGTAGACCAGGTGGCACCGGTCCATCAGGCGGCCCATGTCGGCGTGCTGGAACCTGTCGTAGGTGTCCAGCCACGAGGCCCAGGACGAGGAGAAGCGGTCGATGCAGGACGCCAGGCGCAGCGGTCGCAGGCCGTGCTTGGCCCGGCGCCGGTTGACCTGGGTGACCAGCCGGTCGGCGTACTCCTGCACGGCCGAGGCGCTCGTACCCTCCCACGCGTACGCCGCCTGTGCCTGCGGGACGGCGACCGGCGACAGCAGCAGGGCGATCGCGGCGATCAGCGCCCGCAGTGCGTGCGCCCGGTGTCGGTTCGACATGAGCTCTCTCCCACAAGTCCTCATCCCAGTGCCGGAACCGTACAGGACGAAGGTCCTGGTCGTGACCCGGTGTGACCACGGTGTCCCCGCCGATCGGGTGGGTGAATCCTGACCCTCTGCCCACCTCGAGGGCGTGTGTGCACCCCGATGGGCACACGTCGCGACCAGATGCGCGTGGATCGTCCCGGTATGTCACGTCTCCAGACGTTCAGCCGGGACCCCAGGACCCCATGCATCGCCTCTCGGGTTCACCGATGTCGGTCTAGACGTGCGGCGCAACCTCATCCGCCCCGTCTGTCCCACCTGTCACAGATGGCCCGAAAGTGCCATCGGGACCCCTGCCCTCTTTGTCAGAATCAGGACCAAGGACCTGTCGCGGCCGGACGCCTCGCCCCACGAGGCCGACCGCGGATTTCTTTTGGGAGGAAGAGATGTCGTCCACGTCTGATCCGGCACGCCCGCTGCGCGGTCGCCTGCTCGCCCGCGCGCTCGGAGCGTGCCTGCCCCTGGCCGTGCTGGCCGGCGTGACCGCTCCGCACGGCGTCACCGCCGCCGCACCGGTGGTCAGCGAAACGGTGGTCGACGCCGCCTCCTCGACTGTCTACGGGCGGTGGGCGCCCAACCCGCGCAACCCCACCAACCCGCTGGCCGACCGCACGTGGGGGGTCTACCTGGGCAACCAGGAGCAGGCCTGGAAGCCCTACACCAGCTCCACCGGGCTGACCCGGGACCTGCTGGCCAAGATCGCGCTGCGCCCGAAGTCGAAGTGGTTCGGCGCCTGGATCCGGCCGAGCGACATCGAGGCCAAGGTGCGCAGCCACATCGCCAACGCGCAGGCCGGCGACCCCGATGCCCTGGTCCAGCTCACCACCTTCGCGCTCAAGCCCTGGGAGCACGCGGCCTGCAGGAGCCTGCCCACCACCGCCCAGAAGACCTTCTACCGGCGCTGGACCGACGCGTTCGCCCGCGGCATCGGCGACGCCCACGTCGCGGTGGTCCTGCAGGCCGACGGCCCGTTCGCGCTCTGCGCGCCCGGCGGGTCCAAGGTCTACTCCCGGCTCATCGCCTACTCCGCCCGGGTGCTCGGCTCGCTGCCCCACGCCGCGGTCTACATCGACGCCGGTGCCGCCGACTGGATGAAGGACAACGTGAACCGCGCCGCGCGGCTGCTCGTGCCGGCGGGCGTGAAGTACGTCCGCGGCTTCGCCCTCAACGCCACGCACTACAGCCCGACCGAGCGGGAGGTGCGCTTCGGCGCCCGGGTGGTCCGTGAGCTCTACGACCGCGGCATCCGCGGCAAGCGGTTCATCGTCAACACCTCGTCCAACGGCCAGGGGTTCGCCGGCTACACCTACAAGGGCCCGAACTTCGACAACGCCCGGGTGTGCGACTCCGTCCTCGACACCGCGTGCGTGACCCTCGGCATCCCGCCGACCATGGACGTGACGAACCCGATGTGGGGCCTGTCGTCGGTGGCGCGCCGCAAGGCCGCGAGCTTCTGCGACGCCTACATGTGGTTCGGCCGGCCCTGGCTCTACGAGCAGGCCGACCCGTTCGACCTGCAGCGCGCCCTGCAGCTGGTGCGGACCTCGCCCTACGGCGCACTGTGACTCAGGCGGGCGCGCCGAACACCTCGGCGCGTCCGTCGTCCCACACGACCAGGCCGCAGCGGCCCGGGCGCGTGCGCAGCCAGGTCAGGGCCTCGGCCCCCTGGGCATAGGCGGCGGTCGCGTCGAGGTCCGCCCAGGTCAGGTCGGGGCCGACCACCGTCACCGACGCCACACCGCTCGGCGCCCGGCCGGTGCGCGCGTCGACCAGGTGGGGGCCACGGTGCGCGGTGCCGGAGGTCGCCACGGCGCCACGCCGCACCGGCACCCGGGCCAGCACCCGCGTCGGGTCGTGCGGGTCCTCGACACCGACCAGCCACGGCGGTCCGTCCGCAGCGGCGACGTGGCACACCAGGTCGCCCCCGGCCGACAGGGACCAGTCGACGTCCTCCAGCCGTCGCAGGGCGGCTGCCGCGCGCTCCACGGCCCAGCCCTTGACGACCCCACTGGGGTCCAGGACCGGCTCACCCGACGCATCCGGCCGGCGTACGTCGAAGGCGCCGGCGGACTGCACGCGCGCCTGCTCGCCGAGGTCGAGCACCTCGCGGACCTCCGGCGGGCAGTCGTCCAGGGCGACCTCGCCGCGCCCGAGGCGGGTGACCCAGGAGTCTTCGCGGTAGGTGCTGAACACCGCGTCCGCGTCGCGCAGCGAGGCGAGCACCTGCTCCCAGGCGCGGTCGAGCTCGGGGTCGCCAACCTCGCGGCCGCGCACGGCCAGGGAGATCGGCATGCCCATCACGTGCGCCACGCGCCGCTGGACGGGCGTCCCGGTCGTCCCGGTGCTCACAGCCCCGCCTGGTCGAGGGCGCTCTGCAGCGACTGGAGGTAGCCGGTGCTGGTCACCGTCGCACCGCTGACCATGTCGATGTGCGCGCTCTGCCGGTCCAGCGTCTCCTGGACCAGCGTCGGCAGCGCGTAGTTGTTGATCTGGTCGTCGGTCGAGTTGCCGGACGGACGCTGGGGCACCGCCACCTGCGTGATCCGGCCGCCCTTCACCGCGATCTGGACCTGGACCACGCCCCACTGGGTGCCGACCGCGTCACCGGTGATGGTCCGCGCCTTCGCGGCGGTGCCGGACCCGCCCGCGGCGCCAGGCTCGATCCCGGAGCGGTACGACGAGCTGGGGCTCGAGGCCATCGTCGACGACGTGGACGTGTGGTAGCCGAACAGCAGGACCAGGACGGACAGGGTGCTCAGGCACCACAGGACGATGCGCTTCACGCGATCACCAGCTGAAGGTCTCGGAGTGGATCTGGGACTCGGGCACGCCGGCCGCCCGCAGGTCGCGCACGACCAGGTCGCCCCACGGCTCGGGGCCGCAGATGAAGACGTCCCGCTCGGCGATGTCGGGCACCCAGAAGCGCAGGGCGTCGAGGTCGCTCACCGGGCCGAGGCCGTGGCCCAGCCACGAGTCGCGAGCCCGGCGACGGCCCGGCAGCCGCAGCACCCGCAGGCCGCGCTCGTCGGCGAGGTGGTCCAGCTCCGCAGCGTAGAGCGGGTGGTCGGTGTAGCGCTGCAGCACGACGGCCCCGCCGGGGGCGTAGCGCAGGCCCTCGGCCAGGGCGCGCAGCGGCGCCATCCCGACACCGGCACCGATGAGCGCGACCTTGGGGTGCGAGCGGGCGCGCTCGCTGAGCCGTCCGTACGGCCCCTCGACCATCACGCGCGTCCCGGGCGGGATGCGGTGGGCCGCGCCGCTGCCGTCGCCCACGTCCTGGACGGTGATCCGCAGGCTGCGCCCGTCCGGGGCGGCGGAGAGGGAGTACGGGTTGGCGCGGGTCCAGCCCGGCCGGCCGAGGAAGCGCCAGGTGTAGAACTGGCCAGCCTCGTGCTCGAAGCGGTGCAGGTCGCGGCCGGCGAGGTAGACCGAGGCCACCCCGGGGCCCTCGTGCACGACGGAGGTGACCCGCAGCCCCATGCGGGCGTTGCGCCACAGGGGGAGGCCGACCCGCCACAACAGGATGCTGCCGGCGGCGGCGGCCCAGGCGGTCCACCAGAAGGCGGTGCGGACGGGGTTCCCGGTCAGCTGCTGGCCGGTCCACAGCTGGTGCGGGAGCGCCAGGCCGACGCCGAGGTAGGCGTAGAGGTGGAGCAGGTGCCACGACTCGTAGCGCAGGCGGCGACGGGCGGCCTTGACCGACGTGGCGACCACGAGGACCAGCGCGACGGTACCGGCGGTCGCGAGCAGCATGCCGGGATAGTCGACCACCAGACGCCAGGCCATGGACGGCAGGTTCGGCACTGCGCCGCCGGCGTACCCCCACGTGATCGTGGCGATGTGGACCCACATCAGTGTGAACGAGGTGAACCCGACCAGGCGGTGGGTGCGGGCCAGTCGGTCCTGCCCGTAGGCGCGCTCGAGTGCGGGCACGCGGGCCATGAGCAGGACCTGCACCAGGAGCAGAACGCTGGCGACCAGACCGGTGATGCGGCCGGTCGACACCAGGAGCCCGACCCAGGTCAGGTCACGCAGGCCGCCGTCGGCGACCCACCAGTAGGACACGAGCAGCAGCGAAGCCCACAGGCTCGCCCCGGCGGCGGTCCGCACGGCGGCGTCGCGCCGGGCGCGCTCACCGAGCGGCCACCGCGGCGGGTGGACGGACCGGTGAGCCGCCTGGTGGCCGGCGACGGCCGTCATCACCCGTCCCGTTCGGTGTCGAGGCCCTCGCCGCGGTCACTGCGGTCCTGGCGCTCGCCGCTGAAGGTCGCGCCGTCGGGCACGTGCGTCACGCCGGTCGGCGAGACGTACGCCGAGGTGTCCTCGGGTGCGATGAACGCCCGGGTCACCACGAAGCCACCCGCGGTCGTCAGCGCCAGGGCGCCGGCGACGGCGAGGGCGCCGACGCGGCTCCGGCGGCTCGGCGCGGCGGCGGGGGCCGGGGCGCCGGCGGGCGGGGCGGGCGGGGTCGGCGCGGTCTCGGGGGTGTACGGCGCGGCGCCGGTGGGCTCCCAGCGGTTGCCGCTGTGCTGTCCCTCCACGGGGGTCTCCTCAGGTCGTGATGACCTCAGGGTCGCCGCGGAGGATGGGCCGCACGTGAGCGCAGCCTGTCGGTCCGCTGTGAGGGTGCGGCCTCAGCCGTCGCGCAGGCCCAGCCCACGCTCGACCAGCGCCTCCCGCAGCCGGTCGACGGCGATCGGACCGACGCCGTGCAGGGCGCGCAGGTCCGCCTCGGACCAGGTCGCGACCTGCTCGAGGCTCTCCACGTCCTGGGCGCGCAGGGCCCGGGTCGCCGGTGCGCCGATGCTGCGCGGGAGCGGGATGCCAGTGGGTCGCGGGGGACGCTCACGCGGCGGGCCGCCGTGGTCCAGCACGGCCTCACCGCGTGGTGAGAGGCGGTAGCCGATGGCCAGGGACTCCGTCAGGCCCTCCTCCTTGAGCTTGCGGACGTCGCGCTTCCACTCCTGGGTCTCCCGGCCCAGCTCGGCGGCGAGCTCGGGGGCGCGGACGCCGGGGGAGCGGTCGATGATCTCCAAGGTGGCGCGTGTCCACGGGCCCACCGCGGACGACTGGTCCAGACGGTCCAGCCAGGCCAGGATCTCCGTGGCCTCGGCGGCCTCCGGCACCTGCTCGCGCAGCGCCTCGCGCGGATCGGCACCGGCGTGCCGCAGCCCGATCCGCCACAGCGGGCGGTCGTCGCGGTAGGCGACGGTCTCCTCGAGCGCGGTGAGACTGTCGGCGCCCGCCCGGCGGGCGTCCTCGGCACGCAACGAGGACACGGCCACCTGCTCGACGGAGGTGACCTCGACCAGGCCCACGCCGGTCCGCAACCGGGTCCCGACCTTGACCCGGGGACGGTCCCACCTGCGGAACGCCAGGTCGACCTCGCCACGCTTGATCGCCGCGAGCTCGGCCGGCCGGATCATCATGCGGTCACCTTGTCAGGTTCCCGCCGAGGTCACCGCTCCCAGGGAGCGGTCTCGTCGAGCTTGGCGTAGTACTTCGCCAGGTGACTCTTCACCCGGTCGACGTCCGAGGAGGGCAGGTCCACCCCGCCGCGACCGCCCTGCATGACGTTGCCTGCCGCCATCAGCCCGTGCGGCACCACGACGAGCCTGTCGTCGACGACGTCGGTGATGAGCAGCTTGTAGGCGGTGAAGTTCTCCTTCTTGTCGGCGTCGTACCAGACGTGCGCGTCGCGGTACTTCTCGTTGGGCCCGTCCTCGGCGCCGGCCCACTCGCGCACGCGCTTCTCGGCGGCGGCACCGTCCCAGTCGTGGTCGCGGTCGGCGAGAGGAAGGTCCTGGAAGCTGGTCACGGCCATCGTGGTTCTCCTTGTCTCCTCGAGTGCAGCGGCCTCGTGCCCGTGGGGTACCCGATTCCCACGGCTCGACGCGCCGGTCGCCCGACCGGCCGAGCAGGGCGTCGTCGCGACGCGGGCTTTCCGTGCGTCGCACTGGTCCGGGGACCCCCGGCGCGGCATGATGCCGGTCGAGGGAAGTCGGGCGACGAGACCCTCGGGAACGCGAGGTAGCCCGTGCCCGGGCCACGCATCACCCCTGAGCGACTGGCGGCCGTCTTCGACGCGACGCCGGTCGCGCTCCTCGTCTTCGACCGCGACCTGACCATGGTGCACGCCAACCCGGCGTACCTGCGGGCCGTCGACATGGACCTGGAGGACATCGCCGGTCGCAACGTCTTCGACGTGTTCGTCGACGACCCGGACAGCCCAGGCCCGAGCCAGGCCCGTGCGCTGCGTGCGGTGATGGACAACGCCGTCGCGCTCGGCCGGACCCAGCAGCTGACCGCCTACCCGTACGACATCCCCAACGGCCGCGGGGGGTTCGACCGGCGGCTGTGGAACGTGACCGAGGTGCCGGTCATGGGGCCCGACGGGCGCGTCGAGCTCGTCGTCCACTACACCGAGGACGTCACCGAGCTGGTCGACGCGCGGGCCGCGAAGATCATGGCCGACACGATCTCGGAGGACCTGCAGGAGCAGGTCGACGAGGCCCAGGAGGCGCTGCGGCTGCGTGCCGCCGAGCTCGAGCGGCTCAACCGGCAGCTGGCCCAGGCCCTCGACCACGACCGGTCGATCGCCGAGACGCTGCAGAAGGCCCTGCTCAGCGACCTGCCCGTCCTGGACCACCTGCGCCTGCGTGCCGCCTACCGTCCCGCGGCCGACCAGGTCGGCGGGGACTGGTACGACGTGATCGACCTGCCGCGGTCCACGACCATCGTGATCGGCGACGTGCTCGGGCACGACACCTCGGCCGCCGCGGCGATGGGCCAGCTCAAGAGCATGCTGCGGGTGCTGACGTGGCTCGACGGGCAGAGCCCCGCCGGGGTGCTCGCCGAGCTCGACCTCGCGCTCGTCGGCCTCGGCCCCTCCGTCATGGCGAGCGCGCTCGTCGCGCGGGTCAGCCGTGAGGGCGGGTCGGGTGGGCCACTGCGCCTGACCTGGTCCAGCGCCGGTCACCTGCCGCCGCTGCTCATCCGGCCCGACGGCGTGGTCGAGACCCTGGAGGTGGCCAACGACCTCCTGCTGGGTGTCGACCACAGTGTTGGCCGGACCGACACCACGACGGTCCTCGAGCCGGGCGCCAAGGTGCTGCTCTACACCGACGGACTCCTCGAGCGGCGCGGCGAGGTGATCGACGACGGGCTCGAGCGCCTGCTCCGCACCGTCACCAGGTGCCAGCGTGACGAGGCCCGCCGGCCCAACCTGATCGAGTCGGTCATCACGAGCATGGTGGGCGACGCGTCCGAGGACGACGTCGCGGTGCTGCTGGTCGAGAACCCCGCCTA
Organism: uncultured Actinomycetota bacterium; assembly: GCA_963800245.1. Lineage (GTDB taxonomy): Bacteria > Actinomycetota > Actinomycetes > Propionibacteriales > Nocardioidaceae > Marmoricola_A. Next base: position 554,726 of record CAWDAE010000006.1, on the reverse strand, counting down.
GCGACGGGGCCCACCGAGCAGGGCTGAACGTCGACGGGCGGGGAGCCGAGTGGTCCTGGTGCGGCAGGAGGCGTGCGGCGCATCGTGGTGGTGCGGCGGGCGGCCAGGACCGGCACCGGCACGCAGCTCCGGCACCAGGGACGGGCGCGCCGCAGCCCGCAGGACGCCGCCCGCGTCGGGGACATCGAGCAGAACACGGGGGAGCAGGCCCGGTTGGCCCTCTGACCGCCTGACCCGGCATCGACCACGGCTCCTCGTCGTCACCGCCGCGTCCGGCGTCTACGCTGCCCAGGTGCAGCAGGAAGGCTCGGGTGCGGGACGCGCCGCCCCGTCGCGGCTGAGCGCCGCCCGGCGAGAGCTGGCAGAGCTGGACCGGACGCTGTACGTCGCCGTGGCCGGCTCCGAGACCCCGACGCTCGACCACGCGCTGCGCCGGCTCAGCCTGGCTGCGGACCACTCCCTGCTGTGGTTCGCGACAGCCGCGGCGATGGCGTCGGTCGGCGGGCCGCGCGAGCGACGCGCGGCGCTCACCGGGATGGCGTCGATCGGCGTCGCGTCGACCGTCGTCAACCTCCTCCTCAAGCCCTCGGCGCGGCGCGCCCGGCCGCTGCGCCACGACGACGCGCTCCTCGCGCGGCACGTGGCCATGCCGGGGTCCACCTCGTTCCCCTCCGGCCACGCCGCCTCGGCGTTCGCCTTCGCCGAGGGCGTCGGGTCCGTCACCGCCTGGCCGCGACCGTTCCTCCTCCTCGCGGCCACGGCGGTGGCCGAGTCGCGGGTCCACACCGGGGTGCACTACCCCGGCGACGTCGTCGCCGGGTCGCTCGTCGGACTGGTGGCGGGCCGGTTCGCTGCGAGCGTGACGGACCGGCTCAGCCCGCGGGGGTCGTCGCCGGCGTCTCGCCGGCTCGTCTCCGGCTCCGTGGCGCGCTGCGCCGGGACCGCGGCGGCCTCGGCCTCGGCCGTCCTGATGTCCTCCGCCAGCTGGTCGGCAGCCATGTCGGTGGCCTTCGTGATGATCCGGTTGGCCGCCTTGATGTTCGCCGCGACCTGGTCGGCGAGGTTCGCCGCGTAGACCGCGATCATGCCGGCCGTCCCCGCGTCGAGGGTGTCGCCGAGCTCCTTGAGGTCGGCGCGCGAGACACCGCCCGTCGCGTGGCCGGTCACCCCGCCGATGGCCGCACCCGCCGCACCTGCCCCGGCGATGCCGATGCCGACCGGCGGGAAGACCGCCGCCACCACACCGACGGCAAGCCCCCACCCCAGCCCCACCGCGGCGCCGTGCCGGGTCGGCTGCTCGTGCTTCTTGACGATGCGGACCTTGCCCTTGGCGTCCTTGGCGATCACCGCTGCGTCGAAGTCGTGCGAGGTCTTGATCGCCTGGTAGAGCGCCTTGATCGCCTCGTAGTCCGCGACGGCGGAGTCGACGTCGTCGTACGTCGCCGCCACGACGTACAAGGTGTCCTGGTCGTGCTTGGCCATGGTCCTGGTTCCTCTCTCGAGCCGGACCCCCATCGTCGTGGCGTGCCGCCGTCCGCACGTCAGCCCCAGTGGGTGATGCGGCGCCCGGCCGAGACGAGAACGACAGAGCCCCCGATCCACGGGGATCGGGGGCTCGGTGAGCGGTGTCCGAGGGGGGACTTGAACCCCCACGCCTCTTTCGGGGCACTAGCACCTCAAGCTAGCGCGTCTGCCTATTCCGCCACCCGGACGAGTGCGACCGAAACTCTAGCAAAGCAGCAGCCGCAGACGCGCATCGGGGACCCGCTGCCGGACCTGGCTGCACCGGTGCGTGTGAGGATGGCCCGGTGAGCGACCGAAGCCAGCCCCAGGAGCCCACTCACGCCGTCGACGCAGAGGTGGTGGACCTGTGCCGCGACCTGATCCGGATCGACACCACGAACACCGGTGACGGCCAGGGGTCGGGCGAGCGCAAGGCGGCCGAGCACGTCGCCGGGCTGCTCGAGGAGGTGGGCATCACCGCCGAGATCTACGAGGGGGTCCCCGGGCGGACCAACGTACTGGCCCGCTGGGGCGGCGACGGTACGACGGGCAGCAGTCGCGACGCGCTGCTGGTCCACGGCCACCTCGACGTGGTGCCCGCCGACGCCTCGGACTGGCAGGTCGACCCGTTCTCCGGCGAGATCCGCGACGGGTGCCTGTGGGGTCGCGGCGCGGTGGACATGAAGGACTTCGACGCGATCGCGCTCTCGGTGGTCCGCGCCCGGGCGAGGGCCGGCCGGATGCCCGCGCGTCCCCTGGTGCTGGCGTTCACCGCCGACGAGGAGGCGGGCGGGCACGAGGGGGCCGAGCAGGTGCTCCTCCACCGCCGCGAGTGGCTCGAGGGCGTGAGCGCCGCGGTCGGCGAGGTCGGCGGCTTCAGCACCACGGTCCGCGACCAGCGGCTCTACCTCATCCAGGCCGCCGAGAAGGGGATGGCCTGGATGCGCCTGACCGCCACCGGCACCGCGGGCCACGGGTCGATGCGCAGCACCGACAACGCCGTGTCCCGCCTGGCGGCCGCCGTCGCGCGGATCGGGGCCCACCAGTGGCCGGTCCAGCTGACCCCGGCGATGGAGGTGTGCCTGGCAGCGGTGGCCGACCTCGCCGGCACGGAGGCGACCCCCGACAACGCCGGCGAGCTGATCGAGGAGTTCGGGTCCGCCGCCCGGATGCTCAGCGCGGTGATCCGCAACTCGGCGGCCCCGACCATGCTCGACGCCGGCTACAAGGTCAACGTGATCCCCCAGAAGGCGACCGCTCACGTCGACGGCCGCTTCCTGCCGGGCCACGAGGACGAGTTCTTCGCCACGATGGCCGAGCTGATCGGCGAGGGGATCGAGGTCGACTACCTCTCCAAGCAGCACGCCGTGGAGACGCCGTACACCGGCGACGTGGTGACCGCGATCAACCGCGCGATCCTCGCCGAGGACCCCGACGCCAAGGTCGTGCCCTACCTGATGCCGGGCGGCACCGACGGCAAGCACTGGGCCAAGGCCGGCATCGACTGCTTCGGCTTCGCGCCGCTGCGCCTGCCCGCGGACCTCGACTTCACCGCGCTGTTCCACGGCGTGGACGAGCGTGTCCCCACCGACGCCCTGGAGTTCGGCGCCCGCACCTTCGACCGTTTCCTCGACCTGGTGTGAGCTCGTGGCGGAGGACCTGCCCGTCGGTCGCGGCCTGACCATCCCCGGCGGGGAGCTGCGCGAACGCTTCTCGAGGTCGTCGGGTCCCGGAGGGCAGAGCGTGAACACCACCGACAGCCGCGTCACCCTGTCGTGGGACGTCGCGGCCACGACTGCGCTGTCCGGACCCAGGAGGGCGCGGGTGCTGGAGCGTCTGGCACCGCGCCTGGTCGACGGCGTCGTCTCGGTCACCTCCGAGACCGAGCGCAGCCAGCTGCTCAACCGCCGAGCGGCCCGCGAGCGGCTCGCCGCCCTGGTCGCGGAGGCCCTCGCGCCCCCGCCGCGCAAGCGCCGGCCGACGAAGCCGACCAAGGGCTCCCAGCGCCGGCGGCTCGAGGCCAAGAAGCAGCGCGGCGAGACCAAGCGGCTGCGCCAGGAGCGCTTCTGATGCTCACCCGCCGCGCGCTGGTCGCGGCCGCCGTCGCCGTGCCCCTCGGCGCGTGCGCCCAGTCCCGCCCCGCCACCACCAGGAGGACCGCCGACGTGACGACGACCGGACCGCAGCGCCTGACCTACGGCGACGACCCGTCCCAGTGGGCCGACCTGTCCCGGCCCTCGGGCACGTCCCGGGGCGTGGTCGTGATCATCCACGGGGGATTCTGGAAGGCGGAGTACGACGCGTCGCTGGGCGAGCCCCTCGCGGCCGACCTCGTGGCACGCGGGTGGACGGTGCTCAACCTGGAGTACCGCCGGGTCGGCCCCGGCCCCGGCGGTGGCGGAGGCTGGCCGGCCACCGCCGACGACGTGGCCGCCGGGATCGACCTGCTGCGGGGCGTCGACGGGCTGTCGCTGGACACCGTGGTCACGCTCGGCCACTCCGCCGGCGGTCACCTCGCCACCTGGGCCGCCGCCCGCGGCCGCTTCGAGGACTGGGCCGGCGGCGTCGAGGTCACCCACGTGGTCTCGCAGGCCGGCGTCCTGGACCTGTCCCGCGGCTACGAGGAGGGGCTCGGCGGGGGAGCGGTGGAGGCGTTCATGGGCGCCGACCCCAGCAGCCCCACCTACGACCGGGCCGACCCGCAGCGCCAGCTGCCGCTGGAGGTCCCGGTGTGGTGCGTGCACGGGGACCAGGACACGATCGTGCCGCCGGCGTACTCCGCGGACTACGTCGCAGCGGCCACCGCCGCCGGGGCGCGGGCCGAGCTGGTCACCGTCGAGGGCGACCACTTCGTGCTCATCGACCCGGGCAGCCGCGCCTGGGACCGGATCCTGGCGATCCTCGAGGGACTCTGATCGGGCGCCGCCTACGATGGGCGGCATGGCGCGCCCCCCTGTGCACCGGCACACCCTGCACACCACCGGCACCCGCCGCCACGGGGCGCCCACGCGCAGCGCGTCGGAGTACGAGTTCGACCGGATCACGATCCCGCGCGACTTCTCCCGCACCTACGTCACGCGGCTCCTGGTGGAGCGGGCCGAGCACGGCGGCTGGGAGATCGACCGGCTGCGGGTCCTGCACGACGGGACGCGCAAGGTGATCCTGCGTCGCCGGATCATCCGGCAGCGTGGTCTCGACTGGGCCCGACCGGCGTCAGGAGCCTGAGCTGACGTCGTCGAGCGCCCGCCGGATCTCCTCCGGGAGGGTGCACTCCTCGACGGTCAGCGATCCCCGCAGCTGCGCGGCGGTGCGGGCGCCGACGATCGCGGAGGACACGCCCGGCAGGTCGCGCACCCAGGCCAGCGAGACCTCGAGCGGCGACCACTGCAGTCCGTCCGCGGCCCGCGCGACGGCCTCGACCACGCGGCTGCACCGCTGGTCGAGGTAGACCCCGACGTAGTTGCCGAAGTGCGGTGACGCGGCCCGGGAGTCCGCGGGCGTGCCGGAGCGGTACTTGCCGGTGAGCACGCCGCGCCCGAGCGGCGACCAGGCGAGCACCCCGACGCCCATCGCCTCGGCGCCGGGCAGGACCTCGGTCTCGGCGTGGCGGTTGAGCAGGGAGACCTCGACCTGGTTGGAGGCGATCGGGGCTCGGCCCGGCACCGCCGACTGCCAGGTCGCGGCCTGCGCCATCTGCCAGGCGGAGTAGTTGGAGACCCCGGCGTAGGCCGCCCGGCCGGTGGCGACCGCGTGGTCCAGTGCGCTCAGGGTCTCCTCCCACGGCGTCTCGTCGGACCAGGCGTGCACCTGCCACAGGTCGACGTGGTCGGTGCCGAGGCGCTTGAGGGAGGCGTCCAGGGTGCGCAGCAGGTGCCCGCGGGAGACGTTGACCTCCCGGGCGCCGCGGGAGCGCTGCACACCGGCCTTGGTGGCCAGCACCACGTCGTCGCGGTGGACCACGTCGCCCAGCAGCGAGCCGATCAGCTCCTCGGACGCACCGTCGCCGTAGCCGGCGGCGGTGTCGAGCAGCGTGCCGCCGACCTCGACGAAGGCCTTGAGCTGGTCGCGGGCCTCGTGCTCGTCGGTGTCGCGTCCCCAGGTCAGGGTGCCGAGACCGAGCCGGGAGACCTTGAGCCCGGTGCGGCCGAGGTGACGCTGCTGCATGGCCTCACGGTAGTGGTGTCCCGCCCCGGGCTCCTCGCGGCTCGCCGTGGTGCGGTCCCTGCGGCACGGCGCACCGACGGGTAGCGTGTGCCCGCCCGGTCACGTCCCACCCCAGGAGCGGCGTTGCAGGACTACCTCGAGGCGATCGTCCTCGGCCTGATCCAGGGTCTGACGGAGTTCCTCCCCATCTCCAGCAGCGCGCACCTGCGGATCTTCCCCGACCTCTTCGGCTGGGGCGACCCCGGCGCCGCGTTCACCGCGATCATCCAGATCGGCACCGAGATCGCGGTCCTGTTCTACTTCGCCAAGGACATCTGGCGCATCGCCAGCGCCTGGCTGCGCTCGCTGTTCCAGCCGCAGTGGCGCGGCCACCAGGACGCCCGCCTGGGCTGGTACGTCATCATCGGCTCGCTGCCGATCGTGATCCTCGGCGTGCTGCTCAAGGACGTCATCGAGAAGGACTTCCGCAGCCTCTGGATCATCGGCACCACCCTGATCGTGCTGGGCATCGTGCTCGGCATCGCCGACCGCGTCGGCAGGACCGACCGCCACACCGAGGACCTGACGCTCAACCACGCGGTGCTGTACGGCGCCGCGCAGGCCCTGGCGCTGGTGCCGGGGGTCTCGCGGTCCGGGGCCACCATCAGCATGGGCCGCTTCCTGGGCTACGACCGCGAGGCCGCGACCCGGTTCGCGTTCCTGCTGGCCATCCCCGCCGTCATCGGCGCCGGGGTGTTCGAGCTGCTCGACGTGCTGCAGTGCGGCGGGTCGTCCGGCACCGGGGCGGCCGACACCTGCGCCAACGCCTACGGCGGCGGCCCGACCCTGGTGGCGACGATCGTCTCGTTCGTGGTCGGCTACAGCGTCATCGCGTGGCTGCTGCGCTACGTCACCACCCACTCCTACCGGCCCTTCGTGATCTACCGGATCGCGCTCGGCACCCTCACGCTGGTCCTGGCCGCCGCCGGCGTCCTCACCGTCGGCGGCTGAGCACGTCGGCGGCTACAGCCAGCCGGAGCGCTTGAAGATCGCGTAGAGCGCTCCGGACAGGGTCGCCATCAGGCCGAGCGCCCACGCGTAGCCGTAGTCCCAGCCCAGCTCGGGCATGTGCTGGAAGTTCATCCCGTAGACGCCGGCCACCACCGTCATCACACCGGCGATCGCGACCCACGCCGAGATCTTGCGCATGTCCTCGTTCTGGTCGACCGAGATGCGCGCCAGGTGGGCGTCGAACGCGGTGGAGAGCAGCAGGTCGAGGGTCTCCACCGCCTCGTCCACGCGCACGACGTGGTCGGCGATGTCGCGCCAGAACGTCGCGGAGTCCTCGTGCAGGAAGGGGTAGGACGCCGTCGAGAAGCGGCCCATCGGGAGCCGCAGCGGGTGCACGGCGCGACGGGCCTCGGCGACCTCCCGCTTGAGCACGTAGATCCGCTGCGAGTCGTGGGTGCGGCCGGGGGAGAAGACCGACTCCTCGACCTCGTCGACGTCCACCTCCAGCTCGGCGGCGACCTCCTCGTAGCCGTCGACGATGCGGTCGCACACCGAGTAGGCGACCGCGGTGGGGCCGTGCGTGAGCAGGTCGGGGCGCTGCTCGAGGTCCTGCCGGATGGTCGCGAGCTCGACCCCGGCGCCCTGCCGGACCGTGACCGCGAAGTCCTCGCCGAGGAAGATCGCCACCTGCCCGGTCTCGACCTCGTCGCGCTCGTCGACGTACCAGAGCGTCTTGAGGACCATGAACAGCACGTCGGCGTAGGGCTCGACCTTGGGCCGCTGGCGCGGGGACATGGCGTCCTCGACCGCGAGCGGGTGGAGGCCGAAGACGGTCTCCATCTGCTCCATCTCGTCCTCGGTGGGCTCGTGCAGGCCCACCCACACGAAACCGCGCTGCTCGGGGGACTCCTCGCGGATGCGGTCCAGCAGTCCCGGGGTGAGGTCCACCGCGTGCCGGTGGCAGTCGCGGTACCACGCGCAGTCCACGATCATGCCCGGCACTCTACGGTGAGCCCATGGCCACGGTCGTCCTCCTGCGCCACGGGCGCAGCACCGCGAACACCTCCCACGTCCTCGCCGGGCGATCCCGGGGGGTGCACCTCGACGACACCGGCCGTGACCAGGCCGGGCGCGCGGCCGAGCGCCTCGCCGGTGCACGGCTCGCCCGCATCGTGACCAGCCCGCTGGAGCGGTGCCGCGAGACCGCGAAGGCGGTCGCCAAGATCCACCCGGACGTCCCGGTCAGCACCTCACGCGGCCTGGTCGAGGTCGACTACGGCGGCTGGACCGGGCGGGCGCTGAAGGAGCTGGCCAAGGAGAAGCTGTGGCGGGTCGTGCAGACCCAGCCGTCGGCGGCCACGTTCCCCGACGGTGAGTCGCTGGGCGCGATGTCCGCCCGCGTGGTCGCCGCCGTGCGCGGGCTCGACGCCGAGGTGGAGGCGGAGCACGGCGCCGGGGCCGTCTGGGTGGCGGTGAGCCACGGCGACCCGATCAAGGCGGTGCTGGCCGACGCCCTGGGCATGCACCTCGACGCCTTCCAGCGCATCCACGTCGAGCCGGCCTCGATCTCGGTGGTGCGCTACACCCCGGAGCGGCCGTTCGTCCTGATGAGCAACACCACCGCGGGCGACCTGGCCGGGCTCACGCCCCCGCCGACGAAGAAGGGCCGGCGCCCGGCCCGGCCGTCGTCCGATGCCGTGGTGGGCGGGGGCACGGGGACGAGCCGGTGATCGGGCGCAGCCGAGATCAGGCCCCTCGGTAGGGTCCCCCCCATGGAGCACCGGTTCGACCCACCCGACCGCTTCGTCGCCGGCACCGTCGGCGAGCCGGGTCAGCGCACCTTCTTCCTGCAGGCGCGCGGCGAGGGCCGCCTGGTGAGCGTGGCGCTGGAGAAGCAGCAGGTGCAGCTGCTCGCCGAGCGCATCGAGGCGATGCTCGACGACCTGCTGCAGGCGCAGACCGGCTCGTTCGAGGAGGAGTTCGTCCCGGCGCTCACGCCCGGTGACGCCGTGGACCGCGAGCCGCTGGACACCCCCATCGAGGAGGAGTTCCGGGCCGGCACGATGACGCTGGCGTGGGACGACGACGTCCAGCGGGTGATCGTCGAGGTGTTCGCGATCGAGGAGGACGTCACCGGTCCGGAGGACCTGGTCGACCCCGAGGCCGACCGTGAGGTGGTCGTGGTGGTCCTGCCGCCCGCTGCGGCGCGCGCCTTCTGCGAGCGGGCCAAGGTCGTGGTGTCGGCCGGCCGCCCCACCTGCGACTTCTGCGGCAACCCGCTGGACCGCGACGGGCACCTGTGCCCCCGGATGAACGGCTTCCGGCGCCGTTGACCGAGGCCGAGCAGGCCCTGGCAGAGGGCCACCTGGAGCTGCGCGGGCGCATCCTGCCGGCCTCCAACGCCGCGTTCCTCGCCGACGCGGTGCTCGAGGGCGTCAGCGTCCCGTGCATCTACAAGCCGGTGGCGGGGGAGCGGCCGCTGTGGGACTTCCCCGACGGCACGCTCGCCGCGCGCGAGCGGGCGGCCTACCTGGTGTCCCACGCGCTGGGCTGGGACGTGGTCCCGCTGACGCTGCTGCGCGACGGGCCGCACGGCCCCGGGATGGTCCAGCAGTGGCAGGAGCCCGCCGAGCCGGTCCCGGGCACGCTCCACCCGGTCGACCTGTGCCCGCCGGGGCGGGTCCCGGCCGGCTTCCTGCACGTGCTCGACGCCGAGGACGGCGCCGGCAACGACGTCTCGCTGGTCCACGAGGACTCCGAGCCGCTGCGCCGGATGGCGGCGTTCGACGTGCTGGTCAACAACGCCGACCGCAAGGGCGGGCACGTCCTGGCCATGGCCGACGGGCACCGCTTCGGTGTCGACCACGGCGTCTGCTTCCACGTGGAGAACAAGCTCCGCACGGTCCTGTGGGGGTGGGCCGGACGAGGCGCTGGGCCGAGGAGCTCGCGGCCGGCGTACGACGCCTGCTCGCCGCACTGCGCGAGCCGGACGGCCCCCGCGCCGACGACGGCCCCAGCTTGGCCGAGCAGCTCGCCGGGCGCGACGCCCGAGGTCGCGGTGCTGGAGCGGCGCGCCGAGCGGCTGCTCCGGTCGGGCTGCCTGCCCGTCCCCGGGCGCGGCTGGCCGTCGATCCCCTGGCCGGCGTTCTGACTGCCCGTTGACTTGTAGGCTCTGGACCATGCGGGCTTGGAGTGGCACGGACGTGCCGTCGTTGGAGCGGCACGGACGCTCGCCGACCCTGCAGATCTTCGACTCCCAGCGTCGCGCGCTCCGTCCCTCGACCATGGCCCGGGACGTGGCGCGCATCTACGTCTGCGGCATCACGCCCTACGACGCCACCCACCTCGGCCACGCTGCGACCTACCTGGCCTTCGACCTGATGAACCGCGCCTGGTACGACATGGGGCTCGAGGTGCGCTACGTGCAGAACGTCACCGACGTCGACGACCCGCTGCTCGAGCGGGCCGAGCGCGACGGCGAGGACTGGCGCGACGTCGCGGACCGCGAGATCGAGCGGTTCCGGGGCGACATGGAGGCCTTGCGCATCCTGCCGCCCGCGGAGTACCTCGGCGCCGTGGAGACGATCCCGCTGGTGATCGAGCTCGTCCAGCAGCTCCAGCAGGCGGGCCACGCCTACCAGGTCGACGAGGACTGGTACTTCGAGGTGCACTCCGACCCCGGCTTCGGCCAGCTGTCCAAGCTGACCGACGCCGAGCAGCTCGAGCTGTTCGGCGAGCGCGGTGGCGACCCGGAGCGCGCGGGCAAGCGCCACCCGCTCGACTGCCTGCTGTGGCGCGGCGAGCGCCCCGGCGAGCCGGCCTGGGACAGCCCGCTGGGCCCTGGCCGTCCCGGCTGGCACATCGAGTGCAGCGCGATCGCGCTGAGCACCCTCGGCGAGCACTTCGACGTCCAGGGTGGCGGGTCCGACCTGGTCTTCCCCCACCACGAGATGAGCGCCTCCGAGGCGCAGGCGGCGTTCCCGGGCCTGCTCTTCGCCCGCAACTACGTCCACGCAGGGATGGTCGCCTACGACGGCGAGAAGATGTCCAAGTCGCTGGGCAACCTGGTCTTCGTCTCACGGCTGCGCGAGCAGGGCGTCGACCCTCAGGTGCTGCGGCTGGCGCTGCTGGCCCACCACTACCGCTCCGACTGGGAGTGGCACGACGACGACCTGCACAGGGCCGAGAAGCGCCTGGCCGCGTGGCGCGCCCAGCTGTCCTCGACCACCCAGGTCCAGGCGGACCAGCTCGTGGGCTCGGTGCGCCAGGCCCTGGCCGGCGACCTCGACACCCCCCGTGCGGTCAAGCTGCTCGACGACTGGGCCGAGGGGTGGTACCCCGGTGACGGCTCGGGTGCCCAGACCGTGCGCGACCTGATCGACGCCCGCCTCGGCATCCTGCTCTGAGGGCTCGCGGTCCCTCAGGTGTCGGGGCGGTCCTGGCGCCGCAGGAACCGCTCGAACTCGCGCGCGATCGACTCGCCGCTGGCCTCGGGCAGGTCGGCGGTGTCGCGTGACTCCTCGAGAGCGCGGACGTAGTCGCCGATCTCGGCGTCCTCCTCGGCCAGCTCGGTGACCCCCCGCTCCCACGCGCGAGACTCCTCCTGGAGGTCGCCCAGCGGGATGGGGATCTCCAGGAGCTCCTCGAGCTGGCCGAGCAGGGCGAGCGTCGCCTTGGGGCACGGGGGCTGGGCGACGTAGTGGGGGACCGCGGCCCAGAACGAGGTCGCGGGCATGTCGGCGCGGACGCAGGCGTCACCGAACACGCCGACGATCCCCGTCGGTCCCTCGTAGTGCGAGGTCTCCAGCCCCAGCCGCTCCTGGATCCCGGGCTCGGTGGAGCTGCCGGAGATCGGGATGGGCCTGGTGTGCGGGCTGTCGGCGAGCAGCGCGCCGAAGGTCACCACGTGGCTGACCTCGAGCTCCTCGGCCGCAGCCAGGAGCTCGGCGCAGAACTGGCGCCAGCGCATGTTGGGCTCGATCCCGCGCAGCAGGATGACGTCCCGCAGCGACCCGGGAGGGGAGACCACCGACAGCTGGGTCGAGGGCCAGGTGATGCGGCGGTGGCCGTTCTCGTCGGTCTCGATGAGCGGGCGGTTCATCTGGAAGTCGTAGAAGTCCTCGGGATCCATCACCGCGACCAGCGTGCTGTCCCACACGGAGAGCAGGTGGTCGACGACCCCCGAGGCGGCGTCGGCGGCGTCGTTCCAGCCCTCGAACGCGGCCACCAGGACCGGGTCGCGCAACGGACCCATCGGCTCGATCTCGATCACGCCTCCCAGCCTATGACGGGGGCCGGTCGAGACCGGGCATGAGATGCGGGCGCGCCCGCTCGCGCGGCGGTCGTTACCGTTGATCCGTCCCCGAGCCGAAGGAACCCCGTGACCGACCCCCACCCCGAGCTCCGCCCCGACGCCTCCGCCGCCCTGGCCGAGGCCATGGCGCAGCGCGTCCTCGTGGTCGACGGGGCGATGGGCACCCTCATCCAGCGTCACGAGCTCGACGAGGCGGGCTACCGCGGTGAGCGGTTCGCGGACTGGCACCGCGACGTGCAGGGCAACAACGAGCTGCTCTCCCTGTCCCAGCCGGAGATCATCGCCGACATCCACCGCGCCTACCTCGACGCCGGCGCGGACATCCTCGCGACCAACACCTTCAACGCCCAGCGCATCTCCCAGGCCGACTACGGCATGGAGGAGCTGTCCTACGAGCTCAACCTGGCCTCGGCGCGCCTGGCACGGGAGGCCTGCGACGCCAGGACCGCCGAGGACCCCTCCCGGCCCGGTACGTCGCCGGCGCGCTCGGCCCGACCAACCGCACCGCCTCGATCTCTCCGGACGTCAACGACCCGGGCGCGCGCAACGTCGTCTTCGACCGACCTGGTCGAGGCCTACCTCGAGCAGGCCCGCGGGCTGGTCGAGGGCGGCGCCGACCTGCTGCTGGTCGAGACGATCTTCGACACCCTCAACGCCAAGGCCGCCATCTTCGCCCTCGAGACACTGTTCGAGGAGCACGGCCGCCGCTGGCCGGTGGTGGTCTCCGGCACGATCACCGACGCCTCGGGCCGCACCCTGTCCGGCCAGGTCACCGAGGCGTTCTGGAACTCCGTGCGGCACGTCACGCCCGCTCGCCGTCGGCCTCAACTGCGCCCTCGGCGCCGCCGACCTGCGGCCCTACGTCGCCGAGCTCTCCCGGGTCGCCGACTGCTTCGTCTCGGCCTACCCCAACGCGGGGCTGCCCAACGAGTTCGGCGAGTACGACGAGTCGCCCGAGCAGATGGCCGACGTCGCTCGGGGAGTTCGCCGCCTCCGGGCTGGTCAACATCCTCGGCGGCTGCTGCGGCACGACCCCCGAGCACATCAGCGCGATCGCGAGGCCGTGGCCGGCGCGCGGCGGCGCGCGCGGTGCCCGCCGTGCCCGCGGCCACGCGCGACCTCCGGCCTCGAGCCGTTCAACATCACCGCCGACTCGCTGTTCGTCAACGTGGGCGAGCGCACCAACATCACCGGGTCCGCCCGCTTCCGCAACCTGATCAAGGCCGAGGACTACGGCACGGCGCTGCAGGTCGCCCGCCAGCAGGTCGAGGCCGGCGCGCAGATCATCGACGTCAACATGGACGAGGGCATGATCGACGGCGTCGCGGCGATGGACCGCTTCACCAAGCTCGATCGCCACCGAGCCCGACATCAGCAAGGTGCCGCTGATGATCGACTCCTCCAAGTGGGAGGTGATCGAGGCCGGACTGCGGACCACGCCAGGGCAAGTGCATCGTCAACTCGATCTCCCTGAAGGAGGGCGAGGAGAAGTTCCTCGAGCAGGCGCGCCTGTGCCGCAAGTACGGCGCGGCGGCGGTCGTGATGGCCTTCGACGAGGACGGCCAGGCCGACACCCTCCAGCGCCGGATCGACATCTGCAAGCGCGCCTACGACTGCTGGTCGACGTGGTCGGCTTCGACCCGCACGACATCGTCTTCGACCCCAACGTCTTCGCGGTCGCCACCGGCATCGAGGAGCACGCCAACTACGGCGTCGACTTCATCGAGGCGACGCGCTGGATCAAGCAGAACCTGCCCGGTGCGCTGGTCTCCGGCGGCATCTCCAACGTCTCGTTCTCCTTCCGCGGCAACAACGCGGTGCGCGAGGCGATCCACTCGGTCTTCCTCTTCCACGCGATCGAGGCCGGGCTCGACATGGGCATCGTCAACGCCGGCGCCCTGGTGGTCTACGACGAGATCGACCCCGAGCTGCGCGAGCGCATCGAGGACGTCATCCTCAACCGCCGTCCCGACGCCACCGAGCGCCTGCTGGAGATCGCGGAGTCGTTCCGCTCCGACGGCGCGCAGGCCGAGCAGGCCACCGAGGCGTGGCGCGACCTGCCGGTGGCCGAGCGCATCACCCACGCGCTGGTCAAGGGCATCGACGACCACGTCGAGGCCGACACCGAGGAGCTGCGCGCGCTCATCCAGGAGCGCGGCGGCCGCCCGCTCGAGGTGATCGAGGGTCCGCTGATGGACGGCATGAACGTCGTCGGCGACCTCTTCGGCGCGGGCAAGATGTTCCTGCCGCAGGTGGTGAAGTCGGCGCGGGTGATGAAGAAGGCCGTCGCCTACCTCATCCCGTTCATCGAGGCCGAGAAGGACCCCGACGCCCCGCCGCGCGCCAAGGGCAAGATCGTCATCGCGACGGTCAAGGGCGACGTCCACGACATCGGCAAGAACATCGTCGGCGTCGTGCTGCAGTGCAACAACTACGACGTCGTCGACCTCGGCGTGATGGTGCCGGCGCAGAAGATCCTCGACGCCGCGCGCGAGGAGAAGGCCGACGTCATCGGGCTGTCCGGGCTGATCACGCCGTCGCTGGACGAGATGGTCAACGTCGCCACCGAGATGAAGCGCCAGGGCTTCGACCATCCCGCTGCTCATCGGTGGCGCCACCACCAGCCGCGCCCACACCGCCGTCAAGATCGACCAGGCCTACGACGGTCCGGTCGTGTGGGTCAAGGACGCCTCCCGGTCGGTCCCGGTGGTCTCGGGGCTGCTCTCCGACGAGCGCCGCGACGCGCTGCTCGCCGAGGTCACCGAGGACTTCGACTCGATCCGTGAGCGGCACGCCAGCCGGCAGAAGCGACGCCCGCTGACCCCGATCGACAAGGCCCGCGCCAACGCGCCCGAGCTGGACTGGACGTCGTACTCCCCGCCGCTGCCGAAGAGCACCGAGCTCCTGGTCCTCGACCAGGACCTGGCCGAGCTGCGCCCCTACATCGACTGGCAGCCGTTCTTCAACGCCTGGGAGATGCGTGGAAAGTTCCCCGACCTGCTCAACAACCCGACGTCGGGCGAGACCGCGCGCAAGCTCTACGACGACGCCCAGGCCATGCTCGACCGGCTCGAGACCTCGGGGATCCTGCGCGCCAACGGCGCGGTCGGGATCTTCCCGGCCGCCTCGGTCGGCGACGACATCGAGGTCTACGCCGACGTGCACGGCGGCGAGGTCCGCACGGTGCTGCACCACCTGCGTCAGCAGGGCGAGCAGCGCCACGGCCTGCCGCACCGCTGCCTGTCGGACTTCGTCGCCCCCAAGTCCGCCGGCATCGTCGACCACGTCGGCGCCTTCGCGGTGACCGCCGGCATCGGGGTCGCCGAGGAGGTGGCCCGCCTCCGCAAGGAGCTCGACGACTACGACGCGATCCTGCTGGAGTCCCTCGCCGACCGGCTCGCCGAGGCGTTCGCCGAGCGCCTGCACGAGCGGGTCCGCACCGAGGTGTGGGGCTACGCCCCGGAGGAGCAGCTGGACAACCGCCAGCTGATCAAGGAGGAGTACGCCGGCATCCGTCCGGCTCCCGGCTACCCCGCCTGCCCCGACCACACCGAGAAGGCCACGCTGTGGGAGCTGCTCGACGTGGAGCAGCGGATCGGCATCCGGCTCACCGAGAGCATGGCGATGTGGCCGGGCGCCGCGGTCAGCGGCTGGTACTTCTCCCACCCCGACTCGCAGTACTTCGTGGTCGGCCGGCTCGGCACCGACCAGGTGGCCGACTACGCCCGTCGCAAGGGCTGGACGGTCAAGGAGGCGGAGAAGTGGCTCTCGCCGAACCTCGGCTACGAGCCCGAGGACTGAGGTGGACGTCCCTGCCGCCGTCCTGTGGGACATGGACGGCACCCTCGTCGACACCGAGCCCTACTGGATCGCCACCGAGACCGAGCTGGCCGAGGCGCACGGCGGCACGTGGAGCCGGGAGCAGGCGCTCGACCTGGTCGGCAACGAGCTGATCGTCTCGGCCACGATGCTGCGTGACGGCTCGGGCATCGACCTCGCGCCCGAGGTGATCGTCGAGCGGCTGCTCGACGGGGTCGTCTCCCGGGTCGAGAAGGCCGTCCCGTGGCGCCCCGGCGCCCGCGAGCTGCTCGGGGAGCTGCGCGAGGCGGGCGTCCCCTGCGCGCTGGTCACGATGTCCTACCAGCGCTTCGTCGCCCCGGTGCTCGCCGCCCTGCCCGAGGGCTCGTTCGCCCAGGTCGTGACGGGGGACCAGGTCGAGTTCGGCAAGCCCCACCCCGAGCCCTACCTGCAGGCGGCCCGGCTGCTCGGCGTACGCCCCGAGGACTGCGTGGCGATCGAGGACTCCAACACCGGCGCGCGCTCGGCGGAGGCGGCCGGCTGCCGGGTGCTGGTGATCGAGAACCACGTGCCGGTGGCCCCGGGCACGCGCCGCGTCTTCCGCGACACCCTCGCCGTGGTCGGGCTCGAGGAGCTGCGGGCGCTCGATCTCGACTGAGCCCGACCCGCGCACGAGGGAATCGTTGCCGATTCGCGACCTTTCCGTGCTGCTTCCGTGGTGGTCGCGGCTCGTCCGCACGCGTTACGTTGCGATCCGGGCGCCGCCGTGGGCTGCGCCCACGACTCGAACACCGACCTGAAGAGGTACAGAGTGATGCGCAAGAGGGGCATGCTCGCGGCGGTCAGCGCGGGCGTCATGGTCGCCTCGCTCGCCGCGTGCGGCGGCAGCGACGACGGAGGCAGCGGCGGCAACGGGAGCGGCGGCGGGGGTGGCAGCAGCGAGGGCTCCTACATCCTCGGCACCACCGAGTCCGTGACCGCCATGGACCCGGCGGGTTCCTACGACTTCGGGTCGTGGAACATGCAGTACGCCATCTTCCAGCAGCTGATGACGATCAACGCCAACGAGAGCGAGCCGGTCGGCGACGCGGCGGAGAGCTGTGACTACGACGACCCCAAGACGGTCACCTGCAAGCTGCGCGAGGGCCTGAAGTTCTCCAACGGCAACGAGCTCACCTCGTCCGACGTCAAGTTCAGCATGCAGCGCAACCTCGACATCGCCGACCCCAACGGCTCGTCGGTCCTCCTGGCCCAGCTCGCCGACAAGGACTCGAAGTTCCGGCCGGACGCCGTCGAGACCCCGGACGACCTGACGGTCACCTTCCACCTCAACACCCCTGACACCACCTTCATCAAGCTGCTGTCGACGGCGACCACCTCGATCGTGGACGAGGACACCTTCCCCGCCGACAAGCTGCTCGACGACGACCAGGTGGTCGGCTCCGGCCCGCTCAAGCTCTCGCAGTACAAGCCGGGCGAGCAGGCCGTCCTCGAGGCCAACGAGTCCTACGACGGCGACAAGACCTCCAAGGCCAAGCAGATCTTCGTCCAGTACTTCAAGGACCCCGCTCCGCTCAAGGAGGCGATCAAGACCGGCCAGGTCGACATCGCGTGGCGGACCCTGTCCCCGACCGACCTGCAGGACCTCAAGGACAACAGCAACGCCGAGGTCATCGAGGGCGGCGGCTCGGAGTTCCGCTACTGGGTCTTCCAGCTGGCCAACAAGACCGTGGCCGACAAGGCGGTCCGCCAGGCCGTGGCCCAGCTGATCGACCGCGACTCGATCACGAAGAACGCCTACGACGGCACGACCGCCCCGGCGTACTCCATCGTGCCGCCCGGCTTCGGTGGTCAGACCGACTCCTTCAAGGAGAAGTACGGCGAGCCGAGCGTCGACAAGGCCAAGCAGATCCTGGCCGACGCCGGCGTGAAGACCCCGGTGCCGCTGACCATGGGCTGGACCCCGACCCACTACGGCCCCAACCTGGTCGACGAGGCGCGCGAGTTCTCCAGCCAGCTCAACGACAGCGGCCTGTTCAAGGTCTCCCTCAAGAGCGCGGAGTGGGAGCAGTACCAGACCCTCTACAAGCAGAACGCCTACGACATCTTCGCGCTGGGCTGGTACCCCGACATCCTGGACGCCGACAACTACCTGACGCCGTTCATCCGTGACGGAGGCTTCTTCGCCAACGCCTACTCCAACCAGAAGGTCAACTCCCTGCTGAGCCAGGAGCTCGCCGAGACCGACACCGACAAGCGTGACGACATCATCGGCCAGCTGCAGGACATCGTCGCCGAGGACGTCCCGCTGATCCCCTCGTGGTTCGGCAAGAACGTCGCGGTCGCAGGTCCGGGGATGCAGGGCGTCGAGGAGACCCTCGACCCGACCTACATCTTCCGGCTCTGGACGATCAGCAAGTCCTAGGCACATCCTGGAGGGCCCGGGCCAGACCCGGGCCCTCCAGTCACGTCCACTCCTGACCGAGGAGGTCCGATGGCTGTCGCAGGCGGTTCCCTACCGCGCTACATCGGCCAGCGTCTGCTGCTGCTCATCCCGATGATCTGGCTCGTCCTGACGCTGGTCTTCCTCATGCTGCGGGTGGCCCCGGGCGACCCGGTCAGCGCAGCGGTCGGCGGACGCCTCAACGAGGACGAGCTCGACCGCCGACGCGCCACGCTGGGGCTGGACCGCCCGCTGTGGGTGCAGTACCTCGAGTACCTCGGCCAGGTGGCCCGCCTCGACCTGGGCAAGGCGATCTCGGACAACCGCCCGGTCATCGACATCATCCGCGACAACGGCGGGGCGACCCTGACCCTCACCCTGGGGGCGTTCCTGTTCGCGCTCGCCATCGGCATCCCGCTCGGGCTGCTCGCGGGCCGCCGCCGCGACTCCTTCTCCGACGTCGTGATCCGGCTGTTCGGCATCGTGACCTACGCCGCGCCCATCTTCGTCGTCGGGCTCGTGCTCGTGCTGATCGTGGCCAGCGCGGGCACCGGCTGGCCGACGTACGACATCGCCTCGCCGATCACCAAGTTCCAGGTCCCGCCGAGGACCCACATCCTGCTGGTCGACGCCGTCCTGGCGGGCAACTGGTCCGCGGTCACCGACGTCCTCAAGCACCACGTGCTCCCGTGCTTCACCCTGGGGCTGCTGCTGTGCGGCGTCTTCATCCGCCTGGTCCGGGTCAACCTGCTGCAGACGCTCAAGGGCGACTACGTCGAGGCCGCGCGTGCGCGCGGGATCCCCGAGCGCTACGTCATCCGCCGGCACGCCTTCCGCAACGCGCTGGTGCCGGTGATCACCGTGCTGGGCCTGCAGGTCGCGCTGACGCTGTCGGGCGCGGTGCTGACCGAGAGCACCTTCAACTGGCCCGGCCTGGGCACCCAGCTGATCGACTACCTGAACTCCCGCGACTACTCCGCGGTGCAGGGTCTGGTCACCTTCTTCGCGTTGATCGTGGTGGTGATGAGCGTGCTGGTCGACATCGTGAACGCCCTCATCGACCCGAGAGTGAGGTACTGATGGCCGCCCCCGCCCTCCTGCGGTCGCTGACCAAGCCCTTCCGCACCACGTCGGGCACCGCGCGCTGGCTCCTGGCGATCGGGGTGGGCATCACGGTCATGTTCGTCATCCTGGCGATCTTCGCCCCGTGGATCGCACCCACCGGCTTCGCCCAGTCCAAGGTCGACGGGGTCCGCCTGCCCAAGCTGCAGGCGCCCTCCGGGGACCACGTCTTCGGGACCAACGACCAGTTCTACGACGTCCTGTCGCGGGTGATCTGGGGCGCCCGCACCGGCGTCACCGTCGTGGTCCTCTCGGTGGTGCTGTCGTCGGTGATCGGGGTCGTGCTGGGGATCATCTCGGGCTACGTCGGCGGCTGGACGGACCGGATCCTGGTCTTCTTCACCGACGCGATCTACGCCTTCCCCACGCTGCTGCTCGCGATCGTCTTCAGCTTCCTGCTCAGCGGCAAGCTCGGCGGCGGCGTGCTCGCCGCCGCGGTGTCGCTGACCGTCATCTACATCCCGCAGTACTTCCGGGTCGTCCGCAACACCACCGTCTCGGCGCGGGAGGCGACCTACGTCGAGGCCGCGCGGGCGATCGGGGCCAAGGACGGCACGATCCTGCGGCGCTACCTGTTCGGCAACGTCGTCGGCTCGGTGCCGGTCATCGGGACGCTCAACGCCGCCGACGCGCTCGGCACGCTCGCCGCCCTGGGCTTCCTCGGCTTCGGCATCCAGCCCAACGAGGCCGCCGAGTGGGGCTACGACCTCGACCGGGCGCTCGACGACGTGTCGGCGGGGATCTGGTGGACCGCGGCGTTCCCCGGCGCGGCCATCGTGCTGCTCATCGTCGGGCTCACGCTCGTGGGCGAGGGACTCAACGAGACCGTCAACCCGGTGCTGCGCAAGCGCCGCCTGCGCGAGGTGGTCCTGCCGCCGCGCACCACCCTGGCCGACGACACCGCCGAGACCACGGAGGCGAGCCGATGACCGCCACGACCCCAGCGCCCACCGCGTCCGGCTCCGAGGAGGTCGTCCGCGCCGACGACATCCGGGTCTGGTACGGCACCGAGCGGGGGCCGGTCCGAGCGGTCGACGGGGTGTCCTTCAGCCTGCGTCGGGGTGAGATCCTGGGTCTGGTGGGGGAGTCCGGCTGCGGCAAGTCGACCCTGGGCCGTGGGCTCCTCGGGCTGCTGCCCGAGGGCGCCGCGATGGACGGGGCCCTCACCTTCGGTGGCGAGGACCTGCTCGCCCTGGACCGCAAGCAGCACTACAAGCGTCGCGGCGCCCAGCTCGGGATGATCTTCCAGGAGCCGCTGACCCGGCTCAACCCGCTGATGCGGGTCAGCGAGCACTTCCTGGAGACGCTGCGCACCCACGAGCCCGACCTGCGCAAGCAGGACATGGAGCAGCGCTCGCTCGAGGTGCTGCGGCGCATGGGCATCCCGCCGACCCGGTGGAGGTCCTACCCCCACGAGTTCTCCGGGGGGATGCGGCAGCGGCTGATGATCGCCCTCGCCCTGGTCCTGCGCCCGCGCTTCGTGGTCGCCGACGAGCCGACCACCGCCCTCGACGTGCTCGTCGAGGCGCAGATCATCCGGATCCTGCACGACCTGCGCCGCGAGTTCGACACCTCGCTGCTGCTGATCACGCACAACCTGGGGATCATCGCCGAGGCCTGTGACCGCGTCGCGGTGATGTACGCCGGCCGCATCGTCGAGATCGGCGACGCCCGCGAGGTCTTCGCCCACCCGCAGCACCCCTACACCCAGGAGCTCCTGCGCTCGACGATCTCGCTCTCGACGACCGGGCTGCACTACATCCCGGGCGCGCCGCCGGACCTGGTCGACCCGCCGCAGGGCTGCCACTTCCACCCGCGGTGCCCCAAGGCGGTGCGCGCCTGCCTGCAGGACCCGCCGGTCGAGACCCTCGACTCCGGCACCCGGGTGGAGTGCTGGGTCGCCGCGCACGAGGCCGGGCTGGTCGACATCCCCGCCGCCGGCCAGGAGCCGCTGGACAAGAAGGAGCTGTCCGTTGCCGACGAAGCCTGAGACGAGCTCCCGGGTCCTCATCGAGCTCGACCGCCTCGCGGTCCACTACCAGCTGCGCGGCGGGTCCCTGGCCCGCCTGCTGGGTCGCGACACCGGCACGGTCAAGGCCGTCGACGGGATCGACCTGCAGCTGCGCAAGGGCGAGGTCCTCGGCCTGGTCGGGGAGTCCGGCTCGGGCAAGACCACGCTCGGCCGCGCCCTCCTCGGCCTGGTGCCGGCGTCCGAGGGGTCGATCCGCTACCACCACGACACCGGGGTCACCGACCTCTCCGACTGCACCCGGCGCGAGCTGCGGGCGCTGCGCACCGACCTGCAGATGGTCTTCCAGGACCCTCACGCCGCCCTCAACCCGTCGATGGACCTCGAGACCGCGATCGGGCACCCGCTGAAGATCCACAAGATCGCCTCCGGCGACGAGCTGCGCCGGCGGGTGGTCGCGGCGCTGGAGCGGGTCGGACTGAGCCCCGCCGAGCAGTTCCTCTCGAAGTACCCCTCCGACCTCTCCGGCGGCCAGAAGCAGCGCGCGGTCATCGCCCGAGCGGTGATCCTGGGTCCCGAGATGCTGGTCGCCGACGAGCCGATCTCGATGCTCGACATGAGCGTGCGCGCCAAGATCCTCGAGCTGATGCTCGACCTCAAGCGCGACCTCGGGCTGACCTACGTCTACATCACCCACGACCTGGCCACGGCGAAGTTCTTCTGCGACCGGGTGGCGATCATGTACCTCGGTCGCATCGTCGAGATCGGGCCGACGCAGGAGATCTTCGACGACCCGAAGCACCCCTACACCAAGGCCCTGCTCAAGGCGATCCCCGAGCCCGACCCGACCAAGTCGATGCCGCGTGACCTGCCGCGCGGCGAGATCCCCGACGCGGCGAGCCCGCCGCTGGGGTGCTCGTTCCACCCCCGCTGCCCCGAGGCGACCCCGATCTGCGGCTGGGAGTCGCGCGACCTGCGCTCCCTGCTCGAGGAGCACTGGACCCGCAGCGAGGCCGAGGTCTACCTGCGCGAGGGCGACCTGGTCGGTGACCTCGAGGTCTTCGACCAGCCGTCCACGAAGGTGACCTTCGGCGCCAAGGACCCCGAGGCGGTCAAGACGCTGGTCGAGGGGATCCGCGCCGAGAACCCGGACGAGCCGCTGTGGCAGGGCGTGGAGGACCTCTCGGTCTCCGGCTCGGGCGTCACGGTCCGTTTCTCCGAGGGCGTCGACCCGGCGCTGCGCCGCTCGGGTGGCGTCGACGTCGCGTGCGTGCACTACGGGGAGGGCCAGCCTGAGCACGGCCGGCCCTGAGGATCAGTCGACGTCCTCGGGCGCGAGCCCCGGGTCGGCGATCTGGCGGGCGGTGACCTCGGGCAGCGGCGGGGGAGTGCCGCCCCACTCGGGGCAGATCGCCTGGTGGGAGCACCACGTGCACAGCGCGGACCTGTTGGGACGCCAGTCGCCGGCCTCGGCGGCACGGCTGATCGCGCCCCACAGCGCGTCCACCTTGCGCTCGACCGCCCGCAGGTCGTCCTCGTCGGGGCGGTAGCGCAGCACCTCGCCGGAGCCGAGGTAGATCAGCTGCAGCATCGTGGGGATCTCGCCGCGCAGCCGCCACAGGACCAGGGCGTAGAACTTCATCTGGAACAGCGCCTTGGCCTCCCACATCGGCCCCGGCGCCCGGCCGGTCTTGTAGTCGACCACGCGCACCTCGCCGGTGGGCGCCACGTCGATGCGGTCGACGAACCCGCGCAGGAGCAGCCGGCTGTCGAGCACCGTCTCGACGTAGAGCTCGCGCTCGGCGGGCTCGAGCCGGCTGGGGTCCTCGAGGGTGAAGTAGCGCCGGACGCTCTCTCGGCACGACCCGAGCCAGGCGACGAGGTCGCCGGCCGCCTCGCCGTCGGGGCCCGTCTCGGCCTCGAACATCGCCGCCAGCTCCGGCTCGCCCGCGCTCAGGTCGGCCCAGGCCGGCTCGACCATCGACAGGGCGCGCTCGGGGGTGCGCTCGGCAGCGGGCAGGTCGAAGAGGTCCTCGAGGACCTTGTGGACCAGGGTGCCGCGGACGGCCGCGGGCGAGCTCTCCTCGGGGAGCCGGTCGATCGTGCGGTAGCGGTAGAGCAGCGGGCAGGTCATGAAGTCGCCGGCCCGGCTCGGGGAGAGCGAGCCCACCACCTCGACGCCGTCGACGGTGCGCGCACCGTCGCCCCGCTGCTTGCGCGCGGGCCGGTCGAGCGGGATCTCGGCCACGGGGCCCTCCACCACTGCTGTCATGCCCAGCACCCTAGGCGCGAGCGCCGACATTTCGACGGAGCCCTCCCCGGTAGGTTGGAGCTCGTGAGCGAAGCGAACGAGCCGATCCAGCGGGCGCCTGGCTCCGCCGCCGAGCGAAGCGAGGGAGGTGGAAGCGCGTGAGCGACAGACTGGGCGGGCCGGCGCGACGCAACGACCCGGGCACGATCCGGGTCGGGTCGCTCGGCGGGGTCGACGTCCTGGTCCGCTCCTCCTGGTTCCTCGTCGCCGCGCTGATCGCCTACCTCGTGGCACCGGCCTTCGAGCAGGTCCAGCCGGGCCTGGGCAGCTGGAAGTACGTCGCCGGGGCGGCGTTCGCGGTCCTGCTCACCCTCTCCCTGCTGCTCCACGAGCTCTCCCACGCGCTGATGTCCCAGCACTTCGGCATCCCGGTCCGCTCGATCACCCTGCACTTCGTCGGCGGGGTCACCGCCATGGAGGCCGAGCCGGCCACGCCCAAGCAGGAGTTCGCGATCTCGGCGATCGGGCCGGCGACCTCGCTCGCGGTCGGCGGAGCGGCGTACGCCCTCCTGCAGGTGCTGCCGGACCAGACCCTGCTGTCCGTGGCCATCGGGGGCACGGCCTGGGCCAACCTCGTGGTGGGCGCGCTCAACCTCGTCCCGGGCATGCCGCTCGACGGCGGGCGGGTGCTGCGCGCCGCGGTGTGGCAGGTCAGCGGCGACCCCGACCGCGGGCTGCTGGCCGCCGGCTGGGCCGGTCGCGGGGTCGCGCTGCTCATGCTGGCCTCCCCGCTGCTGATCGCGGCGCTCGGCGGCACCCCTGACGTCTTCGACTTCGTCCTCGCCATGGTCATCGGGTGGTTCCTGTGGACCGCGGCCTCCGGGGCGATCCTGGCTGCGCGGGTGCGTGCCCGCCTGCCGCGCCTGGACGCGCGCCGTCTCGCCCGCCGCTGCCTGGCCGTCGCCGAGGACCTCTCGGTGGCCGACGCCGTCCGGCAGGCGCGTGAGGCGCAGGCGGGCTCGATCGTGACCCTCGACGTGTCCGGACGCCCCTCCGGCCTGGTCAGCGAGGACGCCGTGCTCGCGACCCCGGAGGAGCGCCGCGCGTGGGTCCCGCTGAGCTCGGTCAGCCGCAGCCTCGGTCCCGATCTCTCGCTGCCCGCCGACATCTCCGGAGAGCAGCTGGTCACCGCGATGGCGCGACGCCCGGCCAGCGAGTACCTCCTCGTCGAGCCGGACGGGTCGGTCTACGGCGTCCTGGTCACCTCCGACGTCGACGCCGCGTTCTCGCACGACTAGGCGTACCGGGCCGCGGCGAGGTCGGCCACGGGTCCTCCTAGACTCCGGGCCATGCCCCCCACCGACCAGCCCGAGCTCTCGGGCGTCCACCGAGGTCCGCTGCGCGCAGGGGAGTGGGTGCGGCTGACCGACAGCAAGGGCCGCCGCAACAACTTCTGCCTCGAGGCCGGCAAGCGCTTCTTCAGCAACAAGGGGCACGTCGACCACGACGAGCTGATCGGCCGCGAGGAGGGGTTCACCGTCACCTCCTCGCTCGGCGGGCAGTACCTCGTCTTCCGCCCCCTGCTCCACGAGTTCGTGGTGTCGATGCCGCGCGGCGCCGCCGTCGTCTACCCCAAGGACGCGGCCCAGGTCGTCGCGATGGCCGACATCTTCCCGGGCGCACGCGTCGTCGAGGCGGGGGTCGGCTCCGGTGCGCTGACCTGCTACCTCCTGCGCGCGGTCGGCCCGACGGGCCGCGTGTCGTCCTACGAGCGGCGCGAGGAGTTCGCCGACGTCGCCCGGCGCAACGTCACCCAGTGGTACGCCGGCGAGCACCCCGCCTGGTCCCTGACCGTCGGCGACCTGGCCGAGGCGCTGCCGGGCAGCGAGGACCGCGAGGTCGACCGGGTCGTGCTGGACATGCTCGCCCCCTGGGAGTGCGTCGACGCGGTCGCCGCGGCGCTCGTGCCCGGCGGCATGCTGTGCGCCTACGTCGCCACGACCACCCAGCTCAGCCGGACCGTGGAGACCCTGCGGGCCCACGGCGGGTTCACCGAGCCGCAGCCGTGGGAGACCCTGGTGCGCGACTGGCACGTGGAGGGCCTGGCGGTCCGCCCGGCGCACTCGATGAACGGCCACACCGGCTTCCTGGTCACCGCTCGCCGGATGGCTCCCGGGCAGCGGCCACCGACCAAGCGCCGGCGGCCCGCGCCGGGTGCGTACGGCACCGACTACGCCGGTCCGCGCCCCGCCGACCTCCCACCGCAGCTGGCCGACGAGCCGCTGGAGGACTGACCCGCGCTCGTCCGAGGAGACCCATTCCGGGCCGACACGGCCCGAATGCTGGTGCCGGGCCTTCCCGACATGAGTAGGTTGGAGGAACACGCACACACCAGCTGGAGGTGATGTGAGATGACGTCCGACAGCAGCTCCGGAGGTTCCCCCCGGGCTCCTCAGGACTGGGAGGCCCAGGTCGCCTACCTCGAACGTGAGGTGACCGCCCTGCGCCGCCGGCTCGCCGACGCGCCCGGCTCCGCGCGGGTGCTCGAGCAGCGCCTGGCCGAGTCCCAGAGGTCCCTGGCGGGGGTGACCGCCCAGAACGAGCGACTCGCGCAGACCCTGCGCGACGCCAAGGAGCAGATCCTCACGCTCAAGGAGGAGGTCGACCGGCTGGCCCAGCCGCCCTCGGGCTTCGGGGTGTTCCTGCAGCGCAACGAGGACGACACGGTCGACGTCTTCACCTCGGGCCGCAAGCTGCGCGTGAGCGTCAGCCCCAACGTCGAGCTCGACGAGCTCCGCAAGGGGCAGGAGGTCATGCTCAACGAGGCGCTCAACGTCGTCGCCGCGCTGGAGTTCGAGACCGTCGGCGAGACCGTCATGCTCAAGGAGCTGCTCTCCGACGGGCTGCGGGCGCTGTGCATCGCCAACGCCGACGAGGAGCGGGTGGTGCGCCTGGCCGACACCCTCAAGGACCAGCCGCTGCGGGCCGGTGACCTGCTGCTGCACGACGCCAAGTCCGGCTACGTCTTCGAGCGCATCCCCAAGAGCGAGGTCGAGGAGCTGGTCCTCGAAGAGGTCCCCGACATCGCCTACGAGAGCATCGGCGGCCTGAAGAACCAGATCGACGCGATCCGCGACGCCGTCGAGCTGCCCTACCTCCACCCCGACCTGTTCCTCGAGCACGAGCTCAAGCCGCCCAAGGGCGTGCTGCTCTACGGCCCGCCCGGGTGCGGCAAGACGCTGATCGCCAAGGCGGTGGCCAACTCGCTGGCCAAGAAGGTCGCGGCCAGGACCGGCCAGGAGGGGAAGTCCTACTTCCTCAACATCAAGGGCCCCGAGCTGCTCAACAAGTACGTCGGCGAGACCGAGCGGCACATCCGCCTGGTCTTCCAGCGGGCGCGCGAGAAGGCCAGCCACGGCACCCCGGTCATCGTGTTCTTCGACGAGATGGACTCGCTGTTCCGCACCCGCGGCTCGGGGGTCTCCTCCGACGTGGAGAACACCATCGTCCCGCAGCTGCTCAGCGAGATCGACGGCGTGGAGACCCTGGAGAACGTCCTGGTGATCGGTGCCTCCAACCGCGAGGACATGATCGACCCGGCGATCCTGCGGCCGGGCCGGCTCGACGTGAAGATCAAGATCGAGCGTCCCGACGCCGAGTCCGCACGCGACATCTTCAGCAAGTACCTCACGCCCAACCTGCCGCTGCACCAGCGCGACCTCGACGAGTTCGGGGGCGACAAGGAGGCCTGCGTCGCGGGGATGATCCGCGCCACCGTCGAGCGGATGTACACCGAGACCGAGGAGAACCGCTTCCTCGAGGTGACCTACGCCAACGGCGACAAGGAGGTCCTCTACTTCAAGGACTTCAACTCCGGCGCGATGATCCAGAACATCGTCGACCGGGCCAAGAAGATGGCGATCAAGGACCTCCTCGAGCACGACCAGAGGGGCATCAGCGTCGACCACCTGCTGCAGGCCTGCGTCGACGAGTTCAAGGAGAACGAGGACCTGCCCAACACCACCAACCCCGACGACTGGGCTCGCATCTCCGGCAAGAAGGGCGAGCGGATCGTGTTCATCCGCACCCTCATCACCGGCAAGCAGGGCACCGAGCCGGGCCGCTCCATCGACAACGTCGCCAGCACCGGCCAGTACCTCTAGGCCGCGACCCCGCGGAAGACCGAGGCCAGCGGACGGCCGACGCGCGGCCCGCGGAGGTACTCCCAGTGCGACTCGACCACCTCGAACCCGCAGGCGGCCACGTCGGCCACCGGGTCGCGGGTCAGGTGGCACCCGCCGGCGAGCCGGCGCTGCAGGGGTTCGAGCCGGTGCTGCCAGCGCTCGACCCCGGCGTCGGGGGCGACCCCGTGCTCCAGGAAGTGCAAGGTGCCGCCGGGACGCAGGACGCGACGCACCTCCCGCAGGGCGGCGTGCTGGTCGGGGATCGTGCAGAGGCTGAAGGTGACCAGCGCGGAGTCGAAGGAGTCGTCGGGCTCGGCCAGGGACTGGCCGTCGAGGCCCGAGCGCACCACCGGCGTGCCCGAGGCCTCCACCCGCGGCGCGGCCAGGGCCCAGGAGCGGTCGTTGGGCTCCACCGCGTGCACCTCGGTCACGGCGGCCGGGTAGTGCGGCACGTTGAGGCCGGAACCGAACCCGATCTCCAGGACCCGTCCGTGCAGCCCCGCGACGGCGTGCCGCCGGTGCCACCGCACGGCGCCCGTGCCACAGGTCGCCTCCACCAGGTGCGGGACGACCCGCTCCTCCCACCAGCCCATCAGCACCTCACTCCTGGTCCGTGACGTCGGCGACGGTGGCCCCGACCGCGACGAGCAGGGCCTCCGCCCGCACGGTGAGCCCGACGCCGTGGGCGCCGCCGCCGATCGAGACCGTCCCGCTCACCCGGGTGTCGGCCACGACGGGGAGCGGCCTGCGCGTGCCCAGTGGCGTGATCGTGCCACGGGGGTAGCCGGTCACGGCCAGGGCCACCTCGGCGTCGGGCATGGAGGTGCGGTTGACCCCCCACAGCTCCCGCAGCCGCGGCCAGGCGATCTTGCGCCCCCCGGGGACCAGCACGAGGCGGAAGTCGTCGTCGCTGAGCCGCACCACGAGCGTCTTGACCAGCGAGCCCGGCTCCACCCCGCGCGCGGCGGCGGCCTCGACCAGCGAGGCGACCCGCCCGTGCCGCCGCACCTCGACCTCCAGGCCCAGGCGCCGGGCGTGGCGCACCGCTCGCAGCAGGCCCCAGTCGCCGACCGCCTCCTGGGCCAGCCGGTCCAGGACCGCCCGGGTGTCGGGCACGAAGGGCCAGTCGGGGTCGGCGAGGTGGTCGACCAGCGCCGGCAGCGACATCCACTCGCCGGAGACGACCTCGCCGTCCACGTGCCGCACGGGACCGTCGTACCAGACCTCGAAGGCGTGGACGAGGCAGCGCACGCTCGCGTCGTCGTACGGCACCACCAGCAGGGGCGCCGGCTCGACGCCCGTGACGCCGAGCTCCTCCGCCAGCTCACGCCGCGCCCCGTCCAGCGGGTCCTCAGCCGGGCCGAGCACGCCGCCGCTCGCCGCGTCGTGGTGCGAGGGCGCCCAGTCCTTGTCGTGGGAGCGCAGGTGGACGTAGACCGCCCCGTCGGAGGGTCGGCGCACGAGAACCCCGGTCGAGAGGTGCCGCAGGTTGTCCCGACGCACGACGTCGCGCGGCGCGCTGCCGGCCGGCCGACCGTCCTCGTCGACGAGCCCGACCACTTCGGGGGCGTCGTTTCGGGGGTCCATGGGAGGGGACGCTACCCGGCACACCCGCGAACCGCCCCGAGCCCGGGGCCGGACCAGGAAGGCCTCGCCATGCTCAAGATCCTGCTCATCATCGTCGTCGTGCTCGCGGTCCTCTGGCTGGCCCGCACGTTCGCCGCCCGTGGACGGGGCCGCGGCGTCTGAGCCCCGGCGCGTCCCCGGGGCGGCGAGACCCAGCGCCGCCGCCTCCGGGGAGAGGGAGTGCGGAGCGGCCGGACCTCCCAGTCCCGGCCGCCGCACGCTCCCCTCGACCCCCGTCTCGCCGTGGAGACCGGGCCTCCCAGTCCCGGTCTCCTCGTCGCGCTCGGGAAGGGGACGCCGCCCCACGCGGTTCGTGACGCGGTTCCACCACGACTTTTTTCGCGACCCGCCCCGCGTAGGCTGAGGCCATGAGCGTCCGACGGGTGATGGGGATCGAGACCGAGTTCGGGATCAGCGTCGCCCAGCAGCCGCAGGCCAACCCGATGGTGGCCTCCTCGCAGATCGTCAACGCCTACGCCTCCTCGACCCTGCGGGCCCGCCGCGCCCGGTGGGACTTCGAGGAGGAGTCGCCGCTGCGCGACGCCCGGGGCTTCGACCTGTCCCGCGACCTGGCCGACGCCTCGCAGCTCACCGACGAGGACCTGGGCCTGGCCAACGTCATCCTCACCAACGGCGCCCGCCTCTACGTTGACCACGCCCACCCGGAGTACTCCTCGCCGGAGGTGACCAACCCGCGCGACGCGGTGCTGTGGGACAAGGCCGGCGAGCTGGTGATGCAGGACGCCTGCCGCTTCGCCGCCGCGGTGCCGGGCGCCACCCCGATCCAGCTCTACAAGAACAACACCGACAACAAGGGCGCCTCCTACGGCTGCCACGAGAACTACCTGATGCGGCGCTCCACCCCGTTCGGCGACATCGTGCGGCACCTGACCCCGTTCTTCGTCTCCCGGCAGGTGGTGTGCGGGGCCGGCCGCGTCGGCAAGGGCCAGGACGGGCGGGAGGACGACTTCCAGGTCTCCCAGCGCGCGGACTTCTTCGAGGTCGAGGTGGGTCTGGAGACCACGCTCAAGCGGCCGATCATCAACACCCGCGACGAGCCGCACGCCGACCCCGAGAAGTGGCGCCGCCTCCACGTGATCATCGGCGACGCCAACCTCGCCGAGATCAGCACCTACCTCAAGCTCGGCACCACCTCGCTGGTGCTGGCGATGATCGAGGACGGCTTCATCGCCCAGGACCTCACCGTGGACCAGCCGGTGCGGTCGCTGCGAGCGGTCAGCCACGACCCCTCGCTGCGCCACCTGCTGACGTTGCGCAGCGGCCGCACCCTGACGGCGGTGCAGCTCCAGATGGAGTACCTGTCCCTGGCCCGCAAGTACGTCGAGGACCGCTACGGCTCCGACGCCGACGAGCAGACCGTCGACGTGCTGGACCGGTGGGAGTCGGTGCTCGACCGGCTCGAGCGCGACCCGATGTCCCTGGCCCGCGAGCTGGACTGGGTGGCCAAGCTCAAGCTGCTCCACCGCTACCGCGACCGCGACGGCCTCGACTGGTCCGACGCCAAGCTCCAGCTCGTCGACCTGCAGTACTCCGACATCCGTCCCGGGCGGGGGCTCTACAACAAGCTGGTCTCGATGGGCCAGGTGGACCGGCTGCTCGACGACGCCGAGGTGACGCGAGCCGTGCACGAGCCGCCGGACGACACCCGCGCCTACTTCCGCGGCCGGTGCCTGGAGAAGTACGCCGACCGCATCGCCGCCGCCTCGTGGGACTCGGTCATCTTCGACCTGCCCGGTCGCGAGTCCCTGCAGCGCGTGCCGACGATCGACCCGCTGCGGGGCAGCAGGGCCCACGTGGGCGAGCTGCTGGACCGCTGCGACACGGCGGAGGCGCTCTTCCGCGCCCTCACCCAGCCGTCCTGACGGCGCGCTAGGTTGGACGCATGGCACAGGAGCAGATCCACCCCAAGAAGGGGTCGGAGGACGCCGAGCAGGTCGAGGACGTCCCCGAGTCCGCGGTCGCCGAGCGCAAGGAGCAGCTCGACGAGGACATCGACGCGATCCTCGACGAGATCGACGAGGTGCTGGAGTCCAACGCCGAGGACTTCGTGAAGTCGTTCATCCAGAAGGGCGGCCAGTGACCTCTTCGCAGCGACTTCCCGCGGCCTACCTGACCCCCGGTTCCTCCTCCTTCTCCGACTTCCTGGCCGCACAGGCACCCGACCTCCTGCCGTCGCGCCGCGGGACCCTCGCCGCCGACGCCTCCGACGTGGCGCCCCACGGGACCACCATCGTCGCCGCGACCTTCGAGGGCGGCGTGGTGATGGCCGGTGACCGGCGCGCCACGATGGGCAACGTCATCGCCCAGCGCGACATCGAGAAGGTGTTCCCCGCCGACGAGTTCTCCTGCGTCGGGATCGCCGGCACCGCGGGCCTCGCGGTCGAGATGGTGCGGCTGTTCCAGACCGAGCTCGAGCACTACGAGAAGATCGAGGGCAGCCCGCTGTCGATGGACGGCAAGGCCAACCGCCTCTCGACGCTGATCCGCTCCAACCTGGGGATGGCGATGCAGGGGCTGGCGGTGGTCCCGCTGTTCGCCGGCTACGACCACGTGCTGCGCCACGGCCGGATCTTCAGCTACGACGTGACCGGCGGCCGCTACGAGGAGACCGCCTTCCACTCCGTCGGCAGCGGCTCGCTGTTCGCCCGCGGGGCGCTCAAGAAGCTCTACCGCGAGGACCTCGACGCCGAGCAGTGCGTGACGGTCCTGGTGCAGGCGCTCTACGACGCCGCGGACGACGACTCGGCCACGGGGGGCCCCGACATGACCCGCCGGATCTTCCCGGTCGTCGGCGTGATCACCGCCGACGGCTACCGCCGGATGCCGCAGGACGAGGTCGCCGCGATCGCCGACCGCGTCGTCGGCGGCCGGATGCAACGACCCGACGGCCCGCACGCGGAGCTGACGTGAATCTCGACAGGCTCGATGACCGGAGGCCGCGATGAGCATGCCGTTCTACGTCTCGCCCGAGCAGCTGATGAAGGACCGGGCGGACTTCGCCCGCAAGGGCATCGCCCGGGGCCGCTCGGTCGCCGTCCTGCAGTACGCCGACGGCATCGTGTTCGTCTCGGAGAACCCCTCGGCCGCGCTGCACAAGATCAGTGAGATCTACGACCGCATCGCCTTCGCCGCGGTGGGCCGCTACAACGAGTTCGAGAACCTCCGCATCGCCGGGGTCCGCCTCGCCGACATGCGCGGCTACTCCTACGACCGCAGCGACGTCACGGGCCGCGGCCTGGCCAACGCCTACGCCCAGACCCTCGGGTCGATCTTCTCCTCCGGGGGCGAGAAGCCCTACGAGGTGGAGATCTTCGTCGGCGAGGTGGGCGACAGCGCCGCCGACGACCAGATCTACCGGCTCACCTACGACGGCCAGGTGGCCGACGAGCACGGCTTCGCGGCCATGGGTGGGTCCGCCGAGTCGGTGACCGGCCACATCAAGGAGCACTACCGCGAGCAGATGTCGCTCGAGGAGGCCGTCCAGGTCGCCGTCCAGGGGCTGGGCTCGAGCGAGGCCGGCGACCGCGAGATCCCGGCCGAGGCGCTGGAGGTGGCGGTGCTCGACCGCACCCGGACGCAGCAGCGCAAGTTCCGTCGGTTCTCCGACGAGTCACTGGCAGCCCTGCTCGGTTCCTGACAGGGCCTGTGGTGACCCTGCCGGTGCTGTCCGCCGACGAGCAGCGGGTCCTCGGTGCGCTCCTGGAGAAGGAGCGCACCGTGCCCGCGTCCTACCCGCTGTCGGCCAACGCGCTGCGCACCGCGTGCAACCAGACCTCGAGCCGCGAGCCGGTGACCGACTACGACGAGCGGTTCGTCGAGGCCACGGCCCGTGGGCTCAAGGAGCGGGGGCTCACCCGGATCGTCTGGTCCGACACCGGCCGCCGCACGCTGAAGTACCTCCAGACGCTCACCGAGGTGGTCGAGCTGGCCGACGACGAGCGCGCCGTCCTGACCGTCCTGCTGCTGCGCGGCCCGCAGGCGCCCGGCGAGCTGCGCACCCGCACCGAGCGCCTGCACCTGTTCGCCGACCGCACCGAGGTGGAGGCGACCCTGGCCCGCATGGCCGACCGCGTCGAGCCGCTGGTGCTCCAGCTGCCGCGTCGCCCGGGGGAGCGCGACGCCCGCTGGGTGCACCTGCTCGGCGACGCCGCCCAGGCACCCGACGCGGCCGCGGAGGCACCGGTCACCCTCGACCTGTCGACCCGGGACGATCGGGTGCGAAGCGGCTACTCAGCCGTCGCCCCGGCCTACGCCGACGCGCTGGTCGGCGAGCTGCTCGACGGGCAGCAGCCCTTCGAGTGCTGGCTGCTGGACCGGGTCGCCGAGGAGGCGGTCTCGACCGGGCTGCCGGTGGTCGAGGTCGGCACCGGGCCGGGACACGTCGCGGCCTACCTCGCCGACCGCGGGGCACGAGCCACGGGCATCGACCTCGCGCCCGGCATGGTCGAGCAGGCGAGCGCCCGCTTCCCCCAGGCGACCTACGCCGTGGGTGACCTGCGGTCGCTGATGAGACCGCCGGGCGCGTCCGGGTGGGGGGCGGTCCTGGCGTGGTACTCCCTGATCCACCTGACCGCCGAGGAGCTGCCGGCCGCGATCGCCGCCCTGGTGCGGCCCCTCGCGCCCGGCGGCCAGCTGCTCCTGGCCTTCCACGCAGGGTCCGGTGTCCGCCACCTCGACTCGTGGTTCGACCAAGCGGTGGACCTCGACGTCCTGCTCCACGAGCCGGCGGCGGTCGCCGACCTGGTCCAGTCCGCGGGGCCGGCCGAGGTGACCTGGTTCCGGCGCGGTCCGATGGGCCGGCGCGGGGAGACCACCGACCGCGGCTTCGTGCTCGGCCGCCTGCCCGGCTGACCGCGCGGTTCGGCCCCAATCGCACGCCCCGCCCGTAGGGTGGTGACGTGGACCGGCGGATCTTCGGCATCGAGAACGAGTACGGCGTCACGTGCACGTTCAAGGGGCAGCGCAGGCTGAGCCCCGACGAGGTCGCGCGCTACCTGTTCCGCAAGGTGGTCTCCTGGGGCCGGAGCAGCAACGTCTTCCTGCGCAACGGCGCCCGCCTCTACCTCGACGTCGGCTCCCACCCGGAGTACGCCACGCCCGAGTGCGACGACATCGTCGAGCTGGTCACCCACGACAAGGCGGGGGAGCGGGTCCTCGAGGGGCTCCTGGTCGACGCCGAGCGGCGGCTGCGCGAGGAGGGCATCCTCGGCGACGTCTACCTGTTCAAGAACAACACCGACTCCGCCGGCAACTCCTACGGCTGCCACGAGAACTACCTGGTCGCCCGGCACGGCGAGTTCAGCAAGCTCGCCGACGTGCTGATCCCCTTCCTGGTCACCCGCCAGATCATCGTCGGCGCCGGCAAGGTCATCCAGACCCCGCGTGGGGCGATGTACTCGGTCTCCCAGCGCGCCGAGCACATCTGGGAGGGCGTCTCGAGCGCGACCACCCGCAGCCGCCCGATCATCAACACCCGCGACGAGCCGCACGCCGACGCCGAGCGCTACCGCCGCCTGCACGTCATCGTCGGGGACTCCAACATGTCCGAGACGACCACCCTGCTCAAGGTCGCCACGTGCGACCTGGTGCTGCGGATGATCGAGGAGGGCGTGGTCATGCGCGACCTCACGATGGACAACCCGATCCGGGCGATCCGCGAGATCAGCCACGACATGACCGGCCGCCGCAAGGTGCGCCTGGCCAACGGCCGCGAGGCCAGCGCGCTGGACATCCAGCACGACTACCTCACCCGCGCCCGGGCGTTCGTCGACCGGCGCGAGCTGCACACCCCGGTCATCGCGCAGGCGCTGGACCTGTGGGAGCGCGGGCTCAAGGCGGTGGAGTCCGGGGACCTCGGCCTGGTCGAGCGCGAGATCGACTGGGTGATCAAGTGGAAGCTGATCGAGCGCTACCGCGCCCAGCACGGGCTGCCGCTGAGCCACCCGCGGGTCGCCCAGCTCGACCTGGCCTACCACGACATCCACCGGGGTCGCGGGCTGTTCTACCTGCTCCAGAACCGTGGCGCGGTCGCGCGGGTGACCAACGACCTGGCGATCTTCGAGGCCAAGAGCCGCCCGCCGCAGGACACCCGCGCGCGACTGCGGGGGGAGTTCATCAAGCGTGCGCAGGAACGCCGCCGCGACTTCACCGTCGACTGGGTCCACCTCAAGCTCAACGACCAGGCCCAGCGCACGATCCTGTGCAAGGACCCCTTCCGCGCCCACGACGAGCGGGTGCAGAAGCTGATCGAGGGGATGTAGCCCCTGTCACGCGGTCGAGCGGTCGCGGTGGTCGAGCCGGTCGAGCCTGTCGAGACCGCGGAACCCTGCGCTTCGCCCGTTCGTTAGTCTCGTCCGTCGGCCCAGTTCCCCACACTTTCGGAGTTGATCCATGCGTCGCCGTCTTGCCGCGAGTCTCGTCGCGGCCCTCGTCCTGACCGGAACCGCCGCCTGCGGCGACGACGGCAAGGACGCCAAGGGGGAGGCCGAGGCCATCACCGGCGTCACCGTCACCGGTGACCTGGGCAAGGAGCCCAAGGTCAAGACCAGCAAGTTCGACGTCAAGAAGCTCACCACCGCCGAGGTGCTGGTCGGCGACGGCGACGAGGTCGACAAGAAGTCGGTCGTCTCCGCCCGCATCGGCATCTTCGACAGCGACGGCAAGCTCGTCCAGGGCAACTACGACGCCAACGAGCCGCAGACGATCAACCTGTCCTCCGACACCGGCCCCGCCGTCCAGGCGCTGGTCGGCAGCCACGCGGGCAGCCGGGTCGCGGTCGCGGCGCCGGTGACCGACGTCGCCGGTCCCAAGGGCGCCCCCGACGCCGGGCTCGACCCCGACGAGAGCATGCTCTTCGTCTTCGACATCATCAAGATCCTGCCGCCGGTGGCCACCGGTCCGAGCGGCAAGGCGGTCACCCCGCCCGCCGACGCCCCCAAGGTCGAGACCGAGGGCGGCGACGACGGCAAGGTCACCGGGCTGGACTTCTCCTCCGCCCCGAAGAAGCAGCCGACCGAGCTCAAGGTGATCCCGCTGATCGAGGGCACCGGCCCGAAGGTCGAGGAGAACGCCAACGTCACGGTCAACTACTTCGGTGCCGTGTGGGGCAAGGGCGACAAGCCGTTCGACTCCTCCTTCGAGCGTGGTCAGCCGGCCAGCTTCCAGCTCAGCAAGGGCAGCCTGATCGACGGCTGGGTCAAGGGCCTGGTCGGGGTCAAGCAGGGCAGCCGCGTCATGCTGGTGATCCCCTCGGACCTCGGTTACGGTGACGCGGGCCAGCCCCCGAGCATCCCGGGTGGCGCGACGCTCGTCTTCGTGATCGACGTGCTCAGCGCCGGCTGAGCCGGCGGCCGGGGGCCGCGAGGGGTCCGGAAGGAGAGGGCGGCATGTCGGCGCGCAAGACCGAGCGTCTGATGAACCTGCTGATCATGCTGCTCAACTCCCGCGGCTACGTCACCAAGCAGAAGCTGCGCGAGAGCTTCCCGGAGTACGCCGCGGCCCGCACCGACGAGGCGTTCGAGAAGATGTTCGAGCGCGACAAGGACGACCTGCGCGCGCTCGGGGTGCCGATCGAGGTGGGCAGCCACGACGCCTACTTCGAGGACGAGCCCGGCTACCGCATCCCGCGTCGGGAGTTCGAGCTGCCGCCGATCGCGCTGGAGGCCGACGAGGCCGCGGTCTGCGGTCTGGCCGCGCGGGTCTGGCAGCACGCGGGGCTCGCCGACTCCACCGAGGACGCGTTGCGCAAGCTGGCCGCGGACGGCGTCGAGACCGACCGGTCCGCCCAGGCGCTCATCGCGCCGCAGCTCGAGGCCGACGAACCGTCGGTCGAGGTGTTCATGCAGGCGGTCTCCGAGCGACGCGCGGTGCACTTCGGCTACCGCAAGAGCCCCGCGGCCCCCCGCGAGGAGCGCCGGCTCGAGCCGTGGCGGCTGGTCAGCTACCGCGGCCGGTGGTACGTCGTGGGCCGCGACCGCGACCGCGGGGCCCAGCGCACCTTCCGCATCGGCCGGGTCGACGGCGAGGTCGAGCTCGTCGGGGAGCCCGGTGCGTTCTCGGTCCCCGAGGTCGACACCGAGTCGATGACCCGCCACCTCGCCGCCGACGTGCCGCAGCGGGAGGCGCTCGTCCGGGTCCGGGAGGGGCGCGGGGTCACGCTGCGCCGCCGCGCCCTGGCGGTCGAGCCCGACGGCGACGGGTGGGACCGGGTCACGGTCCCCCTGGGTCGGGTGGGCGCGCTGGTCTCCGAGGTGGCGCGGCTGGGTGACCAGGCCGTCGTGCTCGCGCCCCAGGACGTGCGCGAGGCCCTCGTGCAGCGGCTCGCCGCGGCTGCGGGGGGCGGGCGATGACCACCTCCACCGAGCAGATCGAGCGCCTGCTGGCGCTGGTGCCCTACCTCCAGCGCAAGGGCGAGGTCTCGGTCGCCGAGGCGGCGGCCCGCTTCGGCGTCAGCGAGCGCGTGATCGAGCGCGACCTGAGCGTGCTGATGATGTGCGGCCTGCCGGGGCTGCTGCCCGGCGAGATCATCGACTTCGACTTCGAGGCCCTCGAGGACGACCGCGTGATCCGGATCCGCGACGCCGACTTCCTGGCACGGCCGCTGCGGCTGGGCAACCTGGAGGCGGTCGCGCTGGTGGCCGCGCTGCGGGCGCTCGGGGAGGGCAGCGGAGCCGCCGAGCAGGAGGTGGTCGACCGCACCCTGGCCAAGATCAGCGCCGCGGTGGGCGGGGTCGCCGAGACCGTGCGGGTCGAGCCGTTGGTCTCCCAGGCCGAGCGCGACCTGGCTGGCCGGCTCGCCGAGGCGGTCCGCCAGCGCCGCCAGGTGCGCCTGCAGCACGTGTCCGCGGTGCGGGA
Source organism: uncultured Actinomycetota bacterium (assembly GCA_963800245.1). GTDB lineage: Bacteria > Actinomycetota > Actinomycetes > Propionibacteriales > Nocardioidaceae > Marmoricola_A. The sequence continues at coordinate 516,488 of CAWDAE010000006.1, read as the reverse complement.
CGAGGTGACCACGCGCGTGGTCGACCCGGTCGCGGTCTCCGCGGCCGAGGGCCACCTCTACCTCGACGGGTGGGACCACCGCTCGGGGGAGCAGCGGCTGTTCCGGCTCGACCGCATCGTGGGGCTGGAGGTGCTCGAGACCGCCGTCGAGACCGCCGCGCCCGCCCAGGACCTCTCGCGCGGCGCGTTCCGCCCCGACGAGTCCGCCCCGCGGGCCGTGGTCCGGGTGGCCCCGAGTGCGGCCTGGGTGGGGGAGTACTACCCGGTCGAGCACAGCGAGCCGGTGACCGAGGGGCCCTTCGCCGGCGGTCTGGACCTCACCCTGCCGCTGGGCGACGCCGACTGGCTGGTCGGGCTGCTGCTCGGGATCGGCGGCGAGGCCGAGGTGGTGGATCCCCCCGAGCTCGGCGAACGGGTGCGGGAGGCCGCACGACGGGCGCTGGCGGCGTACTCCTGAGCCGGTTCCGCGGGCCGCAGCCGGTGCGTGCGTACGATGGGCACGTCAGGCACGGCTCCACGACATGCGAAGGCAGACACCGCCATGGGCAACCTGGGTCCCACCGAGATCATCCTCATCCTCCTGGTCCTCGTGCTGCTCTTCGGCGCCAAGAAGCTCCCCGAGCTCGCTCGCGGCTCCGGTCGTGCCCTGCGGATCTTCAAGGCCGAGACCAAGGGCCTGATGACCGACGACGACGAGGACGAGGCCGCCACCAGGCGCGAGCCGCAGGACCGTGCGCAGGCCGACCGCCGCGAGATCGACCGCGGTCCCGTGCAGGCCGACTCGGTGCGCACCGACGTGTCGTACGACGACCAGCGGCGCCCCGAGACCGACCGCTGACCCTGGTCCAGCTGACTCCCCACTGACACCGGCGTGAGCATCGCCTCCAGCGTCGTCCGGATGTTCCGGGCGGCGCCCCAGTCACCTGTCGGCGCCGACGGCTCGATGGCGCTGGCCGACCACCTGCGCGAGCTGCGGGCGCGTGTCCTGCGCTCGGTCGTGGTGGTCACGGTCGGCATGGTGCTCGGGCTGTTCTTCTTCGACCAGCTGCTCGACCTCGTGCTCGAGCCCTACCAGGCGGCCGTCGCCCAGCTGACCGACGTGCAGTCGAAGGCCTACATCAAGGGCGCCGGCGGCCCGCTGCTGCTGCACCTCAAGCTGGCCGGCATCGCCGGGGTGGTGGTGACCAGCCCGTACTGGCTCTACCAGATCTGGGCGTTCATCCTGCCCGGCCTGCATGCCCACGAGCGCAAGTGGTCACGGGTCTTCGTCGCCGTCGCCGGGCCGCTGTTCGTGCTCGGGGTGGCAGTCGGCTACTACGTGCTCCCCAAGGGCCTCGAGGTCCTGATCGGGTTCACCCCGGGCAAGCTGGAGAACCTGGTCGAGTTCGGGGAGTACTTCTCGTTCTTCACCCGCATGCTGCTGGTCTTCGGCATCGCCTTCGAGATCCCGCTCTTCGTGGTGCTGCTCAACCTGGCCGGGATCGTGCGCGCCAGGTCGCTGGCCGAGCACCGGCCCTGGATCATCGTCGGGGTCTTCGTGTTCGCGGCGGTCGCGACGCCGTCCACCGACCCGTTCTCGATGCTCATGCTGGCGATCCCGATGACCCTGCTGTTCTTCCTCTCCGAGCTGGTCACCCGGACGATCGACCGGCGCCGCGAACGCGCGATGCGCGACGCGCTGGGCGGGGACGTCGCCGACGACGAGGTCTCCCCGCTCGACCACCGCCCCGAGAGGTTCCGGCCCTCCGACCTCGACGAGGACGACTGAGTGGCGACCCACGAGGTCGAGCCGGTCGACGCCTTCGAGCTGCCCGACTGGCTGGGCGAGCGCGACGTCGTGTGGACCACCGCGGTCACCATCGGCACCTCCCTCGTCCCGGGCCGGCTCGAGGCCGGTGAGGACGCCCTGGACTGCGACCTGCTGGCCTGCGACCGGGCACACCCCGAGGCCGTCCTGCCCGAACACTGGCGCCGTGAGGCCCACCACGCCTGGGCGCTCGGCCAGGTGCTCCTGGTGCACCTCGACGGCCGGCTGACCCTGGTCGTGCCTGGGGTCGACGTCGGTGTGGACAGTGCCCTGGAGGCGCTGCGCCGCCTGGCCCGCGCGGTCGGCGTACGCCCGGAGCGGTACGCCGCCCTCATCCGCCTGTGAGCGGGCGCGGCCCCTGCCGCGCCAGGAGGACGACCCGTCCCGGGTCGGCCGTGCTCGTGCCGTCCCACCGCGGTTCGGCTCCTCCTCGGTTCTGGAGCGAGTCGTACCACCCGTGCTCGGTGACGAGGAGGAGCGTGGTGTCGAGGGCACCGGTCAGGTGGTTGCTGTAGCGCCACGCGGTGTAGACCTCGGCGTCGTGCGAGTCGACCACCGTGATCCCTTCCCGAGGGATCACGGTGAGCAGGACGTGCTCGGTGGGTCCACGGGGCGGTCTCGGCGGGACCGGCAGGCTGTTGGCCAGTCGGCGGAGCAGGTCCGACCGATCGTGCTGCTCGGCCCGCTCCCACACGTGACGCGGGATGCGCAGCGCCCCGAGCACCTCCTGCTCGGTGGACGGTTGACGGACCAGGACCACGGTCACGTCGATGTGCAGCCGCCGTTGTCCCTCGTCGAGCAGCGCTACCTCACCGCGTTCGGGCAGACCCGCCGCTACGACCGGCCGGGCGGGCCCTACGAGGTCGTCGGCAACCCGGCGCTCGGCAGCGAGGTCGAGGACAACGCCATCCGCGAGGAGGTGCTGCGGGCAGGCGACCAGGATCCATGGATGTGACCACATCAGCGTCGTACCATGACCACATGGACGTCGGCATCCGCGAACTGAAGGCGCACCTGTCGGAGTACGTCGACCGCGCTGCCGCAGGCGAGGTCATCCGGGTCACCGACCGCGGCACGCCGAGAGCGGTCCTGATGCCGCTCCCGGTCCGGGACCGGATCGACCAGGGTCTCGCAGAGGGCTGGGTCACCCGTCTCAAGACGGGGACGCCCGGTGCTCTCACGCCGGTCCGTGCAACTGGCACCCTCACGGTCGCCGATTCCCTCGCCGAGGACCGCGGCTGACCGTGCAGTACGTCGACACCAGCGCACTCCTCAAGCGCTACGTCCTCGAGCCCGACAGCAGCACGGCCGAGCGACTGCTCCTCGCCGACACGGACTGGGTGACCGGCGCGCACACGGAGGTAGAGGTCCGGCGCAACCTGGCGCGAGTCCTCGGCAATGACGTCGGAGCGCTCGACCAGGCTCGGGAGTACTTCGACCAGGACTGGGCCGTCATCAACGTCGTGGCCCTGGACGCCCAGACCTGCTCGACCGCCGCCGACCTCGCCGAGACGACCGGCGCCCGTACCCTGGACGCTCTCCACCTGGCTGCGGCCCAGCGAGCCGGGGCGCCCGCGATGCGGATGCTGACCTTCGACGCCCGCCTCGCCCAGACCGCCCGCAGCCTGGGATGGACCGTCGCGGGCGCCTGAGCTCCGTGGCGTGCGCGAGCGCGTGCGGCCCCGACCCCTAGGCTGATGGGCGTGGCTCGCGAGATCGTCCTCCTGACCAACCCGGTCTCGGGCCAGGGGATGGCCGGTCGCACGGCGGCGATCGTGGTGCCGCGACTGGTCGAGGCCGGCTTCCGGGTGCGTCAGGTCGAGGGCCGCGACGGCGCCGAGGCCGAGGACCTGGCCCGCGAGGCCGTCGCCGACGAGGTCGAGACGCTCGTCGTGGTCGGTGGCGACGGGCTGGTGCACCTGGCGGCCCAGGCGCTCGCGCACAGCGGCACCGCCCTGGGCGTCGTGCCCTGCGGCACCGGCAACGACGCGGCGCGCGCGCTCGGGGTGCCGCTGACCGACCCGCAACGGGCCGCCGACGTCGTCGTCGCCAGCCGCGTCCGCACGATCGACCTGGCCCGGACCAACGGCCGCTACTTCGTGTGCGTGCTCTCCGCCGGTTTCGACGCCGTGGTCAACGAGCGGGCGAACCGGATGCGGTGGCCCCGCGGGCAGATGCGCTACAACCTGGCGACCCTGGCCGAGCTGCGGGTCTTCGAGCCGATCGACTACACCCTCGACCTCGACGGGGACGTCCGGCGGCTGCGTGCCATGTTCGTGGCGGTGGGCAACGGCCCGTCCTTCGGCGGTGGGCTGCGGATCACCGAGGGCGCAGACCTGACCGACGGCCTGCTCGACGTGGTGCTGTTCCACCCGATCACCAAGCCCGACCTGGTCCGCACCTACCCCCGGCTGTTCAACGCCACCCACCGCGACCACCCGGCCTACGAGCACCACCGGGTGCGGACCGTCAGCATCGCTGCCCCCGGCATCACGGCGTACGCCGACGGGGAGCGGGTCGGGCCGCTGCCGCTGACCGTGACGACCGAGCCGGCGGCGCTGAAGGTGCTCGTCGGCCGCGACTGGGTAGGGGCAGGCAGTGACTGAGGACACCGAGCTGAGTCCGGCCGAGCGCTACGCCCGCTTCCGCCGCGAGCAGCCCCACCCGGTGCTGGCCGACTTCCGCCAGCTCTACGACTTCGCTCTCGACGACTTCCAGGTCCGTGCCTGCGAGGCGGTCGAGGAGGGCGACGGCGTGCTGGTGGCCGCACCGACCGGCTCCGGCAAGACCCTGGTCGGCGAGTTCGCGGTCCATCTCGCCCTGCACCAGGGGCGCAAGGCGTTCTACACCACCCCGATCAAGGCGCTGTCCAACCAGAAGTACGCCGACCTGGTGCGGCGCTACGGGGCGGACAGGGTCGGGCTGCTGACCGGCGACAACTCGGTCAACGGCGAGGCGCCGATCGTGGTGATGACGACCGAGGTGCTGCGCAACATGCTCTACGCCGGCTCCCGCACGCTGCTCGACCTCGGCTTCGTGGTGATGGACGAGGTGCACTACCTCGCCGACCGCTCCCGCGGCGCGGTGTGGGAGGAGGTGATCATCCACCTGCCCGAGTCGGTGGCGCTGGTCTCGCTGAGCGCGACGGTCTCCAACGCCGAGGAGTTCGGCGACTGGCTGGCGACCGTGCGCGGCTCGACCACGACGATCGTCGAGGAGACCCGGCCGGTCCCGCTCTACCAGCACGTGATGGTCGGGCGGCGGATGTACGACCTGTTCGACGACTCCTACGACCCGGGCGACACCGGTCCCGAGGCCAAGGTGAACCCCGAGCTGGTGAGGGTCGCGCGCGACGACATGGTCCACCGGCGGGTGCGGGACCACCGCACCCCCAAGGGCCGCGGCAAGACACCGAGACACGCGGGGGGAGGCCGACCGGGCCGGGCGATGCTGCCCTCGCGCTTCGACGTCGTCGACCGGCTCGAGCGCGACGGCCTCCTGCCGGCGATCTACTTCATCTTCAGCCGGGTCGGCTGCGACGCCGCCGTCACCCAGTGCCTCAACGCCAACCTGCGGCTGACCACGCCGCAGGAGCGCGACGAGATCATCCGATTCGTCGAGGACCGGTGCGCCGACCTGCCGCAGGAGGACCTCGCGGTCCTGGGCTACCACGACTTCCTCGACGGCCTCAGCCGCGGCATCGCCGCCCACCACGCGGGCATGCTGCCGCGGTTCAAGGAGTGCGTGGAGGAGCTGTTCGCCGCCGGCCGCTGCCGGGTCGTCTTCGCCACCGAGACCCTCGCCCTGGGCATCAACATGCCCGCCCGGTCGGTGGTGATCGAGAAGCTGGTCAAGTGGAACGGCGACACCCACGCCGACATCACGCCGGGGGAGTACACCCAGCTCACCGGGCGCGCCGGCCGCCGCGGCATCGACGTCGAGGGCCACGGGGTCGTGCTGTGGAGCCAGGGGCTCGAGCCCCGCACGGTCGCCGGTCTCGCCTCGACGCGGACCTACCCGCTCCGCTCGTCGTTCCGGCCGTCGTACAACATGGCGGTCAACCTCGTGCAGCAGTTCGGCCGCGCGACCGCGCGCGAGCTGCTGGAGTCCTCCTTCGCGCAGTTCCAGGCCGACAAGGCGGTCGTCGGGCTCGCGCGCCAGCTGCGCAAGGCCGAGGAGGGGCTCAGCGGCTACGCCGAGGCCGCGACCTGCCACCTCGGCGACTTCATGGAGTACGCCGACCTGAGGCGCCGGCTGAGCGACACCGAGGCCGAGGCCGCGCGGTCCCGCCGGCGCGACCGCCGCGACGAGGTCGTCGCGTCCCTCGACGCGCTGCGTCCCGGCGACGTGATCCAGGTGCCGACCGGGAGGTTCCAGGGCTGGGCGGTCGTCACCGACCCCGGCCAACGTGCCGACCGCGAGGACCCGCGTCCCTACGTGCTCACCGTGGACAAGCACGCGCGACGGCTCGACATGCGCGACTTCGACCGGCCGGTGCGCGCCGCCGACCGGATGCGGGTGCCGAGGAACTTCAACGGTCGCAACGCGAAGTCGCGCAGCGACCTGGCGAGTGCGCTGAAGGAGCGCGTCAAGGGGCTCGACCCGGGCTCGCCCAACCAGCGCCGGAAGCGCGCTGCCGCCGACCCCACCCGGGGCGCGACCGAGCAGGAGATCTCGGGCATCCGCGCCGAGCTGCGGTCGCACCCCTGCCACGGGTGCGAGGACCGCGAGTCCCACGCGCGCTGGGCCGAGCGCTACCACAAGCTCTCCCGCGAGACCGAGACGCTGCGGCGCCGGATCGAGTCGCGCACCAACACGATCGCGCGCCAGTTCGACCGGATCTGCGACGTGCTCACCTCGCTGGGCTACCTGTCGCCGGACAGCGAGGTGACCGACGCCGGCCGCGTGCTGATGCGGGTCTACACCGAGCTCGACCTGGTCGTGGCCGAGTCGCTGCGCACGGGGCTGTGGGACGGGCTGTCGGTGCCCGACCTGGCCGCGGCCCTGTCGGTCCTCGTCTACGAGTCGCGGCGCGCGGACGACCAGAGCTCCCCGCGCCCGCCGAGCGGCCCGGTGCGCGAGGTCGTCGCCGACATGGTGCGGCTGTGGGGTCGGCTGTCGCGGACCGAGAAGGACCACCGGGTCGACTTCCTGCGCGAGCCGGACCTCGGCTTCGCCTGGGCGGCCCAACGATGGGCGGCAGGCGGCACGCTCGACGAGGTGCTCACCGTGACCGACCTGGCCGCAGGTGACTTCGTGCGGTGGATGAAGCAGCTGCTCGACCTCGCCGGCCAGGTCTCCGACGCCGCTCCCACCCCCGAGCTCCGCGCGACCGCCCGCGAGACGGTCACCGCCCTGCGACGCGGCGTGGTGGCGTACTCCTCGATGACCGAGTGAGCCGCCGGCCCCCCGCTGTAAATCGGAGTTACCGTCGCTCATCACGCGTTGTGAGGCTCGCCAAGCGGCAAGAACTCCGATTTACAGCGTGCTGGGCGTGCTGACGACTCGGGCTGACCGGGGTCAGTGCGCGACCGAGCGCCCCTCGTAGGGGGTCGACAGCACGATCGTCGTACGCGTGCTGACGTTGGCGGCCGCGCGGATGCGGGCGAGCAGGTCCTCCAGGTCGGTGGGAGTGCCCACCCGCACCTTGAGGAGGTACGACGCGTCGCCGGCGACCGACCAGCAGGACTCGATCTCCACGATGTCCTTGAGCCGGTCGGGGGAGTCGTCGGGCTGCGAGTTGTCGATCGGGCGGACCGAGATGAACGCCGTCAGCGGGAGGCCGACCGCGTCGTAGTCGAGCACCGCGGTGTAGGACCGGATCAGGCCGCGGCTCTCCAGCCGCTTGACGCGCTGGTGCACCGCTGAGGTCGAGAGCCCCGTCGCCTTGCCGAGGTCGGTGAACGACATGCGTCCATCGGCTGCCAGAAGACGAAGGATCGCCCGGTCTGTGTCCTCCACGGGGCACACCCTAGCGAGGCGCGAGCCCTCCGGGGCAGGCGTCCGCTCCCCGTCCGCGGTGGCGCCTATGCTCCCGCCATGGCCGACCACGACCGTCCGGAGCGGCTGCTGCTGCTCGACACCGCCTCGCTCTACTTCCGGGCGTTCTACGGCGTCCCCGACTCGATCACCGCGCCCGACGGCACGCCGGTCAACGCCGTGCGCGGGCTGCTGGACTTCATCAGCCGGCTCGCGGGGGAGTACTCCCCGACCCACCTGGTCTGCTGCTGGGACAACGACTGGCGCCCGCAGTGGCGCGTGGACCTCCTGCCGTCCTACAAGGCCCACCGGGTCGAGGCCGAGCGCACCGGCACCCCCGACGTCGAGCAGGTGCCCGACCCGCTGGAGGCCCAGGTGCCGGTGATCCTCGACGTGCTGGAGGCGTTCGGCATCGCGGTCGTGGGGGCCGACGGCTACGAGGCCGACGACGTGATCGGCTCGCTCGCCACGCAGGCCTCGATGCCGGTCGACATCGTCACCGGCGACCGCGACCTCTTCCAGCTGGTCGACGACGAGCGACAGGTGCGGGTGCTCTACGTCGCCCGTGGCGTGCGGCTGCACGACCGGGTCGACGACGCCTGGGTCAAGGACAAGTACGCCGTCCACGCCCACCAGTACGCCGACTTCGCCACCCTGCGCGGGGATGCCTCCGACGGGCTGCCGGGGGTCTCCGGGGTGGGCGACAAGACCGCCGCGACCCTGTTGGGCCGCTTCGGGACGGTCGAGGCGCTGCTCGCAGCCGTTGAGGACCCGTCCTCCGACCTCGCGCCCGGGCCGCGGCGCAAGCTCGCCGACGCCGCGGACTACCTCGCGGTGGCGCCTCAGGTCGTCCGGGTGGCCTGCGACCTCGACCTGGGCGGCACCGACCTGCGGCTGCCGCGCACGCCGGCCGACCCCGACCGGCTGGTCGAGCTGTCGACCCGCTGGGGGCTGGACAGCCCGGTCGCGCGCCTGGTCGACACGCTCACCGACCTCTGACCCGGTGAGCGGAATGAACCCCGCGCGCCGGGAGGTCGAGATCACCGGTCCCCGGGTGGCCCTCGCCCGGTTCCTGCCGACCGACGTCGCCGCCGTCCACGCGTTCGCCTCCGACCCGGTGGTGTGCGAGCACACGACCTGGGGACCCAACACGCCGGCGGAGACCCGGGAGTTCGTCGCCGAGGCGACGTCTCCGACAAGTGACGGCTACCTCCTGGCCGTCCTGCAGGACGGCGAGGTGGTCGGGTCCGCGGCCGTGTGGACGACGAGCGAGCCCGACCGGACCGGCGAGCTCGGCTACACCCTGCGTCGCGACTGCTGGGGCCGCGGTCTCGGCACCGAGGTCGCCACGCTGCTGCTCGGCCTCGGTTTCGAACGCCTCGGGCTGGCGCGTCTGGCCGCCACCTGCGCCCCTGGCAACGTCGGGTCGATCCGCGTGCTGGAGAAGGCCGGCCTGCGCCGCGAGGGCCTCCTGCGCGGGCACGTCCTGGTGCGCGGCGAGCGGCGCGACTCGCTGCTGTTCGCGCGGCTGGTCACCGACTGATCAGCGCGAGGGCAGCCGGAGTCGGGGGTCCGCCGCGGCGTCGAGCAGGTCGTGTTCGGTGAGGCCGAGCGCGTCGGTCGAGGTCCCGTTGTTGCCGAACGAGGTGCTGGCGTAGAGCGAGACGACCGTGCCGTCCTCGTGGCGAACAGACACGAGCAGGTCAGAGCCGTCGGTCCAGGTCCGGGCGGCGAGACCCTGGAAGGTGATCCGCTGCGATCCTGCGACACCCACGAACCCGGCGATGTCGTCCCACCGGGACCCGACCATGAGCTCGAGCATCCCGCCGCCGGCCCAGTCGTACTTCGAGCCCAGCGAGCCGCCTCCGGACTGCTGGTTCTGCGCGAACCTCACCTGCTCACCCAGGTGCTCGCCCAGGACGTCGCGCCACTGTCGCAGCAGGGCGTACGACGCCCGCGGGCCGGGGACGGTGAACGCGGTTCGCGCGGACTTCCTCGGGTCCGGCCGCGGCGGCACGGAGAGCGTCGGCGCCGGGGTGGTGGTGGAGGCGGACGGCGAGGCCGGCCCCCCGGCGTACGGCGGTGCGGCCGCGGGGCCCCCGGATCCCTGCAGCAGGAGCGCGGTGCCGACGGTGGCGGTGAGGACCAGCCCGGTCGCCGACAGTGACACGTTGCGCCGCCGCAGCCGGCCCGTCCCGCGTGCCACGTCGTCGCGGACGTCGTACGCCGGCACGGGGATGCGACCCAGCAGCTCCTCGAGGTCGTGGTCACTCATGGGTCCTCCTCTGGTCGGTCGGGGTGAGCAGGTCGCGCAGGCGGTGCAGGGCGTCGGAGGTCTGGCTCTTCACCGTGCCGGGGGCGACCCCGAGAGTGGTCGCGGTCTCCTCGACCGACAGCCCCCACAGGTGCCGGAGCACGACGGCCCGCCGCTGGCCAGGGGCCAGGCTGCTCAGCGCCTCGCGCAGGTCGAGCAGCACGTCGCTGTCGGGCCCGGTGACCGGGACCTCGACGCCGTCGAGGTCGGTCAGCTCGCGCCGCCGGCGCACGCGGTCGACGTTGGCGGTCACGAGCATGCGGCGCACGTAGGCGTCGACGGAGTCCATGCGCCCCACCCGCGGCCACGCGACGTAGAGCTTGGTCAGCACCTGCTGGACCAGGTCCTCGGCGTGGTGGTGGTCGCCGGTGAGCACCCACGCGGTGCGGTGCATCAGCGCGCGCCGCGCCTCGACGTACTCGGTGAAACCCGACCGGTCGGCCACCGCACCCCCCTTGCGCTCGGCTCCCTCAGGAGCGTGTCACAGGTGGAACGCGCCGGGGACCGGGCCGGTTGGGCACCTCGGTCATGTAAATCGGGGTCGTCGACGCTTGGCGAGCGTCACAACGCTGGATGAGCGACAGTAACTCCGATTTACAGCAGAGGAGGCGCTCAGCCGACGAGGGAGCGCAGCTCGGAGACGAAGGCGTCGACGTCGGCCTCGGTGGTGTCGAAGGAGCACATCCAACGACGCTCGCCGCGGGCGGCGTCCCAGTCGTAGAACCGGAACCGCTTGCGCAGCTGCTCGCTCACGTCGTCCGGCACGACCACGAAGACGCCGTTGGCCTCGACGGGCTGGGTGATCTCGACGCCGGGGAGACCGCGGACGCCGTCGGCCAGGCGCTTCGCCATCGCGTTGGCGTGGGAGGCGGAGCGCAGCCACAGGTCGCCCTCGTAGAGCGCGATCAGCTGGGCGGAGATGAAGCGCATCTTGGAGGCCAGCTGCATCGACATCTTGCGCAGGTAGACCAGCCCGTCGGACGCGGCGGGGTCGAGCACGACGACCGCCTCGCCCATGAGCATGCCGTTCTTGGTGCCGCCGAACGACACCACGTCGACGCCGACGTCGGTGGTGAAGGCGCTGATCGGGACGCCGAGGGAGGCGGCGGCGTTGGCGATCCGGGCGCCGTCGAGGTGGACGCGCATGCCGCGCTCGTGCGCGTGGTCGCAGATCGCGCGGATCTCGTCGGGGGTGTACGCCGTCCCGAGCTCGGTGGTCTGCGTGATCGAGACGACCAGCGGCTGGGCCCGGTGCTCGTCGCCCCAGCCCCAGGCCTGCTGGTCGATCAGCGCGGGGGTGAGCTTGCCGTCGGGGACGTCGACGGTGAGCAGCTTGATGCCGCCCATGCGCTCGGGTGCGCCGTTCTCGTCGCAGTGGATGTGGGCGTTGGAGCTGCAGACGACCGCGCCCCAGCGGGGAAGCATCGACTGCAGCGCGACCACGTTGGCGCCGGTGCCGTTGAAGACCGGGAACGCCTCGACCGGGCGGCCGAAGTGGCCGGCCAGGACCTCCTGGAGCCGCTCGGTGTAGACGTCCTCGCCGTAGGAGACCTGGTGGCCGCCGTTGGCGGCGGCGACGGCCTCGAGGACCTCGGGGTGGACGCCGGAGTAGTTGTCGGAGGCGAAGCTGCGGAGCTCGGGATCGTGGAGAGGCACGACGCGACTCTACGTTCCGGCCGGGGGCCGGCTGAGGGGGAGTCGGGCACCGTTGAGGCCGTCCTCGCGGCTGCCCACGACCCGGGCGATCTCGGCTCCGAGGTCGGCCACGTCGGTGAACCCCGGGAACTTCCGCTCGGGCTGTGCCTCGCGCATCTGCGGGGTCACCAGCGCCTTGACCACCAGGGTGACGGCGGCGGCGCCGGAGTCGCCGAAGGAGTCGGCCAGGGCCTGCATCCAGGCCTCGGCGGCGGCCTTGGCGGTGGCGTAGTTGGCGTTGCCCGCGGTCGGGCTGCCCGCGGCCTCGGCCGAGACGATCACCACCCGGCCGCCCGAGGAGAGCAGGTCGTCGTGGAAGGCGCGGGTGGTGTGGCGCAGCGTGTCGACCAGCATCGAGGAGAGGAAGGCCCAGTCCTCGTCGGTGTTGTCGGTGAACCCCTTGCCGCCGCGCCAGCCGCCGATGAGGTGGACCAGCCCCTCGACCGGGCCCTCGGCGCGCACCGACGCGGCCAGCGCCGTCACGGCGGCGGGATCCGTCGCGTCGACGGCGTACCCCCGCGTGCCCTCGACGTCCGGCTCCCGGAGGTCCACTGCGGCGACCGAGTGCCCCGCGTCCACGAGAGCCGCGCACACGGCCCGTCCGGCGGCGCTCCCTGCGCCGATCACGACAACGCTCACGCGGTGATCCCCCTCGTCGACTCGACCACGGGAGCCATCTTCCTCGACAGCGCCTCGTAGAACATCGACAGCGGGAACTCGTCGTCGAGGACGGCGTCGGTCAGCCCCTTGAGCGGGCCGTCCAGCGGCAGCGCGTCGGGGCCCTTCGCCCAGGTCGAGGCCGGGTGCGGCGTGAGCGTCGAGGACACCAGGTCGTACGCCGCGAGCCAGTGGGCGATCTTGGGCCGGTCGATCGAGCGCCAGTAGAGGTCCTCGACCGCGGCGCCCAGCTCGAGCACCGCCTCGGCCACGCGCTCCCACTCCACCGACAGTCGGTTGTCGGTCCAGTTGAGCACCCGGCGCTGGTGCAGCCAGGCGAACAGCAGCTGCCCGCCGAGCCCGTCGTAGTTGCGGGTGCGGCTGCCGGTGATCGGGAACCGGAAGATCCGGTCGAACAGGACGGCGTACTGCACCAGCCGGGCGTGCCCGGGACCACCCTGGCGCTCGAGCCGGACGGCCTCGCGGAACGCGGTCAGGTCGCAGCGCAGCTCCTCGAGCGAGTAGAGGAAGTAGGGCATCCGCTGCTTGATCATGAACGGGTCGAACGGCAGGTCGCCGTGCATGTGGGTCCGGTCGTGGATGAGGTCCCACATCACGAACGTCTCCTCGGTCAGCCGCTGGTCGGCCAGCAGCCGGGCGGCCTCCGGGGGCAGGGCCAGCCCGGTGACGTCGGCCGCGGCCCGCACGACGCTGCGGAAGCGGGCGGCCTCGCGGTCGGCGAAGATGCCGCCCCAGGTGAACTTCGGGAGCTCGCGCATCGCGACGGTCTCGGGGAAGAGCACCGCGGAGAAGGTGTCGTAGCCCGGGGTGAAGTCCAGGAAGCGGATCGGCAGGAACAGCTTGTTGGAGTAGCCACCCGCCTCGAGGTCGGCGATGAACTCCGGCCACACGACCTCGAGCAGCACCGCCTCGACGTGGCGGTCGGGGGAGCCGTTCTGGGTGTACATCGGGAAGACGACCAGGTGCTGCCGGCCGTCGACGCGCTGTGCGGCCGGGTCGAAGGCGACCATGGCGTCGAGGAAGTCGGGGACACCGAGGCCACCGTCGGCCCACCGGCGCAGGTCCTTGACGACCGCACGCAGGTAGTCGGTGTCCCACGGGAAGCGCGGTGCCAGCCGCTCCACGGCGGTCACCACCCCGTCGACCAGCGGCAGGGCCGCGGCACGGTGCTCCTGCGGCACGCTGCCGTCCTTGAGCTGCAGTCCCTGGAGCTCGACCACAGCCGCCTTCAGGTCCAGCCACGCGGGGTCGGAGACGACCTCCGGTCGCGGGGAGGTACGGCGGCCGCCGCGCCGGGCGGCGAAGCTGACCGCGGCGGCCAGGAGCTCGTCGGCCGCGGGGGCGGTCGCGTCGACCCCGAGGACCGCGACGCGGCCGGCCCGGTGGGTGGCCAGCGCCGCGACGGGGGTGCCGCCGGAGCGGAGCAGGGGCACCGCGCCGAGGGACAGCTCGAGGCCCGCCGTCGGGGTCAGGGCGGTGGGGTCGGTGCGGGCGAGGAGGTCCTCGTCGGTCAGGGCGCTGATGTCCTCCTCGCGGGCGGGGACGACCCGGTCCGACGGCGCGGCGCCCGGGTGCACGCCGAGGGCGGACAGGCCCGAGAGGTCGGGCGCCGGGTCGAGGACGACCGCGCCGAGGCCCTCGGCGACCCGGTCGAGGGAGGGCGCCGAACCGACCCGCAGGACGACGTCGGCCTCCTCCGTGCACGTGCCGGCGCGGTCGTGCACGCAGACGCCGCGGCGGGCGAGCCGGTCGAGGGAGGCGGTGAGGGGCTCGGTCGCGGGGCCGTCGAGCACCAGGTGCAGCAGGGTCGTCATCGGGGGCGTCCTTCCGGGTCGGGGGTGCCGTGCGGGAGGTCGGGACTCTTTGTCGAATGACCTACTCAAGACAGGAGGATTCTTCGTCTCGATCCAGCATAGCGAGAATTCCTTTCTTCTTCAGCCCGCCGCTCGGCGCGGAGTGGCGTCAGGGAGGATGGGCCCGTGGACCTTCTCCTGGACGACGTGCGCGTGGCCACGGGCATCGACGCCTCCGGCCGCCCGACCACGGCGCTGACCCACGGCTCCCTGCTGGTCCGGGAGGGGCGGGTGGCGTGGGTGGGACCGGCCGGCGGTGCACCCGTGGGCGACGCGGTGCGCCTCGACCTGGAGGGTCGCCTGGTCACCCCCGCCTTCGTCGACGCCCACGTGCACCTGGCCGAGACCGGTCAGCAGGCCACAGCGGTGGACCTCACCGGGGCGACGTCGGCCGCTGCCCTGCTCGCGCTGGTGGCGGGTCACGCCGAGCACGCGGAGCTCTCGGGTCGGGCCGGGGTCGTCCTGGGTCACGGCTGGGACGAGACGACGTGGGAGGGCGGCACCGTGGTGTCGCGCGAGGACCTCGACCGGGCGACGCGCGGGCGCCCGGCGTACCTCAGCCGGGTCGACGTGCACTCCGCGATGGTCACCTCCGCCCTGGTCGAGGCGGCCGGCGGGGACGCGCGGCTGGCCGCGCTCCCGGGCTGGAGCGCCCGGGGAGCCCTCTCGCAGGAGGCCCACCACGCCGTGCGCGACGCCGCCCGGCGGCTGGTCAGCGCCCAGGAGCGCGCGCAGGCGATCGACACCGCCCTGCAGGCGGCAGCCGCGGCCGGCATCGGGCTGGTCCACGAGATGGGGGCGCCCCACCTGAGCACCCCCGACGACTTCGACACCGTCGCGCGGCTCGCGCTGGCGGCCCGCAGCCGGGGCGCAGCCGTCCCGGACGTGGTGGGCTACTGGGGGGACCGCGACACCGCCGTCGCCCTCCGACTCGGGCTTGCCGGCGCGGCCGGCGACCTGTGCGTCGACGGCGCGATCGGCTCGCGCACCGCCGCGCTGCACGCCGACTACACCGATGCCCCGGGCGTGCGCGGTGCGCTCTACCTCGACGCCGACGACGTCGCGGGCCACCTGGTCCGGTGCACCCGGGCCGGCCTGCAGGGCGGCTTCCACGTGATCGGCGACCGCGGCACCAGCGCCGTGGTCGACGGCCTGCGCGCCGCCGAGCGCGAGGTCGGGCTGGCGGCCCTGCGGGCCAGCCGCCACCGCCTCGAGCACCTGGAGATGGTCGAGGCCCACCAGCTGGCCGAGCTGGCGCGCTGGGGCGTCGCCCTCAGCGTGCAGCCCGCCTTCGACGCCCTGTGGGGCGGGGCGGAGGGCGTCTACGCCACCCGGGTCGGCGACCGCGCCGCGGGCATGAACCCCTACGACGCCGCCCAGGCCGCGGGCCTCGTCCTGGCCCTCGGGTCCGACACCCCGGTCACGCCCTTCGACCCGTGGGGCGCGCTGCGCGCGGCGGCGAACCACCGCTCGGGCGCGGCGCTGACGGCGGCGCAGGCGCTGGCGGGCCACACCGTCCACGGCTGGGTCGCCGGTCTGCAGGGTGGCGCCCCCGACCTGCCCGAGCCGCTGGGCGGGACGCTGCTGCCCGGGGCGCCGGCGGCACTGGCCGTGTGGGACACCGGTGCCGACCTGGACGCGCTCACGCGCGCCGATGCCGAGGCACCGTCCTGCCTGCTCACCCTCGTCGGCGGTCAGCCCGCGCACGACCCGGCGGGCCTGGTCCACCTGCCGGGGTAGCCGGACGCACCTTCGGACTGGACGGCGGAACGTTCCAAGGCGGCGTGTCGACTCCGACACGCCGAGACGGTGAACTTTCCATGAAATCCGTGTGACGCAGGCCACCCGCGATGACCTGCGGCTTTGCGAAAACGCCCAGGTCAGAGCACGGTTGACCCCCATCGAGGCATTTGGCAATCTCTCCGGCGTCCACCGAGCAGGCCGCAGTGAGGTCGCGGTGACTGGAGGGTCGAGGCTCCCGGATGGGAGCCACGTGCGGAGAGACTCGACCCGCCTCACCGTTGCTTCTCCACGGGGTTGAGACACGCCGGAGGCCCGGACCCAGTAGACAACAGCGAGTGCGTCACGCAGCCGGCGTGGGCACCGTTGGTCCGAAGGGTCCGGGCCTCTCGCGCGCCCGCACTAGGCTTCCCTCGACAGCGCTGACGACGACTCGGTGGAGGACCTGGTGCGACCCCTGTGGTGGAGGTGCCTGCTGGCTGCGGCCAGCGGTCTCGCCGCCGCGCTCGCCTTCCCACCCTCGGCCCTGTGGTGGCTGCTCCCGCCCGCCGTCGCCGGCCTCGTCGTGGCCACCCCCGCCCCGCAGGTCGCCTCGCGCCGCGGCACCGCCCTGGTGGGCCTGTCCTTCGGCCTGGCGTTCTGCGGGGTCCTGCTCAGCTGGATCCGCGTGGTCGGGCCCGACGTGGCGGTGGGCCTGACGGTCCTCGAGGGGGCGTTCTTCGTCCTCACCGCCCTGGGTCTGCGCACGGTGCGGGTGCTCCCGGCGTGGCCGGTGTGGTCCGCCGCCGTCTGGGTCGGCGTCGACCTGCTGCGCTCGACCGTGCCTTGGGGCGGCCTGCCGTTCGGCAGCCTGGGCCTGGCCACCGCCGGCACCCCGTGGGCCGAGGCGATGCCGTGGGTGGCGACGGCCGGCACCGGGCTCCTGGTCGCGCTGGCAGGCACGACGCTGGCGTGGCTGGTGCTCGAGTGGCTGCCCGGCGGTGGTCGGCGCCGGGCGCTGAGCGTCCTGGCTCCCGTGGCCGTCGTGGCGGTCACCGTGCCCGCGGTGAGCATCCCCTGGACGACCGCGGACCCCGCGGCGCCGGAAGGCCGCGCCGTCCGGGTGGCCGCGGTCCAGGGCGACGTCCCGGGGGAGGGGCTGGAGGCCTTCGCCGAGCGTCGGGCCGTCCTGGACAACCACGTGCGGGAGACCCACCGTCTCGCCGACCGGGTCGCCGCGGGTCGGACGCCGCGCCCCGACCTGGTGCTGTGGCCGGAGAACTCCACCGACATCGACCCGTTCGCCGACCGGAGCGTCGCGCAGGACATCCAGGGGGCCGTCGACGCCGTGGGCGTGCCGGTGCTCGTCGGCGCGATGGTCCAGGGTCCCGGTCCCCACGACGTGGAGAACCGCGGGATCGTCTGGTCGCCCGGGACCGCCGCGCGGCCCGGTCCGGGCGACTACTACGCCAAGCGCCACCCGGTGCCGTTCGGGGAGTACATCCCGATGCGCGACCAGCTGGCGACCTACTTCCGCCGCCTGGACCAGATCCCGCGCGACATGGTCGCCGGCACCCGGTCGGGAGCGCTGGAGCTCGGCGGCACCACGCTGGGCGACGTGATCTGCTTCGAGGTCGCCTACGACGGGCTCGTCCACGACGTGGTGCGCCAGGGCGCGCGCTTCCTGGTCGTGCAGACCAACAACGCCACCTACATGGGCACCGGCCAGATCGAGCAGCAGTTCGCCATCGCCCGGCTCCGCGCCATGGAGACCGACCGCTGGGTCGCGGTCGTGGCCACCAACGGCATCTCCGGCCTGATCGCCCCCGACGGCAGCGTCCAGCGGCGCCTGCCGGTCCGCGAGCCCGGCGTCTGGGAGGCCGACGTGCCCGAGTCCACCAGCATCACCCCGGCCGTCCGGTTCGGCGAGGCGATCGAGTGGGCCGTGGCCGCGCTCGCCGTGCTCTCGGTCCTCGCTGGGGCCGTCGTACGCCGCCGCCGGCGTGCCGCCGGTGGTGCCCCGTCCGGGCGCGGACGCGCCACAGCGCGTGCGCAAGCGGACGAGGCTGGGAGCGAAGCGACCGTCGGGAGCCGCTCGTGACCCCGCCCGCCGCCACGCCCCGGCGGGCGCCGGCCCCGCTCGGCCCCGACGCCCCGATGGTGATCGTGGTGCCGACCTACAACGAGGCCGACAACCTGGAGTGGATCGTCGGACGGGTCCTGCGGGCCCAGCCGGCCGCCCACGTGCTCGTCGTCGACGACGGCTCACCCGACGGCACCGGCGACCTCGCCGACGCGATGGCCGCCCAGGACGACCGGGTGCAGGTGGTGCACCGCACGGAGAAGGCCGGCCTCGGCGCGGCGTACCTCCACGGCTTCGCGGTCGCGCTCGAGCGCGGCTACCAGGTGGTGGGGGAGATGGACGCCGACGGCTCCCACCAGCCCGAGCAGCTGCACCGGCTGCGCGAGGCACTGGAGGGCGCGGACCTCGTGATCGGGTCGCGGTGGGTGCGCGGCGGCAGCGTGGTCAACTGGAGCCTGTTCCGCAAGGCGCTGTCGGTGGGCGGCAACCTCTACGCCCGAGCGCTGCTGGGCGTGCCCGTGCACGACGTCACCGCCGGCTACCGGCTCTTCCGCGCCGGCACGCTCCGCGCGATCGACCTGACCTCGGTGGAGTCGGTCGGCTACTGCTTCCAGACCGACCTGACCGTCCGCACGCTCGAGGCCGGGCTGACCGTGCGGGAGGTCCCGATCGAGTTCCTCGAGCGCGAGCGGGGCGAGTCCAAGATGAGTCCCGACGTGGCGACCGAGTCGCTGCGCCGGATCACCTCCTGGGGCCTCGAGCGCCGCGGACGGCAGGTGCGCGCGGCCCTGCGCGGTGGTTCCGGCGCGCGTACGCTCGAAGGCATGAGACGCCGGATCCCGTGGTGGGTGCTCGCCGGGCTGTTCGTCGGCGTGCCCATCGTCGAGATCTGGCTGCTGATCCAGCTCGGCCAGGTGGTCGGCCCGTGGTGGACGATCCTGATCCTCGTCGCCGACGGCGTGCTGGGGGCCTGGCTGATGAAGCACGAGGGCGCCCGGGCCTGGCAGCGCCTGAACGAGGCGCTGCGCTCGGGTCGGATGCCCGTCCGCGAGCTGGCCGACGGGGCGCTGGTCCTGGTCGGCGGCACGCTGCTGGTCACCCCGGGGTTCATCACCGACGCCGCCGGGCTGTTCTGCGTGCTCCCGCCGACCCGGCCCCTGGCGCGGCGCTGCTGATGCCGGCTCGTGGCGCGCCGGTTCACCGTGAGCGTGGTCGGCCCGCCCGGGGCGGGGCGCCGGCCCGCGGACGACCCGCAGGCTCGTGACGCACAGCGCCCCGGCCACGACGACGTGGTCCGGGGCGAGGTGGTCGACTAGCCGGGTCGACCGCGCTCAGGCGCTGCGGCTCTTGGAGGCCCGGTGCAGGTGGGCCGGGCCGATCTCGCCGCCGCGCAGCATCTCGAGCCGCTCGGTGAGGATCTCCTCGAGCTCGCTCTCGGAGCGGCGCTCGAGCAGCATGTCCCAGTGGGTGCGGGCGGGCTTCTCGGCCTTGGGCTCGGGACGCTCACCGTCCTTCATCAGCGCCTCGGCGCCGCAGCGCGGGCACTCCCACAGCGGCGGGATGTCGGCCTCGGCCGACATCGGGATGTCGAACTCGTGTCCCTGCGCGCAGACGTAGGCCACCCGCTGACGGGCGGCGAACTCGATGCCGCGCTCGTCCTCGAAGCTCTGTCCGCCCAGTCGAGCGCCGCGGAGCGTGCGTTCCGCCATGCGTCTCACCCCTTGCCATCCAGTGTGCGTCGCCCTCGTGGGGCCGGTGTCTACGAGACGCGCTCGGCCGGCCTTCATGACGCCGCCTTGCCCGTCCAGCAGTCCAACGACCGGGGACGCGAGTTGATTCCGGTGCGCGGCTCCCAGTCACTGTGCCCGTGGCCCCTGGGCTTACACCTACTCCGGCGCCCGGCCGGGACGCACCTGGGACCGCGGCAGGGCTAGACCACGGAGGGGAGCGCGTTGCCCGCCTCGGCGATGCCGCGGCGGGGGTCCACGCGGGACAGGAGCAGGAAGCCGATGACGAAGAACGCCGCCAGGGCGAACAGCGCCGGCCGGTAGGACCCGGTGACCTGCTGCACGACCCCGAAGACCAGCGTGCCGAGCCACGAGGTGCCGCGCTCGGCGGCCTGGTAGAGGGAGAAGTACTCCGCCTCGCGGCCGTGGGGGATCAGCTGGCTGTAGAACGAGCGCGAGAGCGCCTGCGTGCCGCCGAGCACCAGACCGATCGAGGCCGCCAGCAGCAGGAAGAGGGAGAAGTTGCCCGGCGGGGGTGAGGTAGCCGGCCCCCACGACGAGGATCCAGATCAGCAGGCCCGCCAGGATCACCGACCGCGCGCCACGCCGCTCCGCGACGCGCCCGAACAGCAGCGCCCCCGCCACGCCGATGAACTGCACCAGGAGGAAGGCCAGCAGCACCGTCGACTTCTCGAAGTCCAGCTCCCGCTCGCCGTAGACCGACGCGGCGTAGATCACCGTCTGGATGCCGTCGTTGTAGAACAGGTAGGCGACCAGGAACGCAGCGTCTGGGGGTAGTGGCGCAGGTCCTTGAGCGTGGTCCAGAGCTGCCCGAAGCTGCTCGCGACCAGGCCGCCCTGCTGGGGCTCGGGGTGGTAGGGCGCCCGGTCGCGGATCCCGCGGACCGGGATGATCGTGAACGCCGCCCACCAGATCGCCGCCGAGAGCAGCGAGATGCGCACCGCCAGCTCGGTGTCGTCCATGAAGGACAGCAGGCCGAAGTTGGCCGCCAGCAGCAGGCCGCCGCCGAGGTAGCCGACAGGCCCAGCCGCGGCTGGAGACCCGGTCGCGCTCGTCCGGCAGCGCGATGTCGCACAGGATCGCGTCGTAGACCACCAGCGAGGCCCCCAGGCACAGCGTCGCCGCGACCAGCAGGCACCGCGCCGAGCTGCCAGTTGCTGCCGGTCACGAAGAACATCAGCGCGGCGAAGGCCGACCCGCCCAGGCGTAGCGACCCAGCAGGCGGGTCTTGTGGGGCGACCGGTCGGCACCGGCGCCGACCACCGGCAGGATCAGCGCGCTGAGGATCGTGGACAGGGTGACCAGGTAGAAGACCAGCGACTCGCGGCGAGACCGAGAGGCCGAGGACCGACAGGTGCCGGGTGCAGTCGGGGGCGTCGTCGCCGACCTCGCAGCCGGCCGCGCGGGTGGCCACCGAGGTGAGGTAGGGGGCGAAGAGCACGGCCGCGGTGGTGGTGACGTAGGCGGAGTTGGCCCAGTCGTACCAGTACCACGCCCGCTGCTCCTTGGCGCGCTCGAGCGGCTCGAGGTCCGCGACCCCGGTCACGTGGCGCTCGTTGACGCGCTCGGCCCCGAGCCGTCGTACCAGACTCCGCGCTCCATGAGGACCTCCTTGCACACGTCGGTGCGGTCGGTGATCAGGCCGTCGACGCCGAGGTCGAGCAGGTGCACCATCTCAGCACGGTCGTCGACCGTCCAGACGTGGACATGCCGACCGGAGGCGTGGGCCAGCTCGACGAACCGGCGGTCGACGACCGTGCGGCCGCGGTAGCGGTGCGGCACCTGAAGGACCGCGCCCGCGTCGCGGACCAGCCGCCCGGTGTGCAGGGGGTACGGCGCCCAGCCCAGCGCGGCGACCGCCAGGACCCCGGCGGTGGTCGCGACCGGCCGGTCCACCCGCCGGCGGAACCGACGCAGGGTGCGCTCGGTGAACGACCCGACGCACACCCGGTCGTGGGCGCCGGTGCGCCGCAGCAGGTCGGCCATGGGGTCCACGGCGGTCGGGGCCTTGAGGTCGATGTTGAAGCGCGCCTGCGGGAAGCTCCTCGAGCAGGTCGGCCAGCAGCGGGATGCGCTCGTCCCTGCCGAGCCGGGCGCCGACGACCGCGCCGGTCACCTCGGCCAGGGGCAGGCCCAGGATCGGACCCAGCCGGTCGGTGACCCGGTCCAGCGCGGCGTCGTGGAAGGCGACCAGGTGCCCGTCGGCGGTGGCGTGCACGTCGGTCTCGAGGTAGCGGTAGCCCAGGGCGGTGGCGTGGCGGAACGCGGTCAGCGTGTTCTCCAGGCCCTCGAGGTCGGGGTGGCGTGCGCCGCCCCGGTGGGCCAGGGCCACCACGCCGCCGGCCTCGCGGGGCTCGTCGAGGTAGGCGAAGCCGGTGCGACCTGGACTGTGCGCGATCACCGTGGGGGTCAGATGTCGCGGAAGGTCTCGATCGAGGCGCCCAGGTCGTTGAGCCGCGCGGCGAGGTCCTCGTAGCCGCGGTTGATCACGTAGACCGACCGCAGCACGGAGGTGCCCTTGGAGGCCAGCATCGCCAGCAGGATCACCACGGCGGGGCGGAGGGCGGGCGGGCAGACGATCTCCGCTCCCGACCAGCGCGTCGGTCCCTCGATGCTCACCCGGTGCGGGTCGAGCAGCTGGACGCGGGCGCCGAGGCGGTTGAGCTCGGTGAGGTAGATCGCGCGGTTCTCGTAGACCCAGTCGTGCAGCAGGGTCTTGCCCTCGGCCATCGCGGCGATGACGGCGAAGAACGGCAGGTTGTCGATGTTGAGCCCGGGGAAGGGCATCGGGTGGATCTTGTCCAGCGGCGCGTGCAGGGGCGAGACCTTGGTGGTGAGGTCCACCAGCCGGGTGTGGCCGTTGGCGGCGACGTACTCCTCGCTGCGGTCGTAGCGGAAGCCCATCTCCTCGAGCAGCGCGAGCTCGATCTCGAGGAACTCGATCGGCACGCGCTTGATGGTGATCTCGGACTCGGTCACGATCGCCGCCGCGAGCAGCGACATCGCCTCGATCGGGTCCTCGGAGGGGGCGTAGTCGACCTCGACGTCGATCTCGGAGCGGCCGTGGACGGTCAGCGTGGTGCTGCCGATGCCCTCGACGCGGACCCCGAGCCGCTCGAGGAAGAAGCAGAGGTCCTGGACCATGTAGTTGCTGCTGGCGTTGCGGATCACGGTCACCCCGTCGTGCAGCGCCGCGGCCATCAGGGTGTTCTCGGTGACGGTGTCACCGCGCTCGGTCAGCACGATGGGACGGCCCGGCTCGACCGCCGGGTCGACGAGCGCGTTGTAGAAGCCCTCGGTCGCCTTGACCTCGAGGCCGAACCGGCGCAGCGCGGTCAGGTGGGGCTCGACGGTGCGGGTCCCGAGGTCGCAGCCGCCGGCGTAGGGCAGCTGGAACTCGCCGGCGCGGTGCAGCAGCGGGCCGAGGAACATGATCACCGAGCGCGTGCGGCGCGCGGCCTCCTCGTCGATGCGGGACAGGTCGAGCTCGGCCGGCGGGACGATCTCCAGGTCGCCGGCGGCGTTGAGCCAGCGGGTCTCGACGCCCAGGCTCTGCAGCACCTCGAGCAGGCGGTTGACCTCCTCGATGCGGGCCACGCGGCGCAGCGTGGTGCGTCCACGGTTGAGCAGGGTGGCGCACAGCAGGGCGACGCCGGCGTTCTTGGAGGTCTTGACCTCGATCTCGCCGGAGAGCGTGGTGGGTCCCTGCACGCGCAGGTGGGTGGGGCCGGCGGCGCCGAGGGTCACGATCTCGGAGTCGAGCGCCTCGCCGATGCGGGCGACCATCTCCAAGGTGATGTTCTGGTGGCCCCGCTCGATGCGGTTGACCGCGCTCTGGCTGGTGTTGAGCACCTCGGCGAGCTGGGCCTGGGTCCACCCCCGGTGCTTGCGGGCGTCGCGGATCATGCCGCCGATGCGGACGAGGTAGGTGTCAGCCATGCTCGCCATTGTATGCCACATATGAGATAAACGCTCATCGGCACGCCGGACCTAGGGTGGGGCCATGCGCGTCACCACCATCCACGGCACCCGCGACATCCGTCTCGAGGAGCGTCCGGCTCCCACGATCGAGCAGCCCACCGACGCCCTCGTCCGCATGGTCGCGGCGTGCGTGTGCGGCTCCGACCTGTGGCCCTACCGGGGCGAGAACGACATCACCGTCGGCAACCCGATCGGGCACGAGACCATCGGCGTGGTCGAGGAGGTCGGGTCGTCGGTGCGCGAGGTCCGGCCCGGCGACTTCGTGATCGTCCCGTTCTGCCACTGCGACAACACCTGCCCGGTGTGCCGCAAGGGGATGCAGGCCGGCTGCCAGAACCTCGGCATGACGCAGGGCGGTCAGGGCGAGGTCGTCCGCGCCACCCAGGCCGACGGCAGCCTGGTCAAGGTCCCGGTCGCGCCCGAGGCGGCCGACCTGCCCGCCCTCATGGCGCTGGCCGACGTCCTGCCCACCGGCTGGCACGCGGCGGTCTCCGCCCGGGTCGAGCCCGGCTCGAACGTCGTGGTCGTCGGCGACGGGGCGGTCGGCCTGTGCGGCGTCCTGGCGGCCCGCGAGCTCGGCGCCGAGCGGATCATCGCGATGTCGCGGCACGCCCCGCGGCAGGCGATCGCCAAGCAGTTCGGGGCCACCGACATCGTCGAGGAGCGCGACAAGGAGGGCGCCGCCCGGGTGATGGAGCTCACCGGGGGCATCGGCGCCGACGCGGTCCTCGAGTGCGTCGGCACCGACTCCTCGATGAAGCAGGCGCTGCGCAGCGCCCGGCCCGGCGCGATGGTCGGCTACGTCGGCGTCCCGCACGGCGTCAACCTCCCGATCAACGCGATGTTCGGCCGCAACGTGGGGGTCGCCGGTGGCATGGCCCCGGTGCGCAAGTACCTGCCCGACCTGCTCGAGCGCACCCTGTCCGGCGCCGTGGACGCCGGTCCGGTCTTCGACGCCACGATGCCGCTGGACGACGTGGCCGAGGCCTACGCCGCCATGGACGAGCGGCGCGCGATCAAGGTGCTGCTGCGCCCGTGACGACGCCGCTGCGGCTCGGGCCGCTGATGCGTCACGTCGACGAGACCTCCGCGGCCATCTGGGTGGAGACCGAGACCGCGGGGACCGTCACCGTCGCCGCCGGGTCGGACTCGTGGTCGGCGCGCACGTTCGCCGTGCACGGCCACCACTACGCGCTGGTGGACTGCACGGACCTCGAGCCCGGCTCGGTGACGGCGTACTCCGTGAGCGTGGACGGCGAGCAGGTCTGGCCACCCTCGTCCTACGACGGCCTGGAGCTCCCGCCGTCGGTGATCAGCACGGTGAAGCCGGGCAAGCCGCCGCGGATCGCGTTCGGCTCGTGCCGCACCAGCGTCTCGCACGACGAGGCGGGCAACGCCGAGCACGGGGTCGACGCCCTGCGCGCCTACGCCCTGGCGATGGGCGGCGTCACCATGGACGAGGGGGAGCTGCCCTGGCCCGACCTGGTGCTGTTCCTCGGCGACCAGGTCTACGCCGACATCACCTCGCCGGCGATGCAGGAGTTCATCGCCTCACGGCGCTCGCTCGACGAGCCGCCGGGGGAGGAGCTCCAGGACTACGAGGAGTACGCCCACCTCTACTGCCTGGCGTGGAGCGACCCGGTCAACCGCTGGCTGCTCTCCACGCTGCCGAGCGCGATGATCTTCGACGACCACGACGTGCGCGACGACTGGAACACCTCCGACGTGTGGCGCCGCCAGATGGACGAGAGGTCGTGGTGGCACGACCGGATCGTCGGCGGGCTGGCGTCCTACTGGGTCTACCAGCACCTCGGCAACCTCAGTCCCTCCGAGCGCGCGGAGGACGAGGTCTGGCAGCTGGTCGCCGCGCACGACGGGCAGGACGAGCTCGACCTCAGCGACACGTTGGACGAGTTCGCCGCCCGGGTCGACCGGGACCCCGACACCTACCGCTGGTCGTTCGCCCGCGACCTCAACGGCAGCCGGGTGGTCATGGTCGACTCGCGCGCCGCGCGCGTGCTGGACCCCGAGCAGCGCAACATGCTCGACGCCGCGGAGATGGAGTGGCTCGACGAGCAGATGCGGGGCGGGTTCGAGCACGTGCTCGTCGGGACCTCCCTGCCGTTCCTGCTGCCCGAGCCGTTGCACTTCCTCGAGGCCTTCGACGAGGCGGTGGCCAACGGGGCTTGGGGATCGGGTGCCGCACGGGCCGCCGAGGTCGTCCGGCAGGGCGTCGACCTCGAGCACTGGGCGGCCTTCCAGACCGGCTTCCAGCAGGTCGCGCGCATGGCCGCCGAGGTGGTGGTCGGCCGACGCGGCCCGGCACCGCGCACGGTCACCTTCCTCTCCGGCGACGTGCACAACTCCTACGTCTCGCAGGTCCGGGACTGTCCCGGTCCGGGCCAGATCGTCCAGGCCGTCTGCTCGCCCATCCGCAACCCGCTGCCCCTGCCCGTGCGGGCCGGCGCCGCGGCGCTGTCGATGGGGGTCGGCTCCGGCCTGTGGCGTCACGCCGCCCGCGCGGCCGGCGTCGCCGACCCACCCTTCCGCTGGCGCCAGGTCGAGGGACCCTGGTTCGACAACAACCTCGCGACGCTCGAGGTCAAGCCCGAGGGCCTCGAGATGTGGTGGGCCCGGGGCGAGGTCCACGACGGCCGTCACGAGCGCCCCGAGCTGCAGCGCGTGGTCACCGTGCTGGTGCGCCCCGACGGCACGGTGGGGGCGCTTCCCGGGGACCCGCCGTGACCCGGCTCCTCGCCCTGGTGCTCCTGCTGCCCCTGCTGGCGGCCCCGTCCGCCTCGGCCGGTGTGCCGGCGTACCACCCCTCGCGGCTGCGGCACGTCGGTGACGCGCGGCAGGTCGTGGTCGTCACCTCGAAGCGCTGGGGGTCGTCCTACGCGGTGCTGCGGGCCTACCGCCAGGACGCGACGGGACAGTGGCACCTCCGGTTCGGCCCCTGGTCGGCCCGGGTCGGCTGGAACGGCATGGCGCGGGCCGCCCAGCGGCGTCAGGACTCGGGCACGACGCCCGCCGGCACCTTCCGGACTCGGTACGGGTTCGGGTCCGCGAAGGACCCCGGGAGCGGGCTTGCCTATCGTCGGTTCGACAGGTCGGACTGGTGGGTCTACGACCCGCGCGACCCGCGCACCTACAACGTGTGGGAACCCTTCCGCTCCGGCCGCGCGCAGTGGCGGCGGGGCTGGGCGGAGCACCTGTGGGACTGGGCGGGCCGGCAGTACCGCTACGGCGTGGTCCTGTCCTACAACCTCCCGTCCGGCGTGCACTGGTCGCCCTCGCTGCGCCAGCGGGTCGCCACCGGGACCGCCGACACCCGGGGCGGGGGCGGGATCTTCCTGCACGTGAAGGGATCGGGCGCGACGGCCGGCTGCGTGGCCGTCGCGCGGGAGCGGATGCGCACCCTGCTGCGTTGGCTGGACTCCTCGCGTCGCCCGCGGGTCGTGATCGGCCCCCTGAGCGCGATCGACCGGATGTGAGCCCGGACCTCGAGGCCGCCCTCGGCAGGACCGTCGACGACCTCCTCGCCCCTGACCTCCGTCTGCTGTTCGTCGGCATCAACCCCGGCCTGTGGACCGCGGCGGTCGACGCGCACTTCGCCCGGCCCGGCAACCGCTTCTGGCCGGCCCTGCACCGGGCGAGGATGACCTCACGTCTCGTCGACGCCTCGCAGGGCATGCGGCCGGAGGACCTCGAGGACCTGGCGGCCCGGGGGATCGGCATCACCAACCTCGCGCCGCGGGCGACCCGGCGGGCCGACGAGATCACCGACGAGGAGCTGCGGCACGGCAGGGAGCGGTTGGTCCGGCTGGTGACCGAGCACCGGCCGCGGGTGGTCGCCGTGGCCGGGGTGACGGCGTACCGGACCGCCTTCGGCGAGCGCCGCGCGCGAACAGGACGCCAGCCGCGGGACCTCGCCGGCGCCGAGCTGTGGGTGGTGCCCAACCCGAGCGGGCTCAACGCCCACGCCACGCTCGAGTCGCTCGCGGCGGCGTACGCCGAGGTCGGCCGTGCGGCCGGCCTGCTCACCTGAACCGTGCGATGTCGGCCACGGCCTCGGCGGTGTCCGTCTCCCAGCCGTGCACGGCCCACAGGCCCCAGCAGTCCGGCCGGGAGCCGTCGGTGTCGGTCACGCCGTAGGCGTCGGCGAGCTCGCGGGCGGTCGCGACCCGGCCGTTCCAGCGGTGGACCTCGGCGTCCCGGGCGAGCGCGGCGATCCCGCGGGCGACGTAGGTCGGGGACTCGCTGATGCCGAAGGCCGGCACGTCGCTGGTCGCCTCGGTCCAGGTCGACTCGGTGACCCCGAACCCCCGCAGCATCGACTCCGACCGCAGCCAGCCGGGGGTCACGCCCATCGCGGTCAGCGGCAGCCCCGCACAGTCCCGCCCGAGGAGCTCGACCACGCGCTGGACCTGCGCCTTGACCAGGTCGTAGTAGACCGCGCCCGGACGTGGCTCGCGGTTGGCCGCAGCATGGCCGTCGGTGACCTCGAGCACGAGGCCGTGGCCCGCGTGCGCCGCGGCCGTCTCCAGCAGCAGGGGCACCGCGTGGTGGAGGGTGACGAGATGGGACTCGACCCCGAGGCCGAGCATGCGGCGTCCGGCCGCCAGGTCGTGCTCCCACAGCGGCACCCCCCACTGCGCGAACGCGTCCCCACCGAACATGTCGTTGACCAGCACGTCGAGCCGCCCGTGAGCCGTCCGCAGGTTGTCCACCAGGTCAGCCACCTGGTCACCGTCCGTGTGGTCGACGACCCGCGGCTCGCACCTGCCGCCGGCCGCCTCGGCGAGCTCGGCGGTCTCCTCGATCGTCTCGGGCTTGCCCTGGTCGGAGGGGCCGCCGACCCGGCTGCTGCGTCCGGTCGCCACCACCGTCAGGCCGCTGCGGGCCAGCTCCACCGCGATCGCCCGGCCGGCGCCGCGCGTCGCCCCTGCCACCAGTGCCACCCGAGAGGTCGAGGTCATGGGGTCCAGTGTGCCTCTCGCGAGGGTTCCGCTCGACGCTCGATCGAGCTCGGGGTGCGGCCACGCCGATCGCGCGAGACTTCCGTCCGTGGCGCGCCGTCACATCACCCGGTGGGGATGAGCGGGCTCAGGCCGGGAGGGCGCGCCAGTGGGTGACGAGGGACCCGTCGGCACCGTGCAGGTGCAGGGCGAACGACACCGGCGCCTCCATCCAGAGCGCGGGCAGCGCCTCCGCGTCGTGGGTGACCGTCGAGACCGCGCCACCGCCGATCAGCAGCGGGCGGCCGGCGAAGGTCGTCGTCCCCATCGTGTGGGCGTGTCCGACAAGGGTGGCCACGACCTGGGGGTGACGGTCGAGGACGGCCGCCAGGGCCGGCCCGTCGTCCAGCCGGATGGGGTCCATCAGCCCGAGCCCGAGGTCGACCGGCGGGTGGTGGAGGCACACGAACGCGGGGGAGTCGTCCTCCGCGAGCCGCTCGTCCAGCCAGGTCAGGGACGCCTCGCCGAGGTGCCCGGGGTCGGTGCGGACGCCGTCCACGGCGTCGAGGAGGCTGTCGAGCATCACGAACCGCCGACCGCCGTGCACCACGACGGTCTCCGTTGGCCCACCGGCGCAGAACGCCTCGGCGTAGGTCGCGCGGACGTCGTGGTTGCCCGGGCAGATCGCGAACGCCCCGGCCCACGCGTCCAGGACGGCCCGCGCCTCGGCGTACTCCTCCTCGAGGCCGTGGTCGGCCACGTCCCCGGTCACCACGAGGACGTCGGGCGGGGGTGTCATCGAGGACAGGTGGCGGAGCACCCGCCGAGCCCGCTCGCCGGCGCCCGGGACCCCGAAGTGGGTGTCGGTCAGGTGCGCGACGACGAAGCGGCTCATGGCGGCATCCTCCTGACGGTGGTCGCGCCTGTCGAGGTCACTCGGCGTGGGCGATGTGCATCAGCTGCCGCCACACCGCGACGAGCATGAGCGCCGAGCCGATCGCGCCGAACCAGAACGGAGCGGTGATGCCGCCCGCGCGCGCGAGCGGCCCGGCGAGCGCCTGCCCGATCACCAGCCCGCCCATCAGACCGAGCATGTAGACGCTGGAGACCCTGCCCTGGAACGCGGTCGGGACCGCGCGCTGGCGGACGGTGCGGGAGGTCGTCCCCCAGACGAAGGCGTGCGCGCCGAAGACGAACATGATCACCATGGCCACGAGCGGCGAGGTGGTCAGCGCCAGCCCGACGTGGGTGAGCGTCTCGATGACCAGCCCGACCCGCATGACCACGCCCAGGTGCACGCGCCGCTCGATGAAGCCGTAGGACGCCGTCCCCAGCAGGCCGCCGACCGCGCTGACCGTGGTGAGCAGCCCGAAGCCGACGGCGCCGAGACCGAGCTGCTCCTGGGCGTAGAGGACCAGCACCGCCCACGAGCAGCCCCAGGTGACGTTGAAGACCATGATCGTCAGGGCCAGGGTCCGCACGGGCGGGTGCGCCAGCAGCCAGCGGAACCCCTCGGCCACGTCGCGGCGCACGCGGCTCGGCTCACGTTGCGGCAGCTCCGGGAGCTGGATCCGGGCCACCAGCAGCGCCCCGAGGGCCACCGCGACGGCCTGCGCGACGAAGGGGTACGCCGTCCCGGCCGCGAAGAGGAACGCTCCGACCGGCGGCCCGGCCAGCTGGTTGAGGGTGAGGAAGCCGAACATCAGCCGGGCGTTGGCGATGCCGAGGTCACGGCGCTCGACCAGCATCGGCAGCATCGCCGGCGCGGCGGTGTCGGCGAAGGTCTCGGTCACACCGAGGAGGAACGAGGCGGCCAGCACCAGCCAGACCTGCACCGTCCCGGTGAGGATGGTCAGGGTCAGGACGGTCAGCACCCCGGCCCGCGCGAGCTCGACCACCACGGTCATCAGGCGACGGTCGAGGCGGTCGGCGAGGACGCCGGCGTACAGCCCGACGACCAGCCACGGCAGCCGCTGGAGCAGCGCGGCCAGCGAGACCAGGAGCGGGTCCCGGGTGACCGATGCGACCAGGAGTGGGGCCGCGGCGAGCGAGATGCCGTCGCCGAGGTTGCTCACCCACGAGCTGCTCATCAGCAGCCGGAAGTCGCGCCCCAGCCGTGGCGGGACGACCCGGTCCGCGAGGCTCGTCAGGGGGGTGGTCACAAGGTCGTGACGCTACCCGCTCCTGCCTCGTCCGGTTGAGCGGGCGCCGTGGCGTCCGCTCGACCGGACGGGGCGGATACTCGGGGGATGCGCTCCTTCCGGCAGGTCGACGTCTTCACCGCCCGCCCCGGCCTCGGCAACGCCCTCGCCGTGGTCCACGACGCCGGGGGCCTCGACGACGAGGCGATGCAGACCTTCGCGCGGTGGACGAACCTGTCGGAGACCGCGTTCGTGCTGCCGCCGACGGACCCGGCCGCGGACTACCGGGTGCGGATCTTCACCACCAGCACCGAGCTGCCGTTCGCCGGGCACCCGACCCTCGGCACCGCGCACGCGTGGCTCGCGGCCGGGGGCGCGCCCGCCCGTGACGGTGTCGTGGTGCAGGAGTGCGGCGTCGGTCTCGTGGAGGTACGCCGCGGCGAGCGCCTGGCGTTCGCCGCCCCGCCGCTGGTCCGGTCGGGCGAGGTCGGGGAGGAGACGCTCGCCCGGGTGGTCGCGGCCTCCGGGGTGCGGCGCGAGGACGTCCTCGGCGCGGCCTGGGTCGACAACGGCCCGGGCTGGGTCGGCGTCGAGCTGGTGTCCGCCGAGGCCGTGCTCGGGGCACGGGTCGACCCGACCCGCTCGGGAGGGATGAGGTGGGGGCTCGTGGGCCGCTGGCCCGACGAGGACCGCGCCCGCCTCGGCAAGGACGTGGAGGTGCGCGGGTTCTTCGACGGGGGAGAGGGCGCCTGGGAGGACCCGGTCACCGGCAGCCTCAACGCCGGGCTCGCCCAGTGGCTGATCGGCGCCGGCCGGCTCCCCTCGTCGTACGTCGCGGGGCAGGGCCACGCGGTCCACCGCGACGGACGCGTGCACGTCAGTGCCGAGGGCTCCGACATCTGGGTCGGCGGCGACGTGGTGACGGTGGTCAGCGGGACCGTCGAGCTCTGAGCGACCTCAGCCGGCTGCGGGGACCTTCGCGGGGAGGAGGTCGAAGTCGCCGGTGTCGAGGTGGGCGCAGCGCTCCTCGTACTCCGCGACCGTGCCCGGCCAGTTCGTGGTCACCCGGCCCGACGGCTCGGCGTACCACGAGCCGCAGCCCGTCCAGACGCTCTGGGACAGGCGCTCCTGCATCTCGGCGTCGTAGGACTTGCCCACCTCGGCCCGCAGGTCGAGTGCGGCCGCCTCCCCGGAGGCCAGGACGTCGACCGCCTGACCGATGTAGCCCGCCTGCGCCTCGAGCATCTGGATGATCGAGGAGCCGCCCAGGTTGGTGTTGGGGCCGTAGACGCAGAAGAGGTTCGGGAACCCGTGGACGGTCAGTCCGAGGTGGGCGAAGGCGCCGTCGGCCCAGACCTGGTGCAGGTCCGTGCCGCCGCGGCCGGTGACCTCGATCGAGCGCAGGAACTGGGTCGCGGCGAAGCCGGTGCCGTAGATGACCACGTCGGCCGGGTGGAGCGTGCCGTCGGCGGCGACCACGCCGTCCTTCGTCAGGCCGGTGACCGCCTCGGTCACCACGTCGACGTGCTCGCGGGCGAGGGCGGGGTACCAGTCGTTGGAGAACAGCACCCGCTTGCAGCCGATCGGGTAGTCGGGACGCAGCCTGTCGCGCAGTGCCCGGTCGGGCACCTGGCGGCGCAGGAAGGCCTTCCACACCTGGACCTGCGTCCTGGTCACCCAGCCGCCACCCTCGATCAGCGACTCGTTGAACCGCTCGGAGACGTAGCGGGTGAGCTTGCGGCCGAAGACCTGAGTGCGCGGCAGGCGCTCGAAGGCCTTGGTGTGCAGCGCGGTGTAGGCGCGGTCCGGCTTCGGCATGACGTACGGCGCCGAGCGCTGGAAGACCGTCATCGACCCGACCCGGTCGACGATCGAGGGGACGAACTGGATCGCGCTGGCGCCCGTCCCGATGACCGCGACCCGCTTGCCGCGCAGGTCGACGTCGTGGTCCCACAGCGCCGAGTGGAAGGCCGGACCGGTGAACTCGTCGGCGCCGGGGAGGACGGGCACCACCGGCTCGGACAGCTGACCGAGGGCCGGCACGAGCACCTCGGCCTCGTGCACCTCGCCGTCGTCGGTGCTGACCTGCCAGACCGCGCGCTCCTCGTCCCACGCCGCCGACACGACGCGCACGCCCGTCCTGACCAGCGCCCGGAGGCCGCTGCGGTCCGCGACGTCGCGGATGTAGGCCAGGATGTCGGCCTGCTCGGAGTAGCGGCGCGGCCACTCGGGGTTGGGCGCCCAGGACCAGGAGTAGAGCGAGGACGGCACGTCGCAGGCGGCGCCGGGGTAGTCGTTCTCGCGCCACACCCCGCCCACCTCGCCGGCCTTCTCCAGGACGGTCACGTCCCGGTGCCCGCGGCGCAGCAGCTCGGCGGCGACGCTGAGACCGCCGAAGCCGGCGCCGATGACGAGGACACGGGGGCTCTGGTGCGAGGTCATGGGCACGAACCTAGGGAACCGGGCGCCGCCGCGCCGAGACTTCCGGGGACAGACGATCCACAATTGCGGCCAAGCCGCGGCAGACTGGGGCCATGGCCTTGGAGCGTCCGGCGGCGCACGACTGGGAGTTCGCGCGCGGCGTGGCCGGCATCTCGGTCCTGCTCGAGGCCGGCCGCGCCGCCGGCCTGGGCGACGCGACGATGCTCGCCGGCACCGGCCTGCGGGTCGGGGAGCTGACCGACCACGAGCGGCTGGTCACCGCCGAGCAGGAGCTGCGCGTGGTGCGCAACCTGCGTCGGGCCGCCCCGGAGGTCAGCGGCGTGGCGGTGGGCCGCGCCTACCACGTCAGCACGTTCGGCATCCTCGGCTTCGCGTTGCTGTCCAGCCCCACGCTGGTCGATGCGCTCAACGTGGCGCTGCGCTACATCGACCTGAGCTTCACCTTCGCGATCCCGCAGCCGGCCCTCGAGGACGGCCGGCTCGTCCTGGCCGTCGACGAGCACCGGTTGCCGGGCGACGTGCGCGGTTTCCTCGTCGAGCGCGACCTCGCCGCGATCCACAGCGTGGCCGGCGAGCTGCTCACCCGGCGGCTGCCGCTGCTCGACGTCCGGCTGACGGCCCCCGGGCCCTCCGTGCCGGGGACGGATGCGACCGCGCGGGAGGTCTTCGGCCGCGTGCCGTCGTACTCCTGCGCGCGGAGCGCCCTGGTCTTCGACCCCGCGCACCTCGAGCTGCCGCTGCCGCAGGCCAACCCGCAGTCACTGGCGATGGGCGAGGCGCTGTGCAACGACGTGGTGGCGCGGCGCCGCGCACGCACAGGGGTGACCCAGCAGACGCGGGTGCTGATCACCCAGCACCTGGCGCAGGGCGCCCCGATGGAGGCGGTGGCCCGCGACCTGGGGCTCAGCGTCCGCACGCTCCGCCGGCGCCTGGGCGAGCAGGGGACGTCCTACCAGGAGCTGCTCGACGAGGTCCGCGCGTCGCTGTCGACCGAGCTGCTCACCCGCGCGCGGCTGGGGGTCGAGGACACCGCGCTGCGGCTGGGGTACGCCGAGGCGTCGAGCTTCATCCACGCGTTCCGGCGGTGGCACGGGACGACGCCCGCGGCGTACGTCGCGGACCTCGCGGACCTCGCCTGAGCTCGACCACCGAGAGCCGCCTCGTCCGCGATCAGGGCGCGGCGGCGCGGAGCTTGTCCAGCAGCGGCTCGGCCGCCTCGTCGAGGAACCGGTCGACCGACTCGCCGCCGACCTGGACCAGCGCGACGTCGGTGAACCCGGCCTCCCAGAACGCCGAGACCGACTCCACGATCTTGTCCAGGTCCGGGCCGCAGGGGATGTTCTCGGCGACGTCCTCGGGCCGCACGAACTGCGTGGCAGCGGCGAACCCCGCGGTGGTCGGGAGGTCGGCGTTGACCGCCCAGCCGCCGGCGAACCAGCGGAACTGCTCGTGCGCCCGCTCGACCGCAGCCTTCTCGTCGGGGTCCCAGCAGATCGGGATCTGGCCGATCGCACGCGCGCCGTCGGAGCCGACCGGGGTCGCGCCGTCGGCGCCGTTCCAGGCCTCGATCAGGTCGCGCCTCGGCTCGACCGCGATGACGTCGTCGGCCAGGGACGCGTAGGCCGAGGCCGACTTGTCGCCGCTGATGGCAGCCGCGATCCGCACCTGCTCCTCGGGCAGGTCCCACAACCGTGCCGAGTCGACCCGGAAGTGCTCCCCGTCGTAGGTCACCAGGTCGCCGGTGAACAGGTGGCGGATGATCTCCATCGCCTCGACCAGCATGTCCTGCCGCTTGTCCACCGCCGGCCAGCCGCGCCCCACGACGTGCTCGTTGAGGTTCTCGCCGGCACCGAGCCCCAGGGTGAAGCGGCCGTCGGAGAGCAGGCCCAGCGTCGCCGCCTTCTGCGCGACCACGGCGGGGTGGTAGCGCAGGATCGGGCAGGTCACGTAGGTCATCAGCTCGACCCGCTCGGTCACCTGCGCGACCGCCCCCAGCACGCTCCAGGCGTACGGCGCGTGGCCCTGCGCGGCGAGCCACGGGAAGTAGTGGTCGCTGGAGACCTCGAAGTCGAACCCGACCTGCTCGGCCCGCTGTGCCTGGCTCACCAGGCTCTTGGGGCCGGACTGCTCGGTCATCAGGGTGTAGCCGAAGCGGGTCATCGCGTCTCCTCGGTGCGCTCACGGTCGGTGCGTCAGCACCGTGCCCGATCGCGCCGCGGGCAATCGGCCGACCGGTCCCGGCCCGTGCCGGCCGCTGCGGCCGGTCGGGCCGTCCGGCGACGGCTGTGGTCGAATCGAGGACATGACGGTGGACGTGCGGCTGAGGATCGTCGAGGACCCGGACGTCGAGGTCTTCTTCGAGCACGAGGCGGATCCCGAGGCGGGCGCGATGGCGGCGTTCCCGGCCCGGGACCGGGACCGGTTCGCCGCGCACTGGGCGAAGGTGCGCAGCGACCCCGCTCTCGTCGCCCGCACCATCGTCGCCGACGGCCAGGTGGCGGGTCACATCGGGAGCTGGCCGGACGAGGGAAAGCAGCTGGTCGGCTACTGGGTCGGACGCGAGTGGTGGGGACGGGGCGTCGCGACGCGGGCGCTCGCCCTGCTGCTGGAGGAGGTCCCGGTGCGGCCGATCCGGGCACACGTGGCGGCCCACAACGCCGGGTCGATCCGCGTCCTGGAGAAGTGCGGGTTCCGCCGCGACCACCATGAGGGGGCCGACGCGGCGACGCCCGAGGACGGCGTCGAGGAGCTGGCCTTCGTGCTCGAGCGGTGAGGCCTGCGCCTACGCTGGCCCGCGTGACGCAGCGACCGCACATCCACGCCACCGAGGTCGGGATCTCCGGCGAACGGGTCGTGTGGCTGCACGGGCTGTTCGGCCAGGGACGCAACTTCACCCAGATCGCCAAGGCGCTCTCGCCCGACCTGCGCTCGGTGCTGGTCGACCTGCCCAACCACGGCAAGTCGGCGTGGACCGACGACCCGTCCTACGAGGCGGTGGCGGACACGGTCGCGGACTGGCTCTCCTCGTCCTACGACGGCGCCAGCCACCTGGTCGGGCACTCGATGGGCGGCAAGGTCGCGATGGTCCTGGCGCTGCGCCACCCCGACCTCGTCGACCGACTCGTCGTGGCCGACATCGCTCCCGCGGTCAGCGGGGGAGCGGGGGAGTTCGAGCACCTGCTGGACAGCCTGGCGCGGATCGACCTGGACTCGGTCGAGCGGCGGGCCGAGGCCGACGACCAGCTCGCGCACTGGGTGCACGACGAGCGGGTGCGCGGGTTCCTGCTGCAGAACCTGCGCTCGACGTCCGACGGCTTCTCGTGGCAGGCCAACCTGACGCTGCTGCGACGCGAGCTCGGGATCATCGGCGGTTTCCCCGACCTCGACGCGACCTTCGACCACCCGGTGCTGTGGATCGCCGGCGAGCGCTCGGACTACGTGCAGCCGGAGCACGGCTCGGCGATGAAGCGGCTGTTCCCGCGCACGACGTCGGTGACGATCAAGGGCGCCGGCCACTGGGTCCACTCCGAGAAGCCGGAGGCGTTCACCTCGGCGGTGCGGACCTTCCTGCTCGCGCCGCGCTGACCCGGGCGGCGCCGCGCGGGTCCGTCAGGCGGCGGCGGCGAGGATCGGCTCGCTGTGGCCGTCCGGGGCCAGGAAGAACCCGTCGTCGAAGACGATCACGCCGTTGCACAGCTTCGTCCAGCCCTGCTCCGAGTGGTCGCTCACCACGTGGGCGGTCCAGCAACGGTCGTCGGTGGCCTCAGGGCACTGTCCACATCCACACATCTCTGCCTCCCAGAACCGGTGCCCGCTCTCCCAAACGGGCCTCCATTGGTCCCTATGGTTCCCGACCAAGGTCCTTGACAACCATGACGAACTATGACCGGTCCAGTCATGCCCCGTCTGCGTCATGGCCTGCGCCGCACGCCCGGCCCGGACGGGGTGGCACAGGCGGGGCCGCGCCCTCGGCCGTTCGGACCAGGTGCGCGCCCGCTGAGGTTTGACCGACCGGTGAGGTGGTACTCCTGCACCATGACTTCTTCGAACACCCATTCGAACGAGCCGACCGGCGCCGACCAGGAGGTCCTGGGGGCCACCGCCGAGAGCGCGACGGGCAGCACGACCGAGAAGGACCCGGGGGAGTGGGTCACCGGTGACGAGCCGATGACCGGCGCGCAGCGCAGCTACCTCGACACGCTGGCTCGTCAGGCGGGCGAGACGCTGTCGGCCGACCTGACCAAGGCCGAGGCCTCGGAGCACATCGAGCGGCTGCAGGCGTCGACGGGCCGCGGGCGCGACGGCTGAGCCGAGGTCCGGGCAGGATGTCGGCATGAGTGCTGCGCATCCTGCCGACACCCACGACCTGATCCGTGTCCTCGGCGCGCGGGAGAACAACCTCAAGAACGTCGACGTCGAGCTGCCCAAGAGGCGGCTCACGGTGTTCACCGGGGTGTCCGGCTCGGGCAAGAGCTCGCTGGTCTTCGCCACGATCGCCGCGGAGTCGCAGCGGCTGATCAACGAGACCTACCCGTCGTTCGTGCAGGGGTTCATGCCCACCCTCGCGCGTCCGGAGGTCGACCGGCTCGAGGGCCTGACGACCGCGATCATCGTCGACCAGGAGCGCATGGGCGCCAACCCGCGCTCCACCGTCGGGACCGCGACCGATGCCAACGCCATGCTGCGCATCCTCTTCAGCCGTCTCGGCGACCCCTACGTCGGCCCGCCGACCGCGTACTCCTTCAACGTCCCGACCCGCAAGGCCAGCGGGATCATGACCACGGAGAAGGGCGGTCGTGTCGAGCGCCGCGTCGCCCGGCAGGAGGTCTACCTCGGCGGCATGTGCCCGCGCTGCGAGGGCATGGGCACGGTCAACGACATCGACCTCACCGCGCTGTACGACGAGGAGAAGTCCCTCTCGGACGGCGCGCTGACGGTGCCGGGCTACTCGATGGACGGGTGGTACGGCCGGTTGTTCGCCGGCATGAAGCTGCCGATGGACAAGCCGATCAGGTCCTTCACCGAGAAGCAGCTCGAGACGATGCTCTGGGCCGAGCCGACCAAGATCAACGTCGAAGGGGTCAACCTGACCTTCGAGGGGATCATCCCGAGGATCCAGAAGTCGATGCTGTCCAAGGACCCCGAGGCGATGCAGCCGCACGTGCGGCGCTTCGTCGAGCGGGCGGTCACCTTCCAGACCTGCCCCGACTGCGAGGGCACCCGGTTGACGGCGGAGGCGCGCAGGTCGACGATCAACGGCTCCTCGATCGCGGACCTCTGCGCGATGCAGATCAGCGACCTCGCCGGATGGGTGCGCGGCCTCGAGGAGCCCTCGGTGGCGCCGCTGCTCGAGGGGCTCCAGCACCTGCTCGACTCGTTCTCCGCGATCGGCCTCGGCTACCTGTCCCTGGACCGTCCGGCCGGCACGCTGTCCGGCGGTGAGGCCCAGCGCACCAAGATGATCCGCCACCTCGGTTCGTCGCTGACCGACGTCACCTACGTCTTCGACGAGCCGACGATCGGACTGCACCCGCACGACATCGCGAGCATGAACGAGCTGCTCCTGCAGCTGCGCGACAAGGGCAACACGGTGCTGGTGGTCGAGCACAAGCCGGAGACGATCGCCATCGCCGACCACGTGGTCGACCTGGGTCCGGGCGCCGGCACGAGCGGCGGCTCGATCTGCTTCGAGGGCACCGTGCAGGCGCTGCGGGGGAGCGACACCATCACCGGACGCCACCTGGACGACCGCGCGAAGGTCAAGGACACCGTCCGGTCGGCCTCCGGCGCCCTGGAGATCAGGGGAGCGGCCACCAACAACCTGCGCGACGTCGACGTCGACGTGCCGCTGGGCCTGCTGACCGTCGTGACGGGCGTGGCGGGGTCCGGCAAGAGCTCGCTCATCCATGGCTCACTGGCCGGACGTGAGGGAGTCGTCGTCATCGACCAGGGGGCCATCAAGGGCTCGCGCCGCAGCAACCCGGCGACGTACACCGGGCTGCTGGAGCCGATCCGCAAGGCGTTCGCGAAGGCCAACGGGGTGAAGCCCGCCTTGTTCAGCGCCAACTCCGAAGGGGGCTGCCCGACCTGCAACGGTGCCGGCGTCATCGTCACGGAGCTGGGACCGATGGCGACCGTGGAGTCACCCTGCGAGGAGTGCGAGGGCCGTCGCTTCAAGGCCGAGGTCCTCGAGCACACGTTGGCGGGCAAGGACATCGCCGAGGTGCACGAGATGCCGGTCGTCGATGCACGTGAGCTCTTCGCAGACGGCGAGGCGAAGGTGCCGGCGGCGGTGAAGGTCCTCGACCGGCTCGTCGACGTCGGCCTGGGCTACCTGGCGCTCGGGCAGCCGCTGACGACGCTGTCCGGGGGCGAGCGCCAGCGCCTCAAGCTGGCTGCGCAGATGGGGGACAAGGGTGAGGTCTACATCCTCGACGAGCCCACGACCGGCCTGCACCTGGCCGACGTCGAGAACCTCCTGTCCCTGCTGGACCGTCTCGTCGAGGCCGGCAAGTCGGTCGTCGTGATCGAGCACCACCAGGCCGTGATGGCCCATGCGGACTGGATCATCGACCTCGGACCCGGGGCCGGCCACGACGGTGGTCGCGTGGTCTTCGAGGGGACGCCTGCCGACCTGGTCGCCGACGCATCGACGCTGACCGGCAAACACCTCGAGGCCTACCTCGTCTGATCACCATCGGCGCTGGCGCACCCAGAGCGAGCACGGCCGCGTGGTGCGCGGCCCGACCCGCTGACAGGGCGGCAGCCGATCAGGGGGCTCCGCCTCGACCACCTCGACCCAACCGTCCTCCTGCTCGATCTCGCGTTCGGGCGTCCACCAGCGCTCGGCCAAGGTGAAGCCGTTCATGAAGACCTCGCAGTCGCAGAAGCCGCCCACCTGGCCGAGCCTGCGCTCGAGGGCCGTGGCACGGGGGACCTGCAGGTCGCGGTAGCGCCGGGCGAACCGCAACGTGTTGTCGCACCCGAGCTCGTCGAGCTGTCGATGGATGAAGCACAGCAAGCACTCACCCTCGTCCGGCGTCGTCATCTCCGCTGACCTCTGGCGCAGCCAGCGCTCGATCTCGGTCACTCCGTCTGTCGTCATGCAGACCGTTGTAAAGCGCGGGTCCGACAGTCCCCGCCGCCCTGTACGGCACCCCCGTCCACACCTCAGTCCGGAAGGACCGCATCCAACACGCGGATCGTGTTGCCGCCCATGATCGCGACGACGTCGGCGTCGCTGTGGCCGCGGTCTCGCAGCTCCTGGGTGACCAACTCGAGGCGACTGGTGTCCCAGGCCACCGTCGTCGCGCCGTCGTAGTCGCTGCCGAGCGCGGCCGTGCGGAGCCCGCCGACGTCGATGACGTGCTCGATCCCGTCGACGACGGCCTTCGGCGTGGTGTCGCAGACCGCCGCATCCCAGTAGCCGATGCCGACGACACCACCCGTGCGGGCGACCCCGCGGATCTCCTCGTCGGTGAGGTTGCGGTTCACCTTGCAGGTCGCCTGGACACCGCCGTGGCTGGCCACCAGCGGCTTCGTCGCCCGCGCGAGCATCTCGGCGACGGCGGTATGGCTGGCGTGGGCGATGTCGATGACGACGCCACGGCGCTCCAGGTCGTCGAACACCTCACGGCCGAGATCGGTCAGGCCGCCCTTGTCGACGCCGTGCATCGAGCCCGCCACCTCGTTGTCGAAGAAGTGGGTGAAGCCGGCCATGCGCATGCCGGCGTCGTACAGCCGTTGCACGTTGGAGGCATTGCCCTCCAGGTCGTGCAGACCCTCGACGGAGAACAGCGCGCCGGTCACCCGCTCACCCGCCCGGCGCGCCTCGAGAAGGGAGTCCAGGTCGCGCTTGCTGCGCACGAGGACGAGGTGGCCGTCGGAGCGCTTCGCCGCGTCCTCGAGCTTGTGGGCGTGGAACAACGAGCGCTGGAGGAGGGAGAACCAGGTCGACGGTGGCTGCAGCTGCGCGATGGCGAGCAGGGTGAGGTTGTCGGAGTCGCCGGTGTTCTCGTCGTAGTTGAGTCCCTTGGGCGACTTCGAGACCGAGCTGAAGACCTGCAGCGCGACGTTTCCGTCCTCCAGGCGCGGCAGGTCGACATGGCCGCGGTCGCCTCGGTCGAGCAGGTCGCGGTCCCACATCAGGGTGTCGGCGTGCATGTCGACGATCTGCAGCCGTCGGTGCAGCGCCTCGGTCTCGTCGTCGACCGCAGGGAACTTCGCCGCCAGCAGGCCGTTCTGCCCGCGCTCCACGATGCCCGGCGCGAAGACGAAGAACGCGCCGAGACCGAGGACACCGAGGGCGACGACACCGCGCATGGACCAGCGCAGCCAGGGGCGCTTGATGAGGGGCATGGCCGCACGATAGGCGCCAGGAGCATCGGGTTCGGGCCGACGGGGTCAGCCCGTTCTCGTGTCGGTCGCGGGTGGAGCCGGCTCGGCCGGTGCGGTGACCGGCGGCGTCAGGTGTGTGGTCGCCACGTAGGAGACGACGACGGACACGATCGTCAGTGGGATCACGGTGTAGCTGTCCTGTCCGAGGAAGATGCTGGTCAGCAGGACCGCGGTGAACGGCAGCCGGAGCATGCCGACGGTCATCGCGCCGAGGCCGATGGCGACGGCGGCGATGAGGGAGAGCCCGGGCAGGTGCGACGCGGCGACACCTCCAGCAGCCCCGATGAACATCGCGGGGAACGTCGGCCCGCCGCGGAAGGCTGCGAGTGCGCCGGTGTAGGCGAGCCCCTTGCAGACCACCAGCATCAGGGCGGCGCCCACCGTGTAGCTGCTGCTGTGGTCGACCAGGTGAGGAAGGGCCGACTGGCCGGAGAACAGCACGTCCGAGGAGGAGTGACCGGTCACCTGGGCGTAGGCGATCGCGAGCACGGCGATGGCGAGTCCCACCGCCACGGTGACCGTGATCAGCCTGCGGTCCACCGCCGTTCTCACCACGCCGCCCAGTCGTCGGATCACCCAGCACAGGCCCGCTCCGACCAGGCCCGCGGCGACGGCGTACCCGAGCTCCGCGACGGTCGGCGTGCCCGCGGCGGGCAGGTCGGGGATCGCCAGGGCGAAGCTGCCGAAGCCGGTGAAGCTGTCGAGGCCGGTGAAGATCAGGGCGCCGATACCGGCGGAAAGCAGTCCGGGGACGAGGACGGCCGCGGCCATCGGTCCACCCAGCCCGGACGCCTCCAGGAGCAGCAGCGCGCCCCCCAGCGGGTTGCCCAGCAGCGTGCTGATCGCCGCGAAGCTGCCCGAGACGCCCACCACCCGCCCCGCCTGGGGCGGCGCCTTCTTGACGAGCCGCACCGCGGCGGCGGCCAGGCCGGCGCCGAGCGCGACCAGCGGCCCCTCCGGACCGATGACAACACCCAGCCCGATGCCGACGACCGCCGCGGCGGCGATGCCGGGCAGGGCCGCCGGCATCGGCGTTGCACCGGCCTTGAACCCCTCGATCGGGACCTCACCGCCACGGCCGGGGAGGTACCTGATGGTCAGTGCCACCAGCAGCCCCGCGACGGTGAGGGGCACCACCGGCCACCACCTCGGCACGCCCCCGTCGCTGAGCGCCATGGGGAGGTCCTGGAACGCCCAGGTCTGAATGACGGCGGTGAGCTTGAGGAAGAAGTACGCGACAC
This sequence comes from uncultured Actinomycetota bacterium, assembly GCA_963800245.1. Classification (GTDB taxonomy): domain Bacteria; phylum Actinomycetota; class Actinomycetes; order Propionibacteriales; family Nocardioidaceae; genus Marmoricola_A. The sequence goes on along the minus strand of CAWDAE010000006.1, from coordinate 473,452 downwards.
AGGCGATGGGCACACCGAGCGCCGCGGCCACCACGAGCAGCGCGATGTAGGACCGGGCTCGGATGGCCGCGACCGGATCACCCGCTTGCGAGGCCGCCACCTTCTCACCCTGTGTCCAACCGAGCCGATGGACCTCATCCCGATCGGGTGAGCCTGAAGCGGAGTGAGACCCGCTGCAGGTGGTTCGATGGGGCGATGACCGACCAGGACGAGACCAAGGTCGTCAGCGCCACCGCGTTGGTGCGCGCGACGCCCGACGTCATCTTCGCGCTCATCGCCGACCCCGCCCAGCAGCCCCGGTGGGACGGCAACGACAACCTCGCCGAGGCCGCCGCCGGACAACGCATGCGTGCCGTGGGGGACGTCTTCGTCATGACCAACACCTCCGGCAGGGTGCGCCACAACCACGTGGTCGAGCTCGAGGAGGGCCGGCGGATCGCGTGGCGGCCGTCCGAGCCGGGCAAGGAGCCGCCGGGTCACCTGTGGCGCTGGGAGCTCGAGCCGGTCGACGACACGACGACGCGCGTGCGGCACACCTACGACTGGACCGAGCTGACCGACGAGAACCGGTTCTCGCGGGCGCGGTCGACGACGGAGGACAAGCTCATGGCGTCGGTCGACCGGCTGGCGAGGCTGGCGGAGTCCGGCGCGAAGTCCTGAGAGGGGCTCCGAGAGGGGTTTCCTGCTCCTTCCACCGGCGTGGGTTACGCGCCGATAATCGACATTATGTCATTCTCGCTGGGTCGGGACCCGCTCCCCACTCGCCGCGGGAGCAGTCGGCGTGGCGGCGTCCGGCCACCGGCACGTGGCCCGGCTGGATGGGTGAGCACGACGTCGCGTTCGCCGAGACCATCGACCGGGCGAGGAAGCTCGTCGTCTCCAGCACCCTGAGCCGGGTCGACTGGAACGCCGAGCTGTTGACGAGCGACGTGGTGCAGGCGGTCCGGCGGCTCAAGCAGGAGCCCGGCCAGGGCCTCTGGGTGGGAGGGGTGAGGCTCCCCCGGGCACTCGCCGACGCGGGACTCGTCGACGAGTACGAGCTCCTCGTCCACCCGGTCGTCGCCGGGCACGGGCCGAGGCTGCTCGAGGGTCTGCACCAGCGCCTCCGGCTCGAGCTCGCGGATCGCCGTGACTTCCGGTCGGGCGTGACGGCGCTGCGCTACCGGCCCTCGGTCACCGCATGAGCCCCCCGGTCCTCAGCCGGTCCCCTCGCTGGTCGACGACGACGCAGTGGCCGTGGCCGCTGGCGCCGTGGTCACCCCGGAGGCCGAGCAGGTCTGCGCCTGCTCCTGCGCCTGCCGGGAGAGGTCCTCGAGCTGGTTCAGCAGGTCGACGATCTTCTTGCGCTGGAAGTTGCGGATCGCAGCCACCCCGTCGTTGAGCAGCGACGCCGCGTCACGAACGCTGTCCGCGGCCTGTGCGCACGCGGCCGGGATCACCAAGGTGTCGGAGGCCACCGCCGTCGGCTGTGCCGATGTCGTCGACTGGCCGCCGGCGGTGTCCTCGTCGTCGCCCCCCGAGTCGCCCGACATCGACAGGCCGACCACGAGGCCGCCGAGGACCAGGCCGACGACGAGCGCGACGGCAGGCAGTGCGACGTACCACCCTCCGGGACGTGATCGTCCCGAGGGTGCCGACCGGTCCTCCGGCTGCGGTGGAGTGTTCTGGCTCATGGGCTGCGCTCCTTCCCGAGCTGCGGGGTCGAACGGCTCTCGGACCTCGCGGGGTCCCCTGCGTACCCGTTAAGTTGCTCGGATGACCCCATCGGTCAGAACCGCAGACACCTCCACCCTACGACTGCTCGACGCGCTCGCCCTGTGCTGGCTGGTCCTGTGGTTGGCCCTCGGCGCCGCCAGCGGCTGGACGTTGTGGCAGCTCTCGGACCTCGGCGACACGATCACCTCCTCCGGCCAGGCGATCGACTCGGCCGGTCGCGCCCTGCAGCAGCTGGGCGGAGTGCCGGTGATCGGCCGGGAGCCGGCACAGCTGGGCGAGCAGGCGGTCGCGACCGCCGCGGACATCTCCGCACGCGGTCAGGAGGTCAAGTCGGAGCTGCGCCAGCTGGCCGTGCTCCTCGGGCTGGCCATCATGGTGATGCCCACGACCCCGGTCCTCGGTCTCTACCTCCCCCTCCGGCTCGAGCGACGCCGGACGGTCGCCACCCTGCGCCGCTCCCTGGCCGAGCACGGCGACGGCCCGGGTCTCGACCGCCACCTCGCCGAGCAGGCGCTGGTCACGCTGTCCTACGCCGACGCGTGCGCCGTCGCCGGCGGCGACCCGCGTGAGGCGGTGGAGGCCGGGAGGACGCGTGCCCTCGCCGACGCCGAGCTGGCCCGGCTCGGCGTGGACCGGTCCGGCTGAGCCGTGGCCGGCGACAGGCCGCAGAGGGAACCGCGGCGGCGCGTGGCAGGTGCGGTGGCGCGGTTGCTGGTGGCCGGTCGCTGGTGGGTGATCGCCTTCTGGGCCGCGGCCTGCGTCCTGGCGGTGGTCGCCCTGCCCTCGCTGTCCTCCTCCCACAGCAGCGGTGGCCTCAAGGGACTGCTGCCCGAGGACACCCCGGCGATCGCCACCGAGCTGCGCTCGGTCGACCTGTTCGGCTTCCCGCTCGCCGGACGGACCGTCGTGGTGCAACGCGACCCGGCCGGCCTGACCCCCTTCGACCAGGCCCGGACCGCGGTCAACGCTGCCGCGGTGACCGCGGGTCACTACCAGCACCCGGGAGCCCTGCGCGGCGCGCTGCCGGTCAGCAACGCCCTGGGGGTCTTCCCCGCCTCGCGCGAGCGGGACACGACCGCACTGACCTACCTCCTCTTCGACCCGACCGTGTCGCTGGGCACGCAGACCCGAGCGGCCGAGCGCTACATCCGGCGGGGCTTCGGGCCACGTGACAGCGTGGTGGGCATCACCGGGTCGGTGCCCGCACGGGCCGAGCAGGGCGACCTGATCCGGGAGTCGCTGCCGCTGGTCGAGTCGCTCACCCTCGCCGCCATCGTCGGCATCGTCGGCATCGCGTTCCGCTCGGTGGTCGCTCCCCTGGTCACCGTCGTGACCACCGGGGTGGCCTACGTGCTCATCCTGCGCCTCTCCGGGGCGGTGGCCGCGCTGTTCGGCGTCTCGAGCCCCAGCGAGCTCGAGCCCGTGGTCGTCGCCCTGCTGCTCGGCGTCGTGACCGACTACGCCGTCTTCTACCTCGCCGCGATGCGACGCCAGCTCGGCACGGGGACGGGGAGGCTGGAGTCCGCCAGGACGGCCACCCGGGCCTACGCCCCGATCGTGGCCGTCGCCGGGCTCGCGGTCGCCGCGGGCACGGCCGCCCTCATGGTGGCCAACTCCCCCTTCTTCAAGGCGCTCGGCCCGGCCCTGGTCTTCACCGTGGTCATGGGCCTGCTCGTCGCGGCGACCCTGGTGCCGGCGCTGCTGGCCGTGCTCGGCGGGTGGGCGTTCTGGCCGACCCCGCCGCAGGTCGTCGTACGCCGCGAGCGGGAGAACGGGCTCCTCCGCCGCGGCCTGGTGCGGCTGGCCAACCGGCGCCGGTTCGCGGCGTACGTGCTGGCGGGCTGCGTCGTCGGGCTGCTGCTCGCCGCGGCCCCGCTCACCGGCCTCGGGCTCGGGGTGTCCTTCGTCGGCTCGCTGCCCGCCGACAGCGGGGTGCGCCAGGCGGCCTCGGCCGCCCGAGCGGGGTTCGCCGACGGGATCCTCTCCCCCACCACCGTGCTGGTCGAGGGACGGCACCTCGGCCGCGACCCGGCGGCGCTGGACGTCCTCGGTGCCCTGCTCGAGGAGCAGCCAGGCGTCGCGGGCGTCCTCGGCCCGGGCGACCTGCCGCGTCCCGCCGAGCGACGGGTGCTCCTCACCGAGGACGGCTCTGCGGCGCGCTACCTGGTGATCCTCGACCAGCCCGCCCTGGGCGCGAGCGCCATCAGCGCCGTCGACGGCCTGCAGGACCGGCTCCCCCGGCTGCTGGCGTCGAGCGGCCTCGCCCACACCCGCGCCGGCGTCTCCGGGGACACCGCCGCAGCGGCCTTCGTCGTGGAGCAGACGCGCCGGGACCTGATGCGCATCGCGCTCGCGGCGTTGGGCGCCAACCTGCTGATGCTCGTGATGTTCCTGCGCGCGCCCGTGACCGCCGTGGCCGTGCTCTGCGGCTCGATGCTGTCCCTCGGCGCCACCCTCGGCCTCACCATGGCGCTCTTCGGGGCGCTCGAGCCGGGCGCCGGGCTCACCTTCTACGTCCCCTTCGCCGTCGCCGTGCTGCTGCTCGCCTTCGGGTCGGACTACAACATCTTCGCCGTCGGCAACATCTGGGAGCAGGCCCGCGACCACCGGTTGCCGGACGCGGTCGTCCGCGCCATGCCCGGCTCCGTGAGCGCCCTGCTGGTCGCCGGCCTGGCCCTGGCCGCGAGCTTCGGCCTGCTCGCCGTCGTGCCCCTGGTCCCCTTCCGGCAGCTCGCCTTCGCCATGGGGGTGGGGATCGCCCTCGACGTGCTCGTGGTCCGCTCGATGCTGGTGCCGAGCATCATCACGCTGCTCGGACCGCTCAGCACGTGGCCGCGTCGGCGGATGGGTGCGGTGACGGACGTGGACGAGCACGGCGAGCCGGAGGCGCGTCCTGGCGACCCCGCCCCCAGCGGCTCGACCAACTGAGCGCGTCGTCAGTCCCTCGTCCGCGGTGCCGCCGCACCGGCCGAACGGCCGCGCAACGACTCGCCGGCCCACAGCGCCCACGCGACGAGCACCGGCTGGAAGAACAGCCGGATCAACCGGGCCCGGTCGGTGTCGAGCCCGAAGGCGTCGGTGCCCTCGACGTACTGCGCGAGGTTGCCCGGGAACACCGCGACGAAGAAGCCCGCGAGCGCCCAGCCGAGGAGGCCTCGGTGACGCGGCAGCAGCACGAACGCCGTCCCGAGGGCGATCTCGACGACCCCGCTGGCGACGACGGTGACGTCGGCGTCGACGGGGAACCACGACGGCACCTGGGCCCGGAACTCCTGGCGCTGCGAGGTCAGGTGCAACACACCCGCCGACGCCACGAACGCGCCGAGGAGGATCCGCGCCACCGTCCGCACGAGGGTCATCGCCCCACGCTAGCCGGGACCTCGCTAGGTTCGGCGCATGCGTGGATCCGTCACCGTCTTCATGGCCGCTCCCCCTCGCGTGGTCTGGGACCTCGTCAGCGACGTCACCAGAGTGGGCGAGTTCAGCCCGGAGACGTTCGAGGCCGAGTGGGTCGACGGTGCGACCGGGCCGGAGGTCGGCGCGCACTTCCGCGGCCACGTCCGCCGCAACGGCATCGGACCGGTCTACTGGACCGCGTGCAAGGTCACCGCCTGCGAGACCGAGAAGGAGTTCGGCTTCGCGGTGTACGGCGCCGGCCGGCCGATCAACAACTGGCACTACGAGCTCAACCCGGTCGACGGCGGGACCGAGGTGACCGAGTCGTTCCGGCTGACGCCCTCCGGCGCCACGAGGGTCTACTGGGCGCTGCTCGGCTGGGCCCGTGGCAAGACCAACGAGAAGGGCATGCGCCAGACCCTCGAGCGGATCAAGGCCGTCGCCGAGGCGGACGCCGCCGCCGCGTCCTGACGCTCGTGACGCCCGGGCCGTCCAGCGGCCACCTCAGGTCCGCGGGTCCACGTCCTGCCCTCGGTCCTCGTGCCGGCCGGTGGGGAACACCACCTCGGCGGTCTCCTTGGTGCCGCCGGTGCGACCGGGCGCCCGCTGGAACGACCAGTAGAGGTTGGTGTGCGCGATGACCGCCTCGGGCTCCGGGGCGCCGTGGGCCGTGAGGTCCTCGGTGGTGTGGGCGTCGCCCACCAGCGTCACGTCGTAGCCGCGGGTGAACGCGCCGTGGATGGTGGACCGGATGCAGGCGTCGCTCTGGGCGCCGGTCACGACCAGGTGCCCGACCCCACGGTCCGCGAGCAGCTGCTCGAGCTCGGTGGCCTCGAAGGAGTCGCCGAAACGCTTGTGGACCAGCGGCTCCGTGTCGTCGCGCACCAGCTCGGGGACGTAGGCCCACTCCTCGGTCCCCTGCTGGAGCCCGTCGTCGGAGTGCTGGACCCAGACCACCGGCGTGCCGGAGGACCTCGCCCGGTCGAGCAGGGCGTTGATGTTGGCCACCACCTCGTCGCGACGCGGCGCTCCGGCGACGACGCCGTTCTGGACGTCGATCACGAGCAGGGCGGTGTTGGGACGGTCGTCAAGGGTGCTCACTCGCCACCTCCGGGTCGGCTTGGTCGGACCTGGAGCACGCTAGGCGGGCCCGCCGACATTCCTCGGCGACGCTCCCGGACGTAGAGCCGGCGCCGCTGCACCGCGACCGCTGATCCGTCCTCACCCAGGATCGGGACCTCGAACCAGCGCAGCACCTTGGCCCCGCCCGCGGCCTCGTCGGCCAGCGAGCCGACGACGTCGGCCGGCATGTCCACGACGGTGGTCACCGTGCCGGTGCCGGGACGGAGGAAGTCGATCTCGGCCGCCTGGTCCCACACGGCGTACGACGGCCCGAGCTGCTTGGCGGCCAGCACCACGACGAAGGGGTCGACCATCGAGAACATCGAGCCGCCGAAGGCCGTGCCGAAGTAGTTGGCGTTGTCCGTGCCGACCCGCATCGAGACCACGGCCCGCGACCAGTCCCCGGCGATCTCCTCCACCACGATGCGCTGCGCGGCGAAGGTCGGCCAGGCGTTCAGCTGCCGGCGCAGGTCCTCGGGCGCCAGGTCCCACTTCTCGGCGGGGTTCACCGGGCGAACCTAACCCGCGCCCGTGGAACAGGCGCAGGGCGGCACCCGGGGATGGGTGCCGCCCTGCTGGGGGGTGGGGCTGGTGGGAGGACTCAGCGCCCGTAGAGGGTGATCTTGCGCGACTCGAGGTCGAAGGCGAACGCCGGCGCGAACTCCATCGTCGCGGACACGCCCCGGACCGTGACGGTGACGTCGGTGGCCAGCTGGGTGTTGGTGCCGCGGGTCACCATCTGCTCGCCGTTGTCCTGCACCGGCTCGGTGATCCGCTCCGGGTTCCCGGCCGGGACCACGGTGCCGTGCAGCCGCACCGGAGTGCCGTGCACGTCGACGGTCGCGTCGAGGACGCCGTCGCGGATGAACGGGTCGGCCTGCTCGACGTAGCCGATCTGATCGTTCTCGGGGTCACCGAGCACGACCTGCAACGACGAGCCGTGCAGGGAGTTGTCGTAGAGGAAGACCATCACGCCGTCGCCGGCGGTGGAGGTGCCCTCCAGGACCGCACCCACCTGGTGCTCCACGCGGACCGGGCGGTCCGGCGCGGCGGCGGGCACCGCACCGGTCGAGGTCGCGGTGGACACCACCGGCGCACGGGGTGCCGGCGCGGTCTCGGCCGAGGCGTGTCCCCCGGCCACCAGGGCCGCGACGCCGGCCACCGAGGCGGTGCTCAGCGCCAGGGCGCGGGAGCCGCGGCGCAGGCGCGCCGGGCGGGAGGTGCGGGTGGAGCGGATGCGGAAGGAGCGGTCGGCGGTCATGGCAGTGCCTGCTTTCGGGTTCGGTGACCAGTTCGAACCCAGGACGCTTCCCCGCCGTCGCAGGTTGCATCGCTGCGCGGTCGAGCGGGAGGAAGGGACCTCAGTCCCGGCCGAGCGCCTCCGCGACGGCGCGTTCGACCGGCACGTCCCCGCCGACGACGTTCCACTGGTGGCCGACCGACCGGTCCTCCTGGAGGACGGCGGCGAGGACGGCGGCGACGTCCGCGCGCGTCACGTCCCCGCGAGTGACCTCCTCCCCCAGCGACACCTGGCCGGTGGCCGGGTCGTCGGTGAGCCGGCCGGGGCGGATGATCGTCCAGTCGAGCCCGCTCTCGCGCAGGTGCGCGTCGGCGTCGCGCTTGGCCTCGACGTAGGTGCGCCAGACCTCGCCGGTGTCGTCCGGCAGCGGTTCGTCCACGCCGATCGCGGAGACCTGCACGAAGCGCCGCACGCCCGCCTGGCGCGCGCCGTCGGCCGACTTGGTCGAGCCCTCGAGGTCCACGGTGCGCTTGCGCTCGACGTTGCCGTCGGCCCCTCCCCCGGCGGCGAAGACGACCGCGTCGCACCCCTCGAACGCGCGCGCGAAGGCCGCGACGTCGTCGGACTCGATGTCGAGGTGCCGGGTGCGCACGCCATCGGCCTCGAGGCGTTCGGCCTGCTCCTGCTTGCGGACCAGCGCCACGGGCGTGTGGCCGGCGTCGAGCAGGAGGGGGTGGAGCGCGCGGGCGATCTGGCCGTGGCCGCCGACGACGGCGACGGTGAGTGGGGATGACATGTCATCGACCTACCCGGTTCGGGACGGTCCCATTCCGTCCCGAAAGCCCACCAAACCATCTCGGTCCGAGGTTCGAACTGGAACGTGACCGGTGCCACTTCCGGTCGTTGGTCATCCCGGTACCCAACCGGAGCCCCCATCCGGACCAGCATCGGGCCGCCCCCTGGGCCCGAGACTCTCGAGGAGCCGCATGTCCCTGCACCACGCCCCCACCGAACCGGACACCGCCACCGAGGCCGCCGAGGAGACGGGAGGGCTGGGCAGGCGCTCGTTCCTGGCCTACCTCGTCGCCTCCACGACGGTCGCCGCCGCCGCCGAGCTGGGGTCGGGCTGGTTCAAGCCCGCCGCCGCCGTCGTCCCCAGCCCGCCGCAGATCCCCGAGCAGTACGACCTCAACGACCTGCTCACCGACGCCGCCCGCGCGACGAGCAACCTGATCACCGTGGTGGTCAACGAGGACGGCACCGCCTCCTTCGCGCTCCCCCGCGCCGAGGTCGGCCAGGGCATCGTCACCTCCACCGCGATGCTCATCGCCGAGGAGCTCGACCTGCCGCTGTCCAAGATCGACGTCACGCTCGCCGACGCCCGCCCCGAGCTGATGTTCAACCAGCTCACCGGCGGCTCCAACACCACCATCTCCACCTACACCCCGATCCGGGTCGCCGCGGCCGCCGCCAAGGGCGCCCTGCTCGCCGCGGCCTCCGCCCAGCTGGGCGACGCGGTGAACAAGCTGTCGGTGAGCGACGGCGTGGTCACCGGCCCCTCCGGCAGCCTGACCTACGCCGAGCTGGCCAAGGCCGGCGCCACCTCGGTCACCAAGGGCGTGCAGGTCGTCCTCAAGGACCCGGCCGACTTCACCGTCATCGGGACCGCCCGCAACCGCAGCGACGCGCGCGCGATCGTGACCGGGGAGAAGAAGTTCGCCATGGACCTGGAGGTCCCCGGTGCTCTGCCGACCATGGTCTGCCGGCCCCCGACGCTCAACGGCAGGCCGCTGCGCATCAACAACCGCAGCAAGGTGCTGGCAATGCCGGGTGTCACGCACGTGGTGAAGGTCGACACCGGTGTCGCCGTCCGAGCGAGGACCTTCGGCCAGTGCATCGACGCGGTCCGCGCACTCGACGTGAAGTGGGAGGCCGGGCCGGTCGACGGCGAGTCCGACAAGGACATCCTCGCCGAGCTCCGCGCCAACCAGCTGCCCCTGGCGCCGACCCTGCCCCTGACGAAGACGGTCGAGACCGAGTTCGTCTTCTACTTCCGCAGCAACTCCTCGCTCGAGCCCAACTGCGCCATCGCCGACGTGCGTGCCGACAAGGCCACGATCTGGGGCTCGTTCAAGTCGCCGATCACCGCGCAGGAGCGCATCGCGGTCATGCTCGGCCTGACTCCCGACAAGGTGAAGCTGCACGTCACCCAGGGCGGCGGATCCTTCGGCCGCAAGCTGTTCTACGACGCCGGCCTCGAGGCCGCGGCGATCTCCAAGGCCATGGGCAAGCCGGTCAAGCTGATGTGGCACCGCGCCGACGAGCCGCGGCAGGGCCGGGGCCACCCCATGGCGATCTCGCGCGTGCGGGCGTCCTACCTCGGCGGCGAGGTGACCACCTTCGAGCAGCGGCACACCAGCGTCGAGACCGACTTCCGCCACGGCCTCGGCGAGCTGATCTCGGCGTACGCCGCCGAGCTCCCGCCGGGCGCGCTCGGCAACCTCGGCTACGCCCAGACGGTGTGGAACCTGACCCAGGAGATCCCGTTCAACTTCGGCGTGGTCGACCAGGTCATCAACGAGACCGACGACCGCTTCAACACCGGCAGCATGCGCAACATCTACTCCCCCGACTCCCGCGTCGCGGTGGAGCTGACGATGGACAAGCTGGCCAAGGCGATGAAGATGGACCGGCTCGAGTTCCGGCTCAAGTTCGTCAAGGACGCGCGCACCCGCGCCGTGCTGCAGAAGGTCGCCAAGGAGGGCCGCTGGGGCCGCTCGCTGCCCGCCGGGGTCGCGCAGGGCATCGCGATCCACAAGGAGTACAAGGGCGTCACGGCCGCGCTGGTCGAGATCGACTGCCGCCCGGCGACGCTGCGCCGCTACATCATGAAGGAGGCCGTGACCGGGCCCCGCGTGCGCCGGGTGACCTTCGCCGTCGACGCCGGCCTGGTGATCAACCCGCGCGGGCTGGAGGCGCAGATCCTCGGTGGCATCAACGACGGCATCGCCCTCGCGCTGACCTCGAGCTGCCACCTGCAGGACGGGCGGTTCGTCGAGGCCAGCTGGGACAACTACTACTACACGCGGCAGTGGAACACCCCGCGTCGTGCCGACGTCCACATCATGCCCTCGGACAGCACCGAGCCGGGTGGCGCCGGCGAGGCCGGGGTCGCGGCGACGTTCGCGGCCGTCGCCTCGGCGTACGGCGCAGCGACCGGCAGCATCCCGACGTACTTCCCCATCAACCATCGCGACCCGCTGCCGTTCAAGCCCAAGTCGTTCGTGCCGTCCGTGCCTCAGTCGCCGACCGACGGCCTGAGCAAGGCCCACTGAGCGCGAGTCGACGAGGAGACCACAGACATGCCCAACCAGACCTTCATCCTCAACGGCCGCAAGATCACCGTGAAGGCGCCCGACCACGAGCGCCTGCTGTGGGTGCTGCGTGACCGCCTCGGCGTCACCGGCCCCAAGTACGGCTGTGGCATCAACGTGTGCAAGGCGTGCACCTCGCACGTCAACGGCAAGGCGGTGAACCCCTGCTCCATCCCCGTCGGCAAGCTGTCCCCCGACGACGAGGTGACCACGATCGAGGGTCTCCCCGGCACCGACGACGCCGGCAAGGGCGACCTGCACCCCATGCAGCAGGCGTGGCTCGACCACGACGTGTCGCAGTGCGGCTACTGCCAGCCCGGCCAGGTGATGCAGGCCGTGGCGCTGGTGCGACGCGTTCGCCGCGAGGGCCGGTCCATCACCGAGGACGATCTCGACAAGATCCGCAACATCTGCCGCTGCGGCACCTACCAACGGATCCGCGAGGCGATCAAGGACGGTGAGCGCCGGATGCGCTGAGGGGGCTAGCGTCGGCGCGTGCGCATCGACGAGCACGGCCAGCCAGTCGGGGACCCGCTCCCCGGCTGGCGCCGCCGCCCCCTGCCTGCCCCGGTCCGCCTCCACGGCCACCACGTGCGGCTCGAGCCCCTCGGGCCCGAGCACGCCGCTGACCTGCGCAGGCACGTCGCCGGGCGGGACGACCACGTGCTGTGGACCTACCGCAGCACCGAGCGTCCCGCCGGCCGGGCGGCCATGGACGCCCTCGTCGCGGCGGACCGCGTCGACCCGTCGACGCTCACCTTCGCGGTCGTCCCCCTCGCCACCGGTGAAGCGAGCGGCCTGGCGTCCTACCTGCGCATCGATGCCGCGTCCGGCTCGCTGGAGATCGGCAGTCTCCTGTTCGCCCGGTCGGTGCAGCGCACCGCGGTCTCCACCGAGACCACGCACCTGCTGCTGCGCCACGCCTTCGACGACCTCGGCTACCGCCGGGTGGAGTGGAAGTGCGACAGCCTCAACGAGCCGTCCCGCCGCGCCGCGCTGCGCCTCGGGTTCACCTACGAGGGGCGGTTCCGCCAGCACCTGACGGTCAAGGGACGCAACCGCGACACCGACTGGTTCGCGGTCGTCGACGTGGACTGGCCCGAGGTCCGCGCCGCCCACGAGACCTGGCTCGACCCCGCCAACTTCGACCGCGACGGCCGCCAGCGCATCGCGCTCGCCGTCCCCGGGCAACCGGACCGGCCGTAGGTTCTGCGGCGTGGACTTCACCTACGACAACCGCACGGGCCGAGGACCGGGCCGCGTCCTGCGTGTGCTGGGCTGGTTCCTCCCGGGGGTGCGCAGCGTGCAGCGACACGTCTCGCCGTACGCCGAGGAGTGGGTGGCGCACAACCGCACGGCCCTCGCGATCCCGGGCAGGCGGTGGTACGTCCTGGGCGACTCGATGTCGCAGAGCGTCGGCGCCACGAGGTGGGACCGGGGCTGGGTGCACCAGCTGCACGGACGCCTCGTCTCCTCCGGCCGCGAGCTCGCGGTGGTCAACCTCTCGGCCACCGGTGCCGTCCTGGCCGACGTGCTCGACCAGCAGGTCCCGCTGCTGCACTCGCTCCTGGAGGCCGACCCCTTGCGCGAGTGTGCCGTGGTCACCGTGCTGGTCGGCAGCAACGACATCTTCAACAAGGCCCACCGTCCCCACCTGCCGGGTCGCTTCGAGGACCTCCTGGACCGGTTGCCCACCGGGACGGTGGTGTCCACCCTCCCCCAGCCCCGCGCCGCCGCACAGCGGTCCAACACCCACATCTGGGCGGCCGAGGAGGCGGGCCGGGTCCGGGTCGTCGACATGGTGACCGCGGGACCGCGCACGTGGATCGGCAAGGTCGCCGCCGACCGGTTCCACCCCAACGACAAGGGGTATGCCGCCCTCGCGGACGCCTTCGAGCCCGTCGTCGTCCGCGCCTACGACGAGACCGCGGAGGACCGCTGATGGACGAGGCCGACACCCCGCCGGTCATCGCGCAGACCGTGCTCGACACCGACGACGCGCGGACGCTGGCGGAGTTCTACCGCGAGCTGTTCGGGCTGACCTACCGCGAGGGGGACGCGCCACCGCCGCCGGGCGAGCCCGACGAGCGCGGCGCCGACTGGCTCGTGCTGCGCAACCCCGGCGGGATCCAGCTGGCCTTCCAGCAGCGCGACGACTACGCGCCACCGACCTGGGGCGAGGAGACCCGCCCGCAGATGCTCCACCTCGACACGGTCGTGCGGTCGGTGGCGCAGCTCGAGCGCCAGCGCGAGCGCGCCGAGGCGCTCGGCGGCCGGCTGGTGCTGGACCGCAGCGGCGACCCGGACGAGCCGCTGCACGTCTTCCTCGACCCGGCGGGCCACCCGTTCTGCGTCTTCGTCGGGTGACGTCCGCCACCTGTACGGGTGAGCCGGCCGCGCCTAGGGTTGAAGCAGGAGCGAGGGACGCTCGAGGAGGAAGGTGGACGCCGTGAGGGACGTGGCGGGCATGCGGGTGCTGATCACCGGAGCGGCGATGGGGATGGGCCGGATCTACGCTCGCACCGCCGTCGAGGAGGGCGCCTCCGACGTCGTGCTGTGGGACCTCGACGAGGGAGCGCTCAAGGAGACGGCCGAGGAGCTGAGGCAGCGGGGCGGCAACGTCCACGAACAGGTGGTCGACGTCTCCGACAAGCAGATCGTGGCCTCGGCCGCGCGGCAGGTCCTCGACCAGGTCGGCGTGCCCCACGTGGTCATCAACAACGCCGGCATCGTGCGTGGCAGCGCCTACTTCTGGGAGACCCCGGAGGACCTGCTCGACACCGAGCTGACGATGCAGGTCAACGCGCTGGCGCCGATGTACGTCACCCGCGCGTTCCTGCCCGCGATGATCGAGCAGGGCGAGGAGGCCCGGCTGGTCAACGTCGCCTCGGCCGCCGGCTTCACCTCCAACCCCCGCATGTCGGTCTACGCCGCGTCCAAGTGGGCCGCGGTCGGGTTCTCCGACTCGGTGCGCCTCGAGCTGGAGCAGGCAGGCATCCACCACGTCAAGGTCACGACGGTCTGCCCCTACTACGTCCGCACCGGCATGTTCGAGGGGGCCAAGTCCGCCCACCTGCTGCCCCTGCTCGAGCCCGAGGACGTGTGCGCCAAGGCGTGGAAGGCGATGTGCAAGGGGCAGCCCATGCTGGTGCTGCCCAGGACCGTCCTCCTCGGCGAGACGATGAAGGGCATCCTGCCGATCGACGTCCGCGACTTCGTGGCAGGGCGCATCATCGGCGTGCACCGGACGATGGAGGACTTCACCGGCCGCCAGCCGGACTGAGGCTCCTCCCGTCCGCGGGATCGCGGCCCGCGAACCCGCTGCGTGCGACCGACCGACCTTCTCGCCGTGTGGGCGATGCGGGCCTCCGCCCCCCTCGCGGTGAGGTACGGCGAGCCGCTGCGGTTCGCGGGCTCCGACCTGCCGCGGCCGGCCCGTCGCCGGATCGACACCCGCCACGGTCGCGTGCCGGTCCACGTGTACGCCGGGCTACCGGGAGCCGGCGTCGTGGTGCACTTCCACGGAGGCGCGTTCCTCATGCGCTACCCCGCCATGGACGACTGGTGGTGCCGCTACCTGGTCGCGGAGACCGGGGTCACGGTGGTCAACGTCGACTTCGCCGTCGCGCCGACCACGTGCTTTCCCGTGGCGCACGAGCAGTGCCACGACGTGGCGGCGGCGCTCGCGCTGGAGCACGACCGGGTCGGGCTCAGCGGCTTCTCCTCCGGCGGGGGGCTCGCCGCGTCGGTGGCGCTCCAGGCGCGGGACCGCCGCTCGTTCTCACCCGCGCTGCAGGTCCTGGGGTGTCCGGCGCTCGACCTGGCCCGGGAGCCGGCTGACGACGACCGCGGCATGATCTCGCCGGGCCTGCGTCGTCTGGTGCGCCGCGTCTACTTCCCGGACCCGGCGACACGCGCGTCGGCGTACGCGTCCCCGGCGCTGGCGCCGCACCTCTCCGGCCTGCCGCCCGCGCTCGTGCTCACCGGTCAGCTCGACGTGCTGCGTGACGACGGGCGGTGCTTCGCGGACCGCCTGCGCGGGGCCGGGAACGAGGTGGTCTACGACGAGACGCCGCACGCCGACCACTACTTCCTCACTGCAAACACGGAGCGGGCGCGCACGACGATGGCGATGGTGGCCGGCCACGTGCGACGTCACCTCTGCTGAGGGTCGGCCCGGACCAGCGCGGCGAGCCGTTCGGCCAGCGCGGAGACCGGCCTGCCCGACCAGTCGTCGTCCGCCTCCCCTCGGTAGGCCGCGGCGGCGAGCCGCAGAGCCTCCGCCGCATCGGCGTCGACGAGCCGCGCGACCTGCTCGGCCGCGACGTCCTTGGGCACCACGGTGCCGGTGCGCCGGGTGACCACCATCCGCGCGAGGGTGAGCAGCACGTTGCGCTCGTCGCCGGCCAGGCCGTCGAGCAACCTCGGGACGCAGTCGAGCACGGCCTGCGCCAGGTCCTCGGCAGGCACGTCCGCCACCACGTCGGCCAGCGCCGGGCCGATCAGGGGCACGGCGGTGGACCGGGCGGCGGCGAGCAGCACGGCCAGGTCGGGCGCCGCCTCCCGGCCCGGCAGCGCCGCGGCGACGTCGTCGCGCAACCACTCGCCGTACAGCAGGTCGCAGGTCGGCGGGTAGCGCCACGGCACCACGTCGGACCGCACGACCGACACCAGCTCGAGGGGACGTCCGGGACCGCGCGTGGCGCGGCGCCCCGACCACTCCAGGAGCACGCCGACCAGGTCACCGCGCTCGGTCGCGTCGAGCGAGCTGGTGGTCACCAGCAGCAGGTCGACGTCGCTGTCGGGCCGCAGCCCGCCGGCGGTGGCGGACCCGTGGAGCCAGACCCCGACCAGGCCCGCCGGGCGCGCGTCACGCAGGTGCGCCAGCACCGCGGCCGATCCGGCGGGAAGGTCCACCTCAGTTGACGTCGCCGAGGTAGACCGGACGGTCGGCGGGGTCCGCGGCGAGCCAGCCCTTGAGCGCCTGCGGCCACAGCGGGGCGTCGGTGAGCTCGTCGAGCGGCACCCAGCGGACGCCGGTCTGGAAGGAGTCCCCGACCGGGCCCTGCACCGGCTCGGCCCCGGGAGGCAGCGTCGCCCAGAAGACGACCTCGATCTGGTGGTAGTGGCTGTCCTGGGCGGCGAACTCGTGCCGCGCGCCGATGTAGTCGCGGACGAAGGCGACCTCGCCCACCGAGACCTCCACGCCGACCTCCTCGAGACACTCGCGCGCGCACGCCTCCCGCATCGACTCGCCGAACTGCTGACCACCTCCGGGTAGCAGGTAGAAGACGGGCGTCCAGTGGCTGTTGACGGTCACCAGCAGTGCGCCGTCGCGCACGATGAGGGCCTTGATCGCGGGGCGGACGCGCCCTGCCGACGTCGAGGTCACCTGCAGCAGGCTAGTGGTCCGAGCCCACGGCGTCGCCGACCGCGCCGTGCGGCTCGTCGGCGCCTCGGAACTTCACGAAGCTGTAGACGATGATCCCGAGCGCGACCAGCCCGGAGGCGACGAGCGTGATGCCGGTGGCGGTCCCGCCGAACAGCCACCACTTGTCATCGACCGGCCACCACCCTGGGGAGTCGGGGTCGAGGATCCACAGCACGCCGATGCCGCACAGCCAGGCGACACCGGCCAGGGACATCACGATCCGCGGCCAGGTCTGCACGCTGTCCGCGGCCGCCTTCATCGCCGCCCGCTCGACGGGGCGCACCCGCTTCTCCGCCCAGGTGTACTGCTGGGACAGCACGGCCAGCCCGGCGAACAGCATCAGCAGCCCGGGGCCCGGCAGCGGGATCGCGGCGATGCCCACGAGCACCAGCACCCAGCCCAGTCCCTCCAGCAGCAGTCGCTTGAGGACCGCCTTGCTCCTGTCCACCGTGCTCCCCTCAGTCCTGCGGTCCCGGCTCGAGGAACTGGGCGGAAACCATCGGCCACGCCGCGTCGATCACCTCACCGAGGTGGATGCGCGTCGCGCGGACCACGTGCTCCTTGCCCAGCTCCCTGGTGACGTAACGAACCATGAACCGCCGCAGTTCCTCGTCGATGCCGGCCACCCGCCGCAGCAGGTCGCTGCTGCGGCGGTCCACCTGGACCCGCACGTCCATCTCGTCCGGGTGGGGCGGGGAGATGTCCCAGACGATCGTCAACGGCTCGGCGGCGCGGGCGGTGAGGGTCAGCGGGACCTCCAGCACGGCCCGGAAGGTGTGGACGTCGACGGCGATGTCGAGGTCGAAGGTGACGTCGATCGGGAGGTGGACCCGGAAGGCGACCAGGTCCCCGGGCAACGGGACCGCCCGCGGCCTGCCGATCGTGCCCAGGGCTCGCACCTTGGCCAGGAACCGTCCCGGGCCGGCGCCGAACGGGCCGAGCTCGATGCGGTCGCCGAGGACCGTCGCGATCGACTCCTCGATCCGCTCCGCGTGCAGCACCTGGTCGAACAGCCGGCGGCCGAACTCCGCATAGCTGATCTCCCCGCCTCCGCCGGGGGCGTACGCCGGCTCGCTCACCGGGTGCCCCCGTCGCCGTCCGGTTCCTGGTCGGCGCCGGTCGTGCTGCCCGCCGTCAGCAGGATCTCCTCCTCGATGGCGTCCACGAAGTCGCCGGTGATCGTCTGCGCGGTCCGCGACGGAGCGGAGGGGACGATGCTCGCCCACGCCCGGTCGACCTGCTCCCCCACGTCGAAGACCCGGGCCGCTCGGATCGCCGGCTTCTCGACCTCCGTGGCCACGTAGCGCGCCACGAACCGGCGCACCTCCCCCTCGACGCCGGCGACCCGCTGCAGCACCGAGGCACGCAGGCCCTCGGCGCGCAGCGTGAGGCCGACGTCTCGGGGACGCGGCGGCGCGATGTGGATGTAGACCCTCAACCCCTCGACCGCTCGGACGGTCAGCACCAGCGGCACGAGCAGCGACCCCTCGAAGGAGTGCACCTCGAGGCCCAGGTCGAGGTCGAAGCGCAGGTCGACCGGCAGCTCGACCCGGTAGGCGACGTGGTCGGGGTCGAACACCGGCTGGCTGGCGGCACCGCCGATGGCCCCCTCGGCGGTGACCTTCACCAGCCGCCCGGGGCCGACGCCCTTGGGCCCGAAGGCGATCGGCTGGCCGGCCAGGACGTCGACCGCGGCGACCACCCGCTCCTGCGTCACCACGCGGGAGAAGAACTGGTCCCCGAAGTCGCGGTAGGACACGAAGGGCAGGTCGTCGTCCTGCTCCCCCGGCCCGTGGGGCCGCTGGTCCGTGTGGTCCGTCATCGTGGTGAGACTAGCCTGGGCAGGTGAGGACGACCTTCGGCATGCGTTCGCGCCGGCCCGGCCGGGTCGCGCGGGTGCGCGTGCAGGAGCACCGCGACGACGGGACCCGCAGGCACGAGGACGAGGTCGCGACCGAGGAGCCGCTGGAGGTGCGGCTGGCCTGGCCCGGGCACCCGGCCGAGCGGGTCGCGGTCACCATGCGCACCCCCGGGCACGACTTCGAGCTCGCCGCCGGGTTGCTGCACGCCGAGGGCGTGCTCGTGCCGGGAGGCGTCGACACGATCGCCTACTGCACCGACGAGACGCTGGCGCCCGAGGAGGAGCTCAACGTCGTCACGGTGCGCCTGACCGCACCTCCTCCGCGTGCCCCGCTGGCGCGCCGCGGGACCCTGACCGCGGCGAGCTCGGCCTGCGGCGTCTGCGGGGCCGAGAGCGTGCGCGACGTCCTGGACCTGGCCGTCTGCGAGCACGCCACCGGCGGCGGCGACGCGGTCACCGTGACCCCGGACGTCGTCCGCCGGTTGCCGGAGCTGCTGCGCCAGGGACAGGGCCTGTTCGACCGCACCGGTGGGGTGCACGCGGCCGGCATCTTCTCCTCCGGGGGCGACCCCGTGGTGGTCCGCGAGGACGTGGGCCGCCACAACGCCGTCGACAAGGCGGTCGGTCACCGCCTGCTTGCGGGCCTCGATCCCCGCACCGAGCCCGACGACGTGATGTGCGTGAGCGGGCGGCTGGGGTTCGAGGTCGTGCAGAAGGCGGTCGCCGCGCAGGTCCCGGTCCTCGTGGCCGTGGGGGCGCCGACGTCCCTGGCCGTACGCCTGGCGCGGGAGGCGGGGCAGACCCTGGTCGGCTTCACGCGCGACGACCGCTTCGTCGTGTACGCCGGCACCCAGCGGATCGGCTGAGCGCTCCTCGGGCCGAGACGCGATCCACACCACGTCCGGCGTGGTGGACCGGTTCTGTCGGACGCCTTTCCTACCGTCGTGGTGTGCGCATCCTCCACACCTCCGACTGGCACCTCGGCCGGTCCTTCCACGGGGTCGACCTGCTCGAGGCACAGGCCGCCCACCTGGACCACCTGGTCGAGACCGTGCGCACCGAGGACGTCGACCTGGTCGTCGTGGCCGGCGACGTCTACGACCGCGCGCTCCCGCCGGTCGGCGCCGTCGACCTCGCCTCCGACGTGCTCGCGCGCCTCGCCGCGCTCCGGGTGCGCGTGGTGGTGACCAGCGGCAACCACGACTCGGCGATCCGGCTGGGCAGCAACGCCCGGCTGGTCGACGCCGCGGGGGTCCACCTGCGCACGCGCTGGCAGGAGGTCGGCACCCCGGTCGTCGTCGAGGACCGGTGGGGTCCTGTCGCCGTCCACGGCCTGCCCTACCTCGAGCCCGATGCCGTCCGGCAGGCGTGGGGGCTGCCCGAGCGCACCCACGAGGCCGCGCTCTCGGCGGCGATGGAGCGCGTGCACGCCGATCTCGACCGGCGTGGCGGCCGGTCGGTCGTGCTCGCCCACGCCTTCGTCGCGGGGTCACCGGAGGCCGGCGAGACCATGCGCAGCGACAGCGAGCGCGAGCTGGCCGTCGGCGGGCTCGCCATCGCCCCGACCTCGCTGTTCACGCGACCCTCCTACGTCGCGCTGGGCCACCTGCACGGCGCCCGCGAGCTGGCACCCCACGTCCGCTACAGCGGGTCGCCGGTGGCCTACTCCTTCTCCGAGGAGTCGCAGGCCAAGGGGTCCTGGCTGGTGGAGCTCGGACGCGAGGGGGTCGAGCGGGTCGACCTGGTCCCGGCGCCGGTGCACCGCGGGCTGCGCCGCCTCCGCGGTCGGCTCGAGGACCTCCTGGCCGATCCGGACCTGGCGCCCGCGGAAGGGCTCTACCTCGCGGTCACCCTCACCGACGCGGCCCGCCCCGCGGCGCCCCTGGAGCGGCTGCGGGCGCGCTTCCCGCACACCCTGACCCTCGACTTCGACCCCGAGGGCGGCGTGGTCGGCCGCGCCCCGGTCGTGCCCCACGTCACCGGTCGCTCCGACCTCGACGTCGCACTCGGCTTCGTCCAGGACGTCCGTGACCTCGAGGCGAGCACCGAGGAGGAGCTGCTGCTGCAGATGGCGTGCTCGTGCGCCCTGCGCGGGGAGGACCCCGACGCCGACCCGCTGCCGGACGGATCCAGGGACGCGGGGGTGGCGTGATGCGCCTGCACCGTCTCGAGGTGACCGCGTTCGGTCCCTACGCCGACACCCAGGTCGTCGACTTCGACACCCTCAACCAGGCCGGGGTCTTCCTGCTGACCGGGCCGACCGGCTCCGGCAAGACCAGCATCCTCGACGCCGTCTGCTACGCGCTGTACTCCGTCGTCCCGGGCGACCGCGAGGTCCGCGGCCTGCGCTCGGACCACGCCCCCGTCGACCGGGCCCCCCGGGTCGAGCTCGAGCTGACCCTGGGTGGGCGGCGACTGCGCGTCGTCCGCAGCCCGGAGTGGCGCCGCCCCAAGCGGCGTGGTTCCGGGACCACCAAGGAGCAGGCCTCCGCACGGCTGTTCGAGATCGACCCCGACGGCACCGAGCGACTCCTGTCCGACCGCGCGCAGGAGGTCGGCCACGAGCTGAGCCTCCTGCTGGGCATGACCTCCGAGCAGTTCATGCAGGTCGTCCTGCTCCCGCAGAGCGGCTTCCAGACCTTCCTCAAGGCCCGGTCCGACGAACGACGCGACGTGCTGGAGAAGCTGTTCGCCACCGAGCGCTTCAGCCGCATCGAGGACTGGATGAACGAGCGCGCCCGGGTGGTGCGCGACCAGGCCCAGTCCTCGCTGGGCGAGGTCCGCACCCTGCTCGCCGTGCTCCGCGACCGGTCCGGGGCCACGCCACCCGACGACCTCGCCGAGCGCCTCTCCGCCGACGACGCCCCGCGGCTCGTCGCCTGGGCCGAGTCGGTCCTGCGCGACGCCGAGCGACGGGTGGACGACCTGGCGCAGCGAGGCCGCGACAGCGCCCAGGTCGCCGACATGGCCGAGACGCGCGCCGCAGAGGCCCGCCGGCTGTGCGCCCTCCTCGCGCGACGGGAGCGGGCGCGCGCCGAGCTCGCCGACCTCGAGGCCGGAGCCCCCGAGGCGGACGCACGGGCCGAGGCGCTCGACGCCGATCGCCGCGCGCGACAGGTGGCCCCGTTGCTTGCGCCGCTGGACCGCGCACGGGTCCGCGCGGAGCAGGCGCAGCAGGTCGCGACGGCCGCCGAGCGCGCGCTCGCCCTCGTCCTCCACGACCTCCCCGCTCCGGGTGCCCACGACCCCGAGCGGCTCCTCACCGCACTGGTCGAGGAGGAGCACGCCCTGCGGGCCCTGCGGGCCCGCGCCCACGACCTGGAGCGTCACGCCACGGCCCTGGCAGCGACCCAGGGCGACCTGGGCGCGGCCGAGGCCGCCCTCGAGGCGGTGACCGCCGAGCGGGCGTCGCTTCCCGCCGAGCAGTCGGCCCTCGAGCGCGACCTGGCCGCCGCGACCGCACGGGCAGCCGGCCTGGCAGCGGCCCTGGCGGGGCACGACGAGGCCGACGAGCGCCTCGAGGCGGCCCGCGCCCACGCCCGGCTCCAGCCCGGGCTCGAGGCCGCCGAGTCGCGCGAGCGGCACGCGCACACCATGGCCAACCAGACCCGCGGTCACGCCCTCGACCTGGTGGCCCGCCGGCTCGAGGGCATCGCCGCCGAGCTCGCGGCCGGCCTGGTCCCCGATGAGGCCTGCCAGGTCTGCGGCAGCACCGACCACCCGGCCCCGGCAGAGGCGACTGCCGGCGCGGTCTCCGAGTCCGAGCAGGCCGAGGCCCAGGCTGTCGCGGACGCCGCGCGACTCGCCCACGAGGAGGCGCGGCGTGTCGCTGAGCACCTGCGGGCCCAGGTGGCTGCCGCCCTCGCACGCGCGGACGGGCTGTCGGTCGACGAGGCCGAGCGGGCCCTGCGCGGGGCCGACGCGGCGGTCCACCAGGCGCGCCGGGCCGACGACGAACGACGTGCCCTGACCGAGCGGCTCGAGCACCTGCGACAGCGTGCCGACGAGGCCGGCGCCGCGCACGACCGGGCGATGGCCGAGGCCGCCGAGCTGCGCGCGCGGCTGGACGCTGTCCGCGAGGCCCGCGACGCCGCCGCCGACGAGCTGCGCACGCGGTTGGTCGGCCACCTGCCCGAGGCGGAGCGCCGTCCCGGCGCGGCTGCCGACGGCGCCGAGGTGCTGGCCGCGGCCCTCGAGGACCGCATCGCCGCCGTCGGTCGGTGGTCGGGTCTCACCCGCGCCCTGCTGGAGGCCCGGGTCACGGCCGTGACCCTCGGCTCCTCCCTGGCCGAGGCCACCGCCGAGGCGCAGGCCGCGGCGTCGGGGGCCGGCTTCGCGGGTCTGCCCGAGGCACGTGCGGCCGTCCTCGACCCCGCGCTCCGCGCCTCCCACGAGCGGGCCGGCCGCGACCGCGAGGCCGCTGCCGCCCGCGTCGCCGGTGTGCTGGCCGAGCCCGAGGTCGCCGCCCTCGACGAGCCCGACGACCAGGTCGATCCGGTCGACGCCGAGGAGGCAGCGCTCGCCGCCCGCCACGCCCACGCCCGCCTGGTCGCCCAGCACGAGCAGGCCGAGCACCAGCTGACCGCCCTGCGGGCGCAGGCCGACCAGCTGACCAGTGCCGTGGCCACGTGGGCCCCGGCCGAGGCAGAGGCCGCCACCGTCGTCGACCTGGCCGGCCTGGTCCGCGGCACGGGCGGCAACCGGCTGCGGATGCGGCTCTCGTCCTACGTCCTCGCCACGAGGCTCGACCAGGTCCTCGACGCCGCCAACGGGCGCCTGTCCCACATGCGCGACACGCGCTACCTCCTGCGGCGCACCGACAAGGCCCGTCGTGCCAACGCCCAGGCGGGGCTCGACCTCGAGGTCCTCGACGAGTGGACCGGCGAGGTCCGCCCGCCTTCCTCGCTCTCCGGGGGTGAGTGCTTCGTGGTCTCGCTCGCGCTCGCCCTGGGGCTCGCCGACGTGATCGGCGAGGAGTCCGGCGGCGTCGAGGTCGACACCCTGTTCATCGACGAGGGCTTCGGCACCCTCGACCCCGAGACCCTCGACCAGGTGATGGACCGCATCGACGACCTGCGCAGCGGTGGCCGGTCGGTGGGCGTGGTCAGTCACGTCAGCGAGCTGCGCACCCGCATCACCACCCAGCTCCACGTCCGGGCGACCCGCACCGGCTCGCACGTCGCCATCGCGCACGGTGACGCATAGGGTCGGCCCATGGCCGCCGCTGAGGACCTGATCGACCCCGAGCTCCTGGCCCTGCCCCGTCACCGTCTCGCCGAGGCGGCCCTCGACCGGGCCCGGGCGCTCGGTGTGCAGCACGCCGACTTCCGGCTGGAGCGCAATCAGGTCCAGCACGTCGGGGTCCGTGACGGGCGCCTCCAGGGGGTCGCCGACTCCGTCGACCTGGGCATGGCCGTGCGGGTCGTCCACCGCGGGGCCTGGGGCTTCGCCTCCGGCGTCCTGCTCGACACGCTCGAGGCCGAGCGGCTCGCGGAGGCCGCGGTCCGCGCCGCGGAGCTGGCCTCCACGATGACGACCCGGGCGGTCCAGCTGGCCGAGGAGCCGGTGCATTCCGACGAGATGTGGGTGTCCTCCTACGCCGTCGACCCGTTCGGGGTCCCGGTGCGCGACAAGGTCGGGCTGCTGTGCGACTGGACACGCGAGCTGGCCGCCGACCCGCGGGTGGAGCACGCCCACGGCTCGCTCGGCATGTGGCGCGACGCGAAGTTCTACGCCGACCTCGACGGCACCACGACGACCCAGCAGCGCGTGCGCGTCCACCCCGAGGTCGAGGTCTCGGGCAGCGACGCCCGGCGCGGCATCTTCGACACGATGCGCACCATCGGCCCGCCCGCCGGACGCGGCTGGGAGTACCTCTCCGGCGACGGTCACGACTGGGTCTCCGACCTGGCCGCCCTCCCCGCCCTGCTCGAGGAGAAGCTGCACGCCCCCTCGGTCGAGGCCGGCCGCTACGACCTCGTGGTGCACCCCAGCAACCTGTGGCTGACCATCCACGAGTCGATCGGCCACGCCACCGAGCTCGACCGGGCGCTCGGCTACGAGGCGTCCTACGCCGGCACCTCGTTCGCCACCCTCGACCAGCTCGGGACGCTGCGCTACGGCTCGCCCGTCATGCACGTGACCGGCGACCGCACCGTCGAGCACGGTCTCGCCACGATCGGCTACGACGACGAGGGCGTGGCCGCACAGTCCTGGGACATCGTCCGCGACGGCGTGCTGGTGGGCTACCAGCTCGACCGGTCGATGGCCGCCATGCATCCCGAGCTCGACCCCGGACCGACCGGCGGACGCTCCAACGGCTGTGCGTTCGCCGACTCGCCCGGTCACGTGCCGATCCAGCGGATGGCCAACGTCTCCCTCCAGCCCTCCCCTGACGGTCCCGACGTCGAGGGCCTCCTCGCCCGGGTCGAGCGCGGCATCTACGTCGTCGGCGACAAGTCGTGGTCGATCGACATGCAGCGCAAGAACTTCCAGTTCACCGGCCAGCGGTTCTACCGCATCGAGGACGGACGCCTCGCGGGGCAGGTGCGTGACGTGGCCTACCAGGCCACCACCACCGACTTCTGGGGGTCGATGGAGGCCGTCGGTGGGCCGCAGACCTGGCAGCTCGGGGGCGCGGTGAACTGCGGCAAGGCCCAGCCGGGCCAGGTCGCCCCGGTGTCCCACGGATGCCCGGCGGCGCTGTTCCGCGACGTGCGCATCCTCAACACCAACGACGAGTCGGCTCACTGAGGCCGCGGGAGACGCCCATGAGTTCCCTGCCTGTCCCGACGCCCGGCGACTGGAACCCCCAGCGCCTGGTCGAGGACGCGCTGGCCGCCTCCGGCTCGGACGACTGCGTGGTCGTCCTCGACGCCACCACCAGCGCCAACCTCCGCTGGGCCAACAACACCCTGACCACCAACGGCGCGATGCGTCGCTGCGACGTGACGGTGGTGTCCTACGTCGAGCACGGGCAGGGTGTCGCCGCCGCCTCGGTGAGCGGCACGGCGGCGACCTCCGAGCAGGTGCTCGACCTGGTCGCGCGCGCCGATGCCGCGGCCGCGGCGGCCGACCCCTCATCCGATGCCGCGCCGCTCGTCCACGGTCCTGCGGACCTGGACTGGCACGAGGGTCCGGTGGAGACCGACATCGACGTCTACGCCGACGTCGCGCCAGCGCTCGGCGAGGCCTTCGCCCGCGCCGCGGACGGTGGCCGGGTGCTCTACGGCTTCGTCGACCACGAGGTCACCACCACCTTCCTCGGATCGACCACGGGCCTGCGCCGGCGGCACGTCCAGCCCAGCGGGCACTGGGGCTGCACCGCCAAGCCCTCGGACCTGTCGGCCAGTGCCTGGGTCGGCGGCGCCACCCGCGACTTCACCGACGTCGACGTCGCCGACCTGGACCGGACCCTCGAGCAGCGACTGTCCTGGGCCCGCCGCCGCGTCGACCTGCCGGCGGGACGCTACGACACGGTCCTGCCACCGGGCGCCGTCGCCGACCTGATGATCCACGCCTACTGGCACGCCTCGGCCCGGGCCGCCGACGACGGCCGATCGGCGTACTCCCGGCCGGGCGGTGGCACCCGGATCGGTGACCTGGTGGCCCGGCCGTCGGTCCACCTCTGGAGCGATCCCGGCTACCCCGGTCTCGAGTCGCGGCCCTTCGTCGTGGCCCGCGCCAGCGGCGAGGTCGGCAGCGTCTTCGACAACGGCCTGCCGCTGCAGGAGACCTCCTGGGTCCGCGAGGGCCGGCTGGCCGCGCTCCTGCAGACCCGTGAGACCGCGAAGCTGACCGGGCAGCCGGCGACCCCGGCGATCGACAACCTGGTGCTCTCGGTCGACGGCGCCAGGGGCGGCGAGGCCGAGCTGGTCGGCGATCTCGACCACGGGCTGCTGCTGACCTGCCTGTGGTACATGCGCACCGTCGACGCCCAGACGCTGCTGCTCACGGGCCTGACCCGCGACGGGGTCTACCTCGTCGAGGGCGGCGAGGTCGTCGGGGCGGTCAACAACTTCCGCTTCAACGAGAGCCCGCTGGACCTCCTGGGCCGGTTCTCCGCAGCCGGCGCCACGGTCCCCTCCTTCGGGCGGGAGTGGGGCGACGTGTTCACGCGCACCGCGACCCCCGCCCTGCGGGTCCCCGACTTCCACATGTCGTCGGTCAGCGAGGCCCTCTGACCCCCCGGGTCCCGCCTCGTCCTAGGAGCGTGGGGGCGGTCCGCCCGGGATCGGTGCCGAGGGGTCGTAGGGCACCCGGGTCAGCACGAACGTCGAGACCACCAGGTGGCTCACCGACCCGTCATCGCGGCGTACGACGTCCAGCGGCTCGCCGTGGTGGTGGCCGGTGACCCCGATGACGCGGCCGTCCTCGACCCGCCAGGTCCCGTGGACCTCGCCGGTGCGGTGGCGCGAGACCAGGACGTCCCCGTGCCAGACCAGGTCGAGCGGGGTGTTGCCCCAGTGCCAGGTGCCCACGACCTCGCGCACCACCGCGGGCACCTCGGTGCTCGGGCGCCACGGGTCGGGCACGGCGGGCTCCTCGGCGTGCAGCTGGTCGAGCAACCGGAGCACCGTCGTGGACAGGCGTGCCCCGGTCGTGCTGTTGGCCAGCGCCACTCCCCCGGCTCGCCGCGGCCGGTCGACCAGGAGCACCGCCTGGAACCCCGGCATCGAGCCGGTGTGGCCCACGAGCGTCCCGGAGCCACCGGGGAACAGCCGCACCCCCAGGCCGTAGGCCGAGGAGAGGCCTCCCGCCGCCGTGCCGGACTGTGGGGTGCACATCCGGTCCAGGGCCGCGGGCGGGAGCACGTCTCGATGGCCGCGCACGAGCACGTCGGCGAAGGTGGTCAGGTCCATCACCGTGCTCCACACCTGGCCCGCCGGCGCCATCGCCCCGGTGTCGGTGTGCGGCTCGGCGGCCAGCTCGCCGGTGCCGGGGTCCACCGACCAGCCCTGGGCGTGCGGTGCGAAGGGGTCGTAGGTCGTGCGGAGCATGCCGAGCGGCTCGAGCAGGTGGCCGCACAGGCACTCCCACCAGGTGCGCCCGCGCAGCCGCGCCACGAGCTCACCGAGCAGGCCGTAGGCCAGGTTGCTGTAGTGGAAGGTCTCCTGCGCCGGGAACGCCGCCGAACCTTCGCCGAGCGAGGCCGCGAGCGCGTCGAACGAGCCTCCGTCGACCCGCTCCCACCAGTCCCCGGGCGGCTCGGCCGGCAGCCCGCCGGCGTGCGCGAGCAGGTCACGCAGGGTGCGGTCGGCGTAGGCGACGCCGCCGAGATGGCGCCCGAGCGGGTCGGAGAGGGACAACCGCCCCTCGGCCTCGAGCTGCATCACCAGCACCGCGGTCATCGTCTTGGTCAGGGAGCCGATGCGGTACTGCAGGTCGACCGGCGGCACGTCACCGGCGCCGGTCGCCTCACCGTGGGAGCCGCGCCACTCCAGCACCCCGTCGCGGGTCAGGGCCGCGACCAGGGACGGCACCCGGCCGTGGACCTGCTCCTCGGCGACGGTCACGCGCAGGCGGCGGGCGGTGGGCTCGGTGACGGGCACCGGGCCAGGATGGCACGCGGCGTGCTGCTCGCGCCTGAGCACTCGCACCGCCGCAGCGAGGGCCCCGCCCCCTCCTCACTCCTGCGCGAACGCCTCCGGCGCCGGGCACGAGCAGACCAGGTTGCGGTCGCCGTAGGCCTGGTCGATGCGGGCGACCGGCGGCCAGTACTTGTCCGGGTCGTGACCGGTCGGCTGGGCGCCGAGCTCACGGGAGTAGGGCCGCTCCCACTTCTCCGACAGCACCGCGTCGGCGGTGTGCGGGGCGTTGCGCAGCGGCGAGTCGGCCAGCGGCCACTCCCCGGCCTCGACCCCCTCGATCTCGTGACGGATGGCGATCATCGCCTCGACGAACCGGTCCAGCTCGGCCAGGTCCTCGGACTCGGTCGGCTCGACCATGAGGGTGCCCGCGACCGGGAAGCTCATCGTCGGCGAGTGGAAGCCGTAGTCCACCAGGCGCTTGGCGACGTCGTCGACCGTCACGCCGCTGCTGCGGGTGAGCTCGCGCAGGTCGAGGATGCACTCGTGCGCGACCAGCCCGTTGTGGCCGCGGTAGAGCACCGGGTAGTGCTCGCGCAGCCGGTGGGCGACGTAGTTGGCGCTGAGCACCGCCACCGCGGTCGCCCGGGTGAGGCCCTCCGCGCCCATCATCCGGACGTAGGCCCAGCTGATCGGCAGGATCCCCGCCGAGCCGTACGGCGCCGCGCTGATCGGGCCGATGCCGTCGCGTCGCCCGTCCTCGGGGTGTCCCGGGTGGCTCGGGAGGTACGGCGCCAGGTGCGCCCGCACGGCGACCGGCCCGACCCCGGGTCCCCCGCCGCCGTGGGGGATGCAGAACGTCTTGTGCAGGTTGAGGTGGGAGACGTCGCCGCCGAACTCGCCGGGCTTGGCGTAGCCGAGCAGCGCGTTGAGGTTGGCACCGTCGACGTAGACCTGCCCGCCGTGCTCGTGGACGATGCGGCACAGCTCGCCGATGCCGTCCTCGTAGGCGCCGTGGGTCGACGGGTAGGTGACCATGATCGCCGCGAGCCGGTCGGCGTGCTTCTCGCACTGCGCGCGCAGGTCGTCGAGGTCGACCGAGCCGTCGTCGGAGGCCTTGACCACCACCACGCGCATCCCCGCCATGACGGCGCTGGCGGCGTTGGTGCCGTGGGCGGAGGACGGGATCAGGCACACGTCACGCTCGGTGTCGCCGCGCCCGTGGTGGTAGCCGCGGATCGCCAGCAGGCCCGACAGCTCGCCCTGGGAGCCGGCGTTGGGCTGGATCGAGACCTCGTCGTAGCCGGTGACCTCGGCCAGCCACTGTTGCAGCTGGTGGATCAGCTCGGTGTAGCCCACGGCGTCCTCGGCCGGGGCGAAGGGGTGGAGCGAGGCGAAGCCGGGCAGGCCGATGGGCTCCATCTCGGTGGTCGCGTTGAGCTTCATCGTGCAGGACCCGAGCGGGATCATGCCCCGGTCGAGGGCGTAGTCGCGCCGCGAGAGCCGGGACAGGTAGCGCAGCATCGAGGTCTCGGACCGGTGGCTGTTGAACACCTCGTGGGTGAGGAAGGGCGTGGTGCGCGCCAGCTCCCCGGGCACTCCGTCCCGGCCGGACCAGCCGGTCTCCGGCAGGCCGAACGCGGTGGCGAGCGTCGCGACGTGGGCGTCGGTCGTGGTCTCGGAGAACGCCACCCCGACGTGGTCGGCGTCGATCAGCCGCAGGTGGATCCCGCCCTCGCGGGCCGCGGCCACGACCTCCTCGGCCCGCCCGGGCACGCGGACGGTGAGGGTGTCGAACCAGGAGTCGTTGAGCACCTCGACGTCGGCCGCGCGAAGCCACGCGGCGAAGTCGCCGGCACGGCGGTTGACCGCCTTCGCGACGGCGGCGAGGCCCTCGGGGCCGTGGTAGACGGCGTACATCCCGGCGACGACGGCGAGCAGGACCTGCGCGGTGCAGATGTTGGAGGTCGCCTTGTCGCGGCGGATGTGCTGCTCGCGGGTCTGCAGGGCCAGGCGGTACGCCGGCCGGCCCTCGGCGTCGACGGACACACCGACCAGGCGGCCGGGCAGGTGGCGCTCGAGCCCCGAGCGCACGGCCATGTAGCCGGCGTGCGGGCCGCCGTAGAACAGCGGGACGCCGAACCGCTGGCTGGAGCCCACCACCACGTCGGCGCCGAGCTCGCCGGGCGACTCGAGCAGCGTGAGCCCGAGCAGGTCCGCGGCGACGACCGCGAGACCGCCCGCGGCGTGCGCTGCCTCGATGGCCGGACGGGGGTCGCGGACCGTCCCGGAGGCACCGGGGTACTGCACGAGCACGCCGCTGACCGAGTCCAGCCCGGGCGGCAGGCCGGCGGAGACGTCGGCCACCACGACCTCGATGCCCATCGCCTCGGCCCGGGTGCGCACGACCGCGATCGTCTGCGGCAACGCGTCCTGGTCGACCACGAACGGACCGGTCGCCCCGCGCACCGCACGGCGCACCAGCGTCATCGCCTCGGCGGCGGCGGTGCCCTCGTCGAGCAGCGAGGCGTTGGCGGTCGGCAGCCCGGTCAGGTCGCCCACCAGCGTCTGGAAGTTGAGCAGCGCCTCGAGCCGGCCCTGGGAGATCTCGGGCTGGTAGGGGGTGTAGGCGGTGTACCAGGCGGGGTCCTCCAGCACGTTGCGACGGATCACCGCGGGGGTGACCGTGCCGGAGTAGCCCAGCCCGATCATCGGCTCGAGCGGGTTGTTGGTCGCGGCCAGCCGCCGGAGGTCGGCCGCGGCGACCTCCTCGTCGACCGGCGCCGGCAGGTCGAGCTGGTCGGTCGAGCGGATCCCGCCGGGCACGGCCGCGTCCATGAGGGCGGCGAGCGAGTCGTAGCCGAGGTCGCGGAGCATGGCCTGCTGCTCGGTCTCGGAGGGGCCGATGTGCCGCGCGGCGAAGGGCAGGCGCCCCGAGCTGGACGGGGTCGGGGGGGTCGACGGCTGGGTCACGAGGCTGGCTCCCTGTCGGACGGGCGTGGGTCAGCCTCCCCCTCTGTCACCCGGGACCGGGCTCCAGAGTCGCCTGACTGTGCGCTCCTGGTGCCTGAGAGGTTCCGGGGAGGATTTGCCCCTTCGGCGCCCGCCGAGCGTGGGTGGCGGGACTCTCGCGCACAGCTCCACGGCACCGTCGAGCCTACCAGCCGGGGGTCCTGCGCCCCGGTGTGCCAGACCGCATGCATGACACGTCATGCGTCGGGAACCGTCATCCCATGACCGACACCCAGAACCAGCCCAGCCCCAGTCAGCAGACCCCCAAGCGGTTCGCCTTCCTCGTGGCCCCCGAGGGCATCGAGCGGGTGGAGCTCACCGAGCCCTGGGACGCCGTGCGCGACGCCGGCCACGAGACCGTCCTGCTCAGCACCACCGAGGGCGAGGTGCAGACCTTCGACCACCTGGACAAGGCGGAGACCCGTCCGGTGGACAAGCTCGTCGCCGACGTCTCGGTCGACGACTTCGACATCCTGGTCCTCCCCGGCGGCGTGGCCAACCCGGACGCGCTGCGGATGGACGAGAAGGCAGTGGCCTTCGTCGGCGACTTCATGCGCTCCGGCAAGCCCGTCGCCGCGATCTGCCACGCCCCCTGGACCCTGGTCGAGGCCGACGTGCTCAAGGGCCGCACCCTCACCTCCTGGCCCAGCCTGCAGACCGACATCCGCAACGCGGGCGCCGAGTGGAAGGACGACCGGGTCGTCGTGGACGGCAACCTGATCACCAGCCGCAACCCCGACGACCTGCCGCCGTTCATCGGTGCGGTGCTCGAGGCCGCCAACCACGGCGTGGACTACTCCAAGTACGCCGACGCCTGAGCCGAGCCCGTCCGGCGTCACCTCGCGGAAGCGTCCCGAGGACCCCGCGCCCCAAGCGACACAGGAGGAGCGATGACCCCCACACCCGCCGATCCCGTCGAGCTCGTCGAGGACGAGGACCTGCTCGTCGACGACGAGGGCGTTCCCATCGAGGACGACCGCCCCGCACCCGAGGGAGCGGGGCCCGCCGCGGGACCCGAGGACGTCCGTCCCGACGACATCGACCCCGAGGCCGTGGTCGACGAGACCTGAGCCACCCTCGACGGACCCGCGGTCCGTCCACCACCCGGACGCACCAGGGCCGGGTCGACCACCTGGTCGACCCGGCCCTCGTTCGTGGGGAGCGGGGGGCGCGTCAGCCGGTCTTGGCGCGGCGGCGGCTGGACAGCTCGTCGGAGCCGCCCTCGGCGCCCTCGTCGCCGGCTCGCTCGGAGGGCAGCTCGGACAGGGACCCCTCGATCTCCCGCCAGACCCCGCCGATCGCGATGCCGAAGACGCCCTGGCCGCCGCTGAGCAGGTCGATCACCTCGTCGCTGGAGGTGCACTCGTAGACGCTGGCGCCGTCGCTCATCAGCGTCACGCGGGTCAGGTCGTCGGTGCCGCGGGCGCGCAGGTGCTGGACCGCGGTGCGGATCTGCTGCAGGGAGATGCCGGCGTCCAGCAGCCGCTTGATCACCTTGAGCAGCAGGATGTCGCGGAAGGAGTAGAGCCGCTGGGAGCCGGAGCCCGAGGCACCGCGGACGGTGGGCTCGACCAGTCCGGTGCGCGCCCAGTAGTCGAGCTGGCGGTAGGTGATGCCGGCGGCCCGGCAGGCGGTGGGTCCGCGGTAGCCGACGTCGTCGGGCAGCGGGGAGAGCTCGTCGTCGAAGAGCAGGCCCTGCTCCCCGGCTGCGACCTCGGCCTCCGCCACGCGCTCGTCGGTGCCCGGCGCCTGATCGCTCGTGCCAGTCACGGTGTCCTCCGCTCCTCGCTCCGCCACCCGTAGTCCCGAGGGAAGCGGTGCGGCCCGGGGGTGGGATACACCGGTGGAACTACGACGAAGTCAGATTCACCGTACGGGCGAACCTTCGAGTGGTCAAAGACCCTGGAGGTCACGACCCGGCGTGTCGCAACCTTCAACCTCAACGTGAGGGTTAACCGCGTTGGGCGTGGATCAGCCGCTCTGGGTGTCGTCGTCGGGCGACTCGAAGTCCTCGGGCGAGACGGAGTCGAGGAACTCGCGGAACTTCTCGACCTCCTCCTCTTCCTCCTCCGGGACCTCGATGCCGGCCTCCTCCAGGACGCTCTCGGCGCACACGATGCGCGAGCCGGTGCGCAGGGCCAGGGCGATCGAGTCCGAGGGGCGAGCGCTGACCTCGGCGCCCGAGGAGAGGACCAGCATCGCGTAGAACACCCCGTCGCTCACCTCGGTGATGCGCACCTCGGTCAGCTCGTTGCCGGTCGCGCCGAGGACGTCCTTGAGCAGGTCGTGGGTCAGCGGCCGGGGCGGGACGACGCCCTGCTGGGCGAAGGCGATCGCCGTGGCCTCCCCCGCTCCGATCCAGATCGGGAGGTAGCGGTCCCCGTGGGACTCGCGCAGCAGCACGATCGGCCGGTTGGCCGGCATCTCGACCCGGACTCCCACCACATCGACTTCGCGCACGCCGTCAGCCTACTCCCGGGCAGGAGTCGCAGAATCGGGCACCAGGTCCCTGCGGTGCAGGCCGCGCCGGGCACCGGCCGGCGCGCTCCGAGCCGCCGGGGAACGGCCGCGACGGGCCGGGACGGTCTCAGCGCAGGCGGCGCAGCCCGACGCGCACCAGCGTGGCGTGCAGGCGCACCGAGAGGGCGGCGATCTGGCCGGTGACCTCCTCCGCGCGACCCTCCGCACCACGCTCGCGGCTGCGGCGGATGGGCGCCGAGACCTGCTCGACCAGGCCCACTTCACGGTCCGCAGCGGTCTTGAACGCGCGGAGGTGACGCGGCTCGATGCCGAACGAGGCCAGCTCGGCCGCGGTGCGCGCGATCACGATCGCGTCGTTGTCGTAGGGCGCGGAGCCCGGACGCGGGACCACCAGGCCGTAGGACTCCAGGTCGTCGAGCAGCTTCTCGTCGACCTCGGCCGCCGCGACCAGCTCGCGGCGGGTGAGCCGCAGCGTGGAGGTGTCCGCGGCGAAGGTCTCGGCCGACGGCGCCCCGTCGGCGGCGAGCACCAGGCGCGGCACGCGGGGGCCCGACGACAGGGTCGGCGGCTCGAGGCCGCGGTCCATGGCGTCGAGGTGCTCCTTGATGATCTTGAGCGGCAGGTGGTGGTCGCGCTGGAGCACCAGGGCCGTGCGCAGGCGCTCGACGTCGTCGTGGGAGTACTTGCGGTAGCCCGAGGCCGTGCGGGTGGGGACGACCAGCCCCTCGGCCTCGAAGTAGCGCAGCTTGCTCAGCAGCAGCGAGGGGAACTCCTCGCGCAGCAGCGCGTGCACCTCGCCGATGTTCATCCGCGCCTGGGCGGCGCTGGCCTCGCTCACGTCCCGGTCCGCCCGCGGGTCACTGGGTGAAGCCGGCCTGGCTGGCGAAGTACACCAGGCGGAACTTGCCGATCTGCACCTCGTCCCCGCCCTGCAGCAGCACCGCATCGATGCGGTCACGGTTGACGTAGGTGCCGTTGAGGCTGCCCACGTCGCGCACGGTGAAGCCGTCGGGCGTGCGACGGAACTCGGCGTGGCGGCGCGAGACCGTCACGTCGTCGAGGAAGATCTCGCTCTCGGGCGAGCGGCCCGCCGTCACCGTGTCGGTGTCGAGCAGGAACCGGCTGCCCGCGCTGGGACCGCGCTGCACCACCAGCAGGGCGTGGCCGGCCGGCAGGGCGTCGACCGCGGCCGCGTCGCCCGGGTTGAGCGAGCGCTCCTCGTGGTCCGGGCCCTTGACCGGGGCCCGGAAGGTGATCGTCGAGTCGCTGGTCGAGCCCGACTGGCCGCCGGAGCCGGACGAGCCTGCGCTGGTGTCCTCCAGCGACACCAGACGGGTGCCGCACTGGGCGCAGAACCGGGCGTCGTCGGGGTTCTGGCGACCGCACGCGGTGCAGAACGGCATCGGGGTCCTCCTGGGACGGGCGGGTGGCCGAGCAGGTCGGTTCAGCTGGGTGGGGCGCCTTCAACCCTCACGTAGAGGTCGAGGTTGATGGTTCGGCGAATCTACCAGTCCCGGCAACCGGAGCGGCACTCCCCGGGGCCGTGCCCCGGACGGCGACCCGGCGGGCCCGGAGACGGGTCAGGACTCCACGACGGCCTGGTAGGCCGCGGCGTCCATGAGCTCCTCCACGGCGGCGGGGTCCGAGGGACGCAGCTCGAACAGCCAGCCCGCGGCGTAGGCCTCGGCGTTGACCATCTCGGGGTGGGCGTCGAGCGCGTCGTTGACCGCGGTGACCTCCCCGGACAACGGGGCGTAGACGTCGGAGACCGACTTGGTCGACTCGAGCTCGCCGACCGCCGCGCCGGCCTCGACCTGGTCACCGACGGCGGGCAGCGAGACGTAGACGATGTCGCCGAGCTGCTCCTGGGCGTAGTCGGTGATGCCGATGCGCACCGTGTCGCCCGATCCCTCGGGGCCGCGGACCCACTCGTGCTCGGCGGTGTACCTCACGTCGTCGGGAAACACGTCGGGTCCTCCTGGGGTCGGCGGGGTCGGTCGACCGGGCGTCGTGGTGGTCGGCTCGAAGGGAGGCTACTCCCCCGCGTCCTCGGGCTCGGGCGTGGCGTAGCGCAGTCGCTGGGTCTCGTGCAGGCTGGTGATCTCGATGCGCTGGGCCCGCTCGACGCCGACGGCGCCGCCGACGTCCTCGACCTCGGTGACGAAGCCGCCCTGGAAGTCGACCCCCGAGG
The DNA here is from genome assembly GCA_963800245.1 of uncultured Actinomycetota bacterium. Taxonomy (GTDB): domain Bacteria; phylum Actinomycetota; class Actinomycetes; order Propionibacteriales; family Nocardioidaceae; genus Marmoricola_A. The sequence continues at coordinate 438,101 of CAWDAE010000006.1, read as the reverse complement.
CGAGGGTGTCGGGGTCGCCGATCGCGTCGATGACGTACGGCGGCTCGAGCAGCACGCCGTCGACGCGGATCGCGGTGGTCCCCGGGGCGTCGGTGAGCGCGGTCTGGGCGACCACCCGCACCTGGTCGTTGAGCTCGATGGACTCCGCGCCGGCGTCACGCAGCTCCTGCAGCCCGTTGAGGATCTGGTCGGTGCCGACCCCGGCGCCGCGCGGGTCGACGGTGATCCGCACGCCCGGCCCGCGGACCGGGAGCGTGCCGGCGAGGATCCCCCAGGTGCGCTCCTGCTGGCGGGCCAGCTGCAGGGCGGCGGCGTCGTCGTCGGTGCTGCCGCGCAGCCGGTCCCGCGTGCGGGCGAGACTGTCGGCCTCGGCCCGCGCCCGCTCGGCGGCCAGGTTGAGGGAGTTGATCAAGGAGATCAGGTCCGCCTGGCGCGCGCCGGTGAAGTTGCGGTCCTGCCCGTTGCTGCGCACCTGCACCGCGGCGGCGAAGCCGAGCACGGCGAGGAGGACCGCCATGATCGCCTGGCCGCGCGACCAGCGGGGGTGCGCCAGCTCCCGCAGCGCGCGGCGGCGCGGCTCCTCGGGTGCCTGCTCGGGTGCCTGCTCGGGTGCCTGCTCCGGGGCCTCGTCGGGGACGTGCTCGTTCATGCGTGGAACAGGTGCCGGCGGATGGCGGCGACGTTGGAGAAGATCCGGATGCCCAGGACGACCACGACGCCGGTGCTGAGCTGACCGCCCACGCCGAGCTGGTCACCGAGGTAGACGATGAGCGCCGCGATCAGCACGTTGCTGACGAACGAGATCACGAACACCTTGTCGTCGAAGATGCCGTCGAGGAAGGCGCGCAGCGCCCCGAAGACGGCATCGAGCGCCGCGACCACGGCGATGGGCAGGTAGGGCTCGAGCCAGTACGGCACGTCGGGGGTGAAGAACACCCCGACGACGATGCCGAGCAGCAGGCCCAGGGCGGCGATCACGAGGAGCCTCCGGAACTCTCGGGGGTCTGGTCGGTGGGGTCGGTGCGCCGGGCGTCGCGGTCGTCGGGCTCCAGCACCTCCGCGGAGCGCAGGAACGGGGGCCGCACCGCCGGCAGCCTGAGCGAGTCCGCGGACGCCAGCTCGAAGCGGAGTCCGTAGACCGCCTTGAGATTCAACCACCACGTGCCACCCGCGGTGTCGACGAACCGCGCGGGCATGTTGTCGGGGTTGCCGATCGCCGAGATGACGTAGGGCGGTCGCAGGGACCGGAAGTTGACCGTGATCGCCTCGCCGGCGAGCCGGATCGCGCTCAGCGCGGTGAGGCGCTGGCCGTTGATCGCCACGGCCTCGGCACCCGCGGCCCACAGGCCGTTGACCAGCCTCTGCAGGTCCTGGTCGTAGACCCGCTGTCGCTGGTTCCTCGCGCCGGGTGCGTCGTCGACGGTCACCCGCATGCCCGGTCCGGTGACCGGCACCGTGCCGGCCGCGGCGCCCGTGCGCCGGGCGGCTGCGCTGGTGGTGCCGCTCTGGCGGAGCAGGCGGACGCGGTCGGCCTCCAGGCGGGCGACCTGCCGCCGCAGGGAGGCGACCTGGCCGCGGGCGGTCCGCAGGTCCGTCGAGGCCGCCCTCGCCTCGGCCACCAGCGAGGCGCGACTCTGGGCCCGGGTCGGTTCGCTCCGGGCGCTCTGCACCGCGGCGGCCCCGAGGAGGACGGCGAACAGGGCCAGGACCAGGGCCGTCCAGCCGTGGCGACGGGCGGACCGCCTCGGGCGGTCCTCGCCGGGGCTCCCGGCCTCGCGCGCGGACGCGGCCGCGGCGTAGTCGCCGTCGAGGGAGGTGGACACGAGGTAGTCGAGCAGCCCCATCGTCACCTGCGGTGGCAGGGGGCGCCCGGCGGGGGGCTCAGGCGCCACCGGCGACCGTCCGCACGTGCGGGACCTCTCGCAACAGGGTGCGCACCTGCCAGGCGTAGAGCAGGCCGGCCCACCAGTACATCCCGGTCCCCCAGATCGCGAAGGCCCAGCCGAGCGCCCGTGAGACCTCGGCAGCCGTGCCGGACCCGTCGCCGAGCAGCAGCAGCGGGAAGGCGTAGAGCAGTGCGGCCGTGGCGGCCTTGCCCAGGAAGTGCACGGGCAGCGCGTTGTAGCCGCGGCTGCGCAGGAACGGCACGAGGGTCCACAGGAACAGGTCGCGGGCGGGGAGGGCGACCGCGAGCCAGACCGGCATGATCTCGCGCAGCCCGAGACCGATCACCGCCACGAGCATGGTGAGCCGGTCCGCGACGGGGTCGAGGATCTCCCCGACGCGGGAGTACTGGTCGAACCGCCGTGCGACGTAGCCGTCGAGGTAGTCGCTGAGCCCCATCACCACCAGGACGCCGACCGCCCAGCCGTCGGCCTCGGGACCGAGCACGAGCCACAGGAAGACCGGCAGCAGGAGCAGCCGCAGCACGCTGAGCGCGTTGGGGACCGTCCAGACGCGGTCGCGTGAGGTCGGGCCCACGGTGGGGTCCTGCGAAGCCTGCACGCGGCCGCCCGTCCTTGTCCTCAACCCGAGCCGGTTCGTCCGAACTGGTCGGGGCCCACCTTAGTCAGTGGGCACACGCGCTCCGGCGCGGCCGCGCCCTCAGCGGCTCTCGAGCGTGCGCCCGCAGCGCGGGCAGTGGTGGCGGGCGCAGCAGTCCAGCTGCTGGCCGCAGCGGCAGCCGGCCGGCGCGGACGCCAGCGGGGTACGACGCGCCTCGCGGGCCTCGCGCCCCTCGCGCCACTCGGGCCTGGTCTCGTCCAGCGTCATGGTCACGGGGCCCACCTCCCTCGGCTCCCTGCGGGTCGTGCCACCGGTCCCCCAGTGTCCGGGACGCTGGTCCCGAACGGCGGGAGGATCGCCGCCGACGGGCCGTCCCCGTTCGCAGGTCGACCCGAACGTGCCGGCGGCATGACCCGATCGGGTCAGCCCGTGCGGGCGGTCGGGACCCTGGTCCCGCACGACCCGTGACCCCCGGTCCGGCCTCGCGATGCCCTTCCGCCCTAAATGGGGAGGAAAAGGGCATGACGACCCGTGACGTCGTGGAACCCCCGCTCGTTGGAGGGACATAGTGATGTTCACGGCGCTCCGGAGGGGATCGGAGGCCGAGGTCCGGTGACTGGGCACCGGGCGAGGACGACACCGATGGGGTGGGCACGGATGAACCTTTCGCTTCAGCGCCGCGCGGTCATGCGTGAGATCGTGCGCACCGCGCAGGAGACCGGCGACGTCGTCGCCCCCTGGACCTCCGTCGCCGACGTCGAGAGCCACTTCGCCGACGACGAGGAGGTCCTCCTCGAGGTCCACCGCGAGTGGGTCCGGGTCCTGGTGGCCCGGCTGCACCGTGGCGCGATCGTCGCCGAGCGCACGGCCGTCGACGTGCGCGACCTCTACGACGAGGTCGCCGCCGCCCACCCGACGCTGCGCAGCATCCTCGACACCCACGACACCCACCCGGCGCTGTGGGAGCCGACCGCGCAGGAGCACGCCCTCCTGGCGCGCATCGCCGGCCTCGCCCCGGCGGGCACGCTGCCCGAGCGCGCCTCCACCATCGGCCGCACCCTGGTCAGCCAGCGCATCCCGCGCCAGCGGGCCACCGCCTGAGCCACCCTGACTCGACGGCCCGATCCGTCGGTGATTTCTTGTCGTGCCCGAGGAAAAGTTCCGCGGGGTGAGGCGTAGACCTCCGGATCCATGGGTACGTCCGTGGGTGACCGCAAGGTCGCACCCGCGGCCGGGGAAGAGCACCGGCCGGCACTGACTGGGAGGACAGCACCCCATGGCATTCATCCTGTGGCTCATCGCCGCGGCCATCGCCATCTACGGCATCATCCGGCTCGTCGGCGGCGACATCCTCGTCGGCATCATCCTGATCGTCGTCGCCTGCCTCGTGGGGCCCGGCGGCTACAGCATCTTCAAGTAGGGCCGAGAGCCAGCTGCTCAGGAGCCCCGGCGCGGTGTGCGCCGGGGCTCCTGTGCGTGCGTACCGTCACCCCCAGGGGTCCGTTTCCTGCCCTCGGCGCAGGGGTATCTCCCCGGCATGCCGCGCCTGCGCACCGTCTCCACGCGTGACCCCGGCTGGACCAGGGTGCGGCACGGGCGCGGCCACCGCTACCTCGACGTCGACGGACAGCCCCTCGGGCCGGAGGAGGTCGCCCGGGTCAAGGCGCTGGTGATCCCCCCGGCCTGGCGCGACGTGTGGATCTCCCCCCACCCCAACGCCCATCTGCAGGCGGTCGGCACCGACGAGGCCGGCCGGCGCCAGTACCTCTACCACCCCTACTGGCGGCAGAAGCGCGACGAGGCCAAGTTCGACCGGGTCCTGGAGATGGCCACCAAGCTGCCGGAGGTCCGACGTCGGCTCCGGGCGGACCTCGACGGGTGGGACTCGGTCGACCTGACCACCGCGCTGTCGACGGCCGTGCGGCTGGTGGACCTCGGCTGCTTCCGGCTGGGTTCGGAGGCCTCCGCGGAGGAGAACGGCAGCTACGGCCTGACCACCCTGGAACGCCGCCACGTGACCCGTCAGGGGAGCTCGCGGGTCTTCTGCTTCGTCGGCAAGGCGGGCGTGGAGCACTGCATCACCCTCGACGACCCCGTCCTCGCCAGGGTGCTGGACAAGATGGCCGGCCGACGTCCCCAGGACGCCCGGCTCCTCAGCGCCAAGATCGGGCGGCGGTGGGTGCCGATCCAGCCGGCCGACATCAACGAGCACATCCGCGAGCTGTTCGGCATGGAGGTCACCGCCAAGGACTTCCGCACGTGGCGCGCCACCGTGCACGTGGCCCGCCAGGTCGCGACCGCGGAGCCCGCGACCTCGCAGCGCCGCCGCAAGAAGGTGGTGCGCGACGCGATCGCCGGCGCCGCCGACGTGCTGGGCAACACCCCCACCGTCTGCCGGTCCTCCTACGTCGACCCGCGCGTGATCGACCTCTACGAGTCCGACACCACCATCGCGCCCGCGCTCGAGCGGCTGGACAGCGACCCGGAGGTCGCGCGCGACCAGCTGGACCAGGCGGTCATCTCGCTGCTCGCCTGAGGCCCGGCCGAGGTCAGTCGCGGCGCAGGTCGAGCACGTCGAGCAGGTAGGCCGCCGCCTCGCCGCCCTGCTCCAGCGCGAGGGCGACCGCGCCCGGCACGTCGAGGTCGTCGACGAGACGGTCGAGGACCGCGTCGTGGTGACGGGGCGGCAGGGCCCCACCGGCCGCCTTGCGCAGCCCGGTGAGCACGCCGTCGGCCTCCGCGAACACCTCGTCGGTGCACTCCCACGGCTCCGACCACCGGCGGTTGAGCAGCGCCAGCCGCACCGCGCCGCCCGAGAACCGCTCCAGCAGGTCGGCCACGAGCACCAGGTTGCCCGCGGACTTGGCCATCTTGCGGCCCTCGACGCGCACCTCACCGACGTGCAGCACGCTCTGCGCGAACGGCATCGCGCCGGAGGCGGTCTCGACCATCCTCGTCTGGTAGGCGTGGTGCGGGAAGGCCAGGTCCTGGCCGCCGAGCAGGACGTCGACGGTGCTGCCCAGGCTGCACATCGCCATCGCGGCGCACTCGGCGTGCCAGCCGGGGCGGCCCCAGCCCCAGGGGCTCGGCCAGGCGGGCGCGTCCTCGGCGCTGGGCCGCCACACCGGCACGTCGAACACTGACTCGCGTGCCCGGGACGCGGGGTCGTCGGGCTGGTCGCCGTACTCCCGGCTGAGGTCGAGCGCGCGCTGGGCGTCGAGTCCGGCCGACTCGGGCAGGTCGCCTGCACGGAACCAGACGTGGCCGTGGCTCTCGTAGGCCGCGCCGCGCTCGAGCAGCGCCGACGCCAGGCGGATGACCGCGGTCACGTGCGCCCGCGCGTGGGGCGCCACCTGCGGCGGGTCGACCGCCAGGGCCCGCATGTCGCGGTCGAAGAGGAACTCCTGGGTGGAGGCCAGCTCGTCGTAGGGCCAGCCCTTGCGGCGCGCGGCCTCGGTGAGCACGTCGTCGACGTCGGTGACGTTGCGCGCCAGCACGACCTCCGCGCCCGCCGCGCGTCCCACGGCCGCCACCGCGTCGGCCCACACGAAGGTGGCCGCGTGACCGACGTGGGTCACGTCGTAGGGCGTGATCCCGCAGGAGTAGACGCGCAGCGGCCCCACGGGCAGGACCGGTGTGCCGGCGATGCGCAGCGACCGGGCCGGCTGCTCGTGCAGCGGGTAGCGGCCACCGGCCCCGACGACGCCGGAGCTGGACAGGTGGTGGGAGGTCTGGCCGGAGGTGGACACGCTCCGATGATGCCTCACCGGCGCGCGACGGCGAACACCCGCCGGAACGGCAGCACCACGCCGCGCCCGTCGTCGGGGTAGGCCTCGCGCAGCCGGGCGCCCAGCTCGGCGGTGAACCGCTCCGCCAGGTCGGTGGGCAGCGCCTGCAGGGTGGGGCGCAGGCTCGTGCCGGAGATCCACGACAGCACCGGGTCCTGCCCGTCCAGGACGTGGAGATAGGTGGTCTCCCAGGCGTCGACCCGGCACCCGAGGTCCTGCAGGGCGCGCAGATAGGTCTCCGGGCCGTGCGAGGCCGGCTCGGCGACGCCGTGGGTGTACGCCGCGTAGGCCGGCTCGGCGGCCAGCTCACGGCGCAGGACGTGGCTGGGCTCGTCCATGTTGCCGGGCACCTGCAGCGCCAGCCAGCCGCCGTCGGCGACGGCGCCGACCAGCCGCGGCAGGAGGTCGAGGTGGCCGGGCACCCACTGCAGGGTGGCGTTGATGACCAGCACGTCGACGGGGTGCGGCGGGGACCAGTCGCGCACGTCACCGACCTCGTAGGCCACCACGCCGCCGCGGCCCCGGGCCGCATCGACCATCTCGGGGCTGCTGTCCACGCCCACGACCTCCGCACCGGGCCAGCGCTGCACCAGCAGCTCGGTCAGGGTGCCCGGACCGTCACCGGGTCCTCACCGGGTCCTCACCGGGCCACCTGCGGGAGGTCGGGCAGCACGTTGTCCACGTAGTCCTCCACCGTCTCCCAGAGACCGACCTCCTCACCGGCTCGCTCGGAGAGGTACCACCGGTGCACCAGGACGTCGTGGAAGAACTGAGCGGGGTCGAGCGTCGACCGGTAGGCCTCCGGGAGGCGGGCGACCAACGGCTCGTAGACCTCGCGGACCCAGCGCTGACCGACGTACTCCCGCGGCATCTCCCCCAGGTGCCAGTAGGCGGAGAACGCACCCATGTCGTTGAGCAGCCGCCGGGCCAGGGCGTCCTCGACCACCAGGCCGGTGAGGCCCTGCAGCTCGCGGGTGTGGTGCCCCGCCTCGACCACGCGGGGCTGCAGCTGGACCTTGCTGCCCTCCGCCTTGGTCTCGATGTCCATCTCCTCGACGTCGAAGCCGAGCTCGTTGATCGACTCGACCCACTGCTCGATCTGCCACATCTGGTCGGCGTCGAACTCCTCGGTCGTGGTGAGCACGCCCCACAGCTCCTGGTAGCGGTCCTGCAGGCGCTGGACCACGTCGGCCGGGTCGCACGACTCCTCGAGCATGCCGCCGGCGTGCAGGTCGAGAAGCTCGGCGTAGACGTTCTGGGTGCCGACCTCGACGTCGTACTCCCGCATCCCGTCGGAGAGCGTGGGGTGGAACTCGCCGGTCTCGGCGTCGACGAGGTAGGCGGCGAACTCGCTGGCGTTGCGACGGAAGAGCACGTTGGACAGCGACACGTCGCCCCAGTAGAAGCGGGACAGGTGCAGCCGGACCAGCAGCACGACCAGCGCGTCGACCAGCGCCGGGAGGTTGTCGGCGTGGAGGCCGTGGGAGAACAGCATCCGGTAGGGCATGGAGTAGCGCAGGTGACGGGTGATCAGCGCCGCGGGCAGGTCCTCGCCGTCGGCGGAGCGGCGGTTGTAGACGACCGCGCGCGGCTTGACGGCCGGGAGCCCCAGGTGCCGCAGCTCGCGCAGCAGGTGGTACTCCCGCTCCGCCAGCGGTCGCTCGGTCTCCTTGATCGCGCACAGCCGGTCGCCCACGCGCACGATCCGCACCACGTGACGCGACAGCCCGCGGGGCAGGTCCACCACCCGGGGATCGCCGTCCCACTCCTCCAGCGGGCGCGACCAGGGCAGCCGCACCAGCTCCGGCTCCGGGTCCAGCGCGGTCATCCGCAGCCCCCTGGGCGCGCGGCCGGCCGGACGCTGCACGTCGCCGCCCACCTCAGAACCCCAGACGTCGCAGCTGGCGCGGGTCGCGCTGCCAGTCCTTGGCGACCTTCACGTGCAGGTCCAGGTAGACCGGGGTGCCGAGCATCGCCTCGATGTTGCGGCGCGCGGTGCTGCCGACCTCGCGCAGGCGCGAGCCCTTGTGCCCGATGACGATGCCCTTCTGCGACTGGCGCTCGACGAACAGGTTGGCGTGCACGTCGAGCAGCGGACGGTCCTCGTCCCGGTCGGGCCGCAGCCCCATCTCCTCCACGACGACCGCGATCGAGTGCGGCAGCTCGTCGCGCACCCCCTCCAGCGCCGCCTCGCGGATCAGGTCCGCCACGATCGCCTCCTCCGGCGCGTCGGTCAGCTCGCCCTCGGGGTAGAGCGCAGGCCCCTCCGGCAGCCGGGCCACCAGCAGGTCGGCGAGCAGGCCCACCTGCTCCCCCGACACCGCGGACACCGGGACCACCTCGGCCCACTCGGTGCCGGTCTCACGGCCGAGCTCGGCGATCTCGGCCAGGTGCCCCATCAGCCGCTCTCGGCTGACCAGGTCGGTCTTGGTCGCGACCGCGAACCGCACGGTCCGGCGTACCTTGGCCAGCTCGGTGACCAGGTGCCGGTCCCCCGGGCCGACGTGCTGGTCGGCGGGGAAGCACGCGGCGACGACGTCGACCTCGGACCAGGTCGAGGTGACCAGGTCGTTGAGCCGCTCCCCCAGCAGCGTCCGGGGACGGTGGAGGCCCGGGGTGTCGACCAGGACGAGCTGGGCGTCGGGCCGGTGCACGATGCCGCGCACGACGGTGCGGGTCGTCTGCGGCTTGGAGGAGGTGATCGCGACCTTGGTGCCCACCAGCGCGTTGGTCAGCGTCGACTTGCCGGCGTTGGGCCGGCCGACGAAGCAGGCGAACCCGCTGCGGAACCCGTTCACGCGGTGACCTGCTCCACCGGGCTGCCGTCCGGGCCACAGCGGAAGATCGTCACCGAGGGCCCGCCCACCTCGCGCACGGCGGCCAGGTCGCCCGCGTCGAGGTCTCCCTCGGTGACCACCGCGAGCGCCTCGAGGGACGTCGCGCCGCTCGAGGCGGCCATCGCCAGGGCCACGCCCACCGCCGAGACCCGGAGGTGCTCGAGCGCCACGGTCGCCCCGGCGTAGGTGCGGCCGTCCTGGTCGCGCACGCAGGCGCCCTCGGCCGCTCGGGTGCGGGCCCGCGTCGCGCGCGCCAGGGTCGCGAGCTTCTTGTCGTCGGGGTCGGTGAACTCCACCGTCACGCGTGCGCTCCTTGCTGGGTCTCGGTCTCGTCGCTCTCGGCCGCCTCGAGCCGGCTCACGACCACCGTGCTGATCCGGTTGCGGCGGCCGGCCAGGCCCTCGGCCTGCAGCCGCAGCCCCTCGGTCTCGACCACCGACCCCGGGATCGGCACCCGGCCGAGGTGCTTGGCCATCAGCCCGCCGAGGGTGTCCACGTCGTCGTCGTCGATGGCGACGCCGCACAGGTCCTCGAGGTCGTCGACCATGAAGCGCGAGCTCACCCGGACCGAGCCGTCGGGCAGCCGCTCCACCTCCACCTCGTCCTTGTCGTACTCGTCGGTGATCTCGCCGACGATCTCCTCCAGGATGTCCTCGATGGTCACCAGGCCCGCGGTGCCGCCGTACTCGTCGACCACGATCGCGACGTGCTTGCGCTCGGCCTGCATCTCGCGCAGCAGCACGTCGACGGGCTTGGAGTCGGGGACGTACATCACCGGGCGCAGCACGGTCTCGATCCGCTCGGTGGTCTCCGCGTCGTGCTTGTCGAACACCCGGCGGGTCACGTCCTTGAGGTAGGCCACGCCGATGACGTCGTCGAGGTTCTCGCCGATCACCGGGATGCGGGAGAAGCCGCTGCGCAGCGCCAGCGACATCGCCTGCCGCAGCGTCTTGTGCCGCTCGATGAAGACCACGTCGGTGCGGGGCACCATCACCTCGCGCACGATCGTGTCGCCGAGCTCGAAGACCGAGTGGATCATCGCGCGCTCGCCGGACTCGATGACCCGGCTCGCCTCGGCCAGGTCCACCAGCTCGCGCAGCTCGGCCTCCGAGGAGAACGGTCCCTCGCTGAAGCCGCGGCCCGGGGTCAGGATGTTGCCCAGGATGATCAGCATCTGGGGCAGGGGCCCGAGCACCTTGGTGGACACCGCGACCACCCCGGCGGTCAGCAGGGCGATGCGCTGGGCGTGCTGGCGCCCGACGGTGCGCGGGCCGACGCCGATGACCACGAACTCCAGGACCACCATCACCCCGGCGGCGAGGAGCACGCCCAGCCAGCGCGAGTCGAACAGCGGGAGCAGCACCTCGGCGACGAGGACGGTCGCGATGACCTCGCACAGCATCCGCAGGAAGAGCGCGGTGTTGAGGTAGCGCGCGGGGTCCTCCGCGATCGTCAGCAGCCGCGCCGCCCCGGCCCGCCGCTCGGCGACGAGCTCCTCGGCGCGCACCTTGGAGACACCCGCCAGCGCCGCGTCGGCGCTGGAGAAGACCCCCGCCACGAGGACGAGGACCGCGGCCAGGACGAGGAGTCCGGACTCCTGTCCGCTCACGCTTCCCCAGCCCACTCGGCCAGGAGCCGGGCCTGCAGCCCGAACATCTCGGCGTGCTCCTCGGGCTCGGCGTGGTCGTAGCCCAGCAGGTGCAGGATCCCGTGCACGGTCAGCAGGTCCACCTCCTGCTCGCCGGAGTAGCCGGCCTGCCCGCTCTCGCGGGCCTCCTGGGCCTGGCGGTGCGCCACCTGCGGGCAGATCACCAGGTCGCCGAGCACGCCCTCCTCGGGGTCCTCGTGGGCCTGCCCGGGGCGGAGCTCGTCCATCGGGAAGGCGAGGACGTCGGTCGGCCCCTCCTTGTCCATCCACTGGCCGTTGAGCTCGGCGATGGTGTCCTCGTCGACCAGCTTGATGCACAGCTCGGCCTGCGGGTGGACGCGGAGCCGGTCGAGCACGAAGCGGCTCAGCGCGGCCATGCGACGCACGTCGACGGAGGTCTCGGACTCCTCGAGGATCTCGATGCTCATGGTCACCCCGGCTCAGCGGGAGCGGTGGCCCTGGGGGCCCTGCTGGGGGTGCGGCGCGGGATGGGCCGCGTGCGGCTGGCCCGAGCCCGGCTGGCCGGCCTCGAAGTCGTCGTACGCCGCGACGATGCGGCCCACGAGCCGGTGGCGCACCACGTCGTGGGCGGTGAGCCGCTGGAAGGAGATGTCCTCCACCTCGTCGAGGATGCTCTCCACGACCCGCAGCCCGCTGCGGACCCCGCCGGGCAGGTCGACCTGGGTGGTGTCGCCGGTGACCACCATCTTGGAGCCGAAGCCGAGCCGGGTGAGGAACATCTTCATCTGCTCGGGCGAGGTGTTCTGCGCCTCGTCGAGGATGATGAACGCGTCGTTGAGGGACCGGCCGCGCATGTAGGCCAGCGGGGCGACCTCGATCGTGCCGGCGGCCAGCAGCTTGGGGATCGACTCCGGGTCGATCATGTCGTGCAGCGCGTCGTAGAGCGGTCGCAGGTAGGGGTCGATCTTCTCGCTCAGCGTGCCGGGCAGGAAGCCCAGCCGCTCGCCCGCCTCGACCGCCGGCCGGGTCAGGATGAGCCGGTTGACCTGCTTGGCCTGCAGCGCCTGCACGGCCTTGGCCATCGCGAGGTAGGTCTTGCCCGTGCCCGCCGGGCCGATGCCGAAGACGATCGTGTGCTTGTCGATCGCGTCGACGTAGCGCTTCTGGTTGAGCGTCTTGGGCCGGATCGTGCGGCCCCGGTTGGACAGGATGTTGAGGCTCAGCACGTCGGCCGGCCGCTCCTGGCTCTCCGCGCGCAGCATCGTGATCGCCCGCTCGACGATCTCGGGGGTCAGCCCCTGACCGGTGCGCAGGATCGCGACCAGCTCGTCGATCAGGCGCTCGGCCAGCGCGAGCTCGGAGGACTGCCCGCGCAGCGTCACGCGGTTGCCCCGCACGTGGATGTCGGCGTCGAAGGCCTGCTCCCACAGCCCGAGGTGCTCGTCGTTGGGCCCGAGCAGCGTCACCATGTTGATGCTGTTGGGCACGTCGATGGTGTGCACGGGCTGGTCGCGCCGGGTGCTGGGACCGGAGGGGTTCTCTGTCATCGCTCGCGATTCTACGGGGATCGGGGCATCCGGGCCGCTCAGCCGGGCGGCCAGGTCATGTCCCGGCCGCCGATGACGTGCCCGTGCACGTGGTGGACGCTCTGCTGAGCGGCGCGACCGGTGTTGAACACCGTGCGGTAGCCGCCGTCGAGACCCTCCTGCGCGGCGATCGCGCGGATCGTCCGGCCCAGGTCCACCAGGCTGTCCGGGGCGGTCTCGGCCAGGTCGGCCAGCGTGGCGTGATGGGCCTTCGGGATCACCAGCACGTGGGTCGGCGCCTGGGGGTTGATGTCGCGGAACGCCAGGCTCAGCTCGGTCTCCAGCACCACGTCGGGCTGCGTCTCCCCGGACACGAAGCTGCAGAACAGGCAGTCGCCCTGGTCACTCGTCTCGTCGCTCACCCGGCCACCCTAGGCGGTCGCGGAGCTGTGCCATCCTCGACCGCATGAGCGATCCGACCGGCCCGGAGGGGCCCGGCACCTGGCGTCCGCGGACGCGAGCGGTCCGGTCGGGCGTCATGCGCAGCGCCTTCGACGAGACCTCGGAGGCGATCTTCCTCAGCAGCGGCTACGTCTTCGGCAGCGCCGAGGAGGCCGAGCAGGCCTTCCTCGGCGAGAACGACCACTACGTCTACAGCCGCTACACCAACCCCACGGTCTCGATGTTCGAGGAGCGCCTGCGGGCGCTCGAGGGCGCGGAGGCGTGCTACGCCACCGCCTCGGGCATGTCGGCGGTGTTCACCGCGCTGGCCTCGCTCGTCGGCGCGGGCGAGCGGATCGTGGCCTCCCGGCAGCTCTTCGGCGCGTGCTACGTGATCATCGACGAGATCCTGCCGCGGTGGGGCGTGGACTCGGTCTTCGTCGACGGCACGGACCTCGAGGCCTGGCGTGCGGCGCTGAGCGTGCCGACCGCCGCGGTCTTCCTCGAGACCCCCAGCAACCCGATGCTCGAGCTGGTCGACGTCGCCGCCGTGAGCGAGCTGGCGAGGGCGGCCGGGGCGTACGTCGTGGTCGACAACGTGTTCGGGACGCCCGTGTTCTCGAGGCCGTTGGAGCTCGGGGCCGACGTGGTCGTCTACTCCGCCACCAAGCACATCGACGGCCAGGGCCGGGCGCTGGCCGGTGCGATCCTGGGCGAGCACGACTTCGTCATGGGACCGGTCCGCGACTTCGTGCGCAACGTGGGGCCGTCGCTGTCGCCGTTCAACGCGTGGGTGATGCTCAAGGGCCTGGAGACGATGGACCTGCGGGTGCGGCGCATGGCCGACAACGCCCTGGCGGTCGCCCGGGCCGCCGAGGACGCGCCCGGGGTGGCTCGGGTGGTCTATCCCGGGCTGGACTCCCACCCCCAGCGCGAGCTGGTCCTGCGACAGATGAGCGGCGGCAGCACGATGGTCACCCTCGACCTCGAGGGCGGCCGCGACCACGCCTTCCGCGTCATGGACGCGCTGCGGCTGTTCGACATCTCCAACAACCTGGGCGACGCCAAGTCGCTGTGCACCCACCCCGCCACCACCACCCACCGCAGGATGGGCGCCGAGGGCCGCGCGGCCGCCGGCATCACCGACGGCGTGGTCCGGTTCAGCATCGGGCTCGAGGACGCCGAGGACCTGGTCGCCGACCTCCTGGCGGCGCTGCGCGCCTGAGCGCCTCGTCCGGTCGGGCGACACCCCGTGTCAACCGCACCCGGGGGTGAGGCGTCCTACTAGCGTGACCGCAGTGAGCCTCCAGGTCCCTCCGGGCGAGGGCGACCCCGTCGGCGGGACCCCCGACGAGCTCGACGCCGCCCGCGCGCCCGACGCTGCGCTCGAGCAGCTGTATGGCGACCACTACCGCTCCCTGGTCCGCCTCGCGGTGCTGCTCGTGCGCGACCTCGGCACCGCCGAGGAGGTGGTGCAGGACGCCTTCGTGGCCCTGCACGGCAGCTGGACCCGCCTCCGCGACCCCGGGGCCGCGCTGCCCTACCTGCGTCGCTCCGTGGTCAACGGCGCCCGGTCGGTGCTGCGCCGCCGCGGCGTGCGCGAGCGTCACCTGGAGGCGCTGCGGACCTCGTGGTCGGAGCCGGCCGGACCGGGCGCCGACGAGGCGGCCGTCGTGGCCGAGCGCCGCCGTCAGGTGCTCGCCGCCCTCCAGTCGCTGCCCGCACGGCAGCGCGAGGTCGTGGCGCTGCGCTACTACGCCGACCTCGACGAGGCCACGATCGCCTCCGTCCTCGGGATCAGTCGCGGTGCGGTGAAGAGCCACGCCCACCGCGCCGTACGCCGTCTGCAGGACCTGCTGCCGCCCGAGACCGGGCCCGACCACGAGGAGCGTCGATGACCGGCGACCGGACCCCGGACCACCCCTCCGACCACGACGAGCGCCGCGTCCGCGACGCCCTGCACGACACCGTCGACGACCTCGAGCCCGTCCCGGGCCTGGCCGCCATCCGCTCCCGCCTCCAGGAGGACGCCATGTCCCGACCCCGCTCCGCCCCCCGCGCCGCCCTGCTGGCCCTCGGCGGTGCCGCCGCGGTGGCCGTCGTCGTGACCGGGGTCGTCCTGGTCACGCAGGACACCGGCGAGCCGTCCGGGGACAGCGTCCCCGCGGCCTCCGCCTCGCTGACCCCCGGGACGAGCAGCGCCCCGACCGCGAGCGCCTCGCCGTCGGCGACGGCGTCCTCCGCCGCTGTCTCCCCGACCTCCGCGCCGGCCACCACCACCCAGGCCCTCCCGGTCTACTACGTCGGTGACTCCCCCGTCGGGCCACGGCTGTTCCGCGAGTTCCACCGGGTCGAGGTCGTCGGGGGCGACGTCCTGGGCCGGGCCGTGCGGCAGGCGGTCGAGGCCCCGCCGCTCGACCCGGACTACCGCACTCCGTGGCCGGCGGGCACCCGGCTCAACCGCGCGGTGTCGCTGTCCAGCGAGCAGCAGGTCACCATCGACCTCTCCGGCCCGACGGCGGGAAGCCTGCACGACCGGCCGCAGGGCATGAGCCGCGCCGAGGCGCGCATGGCCGTGCAGCAGCTGGTCTACACCGCGCAGGCGGCCGTCCAGGACCGGGTGCCGGTCCAGCTGCTCCTCGACGGCAAGCCGAGCGACCAGGTCCTCGGCGTGCCGACCGCCGAGCCCCTGGCCCAGGGCGCCCCGATGGAGACCCTGGCCACGGTGTGGATCACGTCCCCGCAGGACGGCGACACCGTCCCCGCCGGCGACGTCCGGGTGGAGGGCCAGGGCGCGTTCTTCGAGGCCAACGTCGCGTGGCAGCTGCTCCAGGGCGGCCGGGTCGTCGCCGACGGCGCCGGCATGGCGAAGGAGTGCTGCACCCTCTCGCCGTACACCTTCACCATCCCGGGCGTGGAGCCCGGCGACTACGTCGTGCGCGTCTACGACCAGGACATGTCCGGCGGTGAGGCCGGTCGCCCGGAGGCGCAGGACACCAAGCGCATCACGGTCGAGTAGCGCCCCAGCGCGGGGTCCGCGACAGCAGCGCGGCGGTCGCGGCGGCGCCGGCGGTCGAGGTGCGCATCACCTCGTCCCCCAGCCGTACGACGGCCGCGCCGGCTCCGCGCAGCGCCTCCAGCTCGGCATCGGTGAGGCCGCCCTCGGGCCCGACGACGAGCAGCAGGTCCTCGGGCACCTCGCCGGCCGAGGACAGCGGCACCGGCCCCGCCTCGTGGAGGACCACCGCGAGACCCGCCCCGCGGACCCGCTCGCAGACGGCGTCGAGCCCGGCCGGCTCGGCCACCTCGGGCCACCACGCGCGCCGCGACTGCTTGGCTGCCTCACGGGCGGTGGAACGCCAGCGCTCGAGCGACTTGGCCGCTCGCTCGCCCCGCCACCTGGCGACCGACCGCTCGGCCGTCCAGGGGACGACCAGGTCGGCGCCGACCTCGGTGAGCAGCTCGACGGCGAGCTCGCCGCGCTCGCCCTTGGGGATCGCCTGCACCACGCTCACGCGGGGTGTGGGGCGGGCCACCTCCTCGACCACCTCGACCAGCACGGTCAGCGAGCGCTTGCCGACCGAGCCGACGGTCCCGACCAGGCGGGTGCCGGCACCGTCGGTGAGGACCAGCCGCTCGCCGGCGGACAGACGGCGCACGACCGCGGCGTGGTGACCCTCCGGCCCGTCGAGCACGACCTCGTCGCCGGGCCCGGCCGAGGGGGCGTCGGCGAGGTGGAAGAAGGGAAGGCCGTGCAGGTCCACGGGCGGCGTCAGGGGCGAGGGCCGAAGGCGTCGCGCAGCCGGCCGAACATGCCCTTGTGGTGGGGTCCGGTCACCTGGCCAGAGGCCTTCTCCTCGCCGCGCAGGGTCGCCAGCTCGCGCAGGAGCTCCTGCTGCCGCTCGTCGAGCTTGGTGGGCGTGAGCACGACGATGCGCACGACGATGTCGCCGCGGCCCGCGCCGCGCAGCGACGGCACCCCGTGCCCCTCGATGACCACGTCGGTCCCGGACTGGGTCCCGGGCCGGATGTCGACGGCGACCTCCTCCTCCGGCTCCCCCAGACCCGCCTCGTCGGCCGCGGCGGCCGACAGGTCGGACTCGAGCGTGGGCAGGGTGATCGTGGCGCCCAGGGCGGCCGCGGTCATCGGCACCTCGACCACGCAGTGCAGGTCGCGGCCCTTGCGCACGAAGACGTCGTGGGGACGCACGCGCAGCTCGACGTAGAGGTCACCGGCCGGGCCGCCGCCCGGGCCGATCTCCCCCTGCTCGGCCAGCTGCACCCGGGTGCCGTCGTCGACGCCGGCGGGGATCTTGACGGTGAGGCTGCGGCGCGAGCGCACGCGCCCGTCGCCCGCGCACTCGCGGCAGGGCTCGGGGATGATCTGGCCGTAGCCCCGGCACGCGGCGCACGGACGCATCGTGCGCACCTCGCCGAGGAACGAGCGCTGCACGTGGAAGGTCTCGCCGCGGCCCTGGCAGGTCTCGCAGATGCGCGGGGACGTGCCGGGCGCGGCGCCGTTGCCGTGGCAGGTCGTGCACAGCACGGCCGTGTCGACCTTCAGCTCCCGCGTGGTGCCGAAAGCGGCCTCGGCCAGCTCGACGTCGAGGTTGATCAGCGCGTCCTGGCCGCGGCGCACGCGCGGGCGGGGCCCACGCCCGCCGCCGGCGGCGCCACCGGCCGCACCGCCGAAGAAGGCGTCCATGATGTCGCTGAACGAGAAGCCGGCACCGGCACCGCCCCCGAAGCCGCCGAACACGTCGCCACCCATGTCGTACTGGCGGCGCTTGTCCGGGTCGCTGAGGATCTCGTAGGCCCGCGTGACGTCCTTGAACCGCTCCTGCGTCGCAGGGTCGGGATTGACGTCCGGGTGCAGCTGGCGGGCCAGCTTGCGGTAGGCCTTCTTGATCGTCTCGGCGTCGGCGTCCTTGGCCACACCGAGCGTCTCGTACGGGTCTTGGCTCACGGTGTCTTTCTCAGTCCTTGTCGCGGCTTCTCAGCCTTGTTCAGCCTTGTTCAGCTCTGGTCGGCTCTGGTCAGCTCGCTCAGCTCTGGTCGAGGATCTTGGAGAGGTACTGCGCCACGGCGCGGACGCTCGCCATCGCGCCGGGGTAGTCCATGCGGGTGGGGCCCAGCACGCCCAGCGTGCCGAGCGCCTCCTCGCCCTGGCCGTAGCCGGTGGTCACCACCGAGGTGCTGGCGAACCCCTCGTGGGGCACCTCAGATCCGATCCGCACCGTCAGGGTCGACGGCGAGGAGGTCTCGCCGAGGATCTTGAGCAGCAGCACGTGCTCCTCGAGCGCCTCGAGCAACGGCTGGATGGAGAGGTTGAGGCCCTCGCCGTAGCGCGCCAGGTTGGCGGTGCCGCCGACGATGACGCGCTCGTCGGAGCGGTGGTCCGACATCGCCTCGATCAGCGCGGCCACCAGCATCGACATCAGGGCCCGGTGGTCGGCGGGGAACTGCTCGGGCAGCCCGGCGAGCCGGTCGACCGCGTCGACGACGCCCTCCCCGACCAGGGCGCGGTTGACGGCCTGGCGCACCCTCGCCAGGTCGTCGTCGTCCAGGGTGTCGGGCAGCTCGACCACGCGCTGCTCCACGCGTCCGGTCGAGAGGATCAGCACGACGAGCATCCGCGTCGTGGTGAGCAGGACCAGCTCCACGTGACGCACCGTGGACCGGGACAGGGTGGGGTACTGCACGACGGCGACCTGCCGGGTCAGCTGCGCCAGCAGCCGGACCGAGCGGGCGACCACGTCGTCGAGGTCGACCGCCCCCTGCAGGATCGTGGTGATCGCCCGGCGCTCGGCCGCGCTCAGCGGCTTGATCTGGCTGAGCCGGTCGACGAAGAGGCGGTAGCCCTTCTCGGTCGGGATGCGCCCGGCACTGGTGTGGGGCTGGGCGATCAGCCCCTCCTCCTCCAACGCGGCCATGTCGTTGCGCACCGTCGCCGGCGAGACGCCGAGGCGGTGACGCTCGACCAGCGACTTGGAGCCCACCGGCTCGTGCGTGGAGACGTAGTCCTCCACGATCGCGCGCAGGACGGCGAGCTTGCGGTCCTCGACCATCGATCACCCTCCATCCGTCGCTCGCAGGGACTGACGCGCCGTCGACTGGCACTCAGCTCGGACGAGTGCCAAGTCTACAAGGCCCGCGCCGTAGGGTCGGTCCCGTGGAGCAGCGCAGCGAGGACTTCCGGGAGGTCGCCGACCGGGTGTGGGTGGCACGTCACACCTGGCTCGACCTCAACATCACCGCGGTGCTCGGCGAGCGCGGACTGCTGCTCGTCGACACCCACGGCAGCGAGCGCGACGCCCGCGCCACGCTCGATCGCCTCCGGGCCGTCACCGGTGCTCCGGTGGTCACCGTGCTGAACACCCACGCCCACTGGGACCACGTGCTCGGCAACGGCGTCGTCCTCGACGCCTGGCCCGACGCCGGGCTGCTCGCCCACGAGGCCGCCACCGCGGGCATGGCGGCGTCCCGTGAGCGCGCCCTCGCCGAGATCCCGCGCGAGGACCCGGACTTCGACGCCGTGGAGTCCAGCCGGCTCGTCGTGCCCGAGGACACCTTCCACTCGGTCCGCGCCGTGGACCTGGGTGACCGCTACGTCGAGCTGGTCCACTGCGGTCGGGGCCACACCGACGGTGACGTCGTGGTGCGCGTCCCCGACGCCGACGTCCTGGTGGCCGGCGACCTGCTCGAGGAGAGCGCCCCGCCGGTCTACGGCGTCGACAGCTGGCCGCTGGAGTGGCCGGTCACCCTCGAGCTGGTCGGTCAGATGACCACCCCGGGCACGGTCGTCGTGCCGGGCCACGGCGCGGTCGTCGACCAGGCCTTCCTGCACGAGCAGCGCGCCGACACCGGCGTCGTGGCCGAGACGATCCACCACCTCGCGGGCCAGGGTGCCTCGCTCGAGGACGCCCTCGCCCACGAGGACTGGCCGTTCCCGCGCGAGGCGGTCGAGACCGCCGTACGCCGTGGCTACGAGCACCTGCCCCGCTCCGCGCGTCGCCTGCCCGTGCTCTGAGGTGCGGCGCTAGCGTGCGCCGGTGAGCGCTTCCTTCTCCGACCGCTACGGCAACGACGTCCTGCAGACCGACTGGCGCGCCCCGGCCAGGGGACGTGCCGTCGAGGTCTCGGCCGACAAGGGCCTGGTCGTCGAGGAGGTCACCACGGACTGGTGCGGCGAGATCGTCTCGGTCGAGCGCGACCTCGACACGGTCACGCTCGAGGACCGGCGCGGCAAGCGGCGCACGTTCCCGCTCGGACCGGGCTTCCTGCTCGAGGGGCGCCCGGTGATCCTGCGCCCGCCGACGCGTCAGGGCCCCGCCGTCCCGACGCGTACGGCGTCCGGCTCGGTCGCCGTGCAGGGCACCAAGGCCCGCGTCGCGCGCGCCAGCCGGATCTTCGTCGAGGGCCGACACGACGCGGAGCTCGTGGAGAAGGTCTGGGGTGACGACCTGCGCATCGAGGGCGTCGTGGTGGAGTACCTCGCCGGCGTCGACGACCTGCCCGCGCACCTGGCCGACTTCGGGCCCGGTCCGTCACGACGGGTCGGGGTGCTCGTCGACCACCTGGTCCGCGGGTCCAAGGAGAGCCGCATCGCCGACGCGGTGGTGCGTGGCCCCCACGGCAAGCACGTGCTCGTGGTCGGGCATCCTTACGTCGACGTGTGGCAGGCGGTGAAGCCCGCCCGGCTGGGTCTGCAGAAGTGGCCCACGGTCCCGCGGTCCATGGAGTGGAAGCACGGCATCTGCCAGCACCTCGGCTGGCCGCACCGCAACCAGGCCGACATCGCCCAGGCGTGGAAGCGGATCCTCGGCACCGTGCGGTCCTTCCAGGACCTCGAACCGGCGTTCCTCGGCCGCGTCGAGGAGCTGATCGACTTCGTGACCACCGGCCCCGGCGACCGGTGAGCAGCCCCCTCCCACGCTAGGTTCGTGCCATGACCACACCGCCCGGCAGCGGACCGCCGCCGCCTCCTCCCCCGCCGCCACCGCCGGCTCCCGGGCCGGGACCGTCCGAGCCTCCGCACCCCTCCGGCACCACCCAGGAGGAGCGCACGTGGGCGCTGGTCTCCCACATCGGCTGCCTGCTCGGCGCCTGGGTCGCGATGGCGTTCCTGGTGCCGCTGATCATCATGCTGGTCAAGGGCAACGAGTCCCCGTTCGTGCGTCAGCACGCCGTCGAGTCGCTCAACTTCCAGCTCAGCATGCTGATCTACGGGTTCGTCAGCGTGGTGCTGGCGCTGGTGCTCATCGGGTTCCTGCTGCTGGCCGTCCTGGCCGTGCTGTGGCTGGTCTTCGTCGTCCTCGCGACCATGCGCGCCTCGGAGGGCAGGCCCTACCGCTATCCCCTGACGATCCGCTTCGTGAGCTGACCCGCCTCAGTCGAGCAGGTCGCGGACGACCCCGTCGGCGAGCAGGCGGCCGTGGCGGGTCAGGCGCACCCGGCCGTCCCCGACCTCGAGGAGGCCCCGGGTCGCCAGGTCTTCGAGACGGTCCCGCTCGGTCGGGGACAGCACCCCGGCGTCCAGGCCCTCGGCCAGGCGGATGCCGAGCAGCAGCGCCTCGAGGTGTCGCTCGGCCGCCGACAGCTCCTCCCGCCCGGCCTCCGGCGACGCGCCCGAGTCCAGGCGCCGCGCGTACTCCGCCGGGTGCTTGACGTTCCACCACCGCACGCCGGCGCGGTGGGAGTGGGCGCCGGGGCCGACCCCCCACCAGTCGTCCCCGCGCCAGTAGCCCAGGTTGTGCCGGCAGCGGGCCGCCTCGTCGCGGGCCCAGTTCGACACCTCGTACCACCCGAGGCCCGCCGCGGAGAGCCGCTCGTCGGCCAGGACGTACTTGTCGGCCAGGTCGTCGTCGTCGACCGGCGCGACCTCGCCGCGCCGGACCCGACGGGCCAGGGCGGTGCCCTGCTCCACGACGAGGGAGTACGCCGAGACGTGGTCCGGCGCGCAGGCCAGGGCGGCGTCGACCGAGGTCGCCCAGTCCTGCACCGACTCCCCCGGCGTGCCGTAGATCAGGTCGAGGCTGACCTGATCGAACCCCGCCGACCGCGCCCACTCCACGACCCGCGGCACCCGCTCGGGGTCGTGGGTGCGGTCGAGGACGGCGAGCACCGGGCGCACCGCCGACTGCATCCCGAACGAGACCCGGTTCACCCCGCCCTCGCGCAGGCGCTCCAGGGACTCAGCACTCACGCTGTCGGGGTTGGCCTCGGTGGTCACCTCCACGTCGTCGGCGAGCCCGAACTCCTGCTCGATGCCACCGAGGATCCGGACCAGGTCCTGCGGCGGCAGCAGCGTCGGCGTACCCCCGCCGAAGAAGACCGTCGAGACCGGGCGGTCCTCGGCCGGCCAGGTGGCACGGGCGAAGCGCACCTCGGCGAGCGCCGCCTCGGCGTAGGTCGCCCGGGAGGCGCCCGCCGGCGCCGAGGTCCCGCCGAGCTCGTCGGCGGTGTAGGTGTTGAAGTCGCAGTAGCCGCACCGCACGCTGCAGAACGGCACGTGGACGTAGAAGCCGAGCACGCCCCCCATTGTCCCGCCCACCGCACGCGCCGGCTCCGCCGGCTCCGCCCTCGTCCGGTTGGGGACGCGCCACAGCGCGTCCCCAACCGGACAAGAGCAAGGCTGTGGAGAGCGGTCGGCACTCGCGCCCGTGAAGTGGCACGGTACGGCGATGCTGGGCACTCCGGATGACTCCCGGTCCGCGACGCCACCGGCCGGACCGACGTGGCGGCACACCGCAACGGCGCAAGGCGGCCTCGTGACGCGCCGGCAGCTCGCTGATCACGGCTTGGACGGCGACCGGGTGCGCAACCAGGTTGCTGCTGGCCGCTGGTCCACAGTCGGTCCTTCCGTCGTATGCCTGTCGACCGGCACCCTGACGCAGGAGCAGAGGCGTTGGGCCGCCGTGCTTCACGCCGGAGAGCCCGCCGCGTTGTGCGGTCTCACCGCGCTGTCGGTCGCCGGGTTGACCGGCTGGACCCGACCGTGGGAGGCCGTCGTGATCCCGAAGTCGGACGACAGGGTCGAACTGTCAGGGGTTCGCTACGTCCAGACCCGCCGCAACATCCCGTCGCTCACCGTGCCGCGGAGCACCCCGCCTCGGCTCAACGTCGAGGCGGCAGCACTGATCTTCGCCGCGTACGACCGCTCGGAGCGCACAGCCGCCGGCGTCCTCTCGGCCGTCGTCCAGCAGGGGCTGACCACTCCGGAGCGACTGTCGGCCCAGCTGAGCAAGCTGCGACCACTGCACCGCGCTCCTCTCTTCCGACTGCTGCTCGCGGACATCGCAGGTGGCGCGCAGTCGCTCGCCGAGATCGAGGTGGCACGGCTCTGTCGCGCACACGGACTGCGCTCGCCCGATCGACAGACGGTGCGCAAGGACCGCTACGGCAAGCGTCGCTACCTGGACAACGAGTGGGACCTGCCCAGCGGCGACATCGTCGTGCTCGAGGTCGACGGCGCGTTCCACACGGAGGTGGAGAACTGGTGGGCGGACATGGTCCGCGAGCGCGAGCTCGTCGTCGCCGGCCGCCGGGTGCTCCGTTGCTCGAGCCTGGAGGTGAGGTCGGACGGGGGCCGGATCGCCCTCGACCTCGCCGCGATCGGCGTACCTCGCTCTTGTCCGGTTGGGGACGCGCCATAGCGCGTCCCCAACCGGACGAGGCGGGAGGGGCGGAGCCCCGTGGGGCTCAGGCGTAGAGCTTGTCGATCACGTCGGAGTAGTTGGACTCCACCACGTTGCGCTTGACCTTCATCGACGGGGTGAGCTCGCCGGTCTCGACGGTGAGGTCGTGGTCGAGGAGCTCGAACTTCTTGATCGTCTCCCAGCGGTTGAGCTGCCCGTTGAGCTGGTCGACGTACGTGCCGACCATCGTGCGGCACTCGTCGCTGCTGACGATCGCCTCGTACGACGACGCGTCGACACCCTGCTCCTTGGCCCACTCGCCGATGGCGTCCGGGTCCAGGGTGACCAGCGCGACGACGTAGTTGCGCTCGTTGCCGAAGACCATGAACTGGCTGGCGTAGGGGCAGATCGCCTTGAACTTGGCCTCGATCGCGGGCGGGGCGATGTACTTGCCGCCGGAGGTCTTGAACAGCTCCTTGATCCGGCCGGTGATGGTCAGGAAGCCGTCCTCGTCCAGCGACCCCTTGTCGCCGGTGTGCAGCCAGCCGTCGGCGTCCAGGGTCTTCTCGGTCTCCTCGGGCAGGCCGTGGTAGCCGTCCATCACGTTGGGGCCGCGCACGAGGATCTCGTCGCCCTCGCCGAGCTTGACCTCGCTGCCGGGGAAGACCTTGCCGACGGTGCCGATCTTGTAGTCCTCGGGGTGGTTGACGAACGCCCCGGCCGAGGTCTCGGTCAGGCCGTAGCCCTCGAGGATGAGGACGCCCGCCGCCTCGAACCACTGCGCGATGTCGCGGTTGAGGGCGGCGGCGCCGGAGATGAAGAACCGCACCCGGCCGCCGAAGCGGTCGCGCACCTTGCTGAACACCAGCCGGTCGAACAGCGCGTTCTGGAGCTTGAGGCCCAGCGGGACCGACTTGCCCTCGTGCTGGAGCGCCTTGACCTGCTTGCCGACCTTGAAGGCCTGCGTGAAGATCTTCAGCTTCGCGCCGCCCTCGGACTCGGTCATCGTCGAGATGCGCGCGTAGGCCTTCTCGAAGATCCGCGGGGCAGCGCCCATGAAGGTCGGCTTCACGACCGCCAGGTTGTCGATGATCTTGTCGACCCGGCCGTCGACGGCGGTGGCGAACCCGCAGGCCAGCTGCGAGGAGAGCAACACCTTGCCGAACGAGTGGGCCATCGGGAGCCAGAGGTACTGCAGGTCGTCCTCGCCGAGGATGCCCTGCGCCTGGATCACCGCACCCTCGAAGGTCCACGACTCGTGCTTGAGCCGCACACCCTTGGGACGTCCGGTCGTGCCGGAGGTGTAGATCAGGGTGGCGAGCGAGTCGCCGGTGGTGTTGGCGACGCGGTCCTCGATGACCCCGGGCTCGGCCTCGAGCTTCTCCTTGCCGAGTGCCTCGAGCTCGGCGAGCGTGATCACCCAGTCACCGTCGCCGTGACCGTCGAGGAGCACGACCTTGTCCAGGTGCGGCAGCTCGCTCCTGCGCTCCTTGAGCTTGGCCAGCTGCGAGTCGTCCTCGGCGAAGACCACCCGACACTCCGAGTCGGCCAGGATGTAGGCGACGTCCTCGGCGTTGGTGGAGGGGTAGACGGTCGTGGTGGCCGCACCGGCGCACATCACGGCCAGGTCGGCGATGATCCACTCGTAGCGCGTGTTGGACGCGATGCCCACGCGCTGCTCGGGCTCGATGCCCAGCGCGACGAGACCCGCGGCGACCCGGGAGACCTTGGCTCCCGTCTCGCGCCAGGTGATGGACTCCCAGTGCTCGCCCACCGGGAACCGGTAGGCCTCCAGGTCGGCGCTGGCGGCGACCCGGTCGAGGAACTGGCGACTCACGGTCATCGGACGGTTGTCGATGACGCTCTGATCGATCACGGCAGACGACACTTCTACCTCTTCGGTTCGCTCTACGGATGTGACAGAACCCTATCCGGTCTCGTCCGCATAGGTCTGGGCCACGTCGTAGACGTCCGGTGGAAGCCCGTCGACCTCGAGCAGGAGTGGCAGCAGGGCGGGCTCGGCGGTCAGGGCGCGGAAGACCGTGCCCGCGGTGACGCCGTGGTCCGGCACGTGCATCACGTCGACCGGGTCGCCCGCCGCCACGTGTCCGCGCCCCATCACGGTCAGGAGCACCCCGGGCCGCCCGTGCGCCGAGAACCTGTGGGGCCAGTCCGCGGCGTCGACGCCCTGCAGGCCCATCCAGCGCTGGAACCTGGTGCCGGGCACGCGCACGGACGCGACCGCGAGCCGCGCGGTGCCGACCATCCACTCCTCGCCGACGACGCACTGGTTGAGGTCGATGCCGGAGGTCGTGAGGTTCTCCCCGAAGAGTCCCGGCCGCACGGGCCTGCCCAGCTCCCGCTCCCAGTGGGCCAGGTCCTCCGCGGCATAGGCGTACAGGCTCCGGAACGAGCCCCCGTGACGCACCTGGTCGGCGACCTCGTCGCCCTCCAGCCCGAGGTTGCCCACCGCCACCGGTCCCTGCCGCGGGATCTTGTCGATCGCGGAGACCAGGCGGGGCTTCTCCTGCAGGACGCGCGGCAGGGCCGCGTTGACCGAGACGAGGCGTGCAGTCACGAGGCTGATCGTGCCGCATCGCGGCTCAGTCGTCGCCCTGCACCGCCTTGGCGACGGTCACCGCCGTGGTCACCAGGTCCGCGCTGCGCGGCGTGGGCTCCTCCAGCTGCTCGAGCCCGAAGGCGACCAGCCGCAGGACCGTCCACGCCCGGGCCCGGTCCTCGTCGAGCCCCGCGGTGTCGACCAGGGTGAAGAACCGCCGGCGTACGGCGTCCCGCACGTCCCCGGTCGCGACCGCCTCGTCCCAGCGGTTCCACAGCATCGGGGCAGGCTCGAGGTGGGGGTCGCCGCTGAGCGGCTTGGGGTCGATCACCACCCAGTCGCCGGCGTAGTCCGACTCGTCCGGCGGTGCCTCGAGCACGTTGTCGTAGTGCAGGTCGCCGTGGATCAGGGTCCCGTCGGTCGCCGGGTCGGTGCCCAGGTCGCGGGCCAGGGCGACGGCCTGCTGCACCAGCCGGTGCGGCAGCGGAGCGCTGCGCGGCAGCGCACCCAGCCTGGTCGCCCACGAGGCGCACACCGCGCTGAGCCGTCGGAACTGCGGCGAGGCGGGGACGTGCAGGTCGCGGTAGCGCTGCGCCACCTGCTCGCACGCCTCGTCCACGTCGACCTCGGTGAGCTTGCGCGCCCCGAGCCGGCCGAGCAGGAGCGCCCTGCGGCGGGGGTCGGCCCGGAGCAGCGCCACCGCGCCGCGGCCCTCCCAGCGGCGCAGCGCGAGGTGCTCCTGGGCCGTCTCCTCGTCGGGGAAGGAGATCTTGAGCACCGCCGGTCGCGTCCCGGCCAGCACCGGCAGGACCAGGCCGACGAAGCCGTGCATCGGGATGCCGTCCGGCTCGAGCGCCCACTCCTCGACCAGGTCGGCGGCCAGGCCGGGCAGCGCGTCCACCCAGGCGGCCCAGTCGGGCCCACGGTCCGCCATCCCGAGGACCCCGTCAGGGAGCGTGACGGGCATCAGGCCAGGCTAGTGGTGGCGGCCTGCGCCGGGCGGACGACCGTCCGCCGCTCGGCCCGCCGCAGCGTGCCGAGGATGGCCGGGCCGAGGAGGACCAGCGCCAGGCTGTTGGTGACCGCCCGGCCGGTGTCCCAGGTGCCGGTGGAGGTGAGCAGGGTGTAGATCCCGAAGGTCCGCAGGTTGTCCCACACCGGCGCGCCCGCGACGTAGGACAGCGAGCCCTCGTGACCCGGCACGGCGATGCCCACCGCGTAGGGCCACGACGAGAGGTTCATCAGCAGGCCGAAGCCGTAGGCGCACACGACGCCGTAGACCACGAGCAGGGCGATCTCGCGCCGCCCGCGCCACGCTCGCGGACCGGTGCGTCGGGGCAGCAGCCCCGCGCCCAGCCCGATCCACGCCGAGCACATCATCTGGTAGGGCAGCCACGGGCCGACGCCGCTGGTGAGCAGCGCCGAGGCGAACAGCGAGGTCACCCCGAGCACGAAGCCGAACGCCGGGCCGAGCACCCGCCCGGCCAGGATGAGCAGGAAGAACACGAGCTCGACGCCGGCCAGACCGGCGCCGAGCGACCGGAGCGCGCCGTTGACTGCGGTGAGGACGCCCAGCAGGGCAAGGGACTTGGCGTCCATGCCGCCCTCGGACATCTCGGCCAGCACCACCACGACGACCAGCGGCAGCAGGGCGAGGAAGAGGAACGGCGGGGTCACCTGGTCCACCCCGGCCGGGGGTCGCAGCAGGAGCGGCCAGCAGAACATCACCAGGGCCGCGGCCGAGGCCAGCCCGAGCGTCGCGGCGGTGCGCGTCCCCGTCCTCATGCGTCCCCGCCGGCTTCCACCGCTCTCGCTCCGCTCACGGGCACCGGCCGCAGCGCGCGGCGTACGTCGGTCACGGTCAGCCAGGGCGCGCCGAGCACCTTGGTGACCTGGGGGGCGAAGGCCGGGGACTCGGCCAGCACCGTGGCGGCCGGTCCCTCCGAGACCACCTCGCCACCGGCGAGGACGAGGACCCGGTCGGCGACCTCCGCGGCGAACTCGACGTCGTGGGTGGCCACGAGCACGGCGCGGCCCTCCCCCGCGAGCTCGGCGAGCACCGTCGCCAGCGCGCGCTTGGCCTGGTAGTCCAGCCCGCGGGTGGGCTCGTCGAGGGCGACCACGGCCGGGTCGGCGGTCAGCATGACCGCCAGCACGAGGGCCAGCCGCTGCCCCTCCGACAGGTCGCGCGGGTGACGGGCCAGGTCGACGCCGGGGACCAGCCGGTCCAGCAGCACCGCGCAAGTGCCCTCGGGCACGCCCGCCTGGTGGTCGGCCGCCCGGCACTCGCCGGCGACCGTGTCGAGGTAGAGCAGGTCGGAGGCGGTCTGGGGCACCAGGCCGACCAGCCGGCGCGCCTCCGCGGGCGGTTCCGCGGACGGGTCCCGGCCGGTCACCGCGACCCGGCCCTGCGCCCGCGCGCGAGCGCCCTGCAGGGACCACAGCAGCGAGGACTTGCCCGACCCGTTGCGGCCCATCAACGCCACCACCTCTCCGCCCCGGACCTGCAGCGAGACCCCGGAGACCGCGGTGGTGCGGCCGTAGCGCACGACCACGTCCGCGGCCTCGAGCACGACCGCGCCCTTCGGCGTCGCGCGACGGACGGGGTCGGCGAGACGCTCGCGCAGCAGGGAGGTACGCCGCCGGGCCTCGCGGACCGTGAGCGGCAGGGGCTGCCACCCGGCCAGCCGCCCGAGCTCGACCAGCGGCGGCGCGACGACCGAGTCGCGCAGCAGGTCCGCGGCCGGGCCCTCGGTCAGCCGGCCGGACTCGAGCACCAGCATCCGGTCGGCGAACGGCACCACCCGCTCCATCCGGTGCTCGGCCACCAGCACGGTCAGGCCCAGGTCGTGGACGAGCCGGGCGAGCGTGCCCAGCACGTCCTCGGCGGCCGTGGGGTCCAGGGCCGAGGTCGGCTCGTCGAGGACGAGGACGCGCGGGTGCATGGTGAGCACCGCACCGATCGCGACGCGCTGCTGCTGGCCACCGGAGAGGGTGCGCAGCGGGCGGTCCCGCAGG
The DNA here is from genome assembly GCA_963800245.1 of uncultured Actinomycetota bacterium. GTDB lineage: Bacteria > Actinomycetota > Actinomycetes > Propionibacteriales > Nocardioidaceae > Marmoricola_A. Next base: position 409,180 of record CAWDAE010000006.1, on the reverse strand, counting down.
TCGTGGATGCCCAGCAGGTCCAGCGTCTCCTCGACGCGGCGGCGCATGGTGCCGGGCTCGAGGCCGAGCTGCTCCATGCCGTAGGCGAGCTCCTCCTCGACGGTCGAGGTGACGAAGGCGGCCAGCGGGTCCTGGGCGACGTGGCCGACCAGGTGGGCCAGCTCCCGCGGCGGCACGCCGACCACGGACTGACCGGCCACCTCCACCTCGCCGCTCAACGCACCGCCGGTGAAGGACGGGACGAGGCCGTTGACCGTCCGCAGCAGGGTTGACTTGCCCGACCCGGTGCTGCCCGCCAGCAGCACCAGCTCGGCCTCGGGCACCTCGGCGTCGACCCCGTCGAGCACGGTCCTGGTGGGCTCCTCGCCGCCGCCGGGATAGGCGAAGCGGACCTCACGCCACCTGATCACGACCGGCCACCTCCTCCCGGGGACGAGGGGCGGGGGCCAGGGACGGCGCCGGCCGCTCCGACCGGGGGTCGGGCACGACCAGCAGCGGCACGAGCCCGACGGCAGCGGCGGCCAGCGCGGGCAGGGTCAGCGGCGGCAGCAGCGTGGGCACCGGGTAGGCGACGGCCGGGGTCTGGCGCGCGACTGCCACCACGAGGGCGCAGGCGAGGACCCCGGCACCGGCCACGACCGACTCGGGCAGCCGCCAGACGTCGGGGCGGTAGCGCGTGCGCTCGACCCGCGCCCCGGCGGACGCCACGCCCGCGACCGCGGTCAGCACCGACACCACGAGCAGCGGTGCGCCGAGCCAGCGCGGCACGGTCGCGTCGAGCACGGCGTACGCCCCGACGCACAGGCCGAGCAGGCCGGTCAGGAGCAGGGTCGCGGTGAGCCGCCGCTGCACCGGGGTGGCGCTCCCCTGCCGCCCGTAGCCGCGCGCGTCCATGCCGGCGGCCAGGTCGAGCGAGCGGTCGAGGGCGTCCTCGAGCACCGGCACGACGATGCGGCGCAGCGCGCCGATCCCGCGGCCGACGTCGCCGCGCAGGCGCCGCGCTCGCCGGACCCGGTCGACGCTCTCGGCCAGCTGCGGGAACAGCGACAGGGCGATCACCACCGCGGCGCCCACCTCGTACAGCGCCGCGGGGAGCGCCGCCAGCAGCCGCCGCGGGTTGGCGAGGGTGTTGGCCGCCCCCACGCACACCAGGATCGTGGCCAGGCGCAGCCCGTCGGCGAAGCCGGCGGCCAGGGACTCCGCGGTCACGGGTCCCAGCAGGGTCAGGCCGGTCGTCCACTCCGGCAGCGGCACCTGCGGGAGGTCGAGCAGGACGTGGGCGCCGGCAGCGACGTACGCCGAGCCGAAGAGGACGCGGAACCCGACCCGGACCAGCACGACGACCAACCCCAGGACGAGGTAGAGCCGGAAGCCGAGTGCCCAGGGCGCGTCGGTGCGCCGCAGCACCACCACGAGGCAGGCGACGCCGAGGATCAGGCCCAGCAGGAGCGGGTTGGTCGTCCGCGACGCCGCGGCGGCGAGACCCAGCGCCCACACCCACCACGCGAGGGGGTGCAGGTCGCGGGTGCCCGCCCGCAGCGTCACGGACGACCGGGCCATGCTCAGGGCCTCCCGCGCCGGTAGGTCACCACTGCGGCCGCACCCGCGAGCAGCGACAGGCCGCCGAGCCCGGCGACGGTGGCGATGCCGGCGCCGTCGGCGGTGCCGTCACCTCCGTCGTCGCCGCCGGCGGTGACGGTCGCGAAGGAGCCGTCGGCCACGTCCGCGGACCCGGTGGGGTCCTCGGTGGGGTCCTCGGTGGGCGGCTCCGACGGCGAGGCGGTGCTCGCCGACGCCCGGGCGCGGGGAGGTCCGGTCGACCGGCCGGCCGACGGGCTCGAGGGGGCCGACGCCCTGCCCGACGCCTCGGGCACCGCGGTCGAGGCCGCCGCGCCCGCCGGGGACGCCGACGGCACCGACGTGGCCGGCGCTGCCGGACGCGGCGTCGCCGCCGGCTTCCGCGTCGGGCTCGGGCTGCTCGAACCTGGCTTCGGCGTCGGGCTCGCGGCGGCGGCGAGGCGCGGCTTCTCCGACGGCTTGTCCTGGGCCCCGCCGTCCTGGAACCGCCACCCGATCGACCAGCCGTCCTTCGGCGTGAGGCTCGTCGCGCCCTGGTTCGAGAAGGTCCAGGCGTGCTTGCCGTCGGACCAGAACAGGCCCCAGAAGGCGTCGTCCGGCGGCGTCCGCGTGCACGACTCGTGGTCCTTGTCCGGCTGCCCCGAGATCCGGCAGACGAACGGCTGTCCCTGCGCCATCTCGACCGGGAAGCCGCCGGCCACGGTGACGTTGGCCGCGTTCTGCCCGGCGCCACCCGGGACGCACGCCTCCTGCGTGCCCCCCTGCAGCGGCCCGAAGTCCACGACCACGGTCACGCCCGTGGCGCCGGTGCACGGCGCACCTCCGGCTGCGGCCGGCGACCCCGCGAGCGGGTGGGGCGCCACCAGCACCAGCACGGCCAGGCCCAGGCCCAGGGCCACGAGCACCAGGCGCCGACCGAGGCCCCCCCGAGCCGGGGTCATCGGACCCGGACCCGCTCGGTGCCGCTGCGTCCGAGCCGGCTGCCGAGAGCGGTGAGCGTGACCTTGGCGCGCCGGTCGGGCAGGCGCACGGCCGTCACGACCCGGCCGCCGGCCGGCACGCGGCCGTGTGCCACGACCTTGTGACCGCGCTTCAGGGTCCAGGCCTCGCCGGCACGCAGTCCTCGGACCGTGACGGTGACCCGGCTGCCGCGCCGCGCGCGGTCGGGCGCGCCGACTCGCAGCGTGCGCCTCGGCAGCAGCGAGGGAAGGGCCAGGGCGCCCTCGGCCGTGGCGCGCTGCCACGTGCGACGCGAGGCACGGGAGACGCCGTCGGCCCTGCCGGCGGCGAGATCCTCGTCGGCGTAGGCGATGGCCCCGTTCTCGCCCTGCAGGGCCGGGTGGCGCCTGATGGTGCGTCCGTCGACCTGGTGGCGGCGGACCCACGCGGCCGCCGTGCCCGCGGCGCCGGGGTGCCCGGTGGAGGCCAGCGCGTAGGCCGCGAGCCCGGTCGAGTCCGCGTTGGCGGCGCCGTTGCCGTTCCAGGCACCGTCGCGGCGCTGGCTGCGCAGCAGGTAGGCCACCGCCGCGTCGATGTCGTCGCGCAGCCCTCGGACGCCCGCGGCCCGGGCGGCGATCAGCGCCCGGACGGCATGCGCGGTGGCGTCCACGCTCGACGAGCGCTGGCCCTTCGCCGAAGCGTCGCAGGAGTTGTCCGTGCCGTCCATGCCCTCGCGGAAGAAGCCGGCCGAGCACTGCTGGCGGAGCAGGAAGGCCGTGGTCTCGGCCAGGCGGGCGTCGTCGCCGAGGGCCGCGAAGGCCCGCACGACGAAGGCCTGGCCGATCGTGTTGCTGTAGTCGTCGCCGGAGTCCTTGGCACGTCCGCGCTCGGTGGTGTCCGCGGTGACCACACGCGCACGGAGCTGGTCGTCGAGCTGCCCGTCGCCGTAGGTGTCGACGTCACGACGGTCGCTGACCACGAGCTGGACGAGCTTGCCGAGGGCACCGGCGTAGGCACCGGCGCCGGTGTAGTCGTCCTGCAGGCCCTCCATCGCATCGAGGATCGCGTCCTGCTCCGCGGCGTGGCCCTTGAGCCGGCGGAAGGCGTAGACCAGGTCGAGCGAGAGACCGTGGTCGACGTAGGGGACCCAGGTGCCGGCGGGGTACTCGTACTCCCCGTGGACCAGGTGGTCCGGGCCGAGCTGGTCGACCAGCCACGTCGCCGAGCGCGAGGCGGCGGTGCCGCGCGGCTCGACGTCGGCGGCAGTCAGGGCCTGGGCCGGGACGGTCGCCAGCACGAGACCGGCGACGGCCCCGGAGGCGAGGAGGGTGCGGAACGGCGCGCGACGGCGTGCACGGGGGTGCGTCATGCGAGAGGTCCTTCCCGCTGCAATTCAGGGAAGGCACCGCGGGCCGGAGGCCACGGTCCCACCCTGCGATCCACGACAGCGTGAGGTCGGTCCCCGCACGACCAGGTGCTCCGGCTCCCCTCCCGTGGTGCTGCGGAGGGCTACGGTTGCGGGTCAGCGCCGGACTCGGACCGGCTTCCCCTGGCACGTGCGGTGAGGTTGTCTTGCCGCCGATCGGCGGCCCTTCACCCTAGCCCCCTGCGACCTGTCCGTCGCCCCTCACCGGGGTGAGAACGACCGTCACACCCGTGCGCACCTTGCGGCTCCCGAACGCGACGAGTCGCACGTCGTGCCGCGCCTTGCGCAGCACCACCCGCACGTGGCCCCGGCGCGCGGCCCGGCCGGCGAAGACCACCTTGCCGTCCCGCTCGAGCACCGCGCGCTCGCCGCCGACCAGGCCGCTGAGGCGCACGACGAGGTGCCCCTTGCGCTGCACCGCACCGACGGTCAGCCGCCGCGCCGGCAGCAGTGCGCTGAGCCCGGGTGCCGCGTCGGCGGTCGACCGCAGCCATGCCTTGCGCTGCGCACGCGTGATGCCCTTGCGCTTCGCGCGGACCAGGGTGGCGTGGTCCCAGGCGATCGCGCCACGCTGGCCGCGCAGGGCCGGGTGCCGCGCGATCATGCGCGCGTCGACCTGGTGCCGCAGCAGCCAGGAGGCGGCGGTGCCGGCGGGGCCCAGGCGCCCGGTCGCCTTGAGGGCGATCGCGGCCAGCGCCGTGCTGCGGGCGTTGTACTCCTGGTCGTCCTCGGCGACCACGCCACTGGGGCGCACCTGCTTCGCCAGCCACCGCGAGGCCTCGAAGATCTCGTCGTCCAGGTGCCGCACGCCGTGGGAGCGCGCGGTCCGCAGCGCCAGGATCGCCAGCGCGGTGGCGTCGGCGCTGGAGACGCGGTTGCGCATCTCGTTGCTTCCCTTGCAGGTGTAGTCCGGGGAGTCCATCAGCGGCCGGAAGTGACCGGCGGGGCACGCCTGCTTGGCCAGGAAGTGGGCCGCGATCGGCAGGTAGCGGCTCCGGGTCGCCGCCAGGGCCTGGACGGCGTACGCCTGGGAGACCGTCGAGCTGGTGTCGCCTCCCCAGCCGGAGTCGACCACCCGGCCACGCTGCGGGTCCCGCCGCGCCTTGCGGACCATCGCGGGGAGCACCCGTCGCAGGGCGCCGTCGGCGTACTCCCGCACCGGGACGCCGGAGGTCTTGGCGATGTAGAGCATGCGTGCGGTGGCGTCGGCGTAGCGCCCGTCCAGGGCGCCGATGTGATAGCTGACGTAGCTGCGCGTCTGGCGCTGCAGGGCCCGCACCATCGCTGCCTGGGTGGCACCGCCCGGGTCGAGGCGGCGCAGCGCCATCACGACGTCGATGCTGAGGTCGGGGTAGGGCTTGCCCGGCTCGCTGCGCCGGACCCAGCGGACCTTCTTGCCGTGGCGGACCTTGACCTTGACGTGGCGCACGGGGGCGGTGACCAGGTGCGTCGAGCGTCCGACGCGGCGCTGGAGCCAGGCGACGGAGTCCTGCACGGCCGCCTCGTCGCGCACCGACGTCCCCCGCGTCGCGGCCTGGGCGGCCTGCGCCCCACCGGACGCGGCCGGCCCGGCCAGCAGGCCGAGCACGAGCGCCACCAACGGGAGCAGCACCGCCACCGTTCGGGCCGGGTGAGCCGTGGGGGCAGGACGGCGGGACGGGAGCGACATCGGGGTCCTTGTCGTGGGGAAGCCGGGTGGACACGAGGGCTCGTGTCCCTCGTCTTCACACAAGTCACACGAGTCCCAGGGACCACAGTCTCAAAGTCGCCGGGCGGACTCCACCGGACACGCGGGCCGGGGACCTCAGCGCTTGTCCTTGGTGCCCCCGTCGCTGGTCGACAGCGCGGCGATGAACGCCTCCTGGGGGACCTCGACGCGGCCGACCATCTTCATCCGCTTCTTGCCCTCCTTCTGCTTCTCCAGCAGCTTGCGCTTGCGGCTGATGTCGCCGCCGTAGCACTTGGCGAGCACGTCCTTGCGGATCGCGCGGATGGTCTCCCGGGCGATGACACGCGAGCCGATGGCCGCCTGGATCGGCACCTCGAACTGCTGCCGCGGGATGAGCTCCTTGAGCTTGCCGACCAGGGCGACGCCGTAGGAGTACGCCGCGTCCTTGTGCACGATCGCGCTGAACGCGTCGACGGTGTCCCCGTGCAGCAGCACGTCGACCTTGACCAGGTCGGCGACCTGGTCGCCGACCGGCTCGTAGTCCAGCGAGGCGTAGCCCTTGGTGCGGGACTTCAGCGCGTCGAAGAAGTCGAAGACGATCTCGGCCAGCGGGAGGGTGTAGCGCATCTCCACGCGGTCCTCGGAGAGGTAGTCCATGCCCTGCAGGGAGCCGCGCTTGGCCTGGCAGAGCTCCATGATCGTGCCGATGTAGTCGCTGGGCGAGAGGATCGTGGCCTTGACGACGGGCTCCCGCACCTCGGCGAGCTTGCCGGCCGGGAACTCGCTCGGGTTGGTCACCACGACCTCGGTGCCGTCGTCCATCGTGACCTCGTAGACCACGTTGGGGGTGGTCGAGATCAGGTCGAGGTTGAACTCCCGCTCCAGGCGCTCGCGCACGATCTCCATGTGGAGCAGGCCGAGGAAGCCGATGCGGAACCCGAATCCCAGCGCGCCCGGAGGTCTCCGGCTCGTAGGTCAGCGCCGCGTCGTTGAGCTGCAGCTTGTCCAGCGCCTCGCGCAGGTCGGGGTAGTCGTCACCGTCGATCGGGTAGAGCCCGGCGAACACCATCGGGTTGGGGTGCTTGTAGCCGCCGAGCGCCTCGGTCGCGCCGTTGTGCTGGGAGGTCACGGTGTCGCCCACGCGGGACTGGCGGACCTCCTTCACCCCGGTGATGAGGTAGCCCACCTCGCCGACGCCGATCTCGCCGGCCTTGATCGGCTCGGGGCTGATCACCCCGACCTCGAGCATCTCGTGGACGGCCCCGGTCGACATCATCTTGATCCGGTCGCGGTGGGTGAGCTTGCCGTCGACGACGCGGACGTAGGTGACCACCCCGCGGTAGGTGTCGTAGACCGAGTCGAAGATCAGCGCCCGGGGCGGGGCGTCGGCGACCCCGACGGGGGCGGGCGTCTGCCGCACGATCTCGTCGAGGAGCGCGGCCACGCCGTCGCCGGTCTTGGCCGAGACCCGCAGCACCTCCGCGGGATCGCAGCCGATGATCCCCGCCAGCTCGGCGGCGTACTTGTCCGGCTCCGCGCCGGGCAGGTCGATCTTGTTGAGCACCGGGATGATGTGCAGGTCGGCGCCGAGGGCGAGGTAGAGGTTGGCCAGCGTCTGGGCCTCGATCCCCTGCGCCGCGTCGACCAGCAGGACCGCGGCCTCGCACGCCTCGAGGGACCGTGAGACCTCGTAGGTGAAGTCCACGTGGCCCGGGGTGTCGATCATGTTGAGCACGAAGGTGCGCCCGGCCTCGTCGCCGTCGCGCACCGTCCACGGCATGCGGACGGCCTGGCTCTTGATGGTGATGCCGCGCTCACGCTCGATGTCCATGCGGTCGAGGTACTGCGCCCGGGCGCTGCGCTCGTCGACCACCCCGGTCAGCTGCAGCATCCGGTCGGCCAGGGTCGACTTGCCGTGGTCGATGTGGGCGATGATGCAGAAGTTGCGGATGATCGCAGGATCGGTCTGCCCGGGCTGGGGGCGCGGAAGGCAGGCTCTGCGGCAACGGTCGGCTCTCGTCGAGTGGTCGGGGACTGGTCCCGGAGGTCGTCTGGACGGCCCCGGGGACCGTTCCAGTCTCCCACAGCCGGGGTGGTTGGATCGCAGCCATGCACCCCGTCCTCGACCCGGCCGACGTCGGCCTCGTGCCGCACGGCCGGACCGCCCGACGCCTCCACTGGGAGCACCTGCCCCCACCGGTGCGGCGCGAGGTCGAGCGCCGGCTGGGCAGCCCGGTCCTCGACGCCACCTCGCAGGACTCCGGCTTCACCCCCGGGTTCGCCTCCCGACTGGTCGGGCGCGACGGACAGCGGCTGTTCCTCAAGGCGGCCAACCGGACGGCCCAGCGGGCTTTCGCCGCGGCGTACGCCCAGGAGGCGCGGGTGCACCGCAGCCTGCCGTGCCGGCCTCCCCACCCCCCGGCTGCTGTGGTCGAGGGACGACCTGGAGGGCTGGACGGTCGTGGCGTTCGAGGACGTCGAGGGCCGCCCACCCCACCGGCCCTGGGAGGCCGAGGACGTGAGGGCCTGCCTGGCCGCCCTCCAGCAGGTCGCCGACGCCGGGCTGGACCCCGACCCCCTCGACCTGCAGCCGGTCCACCTGGACCTGCCGACGTTCGTCGACGGCTGGGACCGGGTCGAGCGAGGCCGGTGACCAGTGGCCCCACCTCGCCGAGCTGCGGGCCCTCGCCCACGCCTTCCCCGACCTGCCCGACGCCGAGCACTTCGCTCACCTGGACGGGCGCGACGACAACTTCCTCGTCCGAGCCGACGGCACGGCCGCTGCTGTGCGACTGGAACTGGCCCGCCCTCGCCCCCCGCTGGGTCGACGTGGTCCACCTGCTGGTCTCGGTGCACGGCGACGGCCTCGAGGTCTCGCACCTCCTGGCCGAGCACCCGGTCACGGCAGGGGTGCCCGACGGACCACCTGGACTGCTTCGTCGCCGCACTGGGCGGCTTCATGGCCGAGGCCGACCTGCGGCCCGGTCCGCCCACGTCTCCCCACACCTCGGCACCCACCGGCGCTGGTGGGCCGCCGCCTGCTGGTCCTGGCTCGCTCCCGCCGCGGCTGGTGATGCCCGTCCGGTCGAGCGGGCGGCTGGCGCCCGCTCAACCGGACGAGGTCACCGGAGCCGTAGACCAGGAAGTCGGTGGCGACGTTGCCGGAGCCGGGAGCGGCGTCGGCGTAGATCGAGATCGCCGTCGATCGGCACGTCCACCACGAAGGTGCGCTGGCTGTGGGGCCGCAGGGTGAACCTGGCCAGCTGCGCCACCAGCTCGTTGCCCTCGGTGGTCGTGACCCGGAACTTGATCTTGGCGGCCGACCCGACGCGCTCGCCGGCCATGATGCGGATCTTGCTGTAGTCCGAGACGTCGACCTTGCCGAGGAACCTGCTCGTGCCGGCGGGGAACGACACCGCGCCGCGCGGGGTGCGGAAGGCCAGCTCGGTGCCGCCGCCGTCGATCTTGAGCCTGCCGTCGCCGCTCACCCGGGCGGCGTTGGAGCTGGTGGGGTCCGGATCGTGACCAGCGAGCCGGCCGCGGTGGCGGCGGTGGGCACCAGGACGGCGGCGACGGCGACGGCGCCGAGGAGGGCGGTGCCCTGGGACAGCTGGGGACGGTTCATGGTGGGACTCCTTCGAGTGCTTCCGGACCCCTCTGGCCCGGTGCGCAAGGAGGAGCCGCCGGGGACAGCGCTGATACGTGCCCGGTGAGCCCGCAGCCGATTTGGGGCGGGAGTGGCGAACCGGTAGAGTGTCGGGTTGCGTGCGCCGGACGATTTTCTGGCGCCCTCCAGACCTGCTCCCCGACCCAGAGAGACACCGAGGCCTGCTCCGTGGCGAACATCAAGTCCCAGATCAAGCGCAACAAGCAGAACCTTGTCGCGCACGAGCGCAACAAGTCGGTGAAGTCCGCGCTCAAGACCGCGATCCGCAGCTTCCGCGAGGCCGCCGAGTCCGGCGACGCCGCCAAGGCCAAGGAGCTCGCCGCCGCGGCCGCCCGCAAGCTCGACAAGGCCGCCTCCAAGGGCATCATCCACAAGAACCAGGCCGCCAACCGCAAGTCGGCCATCGCCAAGAAGGCCGCCTCCCTCTGAGGCCCCGCTCGTCAGGACCCCGTCGGCACCGCCGGCGGGGTCCTTGCGCTGTCCGGCCCCGCTGAGCCGGGTCAGGCGGCGCCGCGCGAGCGCACGATCCTGAGCACCAGGCGCTCCAGCTCGTACGCCGGGTCGGCAGCGTTGCCCTTGACCGCCGCGTCGGCGGTCGCCACCGCGCCGACCACCCGGGCCAGGCCGTCCTCGTCCCAGCCCCGGAGCTGGTCGCGCAGCTTGCGGATCATGAACGGAGCCGCCCCGATCTCGCGGGCGAGGTCGGCGTCGCGCTGACCGCGCGGAGCGCCCTTGAGCCGCGCCAGCTGGCGCACCTTGAAGGCGAAGGCGCCGGTGATGGCCGGGGCCTCCACGCCGGTCTCCATCGCCCAGCGCAGCTCGGCCAGTGCCTCGGCGGGACGTCCGGCCATCGCCAGGTCGGCGATGTCGAAGCCCTTCACGTCGGCGCGACCGGCGTAGTAGCGGCGCACCAAGCCGGTCGTCAGCGGCTCGTCGGGGAAGTCGTCGCACAGCTGCTGCACCGCGGCGGCGAGCCCGCGCAGGTCGGAGCCCACCGCGCGGACGAGGTACTCCGCGGCCTCGCGGTCGATCCGACCGCCGTGGCTGCGCGCCTCGACGCCGACGAAGTCGAGGTAGGCGTTGCCCTTGGGCTTCTCCGACCTGTGCTCCTCCACGCCGGGCAGCTTGCGGAGGCGGTTGAGCAGCCCGGCACCCTTCTGGCCGCCCTCGTGGACCAGCACGAGGGCGATGTCGGGCTCCGGGGCCTCGGCGTAGGACACCAGGCCGTCGTGCAGGCAGTCGTCGACGTCCTGGAGCCCGCGCACGACCACGCAGCGTGTGGTGGAGAACAGCGACGGGGCCGACAGCTCCCCGAGCGTGCCGGGCGTGAGGTGCTGGCCGTCGGTGGCGCTGACCTCGGCCTCGGGATCGGCCCGGCGCACGGCCGTCGCGCGCAGCCGTCGACCACCCGCTCGTTGAGGAACTCCTCCGGCCCGGTGACCAGCAGCACCCGGCCCGACGGGCTGCAGGGCCCTGCCGGACTCGCCGGACTCGCCGGACTCGCCGGACGGAGCCGCGGGCCGCGTGGTCGTCGCCATGGGCTCAGGCTCCCGACACCGTCCCGACACGGCGACGCGGCGCTCAGCGCCTCGCCACCACGCGCGGCCCGTCGGGTCCCGCGACGACGGCCAGATCCCCCTCGAGGTCGGTGCGGTGCACCTGGGCGCCCGCGGCCCGGAGCAGCGCGAGGGTCCGCGCCGCGGGGTGCCCGTAGTCGTTGCCCTCCCCCACCGACACCAGCGCCAGCGAGGCGTCGAGGCCCTGCAGCAGGCGGTCGTCCTGGTGGACGCTGCCGTGGTGCGGCACCTTGAGCACGTCGACCGGAGCGAGCCCCGCCAGGCGCGCCAGCGGCGCCTGGGAGGGCGGCTCGACGTCGCCGGCCAGGAGCACGCGCACGCCACGGGTGACCAGCAGCAGGACCAGGGAGGCGTCGTTGGGGTTGTCGTCGACCAGGTGCTGCGGGGCCACGACCTGCCACCTCAACGGCCCCACCCGCGCCACCTCGTCGTACGCCGGGACGCGCACGGGGATGCCGCGCTCGGCCGCCAGCCGCCGGACGCGGGCCGCCCCGTAGGCCGGCTCGGCGAGCCCTGTCACCTGGATCTCCCCCACCCGGCGCCCGTGCAGGACCCCCGCGAGCCCGTCCACGTGGTCGGCGTGGAAGTGGGTGAGCACCACCGCCGGCACCTCACGGACGCCGAGCCGGGACAGGCAGCGGTCGGCTGTGCCGGGGTCGGGGCCGGCATCGACGACGACCGCCCGCCCGGTCCCCGCGTCGAGGACCAGGGCGTCACCCTGACCGACGTCGCACACGACCATCACCCAACCGCGCGGCGGCCAGCGCGGACCCGGCCAGAGGTGGCCCAGCCACCCGGCTCCGGCCGGCACGGGACGCAGGACGGCGACGACGAGCAGCAGCGCGGCCGCGGCTGCGACGCGTCGCCGCCGCAGCACGACCGGCAGGAGCACCAGCAGCGCCGCGCACGACGCGGACAGCAGTCCCAGTGCGGCCGGTGTCGTCCCCCAGTCGAGCGCGGCCCCCGGGAGCGCGGCCGAGGCCTCGGCGACCTCGACGATGCCTTGGGCACACCACGCCGCCACCCAGCCGCAGGGCCCGCCGAGCGGAGTCCACACGGTGGCCAGCAGTCCGCCCACCAGTCCCAGGACCGTGGTCGGTCCGACCAGCGGCGCTGCCGCCAGGTTGGCGCCCACCGCGACCAGCGAGACCTGGGCGGACAGCACCGCCACCAGCGGGGTGCACGCCAGCTGAGCGGCGATCGGGACCGCGACGGCGTCGGCCACCGGCCCCGGCAGGTGCTCGGCGAGCGCGCGTCGCAGGGGCGGGGCGCCGAGCAGGATGCCACCGGTGGCCAGGACCGACAGGGCGAAGCCCGGGGACGCGGCCAGCCCGGGCGAGACCGCCAGGAGCAGGACCACCGCCGCGGAGAGCGCGCGGACCCCGAGGCGCCGCCCGCCGAGACCCAGCCCGAGCAGTGCCACGCCGCCCATCACCGCTGCCCGCAGCACGGACGGCTCGGGCCTGGCCAGCAGCACGAACGCGCCGGTGCACACCAGCCCGACGACCAGCAGTCCGCGGGCGCGCACCCCGACCAGTCGGGCCAGCGGCAGCACGAACGCCAGCACCAGGGTGAGGTTGGCGCCGGAGACGGCGGTGAGGTGGGTCAGGCCGGCGGTGCGGAAGTCGTCCACCAGCCCCGTGGGCATGGCGGCGTCGTCCCCGTCGACGAGGGCCGGCACCAGCGAGGAGCCCGGGTCGGGTCCCCGTGCTGCTGCGCGGATCCCGCCGCGGACCTCCTCGGCGGCCCGGTGCACCCACGACGGGCGCACGACGGCCCGCACCTCACGCGCGTCGAGCAGGGCGGCGGTCCCGGGCTCGTCGCTCGGCGCGAGCCGGCCCCGCAGCCGCACCGTCGCGGCGTACGACGGCCTCGGCAGGTCCGCGCCGGCCAGCACCAGCACCCTGCCCCGCGCCGAGGTGGCCCCGGCACGCGTGACCACCCGCTCGGTGACGACGGCGTAGACGACCTGGTCGGCGAACCGGCCGTGGAGCACCCGCGGGTCGCTGCGCACGGTGGCCTGCACCTCCGCCAGCATCCGTGTGGCGGCGAGCCGGGCCACGGGGCCCTCCGCCGCGCCCGCGACCCGCAGCAGGGCGAGGAGCGCCAGGACCGCCGCGACGAGCAGCGTGGCAGCGACGGAGGGCGCGCACGACCACCGCCCGGAAGAGCCCACGGCCAGGACCGCGAGGAGCACGACCAGGACCGCCAGGACGCAGATCGCCGCGCCGCTCGCCACGTGGCTCACCGCCGCACTGCCCGCCAGGGCGCCCAACCACGCCCCGGCCGCCGGCGCCAGGAGCCGCAGGTCCCGCGGGCCGGCAGGAGCGCTCACCGGCCCTCAGAGGGTCACGTGGGGCTCGATCTCGGCGAGCGTGGCCTCGCCGATGCCCGAGACCTCGAGCAGCTGCTCGACGGCGGTGAACGGACCGTGCTCGCTGCGCCACTGCAGGATCGCGGTGGCGGTGACGGGCCCGACCCCCGGGAGGGACTCCAGCGCGACCTGGTCAGCGGTGTTGAGGCTGACCAGCGGACCGGCGGACGGCCCCGAGGATCCCGGCACGGTCGCGACCGGGCCGGCAGCGGGGACCCCCGGGCCGCTGCCCACGACGATCTGCTCACCGTCGACCAGCGGTCGGGCCAGGTTGAGCGCCGCGCTGCGTGGTCCGACGCCGCGCGTGAAGCCGCCGGCCCTGCGGACTGCGTCGACCACACGGCTGCCGGCGGGCAGGACCACGATCCCGGGCCGGCGCACCCGACCGGCCACGTGGACCACCACCTCGGCGGACGCCGCTGTGGCGTCGGGCTCGCCGGTGGCAGGCACGGCGGACGGCGAGGTGAGCAGGGCGGTCGAGGTCGACGCCGTCGCCGCAGCGCCCGGCGCCTCGACGACCGGGGCGGCCGCCGGCGCCGGGGGCCCGCCGGAGGCTCGCAGCCAGGCCCACCCGCCGAGCAGGACCGCGACCGCCAGGACGAGCGCGAGGAGGCCGACGTGGCCGTGCTGCAGCCGGGCGTCGCCGCGGGCGGCCGCCCACTCGGCCAGCGGTGCGGGGACGCGGTCCCCCAGCCACCCACGGACCCTGCCACCCGCGGGGACGGGCCGCCGCGCGTGCCGCCCCACCGGCGCCGCCGGACCCGGGTCGTCGTCGCGCGCCCCCGCCTCGACCGGCTCCACCGGCCGCTGTGCCGCGGCCGCGGGCGGGGTGAGCTCGGCGATCAGGGCCTCCAGCCGACGGCGGCCGAGCTCCTCGATCCAGTCCTGCTCGCGGTCACGGGTGCGCATGCCGGCACCGTAGGCAAGCCCGCCGGCGTGGGGCAGGCGCGCGGGCCGCACCTGTGGACAAGCGCCCGAACGGCCGGCCCTGGGGACGCAACCGGGCCCGTCAGGTGTCCCAGGACCCCCACCGGCGGCGATCCTCGGAGCCCTGCCGCTCCGAGGCCGCCTCCTGCTCGGCCAGGGCCCGCGCGCCGGGCGACAGCTCGTCGGGGGCGTCGAAGTGCTCGGTGGCCTCGTGGTCGCGCTCGCGCACCGCCCGCTTGATCTGCTGGAGGTTGTTGCGCAGCAGGTCGGAGACCAGCTCGTCGGTCCGGGGGTCGCCGAGCATCTCGATCAGCAGCCGCATCACCATCTCGGTGGTCTCCGAGACCACGGTGTCGTAGCCGGGCAGGCGCCCGACCAGCCGCACGTTCGGGTCGTTGCGCACCTTCTCCGCGACCAGGTTCTTCAGCTGGTCGTGGTTCTCCAGCAGGGCGTCGGAGATGTTCTTGGTGTAGTGCCCGGTCTGGATGACGGCCGCGACCTCGTCGAGCACCATGATCGTGATCGGCCGCTTGACGACGGCCACCACGCGGTCCCGCAGCCGGTTGAGCAGCCGGATGACCCACGGTGTGCGGAGCCCGACCTTGACCAGGATCCGGGTCAGGACGGCGGCGAGCAGCATCAGCACCAGCAGCACGCCGAGCGCGAGCAGCACCAGCTGCCAGGTGCTCAGGCTCTTCAGCCAGTCCATGCGGTCATGCTGCCAGCAACGCGGCAGCGGCACGCGCCGTACGCCGTCGGCGGGTCCCCTCCGATCCTCACCGGGAGGCGACGACGACCCCCAGCAGTCCCGGACCCACGTGCGCGCCCAGGACCGCGCCGACCTCCTGGACCGCGACCCCGCGGCCTTCCAGCGCGGCTGCGAGCCGGGTGGACAGTCCACCCGCCAGGCGGTCGGCGCCCTCGGGGTTGGCCAGGTGGCACACCGTGACCTCGATCCCGTCCGCTGCGCCGGAGTGCGCGGCCTGCACGGCCAGCTCCTCGAGCCGGGCGATCGCCCGCACGGACGTCCGGACCTTCTCGCGGGTCACGATCCGGCCGTCCTCCACCTCGAGGATCGGCTTGACCGCCAGCGCCGAGCCGACGAGGGCCCCGACCGTGCCGACCCGCCCACCGCGGCGGAGGTACTCCAGCGTGTCGACGTAGAACAGCGACGTGGTGCGGTCCGCCTGGCGGCGGGCGGCCTCGGCGACCTCCTCGAGCGAGCCGCCGGCGGCCGCGACCCTGGCAGCGGCGAGGGCGGCGTAGCCCGTGCCGGCCCCGATCTGCCGGGTGTCGACCGCGACCACCGGCACCGTGCACCGGCGAGCGGCCAGCTGGGCCGACTCGTAGGTCGCGCTGAGCTGGCTGCTCAGGTGCACCGACACGACGGCCTCCACCCCGGTCTCGGCGAGGTCCTCGTAGGTCTCCAGCACCACCTGGGGCGACGGTCGAGAGGTGCTGACCGGGCGGAAGTCGCGCAGTGCCTCCGCGAGGTGCTCGGGCGTCGCCTCGGGGTCGACCCCGTCGTCGTACGACGTGCCGGCGACGACGAGCTGCAGCGGCACGACGGTCACCCCGGCCGTCTCCGCCACCTCCGGCGTGAGGCCCGCGGTGCTGTCGGTGACGACCGCGACCCTGGCCACCGGTCCGGACTCCTCAGCCCCCGTGGTCACGGCTCAGCCCGCGACGACGTTGACCAGACCGGGCTCGCGCACGATCACCTTTCGCACCGTCCTGCCCTCCAGCGCGCGTGCCACGGCCGGGTCGGAGAGCGCGGCGGCCTCCAGCTCCGAGGCGGTGATCGACGGCGGCACCTCGAGCCGGGCCCGCACCTTGCCCTGGATCTGCACGACCGCGGTGACGGTGTCCTCCACCAGCAGCGCCTCCTCGACCGTCGGCCAGCGCACCAGCGCGACGGTCGGCTCGTGACCGAGGCGCTCCCACATCTCCTCCGCGGTGTAGGGCGCGACGAGGCTCAGCAGGATCGCGACGGTCTCGGTCGCCTCGCGCACCGCCGGGTCCGCGGGCCCGCAGCCGGCGTCGATCGCCTTGCGGGTGGCGTTCACCAGCTCCATGATCCGCGCGACCACCACGTTGAACCGGTGCGACTCGATCAGCTGGCCCGCGTCGTGGACGGTGCGGTGGGTGACCTTGCGCAGCGTCACGTCGCCGTCGGCCGGGTCGGCGCCGGGCGCACTGGCCACGTCGCCGCTCAGCCGCCAGGCGCGCTGCAGGAACTTCAACGAGCCGCCGGGGCTCAGGTCGGCCCAGTCGATGTCGTCCTCGGGCGGACCGGCGAAGACCAGGGTCAGCCGCACCGCGTCGACGCCGAACTCGTCGATCATCTCGCCCAGGTTGACCCCGTTGCCCAGCGACTTGCTCATCGCCTTGCCCTGGTTGATCACCTGGCCCTGGTTGAGCAGCGCCCTGAACGGCTCGACGAAGTCGACCAGACCCATGTCGTGCAGCACCTTGGTGAAGAACCGGCTGTAGAGCAGGTGGAGGATCGCGTGCTCGACGCCGCCGACGTACTGCTCGGCCGGCATCCAGTCGCGGACCTGCTGGGGGTCGAATGCCTGGGTGTCGTCGTGCGGGGAGCAGTAGCGCAGGAAGTACCACGACGAGTCCACGAAGGTGTCCATCGTGTCGCTGTCGCGCTTGGCCGGGGCACCGCACTGCGGGCAGTCCACGTCGACCCAGTCCTCGGCGGCGGCCAGCGGCGAGACGCCCTTGGGCTTGAGGTCGGCGCCACGCAGGTCGGGCAGCTCGACCGGCAGCTGGTCGTCCGGCACGGGGACCTCGCCGCAGCTCTCGCAGTGCACGATCGGGATCGGGCAGCCCCAGAACCGCTGGCGGGACAGCAGCCAGTCGCGCAGGCGGAAGTTGACCGCGCCCTTGCCGTGTCCCGCCTCCTCCAGGTCGGACACGATGCGGCGGATGCCGGCGACCTTGTCGCTCAGGCCGTCCAGCGGGCCGGAGCTGACGTAGGTGCCGTCGCCGGTGGTCGCGACGAACGTCTGCGCCGGGTCCTCCTCGCCGGTGTCGACCACCATCCGCACGGGCAGGTCGAAGGTCTTGGCGAAGTCCAGGTCGCGCTGGTCGTGCGCCGGCACGGCCATGACCGCACCGGTGCCGTAGTCGGCCAGGACGTAGTCGGCCGCCCACACCGGCAGCCGCTCCCCGTTGACCGGGTTGGTCGCGTGCACGCCCAGGAACACCCCCGTCTTGGGCCGGTCGGTGGCCAGCCGGTCGATGTCGGAGGCCTTGCGGACCTCCTCGACGTAGGCCTCCAGGGCGGGCCGCTGCTCGTCGGTGACGAGCTCGGCGGCCAGCTCGGCGTCGGCGGCCACGACGAAGAAAGTCGCGCCGTACAGCGTGTCCGGTCGCGTGGTGAACACCGTGACCGTGCGGCCCTCGATGTCGAAGTCGACGTGGGCGCCCTCGGACCGACCGATCCAGTTTCGCTGCATCGCCAGCACGCGCTCGGGCCAGGTGCCCTCGAGCAGCGCCATGTCGTCGAGCAGCCGCTGGGCGTAGTCGGTGACCTTGAAGTACCACTGGGACAGCTCGCGCTTGGTCACCTCGGCGCCGCAGCGCTCGCACATGCCCTGGACGACCTGCTCGTTGGCCAGCACGGTCTGGTCGTTGGGACACCAGTTGACCGGGCTGTGCTTGCGGTAGGCGAGGCCCTGCTCGCGGAAGCGCAGGAAGAGCCACTGGGTCCAGCGGTAGTACTCCGGGTCCGAGGTGTGCAGGCGGCGCGACCAGTCGAAGGAGATGCCGTAGCGCTTGAACGACTCGGCCTGGGTCTCGATGTTGGCGTAGGTGTAGGTCGCCGGGTGCTCGTCACGCTTGATCGCGGCGTTCTCCGCCGGCAGCCCGAAGGAGTCCCAGCCGATCGGGTTCATCACGTCGTAGCCCAGCTGACGCCAGTGCCGGGCCAGCACGTCGTGCAGCGCCATCACCTCGGCGTGACCCATGTGCAGGTCGCCGCTGGGGTAGGGGAACATCGTCAGGGCGTAGCGGCGTGGCTTGGAGCCGTCGTCGGCGGCGCGGAACGGGTCGAGCTTCTCCCACACCGGACGCCACTTGTCCTGCGTGGCGCGCACGTCGTAGGTCGCCCGCTGCTCCTGCTCGTTCGGCTCGCTCATCGCTGGTCCTCGTCTGCTCGTCGTCGGCTGGCCCACCCTCGGGCACAAAAAAACCCTCCGCGCAGGAGGGTGGCCGCTCTGGTCCGGGAAACCCGGGGATCAGAGCGGCTGACCAAGGAGGCTCGTGCATCCCAGGGGGCCGGTCCACATGGCGCCAGGCTACCAGGGTGGCGCCCTCTCCCCTGCTCCGCTCTCTGGTTGACTCGTGGGTCCTGACGCCGTCGACGAGGAGGAGGCCGGGAGTGACCTGGTTGGTGACCGGTGGGGCCGGCTACATCGGAGCGCACGTGGTGCGGGCCTTCCGCGAGGAGGGCGTCGGGGTCGTGGCGCTCGACGACCTGTCCAGCGGCCATCGCGGCTTCGTGCCGCGGGGCGTGCCGTTCGTGGAGGGCACGATCCTCGACACCGAGCTGTTCCGGCGGACGCTGGAGGAGCACGGTGTCGTCGGCGTGGTCCACCTCGCCGGCTTCAAGTACGCCGGCGTGTCGGTCCAGCGCCCGCTGCACACCTACGACCAGAACGTCACCGGCACCGTCTCGGTGCTGCGGGCGATGCAGCAGGCGGGGGTCGACCGGATGGTCTTCTCCTCCAGCGCCGCCACCTTCGGCACCCCCTCGACCGACCTGGTCACCGAGCAGTCGCCCACGCAGCCGGAGTCGCCCTACGGAGAGTCCAAGCTGATCGGCGAGTGGCTCCTGCGCGACCAGGCCCGCGCGACCGGGTTGCGCCACACCAGCCTGCGCTAC
This sequence comes from uncultured Actinomycetota bacterium, assembly GCA_963800245.1. Taxonomy (GTDB): domain Bacteria; phylum Actinomycetota; class Actinomycetes; order Propionibacteriales; family Nocardioidaceae; genus Marmoricola_A. Next base: position 390,126 of record CAWDAE010000006.1, on the reverse strand, counting down.
TTCAACGTGGTCGGTTCCGGCACGACCGAGATCTACGACTCCAGCCCCCACAACCTCTTCCCGTTGGTGATCGAGGCGCTGATCGAGGGTCGCACCCCGCGGATCAACGGCGACGACTACGACACCCCCGACGGCACCTGCGTGCGCGACTACATCCACGTCGCCGACCTCGCGACCTCCCACGTGGCCGCGGCGGCGGCGCTGGCCGAGGGCCGCGACCTCGAGCCGGTCTACAACCTGGGCAGCGGCGAGGGGCTCTCGGTGCGCCAGATCATGGAGGCGATGGCCAGGGGCACCGGCATCGACTTCACCCCCGAGATCCATCCCCGCCGCCCCGGCGACCCCGACCGCATCGTCGCGACCGGCGACCTCGCCGCCCGCGACCTGGACTGGCGCATGCGCCACACGATCGACCAGATGGTGACCTCCGCGTGGGAGGCCCGTCGCGCACACCTGACCACGAAGGAGAACCGATGACCCCGACGACCCCGACGACCCCCACCGCCCCCGCCACCCCGCTGGCCGACCTGTTCCGCCTGGACGGGCGCGTGGCCCTGGTGACCGGCGCCTCGTCCGGGCTCGGCGTCTTCTTCGCCGAGACCCTCGCCGAGGCCGGTGCCGACGTGGTCATCGGCGCGCGCCGCGTCGACCGGCTCGAGGAGACGAGGGCCAAGGTCGAGGCGCTGGGCCGCCGGGCGGTCGCCGTGCAGACCGACGTCACCAGGCCCGAGGACTGCACCGCGATGGTCCAGGCCGCGATGGACGAGCTCGGGCGCGTCGACGTGCTGGTCAACAACGCCGGGATCGGCACGGCCGTCCCGGCCACCCGCGAGACGCCCGAGCAGTTCTCGAGCGTGGTCGAGATCAACCTGCACGGCACCTACTGGATGGCGCAGGCCGCTGCCCGGGTGATGCAGCCAGGCTCCTCGATCGTCAACATCTCCTCGGTGCTGGGGCTCACCACCGCCGGTCTCCCCCAGGCGGCGTACTCCGCGTCCAAGGCAGCCGTCATCGGCCTGACCCGCGACCTGGCCCAGCAGTGGACCGGTCGCAAGGGCATCCGCGTCAACGCCCTCGCCCCGGGGTGGTTCGAGAGCGAGATGACCGACTCCTACCCGCCGGACTACCTCGAGCAGATGCTCCAGCGGGTGCCGATGGGACGCGTCGGCGACCCTCGCGAGCTGGCCGCGACCCTGGTCTGGCTGGCCGGCCCGGCGTCCGGCTACGTCACCGGCCAGACCGTCGCCGTGGACGGCGGAGTCACCATCACCTAGGCGACCGACCCGGCTCGACCGACACGGCGACAGGGGCCGGCCACCCTGTGGACGACCGGCCCCTCTGCGTCCCTGCTCAGTACTGGAACTGGGCCACCAGGTCCCGCAGCTGCGAGGCCATGTTGGTCAGCTCGCTGGCCGACTGCAGCGTGGTCTGCGCGCCCTGCTGGGTGTCGCTCGGCCGCGCCGGCCACCTGGGTGACGTCCTCGGCGATGTCGTTGGCACCGGCCGCGGCCTCGGTCACGCAGCGGGCGATCTCGTTGGTGGTGGCGGTCTGCTCCTCCACCGCGGAGGCGATGGTCGATCTGGATGTCGCTGATCCGGCCGATCACCTCCGAGATCTCGCGTGATCGCGCTGACCGCACCCTGGGTGTCGGACTGGATCGCCTCGATCTTCTGGCCGATGTCCTCGGTGGCGCGCGCGGTCTCCTTGGCCAGCTCCTTGACCTCGTTGGCGACCACCGCGAACCCCTTGCCGGCGTCGCCGGCGCGGGCCGCCTCGATGGTGGCGTTGAGGGCCAGCAGGTTGGTCTGCTGGGCGATCGAGGTGATCACCTTGATCACCTGGCCGATCTCGGCGCTGGACTCGCCCAGGCTGACGCGACGGTGCCCTGGGCGGCGCCGGCGATCGTCACCGCGCTGGTGCGCGACCGACGCGGCCTCGGTGGCGTTCTTCGCGATCTCCTGGATGCTGGCGGTCATCTCCTCGGCCGCGGTGGCCACGGTCTGGATGCTGGCCGAGACCTGCACCGAGGCGCTCGAGGCGCTGGCCGCCCGGTCGGAGGTGTTGCGTGGCACCCTCGCCCATGCCCTGGGCGAGCACGGTCAGCTGCTCGGCGGCGCTGCGACAGGCTCTCCGCGGTCAGGCCGATGTTGCTCATCGCTCCGCGCAGCGTGTGCAGCAGCTCGGCCAGGCCGCCGGCGAGCTGGCCGATGGCGTCCTCGCCGGACACGGTGATCTCGCGGGTCAGGTCGCCGGCCACGGCCGCAGCGGACCACGTCGAGCACGAGGTCCACCTTGTGCGCCAGCTCGGCCGCGGCCTCCCGGTCGGCGACCTCCTTGCCGATGCGCTCGAGCGTCTGCGAGACCAGGCGGCCGACGTTGCGCAGCGCCTCGAGCCGCTCGGCGCTGGGGTGCAGCGTCTCGGTGGCGAAGAAGTCCATCGTGCCGACGACCTCCCCGCCCACCAGGATCGGGAAGCAGATCCCGGACTTCACCCCGACCCGCTGCGCGACGGGGGCCCGCACGCAGTCGGTCATCTCGCCGATGTCCTGGGTGAAGTACAGGTCGCGGCTCTTCCACGCACGGCCCGACAGGCCGACGCCCTCGGCGAAGGACGCCGCCAGCGTGACCCGGCGGAACTCCTCCCCGGCGTCACCGGACTCCTGGACGAAGCGCAGGACGTCCTCGCCGTCGTTGATCCGCCAGTACGACGCGTAGGCCCACCCGAACGCCTCGCGCACCGTGTCGAGCGCGGACTGCACCGCCTCCTCGACGGTCGTCGCCGCGCTCAGGGAGCCCAGGACCCGGTTCACCGCGGCGGTGTCGGCCGCGGCCTCGCGCTGCGCGGCCTCCTTGGTCACCCGCTCGATCGCCTGGGAGACCAGGCGCCCCACGTTGCGCAGGGACTCCAGCCGCTGCTGGGAGGGCGAGAGGGTCTCGGTGGCGAAGAAGTCCATCGTGCCGATGACCTCCCCGCCGACCAGGATCGGGAAGCAGATCCCGGACTTGACCCCGACCCGCTGCGCGACCGGGGCCCGCACGCAGTCGGTCATCTCGCCGATGTCCTGGGTGAAGTACAGGTCGCGGGTCTTCCAGGCACGCCCGGACAGCCCGACGCCCTCGGCGAAGGACGCCGCCAGGGTGACCGCGCGGAACTCGTCGCCGGCGTCGCCGGACTCCTGGGCGAAGCGCAGGACGTGCTCGCCCGGGTGGATCCGCCAGAACGAGCCGTAGGCCCAGCCGAACGAGTCCCGCACGGTGTCCAGCGCGACCTGGACGGCCTGCTCGACCCCGGTGGTCACCGCCAGCGAGGCCAGCACCCGGTTGACCGCGGCGCCGTCGGCCTCGGCCTCGCGGCGCAGGCGCTCGCCCTCGAGGCGCTCGGTGACGTTCTCCCACGTGGCCATCGCGCCGACGTACTCCCCGTCGTCGTCGTGCAGGGGCACGACCCGCAGGTCCAGCGTCTCCGGGCCGACCTCGATCAGGGCCTGGCGGGGCTGCATCGGCTCGTCCTCGAGGATCCGGCGCTGGTAGGACGGGTCCTTGTGGAAGATGTCGATGGCTGGCGCCCACGACCTGGTCCGGGCTGACCGGCAGGTGGTCGGCCAGCTTGCGCGCAGGCCCTCGATGCGTGGCGGCGTTGGCGTAGGTGATGACCAGGTCCCGGTCGGCACAGCATCATCCGACGTCGGCACGCTCTCGAGGACCGAGCGCAGCTTGGTCAGGTCGACGCGCCTTCTTGCCGGCCGACGCCGCGGCGCGCGCTCGTGCCTTGGCACCGTTGACGGTGGTGGGGGTGGAGACGGTTTCGGTCACTGGATTCCTCCGATGGAGATGGTCCCGGCCGCGACGTCAGCGGCGAGGTCGGGGTCGACGACGAGCAGGATCGCGTCGGGCAGGGGCAGGACGCCGTGAAGGACGCTCGCGGCACGTCGCGTGGCAGGGTCGCGGGGGCGGGCTCGAGGGCGAGGCTCGACGGTGTCGATGACGTCGCCGATGTCGTCGACCAGCAGGCTGACGACCTCGTCGCGGCTGCGCAGCGACGACGTTCATGGGGAGCTGGTCCTCGGGCCGCGGGGGCAGCCCCAGCCGGGTGCGCAGGTCGATCGCGGTGACGATCTGCCCGCGCAGGTTGATCAGCCCGTGGACGGACTCGGGCGCACGCGGCACGACGGTCATGTCGCTGGTAGCGCAGCACCTCCTGCACGTCCATCGACGGCGACGCCGAAGAACAGACCGTCCACCCAGAAGGTGCAGTACTGGTCCGCCGCGCGGTTCACCGCGGTCGTGGAGTGGCTCAGCACCGAGCGGCTCATGCGGCCCCCACCTCCACGCCGGCGAGGGCGACGACGGCGTCGAGGTCGACCAGGTCGGTGACGTGGTCCTGGACGACGGCCGAGCCGAGCACGCCGGGTCGGCGGCCCGACCTCGCTGCGCGTCACCGTCGTCTCGACCACGTCGAGCACCCGGTCGATGACGATGCCCACGCGACGCTCCCCCGACTCGTGGACGATGACCGAGAGCTGGTCGCGGTCGGCGACGGTCTCGTGCAGGCCGATGGCGGACGCGAGCCGGACCAGCGGCAGGATCCCGTCGCGGTACTGCACGACCTCCGAGCGGTCCCGAGCGCTCGATCTGCGTCGACGGTGAACTCCTCGAGCCGCGAGATCTCCTGCAGCGGCAGGGCGGCACGCCGGCCCGGGCAGACCTCGAGCACGCAGCAGGGCCGAGAGGTCGTCGCGGGCGGTCCTGGTCTCCGGCACGACCGCGGCCGAGGCGTCGATGCCGTGGGCCTGGGCGAGGCCGGCGACGTCGAGGATCAGCGAGACCCGACCGTCGCCCATGATCGTCGCCCCGGCGTACATCGCCGAGCCCCTTGAGCTGGCGGCCGATCGGCTTGACCACGATCTCCTGGGTGTCGTGCACCTCGCGCGACGCGTGAGGCCGAAGCGGATGTCGTCGGCCTGCAGGACCACGATCGTCAGCGACTCCGACTCCTCCGCCGGTACGTCGAGCGCGCTCGGCCAGCGAGACCAGCGGCAGCAGGTGCCCGCGCAGCCGGAGGACCGGCGCGCCGGCCAGGTGCTCGACGGAACGGGCGCAGCTCCTCGCCCTCGAGCCGCACGAGCTCGACCAGGTTGGCCTGCGGGATGGCGTAGCGCTCGTCGGCCTCGCCCACCAGCAGCGCCGGGATGATCGCCAGCGTCAGCGGGATGCGCACCCGGCAGGTGGTGCCCGCGCCCTATCTGGCTGGTGATGTCGACCGACTGCCGCCGATGCGCTCGATGTTGGTGCGCACGACGTCCATGCCGACGCCGCGGCCGGAGACGTTGGTCACCTCGGCCGCGGTGGAGAAGCCGGGCCGGAAGATCAGGCCCAGCACCTCGCGCGCGCTCCATCCGGCGCAGCTCGTCGCCGGTGATGACGCCCCGCTCGCACCGCGATCGCGCCGATCCGGTCGACGTCGATGCCCTTCGCCGTCGTCGGCGATCTCGACGACCACCTGGCCGCTCTCGTGGTAGGCGCGCAGCACGCAGCCGGCCCTCGGCGGGCTTGCCCTGCGCGAGGCGCTGCTCCGCGGGCGCTCGATGCCGTGGTCCAGCGCGTTGCGCACCAGGTGGGTCAGCGGGCCCTTGAGGGCCTCGAGGAGCGAGCGGTCCAGCTCGGTGTCGTGCCCGTCCATCTCGAGGTTGACCTTGCGGCCGAGCTGGTGGGCCAGGTCGCGGACGATGCGCGGCATCTTCGGCCCACACCTGGCCGATCGGCTGCATGCGCGTCTTCATCACGCCCTCCTGCAGCTCGCTGGCGACCAGGTTGAGGCGCTGGGTGGCGCGCTGGAGGTCGGCGTCGGCGAGGCTGTCGACACGCTGCAGGATCTGGTTGCGGGTCAGGACCAGCTCGCCCGACGAGCTGCACCAGCGAGTCCAGCAGCTCGACGTCGACGCGCACCGAGGAGTCGACCACGCTCCGCTTGGCACCGCCGCCCTCCTCCTCCAGCTCCTCGACGGCGGGCACGGCCGCATCGGCGACCGGGGCCACCGGGGCGACGGGCTCCTCCAGCACCGGCTCGGCCACCGGCTCGGCGACCGGCTCGGCGACCGGCTCGGCGACCGGCAGGACCTCACCAGGGGCGACGAGGTGGACGTCCGCGGCCTCGTCGTGCTCGGTGACGCCCGGCACGTCCTCGTCGCCCTCGAGCACCGCGACGATCGCCTCGACCACCGGCTCGACCGCGACCGGGCCCTCGTCGGTGCCGGTGCGCTCGATGGTGTCGAGGAGCCCGCGGACGGTGTCGACCATGCGCAGCAGCACCTCGGCGGTCGGCTCGGTCATGCCCAGCTCCCCGTCGCGCAGGCGGCTGAGCAGGTTCTCGCCGACGTGGGTCAGGGTCTCCAGCCGGTGGAACGCCAGGAAGCCGCTGGTGCCCTTGATCGTGTGGATCGCCCGGAAGATGCTCGAGAGCAGTGCCCGGTCGCCGGGGCTCTGCTCGAGCTCGACCAGGTCCCGGTCGAGCTGGTCGAGGTTCTCGTGGCTCTCGACCAGGAACTCCTGGACGATCTCGGCGTCGTCGTTCACGCGACACCGACCAGGGAGAACCGGCCCTCGCCGTACCCGGCGATCCGCACGCTGAGGTCGAGGCGCTGCCCGAGCACGCCGCCGAGGGCCTGGACCTCGGGCGGTGCCGGCTGCCCGATGTGGTGGACCTCGTAGAGCTTCATGTGCGGGTGGTCGTCGACGTTGTAGAGCGCCGAGGCGATGTTGAGGATCTCCGCGAGGTTCTCCGCGATGGACTGCGGCACCACCTTCTCCGCGACCGCCTCCGCCGCCACGTCCGCGGGGAGCAGCCCGATCGCCGCGCCGGCGTACGCCGAGAAGGGCAGGTCGCACAGGCCGACGGCCCGGACGACGAGCGAGTCGTCGACGAAGACCGCGATGGTGCCGACCTCCGCCCCGATCGGCGCCCACGGGGCGCACGGGGAGACCTCGGCCGTGCGGCCGAGCAGCTCCTCGAGCATGCTGCGCACCTCCAGTGGTGCCGGGACCCGGGCCATGTCGCGCGACCTCAGCCCAGCACCGGCTGGAGCTTCTCGCGGAAGCTCTCGGGCGTGAACGGCTTGGTGATGACGAACATCGCGCCGGCGGACTCCGCGCGGCTCACCATGTCCGGCGAGCCCTCCGAGGTCACGAAGGCGAAGGGCACCTGCTGCCCGCGGGCACGCAGCGTGGCGAGCATGTCGATGCCGTTCATCTCCGGCATGTTCCAGTCCGAGAGCACCAGGGCGGGGTCGTGGTCCTGCACGGCCTGCAGCCCCTCGACGCCGTTGCCGGCCTCGACCAGCTCGTGGCCGTCGAAGCCGGCCTGGCGCAGGGTGCGGGTGACGATCTGGCGCATGACGCGGCTGTCGTCGACGATGAGGATCTTCATCACGGGGTTCCTTCGCTTCCATCGGGTCCGGTGGGCGCGTACTCCCAGACGGACACGCGCACGGGCTCACCGGCCCAGTCCAGGTCGGTGGTGCAGGAGAACAGGACGTCGCGGCCCGGGGCGGTCTCGACCTCGCCCTTGACCACGAGCGGGAGACCGAGCCGGCTGGGCGCTGGCACCAGGCCCTTGAGGTTGCCGCCGATCATGTTGACCAGCTCGCCCACGGCGTCGGTGACCTCGGCGGCGGCGGGCTCGTCGGCGCCGACCATCGCGCGAGCGGCACGCAGCGCGGCGTCCTCGGTCAGCTCGAGGATCACGTGGCCGTTCCAGACGCCGCTGACGGTGACCGAGGAGACGTAGCCGCGGCCACCTGCGGCGCGCGGCTCGAAGGCCGGGAAGAGCTCCTCCGCAGCGCCCAGGAAGCAGGCCCACACGTCGGTGGTGACGGCCAGGACCGCCTCGAGGGTCAGGTCCGGCGCGGAGGTGCAGACGTCGCTGCCCACACCGGCGCTCATGCGACGTTCCTCTCCGGCAGGAGGCCGAGCAGCGCGAGCTTGTCGACGAACGCCTCGGGCGGGAACGGCTTGATCAGGTACTCGTGGGCACCCGCGGCGAGCGCCCGGACCAGCTGGCCGTGCTCCCCCTCGGTGGTCACCATCATCAGCGTGATGGCGCGCCACTCCGGACGCTGGCGGACCCTCTGGACGAAGGTCAGCCCGTCCATGACCGGCATGTTCCAGTCGACGGTGCACAGGTCGGGCAGCTCTCCCTCGGCCGTCGCCTCGAGCCGCTCGAGGGCCTGCTGCCCGTCGGCGGCCTCCTCCACCTCGTAGCCGAGCTTGGTCAGCTCGCGCCCGAGCACGGTCCGCATGACCCGGGAGTCGTCGATCACCAGTGCGCGCATCGTGTGTTCTTCCTTCTCTCGGGTCTCAGGACGCCAGCGTGGTGGTCTGCCCGAAGGCGGCCGTCACGGGCTTGCGGTTGAGGGTGAAGCGCCCCATCGGCGTGCGCTCCCAGACGTCGTCGAGGCCGATCGTCGTCTCGGCGGCACCGAGGAACAGCGCCCCGCCGGGAGCGGTCACGTGGCGCACCTGCTGCAGGATGCGGCGCTTGGTGTCGGTGTCGAAGTAGATGAGGACGTTGCGCAGGAAGACGATGTCGAAGGTGGGCAGCGGGCCGAACGGCTGTGCCAGGTTGAGCGGCCGCACCGTGACCATCGACCGCAGCTCGTCGGCGACCTGCCAGTGCGTGCCCACCTTGCGGAAGTACTTGACCAGCATGGGCGCCGGCAGCCCCCGGTTGACCTCGAGCTGGCTGTAGGTCCCCGCCGCCACCCGGTCGAGCATCTGCTGCGAGATGTCGGTGGCCACGATCTCGACCTGCCACCCCAGCGGGACGACGTGCTCGGCCATGATCATCGCGATCGTGTAGGCCTCCTGCCCGCTGGAGCAGGCACCGGACCAGATCGTGATCTTGCGCCGGGCCGCGGCCGAGCGCAGCACCTCCGGCACGACCACGGTCCGCAGCACCTCGAACGGCTCCATGTCGCGGAACCAGAAGGTCTCGTTGGTGGTCAGCGCCTCGACCACCTCGTTGACGGCCTCGCGCGTCGGGCGCAGCCGCAGAGCTGCGACGTACGCCTCCACGGAGGCGTGAGCGCCGGCGCGGGCCAGCGGCAGGAGCCGCGACTCCACGAGGTACTCCTTGCCGGGCTCCAGGACGATCGCGGCCTCGCGCCGGACGACGTCGGCGACGTAGGCGAAGGTGTCAGCAGCGAGGCTCATGCGCCAGCGCCTTCCGTGAGCAGGGTCTGCGGTCGCGCCGAGCGGCGCGTGCACCTGGCGATGACGGCCGGGGCGACCAGGTCGAGCGGCAGCACCTGGCTGACCATCCCGGTCGCGGCTGCCGCTCCCGGCATGCCCCACACCACCGAGGTCTCCTCGTCCTGGACGATCGCCTCCCCGCCGGACTGGGCGATCTCGATGACGCCGAGCGCGCCGTCGGAGCCCATGCCGGTCAGGACGACGGCCAGGACGCGAGGGCCGTAGTACGCCGTGGCGGAGCGGAACAGCACGTCCACCGCCGGACGGCAGAAGTTCTCCTGGGGCCCCTGGTCCAGGACTGCGACCGGGGCGCCGGGCCGGCCCCCCACCCGCAGGTGCCAGTCTCCGGGGGCGATGAGCACCCGCCCCGCCTCGATGCGGTCACCCGCCACCGCCTCCGAGACCCGCAGGTGGCACTTGCCGTCCAGCCGCTCGGCGAACTGGCGGGTGAAGACCGGCGGCATGTGCTGGGTGACCAGCACCGGGACCGGCAGGTCCGGCGGCAGCTGCGGGAGCACGCGGGTCAGCGCGTCCGGGCCGCCGGTGGAGGAGCCGATCACCAGCACCTGGGGGGTCGCGGTGGGTGCGGGCCGCAGCGCCGGGGCGACGCGCGGTGTGGGGGCGACCTGGCGGGCGGCGTCGCCGGGGCGCCGGCGGGCGGCGAGCGCGAGGATCTTGGGCACCAGCTGGGTGCGGACGGCCTCGCGGGACTGCTCGATGCTGCCGACGTTGCTCGGCTTGGTCACGTAGTCGCTGGCCCCGCGCTCCAGGGCCGTGAGCGTGGCGGTCGCCCCCCGCTCGGTGAGCGTGGAGAACATGATGACCGGCAGGTGCGGGTGCGCCTCGCGCAGGTGGACCAGGGTCTCGAGCCCGTCCATGACCGGCATCTCGATGTCGAGGGTGACCACGTCGACCTCGAGCTGCTCGAGCTTGGCCAGGGCGATGCGCCCGTGCGCCGCTGTCGCCAGGACCTCGATGTCCGGGTCCTGCGCCAACGCGTCGGCGATGAGCTTGCGGACGACGACGGAGTCGTCGACGACCAGCACGCGCGCCTTGCCCACTCGTGACCTCCCTGTGCCCCGTTCACCGGAAGGATCGACGGGCGGCCGGAGGTGATGAGGCCTTTGGGCAGGGTTGGTACGAAAGGGCGGGGTTCACCCCACGGGGCTGGCCCGCACGGGTAGGCGCCGCCTACCCGTCCCACCGAGTTGCAGAAGCTATGCGCAGAGGCTGTGGAGACCCTGCCAAAACTCGGCCGCCGGCGGGCCCGGGAAGCGCCTGGTCAGGCCAGGGCGAGGAAGAGCTTCTCCATCTTGACCACGTCGACCTCGGCGGCCTCGCCCTCCTCGGTCAGGCACTGGCGCATGCCGCTGGCCACGATCGCGAAGCCGGCGCGGTCCAGCGCCCGGCTGACGGCGGCGAGCTGGGTGACCACGTCCTCGCAGTCACGGCCCTCCTCCATCATGCGAAGCACGCCCGCGAGCTGCCCCTGGGCACGCTTGAGCCGGTTGACCACCGGCGTCATGTCTTCTGACGGCAGCTGCACGACCTGACCTCCTGACGTCCGGGGCCCGAGCGGAGGGATACCGCCCCCGGTATCAGCCCAGTGTACGTCGCAGGAATGATGGGTCGGTGGCCGACGCACCCCGACCTCCAGCAGCCCTCGACGGGCCCGACCGTGCTCCCGGTCACGGTGGTGGGCGTGCTCACGCGGACCAGGACTTCCACGGGGACCACGGGGCCCGCGCCGCGCTCGTGCTCCTCGCGCTCCTGGCGCTCGCCTTCAACCTGCGGCCCGCCGCCTCGAGCGTCGGTCCGCTGGTGCAGGAGGTCGAGGACGGCCTCGGGCTCTCCTCCGCCTCGGCCGGGCTCCTGACGGCCCTGCCCGTCCTGGCCTTCGCCGCCTTCGGCGGTCTCGCCCCCTGGGCGGCCCGACGGCTCGGGGTGCACCGCCTCACCACCCTCGCCCTGGCCACCACCGTCGCGGGTCTCGCCTGGCGGGCCACCACGTCCTCCTCGGCCGTCTTCCTGCTGGCCTCCGTCCTCGGCCTGGCCGGGATGGCCACCGCCAACGTGATGCTGCCCTCGCTGGTCAAGCTGCACTTCCCCACCCGCGTGGGCCCGGTCACCGCGCTCTACACCACGGTCCTCGCCCTCGGGCTGGCCCTGGCCAGCACGGTCACCGTGCCCGTCGCGCACGCGCTCGGCTCGTGGAGGTGGGGACTCGGCGTGTGGGCGCTCACCGCAGCGGTCGCCGCGCTCCCCTGGCTCGGGCTGCTCGGCCACGACACCCGCGCGGACCTGCGTCCCCACGCGGTGACGATGCGCCAGGTGGCCCGCACCCGCCTCGGCCGGCTGATGGCCGTGGCCTTCGGCCTGCAGTCCCTCCAGGCGTACGCCGTCTTCGGCTGGGTCGCGCAGGTCTACCGCGACGCCGGCTTCTCGGCCACCGACGCCGGGCTCCTCCTCGGGCTGCTCACCGCGATCGGGATCCCGGTCTCACTGGTCATCCCGACGCTCGCGGCGCGGCGCCCCAGCCAGGTGTGGCTGATGCTGTCCCTGCTCGCCTGCCTGCCGGCCGGGCTGCTCGGGCTGGCTCTCGCACCGACCACGCTGCCCTGGCTGTGGGCGGTCCTGGTCGGCCTCAGCCAGGGCACGTTCCCCCTGATCCTCACCCTCCTGGGGCTGCGCAGCCGCACCTCCGAGGGCACTGCTGCCCTCTCGGGCTTCGCCCAGTCGACGGGCTACCTGGTGGCCGCCCTCGGCCCGTTCGGCATGAGCGTCCTGCGCGAGGCCACGGGCGGCTGGACGGTGCCGCTGCTGTGCCTGGTCGCGCTGGCCGTGCCCCTGGCCGTGGCCGGCGCGGGCGTCGCACGGCCGGCGTACGTCGAGGACGAGCTGGCCGGTGCTCAGCGGTCGAGGTGGCGGGCCCAGGCGAAGCAGTAGAGGCCGAAGCAGCCCAGCCCGATCGCGACGCCGACCAGCAGCACCGGTCCGAACGGCTGGCGCACGAGCGTGTGCAGGGCCTGGTCCAGGCCGCCCGACTTCTTCGGCTCGAACTGCACCGCGGCGGTGACGAAGAGAAGGCCGACCACGGCGAGCGAGACGCCCTTGGCGGCGTACCCCGCCTTGCCCAGCAACACGATCGGCGTGCGCCGGTCGCCGGACGTTGCCCGGTGGTCCAGCCGCTTGGTGAACCTCTCCGCCAGGCCCTTGTGGACCAGGTAGGCGCCGGCGCCGACGACGGCCAGGCCCACCAGGCCCACCAGGAACCGGCCGCCGGGGGCGGACATCACCTCGGCGGTCATGCTGTCGGTGCCCGACGACGAGCCGGAGGACGAGCCGGTCGCCTTCTGGATCGCGGTGACCCCGAGCAGCAGGTAGACCACGGCCTTGACGCCGGACGCGGCGCGCTTGAACGCCCTCTTCTTCCCGTCCTCCTGCTGGTGCCCGAGAGCGGCCTCGAACCCCTGCCAGACCACGAGGGCGAAGAAGCCGAGCGCGACCACCCAGAGCCCGACCTCCCCGCCGGGTGACCGGGCGAGGGTGCTGAGCGCTCCCTGCTGGTCCGCGTTGCCGCCGCCCCCGAGCGCGATCCTGACGGCGGTGTAGGCCACGAGCAGGTGCACCACTCCGTAGGCCACCAGCCCGACCCGGACGCCGGTGTCGAGGGTGTCGGACTGCTGCACGTCGGTGCGGGTGACCACGACGACCTCCCCAGCTCCCCCACCGTCGCCCTGACGGCCTCGAGAGCCTGCCCTCGGGCACCGCGGCGAAACGCCGGTTCCCGCCGGCGGCAGCGGGGTACGGCCCGCAGATGGAGAACATCGCTGTTGCCCTGTGGGTGATGACCGCCGTCGGTGGTGCCTACATGTTCGGCATCACGGTCCGGTCCGGGTCGCGGTCCGCCGACGCGCGCGACTCCCACTTCTCGTCCGCCCTGTTCTGGCACCCGGTCGGCGCGATCGCGGGGCTCGCCCTGCTGCTGCTGTTCCTCGGACCGGCGCCGAAGGCCTTCGCCTGGCTCTCGTTCGGCCTGCTCGCGCTGACCGCCGGGTTCGGCGCCAGCTTCGCAGCGCGCTGGTGGCGCGACCGGCGTTCCCCCGCGACGACCCGGGACCTCGCCGAGCAGCAGATCCCGGTCATGGCCGTGGTCGCACACGGGGTCCTCGCCCTGGCCACGCTGGCGGCGGTGCTCACCACCGCCCTCACCGCCTGAGGGCTGCCTCCCTGCCTCGGTGTGGTCCAAGCCGCCGCCCGTCGGCGGGTGACGCAGTGCGGCCGTCGGCATAGCCTCCGTGACCAGGTGGAGCCCGGACCGACGCCGGTGGCATTACGGGGACGATCCTCCCACCCGGCTCGGTGGTCACGGCGCGCCCGGGTGCTTCGCCTGCTGCCGGGGCCCCCGGCGCTCAGGTGGGCGCCGAGGGCCTCGTGCGTGCCGCACAGAACCGCCCGGCGTTGACGGGCCGGAGCCGCAGGCCCCGGGCAAGACAGAAGGCCGGACCCTGGGAGGGTCCGGCCTGTCGGTGGAGCTGAGGGGATTCGAACCCCTGACCCCCTCCATGCCATGGAGGTGCGCTACCAACTGCGCTACAGCCCCGCGTGCCCCTGCCGAGGCAACTCGGGAATCCTAGCCAATGCCCTCCGGCGATGCGAAATCGCCCCTGCCGTAGGACTCCAGCTTGGGCGTGCGGCGTCCGTGCGGCCGGATCACCGAGGCCCAGGCGCAGTTGTCGAGCACGCCGAGCGTGCCGGCGAGCTGCATCGGCCAGCCCAGCAGGCCGCACAGCGCGAGCTTGAGCGCAGCCCCGTGGGTCACCACGATCCCGGTCTCACCGGGCCCGAGCGCGTCGAGGGACTCCTCGACCGCCGGCACGATGCGGCGTACGACGGCGTCCTCGGTCTCCGCACCCGGCACGCCACGCAGCTGCTCGTGGAAGCCCTGCGCCCCCGCGATGTGGGGCCACCGCTCGAGCGCCTCGTCGAGGGTCAGGCCCTGGCGCTCGCCCACCCCGAACTCGCGCAGGCGCTCGTCGTGCTCGATCTCCAGGCCGACCGCGTCGGCCACGTGGAGGGCGGTCTGCACGGCCCGCTGCAGGTCGCTGGACCACAACCGGACCGGCCGGAGGTCGGCGAGCAGCACCGCGGCGCGGCGGGCCTGCTCGTGCCCGACCTCGTCGAGCGGCACCGGGGCGTGCCCCTGGGCCCGGCGGACGTGGTTCCACTCGGTGCGGCCGTGGCGCAGCAGCACCAGGCGGCTGGGCCCCGACGCCTCGACCGGACTGTTCGGGTCGTGGGCGGTCACGCCTCCCGGCCCGAGGTCACCGACTCCGGCAGCTCGACCAGCGGGCAGTCGCGCCAGAGCCGCTCGAGGGCGTAGAACTGCCGCTCCTCCTCGTGCTGCACGTGCACGACCACGTCGCCGTAGTCGATGAGCACCCAGCGGCCGTCACGCTCCCCCTCGCGGCGGATCGGCTTGGCGCCGATCTCGCGCAGGCGGTCCTCGACCTCGTCGACGATCGACTTGACCTGCCGGTCGTTCTTGGCCGAGCACAGGACGAACACGTCGGTGATGACGAGCTGGTCGCTGACGTCGAAGGCCAGGATGTTGTCGGCCAGCTTGTCCGAGGCGGCCTGGGCGGCCGCCGTGGCGAGCTGGAGGGCGTGGTCGGTGGCGCTCACGCTTCCACCGCCTTCGCTTCGCTCGGCGGCGGAGCCAGGCGTGATCCGTTGGTTCGCTCGCTGCGCTCGCTCACGCGCTGTCCTCCCGGGCGGTGGTGTGCGGGTCCGGACGGTGACCGGTCAGGGCCGTGCCGGTGGTGGCTGGGGCCTCGGCGTAGAGCCGGTGCTTGGAGATGTACTGCACGACGCCGTCGGGGACCAGGTACCACACCGGCTCGCCGCGCCTGGTGCGGTCGCGGCAGTCGGTCGAGGAGATCGCCAGGGCCGGGATCTCCACGATCGTGACCCGGTCGTGCGGCATGCCCTCCAGCGTCGAGGGGTCCATGGCGTAGCCGGGCCGCGTGCAGCCCACGAACTCCGCCAGCGCGAACAGCTCCTCGGAGTCGCGCCAGGTCAGGATGTTGGAGAGGGCGTCGGCGCCGGTGATGAAGTACAGGTCGGCGTCGGGGTGCTGCGCGTGCAGGTCGCTCAGCGTGTCCACGGTGTAGGTGGGTCCGCTGCGGTCGATGTCGACGCGGGAGACGGTGAACCGGGGGTTCGACGCCGTGGCGATGACCGTCATCAGGTAGCGGTGCTCCGCCGGGCTGACCTGGCGCTCGTGCTTCTGGTAGGGCTCGCCGGTCGGGACGAAGACCACCTCGTCGAGGCCGAACCACGCCTGGACCTCGCTCGCGGCCACGAGGTGGCCGTGGTGGATCGGGTCGAAGGTGCCGCCCATCACGCCCAGGCGTCGACGGCGCTTGCCCTCGAGCCCGAGAGTCGGCGCTGCGTCAGTCACGGAGGTCCATGGGGTGGCCTGCTCAGGTGTGGTCGCGGCCGCCACCGATGGCGACGACGACGAGCATCAGGAAGAGGAGGAGCGCGAGGACCGTCCCCCCGACGAGCCAGGGGTTGACGCCTCCGGAGCCGCCCTCCTCCGCGAGGCGGGCCAGGGCGAGGACAGGGGTCTGCAGCGGCATGGGCGGAGCCTATCGCGAGGGACGGGCGGTCAACGCACGTGCCCGTCGCCGGTCACGACGTACTTCGAGGAGGTCATCTCCGGCAGCCCCATCGGACCGCGGGCGTGCAGCTTCTGGGTGGAGATGCCGATCTCCGCGCCGAACCCGAGCTCACCCCCGTCGGTGAACCGCGTGCTGGCGTTGACCATGACCGCGGCGGAGTCCACCGCGGCGACGAACCGGCGGGCGGCGGCCTGGGAGTCGGTGACGATCGCCTCGGTGTGTCCCGAGGAGTGCCGGCGGATGTGGGCGACGGCGTCCTCGAGGGACGGGACCACCGCGGCGGCGATGTCCAGGGAGAGGTACTCGGCGTCGAAGTCGGCGTCGGTGACCGGCTCCACCCCGGCCTCGGCGGCGAAGCGCTCGTCGCCGTGCACGGTGACCCCTGCCTCCTGCAGGGCCCTGACGACCCGCGGCACGAACTCCTCGGCCACGCCGGCGTGCACGAGCAGCGACTCGGCGGCGTTGCACACCGATGGTCGGTGGGTCTTGGAGTTGAGCACGATCGACAGCGCCATGTCGAGGTCGGCGTCGACGTCGACGTAGACGTGGCAGTTGCCCACCCCGGTCTCGATCACCGGCACGGTCGACTCCTCGACGACCGAGCGGATCAGGCCGGCGCCGCCGCGCGGGACGAGCACGTCGACGAGCCCGCGGGCCCGCATGAGCACCTTGGCCGCTTCGTGGCCCTCGCCCGGCACCAGCTGGACGGCGTCGGCGGGCAGCCCGGAGGCCTCGACCGCACCGCGCAGCGCCTCGACGATCGCGCGGTTGGAGGCCAGGGCGCTGGTGGATCCCCGCAGCAGCGCGGCGTTGCCGCTCTTGAGGCAGATGCCGGCCGCGTCGGCGGTGACGTTGGGGCGAGCCTCGTAGATGATCCCGACGACCCCGAACGGCACCCGCACCTGCCGCAGCTCGAGGCCGTTGGCCAAGGTGGACCCGCGGAGGACCTCGCCGACGGGGTCGGCCAGTCCCGCCACGTCGCGCAGGCCCTGGGCCATCCCCTCGACCCGGCCGGCGTCCAGCCGCAGCCGGTCGACCAGCGAGTCCGGCGTGCCGTTGTCCTGGGCACGGGCCACGTCCTTGGCGTTGGCCGCCAGGATCGCGTCCTGGTGGGTCACCAGGGCCTGGGCCATCGCGTGCAGGGCGGCGTCCTTCGTGGCCCGGGTCGCCACCGCCAGCTCGTGCGCCGCCGTACGAGCGCGGCGGGCGCAGTCCAGCACCACGGTCTCGAGGTCACTCATGCGCCAAGCCTAGAACGCGAGGGAGGCAGCAAGTCTCGAGTGTCACGCGCGTGACCCGGCTCGATACGCACGGAAGGGCAGGGAGTCTCGAGTGTGACTAGGGGGCCAGGTTCGGTTTCACTAGGGCCCTAGTGATGTTGGTGGTTCCCGAGCGAAGTTTTGCTCGGGAAGTGTCAGTTTCACTGGGGCCCTAGTGAAACTGCACCCCCTAATACGGCTGGGGGACGACGCCCAGGTCGGCCATGTTCTCGAACTGGCTGCGGTCCAGGTGGAGGGTCCGCTCGACGATCTCGAGGCCGACCACCTCCCAGTCGGGCAGGCGGGCGGACTCGCGGTGCTCGTTCCACAGGCGCAGCGCCAAGGACCCGGCGTCGACGATGAGCTCGGCCTCGTCCCAGTAGGTGATCTCGGCGCGCTCGGAGTTGAACCTCAGGGCGCTGATGAAGGGCCGCTCCTGGCTCAGCCGGGCCAGCGCCCCCCTCACCATGAGCGGCTCCATGGCCTCGCCGGCCACCGTCACGGTGACGTGCCAGAGCCGTGTGCGCTTGCTCACTCGTCCCCTCGATCGGTCAGGCTGCCCTCAGGGCACAGCCTGCCTCCTCAGCCGGAGGCGCGTCCCCGAAACCGACGGAAGGCTGGGCATTTTGCCAGCGCACGACGGAATCCGTCGCGCCGGTCCGGTCAGGCGGGACCCGGGGCGGCCGAGCCGGGACGTGGCAGGACGACCAGGTCGTCGCGGTGGACGACCTCCCGCTCGTAGGACGCCCCGAGCTCGCGGGCCAGCTCCCGGGTGGAGCGGCCGATGAGGGCCGGGAGCTCCTCGGCGTCGTAGTTGACCAGGCCACGGGCGACCGGGTTCCCGGCCTGGTCGGTCAGGTCGACGGGGTCGCCGGCCGAGAACGTCCCGGTGACCCCGGTGATGCCGGCCGGCAGCAGGGAGGCCCGCCGCTCGGTGACGGCACGGACCGCGCCGTCGTCGAGCGCGACGCGTCCGCGTCCCTCGGTGGCATGGGCCAGCCAGAGCAGACGGGTGGAGCGGCGGCGGCCGGTGGGGTGGAACAGGGTCCCGACGTCCTCGCCGCTCAGGGCAGCCCCCGCGCGGTCGGCGGCGGTGAGCACGACCGGGATCCCGGCACCGGTGGCGATCCGGGCGGCCTCGACCTTGGTCCGCATGCCGCCGGTGCCGACGCCGGCGGCGCCTGCCCGTCCGACGCGCACCCGCTCGAGGTCGGCCTCGCCGTGCACCTCGGCCACGAGGGAGGAGCCCGCCTCGCTGGGGTGGCCGTCGTAGAGCCCCTCCACGTCGCTGAGCAGGACCAGCAGGTCGGCGTGCACGAGATGGGCGACCAGGGCGGCGAGGCGGTCGTTGTCGCCGAAGCGGATCTCGGTGGTGGCGACGGTGTCGTTCTCGTTCACCACCGGGACGACGCCGAGCTCCCGGAGCCGGCCGAAGGTGCGGTAGGCGTTCTGGTGGTGGCTTCGCCGAGTGACGTCGTCGACGGTGAGCAGCACCTGCCCGACGGTCAGGTCGTGCCGGGCGAACTCCTCGGTGTAGCGGTGGATGAGCAGCCCCTGCCCGACCGACGCCGCGGCCTGTTGCGTGGCCAGGTCACGGGGCCGGCGCCGCAGTCCGAGGGGGGTCAGGCCCGCCGCGATCGCGCCGGAGGACACCAGGACGACCTCCGCGCCCCGCGCCCGCACCGCGGCCAGCACGTCGACGATCCCTGCGACCCGAGCCTCGTCGATGCCGCCGTCGGCCGAGGCCAGCGAGGACGACCCGACCTTGACCACGACGCGCTCGGCGTCGAGCACCTGCTGCCTCACCGGGACTCCTGGTCGTCCTCTGCCCAGACCTCGCCCTGGTCCCAGACGACCTGCACCTCCTGCTCGTCGGAGTGAGGATCGTCCACGTCGGCGGGGTCCTCGGGGTCGTCGGGACTGCCGAGGCCCTTGACCCGGCGCGCGACGTCGGCGCGTGCCTCGCCCTCGCCGCGCTCGGCGTACGCCGCGTCGATCGCCCGGCGTCGCGCCACCGACTCCCGCTCCTCGGCGAAGCGGTTGTCCTCCCCGCGGCGGCTGCCCATGGTGCTGGCGCCGGCGTCGACCATGGGCCGGAAGTCGAAGACGACGCTGTTGGCCTCCGGGCCGATGACGACGGTGTCGCCCTCCTCCGCGCCGAGCTCCAGCAGCCGGTCCTCGATCCCGAGACGGTTGAGCCGGTCGGCGAGGAACCCGACTGCCTCCTCGTTGGAGAAGTCGGTCTGCCGCACCCAGCGCTCCGGCTTGTCGCCGCGCACACGCCAGGCGGGGTGGCCCGTGCCGTCATCGAGCGGGGTGACCTCGAAGGCGCCGCCGGCGTCGGTCGCGGCGGGGCGGATGACGATGCGAGTGGTCTCCACGACGGGCTTGTCGGCCCGTGCCTGGGCGACGATGCGCGCCATCGCGAACGACAGCGCCCGCAGCCCCTCGTGGCTGGCGGCGGAGACCGGGAACACCTCGAGCCCACGGGCCGCGAAGTCCTCGCGGACCAGGTCGACCAGCTCGCGGCCGTCGGGGACGTCGACCTTGTTGAGCGCGACCAGGCGCGGACGGTCCTCGAGGCCGCCGTACGCCGCGAGCTCGCGCTCGATCACGTCGAGGTCGCCCAGGGGGTCGCGCTGGGTCTCCATGCTGGCCGTGTCGATGACGTGGACGATCGCGGCGCACCGCTCGACGTGGCGCAGGAAGTCGTGGCCGAGGCCGCGGCCCTCCGCAGCGCCCTCGATGAGGCCGGGCACGTCGGCCACGGTGAAGGTGACGTCGCCGGCGGTGACCACGCCGAGGTTCGGCACCAGGGTGGTGAAGGGGTAGTCGGCGATCTTGGGCCGGGCGCGGCTCAGTGCGGCGATGAGGCTGGACTTGCCGGCGCTGGGGAAGCCGACCAGGCCGACGTCGGCGACGACCTTCAGCTCGAGCGCGATGGTGCGCTCCTCGCCCGGCTCGCCGAGCAGCGCGAACCCGGGCGCCTTGCGGCGCGCGGAGGCCAGCGCCGCGTTGCCGAGCCCGCCCCGGCCGCCCTGGGCCACGACGACCTCGCTGCCCACACCGACGAGGTCGGCCAGGACCTCGCCGTCCTCGGACCGCACGACGGTGCCGTCGGGCACCGGGAGGACCAGGTCGGCGCCGTGGCCGCCGTTGCGGTGCGCGCCGGCCCCCTGGCCACCGTGCTCGGCCCGCCGCGAGGGGCTGTGGTGGTAGTCCACCAGCGTGGTGACGTCGGGGTCCACGCGGAGGACCACCGAGCCGCCGGGGCCGCCGTTGCCGCCGTCGGGTCCGCCGAGCGGCTTGAACTTCTCGCGGTGGACGCTGGCCACGCCGTTGCCCCCGCGTCCGGCGGACACACGGAGCACGACGCGGTCGACGAAGGTCGGCACGGCCATGTCGGTCCTTCCGTGGTCAGGGGGTGGTCAGAGGATCGGGGCGTACGCCGCCCGAGCGGCGGCCGGCCCGAAAAGCGCGGGCGCCCTGCTGATGCTCAGCAGGGCGCCCGAGGTGGCTCGTCAGGCGAGTCGGTGGTCCCGCTGGCTCACTCGCCGGCAGGGACGATGTTCACCACGCGGCGACCGCGCTTGGTGCCGAACTCGACGCTGCCCGCGACCAGCGCGAACAGGGTGTCGTCACCGCCGCGGCCGACGCCGGCGCCGGGGTGGAAGTGGGTGCCGCGCTGGCGGACGATGATCTCGCCGGCGCTGACGACCTGACCGCCGAACCGCTTGACGCCCAGCCGCTTGGAGTTGGAGTCGCGACCGTTCTTGGTCGACGCCGCGCCCTTCTTGTGTGCCATCGCTCAGTCCTCGTTCTCGTGACGGGTGGGGTCCGCGCTCAGCTGGCGGAGATGTCGGTGACCTTGACCTGGGTGTACTTCTGGCGGTGACCCTGGCGCTTGCGGTAGCCGGTCTTGTTCTTGTACTTCAGGATCGTGATCTTGGGGCCCTTGGTGGCGCCCAGCACCTCGGCGGTGACCGAGGCCTTCGAGAGCCTGTCGGCGTCGGAGGTGACGTCGGCGCCGTCGACCAGCAGCAGGACCGGGAGGCTCACGGTGTCCCCCGCCGCCGACTGCACCTTGTCGATCTCGATGACGTCACCGACGGCGACCTTCTGCTGGGTCCCGCCACTGCGCACGATCGCGTACACCGCGACTCACTCTCCTCGTTGATGCGGATCTGGGTCGTCGTGCCGGGCACAGGGCTCCGCGACCGATGAGGGTCGTGGATCGCACCTGGGTTGCACCGGCGGCATGACGAAGGGCGCGCGCGAGCGCACCGCTGGACGATTCTACGGGTGCGTGGGAGGCGGGTCAAAACGCCACGGCCGTGGGTCGCCGTGGGTCCCCGGACCCGCCGCCCTCGCCTCAGGCGTCCTCGACGGGCCTGGGCGGCCCGGCCGCGCGGCGGGCTCCCCGCCGGCGGGTCGAGGTGATGATGCGCGGCTCGGTCGAGACCGGCTCGGGCTCCGGCTCCGGCTGCGGCTCTGCCTCGGGCTCGGCCTCGGGCTCGGCCTCCGGCTCCGGCTGGGCCTCGGCCTCCGGCCGGGACTCGGGCCCGGAGACTGCCGTCGCGGGCTCCGGACGCTGGTCACTGCCCGACCTGTGGCCGTCGGCACCGTCGGCGCCGGTGCTGGTGACGACCTCGGCGACGGCCTCGTGGACCACCTTGGCGACGGTCTCGGTGACCTTCTCGGGCTCGTCGGCGCTGGCAGCCGCCTCGGCCACCTCGTCCTTGGCCCGCTCGGCGGACTTCGCCGCCATCGCGGCGAACTCGGCCGGCGTGGGCCGCTTGGGCGCGCCGTCCTCGTGGGCGGCGCCGTCCCCGCCGTGCGAGTCCGCACCGTTGCCGTTGGCGCCGTTGCCGCCCCCGTTGCCGGAGTCGTCGCCACCGCCCTTGCGGCGGCGCCGGCCGCGCCGCGAGCCGTCGTCGCCCTCGGACCTGCTGCCGCCCTTCTTGGGCTCGATCGGCTCCGCGTGGACCACCAGGCCACGGCCCTGGCAGTGCTCGCAGCTCTCGCTGAAGGCCTCGAGCAGGCCGGTGCCGATCCGCTTGCGGGTCATCTGCACCAGGCCGAGCGAGGTCACCTCGGCGACCTGGTGGCGGGTGCGGTCCCGTCCGAGGCACTCGATCAGGCGCCGCAGCACCAGGTCGCGGTTGCTCTCCAGCACCATGTCGATGAAGTCGACGACGATGATGCCGCCGATGTCGCGCAACCGGAGCTGCCGCACGATCTCCTCGGCCGCCTCGAGGTTGTTCTTGGTGACCGTCTCCTCCAGGTTGCCGCCGGAGCCGGTGAACTTGCCGGTGTTGACGTCGACGACGGTCATCGCCTCGGTGCGGTCGATGATCAGCGAGCCGCCGGAGGGCAGCCAGACCTTGCGGTCCAGGGCCTTGTTGATCTGCTCGTCGACCCGGTACGCCGCGAAGACGTCGGTCTCGGGGTCGTCGTAGCGGGTGAGCCGGTCCTCGAGGTCGGGGGCGACCTGCTTGACGTAGGCCTCGACCATCTCCCACGCCTCGCCACCGGTCACCACGAGCTCGGCGATGTCCTCGGTGAACAGGTCGCGGACGACCTTGAGGGTGAGGTCGGGCTCGGAGTAGAGGCACTGCGGCGCGTTGCCGTCCGCCACCTTGGCCGAGATGTCCTCCCAGCGGGCGGTGAGCCGCTGGACGTCGCGGCGCAGCTCCTCCTCGGCCGCCCCCTCCGCGGCGGTGCGCACGATGACACCGGCGGAGGCCGGGACGATCTCCTTGAGCAGCGACTTGAGCCGGTTGCGCTCGTTCTCGGGCAGCTTGCGGGAGATGCCCGAGGTGTTGCCCTCGGGGACGTAGACCAGGAAGCGGCCCGGGATGCTGATCTGGCTGGTCAGCCGGGCGCCCTTGTGCCCGACGGGATCCTTGGTGACCTGCACCAGGACGGCCTGGCCGGGCTTGAGGACCTGCTCGATCTTGCGCTGACCACCGTCCTTGGCGCCGAGCGCGTCCCAGTTGACCTCGCCGGCGTAGAGCACGGCGTTGCGCCCCTTGCCGATGTCGATGAAGGCCGCCTCCATCGAGGGCAGGACGTTCTGCACACGACCGAGGTAGACGTTGCCGATCAGCGAGGTCTGGGACTCGCGGGCGACGTAGTGCTCGACGAGGACCTTGTCCTCCAGCACCGCGATCTGGGTGAGGTCGCCGCGCTGGCGGACGACCATCTTGCGGTCGACGGACTCGCGGCGGGCGAGGAACTCGGCCTCGCTGATCACCGGCGCCCGGCGCCGCCCGGCCTCGCGGCCCTCGCGGCGGCGCTGCTTCTTGGCCTCCAGCCGCGTGGAGCCGGTGAAGGAGGTGATCTCGTCCTCGGTCTGGCCGCGGCCGCTGCGGACCCGGACGACGGTGTTCTCCGGGTCGTCGGGGGACTCGTCCTCGCCCTCGCCCGCACGCCGGCGGCGCCTGCGCCGGCGGCTCGTCCCGGACGACTGCTCGCCGTCCTCGCCGGTCCCGCCGCCCTGCCCGGCCGTCTCGTCGTCGGCGCCGTCCTGGTCCCCGGAGTCCTTGGATCCCTTGGAGCCCGTGGAGCCCTTGGAGCCCTTGCCGGTCTGCTTGCCCGACTCCTCCTCGCCGGAGCCGTCCTGGTCCTCGGCGGAGCCGTTCTGACCGCCGCCGCCGCCACGGCGACGACGGCCGCCACGACGGCGCCGGCGGCGGGTGCCACCCGGGGAGTCCTCGCCCTCGCCGGAGTCGGACGACTGGTCGTCCTGGTCGTCCTCGTCCCGGTCGTCCTGGTCGCCCTGGTCGTCCCGGTCGTCCTGCCCGGACCGCGGTGACCGCCCGCTCCTCCGGCTGGTCTCGCCGTCGGGCGTGTCGGGCGCGGCGGTGCTCGCCGCGTCCTCCTCGGCGGCACGCTCGTCACCCGTCGCCGGGCCGTCCTCGGCGCGGTCGGCCTGCGGGGCGGCGACCTTCTTCGTCGACCGGCGGCGGGTGGTGGTCTTCACCGGCGCGGGCGCCTGGAACAGCGGGCTGGTGGCCGGCGCCGTCCCGGCCCCCTCGTCCTGGGTCGTCCCGGTCTCGGCGGCGCTCTCGGTGCTCTCGCCGGCCGCCGCCTGGTCCGGGGACGCCGCGGCGGGCGCGGCCTTCTTGGTGGTGCGCTTGCGCGTGGTCTTCTTCACCGTCGGCGCTGCCTCGACCGGCGTGTCGCCGGGTTGCGAACCGGGCGCCTCGGGGGCGGTCTCGGCACTCGGAGGCGCCGCGGTCTTCTTCGCCGCGCGCTTGCGGGGGGCGGCCTTCTTCGCCGGGGCGGGTGCGTCCTCGGACCCGGTGGCCGTCGCAGCCGGCTCGGCCGCACCCTCCGCGGGGGACTCCGCCGGCGGGGAAGCGGCCTTCTTGGTGGTCCGCTTGCGGGTGGTCTTCTTGACCGCGGGTGCCGCCTCGGCGGCGTCGGTTGCGGGGGTGGTGGCGGTCCCGGTCTCGTCCGGGCTCTGCTCGTCGGGCATGGAACTCCCTCGGCGTCCACGTGGTGGACGCAGTCAGTAAGCCTACGGTTGCGGCGACGCCCCGGGGATCCCGGAACGGGGGTCGCGAGGGACCGAGGGCACTGACCGCGGTCAGCGGGGAGTCTCCGGAGCTGTCACCTCCGGGTCACACCGCGTCGCGGTCTGGCGCCAACGGGTCCCCCACTGTGCCGGTCGCCGCGTCGAGCGGTCCCTGGGCCAGGCGCTCCAGCAGCGCTCCACTGCTGGGGTGCAGCCCAGTGACCTCGCGGAGTCCGGCGAGGACGTCGTCGGGTCTCACAGACGGTGTCGCGTGTCTCAAGACCACCTGGAGTATGGCACACCCGACCTGCTCGGACGGGTCGCCGACGACCTCGAGCCGCACCACGGCGGCGCGGCAGTCGAAGGTGCGCAGGCCCCGCTTGGTCATCCGTTCGACGCTCACCTCGTCCGCGGCGAGGAACTGCCCGACCGCCGCCGCGGCCGCCTCGGGCTCGACCCCCGGAAGGGTGATCCGCCACCGGCTCGCCTCCATGCGGTCGGCCAGGGACCCGCCGTGCGCGGTCACCACCTCGAGCACGTCCAGGCCCGTCGGCAGGGACTCGTCCAGCACGCGGTGTACGTCGTCGGGGTCGAGCTCGCGGGCCAGGCCCATCTCGAGGTACTCCGCCTCGGACGCCGCCCCGGTCGGCGAGGCGCCGACGTAGGAGATCCGCGGGTGGGGGTTGAAGCCCGAGGAGTAGGCCATCGGGACGCGCGCGCGGACCAGCGCGCGCTCGAAGGCGCGGGAGAAGTCGCGGTGGCTGGTGAAGCGGAGGCGACCGCGCTTGGCGTAGCGCAGGCGCAGTCGCTGGACCGGAGGAGCCTGCTGCTCGGGCTGTTCGCGCACGGGGACCCACCCTACTCAAGGCCGCTCCCGTAGCCTGGCGCCGTGGGCTACCTCGTCGAGACCTCCGGCCGGATCCTGCTCCCGCAGGAGCTGGAACGCCAGGCACTGACCGTGCTGGAGGTGCGCATGGGAGCACGCGGCGGGTGGTTCGACGCCGACGAGGTCCACGTCGACTCCCTGGCCGAGCTCGCGCCGTACGCCGCGGCGCAGGTGCGCCGTGACGGCGACTGGCTCCTCCTCGAGACCGACGTCGACGGCGACCCGAAGTGGTCGGAGCAGGCGGGCGAGTTCTACCGCTCCCTCGCCAGCTTCGTGCGCGACGGCGAGGTCCACGTGCGGGGCGAGGACGGCCAGGCCTGGTCCTACCTCTACTCCGACGACGGCGTCGTGCAGCGCGGCGACAACGGCTGGGACGGCACCACCGGCGACGCACCGGCTTCCGCTGCGCCCACCGCTCCCTCGGCTCCCGCGACTCCGCCCGTCCCGCCGCCGGCACCGTCCGGTCCCGCGAGCACCGAGCCGACCGAGCCCACCGAGCCCACCGAGCCCTCGCAGTTCAGCTACCCCGGCCGGGAGGAGCGTCCTTCCTCCCCGCAGCCGCCCCCGGCACCCACGCCCTACGCCGGTGCCTCCGAGCCGCCGCAGCCGCCGGGCGCGCAGGACCGGCCGCCCTACGCCGGCGCCCCGGACCCCCGCGCCGAGCGCGCCTGGGCCGACCCGCCGCCGGCGTCGACCGGTCGCAAGGTCCTGATGGCCACGCTGCTCGTCGTGGGCGTGATCCTGATCATCGGCGTGGCCCTGATCGTCGCCGGCATCTGAGCCTCCCGGCCGCCCGCCCAGCCCCGCGGGGCGGGACCGGGTCGGTCAGACGACGCTGAGGGGCAGCAGCCGCTGGCCGGTCGGGCCGACCTGGATCTCGGTGCCCATCTCGGGGCAGACCCCGCAGTCGTAGCAGGGCGTCCACCGGCAGTCCTCGACGTCGCCGCGGTCGTCGAGCGCGTCCTGCCAGTCCTCCCAGAGCCAGTCCTTGTCCAGGCCGGAGTCGAGGTGGTCCCAGGGCAGGACCTCGTCGTGGTCGCGCTCGCGGGTGGTGTACCAGTCGACGTCGACGTCGGTGCCGGCCAGTCCGCGCTCGGTGGCAGCCATCCAGCGGTCGAACGAGAAGTGCTCGCTCCAGCCGTCGAACCGGCCGCCGTCGCGCCACACCTCCTCGATCACCCGGCCGATGCGACGGTCCCCGCGGGAGAGCAGGCCCTCCACGATCCCGGGGCGGCCGTCGTGGTAGCGGAAGCCGATCGCACGGCCGAACCGCTTGTCCTTGCGGACCTCCTCGCGCAGCTTGGCCAACCGCGCGTCGGTGGTCTCCCAGTCCAGCTGGGCCGCCCACTGGAACGGCGTGTGCGGCTTGGGCACGAACCCGCCGATCGACACCGTGCAGCGCACGTCGTTGCGGCCCGAGACCTCGCGGCCCTTGGCGATCACCTTCTTGGCGAGGTCGGCGATCTCGAGGACGTCCTCGTCGGTCTCGGTGGGCAGGCCGCACATGAAGTAGAGCTTCACCTGCCGCCAGCCGTGGGAGTACGCCGCCGCGACGGTGCGGATGAGGTCCTCCTCGGAGACCTGCTTGTTGATCACCCGCCGCATGCGCTCCGACCCGCCCTCGGGGGCGAAGGTCAGGCCCGAGCGGCGACCGTTGCGGGAGAACTCGTTGGCCAGGGTGATGTTGAAGGCGTCCACGCGCGTCGACGGCAGCGACAGCGAGACGTTGGAGCCGTCGTACCGGTCGGCGAGGTCCTTGGCCACCTCTCCGATCTCGGTGTGGTCGGCGCTGGACAGGGAGAGGAGGCCCACCTCCTCGAAGCCGGAGGCGCGGATGCCGTTCTCGACCATGTCGCCGATCGTCGAGATCGAGCGCTCGCGCACCGGGCGGGTGATCATGCCGGCCTGGCAGAAGCGGCAGCCGCGGGTGCAGCCGCGGAAGATCTCGACGGAGAAGCGCTCGTGCACGGTCTCGGCCAGCGGCACCAGCGGCTTGCGGGGGTAGGGCCAGGCGTCGAGGTCCATCAGGGTGTGCTTGCGGACCCGCGCGGGGACGCCCGGCACGGTGGGCGCGACGCGGACGATCGCCCCGGTCTCGTCGTAGGCGACGTCGTAGAACTTCGGCACGTAGACCGCACCGGACACGGCCAGCCGGAACAGCAGCTCGTCGCGCGGGGAGCGGGTCTCCGAGCCCGGGCGGCCCTCGGCCTTCCACTCCCGGACCACGTCGGAGATGGCCAGCACGACCTCCTCACCGTCGCCCAGGACTGCCGCGTCGAGGAAGTCGGCGACCGGCTCGGGGTTGAAGGCCGCGTGACCGCCGGCCACCACGACCGGGTGCTGGTCGGTCCGGTCGACGGCGTGCAGCGGGATGCCGGCCAGGTCGAGCGCGGTGAGGAAGTTGGTGTAGCCCAGCTCGGTCGAGAACGAGACGCCGAGCAGGTCGAAGGCGCCGACCGGACGGTGCTGGTCGACGGTGAACTGCGGGATCGCGTGCTCCCGCATGACGCGCTCCAGGTCGGGCCACACCGCGTAGGTGCGCTCGGCGAGGATCCAGTCCTGCTCGTTGAGCACCTCGTAGAGGATCTGGACGCCCTGGTTGGGCAGCCCGACCTCGTAGGCGTCGGGGTACATCAGCGCCCAGCGGACCTGGACCGACTCCCAGTCCTTGAGGGTGGAGTTGAGCTCGCCGCCGACGTACTGGATCGGCTTCTGGACCGACGGGAGCAGCGGCTCGAGGCGGTGGAAGACCGACGCGGCGGCGTCAGCTGTGTCCTGGCGGGCGGGCATGCAGCACTCTCCG
This sequence comes from uncultured Actinomycetota bacterium, assembly GCA_963800245.1. Taxonomy (GTDB): domain Bacteria; phylum Actinomycetota; class Actinomycetes; order Propionibacteriales; family Nocardioidaceae; genus Marmoricola_A. Next base: position 361,723 of record CAWDAE010000006.1, on the reverse strand, counting down.
GAGATCTAGGGGACTCTCCAGGATAACGGCCGCCACGACGTGGGCAGCGGTCAGTAGCGGGAGCGGGCGCGGCAGGTGCTCGAGACGCCCAGGCCCAGCGAGCGCTGGTTGCGCAGGTGGATGTTGTGCAGGAGCCCGACCGCCATCAGGCTGGCGAACATCGAGGTGCCGCCGTAGGAGACCAGCGGCAGCGGGACGCCGGTGACCGGCATGATGCCCAGGCACATGCCGATGTTCTGGAACGACTGGAACCCGAACCAGCACGCGATGCCCGCGGCGGCCAGGCGGCCGAACAGGTCCTCGGAGTGCGGCGAGATCGACAGCGCCCGCGCAGACACCGCGCCCAGCACGATGATCAGCAGCCTGCGCCGACCAGCCCGAGCTCCTCGCCGGCGACGGTGAAGATGAAGTCGGTCTGCTGCTCCGGGACGAAGCCCGCCCGGGTCTGCGAGCCGTGGAACAGACCCTGCCCGAAGATGCCGCCGTTGCCGATCGCGATGCGGGCCTGCTCGGTGTTGTAGCCGGCGCCGCGGGGGTCGAGCGCCGGGTTGGTGAAGGCCATGAAGCGGTCGATCTGGTAGTCCTTGAGCACCCCGACCGGACCGCGGCGACCGTCGCGCCGACGAGGCCGCCGGCCGCGAGACCGCCGAGCCAGCGCCGCGGGGCGCCCGGAGGCGGCGATCACGCCGAAGACGGTGGCGGTGCAGCACCAGCACCGTGCCGAGGTCGGGCTGCAGCAGGATCATCAGCGCGGGGACCGCGGCGACGGCGAGCATCCCGAGGACGTCGAGGTGGCGGACCTCGCGCTGGCGCCACGAGCCCTCGGTGCGCTCGGCGACGACCAGCGCCATCATCACGACCACCGACAGCTTGGCGAACTCCGACGGCTGGATCGACATGCCGCCGACCACGATCCACGACCGCGAGCCGTTGATGGTCGAGCCCATGACGAAGACCAGGGCCAGCCCCACCAGCGAGCCGGCGTAGAGCACCGGCGCCAGGATCCGCACCCACCGGTGGTCGGTGGCCGCGACCAGCACCGCCAGGACCACGCCGATGGCGATGTTGACCAGGTGGCGACGCAGGTAGGCCTGCGGGTCTCCCCCGGTCAGCGCGTCCCGCTCGGCGGTCGCCGACCACACCAGGAACGTGCCGATCACGAGCAGGGCCGCGGTGGCCAGCAGCATCGTCCAGTCGACCTGCGGGACGCGCGCCCAGCTCGACTCGGTGCGGGCGGCCGCGCGCAGCCGCGTGGGGGCCAGGGCGCTCATGACTCGCCTCTCGCGGGCTTGCGGTGGTGCTTGGCCGCCGGCGGCAGGATCGAGCCGTCGCGCGCGAAGACCGGCAGGGCGGCCGGCGGCGTGGTGCCGGGGATGGCGGCGTCGCGCTTGACCACCTGGTCGCCCTGGATGCCGTAGAGCGCCTCCCAGATCTTGCGGACGCCGGGACCCGAGGCGCCGGAGCCGGTGCCGCCCTGGCTGATCATCATGACCGTCACGTAGTCCTGGTCGAAGAGGCCACCCACGAGGTCGTCTGCTTGCCGTAGACCTCCGCCGACCCGGTCTTGCAGTGCAGCCGGACCTTGTCGAGCGGGAACCCCTGCAGCCGCCAGTTCATCGTGCCGTGCGGCTCGGTGGCCACCCAGCCCAGTCCGGTGCGCAGGAAGTCGAGGTTGCTCTTGGAGATCTTGAGGTGCGCCTGCACCTTGGGCGGGATCTCGCGGACCACCTTGCCGCTCGGGGACACCACGGCCTTGGCGATGCGGGGCTCGAACAGGGTGCCGCCGTTGGAGATCGCGGCGTAGCCGCGGGCCAGCTGGATCGGGGTGACGGCGGTGTCACCCTGGCCGATCGCGAAGTTGACCGCGTCGCCGGCGCGGTAGGCGTAGCCCTCGACGCAGAACTCGCGGGCGAACCGGTGCAGGAAGTCGAAGCCGGGCTTCTTGCCGATGCGGCAGTAGTAGTCCTTCATCGACTTGTAGTAGTCGCGCTTCCACTTGCGGTCGGCGATGCGCCCGCTGGCCTCGCCCGGCATGTCGATGCCGGTGGGCTTGCCGAACCCGAAGATCTTGGCCTCCTCGACCAGCGGGTCCCTGGCGTCCACGTCGGCGACGTCGGAGCCGTACTTCTGCCAGAAGTTCAAGCCCACGCGGTAGAAGAAGGTGTTGCAGGAGACCTCGAGCGCCTTCTGGAAGCCGATGGTGCCGTAGGCGCCGGACTCGTAGTTCTTGAACACACGGTTGCCGACCTGGAAGCCCGAGGAGCAGGGCAGCGCCGTGGACTGGCGAGTAGCCGTTCTGCAGCGCGCCCATCGTCATGAACGGCTTCCAGGTCGAGCCGGGGGCGAACTGGCCCTGGGTGGCGCGCGAGAGCAGCGGCGTGCCGGCGTCGGCGGAGTAGAGCCGCTCGAGCTGCTTGGAGCTGATGCCGCCCACCCACACGTCGGGGTCGTACGTCGGCTGGCTGGCCATCGCGACGATCCGTCCGGTGTTGGCCTCCATCACCACCGCGGCGCCGGAGTCGGCGACGTAGAGGCGCCCGGTGACCGCGTCGACGGTCCGCGAGCGGTCTGGATGGTCTGCTGGAGCTGCTGCTCGACCACCGCCTGGACGCGGGCGTCCAGGGAGGTGACCAGGGTGTCCCCCACGCGGCCCTTGATCTCGCCGGAGTCGCCCAGCACGCGGCCCATGGAGTCGACCGCCACCTGCTTGTAGCCCGGGAAGCCGCGCAGGTAGGCGTCGTACTCCTTCTCCAGCCCGGCCCGCCCGACCACGGAGGCCCCGTGCACGGACTCGTCGTCCTCGGCCTTGGCGCGGTCCAGCTCGTCCTCGGTGATCGGGCTGAGGTAGCCCAGGAGGTGGGCGGCGTTGATGCCGAACGGCGAGGGGTAGGCCCGGACGTTCTGGCTCTCGACGAGGACCGCGGGGTAGTCCTCGTTCTGCTCCATGATCGACAGCGCGGTCTGCTGCTCGATGTCCTTGGCGATCGGCACCGGCTGGTAGGGCGACCCGTTCCAGCAGGTGCCGGCCTGAGCCGGGCCCTCCTGCACAGACAGCAGTGCGCTGGCGGATCACCGGGGGCGCTGCTCGACCGCCTTGGCGATGCGGCGGAGCAGCCGCTCCTGGGCGGTCTGGTCGAGCCGCCCGAGCAGGGTGCGGTCCACGGTGACGACCCACGAGGTGCGGTTGGCGACCAGGGGCCGGCCCATGTCGTCGACGATGAGGCCGCGGGCGGGCTGGACGACGATCTCGCGGACCGACTGGTCGGCCGCCTTGGCCTGGTAGTCGTCGCCGCTGGAGACCTGGAGGTACCACAGCCGGCCGAAGAGGGTGAGGAACAGGGCGAGGACCAGCACCTGGATGACGCCAGAGCCGGCTGCGCCCGACCAGCCGGGTGCGGGTCCCGGCGGCGGACGGTCGTGCCCGTGGTCCAGAGACGGGGTCAGGGTCGCCATGGCTCAGACGGCCATCGCGGGGTCGGGCCGCATCCGCCGGAACAGCCGCATCGCGGGCGGCAGCACGAAGGGCGCGAGCAGGAGGTCGTAGACCAGCGTGACTCGGGGATGACCCGCAGCGCCTCGCCCAGCGTCGACCGACGGCTCATCAGCAGCACGCCGGAGAGCGCGAAGACCGAGGTGCCGACGAACGAGGCGCCGCCGACGGTGGCCAGGGCCGCCACGGTCGAGCGGCCGGCCTCGGGGCGCACCCTGCCGGCGAGGTAGCCCACCACCACGAGGGCGAGGGCCCAGCGGCCGGCGACGTGGTCGGCCGGGGGGCCGAGGTCGACCGCAGCCCGCCGAAGAAGCCGAGCACGGCCGCGAACTCCGGGCCGCGGGTCAGCGCCGCCGCGACGACGACGAGCAGCACGACGTTGGGCGCGACGCCGTCGAGGTGAAGTAGGGGAAGAACTCGGTCTGCAGCACCACCGCGAGCAGCAGCACCGCGGCGAAGAGGGCGGCACGCACGACGGGCATCAGTTGTCCTCCTGTCCGCGGCCGGACGGTCTCGCCGGCGCGGATCACCGCTCGGTCGCCCTGGGTGTCGCCGTCGACGACCACGCCGACGAGGTCGAGGGAGGAGAAGTCGACGAAGGGTGTCGATCACGGCGTGCTTGGCCTGCTCGCGCGGGCTGGAGAACACCGAGCCGACGGTGCCGATCGGGACGCCCGTGACGTACGGCGCGCCGCTACGGCTGCCCCAGGTGACGACCACGTCGTCCTTGCCGGGGGTCTCGGAGTCGTCGACGAGGTCGAGGTCGAGCGGGCTGTCACCGTCGATCTCGCCTCGGCCGCGCAGGAACCCGACCTCGGCGTTGGAGCCGAGCCGGGCGCCGACCACCGAGCCTCGTCGACGACCAGAAGCACGGTCGCGCAGCTGGCGTCCGGCGTGCGATCACCCGCCCGACGAGGCCGTCGTTGTTGATCACCGTCATGTCGGCGTCGATGCCGCGGCTGGTGCCGGCGTCGATGGTGACGGTGTGGGTGAACGCCTGCGCCGGGCCCATGGCGACCACCCGGGCGGGCACGAGCGCCAGCCCGGTGGCGCGGGAGGCGGCGAGCAGGCCGTCGAGCTCGGCGGCGCGGTAGCGGACCTCGGAGGTGGTGGCGACCTGGCCGCGCAGGTTGGCGTTCTCGGCCTCGAGGCGCTGCGATGTCGGCGCGCAGGTCCTTGCTGGACTCGAAGAAGCCGGGGACGTCGCGCAGCGGGCGGGCGACCACGGCGGCGCCGCTCCTGGGCCGGGGCGAGGAGGTCGCCGACGCCGCTGCGGACCGGCTCGAACGGCGAGCTCTGTCCGGCCCTGGTAGTCCACGGCCATCGCGGTGACGCAGGCCAGCGAGAGGACCGCGAGCAGCGAGCGGGAGCCGCCGCCGGCGGTCCGCCGTGCGGGGACGCCTGCCATGAGAGTCACGCGGGCCTCCGCCGCGGCTCGGAGACGAGGACCTGCTGGAGCGCTTCGAACTCCTCGACGCACTTGCCGGCGCCGAGCGCCACCGAGTGCAGCGGCTCCTCGGCGACGTGGACCGGCATGCCGGTCTCGTGGCGCAGCCGCTCGTCGAGGCCGCGCAGGAGCGCGCCGCCGCCGGTCAGGACGACGCCGCGGTCCATGATGTCGCCGGCGAGCTCCGGCGGGGTCTGGTCCAGGGTGGCGCGCACCGCGTCGACGATGTCGTGCAGCGGCTCCTCGATCGCGTGGCGGATCTCGATGCTGGAGACCACGACCGTCTTGGGCAGGCCGGTGACCATGTCGCGGCCGCGGATCTCGGCCTCGGGCTCCTTGGTCAGCGGGAACGCCGTGCCGAGGGTCATCTTGATCTCCTCGGCGGTGCGCTCCCCCAGCATCAGGGAGTGCTCCTTCTTCATCCACGCGATGATCGCCTGGTCGATGTCGTCACCGGCGGTGCGCACGCTGAGGCTGGTCACGATGCCGCCGAGGGAGATCACCGCGACCTCGGTGGTGCCGCCACCGACGTCGACGACCATGTTGCCGGTCGCCTCGTGGACCGGGAGCCCGGCGCCGATCGCGGCGGCCATGGGCTCCTCGATGATGTAGACCCGGCGGGCGCCGGCCTGGTAGCCGGCCTCCTTGACCGCACGCTGCTCCACCGCGGTGATGCCGCTCGGCACGCAGATGACCAGCCGGGGCTTGGCGAAGTAGCGGCGGCGGTGCACCTGCTGGATGAAGAACCGCAGCATCTGCTCGGTGGCGTCGAAGTCGGCGATGACACCGTCCTGGAGCGGCCGGATCGCGGTGATGTTGTCCGGGGTGCGGCCCAGCATGCGCTTGGCCTCGTGACCCACGGCCAGGATCTCGCCGGTCGAGGCGTTGAGCGCCACGACGCTGGGCTCGTCGAGCAGGACGCCCTTGCCGCGGACGTAGACCAGCGTGTTCGCCGTCCCGAGGTCGACGGCCATGTCCCGGCCGATGAAGCTGTTCGCCATCCCTGCTCCGCACTTCGTAGCACTCGCGCGTCACACGCGTCTCCCCGGGAAGCGTAGGTAGTGCGACGCGCCGAGCCCGGCAGCGACACGCACGCGACGTCGTACGCGTGGGCGCCGGCTGCGCAGGTCCGGCAAACACACCTTTGCAAAGACATGTTTGTAGTCGTACGCTGCCGGGATGGAGCTCCCGTCGATCACCCCCGGCCCCGAGGCGCTGCGGGCGCTCGCCCACCCCGTGCGCCTGCGGATGCTGGGACTGCTGCGCACCGACGGCCCGTCGACGGCGACCGCGCTGGCCAACCGCCTGGGACTCAACTCGGGCGCGACCAGCTACCACCTGCGCCAGCTCGCGCTGCACGGCTTCGTCGTCGACGACGAGACCCGGGGCAACGCTCGCGAGCGGTGGTGGCGGGCCGCCCACCAGTCGACGCGCGTGCCGACGTCCCCCTCCTCACCCGGTGCGACCGACCGGGAGACCAACGACGCCTTCGTCCAGGCCGTCGCGGTCATCCGCACCGAGGAGCTCCAGCGCGCGGTCGAGGAGCGCCCGCTGCTGCCGGACGAGTGGCGGGCGGCCTCGACCTTCAGCGACTGGGGCCTGGTCCTCACCCCCGCCCGCGCCAAGCAGCTGGTCGAGGCGATGAGCCGGGTCGTCGAGTCGTGGGACGAGGAGGAGGGCGTCGACGGCGCCGACCAGTTCACCGTCACGATCACCGCCTTCCCCCGGCCCGGGCGACTGGTCCGCGACCCCCAGGAGGAGGAGCGGTGACCCGCGTGGTCCGGGTCAGCGCGCTGTACGGCTGGCTGGCCTCGGAGGCGGTGTCGCTGACCGGCACGCGGGTCACGATGGTGGCCGTGCCGTGGCTGGTGCTGACCACCACGGGGAGCGCGACGCGGACGGGCCTCGTCGCGTTCTGCGAGATGCTCCCCTACGTCGTGGCCAAGGCGTTCGGCGGGCCCCTCGTCGACCGGCTGGGAGCGCGCCGCGTGTGCGTCACGGCCGACCTGCTGAGCGTGCCCGTGGTCGGCGCCGTGCCCCTGCTGCACACGGCCGGCGCGCTGACCTTCCCCGCCCTGTGCGCCGTGGTCGCCGTGGCCGGGCTGCTGCGAGGCCCCGGGGACGGGGCCAAGCACGCGCTGGTGCCGGAGGTGGTGGCCCGCGCGGGCGTGCCGCTCGAGCGGGCGACCGGGCTCGGCGGCGCGGTGGAACGCCTCGCCTCGACGGTGGGCGCGGCCTTCGCCGGCCTGCTCGTCGCCGCGGTCGGGCCGGCACAGGCGCTGCTGGTCGACGCCGCCTCCTTCGGCGCCTCGGCCCTCCTGCTGCTGGTCCTCGTCCCGGCGTCGCGGGCGTCCTCGGCCGAGGGCGGCGGCTACCTCACCAGCCTGCGCGAGGGCGCCGCGTTCCTGCGGCGCGAGGAGGTCCTGCTCGTCCTCACCGCGATGGTGTGGGCCACCAACCTGCTCGACGCCGCCTACGCCGGCGTGCTCACGCCGGTCTGGGCCGAGGAGTCGGGTCGCGGCGCGGAGGCCGTCGGGCTGCTTTTCGGCACCTTCAGCGCCGCGGCGGTCCTCGGCAGCGTCCTGGCCTCACGCTGGGGCGACCGGCTCCCCCGGTTCCGGGTGTACGTCGTGGCCTTCGCGCTGGCCGGGCTCCCCCGCTTCGCGGCGATGGCCGCCGACGTCGCCTGGGGCACCGGCCTGGCGCCGGTGCTCGCCGTCGCGACCGTCGGCGGCTTCGGCGCCGGGTTCATCAACCCGATCCTCGGTGCGGTCATCTACGAGCGGATCCCGGCCGCGATGACCGGCCGGGTGACCTCGCTGACCTCGGCGCTGTGCTGGGCGGGCATCCCCTTCGGTGGGCTGCTCGGCGGCGTGCTGGTGACCTGGGTGGGCATCGCGCCGGCGCTGCTGGTCGTCGGGTCGGCGTACGCCGTCGCGACGCTCAGCCCGCTGCTGCTGCCGGCGTTGCGCCGGATGGACCGGCCCTCGGCCGCGGCGGTGCCGGTCCCGGTGCCGGCTCAGGCCAGCTCGGGGAACCAGATCCCGATCTCGCGCTCCGCCGACTCCGGGGAGTCCGAGCCGTGGACGAGGTTCTCGCGGTTGGACAGCGAGTAGTCCCCGCGGATCGTGCCGGGCGCCGCCTTGCGGCCGTCGGTGGCGCCGTTGATGCCGCGGACCACCTCGACCGCGGTGTCGCCCTCCAGCACCATGGCGACCAGCGGGCCGGACGTCACGAAGTCGCGCAACGGCGGGTAGAACGCCTTGTCGACGTGCTCGGCGTAGTGCCGGTCGGCCAGGTCCCCGTCGATCGTGCGCTGCTCCATCGCGACGATGCGCAGACCGCGGGTCTCGAAGCGGGACACGAGCGCGCCCACGAGTCCCCGCCTGACCGCGTCGGGCTTGAGCAGGACGAGCGTGCGCTGGATCGGGTGATCGGACATGGGCCGGAGCCTAGTGGCCCTGCGTCGGCTCCGCCGACGCGGCCTGCCCGGCCTGCTCGGCCTCCCAGGCAGCGGTCCGCTCGGCGCGCTCGCGGTCGATCTTGCGGCCCAGGAACCACGACCCCGCGAAGAGCGCGAGGAAGACCAGCCCCAGGCCCCACATCAGCGGCACGACGAGGCCGGTCAGCACCGTGGCGACCTCGACCGCCCAGGCGAACCAGCCCCCGGCACGGGTGCGCAGCGCGCCCGCCGCGAGCAGGCTGGCCAGCGGGAGCCCGACGCCCAGCGCCACCGCGGCGGGCGTCGACAGGTCGGTCAGCGGCAGGAGCACCGCCGCGAACGGGACGAGCGCGATCGCCTGCAGGAGCAGGATGCCCGCGCACATCGAGCGCTGGACGTAGGTCATCGGTCGCTGGCCCTCCGGAGCAGGAGGCGCGCCTCGCCCACGGTGACCACGGAGCCGGTGACCAGGACGCCGCCGGACCCGATCGACTCCCCGAGCGCACCCCCGGTCTCGGCCAGCGTCACCGCCTGCTCGACCGCGTCGTCCAGGCGCGGGGCCAGGCGCACCCGGTGCTCGCCGAAGATGTCGGCGGCGACCGCGGCCAGCTCCTCGGCCGGCATCGCGCGCGGGGTCGCGTTCTGGGTGCACACGACCTCGGACAGCACGGGCTCGAGCACGGACAGGAAGCTCTCGACGTCCTTGTCGGCCATGAGCCCGACCACCCCCACCAGCGGGTCGAAGGTGAAGAAGTCGCGCACCGCCTCGACGACCGCAGCGGCGCCGTGCGGGTTGTGCGCGGCGTCGAGGATGACGGTCGGTCCGCGCCGGACCACCTCCATGCGGCCCGGCGACGTCGCCCCGCCGAACGCCTCCCCCACGACCTGCCCGGTCAGCGCCCCGTCCCCGAGGAGGGTGTGGGCGGCGGCCAGCGCCAGCACGGCGTTCTGGGCCTGGTGGTGGCCGAAGAGCGGGAGGAAGACCTCGTCGAAGGCCAGCTCGCCGACGCGCAGGCTCATCAGCTGGCCGCCCACCGCCGGGACGCTGTGCACGACCCCGAAGTCGAGGCCCTCGACCAGCATGGTCGCGCCGACCTCCCGGCAGCGCTCGGCGAGCACCGTCAGCACCTCGTCGGACTGGTGGGCCACGACCACCTGCGAGCCCGGCTTGATGATCCCGGCCTTCTCGACGGCGATCACCTCCGGCCGGTCGCCGAGGTAGCGCGCGTGGTCGACCGCGATCGGGGTCACCACGGCCACGTCGGCGTCCGCGACGTTGGTCGCGTCCCAGGCGCCGCCCATCCCGACCTCGACCACCGCGACGTCCACCGGGGCGTCGGCGAAGGCCGCGAAGGCCATCGCCACGGTGGCCTCGAAGAAGCTGACCGGGTGGGGCTCGGCGTCGTCGACCAGGCCGAGGTACGGCGCGACGTCGGCGTAGGCGCGCACGAACGTCTCCTCGTCGACCGGCTCGCCGTCCAGGCTGATCCGCTCGGTCATCGACTCCACGTGCGGACTGGTGAAGCGCCCCGTGCGCAGGCCGGCCGCGACCAGCAGCCGGTCGACCATGCGCGCGGTCGAGGTCTTGCCGTTGGTGCCGGTCAGGTGGACCACGCGGTAGGAGCCCTGCGGGTCGCCGAGCAGCTCGACCAGGGCCTGGATGCGGTCGAGGCTCGGCTCCAGGCGGTGCTCGGGCCAGCGGCGCAGCAGCGCCTGCTCGACCTCGGCGTAGGACGCGTGCTCGGGGGACTGCAAGGAGGGCTCCATGACGTCCTCGAGTCTAGGGGGCGGATCTGGTTCGCCCCGGTGAGCAGGCGCTTCGTAGGATTCGGCCCATGACGCAGACCGAGCCCCAGGCCCCCGACACGACGACGCCCGCCCGCGGCGTCGTCGTACCGGACCGCCCGGCGCTGGAGGGTCTCGAGGCGACCTGGTCGGAGCGGTGGCGGGAGCAGGGCACCTACACCTTCGACCGCACCAAGCCGCGCGAGCAGGTCTACGCCATCGACACTCCCCCGCCGACCGTGTCCGGGTCGCTGCACGTGGGGCACGTCTTCTCCTACACCCACACCGACCTCGTCGCCCGCTTCCAGCGGATGCGTGGCAAGGAGGTCTTCTACCCGATGGGCTGGGACGACAACGGCCTGCCGACCGAGCGGCGCGTGCAGAACTACTACGGCGTGCGCTGCGACCCCTCTCTGCCCTACGACCCCGACTTCACGCCGCCGGCCAAGCCCGACGCCAAGCGGCAGGTCCCGATCAGCCGGCCGAACTTCATCGAGCTGTGCGAGGAGCTGGTCGTCGAGGACGAGAAGGCCTTCGAGGCGCTGTGGCGCCAGCTCGGTCTCTCGGTGGACTGGTCGCAGACCTACACCACGGTCGGCAGGGCGGCGCAGACGGTCTCCCAGCGCGCGTTCCTGCGCAACTTCGCCCGCGGCGAGGCCTACCTGCAGGAGGCACCGACCCTGTGGGACGTCACGTTCCAGACCGCGGTCGCGCAGGCGGAGCTCGAGGCGCGGGACTACCCCGGCGCCTACCACCGCGTGGCCTTCCACGGCCCCGAGGGCCCGGTGCACATCGAGACCACGCGACCCGAGCTGATCCCGGCGGTCGTCGCGCTCATCGCGCACCCCGACGACGAGCGCTACCAGCCGCTCTTCGGCACCACCGTCGCGTCCCCGGTCTTCGGCGTGCCGATCCCCGTGCTGGCCCACCCCGCCGCGGAGCCGGACAAGGGCGCCGGCATCGCGATGTGCTGCACCTTCGGGGACCTGACCGACGTGCAGTGGTGGCGCGAGCTCGACCTCCCGGTCCGCACCGTGATCGGCCGCGACGGCCGGCTGCACCGCGAGACCCCCGAGTGGCTCTCCGCCGAGCCCGCCGCGACGGCGTACGCCGAGCTGGCCGGCAAGACCGCCTTCTCCGCCCGCGAGGCGATGGTCGCGCTGCTGCGCGACTCGGGTGACCTGGACGGCGAGCCGAAGCCCACCCAGCGGATGACGAACTTCTACGAGAAGGGCGACAAGCCGCTGGAGATCGTCGCCACCCGACAGTGGTACATCCGCAATGGCGGACGCGACGAGACGCTGCGCGACGAGCTGGTCGAGCGCGGCTCCGAGCTGCAGTGGCTGCCCCCGCACATGCGGCACCGCTACGACAACTGGGTCAGCGGCCTCAACGGCGACTGGCTGGTCTCGCGGCAGCGCTTCTTCGGGATCCCGTTCCCGGTCTGGTACCCGCTCGACGCCGAGGGCGAGCCCGACTACGCCCACCCGCTGCTCCCCCGCGAGGCCGACCTGCCGGTCGACCCCTCCACCGACGCCCCGTCGGGCTACACCGAGGACCAGCGCGGCCGTCCCGGCGGCTTCATCGGCGACCCCGACGTGATGGACACCTGGGCGACCTCCTCGCTGACCCCGCAGATCGCGGGTGGCTGGGAGAGCGACGACGACCTGTTCTCCCGGGTGTTCCCGATGGACCTGTGCACGCAGGCGCACGACATCATCCGCACCTGGTTGTTCTCGCGGGTGGTCCGGTCGCACTTCGAGCACGGCGTGGTGCCGTGGACGCACGCGATGATGTCCGGCTTCGTGGTCGACCCCGATCGCAAGAAGATGTCGAAGTCCAAGGGCAACGTCGTCGTCCCGACCGAGATCCTCGACAAGTACGGCGCCGACGCCGTCCGCTGGCGCGCCGCCACCGCTCGGCCCGGTCTCGACTCCCCGTTCGACGAGTCGCAGATGAAGGTCGGACGCCGGCTGGCGATGAAGGTGCTCAACGCCTCCAAGTTCGTCCTCAGCGGACCCGGCGCCGGTCAGGTCGACCCGTCCGCGGCCACCGACCCGGTCGACCAGGCGCTTCTCGGCGCGCTCGCGCAGGTCGTGGAGCGCGCGACGGCCGCGTTCGCGGCGTACGACTACACCACCGCGCTCGAGGTCACCGAGCGCTTCTTCTGGTCCTTCTGCGACGACTACGTCGAGCTGGTCAAGGAGCGGGCGTACGGCGCCCGCGGCGAGGAGGCGGCCCGCTCGGCCCGCGCGACGCTCGCGACCGCGCTGCACGTGCAGCTGCGGCTGCTCGCGCCGTTCCTGGTCTACGTCACCGAGGAGGTCTGGTCGTGGTGGCAGGACGGGTCGGTGCACCACCAGCCCTGGCCGACCGTCGCCGACCTCGGCGGCGTCGTGGGCGACCCGCAGGTCCTGGACGCCGTCGCCGAGGCGCTCGCCGCGCTGCGCGGGGTCAAGTCCGCGGCCAAGGTGTCGATGCGCACCGAGCTCACCGACGCGGTGGTGAGCGGTCGGGCCGAGGTGCTCTCGCGGGTCGAGGTGGCCCGCGACGACCTGTGCGCCGCGCTCAAGGTCGTGGGCGGGCTCGGGCTGGAGGAGTCCGACGCCGAGACCCTCACCGCCCGCGCGGACGTGGCCGCTCCCGGCAGCTGAGCCCCAGCCGGCCCTCACGCATCGACGTCCGAGGCGACAGGGTCACCGCTGCGAGCCAGCGCCCGCTCGGCGACCGCGGCTTCCAGGCTCTCCGCGAGGAGGTAGCACACACCGCTGACGAACGGGGTCGTGGGCCAGCACCACCAGCCGTGGACCACGCGCAGCATCGCCAGCGCCGAGGCGAGCCCCACCGCGACCGAGATCAAGTTGAACGCGGTCCCGAGCGCCATCACCTGGGTGTGGTGCTGCGGCATCGGTCGGCGGAAGCCTCGGGACAGCACGGCCTCGAGCACGGTGAAGGACAGCACCGCGCCCATGGCGAACGCGAAGATCCGAGGCGCCGACGGGCTGCCGCGGGCCGACTGCAGCAGCCCGAAGGTCGCGGTCACCAGGATCGAGAAGCCGAACGTGGTGCTCTCCCTGCCCACGGTGCTGCGCGCAGCGCGCACCAGGACGGAGGGCGATCGGTCGGGGTCCGGCTCGTCGTGCGACACACCCGCCCTCCGTCCGTGGACAGCTCCTGGTGCACCACGGTTGCCGGGAAGGCCTGCTCACAAACCGCAGGGGCCGACGACGGCTCAGGCGGACTTCTTCTTCTTGGCCGCGGAGGCGCGCGGGACCAGGGTCGGGTTGACGTTGTCCCGGACGACCTCCTCGGTCACCACGACCTTCTCGACGTCGTCGCGCGACGGGACGTCGTACATCACGTGGAGGAGGACCTCCTCGATGATCGCGCGGAGGCCGCGGGCACCGGTGCCGCGCAGCATCGCCTGGTCGGCCACCGCGTCGATCGCGTCGGGAGTGAACTCCAGCTCGACGCCGTCGAGGTCGAAGAGCTTCTGGTACTGCTTGACCAGGGCGTTGCGCGGCTCGGTCAGGATCTGCACCAGCGCCTCGCGGTTGAGCTTCTCCACGGTCGCGATCACCGGGAGGCGGCCGATGAACTCGGGGATCAGGCCGAACTTGAGCAGGTCCTCGGGCATGACCTCGGAGAAGATCCGGTCGAGGTCCTTCTCCTCCTTGGTCGGCAGCTTGGCGCCGAACCCGAGGGTCTTGGTGCCGATGCGCTGCTCGACGATCTGCTCCAGGCCCGCGAACGCCCCGCCCACGATGAACAGGATGTTCGTGGTGTCGATCTGGATGAACTCCTGGTGGGGGTGCTTGCGACCGCCCTGCGGCGGGACCGAGGCGGTGGTGCCCTCGAGGATCTTCAGCAGCGCCTGCTGGACGCCCTCGCCGGAGACGTCGCGCGTGATCGAGGGGTTCTCCGCCTTGCGGGCGACCTTGTCGATCTCGTCGATGTAGATGATCCCGGTCTCGGCCTTCTTGACGTCGTAGTCGGCGGCCTGGATCAGCTTGAGCAGGATGTTCTCCACGTCCTCACCGACGTAGCCGGCCTCGGTGAGCGCGGTCGCGTCGGCGATCGCGAACGGGACGTTGAGCATCCGGGCCAGGGTCTGGGCGAGGTAGGTCTTGCCGCAGCCGGTCGGGCCGATCACCAGGATGTTGGACTTGGCCAGCTCGACCGCGTCCTCCGCACGCGCGCGGTGGGCGCCGACGCCGACGCCGGCCTGCACCCGCTTGTAGTGGTTGTAGACCGCGACCGCGAGCGACTTCTTGGCCGTCTCCTGCCCGATGACGTAGGAGTTGAGGAAGTCGAAGATCTCGCGGGGCTTGGGCAGCTCCTCGAGGCCGACCTCGGTGCCCTCGGTCAGCTCCTCCTCGATGATCTCGTTGCACAGGTCGATGCACTCGTCGCAGATGTACACCGCGGGTCCTGCGATCAGCCGCTTGACCTGCTTCTGGCTCTTGCCGCAGAAAGAGCACTTGAGCAGGTCGCTGCCGTCACCGATGCGTGCCACAGGCACGCCTCCTCATCATCTCGTGCCGTCCTGCCCGAGGCAGGTCGACGGGGCTGGTCCGAGGGCCTAGGGCGAAATTACCTCGTCGGGGGCGGGTTGGGGACCGGGACACGATGGTTGCCTCGTCCCTTCGGGGAGGTTTCCCGGCCGGTCAGGCCGGGAGCTCCTTCATCGACTCCAGGATCGAGTCGATGAGGCCGTACTCCTTGGCCTGCTCGGCGGTGAGGATCTTGTCGCGCTCGATGTCCTTGCTGACCTCCTCGGCGGTCTTGCCGGAGGCGTCGGCGATCATCTGCTCGAGCAGCTCGCGCATGCGCAGGATCTCGTTGGCCTGGATCTCGATGTCGGAGGCCTGGCCGTAGGAGCCCTCGGTGTAGGGCTGGTGGATGAGGATGCGGCTGTTGGGCAGCGCCATCCGCTTGCCGGGCGTGCCGGCCGCCAGCAGGATCGCCGCGGCGGAGGCGGCCTGGCCCAGGCACACGGTCTGGATGTCGGGCTTGATGAAGCGCATCGTGTCGTAGATCGCCGTCAGCGCGGTGAACGAGCCGCCCGGGCTGTTGATGTAGATGCTGATGTCCTGCTCGGGGTTCATCGACTGCAGGCACAGCAGCTGCGCGATCACCGCGTTGGCCACGTCGTCGGAGATCGGCGTGCCGAGGTAGATGATGCGCTCCTCGAACAGCTTGGCGTAGGGGTCGATCCGGCGGAAGCCGTAGGACGTCCGCTCCTCCCACTGGGGGATGTAGTAGTTCACGTCAGTCCTCAGTTCTTGCCGTTGTCGGTGTGGGCGGGGCGGCCCTGGTCCGCGACCTGCCGCGCGCTGCCCACGACCTTGTCGATGAAGCCGTAGTCCTTGGCCTGGTCGGCGGTGAACCAGCGGTCGCGGTCGGCGTCGGTCTCGACCTGCTCCAAAGGCTGGCCGGTGTGCTGGCTGATCAGCTCGAACAGCACCTTCTTGATGTGCAGCGACTGCTGGGCCTGGATCTTGATGTCGGAGGCCGAGCCGCCCATGCCGCCGGAGGGCTGGTGCATCATGATCCGCGCGTGGGGCAGGGCGTATCGCTTGCCGGGCGCGCCGGCGCACAGCAGGAACTGGCCCATCGAGGCCGCCAGGCCCATGCCGACCGTGGCGACGTCGTTGGAGATGAAGTTCATCGTGTCGTAGATCGCCATCCCGGAGTCGACCGAGCCGCCCGGGGAGTTGATGTAGAGGAAGATGTCGGCGTCGGGATCCTCCGCGTTGAGCAGGAGCATCTGCGCGCAGATGGCGTTGGCGTTCTGGTCGCGGACCTCCGAGCCCAGGAACACGATCCGCTCGCGCAGCAGGCGCTGGTAGACGTTGTCGTCGAGGCCGTAGGACGGAGTCCCGCCATTCATCGAGATGTCAGTCACGGGACCGACCCTAGCCGTCGCACCGGACAGTTCCACGGTCTGTCCCCCCGTGTTCGCGGACAGCGGACGACCCGGCGGGCGACACCCCTCAGCGGCTGCCCTCGACCTCGGCCCGGAGCCGCTCCAGGGTGGTGCGCATGCCGTCCTCGAGCTCGTCGGCGTGCTCGGCGGTCCCGCCGAGCAGCAGCGGCGCGACCAGCCGGGACCCGAGCGCGAGCGCACCCGGCACCTGGCGCCGCTGGAGGACCCGGGTGCGGGCCCCGGCCGCCTGCGGGCCCCCGTCGCTCGCGCCGGCGTCGGAGAGCTCGTAGATCCAGCGGGCACCGCTCGACCGGGTGTCCCAGGCCACCAGGCTGCCCTCGGCGAGGGCCGTCACGACGCTGCGGGTGGGCCAGACCACCGGTCCGCGCCGGTTGATGCCGAGGTACTGCTGCCCGACCCGCAGGCCACCGGGCCGCAGGGCGGTCATCCGGACCAGCTCGGGACTCCAGGCGGGCATCCGGGAGAAGTCGGTCAGCACCGCCCAGACCCGGTCGCGAGGCGCTGCGACCTCGACCTCGGCCCGGAGCTCTCGACGAGGGTCGCCCGCAGCCGTGCGCTCGCTCACGCTTCCACCGCCTTCGCTCCGCTCGGCGGCGGAGCCAGGCGTGACTGGTTGGTTCGCTCGCTGCGCTCGCTCACGCTTCCACCGCCTTCGCTCCGCTCGGCGGCGGAGCCAGGCGTGACTGGTTGGTTCGCTCGCTCACGCCAACCAGTGTTTCATCGCGCGGTAGATCTCGGGGTGGTTCAGCAGCCCCCAGTGGTCGGTGTTGGCGACGTGGAGCAGGTCGGCGTCGGGGAACAGGCGCAGCACACGGCGGCTGAACGGCGGCGTGCAGCCGGTGGCCGAGCCGCGACGCACGAGCAGGTCCCCGAAGATCCGGCCCAGCGGGCTGCGCGGAGAGCCGACGGCGGCGGAGACGAGGCGGTAGCGCACGTGCGGCAGTGGCGGGAGCTCCGGGAGCCCGCGCTCGAGGTCGCGGATGCCGGCGGAGCGGTGGTCGAGGATCCGGCCGAAGCCGGCCGACTCGGGGTGAGCCCGAGGAACCGGGACCCGTGCTTGACCGCGCGGGCGAGGTCGGCGCCGAGGTGCGGGGTGCCCAGCGTGACGACGTCGCTGAGCCGCTGCACCCAGGGGCGCTCGTGGTCGGTGGTGACCGAGCAGGCCGCGCGGATGATCAGCCCGCCCATCGAGTGCCCCACCAGCGCGACCCGGGTGACCTCGACGGGCCACTGGTCGACCAGGTCCTGCAGCAGGGCGGTCAGCGAGACGCCGTTGTGCGTGACCGGCAGGCCGGTGTTGGCCCGGAGGTAGACCGGCGTCCAGCCCGCGGCCATCTCCAGGCGGGAGCCGTAGGAGCCGCCGGCCTCCTCGCGGCGCAGGTCCCAGATGCCCTCGTGCTCCCCCAGCCCGTGGACGAAGACCAGCACCCGGCCCGTCGCGTGGGGGAAGGCGCGACGCAGGGACGGGCGCTCCACGGGGACGCCCCGTCCCCCGACCCGCACGGTCAGCGGCAGGGACAGGTGGGGGTGGTCCTGGTCGAGCTTCTCGCCGATCAGCCCGTTGACCGCCGACTGCAGCGCGCGACCGGGCGCGCTGTCGTCGAGCGCCGGCCCGCGGACACCTGCGCGGGACAGTCGCGAGAGGCCCTCGCCCGCCGCCCGCAGGGCCAGGGTGATCGAGCCGTAGACGGTGGCGGCGACCCCGTCGTGCAGCACCCGCGGCGCGGCCACGACCGGCCCGGCCCCCACCCGCGAGGCGCTCTCGAAGACGCGGTCGGCGAAGGCGCGGTGGGTGTCCCGGGCGGTGCCGACCAGCAGCTCGTCGGCGTACGCGGCGGCGAGCGCGAGCGCGTCGACGACCCCGGGAGCCGGGTCGGTGGGCAGGACCGCCGTCGGCTCCGCGGGGGCGTCGGGGCGCAGCAGACGTGCGCCGCCCGAGAGATCCAGGTGCTGGGTGCTCACCCGGCGCATTATTCAGTGCACAAATGTGCACTGACAACGCGACACGCCGGGGTCAGGCGTCGGCGTTCTCCTCGGCGGACTCGGCCGACTCGGCAGTCGCGACCACGTCGTCGGGCGAGCCGAGCGTGCCGTCGCCGCGGAGGTTCGCCAGGTCGACCACGTTGCCGGAGGCGTCGGTCACCGTGGCCTGCTCGACCAGCGAGGCCAGGGCCTTGCCCCGGACGATCTCGGCGACGAGCTCGGGGACGTGGTTGTGCTCGACCATGTGCTTGACGAACTCGTTGGGGTTCTGGCCCGACTGCTGGGCCCGGCGCAGCATGTGCTCGGTGAGCTCCTGCTGCTCGACCTGGACCTCCTGGGCCTTGGCGAGCTGGTCGAGCACGAACTGCGCGGCCACGGAGTCGCGGGCCGACTTCTCCAGCTCGCCCTCGAACTCGTCGATGGTCTGCTCCTCGGCGTCGAGATAGGCCTGCAGCTCCATGCCCTGCATCGCCAGCTGCTGCTCGACGTTCTGGCGGCGGGCCTGGATCTCGGAGGTCACCAGGGCCTCGGGGATCGGCACCTCGACCAGGTCGAGGATCTTCTCGACCAGCGCGTCGCGCGCCTCGGCGGCCTGCTCGAGGCGCTTGCCGTTGCCGAGCCGGACGCGGACGTCGTCCATCAGCTCCCCGACGGTGTCGAACTCCGAGGCCATCTGGGCGAACTCGTCGTCGACCTCGGGGAGCTGCTGCTCCTTGACCGCGTTGACCGTGACCGCGATCTCGACCGTCTGGCCCGCCAGGTCGCCACCGGCCAGCGAGGAGGTGAAGGTGGTCGCGTCGCCGGCGGACTTGCCGGCCACCGCCTCGTCGAGGCCGTCGATCATGCCGCCGCTGCCGATCTGGTAGCTGATCCCGTTGGCCTCGCCGCCCTCGACCGGCTCGCCGTCCTGGGTCGCGACCAGGTCGAGCACGACGAAGTCGCCCTCGGCCGCGGCGCGGTCCACGTCGACGAGGGTGCCGAAGCGCTCGCGCAGGGCCTGCACCTGGGTCTCGACGTCCTCGTCGGAGACGACCGCGTCGGAGACCGAGACCTCGAGGCCGGTCAGGTCGGGCAGCTCCAGGCTGGGACGGACGTCCACCTCGGCGGTGAACTCCAGGCTCTCGTTGTCGTCGAGGCGGGTGATGTCGACCTCGGGCTGCGCCAGCGGCTCGAGGTCGTTGTCCTGCAGCGCCTGGACGTAGAGCTGGGGCAGCGCGTCGTTGATCGCCTCGTCGAGGACCGCCCCGCGGCCGATCTGGCGGTCGATGATCGCGGCCGGGACCTTGCCCTTGCGGAAGCCGGGGACGTTGATCTGCTGGGCGATCTTGCGGTAGGCCGCGTCCAGGTTGGGCTTCAGCTCGGAAAAGGGCACCTCGACGGTGAGCTTGGCCCGGGTGGGGCTCAGGGTCTCGACGGCGCTCTTCACAGATGTACTCCTCGATCGGTGTGTGCAAGGCGGGACGCAGAGCCTGGAGGCTGCCCTGCTGGACCCGTGTGTCCACAGCCGGTGGCTGTGACGCGGAAGTCGGGGCGACAGGACTCGAACCTGCGGTCTCCTGCTCCCAAAGCAGGCGCGCTAGCCACTACGCTACGCCCCGTCATGGACCTACATGGACACGGTGGTGAACCCACCGGAGTCTAGTCAGGGCCCTCCACGGTGTCGAAACCCACGCCCGCGCGAGCGGTCGCCGGCGGTGTGGAAGGATGTTCCCGCGCCTCTCCGGACAGCCGGCCGAGGCTCGCGCGGATGTAGCTCAATGGTAGAGCCCCAGTCTTCCAAACTGGCTACGCGGGTTCGATTCCCGTCATCCGCTCCACGCCCGGCGCCGGCCGGCTCGATCCCGCCGCGTAGCGGTGGATGACCACCAGCGCGCAGTCGTCGGACCGCGCACCCAGCCGCTCGACCAGCTCGGCGGCGACACCCTCGAAACCGCTGGCGACCGTGCGCTCGCCCTCGCCGATCAGCTTGTCGATCCCGATGGACAGGTCGCGGCGCGCCTGCTCGATCAGCCCGTCGGTGAACAGCAGCAGCGCGTCGCCGGGCAGCATGCGACCGAACACCGCGTCGTACGACGCCTCCTCGAGGATGCCGAGCACGGGTCCTTCGTAGTCCTCGTAGACCTTCCACCGGCCGCTTCCCGCCTGCAGGTGGACCGCCGGCGGGTGCCCGGCGGAGCGGAGCACGAAGTCACCGGTGTGCAGGTCCAGGGTCAGCTGGATCGCGCTGGCGAAGCTGTCGGGCCAGTCCTGGCGCCAGACGTAGCCGTTGGCCGCGGGCAGGAAGTCGGCCGGGTCGGAGCGGGCCAGGAGGCCGCCGAACGCACCCGAGAGCAGCAACGACCGCGGCCCGGCGTCCACCCCCTTGCCGGAGACGTCGACGACCACCAGGTGCAGCCGCTCACCGCGCTCGAGGTGGGTGAGCAGGAAGTCGCCGGCGAACTCCGTTCCCCCGGCGGCACGCAGGTGGCTCTCGGCGTGCCACCCGCCGGGCAGCGGAGGCATGACGGCCTGGCGCCGCAGGCGGGTGTGCAGCTCGGTGAGCAGGCTGTCCGAGGCGTAGCCCGCCACCCCCAGGCCGCTGCGCCGCCGGTTGAACGTCAGCACCAGCGCCACCATGCTGACCGCCGCCACGAAGCCCACCAACCGTCGTGAGGGGATCGACGTGCCGTAGGACAGCACAGTCACCAGGAACAGGACCCCGAGGATGGTGACGGCGAACGGCGGGACGTGCCGCGGCGACAGCAGGAGGGTGCCGGCCAGCAGGGGCAGCATCAGGACGATCGCGCCCACCGTGTCGGGGAACGAGTCCATGAGGAGGAACACCACGAGCACCCACGTGTAGAGGCCCAGGCGCAGCCCCCGCTCCTCGGAGCGGAGCCATCGGCTCCAGCCCTCCCGCCCGCCCGCGATCACCGCTCGACCCTAGCGGGTGCGACCTGCGTCCTGTCGGGGCTTGCGCTGACATCGCGGGCACCAGAACGAGTTGCGTCCGTTGAGCACCTCGGTGCGCACCCGAGAGCCGCAGACCCAGCACGGCCGGTCCTGCCGGCGGTAGACGTAGACCTCCCCGCCGTGGTCGTCGCGGCGCGGGTCACGACCCATCGCCTCCGGCGTGTGCTCGGGGCGCACGGTGTCGATGCGGCCCGTCCGCACACCCTCGGCCATGAGCAGCACGAGGTCCTCCCACACCGCCTGGAACTGCTTGCGGGTCAGGCGGTTGCCGGGGCGCAGCGGGTGCAGGCGCTGCCGGAACAGCACCTCGGCGCGGTAGACGTTGCCGACGCCCGCGACGACCGCCTGGTCGAGCAGCAGGTCGCCGATCGGGCGGTCGCTGCGCCGGACCCGCTGCCACGCCCGGTCCGGGTCGGCGTCGGGTCGCAGCGGGTCGGGGCCGAGCCTGGCCCGCACGGCGGCAGCCTCCGCGGGGGTGACCAGGTCGCACACGATCGCCCCGCGCAGGTCGGCGTACGACGGGTGGGCGCCGCCGCGCTCGAGCCGCAGGCGGACCGCTCCGACGGGCGGCGGAGCCGGCCCGTCGGTCACGTCGAAGCTGCCGATGAGGCCGAGGTGGACGTGGACGACGCGGTCCCCCGCGAGCTCGACGAACAGGTGCTTGCCGGCGGAGTCGGCGCGCTCCAGGACGGTGCCGTCGAGCAGCGCGGCCTCGGCCTCGAACCGGCCCTGCGGACTGCTGACCCGCACCGGGTGCCCGGCGAAGGCGTCGGTGAGCCGGTCCGCGAGCCGGCGGAGGGTGTGGCCCTCAGGCATCGGGTCCCTGCTGGGCGGAGGGCGGCAGCGCCGGCAGGTCGCCGGTGCGCTCGTACTCCGCCATCATCGTGATCCGCCGCACGTGCCGCTCGTCGCCCGAGAACGGCGTGGTCAGGAAGACCTCGACGTAGCGGGTCATCTCCTCGACCGTGTGCATCCGGCCGCCGACGGAGACGACCTGCGCGTCGTTGTGCTCGCGCGCCAGGGCCGCGGTCTGCTCGCTCCACACCAGCGCCGCCCGGATGCCGGGGACCTTGTTGGCCGCCATCTGCTCGCCGTTGCCGGAGCCGCCGACCACCACGCCCAGGCTGTCGAGACCCGCTGCCCGGTCGGCGGCGACCGCCTCGGCGGCGCGCAGGCAGAACACGGGGTAGTCGTCGAGCGCGTCGTAGACGAAGGGCCCGTGGTCGACCGGCTCGTGGCCCTGCTCGGCGAGCCAGGCGACGAGGTGGTCCTTGAGCTCGAGACCGGCGTGGTCGGAGCCGATGTGCACGCGCATGGCCCGAATCCTGTCAGCCCAGACGGGTGAGCCAGGCGGCGGCCTCGTCCAGGGCCTCGGTGGCCGCGTCGAACTCCGCAGGGCGGCGCCAGAAGCCGTGGATCATGCCGGCGTAGAGGGTGTCCTGCACCGGCGCGCCCTGGGCGCGGGCGACCGCCACGAAGGCACCGACCTCGTCCGCGAGCGTGTCGCACTCGGCCACCTGCACCAGCGTCGGCGGCAGCGACGCCAGGTCGGTGGCGCGCAGCGGCGCGAGGTCGGGGTCGGCCAGGACGTCCGCCTCCGCGTCGTCGCCGACGTAGTGGTCCCAGAACCACCGGGCGTCGGGCCGGTCGAGGCCCCCGTCGAGGGAGGCGTACGACGCCGAGGCGGTCTCGGGGTCGACGAAGGGGTAGACGAGCAGGGCACCGGCGAGCCGTCCGGGCCGGTGACGGGCCAGGCCGATCGCCAGGTTGCCCCCGGCGCTGTCGCCCGCCACCACCACACGGGCGGGGTCGACGCCGAGTCCCGACGGGTCGGCGAGGAGGCCGTCGAGGACGCTCACCGAGTCCTCGAGGGCGGCCGGGAAGGGGTGCTCGGGCGGACGGCGGTAGTCGACCGCGAGGACCGCCCACCCGGTGCGGTTGGCCACCCGGCGCGCGTGGGCGTCGTGGGTCTCGAGGTCACCGAGGACGAACCCCCCGCCGTGGAGGTAGACCAGCACCGGCAGGGTCCCCTCCGAGGGGCGGAACAGCCGGCTCGGGACTCCCCCGACCTCCACGTCGCGCACCTCGTGGACCGGCTCCTTGGGCTCGTCGAGCCCGGCCGCGCGCTGCTCCTCACGGACCTCGGCGATCTCCTCGAGGGGCACCGTCGCGAGCGGGTCCAGGTCGGCGGCGGCCTCCAGGGCGGCGACGGCCTGCGGGTGCAGGCGCGGGTCCCTCATCCCTGGGCCTCGAGCCGCTCGAGCTCCTCGTCCACGACGGCGGGGTCGAGCTTGGTGAAGACCGGCGTGGGCTTGGCGACCGGCGTGCCCGGCACCAGCGCGCGGCGCGCCCAGCGCGCGGCACCGGAGTACTCCCCGGTGATGACGGGGTAGCCGGGACCGCCGTCGAGGTCGTCGACCTCCTCGATGCGCGGCATCGGCTGGAGGTCGCCCGACCCGCCGAGCACCTCGTCGACGCGGTTGGCCGAGTGCGGCAGGAACGGCGAGAGCAGGACGTTGCAGTCCGCGGCGGCCTGGGCGGCGACGAAGAGCACGGTCGCGAGCCGCTCACGCTGGTCGTCGCCCTTGAGCTTCCACGGCTCGGCCTCGGAGACGTACTTGTTCACCTCGGCGACCGTGCGCATCGCCTCGCCGATCGCCTGCTTCTGCCGGTGCCGTCCGATCAGGTCGCCGACGGTGGTGAAGGCGGCCTCGGTGCGCGCGAGCAGGTCGCGCTCGGCGTCGGTCAGCTCGCCGGGGGCGGGGATCTCGCCGAAGTTCTTGGCGATCAGGTTGGCGGTCCGGTTGACCAGGTTGCCCCAGCCCGCGACGAGCTCGTCGTTGGTGCGGCGCACGAACTCCGACCAGGTGAAGTCGGCGTCCTGGTTCTCCGGGCCCGCCGCGGCGACGAAGTAGCGGAAGGCGTCGACCTGGTAGCGCGCGAGCATGTCGCGGACGTAGATCACCACGCGCTTGGAGGAGGAGAACTTGCGGCCCTCCATGGTGAGGAACTCGCTGGAGACCACCTCGGTGGGCAGGTTGAGCTCGCCGAACTTGCCGGGCTGCCCACCCTTGTCGCCCTTCCCGGAGTAGGCGAGCAGCTCGGCGGGCCAGATCTGGGAGTGGAAGGTGATGTTGTCCTTGCCCATGAAGTAGTAGGACAGCGCCTCGGGGTCGTTCCACCACTCGCGCCAGCGCTCGGGGGCGCCGATGCGGCGCGCCCACTCCACGCTGGCGGAGAAGTAGCCGATGACCGCGTCGAACCAGACGTAGAGCCGCTTGGTCGGGTTGTCGCGCCAGCCCTCCAGCGGCACGGGGATGCCCCAGTCGATGTCGCGGGTCATCGCCCGCGGGCGGATCTCCTTGAGGATGTTCTGGCTGAACCGGATCACGTTGGGCCGCCAGGTGCCGCTCGCCTCGCGCTCGTCGAGCCACGCAGCGAGCGCGTCGGCGAGGGCCGGCAGGTCGAGGAAGAAGTGCTGGGTCTCGACGAACTCCGGAGTCTCCCCGTTGATCTTCGACACCGGGTCGATCAGGTCGTGCGGGTCGAGCTGGTTGCCGCAGGTGTCGCACTGGTCCCCACGCGCCCCGGGGGCGCCGCAGATCGGGCAGGTGCCCTCGATGTAGCGGTCGGGCAGCGTGCGGCCCGTCGAGGGCGAGATCGCGCCGTAGGTCGTGCGCTCGACGAAGTAGCCGTTGTCGTGGACGCCGGTGAACAGGTCCTGGACGACCGCGTAGTGGTTGCGCGTCGTGGTGCGGGTGTAGAGGTCGTAGGAGACCCCGAGCTCGCACAGGTCCTCGGCGATCAGCCGGTGGTTGCGGTCGGCCAGCTCCTGCGGCGTCACCCCGGCCTCGTCCGCGGCGATCAGGATCGGCGTCCCGTGCTCGTCGGTGCCCGAGACCATCAGCACCTCGTGGCCCGCCATGCGCATGTAGCGGCTGAACACGTCGGACGGGACACCGAAGCCGGCGACGTGGCCGATGTGGCGGGGGCCGTTGGCGTAGGGCCAGGCCACCGCGGAGAGCACGTGGGTCATGGGCCCGATCCTAGGAGGGCCCGCCGATGCTAGGAGAAGTCCGGGCCCTTCTCGCGGCTGCGCTTGAGCTCGTAGAAGCCGGGCGTCGAGGCGACCAGGACCACGCCGTCCCACAGCTTGCCGGCGTCCTCGCCCTTGGGGGCCGGGGTGACCACGGGACCGAAGAACGCCACGTCGCCGACCTTGATCACCGGGGTGCCGACCTCCTGACCGACCAGGGCTATGCCGCGCTCGTGCGAGGCGCGCAGCTCGTCGTCGTACTGCGTCGAGGTGGCGGCCGCGGCCAGCGACCCGGGCAGGCCGGCCTCGGCCAGCGACTCGCGGACGACCGCGTCGAGGTCGTCCTTGCGGTCCTGCAGGTGGATGCGGTTGCCCAGCGCGGTGTAGAGCGGCAGCAGCACCTCCTCGCCGTGGTGCCGCGCGGCGGCCACGCAGACGCGGACGGGTCCCCATGCCTTGGCCAGCATCTCGCGGTAGTCCTCCGGCAGGTCGCGTCCCTCGTTGAGGACGGCCAGGCTCATCACCTGGAACCGCGGGGTGAAGCCGCGGGCCTCGCCCGCCTCGAGGATCCAGCGCGACGACATCCACGCCCAGGGACACATCGGGTCGAACCAGAAGGTGGGCCGCTGGTCCGTGCTGCCGGGGTGCTCGGCGTGCTCGTGGGGCGCGTGGACGGGACGGTCGAGGGTGCTGGTCATGTCCGGTACATCCCCTGGATGACACGTCACTATTCCCCCGGCCCGCCCGTGTGTGGCCGACGTGACACGCCTGGAGGTGCGTGCCACCCCGCCGACAGGGCATGGTGGACCAGGCCCGGTGCACCCGCACGGCGCGGGCCGAGGCCCCAGTCCCGAGGGAAGGACCCGACCGCGTGATCGCCGGACGCTACTCGCTCAAGACCGAGATCGGTCGCGGCGGCATGGGCGTGGTGTGGCGCGGGGAGGACGAGCTCCTCGGCCGCGAGGTCGCCCTCAAGCGGATCGGCATGGCCCCCGGCGGCACCTCCCCCGACCTGCAGCGCGCCGAGCGCGAGGCCCGCCTGGCCGCGACGCTCCACCACCCCGGCGTCGTCTCCGTCTTCGACCTCGCCCTGGAGGGCGAGGAGCGCTGGCTGGTGATGGAGTACGTCGAGAGCCGCAACCTCGCCCAGATGGTGCGCGAGAAGGGGCCGCTGCCGCCCGACACGGCCGCCCGGCTGCTGGCCCAGGTCGCCGACGCCCTCGCCGCGGCCCACGAGGTCGGCATCGTCCACCGTGACGTCAAGCCCTCCAACATCCTGGTCACCCCGTCGGGGCAGGCCAAGATCACCGACTTCGGGATCGCCCGCGCCCGGGCCGACGCCACCTTGACCCAGACCGGCATGGTCACCGGCTCCCCCGCCTACCTCGCGCCCGAGGTGGCGGCCGGGGAGCAGGCGACCCCCGCCAGCGACGTCTGGTCGCTCGGCGCCACGCTCTTCCACGCGCTGGCCGGCCACCCGCCGTACGACGTCGGCGACAACGTCGTCGGGGCGCTCTACCGGATCGTGCACGAGGCGCCGCCACGCCTGCCCGACGCGGGCTGGCTGGGCCCCGTCCTCGAGGCCACGATGGCGACCGACAAGGACGCCCGCTGGACCATGGAGCAGGTGCGCGACGTGCTCCGCGACGGCCCGCAGTCGGACACGCCCCCCGTCGCTGCCGGTGCCACGCGCCGGCTGACCGCGACCACACCCGCGAGCCCACCGCCCGCAGCACCCCCGCCGATCGCCCCGGAGCCGCGGCGCTCACGCGAGCCCCGGCGCCCGCGCCGGACCGGCACCTGGGTCGCCGTCGCGGTCGTCGTGCTGGCGCTCGCCCTCTTCGCCTGGGCCATGGCGACCCGCGACGACTCCCCCACCGCAGCGCCGCGGCAGGACGGGTCGTCCAGCGCCTCGCCGACACCGGAGAAGTCGCCCGACGAGTCGCCGGAGAGCTCCCCGACGAGCAGCGCGCCGGCCGGCCCCACCGCGGAGGACATGCGGTCGTTCGTCGAGGACTACCTCGCGACCGCACCGTCGGACCCCGCCTCGACCTGGACCAGGCTGACCCCGGACTTCCAGCGGCAGAGCGGCGGCTTCGACTCCTACAAGGGGTTCTGGACGCAGTTCGAGTCCGCGACCCCCGGCGACATCTCCGCCGACCCCGACCAGCTGGTCGTCTCCTACGGCGTGACCTACAAGCTCAAGGACGGCAGCACGAAGTCCGACTCCGTCACGTTGCAGCTGACCCAGGACGGCGACTCGCTCCTCATCGCCGGCGAGAGCTGAGGCTCACTCACCGGCCTCGCTCCGGTCCTTCTCGCGCTTCTCCTGCGCTTCCTTGGCGCTCTTGGCGGGCTTGCGCCGCGGCTCCGCCGGGCGCTTGGTCTCCGCCTCCTCGCTGCGCAGCTTCTGCGCCACGCCGAGCACCGGGTTGGACATCATCTCCAGCGCCTGGACGATCGCGGCGTGGCTGGCGGCCGCGCTCTCCACCACCTCGGCCATCTGGCGCTGCAGCACCGCGAAGGCGGCCATCGTCTCGGCGAGCTGGCGCTGCGAGCTGATGAAGATCTCCAGCGGGCGCGCCGTGGAGCCGACTAGGTCGCCCATGGCCGAGGCCATGGCCTGCACCTGCGTCAGCACCTCCTCCGGACGGGTCACGCCCGCCTTGCCCATGTCGACGACCGTCGACATGGTGTCGACGAAGAGGCCGATCGCGGCGCGCTGGGACCGCGCGATCATCTCCCAGGGGTTCTCCGGCATGTGGTCCAGGATGCCCCACCCGGGGCCTCCGGCGGCGCACCCGCGCGTCCCGGCGCCCCGTCGACCCGCGCGCCCGGCAGGCCGCCGGTGCGCCCCGGCATGCGCCGGCTGGGCTGCAGTGCGAGCATGGCCCCCATGCCCGGAACCAACCTGACCCGTGACGAGGCCGCAACCCGGTCCGCCCTGATCGCCGTCGACTCCTACGACGTCACCCTCGACCTGACCACCGGCGAGGCGACGTTCTCCTCCACCACCGTGGTGAGGTTCTCCTGCCGGCGGCCCGGCTCCTCGACCTTCGCCGACCTGGTCGGCGCCGACGTCCACTCCATCGAGCTCAACGGCCGCAGCCTCGACCCTGCGACGGCCTACACCGACAGCCGCATCGCCCTGGAGGACCTCGCCGAGGACAACGAGCTGAAGGTCGTCGCGGACTGCCGCTACAGCCGCGTCGGTGAGGGACTCCACCGCTTCGTCGACCCCGCCGACGACCGGGTCTACACCTACACCCAGTTCGAGGTCCCCGACGCGCGCCGGGTCTACACCACCTTCGAGCAGCCCGACCTCAAGTCGGTCTTCACCTTCACCGTCACCGCCCCCGAGGGCTGGACGGTGGTCTCCAACGCCGCGACGCCCGACCCCGAGCCGGCCGGCGACGGCAAGGCGGTGTGGCGCTTCCCGCAGACCGAGCGGATGTCGACGTACATCACCGCGATCGTGGCCGGTGAGTACCACGCGACCTACGACGTCTACGAGGGGCCGCACGGCAAGATCCCGCTGGGCCACCTGTGCCGCCAGTCGATGAAGGACCACCTCGACGTCGACGAGCTGCTCACGATCACCAAGCAGGGCTTCGAGTTCTTCGAGAAGGCCTTCGAGTACCCCTACCCCTTCGGCAAGTACGACCAGGCCTACGTGCCGGAGTACAACATGGGTGCGATGGAGAACGCCGGCTGCGTGACCCTGCGCGACGACTACCTCCCGCGCTCGCGCCAGACCGCCGCGTTCTACGACCAGCGCGCCAACACCGTGCTGCACGAGATGGCGCACATGTGGTTCGGCGACCTGGTCACGATGAAGTGGTGGGACGACCTGTGGCTCAACGAGTCCTTCGCCGAGTGGGCGGCGCACCACAGCGCCACCCGCGCGACGGCGTTCACCGAGGCCTGGACCGGGTTCACCAACGCCCGCAAGAACTGGGCCTACCGCCAGGACCAGCTGCCGACCACGCACCCCGTCGCCGCCGACAACCACGACCTGCACGCGGTCGAGGTCAACTTCGACGGCATCACCTACGCCAAGGGCGCCTCCGTGCTCAAGCAGCTCGTCGCCTGGGTCGGCGAGGCGGAGTTCCTGCAGGGCCTGCGTGCCTACTTCCAGCAGCACGCGTTCGGCAACTCCGAGTTCACCGACCTGCTGGCCGCCCTCGAGGCCGCCTCGGGGCGTGAGCTCGCCGGCTGGGCCCACGAGTGGCTGCGCACCAGCGGCGTCAACACGCTGAGCCCCGAGTTCGAGGTCGACGACTCCGGCCGGTTCACCTCGTTCCGCGTGCGCCAGACCTCCTCGCTGGAGCACCCGGAGCTGCGCCGCCACCGGATCGGCATCGGGCTCTACGACCTGCGCGACGGGCGCCTGGTGCGCCGCTCCTCCACGGAGACCGACGTCGCCGGCTCGGTCTCCGACGTCGCCGACCTCGTCGGCCAGCAGCAGCCCGACCTGCTGCTGCTCAACGACGGCGACCTCGCCTACGCCAAGATCCGGCTCGACGAGCGGTCGCTGGACACCCTCGTGCAGCACGTGGACGCGCTCGACGACTCGCTCGCCCGGGCGCTGTGCTGGGGCGCGGCCTGGGACATGACCCGCGACGCCGAGATGGCCGCCCGCGACTTCGCCACCCTCGTCCTGCGCGGCGTCGCCACCGAGACCGACCTCGTGGCGGTCGGCGCCTTGCTGCGCTACGCCACCCAGGCGGTCGACCAGTACACCGCCCCCGAGACCCGCGCGGAGATCCGCGAGGCCTGGGAGCGCGGCCTGCGTCGCCTGGTCGAGGAGGCCGCCGCCGGCAGCGACCACCAGCTCGCGCTCGTGCGGTCGCTGGCCGGGAACGCCCGTGCCGAGGAGTCGCTGGACCGGGTCGAGGGGCTCTACGACGAGAGCGCGCCGCTCGAGGGCCTCGAGGTCAGCACCGACCTGCGCTGGGTGCTGCTCACCTCGCTGGCCGCGGGCGGGCGGGCCAACGACACGATGATCGACGCGATGCTCGAGCAGGACCGCACCATCTCCGGCGCCGAGCGGGCCGCCGCCGCTCGGGCGGTGCAGCCGACCGCCGAGGCCAAGCAGCGCGCCTGGCACGACGCCGTCGAGCGCGAGGACGTGCCCAACGAGACGCAGCGCTCGATCGCCGGCGCCTTCCAGGTGGCCGGGCAGGAGGACGTGCTCGAGCCGTTCGTGGACCGCTACCTCGAGATGGCCGAGACCGTCTGGGAGCGCAAGGGGTCCAACGGCGCCCAGGTGATGCTCACCCTGCTGTTCCCCCGGACCGCCCCGCACCAGGCGCTCCTCGAGCGGGTCGAGGCGTGGATCGCCGGCACGGAGGCCAACCCGGGCTCGGTGCGCTACGTCCGCGAGGGCGCCGACGACCTGCGCCGGGCGCTCGCCGCTCAGGCCAAGGACGCCGACCTCGACCGCTGAGCCGGTCCAGTTTCACTAGGGCCCTAGTGAAACTGGCACTCCCCGAGCGAAGCTTCGCTCGGGGAGTGCCAGTTCTGCCGCGGCCTCGGGGTCGGCGACTCAGACGTGGAGGGCGGGTGGCTTGCGGGCGTACGCCGCGAGCTGGTTGATGCCGCGCACGAGGCCCTCCACCAGGCGGCCCTCGGCGAGCTCGGCCCGCATCTGCGCGACCACGAGGTTGACCTCGTCGTCGACCAGGCTGCGTCGCACCTCGGCGCCGGTGACGACCTCGAGCGCCCGCCCAGCCGGGTCGAGGAGGATCAGCACCGAGCAGTCGGGCTTGACCAGGCTGGCGTGCAGCCGCGTGGCGTAGGCGCGCGGCTCGCCGGCCGCGCGGCCGACGTACACCGAGAACTCGAAGCGACAGGTCGTCTCCGCGTCGCGGATCGCCCTGTCGATCGACGCGCGCTGGGAAGGGTTGAAGCCGTCACCACCGGGCACTTGCGCCTCCTGTTCCCTGGGCCTGCTCGGCCTGCTCGTCCACGCCCTTGCGCGGTCCGCCGAACCAGTCCGACTTCTCCGAGAAGGTCAGGGCGTGGTCGCCCCGGGTGCCGCGGATCATCGACGGCAGGTAGGTCAGCAGCACGATCACGGCGATGACGCCGAAGACCCACCCTCCGAGGGTGAGCAGCGCCTGGGCGAGACCGGGGTTGTCGGTGTCGCGCCAGGTCTCCGGCGGTGCCGCCTGCGCGGGGGCCGCCGAGAGCGTGGCGGCCAGCACCGCCCCTGCGACGAGCGCGGTGCGGGCACGGCGCGAGGCGGGGCGTCGGGTCGTCGTACGGTCGGTCATGAAGGTCCCATCACGTCCGGGGGCGGGCCGTTGACCAGACTAGCGGCGAGGCACACCCCGGCCCTCCGCTTCCCGGGTGGGTGACCCGAGATCTCGCTCACGCCCCGGCGGCACGGCGCTGGGCGCAGTGGGGACAATGGGGCATGTGAGTGACCCGCAGAGCGCCGCCGACCTCCCCGCCGCCGAACCGACCTTCTACGACGAGATCGGCGGCATGGAGACCTTCGAGCGGATCGTCGAACGGTTCTACGAGGGGGTCCGCAGCGACGAGGTGCTCAGGCCGATGTACCCCGCCGAGGACCTCGCCGACGGGTCCGCGGAACGCCGGCTGCGGCTCTTCCTCGCGCAGTACTGGGGCGGGCCGACGACGTACTCGCAGGAGCGCGGCCACCCACGCCTGCGCATGCGTCACGCGCCGTTCACCGTCGACGAGACCGCGCAGGAGCACTGGCTGACCCACTTCCGGGCCGCGCTCGACGAGGCCGGACTCACCGAGGAGCAGGACGCCAAGTTCTGGGGCTACGTCACCTACGCCGCGCAGTTCATGCGCAACGCCTGATCAACTCCGAGCCGGGACCGCGGTGACCACGAGGTTCTGTTGGTAGCCACCGGCGTCGGGGAGGTACGCCCCGGTGCAGGTCAGCAGCCGGACCCGTTCGGGTCCGCTGCGGGTGAAGACGGCTGCCGGCAGCCCCTGCCGGTCGAAGCGCTCGATGCTGTCGACCCGGTACGCCCTCGAGCGACCGTCCGCCGAGAGGACGCGGACCGCGTCACCGGGCGAGACGCCGGCGAGACGGGCCAGTGGGCCCACGCCGAACCGGCGGCTGTCGACGTGGCCCGCCAGGACAGCCGCGCCGGACCCCGAGCCGGGCGCCGGCCCGAAGCGGTACCACCCCAGCACCCGGGGGTCTGCGGGGAGGCGCATCTGTCCGTCGCGACCCGCCCCGGTGGGACGGACCGCCAGGTCGAGCCCGACCGCAGGCACGCGCACCCGGACCGGTGCCACGACCCGCTCCGGCGCCGGTGGCACGGCCGGCCGCGCCGTCACGCGAGGCAGGCCCGGACCCACGGAGCGCTGCTCCGGACCGGGCTCCGCGGTTCGAGCCACCGCGGCGGGGCCTGTCACCTCCTCGGCGTCCTGGGTGCCGCTCGGGGACGTGGCGGCACGAACGAGGACGACGAGGCTGAGCAGGAGCGCACCGGCGCCGACCGCGAGGACCGACCACCAGCCGCCCCTGCCCAGCCTCGTCACGGGAGGACCTCAGGCGCGGGTCGGGGCGAGGCGCCGAGCCGCCAGCACCATGGCCAGGACCGACACCAGTCCCAGGCCGACCGACCACATCGGGACGCCCTGGCTCGCAACAGCCGCACCGGTCTCGCCGCCGGGCACGCCGGCGGGCGAGGAGTGCAGGCCGTCGATCGTCTGGACGGCGAGCTGGAGGTTGTCCTCCTCAGCGGAACCCCACGCGTACACGATCGTCGAGGTGCCCTCCGCCAGGGTGAGGTCGGCGGGCCCGATGACGGTCTGGTTCTCACCGGCGAGCGTCACGTCGGCCGAGTAGCTGCCGGCGGGGACGTCGGCGGTGTCCTGGTCGGGGTTGGCCAGGTCGCCGAACAGCACCTGGCCGTCGGCACGGACGTCGACGGCCGGGGCCGCCGCGGTGTGCCGGACGACCAACCGCGCCTGACCGGGGCCGGTCGCAGCCGCGTCGTTGACGTACGGGGTCAGCGTCGGGCTGCCCTGCGCGTCCAGGTGGGCCACGACCGTGGCGTTGGCGCCGGCGGGGACCTCGACGTCGTCGGCCTGGATGGCCGGCTCCGCGGTGTCCGGGTCGTCGCCCTGGGCGTAGACCGCCAGGTCGTAGCTGCCGGCCGGCAGCGTCAGCGGATCGGTGAGCGTGCCGGGCTCGAAGTCGGGGATGAGCTCCTCACCGTTGGCGTAGACGTCCACGGTCAGACCGGGGACGGCGTGCAGGACCGACAGCGTGACGTCGTCGGACTCGGCGGACGCCGGTGCTGCCGTCGCCGACACGACTGCGGCCGCGGAGAGAGCCGCGGCGGCGGCCAGGATGCGCTTCATGGTGGTTCCTTTCGACGGGGGATGTCGGCAGGGGTTCGGCCATGAGTGGCGCAGGTACAGGCGAGCCGTCTAATGTTTGTCAAAGGTCTGTACAACTAGACCGCTGCGCGACGCCGGGCTACTCCCCTCGAGCCTGGCGGGACTCGAGCACCGCGCGGTTCTCCTCCGGGATCGGCGTCGAGCGGCCGGTCGCCTGGTCGATGACGACCATGACGGTGCGCCCGCGGGTCAGGACACGCCCCTGCTCGACGACGGCACCCTGGATCACGAAGCTCGACCGCCCGACCCGCTCGACCCACGTGCGCAGCGCGTAGGGCTCGGCGCGCAGCACCAGCGGCTCGCGGTAGTCGACGTCGGTGCGGCCGACCACCAGGCCCAGCCCGCGCGAGCCCAGGGGCGACGGCTTCTCGCCGCCCTGGTCGTCGAAGTGCACCCCGCTCAGCCGCGTCACCAGCCCCACGCGCGCCTCCTGGAAGAACTCGAAGTACTTCACGTTGTTGACGTGCTGGTTGGGGTCGACGTCGGAGAACCGCACGTGGACGTCGTACGTCGAGGCGTGCGGCGGGACCGCCACGTCCGGCAGCAGCGGCGCCAGCCGCTCCTCGTGGGCGGGGCCGCGGTGGCGGGCGAGCAGCTCCTTCTCGGCCGGCGAGATCCGCCGGACCTGCTGGGTGCCCGCATCCACGTGCACGAGCACCGACCGCGCGCGGAGGTAGGTGCGGCGCTCGCCGTCGCGGTCGTCGTACACCTCGCTGTCCAGGGTGTACGACGCCGCCCTGACCTCGCTGACCCGCATCGCCACGGAGACCGGCTCGGGACGGAACACCAGCGAGGAGAGGTACTGCACCTCGTGGCGCGCGACGAAGACCGCCGGGAGCGGCCCGACCTCGGGGCCCGCCTCCTTGGCCAGTGCCCGCAGCAGGTCGACCCGCGCCTCCTGCAGGTAGTCGACGTAGGTGACGTTGTTGACGTGGCCGAGCAGGTCCATGTCGGCCCAGCGCAGCGGGCACCGGTAGACGTGCGGGGGCGGCAGCTCGTGCTGGGGGCTGGTCACGGGCGCCATCGTCGCAGGTCACCCTGTCGGGCCCGCACGCCCGCTCACTAGGCTGGCGGTCCGGGCCGAGGTGGCCCGCGTCCCTGACACGAGGAGTCACCCATGCCCGAGGCCGTCATCGTCTCTGCCGCCCGCTCCCCCATCGGCCGCGCCAACAAGGGGTCGTTGAAGGACATGCGGCCCGACGACCTGACCGCCCAGATGGTGCAGGCGGCGCTGGACAAGGTCCCCGCGCTCGACCCGACGACCATCGACGACCTGATCCTCGGCTGCGGCCTGCCCGGCGGCGAGGCCGGCAACAACATGGGCCGGATCGTCTCGGTCCTGCTCGGCCTCGACCAGGTGCCCGGCACGACCATCACGCGCTACTGCTCCTCCTCGGTGCAGACCACGCGCATGGCCTTCCACGCGATCAAGGCCGGCGAGGGCGACGTCTACGTCAGCGCCGGCGTCGAGACGGTGTCCCGCTTCGCCAAGGGCACCTCGGACCACATCCCCGGCACCCGCAACCCCAAGTTCGAGGACGCCGAGGCCCGCACCAAGGAGTACGCCGAGGGTGGCAAGGACTGGCACGACCCGCGTGAGGACGGCCAGCTGCCCGACGCCTACATCGCGATGGGCCAGACCGCCGAGAACGTCGCCCGCATGCGCGGCTTGTCACGCAAGGAGCTCGACGAGTTCGGCGTGCGCAGCCAGAACCTCGCCGAGAAGGCGATCAACGACGGCTTCTGGGCCCGCGAGATCAGCCCGGTCACCCTGCCCGACGGCTCGCAGGCCACGACCGACGACGGACCGCGCGCCGGTGTGACCTACGAGGCGGTCTCCCAGCTGCAGCCGGTGTTCCGCCCCGACGGCGTGGTCACCGCGGGCAACTGCTGCCCGCTCAACGACGGTGCCGCAGCGGTCGTGGTCATGAGCGACACCCGCGCCGCCGAGCTCGGCCTCACCCCGCTGGCGCGCATCGTCTCCACCGGCCTGACCGGCCTCTCCCCCGAGATCATGGGGCTCGGCCCGGTCGAGGCCTCGCGCCAGGCGCTCAAGCACGCCGGCATGACGATCGACGACATCGACCTGGTCGAGATCAACGAGGCGTTCGCCGCGCAGGTCGTGCCGTCCTACCAGGACCTCGGCATCGACCTCGACAAGCTGAACGTCAACGGCGGCGCCATCGCGATCGGCCACCCCTTCGGCATGACCGGCGCCCGCCTGCAGGCCACGATGCTCAACTCCCTGCAGACCCACGACAAGTCGACCGGGCTGATCACCATGTGCGTCGGTGGCGGCCAGGGGATGGCGCTGATCCTCGAGCGCCTGGGCTGAGGTCGCCCGGTTTCCCACGGTCCCATGGGACTTTGCTGCTCCCCACGTGTTGCAACGCGTGGGGAGCAGCTGCATCGCGTGGGGAGATCGATCAGGCAGCGTTGAGGAGCACCGAGCGAAGCTGGCTCACGGTGAGCTGCGGAGTCGCCAGCATCGGCCAGGTCCACCGGTAGAACCGCCACTTCGTGACGCGTCGCATCGCGTCCTCCCGCGTCTTCTCGCGCACCACCACGTCACCCGACTTCTCACCGTCACGCATCAGGCGCAGGTACTTGTCTATGCCGTCGAACTCGCCGAAGGTCTGGTACGCCGGCCAGGCGAAGTCGGCATACCCGATCAGCTCGCCCTCCTCGTCGTACACGGGCCACTGCAGCTCGGGCTTGGGCACTCCGTAGCGCCAGAACATGTAGCGCGACCGGGTCTCGCCGACCGAGCCCGAGCGCCCGTCCGCCAGGCGGACAACGATCTCCAGCCGGCGTGCCGCCGGCCACGACCTCATGAGAGCGGCCTGCTCGAGCAGCTCCTCCATGGTGAAGAGCTTGAGCCGCAGGCCCGAGTCCACCACGACCAGACCTGCCTCGATGTCGAGCAGACATGCCGCTTCGAGTGCGGCGCGGGCCGGCCGAACGACCTGCAGTTCGTCAACATGCGTGAGGTCCGTCGGCAGCCAGAGTCCTTCGTGGTGCACCACGTCCGGGCTCGTCCTTCCCGATCCGGCGTCGAGCCGGGTCAGGTGCACGCGGTCGAGAGGCGCGTCCCACAGATCCATCCGGTGCGCAAGGACCGCGGAGAAATGGCTGACCGCCACGCGGTCGTGGTGTGTACGGAGGACAGCGCGAACGTGGACGAGGTGTCGGTCCTCCGCGCTCAGCGTGCTCCAGCCGTCAGCGTGAACATAGGCGCCGTGCCGCACCCGAACGAGCTCGCCGGATCGGAGGGCATGCCGCAGGTCCTGGTCCGACAGGCCGACTGCGAGGGCTTCTCGCCGCAAGAAGATGCCATGGCTGTGCGTGTGACGGAGGCGGTCGAGACGGGTCATGCAGGAAGCGTCGGGTCCGGCTCGCGACGCCGGGTGTCCGGCCAGATCACCGGTGGAGAGGCCGACCCTCCCCGCTCCTGTGCACGAGACCGGGTCTCAGCCACGCGCGCCGGATCGAACTCCCCACACGAACCTGTCGCTCCCCACCCGTTGCAACACGTGGGGAGCTACGAAGTCCCACGGGACCGTGGGAAACCGATCGAACCCCTCAGTCCCGGGTGAGTCGGCGGTGGGTGACGCGGTGGGGGCGCGCGGCGTCGGGGCCGAGGCGCTCGACCTTGTTGGCCTCGTAGGCGGCGAAGTTGCCCTCGAACCAGAACCACTTGCCCTCGTCGGCGTCGTCGCCCTCCCAGGCGAGGATGTGGGTGGCGGTGCGGTCGAGGAACCAGCGGTCGTGGGAGGTGATGACCGCGCAGCCCGGGAACTCCAGGAGCGCGTCCTCCAGGGACTGCAGCGTCTCCACGTCCAGGTCGTTGGTCGGCTCGTCGAGCAGGAGCATGTTGCCGCCCATCTTGAGCGTCAGCGCCAGGTTGAGGCGGTTGCGCTCACCGCCGGACAGGACGCCGGCCTTCTTCTGCTGGTCCGGGCCCTTGAAGCCGAACGAGGCGACGTAGGCGCGGGAGTTCATCTCGAAGTTGGCGACCTTGATGAAGTCCAGGCCGTCGGAGACGACCTCCCAGACGTTCTTGTTGGGGTCGATGCCGCCGCGGCTCTGGTCGACGTAGGAGATCTTGACCGTCTGGCCGACCTTGAGCTCACCGCCGTCGGGCTTCTCCTCGCCGGTGATCATCCGGAACAGCGTGGTCTTGCCGACGCCGTTGGGACCGATCACGCCGACGATGCCGGCCTTGGGCAGGGTGAAGGTGACGTCGTGCATGAGCACGCGGTCGTCGAAGCCCTTCTTGAGGTCCTGGGCCTCGAGCACCACGTCGCCCAGACGCGGTCCGGCCGGGATGTTGATCTCGGAGGTGTCGATCTTGCGCATCCGGTCGGCCTCGGCCGCCATCTCCTCGTAGCGCGCGAGTCGCGACTTGCTCTTGGTCTGGCGCGCCTTGGCGTTGGAGCGCACCCACTCGAGCTCGCGCTCGAGCATCTTGGCGCGCTTGGCGTCCTTGGCGCCCTCGACCTTGAGCCGCTCCTTCTTGGTCTCGAGGTACGTCGTGTAGTTGCCCTCGTAGGGGTGCGCGCGGCCGCGGTCGAGCTCGAGGATCCAGCTGGCGACGTTGTCGAGGAAGTACCGGTCGTGGGTCACGGCCAGGACGGCGCCGGGGTAGGAGGCGAGGTGGCTCTCCAGCCACTGCACCGACTCGGCGTCGAGGTGGTTGGTCGGCTCGTCGAGCAGCAGCAGGTCGGGCTGCTGGAGCAGGAGCTTGCACAGCGCGACCCGGCGGCGCTCACCGCCGGAGAGGTGGTCGACGACCGTGTCCGGCGGCGGGCACCGCAGGGCGTCCATGGCCTGGTCGAGGCGGCTGTCGAGGTCCCAGGCGCTCGCGTGGTCGAGGTCGGTCTGCAGGTCGCCCATCTCGGCGAGCAGCTTGTCGAAGTCGGCGTCCGGTGAGGACATCTCCTCCGAGATCGCGTTGAAGCGGTCGAGCTTGGCCTTGATGTCGCCGACGGCCTCCTCGATGTTCTCCAGCACCGTGCGGCCCTCGGTCAGCGGCGGCTCCTGCTGGAGCATCCCGACGGTGGCCTCGGGGTCGAGCATCGCGTCGCCGTTGTTGGGCTGGTCGAGCCCCGCCATGATCTTCAGCAGCGAGGACTTGCCGGTGCCGTTGGGTCCGACGACACCGATCTTGGCGCCGTGGAGGAACGAGAGGGTGACGTTGTCGAGGACGACCTTGTCACCGTGGGCCTTGCGGACATTGCGCAGTGTGAAGACGTACTCAGCCATGGTCCGCCCAGCGTACGGGCCGACCCGGCCCTCCTCACAGCCAGGGCGAGGCCGGCCGACGCCGGGTGGACCTCAGGCGGCCGGCTGCGCAGCACCCTCCCCCGGACCGCGGTCGCTGCCTGCCACGCCCCAGCTGGTCATCGCGGGGGCCTCGCCGGCGGTCTCCGCCACCATCGCCGCCACCTCCTGGTCGAGGTCGCCGTCCGCGGTCTCGGGGCGCTGGGCCTTGTGGAACGTCGAGGTGCCGCGGCTCATGTCGTGGCCCATGTAGGTGGCCTCGACCTCCAGCGTGGTGACGGGCTGGCCCTTGTCGTCGGTCCAGGTGCGCGTGGAGAGGCGGCCGTGCACGATGACGGCGTCGCCCACCGCGACCGACTGCCGGACCCGGTCGGCCAGGGCGCGCCAGGCGGTCACGGTGTACCACGTGGTCTCGCCGTCGGCCCACTCGCCGTTGCGGCGCACGCGGGGCGTGACCCCGACCCGGAGGGTGGAGACGCTGATCCCCTTGACGTCGCGGTGACGGACCTCGCCGCCGACCCAGCCGTGCAGGGTGATGTGGGTGTCGTTCATGGAAGGGCTCCTCGTCGCTCGGGAACGGACACCGCGAGCCAACCCCGAGACGGGGGCGGGCGGAGCGAGACGTCCGGCGCCTGTGCACGACGCGGCGGACGCGCCGCCTGGGGACGGGAAGCGGCTCAGCGGGCGGTGAGGACCGCCAGCGCGTCGCCGACCGCACGGTGCGCCTCCAGCTCGCGGTCGACCGGGGCGACCACGAGGTCGTCGACCACCGAGCCGATGGCCCCGCGCAGCCGACGTCGCGCACGCCCGGCCCGCGACCTGGCCACGAGGCCGTTGACGAGCCTGCCGACCATGCCCAGGGCGACCCCGCCGACGGCCCCGAGCACCAGGAGCCAGGTGGGCAGCGGCAGGCCGTAGCGGTCCGGCGTGGCTGGCTCGGGCAGCTGCAGGTAGTCCACGGCGAACAGGGCCAGCAGCCAGAGGGCACCGACCACCAGCGCCAGCGCCAGGAGCACCTGCAGCAGCCGCGCGACCCGCCACCACAACGGGGTGCCGGAGACCCCGAGGTCGGTGCCGACCACGGCGCGGTCGAGCGCGTCGTTGAGCTCCTCCAGCCGCGAGGTCGACGCCCGGCGCACGGCGGCCGCCCACGGCGGGGCGAGCTGGCCGCCGACGGCGTCGGCAGCGGCACGCACGGCGGTGTCGACCCGCGCCCGCTGGACCCGGGTCGGCTCGGGCACCGAGGCCCGGCCGACCGCGGTCAGCTCCTTGCCCCGGGGCCCGAGGTCCAGGTGCAGCCGCTTGAGCGGGTCGGGCCGCAGCCGCGAGAGCCAGGCGGTCACCGGCCAGCCGGTGTGCCGTCCCCCGCGGTGGACGACCGCGCGCTCGACGGCGTGCACGACCGTCTCGATGCCCGCGGCGTCGGCGAAGGCGTCCACCAGCTCCGCCCGCTCGGGCCGCCGCAGCGCGCCCGCTGCGGTCGACCCGTGGGTCTCCAGGAGGGCCTGGCCGGTCCCGACGAGGTCGGCGCGCAGCCGCTGGGCCACGGCCTTCTTCTCCCGCACCCGCTGGGCGACCAGCGAGCGCAGCTCGTCCATGCCCTCGCCGGTGCGGGCCGAGGTCGCGACGACGGGGACCCGGTCGAGCCCGTCCTCGCGCAGCCGGCGCCGCAGGTCCTCGAGCACCTCGGGGCGGCGGTCCGGCGCCAGCTCGTCGACGTGGTTGAGGGTCACGACCACGACCTCGGCGTGGGTCGCCAGGCGGCGCAGGTAGCGCTCGTGGACGGCGGCATCGGCGTACTTCTGCGGGTCGAGCACCCAGATCATCACGTCGACCATCGCGACCAGCCGGTCGACCTCGAGGTGGTGGGCGACCTCGGTCGAGTCGTGGTCGGGCAGGTCCAGCAGCACGAGCCCGTCGAGGCGCTCGCCCCACCCCGGGTCGCCCGGGCGGACCAGGTGCCGCTGGGGCACCCGCAGCCACTCCCACAGCTCGACGGGGTCCTCGACGCCCCACGCCACGCCGGCGGTGGTGGAGGTGGTCGGACGGCGCACGCCCACGGTCGTCAGCGAGACACCGGCCAGTGCGTTGAACGTGGAGGACTTGCCGGACCCGGTGGCACCGGCCAGCGCCACCACGGTGTGGTCGCCGGACAGGGCCAGACGCTCCCCCGCCCGGCGTACGACGCCCTCGGCGTCCTCGAGCAGCGGCGAGGGCAGGCGGCCCCGCCCCTGCTCGACCACGACCTCCAGCGCCGCGACGCGCTCGGGCAACGAGGGGCCGCCGCGGCCCACGAGCCGCTTGGCCCCGGCGACGACGCTCACGAGGTGGCCCCCGCGCGGCCGAGCCGGCGCGAGGCCTCCCACAGCGCCTCGGTGTCGTCGGGCGAGAGACCGAGCCCGTCCAGCACGGTGTCGAAGCGCGCCGCCTCGGCGGCGTAGAGCTCCTCGACCCGGGCCGCCAGGTCCTGCCGCGCGTGCTCGGCGAGCCGGCGCACCGCCTGGTCGCCGAAGACGGCCTCCAGCAGCTTCTGCCCCAGCACCGCGCTCCCGCCGGCGATGCCGGCCTCGGCGCCGGTGAAGCCCGCGGTGTGGGCGAAGACGACCACCATGAGCGCGACGCTGAGGCCGTTGACGCCGAAGGCCAGGAACCGGGCGGTCGTGCGCCGGTCCGCGCCCTCGCTGCGCACGAGGTCGAGCACGCCCTGCTGCCAGTCGCGCACGGCGCGCTGCGC
The DNA here is from genome assembly GCA_963800245.1 of uncultured Actinomycetota bacterium. GTDB lineage: Bacteria > Actinomycetota > Actinomycetes > Propionibacteriales > Nocardioidaceae > Marmoricola_A. The sequence continues at coordinate 320,224 of CAWDAE010000006.1, read as the reverse complement.
GGCGGCGCGGAAGTCGCGGGAGGCGCGCGAGAGGTCCGCGGGCGCCCCGGTCAGCAGGCTGCGGCCCGCGTCCACCGACCCCCACGCCCACGCCGCCTGCTCGGCGGCGGACTCGGCGTGCTCCACCAGCAGGGACTCCAGGCCGCTCTCGACGGCGACGCTCACGCGCTCGGCCTCCATCGGCCGGCCACGGAACCAGCCCGAGACCCGGTCACGGAGCCATCCCACCCGCGTCTCCAGCGACCGCAGCAGCTCCCCCGTGCCGACGAACTCCTGCCAGCGGGCCAAGACCTCGCCCCGCAGCAGGGTCCCGTCGGCGGACGCCTCGGCGACCTGGGCGGCGGCGGCGCGGTAGGCCTGCCGCGCGTCGGCGCGCAGGCGCTCGACGGTGTCGACCTGGGCGGCGTGCGCTGCGGCGATCTCCCCGGAGCGTGAACCGGCGGACCGGATCGCCCCGTCCAGCGTCTGGCGTACGACGGCCGCGCGCGCCGCGCTGTCGGCGGCGAGCCCGGCGAGCCACTCGCGCACCGGGCGCACCGCCTCCGCCGGGAGCAGTCCGGCGGCGTCCACCCCGGACTCGGGCACGGTGAACAGCGGTGACCGGCCGAGCCCGCGCTCGGCGAGCATCTGCCCGAGGTGCTGGGAGATCTCGTCCTCGGCTCCCGGAGGCACCCGGTCCAGGACGATCGCCACCGCGGTGCTGCGCTCGGCCGCGGCGCGCAGGAAGTCCCACGGCACCTGGTCGGCGTACCTCGCGGCGGAGGTGACGAACAGCCACAGGTCGGCCGCCGCGAGCAGCTGGGCCGCCAGCGTGCGGTTGCGGCTCTCCACCGAGTCGATGTCGGGAGCGTCGAGCACCGCCAGCCCCTCGTGCAGCGAGTCGACCGGCACGAGCTGCAGCGCGGTGGGGTCCTGGGTGGGGCTGGTGGTGCGAGCCAGGTCGGGCAGGATCCGCCCGGCGTCGAACCAGCGCGCGTCGACGGGGTTGAACGCCAGCACCGGGGACCGCGTGGTCGGTCGCAGCACGCCTGGCTCGGTGACCCGCCGGCCGAGCAGCGAGTTGACCAGCGTGGACTTGCCGGCGCCGGTCGAGCCGCCGACGACGGCGAGCAGGGGCGCCTCGATCTGCCGCAGCCGGGGCAACACGTAGTCCTCGAGCTGGTCGAGGAGCTCCTGCCGGTCGGCACGGCGTCGCGCGGCCTCGGGGAGGTCGAGGGGGAGCTCGGCCGCGCGCAGCGCGGCACGCAGGTCCGTGACGGCGGTGACCGCGTCTGCAGCGGCGTCCTGGGCCTCCCCGCCCCTCAGCCCCATCGCTGCCACCCCGTCGCCAGGCGCAGCGCCGTGAGCCGCTGCAGCATCAGGGCGCCGCGCTCACGCGACCCGGCGGGCGCGGTGCCGCGCATGACCCGGTTGTGCAGGGTGGCGAGCTCGACGACCTGCTGCTGGTAGTCGCGCACGAGCCGTCCGGCCTCCGGCCCTCCCCGGGTGGCGGCCTGGCGCCGCGCGGCACGGCGTGCGCCGAGCGTGGTCAGCGCCGGCAGCTCGGCCGGGCTGAGGTAGCCGTAGCGGGTCAGGTCGTGCATCGCCCGGGCCAGCATCCGTCCCTCGCGTGCCCTGGCCCACAGCGCCAGGGAGAGCATCGCGAGGAAGCCCGGCACCATCGCGAAGACGTAGGTGAGCAGGAAGTACTCGCCGTCCCCGAGGAACGCCGAGCCGTTCCACCAGGCGTGCATCACGACCGCGGCGAGGTAGCCGCCGACCGGCGCCGCGACGCGCAGGACCCCGTTGCGGGTGGTCAGGGCGACGGCCACGCCCAGGGCGGTCGCGGAGGTGAACAGCGGGTGCGCGAACGGACTGAAGACGCCGCGCACCACGAACAGCGCGGTGGCCGAGGCGATCCCGCCGGGCCCGAAGTCCGGGCCCCCGGTGTAGGCGCCGGCGAAGTAGAGGATGTTCTCGGTGAACGCGAAGCCGACGCCCACCAGCCCCGCGTAGACCAGCGCGTCGACGAGCCCGTCGATCACGTGGCGGCGCAGCCACAGCATCAGCAGCACGAACAGGCCCTTGGCCGCCTCCTCGGTGACCGGAGCCATGACGATCGCGGAGAACTGCTCGCTCGAGCTGTTGAGGACCTGGTCGAGGGCCTGCACCACCAGGGCCGCGGCGGTCGCGACGAGGGCGCCCCAGGCGAAGGCCACGATGAGCAGCCGCGTGGGCTCCGGCTCGTAGCGGTCGAGCCAGAAGTACGCCGCCACGAGCGGCCCCACCGGCAGCGTCGCCAGCACGACGCCGATCCCGATCGCCCCGGGTTCCCCGCTGGCCACCAGCACCACGCCCATGACCAGTGCGCCGAGCACGAGGGCGATCGACACCAGGACCGCGAAGAGGATGCCCCGGCCGCCGTACTTGCGGACCGCGGGCGGGACGGGCGGGCGGTCCGGCACGCCGGCGTACGTCCGCCCGGCGGGTCCGCAGGCCTGGCTCATGCCGCGAGCGTATCCAGCGCGCACACCGCCCAACCCGCGTCCGCGCCCGCGGACACGGGGCCTGGCGGCCGGGCCGATCTAGAGTGGGGGGATGAGCGAGGAGAGCACCGAGCAGCAGGAGCAGCGCACCGAGACCCACGACCCCGCCGTCCCGCCGGCCTACGCCGCGTTCATGCGCACCGGGTGGGGCGACCGCGAGCTGGACCTGCCACGCCACCCCGTCGCCGACCACGCCGAGCGGCGTCGCGCCCAGCTCGCCGAGCTGCTGCCCGACGAGCGCCTGGTGGTCCCCGCAGGCGGCTTCAAGCAGCGCTCGAACGACACCGACTTCCGCTTCCGCCCGCACACGGCGCACACCTACCTGACGGGCAACCAGACCAGCGACGCCGTGCTCGTGCTCAGCGGCGGGGAGGCCGTCCTCTACGCCCGACCGCGGTCCTCCCGCGACACCGACGAGTTCTTCCGCGACCGGGTGTACGGCGAGCTGTGGGCCGGGCGCCGTCCGTCGCTCGGCGAGATCTCGGCCTCGCTCGGGATCGAGTGCCGCCACATCGACCGGCTCCAGGACGACCTGCGGGGCGACGCCAAGACCCGCGTGCTGCGCGGCGTCGACGCGCGCGTGGACGCGCTGGTCTCGACCGACGAGGCGCGCGACGTCGAGCTGGCCCGCGTGCTCTCCGAGCAGCGGCTGGTCAAGGACGAGTGGGAGGTCGGCCAGCTGCAGGAGGCCTGCGACATCACCACGCTCGGCTTCGAGGACAGCGTCCGCGAGTGGGACCGCGCGCTCGAGCTCGGCGAGCGATGGATCGAGGGCACGTTCTTCCGCCGGGCACGGGCGATGGGCAACGACATCGGCTACGACTCGATCGTCGGCGGCGGCCGCCACGCGACCACGCTGCACTGGACCGACAACAGCGGCCCGATCACGCCCGGCACGCTCGTGCTGCTCGACATGGGGGTGGAGGCGACCAGCCTCTACACCGCCGACGTGACCCGCACGCTGCCGGTCGACGGCACCTTCACCACGCTGCAGCGGGACCTCTACACCCTGGTGCTGCAGGCCCAGCAGGCCGGCATCGACGAGGTCCGGCCGGGAGCGCGCTTCCAGGCGCCGCACGAGGCCGCCATGCGCGTGCTGGCCCACGGGCTCGAGGACCTCGGTCTCCTGCCGTGCTCGGCGGAGGAGGCGCTGGCCCCCGACAGCAAGGTCTACGCCCGCTGGACGCTGCACGGCACCAGCCACATGCTCGGCATGGACGTGCACGACTGCGCGCAGGCCGCGCTCGAGGTCTACCCCCGCGGCGACCTCGCCGAGGGCATGTGCCTCACCGTCGAGCCCGGGCTGTACTTCCAGGAGGACGACCTGCTGGTGCCCGAGGAGATGCGTGGCATCGGCATCCGCATCGAGGACGACGTCATCGTCACCGCCGACGGCGCCCGCAACCTCTCGGCCGCGCTCCCCCGCGAGCCGGAGGCCGTCGAGGCCTGGATGGCGTCGCTGCGCGGCTGATGCTCACACCGGCAGCCCCAGCTCCCGCAGGTCGGCTCGCAGTCGGTCGGCACCGGTGAACACCACGCCGCCCAGGCCGGCGGCCACGCGCGGCCTCGACGTTCTCGGGCTTGTCGTCCACGAGCACCAGGCGACCGGCCGGGAGGCCGGACCGCTCGACCACGAGCGCGAACACCCGGGGGTCCGGCTTGGCCAGCCGTTCCCGCCCCGAGACCACGACGTCCTCCAGCAGCCCCAGGACCTCGAAGGCCGCCGGGGCGTGCGGGTAGAGCTCGGCCGAGAAGTTGGTCAGGCCCCACTGCGGGACGCCGGCGGCGTGCAGGTCCTCGACCAGCCGCCGGGTGCCTGGCACCTCTCCCGGCAGCGCGAGCGCGAAGTGCGCGCGGTAGGCCCGGGCGTGCTCCGCCCACTGGGGGTGGGTCCTCGCGACCTCCGCCTCGGCGTCCTCCCACGTCGACTCGCCCGCGTCCATCCGGTGGTTCCAGGCCAGGAAGTCGAAGTCGGTGGCCGCGAGGAACCGGCGGGCCTCCTCCTCGCCCACCCCCGCGGCCACGGCGAGCGCCGGCTGCCAGTCGATGAGCACGTTGCCGAGGTCCCACACCACGCCGGCCGGCGGAGTCGGCGTCACCGGCGCGCGAGCACGAGCGCCACGTCGCCGGCGGCGTCGGTCCACCAGCCGGTCGGCGTGAGGCCGACCGCGGCGAGCTCGGCCTCGATCCCCTCGCGCCGGAACTTCGCCGAGGTCTCGGTGCGCAGCTCCTCACCCGCCTCGAAGGAGACCGTCAGGTCGAGGTCGCGGACCCGCCCGGTGAGCGCCCGTCTCGCGACGAGCCGCATCTCCATCCACTCCTGCTCGGCGTCCCACACCGCCCGGTGCTCGAAGTCGTCGGGGTCGAGGTCGGAGCCGAGTCGTTCGGCCAGCACGCGCAGCACGTTGCGGTTGAACTCCGCGGTGACGCCGCGGGCGTCGTCGTACGCCGCGACCAGCCGGGCCGGGTCCTTGACCAGGTCCATGCCCAGCAGGAACGTCTCGCCCGGTCGCAGGGTCCGCGCGACCGAGTCCAGGAAGGTCGCGCGCTGCGCGGGCACCATGTTGCCGATCGTGCTGCCCAGGAAGGCCACGCAGCGTCGCCCCGGTGACGGCAGGTCGGCGAGATGGCGCTCGAAGTCGGCCACCACCGCGGTGACCGGCAGGTCGGGGAAGTCCTCCCCGAGCGTGCCCAGCGCGCCGACGAGCGCGCCGGGACTGACGTCGACGGCGACGTAGTGCCGCAGGCCGCCCCGGTCGCCCATCGCCTCCAGCAGGACCCGCGTCTTGTCCGAGGAACCCGAGCCGAGCTCGACGAGCACCTCGGCGGCCGCCGTCTCGGCGATCGCGTCGGCCGAGGCGCTGAGCGCCTCGCGCTCGCGGCGGGTCGGGTAGTACTCCTCCAGCGTGGTGATCTCGTCGAACAGCTCGCTGCCGCGGTCGTCGTAGAAGTACTTCGGCGGCAGCCACTTCGCCGGCGCCGTGAGGCCGGCGCGGACGTCGCGGCGCAGGTCGTCGACCAGGCTGTGCTCGTCGAGCAGCACGACGAGGTCGGCGGGCGCGGTGGCGCCCGCCTGGGGAGGCTGCCTCACGCGCCCACCCCGTCCGCCAGCCGCACGCCGGTGACCGGCCACCGCGCTCCCGGTGGGAAGAAGTTGCGATAGCTGGTGCGGGCGTGACCCGGCGGGGTCAGCGCGCAGCCCCCGCGCAGCACCATCTGGCCGGACATGAACTTGCCGTTGTACTCCCCGATCGCGCCGCTGGCCGGCTGGAACCCCGGATAGGGCAGGTACGCCGACCCGGTCCACTCCCAGCAGTCCCCGAGCATCTGGCGCAGCCCGCCCGTCGCGGCCGGCGCCGCGGAGGGGTGGAACCCGACGAGGTCGGCCAGGTGCCCGTCCGCGGCGCCGGTGACCCGCGCCGCGTGCTCCCACTCGGCCTCGGTCGGCAGCCGCTTGCCGGCCCAGGTGGCGTAGGCGTCGGCCTCGTAGTGGCTGACGTGGCACACCGGCGCCGCCGGGTCGATCGGGTGCGTGCCGTGCAGCGTGTGCTCGAGCCAGGTGCCGTCGTCCGCACGCGACCAGTAGAGCGGCGCCTGCCACTCCTCGGCCTGGACCCTGCCCCAGCCGTCGGAGAGCCACAGCTCGTGACGCTCGTAGCCGCCGTCGGCGATGAACTCCAGCCACTCGCCGTTGGTGACCAACCGGTCCGCGAGCCGGTAGGGCGCCACGTACTCGGCGTGCAGCGGCAGCTCGTTGTCGAAGCAGAAGCCGTCCCCCTCGTGGCCCACCTCGACGAGACCGCCCTCGAAGGACACCCAGCCGAGCCGGTCCGGAGTGCCGGGGGCCGGCCGCCGCCCGTCGTACGCCGGATGCAGGGGGTTGAGGCTGAGCACGTGCTTGATGTCCATCAGCAGCAGCTCCTGGTGCTGCTGCTCGTGGTGGAAGCCCAGCTCGAGGATCGGACGGACCTTGTCCAGCGTGCCCTCGTCGACGCGCGCGAGCAGGTCGGAGACCCGCTGGTCGACGTGGCGCCGGTAGCGGCCGACGTCGTGCGCCCCGGGACGGGTGATCACCCCGCGCATCGGGCGGGAGTAGCGGGGCCCCAGGGACTCGTAGTAGCTGTTGAACAGGAACCAGTACTGGTCCTGGAACGGCCCGACCTCCGGCTCGGCCTCGGCCAGCAGGAACGTCTCGAAGAACCAGGTGACGTGGGCACGGTGCCACTTGGTCGGCGAGACGTCCGGCATCGACTGCACCGTCTGGTCCTCCGGGGACAGCGGTGCGGCGAGGAGCTCGGTGTGGGCGCGGACCTCGTCGTAGCGGGCGATGAGGGAGTCCGGATCGCTCATCCCCAGATCGTTGCACTCCCGTGGGTGAGGTGGCCAGGGGCCGCCACCTGACGCTGACGCGGTGGAGATTCGGGTCGATGTAGTAGCAGTGATCCGTCTCGGGGCACTAGATGCAGACGAGGTCGATGGCTGCCTTGTCGATGCGCTTCGTGTGAACGCCGTTCCTGTCGTCCCACACCGACTTGAACTGCACCTCCACCGATCCAGTGCGCCCCGACCGATACTTCACCTGAATCCGGCGGAACTGCCCGTCCCGGTAGGCCACAAGGTCGAACGGCGCGTGCTCGGTCGTGGGCAGCAGCACCATCCAGCCCTGCTCGACCAGGTCAGCGTGCGCCTTGGCGACCCCGAGGTCGCCCTTGTCCTTGGTGTGATGTGCCCCCATGACTTGACGTCAAGCGCGCCCACCGACAGAAGCGTCCTGGCTCGATAGGCTGTGGGCTCCCGCCTCCGTAGCTCAGCTGGATAGAGCAGCTCTCTTCTAAAGAGCCGGCCGCAGGTTCGAGTCCTGCCGGGGGCGCCAGCGTCGGCGGCTCACCCACCCCTGCCACCAGCCCGGTCTCGTAGGCCCCCGGCGATGAGCGGGGTTCCGGCCCGCGCGCAGCCGCGGTCCCCCTACCGTGGAGGGATGGCCGACCGCGACCGCACCCGTTCGCGACGGGCTCTCGCCTTCGCCGGATGGGTCCTCGGGCTGGGCCTGCTGACCGCCCTCGCCACTGCCCCGCTGACGGTGCAGCGCACGGTCGAGAGCCTCCGCTTCGACGACCTGCTCGGCACGATCCCGGTCGAGGTCACGCTGGTCCACAACGGCTACTCCGAGGTCGACACCGGTGTCCTCGGCTCGGTGTTCTGGGACCGCACGGGGCCGTTCGGTCTCGGCGCGAGGCTGCGGGTGACCGGACCGCCCAACGCCGGCGGCACGCTTGCGTCGTACGTCGACCCGAAGTTCCTGCGGGTCAACGCCCAGTCGCTCAACGACCCCGCGACCGTGGGACGGGCCTACACCCGCCAGCTGGCCGACCGGTTCCAGGACGGCCTGTTCGAGCGGGCAGGGCTCGTCGGACTCGTCGGCGGGGTGCTGCTCGCGCTGATCCTGCCGCCCCGGCTCGGCCGGCTCGGGCGCGGCCGGCGGGCGCTGGTGGTAGGCACGACCGGCGTGGCGGTGCTGGCACTGTCCAGCGGCGTGGCGGCGGTGCAGTACGCCTCCTGGGCGGGCAGCGACCCGGCGCCGAGGCTCTACCCCCTCCCGACGCGGCCGGGTGTGGCGTTCACCAGCTCGCAGGCGCGCGAGGTCGCCGAGCAGGTGCAGCCGTTCATCGAGAAGAACGTGACGCGGCTCAAGGAGCGCGGCGCGACGTACGAGGAGAACGCCGCGGCGTCCATCCGCCAGGTCCTCCCCCGGGTGGCCGACCGTCTGACCCCGAGGGAGGGCGAGGTCGTCGTGCTCGCCGAGGCGGACCCGCAGGGCAGCCTCGTCGGCACGCACGTCCGCCGGACGCTGTACGCCGAGCTCGAGCGTCTGCTGGGCCCGGACGCGTTCGCGGCCCGCACCATCGCGGGTGACGTCAGCTCCAACGGCACCGTCGGCGAGGAGGGGTTCGTGCGCGGCGAGGCCACGGCATCACCGCGCATCCCGGTGGTGGCGGTCAAGGGCGACCACGACGCCCAGGTCACCGTGGACCAGCTGCGGCGCCACGGCGTCGAGGTGGTCGACCGCAAGCTCGCGGAGGCAGGTGGCCTGACCTTCACCGGCGGCGCCGACCCCGAGTTCAAGTCGCTGTTCGGTGGGATGGTGACCAACCCCTCGGGCGTCTCGCCGACGGAGCGGGGCGCCCAGGTGCGCGGCGTGGTGGACCAGGCGGCGCCCGGTGAGGCCGTGCACGTGGTGCTGCATCAGCCCGACGCGATGCTGGGCTACCTCGGCATCACCGACATGGCCAGCCTCCGCGCGACCCGCGGTCACGAGCGGGAGCCGTGGGACGACGGCATCCCGGACCTGCCGCCCGGCTCGGTGAGCTACGGCCACTGGCACGACCCGGACGGGCCGTTCGTGGTGTGGAACACCGACACCGACAACGTGACCTGGACGGTCGTCGACCAGCTCGGCACCTCCGGCGGGGTCGAGGAGCAGCCCACCATCAGCCGCTTCTCCACGCCCTACTCCGCCCCGCTCAAGCCGGTCAGCCTGCGCCTGCACTACGTGCAGCAGGACACCGGGCTGGTCACCGGGACCGTCGAGGTCGAGCTCGACCTCGACGGTCGGCTCACGGTCGGTCAACGCGTCGAGCTCGGGTCCGCGCAGTAGGCGTCGATCTCGCCCAGCAGCTCACGCTTGCCGGGCTCGTCGAGGAACGAGGCCCGCACCGCCGTCCGGGCGAGGTCGGCCACCCCGTCGGCGTCGAGCTCCAGCAGGTCGGCGGCGATCTCGTACTCCCGGTTGAGCCAGGTGCCGAACATCGGCGGGTCGTCGCTGTTCACCGTCACCACGGCGCCGGCGGCCACCATGTCCTTGATCGGGTGGTCCTCGAGCCGCTCGACGGCCCGCGTGGCGATGTTGGAGGTCGGGCACACCTCCAGGGGGATCCGCTCCGCGACGAGGTGCTCGAGCAGTGCCGGGTCCTGGGTGGCCGAGGTGCCGTGCCCGATCCGCTCGGCGCCCAGGTGCTCCAGCGCGTCCCAGATCGTCTGCGGTCCCGTCGTCTCGCCGGCGTGCGGCACCGAGTGCAGGCCGGCCGCCCGCGCCGCGTCGAAGTACGGCTTGAACTGCGGACGCGGCACGCCGACCTCCGGTCCGCCGAGACCGAAGCCGACCAGGCTCGGCGGGGCCGAGTCGAGGTAGGTCACCGTCTCCGCGGCGGCCTCCACGCCGAACTCGCCCGGCACGTCGTACACCCACTGCAGCCGCACGCCGTGGTCGCGCTGCGCGGCCACGCGCGCGTCCTCGACCGCCTCCACGAACGCCTCGATCGGGATGCCCGCCTTGACGTTGGTGTACGGCGTGCAGGTGAGCTCGGCGTAGCGGATGCCCTGCGCGGCCATGTCGGCGGCGATCTCGTAGGTGATCATCCGGACGTCCTCCGGCTCACGGACCAGGGCGACCACCGCGAGGTAGACCTCGACGAAGTGCGCGAAGTCGCGGAAGGTGAAGAACTCGGCGAGCGCCTCGGGGTCGGAGGGCACCGTGCCCGGGTGCCGCTCGGCGAGCTCGGCGACGATCCGCGGCGACACGGAGCCGATGTGGTGCACGTGCAGCTCGGCCTTGGGCAGCCCGGCGATGAAGTCCGACAGGTGGGTCACGGGCGCCAGACTAGGCGGCGTCCGGCAGGGACGCCTGCCGGGCCACCGGTAGGGTCTCCGGTGATGAACGACCGACTCGTCTGGATCGACTGCGAGATGACCGGCCTCAGCCCCACCGCTGACGCGCTGGTGGAGATCGCTGCCCTCGTCACCGACTTCGACCTCAACGTCCTCGGCGAGGGCGTCGACCTGATCATCAAGCCCCCTTCCGAGGCGCTCGAGCAGATGGTGCCGTTCGTCCGCGACATGCACACCAGCTCGGGCCTGCTCGAGGCCCTCGAGTCCGGCACCACGCTCGCCGACGCCGAGCAGCAGGTCCTGGCCTACGTCCGCGAGCACTGCCCCGACGGCACCCGCCCTCCACTGGCCGGCAACAGCGTCGGCACCGACCGGCTGTTCCTGGCGCGCGACATGCCGGAGCTCGACGAGTTCCTGCACTACCGCATCGTGGACGTCTCCTCGATCAAGGAGCTCGCCCGTCACTGGTACCCCCGCGCCTACTTCGCCGCCCCGGCGAAGCGCGGCAACCACCGTGCGCTGGCCGACATCCGCGAGTCGATCGAGGAGCTGCGCTACTACCGCGCGGCGGTCTTCACCCCCTCGCCCGGCCCGACGTCCGCGGAGGCGAAGGCGATCGCGCAGGGCCTGCCTGCCCCCGGTCTGGCCGAGGCCTGAGAGCCGGTACACTTCTGCGTGCTCCTCACGGGGAGCCCCTTGGTGGGTGTAGCTCAGCTGGTAGAGCACCTGGTTGTGGTCCAGGTGGCCGCGGGTTCAAGTCCCGTCACTCACCCCATCGCCCAGTGGGCGGCACCAGGCCCCTGACCTGCAGAGATGCGGTCAGGGGCCTTCGCTCGTCGCGGGCACGCACCGGCGTCATTCGCGCCGTCACGACCTTCACTGCCCACTGGTCGCCGAGCGTTGTTCGCAGAGACACGGGTCAGGGACCTTCTGTCAGGGCTGCCGGGCGGAACGCCCGGGCAGATGCCGGGGTGCGTCCGGCGTGCATCGCTCTCACGCGTGACGCCCACACGCATGGAGCCGGCGCAAGAACAACCAGGCGATCCTGGTGATTACACCGGTGCGAGGCCGGGTCCTCCGCTCCTAGCGTCGTGGACGTCTCGATCAGCAACGGCAGGAGCCACCTATGACCACCACGCCGGCGACCAGCATCACGCCCGTCACTGCACCCCCTTCCCGAGCCCCCGGCGTGCTCGAGCGCCGCTGGCCCACCGCCCTCGGCGTGGCCGCCACTGCCGCCAGCCTGGCGCTGATCTCCCCGCTGCCCGCACGGGTCCAGACCTGGGTGAGCGCCTGGGGGGTGTTGACCGCGGCGGTCATCTACCTGACCTGGGGCACGGCCCGAGGTCACCTGACCGCCCGCCGCTGGCTGACTCTCGAGACAGCCGGCGTCCTCTGCTTCGGCGCCCTCGCGATCACCGCGACCGCCTCCGACCCGGCGGCGGCCCGATACGTGCTGGCGGCCGGTTGGCTGGCCACGCTGCCTGGGACGTCGTTCACCACCACGCCGACCGGGTGGTCCCGCGGTGGTACGCCGAGCTGTGCATGGTCTGCGATCTCCTGGTCGCCGCATCGCTGGTGTCCATCGGCAGCCTCTGACCTCCGGCTGCGGCTCCAGCACCCGCATGTCCCTTCACTCCCATCAACACCCGTGCGAGATCCACGGCAACTGCCCATGACCCGACGCCTGATGCCGGGCATAGGCTCCCGCTACTGCTGAGAGGAAACACGTGATGAAGGAACGTCTCGCGACCAGCGCGCGTGCCGGTCTCTGGGCCGGACTGCTGGCAACCGCCGCCGGCGAAGTCACCGCGTCGACGACCCGTCGGGGCCGGTCGCCGGCATCCGGCCTCGCCCGCGGCCTGGTCGACCTCTCGCCCGCGATGCTCGTCGACGGCGGCGTCGCCCTGGTCGGGCAAGCCGACAAGCCCGGCCTCATGGCGATCGCCACCAGCGTCAGTGCCCTCGCCGCCGGTGGCGGCGGCGCGCTCGCTTCCCGTAGCGCCGTCCTCGGCGCAGCAACTGCCGCCGCACCGCACGCGCTGGGCGGCCTCCTGGCACTTCGCCACGGTGACGCGTCCACGGCTGGCACCGCTGCTGCGACCGCCGTCGGTGTCGCCGTGGCCGGCGCGGCGATCGCTCCGGTGCGGGCCGCGCCGGGAGCGGCGATGGCCGCCGTCGCGGGAGCGGCGGTCGGCGCGGTGGCGGTCGACCGATGGGCCCGGCGCCGCGACGCCGCCGAACTCCGCGACCGGGCCACGCTACCCGCTCCGGCGCGAGCCCTGCCTCTGCTCCCAGCAACCGACGAAACCCGATCGCCCGGCATCGCGCCGCTGCTGGCCGCGCCCGGCGAGCTCCCGGTCATCGACATCACCGTCCCCGAACCGCGGGTGGACGTCGACGCCTGGCGACTGGACGTCGGTGGCGAGGTTCCTGCGCCCTTCGCCATGAGGCTGGCCGACCTCCTCGAGCAACCGCTGGAAGAGCGGGACATGCTGATGATCTGCGTCCACAACCCGGTCGGCGGGGACCGGATGGGGTGCGCTCGCTGGACCGGGATCGCGGTCGCGGACCTGCTCGACCGAGCCGGTGCCGGAGCCGACGCTGCGGCCGGGGACGACCGCTGGCTGGTCGTCGAGGCGGTCGACGGCTACTCCAACGTGCTCCCGCTGGAGGAGGCGCGCGAGCGGGCGTTCCTGGCGGTCGGAATGGCCGGACAACCCCTGCCCCGCGAGCACGGAAGTCCGGCACGGCTGCTGGTTCCCGGCCGCACCGGCCAGGACGGACAGACGAAATGGGTCCGCCGGCTCACCGTCACCACCACTGCGCCGCTGTCGTACTGGGGGCGGCGCGGCTGGCGCGACGGCACCTACCCGGTTCGTCCCTCCGCTCGCTTCGATGTGCCCAGCCCGCATGCGCGGGTAGCGCCGGGAGAGTCCCGCCTCCGCGGCTACGCCTGGGCGCCTCCGGTCGGCGTCGAGGCCGTCCAGGTGCAGGTCGACGAAGGGCCGTGGCTCGACGCGGATCTCGACGCCGGCCTCGGGCCCGAGGCCTGGCGGCCGTGGTCGATGGCGTGGGACGCCGCACCCGGTGAGCACCGGCTCCGGGTGCGCTGCCGTGCCGCCGACGGAGAGCTGCAGGACGGCACCGACACGACGCCCTACCCGCATGGGGTGCGCGGCATCCACTCGATCACCGTCCACGTCGGGCAACCGGCCACCGCGACCGCCATCCGCAGGTCGATCGACATGGCCGCCGCAAGGCTGAGCTGGAGTCTGCGCAGTGTCGCCGCATGGCGTACTCGCTCTGCAGAGACTGCCCCGGGCACAGGCGCAACGATGCGGTTCGGGTCGAGCACGCGCACGAGCCAGAGGTGAAGGGTGACCGGTCACCGTTGTTCGACGCGCTGGCCTCCCGCACGACGCCGTCGTCGGACTCGAAGCCGTCCACCTCGCACCTGTCATCGAATGACAGGTGAGACGGACGCTGTCGGGGCCGAGCCCGCCCTAGGGAAGGTTCACGCCCTATCCACCAACTACCCTGAGTCGCGTGCTGCACGGCCGAGAGGGAGAGCTCGCCCGCATCAGGACCCTCGTCGACGGGGCGCGCCACGGGCGGGGTGGCGCGCTCGTGGTCTCCGGCGAAGCAGGTGCCGGAAAATCCACACTCCTGCAGGCAGCGCGACCGGATCTGGCTGACCTCCTCACGCTGCACACGCAGGGCGTCGAGTCCGAGGCCCCACTGCCCTTCGCGGCGCTGCAGCGGCTCCTCCAGCCCTTGCGGCCCTTGGTTGATCGGCTTCCGCCGCCGCAAGCGCGGGCGCTCCGAGTGGTCCTCGGTGAGGAGCTCGGAGACGGCATCGACCGGTTCCTCGCGTTCCTGGCCACGCTCAACCTCCTTGCGGAGGCTGCCGCGGAGCAGCCCGTGCTCGCGATCGTCGACGACGCCCATTGGCTCGACGACGCCTCGGCGGCGGCCCTCCTCTTCGTCGCGCGCCGGTTGCAGCAGGAACCAGTTGCGCTCGTCTTCGGCGTCCGGGAGGGAGACGCCCGCACGATCGACACGGGAGACCTCCCCACGTTGCGCGTCTCTCGCCTGGGCCTGTCCGCTGCCCTCGACCTGCTGCGCGAACGGACCGGCGACGAGGTCTCCTCGGAAGTCGCCGCCCAGCTGGTCGCCGGCACCGGCGGCAACCCGTTGGCGCTGACCGAGCTCTGCGGCGTCCTGACCCCGGACCAGCTGCGCGGACGTGCGCCACTCCCCCAGCGTCTCCCGGTCACGCGAACCCTCGAGCGGGTCTTCCTCGACCGAGCTCGCAGGTTGACCAGGGACGCCCAGCGCCTGCTCCTCGTCGCGGCCACGGACGACTCCGGTCGCATCGCGGTCGTCCTGGGCGCAGGCGCCGAGATCGGCCTGAGCTCCGACGCGCTCGCCGAGCTCGAGTCCTCAGGCCTGCTCCAGGCGCAGGACGATCTTGTGCAGTTGCGCCACCCCCTCGTCCGCTCGGCGGTCTACTCGGCCGCTACCACCGTCGAGCGCCGCGAGGCGCACGCCGCCCTGGCGACAGTCCTGACCCACGAGGAGGACGCCGACCGTCGGGCCTGGCACAGAGCCGCGTCGGTGGACGAGCCCGACGCCTCGGTCGTCGCGGAGCTGGAGGCCGCCGCCGTGCGCGCGGAGCAGCGCGGTGGCCATGAGGCAGCCTCATCGGCCTGGGTGCGAGCCGCAGAGCTGAGCTCGGTCCCCGCCGATCGTGGACAGCGGCTGCACCGTGCTGCACAGGCCGCCTGGCTCGCGGGACGGCCCGCACGGGCCCGACCACTCGCCGACGCCACCCTCGCCGCCGTGAGCGACCCGGTCCTCCACTCCGACGTCGTCCGGCTCCGCGCCCGCATCGAGTGGAACACCGGGTCGACCCGCCTCGGTCACCGCATGGTGCTGGAGGGGGCACGCGACGTCGCTCCGTACGACGCCGATCGGGCGCGCGAGCTGGCCCTGTTCGCCGCAGCGCTGGCCTCCTTCGGCGGCGACTCGGGGATCGGCATCGACGCGGCTCAGTTCGCTGCGCTGCCGGAGCGGCCCACCGGACGGCAAGCGTGCTGCGCCGAGATCTTGCTCTCCCTGCGCGCGTCAGCGGACAGCCGCTGGGCCGAGGCCGCCCAGACCGCCCGGCGCGCACGCGAGGCAGCCGCCCAGCTCGAGCTGGGCGACCAGGACCTGCTGCCCAATCTGGCGATCGCGGCCATGCAGGTCGGCGACCACGCGACGGCCGGCACCTGTCACCAGCAGATGCTGACCCGCGGCCGCGATGCCGGCGCGGTCTTCATCGTCCTCTACGCCCTCACGCGTCTGCCCTGGACGGGTATTCCCACTGGGGACTGGTCCGGGGCTGCGCTCCAGGCCACCGAGGCAGCCAGCTTGGCGGAGCACACCGGTCAGCCCGGCCTCCTTGCCGCGCCACTGTGCTGGTCGCTCCTCATCGCCGCCTACCGCGGCGACGACGCCTACGACGACCTCTGGTCGCGCATCGACCCCTTGCTCCGCTCCTCCGAGCTGGGAACGCTCAAGCTGCTCATCCGCGACGTGACCCACTGGGCCCGCGGGGTCAGGGCCTCGCCACGGAGCGCCGCGGCGTTCCACCACCTCGCACAGATCAGCCACCACACCACCCAACGCCTCGCCGCCGTTGACCGCGTGGAGGCCGCTGTCCACGCAGATCAGATGCAGACCGCCCGCCTGTGGGCCGAGGACCTCCAACGCTTCGCCGATTGCACCGGGCAGCCGTGGGCTCTCGCCGCGGCCCTGCACGGTCGTGCCGTGCTCGCCGGCAGGTCCGGCGACGACGGGACCGATGCTCTGTTCGACAGCGCATTAGCCGTCCACGCCGAGACGGACCGGCCCTTCGACCGCGCCCGCACCCAGCTGGCGTACGGCGAGCACCTACGACGCGCGCGCAAGCGGGTGGCTTCCAGGGACCACCTGCGTGCGGCGCTCGAGACCTTCGAGGACCTGCGCGCGGCGCCCTGGTCCGAGCGGGCCGCCCAGGAGCTCCGCGCCTCCGGCGAGACCACCCGCAAGCGCGACGTGTCCACCATGACCGACCTCACCGCCCAGGAGCTCCAAGTGGCGCACCTGGTGCGGCGGGGGCTGACGAACAAGGAGGTCGCTGCCCACTTGTTCGTCAGTCCCCGCACCGTCGACTTCCACCTCCGCAACGTCTTCGCCAAGACCGGGGTGACCTCACGAGTCGAGCTGGCTCGACTCGCGCTGGACTGAGGCCGGCTCCTCGGACTACTCCGTGGCGATGGCTGAGAGAACGTCCAACCGGGCCGCTCGCCGTGCCGGCGCGAGCCCGGCGGCGAGCCCGGCCACAGCTGCGACCAGGAGCACCAGCAGCAGCGACCCGACCGGGACCACGACGCTGACCGGGGTGCTGCGCCCGATCGCGTACGCCGCGGCGACGGCGTACCCCGCTCCGAGCACGGTCCCGACCACCAGCGCCGCCATCGCCGCCACCAGCGCTTCGGCGCGCACCATCCCACGCAGCTGGCGGCGGGTCATGCCGACCGCACGCAGCGTCCCGATCTCCCGGGTGCGCTCGACGATCGACAGCGCCAGGGTGTTGGTGATGCCCAGGGTCGCGATCATGACCGTGAAGAGGAGCAGGACGCTGACCAGCCCCAGCACCTGGTCGACCATCGCCGTCCTGCCGTCGACGGCGGCGGCCTGGTCGCGCACCTCGGCCGTCGGGAAGGCGGCCAGCGCCTGCCGGATGCCGCGGCGCACGTCTGCCACCGAGGCCCCGTCGTCGACGTCGACGAAGACGCTGGCGTCCATGCGCTCGCTGTAGAGCCGGCGGTAGGTGTCCAGCCCGATGATGTAGTCCGTGGCCAAGGCCTGGGCATCGGCGTCCTCGAGCAGCCCGACCACGCGCAGGTGCCGCGGTCCGGTCCGGGAGAACGTCATGGTCAGCCGGTCGCCCACGCCCACGCCACGCTTGGCAGCCGTGCCCTCGGCCAGCACCACTCCGCCGTGGTCCAGGTGGCTCATCCGGCCCGCCACCATGGAGAGGTCGGTGACCGCGGGCAGGGTGCCCGGATCGACCGCGGTCAGGGCGCGCGTCGTGCCGCCGTCCTTCCAGTGCCCGTAGCGGATCCGCGACACCGTTGCGACGCCCTCGACCGCACTCACCCGGTCGTGCACCGCCGGCACCAGACCGCCGAGCATCTCGTCGCGAGCGCTCTCCACCGTCAGGTCGGCAGAGACCGCTTCGCTGTAGCTGGACCGCACCGAGTCCTTGATGCTGGCGCCGAGCACGGTGATGAACGCGACCAGGGCGAGGCTGAGCCCCAGTGCGCTGACCGTGCTGGCCACACGACGCGGCGAGCGGCTGGCCGACTGCCGGGCCATGGCCCCGGGTACTCCCGCCGCCGCGAGGGGGCGACCCAGCACCCGTACCAGCCCCGGCACCAGGACCGGTCCCAGCGCGACCGACGCCACGACCGCACCGGTGGCGGCGAGCCCGACGAGCGACACGCTGCCCTTCCCGAGGAGCCCAGCGCATGTTGCCAGGACGGCGAGAACGGCGGCCGCGGAGCCGAGGATCGTGCGGACTCGGCCGGTCGTCTCCGTGTGCTCGGTGGAGCGCATCGCCGCAACGGGACTGGTGCGGGCCGCCCGGCGACTCGGGCCGGTGGCGGCCGCCACCGTCACCACGACGCCGATCACCAGCGCCACCACGAGCGTGCGTCCCGACACCACGAGGTCCGAGTCCGGCACGGCGACCCCGAAGGAGGTCACCAGCTCGCGCAGGCCCAGAGCCGCCACCACACCGAGCCCGACACCGGCGACCGCACCCACGACCCCCAAGGCGAGCGCCTCTCCGAGCACGGAGGCGACGACCTGACGGCCGGTCGCCCCGGCCGCACGCAGGACGGCGAGCTCCCGGGTGCGTTGGGTCACCACGATCGAGAACGTGTTGGCGATCAGGAAGGCACCGATGACCAGGGCGGCGCCGGCGAGGACCAACAGCATCACCTTGATGTAGGACAGCTGCGTCTTGGCCGCATCGGCCGCAGCCGCGGCGGTGTCGCGGCTCGCGGCCACCTCTGTGCCCGCGCCGAGCGCGGTGCTGAGCCGCTCTCGCAGGTCCGTGGTGGTGACGTCGTCGACTGCGGTCACCGCGATCTCCGAGACCCCGCGTCCCAGGGCCAGCAGGCGCTGTGCCGTCGGGCCACTGACCAGGGCGAGGGTCGCATCCGGCACCCCGTCCTCGTCCCCGAAGCCGGCGACGCCGACGACCCGGAGGGCGGCCGTGCGCTCGGACTGCACCGTGACGACGTCGCCGATCGAGAGGTGGTGCGCCTTCGCCGTCGCGGAGTCGAGGACCACCTCGCCGCTCCCGCGGGGGGCGTGCCCCTCGCGCAGCGTGTAGGCCCCCATCGGCCGCGGGACCCAGGAGGACAGGATCGTCGGCCCGTGGGGCACGATCGCCTCGCCGCCGGCCACGATCAGGCCGCTGCCCCTCGACACCGGCACCGCCTGGTCGACGCCCGAGGTGGCCCGGACCCGGTCGACCACCTCGGCCGGGAGCGGGTCCCGCGTGACCTCGACTCCCATGGCGGCGTCGAAGGCCACTGCGTCGCGGACGGTCAGGTCGACCCCGGACGCCGCTCGGGCGAACTGCGCGTCGAAGGCGCGCGTGGCGGTGTCGGTCAGGACCAGGGCCCCGGTCACGAAGGTCACGCCCAGCATGACCGCGATGCCGGTCAGCGCCAGACGCGCCCGGTGCGCGATCGTCTGACGGAGGATGAGTCGCAGCATCCTGCTCACCCCTCCGCCGGCTCGTCGGCAGCGGACCCGTCCAAGCCGGCCATCGCCGCCAGGACGTCGCTCCTGGTCGGCGCGGGCAGGCTGTGCACCACGCGCCCGTCGACCAGGAACACCACGCGATCGGCGTACGACGCCGCCGACGGGTCGTGGGTGACCATGACGATCGTCTGCCCGTAGTCGTGCGCCGCGTCGCGGAGGAACGCCAGCAGCGCCCGCCCGTGCCGACTGTCCAGGTTGCCGGTCGGCTCGTCGGCGAAGACGATGTCAGGCCGCGCGATGAGGGCGCGAGCCACCGCGACCCGCTGCTGCTGGCCGCCGGACAGCTCGGTCGGCTTGTGCTGCAGCCGGTCGCCGATCCCGAGGACCTCCACGAGCCGTTGCATCCACGCCGGGTCGGGCTTGCGACCGGCCAGGGTCAGCGGGAGCGCGATGTTCTCAGCCGCGGTGAGCGCGGCGACCAGGTTGAAGCTCTGGAAGACGAAGCCGATGCGGTCACGACGCAACAGCGTCCGCCGTCGCTCGCCGAGCCCGGTCAGGTCGGTCTCGCCCAGCAGCACCTGGCCGGAGTCGACCGAGTCGAGCCCGGCCAGGGCGTGCATCAGCGTCGACTTGCCGGAGCCGGACGGGCCCATGATCGCGGTGAGCTCGCCGGCGGGCACGTCGAGGTCGGCACCGTCGAGGGCGCGGACGGTGGCGTCCCCGCGACCGTAGGTCTTCACCAGGCCGCGGGCCTGTGCAGCCAGACGGGGGCCGGTCCGGCCGGCGGGGCGATCGGTGGGCTGGGTGGGGGTGGTGATCAGCTGTGACATCGGTGTTCTCCTTATTGGTGGTGTGGCTGGGCACGGACCTTGCGATGACCGCGTCAGCCGGGATTGACGTGGACGGTGAAGGGGGCGGTGACGACCCGGCCGTCACCGAGGCGGAACTGGCCCCACAGCCGGTAGGTCCCGGGCACCTGGAACTTCACGTGCAGGTCCAGCTGCGGGCCGAACGTCGTGCCCGGCATGGCGGCCACCGGACGGCCCTGGTCGTCGTCGGTCTCGGCGTGGCGGTGTCCGAAGCGCGTGCCGTCTGCTCGCAGCACGACCACGTGACCGGCCGCGCCGAGGTAGGGCCGCAGCTCCGAGACCGCCGCCCCGGTGGCGGCATCGGCGAAGCGGAGCTGGAAGTCGGAGGTCTCGGCGACGTGGGCCTCGCCCTGCAGCGAGATCCGGACGCCGTCGACGACCTGCTCACGGACGTCCTGAGTGGGGAGCTGCACCGCAGTCGGGGGCGTGCCGGCAACGGTGACCTCGCGGCTGTCGAGGACGTCGGCCATCTGACCCTGCCGCCGGAACTCGGTGTGCACGGCGTACCGACCGGGAGTCGGGAACGTGGCGGTCACCGCGAGGACGCCCTTGCGGTCGGTCGGCTCGGGATGGAGGTGCGCGAAGGTGCCGAGGTCGGACCGGACCAGGATCATGTGCATCCACACCTGGTGCGTGCGCACCAGGTCCTCGACCAGCTCGCCGGTCTCGGCGTCGCGCACCCTCACCGTGAGCTCGGCGGGCTGTCCCGGTCGGAGATCGGCGGGCACGTCGAGGTCGACGTTGAGTCCGTCGTCGTGGGTGCTGAGCGGGTCGACCTCGGTCTCCTCCATCACGCTCATGGCGGGGCGCATGGGCATGCCCATGCCCTCCGACCACGAGAGGATCCCGTTCATGCCGCGCTCGGCGCGGTCGGTGCGGCTCGCGGCGGTGAAGGCCGCACCCAGAGCCAGCGCGACGAGGCCGACCGTGACGAGGTACGCCGACTGGCTCACGCGGGCGCGCAGCGGCGGGCGCAGGATCGCTTCCGGGGTCCGCGGGGTCTCGAATCGTCGGAGTCGCAGCGCGTTGGTGACCACGCTGACCGAGCTCATCGCCATCGCCGCGGAGGCGAGCACCGGGTCGAGCAGCAGGCCGTCCCACCAGAAGAGGGCACCGGCCGCGACCGGGACGAGCAGGACGTTGTAGCCGAAGGCCCACACGAGTCCCTGCTTGATCGTGGTCACGGTGCGACGCGACAGGGCGACCGCGGAGACGATCCCGCGCAGGTTGCCGCCGACCAGGGTGATGTCGGAGGCGGCGATGGCGACGTCGGTGCCGGTGCCGATCGCGATCCCCAGGTCGGCCTGGGCCAGCGCCGGCGCGTCGTTGATGCCGTCACCGACCATCGCGACCACGTGGCCCTGCTCCTGCAGCCCGGCCACGCGCGTGGCCTTGTCCGCGGGGAGGACCTCGGCCATCACGTGCTCGATGCCGACCTGGGCGGCCACGGCCTGCGCGGTGGCGAGGTTGTCGCCGGTGACCATCCACACCTCGAGACCGAGTGCCTTCAAGGCGGCGACTGCGTCGGCTGAGTCGGGCTTGGTGGTGTCGGCGACCGCCAGGACGCCGGCCAGACGGCCGTCGACGGCGACGTACATCGGGGTCTGCCCCGCCTGGGCCGCCTTGCGCGCTGCCGCGTCGAGAGTGGTGCTGTCGACTTCCGCGGCGGACATCATCGCCGCGTTGCCGACGGTGACGGTGCGGTCAGCGACGACTGCGCTGATGCCACGCCCCGGAGTCGCCACGAAATCGCGGGCCACGGGCAGCGCCAACCCGCGCTCGCGGGCGGCGGTGACGATCGACTCGCCGACCGGGTGCTCGCTGCCGACCTCGGCCGCGGCGACCAGTCGCAGCAGCTCCTCGTCGGTCCAGTTCCCGGTGGTGGCGATGGCGGCGAGGCCCGGCTTGCCGTGGGTGATGGTGCCGGTCTTGTCGAGCACGACGGCGGTGAGTCGTCGTGCGGTCTCGAGGGCCTCGCCGTCGCTGATCAGGATCCCCAGCTCGGCGGCCTTGCCGGTGCCGACCATCACCGCGGTCGGCGTGGCCAGTCCGAGAGCGCAAGGGCAGGCGATGATCAGGACCGCGACGGTCGTGCTGATGGCCAGCACGAGGCGGTCAGCGTCGGGGCCGAGCATCATCCATGCGGCGAAGGTCACCAGCGCGGCCACCAGGACGGCGGGCACGAACCAGGCCGCGACCTTGTCGACCATCCGCTGCATCGGCGGCTTGGAGCCCTGGGCGTCCTCGACCAGACGGATGATCTGGGCCAGTGTGCTGTCGGCGCCCACCGCCGTCGTACGAACCAGCAGCGTCCCCGTCCGGTTGAGGGTGGCGCCGATCGCGGTGTCCCCCGCCGTCTTGCGGACCGGAGCGCTCTCACCGGTGAGCATCGACTCGTCCACGGTCGAAGCGCCGTCGGCGACCACGCCGTCGACCGGGATCTTCTCGCCCGGGCGCACTCGCACGAGGTCGCCGACCTGCACCTGCTCGACCGGCAGGTCGACCTCCTCGTGGCCACGGACCACGCGGGCGGTCGGAGGCGTCAGACCGACCAGGGCCTTGATCGAGTCCGCGGTGCGCTTCTTGGCGCGCAGCTCCAGCCACCGACCCATGAGGACCAGGGCGATGACGACCAGTGCGGTCTCGAAGTAGACGTGCAGCGGCAGTCCCCAGCGTTCGGCGACGCCCGGCCACAGCGTGACGAAGGCGCTGTAGCCGTACGCCACTCCGGTGCCGAGGGCGACCAGCGTGTTCATGCTCGTACCGCCGTGCTTGGCGGTCGCCCAGGCCGCCTTGAAGATGTCGCCTCCGGCCCACAGCTGCACGATCGTCGCGACCACGAAGATCAGCGGCATCAGCCAGTCCATCGTGTCGAGGTGGATCGGGACGTACATCACGGCCATCAGCCCGAGGCCCGTGGTCAGTGCGACCTGCCACTTGCGCTTGAGGTGGGCGATCTCGCGGTCCCGCCGAGCCTCGAGCTCGTCCACGCCGGAGCCTGCGGGCGCTCGGTCGTCCCGTGCCCTCGTCGGGTCTGGGGTCGCCATGCGGGGGGCCGCGGTGTAGCCGGCCCTGGCCACCGCGGCGCTCAGGGCCTCCAGGTCGGTCGAGGCTGGGTCGAAGGTCACGGCGGCGGTCTCGGTGGCCAGGTTCACCTCGGCCGTGACCACCCCCTCGGCCCGGGTGAGGGCCTTCTGCACCCGACCCACGCAGGAGGCGCAGGTCATGCCGCCGATCTCGAGGGTGCACTCGACAGCGGTGCCTGCTGTGGTGCCGGTCACAGCGCCGGTCTGGGTGTGGGGGGTGGTCACGGTCATTTCGGTGCTCCGTTCGTCGTCGGGTCGGGAGGTCAGGAGGCGAGCTCGTAGCCGGCCTCGTCGACCGCGTCCGCGACCTCTTGCTGGGTCAGCTCGCGGTCGCTGTGGACGGTGACCAGGCCGGTGGCCAGCTCGACATCGACGTCGCTGACGCCCGGCAGTGCGCCGATCTCCTGGGTGACGGCGCGAACGCAGTGGTCGCAGGTCATGCCGTCGATGCGGTAGGTGCTGGTCGTGGACATGTGCTTCTCCTTCGGGACGGGGTTGTGGATGAGTGGTGGTGCCGCATGCCACGCTTCCGGCAACTGGCATAGGTGGCACCGGCTGATTTGCCAGGTTGTGAGGGTCAGTGCATGCCGTGGCCGTGGCCGGCCGCCTGGCCCGTTCCCGCCTTGCGCGGGACCAGCGCGGTCGGGACCAGAAGGACGACGAGGATCGCGGCGACGGTCCGGAAGGCGTCGTCGTAGCCCTGAATCAGGCCGGTCCGGGTGGTGAGGTCACCGCCGACGGCGGTGAGGACGGCGACGCCGAGCGCGGCGCCGATCTCGTGGCCGGTCATCATCAGCCCGGAGGCGAGACCGGACAGGTGGTGCGGCACCTCGCTCATCGCCGCAACCGAGATCGCGACGAACATCGGGCCGACACCGGCACCGAGCACCAGGAAGCCAGGCAGGACGCCGGTGAGGTAGGACGAACCGGCGTCGACCGTGCACAGCAGGGCAGCGCCGACCGTGGCGATCACCAGTCCGGTGCCGATCAGGGTGCGGGCGCCGAACCTCGGCAGCTGCTTCGAGGCGACCGCGGCGCTCACGGTGATGGCCGCGGCAAGCGGGAGGAACTGCAGCCCGGCGACGACCGGCGAGGAGCCGAGCACCCGCTGTAGGAACAGAGACGTCAGGAAGATCGCGCCGACGACGGCTCCGGTGACCCCCGCCATGACGGCCGAGGCCGCGATGAGCGACCGGACCCGCCAGATCTGCGGCGGGACCAGAGGATCGGGCACACGCCGCTCGAGCACGGTGAACGCGGTGAGCAGCGCAGCGGCGGCGGCGAAGGCGCCGATCGTGACGCCGTCCCAACCACGGCTGTTGGTCTGCTCGATCCCGTAGACCAGGGCCACGAGACCGGTCGACAGCCGTGACGGCGCCGGGCAGGTCGAGCTGGCGGATGCGTCGCACCGGTCGACGGGGCCGCCGGCACGGTGCGCCGGGTCATCGCCCAGGTGACGATCCCGATGGGGACGTTGATGAAGAACACTGCACGCCAGTCGAACGCGCTGGTGAGGACGCCGCCGAACAGGACGCCGGCCGCGATGCCCATGCTGGCGACCGTTCCCCACACGCCGAGGGCGGTGGCACGCTGACGGCCGGCATAGCTGGTCATGACGATCGACATCGCCGCCGGCGTCAGCATCGCCGCACCCGTGCCCTGCGCGGCACGGGAGGCGATCAGCGCGAACGCCGACCCGGCCAGTCCGCTGGCCAGGGAGCCAAGGGTGAACAGTCCAAGCCCGGCGAGGAACATCCGGCGGCGGTCGAACAAGTCGGCCAGGCGTCCGCCGAGCAGGAGGAAGCCTCCGCTGAAGAGAACATAGGCGCTCACCGCCCACTGGTAGTCGGACGAGCTCATCTGCAGCGACTTCCCGATGCTGGGAAGGGCGACGTTCACCACTGAGACGTCGAGCACGACCATGAACTGCGCGGCGAGCATCAGGCCGAGCACGGTCCAGGGGCGCCGCACCTCCTCCGGGGCGTGCGCCGGGGCGCCGGCGGCTGCGGTGGGCTCGGCAGGGTGCACATGGGTTGACATGGGACCTCCAGGTGTCTCGGGACCGGACGACCGCTGTCGTCCGGCTCCGAGCCTGTCGGTCGTCGGTGGGGCCTCGAACCGGTGAAATTGCCGGGGTTGCCAGGGCCGGCGAGCCCGGCGTCGGGGCCGGGAAACCTGGCGATTTCACCGGGGCGAGCCCAGCGGGTCGGTTCGTAGCGTGAGCGGGTCAGCAGCGAACACCGACCCGCACGCAGCAACGGAGCAACACATGCAGATCGCGATCTTCCTCTACCACCAGGTCACCGCCCTGGACGCCGTCGGTCCCTACGAGGTCCTCAGCCGCTTCCCTGGCGCGCAGACGGTGTTCGTCGGAGAGCAGCGCGGCGAGGTCCGCACCGACATCGGGAGCCTGGGCCTCACGGTCGACGCGGTCTTGGACGAGGTCGCCAGCCCCGACGTCGTCCTCGTGCCGGGCGGCATCGGCCAGCAGAAGCACATGCACGACGGCCCGGTCCACGAGTGGCTCCGCGCGGTCGACGAGCACACCCGCTGGACCACCTCCATCTGCACCGGCTCATTGATCCTTGCCGCCGCCGGACTGCTCGACGGTCGCAGGGCGACCAGCCACTGGGTACGCCGCGACGACCTCGCCGCCCACGGCGCCATCCCCAGGAACGAGCGGGTGGTCTTCGACGGCAAGTACGTCACCGGCGGTGGGGTGTCGGCCGGCATCGACATGGCGCTCACCCTCGTCGACACGCTCGGGGGGCGGAGGCTGGCCGAGGCCATCCAGTGCGGGATCGAGTACGACCCGTGTCCCCCGTACGACGCCGGCTCTCCCGACAAGGTCGACCCAGCCGTCGTCGCCGAGCTGCTCACCTACAAGGACCTCATCTTCTGATCCGCCCCGCGACCCGCGCCGACGGGTCTCGTCGCCACCACCACCCTTCCGAAGGAGACCCCGTCATGACAGCCCATCGGACCGATCCCAGTCGCCCCGACTGCCTGGACATCGTCGTCATCGGCGCCGGCCAGGCCGGTCTGGCCCTCGCCTGGCACCTGAGCCGTCAGGGACGTCGCTTCGTCGTCCTCGAGGCTGGCTCAGCGCTGGGACACACGTGGCGCAGCAGGTGGGACTCCCTGCGCCTGTTCACACCGGCGCAGTACGACGCCCTGCCCGGCATGCCGTTCCCCGCACCCGACGACTCCTATCCCAGCAAGGACCAGGTAGCGGACTACCTCGCCGCCTACGCCGCGCGGTTCGAGCTGCCAGTCCTGCTCAACACCGCGGTCAGTCCGGCTCGAGAAGGACGGGGACACCTTCGTGGTGCACACCACGCAGGGTCGCCTACGGGCGCGTCGCGTGGTGGTCGCCACCGGACCGTTCCAGCGTCCGGTGGTCCCGCCGGTCGCCGGCGGGCTGGCCAGCGGGGTGCGGCAGCTGCACAGCGCGGAGTACTCCGGCCCCGACCAGCTGCCGCCCGGACCGGTCATGGTGGTCGGCGCCGGCAACAGCGGGCTGCAGATCGCCGACGAGCTGGCCGACCACCACGCCGTGACCCTGGCCGTCGGAGCCACTCCACCCCAGCTCCCCCAACGGATCCTCGGCCGAGACCTGTTCTGGTGGCTCACCAAGCTGGGCGTGCTCGACAAGACCGCCGACTCCGCGCTGGCCAAGCGGATGCGCGCCCGGGGCGACCTGGTCATCGGCTCCTCGCTCAAGGCGCTGCGCAGACGCGGAGTGACCATCGGTCCCCGCGTCGTCTCCACCTACGCCGAGGGCGTCGTCCTCGCTGACGGCACCTGTGTGCCGGTCCGCTCCGTCATCTGGGCCACAGGGTTCCGCTCGGACTACTCGTGGCTCCACGTCCCCGGTGCCCTGCGCGACGGCCGACCCGTGCACCGCCGTGGGGTCACCGGGGTCCCGGGGCTGTACTTCCTGGGCCTGCCCTGGCAGCACACCCGCGGCTCAGCGCTGCTCGGCTTCGTGCGGCACGACGCAGAGTGGCTCGCCGGGCGCCTGGCGCAGGGGCATCACCCGACCGAGCCGACGGGCACCGGCGCGGCCCGGCACAGCGCGGCACCGACGACCGTGGCCAGTCCGGCCGCCAGCATCAGCGCCGGCGCGGGCCAGTAGTCCCCGTCCGTGAGCCCCACCCACCAGCTCGCCAGGATGGGCAGCAGCCCGCCGGCCACCACGGCCGAGAGGTGGAAGCACGCAGAGACGCCGGTGTAGCGCACCTGCACCGGGAACTGCTCCGCGAGCAGGCTCGGCAGCACGGCGCTCTGGACGGTGACAGCGGCGAAGCCGACCGTCATGCCGAGCACCAGTCCCGGACCGCCATAGGTCGCGCTGAGCGCGAACGCCGGGAACGTCCAGAGGCCGGCGAACAGCGCCCCCGCAGCGGCGTAGCGCCGACGGTCGACCCGGTCCGCCCGCCGGCCGACGGCGACCAGCACGAGGATCGCGCCCGCGGACGAGACCACCAGTCCGATCAGCGACCACGAGGACGCGATGTCGAGCTCCGCGGCGGCGTAGGCGGGCAGGAACGCGGTCATGAGGTAGGCGGCATGGCAGACCAGCGTGGTCGCCACGCCCACGACCAGGGCCCGCCGGTGGCGGCGCAGCACCTCTCCCACGGGCAGCCGCAAGGTCGCCTCGGCGCGCTGCACCTCAGCGAACTCCTCGGTTTCGGTGAGCCGCACGCGGATCCACAGCCCGACCACGACGAGGACGGCCGAGAACAGGAACGGCAGGCGCCAGCCCCAGGTGAGGAAGTCGTCGCCGGAGACCCGTTGCGCGACCAGGATCGCCAGCGACGACCCGGCAAGCCCCAGGGGCGTGCCGTACTGCGGGAACGAGCCGTACCAGGCTCGGCGCCGTGCGGGGGCGTGCTCGATGGCGAGGAGCACCGCGCCACCCCACTCCCCGCCGACGGCGAAACCCTGGACGCAGCGCAGCAGGACCAGCATGACCGCCGCCCAGGTCCCGACCTGCGCGTGCGTGGGAAGCAGGCCGACGGCGAGGGTCGCGCCGCCCATCAGGAGCAGCGAGGTCACCAAGGCGTTCTTGCGGCCGTAGCGGTCCCCCAGGTGGGAGAGCACGACCGCCCCCACCGGGCGTACGAGGAACCCGATCCCGAAGGTGGAGAACGCCAGCAACGACCCCGTCAGGGCGCTGGTCGACGGGAAGAACAACGGTCCGAGGACCAGCACCGCGCAGGTGCCGTAGACGAAGAAGTCGTACCACTCGATCGCAGTACCGATCATCGCTGCGGTGGCCACACGGGCCGGACTGGGAGCGGTTCCCTGCCCCCGCAGCGCGATCTGTGAGCCACGCACGGAAGCCGTCGCCATGGGTGGATACTCCAACTTCCTTGCTTCGGGGCACCAGCGGACCAACTGCCCACGGCGAAGGACCTTCGTCCCCGCCAGACGTCCGCGGGCGATGCGGCTCACGTCAGTCGAGGCCCAGCCCGACCAGCTCCGCGCGAGAGGTGACACCGGTCTTGGAGAAGACGTTGCGCAGGTGGAAGTCGACGGTGCGAGGGCTCACGAACAGCTGCGCGGCCACGTCCTTGTTCGAAAGCCCCGTACGGACCAGCTGGGCGACCTGTCGCTCCTGCGGCGTCAGCGCCACGTCACTGCCCGGCTCCACGCGCTTGCGCACCGTCTCACCCGAGGCGCGCAGCTCCGCAGCCGCTCGCTCTGCCCAGGGACGGGCGCGCAGGCCCTCGAACTGCTCCAGCGCCGCCCGCAGGTGCGTGCGCGCGTCCACACGGCGGCGCGCACGTCGCAGGAACTCGCCGTACGCGAGCCGGGTCCGCGCCCGGTCGAACGGGCGTCCCCGTCCCGCCTCGTGCGCGGCCGCGTGCAGCTCCAGCGCCCGACAGAAGTGCGCCTCCGCCATGTCGTGGCCGGTGAGCAGCGCTCGCCCGTGCTCAGCCACGGCCTCGGCCCACACGTGCCCGGTGCCTGCGGCGAAGTCGGACAGCTCGCCGAGCCAGAGCGCGGCAACCTCAGGCTGGTCGCTGCGCACCGCGGCCTCGACGCGGTCGAGAGCAGCCATCCGCTTGGTGAGGTCGTGCGACATCTGCGAGAGCCGGTGGAAGGCAGCCCCAGGCCGCCCCTGCTGCTGCACTCCATGCGCCCACAGCACGGCGTCGCGCAGCACCACGCCCAGGACGCCGGATGACCCCCGTGCGGTCGCAGCCTCCAGGCGCGGGGCCAGCTCGTCGAAGCGCTGCTCGTCACCGCGGAGGGCCGACAGCAGCAGCAAGAGGGCAGCGGGCGTGTCGGCGAGGACGTCATGTCCCGTCAGCTCGCCCAACGAGATGGCCTCCGTCGCGCGACTCACGGCGTCGGACCACCTGCCCGCCACCACGTCGATCAGCGTGAGCCTGGTCAAGGCGTAGAGGACCATGACGATGCCGGCGTCGGTCCGCGCGCGAACCAGCAGTCGCTGAAGGTGCTCCTCTGCCCGCTCGAAGTCCCCCAGGTGCATCGCCCCGATGCTCAGCCCCGGCAGCAGGTCGTAGTCCTCGGGGACCCCGTCGTAGGCGTCGAACGCCCGGCGCAGGGGTGCAGCGGCGGACCCGTAGTCGCCCTCCACCACGTGTGCCAGCCCTTCCAGCATGTAGTGGTAGGTCCGTTCGCGGGGGGAGGCGCCAGCCGTTGGGGCCGGGACGAGCGAGGTCGCCTCGAGGCACGACCCGTCGTCGCCGCACCACACCGCGATCGAGACCGCCTCCGTGGCGAGCTCCCGCGCCAGCACTGGGTCGTGGGGCACGACGTGCGCAGCCGCGTCGAGAAGCATGCTGCGGGCGTGAGTCACCGAACCGGTGTTCCACTCGACGCGGGCGCGGAGCCTCCTCGCGGTGGCCAGCAGCAGGGGGTCGTCCGCGGCAAGCAAGACCTGGTCCACCAGCTGCCGGGACCGGTCCGGGCGGGCGGCGATCCACGAGGCCATCGCGGCTGAGAACAGGTGTCTGGCCCTCTCCTCCGGGCTCGAGCTCAGCTCGGCCGCGCGCGTCCAAGCCGACGACGCCGCCTCGTGGCCACCTCGGCGCTCGGCGCGCTCTGCGGCGGCCACGAGCTCCGCGACCACTGACTCGTCCGGTTCCACCACGGATGCGGCGCGGTGCCAGGCCCGGCGGTCGGCGTCCTCCTGGTCGGTCATCACCGAGGCGAGCGCGGCGTGGGCGCGCCGCCGCTGCTCACTCGTCGCGGCGCTGTAGACCGCGGACCTCACCAGCGGGTGGCGCAGGACGACCCGCCCGTCCGCCACCTCGACCAGGCCGGAGCGCTCCACCTCTGCGAGCGCCTCCGGGTCGGCGCCGGCCGAGAAGGTCGCGCGGAGCACCGTGGCGAGTCGCGCCGAGTCGTCCGCAGCGGCCACCAGCAGCAGGGTCTGGGCGGCGTCCGTGAGCCGCCGGGCCCGGTCGAGGAAGACTCGTTCGATCCGGTCCGTGACAGGCAGGCGGGGCGGAAAGGCAGCCTCGCCGCTGAGCTGCGCAGCGGTCAGCACCGAGGACAGCTCGCGGATGGCGAGCGGGTTGCCGCCGGTGTGGGCCAGGAGCAGCGCGGCGACCTCCGTCGACACCTGCGCCCCACTCTCCTCGGCCAGGATCCTCGCCGTCTCGCCCAGGCCGAGGCCGTCCAGTCGCAGCACCGGGAGGTCCGCAGGGTCCAGTCCCCGTGGGTCGTCCTCTCGGCCGGCCCACAGCAGGGCGATCGGCTCGACCGCCACCCGGCGCGCGACGAAGTGCAGTGCTGCGGCCGACGCCTCGTCGAGCCACTGGGCGTCGTCGATGAGGACCAGCACCGGCGCGGTCTCCGCGGCGGCCGCGAGCAGCGAGAGCGCGCCCATGAACACCAGGAACCGGTCGACGCCGTCCCCAGCCTCCTCCCCGAACACCACCCGAAGCGCTCGCGCCTGGGGCGCCGGCACGGCATCCAAGCCGCGCATGAGGGGCCGGAGCAGACGCTGGAGGGCGGCGAACGCCAGTGGCGCCTCGGACTCGACCCCGGAAGTGGGCACCACCAGCATGTCCTTGGCCGCGCGGTCGGCGGCATCGGTGAGCAGGGCCGACTTCCCCGAGCCGGCCTCCCCCAGCAGCAGGAGGCTCGCCCCGCCGCCGGCCCGCGCTGCCGCTAGCAGCTCGTCGATCGCCGCCTGCTCTGCGTTCCTCCCCAGGAGCACCACGCTCGGAGGCTAGCAACGGGTCGGGGTGCCCGTTGCCTGCTGGAGCAGACCGTCTTCCTAGGGGTGACGGGTCAGCGGCGCACGATCGTGCAGCCCAGGAGGGCCGTGCCTCCGGCCACCATCGAGGCGGCGGTGAATGCGGCCCCGAAGCCCGAGACCCCGAAGAGCTCGTGACCGGCGCCACCTGCGGAGAGGGCGATCGTCGAGAAGACGGCGGTGCCGAGCGCCGCTCCCACCTGGGTCGCCGAGCTCGCCAGCCCAGAGGCGAGACCGGTGTGCGTGTCGGGCGCAGCCGCGGTGATCACCATGGTGGTCGGGGTGAAGCTGAGGGCCACCCCCAGCGCGACGAGGAGAAGTCCGGGCAGCACCGCGACCAGGTAGCCGGCGTGCTGCGGCGCCCAGCCGAGCCACAGGTGACCGACGGCAAGCACGACCAGTCCCACGACGAGGCTGCGCCGCGGCCCAATGGAGCGCAGCACACGCGGGAGCAGCACCAGGTTGGCAGCGAACCCCGCCAACGACGTCGGCACCATCGCCAAGCCGGCGCGCTCCGGCGCCATCCCCAGCGATTGCTGGAGGTAGAGGGCGACCAGGACGAAGGTCGATGCGCGTGCCGCTCCACCCAGCAGGGCCAGGCCGACGCCGGTGGACATCAAGGGCGAGCCGAACACCCCAGGGGGAACCAGCGGGTCCTCGGCCCGTCGCTCGATGGCGACGAAGGCCGCGAAGAGGACCGCGGACGCGGCGAATCCTCCCAAGGCGACCGGCTCGGTCCACCCAACGTCGACGGCGCGCAGCGCAGCCTCGACCAAGGACACGACCGCCGCCGTGACCGTCACGGCTCCGGCAACGTCGAATCTCCGTCGTCTGCCTGCAGCGCCCTCGTGGAGGACGTGCCGCGCCAACAGGGACCCGACGACGGTCACCGGCACGGTGACGAGGAACACCGAGGACCACCCGAAGCGGCCTGCGAGGATGCCGCCGGCCAGGACCCCCGTCGCTCCCCCGACGGCTGAGGCCGCACCCCACAAGCTCATCGCACGGGCGCGGTGCACGCCAGGGAAGTTCAGCATCAGCAACGACATGGCGGCCGGGCTGAGCGCCGCGGCGCCTGCACCCTGGACGACCCGACCCGCCACGAGGACGAGCTCGTCGGAGGCCGCCGCCGCCAGCAACGTCCCCACCGTGAAGACCGCTGACCCCGCGACGAACATCCGCCGGCGACCGACGAGATCGGCGACGCGCCCCAGCAGGAGGAGGAGCCCGCCGAAGGTCAGCACATAGGCGTTGACCACCCAGCTCACCGCCGCCGGGGCCAAGCCGAGATCTGCCTGGATGGAGGGAAGCGCGACATTCACGATCGAGGTGTCGAGCATGACGACGAACTGCGCCGACACCAACAGGGCCAACGCCGCGAACCTCTGCCCCCGGGACGGGGCCTCTTGGCCGTCCTGCGCCGTGACAGGGACCGCGGCAGGGGCTGTGACACGTAGCGTGGTGACGCTCATCGCTTCCTTCTCCTGGTTCGTGGAATCTCAGCGAGAGCCATGGCTGTTCTTCGTCGGCTTGGACCGGGACGACGAACGGAAGTCGTTCAGGTGCACCGTCCGCCGGCGCGCGGACTGGCGCGGCTGGGAGGTGCTGTCGAGGGTCATCAGGTACTGCAGGGTGTGAGGGTTCATGGCTGACTCCTGTGACGGAAGGACTGGTGGGTCGAGCGTGGCGTCGAGCGCCGGTCGCTCGCGCCGGCCGAATCGCCAGGTTCGAGCGGTCCCCCGCCACCGGTTGCCGGTCAGGACACGGCCCTCGGAGACCTGCTCAACGGGTCTCACCCGGCTGGATCCCGGTCGTCATCCCGGCAGTTCTGCCGGTGTGACCGGTCGCGGCGCGGTCCAGGGTTGAGGTCATCGGAAGACCCAGACCTCCCCTAGGAGCCCACCATGGCCATCTCGCTCGTCATCGAGGAAGACCGAGGCACGTTCTCGAAGCGGCCGCGTCGGCACAACGGCTACTACGGTGGCGACTTCGGCAAGCTGCCCTGTCCCAGCCCCGCGACCATCTCGGCCTCGCCGAACCGACCCAACGGGCCCCAGGGACGGCCGTGACCAGCGCCGTCGCCCGCGGCGAGCACGAGTTCGCAGCCCTGGTCGGGCACGCGTCCGACCGCGCCCTCGCCGTCGCCTACGCAGGATTCCCCCGCGCCCTCGACGCCCTTGCGGCGGCCCACGACGTCCTCACCGACGCGGCTCACTCCCCGGCGCTGCCCGTTCGCGCCATGCAGCTGCACGACCACACCACCGAGATCGTCCAGGTCGGCACCGAAGGCCCGCCCGTCGTTCTCGTCCACGCGCTGGGGCTGACCTGGCGGATGTGGGAGCCGGTGATCCGCGGGCTGGCCCACGGTCGCCAGGTCCTGGCCTACGACCTGCGCGGGCACGGGAGCGCGGCAGACGCCCCGCCACCGGAGGACGTGGAGGTCCTCGCAAGCGACCTGCGCCAAGTGCTGACGCAGACCGGCATCACCAAGGCGCACGTCGACTCCTTCGAGTCCCGAGCGACCGCCGTCGAACGAGAAGGTAGCGCCGCCCAGGTCGCACCATCCCTGAGCCGGTGGTTCACCCCGGCAGCACTGGCCGAGAACGGTTCTGGGGTGCGGTACGCACGCGAGTGCGTCCTGCGGGGTGATCCCCGACAGGTCGCGGCTGCGTGGCGGGCGTTCACGACCCTCGACACCGCCGACCTCCTGCCTGGCATCGACCGGCCTGCTCTCGTCCTGGCTGGGGAGCTCGACGCCTCCACCCCGCCGCGAGTGATGCGACCGATCGCGGACGCGCTGCCGACCGCGACGTACGTCGAGATGCCCGGGGCTCCCCACATGCCCACACTGGAGACACCGGAGCTCGTCCTGCGCGCCCTCGACGCCTTCCTTCCTCGGAGCTGATCATGACCGACACGAACATCGGGGCACCCGCGCTGGTCGTCGTGGACGTGCAGCGCGGGTTCGACGACCCGCAGTGGGGACCCCGCAACAACCCCGCGTGCGACCACAACATCGCCCGGCTCGTCGCCGCCTGGCGCGAGCGCTCCTGGCCGCTGATCCACGTCCGCCACGACTCGGACGACTCGAGCTCATCACTGCACCCCGACAGCCTGGGCAACCAGCTCAAGCCCTACCTGCCCGAGCGATGCGACCTGCTCGTGGTCAAGCAGGTCAACTCCGCCTTCCACGGCACGCCCGACCTGGACGCCTGGCTACGCAACGCGGGGGTCGGGACCCTCGTGGTGTGCGGAATCACCACCAATCACTGCTGCGAGACCACGGCACGCGTCGGTGGCAACCTCGGCTACGAGGTCTACTTCGTGCTCGATGCGACGCACACCTTCGATCGCGAGGGCCCCGACGGCAGCCGCCTCACCGCGGACCAGCTCGCACGCGCCACCGCGACCAACCTGCACGGCGAGTTCGCTACCGTCGTGTCCACTGACCAGCTGCTGCGCGCGTCCGTAGCGGGACGGACCCGGTCGGTGCCGGCATGATCGTGACCCAGGACGAGACCGGTCTCCTACGCGATGACCCGGTCGCGACCGAGCTCGCGCCTTCCGAGGCGCAGATCGCGGCCCTTGTGCGCCGGCGCTGTCACCATGTGCCGACGAAGTCGATGAAGTCGATGAAGTCGATGAAACGCATCGGGCTCATCGGCGGGATGAGCTGGGAAAGCACCGCGCTCTACTACCAGCTCATCAACCAGGGATCGCCGAGCGCCTCGGCGGTCTGCACTCGGCCGACTGCCTGCTCGCCTCGGTCGACTTCGCACCCATCGCCCAGCTCCAGGCCGACAACCGTTGGGACCAGGCCGGCGACATCCTTGCCGCGAAGGCCCGCACGCTCGACGCAGCCGGTGCCGATCTGGTGGTCTTGTGCACCAACACGATGCACAAAGTCGCGCCCGCCATCGAACGCGCCGTCGGCATCCCGCTGCTGCACATCATCGACATCACGGCAGACGCCGCGCGGAGCCACGGACTTCACCGACTGGGACTGCTCGCCACCGCCTTCACCATGGGTGAGGCGTCCTACCGCGACCGGCTCGGCACGCACGGACTCGAGACCGTCGTCCCCGACAGCGCCGACCGAGACCTCGTGCACCGGATCATCTACGACGAATTGTGCGGGGGCATCGTGACCGACGACTCCCGCCGACAGATGCGTGCCGTCATTGACGACCTGGTCGCGCGCGGAGCAGACGGAGTAATCCTCGGCTGCACGCCGTGGATGCGGCGCTCACCTGACCACCCCTACGACTCATCAGGAGCGACTCGGCGACATGACCTCACACCGACCCAGCAGCGCGGACGCGGCGATGGAAGAATCGGCCGGGGAGTTGCTGACCGGCTACGAAGCGCGACCGCTGTCCATCAGCGATGCGGACGCGGTCGCCGACGCCTACGTCCGCAACCGCGAGCACCTCGCGCCCTGGGAGCCGACACGGCATCCCGAGTTCTTCACCGAGGCCGTGCAGCGCAGCGACGCCGAGGCGAAGCTGGTCGCCGCCACCGCCGGGCAGCAGGACCCGTGGCTCATCTGGCACGACGGCGAGGTTGTCGGCCGCTTGAACCTGACCAACATCGCCCGCGGGGCGTTCCAGAGCGCCTCCCTCGGCTACTGGGTCGACCACCGCCACACCGGCCGCGGACTCGCCACCGCCGCGGTCGGCTTCGCCGTCACCCGCGCCGTCGAACTAGGCCTCCACCGGCTCGAGGCCGGCACCCTCCCAGACAACGAACCCTCCCAGGTCGTCCTGCGCCGCTGCGGATTCGTCGAGTACGGCCGCGCTCCGCAGTACCTCTTCATCGCCGGAGCCTGGCAAGACCACGTCATGTTCCAGCGGATCCTGCACGACCGCACCGCGCCCTGACCCACTGCAACCCGGGGCATCTGGAACGCCTGGGGTTGTGGTCGCGTGAGCTTCGGAGATGCGGGTGCTCAGATGTAGTCGCCTTCCCGGCGCCTATCCGCGGAACGGTGCGAGGCGGATGGTCAGGTCGGTCACCGCGTAGCGGCGCAGGTAGGCGGCTCGTCCTTCCGGGACCTGCCGTGCCTCGGCGCGCCAGAGGCGCGTGAACTCCTGTTTGAACCTGAGCCGCGGGTGCTGTTGGAGGACCTGTCGGCGTACCGCGTCGGGGAGGTCGCCGGCGCGGAGACCGAACACGTCGACGCCGGCGCCCGCAGAGAGCAGGTAGGGCTCCGGGCCCGCCTCCGGCGAGACGCCCGGGGTGTGGTGCAGGGCGATCGTGTTGGTCATGACTTCTCGCTGGGCTGACGTCATTCCGTGGCGGTCGGCGAACGATCGGAGAAGACCGGCGCTGCGGACGGTGAAGTCGACGTCGGGGATGCCACTGGGCAGGCCGGTGTCATGGAACATCGAGGCGACGTAGAGCAGCTCACGGTCGTAGGTGACCCCGTCCAACGCGGCGAGCGCTGCGCCCCACGCGTAGGCGCGGTGGGAGTGCTGCAGCACCGCGGGGCTGAGCAGGTCCCGGGCGGCGGTGGCCGCTTCGAGCGCCAGGGTCGAGTCGGGTGCCGCGAGCGCGGTCGGGTCGAGGTGGGCGTGGCGGCCCCGGTGGCGGCGGGTCGCGAGCGTGAGGTGCCCCAGCACGATGTCACGATGCCCCCGGTACAGCGGTCGAGCGAGAGCGAGTCGTTCGCGGCGGGTCAGGACGCCGCCCGTGCGTTCCGTCCACGCGATGGTGCCGAGATCCGGGGTGGGTTCGTCGCTGCTGCTCATGCGTCCACTCTGGCGGCGACGCCCGGCTCGTCGCCCCGGTCGAAGTGCCGGGTTGAGGCCCTTCGGTCCAGGCAAGAGGACTGCGTTGCGCGGTACGTTCCCCTCATGCTGCACGGGCGAGACTCCGAGCGGGAGCGGCTGGCCGCCCTGCTGGCAGACGCCCGCGCCGGGACGGCGGGGAGCATGGTGGTGTCCGGTGACCCCGGGGTCGGCAAGTCTGCCCTGCTGACCGACGTCGTGGCCGGCCTGGAGGACGCCCTGGTGCTGAGCACGCAGGGGTTGGAGTCGGAGGCGCCGATGGCGTTCGCGGCGCTGCACCGGCTCCTGCGTCCGGTGATGGACCGCGTCGACCGACTTCCCGCCCCGCAAGCGATGGCGCTCAAGGTGGCGCTGGGTCAGGAGCTCGGCGCCGTCGAGCCGTTCCTCGTGGCGCTCGGCACCTTGTCGCTGCTGAGCGACGCAGCCGAGGACCAGCTCGTCGTCTGCCTCGTCGACGACGCGCACTGGCTCGATGTCGCCTCGACCGATGCGCTGCTGTTCGCGGCCAGGCGTCTGGCCGCCGACCGGGTCGCGATGATCTTCGCGGCCCGCGGGTCCGGCTACGCGTTCGCGCCGGAGGGAGTTCCCGTGTTGCGGCTGCACGGGCTGGCCGACGACGCCGTGCGCGCACTGCTGGCCGAGGGCGCCGGCGTCGAGGTGGCCCCGGACGTGGCGGAGCGGCTGGCTGTGGAGACCGGTGGCAACGCCTTGGCGCTGGTCGAGCTGCCCGCTGCGCTGACCACAGCGCAGCTGGGCGGTGCCGAGCCGCTGCCGGGCCAGCTGATGCTCACCTCGGGCGTCGAGCGTGTCTTCCTCGATCGGTGCCGTCGGCTCTCCCCCGGGGCTCAGCGGCTTCTGCTTGTCGCGGCCGCTGACGACACCGGGACGTTGATGGCGGTGCAGCGGGCGGCGAGCCGGCTGGGCTCCACTCCGGCCGACCTGGCCGAGGCGGAGAGGTCCGGGCTGCTGGTGGTGGAAGCCGGCGGGGTGGCACTGCGGCACCCGTTGGTGCGGTCCGCGCTCTACCAGGCGGCGACCGTCACCGAGCGAAGCGAGGTCCACCGGGCCCTTGCCGAGGCGCTGGCGGGCACCGAGGACGTCGACCGGGCCACCTGGCACCTGGCCAGGGCGGCCGACGACGCCGATGAGGACTTGGTGGCGGCGCTCGACGCCGTCGCGGCCCGGGGCGAGAGCCGTGGCGGTTACCGCGCCGCCGCCGACGCCTACGAACGTGCCGCCGAGCTGTCGTCGAACCCGGCGTCGGCGGCACGGCGACGCGTCGCGGCGGCTCGCAACGCCTGGGCCTCCGGTCAGACGGCGCGCGCCAGCGCGCTGCTCGCCGTCGCGCGCGAAGGTGCCGCAGACCCCGTGCTGCTCGCCGACCTGGACCGACTGCGGGCACGCATCGCGGTCAACGTCGGCTCGGCCGAGGAGGCCCACCGGATCTTCGTCGGAGCGGTCGAGCGCGTCGCGCCCCACGACCAGGGACGCGCCCTCGAGATGGCCGTGGCCGCGTCGGTGGCATCCAGCCACGGCGTCGACAGCGGCGCACGGCTGGACGACTCGATCGTGGACACCACCATCTGCGAGGAAGACTCGGCACGCACGCGTTGCCTCAAGCTGCTGCTGCTGTGCACGCGCGCCGACGTCGGCGGGGAGCGTGCCGCGGCGCTGACTCTGCTGCACGAATCGGTCAAGACCGCACTCGCTGACCGGGTCACGCTGGCGGACCTGGACCTGTTGGGCAACCTCGGGAACGCGGCGCTGCACCTGGGTGACGACGAGGTGTGCGGCCGCTGCTACACCCTGATGCTGTCCGCGGCCCGCGAGCGCGGCGACGCGATGGCTGTCCTGTACGCGTTGCAGCGGCTGTCGTTCATCCAGTACGTCTCCGGACGCTGGGTCGAGCTGCGGGCGTGCTGCGAGGAAGCGG
Source organism: uncultured Actinomycetota bacterium (assembly GCA_963800245.1). Classification (GTDB taxonomy): domain Bacteria; phylum Actinomycetota; class Actinomycetes; order Propionibacteriales; family Nocardioidaceae; genus Marmoricola_A. The sequence continues at coordinate 281,304 of CAWDAE010000006.1, read as the reverse complement.
TGGCCCTTGGCAACAGCCTCGGTCAGAGCGCGTCGACCACCGGTCCCCGCGCGTGGTTGAGCATCCTGGCGGCGCTGCAGGGCAGGGCCGACTTCGACGACCGGCTCCGGGACCTCGAGGAGCTGACTGCGAGCCGTCCACGGGTCGGCATCATGGCCCGCCCGGTGGACGACCTGACCCAGTGGGCCAAGGGGGTCCGGGCCCTGATCTCCGGCGACGGACCTGGAGCGCTGCATCACCTGGCCTCTGTCGAGCTGCCCGCTTTGCGCGCGATGGTCGCGCAGGACCGCATGGACGCCGCAGTGCGTGCCGGTGACATCCAGCAGGCAGAAGCGTGGGTCACCGAGCTCGAGGCCTACGCCGGCGCGACCGGACTCGCGTGGGTGCGAGCCGCTGCCGCGTTCGGCACCGCTCTGAGCAGCGCGGACCCCGCCATCGCGAAGGGGGACTTCCAGACCTCGCTGGTCCACCATGCGCAGTCGGACCGGCCGTATGACCGGGCGCGGGTGCAGCTGGCCTACGGCGAGCACCTGCGTCGCAACCAGCAGCGGGTGGAGGCACGGCGGCACCTGCGAGCGGCCTACGAGACCTTCGCCGACCTTCGTGCGACACCGCTGGCCGAGCGTGCCGCCGAAGAGCTCCGGGCCTCCGGCGAGACCGCGCGCAGACGTGACCCCTCCACGCTGGTGGACCTGACCCCGATGGAGCTCAAGGTCGCCGGCCTGGTCAGCCAAGGGCTGTCCAACAAGGACGTCGCGGCGCAGTGCTGGATCTCGCCCAGGACGGTGGCCTTCCACCTGCGCAACGTCTTCGTCAAGACCGGCGTGACCTCCCGCGGCGAGCTCGCCCAGCTCGACCTGACCTGATCGACCCTGGTCATCTGGCCGGGGCGAGCGCGCCCGCCTGCCAGCACTGTCAGTGGCACCACCAGTTCAGGAGGAGCCATGTCCATCCATGCACATCACCCGGCCGGCGCGGTGCCGGTCATCTCACCCGCCGAGTCCCGACGGCCGTGGACCGTCCTCGCGGTCGCCCTGGTCGCGCAGGTCCTCGTCGTGCTCGACATCTCCGTCGTCAACACCGCACTGCCGTCGATCGCGACCGCCCTGCACCTGGGTGGGAACGACCTGCAAGCCATCGTCACCGCCTACCTGATGTGCTCCGGCGGCGGCCTCCTGCTCGGCGGGCGCATCGCGGACCTGCTCTCACGACGAACGGTGTTCCTGTTCGGCCTGGGACTGTTCGTCCTCGCCTCGCTGGCCAGCGGCTTCGCCGACTCCGCTGCCCAGCTCGTCACGACCCGTGCCCTGCAGGGGATGAGCGCTGCCGTCCTCACGCCCTCGGCGCTGTCCCTGATCATGACGACCTACGACGGCGACCAGCGGCGCAAGGGCCTGGCCCTGTGGGGCGTGGTCGGCAGCCTCGGCGTCGCAGCCGGCGTCGTGGTCGGCGGCGCGCTCACCACCTGGGTGAACTGGCAGCTGATCTTCTGGATCAACGTCCCGATCGGTGCCGTCGCGCTCCTCGCCGGCCTGCATGCCATCCCCAAGGTCGCCCGCCACCGGGACGGCGTCGCTGCGCCGGTTCGACCTGCCCGGCGCGAGTCACCATCATCGCCGGCCTCAGCATCCTCGTGCTCGCCCTGTCGGGCACCAGCACCCACGGCTGGACCTCGGGCCGGACGATCGCCACCTTCGCCGGGTCCACGGCCCTGCTGGCCGGGTTCGCGATGTGGGAGCGACGCGCCTCCGAGCCGCTGTTCCCGCCGCACGTCTGGAAGGTCCGCACCCTGGTCTCCGGCACCGCCGTGATGCTCGGCATCACCGGCATCCTCGTCGGCACCGTGTTCCTGGCCTCGATCCTGCTGCAGGCTCAGCTCGGGTTCACCGCACTGCAGGCAGGCCTCGGGTTCCTGCCGTTCGCCTTCGCCATCACCGTCGGCGCGGTCCTCGCCCGTCACGCGATGGCCCACGTCGCGCCACGCGCCGTCGCGTTCATCGGCCTCCTCACCACGGGCGGCGCCGCTGCCCTGCTGGCCGGCGTGCCGACCCACGCGTCGTACGCCGCTGACCTGCTGCCCGGCCTGGTCGCCCTCGGCATCGGTGTCGGCCTGGTGTTCGCACCCGTGTCGGTGACCGCGATGGCCGGCATCCCCGAGAGCCACGCCGGTCTCGCATCCGGCTTCCTGATGACCGGGCACGAGGTGGGTGCCGCGCTCGGCGTCGCCGTCCTGTCTGCGGCCGCCAACGCCGCCGGCAGCCTCACCGACCCGGTCCAGGTGGCCGATGCGTTCTCCCGCGGCATGCTCGTCGCCGGCATCGCCGCCGGTGCGCTCGCCGTCTTCGCCTGGTTCCGTCTCCCGTCGACGAAGGTCGCGGGCGGCGCCGGCATGCACATGCACCACTGAGGAGCTCGGCGATGAACACACAGAAGACACCGAAGACACCGAAGACACCGAAGACACCGACAACACGTTCGAAGAAGCTCCGTCTGCTGCACGCCGTCGGGAGGGTGGTGCTCGCCGCTGCCCTGCTCATCGGGTTCCTGGTCCTCGGGTCCAGCCGCACGACGGCGCAGCTCAACCCCCGCCCTCCGGACGCCGCGCCGCGGCCGGTCGCCGCGCCGTACGGCACGGGGAAGCTCACCGTCGCCGTCGTGCTCGGCGCCACCGGCACCACCGGCACGGACGCGATGGGTCCCTACGAGGTGTTCGCCCGCTCGCCGCGCTTCACCGTCTTCACCGTCGCGGCGCGTCGCACGGTGGCTCCGGTGGAAGGCGGACCGGCGATCCTCCCTGCCCGCACGTTCGACGAGGTGACCGCGACCCCTGACGTCGTCGTGGTGCCGGCGCTCAACGACGCGGAGGCCCCGCAGGAGAAGCCGCTGCGCGACTTCGTCCGGACGCAGGCGTCAGCGGGAGCCCTGGTCCTCGGGGTCTGCCACGGGGCGCGGGTCCTGGCGGCCGCAGGGTTGCTGCACGGGAGGGAAGCCACCTCCCACTGGTCGCGGCTCGCCCAGCTCGCGCGCGACTACCCCGACGTCGACTGGGTCGCGAACCGCAGGTACGTCGACTCGGGCGCGATCACCACGACGGCGGGGATCACCTCGGGCATCGCCGGGGCGTTGCATCTCCTCGACCGGCTCGCCGGCCGGACCGAGGCCGACCGCATCCAGGGCGAGGTGCGCTACCCGGGGTGGTCGCCCGGCGCCTCGAGCCGGCTGCCGGACCGGTCCTTCGGGTTGCGGGACGCACCGGTGCTGCTGGCGGCGGCCGTGCCGTGGGGGCGGCCGACCGTCGGCATCGAGCTGAGGGACGGGGTCGGCGAGACCGATGTCGCCGCCGCGTTCGAGGTGCACACCGTCGCCTCCGACGCCCGCGCCGTGGGTCTGGCCGAACGAGGATGGGTGACCACCCGCCACGGGATGGTGCTGGTCACCGGGCGTCCTCGCGACGTCGACGAGACGGTGACGCTGCCGGTCACCGGGAACGGGCCCGGGTTCCAGGGCGCCCTCGACCGCCTGTCCCGCACCGCCGGCACGGCCGCTGCGCGTTCGGCAGCGAAGATGGTCGACTACCCGTACGAACCCGGCAACGGGGCGTCCGTGAGCTGGGACGGGGCGCGAGCCACGGTCCTGGCCGGAGCGACGCTCCTGCTCCTGCTCACCCTCGTCGTTGCACCGCTGCGAATGCGTCGTAGGAAGCGCGGTGACCGGTGTGGCGGTGACGCTGCTCAGCAGCCGCGCGCGTAGGTGGGCAGCGTGACGTAGGGCGGTAGAGCTTGGTCCAGGTGAAGGAGACGTCGGTGAAGTCGCCTGCGCAGTAGCCGTTGTTCGCGCGGGTCCCGGCGGACCTGCCGAACTCCTGCAGCGCCCAGCCCAGGTGGTACAGCGTGGCGGACAGTCCCCAGTCGTCGTCGAGGTGGCGGAACGTGCCGGCCGTCGTCGAGCTCCTCGACCAGATCCAGCCTCACGGCCGCGGTCTCGGCGCAGCGCAGATGAGGGCGGACCAGGGCCTCGCCGGCCATGGATTCGCACCCGGGCGCAGGTGGACCCTGATGAGCCGCCCGCCCGGATCCCCCCGGACGGGGCGGGCGGCTCAGGGAGCACCCGGGTCGAGAGAGGCCGCCCGACTCATCCCCCAGGTCACCGACCGGACTCTCGCAGGTGCTCGCACGGGGCGCTCACGAGATGGCCGGCGCGGCGGCGGTCGTGGTGAGAGTGCCGCTGGCGAGGTCGTCCCTGTGCTCACCCCTGGGGCAAGAGGTCGCCACCACGCTAGGTCCGACCGGAGCATCTGGACACCCCTGACCAGACCATCGCCACCCCTGCGGGGACGAGCCTTCCCCTTTTGCCAGCCTCACCCTGCCGGGCTACGCCGTTCGGCCATGTCCGACTCGTCCCGTGTGCGGACCTCCGCCCTGTGGAGGAAAGTCGGCCCGACTCCGATCCTTGAGTGACCCACCCACCCCCTGTCTCGGGAGACCCATGTCCACCTCGGCCAAGCCCGTCCTCACCGCCCTCGTGCTCACCGCGGGCGCCCTCACCGTCACCGCAGCCCCTGCCGACGCCGCCACGTCCTTCGCCAACTGCACCGCCATGCACCGGGTCTACAAGCACGGCGTCGCCAAGTCCGACCGCGCCGCCGCCTACCAGGTGCGCAAGGGCTACGGCCGCCCCGCGGTCCGCCCGAAGGTCTACTGGGCCAACGTGAAGTCCGACCGCGACAAGGACGGCACCGCGTGCGAGGCCTGACCCCCCACGGAGCCCGGCTGCTCCTCGTCGCCCTGGTCGCCGGTGTGCTCGCCACGTTCGCCGGCGCCGGGCCGGCCGGCGCCGCGGTCGACTACGACTGCGCGGACTTCTCCACCCAGGCGCAGGCCCAGAAGGTCTACGTCGACGCCGGCGGTCCGTCGCGCGACCCCTACCGGCTCGACGCCGACGACGACGGTCGCGCCTGCGACTCGCTGCCCTGCCCGTGCGGCTACACCTCCGGAGGGTCGGGCAGCACCACGACCTCTGGCGGGACCGGACGCATCGTCCAGTACGGCCGCGTCACCCGCGTGGTGGACGGCGACACCATCGACGTGCGCCTGCACTCGGGTGCGGACCGGCGGGTGCGGCTGATCGGCATCGACACCCCCGAGGTGTACGGCGGCACCGAGTGCGGCGGTCCCGCCGCCTCGCGCTCCCTGCGGCGCCTGCTGCCCACCGGCACCCGGGTCAAGCTGGTCAGCGACCCGAGCCAGGCCCGGGTCGACCGCTACGGCCGGCTGCTGCGGTACGTCGTCAAGCGCTCCACCGGACGCGACCTCAACCGCACCCAGGTGTGGCGCGGCTGGGCGACCGTCTACGTGTACGGCGGCAACCCGTTCGAGCGGGTCACCTCCTACCGGCGGGCGCAGAGCGAGGCCAGGTCGGCTCCGCGCGGGACCTGGAGGGCCTGCTGACCGGGGCTCACGCGCCGCGGGGGCTCGCGTCCGCGCGAGCCTCCGCGATCCGCTCCTTGCTGCGCACCAGCCGCAGCAGGGTGACCAGCCCGAGCCCGCCGGCCACGTTGCCGACGACGGTGTAGCCGAACCAGCGCAGCCACTCGAGGTAGCCGAAGGCGGCGTCGCCGGTGTGCAGGGCCCCGAAGATCAGCAGCGAGTCCAGGATCGAGTGGAACATCCCGAGACCGGCCAGCAGGAAGGCCGCCGCCACGGCGGCCGCGATCTTGGCCGGCACGTCGTCGGTGCCGTGCTGCATCCGGGTCATCAACGTGATCACCCCGCCGGCGAGCACGGCGAGCGAGAAGGTCTCGGCCGACAGCGGCGCGGTGGCGAACTCCGTGCCGAGCTCGACCAGCTGGGCGTGGAGCCGCGGGAAGGCCAGCACGACCAGCCACATGATGAGCCACCCGCCGACCAGGTTGCCGGCCAGCGTGCCGACCCACAGCCGGGCGAGGTGACCGGCGGTCGCCCGCTTGGCAGCCACCGTCACCACCGGCACGAGGAACCCCTCGGTGAACAGCTCGCTGCGGCCCAGCAGCAGGGCGAGGAACCCGACGGAGAAGGCCAGGCCGCCGAGCAGCGGGCTGCCGGTCTCCTCCACGACGGCGGTCAGCGCCAGCACCCCGACGGCCACCTCGGTGCCACCGAAGAAGCCGGTGACCAGCACCTCGCGCCAGGGTCGGCCCAGCCGCTGCACGCCCTCCCTCACCTGACGGTCGAAGGCGCGCTCCAGCTCGTCCTCCATCGGGCCTTCGGTGGCGCCGCGCTGCTTGGGGTGCTGGTCGGCGTGCTCGGGGGCGTCGGACTGTCGGACTCGTGGGGCTCGTCGGACGCCTCGGACCGGGTCTGGGGCATGCTGGACGATTCCCGGCCCGGGACGCCTCAACCGCCGCCGGCGAGGACGGAGAGCGGGGTCACACGTCCTCGCGGACGCCCCGCAGCGCGCGGATCTCCTCCCGCAGCTCGCGCAGCTCGGCGTGCAGGGCCTCGGACCGGGCGTCGTCGCGCTCCTGGTCCTCCGCCTCGTCCTCGTCCTGGTGGCGGTCGACGAGGAACGACGCATGGGCACCAGGATGCCCGACGCAGCCGCCCCGGCCGGGTGCGGCGGGCGGCTCGCGTCGGGCGCCTTCGTGGGTGTGTGCCCCCTCAACGCAGTGGCGCGGAAATGGTCACGCCTGCCGGGTGCGGCACGCCTCGCTCCGGTACGTTGTGCGCGATGTCCGCGCCCTTCAAGCTCCCTCGGTACGACGTCGTGGTGGTCGGCGGCGGCCACAACGGCCTCGTCTCCGCTGCCTACCTCGCCGAGGCCGGGCTGTCGGTCCTCGTGCTCGAGCGGCTGGGCCACACCGGCGGGGCGGCGGTCTCCCAGGAGCTCTTCCCCGGGCGGCCGGCGAAGCTGTCGCGGTTCTCCTACCTGGTCAGCCTGTTCCCCGACCAGATCAGCAAGGACCTGGACCTCGACGCGCAGTTCCGGTCGCGCCGCACCGCGTCGTACACCCCGACGATCCGGCGCGGGCAGCACACCGGGCTGCTGGTCGAGCGCAACCCCACCCAGCAGACGGCCGACTCGTTCCAGGCACTCACCGGCTCCTCGCGGGAGTACGACCGGTGGCGGTCGTTCTACGGCCGCCTGCGGGAGATGGCCGAGGTGCTGGCGCCCTCGATGCTCGAGCCGATGGTGGCCAGGAACAAGATGAGGCAGCGCATCGGCGAGGACGCCTGGCGCTGGGTCGTCGAGCAGCCGCTCGGCGAGACCGTCGAGGAGATGTTCGACGACGACCTGGTGCGGGGCACGGTCGCCACCGACGGCCTGATCGGCACCTTCGCCGACCTGCACGACCCCGACCTGCGGCAGAACCGGTGCTTCCTCTACCACGTGGTCGGCAACGGCACCGGCGAGTGGCGCGTGCCGCTCGGCGGCATGGGTGCGCTGGCGTCCTCGATCGAGCGGTCGGCCTGGAAGCGGGGCGCGGAGGTCCTCACCCGCGCGTTCGCCCAGCGCGTCCGCAGCGACGGCAGGACTGCCCAGGTGGTCTTCCAGCACGGCGGCGAGTCGCACACCGTGGAGTGCGACTGGGTGCTCGGCAACGTCGCCCCGTGGGTGCTGCACCTGCTCCTCGGCGAGAACCCCGGCCCGCGCCCGGAGGGCTCCCAGATCAAGGTCAACATGCTGCTCGACCGCCTGCCCCGGCTGCGGTCCGGCGTCTCGCCGCCGCTGGCCTTCAACGGCACGTTCCACGTCGGCGAGAGCTACGACCAGCTCCACCAGGCCTACATCGAGGCGCAGGAGGGTGACATCCCGGAGACGCCGCCGGGCGAGCTCTACTGCCACTCGCTCACCGACCCCTCGGTGATGGGGACCCTGGCGATGGAGGGCATGCACGCCTTCACGTTCTTCGGTCTGCACGCGCCGGCGCGCCTCTACTCCGGCCACGTCGAGGCCCAGCGCGACGAGACCGTGCTGCGCATCCTCGACACGATCAACGTGCACCTCGAGGAGCCGATCGAGAACCTCATCTCGCTCGACGAGGACGGCAACCCCTGCCTGGAGGCGATGGCACCGCAGGACATCGAGGCCGCCCTGGCGATGCCGGGCGGCCACATCTTCCACGGCGACCTGTCCTGGCCGTGGTCGACCAACCGGGCCGCTCCCGACACGCCCGCGCACGCCTGGGGCGTCGCCACGCACGTCGACAACGTGCTGACCTGCGGTGCCGGCGCCGCCCGCGGTGGCGCGGTGAGCGGCATCGCTGGGCACAACGCCGCGATGGCGCTGCTGGAGATCCTCGGCAAGCGCGAGCGCGTCCAGGACTGACCGGCCGGCCCGGGCTGCGCCCGCCGAGCACTCGGCGCAGCCGCGGGGCCTCAGATCGACGCCGGGTCGACCGTCGCGATCGGCTGGGTCGTCGGCTGCCTCGAGCCGTTGCCCGGCTCGACGGTCACCGCGATCCTCGTGCCCTTGCTCGGTCATCCCCATCGCCGCGCCCGAGGCGTCGTCCCCGAGGACGGCGGCGCTGACCATCAGCCCGTCGTGCACCGCCCACAGCTGGTAGACGTGCGCCCCGTCGAGCCGCGGCAGGTCGCGGGCGTCGACCGCCATCTCCTGCCGCGTCGCGGAGACCGCGACGTGCAGCGTCCCGCCGTTGGCGGACTTGAGGGCCACCTGCGAGGCGTCGGGGGCGTTGAAGACCTTCTGCACCGCGACCGGCAGGTCCGACTCGCTGTCGGACCCCAGGCTCCGGACGCCGACGAACCCTCCGACGGCGGCGGCGACCACCGCGACGGCCGCGGCCAGCAGCAGCGCGGGCGAGCGGCGCCGCCGGGTGGACAGGTCGGTGACCGCGGGATCCTCGACACGGGCCGCCGGCCGCTGCTGCGGGGTGCGCTCGGCGGCGGCGAGGACCTCACGCCGCAGCGACCCGGGGGCCGCGGCCCAGGACTGCTCGCCCATGGCGGAGAGGACCTCGCGGAACTCGCGCACCTCCTGGCGGCAGGCGTCGCAACCCTCGAGGTGGGCCTCGAACTCCGTGGCCTCCTCCGGGGTCAGCGCGTCGAGCGCATAGGCGCCGGACAGCGTGTGGACGTCGATGCTCATGCCGAGACCTCCATGCAGTCACGCAGGCGGATCAGGCCGTCGCGCATCCTCGTCTTGATCGTGGGGAGGGGCTTGTCCAGCAAGGTGGCGACCTCGCTGTAGGTGTAGCCCTGGTAGTAGGCCAGCCGGACCGACTCCAGCTGGAGGTCGGTGAGCGTCTCCAGGCAGTCGCGGACCTGCTGCTGCTCCTCGCGCTCGACCAGCTCGTCGCCCGGGGTGTCGTGCTGCACGTCGTCGACCACGGTCTTCGCCTCGTACTTGCGCGAGGCCTCGTTGCGGCGTACGGCGTCGACGGCGCGGCGGTGCGCGATCGTCAGGATCCACGTCTTGGCGGTGCCCTTGGACGGCTCGTAGGTCGGCGCCTTGCGCCAGACCTCCAGGAACACCTCCTGGGCGACGTCCTCGGCACGCTCGGGGTCCCGCACCACCCGGCGGGCCAGTCCGTAGACCGAGCCGTTCAGCGCGTCGTACAGCCCACCGAACGCAGAGGCATCCCCGCGGGAGACCCGACCGAGCAGCTCGGAGACCTCGTCGCCGGCACCGGGCCGGACGACCCGTAGCCCGGCGCGCTCCTCGCGTGCGCTCTCTCCCATGGTGACGCCTCCTCGCAGGGATGCCCCTCGCACCCTCGACTGGTGTTCGCCTCCATCGTGCCCCCGGATGGGTCGTCCGGCCCCGATTTCGCTCGCCCGGAGGCCGCTGGTAATCTTTCACCCGATTCGCGCGCCACTAGCTCAATTGGCAGAGCAGCTGACTCTTAATCAGCGGGTTGTAGGTTCAAGTCCTACGTGGCGTACTCATCCCAGGCCAGGACCACTCCGGTCCTGGCCTGCTGCGTCTCCGGCGACGGCTACTGACAGACTCAGAAGGGTGACCGACGTCGATCCGCTCCCCACCGTTCCCGACCTCGACCTGCCCGACGGCTGGACCGTACGCGTCCCCGACGGTGGCGACGTGCCCGGGCTCGCCGAGCTCGCCACGAGCGTGGTGCACGCCTTCCGGGGGGTCGGCGGCGTCGACGAGGAGACCGTGGCCGCCCTGGTCATCGGCTCCGGCTCGTGGACCCGCCGCCAGCTCGCGGTGGCCGACACCGACGGGGTGCTGCAGGCCTGGGTCTCGGTCCACGACCGCGCAGGGGGCCGCACGATGGTCGACCTGACGGTGCGCCCGGGACTGGCCGAGGGCGACCAGGTCGCCGCTGCGCTGCTGCCCTGGGTCGCCGACGTGGCCCGTGGCATCGCCGCCTTCCGCCAGCTCCCGTCCACCCAGCTCGACGCCTCCCCGTACGCCGCCGACGAGCGGCTCAAGCGGTGGCTCACCGACGCCGGCTACGCCAAGGTGCGGACCTGGCTCCACCTGACCCGGCCGGTCGACGACGCCGACGAGCTGCCCGAGCCGCGGGAGGGCGTCGTCGTGCGCCGCGTCGCCAAGCACGACAACGGCAAGCCGGTGGCCGTCGACATCCAGGTGGTGCACCTGGTGCTCGAGGAGTCGTTCGAGGACCACTTCAACAGCAACCGCGAGAGCTTCCCCGAGTTCGTGCAGCGGCTGCGGGAGGACCCGGGCCACCGGTGGGACCACTGGTGGATCGCCGAGATCGACGTCGACGGGGAGACGCTTCCCGGTGGGGCGCTGGTGGCCTCGGTGCTCGGGCAGGACACCACGGGACATCACGGCAGCTACGTCGACTACATCGGCGTCCACCGCCGCGCGCGCGGACGCGGCGTGGCCAAGGCCCTGCTCCACACCGTGATCAAGGACGCCCACGACCGGGGCCGCAACCGGGTCGACCTCGAGGTCGACGCCGACTCCCCCACCGGCGCCGACGGCCTCTACACCGCGATGGGCTGGACGCTGGACTACGTCACCGAGTCGTGGCACGGCGAGGTGGAGGTCTAGGACCTCACGGCATGCCGCTCAGTCCGGGACGCGGTGCACCTTGTGCTGCGCGGCCTGCGCGCGGGGGCGGATGACCAGCTCGTCGACGTTCACGTGCGGCGGCCGGGTGACCATCCAGGTGATCGCCTCGGCCACGTCGTCGGCGGTCAGGGGCTCGGCCACGCCGGCGTACACCGCGTCGGCCTTCTCCCGGTCGCCGCCGAAGCGCACCAGGGAGAACTCCTCGGTGCGCACCATGCCCGGCGCGATCTCGCACACCCGGACGGGCTGGTCCCACAGCTCCAGCCGCAGCGTCTCGGTGACCGCCTGGGTGCCGTGCTTGGCGGCGGTGTAGCCGCCCCCGCCCTCGTAGGCGATGCGGCCGGCCGTCGACCCGACGTTGAGGATCACCCCCGCCCCGCTCGCGACCAGCGCGGGCAGGAGGGCGCGGGTGACCCGGACCAGGCCGATCACGTTGACCTCGTACATCGTGCGCCACTGCTCGGGATCGGCCTCGGCGACCGGGCTCGCCCCGAGGGCGCCGCCGGCGTTGTTGACCAGGACGTCGAGCCGTGCCCCGACCCGCGCGGCCAGGGCCGCCACGTCGTCGGCGTCGGTCACGTCGCAGGTGACCGCGGTGCCGCCGATCTCCTCGGCGAGCGCAGCGACCCGGTCCGCGCGGCGCGCCGCGCAGTACACGTGGAAGCCCTCCGCGGCGAGGTGGCGGGCGGTGGCCGCGCCGATGCCGCTGCTGGCCCCGGTCACGACGGCGGTGCGGTGCCGGGACGGGGCCGGAGCGGTCGGGGGGCTCGTCGGGCTGGTCGGGCTCATGCCGGTCATCGTGCCGCAGCCCAGGTCGGGCGTTCAGCCGAGGGTGAGCCAGGCCCCGAGCACCGCGGGGACCAGGCCCAGCAGCACCCACGCGCTCATCGGCCTGCGCTCGTGGATGAGCCGGCCGGCCACGACCGCGATCAGGCCGATGCAGGCCGAGATCACCAGCAGCACGACCTGGCCGGTCCTCGACAGGTCGTCGCGGAACGCCGGGATGGCAGCCGTGCCGACCGAGAGGTGCAGGATCGTGGAGACCACCAGGACCGAGAGCACCCAGCGCCGGACCTGGTCGAGGCCGGCCTGCGAGCCCTGGGAGCGCAGGTGGCTGCCCCGCAGGTCGGCGGGGTCGAGCAGACCGCGGCGGCGGCGCGGGGAGGCGGGCTGGGTCATGCCTCCATTGTCGCGCTCACCCGCGGAGTGCAGCGCCCCGGTGTGGGAACGTGGCCCCGTGAGCTTGCACACCACCGCCTTCGACGTCGCGGTGCACCACCCGACGGTGCACCCGCCGAGCGCGACCGTGGGCGACGTACGCCGGTTCCTGGCGGGCGGTCACGTGCACCTGGCGCTGGTGGTCGACGCCGCGGGCCGGCTGATCGCCACGGTGGTGCGCGACGACCTGGGCGCCCACGCCGACGACGTGCCCGCGACGGCCGTGGGGACGCTGCGGGGTCGCACCGTCTCCGCGGACCTGCCGGCCGAGCTGCTCCCGGACCGCATGCTCGCCATGGGCGCGCGGCGCCTGGCCGTCGTCGACGAGTCGGGCGTGCTCGTCGGTCTGGTGTGCCGCAAGCGCACGGGCGAGGGCTACTGCACCGACGAGGGCATCAGGAGCAAGCGCGCGGAGCGCCCGCACGCCGGGTGAGGCCGACCGGCGCTACTCGGCCGGCTTCTGGATGCTGCGGCCGAGCTCGTGCACCGCGGCGTACGCCGTGAACGCGTCGCTGGTGCGCTGGGCCGGGACCAGGGGTCGCGGGTCGGCGGCGAGCTGCTTGGCCTGGATGGCGTCAGAGAGCATGGGACGAGCACCTTTCCTGCGCACCCGGTGGGGGCGGGTGACAAGACCTGGAGGGGTCAGGTCTTGGGCCGAAGGTCCCCCACCGGACCAATGCCGAATCTCGGCATCCCGGCTGGTCCAGACCACCCCCGCTCCCGGGGCGCGGCGCGCCCGTCCGCCAAGATGGGCGCCATGACGTCACGCGCCACCCGTGCTCCGCGCCCCCTCCGTGCCGCCCTCGCCATCGCCTCCCTCGGACTGGCGCTCGGCCTCACCGCCTGCGGGGACGACGAGCAGCCGTCGGTGACCCCGGCCGAGCTGACCCCCTCGAGCGGCGAGCCCGCCTCCAGCGCCCCGGCGTCGGAGGCACCGGGGTCGGAGGCCCCCGCGGGACCGACGCTGGACCTCACCGTCGAGGGCGACCGGGTCGACCCCACCAACAAGAGCTTCGAGGTCACCTCCGGCCAGACCCTCACCATCGTGGTCACCTCCGACCGGGCGGGCGAGCTGCACGTGCACTCCTCGCCCGAGCAGGAGCTGGAGTTCAAGGCCGGCACGACGCGGCTCGAGGTGCTGCTCAAGCAGCCGGGTCAGGTCGACATCGAGGAGCACGAGTCCGACGCGCTCGTCGCCCGCGTGCTCGTGAAGTGAGCACCTGATGGTCGACTACCAGCCCCTGGGCGACTCCGGCCTGGTCGTGTCCACGGTCGGGATCGGCTGCAACGCGTTCGGCACGCGGGTCGACCAGGACACGGTCGACGACATCGTCGACGCCGCGCTCGAGGCGGGGGTCAACTTCTTCGACACCGCCGACACCTACGGCCGCGGGCTGAGCGAGGAGATGCTCGGCCGCGCGCTGCAGGGCCGGCGCCAGGACGTCGTGCTGGCCACCAAGTTCGGCATGGACATGGAGGGCGCCAACGGCCCCGACCACGGGGCCCGCGCCTCGCGGCGCTACATCCGCCGCGCCGTCGAGGCCTCGCTGCGGCGCCTGCAGACCGACCACGTCGACCTCTACCAGCTCCACCAGCCCGACCTGGTGACACCGCTGGACGAGACGCTCAGCGCCCTGGGCGAGCTCGTCACCGAGGGCAAGGTCCGCTACGTCGGGTGCTCCAACTTCGCCGCCTGGGAGGTCGCCGACGCCCACCACGTCGCGCGCAGCCTGGGCGTCCCCGGGTTCATCACCGCGCAGAACGAGTACAGCCTCTACAACCGGGTCGCCGAGGACGAGCTGCTGCCGGCGTGCCGGGCGCTGGGACTCAGCCTCCTGCCGTACTTCCCCCTGGCCTACGGCCTGCTGACCGGCAAGTACAAGCGTGACCAGGACGCCCCGACCGGCAGCCGGCTGTCCGCCGAGGGCCAGCGCCGCCGGCTGGACAACGCCGACTTCGACCGGATCGACGCGCTGCGCCAGTACGCCGACGCCCACGGCATCGACCTGCTCACGCTCGCGGTCAGCGGGCTGCTGGCGCAGTCGGGGGTCGGCAGCGTGATCGCCGGGGTGTCGCGGCCCGAGCAGGTCACCCGCAACGTCGCCGCCGCCGGGTGGCGTCCCACCCGCGGCGACTGCGAGGAGCTGTCCCGGATCAACCGGGACCCGATGCCCGGGATGTCGCACCGGACCTACGCCCGCCGCGCCTGAGGGCGGGGTCGCGGCCGCTCAGAGGTAGAGGCCGGTCTCGCTGTCGTCCACCCTGGTGGCAGCGACCGCGTGCACGTCACGCTCGCGCATCAGGACGTAGCCCTCGCCGCTGATGTCGACCTCGGCCTTCTCGTCGGGGTCGAACAGCACGCTGTCCCCGACCTCGACCGCGCGGGCGTGCGGCCCGACCGCGACGACCTTGGCCCAGGCGAGGCGGCGGTTGCCGACCGCGGCGGTGGCGGGGATGACGATGCCGCCCGAGGAGCGGCGCTCCCCCGCGTCCTTGTCGAGCTGCACGAGCACCCGGTCGTGCAGCATCCGGATCGGCGACTTCAGTGGGTCACCTTGCGGATCACGACCAGCACGACCACGAAGCCCGCGACCCCGCCGACGGCCTTGAGGATGTTCTCGGTGCGCGGGTTGCCCTCGTCGTCGACGAAGGTGCGCCGGATCGACCTCACCTCGCGCTTGACCACGTTCTTGGGGCTGGTGCGGTCGACCAGCTGGTCGATCGTCGTCGCCAGCCGGGCGCGCGTCTCCTCGATGTCCTGCTCGATGTGGTCGGGCTGGCTCACGGTGGTCTCCTAGCGGCGGTGGCCGTCGAGGGGCGTACGACGGACAGAGGCTACCGCGCGACCCGCGGGTCGAAACCGAAGGGCAGCTCCAGCCGGTGCGCGGCCATCAGCTCGGCGTCCCCGAGGAGGTCGGCCGTCGGCCCGTCGGCCACGACCACGCCGCCGGAGAGGATCACCGAGCGCGGGCACAGCTCGAGGGCGTAGGGCAGGTCGTGGGTGACCATGAGGACGGTGACGTCCAGGTCGCGCAGGATGTCGGCCAGCTCGCGCCGCGACGCGGGGTCGAGGTTGGAGCTCGGCTCGTCGAGCACCAGGATCTCGGGCTCCATCGCCAGCACGGTCGCCACGGCGACGCGCCGCCGCTGGCCGAACGAGAGGTGGTGGGGCGGCCGGTCGGCGTACTCCTGCATCCCGACCAGGCCGAGCGCGCGCTCGACCGCCGCGTCGAGCGCCGGTCCGCGCAGTCCGAGGTTGCGCGGCCCGAACTCGACGTCGTCGCGCACCGTCGGCATGAACAGCTGGTCGTCGGGGTCCTGGAACACGATGCCGACCCGGCGCCGCACCTCGGCGAGGTTCGGCCTGGTGACCGGGAGGCCGGAGACCGAGACCGAGCCTGCACCGGCGGTGAGGATCCCGTTGAGGTGCAGCACGAGGGTCGTCTTCCCCGCACCGTTGGGACCGAGCAGCGCGACCCGCTCCCCGCGGTGGACGTGCAGGTCGACCCCGAACAGGGCCTGGTGGCCGTCGGGGTAGGCGTGGGCCAGGCCGCGGACGTCGAGCACGGGGGCGCTCATGGGCGGTGCCCGCGGGACAGCATGGCGAGGTGCACGCGCTCGCCGCGCTCGTAGGAACGGATGAACAGCGCGCCGGCCGACCGCGCCAGGACCGGCCAGTGGAGCGGGTTGCGCGCCTCGAAGCCGCGGGCGGTCAGCGCCATCCGCATGCGCGCCATGTCGGCGGTGACCACGTCGAGGTAGCGGATCATGAACCCCATGATCTGCACGATCGGCGCCGGGACGTGCAGCCTCTCCAGCCCGCGCAGGATGTCGCGGGGCTCGGTCGTCGCGGCGAGCAGCAGTGCCGCCAGGACGCCCAGCGTCCCCTTGACGACCAGCGCGCCGGCAGCGACCAGGCCGGGCCGGCTCACCGACAGCCCGAGCACCTCCACCTGCTCCCCCGTCGCGACGAACGGCAGCACGAGGGCGAAGACCAGGAAGGGCAGCTCGACCAGCAGCCGGGGCAGCAGGTAGCCCAACGGGACCCGGGAGACGAGCACCGCGGTGAGGAGCAGCAGCACGTAGGCCGCGAAGAGCGGCCACCAGCCGTGCGGCGTCGCGACCACCACGAGCATGAGGACCACGACCCCGAGCACCTTGCGCTCGGGGCGCGCACGGTGGAGCGCTGAGTGGCCGTGGTAGTGGACCCGGTGGCCGTGCCCGGCCCCCACCTCAGGCGCCCACGTCGGGACGAGCGTCGGACCGCCCGGCCTCGCGCCGTCGTACGACCCTGGTCAGGGCGGTGCCGAGCAGCAGGACCACGCCGACACCGACCACCCCCGCGAGACCGCGCGCCAGGCGGTCGTCGCCGATGCCGCGGACCGCGTAGCCGGCGAGCGGGGAGTCCTCGCTGTGGTGGGGGCGCTCCGTCCTGCTGATGCCCTGGTCCTCCGCGACCCGGCTCAGCCCGTCGGGTGCGCCGGAGGCGTAGTAGCTGACCACGCCGCCCAGCAGCAGCGCGACCAGGAGGGCGATGCCGGCCAGCACCCGGACGGGCAGGCCCCTCACGCGGCCTCCCCCGCGGCGGCCAGGCCGGGACGCAGCTCGAGCTCGCGCGCGGCCAGGGTGGGCCGGGCGGCCCGCACCAGGTCGGGTCGCACGGCGACGACGCTGCCGACGACGAGCCCGGTGATGAGGGCCTCGCCGAGACCGATGAGCAGGTGCCAGCCGAGCATCGCGGTGGTCAGGGTGTCCAGCGGCACGGGGGCCGCACCGCCGACGGCGTACAGCCCGACGAAGGCGAGGGCGGCGACGGGCACCGAGACGAAGGCGGCGACGGCGCTGAGCGGTGCGACCAGCGAGGTGCGCTTGGGCAGCACCGCCTGCAGGCCGCGCAGGACGAGCCACCCGACCCCGACGCCGACGAGCCCCATGAGCGTGATGTTGGTGCCGAGCGCGGTGATGCCGCCGTCGGCGAAGAGGAACGCCTGCACCAGCAGCACGGTCGCCAGGCAGAGCACGCCGGTCCAGGGCCCGACCAGCGCTGCGGCGAGGGCGCCGCCGAGCAGGTGCCCGCTGGTGCCGGCGCCGACCGGGAAGTTGAGCATCTGCGCGGCGAAGACGAACGCGGCGACGAGACCCGCCAACGGCGTGGTGAGCTCGTCGAGCTCCTTGCGGGCCCCGCGCAGGGCCAACCCCACCCCGACCACGGCCACGCCGCCGGTGGCGATCGAGGTCGGGGCGTCGAGGAATCCGTCGGGGACGTGCACGAGGGCCTCCGTTAGGTTGGCGTCGTCCCCGAACCTACCTTGTTGCACATCGTTCGCAACAAGCAGACCCTCGCAGGAGCACCCCGATGAGCCGCCTCGAGCCCGGCACCCCGGCCCCCGACTTCACCCTCGCCAGCGACACCGGGCAGGAGGTCACCCTCTCCGGCCTGCGCGGGCAGAAGGTGATCGTCTACTTCTACCCGGCCGCGATGACCCCGGGCTGCACCAAGCAGGCCTGCGACTTCTCCGACTCCCTCGACTCCCTGCAGGGGCAGGGCTACACCGTCCTCGGGATCTCCCCGGACAAGCCCGAGAAGCTGGCGAAGTTCCGCGAGAAGGACGGGCTCACCGTCACCCTGCTCTCCGACCCGTCCAAGGACGTCCTCACCGAGTGGGGCGCCTTCGGCGAGAAGCAGATGTACGGCAAGACGGTCCAGGGCGTCATCCGCTCCACCTTCGTCGTCGACGAGGACGGCAAGATCGAGCTGGCGCAGTACAACGTCAAGGCCACCGGTCACGTCGCCAAGCTCAAGCGGGACCTCGGCCTGGAGTGAGGGCCGGCTCGGTTTCCCGCGGTCCCGTGGGAAACTGAGCGCCGCGCGCCCGTAGCCCAATTGGCAGGAGGCAACAGGTTTAGGTCCTGTGCAGTGCGAGTTCGAGTCTCGCCGGGCGCACCCGCAGGAGACAGACCGGGCGCACCCGCACGAGGTACGCCGGGCGCGCCGGCTCAGGCGCCGAGCGCGGCCGCCACGACCGGCGCGATCTCGCGCAGGGCCTTGCCGCGGTGGGAGATCGCGTCCTTCTCCCCCGCCGGCAGCTCGGCGGTCGTCACGTCGTGACCGTCGGCGCAGAACAGCACGTCGTAGCCGAACCCGCCGTCGCCCCGGCACTCGCGGATCACGCGCCCGTGCATGACGCCGTCGACGGCATGGACCGCGACGTCGCCGTCGGGGGACGGGACGGCGAGCACGACGCAGCAGTGGAACGCCGCGCCGCGGCGGTCGTCGGGGACGTCGGCGAGCTGGGACAGCAGCAGCTCGTTGTTGGCGCGGTCGCGATCGGACCGTGACCCCGCGACGCCGGCCCAGCGGGCCGACAGGACCCCGGGCATGCCGTTGAGCGCGTCGACGGCGAGGCCGGAGTCGTCGGCCAGCGACGGGAGCCCGGTCGCGGCCAGGCCCGCCAGCGCCTTGATCCGCGCGTTGCCCTCGAAGGTCGGCTCGGTCTCGGCCGGCTCGTCGTAGGCCGGCACGTCGTCGAGGCCGAGCACCTCGACGCCCGGCACCTGCTCGGCGAGGATGCGCTGCATCTCGGCGAGCTTGCCGGTGTTGCGCGAGGCCAGGAAGACCCGCGGGCCCCCGGTGACCGGCTCAGCCACCGAGCGCCTCGTGCTGCAGACGGGTCAGGTCGGCGCAGCCCTTGACCCCCAGGTCGAGCAGGGAGTCGAGCAGGCCGCGGTCGAACGGCTCGGCCTCGGCGGTGCCCTGCACCTCGACGAACCGGCCGTCGCCGGTCATCACGATGTTCATGTCGGTCTCGGCGCGCACGTCCTCCTCGTAGGGGAGGTCGAGCCGCGGCACGCCGTCGATGATCCCCACCGACACCGCGGCGACCGAGCCGGTCAGCGGCTTGCCCCTCAGCGCCCCTCGCGCCCCGAGCCAGTCGCAGGCGTCGGCCAGGGCGACGTACGCCCCGGTGATGGCGGCGGTGCGCGTGCCGCCGTCGGCCTGGAGGACGTCGCAGTCGAGGGTGATGGTGTTCTCCCCCAGCGCCTTGTAGTCGATGACGGCCCGCAGCGACCGGCCGATCAGGCGCGAGATCTCGTGCGTGCGCCCGCCGATGCGGCCCTTGACGGACTCGCGGTCCGAGCGGGTGTGCGTCGAGGACGGGAGCATGGCGTACTCCGCGGTGACCCAGCCCAGGCCCGAACCCTTGCGCCAGCGCGGCACGCCCTCGGAGGCCGAGGCCGCGCACAGCACCCGGGTGCGGCCGAACTCGACGAGGACGGACCCGGCGGCGTGGTCGAGCCACCCGCGGGTCAGGGTGATCCGGCGGAGCTCGTCGTCGGCGCGACCGTCGGCGCGGGGCTGGGGCTCTGAGGGGGTGTGGGCCATGGGCCCGACCCTAACCAGCGGCTACTTGACCTCGCTGCGCAGGATGCGCCACACCCCGACCACGAGCGGGAGCACGACCCAGATCAGCGTCGAGGTCACCAGCTGGGCCCACTCCTGACCACTCGGAGGGTCCGAAGCCGTGAGGACCGCCTGTGCGGTGCCCGTGTCGAGCCAGGGCGCTGCGTCCTGCAGCTGCGGCACCAGGTTGAACACCAGCGAGCTCACGATCGGCAGCACGAACAACGACACGATCGCCGCCGCAGTGTTGAGGAACAGCATGCCGAAGGCGAGTCCCTGGATGATGCCCAGCAGCTGCAGGAGGCCGAAGCTCCACAGCGCCTGGCCCACCGGCGCTGCCATGTCCCCAGTCGTCGGGTCGGCGCCGCCGGTCCAGGGGGCGGGTCCGCCGCGTAGGACCGTCAGCAGCGCGGCGACCACGACCGCCACCAGGAAGACCGCGGTCGCCACCGTGAGGGCTGCGAGCACCTTGCTCACCAGGACTCGCTGCCGCCGCGGCACCAGGGTGAAGGTCGTCAGCGCCGCCCGCTGTCCCCACTCGCTGGTCACGAGCAGCACGCCGAGGACCGGCAGCAGGAATCCCTGCGGCGTGCCGGCGACCTGGAGGAACCCAGCGAACGTCCGCACGTCCGGCGGCGCGAAGATCGCCACCAGGACGATCGCCGCGGTCGTGAGGAGCACGATCACCGCGAGCAGCCAGAACCCTGCGCGGGTGTCGACCATCTTGCGCATCTCGACCTGCACCAGGCGCACGGTCGGGATCGAGGCGTCGCGGTCCTCGGGCAGCTGCACGCCGGCCCCGGTCACGCTGGTCGTGGTCGCCGAGGTGCTCACACTTCCACCGCTCTCGCTGCGCTCGCTCACAGGGCGTCCTCCCTCGCGGTGTCGGCGGTCAGCTGGAGGAACAGCTCCTCCAGGCCGGCGCCCTCGGCCGGCCGCAGCTCCATCAGCGCGACCTGTGCCTCGAGGGCCAGCCGGCCCACCTCGGCCGGGTCGGCCTCGGTGGACAGCCCGCTGCCGTGGGGGCGTACGTCGTGACCGGCTCGGGTGAGCGCGTCGGCCAGGGCCCGCTGCCCGTCGGCGGAGGCGGCCGCGGCGTAGGCACCCTGGGTGGTCAGCAGGTCGCGCAGGGCGCCCTGCGCCACGACCCGTCCGTGCCCGATCATGACCAGGTCGTCGGCGATCTGCTCGACCTCGTGCAGCAGGTGCGAGGAGAGCAGGACGGTGCCGCCGCGAGAGGCGAAGTAGCCCAGCATCTGCCGCATCCAGTGGATGCCGGCGGGGTCCAGCCCGTTGGCCGGCTCGTCGAGGACCAGCACCGACGGGTCCCCGAGCAGGGCGTGGGCGATGCCGAGCCGCTGCCGCATGCCGAGGGAGTAGTTCTTCAGGCGCCGCTTGGCCTCCTGCTCGGTGAGCCCGACCAGCGCCAGCATCTCGTCGACCCGTTGCTGCGGGAGCCCCATGGTGGCCGCGCCCACCGCGAGGATCTCGCGCCCGGTGCGCCCGCCGTGCTGCGCCGAGGCGTCGAGGAGGACCCCCACGTGCCGCCCCGGGTTGGGGAAGTCGGTGTAGCGGCGGCCCCCGATGGCCGTGGACCCGCTGTCGGCCGGGGTGAGCCCGGTCAGGACCCGCAGCGTCGTCGACTTGCCCGCGCCGTTGGGGCCCAGGAAGCCGGTGACTCGGCCCGGCTGGGCGGTGAAGGAGACGTCGTCGACGGCGGTGAAGCCGCCGTAGCGCTTCGTGACGCGCTCGATGGCGATCATCGGCGCCACGCGGTGCGCCACTCCGCGGCCACCGGGAACGGGTTGGGCCGGCAGCCGTCGAGCCCCTTGGACTGGGTCTGCATGACCGGCGCCAGGGCGCCACGGGCGGGACACGCGGCGTGGTGGTGACCGAGCCAGTGCCCGGTCTCGTGGTCGACCACCATGTGGCGGTAGTCGCGCAGCGAGCCGCCGGTGCGGTGCCACATCGCCGAGGCGTGCAGCCACCGGGTCTGGTTGACCACGACGTAGCGCCCGACCCGGCAGGACCACTGCGCGCTGCACTGCGAGGAGAACCGCGGCAGCCAGCTCGCCTCGGCCAGGACGAGCGTGAGGTCGCCGCCCCGGGCCACCCGACGGAAGGAGACGCCGCCGCCGCGCCAGCCACGCGGGTCGTCGTACGTCGCCTGGGCGAGCCGCTTGAACGTGGCCACGTCGGCGGTGATCCGGCCGCGGGTCTCGACGTGGTAGGTGACCGCGTGCCTGACGCCCGTGCGGTGCCTGACCCGTGGCCGCGCCGAGGTGACCGCGAGCGGGACGTAGCCCGCCCGGCGCGCGGTGATGCGCAGGCCCACCCGGTGGCCGACGTCGCGCGCGCGCAGGCGGTGGGAGCGGCCGGTCTCGCCGACGAGGGGATGCCCGTCGCGCAGCCAGACGCGGCGCCGCGAGGTCGGCGACGGGGTGACGGAGAACGAGGCCAGGCGCAGGGTGCGGCCGAAGCGCGGCACCCCCTCGAGCGCGACCGACCCCTTGCGGAACACCGCCCGGCGCACCCTCACCGGCGCGGAGGTGGCCGTGCCGGGGCTGAAGCCCGTCGCCGAGGCGGTGACGCGGACGCTGAGGTCGCGGCCGACGTCACCCAGGCGCGGGGTGTAGGTCGGCGCGGTGGCGCCGGCCACGGGGGTGCCGTCGACGAGCCACTGGTAGGTCGTGGACTCCGGCCCGGGCGTCCACTCGCCGGCGTCGGCGCGCACCGCTGTCGCGTAGCGCGCGGAACCGACGACCGCCGGCGGCGAGGTGCTGGTCACCTCCCCCGCCCGGGCCCACGTCGGGCCGGCAGGCACGGCGAGCCCCGCGCACAGCAGCACCAGCATCAGGACCCAGCGAGCTCTCCCCATGCGCGCACCCTAGTGGTCCGCGCCGACGCGCGGGAGCAGCCCCTAGATGGAGTACGACGAGCCCTCGGCGGCCAGGGAGATGGGTCCGAGGAAGACCCCCTCGGCCTCCCGCATCGCGTCGAGCTTGTCGTGCCACGGCGGCACATGGGTGAGCACCAGGGTGCGGCAGCCCGCGTCGCGCGCCACCGCCGCGGCCTCCGACCCGGTCATGTGGACGCCGGGCGGGTTGTCCTGGTCGTCGCGGAACGCCGCCTCGGCGAGGAGCACGTCGGCGTCGTGCGCGAGCTCGACCAGCGCGTCGCACAGCGCGGTGTCGCCGGAGTACACCAAGGCCTTGCCGTCGTGCTCGATGCGGAAGGCGAAGGCCTCGATCGGGTGCAGGACCCGACGGGCGGTGATCGTGAAGGGACCGATGTCGAAGGTGCCGCGACGCAGCCGCTTGAACGCGAACTCGTCGTTCATGCCGGGGTCCAGGGGCAGCCCGTAGGCGCGGGCCACGCGCGACTTCATCCCCCGCGGACCCCACACCGGGATGCGCGGCGCCGGGCCCGAGGGGTGGTACTTGCGCATCACGTAGTAGCCGCTGATGTCGAAGAAGTGGTCGGCGTGCAGGTGGCTGATCAGCACCGCGTCGACGAGCAGCGGGTCGACGTGGCGATGGAGCGCGCCGAGGGCGCCGGACCCGAGGTCGACCAGGAGACGGAAGGTGCGACCGGGTTCCTCCGGGTCGGGTGCCTCGACGAGGTAGGACGACGCCGAGGAGTCCGGACCGGCGTAGGACCCCGAGCAGCCGATCACGGTGAGCTTCATGCGTCCACCCGGGCGAGCTGCTGCGCGGAGTCCATCTCGGGGCCGAGGAACCGCCGTCCGATGCGCCAGAACTCCTCGGGGTCGCCGGTGGTGAGGAACCGGTGCGAGGGTGCCCCGAGGGCCTGGTCCCGCTCGATGCCGCGTCGCACCAGCTGGCGGTAGACGTCCTTGGCGGTCTCCTCCGCCGAGCTGACCAGCGTCACCTGGTCGCCCATGACGTAGGAGATCGGCGCGGTCAGCAGCGGGTAGTGCGTGCAGCCGAGGACGAGGGTGTCGATCCCCGAGGAGGTCAGCGGGTCGAGGTACTCGTGCGCCACCCCCAGCAGCTCGGGCCCGCTGGTCACGCCGGCCTCGACGAGCTCGACGAACCGCGGGCACGCCTGGGTGGAGAGGGTGACGTGGGGCGCCGCGGCGAAGGCGTCGTCGTACGCCATGGACTCGGCGGTGGCGCGGGTGCAGATCACGCCGATCCGGCCCGTGCGGCTCGCCGCGACGGCCCGGCGGGTCGCCGGGTAGATCACCTCCACCACGGGCACCTCGTAGCGCTCACGGGCGTCGCGCAGCACCGCCGCGGACGCGGAGTTGCAGGCGATGACGAGCAGCTTGACGCCCTGCTCGACGAGGTGGTCGAGGCACTCGAGGGCGAACTCCCGCACCTGGCCGATCGGCCGCGGGCCGTAGGGCTGCCGGGCGGTGTCGCCCAGGTAGAGCGTCGACTCGTGCGGGCAGCTGGTCGATGACGGCACGAGCCACGGTGAGACCCCCGAAGCCGGAGTCGAAGATCCCGATGGGAGCGTCCGCCATGTCGGGCACAGTAGTGCCCGATCAGCTCCGGGGGTTGTAGGAGGCGACGACTTCCTGTCCGGTGAGTCCGGCGATGCGACGCATCACCTCGTCGGTGATCTCGCGACGCGCCCTGCCGGGCGCCACGGCGTCGTACCTCCCGGCCACCTCGAGGGGCTCCCCGAAGCGGACGGTGACCTTGACCAGCCTCGGCATCCGCGCACCGACCGGCTGCAGCTCCTCGGTGCCGACGAGACCGACCGGCACGATCGGGGCGCCGGACTGCAGCGCCAGCTGGGCGACGCCGGTGCGGCCGCGGTAGAGCCGGCCGTCGCGCGAGCGCGTGCCCTCGGGGTAGACCCCGAACGCCTTGCCCTGCTGCAGCACCTCGAGCGCGACGCCGAGCGCCGCGATCGCCGAGCGGCTGTCGTCGCGGTCGACCGGGATCATGCCGAGCGCCTCGAACCACGCGCGCTGCAGGGCACCACGCGCGCCCCTGCCGGTGAAGTACTCCGACTTGGCCAGGAACACCACGTCGCGCGGCGCCACCGCCGGGATGACGACGCTGTCGGCGAAGCTCAGGTGGTTGCTGGCCAGCAGCACCCCGCCGGTGCGGGGCACGTTGTCCACGCCCTCGACCACCGGTCGCCAGACCGCGCGCAGCGCCGGTGGCACGACCGCGTGGAGGACCTCGTAGAGCACGACCGCAGGCTACGGCGTCGGTGTCGCCGGCAGGTGTCGGGGAGCGACCCACGCCTGACCGCCCGGCCCGTCGACCGTTCCCGTGCCGGCCGTCACCACCGCCAGGCCGCCGAGGACGAGCCACCACCGGGTGCCGAGCGGGTCGACGACCGCCAGCGCGGCCACGACCAGCGCGAGGTACGCCGGCCAGGCCGCCCAGGTCGGCCCTGCCTGCCTGCGGGTCAGGCCGAGGAGGACCAGCACGACGAGCCACAGCCACACGCCGGCCTCGAACAGCCACCCCTCGGTCCGCCACCACGCGACTGCACCGCCGGGCGGGTCCGGCGCCGCCGCCGCGAGGCCCAGCGCGACCGCGGAGGTCGCCGTCATCACCGTGGCGGCGGCACCGGCGACGAGCCGGCCGGCGCGCGCGGCGCAGCGGCGCGACGCGACCAGGAGGAGGCCGGCGGCGGCGACCCAGAGCACGTTGCCCGCGACAATGGCCGCGCGGTGGTCGGCGTAGTACGCCCCGATGCTCCCCGCCTCGGCGACGGTGGGCTGACCGGCGAAGCAGACCTCCTCGGCCAGCACCACCAGGACCAGCGCCGCCGCTCCCGCGGCCCGGACCCACACCGTCGGTCGCACCACGCACCTCCCGCCCCCACCAGGCTGGCAGGCACGGGCGCCGGCGGTCAGGGCCGGACGGGCCGGGGTCGTGGCCCGGTCAGGCCCAGAGCTGGCCCTCGAGGCGGTCCTCGGCCTGGTCGATGGTGCCTTCGTAGGCGCCGGTGGAGAGGTACTTCCAGCCGCCGTCGCACACGATGAAGACGATGTCGGCCGGCTCCCCCGCCTTGACCGCCTTGGCGGCCTGGCCGAGGGCCGCGTGCAGGATCGCGCCGGTGGAGATGCCGGCGAAGATGCCCTCGGACTCCAGCAGCTCACGCACCCGGCGTACGGCGTCGCGCGGGCCGACGCTGAACCGCGCGTCGATCAGCGAGGCGTCGTAGAGCTCGGGGACGAAGCCCTCGTCGAGGTTGCGCAGGCCGTAGACGAGCTCGCCGTAGCGCGGCTCGGCCGCGACGATGCGCACCTCGGGCTTGGCCTCGCGGAAGAAGCGACTGACGCCCATCAGCGTGCCGGTCGTGCCGAGCCCGCCGACGAAGTGCGTGACCGACGGCAGGTCGGCCAGGATCTCGGGCCCGGTGCCCTCCTGGTGGGCCAGGGCGTTGGCGGGGTTGCCGTACTGGTAGAGCATCACCCAGTCGGGGTGCTCCTCCGCGAGACGCTTGGCGACGCGGACCGCCTCGTTGGAGCCACCGGCCGCGGGCGAGGACACGATCTCCGCGCCCCACATGCCGAGCAGCTGCCTGCGCTCGATGGAGGTGTTCTCCGGCATCACGCACACGATGCGGTAGCCCTTGAGCCGCGCGGCCATCGCCAGCGAGATGCCGGTGTTGCCGCTGGTCGGCTCGAGGATCGTGCACCCGGGACGGAGCAGGCCCTCCTTCTCGGCGGCCTCGACCATCTTGAGCGCGGCGCGGTCCTTGATCGAGCCGGTCGGGTTGCGGTCCTCCAGCTTGGCCCAGATGCGCACGTCGGGCGACGGCGAGAGCCGCGGCAGGCCCACCAGGGGCGTGCCGCCGACGGAGTCGAGCAGGTTGTCGAACCGCATCGGGAGGGTCAGCCTCCGGCGACCGCGGGCAGGATGACGACCTGGTCGCCGTCGCTCAGCGTGGTCTCGAGGCTGCCGGTGAAGCGGACGTCCTCGTCGTTGACGTAGACGTTGACGAAGCGGCGCAGCTCACCGTTGTCGACCAGGCGCTCCTTGATGCCGGCGTGGTTCGACTCCAGGTCGTCGATCACCGCGGCCAGCGTGTCGCCCTGCGCGGTGACCGACTTCTCGCCGTCGGTGTAGGTGCGCAGGATGGTCGGGACTCGGACCTCGATGGCCATCGTGATGCTCTCCTCGGGATGGGGGGACGTGCGGTTGCCAGTGTGCCTGGGTGGCGGCGTCAGGGCGCCGTCGTCTCGGGCAGACGGTCGACGACCTCCACCGGCTCCTCGGTGACCTCGCCGTCGACGATCCTGTAGGACCTGAACTCCACCGGGCCCTCGCTATTCCCGCACTCGCGTGTGGAGACCAGCACGTAGTGGGCGCCGGGCTCGTTGGCCAGGCCGATGTCGGTGCGGCTCGGGTAGGCCTCGGTCGCGGTGTGTGAGTGGTAGATCACCACCGGCTCCTCGTCGCGGGCCCACATCTCCTTGTAGAGCGCCAGCAGCTCGGTGGGGTCGAACTCGTAGAACGTCGGCGACCCCGCGGCGTTGACCATCGGCACCAACCGCTCGGGGCGGTCGCTGCCCTCGGGACCGGCGACGATCCCGCAGGCCTCGTCGGGGTGGTCGCGTCGGGCGTGGGCGACGATGGCGTCGTGGGTCGCACGGTCGATCCGGAGCACCGAACCAGACTAATCGGCTCAGGACAGGGCGCGGACCAGGGTCTCCTGCAGGAAGCCGAGCCAGTCGTAGATCGCGAACAGGTGCGCGCGCGGGTCGTCGTCGGGCAGCTCCTCCATGGCCC
This sequence comes from uncultured Actinomycetota bacterium, assembly GCA_963800245.1. GTDB lineage: Bacteria > Actinomycetota > Actinomycetes > Propionibacteriales > Nocardioidaceae > Marmoricola_A. The sequence continues at coordinate 253,950 of CAWDAE010000006.1, read as the reverse complement.
GGTGCGCGTCCTCGTCGTCGTCGACGCCGAGCCGCACGGCCAGGGCGAGCCGCAGGTCGGTGAACCCCTTGAGCCACGCCATCGCCTCGGCCGCGTCGAGCTCGAGGTCGACGACCTCCTCGCCGGAGACGTCGTCGGGCAGTCCTGCGGCCTCGAGGGTGTCGATCATGGTGCCGGCGGTCGCGGCCTTGCCGTCGCGCAGGTCACCCTCGGTGTAGCGGCGGAACTCCGCGGCCATGTCCTCGTCGTCGCGGTAGGCCGTCGGCAGCAGCCGCGCGAGCACCGGGTCGTCGGGCGGGTCGCTGGGCCCGGTGAAGTTGAGCATCGCCTCGAGGGGGTCGGCCTCCTTGTCGACGACCGCGCGCTCGTTGCGCAGCAGCTCGACCAGCTGGGCGGCGAGGCTGCGCAGCAGGTCGGCCTCGAACGCGGTGAAGGTGGCCATGGCCCCACCCGCGCGCAGCCGACCGAAGCCCCGGTGCAGGCGGTCACCCATCCGCGCGCTCCATCGTGGCCCACAGGCCGTACTCGTGCATCGCCCGCACGTCACGCTCCATCTCCTCGCGACCGCCGGTGGAGACCACCGAGCGACCGTCCTGGTGCACCTCCAGCATCAGCTTCTCGGCCTTCTTGCGAGTGAAGCCGAAGTACTGCTGGAAGACGAAGGTGACGTAGGACATCAGGTTGACCGGGTCGTTCCAGACCACCGTCTGCCACGGCCGGTCGATCGCGGTCAGCTCCTCGACGTCCGGTTCCTCGATCTCGATCGGTGCGGGGGTCGACACGGCCCCACCCTAGGCTGACCGCGTGCCCGACTCCACCGCACCCAGCACCGCGCTCCTCACCGACCACTACGAGCTGACCATGCTGCGGGCAGCCCTGCACTCGGGCACCGCCGAGCGTCGCTCGGTGTTCGAGCTGTTCGGGCGGCGGCTGCCGGAGGGTCGTCGCTACGGCGTCGTGGCCGGCGTCGGTCGCGCCCTGGACCTGCTCGAGCGCTTCGTGTTCGACGAGCAGACCCTGACCTTCCTCCAGGAGCGCGGCATCCTGGACGACCGCACGCTGGACTACCTGTCCACCTACCGGTTCGGCGGCGACATCTGGGGCTACGCCGAGGGCGAGGTCTACTTCCCCTTCTCGCCGCTCATGGTGGTCGAGTCCACCTTCGCCGAGGCCGTCCTGCTGGAGACCCTCCTGCTGTCGGTGCTCAACCACGACTCCGCGGTCGCGTCGGCGGCCTCGCGGATGACCTGGGTCGCCCGCGGCCGTCCGTGCGTGGAGATGGGCACCCGCCGCACGCACGAGGAGGCGGCGGTCGCAGCCGCGCGGGCGGCGTACGTCTGCGGCTTCTCGGCCACCTCCAACCTCGAGGCGGGTCGCCGCCACGGGGTCCCGACGATGGGCACCAGCGCCCACTCCTTCACCCTGCTGCACGACACCGAGCGCGACGCGTTCACCGCCCAGGTGGAGTCGCTGGGTGCCGGCACCACGCTGCTGGTCGACACCTTCGACGTGGCGGAGGCCGTCGCCGCCGGGATCGAGGTCGCCGGCCCGGAGCTCGGTGCGGTGCGGCTGGACTCCGGCGACCTCGGCGCGCTGGCCCACGAGGTACGCCGCCAGCTGGACTCCCTGGGCGCGCGCGAGACCCGGATCGTGGTCACCAGCGACCTCGACGAGTACGCCATCGCCGCGCTCGCCGCAGCCCCGGTCGACGGCTACGGCGTCGGCACCTCGCTGGTCACCGGCAGCGGCCACCCGACGAGCAGCCTGGTCTACAAGCTGGTCGCGCGCGAGGGCGACGACGGCGAGCTGGTCGCGGTGGCCAAGAAGAGCCAGGACAAGGTGTCGGTGGGAGGCCGCAAGTACGCCCTGCGACGCCTGGACGCCCACGGCGTCGCGGAGGCGGAGGTCATCGGGGTCGGTCACCCCTCGCAGGGCGACCACAACGACCGCCAGCTGCTCGTGCCGCTGGTCCGCGGTGGCGAGGTGGTCGGCCGCGAGCCGCTCGAGGTCGCGCGCGAGCGTCACCAGCGCTCACGTGAGGAGCTGCCGCTGATGGCCCGGTCGATGACCAAGGGCGACCCGGTGATCCCGACCGTGCACGAGTAGCGGCTCAGACGAGCGCGGCGCCCGCCCCGCGCATCTCCTCCAGCGCCGTCTGCGAGCTCGTGGGCGCGACGCCGGCGCACAGCTCGGTGAGCAGCCGCACGGCGAAGCCCTCGCGCACCGCGTCGAGGGTGGTGGCCCGGACGCAGTAGTCGGTGGCGATGCCGCACACGTCGACGTCGGTGACGTCGTGGGACCGCAGCCAGTCGGCCAGGCCGGTGCCGTCGGGGGCCTTGCCCTCGAAGCCGGAGTAGGCCGCGGCGTACTCCCCCTTGCGGAAGATCGCGTCGAAGGGCTGCGGGTCGAGATTGGGGTGGAACGCCACCCCGTCGGTGCCGACGACGCAGTGGCGCGGCCAGGAGTGCACGAAGTCGGGGTCGCCGCTGAAGTGGTCCCCCGGGTCGACGTGGTGGTCGAGCGTCGCCACGGCCGCTGCGTAGTCGGGTGCCTTGGGATCCTGCTGGGTCCAGTGGTGCAGCAGCGTGGAGATCCTGTGGGCGACCTCGGCGCCGCCCGTCACGGGCAGGCTGCCGCCCTCGCAGAAGTCGTTCTGGACGTCGACGACGATCAGCGCTCGCTTCATGGCCCGAGCCTAGCCGCGGCCCACCCCCCAAGGGATGTTTGACGGTCGCGGGAGCCACCCCTCAGACTGTCCGGCACGTCCGTGGAGGAGGTCACCGTGCCCGAGCCGGCCGCGCACCTGCGCGCCCTCGCCCACCCGCTGCGCCTGCGCATGCTGTCGCTGCTCACCGGCGCCGACCTGACCGCCGCGGAGATCGCCCGCGAGCTCGGGGTCACCCACGCCAACGCCTCCTACCACCTGCGGTTCCTGCTCGACGCCGGCGAGCTGGAGGTGGTCGGCGAGGAGCGGATCCGCGGCGGCCTGGCGCGCCGCTACCGCCACCCGTGGCGCGCCGAGGACCGTCCGCCCCGCCCCGAGGGCGACCCCGAGTCCCGGGCCGAGGGCGGTGAGCTCTTCGTGCGGGCCGCCGCGGAGGAGCTGCGCCGCCGCTACGCGCAGCGCGCCCCCGGCACCGGCGGCCTCGTCGCCGACGCCGAGGTCTGGGTCACCCCCGAGGTGCACGCCGAGGCCAGGGACCTGATGGTCCGCGCCACCGAGCTGCTGCACGACCGGGCGCAGCCGCCCCGGACCGAGGGCACCGCCCCGGTCTCGCTCTCGCTGTTCTCGTTCGCGATGGCGGTCGACCCGAGCGGGACCCCGCGATGAGGTTCGCCGACGGCTTCGCCCTGCTCCGCCAGCGGGACTTCGGCTGGTTCTTCGCCTCGCGGACGGTCAACCTGCTCGGTCTCTCGATGGCCAACGTCGCACTGGCCTTCGCGGTGCTCGACCTCGACGGGTCCGCCTCCGACCTCGGCGTCGTGCTCGCCGCCCACACGGTGCCGCTGGTGCTCTTCCTCCTCGTCGGGGGCGTCGTGGCCGACCGCTTCCCACGCACCCTCGTCATGCAGGGCAGCAACCTGCTCTCCGCCGCCGCGCAGGGCGTCCTGGCCGTCCTGGTCGTCACCGGGCGGGCCGACCTCCGCTCCATGGTCGTCCTGAGCGCGATCCACGGGCTCGCCTCGGCGGTCTCCTTCCCCGCGATGTCCGCGGTCCTCCCCCAGCTCGTGCAGCGCCGCGACCTGCAGCAGGCCAACGTGCTGCTCTCGATGTCCCGCGGCGCCCTGACCGTCGTCGGGCCGAGCGTCGCGGCGCTGCTCGTGGTCACCGCCGGGCCCGGGTGGGCGCTCGGGGTCGACGCGCTGTGCTGGGCGCTGTCCGCGGTCGCCCTGCTCGGCGTACGCCTGCCTGCGGCGGAACCCGCCGAGCCGGCCTCCGCGCTCGCCGACCTGCGGGAGGGCTGGGACCTGTTCCGGCGCACGACCTGGCTGTGGGTGGTCGTGGCGGGCTTCGCGGTGCTCAACGCACTGTTCTCGGGTGCGTGGTTCACCCTCGGCCCGGCACGGGCGAAGGCGACCTTCGGCGAGCAGGGCTGGGGGCTGGTGCTGTCGGCGCAGTCGGTCGGGCTGCTGGTGATGACCGCGATCATGCTGCGGGTGCGGCTCGACCGTCCACTGCTGTGGGGCATGCTCGGCATCGCCACCGGGGGCGTGCCGCTGCTGCTGCTCGGCCTCGCGCCCCACCTGTGGCTGCTGGTCGTCGCCGCGGTCGTGGCCGGGATGGGGTCCGAGGTCTTCAACCTCGGCTGGAACCTCGCGATGCAGGAGCACGTCGAGGAGCGCCAGCTCTCGCGCGCCTACTCCTACGACGCGCTCGGGTCCTACGTCGCGATGCCGGTCGGGCAGCTCGCGATCGGGCCGCTCGGGGAGGCGCTGGGCTACGGTCCCGTCCTCACCGTGTCCGGGCTGCTCTGGCTCGCGGTGTGCGGCGCGGTCCTGCTCTCGCGCTCGGTGCGGACCCTGCCGCGGGCCCCGTCGGGCGCGACGACCGAGGCCTCGCTCAGCGACCGGTGAAGGCCGGACGGCGCTTCTGCACGAACGCCCGCATGCCCTCCGCCGCGTCCTCGGTGCCGAACAGCATCACCTGACCCCGTCCCTCCCGGGCGAGGGCGTCCTCGAGGCCGCCCAGGGTCGCGGCGTTGATCGCGCGCTTGGTCGCGGCGAGCGCGATCGGAGGGCCCGCGGCCAGCCGGCGGGCGAGCTTGTCGACCAGCGCGTCGAACTCGTCGTCGGGCACCACGTGGCTCACCAGCCCGGCATCGAGCGCCTCCCGGGCACCGAGCGGCTCGGCCAGCAGCGCCATCCGCATCGCCTTGGCCCGCCCGACGCTCGCCGGGACGCTCAGCGACGAGCCGCCGTCCGGCATGAGCCCGATCTGGGAGAACGCCAGGATGAACGCCGCGGACTCCTTGCAGACCGTCAGGTCGGAGACGAAGCACAGCGAGGCCCCGACCCCCGCCGCCACACCGTTGACCGCGGCGATGACCGGCTTGTCGAGCTGGACGACGGCGCGGATGATCGCGGCCGCCCCCTCCATCGTGCGCTCGTCGAAGTGCTCGACCGGGTTGTCCCCGGTGAGGTCGGCGCCCGCGCTGAACGCGAACCCGCTGCCCGTCACCACCACGACCCGGACCTCGTCGTCGGAGACCGCCGCGTGCAGCGTCTCGACCAGGCCGCGCGCCATCTCCTCGCTCAGGGCGTTGAACGCCTCCTCGCGCCGGAACGTGATCCGCAGGACCCCGGCGGCCTTCGCCGTCTCGAGCTGGGTGGTCGTCATGGCCGCGACCCTAGCGGGGCCGGCGTCAGGCCAGTCCGAGCTCGGCCATCACCTCGGGGATGACCTCCCCCATGCGCACCACCACCGCCTCGAGCCCCGACCGCGGCCGGATGAGGACGGTCAGCCCGGTCACGCGGTCACCGTCGACCTCGAGCACGTCGACGCCCTGCACGTCGCGGTCACCCACCCGCGCCACGAACTCCAGCACGTGCCCTGCCCCGCCCTCCTCGGCGTAGGAGCGGGTGTAGCGGAAGTCCTCGAGCACCCGCAGCACCGCCCGCAGCACGACCATGGTGGCGACCCTGCCGTCGTACGGCCGGTGGACGGCGGGGCTGCGGAAGACGACGTCCTCGGCCAGCACCCCCTCCATCGCCTCGGGGTCGCGGGCCACGACCGCCGCCCGGAACCGGCCGGCCGCCGTCACGTCCTCACTCATGCCCGACCCCACTTCTCCCAGACGGTGCGCACCACGGCGACCGTGCGCGTGGTCGCGACGCCGAGGTGCTTCTCGACGACCGCGTTGGACAGCCTGCCGTCGTGCAGGTCGTGCTCGGCCCACCAGTGCACGGCCCGGTGGCCGACCTTGGCACCCTCGCCGGGCGCGGCCCAGGAGTCGAGCTCGTGCACCACGCCGGCCGGGGGCGCCTGCTTGAGCAGCGTGACGTACTGCCGCGCGACCGCCGGCACCCCTTCCGCCTCCTCCACCACGCGCTGCAGGTCCGCGAGGGTGAGCACGATCGCCGGCACCTCGAACCCGAAGCGCTCCGCCAGCGACGACTCGACCGCGCGCTCGACGCTGTCGGTGCTGCGGCGCCGCGACGCGAGCCGCACGTTGCCGGTCGCGAGGTGCGTGGCGAGCCCGTCGAAGCCGGCGCTCTCCAGGCAGGGCACCAGCTCCTTCATCGGCACCTTGCGCGTCGCGCCCAGGTTGATCGCGCGCAGGAAGGCGACGTAGGTCGGCATCTGGCCTCCTTGTCCCACTCGGCCCGCCACCTGTCAAGAGAACCGAGCATTGTTCAGGTAAAAGATCCCTCGCCGCCCCGTGACCTCGGCGCGGCCCTCTCGTTGGACCGGGCACGGGGAGAGCACGCACCGCTCCGGCGGTGGATGTAGGGAGAGCCAACCATGACGCAGGGCCGACGGGTACGTCGTCGTACCCCCGCGGCGTCCTTCGGCGCTCTCGTGGGCCGAGGGGCCGGCGAGGCGTCCACGGTCGTCGCGGACCTGAGCAGCGCCGTCGCGCGCACCCTGGTGCGCGTCACCGTCCTGTGCCTCGCCCTGGCCGGCGTGGTGTCCCTGACCGGGTGGCGCCCGTTCGCCGACGACCGCGCGGGCCTCGTCGCCGCGCCCCACGTCAAGCTGGCCAAGCTCCCCAACGCCACGACCCACGCCCGCATCAAGGGCGCGCCGCGGCTGGTCACCGACCGCCCGGCCCGTGCCGGCCAGGTCGTCCACCCGGTCCGACCCGTGGCGGTCTTCGCCCGCCCCGGCCACGAGCCGTTCGCCAAGATCCGGCCCCGCTCGCTGGGTCCGACCTGGCTGCCGGTCGTCGCCCGGCGTCCCGGCTGGGTGCGGGTCCTGCTGCCCTCGCGGCCCAACGCCTCCGCGGGCTGGGTCTGGGCCCGCGACCTCGAGACCCGCCACACCGACTACGCCGTCCGGGTCCACCTCGCCAGCCGCACGCTGGACCTCCTCTACGACGGCCGCCGGGTCGGGCGGTGGACCGTCGCCGTCGGCGCGCCCGGCACCCCCACCCCCACGGGCCTGACCTTCGTGCACGCCCTGGTCTCCGACCCCGGCCAGTCCTACTCGCCCTACCTCCTGCCGCTCGGCACGCACAGCGACACCCTCGACACCTACGGCGGCGGCCCCGGCACCGTCGCCTTCCACACCTGGCCCGACCCGTCCGTCTTCGGCCAGGCCGTCAGTCACGGCTGCATCCGCGTGCCGGCCGATGCCCTCAGCCGCCTCACCAACGTCCCGCTCGGCACCCAGGTGTCGATCGTGAACACCTAGTCCCCCGAGAGAACCGGAGAACAGAGAATGAAGATCCCGACCATGCTCGCGGCCACGGGCACCGTCCTGGCCGTCACCGCCGCCTCGATCGCGCTCGCCTCCCCGGGCCAGGCCGACTCCACCAGGTCGAGTGCCTTCGGCATCTCCGCGGAGGGACCGATCCCGGTCGAGCCGATGCCCTCGATCAGCTCCTCCGACGGTCGGCTGCGGGAGTCCAGCGCGCTCAGCCTGCCCGACAACCCGCTGGCCTCGGCGACGATCTCCGGGCTCTACGCCGGCAACAAGAAGGCCGGCATCACGCTGGCCGACGTCGGTGTCGGCGGCGGCCTGCTCAGCCAGCTTCCCCAGACCCCGCAGCTCCAGCCCCTGGTCGACGCGTGCCAGCAGGGCGCGTCGCAGCTCCCGTTGTCGCAGGTCCCCGACCTCGGGATCCCCGGCCTCCCCGACCTCACCAGCCCGGACCAGGTGGACAGCTTCTGCAACAGCCTGGGCGGCGCGCCGGACTCGCTGCTCGGCGTGAACCTGATCCGCGTGCGCTGCCAGGGCACGCAGGGCGACGTCCGCGTCGCCGGGCTGAGCATCCTCGGCCAGGCGGTCGACGTGCCCAGCACCGACCCGAACACCACGATCCCGGCCGACCCGCTGCTCAACATCACGATCAACAAGCAGACCAAGCACTCCGACGGCTCGTTCAGCGTCCAGGGCGTGGTCGTCAGCCTCGGCGACGGCACCGAGGTGCTGACCCTCGGCTCCGCGACGTGCGGCACCGCCGTGGCCGGGCGGGCGCCGGCCAAGGCGCCGGCCGAGGCCCCCAAGCCGGTCGTCGCCGACCTGCCGGTCACCGGCTGACCGCCGTCCCCGCCTCGTCCGGTCGAGCGGGCGCCCCTGGCCCGCTCGACCGGACGGCCACGCCGTCACCGCAGGGTGCGGCCCGCCCACGACCAGGCGTAGGCCGGGTCCTCGCACTCCAGCCCGCCCTCGCCGAGGTCGAGCGGCCGGAACGTGTCCACCATGACCGCCAGCTCGTCGAAGTACTCCTTGCCGAGCGAGGCCTCGATCGCCTCCGGCAGGGGGCCGTGGGCGTGGCCGCCCGGGTGGACCGACATCGAGCCCTTCGCGATGCCGCTGCCCTTGCGCGCCTCGTAGTCACCCTCCACGTAGAACATGATCTCGTCGCTGTCGACGTTGGAGTGGAAGTAGGGCACCGGCACCGCCGACGGGTGGTAGTCGACCTTGCGCGGGCAGAAGTTGCAGATCACGAAGTTCCAGCCCTCGAAGACCTGGTGCACCGGCGGCGGCTGGTGGACCTTGCCGGTGATCGGCATGAAGTCCTCGACGTTGAACGTGTAGGGGTAGAGGCAGCCGTCCCACCCGACCACGTCGAAGGGGTGCGTGGCGTGCACCATGCGCGTGCCGACCACGCCGCCCGGCCCCCGTCCCCGGTGCTTGACCAGGACCTCGACGTCGGCGCCCTCCACCAGCAGCGTCTCGCCGGGGCCCTCCAGGTCGCGCTCGCAGTACGGCGCGTGCTCGAGCAGCTGCCCGAAGCGGGACAGGTAGCGCTTGGGCGGGTGGATGTGGCTGTTGGCCTCGATGGCGTACCACCGCGTGAGCTCGCCGGGAACCCACCGGTGCGTGGTCGCGCGGGGCACCACGACGTAGTCGCCGGAGCGGTAGGGCAGCGCCCCGAACACCGTCTCGACGACGCCCGAGCCCTGCTCGACGAACACGCACTCGTCGCCCAGCGCGTTGCGGTAGTACGGCGAGGTCGCAGCCCCGACCGCGTAGCCGATGCGCACGTCCCCGTTGCCCAGCAGCAGGCGGCGTCCGGTGACCGCGTCGACGTCAGCGGACATCGACTCCTCGAAGAGCCGGTGCGGCTGCAGGTGGCGCGGCTTGAGCGGGTGGTTGGGCGTCGTCGTGTGGTCGGGCAGGTCCCAGACCTCGCTGGCCACGATCGACGACGGAACGCCGCGGTGGTAGAGCAGCGAGGAGTCGGAGGAGAAGCCCTCCTCGCCCATCAGCTCCTCGTGGAGCAGGGCGCCCTCGTCGTCGCGCAGGACCGTGTGCCTCTTCTGCGGGACCGTGCCCACCTGCCTGTAGAACGCCATGCCCCCACCCTCGTCTAGGGTCCGAAGGGTGTCCAGCCGATCGACCTTCCCCGACCATTGGGCCGCTCTCGTCGACGACGCGGCCGTGTTCCCGCCGGGCAACGCCACGCTGCCCGACGCCGTCGCGGCGTACCTCCGGCGCCGCGGGCACGAGGACTGGGCGCCCCTCGTCGGCCCGCTCGTCGTCGGCGACCGTGCGCTGCCGGGTCTCGCCGAGCTCGTGCCCGCCGACACCGACCCGCTCCCGGTGACGGTGGTGGTCTCGGGCGGGGCCGGAGGGCTCGCTCCGCTCCCCCGCTGGTTCGCCTCGCCGCGACTGCACCTGGCCGGGATCGAGGTCGCGCTGCGCGACCTCGACGACCTGGCGGGCAGCGCCCGGCGCGTGGTCGCCGCCGCCCAGCAGGCGTCGTACGACCTCGAGGACCCGGAGGTGCCGGTCCACGTCGAGCTCCCCCAGCTCGGCGCCGCAGGGATGCCCGACGAGCCGCCCGCGCGCTGGCTGGCGGCGCTGGACGAGGTGGCCATGGCCGGCCTGCGGGGCAAGCTGCGCACCGGCGGCGTCGAGGCGGACCTCTTCCCGAGCGCAGGCGGGCTCGCGGCGGCCATCGAGGCGTGCCTGGACCGGGAGCTGCCCTTCAAGTGCACGGCCGGTCTGCACCGGGCGGTGCGCCACCGCGCGGAGACGACCGGCTTCGAGCACCACGGGTTCCTCAACGTCCTGCTGGCCACGCGCGCCTCGCTCGACGGCGGGGACGTCGTCGCGACGCTCGCCGAGGCAGATTCGTCCGTGGTCGCCGCCGAGATCCGGGCCCTCGGCGGCGACGGCGTGCAGCGCACGAGGCGGTGGTTCACCTCGTTCGGGTGCTGCGGCGTGGAGGACCCCTGGTCCGACCTGGTCGCCCTGTCGCTCGCCTGAAGCGCGCCGGTCCGACCGGGTTTGCGCTGCACGCGCGATCAGTTCGTAACACTTTGGTGAACGACAGAACCCGACCGAATGTCTATGGTGAGCGTCATGACTCGGATTCGAACAGTCCTGTCCCTCGCCGCTGCCTCCGCCATGACGCTCGCGCTCGGCGCCTGCGCCACTGACACGAACACCAGTGAGAGCGGCGCCAACGTCATCAAGGAGGGGAAGCTCACGGTCTGCACGTCGCTGCCCTACAAGCCCTTCGAGTTCAAGAAGAACGGCGAGATCGTCGGCTTCGACATGGACCTGATGAAGAAGGTCGCCGAGGAGAACAACCTCGACATGAGCATCAAGATCACCGGCTTCGAGGGCATCCAGTCCGGCCAGGCCCTCAACAGCGGGTCGTGCGACATCGCGGCCGCGGGCATGACGATCACTCCCGAGCGCCAGAAGGCGATCGACTTCACCGACCCCTACTTCGACGCCACGCAGGCCCTCCTGACCAAGGACAAGTCGCTGGACTCCCTCGAGTCGCTCAAGGGCAAGTCCCTGGCGGTGATGTCGGGCACCACCGGCGAGCTCTACGCCAAGGACAACGCTCCCGCCGGGGTCAAGCTCAGGTCCTTCGAGGACCTCGGTCTGCAGACCACCGCCCTGACCACCGGCCAGGTCGACGCGGTCATCCAGGACAACGGTCCGCTGCTCGACTTCGCCAACGGCAACCCCGACACGTTCGTGACGGCCGAGTTCAACACCGGCGAGTCCTACGGCTTCGCGGTGCAGAAGGACAACAACGACAAGCTGCTGGCCTCGGCCAACAAGGTGATCGAGGACCTCAAGTCCAGCGGGGAGTACGACACGATCTACAAGAAGTGGTTCGGCACCGAGCCCAAGAGCTGATCGCCCGCTGACCGGACACTGAACCGCACTCCCCAGGAGCCAGCCATGGCGATGACCCCTCGCAAGCGCGCGCAGCTGAGCCGCTCCATCCAGTACGCCGTGCTGGTCCTCCTGGTGGTGGCGGTGATCCTGACCGCCGACTGGGGCACCCTCAAGGACGCCTTCCTCGACCCGACGCTGGTCAAGAAGCAGTTCCCCGAGATCATCACGACGGCACTGAAGAACACCGTCCTGTACACCCTCGGTGCGTTCTGCTTCGGCCTGGTGCTCGGCCTGGTCCTGGCGCTGATGAGGCTGTCCCCGGTCGGGCCCTACCGCTGGCTGGCCACGGGCTTCATCGAGTTCTTCCGCGGGGTGCCGGCGCTGATCGTCTTCATCGGCCTCTACTTCGGTCTTCCCACCGCGTTCCCGGGGCGCCAGCTCCCCGGCGGCACGTTCGGGACCGTGACGGTCGCGCTGGGCCTCGTCGGTGCGGCCTACATGGCGGAGACGATCCGCGCCGGCATCCAGGCCGTCCCCAAGGGCCAGCTGGAGGCGGCGCGCACGCTCGGCATGACCCAGAGCAGGGCGATGATCTCGATCGTCATCCCGCAGGCGTTCCGGATCATCCTGCCTCCGCTGACCAACGAGCTGATCCTGCTGACCAAGGACTCCTCGCTGGTCTACGTGCTGGGGCTGTCGATCTCGGAGTACGAGCTGACCAAGTTCGGCCGCGAGGGCCTCAACGACGAGGCCAACATGACGCCCCTGACGGTGGCGGCACTGTGCTACCTGCTCATCACTGTCCCCCTCTCCATCGTCGTCCGACGCATGGAGGCCCGTTCGGAGAGGTCCCGCTGATGTCCGACGAGCAGAACCCGCAGGCGCGCGGCGACCACGCGATCGACGTGCAGGACCTGCACAAGTACTTCGGCGACAACGAGGTGCTGCAGGGCATCGACTTCACCGTCGACTCGGGCCAGGTGGTCTGCGTGATCGGCCCGTCGGGGTCCGGCAAGTCGACGCTGCTGCGGTGCATCAACCGGCTCGAGGAGCCGACCTCCGGCACGATCTTCGTCGCGGGCGAGGAGATCACCCACCGCGACGTCGACCTGGACAAGGTCCGCAGCCGCATCGGCATGGTGTTCCAGCAGTTCAACCTGTTCCCGCACCTCACGGTGATGCGCAACCTGTGCATCGCGCAGGAGAAGGTCAAGGGCCGCAAGCGCGACGAGGCCGTGGAGATCGCGCGCAAGAACCTCGAGAAGGTCGGTCTGGGCGACCGCGAGGGCGCCTACCCCGCCCACCTGTCCGGCGGTCAGCAGCAGCGCATCGCGATCGCCCGCGCGCTGTCGATGGAGCCCGACATGATGCTCTTCGACGAGCCGACGAGCGCGCTCGACCCCGAGCTGGTCGGCGACGTGCTCGAGGTGATGAAGGACCTCGCCTCCGAGGGCATGACGATGATGGTCGTCACCCACGAGATGGGCTTCGCCCGCGAGGTCGGCGACAAGCTGGTCTTCATGGACGGCGGTGTCATCGTCGAGGAGGGCGACCCGCGCGAGGTGCTGGGCAACCCCCAGCACGAGCGCACCCAGTCGTTCCTCTCCAAGGTGCTCTGAGGGCCGGTTCGGTTTCCCACGGGACCGTGGGAAACCGCGGCCCCTCAGAGGTTGCCGCGGGCGTCCTGCTCGCGCTCGATCGCCTCGAACAGCGCCTTGAAGTTGCCCTTGCCGAAGCCCAGCGAGCCGTGGCGCTCGATGAACTCGTAGAACACCGTCGGCCGGTCGCCCATCGGCTTGGTGAAGATCTGCAGCAGGTAGCCGTCCTCGTCGCGGTCGACCAGGATCTTGTGCTTCTTCAGCTCCTCGACCGGCACGCGCACGTTGCCGATCCGCGCCCGCAGCTCGGGGTCGTCGTAGTAGGAGTCCGGGGTGTCGAGGAACTCGATCCCGTTGTCGCGCAGGATGTCGACGGTCCGCAGGATGTCGTTGGTGGCCAGGGCGATGTGCTGGCACCCGGCGCCGGCGTAGAACTCGAGGTACTCGTCGATCTGGGACTTCTTCCGCGCCTGCGCCGGCTCGTTGAGCGGGAACTTCACGCGGTGGTTGCCGCTGGCGACCACCTTGGACATCAGGGCGGAGTAGTCGGTGGCGATGTCGTCGCCGATGAACTCGGCCATGTTGGTGAAGCCCATGACCTTGTTGTAGAACTCCACCCACTCGTCCATCCGGCCGAGCTCGACGTTGCCGACGCAGTGGTCGATCGCCTGGAACAGCCGCTTGGGGTGCCCCTCCGCGCGGCGTACGGCGGAGCGGCGCTCGGCGTAGCCGGGGAGGTACGGCCCGTGGTAGCCGCTGCGGTCGACCAGCGTGTGGCGCGTCTCGCCGTACGTCGCGATGGCGGCCAGGCGCACCGTGCCGTGCTCGTCGGTCTCGTCGTGCGGCTCCTCGAGGATCGTGGCGCCCACGGACCGCGCGTGCTCGACGCAGCGGTCGACGTCGGGCACCTCGAGGGCCAGGTCGACCACACCGTCACCGTGGCGGCGGTGGTGGTCGGCGAGCGGGCTGGCCGGGTCGACTGCCCCGGTGAACACGAACCGGGCGCTGCCGGACCGCAGCACGTAGGACTTCGACTCCCGCCACCCGGTCTCGGGACCGCGGTAGGCCTCGAGGTCCATGCCGAGCGCGAGCTGGTAGAACGCCGCGGTCTGGGTGGCGTTGCCGACCACGAAGCCGACCGCGTCCATGGCGGTCACCGGGAACGGGTCGCGGCTGGCGTCGTACTCCACCAGCCCGACCAGCTCCTTGAGCTGCTCGAGGGTGAGGTCGGCACGCAGCTCGTCCTCGGTGAGGCCGGTCGGGTCGGGGGCGGCGATCTGGTCGGTCATAGGGGCCAGGATGGCGAGGTGGGACAGAGTGAGCAATCGTGGACCGACACGCTGGGCAACCTGCACAGCTCCCGCGGGCGATTGGTGGCGTCTTGTGCAGCAACCTGCCCATCGGCCAGGCTGCGTGCATGGACGACCTGGACGTGGCGCTGATCCACCTGTTCTCCGCCGAGCCGCGCATCGGCGTGCTGGAGGCCTCGCGCCGCCTCGGTGTGGCGCGCGGGACCGTGCAGTCGCGGCTGGACAAGCTCACCGCTCGCGGGGTCGTCGCCGGCTGGGCGCCGACCCTGGACCCGGCGGCGCTGGGCTACCCGGTCACCGCGTTCCTCACCCTGCAGCTGCGGCAGGGCGTCGGACACGACGTCGTCGCCCGGCACCTCGAGGGGATCGCCGAGGTGACCGAGGCCCACACCATCACCGGCGACGGGGACATGTGGTGCCGCGTCGTGGCACGGTCCAACGCCGACCTGCAGCGGGTGATCGACGCGGTGCTCGCCCACGCCGGGATCGTGCGCTCCACGACCGTGATCGCCCTCGACACGCAGATCCGCGCGCGCGTCCTTCCCCTGGTGCGGTGAGCCCCGACCGGTCGAGGCGGTCGCGACCGGGTGATCTCGACGGCCCCGGTCACCGGGACGAGCGAGACGTGGCCCAGGCGCGGATCCGGTCGATCCGCTCCTGCAGCTGGTCGGCCGAGGCGACCGCCGCTGCCGGTCCCTCGCACTCCCGACGCAGGGCCGCGTGGATCACGCCGTGCGGCTGGCCGGTGCGGTGGTGCCAGGCGGCGACGAGCGCGTTGAGCTCCTTGCGCATCCGGCCCAGGTGCTCATGGGTGGTCTCCTCCCGCGGTGGCGCCGGCTCGGCGGGGGCGGCCGCCTGCTTGCGGGCCCGCTCGGACTGGCGGCTGCGCAGCAGGTCGCGCACCTGGTCGGGCTCGAGCAGGCCGGGGATGCCGAGGAAGTCCATCTCCTCGTCGGACCCCACGTGCACCTCCCCGGCGTGGCCGAACGCGGCGCCGTCATAGACCACCTGGTCGAAGACCGCCTCGGAGCCGAGCGCCTGGAACGGCAGCAGCTGCTCGTCGGCGGAGGCCGACTCGGCCGCCTCCTCCCGGGCGAGCAGCTCGGCCTCGGCGGCGAAGATGTCGTCCTCGTCCGTCACCGGTCGGCCGAGCACGTGGTCGCGCTCGACCTCCATGGCCGAGGCGAGCCCCAGCAGGTGCCCGGTGGAGGGCAGGAACACCGACGCGGTCTCGCCGCGCTTGCGCGCACGGACGAAGCGCCCGACCGCCTGGGCGAAGAACAGCGGGGTGGTCGTGGTGGTGGCGTAGACCCCGACCGCGAGGCGCGGCACGTCGACGCCCTCGGAGACCATGCGCACCGCGACCATCCACCGGTCGTCGGAGGCGGAGAACTCCTCGATCCGCTTGGAGGAGGCCTTCTCGTCCGAGAGCACCAGCACCGGCTTGGTCCCGGTGAGTCCGGTCAGCACCTTGGCATAGGCGCGTGCGGTGTCCTGGTCGCCGGCGATCACCAGCCCGCCGGCGTCCGGCACGTGACGGCGGACCTCGGTCAACCGCCGGTCCGCGGCCTGCAGCACCGACGGGATCCACGAGCCGGCGGGGTCCAGCGCCGTGCGCAGGGCCTGGGCGGTCAGGTCCTTGGTCAGCGGCTCCCCCAGCCGCGCGGCGACCTCGTCGCCGGCCCGCGTGCGCCACTGCATCGACCCGGAGTAGGCCAGGAACAGCACCGGGCGGACCACGTGGTCGGCCAGCGCCCGGGCGTAGCCGTAGGAGTAGTCCGCGACGCTGCGCGGCACCCCGTCGGCGTCGGGGGCGTAGGTGACGAACGGGATCGGGTTGACGTCGGAGCGGAACGGCGTGCCGGTCAGCGCGAGCCGGTGGCGAGCGGGGTCGAAGGCCTCCCGCACCGCCTCGCCCCAGGACAGCGCGTCACCGGCGTGGTGGATCTCGTCGAGGATCACCAGGGTCCGGAAGCGCTCGGTGCGCATCCGCATCGCCAGCGGGTTGGCGGCCACGCCGGCGTAGGTGAGCGCCACGCCGACGAAGTCGCGGCTCGTGCGGCCCGCGCTGCCGGAGAACGTCGGGTCGATCGGGATGCCGGCCCTGGCCGCGGCCACCGCCCACTGGGTCTTGAGGTGCTCGGTCGGGGCGACCACGGTCACCCGCTCGATCGCACGCTGCGCCAGCAGCTCGGCGGCGATGGTGAGCGCGAAGGTGGTCTTGCCGGCGCCGGGGGTCGCGACCGCGAGGAAGTCGCGCGGGCGGGACTCGAAGTACGCGCGGACCGCCTCGGCCTGCCAGGCGCGCAGGCTCGGCGCGGTGCCCCAGGCAGCGCGGTCGGGATAGGCCGGGGGCAGCGGGGCGTGCTCGGCCGGGTCGTGCTCCAGGTGGTCGGAGGGGTCGAGGTGGGCAGGCAGGGACGACGAGGGGTGCGAACGAGTCACCGGGCGCTCAGGCGTCCTGGCCGTCGTCGGAGTCGTCGCGGAGACCTTCCCAGATCTCCTTGCACTCGGGGCACACGGGGAACTTCTCCGGCGCTCGGCTCGGCACCCAGACCTTGCCGCACAGGGCGACGACCGGGGTCCCCATCACCATCGCCTCGGTCAGCTTGTCCTTGTCGACGAAGTGGGAGAAGCGCTCGTGGTCACCGTCCTCGTAGGTCTCGAGGTCCCGGTCGAGGCGCACGTCCTCGAGGGTGTCCGCGCCGGGCAACGTGGTCGTGGTGGTCGTCGGCTCGTCGGTCACCAGGTGATTCTACGAGGGCGACCTCAGTTGAGCGCGGCGTCCTCGGGGCGCGTCGCGACCCAGGCCAGCTCGCCGGGCTGGCGACGCAGCACGTCGGCGCGCAGACGAGCCGGGTGCGCGCCGAAGACGTCCTCGGCGAGCCCGTCGACGACGTACCAGGAGTCCTGCTCGATCTCGTCCTCCAGCTGGCCCGGGCTCCAGCCCGCGTAGCCGGCGAAGACCCGCAAGCGGTGCAGGGCCGGGCCCAGCACCTCGTGCGGGGTGTCGAGGTCGATGATGCCGACGTCGCCGAACAGCCGGCGGAAGCCGATCGGGTCCGCGCCCGCCGGGCTCCCCTGGGTGCGGACCTCGGCCAGGGCCAGGGCGGCGTCCTTGTTGACCGGTCCGCCCTCGAACAGCACCTCGGGCGGCTCCGCGGTGGACGACCAGCTGCCGAGCACGGAGGCGACCAGGATCGGGGTGGGGCGGTTGAGGATGACCCCGAGGGTGCCGTCGGCGTCGTGGTCGAGCAGGAGGACGACCGCGTGACGGAAGTTCGGGTCGATCAGCTCGGGGGTGGCCACCAGCAGCCGACCCGTCGCCGGGGTGCCGCTGCGGGCGCTGAAGTGCGGGATCTCCAGCACTAGGCGCACCCCTCTCCGCTCGACCTCACGGGGCCATCCTGCCCTGGCACGGGCAATCCAGGCAGGACCGGCAGGACCGGCACAGACCGACCCCGACCCCGCCGATGGGAGGAATGAGCCTGCGGCAAAGGGAGAAATCCGCAGGCCCACGTCAGCAGGGCCGGGGCGGCGACAGGGCGAGGGTCCCCCCTCCACCCTGAACCGGGGGCGCCGTCAGGGCGCAGTCTCAGCCGATCGCGCGGCGCAGGCGCGCGGCGAAGTCCTCGTCCGCGCCCGTGGCGGTGGTGTCCCCGGCGGGCAGGCCCCGGGTACGTCGCGGGTTGGCCACGCTGCGCTGGGCGGGCCGGTGCCAGTCGCGCGCCCGGCGGTGGGCCGGGACCGAGCCGTTCTGCTCCTCGACCGCGTTGCGCAGGCGGCCGGCGAAGGTGGAGGTCCGGGTTGCCGTCATGGGGTCCCCCTTCCGTGGGTGTTCCGTGGCGTGGGTGCCGGGTCTCGGCACGGTTCCACCGTAGGGAGGTGTCCGATTCATCCCCAACTCGTGGGCCGGTGACGCTGCCCACAGCCCCGCCTGGCGCAGGCGCCGTGTGTCCAGGCTCACCCGGGCGGGCGGGTCAGCCGACGCGCAGGTCGCCCCCGGCGCGCGGGACCAGCTCGATGCGCACCTTGCCCGGCGGGATCTCCAGCGGTCCCGCCGCGGTGCGCAGCGTCGGGACGGCGTCGTAGCCGTTCTTCACCCAGGTGCCTCGCACCATCCGGCCGGCGTGGAAGACGACCGCCGGCCCGCGTCCGGTGAACTTGGTCTCCGGCACGCGGGACCCGGCGGGGTCGAGGTAGCCGGCGTCACCGACCCGGACCCGCAGCACGACGACCGTGTCGGACACGAAGTCGTCACCGGCGGCGGCGTTGGAGTCGGTGTTGACGTACTTGCCCTTGCGCAGCTCGAAGCTGGTGGCGCTGCTCGGGCTGAACACGGCGGTGAAGCGCTTGGCGGGCTTGCCCTTGGGCATCGGCTCGTCGCCGAACGGCAGGTAGGGCTGCGGCGTCTGGCGCATGGCCTTCATGCCCTTGGTCAGCCGGTCGACGTCCATGAAGAGGTTGTACGGCGCGTAGCCCTGCCCGCGGTAGAAGCCGGGGGCTCCCTCGGTGACCGTCCTGATGCCGGCGCCGTGGACGCGACGCACCGTGACGCCCGCGCCGCCGCTGGCCACCAGGACCGCGTTGAGCGGCCGCACGATGCCGATGTCGCTGGCGCGCATGGACCGCATCGGGCCGGCGCGGTGCGGCACCTTGCTGTAGTAGAACGCCGCCAGCCGGGTGATGCCGCCCTCGACCAGCTCCTCGACGACCAGGTCGGCCTTGCCAAGCCCGATCTGCGTCCCGTGCCCGGAGTTGTCGATCTTGAACGCCAGGATGGGTCGCTTGGGCGCTGCGCCGAGCCGCTCACCGGTCAACGGGTTGACCCGCGACAGGGTCGACTGGTCGCCGGTGCGCTGCGGGTCGGCCGGCTTCTCGCTGCCCTCGTCCTTGTCGCCGCCGCAGGCGCTCAGGAGGAGCGCCGCGGCGGCGAGCACGGACCCGGCGCGCAGCCAGGAGGAGCGGGGGGTGGTGCGAGGAGGCATGGGACCAGGATGCCGGGTGGGTGCCTCAGCGTCCGCGCAACGTGCCGGGGAACCACCGGTTGGTCCAGATCCGCTCGGTGCGGACGCGGGTGCCGGAGTACGGCGCGTGCACGATCAGGCGCCGGCCGTGGCTCCACCCGGTGAACACGCCGACGTGGTAGACCCCGCCGCCGTTGTAGAAGAACACGAAGTCGCCGGGGCGCATCGAGGAGCGCTTGATGCGGCGCATGAAGTGCGACTGGGCGGACGAGGTGCGCGGCACCTTGCGGAAGCCGGCGCGGTGGGTGGAGTAGTAGATCAGTCCCGAGCAGTCGAAGGCGTTGGGGCCCGCGGCGCCGTAGCGGTAGGGGTCGCCCTTCTGCCCGCGCGCGATGCGCAGGGCGGAGCGGACGCGCGTGGTGACGGCGGCGACGGTCCGGACCTCGGCCCCCACCACCGGGGCGCGTCCTGAGGAGTGCGCCTGGCCGGCGGGCCGGGCCGGCTGGGCGACCAGGACCAGGGCGGCGAGCAGGAGCACGACGGCGTTGACCGCGAGCTTCGGCAGGAGGGTGGAGCTGATGGAGGTGGTGCGCGACGGGCGCGCGGCGACGAGCGCAGGCACAGGCATGCCGGGGTATCCCTTCTCACGCCTGTGAGGTGAGCTGTCGGGTTGGAGCCAGAAGGTGCTCCGCCTCGCGCTCCACGTGGTCGTGGACCGGTCGGCTTCACCCCGAGTGCCCGTGACGGCCGGGGGCCGTCAGAGGGACACGGTGTTGGGTCCCCCACTCCTGCCGGAAAGTTCGGTCGGCCCGTCTCGGGTGGCAGGACTCGGCGGTCCCGGACGGGGTTCAGTTGGCCGGTAGAACGTAGTTGATCCGTCCCCGAGGCGCCAGCGGTCGCGCCACCTTCGGCGCGCCCGGACCAGACCTCGCCGCGGGAGGTGTGCTCGGGCTCACACCTTGGCGCCGCCGTCGACGTAGAGCGTCTGCCCGGTGACGAAGGACGCCTCGTCGCTGCACAGGAACGCCGCCGCCGCGGCGATGTCCTCGGGCTGGCCGACCCGCCGCACGGGGGTGGAGGCGGCCGCGGCCTCGCGGTAGGCCTCGGGCTCCATGCCGACCCGGCGCGCGGTCGCGTCGGTCATCTCGGTGACGATGAACCCCGGGGCGATGGCGTTGGCGTTGATGCCGAACGGACCGAGCTCGAGGGCGAGCGTGCGGGTGAGGCCCTGGATGCCCATCTTGGCCGCGGAGTAGTTGGCCTGGCCCCGGTTGCCCAGCGCGGAGACGCTGGACAGGTTGAGGATCTTGCCGTACCTGGCGGTGACCATGTGCTTCTGGACCTCCCGGGTCATCAGGAACGCACCCTTCAGGTGCACGCCCATGACGGCGTCCCAGTCCTCCTCGGTCATCTTGAACAGCAGGTTGTCGCGGGTGATGCCGGCGTTGTTGACCAGCACGTCGACCTTGCCGAGCTCGTCGACCACCCGCGACACGGCTGCCTCGACCGCGGCGGCGTCCGCGACGTCGACCCCGACGCCGATCGCACGCGCACCGTCGGTGACGGGGAGCGTGCCGGCGGTCGTGGCGGCCGACGACTCGTCGAGGTCGAGGACCGCGACCGAGGCGCCCTCCTCGGCGAAGCGGCGTGCGGTCGCGGCACCGATGCCGCGTGCGGCGCCCGTCACGATCACGACTCGACCTGCAAAGCGGCTCATGCTCGTCCAACCTCCGGGTGACATCGGTGACACGCACGCGCGTGGGCGAGCGTGGAATTTCAAGGCGCAGTCTCGCACGGCCTAGACTGGCGGGATGCAGGCCGGCGGCTTCCGCTTCGCGACGTGGCTGGCCGGGATCTTCCTGGCGGCCACGTTCGTCGTCGCCTGGGTCTACGACCTCCCGGTGCGCGACCCAGACAGCGTCGCCGGTCCGACCTACCTCAGGCTCCCCGCGATCCTGCTCCTCGCGTTCCTGCTCGACGTGGCGCCGCGTGCGCTGTGGGCCTCGCGCCGCCGGCCGTGGCTGGCGTGGCGGAAGGCCGGGACGGTCGTCCGCGAGCGGTGGCCGGCCTCGCACGTGCGGTTCGCCTTCATCGGGCTCGCCGCCTGGTACGTCACCTACGCCTCGTTCCGCAACCTGAAGTCCTACGTCCCCTTCGTCAACCGGCACCTGTGGGACGGCCTGCTGGAGGACCTCGACCGAGCGCTGTTCCTCGGCCACGACCCGGCCGTGCTGCTGCACGGCTGGCTCGGCGAGGGCGCGGCGGCGCACTTCTTCTCGTTCGTCTACATCCTCTGGATCGTCTTCGTCCCGGCCTCGCTCGTAGTGGCGCTGGTCTGGTCGCGCGACGCCGCGGCCGGCGCGTGGTACGTCACCGCGATCGCGGTCGACTGGGTGCTCGGCGCCCTGACCTACTTCGCCGTGCCGACGCTGGGGCCGGTCTACGCCCGGCCGGAGTACTTCGCCGGACTCGACCGGACCGACGTCACCTCGCTCCAGGTCTCGATGATGGCCGAGCGTCACGAGGTCCTGGTCAACCCGTTCACCACCCAGGCGGTGCAGACGATCGCCGCCTTCGCCTCGCTGCACGTCGGCCTGTGCGTGACGATGGTGGTCATCGCCGAGATGCTGCGACTCCCCCGGGCGCTGCGCGTCTTCCTCTGGGTCTTCCTCGCCCTGACCGTGCCGGCCACGGTCTACCTCGGCTGGCACTACGCCGTCGACGCGATCGGGGGCGCGGTGCTCGGCGTGGCCGGCGCGTGGATCGCTGCCAAGGGCACCGGCCAGGAGTTCCGCCGCCGCCCGGTGGCGCAGGTCGCCGCGGTCGGCGAGGTCCGTCCGGTCAGCTGAGCGCCGCCCGCAGCCGAGCGGCGTGCTCCTCCGCCTCGCCGTCGGCGTACTTCGTGCGCGGCCAGAAGAACCCCCGCAGCCCGTCGCCCTTCGTGCGGGGCACGACGTGCAGGTGCAGGTGCGGGACGGACTGGGAGACCGTGTTGTTCATCGCGACGAACGACCCCTGCGCTCCCAGCCCGTCGACCACCGCGCGCGCGAGCCGCTGGGCGGCCTCGAGGAACGGGTCGCGCAGCGGGGGCGGCAGGTCGGGCAGCGTCACGACGTGCTCGCGGGGCACCAGCAGCACGTGCCCCTTGAACACCGGTCGAGCGTCGAGGAACGCCACGAGGTCGGGCTCGTCGAGCACCACGGCGGCGGGCACCTCACCGGCGACGATGCGGCAGAAGACGCAGTCCATCCGGTGATCGTGCCAGGAGCCCGGCTCAGCCGAGGAGGCCGGCGAGGCGCGCCCGCCGGGAGCGGGGCGTCACGACGGCCCGCGGGAGGCGGGCGACCACGGAGGCGGGCAGGTCGGCCTCGAGGGCGGCGTAGGCCGCCGGCAGGATGCCTCGCACGCGGTGCGCCCTGGAGCCGGCCCGGCCGCGCAGGCTCAGCGTGAGCAGGGCATGGGCCGCGGCGAGCGTCTGCTGGTGGATGTTGTCGGCCCCAGCCGCCCGGGCCAGGCGCAGCGCCTCGAGTTCGTGGGTGCGGGCGACCGGGACGAGGGTGAGCGCCCAGAACTCCAGCTCCTCGTCGGTCCACAGCCGGCCACCGGACCGAGGCACGGTCAGGAGCGCCAGGACGGGGTCCTCCGAGCGTGCGGGACGGCGGGCCGGGGCCGGCCGGGCGGCCGGGGCGGCGCGCTGGGCGGGGACGGTCCGGGTGGCCGCCGGCGGCGTGGCCGCGGTGACCGGCTCCACCGGCACCACCTGGGCCTTGAGCGCGGCGTCCACCGCGCGGTTGAGCGCGCAGAAGGACTCGTGGACCTCGCTCGGGACGCTGCCGTCGGGCCGCACGTGCCGGTCCGGGTGCAGCTGCCGGGCCAGGCGGCGGTAGGCCGCGCGGATCTGCTCCGGCGACGCGTCGGCGGGGACCCCCAGCCGGTCGAACGCGTTCATCTCCCTCACCTCTCCCACGGTGTCCGTCCTCGTGGGAGACAACGGGACTCAAGTCCCGAAGTTACGCAGACCGGACATCCGCACGCCAGTGACCTACCCCGAGCCGCCACGGGTCATGCCCGGTCCGGCGCGAGGTCACAGCTGGTCCAGGCCGAGCAGCCGCACCGCGTTGCCTCTCAGGACCCCGCGCAGCCAGTCCTCCCCGAGGTCGAGCCGCACCAGGGCCTCCACCTGGTGGGCGTAGGGGTGCGGGATGTTGGGGAAGTCCGTGCCGAGGAGCACCCGGTCCCCGAGCGCCCGCAGGCGCGGCCGCTGCGCGACGGGGAACGGCGTCTGCTCCTCGGCGAAGTCGGTGAACGCCATCGTGGTGTCGAGGTGGACGCCCTCGTGTCGCTCGGCGAGGTCGAGGAACTCGGCGTACTCCGGCATGCCGAGGTGGGCGACCACCAGCCGCAGCCGCGGGTGGCGGGCCAGCACCTCGGCCACCGGGCCGGGTCCGGTGTGACGTCCCGGCGCCGGCCCCGACCCGCAGTGGATGACGACCGGCGTGCCGCTGTCCTCGAGCCGCCCCCAGACCTCGTCGAGCAGCGGGTCGGCCGGGTCGTAGCCGCCGACCTGCACGTGGGCCTTGAACACCCGGGCACCCGCCCGCAGCGCCGCGTCGACGTACTCCCCCGCCCCGGCCTCCGGGAAGAACGTCGCGCTGTGCAGGCAGTCCGGCGTGCGGGCGGCGAAGTCGGCGGCCCAGCCGTTGAGCCACTCGGCCATGCCCGGCCGGTGGGGGTAGAGCAGGGAGGTGAATCGCTGGACGCCGTAGGCCCGGAGGCGCTCGACGCGGACCTGCTCGTTCTCGCGGTAGGTCACCGGCCACTGGCGTCCGAGCAGCGGGCCGGCGCTGTCGAAGTACGCCCACACCTTGGCCAGCACGTTGGGCGGCATGAAGTGGGTGTGGACGTCGACGAGGCCCGGGAGGCCCAGCACCTGCTGGACCTCCCGGAGGCGTGCGGCTTCCTGGTGCAGGTCGGGCGGGGTCACCGCCCGATCATGTCGTACGCCGGGTCAGCGGCAGCCTGGTCGGCGTGACCAGCCAGCCGGCCACCGGCGACAGCGCCACGACCGCGCCCAGCGTGCCCAGGAAGGACAGCCACGGCACGTCGACCCCGGCCTCGCCGTCCATCTGCACGAACGCGAGGGCGGCCGGCAGACCCACCAGCACCCCCAGGGCCGTCCCGGCCAGACCGAGGAACAGCCCGTGCATCGCGCCGATGCCGCGTCGGCGTGCGGGACCCGCGCCGACGGCCGTGAGCGTGGCTGCCTCGTCGCGCCCCTCCGCCGCCGAGAGCGCGACCGCGATGCCCACGACGAGGACGGCGAGCAGCCCGGCGCCCAGCACCCCGGCGTAGCGGAACCGCTCCGCGGCCACGCGGCCCGGGTCCTCGGACCACGCGTCGATGCCGTAGGCGTTGAGCCGCTGCAGGTCCCCGTCGGTGATGGTCCGGTCGGCGAGCGCGACGTAGGAGGCGTCGGAGACTCGCAGTCCCAGCCGCTCGACGACGTCGGCGGAGACGAAGGCATCGCCCAGGCCGTCGTACGGCGACCTCGGGCGCCGGTCGAGGTGGGTCACGGGCAGCGTCCACGAGCGCCCCTTCTCGCCCTGGACGCCGACCCTGACCCGGTCGCGGCGCTGGGGCACGCCGCTGTCTGCACCGACCAGCAGCTCGCCGCTCCGGAACGCCGCCACCTGGGCCTCGGTGAGGGGACCCCGGGCTGCGCGGAGGGACGCCAGGTCGGTCTGGCGGACCTCCGGCCACCCGCCGCCGCGGCGCACCGTGAGCAGCTGCCCACCGCGCCCGACCGTCCGGCTGGTCGCGAACGCCACCGGGCCCAGGGTGTCCTCGACGGTCGCCCGGACCCTCGTCCGGTCGGTCCGGTCGGGCCCGGAGGCGACGACCAGGACGTGACGGTCGGCCGACCCGCCGGTCGCCGCCTCCACGCTCTCCGAGACCGCGAACCCGGTCAGCACCGCGACCGCGACGGTGAAGGTGAGCGCGGTCGTGGCGGCCGCCGTGCGGAAGCGGTGGCGGCCGGCTGCGCGGAAGGCGTAGCGCCCGGAGAGCGGGAGCAGGCGCCCGGCTGCGGCCGCGACCTGCACGAGGTAGGGAGTCGCCCAGACGACGCCGGCGAGCAGCAGGAGCAGGCCGAGGCCCGAGACGAACGGGCCGACCGGGTTCTCGCTCCCCCGCGGGACGAACCACCGCGACGTGAGGTAGCCACCGGCGGCGAGGACCACCAGGCCGCCACCCGCCAGGGCGAACGAGCCGGTGTGTGGGCGCACGGTGCCCAGCCGGACGGGGAACCGCCCGGAGAGCGCCTGCGCCGGCGCCACACGCGCCAGGCTCCATGCCGGCAGGAGCGCCGCCACCACCGCGGTGAGGGCACCCAGGACGGTCACCGCGAGCACGGCCGGCCACGGGACCTCCGAGGAGTGCTGCACCAGTCCGAGGTGCCGCTCGGCCCACCGGCCGCCCGCGACGCCGAGGAAGGTCCCCGCCGCCGCACCGGTCACCGAGGCGGCCACGCCCAGCACGACGCCCTGCGCCAGGACGATGCGACGCACGTCGCGGCTCGCTCCACCGTTGGCGGCCACCAGGCCGAGGTCGCGCAGCCGGCGCCGGCCCGCGACGGCGAACGCCGCACCGACGACGAGCACCACCTCGACCAGGCCCACCAGGACCGCGAGCGCCCCGGCGGCGGCCGACTCGGTGTCCAGCGAGCGCTCCCACCCGCCCCAGCGCCCGGGGTGGACCACGGCGTCGCGCGGCTGCATCGCCACCCCCTGTGCAGCCAGCTCGCGCGAGAGGGCGCCGAGCTGCCGCCTCGACTGCTCCGGCAGCGCCACGAGGTAGGCCGGTCCCGTCGCAGCGAGCTCCTCGTCGGTCCCCACGGGCACACCGGGCCTGCCGACCGCGCTCAGCGTCCCGCCCGAGACCGGCAGTGTGCCGACCACGCGCAGGGAGGTCCCGTCGGCAAGGTCGAGCCGAGCGTCCGCGGCCGGAGCGCCGGAGTCGTCGAGCAGGCCCAGGGTCGACGCGGCGCTGTGACCCACCGCGACCTCCTCGGCCGTCCGGGGCAGGCGCCCGGCGACCGCGCGCTCCATCGAGCGTGCCAGCGGCACGTCGGGGACCACCCGGGTGTAGGCGATGCCGCCCGTCGCCAGGGCCAGCCCACCGGAGCCCGGTCCGGGCTCGACCCGGGACCCGGGCGGGAGCAGCGCCTGCAGGTCGACCGTCGCCGGGTCCCGCTCCTGGCGGTCGCGCCCGCCGGCGGGGATCACCTGACCCAGGACGGCGTCGCGTGCCCGCACCCTGGTCCACGGGCTGACGTGCACCAGCGCGTCGGCCTGACCCATCTGCTCGGTGGCGAACACCTCCGGCGTGCCGCGCCCGTTGTGCACCGCGACCGCGACCAGTGCGGCGACGAGCACGGGCAGCGCGACGAGCAGGAACGTCAGCGCGGCGCGCACCCGGTGCCGCCGCAGGTCGCGACGGGCCAGGCGCAGCGCGGGTCGCCACGCACGCAGGCTCATCGGGTGCCGCCGTTGACCAGACCGGGAGCGAAGCCGCGTGCGTCGACCGTCGAGCCGGCCTCGTCGACGACCGCTCCGTCGCGCAGGAACACCACCCGGTCCGCCCACCCGGCGTGCCGGGCCTCGTGGGTGACCAGCAGCGCTCCCGCGCCGGCGTCACAACGGGAGCGGACCAGGGCCAGCACCTGCTCGCCCGTGTCGGAGTCCAGCGCGCCGGTCGGCTCGTCGGCCAGCAGGAGACCGCGATCTCCGACGAGCGCACGTGCGATCGCCACCCGCTGCGCCTGGCCGCCCGACAGGTCGTCGGGGAAGCGGTCGTGCAGCCCCTCGAGCCCCACCTCCTCGAGGGCGGCCCGCGCCTGGCGCATCGCCTCCCGCGTGCGGACCCGGTCGAGCTCGAGCGGGAGCGCGACGTTCTCCGCAGCGGTCAGGCTCGGCACGAGGTTGTAGTCCTGGAAGACGTAGCCGACCGCCCGACGGCGTACGGCGGCCAGCTCGGTCCTGCGCAGCGACCCCAGCTCCTGCCCGCGCACCCGGATGCGTCCGGCGGTCGCCTGGTCGAGGCCGCCGGCCAGGTTGAGCAGCGTGGACTTGCCGGACCCGGAGGGTCCCATCACCGCGACCAGCTCGCCGGCGTGGACGGTGAGGTAGAGCCCGCGCAGGGCGTGGACGGCGGCGTCGCCGCGACCGTGGATGCGGGAGACGTCGACCATCTCCAGGACGGGGGTGCGCCCCTGGTCGGTGGTGCTCATCGGTCGTTCTCCCTCTTCGAGACGCGCGAGGCGGTGGTGACGGTGGTGGCGGTGGAGGCGGTGGTGACGGTCGGCGGGGTGCAGGCCGGCGCCGGTGCCGGGGCGTGGCGGCTCGGGCGGACGCCCGAGGCCCTGGCGGGCCAGGGTGGCCTCGCAGTGGTCGAGCCACCTCACCTCGGCCTCGAGCTGGTAGCGCATCGCGTCGACCACCAGGGTCCAGCTGAGCTCGTCGGCGGTCTTCCTCAGCCGGGTGAGGTCCTGCATCGCCACGATCGTGGCGGCGCGCTGCTTCTGGATGACTGCCGGGACGTCGACCCCCGGCACGGTCACCGCGAGCGCGAGCTTGATCGCCAGCTCGTCGCGGGGCCGGTCGGAGCTGAAGACGGGCGAGTCGAACCACCCGGAGAGCTCGGCGCGGCCGGCGGAGGTGATCGCGTAGCGCTCGCGGCCGTCGGCGTCCTCGCCCTGAGGCGCGACCAGGCCGTCCCGCTCGAGGCGGGCCAGGGTGGTGTACACCTGCCCGACGTTGAGCGGCCAGGTGGACCCGGTCGCCGCCTCGAACTCGGTGCGCAGCTGGTAGCCGTACATCGGCTCCCGCTCCAGGAGGGCGAGCAGCCCGTGCTTGATCGACATGGATACGGAGTATGCATACCCGGTGACTACATATCAAGTATGTACGCCGACTCGGGCGTCCGCGCGTCGGGCCTCGATGCCGGTCACGCCCCCCTTGGCCGTGACCGGCATCGCCCGAGGCCCGCCGCGGCGCCGTCGGACACTGGACCGCCGGACGCCGCTGCCGGCACGGACATCTGACGCGGCGACCGGGGTGCGGGTGACCCCGAAACGCCGTTCCCGGACGTTCCCGAACAGATCGACGCGGACCCGGCGATCGCGTACGGTCTCCCCGACCCGGTGCTCGGCCGGGCCGCACGATCTCGGGAAAGTCGGTGAGGACCGCCGTGGAGCGTCTCTCTCCCCGGAGCATCCGGTGGGACCTCGTGGTGAGCCGGTTGCAGGACCTGCGGGTGGCCGCCGGCGAACCGTCGTACGCCGACCTGGCGCGGGCGGTCTCCGACGTGCGGCGCTCCCGGGGCCTCGACGAGCACTCCTCGCGCGTGGCCCGCACCACGGTCTACGACGTCTTCCGTCCCGGCCGCAGCCGCGTCAACCTCGACCTGGTCCGCGACCTCGCCGCTGCCCTCGGCGCCTCGGGCGGCGACGTCGATGACTGGATCGAGAGCGCGCGGGTCGAGGACCCGGCGCCCGCCCCGACCCAGCCGATCCAGCCGGCCCAGGGCGAGCCGGCGCCGGCACCGGCACCCGAGCGCGACGAGCCCCGCCTGCCCGGACCCAGCACGCGGCTGGCCGTCGCGCTGGTGCTCGCCTGTGTGGCGGTCAACGTGCTCGGCCGGGTCGTCGTCGACACCCTCGACCTGCCGATCTACCTCGACATGGCCGGCACCGCCTTCGCCGCCATCGGGCTGGGCCCCTGGGTGGGTGCCGGCGTCGGGGTCGCCAGCAACGTGCTGGGGACGCTCTCCAGCGGTGCCCGGTCGCTGCCGTTCGCAGTGGTCAACCTCGTCGGCGCGCTGGTCTGGGGCTACGGCGTGCGCCGCGGGATGGCCCGCACCCTCCCCCGGTTCTTCGTGCTGAACCTCCTGGTCGCGCTGGTGTGCACGCTCGTCGCCGTGCCCATCCTGGTCATCGGCTTCTCGGGCACGGTCGGGCAGGGGGAGGACGCGTTGGTGGCCAACCTCGAGGCGCTCGGCCAGGGCCTCCTCGTCTCCGTCGCCGGAGGCAACCTGCTCGCCTCACTGGCCGACAAGACGATCAGCGGCTTCGTCGCGCTCGTGGCGCTGTCGTGCTTCACCTGGGCGCCGTCCCGGGGCCTGGAGCTCCTGCCGGACACCCCCCGCGCAGTCGAGCCGCGCGGCTAGGTTGACCGCCATGCAGATCGGCGTGGCACTGCCCCAGATGGCCTCCGACTACGGCCACGGCACGACCGTCGGCTGGGCGCGCGGCATCGACGCCGGCCCGTTCTCGTCGGTCTCGGCCGGTGAGCGGGTCACCTTCACCAATCCCGAGATGGTCGCCTCGCTCGCGGCGGCCGCGGCAGTCACCGAGCGCGTCCGCGTGATGGCCAACGTGTGGGTGCTGCCCCAGCACCCGCCCGCGATGGTCGCCCAGCAGGTCGGCACCCTCGACCAGCTCTCCGGCGGGCGGCTGACGGTCGCGGTCGGCGTGGGCGGGCGCGAGGAGGACTACCGCGCGCTCGGCAGCCCGCTCGAGCGGCGGCACCAGCGTCTCGACGAGGCCGTCGCCGAGCTGCGGCGCCTGCTCGACGGCGAGCCGGCGTACGACGGGGGCGCGCCGGTCGGCCCGCTGCCGGTGCAGGCGGGCGGGGTGCCCCTCCTGGCCGGGGCGCTCGGACCCCGGGCGATGGCACGGGCCGCGGCGTGGGCCGACGGCGTCAGCGGCTTCTCGGTCACCGGCGCCCGACGCGACTTCGAGTCACTCAACCGTCTGGCCGACGAGGCCTGGGCCGCACGTGACCGCGGCACGCCGCTGAAGGTGAACGGCTTCTTCTGCTGCCTCGGGGTCGACCAGCCGCTGCAGACGCTGCGCGCCTTCACCGAGCGCTACCTGGGGTTCATGGGTCCCGAGCTGGCGGCCGCCTTCGCCTCCGAGGTCGACGTGGCCGCCCCGGACGCGCTGCGCCGTGCCCTGGACGACGCGGAGGCGGCCGGGTGCGACGAGGTGGTGCTCGTGCCCGCCACCGCCGACCTGGCGTGCCTCGAGGCGCTCAGCGAGGTGGTGGCGACCCGGTAGGCGTCGAGGTCGACCTGCTGCTCACACGCGGTAGACCCTCGTCGCGACGTCGCGGGTCAGCCGCACCAGGTCGAGGTCGTCACCGAGCACCTCGACCAGCACCCCGAGGGTCGCGGGGATCGTCAGCGTCGGCTTGTCCATGGGGAAGTTCGAGCCCCACATCAGGCGGTCGGCGCCGAACTCCTCGTGCACGTGCCGGACCAGCGGAGCGACGGCGTCGACCAGCTCACGGGCCCGGCCCAGGTCGCCCAGGTCGACTGGCGACGGACGCGCGTCACCGCCCAGCACGGGCATGCCGAGCCCCGACATCTTGGCCACGACGTTGGGGTGCTGCGCCAGGGCGGAGACGTCCTCGCGCCAGGCGGCGAGCTGCTCGCGCACCTGGTGGGGGTAGCGCCCGGTGTGCCGGCCGCGGGGCCCGAGCGCGCCCACCGGGGTGCCGAAGTGGTCGAGCACGAAGGTCGTCTCGGGGTGGCGCTCGACGAGCCCGAGGGCGTCGGGGAGCTGGTGGGCGTAGCCCCAGAGCTCGAAGGAGAGCCCGCGCTCGGCGATCGCGGAGAACCCGTCGAGGAACGCCGGCTCGGCCCACACGCTCGGGGAGTCGGCGAAGTCGCGCACGGCCGGGTCGGGGTGGTGGGCGGCGCTGAACCGCACTCCGCGGACCTTGTCGCTCGCCTCGGCGTGCGCATCGAGCACCGCACCGGCATCGGACCAGCGGGGGTCGACGTGCACGACGATGCCACCGAGGGCGGGCAGGCCGGCGGTGCCGAAGGGCAGCCGCTCGAGCCACCGCGTCTCGCCGACCGTCTCCAGGTGCGGCTCGTGCGGCCAGACCGCCTCGATGTGCACGACGGTGCCGACCGGCAGGACGCCGGTGTCCTCGGCGTAGACCTGCGGCAGGTAGGGCTTGAGCACGTGGTGCGCGTCGCCCACGAACTCCCGGTCGGCGCGCGGCAGCAGCCGGTTCAGACGGCGCGGCACCCGCTCGAAGCGCCGGAACAGGCGCGCCTCGCGTGAGACCTCCCGCGTCGTGGTGAGCGGGTCCCACTGGTGGATGTGGGGGTCGACGACCTGGTCGGGCAGCCGGTCGAGCCAGGCGGGACGGGTGCTGGGCGCGTGCTGGGTCATCGTGCTCCCGAGGTCGTGCGGGCGGGCTGGGGCCCAGCGTGCCCTGCCCGCCCGGACGACCTGCGACCGGGGGTCCGGCCGGTGGTCATCCCACCGGTGCCCAGGCCTCCTCCTCGCGCTGCTCGGTCTGCCCGAGCGTGGACTCATCGACCGAGGCCAGCCGGCTCGGCCACCAGATGCGCTGCCCGAGGTCGAGGTTGATCGCGGTCACCAGCACCGAGCGCACGATCATCGTGTCGAGCAGGATGCCCAGCGCGACCGTGAGACCGAGCTCGGCCAGGAACACCAGCGGGATCGTGCCGAGCACCGCGAAGGTCGCGGCGAGCACCAGGCCCGCCGAGGTGATCACGCCACCGGTCGACCCGAGCGCCACCACGGACGCCGGTCGCGTGCCACGCGCGAGCGTCTCCTCGCGCACGCGGGTCATCAGGAAGATGTTGTAGTCGATGCCCAGCGCGACCAGGAACACGAACGCGAACAGCGGGAAGCTCGGGTCGGTGCTCTCGAACCCGAGCACGTGCACGAACAACAGCGTGGACAGCCCGAGCGCCGCACCGAAGGACAGCACGACCGTCGCGAGCAGGATCACCGGCGCGGTCAGCGCCCGCAGGAGCGCCACGAGGATCAGCAGCACCACCAGCAGGATCAGCGGGATGACCACCTTGTTGTCCCTCGACGAGGCGATCTTGGTGTCGAGGTAGATCGCCGACCACCCGCCGACCTGCGCGTCGGCACCCGGCACCGCGTGCACGGCGTCGCGGGCCTGCTCGATCGTGGTGAACGTCGCCGGGTCGGCCACGTCGCCCTGCAGCGGCGCCTGCAGGAAGACCGTGCCGTCCTTGGCCACGGGCTCGGCCGGGTCGCCGATCCCGTCGATGCCGGCCAGGGCCTCCTGCACCGGAGCGGCCTGGTCCGCGTCGGCCACCACCTGCAGGGTGTTGGAGGCGTCGCTGAGGCCGTGGTCGGCGAGCATCTGCTGCCCCTCGACCGACTCGATGTCGGTGGTGTACTGCTCCTCGGTCGGGATGCCGGAGGTGTCCAGCTGCAGCGTGCCCAGCGCCGCCAGCAGCAGCACGGCCGTGGTGACGGCCCACACCTTGCGCGGCTGCCGGGCGATGCGGTCGGCCGAACGCCGCCAGAAGCCGGTCTGCGTGGGCTCCGCGGAGTCGAAGGCGGGGCGCTTGGGCCAGAACACCCAGCGGCCGCAGATCACCAGCAGCGCCGGGAGCAGCGTGACCATCACCAGGTAGGTGACCGCCACGCCGATCGCGGTGACCGGACCGAGGCCCGCGGTGGAGTTCATCTCGGCGAAGAGCAGGCAGAGCATGCCGGCGACGACCGTGGCCGCACTGGCCAGGACCGCCGGGGCGGCCCGGTGCAGCGCGAAGGCCATGGCCTCGTGACGGTCCTCGTGGCGGCGCAGCTCCTCGCGGTAGCGCGCGACGAGCAGCAGGGCGTAGTCGGTGCCGGCGCCGATGACCAGGATCGACAGGATCGACTGGCTCTGCCCGTTGACGGTGAGGTCGGCGTACTTGGCCAGGAAGTAGACCAGGCCCTGGGCCACCATGAGCGCGACCACGGAGCAGAAGATCGGCAGCGCCCACAGGAACGGGCTGCGGTAGGTGACCAGCAGGATCAGGATGACGATGCCCAGCGCGGAGAAGAGCAGGGCGCCGTCGATGCCGCCGAAGACCTCCGAGGCGTCGGCCGCCTGCCCGCCCGACCCGGTGATGTAGGTGGTGACGCCGTCGATCTGGGCGATGTCGCGCAGGTCCTGGGCGGTGTCCGGCATCTCCATCCAGCCGTTGGCGCCGAAGTTGAAGTTGACCAGCGTCTGCATGGCCTTGCCGTCCTGCGACGGGACCGGCCCCACCACGTCGCCCTCGACGCCGTCGAGCCGGGCGAACTCCTGCGCCTGCTGCTTGGCAGCCGCGATGTCCTGCGGTGTGAGCCCGTCGGTCTTCTCGTAGGCCACGACCGTCGGGATCGTGTCGGGGTCGTAGAAGGGGGCGAGCCGCTCGAGCGCCTGGGTGGACTCGGCGCTCTCGGGCAGCCAGGAGGAGGCCTCGTTGTTCTGGACGTCCATCAGCTTGGACCCGAACGCCCCGCCCACGCCGAGCGCGATGAGCCAGAACCCCAGGACGAGCCACTTGGTCACCCGTCCCGTCAGCCGGCCGGCGAAGGTCGCGTGCATGTCGTTGCCTCTCTCCCTGGGCGGTCGCCCGCGTCACGGTCGCACTGTCCGACCGCTGCGGCGGACAGAACTCATCGGTCCCGAGCCGACGAGTCCCACCCTGGCAGAGACCACCGACACGACGTCAACCGAGTAACTGGTCCACCAGCCGGCACCTCAGCCGACGGGAGCCAGGTCCGGGTGGACCCGGGGTTCGCTCCCGCGCCGAGGGGTAAGTGCAGGCCGGGTCCATGGCGGGCCCCCTCCGCTCGGACCCGAGGAGCGCAGCATGAACCTGACCCGGACCAAGACGATCGAGCAGTCCATCGCCGACACCGAGGAGGGCGAGCACCAGCTGCGCAAGGAGCTCGGCGCCTTCCAGCTGACGGTCTTCGGCGTCGGCGTCGTCATCGGCACCGGCATCTTCGTCCTGACCGGCGAGGCCGCCGGGGAGAAGGCCGGTCCGGCGATCGCCATCTCCTTCGTGTTCTCCGGCATCGCGTGCGCCCTCGCCGCGCTCTGCTACGCCGAGTTCGCCAGCACGGTCCCGGTCGCCGGGTCGGCGTACACGTTCTCCTACGCCAGCCTCGGCGAGCTCGTGGCCTGGATCATCGGGTGGGACCTCATCCTCGAGCTCGCGCTCGGGGCCAGCACCGTCGCGGTCGGCTGGTCGACGTACTTCGCCGACGTGATGAAGCAGGCGGGCATCACCATCCCCGCGTTCGCCTACGGCGAGGGGCACAACCTCGTCGCCGCGGCGATCGTGCTCCTCCTGACCGCGGTCATCTGCGTGGGCATCAAGGTCTCCTCGCAGGTCAACTTCGTCTTCGTGACCATCAAGGTCGCGATCGTCCTGCTGGTGATCGTCGCCGGCCTGTTCTTCATCGACACCCAGAACTGGTCGCCGTTCGTCCCGCCGGCCGGCTCCACGCCCGCCGGTGGCGGCGAGGCCGTGCCGTCACTGCTGCAGGACCTCGGGTTCTCCCCCGGCGCCTTCGGCATCAGCGGCATCTTCACCGGGGCGGCGCTGGTCTTCTTCGCCTACATCGGCTTCGACATCGTCGCCACCGCCGCGGAGGAGACCAAGAAGCCGCAGCGCGACATGCCGATCGGCATCCTGTCGTCGCTGGCGATCTGCACCACGCTCTACGTCGCGGTC
This sequence comes from uncultured Actinomycetota bacterium, assembly GCA_963800245.1. Lineage (GTDB taxonomy): Bacteria > Actinomycetota > Actinomycetes > Propionibacteriales > Nocardioidaceae > Marmoricola_A. The sequence continues at coordinate 219,245 of CAWDAE010000006.1, read as the reverse complement.
TCGCTGGTCGTCACCGGGATGGTGAAGTACGACGAGATCAAGGTCGACGCGCCCCTCGCGGAGGCGTTCAGGTCGGTCGGGCACCCCGGCTTCGCCACGGTCATCTCCGTCGGTGCGCTGATCGGCCTGACGACGGTGATGATGATCCTGCTGCTCGGGCAGAGCCGGGTCTTCTTCGCGATGAGCCGCGACAAGCTGCTGCCGCCGGTGTTCGCCGCGGTGAGCCCCCGGTTCGGCACGCCGGTCCGCACCAGCGTCTCGACCGGCGTCGTGGTGGCGGTCATCGCCACCTTCGTCCCCCTCACCGAGCTCGCCGAGCTGGTCAACATCGGCACGCTCTTCGCCTTCGTCCTCGTCGCGATCGGCGTGATCGTGCTGCGACGGACGCGTCCCGACCTGGAGCGGGCGTTCCGCTGTCCGGGCGTGCCCGTGGTCCCGGTGCTGGCCGCGCTCGCCGCCGCCTACCTGATGCTCAACCTGCCGACGGCGACATGGGTCCGCTTCTTCATCTGGATGGCGATCGGACTCGTCGTCTACTTCACCTACGGCGCCCGCCACAGCCGCCTGGAGACCGATCCCAACTACGCCCGCGAGGTGGAGTCCTCGGTGCGCGGCCGCAGGGACTGAGCCCGCTCGGTCGGGCCGACCTGGACCGACCCGCCGGCCAGGTCCTCCGCGCAGTGCGAGCACGCGAGCCGGGGGACGAACGCGTGGCCGGTGTGACGCGCCTCGACGGCCGGGGACCCGGGCTCCCCGAACCACCGCTCGCCCCAGGCGAGGGCCGTGCTGACCACCGGGAAGAAGGCCTGCCCCTTCGCGGTCAGGGCATAGCCCGCGCGCACGTCCGTCTCGCGCTCGCCGAGCACGCCCACCTCCGCGAACGTCCTGAGCCGGTCGGACAGGACCGCCGGCGGTGCCCCGGTCATCTGCGCGAAGTCGGTGAACCGGGTGGCCCCGAGGCACGCGGCACCGAGCACGGCCGAGGACCACCGGCTGCCGATCAACGTCATCGTCTCGGGGAAGAGACCTGCTCCGCCCGAGGTGCGCGTCCCGGTGCGGCGGCGGTTGCCCCCGACCGGCGCCGAGCGGGCGAAGTCCTGCCCGGCGGTCAGCGCCACCGAGACGTCGGCCATCGAGACGGCGCCCCTGCAGGCGGCGCAGCGCAGGGCCGGGGTGAACTGCGCCCCGCAGGCGCGGTGCACCATCGCGGGGAGGAGATCGGCCTGCCCGGCGACGTGGCGCTGCTCCCAGGACCAGATGGACAGCAGGACCGGCCACAGCGAGGCGCCACGGTCGGTGAGGGCGTACTCCCCCGACGTCCGTCGCACCAGCACCCCCGCCTGGGACAGCCCGCCGAGCCGTGCGGTGAGCACGGCGTCGGAGACCGGCAGCCTGGCCTTCCACCCGCCGTACCGGTGCACGCCGAGCAGGGCCTCGCGGACCACGAGCAGGGACCACTCGTCGCCCAGCACGCCGAGCGTGCGCGCGATGGCGTTGGGCGTCGGCACCCGGGTGCTCAGACCGAGGCGCTGACCGGCAGCGCCGAGGCCGGCGTCCAGCAGGAGTGGGTGCCCGACGAGATCCGCTCGGGCAGGCGGATGCGCGCGACCGGCCCGTCGGTGATCCTTGCCGCGTCGAGGACCAGGCACTCGGAGAGGTCACGCCCCATGTCGGTGGTGAAGGTGACCAGGTAGCCGTCGTCCTCGGCGGTCGCGCCCGGCCGCGGGGCGAACGGCGTCTCGCTGCCGTAGACCCCCGGCCCGAAGGAGTAGCGCTCCTCCCGCCCGGTCCGCAGGTCCTGCTTGACCAGCCCGTCGAAGAGGAACATGCCCGGCTCTGCGGTCATGTCGTAGGAGTAGCGGTAGGGCCGGCCGGCGACGGCGCCGCTGATCATGCCGAACTCCATGACGCTGTCCGACAGGGGTTCCTCCTTGACCAGTCCGGTGCGCAGGTCCAGGCGCCACCGGTGCGGTCGGGCCTGCAGCCGGTCGAGGTTGATGTAGCGGTAGAGCGAGGCCATCGTGGACTCGCCGGGACGCGGACCCGGGTCGGGGTCGTGCTGGAAGAAGCCGTCCAGCACGATCTCGTCGCCGTCCTCGTAGGCGTTGATCCAGTGCAGGACGTAGGTCGGCTCCGCCTCGAACCAGCGGATGTCCGCGGTCGACCCGCGGCGTGGCACCACCGCGAACCGCGTCGGGACGTCGGGGAAGAACCGGGGCAGGTGGACGCCGGCGGCGAGCAGCTCGGGGTCCCAGAACAGCGGCAGGTCGTTGAGGATCGCGTAGTTCTCGGTGAAGGCCATGTCGTGGGGCAGGCGCGGGCCGGGGAGCGGCACGTCGATGGAGTGCACGAGCGACCCGGCAGGGTCGACCACCCCGTAGTGCAGGTACGGCGCCTGCGCGCTGTAGCCGAAGACCAGCAGCTCGCCGGTGCGCTCGTCGAGCTTGGGATGGGCCGAGATCCCGGTCGGGCTCGGGAAGCCCGCCGCCCAGGACGCCTTGCCGTTGTCGGCCAGGGTCCGCGGGTCGAGCTGGTAGACGTCACCGCACTGCCAGAACGTGGTGAGCGCCTGACCGTTGTGCACCACGACGTCGGTGCTGGAGGCGTCCTTCATCCGCCCGCGGGCGCCCCAGCCGTCGCGCTTGGAGTTCTCCGGCAGGTCGTAGAAGCCGGCCCAGAGCGACTCGGCGGCCTCCTGCTCGGCACGGAACCCGTCGGTGCGCACGAACCGGTTGCGGTAGCTCGCCGTCCCGCCGCCGAAGGCGATCTGGTGGAGCATCCCGTCGCCGTCGAAGGGGTGGTAGAGCCCGATCGCCGGGTGCACGGGATTCTCGGTGTTGCGGAGGTAGACGCCCTCCAGGTCGTCGGGGACCTCACCCTCCACCACGTCGAGCTCGTCGGCGTCCCACTCGCGGTGGTTGGGCCGCCAGGCACCGGTCCGGTAGGGGTGGTCGTCGTCGGCCGGCAGCGTCGAGGCGACCGTGTTCACGATCCGTGCGTCCATGAGCGTCTCCTGGGGGTCCGGGTCAGTCCACGCCGACCACGAAGGTCACCGTCGTGGCGGTCGAGCCGCCGATGTTGAGGGTGGCGAAGCGCCGGGCGCCCTCCACCTGCGTCTCCCCCGCCGTCCCCGCGACCTGCTGGGCCGCGTCGACGACCATGCGGACGCCGCTGGCCCCGACCGGGTGCCCACCGCCGATCAGGCCGCCGGAGGGGTTGATCGGCATCGACCCGTCCCGCTCGAGGACGCCCTCCTCGACCGCCTGCCAGCTCATCCCCGGCGGCGTGATGCCGAAGTGGTCGATCGCGGCGTACTCCGAGGGCGTGAAGCAGTCGTGGGCCTCGATGCCGTCGACCGCCCACACGTCCTCGAGCCCGGCCCGGCCGAACGCGTCGGTGATGGCCGCGCGCACGTGCGGCAGGACGTACTCGTCGCCGATCGACCGCTCGAGCTTGTCCGCCAGCGGCAGGCCGACCACGCGGTGCCCCCAGCCGAGGATCCGTGGCACCTGGTCGAGGTCGAGGCCGCGGCGGGTCGCCCACGCCTCGGCCGTCGCCCGCCCGGCCAGCACCAACCCCGCGCCACCGTCGGTGACCTGGCTGCAGTCGGTGCGGCGGATCCGGCCCTCGACGACCGGGTTGGCGGTGTCGCTGCTGGTGAAGCTCTCGGGCGTGTGCTGCCAGGCGCGGGTCTGGGCGCGGGGGTTGGCCTTCGCGTTGCGGAAGTTGAGCTCGGCGATGGCGCGCAGGTGCTGCTCGTCCAGGCCGTAGCGCTTGTCGTACTCGTCGGCCAGCCGGCTGAACGCCGCCGGCCAGACGTACGCCGCGTGGTGGCTCTCGTGGTTGACCCAGGCCGCGGCCCCGAGCAGGTGGGCCGCCCCGTCGCCGGGGACGGTGCGCTCCAGCTCGGCGCCCACGACGAGCGCGCAGTCGTAGCGACCCGCCTGGATCTCGGCCGTCGCGGCGAGGATCGCGACGCCGCCGGAGGCGCAGGCGGCCTCGTGCCGCATCGCCGGCACTCCCCAGAGCCTGGGCTCGACCGTGGCCGGCATCGCGCCGAGGTGCCCCTGCCCGGTGAACAGCTGCCCGAAGGCGTTGGCGACGTGGATCGTCTCGATGGCGGACGGGTCGAGGTCGGCGGCCACGAGGGTGCCCGACACGACGTCGCTCACCAGATCGCCGACGTCGAGCCCCTCCCGCGTGTAGTTGCGGGAGAAGTCGGTCTGCATCCCGCCCAGGACGAAGACGTCGGCTGCCATGGGTGCCCTCTCGCGTCGGCACTCTGCCAACTGAAGCGAGCGTAGCCGCTCACCACGGCGCCCGCGAGGTCCAGACCGGTCGTCACCGCAGCCCTGGCGCGGTGAACGGACGTTCAGTAACCTGTACGTATGTTCAGCCCCGACCGTCCTGCCGACATCACGGCGAAGGCGCGGATCCGCGAGCAGGCGCTGCGCCTCTTCGCCGACCGGGGTCCGGACCGGGTCACGGTGCGGGACGTGGCGGCCGCGGCGGGGGTCTCGCCGGGACTGGTGATGCACCACTTCGGCAGCAAGGCCGGCCTGCGCGAGGCGGTCGACGAGCACGTCGCCCACACCTTCGACGCGATGCTCGAGACCTTGACCGACTCGCAGCTGCACGGCGCTCTCGCCGGAGGGGACGCCACGTCGCTGGGCGAGGCGTTCCTGGCCGGGTTCCCCGCGGGCTCGCCCCTGCCGGACTACCTGCGCCGACTGTGGCTGACCAAGGACCCCACCGGGGACCGCCTGTTCCAGGAGTGGCTGACGGTCAGCGAACGGGTGCTGGAGGCGCTGGAGGAGGCGGGCGTCGCCCGGCCGGGCAAGGACCGGAGGGTGCGCGCCGCCTTCCTCCTGGTCAACGACCTCGCGCTGCTCCTGCTGGCGCCACAGCTGCGCAGTGCGCTCGATCTCGACGTGCAGACACCTGCGGGCATGGCGGCGTGGACGAGCGAGGCGGTCGACGTCTACGGCCGCGGCGCCTTCCAGGCGGAAGAACGAGGAGAGGCATGAGCGACGACGTCGTCCGGGCGGAGGGCCTGGTCAAGCGGTTCGGCACGTTTCGCGCGCTCGACGGCCTGGACCTCGGCGTACGCCGTGGTGAGGTGCACGGGTTCCTCGGGCCCAACGGGTCCGGCAAGTCCACCACGATCCGGATCCTGCTGGGCCTGATGCGCCGTGACGGGGGCACGATCGCGCTCTACGACCGCGACCCGTGGCGTGAGGGGACCACGGTGCGGGGCGACCTGGCGTACGTGCCCGGTGACGTGTCGCTCTGGGCGGGCATGACCGGCGGGGAGTGCATGGACGTCCTGGCCGGGGTCCACGGCGGGATGGATCCGCGGCGGCGTGCGGAGCTCGTCGAGCGCTTCGACCTCGACCCGACCAAGCGCGCACGCGACTACTCCAAGGGCAACCGGCAGAAGGTCGCGCTCGTCGCGGCGTTGGCGAGCGAGGTGGGCCTGATCGTCCTCGACGAGCCCACCTCGGGGCTGGACCCGTTGATGGAGCGGGTGTTCCAGGAGGTGATCCGCGAACGCCGCCGGGAGGGCACGACGGTCCTGCTGTCCAGCCACATCCTCTCGGAGGTCGAGGCGCTCGCCGACCGGGTGAGCATCATCCGGCGGGGCCGGACGGTGACCTCCGGCACCCTCGCGGACCTGCGGCGGCACACCCGCACCCACGTCCACGCGGTGACCGGGTCCGCCGTCGAGTCCCTGGAGACGGTCGGCGCGGTCGAGGGCCTCGCCACGGATCGGGTCGACGGGGGCGTGGAGACGCGGTTCACGGTCGGCCCCGACGGGCTCGACCGGGCGATGGGACTGATCCACGCCGCGGGCATCCGGAGCCTCACGGTCGAGCCACCCAGCCTGGACGACCTGTTCCTGCGCAGCTACACCGTCGACGACGACACCGGCACGGTGCGAGCGTGACCGGCGCGCGGGCGATCCTGGCGGTCCAGTGGCGCGCCCAGCGCCGACGGCTCCTGGCGTGGGTGCTGGCAACCGTGGGCGCCTTCGCCCTCACCGCGATCCCCGTCGCCCGGCTCTACGACACCCCCGAGGAGATCGCCTCCTACGGGCAGGCCCTGGTCGGTGACGCGCTCATCGCGATCAACGGCCACGTCGAGGGCATCGGCACCCTCGGCGGGATCATCCAGGACGAGTTCGGCTTCGTCGCGTCGTTCCTGATGCCCCTGATCGGGCTCGCCCTGGTCGCCGGGACCACCCGCGGCGAGGAGGAGTCCGGGCGCCTCGAGGCCCTGCTCGCCGGGCGGATCGACCGGTGGGTCCCCGTCGTCGGTGCGTTGGTGCTCGTGGGTGCCGCGGCCGCGACGATGGTCCTCGGCTTCGTGCTCTCCCTGCTCAGCGTCGGCATCGGGCTCGGCCCGGCGGTGCTCTACGCCCTCTCCCTCGGCTTGGTGACGGTCGTCTTCGGCGCGCTGGCGGCGGTCCTCGCCCAGGTCGTGCAGCACAGCAGGGGCGTCTACACCCTCGGCTTCGCGGTCGTCGGTCTCTCCTACGTCCTGCGCGGCGTCGGTGACGTCAACGACACGATCTGGGTGTGGTTCTCCCCGCTCGGGTGGCTGGAGAAGACCGCCCCGTTCGCCGACGACCAGCGCTGGTGGGTCCTGCTCGTCCCGGTGGCCGTCTCGACCTGCCTGTCCGTCCTCGCGGTCGGCCTGGCACGGCGCCGAGACCTCGGCGCCGCGTCCTACCGCCGCGGACCGGGTGCACCAAGGGCCGGCCACTGGCTGGTCCGACCCCTCGGGCTGGCACTGCACGGCCAACGTGGCACGTTCCTCGGCTGGCTGGTCGGGTCCGTCGCACTGGCGGTCGTCATGGGCGCGCTCGCTCAGGGAGCCGTCGACGCCATCCTCGGCAACCCCTCGTTGAGCGAGGCGACGGGGATCACCCAGGCGGACGCCTCGGACGGCTTCCTCGCGCTGATCCAGGTCTACCTCGCGATCCTCGCCTGCGGGTACGCCGTCCAGGCGCTCGACTCGCTGCGCCGGGAGGAGGCCGCCGGGCGACTCGAACCCGTCCTCAGCGGGGCCTGGGGCAGGTCGCGCTGGCTCGGCGCACAGGTGCTCGTCGTCACCGCGGGTCTGGTCGTGATGGTCGTCTGCTCGGCCGTCGCCTTCGGTGCCGCCACCGCGGTCTCGACCGGTGACTCCGGCTACGTCGGAACCCTGGTGAGGGCCGGGCTGGCGTACCTCCCCGCCGAGCTCGTCGTCGGGGCGCTCGCCGCGCTGCTCTACGGCGCCGCCCCCCGTGCGCTCGCGCTCGCGTGGGCCGCGTTCGGGGCGGTCACGTTCATCGGGCTGCTCGGCTCCGGCCTCCAGCTGCCGAGCTGGGTGGTGAACCTGTCCCCGCTGACCCACGTGGGACGGCCGCCGCTCGAGGAGGTCGACACCGCGGCGCTGGCCTGGCTCGGGCTCGTGGCAGCCCTGCTGGCGTCGGCGGCGTTCGCCGGCTTCCGCCGCCGGCGGGTGCCCCAGGGCTGACCACGAGACGAGCAACGGCGTTCTGCGAACCTGATCCGGCGTTGGCAGCCACCGACCTCAGAACCAGCCCGCCATTCCTCGCCCCGGAGAGCACTGACCGCGCAGGACGCGGATCTAGGACGCCTCCGAGACCTCGGGCACTCGAGCCACGGGCTTCGGCGATGGGCAGGCAGCGATACCCGCCTCGAGCAGAGCGCGCAGTCGCAGGTCCCGGTCTGGCGCCTCGCTCTTGACGATGCCCGCGGCGGCGCACCGGATCAGCGCAGGGGCGCCGCGGTTGGTGAAGAGCCGTGCAGTGATCTCCGGAGTCAGCCCCAGCCGTTCCACCCAGGCGACCGCGCCGGGAACGAGGTCGAGCGCAGCCCAGGCCTCGTGCTGGGTCGCGGCCAGGTCGGGTCCCGCTTCGGCGCAGAGCCGCTCTGCGCACAGGAGACCGGCAGCGAGGACCCCTTGGGTCTCCTCGGGCACCTGGAGGATCGCGGTGGAGGCCACCGCCACCGGGAGGGTGAGCCACGTGCGATCGTCCCCGCGCCGACCCACCACCCACGGGATCAGCGGCACCAGTTGTTGCCGCTCCCTGTCGCTGAGGCTGTCATTGACGTGCTGAGCGAGCTGCGCCAGCAAGGGGTGCGTGCAGGAGGGGTGATCGCTCCATCGCTCACCTGCCAAGAAGGAGGCGAACTCCATGAAACATGCACCCTGACGAGGCGATCGATGCCTGCCGCGCGACAGGACAGGGACACCATCCGGAACACTGAAGGACTTCATCGCTGCCTCCTACCGACCGCTGACGCTGGTTCCGTTACTAGTGCTCGGGCCGCCGAAGCACCTCACCCCGCGGGGATGATCCGCCGGGCCCACCACCGAAAAAGCAATGAGCCCGAACCCACATCCGTGGGTTCGGGCTATGCCGATGTCCTGAGACATCACATCGGTGGAGCTGGCGGGAATCGAACCCGCGTCCTCGAGCGCAGTTCCAGGTCTTCTCCGGGTGCAGTCTGCGATGGCGTCTTCTCAGTCCCGGCGCTCGCACAGACACGTCGCCGACGGACTCAGTCGGATTGAAGTCCCGCGCCGCCCCTCCGACGAGGGCGACGCAGCAAGCCTCCTAGATGAGGCCAGGATCTGAGTCGGAGGCGTCCTCAGCCTGACCCGTCACGCTCGCTGTCAGGCAGCGAGGGCGAACGAACTGCGCTTAGCGTTGGCAGTTGTTGGTTCCCAGGCAGCGTTCACGAGATGAGCCTGGATCCTCGACCCGCTTCCCCTGGAACGAAACGTCCCAAGTCGAAACCGATCAGCCCCTCTTGAGTTGTGGGTCCATCGTACGCGTCAACGCCGACAGGACCCAGCCCATTCCCTCTCCCGGCCCGGGCAGCCTCGACCAGCGATGCTCACCGGCCGAGCCGGTCGCCTCAGTCCGGGCTGCCGGACAGCTCCTCCTGGATCTCCTCCAGCGACCGGCCCTTGGTCTCGGGCACCTCGCGGGCGAAGAACACCAGGGCCAGCACCGCGAGCCCGGCGTACAGGAAGAACACGCCCTGCCGCGTGATGGCGTGACTGAGGGTGAGGAAGGTCTGGGCCACCAGGAAGTTGGCGCCCCAGTTGCAGATCGTGGCGACGGCCATCGCCTTGCTGCGCACGCCCACCGGGAAGATCTCGGAGATCATCAGCCAGAACACCGGGCCGAGCCCGATCGCGAAGCCGGCGATGAAGAGCACGAGTCCGCCGAGCGCCACCCAGCCGTAGTCCTGCTGCAGCGTCTCGGAGGAGAAGTAGACCCCCAGCACCACGAGGGCGGTCAGGAGCACCCCGGTGCCGGTGAGCAGGAGCGTGCGGCGCCCGAGCTTGTCCAGCAGCAGCACCGCGGCGGCGGTGAAGGCGACGTTGACCACGCCGACCAGCAACGTGCCGAGGAGCGCGGCGGAGTTGCCGGCGCCGGTGTCGCTGAGGATCGTGGGTGCGTAGTAGATGACCGTGTTCACCCCGACGAACTGCTGGGCGAGCGCGAGGACGACTCCCACCATGACCACCCTGCGGAGCCGCGGCTCGAGAAGCGTGCGCAGCGAGGTCGACGACTCCGCCTCGTTCGCCTCCTCGATGTCGTCGAGCTCGGCGTCGACGTCGGCGTCCTCGTCGCCGCTGCGCAACCGTTCGAGCACGTCGCGGGCGCCGTCGTGGTCACCCTGCTGGGAGAGCCACCGCGGCGTCTTCGGCACGGTGAGCATCCCGACGGCCAGGATGGCGCCGGGGATGGCGGCCACGCCGAGCATCCAGCGCCACTCGTTGTCGAGGTCCCGGAAGAGGTAGTTGACGATGTAGGCCAGCAGGATGCCGGTCACGACTGCCATCTGGTTGAACGACGTGAGCCCGCCGCGGACGCGTGGCGGTGAGACCTCGGAGATGTAGAGCGGCGACACGAACGACGCGGTGCCGACGGAGATGCCGAGGAGGAACCGGAAGCCGATCAGCATCTCGGCGTTGACGCTGAAGGCACAGCCGAGCGCCGCGACGAAGTAGATGGTGCCGGAGATCACCTTGGTCCACTTGCGGCTGATCTTGTCGGCCAGGTAGCCCGAGCTCATCGCGCCCACCATGGCGCCCAGCAGCAGGACCGCCACGATCGCCTGCTGCTCGAAGGTCCCGGCGTCGAGGTCCTTGCGGATGTAGAGCAACGCCCCGGAGATGACGCCGGTGTCGTAGCCGAACAACAGCCCGCCCACGGCAGCGATCACGCTGACCCGGATCAGCAGCCCGTTCCCGGTGCTGCGCACCTCGCTCACGAACCCACTCATGCCAGGGGGGTACCCCGCGGTCGCGCGTCCCATGCCTCAGCGCATGGACCACGGGTCTGGCTCGGAGTCGACCCCTCAGCGGGTCAGCGCATGCCCTTGGCGCGCCGGCCGATCGCGACCTCGGCCTCCCGCTTGGCGGTGCGCTCGGCGATCGCGTGCCGCTTGTCCCAGGTCTTCTTGCCCTTGGCCAGGCCGATCTCGACCTTGGCGCGCCCGTCGACGAAGTACATCTGCAGGGGGATGAGCGTGTAGCCCTTCTCGCGCACCTTGGACTCGATCTTGTCGATCTCCTCGCGGTGCAGGAGCAGCTTGCGCCGCCGGCGCGGCGGGTGGTTGGTCCAGGTGCCCTCGGCGTAGGTGGGGATGTGGACCGCGTGCAGGAACATCTCGCCGTTCTCGACGTCGGCGAAGCCGTCGACCAGGGACGCCCGCCCGGCCCGCAGCGACTTCACCTCGGTGCCCTGGAGGACGATGCCGGCCTCGTAGGTGTCCTCGATGTGGTAGTCGTGGCGGGCCTTCTTGTTGGACGCGATCAGCTTGCGTCCGGTCTCCTTGGCCATGGGTCCCAGCCTACGGCCCCCGGCGGACGGCCGGTCTCAGCGCACCCGCCACTGCTCGGCGTCGCTGCGGCGCAGCTCCAGCCCGAGGCCGGGGCGCGACAGGTCGGGCCGCATCACGCCGCCGTCGGGCTCGAGGCAGCCGTCGAGGAGCAGGTGCTCGACGCGGTGGTGGTCGTGGAACAGCTCCAGCGGCCGCAGGTGCCACAGGGCCGTCGAGGCCTGGGCGCTGAGCTGGGGCGCGCAGTGCGCCGAGAGCTCCATCGACCGGGCGTCGCACAGCGCACCGACCCGGCGGAAGCCGGTGAAGCCGCCGCACCGGGTGACGTCCGCCTGCAGACAGTCCACGGCGCCGGCCTCGAGCATCGCGTGGAACAAGGGCAGGCTCCAGCCGTACTCCCCCGAGGCCACCGACATCCCGCCCGGCGCACGGTCCCGGACCAGCCGCAGTCCCTCCAGGTCGTCGGAGGACACCGGCTCCTCGAACCAGCGCACGTCGTGCTCGGCGTACACCTCGGCCCAGCGCAGCGCCTGGGCGCGGCTGTAGGCACCGTTGGCGTCGACGTACAGCTCGGTCTCGTCCCCGATCGCCGCGCGAGCCACGGCCAGGCGGTGCCGGTCGCGGTCCGGTTCGCGGCCCGTCTTCATCTTGACCCGCGGGATGCCGTCCGCGACCCAACCACCGAGCTGGGACGCCAGCTGGTCGTCGTCGTAGTTGCAGAAGCCCCCGCTGCCGTAGACCGGCACCTCGGCGTGCACGGCGTCGAGGGCGACCGCGAGCGGGACGTCCAGGAGCCTCGCCTTGAGGTCCCAGAGCGCCACGTCCACTGCCGAGACCGCCATCGCCGCCAGCCCCGACTGCCCGTAGTTGCGGATGGCGTGCCACATCGCCGACCAGGCGGCGCCGACCGCGAGCGCGTCGCGGCCCTCCACCACGCCGGCCAGGACACCCGAGACCACGTCGGCGGCACCGGCCTGGCTGTAGGTCCAGCCCAGGCCGGTGCAGCCCCCCGCGTGCGCCTCGACGAGCACCACCGTGTGGGAGTCCCACGACAGCGTGCCGTCGCTGGCCGGCAGCTCGTTGGGGACGGTGTAGACGCTGACGTCGACGCCCTCGACGACCTCCTCGCGGGACACGTCAGGACCCGGCCCCGGGGATGTGCTCCTTCACCTCCGCCAGCTTGCCCTTGAAGCCCTTGGTGGCGATGCCGGCGGCGTCCTCGTCGCCGCTGGCCAGCCCCTTCACCGTCTTCTTCATCTGCGGCCACCGCACATGCGGCGGCAGCGGGGTGATCTGCGGGTCGGTGACGAACTCGAGCAGGACCGGCTTGTCGGCGGCCAGGGCACGGTCCCACGCGGGGCCGACGTCCTCCGGCCGGTCGACGCGGATGCCCTCGAAGCCCAGGAGCCGCGCGAAGTCCGCCGCCGGGACGTAGGGGACGGTCTGCGTCGCCGGGTTCTTCCGATCACCGGCGAGGGCCCGCTGCTCGAAGGAGACCTGGTTGAGGTCCTTGTTGACCAGGACGCAGAAGATCAGCGTCGGGTTCTTCGAGAGCAGCTGCTCCTGGTAGTGCTTCACCGTGAGCAGCTCGTTCATCCCCAGCATCTCGAACGCACCGTCACCGGTGAACGCGATCACCGGTCGCTCGGGGTAGGCGAACTTGGCCGAGATCGCGTAGGGCACGCCGGGCACCATCGTGGCGAGCGTGCCGGACAGCGAGGAACGCATGCTGCCGCGGTGGACGATGTGCCGGGCCCACCAGTTGGTGGCCGAGCCGGAGTCCGAGGTCATGATCGTGTCGTCCGGCAACCGCGGGTTGAGCTCGTGGAAGACCAGCAGCGGGTTGACCGGGTCGCCCTTCTGGTGGGCGCGGTCGTCCAGCACCTTCCACCAGGTGTCGATCTCCATCTGCAGCTTCTCCAGCCAGCCGCGGTCCTCCTTGCGCTGCAGCATCGGCAGCAACGCCTGCAGCGTGTCCTTGGCGTCCCCGACCAGCGACACGTCGTTGGGGTAGCGGACCCCGATCATCTTGCCGTCGATGTCGATCTCGACGCACTTGGCCTGCCCCTCCTTGGGCAACCACTCGGTGTAGGGGAAGCTCGTGCCGACCATGAGGAGCGTGTCGCAGTCCTCGATCATCTTGTTGGTCGGCTCCGACCCCAGCAGCCCGATCGGCCCGGTGACGAAGGGCAGGTCGTCAGGGATCACGTCCTTGCCCAGCAGCGCCTTGGCCACCCCGGCCCCGAGCAGGTCGGCGGTCTCGACGACCTCCTTCGCAGCTCCGCGAGCGCCCTGGCCGATCAGCATGGCGACCTTCTCGCCCTCGTTGAGGATGTCGGCCGCCTGCCGCAGCAGCGACTCGTCCGGCACCATGTGCGGCTGGCTCCAGGTGGTGGAGGTCAGGGTGCCGCCGTGCATGCGCGGCGGGTCCTCGTAGTCCATCTCCTGCACGTCGGAGGGCACGATCACCACCGCGGGCCGGCGCTCGGTGAGCGCGGACTTGATCGCACGGTCCAGCACGTGGCGGGCGGAGTGCTGGTCCATCACGGTGGAGACGAAGCCCGCGATGTCCTTGAAGAACACCTGCAGGTCGATCTCCTGCTGGTAGTGCGCGCCCACCGACATCCGCTTCTGCTGACCGACGATCGCGATCACCGGCTGGTGGTCGAGCTTGGCGTCGTAGAGCCCGTTGGCCAGGTGGACCGCCCCGGGGCCGGAGGTCGCGATGCAGGCGCCGATCTCGCCGGTGAACTTGGCGTGGGCGCACGCCATGAAGGCCGCCATCTCCTCGTGCCGGGTCTGGGTGAACATCGGGTCGTCGTCGACCTGGTCGAAGGCGCCGAGGAATCCGTTGATGCCGTCACCGGCGTAGCCGTAGACGCGGTGGATCCCCCACTCTCGCAGTCGCTGCAGCATGTACTCGGCGACGTTGGGCATGGTGTTCTCCTTCTCGATTCCGTACGTCGGTCAGTGGTCCGGTCAGGTGTGGCGCCGCCAGGCGGCGAGGCCGCCCGCGGCGACCGCGGCGACCGCCCCGACGAGGGCGGCCTCCCCGGTGATGCGCAGGGCGCGGCGGCCCGCCGGCGGGGTGGGCCGGTCGGCCGCCATGTCGTGCTCGACGTCGTGCGCGGAGACAGGTCCGTCCGGCCCCTGGCGGGCGAGCCTCATCAGCTGCGCGACGTGCAGCGGCTGGCGGCCGGTGCCGGCGTCCTTGGTCTGGGTCCGGCAGGAGAACCCGTCCGCCACGACGAACGTCGACGGGTCCGCCTCCCGCACGGCGGGCAGGAGGCCCTGCTCCCCGCAGTCCATCGAGATGTCGAACTTGTCGGCCTCGAAGCCGAACGAGCCCGCGAGCCCGCAGCAGCCGCCGTTGACCGGCTCGACGTCGACGCCCATCTGCTCCAGCAGGTGCTGCTCGGGGTCCATCCCACCGGTCGCCTTGTGGTGGCAGTGCCCCCACAGCAGCGCGCGGGTGCCCTCCGGCAGGGTCGGGGGCTCGATGTCGAACCTCTCGAAGAACTCGGCGAAGTGGTAGGCGTTCTCCGCCAGCCGGCGCGCGTCCTCCTCGTGCGGCATCAGCTTGGTCAGCTCGTCCTTGAACACCGCCAGGCAGCTCGGCTCCATGCCGACGACCGGCGTCCCGGCGCGGACGTGCTCACGCACGCTGGCAACCGCGTGACGCAGGTAGCGCTCGGCGACGTCGAGGAACCCGTAGTCGTAGAGCGGCCGGCCGCAGCAGACGTGACCCTCCGGCATGATCACCTGCCAGCCGGCGGCCTCGATCGCCTCGACGCAGGCGACGCCGACGTCGGTGTGCATGTGGTTGTTGAACGTGTCGGGCCACAGCACCACCGGCCGGCCGTGGGGGTTGGTGGTGCCGCCGCGCTCGGCGAACCACTGCTGCAGCGTCATCGGTGCGAACCTCGGCACGGGCCGCTGCTGGGTGACGCCGCCCAGGGCGCGCACGAGGTGGACCACGCCGGGGGTCCGGGTGGCGAGGTTGGCGAGCTCGGGCACGGCCGAGGCGAGCCGCGCGGCCTGGTCGATGAAGCCCATCGCGTAGGCGTACCGCGGCCGCCACCGGCGCCAGGACCGGTAGTGGTGGTGCAGGAACTCCGCCTTGTAGGTCGGCATGTCGACGTTGACGGGGCAGTCGTTGGTGCAGCCCTTGCACGCCAGGCAGAGGTCGAGCGACTCCTTCACCTCGTTGGACTGCCACCCGTCGGTGATCACCTCGCCCTGCAGCATCTCCCAGAGCAGGCGAGCCCGCCCGCGGGTGCTGTGCTCCTCCTCGCGGGTGACCATGTAGCTGGGACACATCACCTGCTGGGTGTCAGGCACTCGGCACTTGCCGACGCCGACGCAGCGCAGCGCGGCGTGGGCGAAGTCGTAGTCGTCCTGGGCGTAGGCGAACTTGGTCTCGGGGTGCGCCGGTGCGTAGTCGGGCCCGAGGCGCAGGTTGTCGTCCATCCGGTAGGCGTCGACGACCTTGCCGGGGTTCATCTTGCTCTCGGGGTCCCAGATGCGCTTGAACTCCCGCATCGCGTCCATGAGCTCGGGGCCGTACTGCCGCACGAGGAGCTCGGCGCGCTGCTGGCCGTCGCCGTGCTCCCCCGAGAGCGTCCCGCCGTAGGAGACCACGAGGTCCGCTGCCTTCTCCATGAACTCGCGGTAGTTGCTGACCCCGTCGGCGGTGCGCAGGTCGAAGCTGATGCGGGAGTGGATGCAGCCCTGGCCGAAGTGGCCGTACATCGCCCCGCGCAGGCCGTGCTCGGCGTAGAGCTTCTTCAGGTCGCGGATGTAGTCCCCCACCACGGGGGGCGGCACCGCGGAGTCCTCCCAGCCGGGCCAGTGGTCGTGCTGGTCCGGCGGGAAGGCGGTGGCGCCCAGTCCACCCTCGCGGATGGCCCACAGCCGGCCGCTGTCGCCGCCCTGCTCCGAGCTGCGGATGATCGACACGTCCGAGTCCTCGGCGCCCTTCTCCGAGCACACCCAGTCGCGGAACTCGCGGGCGCGGTCCTCGGTCTCCTCGTCGTCGTCGGAGCCGAACTGCACCATGAGCCAGGTGCCCGAGCGCTCCCTGCCGGGCAGCTCCTCGAGGCTCTGGGTGTTCATGTTCTCCTGGACCTGGTCGTCGACCAGCATGTCGTCGACGGCCTCGAGCCCGATCGGTCGCCAGCGGTCGATGATCTCCTGGCACATGTCGCCGGCCGACGGGGCGTCCGGGCAGCGCACCACCACCAGCGTGCGTCGCAGCATGGCCGGGGTGAGCTTGAGCGTCGCCTGCAGCACCGTGGCACAGGTGCTCTCGGTGCCGACCAGCGCACGGGCGACGTTGAAGCCGCGCTCGGGCAGCAGCTCGTCGAGGTTGTAGCCCGAGACCCGGCGGGGCAGCTCCTCCGCGGGCTTGAAGCCGGCGCGGATCGCGTCGGCGTACTTGTCCCGCAGGTCGCGCAGCTGCGCGTAGATCTCTCCCTTGCGGCCGCCCGCGGCGATGATGTCGTCGAGCTGGTCCTCCTCGTCGACGCCCACCCAGAACCGCTCGCCGTCGTAGGTGACGACCTCGAGGGCCTCGGTGTTGTCGGAGGTGCGCGGCCCGGGCCCGTAGAGCTGGGACTGCACGGAGTGGATGCCGCACGAGTTGTTGCCGACGTTGCCGCCGATCACGCAGCGCGAGTGCGAGGACGGGTCGGGGCCGAAGACGAGCCCCTGCCGGCCGGTGTGCTCGTTGAGCTGCTCGTTGATCACCCCGGGCTGGCAGGTCACGAGCCGCTCGTCCACGTCGAGCTCGCCGATCTCGGTGAGGTACTTGGAGTGGTCGATGACCACCGCGTAGTTGACCGTCTCGCCCGAGAGGCTGGTGCCGCCGCCACGGTTGAGCAGGGGCGCCCCGTGCCGCGAGGCCACGCGGTGGACCGCGACGACGTCCTCGAGGGTCCGCGGGACCACGACGCCGATCGGGACCTGCCGGAAGTTCGACGCGTCGTTGGCGTACATCGCCAGGGAGGCCTTGTCGAAGCGCACCTCCCCCTCGACTGCGGAGCGCAGCTCCCGCTCGAGCGAGGCGACGTCGACGACCCGCCTCGACCTCGGCGGTCCGGGCACCCGGGGATCGGTCTTCTCGGGGACGGTGCGCAGCTGCGACATCCATGCCTCCTGTCTCGGTACACCCGACCCGTGCCCGCGGACCGCGCAACCCATGCGTCAGGGCAAACAAATCGGGTAACGGATGGGGCGAGACCCGGCACCCCGACCGAGCGAGGAGCACCATGACGGCGCAGCTGGACGCCCCCGGACTGCCGCACGTCCTCCGCGAGTACGCCCTCGTGGCGGACGGCGAGCGCGGCGCCGTCATCGGCCCGCAGGGCGACATCGCCTGGCTGTGCGCCCCCCGCTGGGACTCCCCCGCGGTGTTCTCCACCCTCTGGGGCGGAGGCGGGTCCTACGTCGTCACCCCGTCGGACGGCTGGCACGTGTGGGGCGGCCGCTACGAGGACCGCTCCCTGATCTGGCGCTCGCGCTGGGTCACCTCACAGGGTGGGATCGAGGTCCGCGAGGCGCTCGCGCTGCCCGCAGAGCCCGACCGGCTCGTGCTGCTGCGCCGGGTCGAGGCGCCCGACCGGCTCGCGGACCTGCAGGTGCGGCTCGACCCGCGCGCCGACTTCGGCCGCAAGCGCCTGCGCAGCGTGCGCCGGCGCGACGACTGCTGGGTGGCCCGCGTCGGGGACCTGCACCTGCGCTGGCAGGGCGGGGCGGACGCCGAGATGGTCGACGGCGCGCTCGTGCAGCACCTGCGGGTCCCGCAGGGTCGCTCGCACGACCTCGTGCTCGAGATCTCCACGCGCCCCTTCGACCAGGGACCACCCGATCCAGACCAGATGTGGTCCGCCACCGCGGCGGGATGGGGCCGCCGGGTGCCGGCCCTCACCGACACCGCCGGCGGCCGCGACGCCTCGCAGTCCTACGCCGTGCTCTCGGGCCTCACCTCGGGGACCGGCGGCATGGTGGCCGCCGCGACCGCGTCGCTGCCCGAGCGCATGGAGTCCCAGCGCAACTACGACTACCGCTACTGCTGGATCCGCGACCAGTGCTACGCCGGCCGTGCGGTGGCCCAGGCAGGTCCCTACCCGCTGCTGGACTCGGCGGTCGAGTTCGTCTCGGGCCGCCTCCTCGACCACGGCACCGACCTGCGTCCCGCCTACACCGTCGACGGCGACGACGTCCCGTCCGAGGAGACGGTCGAGGGGCTCCCCGGCTACCCCGGCGGGGGCCGCCGGATCGGCAACCACATCAACCAGCAGTGGCAGCTCGACGCCTTCGGCGAGGCGCTGCTGCTGATCGCCTCCGCCGCGCGGCACGACCGCGTCGAGAGCCGCCACTGGCAGGCCGCCGAGAAGGCGGTCGCCGCCGTGGTCGAGCGCGCCGGCCGGCCGGAGGCCGGGCTGTGGGAGCTCGGCGATGCGCGCTGGACCCACTCCCGCCTGATCTGCGCGGCCGGCCTCAAGGCGATCGGCGCCGTGGCCCCCTCGCGACAGGCAGCGGACTGGACCGCGCTGGCGGACTCGCTGGTCGCCGACGCCGGACGGGACTCCGTGCACCCCAGCGGCCGCTGGCAGCGCACGCCGGAGGACCCCCGCGTGGACGCCTCGCTGCTGCTGCCGGCGATCCGCGGCGCCGTGCCGCCGGACGACCCCCGCAGCATCGCCACCCTCGACGCCGTCCTGGGCGAGCTGACCAGCGAGGGCTACGTCTACCGCTTCCGTCACGACGACCGCCCGCTGCACGAGGCGGAAGGCGCCTTCGTGCTCTGCGGGTTCATCACCTCGCTCGCGCTGCACCAGCAGGGCCGCGACGTCGAGGCGCGGCTGTACTACGAGCGCAACCGGTCGGCCTGCGGGCCGCCGGGCCTGTTCTCCGAGGAGTTCGACGTCCGCCAGCACCAGCTGCGCGGCAACCTCCCGCAGGCGTTCGTCCACGCGCTCATGCTCGAGTCGTCCGCACGGCTCGCGCAGGACTGGCAGCAGGAGACCGACTCAGGGAAGGACACGAGATGAACCGCACCACCGGACGCAAGGTCGCCGTCGTCACCGGCGGGACGGCAGGAGTCGGACGTGCGACGGTCCGCGAGCTGGCCTCCGCCGGCTACGACGTGGCCGTCGTCGCGCGTGGACGGGCCGGTCTCGACGGCGCCGTCGAGGACGTGCGCCGACGGGGCGGGACCGGGCTCGCCTGCCAGGTCGACGTCGCCGACAACGACGCGGTGCAGGGCGCCGCGGCCGAGGTCGAGGACCAGCTCGGCGAGATCGACGTCTGGGTGAACTGCGCGTTCACCGGCACGCTGAGCTTCTCGTGGGACACCGGCATCGAGGCGATCCGGCGCAGCACGGACGTGACCTACTTCGGCTACGTGCACGGCATGCTGGCCGCGCTCGAGCGGATGCGCCCCCGCGACCGGGGCGTGATCATCAACGTGGGGTCGGCGATGGCCTACCGGTCGATCCCGCTGCAGTCGGCGTACTGCGGCGCGAAGCACGCCATCAAGGGGTTCACCGAGTCGGTGGTCACCGAGCTCGAGCACGAGAAGAGCAAGGTCAAGCTCTGCATGGTGCAGCTGCCGGGACTCAACACCCCGCAGTTCAACTGGAACGACTCCGCGATGGAGGGTCACCCGCAGCCCGTCCCACCGGTCTACCAGCCCGAGGTCGCCGCGCGTGGCATCGTCCACATCGCCGAGCACCCCCGGCGCAACACCTGGGTCGGGGTGCCCACGGCCTACACGATCCTCGGCGAGCGGGTCGCCCCGTGGTTCCTCGACTGGTACCTCGCCCGGACCGGGGTGAAGTCCCAGCAGACCTCGCAGGACCTGCCGCGCTGGGGGGCCAACATCTGGGAGCCGCAGGACGAGCACGAGGACCGCGGCGCGCGCGGAGCGTTCTCCGACAAGGCGCACGACCACGACCCCGTGCTGTGGCTCTCGCAGCACCGGCGCGCCCTCTCGGTGGCCGGCGTCGGGGTGGCCGCGGCCCTCGGCGTGCTGCAACGGCGCAGCTGAGTCAGCGGCGGGTCGAGCGGTCGGCCCGGCTCGTGGTCCGGCTCAGAACCACTTCATCGGGTCGACGGGCTTGCCGTTCTCCAGCACCGTGAAGTGCAGGTGGCAGCCGGTGGACCAGCCGGTGTTGCCGACGAAGCCGATGACCTGGCCGCGCTTGACCGTCTCCCCCACCGCGACCGCGTAGGCCGAGAGGTGGTTGGAGATCGTGGCGACGCCGACCCCGAGGTGCACCCCGTGGTCGATGACGATGCGGTTGCCGTAGGCGGTCTGGAAGTACTCCGTCAGCACCTTGCCGCGGGCCGTGGCCCGGATCGGCGTGCCGCACGGGGCGCCGAAGTCGGTGCCGTCGTGCAGCGAGCGGTAGCCGTAGATCGGGTGGATGCGCCAGCCGAACGGCGAGGTGACCGGGGCGTCGACGGGGCGGTCGAGGAACCCGTTGCCGGTCTGCGGCCCGGTGTAGCCGGTGCCCTTCGAGGCCTGCGCCGCGATCAGGTCGGCGATGCGGTCGCGCTCCACGATGAGGTTCTTGAGGACGACCAGGTCGGCCTTCTTGGCCTGGAGCGCGGCCTGGCGGGCCCGGGCGCGCAGGTCGACCATCTGGGAGACCTGGGACTCCGCGGCCTCGGCCTGGAGCTCCAGCGACTGCTTGCGGGCCAGGTTGGCCGCCGCCTCCGCCCGCCGCTTCGCCACCTCGTCCTTGGCGTCGGCCATCTCCTGCCGGTGGACGTCCAGGAGGACCTTGGTCGCCTCGAGGCTGTCGAGGATCGCCGACTCCTTGTTGACCACGCTGCTGGAGGCGCTCATCGACCCGGCGATGTCGGCCGGCTCCCCGCTGGTGAACACCGTCGAGAGGCCCATCAGCCCGGGGTCGCCCTGCTCGTAGGTGGCCGCGACCATCCCGCGCAGGTCGTCCTCCTGCTCGGCGACCTTGGCCTCGCCGGCCGCGAGCTCCGACTGGGCCTGGTGCAGGCGGGCGACGGCAGCGTCGAGACGCTGCTGCATCAGCCGGTCGAGGGCCTCGGCCGCGGCGAGCTCGCCGCGGGTCTGGCTGAGGTAGGCGCGGGCGTCGACCAGGTCGCTCTGCGCCTGCGCCAGCGCGGCGGTGGCCGCCTCGACGGCGGCGCTGGACTCCTCGGCCTCGTGGTCGGCCTTGTCGATCTTCTTCTCGACCTTGTGCTTCTTGTCCTTCAGCTTGTCCCCGCGCTCGGCGGCGTGGGCCGGCACGGCGACGACCAGCGCACCGGCGGCGAGGGCCGCGAGAGCGCGCCTCGACGAGGGCGCGGTGAGGGGGAAGCGTCGGAGCACGGGAACTCTCTGGTCTGGTCCGGAAGGACGGGTCACGAGACGACGAACCACTGTAAAGGGAAAAAGGGTTCGTGCACGGTCAAACCTTCAGGTAGCGACGCGTGAGCAGCAAAGTGGGGACCAAGGTCAGCACCAGGCCGACCAGGGTCATGGCGACCAGGGCGACCACGCCGTCGGAGTAGTCGACCCAGGCCACGAGGTTGGAGTTGGGCCGCAGCAGCCGGTAGACGACCAGGTAGAGGAAGCCGAACACCGCTCCCCCGGCCAGCGCCACGCCGAGGACCGCCGCGACCAGCGACTCGAGCAGGAACGGCAGCTGGATGTAGAGGCTGGAGGCCCCCACCAGCCGCATGATGCCGATCTCCTTGCGGCGGGCGTACGCCGCGAGCCGGATCGTGTTGCCGACCTGCAGGATCGCGGCGAACAGCAGCACGGCGGCGATCCCGATCGCGCCCCACTTGAACGCGGTGATCCAGAAGTAGATCGGCTGCAGGATCTGGCGCAGGTCGCGCACCGTCCCGACGCCGTCCATCGACTCCACCTGGGCCCGCAGCTCGCGGAACTGGCGGGGGTCCTGGAGCGTGACCCAGTAGGACTCCGCGAGGTCGCGCGGGCGGATCGACTCGATCACCTGGCGCTGGGTGTCGTCGGTGCCGCTGCCGTAGACCTCCCGCCACTTGGCGTACGCCGTGCGGCTGTTCTCGAACCGGTAGGACTTGACCTCGTCGGAGGACTCCAGGACCTTCACCACCGCGGCCTTCTGCTCCTTGGTCGCCTTGCCGTCGATGCAGGAGGCCCGGGTGGAGTTGTCGGTGCACATGAAGACGGTGATCTGGAGCCGGTCGCCCCAGAACTTCTCCGCCTTGTCGGCCTGGGCGCTGAGCAGCAGGCCGAGCCCGACCAGGGTGAGCGAGACGAAGAGCGTGACGACCACGGCGATGGTCATCGACACGTTGCGCCGCAACCCGTTGCGGAGCTCGGAGAAGACGTAGGTCAGCTGCATGAGGGTCCCGTCGGGTCAGTGCTGGTAGCCGTAGACGCCACGCGCCTCGTCCCGGACGACGTGTCCGCCGGACAGCTCGATCACGCGCTTGCGCATCTGGTCGACGATGCCGACGTCGTGGGTGGCCATCACCACGGTCGTCCCGGTGCGGTTGATCCGGTCCAGGAGCTTCATGATGCCCACCGAGGTGGTCGGGTCGAGGTTGCCGGTGGGCTCGTCGGCGATGAGCAGCGTCGGCCGGTTGACGAACGCCCGGGCGATCGCGACCCGCTGCTGCTCGCCGCCCGACAGCTCGTCGGGCAGCCGGTCGCCCTTGCCCTCGAGTCCGACCATCTCGAGCACCTCGGGGACCGTCTGCCGCACGTGCGCCCGCGGCTTGCCGATCACCTGCAGCGCGAAGGCGACGTTGTCGTAGACGGTCTTGTTGGACAGCAGCCGGAAGTCCTGGAACACCGTGCCGATCCGGCGCCGCAGCTGCGGCACCCGGAACCCGGGGAGCTTGTCGACCTCGCGGCCGTCGACCAGGACGTGCCCGCTGGTGGGACGGGTCTCACGCAGCACCAGCCGCAGGAACGTCGACTTGCCCGAGCCGGAGGCGCCCACGAGGAACACGAACTCGCCCCGGTCGACGTGGACGGAGACCGCGTCGAGGGCGGCGCGCCGCTGGCCGGGGTAGGTCTTGGTGACGTTGTCGAACGTGATCACAGTGCCTCGATCGTAGGTCGAGACCGGCGCGGCCGAGCGGGACCACGCCGTGGCCGGGCGGGCGGACCAGCCGGGTCAGTTCGCGGCTGCGGCGTGGTCGGCGCCGCGACGCCAGCGGATGCCGGCCTCGATGAAGTCGTCGATCTCGCCGTCGAGGACCGACTGCGGGTTGCCCGACTCGTGGCTGGTCCGCAGGTCCTTGACCATCTGGTAGGGGTTGAGCACGTAGGAGCGCATCTGGTCGCCCCAGCTGGCCATCACGTCGCCCTTGAGCTCCTTGAGGTGGGCGGCCTCCTCGGCCTTCTTCAGCACCAGCAGCTTGGCCTTGAGGATGACCATGGCCGATGCCTTGTTCTGCAGCTGGGACTTCTCGTTCTGGCAGGAGACCACCAGCCCGCTCGGCAGGTGGGTCAGCCGCACGGCGGAGTCGGTGGTGTTGACGCTCTGCCCACCGGGACCGCTGGAGCGGTAGACGTCGACGCGGACGTCCTCCTCGGGCACGTCGATCTCGTCGGTCTGCTCGAGCACCGGCACCACCTCGACGGCGGCGAAGCTGGTCTGGCGGCGGCCCTGGTTGTCGAAGGGGCTGATCCGCACCAGTCGGTGGGTGCCGGCCTCGACCGAGAGCGTGCCGTAGGCGTAGGGCGCGTGGATGGCGAAGGTGGCCGACTTGATGCCGGCCTCCTCGGCGTAGGAGGTGTCGAAGACCTCGACGGGGTACTTGTTGCGCTCGGCCCAGCGGGTGTACATCCGCATCAGCATCTCGGCGAAGTCGGCGGCGTCGACGCCACCGGCACCCGAGCGGATCGTCACCAGCGCCTCGCGGGCGTCGTACTCCCCGGACAGGAGGGTGCGCACCTCCAGCGCCTCGACGGCCTTGCTGACCCGGCCCAGCTCGACCTCGGCCTCGGCCATCGAGTCGGCGTCGCCCTCCTCCTGGCCCAGCTGGACCAGCACCTCGAGGTCCTCCACGCGCGCCTGCAGCCGGGTGAAGCGCTCGAGCTCGCCCTGGAGCGCGGAGAGACGGCCGGTGACTCGCTGGGCGTTGGTCTGGTCGTCCCAGAGGTCTGGCGCCGCGACCTGCTCGCCCAGCGAGGCGATCTCGGCGCGCATGGCGTCGAGGTCGAGCACCTGCTCGATGGTGCGCAGGGTCGCCTGCAGCTCTTTGATGCGCGCGTCGAAGTCGGGACCGGCCATGATGCTCGAGCCTACCGCCAGGCGTGGCTTTCCCCTTTTGGGGGGACTGTGCCCTCGAATGACGGCATCGGCGAGGGGAATCACCTTGGATGGGGTTCACGTCCGAGCCTGGGGGGCCAGAGACAGATGTCATCGATCCGCGTCGTCGCCATCGACGACCACCCGATCGTCGTGAAGGGGATCCGGCACAGCGTGCTGGACGCCGAGGGCGACCTCGAGTTCGTGGGCGTCGTGGAGACCGTCGGCAACGGGTCGCAGGTCCCCGACGCGGACGTCGCCCTGCTCGACCTCCGCCTGCGCGACGGGTCTCGGCCGCGCGACAACGTCACCACCCTGCTCGAGCGCGGCATGCAGGTCCTGGTCTTCACCGCCGGCGGCGACATCCCGCAGATGTCCGACGCGGTGATGGCCGGTGCGCTGGGCATCGTGCTCAAGCACCAGACCGAGGACCAGCTGATCGAGGCGATCCACACCGTGGCGGAGGGCAGCACGTTCCTGTCCCAGGAGCTCGCGGAGGTGCTGCACCAGTCGACGGCGCTGCGACCCCACCTCAGCGAGCGCGAGATCGAGGTGCTCGACGCGCTCAACCAGGGCCTGGTCACCAAGCAGGCCGCCCGGCGTCTCGAGGTCAGCGAGTCGACCATCAAGGAGCACCTCAAGCGGATCCGCAAGAAGTACACCCAGCTCGGGAGGTCGGTGAACACCCGCGTCGAGCTGATCCAGCGCGCGACCGAGGACGGCTTCATCCGCCGCCCGCACGACGAGTGAGCCCTGGCGACGTGTGCCGGCGGGGGCGACAGCGGTGACCGGCGGGCGACCCGGTGAGCGAGGGACGAGAGGCGGTGTCGACGCGCTGCGCATCGGCGCGATCCTGCTCGCCGTCGGCGTGACCCTCGTCGGGGTCCCGGCCACGGTGTCGCTCGCGATGCAGCACCACGCCAGCCCGTGGTGGTACTCGGTGCCGGTGACCCTCCTGGTCGCGACGGCCGTGGCGCTCGCCGGCGCGGCCGCGGTCCGAGGGCTCCGCACCACCCGGTCGGCTGCGCGGCTCCACGCCGGCACGGTCCTGGTCGCGACGCTGCTGCTGCCCGCGGTCGCCACGACGACGTACGCCGAGGGCGACGCGCCCTGGGTGCACGCCTACCTGCCGAGCGCCATCGCCGCAGCCGTGCTCGTGAGCCGGCGGTGGCCGGTCAACGCCGCGACCGCCGCGCTGCTGATCCTGGCCGACCTGCGGGTCCGGGCCACGACCTGGCCGGTGTCGACCGACCGGCTCCTCAACGACGTGATGTTCGAGGTGACCGTCCTGGTGATGGCGGGCGCCGTCCTGACCTCCATCGCCCTGGCACAGCGAGCCGTGGAGGGCGAGGCCGCGACGACCGCCGACCGCTTCCTGATGGCCAGGGCCACCGAGCAGCTCGGCCGCCGCGGCGCCGCAGTGGGACGCGCTGGTGCACGACGAGATCCTCGCTGCGCTCGAGACGATCGCGATCGCCCCTCCCGACGTCGACGAACGTGCGCTTGCTCGCGCCACCATCGCCGGACTGGGCCAGGGACCGCCGAGCGGGGACGTCGACCACGTCGCGTTCCGCTCCTCGGTGCTCGAGGCGGTGCTGGCGGAGCTCCCGACCGCCTCGACCCGCTGCCTGGCGACCCCCGACGCGCGCGTGCTGCCGCCCGACGTCGCCGACGCCCTGCTCATGGCGGTGACCGAGGCGCTGCGCAACGCGGCCACCCACGCCTACGGGCCCGCGGACACCGTCGACGGCGTCGTGACCGTGCGCCTCAGCCACGGTCCCGAGCGCGTGGCACTGGAGGTCTCCGACCACGGCTGCGGGTTCGACCGCTCCCGCGTGGGTCCGACGTCGTTCGGTCTCGCCCTGTCGATCGAGGGCCGGGTGGGGGCGGTCGGCGGGCTGGCGACCGTGGCCTCACGCCCGGGCGAGGGCACGACGGTGCGGGTGCAGTGGCCGGCGAGCGGGGCCCGATGACCGACGTCCGGCGGGTCACCCTGCTCGCTGGCCTGCTGTGGGTCTCCCTCCACCTCACCGAGGCGGTCCTGCACGCCGACCAGCACAGCAACCCGGTGCTGCTCGCGGTGGCCATCGCGCTGGCGGTCGTCCTGGCGGTGGTGTCCGCGCGGCCCCTGCTGACCCGCCGGAGCGTCCGGTTCGGCCCACGCCAGGGCATGGCGCTGGTCCTCGGCGCGACGGCCATGGTGCTGTGCGTCCACCCCTTCCTCACCGCCGAGGGGCTGGCCGGCTACGCCAACTGGCCGATGGGCGAGGTGGGGGTCCTCATCGCGACGCTGGTCCTCTGCGAGTGCGTGCCCTGCGCGGTGGCCACCACCGCGGTGGTGGTGACCAGCAACGCCGTCGCCGTGTGGTCCACCCCCTTGGTCGGATGGATGCAAGGGCTCTTCCTGTCGGTGCCGCCGTTCACGTGGCTGCTCGGGTCGTTGGGGATCCGCTCGGTGCTGCAGCGCGGAGCCGTGCTGCGCGAGGCGTACGTCCGCCGTGGCTTCACCTTCGCCGACGAGGAGCGGCTGCGCCGCGCGGTGCACGAGGCGGACGAGGCGCGGCGCCAGGAGCTGCGCACCCGCGTGGAGCCCGTGCTGCGCCGGGTGGCTCAGGACGGCGCGACCTCGCGCCTGCGCACCGAGGCGAGGCTGGCTGCGGAGGACCTGCGGGACACGCTGAAGGCCCGGTCGCTGCTCACCAGCTCCCTGCGGGACCAGATCGCCGACGCGCGAGCGCGCGGCGTGCGCGTCACGGTCTCCTCCGCCCAGGCGCAGGACGAGGACACCGCGCCCGCGCTGCTCGAGCGCACCCGAGCGCTGCTCGAGCTGCTGCTGGCGGAGGCCGAGCTCGGCACCACGCTGTCGTGCCGCACCACGCGACGCCCGCCGGTGACGATCCTGCTGCTCCAGGCGCCGACCGCGCGGGAGACCGCCCGCTTGCACGAGGTGCTGGCCACCGCGCTGGAGGACCTGCGGGGTGCGGACGACTCGGTCGAGGCCCTGCTGGAGGAGTACGACGGCGAGCTCCTGCTGGAGCTGCGCCTGGGCTGAGGCGGCCGCCGCGAGCGGGCGGGTGCCTTGACGGCCACGCCCGTCCGTCCCCCCTTGAGACAGACGGACGCGGCCGGACGTCGGGCAGAGACGTCACCGGCCAGGGTCGCGACTGCCCCGGCACCGCGCCAGTCCCCCAAGGGGGCTAGTGCTCCCGGCTGCTCACTGCGCGCGCAGGAGCAGCAGCGTGACGTCGTCGTCGATCGAGGTGCCGGGCGAGCGGTCCAGGAGCTCTGCCAGCGCGGCCTCGGTCTCGGGCACCTCGGCGAGCGTGCGAGCGGTCAGCGCGACCAGGTCACCGAGGCTGACGTCGACCTCCTCGTCACGCCGCTCGAACATGCCGTCGGAGACCAGCAGCAGGGCGTCGCCGCGCTCCAGGCTCAGCCTGGTGGCGGCGACCTCCTCGTGGTCGGCCAGGCCGACCACGCCGAGCGGCGGGAGCGCCTGGACGTGGAGCAGCCGGGTCTCCCCCGCGACCCGCACCACCGGGCTGGGGTGACCGGCGGAGGCGATCTCGACCTCCCCGGTCGCCGGGTCGAGGACGGCCACGACCACGGTGGCGATCACGTCGGGGGCCAGGGCGGCGGTGGCGCGGTCGACCCGGCGCAGCAGCGCGACGGGGTCGGCGTCCTCGACGGCGTACGCCCGCAGGCTGCTGCGCAGCTGGGCCATCGCGCTCGCGGCGAGGAGGCCGTGGCCTGCCACGTCACCCACCACCAGGATCCTGCGGCCGTCGGCGAGCGGGATCGCGTCGTACCAGTCGCCGCCCACACCCGCCGACGCCGGACGGCTGCGACCGGCCAGACCCCACCCGTCGGACTGCGGCAGCCGGTCGGGCAGCAGCGACTGCTGCAGGGTCTCCGCGACCAGGGCGACGGTCCGGTGCCGGCTGTAGAGCACCGACATCAGCTGCGCCCCGAGCTGCTGGCCGGCTTCCTCCTCGGGCTCGCTCCACGGCTCGGAACGGCCACGGACCGTCTCGCGCCACAGTGCGAAGGACCCGCGCGGGGACAGCCGGGGCACCCCGTCGCCGTCGACCTGCAGCTCCTTGAGGTGGGGGTTGCCGCCCCAGTTGACGGTGTGCACCACCTCGGGGCGGAAGAACATCACGTCCTGACCGTCGGCGAGGCGCAGCACCATCACTCCGCTGGCCTGCGCGGCGAGGTCGGCCAGCGCCGGTTCCTCGATCGGCAGCCGGTCGGTGTGCAGCATGACGTCGGGCGCCTGCGCCTCGGCCCACCGCCTCACCCGGTCGACGTCCTCGGGGGCCGGTGCGTCGCCGAGCGTCGCCGTGGTGCCCTCGAGCGACCAGGCCATGCCGGTGGCACCCAGCATCCGCATCAGCCCCGGCGCGGCGGAGTCCAGCAGCCCGTCGAGGTCCGACTCCCGCCCGCCTGCGGCCTGGGCGAAGGCGACCAGCGCCTCCTGGATGATCCTCGACCTCGCGCTGCGCTCGTCCTGCTCGCGACCGGCCAGGAGCAGGGACAGGGTGTGGGCGAGGAACTCCGAGGTGGCGCGGATCGACGCCGGCGGCACGAACGGTCCCGAGTAGTGGTGGCACGCGACCATCCCCGCGAGCTGGCCGCCGATGATGAGCGAGACCGACATCGAGGCGGTGACGCCCATGTTGCGCAGGTACTGGCAGTGGATCGGCGACACGCTGCGCAGCGCGCTGCCCGACAGGTCCAGCGGCTGATCGTTGACGGGGTCGTACGCCGGCACGAGCGGCGCGTTGACCGCGTCCACGTCGCGGATGAAGCGCAGCCAGTTGACCGTGTAGAGCGCTCGGGCCTGCGGCGGGATGTCGGAGGCCGGGTAGTGCAGCCCGAGGAACGGCTCGAGGTCCTGGCTGCGGGCCTCGGCGACGACCTGGCCGTTCCACTCCGGGTCGAAGCGGTAGACCATGACGCGGTCGAAGCCGGTCAGCTGGCGGAAGACCTGCGCGGCCCGGTCCAGCAGCTCGATCACCGTGGGCGCCTGGCTCAGCCGGGTCACCGCGGTGCGGACGCCGGTCAGGGTGTTCTCCGTCAACGGCGACTCGGTCGCCTGCTCCAGCTCGACCACCCAGACGCCCTGCCAGTGGTGGGTGAGCAGGTCGTAGACGATCGGCCGACCGGTCTCGCCGGGCACCATCACCCGCCACGGCGAGATCGTGCGCTCCCCGGCAGGGTCGGCCATGGCGCGGGCCAGCACGCGCGTGGACGAGGGGTGGAACAGCTCGGCGAGCCGGGCGCCCAGCACCTCCTCGGGGCCGACGCCGAAGACCTGCGCGCAGTTGCCGCTCACCTGCAGGACGGTGCCCTCGGGGCCGGTGGTGGTGAGCAGCACCCCGTGCGGCTGCACGCTGCCGGGGATGTGGATCGGCTCGCGCTCGCAGTTGGACAGGTCGACCGTGGCGCCGACCGGCAGGAACGACTCCGGGTTCTCGGGAGCGGTCGCGGGCGAGCGACTCACGAGGCCCTCTGCTCGCGGAGCATGCCGTGCAGGCCGCCGAAGACCTCCACGGCCCGGTCACCGGCTGCCGCGGCCAGGTCGAGGTGGCGCTCGGGGTGGGCGCGGGCCAGCGGTTCGCCGAGCACCGCGACCACCGCGCCCCACAGCCGCGCGGACTCGCGCGACGCCGCGTCGGTGAGGCCCCGACGGGCCCCGGGGGCCACGTGCTCGGGCAGGCCGCGCAGCAGGACCCGGGCGCCCTTGGCGGACCCGGCCAGCAGGTAGAGCGTGGCCAACCCGCGGCTGTCGTCGTAGGTCTCGGCGGCGGGCCGGACGGGCGGCGAGGCGCCGAGGCGGCGCAGGTCGTCGGCGAACAGGTCGGCCCGCGCGGGCAGCACGGCCCCGCGCAGCGCCTCGCGCACCCAGGGGGTCTGACCGACCCAGGCGTCCAGCGAGCCCTCGACGCCGGCGTGGAGGGAGGCGAGCACGTGCAGCAGCCGGACGTAGGACGCCTCGTCGCTCACGCGGCGGTCGTCCCCGGTGAGGCTGTCGTCGAGACCGGCGTGGGAGGCGGAGGTGCGCTCGCGCAGCACGCGGAGCGCCGCCGGCGGCCCGGCCGGCCGGGCCGGCGACGTGATGGTGTGCTCCCGGGGCACGAACCCCTCCTTCGCGGGAACCCCACGGGCGTCGCCGGGTTGGCCGGGGATCGCTCGGTGGGGGCAAGGTCCTCACCCTATGGGTGACGCTCGCCCGAGTTGAACCACCCTCGGGTGGGTTGTGGCCTACGTCCCGAGCCGGGCATCCACGGCGGCGGTGCCGTGGGTCAGTCGGCGACCACGACGAAGGCCGACGCCCGGCCGGTGACCCGGCTCCCCGCCGTCCAGCCCGGCGGCACGAGCGGGAGGTCGAGCGGTGCGTGGACGACCACCTCGACCGAGTCACCGCGCACGGTGACACCCGGCACCAGTCCCGGGTGGTCGGCCTTCGCTCCCAGCCGGTCGAGGTAGTCCGCGACGTAGGACCTGGCCAGGGCCGGGTCGATCGCAGCCCGCTCGCCCAGACCCTGCTCGTAGACCTGGGCGCCCTGGATCCCGTCGGCAGCGGCCAGGGCGGCGCCGTCGGCGAGGGCGTCGAGCTCCTGGCGCTGCAGGTACGCCGCCGACGCGTCGACCACGACCACGACCAGCAGCACGGCGACGAGGAAGAAGCCGCAGATGAGCAGCGCGGTCTGGCCGCTCTCGTCGCGCGGGCGGCTCACCGGTCCTCCCGGAACGTGCCGTAGGAGACCGAGCTGGAGGCCTCGACCCGGAAGCTGGGCGCCTGCGAGCCGAGGGCGGAGGGCACCAGCGGCAGCACGACCTGGTGGCGCACGACCGCGCTGATCACGCTGCCCGGCGCCAGGCAGTTGGCCGGGTCGGGGCGACAGGTGATCGTCACGACCGCGTCCTCGGGCGCCACGTCGTGGTCGGCCAGGACCACGGCCGCCGCCGCGCGGGCACGGGCGGGCGCCGAGGCCTCGTCCGGCGCCAGGGAGTAGGCCCGCGCCGCGGCGCGGGCCGCCCCGCTCACGGCGAAGGAGCCGGACTGGACGGCGAAGACGGAGAGCAGCACGTAGACCAGCGGCACCAGCAGGAGGAGGGACAGCCACGTCACCTCCACCAGTGCGGTCCCGCGCTCGCAACGGCGACTCACGGCACCGTCTCCTTCACCGCGTGTCCGGTGACCTCCAGGTGCAGGGCCGGACCCCACACCCCCAGGGACGGGACGTCCGCGGCGACCCGCACCTCCACGCCCGGCTGCCCCTGCACGGTCGTGTCGCGCGCCGTCACCTCGGCCGGCAGGTCGCCGGTGAGGGCCGAGGCGACCTGCTCCCTGGTCCGCGCGCGCCCGTCCGCCAGGCTGCGGTCGATGCGCGCGGCGTAGCGGGCGCCCTCGGACGCGGCGGACGTCAGGGTGTTGCGGACGTGCAGCACCAGCCCGAGCTGGAGGACCGCGAGGAAGAGCGGCACGAGCACCACCAGGACCAGGACGAAGTCGACGACGGCCGCGCCTTCTTCGGTGCGCCCGTCGGGGACCATCCGGCTCACGACACCGACTGCAGCGCCTCGCGGAGCATCCGCTCGAGCTCGGGACCCGCCACCGCCCACAGACCGGCCACCAGGCCGGCGGTCATGACGGTGACCAGGACCCAGCCGGGCACGTCGCCGCGCTCGTCGGCCACACGGCGGCCCATCCGCGCGAACAGGCCGGCGAAGAACGCCGTCAGGTGGGTGACGAAGAGCTGCATGACCATCCTCCAGGTGTCAGGGGGTGACGAGACGGAGCCCGACCAGGCCGGGCCAGAACGCGAACAGAACTGTTGTCGGAAGGACAAGAAAGACGACGGGCACCATCATCGCGATCTCGCGCCGGCCGCCGGACTCGATGAGCGCGCGCCGCTGCGCCTCGCGCACGTCGGCCGCCTGGGCGTGCAGGACGTCGGCCAGCGGCGTCCCACGCTCGACAGCGACCGCGAGACCGCTGGCGAAGCGAGCCACGACCGGAACACCGGTGCGGGCGGCGTAGTCGTCGAAGGCGGTCACCACCGGGGTGCCTGTCCGCATCGCGGCGAGCACTCGCGCCAGCTCGCGGGACAGCGCACCGCTACTGCGTCCGACCACCCGGTCGAGCGCGGCCACGGGACCCTCACCCGCCGCGACCGCGAGGGCCAGCAGCTCGGCCAGCGCCGGGAGCTCTGCCAGCACCTCGCGTTCGTGGGCCCGCACCTGTGCGGTCAGGCGGTTCTCGCGCAGCAGGACCCCGAGCACGGCTGCCGCGAGGCTCAGGACGACCATCGGCACCACGCGGCCGGGGCTGCGGAGAGCGACGAGGACGGTCAGCGCTCCGGACGCGCTGAGACCGACGAGTCCCCAGATGGCCTGCTGCACGCGGAACTCCGGGACGGACAGGTCGAGGTCCGCCCGCTCCAGGCGCCTGCGCACCGAGGTCGCGCCACCGAGGACGTCGCCGATCCAGGCGGCCAGCACGGCGAGCAGTCGCCGCGGGGCCGGCGCTGCAGCCGTGACCCTCCCTCCCCCGAACTCCGGCAGGTCCGAGAGGTGGCGCAGCACCCGGCCCGCGAAGTCGGGACGGCGCCGCGCCTGCACGTGGGCCACGACCAGCACCAGTCCGCTGCCGAGCGCCAGGCCCGCCGCAGCCCCCGCGAACGACCAGGTCACGACAGCACCCGCCGCTCGGTCGGCAACCGTCCGATGCGCAGCATGGCGCGGTAGGCGACCAGGCACAGGGACGCACCGAGCACCAGCACCACGACGCCGCCCGGGGAGGAGTAGCGCGCGATGACCTCGGGCTGGAAGGACATCAGCAGCAGGACCAGCCAGGGCGCAGCGACGGCGAGCCGGGCGCCGTTGACCGCCCAGCTCTGCCGCGCCGCGAGCTCCGAGCGGGTGCGGGCGTCGTCCCGCAGGTGGGCGGACAGGTTGCGCAGCAGGCGACCGAGGTCACCGCCTCCGACCTCGCGCGCGACGCGAAGGCCCTCCACCACCCGGTCACCGACCGGGTCGGCGAGCCGGACCTTCAACCCGTCCAGGCAGTCGCCGAACCGGCCCGAGGCCTGGTACTCGCGGGCGAAGACCTGGAACGGCTCGCGCAGCGGCTCCGGGCCACGATCCCCGAGACCGGCGAGCGCGTCGGGCAGCGAGAGACCGGCCCGCACGGCCGAGGCGAGGTTGTCGACCGCGTCGGGCCACACCTCCGCCAGCTCGTGCTGACGCGAGCGCACCCGGGCCGACAGCCAGGCGAAGGGCGCCCACGCAGCCATCGCGGCGAAGACCAGGGCCACCGGTGGGGTCCGCGAGACGGCGAGGACTGCCAGCAAGGCGACGAGGAACAGTGCCAGGCTCGTCGCCACCACCGTCCGCGGCGACGTGCTGGCGAGACCGGCACGGTCGAGCTGCTCCCGCAGCCGCGGGGTACGGCGCGTGGTCGGCTCGGCCGCCGGCGTCGCGAAGGCGCTCCACACGAGGAGCAGACCGAGGCCCAGCAGCAGCCCGACGAGCGCACCCATCAGCGGCCTCCCAGGATCGGGACGAGGTCGATCCCGGCGCGCTCGAACCGCTCGGGTCGCGGCGGCATTCCCGCGGCTCGCACGAGCTCCTCGCCACGCCGGAGGAAGATCGGCTCGGTCTCGATGACCTCACCCTCGACGCGTCCCGGGACCGCGACGACCTCGTGGACCGCTCGCCGTCCGTCGTGCCCGAGGCCGAGGTGGACCACGAGGTCGACCGACGACGCCACCGTCGGGACGACGAAGCGGGCCGAGATGTTCTCCCCTGCGAGCAACGGCAGCGTGCACATCTTCACCAGCGCCTCGCGCGCGCTGTTGGCGTGCAGCGAGGCCATGCCGGGCAAGCCCGCGTTGAGCGCCAGGAGGAGGTCGAGGCACTCCTCGGCGCGCACCTCGCCGACGATCACCCGCGAGGGCCGCATCCGCAGGCTCTCCTTGACCAGGTCGCGGAGCAGGATCTCGCCGGTGCCCTCCAGCCCGCTCTGACGGGTCTGCAGCGCGACCCAGTCCGGGTGCCGGAAGTCGAGCTCGAAGACCTCCTCCGCGCTGACCACCCGCTGCCCACCCGGGATGGCGGCGGCGAGGGTGTTGAGCATGGTCGTCTTGCCCGCCTGCGTGCCACCGCTGACGATGATGTTGAGTCCGGCGGCGACGGACGCGGCCAGGAACTCCGCGGCGGGCTCGGTGAGGCTGCCCAGGGTGACCAGGTCGGACAGGCGGGCCGCCTTGACCACGAACTTGCGGATGTTGACCGCGCTGAACCCCCGGGAGATCCCCTCGAGCACGACGTGGAGCCGGTGGCCGCCCGGGAGCATCGCGTCCACGAACGGCTGGCTGATGTCGACCCTGCGCCCGCTCGACTTGAGCATCCGCTCGACCAGCTCGGAGACCTGCGTCCTGGTCAGCACGACCGGCGTGAGCTCGTGGCGGCCGTCGCGGGCGACGAAGACCCGGGCGGGGTCATTGATCCAGATCTCCTCGACCGAGGGGTCCTCGAGGTAGCGCTGCAGCGGCCCGAAGCCGGCCAGGTTGGCCACCAGCTCCTCGACCAGGGCGTCGGTGTCGGCGACCGGCAGCACCGCGCCGGTGAGGCTCCGCTCGTCGTGGTCCCGCACGACGGAGGCCGCCAGCCGGCGGACGGCCTCGAGGTCGCGTTGCGGGTCGAGGCCGTCGCGGCGCACGACCTCCCGCAGGGATGCGTCGAGCGCGTCTCGGATCGCCTCGTCGGGCGAGGTGGTGTGCAGGCTCATGTCCCCCGGGCCTCACGGTGGTGCGTGGGGGCCACTCTCGCCCGTTCGAAGGGCGAGCACACCTGGCGTGTCGGACAGCTGTGGACAACTGGTCACTCGAGTGCACGAGAGCCACAGCAGCGACGCGCCATGTGACGGAGATCACACCGAGGCCCGGGGGTCACACCCGAAAAATGCCCCTCCCCGCCGACTGCGTGAGTCGGCGGGGAGAGCCTCGGAGGGGTCTACCGGAGCACGGGGTGCTTCTGCACCACGTCCTGGTTCTCCCACCAGGCGCCGAACCCGAGCCAGCGGCCGGCGCCCATGGCGGCCAGGGTCAGCAGGACCAGCGCGTAGATGAGGTGGTCGTCCATGAACAGGTTGTTCTCGGGAGGCAGGACCGCGGTCCACATCAGGACCAGGAGGACCGTGCCGGCCCAGGCGGCGAGGTTCATGAACACTCCGAGGAGCAGGGCGGCGCCGATGCCCAGCAGGCCGAGCATGAACAGCCAGTCCGCCCAGGTCTGGCCGGCGATGTCGTTGTAGAGGCCCTTGAACGGACCCGTGGCGGCGAAGGCGAGGAAGCCCTTGGTCGGGCTGCCACC
The DNA here is from genome assembly GCA_963800245.1 of uncultured Actinomycetota bacterium. Classification (GTDB taxonomy): domain Bacteria; phylum Actinomycetota; class Actinomycetes; order Propionibacteriales; family Nocardioidaceae; genus Marmoricola_A. The sequence goes on along the minus strand of CAWDAE010000006.1, from coordinate 183,709 downwards.
GTTGAGCCAGGAGTCCTTCGACGCGGTCTCGTGGCCGAGCCCGAAGGTCTTGTCCAGGAACGCCCAGAGGAAGACCCAGCCCAGGGACAGGCGGGTGAGGCCGGCGAGCAGTGCGACCCCGCGGTTCTCCGTCAGGTGGTGGAGGCCGTGGGCGTCGACGTTCGAGTTGGTGTGAAGTGTGGTCGACATGATCCCCTCCAAGAGATCCGGTGCTCCGGCTCTCTGGGGGGCTTCCTGTGCCCCCCGCTGGAGCACTTCCTACAACTTGATGGTGCTCCCTTTCTTGTCACGCGGACAGCCTTTCGCGCTGTCTGCTGCATCACCTGCCGGTCGGCTCCCGCGACCCCTGCCGAAGGTCCCCGAACGGGGCCGCCCGGGGAGGTGCATCGACGGTCCCGAGCAGGGCATAATGCGCGAACTGGATGCCGAGGCTGGGGGTCGTCGGTCGTGAGTCGTGGCGCGTCACCCGAGAGGGTCGTTCGCGTGGAGGTCGACGCCGACCCGGCCGTCTTCCTGACCGGACCCGCTCGTGGCGTCAACCGTGAGGACTGGCGCGACGGGGCGCTCGCCGCGGTGCTCAGCGACTTCGACCTTCCCGACGACGAGCAAGGCCGCGCCTACGCGGCGTACCTCGAGGCGGTGTTCACCTCGTTCTCCCGCTGGGAGACCTCCGGCGACCTGACCTTCCTACGCCTGCGGCAGCCGGGCGACGCGCCCGTGCCGGTCTCGCTCGAGGTGCACCACCCCCTCACCGACGGCCCGACCTGGAGCGCCGAGGAGTTCGCCGAGGCGGCCATGTCCCCGCCCGACGACGTCCGGCTCATCGGCGAGGTCTCCGTCGAGGACGTGGAGGGCGCGCCCGGCTGGCGCCGCCTGGTCTTCTGGACCAAGCACCGGACCGAGGGCGTCGTCGCTACCGTGCGCTACCACCGGCGGTTCGAGGACCTCGGCGCCGACGTGGTCCTGCGCACCGGCGGCCAGGACGGCGGCACGACGATGGAGTACGTCGCCCAGCTGGACCGTCTCGTGGCCACCGTCGACCTCGTCCCGGTGGACGTCGCATGAGCACCGCCGCACCGACACCCACGAGCCGAGTGCGCACCTACATGATGGTGCTGCCCGCCCCATGGCGACGCCTCTCCCTGCGCGGCGACCTACGCGGGCAGGTCGAGCGGCTGGTCGACACGGTCGTGGCGCACACGCCGCCGCAGGTCTCGCCCGACGAGGTCGCCCCCAAGCGTCACTGGCTCGAGCGCCAGCTGCTCGACCAGGCCGTCGAGGCCCAGCGCAACGGCGGTGTCGACCTCTTCCTGCCCGTCGAGGACTGGCACGGCTTCCTGGTCAGCGCCTCCATCGTGGTCAGTGAGGTCGTCGCCGACGCGACGTCCGGCGCCGAGGAGGTCGGGCCCGTCATGGCCGACCTGCTGCGCGACGCCGACTCCCGCCCCGAGACCGTGGGCGACACCGTCTTCGTACGCACCGAGACGGTGAAGGGGCCGCGGCCCGAGGGACCGCCTGCCCGTCGCGCCACGTCCGCTACGTCACCGCCGTCCCGGGCGACGAGCGCACCTGGCTGATGGTGCAGTTCGCCTGCGTGGGCGACGACGTCGAGGGCGGCGACGAGACCTCTACCGACCGGCTCCTGGTCGACCTGTTCGACGCGATCATGAGCACCTTTCGCTGGGTCTGGGACACCCCGGCCACCAACCACACCGACGACGGGCACGACGCCGAGACGGGGGACGCACACCATGGGTGACCTGCAGGTCGACTACCACAACCTCGAGGCCAGCGAGCGCACGCTGCGGTCGCTGAAGTCCGAGTTCGACGGGCTCAAGACGCGCGTGGGCGACCTGCCCGGCGGCTGGGGCCACGGCGACGTGTCGTCGGCGATGCACGAGTTCAGCCACAACATGGACTACCACCGCCGCAAGCTCACCGAGAGGATCGCGGAGTGCGGTGACAAGGTGAGCAACACCCTGGAGACCTTCCGCGCCAGCGACGCCGAGCTGGCCAAGAGCTTCGACCGAGAGCGCTGATGACCTCCCGACCGCACCGCTGGGACCTGCTGGACGCCGACGGCGACCCGGTCCCCGCCGACCCCGACCTGATCGAGGACGAGGGCGACCACTACACCAAGGTGGCGCGCTCGATCGAGCAGCAGGTGGCCCGCCTCCGCGCGCTCGCCGAGGAGGACGTGATCCTCGAGGGCAAGTACGCCGACGCGCTGCAGGAGTCGTGCCGCGAGACCGCCGACGAGCTCGACAAGGCCCACGGCCGCTTCGCCACGGTCGGCAGCGAGCTCTCTTCGTGGTGGGGGCCGGCGGTCCGCACCGCCCGCGACGCCACCGGGGTCCAGGTCCTCGACGCCGAGGACGCCCACCGCCGCATCAGGCCAACAGGCCGGTCCGCCCGCGCCGCCCGGCTCGCCCGAGCCCACCGACCACAGAAGGACGCCGCCGACGCCAAGCCGCGCGCTACTCCAGCGCCCACGACGACCTCGAGGACCCAAGCGCCGCTACCGCTCCACGATGTCCGAGCTCGACGGCAAGGCCGAGCGCTCGGCCAAGAAGATCCGCGACGCCGCCGATGACGACCTCAAGGACAGCAAGTGGGACCGGTTCAAGGACTGGGTCCACAAGCACGCCAAGATCCTCAACCTGATCGCCGACATCATCGGCTGGGTCGTCGCGATCGTCGCGATCGTCGCGCTCTTCTGCACCCCGGCCGGCTGGATCATGCTCCTGGTGGCCGCGGTGTCGGTCATCGGCCTAGGCATCAGAGCCGCGCTCGCCATGTCCGGTGAGGGCTCGTGGCTCGACGTCGCGATGGACGCCATCGGCATCCTCACGCTCGGCACCGGCAGGATCGCGACGAGCATCGCCAAGTTCGGCCGCATGGCCAGCCTGCGCGCCATCGGCACCCGTGCCGGCGGTCTTGCCCGCACCACGACCGTCGCCGCCGCGCGCCAGGCCTTGCGCGACGCACCGCTGCTCGCCAAGCCGCTGGTGTGGCTGGGGCGCAGCAACCCGCTGATGCGCTTCCTCAGCGGCCGCGCGGCCTACCGCTCGGCGTACGCCGCCTGGGTCAACCGCGCCCTGCCGACCCCGAGCATGATGAGGACCGTGATGAGCGGTCTGGACGGCGAGGCGGCCGCGATGATGGACGAGCTCCACCACCTGCGCAGCCTGGCCATCAGCCGTGACCTGGTCCCCCCCTTCTACAGGGGCGGTGCCGTCACGGCGAGGACGCTGTCGCAGATCGGCCTCGTCACGGACGCGACCGGCAAGATCCTCGGCGACTCCTTCAAGGACTGGGGCGACGCGGTGGGTCTCGGCAGCGACAACCCGGTGACCCAGGGCTTCGACGGGTTCGACTTCTTCGCCGATCTCAAGGACCGCACCACGCACGAGCTGGCCGACCCGCCCTTCTTCCTCGAGCCCTTCTTCGACGAGCCGAGCCGATGACCACCCCCACCGACGAGCCCCGCCTCAAGTACGGAGACGGCCCCAAGCCGGTCGTCTGGCACGTCCTGGCGATGTTCGCCTGCCTGCTGGTGATGCCTTTCGTGTCCTGGGCCGTGGAGGGCGATGACGCGCACCCACGGGTCTTCGTCTCCGCCGGCCTCGCGCTGGTCACCCTCAGCCTGGCGCGCTGGCACTACGCGCACCGTGGCGACGAGCGGCGCGGCGAGCTCTACTACTACCGCTGGGCGCTGGTCTTCCTCGCGCTGTTCGGTGCCATGGGGTGGATGTTCTCCACCAGCGTCCTGGCAGCAGCCCTGGTGCTGGTGACGGTCGTCGACCGCGGCGAGTCGGACCGCCGCTAGACCTCCCAGCCCGGCAACAGGTCGGTGAACAGGTCGCCCTCGTCCTCGAGCCGGGCCAGCACCTCGTCGTACCTCAGCTGCCCGAGCGCGCCGACCTCCTCGGCGCCCTCCTCGACCTCGGCCCACGTGCGCGGCGCGGCGGCGTACGGCGTCAGCCCGCCGCGCATCGAGTAGGGGCTGATCGTCGTCTTCGCCGCGGTGTTCTGCGACCAGTCGAGGAAGACCTTGCCCGGCCGCTTGGCCTTGGTCATCACCGAGGTGACCAGGCTCTTGTGCGACTTCTCCAGTCCCTCGGCGATCTGCTTGGCGGCCTCCCGCACCTGGTCGGAGGTCAGGTCCCCGTGCATGGGGGCGTAGAGGTGCAGTCCCTTGCTGCCCGAGGTCACCGGCACGCACGGGAGCCCGAGCGCCGACAGGCGGTCGCGCACCAGCAGCGCGACCTGCGCGCACTCGTGCAGCGACGCGGGGTGGCCCGGGTCGAGGTCGATCACCATCCGGTCGGGGTTCACCGGGCCGTCCGCCCCGAAGCGCCACTGCGGCACGTGCAGCTCCAGCGACGCCAGGTTGACCAGGTAGGTCAACGTGGCCAACGACTCCACGAACGGATAGCTGATCCGGTCGCCGCCACCACGCGACCCGGTCGAGGACACCGTCACCCGCGGCAGCCAGTCGGGCGCGCCGGACGGCAGGTTCTTCTCGAAGAACGACTGGTCGCCCGTGCCGTGAGGCCACCGGATCCGTGTCACGCCGCGCCTGGCGAGGTGTGGCAGCAGCGTCGTGGCGACCTGGGCGTAGTAGTGCAGCACCTCGCCCTTGGTCGTCCCGGTGTCGGGGTAGAGCACCTTCGAGAGGTTGCTCAGCTTGAGGGTGCGCCCGTCGACCTCGACGCGGACCTCCTCCTGCGTGGCCGCCGGCGCCTTGGACTCAGCCATCCAGGCTCTCCTCGAGGTCCAGCAGGTCCCCGGGCCTCAGGTCGCGCCGCACGCCGACGTACGACGGCTGGCGCAGCCGCTTCTGCGGGGTCAGTCCGAGGCTGGCCACCTCCAGCACGACCTCGGGTCTCACCCACCGCGCGTCGACGCAGTCCTCGCGTGGCACCTCGGTGTCGAAGGGGTTGTCCGCGATCTCGGTGCCGGCCAGCTGCGCCTTCAACGCCTCGCCCGCGCTGCCGGCCAGGCCACTGCCGACGCGCCCGCGGTAGACCAGGCCGTCCCCGGTCGGCTCCCCGACCAGGACCGAGCCCAGACGCTGCCGGGACCCGCTCTCGGGCCGCCAGGCACCGATCACGTAGGAGCCCGTCGGGCGGTGCGGGAACTTCAGCCAGTCCGGCGTGCGCGACCCGGGCCGGTAGACCGAGTGCCGCCGCTTGCTGACGATCCCCTCGAGCCCCTGCGCCTTCGTGACGTCCAGCAGCACCCGCCCGTCGTCGTACGCCGGTGGCACGCGCCAGCGCGGACCCTCCTCCACGAGATCTGCCAGCACCTGCCGCCGCTGGTCCAGCGGGAGGTCGACCAGGTCCAGCCCGTCGAGGTGGAGCAGGTCGAAGAGCAGCAGCGTCACCGGGTTGCGCGCGGCCGCCTGCTCGGCCTTGCGGGGCGACGCGACGTGCATGCGGTCCGCCAGGGCGCCGAAGACCGGCAGCCCGTCGAGGAAGGCGACGATCTCCCCGTCGAGCACGACGTCCTTGCCTCCGAACGTGGCCCGCCCGGCGAGGCCCTGCAGGTCGGGGAACGAGACCGTGACGTCGTTCTCGTTGCGCGAGTGGAGCACGAGCCTGCCGTCGCGCACCGTGGCGATCACCCGCATCCCGTCCCACTTCACCTCGTGCAGCCACTCGTCACCGGCGGGGACGGTGGTGCCACGGGTGGCCAGCATCGGGCGCATGCCGACCATCCTGACGGGTAGCCTCCCAGCATGCGAGCCATCTGGAAGGGCGCGATCTCGTTCGGCCTGGTCACGGTGCCGGTCAAGCTCTACAGCGCCACCGAGAGTCACGACGTCTCGTTCCGTCAGGTGCACGCCAAGGACGGCGGCCGGATCAAGTACCAGCGCGTCTGCTCCCTCGACGGCGAGGAGGTGGCCTACGCCGACATCGCCAAGGGCTACGAGACCGATGACGGCGAGATGGTCATCCTCACCGACGAGGACCTCGCCGACCTGCCGCTGAGCAGCAGCAAGGAGATCGCGGTCGAGAAGTTCGTCCCGGCCGAGCAGATCGACCCGATGATGCTGGAGAAGTCCTACTACCTCGAGCCGGAGAAGTCCGGCGTCCGGCCGTACGCCCTGCTGCGCGACGCGCTGCGCGAGAGCGACCGCGTGGCCGTCGTGACCGTCGCCCTGCGCACCCGCACCTCCCCGGCCCTCCTGCGCGTGCGCGACGACGTGCTGGTCATGCAGACCCTGATGTGGCCCGACGAGATCCGCGCAGCGGACTTCCCCGTCCTCGAGGACGCCGGGGAGCCCAAGAAGCAGGAGCTCAAGATGGCGCAGATGCTGCTGGAGACCCTCGCCGGCGACTTCGACGCCGAGGACTTCCAGGACGACTACGCCGAGGCCGTCGAGAAGCTCGTCGAGGCCAAGCGCGAGGGCGGCGAGGTCACCCGCACCAAGCCCGAGGAGGCATCGTCCGGCGAGGTCGTCGACCTGCTCGCTGCGCTGCAGCGCTCGGTCGAGGCGGCCAAGACCGGTCGTGGCGAGGCGCCGTCCTCCTCCGACGACGCGACGGGGTCCGGCTCCGAGGAGAAGCCCGCGAAGAAGGGTGCGTCGAAGAAGTCGGGTGCCAAGAAGTCCGCGGCCAAGAAGACGACCTCGAAGAAGACCGCGTCCAAGAAGTCCGAGTCGAAGACCGCCAAGAAAGCCAGCTGACCCACGCAGGAAGGTCGGTGCCGGCTGGTCGATCACGTCGCCGGCAGTCACCCGCGCTGGATCGCATCTGCGTACGCTTCCCGCATGTGGTCGTGGCACTCGGAGAACTCGCTGCTGTCCGCCTGGTCGCAGGACTCGGTCCTGTCGATCGGCGGTGTCGCGTCGTTCGCCTCGATCGGCAGCATCGGCTCGTTCGCGTCGGCGGGCTCGATCCTGAGCTCCATGTCCCTGCTCTCGCTGATGTCGCACCAGAGCACCGGCTCCGCCCTTTCGCACCAGAGCGACGGGTCCGTGCTGTCGAGCCAGTCGCGCCGTGCGCTCCTCGGCCGGCGGACCCAAGGGGAGGTCCGAGCCGGTCTGGTCGCCGCACCCGTGCTCGCGCTGCTCGCCGCTGCCGCCGTGCACCGCGCTGTGCGCTGATGCGGTCCGGTCGACATGACGGTCGCCGTACCGCGCGCTGGGTGACGAGCCTCCTGCGTCAGGTGCCCAGGTGGCGGCGGGCCGCGCTGCTCTCGGGGAACATCCGGTCGACCCCGTGGAAGATCAGGTCCGCCAGGCGCGGGGTGAGCACGTTGAGCACGTCGATCGCGCGGGCCGGGAGCGGGTCGACCGAGACCGGCCGGTCCTCGAGGGCCCGCACGACCTTGGCCGCCGCCTGCTCGGGCGTCAGCGCGGGCGCCTTGGCGTAGAGCCCCGTCGGACCGATCATGTCGGTGCGCACCAGCGACATCCGCACGTTGGTGAAGGTGATGTTGTCGCCGAGGTACTCCCGGGCGGCGATCCGGCTGAAGACGTCGAGCGCGGACTTCGAGGCCAGGTAGGCGGAGAACTTCGGCGCCTTGACCAGGACACCCCAGCTGAGCACGTTGACCACCTGCCCGAACTGCTGGTCGACCATCGCCGGCAGCAGCCCCATGGTGAGCCGGACGGGACCGAGGAAGTTGAGGTCCATCGTGCGCTCGTAGTCGTGCATCCGCTCGTAGGACGAGGCGATCGACCGGCGGATCGAACGGCCGGCGTTGTTGACCAGGTAGTCAACCCCGCCGTGCTCGGCCAGCACGACCTTGACCAGCTCGTCGACGGCCTCCCCCGACGACAGGTCACAGGGGTAGCAGTGCGCCACTCCTCCGGCCGCCGAGATCTCCACCGCGACGCGGCGCAGCTCGTCGGCCCGGCGGGCGACCAGCAGCACCTCGGCGCCCCGGTCGGCGCACGCCTTGGCCGTGGCCTCCCCGATCCCCGACGAGGCGCCGGTGACCATCACGCGCCGCCCGGCGAGCGGCGAGGTGATCGGGCTGCCGGGCACGCGCGCCGCCAGGCGCCTGACCCGGCCGACCGGCCCCGCCAGGAGGACGGCCGGGACACCTCTCACGCCGGCTCCCCCGCCTCGCCGTCACCGAGCCCGACCGGCGGCCGGCGGTCCGCCCACGGGCGGGCCGACTCGACCTCCGCGCTCAGCGCCAGCAGTGTGGTCTCGTCGCCGCGCCGGCCGACCAGCTGGACCGACGTGGGCAGGCCGTCGGCCGAGAGCCCGGCCGGCACGGCCGCAGCGGGGTGCCCGGTCACGTTCCAGATCGCGCAGTAGCCGATCATCGAGGTGCTCGCGAGCAGCGACGGGATCGCGGACCGCCCCTCGACCCTTCCGACGCGCGGCGGCAGGGAGGGGATCGTGGGCGTCAGCAGGACGTCCACGAGCTCGAAGACCCGCGCGTCCATCGTCTCGGCGATGCGCCCGCCGCGCCGCTCGGCGGCAGCCACGACCCGCGGCGTCGCCCAGGCCCCGAGCCGGGCGATGTCCCGGGTGCGCTTCTCGAGCCGGTCGGGGTGCTGCACGCGCCTGATCTCGTCGCGCACCGCACCGAAGAACTGCGGCAGGAAGGCAGCCGTGACGTCGGGGTAGCGCGGCGCGAGCTCGACCACCTCGTGCCCGAGGTCGGCCAGCAGCGTGACCGTCTCGCGCAGCGCCTGCGCCTGCTCCTTGCTGGGCCGCACGCCCGGAACCGGCGACCTCATCGTCCAGCCCACCCGCAGCCGCGGTGCGGACCCGTCCGCCCCGGCCCGGGCGGCCTCCGCGAACGAGGTGCTCTCCGGCGCCCGCCAGCGGTCGGTCAGGGTCGCGCTGTCGCGCAGGACGTCGTACACCAGGGCACTGTCGAGCACCGACCGCGTGAGCGGGCCGATCACGCCGAGGGTCCCCCACAGGTCGGGCCACGGGGACGCCGAGACCCGGCCGCGGGTGGGCTTGAGACCGAACAGCCCGCAGCACGCCGACGGGATGCGGATCGACCCGCCCCCGTCGCCCCCGATCGCCGCCGCGACCATCCCCGAGGCGACCGCGGCCGCGGTGCCGCCGGACGACCCGCCGGGCGACCTCGAGGTGTCCCACGGGTTGAGCGTGTTGCCGAAGCGCTCGGACTCGGTGAACGGGAACTGCCCGAACTCCGGCAGGTTGGTCTTGCCGACCACCACCGCACCGGCCTCGCGCAGCAGGCGCGTGACCGCGCCGTCGTTCGCCACCGGCTCGCTGTTGCCGTGGCCGCCGAACGTGGTCACGACCCCGGCCACGTCGTTCTCGTCCTTGATCGCCACGGGTACGCCGTGCAGCGGGCCGAGCGCCTCGCCCGCGGCCTGCGCGGCGTCGCGGGCCGCGGCCTCGGCCCGCGCCTCGTCGGCGGTCACCACGGTGAAGGCGTTGAGGGCCGGGTCCACCTGCTCGACGCGGGCCAGGGTCGCCTCGAGCAGCGCCGCGGCGCTCACCGTGCCGTCGGCCACCGCAGCGGCCTGGCCGGCGACACCCGACCACAGGAGCTCGTCAGTCATGGCGTCACGGTAGTGGCCCCGGCAACCCTGGCGAGCAGGTGATCAGGACGAGAGCAGGGTGCGCACGACCCGCAGCCCCACGGACATCCGCGCCAGGTCGGCACGGTCGTCGTCGCAGATCTCGCGCAGCGTCTGCACCGCACGGTCGACCAGCACGCCGTCACCGCCCTCCCACTGGGCGATCCGCTCCGCCACCGCCTCCTCCGAGGAGTCGCTGCCGTCGGCCCCGCCGGTGCGGTCCAGCACCTGCGAGGTGAGGGCCGCGTGCACGGAGTAGAGGTCGTCGCGCAGCGCCGCCCGCGCCATCGTCTGCCAGCGGTCGTTGCGCGGCAGCTCGAGGATGCGCTGGATCAGCACCGGCAGGCTGAGCTTCTCGCCCACCAGCAGGTGGGTCCGCGCCACCAGCAGCGGGTCGAGGTCGTCGCGGCGAGCGGTCTCCACGACCGACAGCAGCGAGTAGCACAGCGGCAGGATCGCCGCCCGGCGCGCGAGGTCGGTCGGCACGCCCTGCTCCTCCAGCCCCTGGCGCCACGTGTCGAAGAGGTCCCGCTGCTCCCCGACCACCAGGTCGGGCATCTGCTCGAGCAGGTCGGCGACCATCGGCCGGAACCAGTCGACCGTCGCCTGGCTGTCCAGCGGGGGGCGGCGGTTGGTGAGCAGCCAGCGCGTCGCCCGCTCCACGAGGGTGCGCATCTGGAGCCGCATGGCCATCTGCGTGCGCGTGGCGATCTCGTTGTCGTAGGAGAAGACGGTGTCCACGAACGGCCGGAAGCCGTAGATCTCGCGGGCCACGAAGTTGGCCCGCACGATCTCCTCCGCCGACGAGCCGGTCTCCTCGGACAGCCGGTGGTAGAACGTGATGCCCGCGCCGTTGATCAGCGCGTTGACCACGCTGGTGGTGACGATCTCCCGGCGCAGCGGGTGCTGCCGGATCTGGTCGGCGTAGGTGGTCCGCATCTTCTCGGGGAAGTACTCCAGCAGGTCGATCTCCAGGAACGGGTCGTCCGGCAGGTCGGTCTCCACCAGCTCCTGGGCCAGCACGATCTTGGTGTAGGACAGCAGCACCGCGAGCTCAGGCGAGGAGAGCCCCTCGCCCTCCTCGATGCGCGTCTGCATCTCCTCGGTCGACGGCAGGAACTCCAGCGCCCGGTCGAGGTGGCCCTCCCGCTCCAGCCGCTGCATCCAGTCCTCGTGCACGTGGGCCAGCGGCGCTGCCTGCAGGTCGGCCCCGCACATCGCGATGTTCTGCTCGTAGTTGTCCACCAGCACCAGCGACCCGACCTCGTCGGTCATGGAGGCGAGCAGGTCGTTGCGCTGCTTCTCGGTGAGGTCGCCGTCGCGCACCACGCGGTCGAGCAGGATCTTGATGTTCACCTCGTGGTCGGAGGTGTCCACACCGGCGGAGTTGTCGATGAAGTCGGTGTTGATCCGCCCCCCCTTGCCGTCGCACCCGCGGCGGGCGTACTCGATGCGCCCGAGCTGGGTGAGGCCGAGGTTGCCGCCCTCGCCGACGCACCGGCAGCGCAGCTGCCCGCCGTCCACGCGGATCGCGTCGTTGGCCTTGTCGCCGGCGTCCCCGTGGCTCTCGATCGAGCCCTTGACGTAGGTGCCGATGCCGCCGTTCCAGAGCAGGTCGACCGGGGCCAGCAGGATCGCGCGCATCAGCTCCTGCGGCGTCATCGTCTTGACGTCCTTGGCGATGCCGAGCGCGGCGCGTACCTCCTCGCCCACCGGGATCGACTTGCTGGAGCGGGAGTAGACCCCGCCACCGGCGGAGATCAGCGAGTGGTCGTAGTCCTGCCAGCTCGACCGCGGCAGGTCGAAGAGCCGCTGCCGCTCGTCGAACGACTTCTCCGGGTCCGGGTCCGGGTCGAGGAAGATGTCGCGGTGGTCGAACGCGGCGACCAGCCGGGTGTGCCGCGAGAGCAGCATCCCGTTGCCGAACACGTCGCCCGACATGTCACCGATGCCGACGCAGGTGAAGTCCTCGTTCTGGCAGTCCACGCCCATCTCGCGGAAGTGCCGCTTGACCGACTCCCACGCTCCGCGCGCGGTGATGCCCATCACCTTGTGGTCGTAGCCGACGGACCCGCCCGAGGCGAAGGCGTCGCCCAGCCAGAAGCCGTAGGACTTCGAGATCTCGTTGGCGATGTCGGAGAACGTCGCGGTCCCCTTGTCGGCGGCCACCACGAGGTAGGTGTCGTCGCCGTCGTGCCGCACGACGTCGCGCGGGGGCACCGCCTCGCCGTCGACCAGGTTGTCGGTGAGGTCGAGCAGGCCCGAGATGAACATGCGGTAGCAGGCCTTGCCCTCCTCCAGCCACGCCTCACGGTCCTTGGCCGGGTCCGGGAGCTGCTTGGGGAAGAACCCGCCCTTGGAGCCCACCGGCACGATCACCGAGTTCTTCACCATCTGCGCCTTGACCAGGCCGAGCACCTCGGTCCGGAAGTCGTCGCGCCGGTCGCTCCAGCGCAGCCCGCCGCGGGCCACCGGCCCGAAGCGCAGGTGCACGCCCTCCACCCGCGGGGAGTAGACGAAGATCTCGAACCGCGGCCGCGGCTCGGGCAGGTCGGGGATGGCGCTCGGCTCCAGCTTGAACGAGATGTAGGGCTTGGGCTCGCCGTCCTCGTCGCACTGGTAGAAGTTCGTGCGCAGCGTCGCCTTGATCGCGGTCAGGTAGGACCGCAGGATCCGGTCCTGGTCCAGGCTCGCCACGTCCTCCAGCGCCCGCCGGACGCGGTCCTCCAGCTCCTGCGCCGCCTCCTCGCGGTCCCCGCGGAACTCCGGGTCGAAGCGCGTCTGGAACAGCTCCACCAGCGCCCGCGTGATCTCGGCGTTGTTGAGCAGCGCGCCCTCGATGTAGTCCTGCGCGAACGGCGTGCCGCCCTGCCGCATGTACTTGGCGTACGCCCGCAGCACGGTCGCCTGCCGCCAGTCCAGCTCGGCGTCGAGCACCAGCGCGTTGAACCCGTCGGACTCGTTGCGGGCGTGCCAGACCGCCGCCACCGCGTCCTGCACGAGCTCGCGAGCCTCCCACGGCACCGCCCGGTGGTGGCGCAGCCCGAAGTCGTAGATGTGGTTCTCGCGGTCCAGCCCCTCCAGCTCGTAGGGCCACTCGTCGACCACCTCGACCCCCATCGAGGACAGCATCGGCAGCACCCGGCTCAGCGACAGCGGACCGCCGATCCGGTAGAACTTCAGCCGCGCCTCGTTGGCCCCGCAGTCCATCGGCCGGTAGAACGACAGGCCGATGCCCTCCTCGCCCTCGATCGACTCGAGCTGGCCGATGTCGACCGCACCGGTGCGGGGCCGGTAGTCCTCCTTGTAGGCCTCGGGGAACGACGCGGCGTACTTGCGGGAGAGCGCCGAGCCGGTGGACTCGCCGTACTCGTCGCGCACCGCGGCGACGAAGTCGTCCTCCCACGAGCGGGCCGCCTCGGCCAGCTTGCGCTCGAGCTCGGGGACCTCGACCTGCCCGTCCACCGTCTGTCCCTTGGGCGGGCGGACCACGAAGTGCAGCCGCGCCAGCATCGACTCCGAGACCCGGGCGGTGTACTCGATGGTGTCGCCGCCGAGCTCGCGCAGCAGGATCGCCGAGATCCGCTCGCGCACGGCGGTGTTGTAGCGGTCGCGCGGCAGGTAGACCAGGCACGACAGGAACCGGCGGTAGGCGTCGTACCGCACGAAGAGGCGGAGCTGGCGGCGCTCGCGCGTCTGCAGCACCGCCATCGCGATCCGCTCCAGGTCCTCGAGCGGGGTCTGGAAGAGCTCGTCGCGGGGATAGTTCTCCAGCACGTCCATGAGCGCCTTGCCGGTGTGGCTGGCGCGCTCCACGCCGGCGGACTCGATCACGGCGTAGGCCTTCTCCCGCAGCAGCGGGATGCGGGTCAGCGACTCGGTGTAGGCGGTCGAGGAGTAGAGCCCGAGGAACCTGCGCTCCCCGACGACCTCGCCGGCCTCGTCGAAGGTCTTGACGCCGACGTAGTCGAGGTAGGCCGGCCGGTGCACCGTGGACTTGGAGTTGGCCTTGGCCAGGACCAGCAGGGTCTGCTCGCGCGCCTTCTCCCGCACCAGCGGCGGCATCTTGCCGAAGGAGGGCGACATCGCCTGGTCCGCCCGGAGGATGCCGAGACCCGTGCCGGTCACCGCCCGCAAGACGTCCTCGCCGCCCTCCTCGCCCAGGAGGTACTCGCGGTAGCCGAGGAAGGTGAAGTGGTCGTCGGCCAGCCAGCTCAGCAGGTCGACGCCCTGCTCGATCTCGTGCTGCGGGAGCGAGGCGGGCGGTGTGGCGCGCAGGTCCTCGACGACGTCGAGCACCTGCTGACGCATCTTTTCCCAGTCCTCGACCGACTCCCGGACGTCGCTGAGCACCTTCTCGAGCCGGGAGACCGCGCGGTCCAGCTCGGCCTGGTCGGCCTCCCGGTCGATCTCCACGTGCATCCACGACTCGCGCAGCACGTCGTGTTCCGACTCGACCGGGGTCGACTCGTCCTCGATCACCTCCAGCAGCTCGCCGGTGATCGACCGGCGGACGATGAGCTGCGGGTGCACGACCAGGTGCACGCTGCGGCTCTCGGCGTTGAGCTCCATCGTCACCGAGTCGACCAGGAACGACATGTCGTCGGTGACCACCTCGACGACCGTGTGCCCGCCCGCCGACCAGCCGTGCTCGGCGACCGTCGGGGTGAAGGCCCGCACGTTGGCCACGCCGGGCACCCGGTTCCCGGCCAGGTGGTAGTGGCTCAGCCCCGCGCCCAGCACGTCGGTGTCGGCGCGCTCCGCCAGGTCCTCGTAGGCCACGTGCCGGTAGTACTGGCGCAGCAGCGCCTCCAACGTCGCTCTGGGCGGCGTGCCCGTCCCCTTCTTGGTGCTCGCGGTCGCGGCTGCCTTGACGAGCAGCTCGTCCTTCGGGTCTGCGGGCTTGGTGGACACGTTTCGACACTATTGCGGCCCCGACGCTCTGCCAACCTCCTGCGGGGGTGCGCACCGACCCGATCCCATGCGGCAGGATCGGAACATGAAGCTCAGCCACACGACCACGTACGACGCCCCGATGGACCAGGTGTACGCCATGCTGACCGACCCGGCCTTCCGGGACCGGGCCGCCAGGGAGTCGGGGGTGCTGGAGGTGTCCGTGGACGTCACCCAGCAGGGTGAGGGCGCCCAGGTCCGGATGGACCAGGTGCAGCCGGTGCAGGGCGTGCCGTCCTTCGCCACCAAGTTCGCCGGCGAGACCACCAAGGCCGTCATCGTCGAGACCTGGACCAGCCGGTCCAGCGCCGAGCTGGAGATCACCACGCCCGGCAAGCCGACGCGGATCAACGGCAGCTACCGCCTCAGCGAGCTCGGCGGGCGCACCACCCAGCAGTTCGAGGGCGAGGCCAAGGTGTCGGTCCCGCTGATCGGCGGCAAGCTCGAGAAGGTCCTCGGTGACCTGTTCGTCGAGGGCCGCGACAAGGAGGCCGCTGCCGGCCGCGCCTGGCTCGGTGGCGACCGCGGGGACCAGGCGTGAGGTTCGAGCGGGTCCACGAGTACCCCGCCCCCGCGACCGACGTCCTGGCGATGCTGCTCGACCCGGCGTTCCGGGAGGCGGTGTGCGCCGCCCAGGACGCCGACCACCACACCGTGAGCGTCAGCTCCGACCAGCCACCGGCGACCGTCGAGGTGCGCCAGCGCCAGGACACCAGCAGCGTCCCCGGGCCGGCCCGCAAGGTCGTCGGGAACGCGGTCGAGACCGTGCAGCGCGAGGAGTGGGAGTCCGCGCAGCGGGCCCACCTCGACATCTCCATCCCCGGCAAGCCCGGGCACCTGCGCGGCCGGATCGAGCTGGTCGACAACGGCGACGGCACGAGCACCGAGCGCTTCGACGCCGAGGTCAAGGTCAACATCCCGCTGGTCGGCGGCAAGCTCGAGGGCCTGATCGGCAAGGTGCTCGGCAGCGGCCTGCGCCGGGAGCGCGAGGTCGGCCTCAGGTGGTTGGCGGGCGACCGCTGAGGTCGTCCTCCTCGGCGGTGGACCCCGTCGACAGCTCGTCCTCGCGCGCGTTGCGCCGGTTGGCGTGGCGCACGACCAGCGACAGCACCACGAACGGGCCGAACGCGATGAGCAGCACGAGCAGCTTCTCGTAGCCGTGCAGGGCACCCAGGTGCCAGGCGATGGGAAGCATGCTCATCCCATGTGGGGGTAGCGGTAGTCGGTCGGCGGCACCAGCGTCTCCTTGATGCTGCGCGGCGAGGTCCACCGCAGCAGGTTGCTCGCGGCGCCGGCCTTGTCGTTGGTCCCCGAGGCCCGGGCACCGCCGAACGGCTGCTGGCCGACGACCGCGCCGGTGGGCTTGTCGTTGACGTAGAAGTTGCCCGCGGCGAACCGCAGCCGCTCCCCCGCCCACGCGATGGCGCGCCGGTCCTGCGCGACCACCGAGCCCGTGAGGGCGTACGGCGCGAACGACTCCAGCTGGTCGACCGCGTCCTCGAAGCGGTCGTCGTCGAAGACCGAGACCCCGAGGATCGGGCCGAAGTACTCGGTGCGGAACAGCTCGTCGTCGGGCACCGAGGACTCGATGATCGTCGGCCGGACGAACCACCCGACGCTGTCGTCGGCCTTGCCCCCGGCGAGCACGGTGAGGCGGCTGGAGCGCTTGGCGCGGTTGATCGCCTTGCGGTGCTTGTCGAAGGCCCGGTCGTCGATCACCGCTCCCATGAAGTTCGACAGGTCGGTGACGTCGCCCATCGCGATCGCCTCGGTCTCCTCCACCAGCTCGTCCCTGATCCGCTCCCACACCGAGCGGGCGACGTAGGCACGGGACGCCGCCGAGCACTTCTGGCCCTGGTACTCGAACGCCCCCCGGATCAGCGCGGTCCGCAGCACGTCGGGGTCTGCCGAGGCGTGCGCCACCACGAAGTCCTTGCCCCCGGTCTCCCCCACGATGCGGGGGTAGGCGCGGTAGCCGGTGAGGTTCTCCCCGATGGTGCGCCACAGCGACTGGAAGGTGGCCGTGGAGCCGGTGAAGTGCAGGCCCGCCAGGTCCGGGTGGGCCAGCGCGACCGCCGACACCTCGGGGCCGGGCCCCGGGAGCAGGTTGATCACGCCGGGCGGCAGGCCCGCCTCCTCGAGCAGCTCCAGGGTCAGGCTCGCCGCCCGCTGCTGCGTCGGCGACGGCTTCCACACCACCGTGTTCCCCATGAGCGCCGGCGCGGTGGGCAGGTTGCCGGCGATCGCGGTGAAGTTGAACGGAGTGACGGCGTAGACGAACCCCTCGAGCGGACGGTGGTCGGTGCGGTTCCACACCCCCGGGGAGTTGGCGATCGGCTGCTCGGCCAGGATCTGTCGCGCGAAGTGCACGTTGAAGCGCCAGAAGTCGATCAGCTCGCAGGCCGCGTCGATCTCGGCCTGGAAGGCGGTCTTGGACTGCCCCAGGACGGTCGCGGCGTTGAGCCGCTGGCGCCACGGGCCCGCGAGCAGGTCGGCCGCCTTGAGCAGCACCGCCGCGCGGTCGTCGAAGCTCATCGCGCGCCACCCCGGCGCTGCGTCCGCAGCGGCCGCGATGGCGGCCCGCGTGTCGGCCCTGGTCGCCGCCTTGGTGACCCCGATGACGTGCTGGTGGTCGTGCGGCTGCACCACACGGTGCTCCGGGCCACCACCCATCCGCCGATCACCGCCGATCACCGCCGGCAGGTCGGGCTGCTCGGACTCCTGGCGGACCAGCTCGGCGAGGAGCGCCTCGCGCTCGGGGCTGCCGGGGGCGTAGGTCAGGTTGGGCTCGTTCACCGGCTGCGGGGTGTGCGTCACGGCGTCCATGCCCCCGATCGTGCCACGGTCACCCGCCGAGCAGCCGCCGCACCTCGCCCAGCTCCTGGGTGGCGAACCAGCCCAGGTCGTGGTCCTCCAGCGCGGACACCGCGGTGGCGTCGCCGGCGCGGGCGGCCCGCACCGTGGGCTCGGCCCCGGCGTCGTCGACCTGGACGGCCTCGACCTGGGCCAGCGCCAGCTCGTGCGGCAGCCCCACCCGGGCACCCTCCCGCGCGACCGCCGAGGTCTCCACGACCAGCACGACGCGCCGGGGCACCTCGCCCACCAGCGCCACCGCGTCGAGCGCGGCCGCGGCGAGGACGGCGTACTCCGCCTCCTCGTCCTCCTGCCCGACGCCCAGCTCGGCGCAGACCTCGGGGGTGACGGCGTAGCCGGTCCGGTGCGGGTCGGCGGCGAGGCGGCCCGACTCCTCGAGCTCGCGCAGGAGCTCGGGCCCCGCCGGGAGGTAGACCCGCACCTCAGGAGCCCCGCGGCCCGTCGGCGGCGCCGGTGCCGCGACCGCGCGGCGCGCGCTGACGCGTCTCGGAGGTGCTGTCCACCAGCTCGGCCAGCGCCTCGGTCAGGCACTGGCCGACCACCTCGACGTCGGGGAT
This sequence comes from uncultured Actinomycetota bacterium, assembly GCA_963800245.1. Lineage (GTDB taxonomy): Bacteria > Actinomycetota > Actinomycetes > Propionibacteriales > Nocardioidaceae > Marmoricola_A. Next base: position 165,793 of record CAWDAE010000006.1, on the reverse strand, counting down.
CGCGTCGCGGTCGGCGGTGATGCCGTAGTACACCCCGCCGTCGTAGGAGGTGACCCCGATGGCCAGCGCGTGCTCCGGGAGCAGCGGCTGGGCGGGGTAGCTCTCGAGCATGCGCGCACCCGCGGCGTAGAGCGGGAACTGCGGCCCCGGGACGTTGGTGACCACGAGGTTGAACTCGCGCCCGCGGGAGTCCGCCGCGACCCTGGCCCCCAGCGCGTGGAAGGTGGTGGGGGCGAAGCCGCCCACCCCGATCAGGCGCAGCGCGGAGACCGCCTTGCCCGTGTCCTTGTGGGCCTTGAGGGCGTAGGAGACCTGGTGCAGGCGCACCACCGGGCTGGCCTCGCCGATGGGCAGGGCCAGCACCGTCCCGGTGACCTGGCTGCCCAGCGAGGTGGGCTCCAGGTCGTTGTCCAGCACGCTCATCGGCACCATCGCGCGGAGCTGGCGGCTGCTGTGCACCGACTCCGCCCGGGTCATCAGCCAGAACCGCAGCGCCCCGGTGACGGTGGCCAGCACCACGTCGTTGACCGTGGCGCCGTGGAAGCGGCGGACCTGGCGGTAGTCGTCGAGGTCGGTCCGCACGGTGTGGAAGCGACGCTGCTGCGACACGGTGGTCCGCAGCGGGCTCTCGGGGGCGGTCCGGCCGGCGCGCACGCCGAGCGCGAGCGGGTTGTGCCGCAGGGCCGCGCGGGCGACGGCACGGGCGGGCGCGATGGGGTCGGGCGCGGCGGCGCGGGTCTGCGCGGCGGAGGCGAGCATCCGCAGCGCGGACGGCTCCCGCCGCGGGACCCAGTCGTCGGGGATGCGCTCACGGGCGACGGTGTCGTCGTCGAGGATGACCTGGCCGATGTCGATGGTGGACACGCCGTCGACGAGCGTCTGGTGCGACTTGGCCAGGATCGCGACCCGGCCGTCCTCCAGGCCCTCGATGAGGTACATCTCCCACAGCGGCCGGCTGCGGTCCAGGGGGCGCGCGATGATCCGCGAGACCAGCTCCTCGAGCTGCGCCATGGTGCCCGGCCGCGGCACGGCCGACTCCCGCACGTGGTAGGTCAGGTCGAAGTCGGCGTCGTCGACCCACACCGGTGCCGCCAGCCCACCCGGCACGGGGAGCAGTCGCTGCCGGTAGCGCGGCACGAACGCCAGCCGGTCCCCGATCAGCGCGAGCAGCCGGGCGTGGTCGAAGCCCTCCTCACCCGGCTCGAAGACCTCGACGGTGGCCACGTGCATGGGGGTGCTGCCCGACTCGACGTCGAGCAGGGCCACGTCCCCCGGGCGTAGTCGCTCCACCCAGCAGCCCTCCTCCCTGTCGGGGCCTCCGCCGGTTCCGGTGGCCGCCGTGGGATTCTTTCACTGCTCGCAGCCCGGACGCCCGCCGACCACCCCAGGAGAGACGTGTGAAGGTCTTCACGCACGGCATCGGCGGCGCACAGGACCTCCCCATCTCGCTGCCGTTCGCCCTGGCCGGCGGCGCCGCCGCCCTCGCGGTGTCCTTCGCGGTCCTGGTCCTGGCCTGGCGCGAGCCCCGGTTCGACGCCGCGACCGGGGGCCGGCCCCTGCCCACCGGGCTCGCCCGGGCGGTCGACGGCGGCCCCGTCAGCTGGGCCCTGCGGGCGCTCGGGCTCGCGTTCACGGCGTACGTCGTGTGGGCAGCGACCGCGGGACCCGACACCGCCATCAACCCGACCTTCGGCACCGTCTTCGTCCTGCTCTGGGTGGGGCTGGTGCCGATGTCGCTGCTCCTCGGCCCCTTCTACCGCGCGGTCAACCCGCTGCGGACCCTCCACCTGCTGCTCTCCCGCGTGACCGGCGGTGACCCCGACGAAGGTGTCGCCCGGCTGCCCGACTGGGTCGGGCTGTGGCCCGCGGCGTTCGGGATCTTCGCGTTCACGTGGCTGGAGCTGGTCTACCCCCAGTCGAGCTACCTCGCGCCGGTGCGGCTGTGGTTCGCGGTCTACGCCGCGGTCGTGCTCGTCGGCGCGGCGGTCTTCGGCCAGCGCTGGATCGCCGCGGCCGACCCGTTCGAGGCCTACTCGACCCTCGTCTCGCACCTCTCGGCCTGGGGCCGTCGTGGTGACGGCACGCTCGTGGTGCGCGCCCCCCTGCAGAACCTGGACGGCCTGCCCGCGGTGCCCGGCCTGCTCGCGCTGACCAGCATCCTGCTGGGCAGCACGGCCTTCGACTCCTTCAAGGAGTCGCTGGCCTGGCTGCGGATCACCAGCCAGGTCGGCGTGGACAAGTCCCTGCTCGACACCCTCGCGCTGCTGGGCTTCTGGCTGGTCGTCGGCGGGCTGTTCGCCCTCGCCACCCTGGTCGCGCCGGCGCGCGACGGCGGCCACCGCGGCGACCTCCCGCTCCAGTTCGCCTCGTCGCTGGTGCCGATCATCGTGGGGTACGTCGTCGCCCACTACCTCACGCTGCTGGTCGAGTACGGCCAGCAGACCCTGATCTACCTCAGCGACCCCATGGGCACCGGGGCCGACCTGCTCGGCACCGCCGACCTGCAGGTGAGCTACTGGCTCTCCCGCCACCAGACCCTGCTCGCCTACGTCAAGGTCGTCGCGATCGTCGGCGGGCACGTGCTCGGCGTCGTCGCCGCGCACGACAAGGCGATGAAGCTGCTGCCCCGGCGCCACCAGCTCACCGGGCAGCTGCCGCTGCTCATGGTGATGGTGTTCTTCACCGTGAGCGGGCTCTACCTCCTGCTCACCGTCTGATCCGCCGGGGCTGCGGCGACCAGCGCGGCCAGGCGCGCCAGGCCGCCGGCCAGCCGTGACGAGCCCCGCGGGTCGACCTGGGCGACGGTGCGCCCGGCGACCAGGGCCTTGTCGGCCGTGGCGGTGTCGTCGGGCACGAACACCAGCGGGGAGGCAGGGCTGACCCGCGCGACCATGTCGGCCACGTCCCGCTCCCGCCACCCCAGGCCGGCACGCATGCGGTTGACCACGACGTAGGCGGGCCCGTCGGAGCGCACGGCCCGCAGGTCCACCAGGGCCCGGGCGAGCCGGGTCAGGCCGACCGGGTCGGGCGAGGCCACCACCAGCACCTCGTCGGCCTCCTCCAGCACGCCGGTGACCAGCGCCTCCCGCGTGCGGGGCACGGGCAGGCCGGGGGGCGGGGGCGCCTCCAGGCCCGCGCCGGCATCGACCACCACGAGGTCGGCCAGGGCGCGGGCGGCGTCGACGACCTCGGACAGCGGACCCGGCCGGACCTCCTGCCACCGGTCGGCGCGCGGCAGGCCGGTGAGGACCGCCAGACCCGGGTCGACCGTGCGCGCGCACGCGGCCAACCGGGCGGCGTCGAGCGAGCCGGCGTTGGCGAGCCGCACCGCGCCGAGCAGGCCGGACGCCTCGTCCAGGACCCCGAGGTGCTGGCCCACCGCCCCGCCGTGCGGGTCGGCGTCGACGAGGACGGCCGGGACGCCGCGGGCGGCGAGAGCGGCGCCCAGGCCGACCGTGAGCGTCGTACGCCCGGGGGCGCCGTGGGGCCCCCACACCGCCACGACCCGGCCGGTCGCACCACCGCCGGCACCGCGACCCGGCAGCAGGGCCGGCTCCTCCGGCGCGGCGCGCTCGTGGGTGACCGCCTCGCGCACCACCCGGGCGAGGTCGGTGGCGGTGGCCGCTGCCGGGAGGACCTCGGCGACGCCGAGCCGCTCGAGGCGCTCGCGCTCCTGGGCGTAGGACGCCGCGCTGGTGCCCGCATCGGCGACGACCACGACCACGCGGACCTCTGCCGCGGCGAGCCGGTCGACGGCGTCGCGGTCGAGGCCGTGGCTGCGGTGACCGATCACGGCGACCTGCGCGGTGCCGCTCGTCGCGGCCGCCAGGAGCTCGGTCAGGTCGAGGCAGCGGCGCAGCAGCACGAGGTCCCGCGAGCCCTGGAGGGCGTCGAGCGCGGGGCGCTCCCAGTCCTCTCCGTCACCGGCGAGGAGCACGCCCAGCCGGGCACCGTCACCCGGCAGTCCCGGCGGCGTCACGGGCGCCCGACCAGCAGCGCCGTGCCGCGGCCGAGGGCGTCGACGACGTCGCCGACGTCGGTGGAGCCGCTCACGCCGACGACGACCTGGCGCAGCGACTCGGGGCCGCCGACTCCCCCGCGGCCGACGGCCAGCACGGGCACGTCCTCGAGCAGGAGCCGGCCACGCGAGGCGGCGGGGGCCGCGCCACCGGTGTCGCGCGGGACGGCCCACACGTCCACGTGGGCACCGACCCGCGCCGCGGGCGGCACCGCGCCGGCCGGCAGCGTCAGCGGCAGCTGGCGCAGGGCCTCGGCATCGGCGCGGACGGCGCCGGCGGGCACCAGCTCGCCCTCGCCGAGCTCGCGCGTCGCCACCAGCACGTCCGTCCCCTCGCCCAGGGGCGCGTCGGCGGCGAGGTAGCGGCGGGCGTCGGCCTCGGAGGCGAACCGCACCCGGACGACCCGCAGGTCGCCCGCGGTCAGGGTCGCCCCCCGCGCGACGGGTCCGGCGGCGGCCCACACGGGGGTGGTCCGGTCCCCCGAGGACAGCAGCCGGGCACCGAGCAGCACCGAGGCGCACACCAGGAGCACGCCGACCACCAGCCGCGGGTCGCGCCAGCCCGGTCGCACCAGGCGGACCGCCGGCGGCGGGACGGGCGGGTCGGCGCGCGCGTCCGCCCGGGCGCGAGCGGCGGTCGAGGTCACGGGCACCATGATGCGACCTTGATACCCCCTCCCGGCCCTGGCGATCGAGCTGTCCACAGGGCCCGGGCAAAATCTCCCTTTCTCCCGCCTCAGGTGTCACGATGGCCCCATGACCGACGGTCCGCGGTTCCTCACGCTCAACGACGTGGCCGAGGTGCTCAACACCTCGCTGGCCCAGGTCAGCGCCCTGGTCCAGCGCGGCGAGATCCGCGCCCTCAAGATCGGGGGGCGCGGTCAGTGGCGCATCGAGCGCGACGAGCTCGAGGCGTTCATCCAGCGGATGTACGCCGAGACCGAGGCCCAGATCAAGGGCCAGTCCAAGGCCCAGTCCGAGGGCCAGGTCCGGGGCTAGGTCGCCGCTAGCCGGGCGCCACCGCCACGAGGGCGGCCAGCGGCACGACCTCGACCTGACCGGTCTCCCCCACCAGCTCGACGAAGTCGGCCCCCAGCCGGCCCAGGGCCGCGACCCGGTGCTCGCCGTCGCTGCGCACGACCAGGACCCGGTCGACCTCCTGGGCGAGGTGACGCAGCGCCGAGCCCAGCCCCAGCCGGGCGGTGACGCGCCGCAGCTCCTCGGGCCGGGCGCCCGGGTCGAGCCCCGCTGCGCCCCGCAGGTGGTCCAGGTTCACCACGGTGGCCCGGGCACCGGGCCGCGGCTCGCGGACCACAGCGCACCCGCGACCCACCCGCTCCAGCACCACCTCGCGACGACCCCAGCCGCCCAGGTCGAGGTGCACGGCGCGGCCGACCGAGGCGTGCAGACGCGCCGCCAGGTCCACCTCGGCGTACTCCGCCCGGCCCAGCTCGGCCACGTCGGTCTCGCGCGCGGCCAGCGAGAGCCCCTCCGCCTGCTGCTCGAGGTCGTCGAAGAGCGCCAGCAGTCGTTCTTCCCATCCCACGCGGCTCACCGTGGCACCTCATGGCGATCTCCACAAGGGCGGGTCAAACTCTTGCAAACGCGATCAAACGAGGGTTATCTGTGGAATCGCCCCTGACGCCGTCGAGCCGAGGACCCCCGTGAGCCCCACCGCCCGTGCCCTGCGACTGGTCGCCGCGACCGCCGCCGTGCAGACCCTGGCCGCCGTGGCGTGCGCCGGCTCGGTCCGGGGGCTGGCCGGGTGCCTGCCCACCCTCACCGCCGCCGGGCCGGCCCCCGGCGACCCCGTGCGGGTCGTCGCGGCCGTCCAGGCGGTCGCCTGGCTGGGCGTGGCGCTGTGCTGCCTGTGGTTCGCCGCCAGCGTGCTGGCCTGCGCCCGCGACCTCGCTCGCCATCCCGCCCGCCCGGTGCCCCGGTCGGCGCTGGGCTGCCTGCGTCCGGCCTTCGTGCGCTCGCTCCTGGTCGTCCTGGCCGGGGGCTGCCTCGCCCAGCCGGTGGTCCAGCCGGTGACCCATCACATCGCCCGGCTGGCGGACCAGCCGGCGGACCCGCCGGCCGCGGAGCGAGGACCTGCGCACCGGGCAGGCTGGGCCCTGCTCGACGGGCTGCCGCTCCCCGGTCTCCCCACCGGGCACGCACCGGCGCCTCACCCGCGCACCGTCGAGGTACGCCCCGGCGACTGCCTGTGGACCCTCACCGAGGCGCTGCTCGGCCCGCAGGCCTCCGACGCCCAGGTGGCGCGGGCGTGGCCGCTGCTGCGCCGCGCCAACCTCGCGGTCCTCGGCCCCGACCCCGACCTCGTCCGCCCCGGCACCACCCTGCGCGTGCCCGTCTCCCTCCAGCACCGACCAGGAGCACCACGATGACCCACGCCCGCACCGACGCCCGGGACACCGCCCTGCCCGCCCCCGTGGTCACCCGCCTCGTCCCCCGTCCCGGCGGGCCGCGCGAGGCGCCTGACCACACCGCCGTGCAGGGCACCCTGGCCCTCGACGACCACGGTCTCCCCGAGGGGCCGGCCACCACGCCGCCGCCCTGCCGCACCCCGGACGTGGCCGACCGCGCGCTGCGCGCCTGGTCCGCGCGGTTCGCGCAGGCACTGGTCGAGGTGGTGGGCGGGCACCGGCCGGTGGTGCAGCTGGTGCGCTGGACCAGCCGCGAGGTGTTCCGTGACCTCGAGCGGCGCACCCGCCTGGTCCAGCAGGCCTCCACGACCGGCCAGGACACCTTGCCGCTGAGGTCCACCGCCCTGGCGGAGGTCCGCAGCGTGCACGTCAGCCGCCCCTCGCCGCTCGTGGCCGAGGTGAGCGTGCACGTCAGCCACGGGCGGCGCTCCCGCGCCGTCGCCCTGCGACTGGACCTGCGTCAGGGCCGGTGGGTCTGCACGGCGCTCGACTTCAGCTGACCGGCCGGGTGCCCCTGCACCCGACCGGCGAACCGGCTCAGCTCACCCGGGCGGTGGTGCCGTCCGGACCGTTGGGCGAGCCGTGGCACTTCTTGTACTTCTTGCCCGACCCGCAGGGACACAGCGCGTTGCGGCCGATGCCGGCGTAGGCGTCCTCCGCCCGCTCCGGCTCGCGGTGCACCTCGGCCCCGCCGGTCTCGCTGGGAGCGGTGTAGGTCAGCTCGGACTGCGCCGGCTCCGGGCGCTCGAGGCCCCGGGCGTGGATCTGCGGGTGCGCCGAGGCGGTCTGGGCGGCCGCGGCGGCGCTGATCTCGAACGGGGTCTCGCCGTCGGGGACGGCCTCCTCCTCCGGCTCCTCGCCGACCTCGACCTCGATGTTGAACAGGAAGCCGACCGACTCCTCCTTGATCGCGTCCATCATCGCGGTGAACATGTCGAAGCCCTCGCGCTGGTACTCCACCAGCGGGTCGCGCTGGGAGTAGGCCCGCAGCCCGATGCCCTCGCGGAGGTAGTCCATCTCGTAGAGGTGCTCGCGCCACTTGCGGTCGAGGACCGAGAGCACCACGCGGCGCTCCAGCTCACGCATCACCTCGTCGCCGAACTCGGCCTCGCGGGCCTCGTAGGCCGCGTGCGCGTCGGCGCGCAGCACCTCGATCAGCTCCTCGCGGTCGAGATCGTCGGCGGAGCGAGCGGCAAGACCCATCCCCGCCTCGTCGTCCTCGGGCTCGTCACCGAAGGTGTAGTTGCCCTTCTTCTCGTCGGGGAGAGCGGGGAGCTGTGACCCGGGGACGGGCAGCGTCACGGGCCAGAGCTGCTTGAGCGCGGTCCAGAGCTTGTCGAGGTCCCACTCCTCAGGGAAGCCGACGGTGGCGGCGGTGACGTAGGAGCTGACCACGTCGTCGATCATCGAGCTGATCTGGTCGTGCAGGTCGGCGCCCTCGAGGACGGCCCGGCGCTCGGCGTAGATGACCTCGCGCTGGCGGCTCATCACGTCGTCGTACTTCAGCACGTTCTTGCGGGAGTCGAAGTTCTGCGCCTCGACCTGGCTCTGCGCCGACGCGATCGAGTTGGTCACCCGCTTGTTCTCGATCGGGACGTCGTCGGGGACCTTGAGGGTGGTCAGCACCCAGTCGACCCAGTCGGACTTGAACAGGCGCATCAGCTCGTCCTGCAGCGACAGGTAGAACCGGGACTCGCCGGGGTCGCCCTGACGCCCGGAACGACCGCGCAGCTGGTTGTCGATGCGGCGGGACTCGTGACGCTCGGTGCCGAGGACGTAGAGCCCGCCGAGCTCCTTGACCTCGTCGTGCTCGGCCGCGACCTGCGCCTTGATCTTCTCGACCATCGCGGGCCACGCGGCCTCGTACTCGTCGTGGTGCTCGACCGGGTCGAGGCCCTGCTTGCGCAGCTCGTCGTCGGCGAGGAAGTCCACCGAGCCGCCGAGCATGATGTCGGTGCCTCGACCGGCCATGTTGGTCGCGACCGTGACCGCGCCCTTGTGGCCGGCGAGCGCGACGATCTTGGCCTCGTTGGCGTGCGCCTTGGCGTTGAGCACCGAGTGCGGGACGCCGTGCTTGCGCAGCAGCTGGGAGAGGTACTCCGACTTCTCCACCGACACGGTCCCGACCAGGACGGGCTGGCCCTTGCGGTGACGCTCCGCGATGTCCTCCGCGACGGCGTCGTACTTCGCCTCCTCGGTGCGGTAGACCAGGTCGGGCTGGTCGAGGCGCGCCATCGGGCGGTTGGTCGGGATCTGCACGACGCCGAGCTTGTAGATCTTGTCGAACTCGCTGGCCTCGGTCATCGCCGTGCCGGTCATGCCGCCGAGCTTGTCGTAGAGGCGGAAGTAGTTCTGCAGCGTGATCGTCGCGAGGGTCTGGTACTCCTCGCGGATGCGCACGCCCTCCTTGGCCTCGATCGCCTGGTGCAGGCCCTCGTTGTAGCGCCGGCCGTGGAGCATGCGGCCGGTGTGCTCGTCGACGATCAGCACCTCGTCCTCGAGGACCACGTACTCCTTGTCGCGGCGGAACAGCTCCTTGGCCTTGATCGCGTTGTTCATGAACGAGATCAGCGGCGTGTTGACCGAGTCGTAGAGGTTGTCGATGCCGAGGTAGTCCTCGACCTTGGTGATGCCGCCCTCGAGGACCGAGACCGTGCGCTTCTTCTCGTCGACCTCGTAGTCCTCGTCCTTGACCATGCGCGAGGCGATCGTCGCGAACTCGGGGTACCACCGGACCTCGTCCTGCGTGGGCCCGGAGATGATCAGCGGGGTGCGCGCCTCGTCGATGAGGATCGAGTCGACCTCGTCGACGATCGCGAAGTAGTGACCGCGCTGGACGCACTCCTCCAGGGAGTTGGCCATGTTGTCGCGCAGGTAGTCGAAGCCGAACTCGTTGTTCGTGCCGTAGGTGACGTCGCAGGCGTAGGCCTCGCGGCGCGCCGCACGGCTCATGTCCGGCACGATCATGCCGGTGGTGAGACCGAGGAAGCCGTAGACGCGACCCATCCACTCCGCGTGGTAGGTCGCGAGGTAGTCGTTGACCGTGACCACGTGCACGCCGCGGCCGGTCAGGGCGTTGAGGTAGGTGGGCAGCGTCGCGACCAGCGTCTTGCCCTCACCGGTCTTCATCTCGGCGATGTTGCCCAGGTGCAGCGCCGCGCCGCCCATGATCTGCACGGGGTAGTGCCGCTGCCCGAGGACGCGCTTGGCCGCCTCGCGCACGGTCGCGAAGGCCTCGGGCATCAGCTCGTCGAGGCTCTCGCCGTCGGCGAGCCGCTTCTTGAGCTCGTCGGTCATGCCGCGCAGCTCGTCGTCGCTCATCGCGACGAAGTCGTCCTCGATGGCGTCGACGGCCTTGGCGACCGCCTCGAGCTGACGGAGGATCTTGCCCTCGCCGATACGCAGGATCTTGTCGATGATGGCAGGCACGGCTGCACTCTACCTACGGAGCCCTACCCGGTCAGGGCCCGGACCCGACCGCCGCGCCGAGTCGGTCGGCGAGGTCTCCGCGCCGGCGCACCTCCACCGGACCCAGGCCCAACCAGCCCGCGAGCCGGGCCAGCTCGGCGGCCAGCGCCTCGGCGGTGTGCGCCGGGTGGCCGGGCTCGGCGTAGGCACCCTGGACCACCAGCACGCCCGCGGCGCGGTCGGCCTTGAGGTCGACCCGGGCCACGAGGGCGTCGCCGAGCAGGAACGGCAGCACGTAGTAGCCGTGCACCCGCTGCGCGGCCGGGACGTAGATCTCGATCCGGTAGCGGAAGCCGAACAGCGCCTCGGCCCGCGACCGCTCCCACACCACGGGGTCGAAGGGGCTGAGCAGGGCCGCGGCGTCCACCCGGCGCGGCACGCGCGCGTCGCGGTGGAGGTACGCCGGCCGACGCCAGCCCTCCACCTGCACCGGCAGCAGCACCCCGTCCTCGACCAGGTCGGCCACCGCCTGCCTGGTCGGCGCCAGGTCCATGCGGTGGTAGTCGCGCAGGCACTGCACGCTGGCGACCCCGTGGGACCGGGCGGCCCGCTCGACCAGCTGCCGGGCGGCCTCCTCGGGCGTGGGCTCCGGGGCCGCGAGGACCGCGGCGGGCAGCACACGTTCGGGGACGTCGTACAGCCGCTCGAAGGCGGGCCCGCGACGGGCGACCGTGACCCGGCCCGCGAAGAAGAGGTACTCCAGCGCCTGCTTGGCCGCCGACCAGTTCCAGCCCCAGTGCTCCTTCGTCCGCGGCACGTCTCCCTCGACGTCGCGGGCGCTGACCGGACCGCGGTCACGCACCTCGTCGAGCACCCACTGGACGAGGTCGGGCTGCTCGCGCGCGATGCGGCGCGGACCGCCCCACGCCTTGGTGTCGGCGGTCGCCATGCGGTGCTGCATCAGCGGCCACAGCTCGACCGGCATGTAGGCGGCCTCGTGCGCCCAGTACTCCACCAGGCGGCGCGGTCGTCGCTCCGCCGCCCGCTGGAGCAGACCGGTGTCGTAGGGGCCCATGCGGCTGTAGAGCGGCATGTAGTGGGCGCGCTGCAGCACGTTGACCGAGTCGATCTGCAGCAGCCCGGTGCGCCCGACCGCGCGCAGCAGCGTGCGCATGGTGGGGCTCGTGTGGGGCGGGTCGAGGAACCCCTGCGCGGCCAGGGCCACGCGCCGCGCCTGGGCCGCCGAGAGCGACCCCGTGGTCACCAGCGGCTCACGGGATCTCGAGCAGCTTCTCCCGCACGGCGTACATCACGGCCTCGACGCGCGAGTGCAGCTGGAGCTTCTCCAAGATGTTGCGCACGTGGTTCTTGACGGTGTTCTCGCTGATGAACAGCTGCTTGGCGATCTCGCGGTTGTTGAGACCGTGGGCCACCAGCCGCAGCACCTCGAGCTCGCGCTCGGTCAGCTTGGGCCCGGGGCTGAGGTTGCGGTCGCCGCGCGACATCTGCTTGAACTCGTCGAGCAGCTTGATCGCCATCGACGGGCTGATCAGCGACTGGCCGTCGGCCACCACGCGGATCGCCTGGGAGACCTCGTCGATCGAGGAGTCCTTGAGCAGGTAGCCGGAAGCACCGCTCTTGACCGCGTCGTAGAGGTCGCCCTCGTCGTCGCTGACGGTCAGCATGATGATCCGGGCGCCGGGTGCGGCCTCCTTGATCGACGCGCACGCCTCGATGCCGTTCTGCTTGGGCATCCGCACGTCCATCAGCACCACGTCGGGAGCCTCGGCGTGGCACACGCCGACGGCCTCGGCGCCGCTGGAGGCCTCCCCGACGACCTCGATGTCCGGCTCGACGTTGAGCAGCATGGTGAGGCCGCGACGGAAGAGCTCCTGGTCGTCCACGACGAGCACACGGATGGCACTGTCCGCGACGTGACCGTTGGCCAAGGAGTTCGCAGGGAGGTTCACGGGACCGATCATGGCACGAACGGGCTACGCAAGGAGCAAAATGCGGACGTGCGACCTAGGTCGCGCTGGAGGGGGACCTGAGTCTCGAAATAGCCAAACGGGACGACCTCGTCGCGGCCCGGCGTAGCCCGACCGTCCCAACCCGCAGGGGTGATCGCGCGTCCACCCGCGCCCCCGGGTCGGAACGGCCCGGCCCGCTCAGGCCGGGTTCTCCAGGTCGAGGGAGATGACGCCGTAGTCGTAGCCGCGCCGGCGGTAGACCACCGAGGGCCGCCGGGTCGACTCCTCCACGAACAGGTAGAAGTCGTGGCCCACGAGCTCCATCTCGTAGAGCGCCTGGTCGAGGTTCATCGGGGTCGCGGGGTGGGTCTTCTCGCGCACGACCATGGGGCCTTCGGCGGTCACGACCCCGGCCGCGCCCGGGGTGCCGGTGCCCTCGTCCTCGGAGCCGGCCGAGTCGAGGGCGCCGCTGCCGTTGACCAGGGCGGCGGCCGCAGCGGTGGCCTGGGCCACCGACACGGGCGCGTGGCGGCCGCGGTGCACGCGCTTGCGGTCGGCGGCGCGACGCATCTGGGCGCTCATCTTGTCCAGCGCGAGGTCGAGGGCGGCCATCTTGTCGTCGGCGGCGGCCTCGGCACGGACCACCGGCCCCTTGGTGAACGCGGTCAGCTCGACCTTGACGCACCGGTCCTGCTGCCGGGGGTTGCGCTCCTTCTCGACCTCGACCTCGATGCGGATCACCTTCTGGTCGTGCTTCTCGAGGCGGGAGAGCTTGTCCTGCACGTGCTCACGGAAGCGATCCGTGACCTCTCCGTGTCGGGCCTTGACGACGATGTCCATGCCTACCTCCGGTCCTCGTGAGTCGCCCTCGGGCGAGTGATCCGACTGAATCCGACTGGTGGTCCCGCAGCCGCCCTGCCACGCGATCTGGCAAGGGTAGAGTCCGCCCGGCCGACCTGGTCTTCGACCCCACAACCGCCTGCTGAGGCTCTCGCAGCTTCTCTGCCACTACTGACCTTCTCGGCGCTGGCCGCCGCATCTGGCAGCGACCGGCCGGCAGGACTTACCTCTAAGCCGCACCGTGATCGTCCGGTGCGCGCGCCCCCGCCGCAGACGGGAGCGGGAGCACCGGGCTTACGTGGACCGTTTCGCCTGCGACTGGCATCGGCTTGCCGGAGGGGCCGCGCGAGTCGATCGCTCGCGCCTGTCCTCCCGACGCAACCACGGACCCGGGCGGACTCCATGTCTCGACGCTAGTGCCCCGGTGGTGATCGCGGTAGCGAGACGCCGAACTCCGGGACGGCGCGACGGCGCGTCGCCGCCACGGTCGCGCCCGCGGCGGGTCGCCAGCCGGACGCCTCGAGCGCCGTCTGCGCGGCTCGGAGCGTCCAGCCCGTCGTGAGCACGTCGTCGACCACCACCACGCGTCCTGGCCGGGGGCCGGCGCGGGCCACGAACCGGCCGGCGAGGTTGGCCGCCCGCTCCGCGGACCCCAGGCCGGCCTGGTCGCGGGGCCTGCCGACGACCGCCAGCGGCCGGGCCACCGCGACCCGCACGCCGTCGCGCCGCAGCACTGCCGCGGCGCGCCTGGTCAACCGCAGCAACGGGTCGTGGCCGCGGTCGCGGACGACCCGCGGGTGGCTGGGAACGGGCACCAGGACGACCTGCCCCGGGGCTGCGGGCGGGTCCGGCCAGGTCGGTCCGGCGACCTCCCGCAGCGCACCTGTGACAGCTGTGGCGAGGAGGTCACCCAGGGGCACCGCCAGGCCGTGCACGGCGTGCTCCTTGTGGGCGACGACCAGCGACCGCAGGGCGCCGGCGTACTCCCCCGTGGCGTGGACCGGGAGCAGGCCCGGCGGGCACGGCGTGGGTCTCGCGGCGACCGCTTCCCGCGGCAGGGCGCGGCGGCACGGCCGGCACAGCGCCCGGCCCGCGCGACCGCAGACCACGCACACCGAGCCGGCCGCGAGGTCCAGCAACGCGTCCCACACGGGCCGAGCCTGCCGCCGCGCACGGACCGGTGTGCTCCGTCGGGCGCCGGCTGTGGACAGGTCCGCCCTCACCAGGGTCCGCCCGTCACCCCGGCAAGCCGGGCTACGGTGGCGCGGTGATCGGGCTCGAGGACGTCCAGGCCGCCGCGGCGAGGATCTCCGGCCACGTGCGGCGCACCCCGGTGCTGACCAGCCCGGCGCTGGACGCCGCGGTCGGCGCCGAGGTGCTGCTCAAGGCCGAGCACCTCCAGCTCGGCGGCGCGTTCAAGCTGCGCGGTGCCCTGGCCAACCTCACCGCGCGCAGCGACGAGGAGCTCCGGCACGGCGTGGTCTCGGTGTCCTCCGGCAACCACGCCCAGGCCCTGGCGCGAGCGGCCGCGATCCGCGGCACCAGCGCGCTGCTGCTCATGCCGGAGGACGCGCCGGCGTCCAAACGGTCGGCGACCCTCGCGCAGGGCGCCCGGGTGGAGACCTTCGACCGCTACACCAGCGACCGCGAGGAGCTGCTCGCCGCGCGCGCGCAGGAGACCGGCCGCCTCGTCGTGCACCCGTACGACGACCCGCTCACCATGGCGGGGCAGGGCACGGTGGCGCTCGAGCTGCTGCACGACACCGGTCCGCTGGACACCCTCCTGGTGCCGGTGGGCGGCGGCGGCCTCGCCGCCGGGTGCGCGACCGTGGCGCACGAGCTCGCCCCGCGCTGCCGGGTGGTCGGTGTGGAGCCCGAGGCCGGGGACGACGTGCGCCGCTCGCTCGAGGCGGGCCACCGGGTCAGCATCGAGGTGCCGCGCACCATCGCCGACGGGCAGCAGACGACCAGCCCGGGCCGCCACCCCTTCGAGGTGCTGCAGGCGCGGCTCGCCGGGGTGGTGACGGTCAGCGACGAGGAGATCGTGGCCGCCATGGTCCTCGCCGCCCGGCACCTCGGCGCGGTCCTCGAGCCGAGCGGGGCGTGCGCGCTGGCGGCGCTGCTGCAGGGCCGCGCGCCTGCCGGTGGGCGGGTGGGCGTCGTCCTCTCCGGCGGCAACGTCGACCCGGAACGCTTCCGCGACCTGGTGGGCCTCGACCCGTCCGAGGTCGCCCGCACCGCGCCTGCGGGGTGATCCTCAGCCCACGAACACCGGACGGGGCACTCCGCGCAGCGACTCGTCCTCCACCCACCGTCCCTGGATGGTCAGCTGGTGGGTGCGTGCCTGGTCGGTGGTCACCAGCAGGGTGCGGGTCCCGGGCGACGAGGTCAGCGAGACCGCCCGGGCGAACAGCACGTCCACCGGCTCGATGAGCGCACCGGACTGCGACTCGCCGTCGACCGAGACCAGGTCGACCACGCTCGTGGTCCGGGAGACCCGGCTCAGCACCGCCAGCTGCGTGCCGTCGCGCCAGGCGAGGTCCACCACCCGCTGCAGCGGGCTCTGGGTGGCGATCGGCCGGGCGCGGGTGAGGCGCACCGGCGCGCCGGAGTCGTCGCTGACCCTCGAGACCCGTGTGATCCACAAGCGAGCGGGTCGCCTCCCGCTCGGGGCGAGCGCCAGCACCAGGCGGGTGCCGTCGCGCGAGAGCGCGGCCGCGGTGACCGGGCGGTCGGGAAGTCCGCGGACCCGCAGGTCGGTGATCCGGCTGCCGTAGGCGACCCGGACCGCGTCGGGGCCGCCGGCGGGGTCGACCAGCCACACCCGTCGTGACCAGTCCCACAAGGGTCGCAGCGAGCTGCCGACGAGGAGCGTGGCGCCGGTGCCGGCCGGCGTGTCGACACCCGAGCCCGCCGGGTAGGTGCGCACCAGCCCGTCGTCACCGGAGAGCGCGGCCGCCGTGGCCTGCAGGCTGACGCCGAGCCGTGCGCCGGGACGCGGCACCGGCAGCCGCACCAACGGGGTTCGCTCGGGCCGGGCGACCGGGCGGATCTCCTCGACCGTGCCGTCCTCGAGGCTGAACAGCGCCTCCTCCGCGTAGGCCACGAACGGGGAGTACGACGCCGCGCTGTCGACGTCGAGGGTCGCGCCGGCACCGGTCAGCCGCAGGGGCCGCCCGGCTGCGGTCACCCGGACCGCGGTGACGTCGGGCACCTGCCGCAGCGTCCAGACCAGCTGGGCCAGCGCCCGGTCGAGATCGGCGCCCTCGAGCTCGTCGAACTCCTCGGTCAGCGGGACCTCGGCGACGCCGTCGCTGCGGATCGGCACGCTGACGGCCAGCCGGGTGCGCCGCGGGAAGTAGGTGCGCTCCACGCCGCGGTCGGGTCCGCGCGGCCCGTCGAGCAGGCGGTCGACCAGCAGGGTCGCGGCCTGGACGCCCCGTGGCAGGTAGACCGGCTCGGGCACCAGGAGCCGCCCGGAGGGGTCGAAGAAGTGCAGCGCGTAGCGGGCGTAGTGGTCCTGGAAGTAGGACATCGGCACGACCATCGCGTCCGGGACCGAGCTCAACCGCCACTCCCCGCCCTCACGCACCAGCTGCAGGGGCAGGCCGTCGGCCTCGACGTCGGCAGCCGGCCCCGTCCAGCGCCCCCCGGCGTCCAGGGCGTAGGCGGAGGTCAGCCGCAGCTCGACCGAGGCCCGGCTGGAGGAGTCGCTCACCGGTCCGGGCCGCAGGTCCCGGCCCTGGTAGACCAGCGTGCGGCGCTCAGGCCGCCACGCGGCCGCCGCCCGCTCGGTCAGGAACTGCGAGGCGACGCGGGTGGAGACGGGCGTCGCCTCGAGGGCGGTGAGGAAGCCCGTCACGATCTCGACCGGGCCGGCGCCCGCCGCTGGACCGGGCGGGTTGAAGTCGAAGGGGGCCGAGGACGGCGAGGGCAGCGAGGTGCCGGTGGAGCGCACCGGTCCCTCGGACGGGATCCGGGAGCACGCTGCGAGCAGCACGGCCGCCACGACCACGGCGAGCGCAGCGGGCGCCCCGGCCCGGCGCCGCCTCACCGTCGCACCGCCCGGGTCGCGGGGGTCACGGCCTGCTCGGGCGCCAGCGGGAGCGGGCTCGCGACGGGGTCCTCCCCCGCCCGGCGCGGCAGGGTCAGCCGGAACTGCGCGCCCTCGCCCGGACGGCCCCAGGCCTCCAGCCACCCGCCGTGCAGCCGGGCGTCCTCGCGGGCGATCGCCAGCCCGAGGCCGGTCCCGCCGGTGGTGCGCGCCCGGGCGGGGTCGGCGCGCCAGAACCGGTTGAACACGCGCGTCTCGTCACCGGGAGCCAGCCCGACGCCGTGGTCGCGCACGGTCACCGCGCACGCGGTCGCGCTGCCCGCCACCCGGACCTCGATGTCCGGCACGATCGCCGGGCGGGCGTAGTCGATGGCGTTGCCGACCAGGTTGCGCACCACCCGTTCGACGCGCAGTGCGTCCGCCTCGACCACGCAGGGCCGGTCCGGCGGGACGAGGACGAGGCGGACGCCGGCGTTCTCGGCCAGCATCGACATGCTGGCCACCACCCGGCGCGCCACGTCGACCAGGTCGACCCGGTCCAGGTGCAGCGCCGCCGCGCCGGCGTCGAAGCGGCTGATCTCCAGCAGCCCGGTCAGCAGGTTCTCGAAGCGGTCGAGCTCGTGGTGCAGCAGCTCGGCCGAGCGAGCCGTGACCGGGTCGAACCGCTGCCGCCCGTCGTAGAGCACGTCGGCGGCCATCCGCACGGTGGTCAACGGCGTGCGCAGCTCGTGGGAGACGTCGGAGACGAAGCGGCGCTGGCCGGCCGACATGTCCTCCAGCGCACGGATCTGCTTCTGCAGGGAGGAGGCCATCTGGTTGAACGAGCCGGCGAGGCGGGCGATGTCGTCCTCTCCCCGGAGCTGCATGCGCTCCTCCAGCCGACCCGAGGCGATGCGCTCCGCGACCCGGCGCGCCAGGCGCACGGGGGTGACCACCTGCCGGGCGACCAGGAACGCCACGCCGGCGACGAGCAGCAGGAGCAGGGCGCCGCTGGTCAGCAGGGCCCGGCGGACCAGGGCGAGCGTCTGCTGCTCCTGGCTCATCGGGAAGAGGTGGTAGAGCGCGTAGGTCCCACCGTCGGCGGGGAGCACCAGGCGCGAGCCCACGACGACCGCCGGCGTCGTGGTCGATCCGTCGGGCGCCCCCTTGCTGGTGCGTCGTAGCCGGGTGTAGGTCCACCCGTCGCCGCCCGTGGCGGACTCGACGCTGCGGCGCAGGTCGGTCGGCACGCTGCTCGGGTCCAGGCCCGGGCTGAAGCGTTGACCGCCCCCGACGGGGCGCGCCGCACCTCCGCTGGCGCGCAACGGGCCGATCAGCACCACGTCGTAGCCCTGCGAGCGTCCTCGTTCGACCACCCGGGCGGCCAGGTCGGAGAGCTGGGCCTCGACGTCGAAGTCGGCGCTGGCGGCGCTCAGGCTCTTCTGCACCTCGGCACTGCTCTGGCCGGCCTCCGCCAGGGCGACCTCGACCCTCTCCCCGACCAGTCCGTCGGAGATCTGGCGCAGCAGGGCCAGTCCCAGCAGCGCGACCACCAGGGCGGAGAGGGCGACCGTGCTGAGCACGACCCGCGCCTGCAGCGAGCGCCGCCACAGCCGGGCGGTCGAGGCCGCTGCGCGCGCGAGGGAGGGCGGCACGGGGAGCACCGCTCAGCCCGCCTTGTAGCCCACGCCCCGGACGGTGACGACGACCTCGGGGTTCTCCGGGTCGTGCTCGATCTTCGAGCGCAGCCGCTGCACGTGCACGTTGACCAGCCGGGTGTCGGCGGCGTGGCGATAGCCCCAGACCTCCTGGAGCAGCACCTCGCGGGTGAAGACCTGCCAGGGCTTGCGGGCCAGGCAGACCAGGAGGTCGAACTCCAGCGGAGTCAACGAGAACACCTCGTCGCCGCGGGACACTCGGTGCCCCGCGACGTCGATGGTGAGGTCCCTGACGTGCAGCACCTCGGAGCCGGGTGGGTCCAGCCGGCGGATCCGTGCCCGGATGCGGGCGATCAGCTCCTTGGGCTTGAACGGCTTGACGACGTAGTCGTCGGCCCCTGACTCGAGGCCGAGGACCACGTCGACGGTGTCGTTCTTGGCGGTGAGCATCACGATCGAGACCCCGGACTCCGCGCGGATCTCACGGCACACGTCGATGCCGTCCTTGCCGGGCAGCATCAGGTCGAGCAGCACCAGGTCGGGGCGGTAGTCGCGCAGCACCGGGAGGACCTGGTCCCCCCGGTTGACCGTGCGCGACTCGAACCCCTCGTTGCGCAGGACGATCGAGAGCATCTCCGCCAGGGCCACGTCGTCGTCGACGACGAGCACGCGGCCCTTGGGCGGGACGCCCGGCGCACCTGCCTCGGCGGTCGACGTGGCCATGGGGATGCGGTCCGACTCAGTAGCGGTAGTGGTCGGACTTGTACGGACCCTGCTTGTCCACGCCGAGGTAGGCGGCCTGCGTGTCGCTCAGCTCGGTCAGCGTGACCCCGAGCGCGCCGAGGTGCAGACGGGCGACCTCCTCGTCGAGGTGCTTGGGCAGGACGTAGACCCCGACGGGGTAGTCCTCCGGCTTGGTGAACAGCTCGATCTGCGCCAGCACCTGGTTGGTGAACGAGTTCGACATGACGAACGACGGGTGACCCGTCGCGTTGCCGAGGTTCATCAGCCGGCCCTCGGAAAGGACGATGACCGAGTTGCCCGCCGGGAACGTCCACAGATCGACCTGCGGCTTGACGTTCTTGCGGACCACGCCCTCCCAGGTCTCGAGACCGGCCATGTCGATCTCGTTGTCGAAGTGGCCGATGTTGGCCACGATCGCCTGGTGCTTCATGCGGCTCATCTGCTCGGCGGTGAGCACGTCGCGGTTGCCGGTGGCGGTGATGACGAAGTCGGCCTCGCCCAGGACCTGCTCGAGGGTGGAGACCTGGTAGCCGTCCATGGCCGCCTGCAGCGCGCAGATCGGGTCGATCTCGGTGACGATGACGCGAGCGCCCTGGCCGCGCAGCGACTCCGCGCAGCCCTTGCCCACGTCGCCGTAGCCGCAGACGACCGCGACCTTGCCGCCCATGAGGACGTCGGTGGCGCGGTTGATGCCGTCGATCAGCGAGTGGCGGCAGCCGTACTTGTTGTCGAACTTGCTCTTGGTCACCGAGTCGTTGACGTTGATGCCCGGGAACAGCAGGCGCCCGTCGCGGAGCATGTCGTAGAGCCGAAGCACGCCGGTGGTGGTCTCCTCCGTGACGCCGCGGATCTCGTTGGCGATCCCGGTCCACAGGGTCGGGTCCTCGGCGAGCGTGGCGTTGAGCACCTCGAAGACGACCTTCTGCTCAGCGCTCTCGGCGGTCGCCGGGTCGGGGGCCTGGCCGGTCTTCTCAGCCTGCACGCCGAGGTGCACCAGCAGCGTCGCGTCACCACCGTCGTCGAGGATCATGTTGGCGTGCTTGCCGTCGGGCCAGCGCAGGATCTGCTGGGTGCACCACCAGTACTCCTCCAGCGTCTCGCCCTTCCACGCGAAGACCGGGACGCCGGCGGGGGCGTCGACCGTGCCCTCGGGGCCGACCGCCACCGCGGCCGCGGCGTGGTCCTGGGTGGAGAAGATGTTGCAGGAGGCCCAGCGCACCTCGGCGCCGAGCGCGGTGAGGGTCTCGATCAGCACGGCGGTCTGGATCGTCATGTGCAGCGATCCCGCGATGCGCGCGCCGGCCAGCGGCTGGCTGTCGCCGTAGCGCTCCCGCATCGCCATCAGCCCGGGCATCTCGTGCTGGGCGAGCTCGATCTCGGTGCGCCCGAAGTCCGCCAGGCCGAGGTCGGCCACCTTGAAGTCCATGGTTCTCCTCTTGTCGTCCATATCTCGACCATGCTACCGGCGGGGGTTCGGCGCCGACCGCTCGACGGACGGCCCGGGGGGCCGGGACCTCCTGCCCGTCCCGCGCCTCAGAACAGCCGGCGTCCGAGCCCGATGCCGAGGTACGCCGCGGCGTAGCGTCCCTGCCCCAGCAGCGAGGCGTAGCGCGCCAGGTCGGTGCCGGAGGGTGCGGTCAGCACCTCGAGGCGCAGGTCGCGCTCCTCGGCCACCTCGGCCAGGCGGGTCCGGCTCTCGTGCACGCCTGGCTCCTGCGAGCCGTCGTCGAGCACGAGCAGCGCCGGGCGCGGCTCGCGGACAGCCCCGTCGGCCCCGTCGGCGCCGTCGCCGCCGTCGGCGAACGGGTCGTCGAACAGGTCGCGCGCCGGCGCCGCGGCCAGCACCGGGAGCAGCTGCTCGGCGTCGCCGGCCAGCGCCGAGCGCCCGCTCGCGCGCCGCATCGACTCGGCCACGCGTCGCGCGGCCCTGGCGGCCAGGACCGACCCTCCCCACACCACCGGCAGGCAGTCGGCGAACGCGACCGCGAGCAGCTTGGCGGGGTTGACCGTCTGGTCGCGGTGGGGCGAGCAGGCCACGGCGACCTCGTCGAGGGCGTCGGCGACCTCGTCGGGGTCGGCGTCGGGCCCCAGCCCGACCCGCGCGAGCAGGTCGAGGACGACCACGGCCGTGGCCAGCTGGTCGTGGCTGCGGGCGGGGATCACCGCGGCGTGGCGGCCCTCGGCGTGCCGGGCGACCAGCGAGTCGGGCGGGCAGCCCACGACCACCTGGGCACCGCGACGCACCGCCTCCGCGACGGTCGACGCGCTGCCGGGGTCCTCTCCCCCGGGCGCCAGCATCACCACGAGGTCGAGCGAGCCCGCCCAGCCGGGCAGGCCCGGTCCCGGCCATGCCACGAACGGCACCGGGCAGTGCGGCTCGAGCACGGCGCGGAGCAACCGCGAGTCGGGCCCCGCTGCCACGACCGCTCGCGGCTGGTCGTCCTTGATCTGCTCCACCGCCGCGACCACGGCGTCGGCGGCCTCCACCGACTCCCGGCGGACCCGGGCCCCGGCCTCGGCCAGCGGACGCAGCACCTGGTCGGCCTGCTCCAGCGCCTGCTCGTCGTCGAGCCTGGTCTCGTCGAACAGCTCGTTCACGACGTCGCCTGCCACGGCACCGCGTCGTCGACCAGCAGCACGGGCACGCCACCGCGCACCGGGTAGCGCAGCGAGCAGGCCGGGCAGGTCAGCCCGCCGTCGTCGGCGGTGCCGGGGGCGGCGTCGAGGTCGAGCGGCCCGCGGCACCTCGGACAGCGGACCAGCTCCAGCAGGGTCGGGTCGAGCTCGGGGTTCGTCACTGTCCACTCCTGATCTTCGTGAGGACCTCGTCGCGCAGGGCGACCATCGTCGCCTCGTCGCGGCCCTCGGCGTTGAGCCGCAGCAGCGGCTCGGTGTTGGACGGCCGGACGTTGAACCACCAGTCCGCGTGGGTCACCGTCAGGCCGTCGAGGTGGTCCACGTCGACGCCGGGCAGCGCGGCGTACTCCTCCTCGAGGCGGGCCAGGACACCGGACTGGTCGGCCACGGTGGAGTTGACCTCGCCGCTGGCGCTGTAGCGGGAGTAGGGCGCCAGCAGCGCGCTCAGCGACCCGTCCTGCTCGGCCAGGGCGGCGAGGGTGTGCAGGCCGGCGAGCATGCCGGAGTCGGCTCGCCAGAAGTCGCGGAAGTAGAAGTGGCCGGAGTGCTCACCGCCGAAGACCGCTCCCGTCTGCGCCATCGTCGCCTTGATGAACGAGTGACCCACCCGCGTGCGCACCGCGCGGCCGCCGTGCTCGGCGATCACCTCGGGCACCGCGCGGCTGGTGATCAGGTTGTGGATCACCGTGGCGCCCGGCTCCTTGGCCAGCTCGCGGGCGGCGATGAGCGCGGTCAGCACGCTCGGGCTGACCGCCTCCCCGCGCTCGTCGACGACGAAGCACCGGTCGGCGTCGCCGTCGAAGGCCAGTCCGAGGTCGGCGCCCTCCCGGGTCACGGCCGCCTGCAGGTCGCGCAGGTTCTCCGGCTCGATCGGGTTGGCCTCGTGGTGGGGGAACGTGCCGTCGAGCTCGAAGTACAACGGCACGAGGTCGAGGTCGAGCGGTCCGAGCACGGCGGGCGCGGTGTGGCCGGCCATGCCGTTGCCGGCGTCGACCACGACGCGCAGGCGCCGGCCGGAGACCGGGGCCAGCGAGCGCAGGTGGGCGGCGTACTCCTCGAGCACGTCGAGCTCACGGACGGTCCCCGGCCGCTCGGCCGCCGGCACCTCGCCGGCGGCGACGAGGTCGCGGAGCCGGCCCAGCCCGGTGTCGCGGCCCACCGGTGCGGCACCGGCGCGACAGAGCTTGATCCCGTTGTACTGCGCGGGGTTGTGGCTGGCGGTGAACATCGCGCCGGGCAGCCCGAGGTGGCCGGAGGCGAAGTAGAGCTGGTCGGTGGAGGCCAGGCCCACCATCGTCACGTCGGCTCCCGCGCGCGCCGCCCCCTCGGCGAAGGCTTGGGCCAGCCCCGGGCTGGAGGGGCGCATGTCGTGGCCGACCACCACGCCGCGGCCCGAGGCGACCTCCTCGCGGTGGTCCAGGGCGACGTCGACGAAGGCGCCGCCGACCGCACGGGCGAGGGCCTCGTCGACCTGGTCCGGCACGGTGCCGCGCACGTCGTAGGCCTTGACCACCCGCTCGAGGTTGTCGGGACCGGTGGTGGGGCTGGTCGTCGTGCCGCTCACGCGGCTCAACCTACTGCCGCCCGGTGGCGGAGGGGTCGCCGGAGCCACGTTCGCCGCGCAGCACCTGCAGGTGGCCACGCCGCCCGGTCTCGGCCGGGCGCACCGGAGGCGCGGTCGGCTCGGGCGGGCGGGCCGCCTCGCGCACCGCGTCGGCCAGCGCGAGCAGGTCGTCGGTGGTCGGCCCCAGGGAGTCGGGGTCCGGCGCCAGGCGCAGCACCTCCCACCCGCGGGGGGCCGACAGCCGCTCGCTGTGCTCGTCACACAGGTCGTAGGCGTGCGGCTCGGCGTAGGTGGCCAGCGGGCCGAGGACAGCGGTCTGGTCACCGTAGACGTAGGTGAGGGTGGCCACCGCCGGACGCCGGCAGGCGGTGCGCGAACAGCGGCGGACGGGACTCACGAGCAGGACGCTACCTGGCCCCGTCGCGCTGCGCGGCTAGGCTCGCGGGCGTGGATCACGACGGGCGGGAAGGATCGGGGGCCGGCGGCCACGTCGACGAGGTCGACCGGCTGGGTCCACGCCGGGGCAGCCGCCGGGACCGCAGGGGACGGGGGATGCGTGGTCCGGCCGTCCTGCCGGGGCCGCTGACCACCGGCGGCGGCCCGCGGCGGCCCAGCCGCCGCGACCGCTTCGACACCCAGGTCCTCGAGGTGGTCGAGGCGCTGGAGCAGCGGTGGGCCGACGAGCTCGGCAACCTCGAGCTCGCGGTGGAGGAGGCTCCCGTCCTGCCGCAGGGCTGGGACGAGAGCACGGTGCCGCTGGCCTCGGTCGTGCGCCGCGACGACCGGGTGCGGCTGGTGGTCTTCCGCCGCCCGATCGAGCTGCGTGCCACCACGGCGGAGGACCTGGCCGCGCTGGTCCTCACCGTCGTCGTCGAGCAGGTCGCCGAGCTGCTCGGGCGGAGCCCGCACGAGGTGGACCCGCGCTACGACGACCTCGGCGACTCCTGAGGACGCCCCCGACGTGCTGGGGGCGTCCGGCGCGGGTCAGACCGCGCGGCGCTTGAGCTTGCGGCGCTCGCGCTCGGACATGCCGCCCCAGATGCCGAAGCGCTCGTCGTTGCCGAGGGCGTACTCCAGGCAGTCGCTGCGGACCTCGCAGGTCAGGCACACCCGCTTGGCCTCCCGGGTGGACCCGCCCTTCTCGGGGAAGAACGCCTCCGGATCCGTCTGAGCGCACAGCGCGCGCTCCTGCCAGCTGAGCTCCTCGGTTGCGGTCTCCTCGACCAGGAACAGTTCGCGCATCGATCTCCCCTTCGACCCGGGCGACCCTGACGGATCCCCTCCATGTGGTGGTGCCTGAGACCCTCGCCACAAGGAATGACACCGTGAGAATTACAAGCATGTCGTACGCCCGCAGTCAAGCGAAAGTCTGCTATCGGGTGGGCCGGGCAGGCTCAGATGGTCATTCCGATCCAGGCGGAATAGTCCATCTCTGCCCTTCTGGCCCGATCCCGCCCGGTCCGGCCGGATGTGGCCCGATCCGCGGCGATCCGGCGCGAGAGGCCCGCTCCCCGGCACCGGAGCGGCAGGCACCGCGGCGGCAGAGGGACACTAGCGGCCCCGTCGGGTTTGACCCCCCGCGGGGCGGGCCGGTAGAGAGCCCCCATGACCAGCCCCCTGACGCCCTCCCCCGCCGCGACCGAGCCCGGGCCAGGAGGTGTCCGGGGCCGCCGCGTCACGGTGCTCTCCGGAGGTGTCGGCGGGGCCCGCTTCCTGCAGGGCCTGCTCACCGTGCCCGGGTGGGGCGACCCCGGGAACGTCACCGTCGTGGCCAACACCGCCGACGACCTGTGGCTGCACGGCCTGAAGATCTGCCCGGACCTCGACACGGTGATGTACACCCTCGGCGGCGGCATCGACGCCGAGCGCGGGTGGGGTCGGACCGGCGAGACCTGGCACGCCAGGGAGGAGCTCGCGGCGTACGGCGTCGAGGAGGCCTGGTTCGGCCTCGGCGACCGCGACCTGGCCACCCACCTGGTGCGCACCCGGATGCTCGACGCCGGGTTCGCGCTGTCGGCGGTCACCGAGGCCCTGTGCGCCCGGTGGCAGCCGGGCGTGCGGCTCCTGCCGATGACCGACGACCGCGTCGAGACCCACGTCGCGGTCCCGGACGACCAGGCGCCGTCCGGCAAGCGCGTGGTGCACTTCCAGGAGTACTGGATCCGCCTGCGGGCCGAGGTCCCCGCCCTCGCCGTCGTCCCGGTCGGGCTCGACGCGGCGACGCCGGCCCCCGGGGTGCTCGAGGCGATCGCGGAGGCCGACGTCGTCCTGCTGCCCCCGTCCAACCCGGTCGTCTCGGTCGGCACGATCCTCGGCGTCCCGGGTGTGCGGGAGGCCCTGCGGGAGACCAGCGCCCCCGTCGTGGGCCTCTCCCCCATCGTCGCCGGCACCCACGTGCGCGGCATGGCCCACCAGCTGCTGGAGTCGATCGGCGTCGAGGTGTCGGCCGCAGGCGTGGCGGAGCACTACGGGGCCCGCTCCTCCGGCGGCCTGCTCGACGGCTGGCTGGTGGACTCCGCCGACGCCGCCCTGGTCGAGCGCGTGCGGGCGACCGGCATGTCCTGCGAGGCGGTGCCGCTGATGATGACCGACACCGCCGCCACCGCCGCCATGGTCCGCGCCGCCCTGGCGCTGGTCGGGCTCAACCCGTGAGCGACCTGCCCGTCGGCGGGCTCCTGGTCGTGCCGGCCACCGGCGTCGGCGAGGTCCGCCCCGGGGACGACCTGGCGGGCCTGCTGGCCGGCGCCTGGCGTGGCGCCGGCGTGGTGCCGCAGGACGGCGACGTCGTCGCGGTGACCAGCAAGGTGGTGAGCAAGGCGGAGGGTCGGCTCGTGCCGGCCGGGAGCGCCGCGGCGACCGGGAGGACCCCCGGGAGGCGGCGATCACGGACGAGACCGACCGCGTCGTCGCGGTGCGGGGCCGCACCCGCATCGTGCGCACGCGGCACGGGTTCGTGATGGCCGCCGCCGGGGTGGACGCCTCCAACGTCGAGGCCGGGACGCTGGTGCTCCTGCCGGTCGACCCCGACGCCTCGGCACGCGCCCTGCGGGAGGCGCTCGGACGCCGCTGGGGCGTCGACGTGGCGGTCGTGGTCACCGACACCGCGGGACGCGCCTGGCGGGCGGGACAGACCGACGTGGCGCTCGGCGCCGCGGGCCTGGTCGTCCTCGACGACCACGGCGGTCGCACCGACCCGTACGGCAACCCCCTGGTGGTGACCGCCCCGGCCGTCGCCGACGAGGTCGCCTCGGCCGCCGAGCTGGCCACCGGCAAGCTCTCGGGCAGCCCCGCCGCCCTCGTGCGCGGGCTGGGCGGCTTCGTCCTGCCCGCCGGCGAGCACGGACCGGGGGGCGCCGCCCTGGTGCGCGACGAGGCCGAGGACCTCTTCGGCCTGGGAGCACGGGAGGCGGTGCTCACCGCGCTGGAGGAGGGACGGACCTCGGCGCGCGGGTTCGGCGCCCCGGCCACGCCGGAGGAGCTCGGCGCCGCGCTGGTCCGGGTCCTGGGCGAGGCACGCCTGGACCGCGACGGCGACGGCTGGCTCGTGCACGCCCCGGACGACGCGCAGCGGGTGGTCGCCGCGGTCCTCGTCGCGTGCGGCTGGGCCGAACACGGCCGTCACGTGGCACCGACCTCTAGGATCGGTCCCTGACCCGACCCTTCCCGCCCCGGCACCCCCCACGGTCGAGCCGGACGACGAGAGAGCGCGCCCGTGGCCAAGAGCAAGAAGAAGACCCCCGACGCCGAGCCGACCGCGACCGAGCGCCGGGCGACCCTGGAGCGCATGCGCGCCGAGGAGCGTGCCCAGGCACGCCGGCGCACCGCCCTCATGGTGGCCCCCGCCCTGGTGCTCGCCGTGGTCGTCGGCGTGATGGTCTTCCTGCAGTTCAAGGACGCCAGCACCGGCGACGCCGGCGCGCTGGCCGACATCGGGGTCGCGGCGTCCGCGGCCGGGTGCCAGGACGTCACCACCAAGAAGGCCGAGGGCAACCAGGACCACCGCCCCGAGGGCCAGGGCATCGAGTACTCCTCCAACCCGCCCGCCGCGGGCCCGCACTGGGGCCAGTTCCTGTTCGGCGGGCAGGTCCGCAAGTTCTGGTCCCCCGCACGACCGGCCGCCGCTCGAGCGCCTGGTGCACAGCCTCGAGCACGGCTACACGATCCTCTGGTACGACGAGACCATCGCCGAGGACGACGAGCAGCTCGACCAGCTCGAGGAGATCGCCGACACCTTCTCCGGCTCCGCGCTGCAGGACAAGTTCATGGCGGCTCCGTGGACGGCCGAGGACGCCAAGGACCGCGGCTCCGACTTCCCCGACGGCACCCACCTGGCGCTCACGCACTGGTCGATGGGCGGCACCCACGGCAACCCGACGGTCAGCTGGGCGTCTGGCAGTACTGCGGCAAGGCCAGCGGCCCGGTCGTGACCTCGTTCATGGAGGACTACCCCTACTCCGACTCCCCGGAGCCGACCGCCGGCTGAGCCGGGTCCGGTCCTCGGCCGTGGTCCCGCACGGCACGCGCGTGCCGGCGGGAGCTCGACGCCGGCGGGCACGACCGCGTCGTCGCCCACCGCGGCGGACCTCCAGCCGCGCGCCGCGGCCGACGCACGCCCCGGGACCCAGGACGCTGTCCACCACGACCGCGCCCTCACCGACGCGCGCACCCGGCATCAGCACCGAGCCGGACACCCTGGCCCCGGCCCGACCACGGCACCGGCCAGGACGCTCGAGCCCCCGGACACCTCCCCCTCGACGGTCGCGTCCACGACCAGGACGCCGTCGTCGGGCGTCCGCACCGCCGGCGACCCGGCCCGGCCCAGGACGAGGTCGCGGGAGGCCGCGACCAGTGCCTGCGGTGACCCCACGTCGCGCCAGTAGGCGGTCTCGACGTGGCCCGCGACCAGGTGCCCCCCGGCCAGCAGCCCCGGGAACGTCTCCCGCTCGACCGAGACGGCCCGGCCCGCCGGGATCGTGTCGACGACACCACGCCGGAACACGTAGCAGCCGGCGTTGACCTGGTCCGTCGGCGGGTCGTCGGTCTTCTCCAGGAAGGCCTCCACGCGTCCGGCCGCGTCGGTCGGCACGCACCCGAACGCCCGCGGGTCCTCGACCCGCACCAGGTGGAGCGAGACGTCGACCCGGCGTCCGTCGCGGAGCCGATCGAAGTCGGCGAGCTGGGCGGCGAGGTCGTGCCCGCTGAGCACGTCACCGTTGAGGATCACCACGGCGTGGTCCGGATCGGGGTCCAGGGCGTCGGCGACGTTGCGGATCGCTCCCCCGGTGCCGAGCGGCTCGTCCTCGGTCACGTAGGTCAGCCGCACGCCGTACCTCTCCCCGTCGCCGAGCACCGGGCGGAACAGGTGGGCGTGGTAGGACGTCGCGAGCACGACGTGCCGCACGCCGGCGCCGGCCAGCTTGGTGATCTGGTGCTCGAGGAACGGCACTCCCGCGACCTCGAGCAGGTGCTTGGGACGGCGCTCGGTGAGCGGGAGCATGCGGGTGCCGAAGCCACCGGCGACGATCACCGCCTCGGGCTCGGCGGGACGGCGAGCGTGGTCCGAGACAGACATGGGCGGCATCCTAGGGTGGCCTGGTGCCGACGACCTTCCCCGACCTTCTCGCCGCCCGGACCCGACCCGACGCGGACCCCGGACGCCCGCTCGTGACCTGGTACGGCGCCGAGCCCGGCGAGCGGGTGGAGCTGTCGGTCACCAGCTGGGCCAACTGGGTCGCCAAGACCGCCTCGCTGCTGCAGGACGAGCTCGACGTCGAGCGCGGCGACCGGGTGCTGCTCGACCTCCCGTCCCACTGGCTGGGGCCGGTGTTCCTGGGCGCCTGTTGGGCCCTGGGCGCCGTCGCCGTCGCGCCGGGCGCACCCGGGGCCGAGTCCGCCCTCGTGGTCTGCGGCCCGGACGCGCTCGAGCAGCACGCCGCAGCGGGCAGCCGCGTGCTGGCCACGGCCCTGAGCCCGCTCGGCACGCGCTTCACCGAGCCGCTGCCGCCCGGCGTCGTCGACCTCGGCGAGGTGGTGTGGGGACAGCCTGACGCCTTCGCCGCGTGGGACCCGCCGGAGGCCGACGACCCCGCCTGGGCCGACGGCGACGGCACGCTGAGCCAGGCCGAGGTCCTGGCGCTCCGCGCGAGCGGGGCGGCCGGGTCCTCCCGCGTCGCGACGGCCTCGCAGCCGGTCAGCCGCACCGGCGCGGCCCTCCTGGTGCGGGCGCTCGGTTCGGGCGGGGGCACCGTGTGGGTCAGCGACCCCGCCGCGCTGGACGGGGTCGCGGAGACCGAGCGCGCTGCGGTCGCCTAGCCGGACCGCACCCCTAGCCGGCGTAGTCGTAGGCGTCGAAGCCGGTCGCCACCAGGCGGCGCGGGGCCAGTCCGCTGCCGGTGCCACGCAGCAACCACAGCGCGCCGGACCGGTCGCGGGCCACCACGTCGACCCGGCCGTCACCGTCGAGGTCGCCGATGCTGGTGAACCAGCTGTAGCCGGCGGCGCCGCTGGCGACCTGCTTGCCGGTCATCAGCCCACCGGGGCCGTTGCCGGACCACAGCCACACGCTGCCGTCGCTCCTGCGCAGCAGGTTGTCCGGCGCACCGTCGCCGTTGAACCGGCAAGCGGAAGGAGGTCGAGAGCGGCCGGGAGCTGCAGCTGCTGCTCTACCTGCGGGTGCTGGAGGAGTTCGGCATCCGCCCGGCGGCGGCGCTCTACCTGTCGGTCAAGGACGGCGGCGTCGCCGGCGTCGTCCGCGCCGGGCTGGAGACGCGCGTCAACGTGAGCGGCAGCGGAGTGATCGTCGCCGGGCCCGCCGAGTGGGAGCGGCTGCGCCGCCAGGCGGACGAGCGCATCGCCGGGTACCACCGCGAGATGAGCGCGCCCGTCATCCTGGCCCGGCCGCGCGACTGGGAGTGCCGCCCCTGCGAGCTCCAGGGGATCTGCCGGATCCACGTTCAGCGAGCGAAGCAGCATGCCTGAGGCGACCGAGCAGCAGCAGAAGGCCATCGACGCCCGCGACCCGCTGCACGTCGTCTCGGCGGGCGCGGGCTCGGGCAAGACCCGCGTCCTGGTGGAGCGGATGGTGCGCCTGGCGCGCGAGGGCGACGGCCCGCGCCGCGTGCTGGCCATCACCTTCACCGAGAAGGCCGCGGCGGAGCTCAAGCACCGCCTGGTGGAGGCCTTCCGCGCCCTGGGCATGGATGAGGCGCGCCGCGAGGCGGAGGCGGCCTACGTCTCCACCATCCACGGCTTCTGCGCGCGCATCCTGCGCGAGTGGCCGCTGGAGGCGGGCATCGACCCCGAGTTCGCCATCGTCAGCCCCATCGACGAGGCGCTCTTCCACGACGACCAGCTCGAACGCCTCTTCGGCGACCCGGAGTTCGTGGCTCTGGACCGCGAGTACGGCGCAGAGAGCGTCGACGGCGAGCAGCGCACGCTCTTCCGGCTGATCCGCGACCTGGTTGTCCAACACGCGCGAGCACGGCGGCACCCTGGAGGACCTGCGCGCCGACGCCGACCCGGAGCGCGCGGCGGACGAGGCGGCGGCGGCCTTCGACGCCTGGCTGGTGGAGCGGTGGGACGAGATGCTGCGACTTCTGGACGGCGCGGATACGCTCACCACCGCGGAGTACGTCGGGGGCAAGTCGGGCGAGAAGTACGCGGCGCTCTGCGCGGCGCTGCCCACGCTGGCGCCCGGCGCGCCGCAGTGGGAGCGCGCGGCGGAGCTGTGGGAGAGCATCGGGTTCTACGCCCGAGCCCGGAAGCCCGAGAAGCCCGCGTGGGAGGCGCGGCTGGCGCCCGCGCGCGAGATCGCCGACGACCTGCGCAAACGCGACCTGGACGCCGACCGCGAGGCCGAGCGCGAGGCCGCGCGCCGGCGGGTGCGGGTGCGGGGCTGGGCGGCGGGGCTGTGGGCGGCGTTCGAGGCGTTCAAGGCCGAGCAGCACGCCTTCGACTTCCAGGACCTCCAGCTGCGCGCCCTGCAGCTGCTCCGCAACGAGCGAGTGCGCGACGAGTACCGGCGCCAGTTCCGGCACATCCTCCTCGACGAGGCGCAGGACACCAATCCCCTGCAGTACCGCATCCTGAAGGAGTGCCTCTGGGGCGATGCGAACGCCTTCTTCGCCGTGGGCGACGCCAAGCAGGCGATCTACGGCTTCCGCGCGGCCGACCTGGAGCTCTTCCTGGGGATGATCCGCGACGCGGGCGGCGCGCGCACCGACCTGGAGGACAACTTCCGCTCCCGCGGCGAGCTCCTCGACGCCGTCAACGCCGCCGGCCGGGCGTTCTGGGCCGAGAACCCGCTGCTGGGCGACTTCACCCTGCGGCCCGGCCTGGACTACCCGGCGGACCCGGAGCCCCGGGCGCGCGTGGAGTGCTGCGTGGTGGAGCAGCGGGTGGTCGACGAGATGCCGCCTGCGCCGGGGAGCAGCAGCAACGGGAGGGCGGTCCGCGAGCCGCTTCCCGACACGCGCGAGCGCGAGGCGCGCTGGGTGGCGGAGCGGCTGCAGCGCCTGGTGGACGGCGGCTTCCAGGTCTTCGACGCCGGTGAGCAGCGCATGCGGCCCTTCGGCTGGGGAGACGCCGCGGTGCTGCTGCGCACCCGCAACTACGCGCCCTTCGAGCAGGCCTTCCGCGACGCCGGCATCCCCTTCGTCTCCGTCGGCGGCAAGGGATTCTTCGACGGCCTCGAGGTCCGCGACGTCCTCAACGGCCTCGCGGTGGTCGCCAATCCGCTGGACGACGTGGCGCTGCTCTCGGCGCTGCGCTCGCCGCTCTGCGGCCTCTCCGACGACGCCCTGGTGGCGCTCCGCATGGCGCAGCCCGCGCCGCGCCCGCCCTACTGGCAGGGCCTGGAGGCCGCGGATCTCGCGGCCGAGGACGCCGAGCGGCTGCAGCGTTTCGTCTCGCTGGTGCGCCGTCTGCGCCTCCTCCGCGACGCCGCGCCGCCGGTGGAGCTGCTGCGGCGGCTGATCGACGGCACCGACTACCGCGCCGTCGTCTTCGCGGACGAGCACGGCCGCGCCCGCGCCGCCAACCTCACCCGGCTGGAGGACTTCGCTCGCGAGGCGCGCGACCTCTCGCTGCGCGGCTTCCTGCAGCGCGCCCGCCGCGCCGCGCGCTACCTGAGCGACAACCCCGACGCGCCGCTCGCCGAGCGCGGCGATCCCGCCGTCACGCTCTGCACCGTGCACCGCGCCAAGGGCCTGGAGTGGCCGGTGGTCTTCCTCGCCGACCTCGCGGCCGAGTACTGGAAGGCCGCCGACGGCTCCGGCGTCACCTCCGATGGCCGGCTCTACCTCTCCGTGAAGCGGGACGGCGTCTGGTACCGCCCGGTGCGCGCCCAGGCGCTGCGCGCGGAGCTGGACCGCGCGTCGGCCGAGGAGGCGCAGCGCCTCTTCTACGTCGGCATGACCCGCGCCCGCGAGCTGCTCGTCCTCTCCGGCGCGGCCGCCGACGGCGAAGCCGTGAGCGAGCCGTGGGCCCAGCGGCCGATCCACTGGCTGCGCGCGCAGCTCGGACTCGGTGGAGAGCTGGGCACCGGGCCCGCGGCCGCGCGGTGGGGCGAGGCGGCGGTGGGGCTCGAGTGGGTGCGCGCGGAGGACCCGCAGCCGCGGCCGGCCGACCGCAGCCGCTCGCTCTTCGCGCTGCACGCGGCCCACCTGCGCGACGGCCGCTCCATCGGCGATGGCGCCCACCCGGCCGTCGCGCAGGTGGTGAGGACGCTCTCCATCCGCCAGCCGGCCGTGGAGCAGCTGGCCGTCACCCGGTTGATGGGCTTCTTCCGCTGCCCGCTGGTCTACCGCTTCTCCGAGCTGGGCCTGCCCGAGTACCCGCCGCGGCCGCAGACCGGCGCCGCGGGCGGCACCGACCTCGGCAACCTCGTGCACCAGGCGATGCAGCTGGCCGACTTCCACGCCGACCCGGGCGCCGAGGCGCACCGCCTGGCCCACGCGCTCCCCACCGAGCTGCCGGCCGAGGCCGTCGAGATGGTGGAGTGGGCGCTGCGCTCGCCGCTGGCCGCCGAGATCCGCGCCGCCGGCGCCAACGTGCAGCGCGAGGTCCCCTTCTACCTCCCGCTGCGCGGCGGCGACGGGCCCGTCTCCGTGCTGCACGGCATCGTCGACCTCGCCTTCCGCGACCCCGGCGGCGCCTGGCACATCGTCGATTGGAAGACCAACGCCATTCACGACGAGGCGCGGCTGCAGACGCTCACCCTCCAGTACACGCCGCAGATCCAGCTCTACGCGGCGGCGCTGCAGGCCGTCTACCACACCGTGGCCAGCGGACGGCTGGTCTTCCTCGGCCCGCGACGGATCGCCGCCGTGCCCGTGGACCGCCGGGCGCTGGACGACGTCCTCGCCGCGGCGCGCGGCGCCGTCCAGAAGATCGGCGCGGGCGATTACGAGACCCGGCCCGGCGCGAAGTGCGAGACGTGCGGCTACCGGCGCGGCAAGTGGTGCGAGGTGGGGATGCGGTCGGTACCGGCGAAGCTGCCGGTGTAGCGGCCGGCGCTCGCTGTCAGAGGGGGGTGCTATCCTGGATCCGTCGGAAACACTTCCACACGGAGCCCCCATGCTCGACACCACGCTCGCTGCACCCCAGCGCCACGGCCCGCTGGCCGTCTTCCCGCTCGTCGCCGCCGACCCGGTGGAGCTCGCCTACGACCTGCTCGTGGACGCCCTCGACCGGGGAACGCTGCGCATCACCGAGGTGGGGAGCGGAACCGTACCCGAGCTCTTCGCGGTCAGCGAGGGCGACCACCCCGTGCTGATCCTCGACGGGGAGCAGCTCATCGGTGCGCGGCAGAACCGGATGACGAACCGCTCCATCCTGCTGCCCGCCCACGGCAAGACGCGCCTGCCCGTCTCCTGCATGGAGCAGGGGCGCTGGCACAGCGTCGGCGAGCAGTTCGGCCCCTCGCCGCAGCACTCGCCCTCCCGGGTGCGCAGGCAGGCGCGCCAGGTGGAAGCCGAATACGCCCTCCACGACCTGGACGTCCCGCAGGAGGCGCTCTCGGAGGCGCAGGGCGGGGTGTGGGGCGCCATCGCCGAGCAGGCCGCCGAGCTCGACGCCCGCAGCGATACCGGCGCGCTGGACGGGATCTACCAGGCGCGCACCGCCGACATCGAGAGCTGGATCGCCGATTTCCCGCCGCTCGAGCGGCAGGTGGGCGTCGTCGCCTTCCTCGGCGACGAGCCCCTCGGCATGGACCTGATCGGCGGCCCGGCGCTCTACGCCCGCCTCCACGACCGCCTCCTGCGCGGCTACATCCTCGACGCGCTCGGCGCGAGGCCGGGCGACGCGGGGGACGACCCGGAGCACGCTCAGCGCTTCCTTCACCGCGTGCAGGGTGCGCGCCGCGCGGAGGCGGCCACGGTGGGGAAGGGCAGCTACCGCGTCCTCGCCGGCGAGGTGATCGGTGGCGAGCTGGTGCACGCCGGGCGGGTGGTGCACGTCTCGGCCTTCCCGGCCGCCGCGCCCCGTCGCGGTGGTCCGCACGTCGACGCGCGCGAGCAGCCGGTCGCCTCGCCCCGCCAGCGGCGGCGGAGCAAGGGCCAGGAGTAGCGCTTCGCCATCCCCCCTGGCTCCGCCGTCACGGCATGGACCCGAACACCCGCCTCCGGCGTACCAGTCGCCGGGGCGGGGTCGTCGCTTGCCGGCTCGCGGACCGCCGCCCGTCCCGGCCCCCCGCGCCGCGCCGCTCCGGGAGCCGCACCGCCGCCAGACCGCAGCCATACACACAAGTCGTAAATCGTGGATCTCGCAGACGCCCGTCAGGTTCTCCGCAAGTACTGGCACTACGACGACTTCCGCCCCGGCCAGGGGAAGGCGATCGAGGCGCGTCCTCGCCGGGCAGGGACACCCTGACCGATCATGCCCACCGGCGGCGGGAAGTCGCCTCTGCTACCAGGTCCCGGCGATGCTCCTGCCGGGGGTGACGCTCGTGGTCTCCCCCCTCATCTCGCTGATGAAGGACCAGGTGGACGCGCTGGAGGCAGATCGGGGCTGCCCGGCCACCTTCATCAACTCCTCGCTCTCGTCCGCGGAGATGAGCGTCGCGGCTGGCGGCGGTGGAGCGCGGGGAGGTGAAGCTGCGTCTACGTGGCGCCGGAGCGCTTCGAGAGCCCCGTCCTTCCGCGAGCGGGCTCGCCCGGCTGGAGGTCTCGCTGCTGGCGGTGGACGAGGCGCACTGCGTCTCGCAGTGGGGGCACGACTTCCGCCCGTCGTACCTGCGGATCGGCGAGGTGCGCCACGCGCTGGGCGACCCGCCGATCGCGGCGCTCACCGCCACCGCCACCCCCGAGGTGCGGCGCGACATCGAGAAGCAGCTCGAGCTGCGCGACCCGCAGGTGCTGGTCACGGGCTTCGACCGCCGCAACCTCACCTGGCACGTCCTGCGGGCGAAGAACGACTCCGAGAAGGACCGGCTCCTGCTGCGCCTCCTGCGCGGGCCGCGAGGGCTCGGCGATCGTCTACGCGTCCACGCGCAAGAACGTGGACGCGCTGACGGCCGCTGCTGGGCGGGCGTGGGGATCCCGGCGGTCGGCTACCACGCCGGGCTCGCCGACGCGGACCGGAAGCGGGTGCAGGAGGCCTTCATGACGCGGCGAGGCGCGGGTGGTGGTGGCGACCAACGCCTTCGGGATGGGCATCGACAAGCCCGACGTGCGGCTGGTGGTGCACTACAACATGCCCGGCACGCTGGAGGCCTACTACCAGGAGGGCGGCCGCGCCGGGCGCGACGGCGGCGCCCGCCGACTGCGTCCTCCTGCACGCCTACGCCGACCGCTTCACGCACGAGTTCTTCATCGACCAGACCTACCCGCCGCGCAAGGTGATCGAGGAGGTGATGCGGGAGCTGCGCCGCCGCGCCGACGCCGATCGGCGTGTTCGTCGCTGCCCGTGCCGGAGTTGGCACGGACGCTCGCCGCCGCCAAGGGCGACCGGCAGGTGTACTCGGCGCTGCGGGTCGCTGGAGGACTACGGCCTCGTCCGCAGCTCTCGCCGGCGCGCCGGCCGCGGCCGCGCGCGTGCGCCTGATCGCCACCCCGAAGCGGATCTCGCGCGAGCTCGCGGACGGGGGCGGCGACGACGAGCTGCACTTCCTGCGGCGGCTGTGGAAGCTCGGCGGCGGGGAGGCGGCTCTACCAGGGGCGTGGAGCTGGAGTGGCGGATGCTCGCCTCGCATGGCCGGCGGGCGCGCGCGAGGCGCGTGCAGCTGCTGGACGGGCTCCAGGCGGACGGGCTTCCTGGAGTGGCCGCGCGGTCGTCGAGGGAGAGGGCATCCAGGTGCTGGACCGCTCCACCCCGCGTCAACCGGCTCCCCGTCGACTGGCGCGGCGCTGGAGGCGCGCAAGCAGCGCGAGATGGGCAAGCTCAAGAAGATGCAGGGCTACGCCTACAACGAGGGGTGCCGGCGCGGCTACGTGCTGCGCTACTTCGGCGACCCGGAGGCGATGGACGAGTGCGGCGCCTGCGACAACTGCCGCGGCGACGCGCCTCGCCGCGGCCCCCGCCCCGAGCCGGGACGCCGCGCGCGCGGGCCGCCGCCGCGCCGCGCGCGGGAGCCGCGCACCGGCCGCCGGACGCCGCGCTCGACGGCGCGCGGACCCGCAGCTCTTCGAGCGCCTCCGCGCGCCTCCGCTCGCGAGCTCGCCCGCGAGGCGGACGTTCCCGCCTACTGCGTCTTCTCCGACCGCACCCTCGCGCGAGCTGGCGGCGCGGCGGCCCACCACCGAGAGCGAGATGCTCGACGTCGCCGGGCGTGGGACCCGGCGAAGCGGAGAAGTACTCGGGGCGCCTTCCTGCGAGGTGGCTCGCGAGCAGCGGAGCGCGCCGTGACGCGGGCTTCCCTTTCCGGCGGCGCCCCGCGTGCCGTAGATTCCCGGCGTTCGAGTCGGCCATCTCCTACGCTCCCTAGGACCTCGACGACCATGGAACGATACTTCGACGAGAACCACCTCATGATCCGCGACATGGTGCGCGACTTCGCGCGCAACGAGATCGCGCCCGTCGCCGCGGGAGCTGGACCAGACGCTCGGAGTTCCCGTGGGAGAACGTGAAGAAGATGGCCGAGCTGGGCCTCTTCGGCGTTCCGTGGCCGGAGGAGCTCGGCGGCGCGGGGATGGACGACCTCAGCTACATCATCATCATCGACGAGCTGGCGAAGGTCGACGCCTCGCACGCCATCACCGTCTCCGCGCACACCACGCTCGGCACCTCGCCGATCGTGGCCTTCGGCACGCGAGGAGCAGAAGGAGCGCTTCGTGCCGCTCCTCGCCTCGCGGGCAGGTGCTCGGCGGCTTCGGCCTCACCGAGCCCGGCGCCGGCTCCGACGCCGGGCGGCACGCAGACGACCGCCGCCCGCGCGGACGGCGGCTGGATCGTGCTGAACGGCAGCAAGATCTTCATCACCCACGCCGGCGTGGGCGAGATCTTCGTCGCCACCGCGGTCACCGACCCCGAGCAGGGCACCAGGGGGATCACCTCCTTCATCGTCACCAAGCCCACCGTCGACCTGGAGACGGCGCGCGCGAGCTGGGCGTCGGCCACTCGGACGAGCTGGACTTCATCGAGGGGGTCCGGGCGGGGAAGAAGGAGGACAAGATGGGCTGGCGCGCCTCCGACACCCGCGAGCTCCTCATGGAGGACGCCTTCGTCCCCGACGAGCAACGTGCTCGGCGAGCGAGGGCGAGGGCTTCATCAACTTCATGCAGACGCTGGACTCGGGCCGCATCGGCATCGGCGCGCTCTCGCTGGGGATCGCCGAGGGCGCCTTCGAGCAGGCGATGCGCTACGCGAACGAGCGGCGAGCAGTTCGGGCAGCGGATCAACGAGTTCCAGGGCATCCAGTTCATGCTCGCCGACATGGCGACCGGAGATCGAGGCCGCGCGGCACCTGGTGTACCACGCCGCCTGGCTCAAGGAGCAGGGGCAAGCCCGTACAGCCGCGAGGCCGCGATGGCGAAGCTCTTCGCCTCCGAGCTCGCCATGCGGGCCACCACCAAGGCGGTCCAGATCCACGGCGGCTACGGATACACCAAGGAATATCCGGTGGAGCGCATGATGCGCGACGCCAAGATCTGCGAGATCGGCGAGGGGACGAGCGAGATCCAGCGGCTGGTCATCGCCCGCTCGCTCCTGCGGGAGCTCAACGGACAGGCCGGATGAGCGGCGGTGACGACAGGCACTGACACGCGGACGGCGACTCTGCCGTCGCAGGCCTCCCGCCTGGCCGATCGGCCGGGCGGGCGCTCGCGGCCCGCGCGGCAGGGAGCGAGCGTGAAGCGCGAGATCCTGATGAGCACCACCGCGCAGGAGACGCGCGTCGCCATCCTCGAGGACGACGTCCTCGTCGAGCTGATGGTCGACCGCCCCGACTCCGGCGCGCATCGTCGGCGACATCTACCTGGGCCGGGTCGAGGCGGTGCTCCCCGGCATCCAGGCGGCCTTCGTCGACATCGGCACCGAGAAGGCCGCGCTTCCTCCACGTCTCCGACCTCGCCACCGAGGACGAGAGGGCGACGACGAGCGAGCGAGGAGCCGGCGGACGACGGAGAACGGCAGGCGGCCGCCGCTCGCGCCGCTACCCGCCCATCCAGGATCTGGTGCAGAAGGGCCAGGACCTCCTCGTGCAGGTCACCAAGGAGCCCATCAGCACCAAGGGCCCGCGCGTCACCGCGCAGATCTCGCTGCCCGGGCCGCTTCCTCGTCTACATGCCGCAGCTCCGACCACGTCGGGGTCTCGCGCAAGATCGAGGACCGCGAGGAGCGCGCCCGGCTGCGCGCGCTGGCCCGGGAGATCCTCCCCGAGGACGCCGGCGGCGTCATCGTCCGCACCGTGGGCGAGGAGCTCACCCGCGAGACGCTTCGAGCGCGAGCTCAAGTCGCCTGCTCGCCACCTGGAAGCAGATCAAGCGCGCGCTCCGCGCGCGCCAAGGCGCCCGGCGGTGATCCACCGCGAGGCCAAGCTCATCAAGGGGATCATCCGCGACCTCTTCTCCGAGAAGGTCGACTCGCTCATCATCGACGAGCCAGGCGGTCCACGACGAGGTCGCGGCAGTACCTGGACGCGCGTGGACCCGGAGCTGATCGAGCGCGTCCACCTCTACCAGGACCCGCTGCCCGCTCTTCGACGCCTACGAGATCGAGACGGAGATCCACGAGGCCTTCCAGCGCCGGGTGGTCCTCCCCTCGGGCGGCTACATCATCATCGAGCCCACCGAGGCGCTGGTCTCCATCGACGTGAACACCGGCCGCTACACGGGCAAGAAGGACCCCGAGAAGACGATCCTGCGCACCAACATCGACGCCGCCCGCGAGATCGCGCGGCAGCTGCGGCTGCGCGACGTCGGCGGGATCATCGTCTGCGACTTCATCGACATGGAGTCGCAAGCAGAACCGCGAGAAGGTGCTCCAGGAGCTGCGCACCCACCTCGCGCGCGACCGCGCGCGCACCAAGGCGTTCCAGGTCTCGGACCTGGGCCTGATCGAGATGACCCGCCAGCGGGTGCGGCCCTCGCTCTACCAGTCGCAGACCGAGCCCGTGCCCCTGCTGCGGCGGCTCCGGCCGCATCTTCACCCCGGAGACGGTGGTGCGCCGCATCGAGCGCGCCTCCGGCGCGCTGGCGTGGACGGCCGAAGGAGCAGCCGATCGTGGTGCGGGTCCACCCCGAGGTCGCGCTCTACGTCCTCGAGGACGAGCCCGGCTTCCTCCGCCGCCTGGAGAAGGAGACGCCGCTCCAGCTCAACCTGCGCGACGACCCGCTCATGCAGCAGGACGAGTTCCGGCTCCTCGCCGGCCCCGGCCAGCAGGACGTGACGCAGAAGTACGCGCTGGGGTGAGGACGGAACGTCGTCGGTTATCCGTTATCCGTTATCCGTACGGCGGCCGGTGCGCTGCGGAGCCGGGAGCCGGTCCCGCGGTTAGCGGATACGGTCGATAACCGGGTGGCAGCGGGAGGCGGCGTCGCGCCACCGGTTGACATTCCCCGCTCCCAGCGTCCATATTTCCGGCTTGCGATCTTTCCGGGATAGTCTTCTCCGTCAGAGGAGTTTCCGGTATGTACGCCATCATCCGCACCGGCGGGAAGCAGTTCCGCGCCGAGCCGGGCCAGACGCTCCGCATCCCCTCGCTCGACGTGGAGCCGGGCGAGACGGTGACCTTCGACGAGGTGCTGCTGGGCGCCGACGGACGAGCGAGGTCAAGGTCGGCGCGCCGCTGCGTGGGCGGCGCGGCGGTGACCGCCGAGGTGGTGAAGCACGGCAAGGGCGAGAAGATCATCATCTTCAAGCACAAGCGCCGCAAGAACTACCGTCGGAAGCAGGGACATCGGCAGAAGTTCACCGAGGTCCGCGTCAGCGAGATCAATCTGGGCTAAGGAGCGCAACCATGGCACATAAGAAGGGCGGCGGCTCGACGCGCAACGGGCGCGACTCCAACGCGCAGCGCCTCGGGCGTGAAGAAGTTCGGCGGCGAGCGGGTTCGGGCGGGCAACATCATCGTGCGGCAGCGCGGCACGGGATCCACCCGGGCGCCAACGTGGGTCGCGGCAACGACGACACGCTATTCGCGCTGGTGGACGGGGTGGTCCAGTTCCAGCGCAAGGACAAGAAGCGCAAGAAGGTCGCGGTGGTCCCGGCCTGAGCGGCGGGCTCTGCGGCCAGGCGACCCCCCGGCGGAAGATCCGCCGGGGGGTCGCTGCGTTCGGGGGGTGGAGGCGGCCGGAATCCTGCATGCAGGGCCGCGGGAATCACCCGAGCCGAGAGGGGGGGAGGATGAGCGACGGACCGATGGGGGGCGAGTGGCCGCCGCGGAGCAGCGACGCGTTCCCGCGCATCGCGCGGCTGCCGGCGTACGTCTTCGCGCAGGTGAACGCGGAGAAGCGGGAGCGGCTGGAGGCAGGCGAGGACATCATCGACCTGGGGATGGGCAACCCGGACCTGCCCACGCCGCCGCACATCGTGGAGGAGCTGGTCGACCCACGCCGTTCAGGGCAAGCACCACCGCTACAGCGCCTCGCGGGGATCTACGGGCTGCGCGAGGCGATCGCCGACCACTACGCCGCCGCTACGACGTGGAGCTGGACTCGGAGACGGAGGTGGTGGTGACCATCGGGGCCAAGGAGGGCATCGCGCACCTGATGCTCGCCGTCCTCGACCGCGGCGACACGGTGCTGGTGCCCGCACCCGCCTACCCGATCCACACCTACTCGGTCTTCTTCGCGGGCGGGCAGGTGCGCACATCCCGCTGGTGGGCTCGGAGGAGGGCACCGTGGCCGGCGAGGCGCTGCTGGCGGCGGTGGAGGACGCGGTGGAGTCCACCTGGCCGCGCCCCAAGGCGCTCTTCCTCTCCTTCCCCAACAACCCCACCACCCTCACCGCGGAGCCCGGCTTCTTCGAGCGCGCGGTGGAGGTGTGCCGCCGCAACGAGCTCCTCCTGGTGCACGACTTCGCCTACGCCGACTTCGGCTTCGACGAGGCGCCGCGCAGCCTCCTGCAGGTGCCCGGTGCCAAGGAGATCGGCGTGGAGTTCTTCTCCATGTCCAAGTCGTACAGCATGGCGGGCTGGCGCGTGGGCTTCTGCGTGGGCAACCCGGCGATGGTGCAGGCGCTCACCCGGGTGAAGAGCTACCTGGACTACGGCATCTTCCAGCCGATCCAGATCGCCGCCGCGCACGCGCTGCGCGGGCCGCAGGAGAGCGTGGCGGAGACGCGCGAGATCTACCGCCGGCGCCGCGACGCGCTGGTGGGCGCGCTCAACGCCCACGGCTGGCCGGTACCCACGCCGCCGGCGACCATGTTCGTCTGGGCGCCCATCCCCGGCCCTCACCTGGGCCTGGGCTCGATGGAGTTCGCGCGGCTGCTGCTGCGCGAGGCGGGCGTGGTGGTCTCGCCCGGCGTGGGCTTCGGCCCCGAGGGCGAGGGCCACGTCCGCTTCGCGCTGATCGAGGACCCGCCGCGCCTGCAGGAGGCCGCGGAGCGCATCGGCCGGGTGGTCGGCCGCTAGCGTCCGTCCGACCGGTCGCCCTCGGCGCGGGCCTCGATGCGCACCTCGTCCCACGCCCCGCCCCCGGCCTCCGCCCGGATGGTGTGCTCGCCGGGGCGCAGCAGCCAGCGGGCGCCCGCGATCTCCCGGCCGTCGACGCGCCAGCGCACGCGACCGGGCGCGCCGGAGGCGCGCAGCGCCAGCGTGGCGTAGCGCGCCTCCTCGCCGGCGGGGATCTCGTAGCGGTCGCCGTCGCGCGGGGAGAGGATGCGCAGCCCGCCGGCGTCGGCGAGGTCGGCGGGGACCGCTGCGGCCGGCTTCCAGTCGGCGTACTCCGCGGGGAGGGTCACCCGCCCGCCCCGCTCCCAGTCGTCGGCGCGCTCCGGCTCCGTACCGGGGATGAACCACTCCACGGTGGCGGCGCACGCGGGCGTGGCTCGCAGCCCGGAGAGGCGGCAGATCCGCAGGGGTCGCAGCCCGGCCTGCTCCGCTGTGGCCAGCGCGCCGGGCGGGTAGCGGGTCGCCACGGAGAGCATGGCGCGGTAGAGCAGTGGGCCCGCGCCGCTCACCCCGCTCACCCCCGCCATCGGCCGGCCGCTGAAGTTCCCCACCCACACCGCGACGGTGAAGCCGCCCGTCACCCCGACCGCCCAGTTGTCGGTGAAGTGGCGGCTGGTGCCCGTCTTGACCGCGGCGGCGAAGGGGAAGTCGAAGGGGCTGTGCACGCCGAAGCCGG
The DNA here is from genome assembly GCA_963800245.1 of uncultured Actinomycetota bacterium. Lineage (GTDB taxonomy): Bacteria > Actinomycetota > Actinomycetes > Propionibacteriales > Nocardioidaceae > Marmoricola_A. The sequence goes on along the minus strand of CAWDAE010000006.1, from coordinate 122,765 downwards.
GGGTGCGGGCGTCGGCGTCGGCGAGGACGTCGAGCACCAGGGCGGCGGCCTGGCGGGAGACCACGCGCTCGCGCGGCGCGGGGGCCTCGCCGGGCGCAGCGGCGCGCCAGCGCACCGGCGTCCACTCGCCGCCCTGCGCCAGCGCGCGGTAGCCGTCGGCCAGCTCCAGCAGCGTGACCTCGCCGTTGCCCAGGGCCAGCCCCAGGCCGTAGTAGGAGGCCTCGCGGCCCAGCGAGCGGAAGCCCGCGCGGTGCAGCGTCTCCAGCAGCGCGTCGGGGCCCATCCGGTCCGCGAGCTCCACGGCGGGGACGTTGAAGGAGCTGGCGAGCGCGACGCGGGCGCGTACCGGCCCGTGGAAGCGGCGGTCGTAGTTCTGGGGGCGGTAGGGCCCCAGGCTGGTGGAGTAGGTGCGGGGGATGTCGGGCAGCACGGTGGCGGCCGTGTGCCCGCGGTCGAAGGCGAGCGCGTAGAGGAAGGGCTTGAGCGCGGAGCCGGGCTGCCGCGGCGAGGCCACCATGTCCACCTGGCCGGTGCCGGGCTCGGCGAAGTCGGGCGAGCCGACCCAGGCGAGCACCTCGCCGCTGGCGTTGTCGAGCACCACGAGGGCGGCCTGGCGCGCGCCGCGGTCGGCCAGGTCGTGCACGGTGTGGCGGACCTCCGCCTCCAGGATCGTCTGCAGCTCGAGGTCCAGCGACGTCTGCCAGACGCCGTCGAGCGGCTCGCCGGCGGCGGCGGCCCACTGCAGGACGCGGGTGGTGAAGTGGGGGGCGAGGAAGGGCGCGGGGCGGCCGGGGGGCTGCACGGGCTCGGCGCGGGCGCGGGCCACCTCGTCGGCGCTGGCGTAGCCGAGCTCGCGCATGCGGCGCAGCACGACGTCGCGGCGGGCGCGGGCGCGGCGGGGCGAGGCGAGCGGGTTGTTGCGCGCGGGCGCGCGGGCGACGCCGGCCAGCAGCGCGGCCTGCCCGAGGCTGAGCTGGCGCGCGGAGCCGCCGAAGTACAGCGCCGCCGCGGCCGAGACGCCCACGCTGGCCTCTCCGAGGGGCACCCGGTTGAGGTACTGCTCGAGGATGACCGGCTTCTCCAGGTGCGCCTCCAGGCGCAGGGCCCAGAGCGCCTGCGCCACCTTCCCCGGGAGCGTGCGCGGCAGCGGGTGGAGCAGGCGGACGGCCTGCATGGTGAGGGTGGAGGCGCCGGCGCGCGGCCGGTCGGGGTGGAGGTCGTCGCGGAGCGCGCGCGCGACCGCGCGGAGGTCCACGCCGTGGTGGTCGAAGAAGCGGTGGTCCTCCGCAGCGAGGAAGGCCTGGATGAGGCGGGGATCCACCTCGGCGAGCGACACCCAGCCGCCGCGGCTGCCCTCGGGCGAGCGGGTGGTGCGGAGGGTGAGCCCGTGGCGGTCGCGGATCTCCAGGCTGGGCACGGGGCCGGGTGCGGCGAGGCCGGCGGGGAGGGGGAGGGCCACCCACGCGGCGGCCAGAACCGCCGCGGCGGCGGCGGCCCCCAGCGCGATCGCCAGCCGCCGCCCGCGTCGGCTCACCGCTGCACCGCGCGGATGGTGAACGCGCCGCCGCCGCTGCGGCCGTGCACGCCCGGGTTGTACATCTCCTCCGCCTGCGCCGGTGCGGCGACGAAGCGACCGGCCGTGGTGGCGCGCGCGAGGTAGGTGGCGGTGTACGCGCCCTTCCAGAGCTGCCGCGCGAAGTAGACCACCCGGTCGTCGCGGATCTCGCGGTGGTCGAAGGGCGACCACATCCCCGCATCCCAGCGGCCGAAGTACCAGCCGTCGAGCGGCCGCTCGGGGTCGAGGCCGCCGTCGCCCTCCTCGGAGGTGAACGGGCTCACCGTGCGCAGCGAGAGGTCCACCGCTTCGAGGCCGGCGGGGAGCGGGTCCTCCAGGACCACCATCTCGCGCTCGCCGGGCACGGTGACGCGCAGCCGCACGCGTACCACGTCGCCCTCGGTGAGGCCCACCACCGGGCGGCCGTCGAGCGTCTCGTACCACCGCTCGACGACGATGCCGCGGTCGAGCGGCGTGAAGGTGGGGCGGGCGGCCACCTCGCGCACCGCAAGGTGGTAGAAGACCGGCGCGCCGCCGCCCGCGGCCGCCAGGGAGAGCCGCAGCACCCGGGCCCCGTCGGCGCGCGTGCTCAGCAGCCCGTCGAGGGAGAGCGCGGAGTCGGCCGAGCCCGCGCTGGTGCGGCGCTCGACCAGCACGCGCGTGCCCTGGCTGAGGCGCACCGTGCGGTCGCCGGGCCGGGCCATCGCCTCCTCGAAGCGCAGCAGCGCCAGTACCGCCGCGCCGTAGTCCTGCGTGGTCCAGGGCAGCTCCGCCTCGGCGCGGCCCTGCTGCACGAGCGTCTCCATCAGCGCACCCAGGCGCGGGTCGTCCGGCTTCACCACCAGCGTGGCGGTGAGCAGCCGCGCCGCCGGCCGGATCCGCGAGCCGAAGTAGGAGTCCTGGCGGTACGCCTCCTCCGGCAGAACGGCGCGGATCCCCCGCACCTCCACACCGGCCCACGCCGCCGAGAGCAGCGGCTCCGCCGCCGCCCGCTCCCCGCGCCGCCCGACCAGCTCCGCCAGGCCCACCCGGTCCTCCCAGGAGAGCAGCGACGCTCGGGCGAGCAGCTCGTTCTCCGCCGGGACGCTCGGGTGCCCCAGCCGGCTGAGCAGGTCGGCCGCGGCGAGGCGCTCGGAGAGCACCGCCTTCACCGTGCTCTGGCGGCCGGCCAGCGCGGCGCCGAGCACCTGCGGGTCGCTCAGCGAGCGGGAGAGATAGCCCGCGACGCGGGCCAGTACGCTGTCGCTCACCGCGATGCCCGCCGCCCGCGCCTCCAGCAGCATCCGGCCGGCGTAGGCGGTGAGCCACGGCGAGCTCCAGTCGGCGCTGCTCCACAGGCCGATCGCCCCGTCGCTCTTCTGGCGCCGCTCGACCGTGCGAACCGCGCGCTCGATCCGGGCCCGCGGGTCGCCCTCCGGGAGCGCCGCACCGCCGCGCTGCCGCGCCCGGTAGAGGGCGATGAGCGGCAGCGCCTGGCTGGAGATCTGCTCCGTGCAGTCGTACGGGTAGATCTCCAGGTCGCGGCGGTACGCCTCCAGCAGCGCCAGCGGCGAGGTGCCGAAGCCCAACTCCAGCCGCGAGCGCGCCGGGTCCGTGCCGGCCGGCAGCACCACCTCCAGCGTGGCGGTGTCGCGCAGCATCCCTGCCGTCGCGTGCGTCACCGGCCGGTTCACCGGCCGGATCGGCACCCGCACCTCCACCGCGTCCGCCTCGCCGCCCCCGGTCACCGAGAAGCGGAAGGCGGCGCTGTCGCCCGTGGGCGCCTGGAAGCGGAAGCGCGCCTCCGCGCCCTGGTCCGCCGGCAGGCTCAGCACCTGCTCGGCGTCGCCCGCGACGGTGAGGCCGCGCGCCCGGGCGGTAACCCGCGCGCTCAGCGCGCGGCCCAGCCGCTGGTGCACCACGACACCCGCGGAGAAGTCGTCGCCCTCGCGGACGAAGCGCGGCAGCGCGGGCCGCGCCAGCAGCGGCCGGGTGGCCAGCAGCGGCGACTCGCCGCTCCCGTAGCGGTCGCCCGCGGTCACCGCGACCGCCATCACGCGGAAGGTGGTGATGTTGTCGGGGAGCGCCCCCTCCGCCACCGCCTCGCCGTCCGCGCCGGTGACCACGGAGCCCAGGAAGAACGCGGTCGGGCGGAAGCGCGAGCGCAGCACCCCGCTGAGGTCCTCCCCGCCGCCGCCGCCGGGGTGCCGCTGGCCCTTCTCACCCTCGGGCACCTGCGGCGCCACCGCCACCAGGTTGCTGGCGAGCCGCATGCCCAGTCCGCGCGGCTGGTAGAGCAGCGCCAGCGGGTCGGGGGTGCGGTAGGCGGTGAGGGAGAGCACTCCCTCGTCCACCGCCCAGAGCGTCACCTCGCCCACCACGGGGCGGCCGGCGGCGTCGCGCAGCCGCACCCGCACCCGGGCCGTATCGCCCGGGCGATACTCCTCCCGCAGCGGCGTCACCTCCACCTTCAGCCGCTTGACCTCCGGCGTGACCTTCAGCTCCGCGTAGCCCACGCGCAGGGTGGGGCGGCCGGGGTCGTCGATGCTCCCGGGCCGCGCGCTGCGACCGCGGACGATCACCACCGAGACGAAGGCGTTGGGCGCGTACGCCTCGGTGATGGGCAGCTTCAGCGTGGTGGTGCCGGAGGTGATGCGGATGCGCCGCTGCTCCAGCACCCGCTCGCGCTCCACCGTCACCCACGCCTCCGCGCCGGTGAACGGCGCCGCGAGGAGCACCGTGGCGGTGTCGCCCACGGAGTAGCTGGGCCGGTCGGTCACCACGTCCATCTTGAACCGGCCCTCGTCGTACCACGGCACCCAGTCGCCGCCCACCACCCAGCGCGTGAAGCTGGTTCGGGCCTCGCGGCCCCGCGCGTCGCGCGCGGCGAAGGAGACGGTGTAGGCGCCGCCCTTCGCCGGCGTGAAGCCGCACGCCGCCGCCGCCGGGCCCGTCACCGCCCGGCAGGTGGCCACGGTGTCCGAGACCCACTCCCCCACCTCCTCCACCACCCCGCCGCGGTCGCGCCGCACCCGATGCCACTCGCGCCGCACCACCGAGCCGGCCACCGCCACCCCCCCCACCCGCTTCCCGTCCGGCCGCACCGTCACCAGAGCCACTCGCACCGGCTCGCCCGCGCGCCAGAAGTAGCCGCGACCCTCCGGCCGCGCGGCGACGTAGAACTCCGCCGGGTGCACCAGGCTGCGCGCGCTGCCCGTCACCGTCTGCCGGTTGGCGTCCACCACCGCCGCCTCCAGCGTGACGCGGCTCGGCTTCCCGTCGGCGCGCGCGGGCAGCTCCACCTTCAGCGCCCGGTAGCCCCGGGCGTCGAGCGTGTCGATGCCGCCGGCGAGCACCTCCGTCTGCTCGCCCGAGTCGTCCCAGTCGCCCGAGACGCCGATGAAGAAGCCGTCCATCCCCGGGATCTGGATCTCCCACGGCCACACCGGCTGCTGCCGCACGCTCCAGCGCACCGGCGCGCGCGACATGGGCGCGCCGAAGAGATAGCGCCCGCCTACCGTCGCCTCCAGCGTCTCCCCCGCGAGGTGCGGGCCCCCGCTCGAGGCGACCTCCACCAGGAACTCCGGCGGCCGGTACTCCGCCACCTGGTAGCTGCTCGAGCCGATCGAGCGCCAGCTTCCCCTCGCGCCAGCTCTGGATCTGCACCGCGTAGTAGCCCAGCGGCGCGTCGGCCGGCAGCCGAAGGACGGCGTCGGCGGTGCCGAAGCGGCTCAGCGTCACGGTGCTGTCTCGCAGCGGGCGGCCCTCCCGGTCCAGGAACCGCCAGCGCAGCGAGTCGCCGGGGGCGGGGGGGCCAGCGCCCCCAGCGGGCCGTGCCGGACGATCGCCTTGGCGTGGAGCTGCTCGCCCGGCCGGTAGATCCCGCGCTCGGTGAAGACCGCGCCCGCCGCGGGGGCGCGGTCCTCCTGCCAGGCCGCGTAGACGCCGAACTCGTAGGGCGAGAGGTCCGGGTCCCACTCGTTGATCCCCAGCACCGCGCGGTCCGCCCCGCGCCGCGCCACCACGTAGCCCTCGAAGCCGCGCGGCGCGCACTCCTCGCCGCAGCCCGTCTTCTCCTCCGGCACCCCCGCCCCGAAGCCCTCGAGCCTCACCAGGCCCTGCCGGTCCGTCCGCCCGGTGGCGCGCAGCCGGCCGAGCGCGTCGCGCAGCTCCACCTCCACCCCGCGGCGCGGCCGCCCGTCGTCCACCCCCGTCACCCAGACGACCGCCTGGTCCACGCCGACGCGGGCGTGCACCGCCAGGTCGGTCACCTGAAGGAGCGCCAGCGGCGGCTCGCCGCCCTTGCCCTTCAGCGCGGGCGCGGCGACCTGGACGGCCAGCAGCGTGCCCGCCGCGCGCCGCGCGTCCGGCAGCGGCAGCGGGATGCCGGTGATGGAGGCGCGGTCCTGCACGTTGCGCACGCCCACGCGCCTCCGCGCCGCGCCGGCGGCGATCTGCTGCCAGGGCTCGCTCCAGCCGCCCCAGCCGCGCGCCAGGAAACGCCCCTCCAGCGAGTCGGGCACCACCGCCACCGCCACTTCCAGCGTGTCGAGGTTCACGTGCTGGACGGCGAGGGTGCGGAAGCCCTCGCGCTCCACGATCATGCGGCCGTACGGGTAGCTCACCGTCGGCGGCACGCCGGGGGTGCGGAAGGCGAAGGTGGTCGCGCCGGCCAGCCTCTGGCCGAAGACGTCCCTCAGCCCCGCGTCGACCGTGACCGAGTAGCCGCTGCGCGGCTCCAGCCGCGTCCGCAGGATCCAGCGGTCGGAGCTGTCGGCCGTGTCGCGCACCGCGAAGGCGCGCTCGGGCACCAGGTGCACGCGGCGCAGCACCTCCGCTCCCGTCACCGGCGTGGAGAAGACCACTTCCACCGGCCCGTAGTGGCAGTCGCCGCCGCCCTTCCGGCAGCCGGCGCTCAGCACGCGCAGCGCGCCGTAGGTGTGGAACGACCAGCGCAGCTGCCGGCCCGAGAGGCTGTCCATGCGCGCGGGGACCACCAGCGTGGCCGCGCAGCCCGCCGGCAGCGGCGCCACCGGCGTCAGCTCCACCACCCGCCGCAGGTCGCGCGCGCGGTCGTGGCCCCGCGCGCCCGTGTACCGGAACCAGCCGGGATCCGCGTCCGAGATCGGCCGCTGCCCGAGCGCGCGCAGCCGCACCGCCCCCGGCCCGCCGCAGAGCGGGCCCAGCTCCACCCGTGCGGTCGCGCTCAGCAGCGTCAGCGCGGCGCTGCTGCTCATCAGCAGCCTCAACCGCGGCTCCGCGCCCAGGAAGCGCGGCTGCGTGCTCGGGCCCACCGGGTCCCCCGTCAACACCCGCGCGCCCGCCACCCGGAAGGTGAAGCTCAGCGGCCGCGTCAGCCGGCTGCCGTCAACCGCGCTGAAGCGGTCCGCCACCGTCACCCGGTACGCCGACCCCGGCTGCAGCGGCGCCGCGGGGACGAACTGCAGCGTCACCGGGTCGCGCCACTCCGCCCGCCCGGCCACCGCCGGCTCGATGCTCAGCAGCGACGCCGCCGCCACCGTCTCGTCCAGCCGCCCCGCCACCGGGCGGTCGAAGGTCACCGAGATCGTCGCGTCCGGCTCCGCCGTCGCGCCCGGCACGATGCGAAGCACGCCCAGGGTGCCGTCGCCCGGGCTGGAGAGTGCCACGGAGCGGAGGAGCGCCAGGCTCGCAACGCCCACGAGGGCGATGAGCCCGGCTCGAGCGGTATGCATGTGTGGATCGGGTGGGGGGGCATCTCCGCGCTGCCGCGCGGCTCCTGCCTCGTCTGCCAAGCTACCGCCGCAGGACGGCTGCGGACAGGGCTTCTCGCCCCTCCGCGCGCGCCTGCCTGGTCCCGAGTCTCGGCCCGTCGCGCGGCCCGCTCCACGCCCCGCCCGCCGCCCCGCGCCGCCGTGCGGAGATCCCCCACAGCGCCTCCGCCACGTCCCGACTGAAAGCGGGCAATGAACAGTTTATCATGGAGATACGATCAATCCGGACACACGGGAGAGCGAGATGCGAGAGAGCATGAACGAGAGCGCGGCCGGGCGCGGCGCGGTCCGCTGGCGGGTGCGGGGCCCCGTGCTGCTGATGGCGCTGCTGTGGACCGCCTTCTGGGTCGGGCAGGCGCTGCCGCTGCTGGAGTCGCAGTCGGCGCTGTGGAACGGCAGCTGGCGGCCGGTGCTGGAGGCGCACGAGGTCTTCGAGCTCGTCTTCGTGGCGGGCACGCCGGTGGTGCGCTGGCTGCCGGGCGTGGCGCTGCTGGGGCTGGCGGACTCGCTGCTGGAGCGGCGCTGGCGGCGGCGGACGCGGGTGGCGGGGCGGGGGCTGGGGAGGCGCTGGGCGAGTCGTGAGCGGCGCGGCCGCGCTCAGCCGGGCTGGTGGGCGGTCGTCCAGAGGGTCCAGAGGAGGAGCACGAGCGCCACGAAGCTGAGCAGGAGGCGGATGCGGGTGGTGGACGGATCGCGCCGCCCGCGGAGAAGGACGCTGGCGAGCAGGAGCAGGACGGCGATGGGGATGGCGACCCTGGGGCTCATGGGCGGGCGGGGTGGGGGTGGGAGGTGGAGGCGGAGGGCGTCAGCCGCCCAGCCAGTAGCCGAGCGCGAAGCCGGCGGCCAGCGAGAGCGCGGAGACGACGAGGACCAGGAGGAGCCAGCGGAAGTCGATCGCGCCGAGTCGTTCGAGCATGGCAGTGCGTGCGTTCGAGTGTATCCGGATGAGGGCTCAGCGCCCGGTGAAGTCGGGGGTCGCGCTTCTCCAGGAAGGCCGGCACGCCCTCGCGCTTGTCCTCGCTGGCGAAGCAGGTGACGAAGAGCTCGCGTCTCGTAGGCGAGGCCGGCGGCGAGGGGCATCTCGGCGGCGGCGCGCACCGCCGCCTTCGCCATGCGCAGCGCCACGGGCGACTTGGCGGGCGATCCGCTGCGCCAGCTCCAGGGTCCGCTCGCGCAGCTCGGCGGCGGGGTGGACCAGGTCCACCAGCCCGATCCGCAGCGCCTCCGCGGCGTCGACCAGGTCGCCGGAGAGGACCAGGCGCATCGCCTGCCCCGGGCCCACCAGGCGCGGGAGCCGCTGCGTGCCGCCGCCGCCCGGGGATGATCCCCAGGTTCATCTCCGGCTGGCCCAGCCGGCGCCGTTCCGCCGCGATGCGCACGTCGCAGGCCATCGCCAGCTCGCACCCGCCGCCCAGCGCGAAGCCGTTGATCATCGCGATCGTCGGCTTCGGGCACGCCGGCCACCGCGTCGAAGACGCGCGGCCCCGCTCATCGCCTCGCGCTGCTCCAGCGGCGTGCGCTCCGCGAACTCGCCGATGTCCGCGCCCGCCACGAACGCCTTCTCCCCCGCGCCGGTGAGCACCAGCACCCGCACCGCCTCGTCCCCCGCCAGCTCGTCGAATGGCCTCCACCAGCTCCCGCCGCACCGCCGCGTTCAGCGCGTTGCGCTTCTCCGGCCGGTTGATGGTGACGATCGCCACTGCCCCCGCCCGCTCCACCCCCAGCGTCTCGTAGCTCACGCCCCCTCCTCCCACTCGTAGAAGCCCGCGCCCGCTCTTCTTGCCCAGCCGCCCCTCCGCCACCATCCGCCGCAGGAGCTCCGGCGGGCGGTACTGCTCGCCGCCCAGCGTCGCGTGCAGGTACTCGGCGATCCCCAGCCGCACGTCCAGGCCCACCAGGTCGGTCAGCCGGAGCGGGCCCATCGGGTGGTTGTAGCCCAGCTCCATCGCCCGGTCGATGTCCTCGCGCGCTCGCCACCCCCTCCTCCACCATCCGCATCGCCTCCAGCCCCAGCACCACCCCCAGCCGCGACGAGGCGAAGCCCGGGGTGTCCGTCACCACGATCGGCTCCTTCCCGATCCGGCGCGCGAACGCCAGCGCCGCGTCCAGCGTCGCCTCCGCGGTCTCCCGGCCCCGCACCACCTCCAGCAGCTTCATGATGTGCACGGGGTTGAAGAAGTGCAGCCCCACCACCCGCTCCGGCCGCGCCGTGGCCGCCGCGATCTCGCGAGACGCTCAGGCTGGAGGTGTTGCTGGCCAGCATCGCCCCCGGCGGCGCGAGCCGCTCCACCTCCGCGAAGATCGCGCCGCTTCAGCTCCATCCGCTCCGGCACCGCCTCGATCACCAGGTCCGCCTCGTCCGACCGCCTCCGCCAGCGTCCCCCGCGCCCCGGAGCTTCGCCAGCGCGCGGTCCCGCGCCTCCTCGGCTCACCTTCCCCCGCGCCACCCCCTTCTCCAGGTTCGCCCGCACCCGCGCCAGCGCCTGCTCCAGCTGCGCCGCGCCGCGTGTCGTAGAGCGCGCACCCGGTAGCCCGCCGCCGCGCTCACCTGCGCGATCCCGTGGCCCATCGTGCCCGCGCCCAGCACCGCCACCCGCTCCGATCTCGATGCATGGATCCGTAATGGTGTGGATGGACGACGGTTCACTCGCCCGTGAAGTCGCGCCGCCCGCTGCTCGCGGAAGGCGGCGATCCCCTCGCGCACGTCGCGCGCTGGCGAAGCATGCCACCTGCGCGGCGGCCTCGGCGGCGAAGCGCGTCCTCCAGCGCGCGCGCTCCCGGGTCGCGCTCGAGGGTCGCTTGAGCGAGGCGAGCGGGCGAGGGGCGGCTTGGCGGCGAGCTCGAGCGGCGAAGCGCGGCGGCTCGCCCGGCGAAGGCGTCGCCGGGCCACGCGCTGGAAGAGCGCCGATCCGCGCCGCCTCCTCCGTGTCGACGCATCCGGGCGCCGAGGAGCAGCTCGGCGGCCCGGCCGCGGCCGACCAGGCGGGGGAGGAAGTGCGTGGCGCCCCAGTCGGGGTGGAGGCCGATGCGGTTGAAGGTGAAGCCGATGCGCGCGTCGGCGGTGGCGACGCGGAGGTCGCAGGCGGCGGCGAGGGAGGCGCCCGCGCCCGGCGGCGACGCCGTTGACGGCGGCGACCACCGGCTGCGGCGCGCGGCGCGCACTGCCCGCACGACCCGCATCCCCGCCTGCACGGAGGCCTCGAAGGTCGGGGGCGTCGCCGCTCGAGCGAGGTCGGTCATGACGTCGACGTCCGCGCCGGCGCAGAAGGCGCGGCCCGCGCCGGTGATCACGATGACGCGCGTCGCGCGTCGTCCCCGGCCGCGTCCACCGCGTCGGCGAGCTCGTCGCGCATGTCGCCGGCGAAGGCGTTGAGGCGCTGCGGGCCGGTCGAGGGTGACCCAGGCGACCCGCCGTCCTCGCGCCGCACCCGCACGTGCCGTCGCCGCTCATCGCGCCGCTTCCCTCCACGATCATCGCGATGCCCTGGCCGACGCCGATGCACATGGTGGCGAGGCCGTAGCGCACGCCGCGGCGCCGCATCTCGTGGACGAGGGTGGTGAGGATGCGGGCGCCCGAGCAGCCCAGCGGGTGGCCGAGGGCGATGGCGCCGCCGGAGACGTTCACGATCTCGGGGTCCAGCCCCAGCTCGCGGACGCAGGGGACCGACTGCGCCGCGAAGGCCTCGTTCAGCTCCACCAGGCCCAGTCCGCGCGCGCAGGCCGGCGCGCTCGCAGCGCCTTGCGCGTGGCGGGCACCGGGCCGATCCCCATCCGGTCGGGGTCCACGCCCGCGACCGCGCTGGCGACCACGCGGGCCAGGGGCGCGGCGGTCCAGTCGCCCGCGCTCGGCCTCGCGAGGCCACCAGCAGGGCGGCGGCCCCGTCGTTGAGGCCGCGAGCTGTTCCCGGCCGTCACTGTTCCGCCCTCGCGCGGAAGGCGGGGCGGAGCGCCGCGAGCGCCTCGGCGGTGCTGTCGGGCCGCGGGTGCTCGTCCTCGCACCACGCGCGGCGGCTCGCCGCGGCGCTGCGGCACCTCCACCGGGACGATCTCGTCGCGCGAAGCGCCCCTCGCGCATCGCCCGCGCGGCGCGACGCTGGCTCTCCAGCGCGAAGGCGTCCTGCTCCTGCCGGGAGCAGCCCCAGCAGTCCGCCACCACCTCCGCCGTCTCGCCGAGGCCGATCGTCCAGCGCTCCGGCAGCCGCGGGTTCACGAAGCGCCAGCCCGAGCAGCGAGTCGGCCGTCTCGGGCGCGCCGCGCGGGAAGCCGCGTCTCGGGCTTGAGCATCACCCAGGGCGCGCGCGACATGCTCTCCACGCCGCCCGCCAGGAAGATCTCCCCCTCGCCCGCGCGGATGGCGTGCGACGCCGTCACCACCGCCTGCAGCCCCGAGCCGCACAGCCGGTTCACCGTCTGCCCCGGCACGCTCACCGGCAGGCCCGCCAGCAGCAGCGGCCATGCGCGCCACGTTGCGGTTGTCCTCCCCCGCCTGGTTGGCGCAGCCCGAGGATCACGTCGTCCACGCCTCGCGGGCTCCACCCCTGTGCGCTCCACGAGCGCGCGCATCACCACCGCCGCCAGGTCGTCCGGCCGCACCGCCGCGAGCGCCCCGCCGTAGCGGCCCGACGGGCGTGCGGACGGCGTCTATGATGTAGGCTTCAGCCATTCACTCCAGGTTCACCCACACGCTCTTCACCTGCGTGTAGAGGTCGAGCGCGTAGCGGCCCAGCTCGCGGCCGTAGCCGGACTGCTTGTAGCCGCCGAAGGGGACGCCGATGTCGAGGGCGTGGTACATGTTCACCCAGACGGTGCCCGGCGCGCAGGGCGTGGGCCACGCGGTGGGCCTTGCCCACGTCGCGGCGTCCAGACGGCGGCGGCGAGGCCGTACTCGGTGTCGTTGGCCGATCCGCACCGCCTCCTCCACGTCGCGGAAGGGGATCACGGCCAGCACGGGGCCGAAGATCTCCTCGCGGGCGATGGTCATCTCCGGCGCGCACGTCGGTCGAAGACGGTGGGGTTGAGGAAGTAGCCGTTCCGCGTTCCCTCCGGGGCGGTCGCCGCCGAGCACCAGGTCGCGCGCCCTCCGCGCGGCCCTTCTCGATGTAGCCCAGCACCCGGTCGAGCTGCTCCTGCGAGACCAGCGGGCCCATGCGCGTCTTCGGGTCGCAGCGGGTCGCCGGGCGTCATGCCGCGCGCGCGCTCCACGAGCCGCTCCACGAACTCCTCGTGGACCGACTCCTCCACGAGCAGGCGCGAGCCCGCGGTGCACGCCTGGCCGGTGTTGTAGAAGATCGCCATCGTGGCGCCCTTCACCGCCGCGTCCAGGTCGGCGTCGGCGAAGCACCACGTTCGGGCTCTTCCCGCCCAGCTCCAGCGAGACCTTCTTGAGCGTCGCCGGCGGCCTCGCGCTGGATCGACCTTGCCCACCGCCGTGGAGCCGGTGAAGGCGATCTTGTCCACGCCCGGGTGCCGCACCAGCGCGGCGCCGGCCGTCTCGCCGTAGCCGGGCACCACGTTGAGCACGCCCGCGGGGAGCCCCGCCTCGTGCGCAGATGCGCGCCAGCTCCAGCGCGGTGAGCGGCGTCTGCTCGGCGGGCTTGAGCACCACCGTGTTCCCGCAGGCCAGCGCCGGCGCCACCTTCCACGCCGCCATCTGCAGGGGGTAGTTCCAGGGGATGATCTGCGCCGCAGACGCCCACCGGCTCGCGGCGGGTGTAGTTGAGGAAGGGCCCCGAGACGGGGATCACCTCGCCCTCGATCTTGTCGGCCCAGCCCGCGTAGTAGCGGAAGGTGTCGATCGACGTCCTTCACGTCGATGTCGCGCGCCTCGCGGCAGCGGCTTGCCGTTGTCCAGCGTCTCCAGCCGCGCGAGCTCGTCGGCGCGCGCCTCCAGGCGCGTCGGCGATCCGGTAGAGCAGCGCGGCCGCGCTCGCGGCCGGACATCCGCGGCCAGTCGGCGTCCTCGAAGGCCGCGCGCGCCGCCGTCACCGCGCGGTCCACGTCCGCCTCGCCGGCCTCGGCCACCCGGGCGAGCGACCTCGCCCGTGGCGGGATTGAAGGTCTCGAAGGTCGCGCTCCGGAGGCGGCGTCCTGCCACTCGCCGCCGATGAAGAGGCGGCCCGGGGGGATCTGCGGTGGGGGTCTCGGTCGCCATGTCAGCGTCTCCGGGAAGACGAACGGGGGAGGGCGGGGCCCGCCGCGCACGCGCCGCGGCCCGCCCACCCCCGCGGAGTGGTCGCGAGCCTACTTGCCGGTGAAGGAGCCGGCGCGCGCTTCTCCACGTACGCCGTTCAGCCCCTCCTTCGCGTCCGGCGAGTTGAAGAGGAGCGCCTGCAGCTCGCGCTCCAGCGCCAGCCCCTGCTCCATCGGGAGCTCGGCGCCCGCTCTGGCAGGCGCGCTTGATGTTGCCCACCGCGAAGGTCGCCTTCTCCGGGCGCGTGAACTGCCCGGCGTACTCCAGCACCTGCTCCAGGAAGTCGTCGCGCGAGTCGGCGTCCATCACCCGGTTCACGATCCCCATCTGCTCCGCCTCGTCGAAGTCCATGTTGCGGCCCTCGGCCATCAGCTCGATCGCCTTGGAGGTGCCCACCAGCCGGGTGAGGCGCTGCGTGCCGCCCGTGCCCGGGCAGCACGCCCAGCGCCACCTCGGGGAGCCCCATCTTGCCCGCGCCCCGCCGCGCGATGCGCAGGTCGGCCGCCATCGCGATCTCCAGCCCGCCGCCCACGGTGTGCCCGTTCAGCGCGGCGATCACCAGCTTCGGGGTGTGCTCCAGCCGCAGCAGCGTCTCGTTGGCGTGGAGGCAGAAGTAGTACTTCCAGGTGGGGTCGGCCTTCTGGAGCATGTTGATGTTCGCGCCGGCGCAGAAGAACTTCTCCCCCGCCCCGGTGATCACGATGACGTCCACCTCGTCGTCGAAGCGCGCCTGCGAGGATCGGCCTCGTCCAGCTGGCGCATCATCTCGTGCGTGTAGGTGTTCGCGGGCGGATCGTCGAGGGTGAAGAGCGCCACGCCGCCGCTGCATCTCGTAGTGGACGAGCGTCGCTGCGCCGGTCTCGGTGCTCGGCCGTCGTCTGCTGTGCCATCGCGTGCTCCCATGGTCTGGGGTTCGAGTGATTGGCCGCGGTGCTACGCGTCATCCGCGGTGCCGGTGCCCCAGATGGAGGGCGGCGCTCGCCCGGGGCCGCCTCGCGCGCGCCGGCCGGGAGCGGCGCCGCTCCTCCTGCAGGTAGCCGCCGAGGAAGATGCGGCTGATGTCCTCCGCCAGCCGCTCCACCGGCACGTCCCGCTCCGGGCGGTACCAGTTGTAGATCCAGTTCATCATCCCGAAGAGCGCGAAGGCCGCCACTCGCAGGTCGAGTCTCCGCTCGGGCCGCAGCTCCTGCGAGGATCTCCGTGGCGATCTCCGTCAGGCGCCGCTTCTTGGCGTTCACCCGGTCGCGGAACTCCCCGCTGAGCGAGTCGGCCTCGTGCGAGAGCACCTTCATCTCCGCCATGTTGTTGACGAAGTAGCGCAGGTGGTTCTCGATCAGGAGCCGCGGATCCCGCGGTGGGGGTCGCTCCACCCCCTCCAGCAGACGCTCCAGGTTCTGGAGCAGCGTCGCCGAAGGCGTGGTCCTGGATGAGGAAGAGCAGCTCCTCCTTGCTCTGGAAGTAGTAGTACAGCCCCGAGAGGCTCACCCGCGTCGCCCGGGCGATGTCCCGGATGCTCGCCTGGTGATATCCCTTCTCGGCGAAGATCGCGGCGGAGGTACGAAGGATGCTCTCGAGCTTCTCGTCGTAGGCGGTCCGTTCTTGCGCCATTGTATCGTTCCCGGTCTCTCGGTCTGGTCGGTGGTGGACGTCCCGCCGCCTCCTGCCGCACCCCGTCCACGGCTCCCGCGACCAGTGAATCGAACGTCCGATACAACGTACTCCCGCGCCGGAAACATGTCAAGATCACAGATGCCGCTTGACGCCGCGCAGCCGGGTGCACTATCCTTCCGAGAGCCACCCTCACTCCCGCCGCCATGACTCCGCTCACGCGCGCCTCTCCGCCTCCTGCCCTTGCTCGCCGCCGCTGCCCCTGCTGGGCGCGTGCGGCGATTCGCCGACGGCGCCGCGCGCGCTGGAGCAGCTCGCCGGACGGCCAGGACTGGGTCGCCATCGTGCCGCCCGCGGGCCTGCCGCGCCTCGAGACTGGACGCCGCTCATCGAGCCGGCCGCTCCCGCCGCCGCCACCCTCGATGAGCTGGGCCGGCTGCGCCACGACGCAGACGAGGCGCGCGCCCACGGCGATCTCGCCGGGACGCTGCGCCTCCGTCGCGCCGCCAACGCGCCTGGCCGTCGCCACGCTCTCGCGCGTCCCGTCGCCCGACTTCCTGTGTCGGCGCCGCCTGCGCGGTCGACGCCTGGCCCGCCCGCGTGCGACGAGACGCTGGCACGAGCCACCCGCGCCCGCCCTCGCCGCCGACGCTGGCGGCGGTGCGCGCGGAGCGCGCCGCGGCCACGGCCGCGCTCGCCAGCCGGCGACACCACCAGCGCGGTGCTCCCCTCGCGACGCCGCGGAGCTGATCCGCGGCTTGCACCCTCCGGCCGTCGCGCTGCGCGTGCTCGACCGCGTCGAGGCCCAGCTCCGCGCGCCCCGGCTCGCGACCTGCCGCCGTGCGCGCCCGCCCCTCCTGCAGCGGCGCGCGCGAGGAGCTCCTGGGTGGCGACGCCCTCGCGCGCTGCAGCGCGCCCTCTACGCGCTGCAGCTCGCCGACGGGCCCGGTGCGCGACTCCGCCCCACCCGCGCCCGAGGGCGGGGCCGGGCCTTCGGCTTGCCGAGCTCCCGCTTCACCATCAGACTTCGGCGCTTACCGCGCCTCCGCGGCCGCGCCGGGCTGGCGGAACTGGTAGACGCAAGCGACTCAAAATCGCTCGCCGCAAGGCATGGGGGTTCGAGTCCCCCGCCCGGTACTCATCGAGTGCATCGCGCCGCCGCCCGGGCTCAGTTCCCGGGGGGCGGCGCTTCTGCGCGACGGCCCCGGCCCGCCGGGCGCGGGGCGGCGCCCGCCGCTAGTCGCGGTCGGCGTCGCGCCGCTCCGCCATGCGCTCCGGGTCGTCCACGCCGCTCAGGCGGTTCCAGAGCGAGTAGGGCACCTCGTCCTTGGGGACGAAGTGGTTCGCCCGCCCGGCGCCCATCCCGGCGCTGGCGGTGAACTCCCGCCGGGCCGGGTCGCTCAGGTCCAGATAGGTCGCACCCTGCTTCAGCCGCTGGCCGGCGGGCACCACCGGGATGCGCTTGAGCTCGTCATCCGTCGAACTCGATCCGCGCAGCATCCCGGTGCACGTCCTTGACGTCGTAGGCGCGTCGGCAGCCCCTGCTCGGCGTCGGAGGCGCGCTCGCCGATGTTCTGGCCGGCCAGGTGGGTCGGGGTTGAGATCCGCCTCCCACTCGGGCGGGTGCTTCTGCTCCGCCTGCGGCTTCGGCTGCGATTCCGTCTTGCTGCCCTTCGTGTCCATCTCTTCTCCCGCGCTACGGTGATCCGATCGGCTTCGGCTGGGGCCGACGATGCATGCACCGCGCCGGCTGCGGCCGCGCGGGAGCCGGTCGGGCGGCGGCATGGACCTTGAACCCCAGCACGGCGCCCACGCAGCCCCGCCGCGCGGCGCGGCTGCACTCTCATTCGATGCGACGGCGAGCCGATGCTGAGCAAGGACGAGCGGGACGAGATGGAGCGGCGGCTGCTGGAGGAGCGCGAGGACGCGCTCGAGGCGCTGCGCCGCTTCGACGAGCAGAGCAGCGCAGACGCTCGAGGAGGAGGCGGGGGAGCTGGGGAGTCTACCGCTTCCACATGGCCGACCTGGGGACGGAGGCCATGGAGCGGGAGAAGCGCTTCCTCCTGGCCAGCAAGGAAGGCGAGCGGCTCTACCGGATCGACGAGGCGCTGCGCCGGCTCTACGCGGACCCGGAGCACTTCGGCGAGTGCGCGCGAGTGCGGCCGGCCGATCTCGCTGGAGCGGCTGCAGGTGGTGCCCGAGGCGGCTGCTCTGCGCGGAGTGCCAGCGCGCCCGGGAGGGCTGAGCGCGGCTCCGCCCCTGGCTTTCCCTTGCCCCGCTCTCGGGTGCGCCGCTTATACTCACGCCACCGCCGGACCAGCGCCAGCGCC
Source organism: uncultured Actinomycetota bacterium (assembly GCA_963800245.1). Lineage (GTDB taxonomy): Bacteria > Actinomycetota > Actinomycetes > Propionibacteriales > Nocardioidaceae > Marmoricola_A. The sequence continues at coordinate 105,350 of CAWDAE010000006.1, read as the reverse complement.
CGGCGCGTCGTCGGGCGAGAGATGGTCCAGGCCAAAGGAACCGATCATGTCCAACAGCGGGCTCGAAGGGGTGGTCGTCGCGCAGACCCGGCTGAGCGCGATCAACGGCGAGAAGGGGGAGCTGATCTACGCGGGGTACGACATCGACGATCTCGCCCGGCATACCACCTTCGAGGAGGTCGCGCTACCTCCTCTGGAACGGCCGGCTTCCCGACACGCGGGCAGCTGGAGGAGCTGCGCCGGCAGCTCGCCGCCGAGCGCCCGCTCTCGCCCGAGCTGCTCGCGCTCCTGCGCGGCTTCCCGCGCGACGCCAACCCGATGGCGGTGCTGCGCACCGCCGTCTCCGCGCTGGCGCTCTACGACCCCGAGGCGGACGACAACTCGGACGCAGGCCAACCGCCGCAAGGCGATCCGGCTCACGGCCAAGATGCCGACGATCGTCGCCGCCTTCGACCGCATCCGGAACGGCCACGAGCCGGTCGCAGCCGCGCGAGGACCTGGCCACCGCCGCCAACTTCCTCTACATGCTCAACGGCGAGGAGGCCGACGAGCTGCGCGTCCGCACCTTCGACGCGGCGCTCGTGCTCCACGCCGAGCACGGGATGAACGCCTCCACCTTCTCCGCCCGCGTCACGGCCGCGACCCTCTCCGACCTCTACTCGGCGGTCGTCTCGGCGATCGGCACGCTCAAGGGCGCCGCTGCACGGCGGCGCGAACACGCGGGTGATGGAGATGCTGCGCGAGATCGACGAGAGCGGCGAGGAGCCCGGCGGAGTGGGTGCACGAGGCGCTGGAGCGCGGCGAGCGCGTCATGGGCTTCGGCCACCGCGTCTACAAGGCGCTCGACCCGCGCGCCGTGGTGCTGCGCGAGCTGGCCGACGAGATCATGGGCGGGAACGGGCGAGACCCAGTGGCTCGACCTCTCCGACAAGGTGCGCGAGGCCATGGGCCGAGGAGATGGAGACAGCGCGGCAAGAAGATCTACCCCAACGTCGACTTCTTCTCCGCCTCCGTCTACACCACGCTCGGCATCGACATGGACCTCTTCACCCCGCATCTTCGCGATCTCGCGGGTCACGGGGTGGACGGCGCACCTCTTCGAGCAGTACGCCAACAACCGGCTCATCCGCCCCAAGGCGGAGTACGTCGGGCCGCGCGGCCTCAAGGTGCAGCCGCATCGACGCAGCGCTGAGCGCCCGGGGCGCTCCCCGGTCGCGGGGGTCGCGGCGCCCCGCCGCGCCCCGCTCGCGCTCTCTGACATCACCCGCTCCTCCCGGACACTCCCATGGCCGAGCCTGGACAGCCCAGCGTCCCCGACCAGGGGCGAGCAGCATCAGCATCCGCGAACGAGGAGCCTCATCGTCCCCGACCACCCGATCCTCCCCTTCATCGAGGGCGACGGCACCGGCCCCGACATCTGGCACGCCTCCCAGCCCGTCTTCGACGCCGCGGTGGAGAAGGCCTACGGCGGCAAGCGCGCGATCCGCTGGATGGAGGTGCTGGCCGGGGAGAAGGCCTTCAACGCAGACCGGCGAGCTGGCTGCCCGAGGCCACCCTCGACGCCTTCCGCGACTACCTGGTGGGCATCAAGGGCCCGCTCACCACGCCCGTCGGCGGCGGCATCCGCTCGCTCAACGTGGCGCTCCGCCAGCAGCTGGACCTCTACGCCTGCGTGCGCCCGGTGCACTGGTTCGCGGGCGTCCCCTCGCCCGGTGAAGCGCCCGGGCGACATCGACATGGTGATCTTCCGCGAGAACACCGAGGACATCTACGCGGGCATCGAGTTCGAGGCGGGGAGCCGACGACACGGAGGAGCTTCCGCGGCTCTTCGCAGAAGCACTTCCCGGAGCGCTACGAGAAGATCCGCTTCCCGCAGACGCACCGGCGTCGGGCATCAAGCCGGTCTCGCGCGAGGGCACGGAGCGCCTGGTGCGCGCCGCCATCCGCTACGCGCTGCGCAGACGGCCGCCGCTCGGTGACGCTGGTGCACAAGGGCAACATCATGAAGTTCACCGAGGGCGCCTTCAAGAACTGGGGCTACGAGCTGGCCGAGCGCGAGTTCGCCGACCGCAGGCCTTCACCTGGGCGCAGTACGACCGCATCAAGGACGAGCAGGGCGAGGCAGGCGGCCAACGCCGCGCAGAAGGCAGGCCGAGGAGGCGGGCAAGCTGATCGTGAAGGACGTCATCGCCGACGCCTTCCTGCAGCAGATCCTCACCCGGCCGCGCGAGTACGACGTGATCGCCACGCTCAACCTGAACGGCGACTACATCTCCGACGCGCTGGCCGCGCAGGTCGGCGGCATCGGCATCGCGCCGGGCGCGAACATCAACTACGTCACCGGCCACGCCATCTTCGAGGCCACCCACGGCACCGCGCCCAAGTACGCGGGCAAGGACATGGTCAACCCCGGCTCGGTGATCCTCTCGGGCGAGATGATGCTGCGCTACCTGGGCTGGAACGAGGCCGCCGACCTGATCCTGAGGGGCTGCAGGGCGCCATCGACCAGAAGACGGTGACCTACGACTTCGAGCGGATGATGGAGGGCGCCACCAAGGTCGTCCACCTCGGAGTTCGGCCGCCAGATCGTCAAGAACATGTGAGAGCGCGGGCCCGCGCGACCGCGGTGGCCCGCGCCGCATCACCCGATAGCCGAAGCCCAGCGAGGCATGGACATCACGCGTCGCCCGCGCCGACTGCACGGAGTTCGAGACCCCGCTGCTCGCGCTCAAGGTCTTCGAGGGCGACGACGCGCTGGTCGGCCCCGTCGCGCGACCTCGACGAGCGGCTGGGCGGGCAGATCTCGCGAGGTGATGCGAGCGCGGGGACTTCCGCGGCGAAGGAGGGCCAGACGCTCCTGCTCTACCCCGCGCGGGGCGCGCTCCCGGCGGAGCGCCTGCTGCTCGTGGGCCTCGGGCAAGCGGGAGGAGCTCGACCTGGAGCGCGATCCGCCGCGCCGGCGGGCACGGCCGCCAAGCAGGCCATGCGGCTGCGGCGTGGCGCGCTTCGCCTCCCTGCTGCACCACGCCGAGCTGGTCGCCGACCGCATCTCGCCCGCGCGACGCGGCGCGGGCGGTGGCGGAGGGGGCCGTGCTGGGCGCCTACGTCTTCGAGGAGATGAAGCCGCACCGCCGAGGACGCGAGACGCGCGACGCGCCGCCCGCAGAGCTGACGCTCCTGGAGAAGGTGGACGGCGAAGGCGGCGCGAGATCGGAGGCGGGCGCGCGGCTGGGCGGGGCGCGTGGTCGCGCGCGGCGAGAGCCTACGCCCGCACGCTCGGCAACCTGCCCGGCAACGTGGCCACGCCCGACCTACCTGGCCGAGCAGGCGCAGGCGATCGCGAAGGAGCACGGGATGAAGGCCACCGTCCTGGGCCGCGCGGAGATGGAGAAGGAGGGCATGGGCGCGCTGCTGGCCGTGGCGCGGGGCTCGGAGCAGGAGCCGCGCCTCATCGTCCTGGAGCACCGGCGCGGGCCGAAGGGCGAGAAGCCGCTGGTGCTCGCTCGGCAAGGGGCTCACCTTCGACGCGGGCGGCATCTCCATCAAGCCCGCCGCGCGCGATGGAGGAGATGAAGTTCGACATGTGCGGCGGCGCGGCGGTGCTGGGCGCCATGCAGGCCATCGGCGAGCTGGGCCTGGAGGTCAACGTGGTGGGCGTCGTGCCCTCCAGCGAGAACCTGCTCTCCGGCGCCGCGATGAAGCCCGGCGACATCCTCGCGCAGCCACCTCGGCAAGACCATCGAGGTCGTCAACACCGACGCCGAGGGGCGCCTGATCCTCGCCGACGCGCTCTCCTACCTGCGGCGCTTCGACCCGGCGGCCGTGGTCGACGCGGCCACGCTCACCGGCGCCGTGCGTGATCGCCCTCGGCCACCAGGCCAGCGCGGTGCATGGGCAACGACGAGGCGCTCCTCGACGAGGTCCGCGCCGCGGGCGAGCGCGCGGGCGAGCGCGTCTGGCCGCTGCCGATGTACGACGAGTACCGCGAGCAGATCAAGTCGGACTACGCCGACATCAAGAACTCCGGCGGCCGGCCCGCGGGCACCATCACCGCCGCCTGGTTCCTGCGCGAGTTCGTGGGCGACTTCCCCTGGGTGCACCTGGACGTCGCCGGCACCGCCTGCGGGCGACGGCAAGCTCCCCTACCAGATCAAGGGCTCCACCGGCGTGCCCACCCGGCTCTTCGTCGAGTGGGTGCTGTCGCGAGCCGGCTGACATGACGCCTGCCGTCGCTCCCGCGGCGAGCCAGCCCCTCCGCTGGGCCTGGCTCGCCGCCTCTCGTGGCGCTCCTGCCGCCCGCCGCGCCCGCGGCGGCCAGGTGCGGCCGCGACACGCTCCCGCGCGACACGCGTCCCGCGCGACACCGCTGCCGCGGGACACCGCTCGTGGCTGCCCATCCCGCCGGAGCACGATGCGAGCCCGACACGCTCCCCACGCGACTCGCTGCTGAAGGCCGCGCCCGACTCGCTGCGTGCGCGTGCCCGGCTTCCCCGCCTTCCCGCAGCCCGTTCCCGCGCGGCTTCGCCTGCGGCGCGCTGGGAGTGGGGCCGCGACGCGCTGCTCCGCTTCCACGGCCTCTCCGCTCCTCGACCTGCTGCGAGCGGTGCCCGGCCTGTGCGGTGACGCGCTGCGGCGGCTTCGGCCGCCCGGTCGGCGTCGAGCGCCTCGGCGGCCTGGGCGGCGGGCGCGCTGCGCGTCTTCCTCGACGGCTTCGAGCTGGACCCCCTCGGCTCCGCCACCCTCGACCTGCAGCGAGTCGGCGCTCGTGGACCTCGCGCGCGGTGCGGGTGGAGCGCGGACCTCTCGGGGTGCGCGTGGAGCTCACCACGCTGCGCCTCGCGGACGGCGCAGCCGTTCTCGCAGGTGGAGGCGGGGGCGGGGAACTTCGAGACCAAGTTCCTGCGCGGCCTCCTCATCCGGGCGTCGGGCGGCGCAGCACGCTGACCGGCGCCTACGACCTCGTCTCGGCACCGACGGCTATCGACCTGGCCGGCAGCCCTTCGCCGTACCGGCGGCTGGCGCGCTGAGCTGGAGCGTACGCGCTTCGCGAGCGGACCGGCCTGCAGGCGGAGTACGCAGCGGGTTCGACGCAGCGGCCGGCGGCCGGCTGCCGCCGGGCGAGCGTGCCGGAGGACGCCAACCGGGACGCTCCTGCTGCGCGGCGCGCCGAGCTGCTGCGCCGGCCTGACGCTCGACGGCCTGGTGGCCGCAGCAGCTCGGCGCACGCCGGAGGACCAGGACACCCTCACGGTGCACGCCTCGAGCTCCGCGCCAGGCCGCGCTGCGCGCCGGCTAGCTCCGCCGGCCCGGCTTCGGCTGGAGGGCAGCCGCGCGCTACCGCAGCGGACGCCGCGGGAGCCGGCGTCCTCTCCCGACCCTCGGAGCTGGGCGCCCGCGCGGCCGCTCGCCGCTGGCCTGGCTGGGCGAGCGCGGAGGCGCGCGTGCGCGCAGCGCGGGGTGGTGGGGTGAGCGGCCGCGTGGCCGCGGCACGGTCCGCGCTGGGCCCGTTGCGCGGGCCCACCGCCTTCGCCACGCGTCGGCGGCGAGCCGCTGGCCGCTCGGCCTCGTGCGCGACACCGCTGGGCCGAGTACCCGGCGACCGTGGGTCGCGGAGGTGCCCCGCGTGGCGGCCGACCACGGTGGCGCCGACCGCTCTTCTCCGCCGTGGGCTCCGCCGCCGGGTGGCCGCGCGCGGGGGCCGAGTGGCGCGGGCGCGGCGACCTCCGCTCGGCGCCGCCGCCCTCTCCTCCGGCCCGCACGGCGCGTCCCCTTCGGCCTCGCCCTTCGATCTGCGCGGTGCCGCCGCGCGCGGCGTCGGAGCGGCCGCGGGGGGTGGAGGCGTACGGCAACCTGGCCGTTCCCCTCACCCGCGGCGCGCTGCGGCTCGACGGCTGGTACAGCTACTGGCTGGAGCTGGGCGGCCGCGCCCTACCTCCCGCGGGAGCCAGGGCGCGGCGCGCTCGAGTTCCACGGCCTCTTCTACGACGGCGAGCTCGAGCCCACCCTTCGGCTGGAGCTCGATCTACCGCGGCGCGCATGCTCGCGCCCGTCGGCGACGGGCGGCTTCGGCGCAGGCGCGAGCCGCTACTCGCTCGCCAACCTCTTCCTCCAGATCCGCATCCTGGACGTGCGCGCGTTCCTCGTCTTCGAGAACGTGCTCAACGACCTGCGAGGCCGCCGGACCTCCCCGGGCTACCGCTCCCGGGCCCGCGCATCCTCTACGGCCTGCGCTGGATCTTCAGCAACTAGGGGCGACGGGCCCGACGTCACGTTGACGCGGGCCGCCGGCGCTCGGGTAGCTTTCCGCGCACCAGACCGGGAGAGAGCGCATGATCCGTAGCATGACGGGGTTCGGGGAGGCCGAGGGCGCGACCCCCGGCGGGCGGCTGCGCGTGGAGCTGCGCACCGTCAACCACCGCTACCTGAACGTCAACGCCCGGCTTCCCAACGTCGCTGACCCGCTGGGAGCCGGAGATCCGGGAGTGGCTGCGCGGCTCCTTCACGCGCGGCCACGTGAACTGCACCGTGCGCCTGGAGCGCGAGGCGGCCGACGGCGCCTTCGCGGGCTACCGGCTGGACGAGGAGCGGGTGGCGCGCCTACCTGGCGCTCTTCGAGTAGCTCCGCGACCGCTTCGGCGTCGCCGGGTGCCGCCGACCTCTCGCTCCTCGCCCGCTTCAACGACATCATCGTGCGCGAGGAGCCGGAGGAGAGCGAGGCGGAGGTCTCGGCCGAGCAGCTCCGCGAGGTGGTGATCGGGGCCGCGGCGGCAGGCGCGTGCGGATGCGGGAGGAGGAGGGGCGGCGCCTGCAGCGGGACCTGGAGGAGCGGCTCGACGCCATCGCGCGCCGCGCTCGCCGAGATCGAGCGCGCTCGCGCCCGAGCGGCTGCGTCGCCGAGCGCGACCGGCTGCGCGCGGCGGTGCGCGGAGCTCCTGGGCGGCGTGGCGCCCGACGAGGACGCGGATCGCGCAGGAGATCGCGCTCCTCGCCGAGCGGCTGGGACGTCAACGAGGAGCTCGTCCGCTTCCGCTCGCACATCGAGCTCTTCCGCGACCTGCTCGCCGCCGCAGACGCGAGGAGCCGGTGGGCAAGCGGCTCGCCTTCCTCGTCCAGGAGATGCACCGCGAGGCGAACACCATCGGCTCCAAGGCCAACAGCGCCGCCGATCGCCCACCGGGTGGTCGCCATCAAGGACGAGATCGAGCGGCTGCGCGAGCAGGTGGAGAACGTCGAGTGAGCGGGGCCGCGCGCCCGCCGGCGAGCGCCCTTCCCGGTGATCTTCGCCGCCCCCTCCGGGGCGGGGAAGACGAGCATCGCGCAGCGCGCTGCGCGACGCGCCGCGACGACGTGCGTCTTCTCCATCTCCGCCACCACCCGGCCGCCGCGCGCCAACGAGCGCGACGGCGTGGACTACCACTTCCGGACGCAGGACGGAGTTCCGCCGCATGATCGACGCCGGGCGAGCTGCTCGAGTGGGCCGAGGTCCACGGCAACTACTACGGCACGCCGCGCGCACAACCTGGACGAGGCCCGCGCGGCGGGGCGCTACCTGGTCCTCGACATCGACGTCCAGGGCTCGCGGCAGGTCCGGCGCGCTGGTGCCGGAGGCGGTCTCCGTCTTCGTGCTCCCGCCCTCCGGCACGGAGCTGGCGCGGCGGCTGGTGGGGCGGGGCGAGCGAGGACGAGAGCGTGTCAGCGCGCGCCGCCTGCGCGCCGCGCGCGAGGAGATCGCGCGCGGCGGCGGAGTTCGACTACGTCGTCGTGAACGACGACGCTGGAGCGACTCCGTCGACGCCGTGGAGGCGGATCCTCGCGGCCGAGGCGCACCGCACGCGCCGCATCCCGGCGCTCGCCGCGTCGGTCGACGCGGCTCTGCGGCGAGGTGGACGGGTGCCTCGCGCGAGCCGCCGGCTGCCCGGCGCCGAACCCTGATCGCACGGAGGAGTGACCGACCATGAAGGTCATCACCCCGGGCTCCGGTCGCCCACCACACGGGCAGCAAGTACCTCGGCGTGCTCGTGGCCGCGAAGTACGCCCGCTCGCTGAACGAGTTCCGCGCGCGGCGCAGATCTTCGAGGAGCCGGTCGCCGGCGCCCGAGCCGCAGGAGAAGCTCACCACCATCGCCCTCCGCGAGGTGGCGCCAGGGCGCGGTCGAGTTCAGCCTCGTCGAGCGCGCCGGCGCCCCGAGATCCTGAGCCGCCGTGCGCGACCGCGCCGCGCGCCCCGCGGCGCCCCTTCGCGGGGCGCCGCGTCCTGCTCGGCGTCACCGGCGGCATCGCCGCCTACAAGGCGGTCCAGCTCGCGCGCGACCTCAGCCGCAGGCGGGCGCCGAGGTGGACGTCGTGCTCATCCGCGGGCGCGCGCGGAGTTCGTGCGGCCGCTCTCCTTCGAGGCGCTCACCGGGCGGCCGGCGTCCACTCCGCGATGCACGCCGCCGGGGAGCCGCTGCTCCACATCCGCCTGGCCCGCGAGGCCGACGCTGGTGCTGGTCGCGCCGGCCACCGCCAACTTCCTCGCCCGCGCCGCCGCCGGGCATGGCCGACGACCTGCTCACCGCCGTGCTGCTCGCCACCGCGCGCGCCGGTGGTGCTCTGCCCCGCCATGAACGACCGGATGTACGCCCACCCGCAGACCGCGCGCGAACCTGCGAGCGCCTGCGCGCGAGATCGGCTACCGCATCGCGGGCCCCGCGCGTGGGGCCGCTCGCCTGGGGCGAGGGGGAGGGGCCCGGGCGCCTGCTGGAGCCCGGCGGAGATCCTCGAGCACGCGGGCCGCGCCCTGGAGGGCGGCACGCCGCTCTCGCGGGCCGCCGCGTGGTGGTCACCGCCGGCCCCACCCGCGAGCCGATCGACCCCGTGCGCTTCATCGGCAACCGCTCCTCGGGCCGGATGGGCTACGCGCTCGCCGCCGCCGCCTGGCGCCGCGGCGCGCGGGTGACGCTCGTCACCGGCCCCTCGGCGCTGCCGACCGCCCACGGGCGTCGAGCTGGTGCGGGTGGAGACCGCGGAGGAGATGCGCGACGCCGTGGCGCGCCGCGCTCCCCGCCGCCGACGCTGCTCGTCATGGCCGCCGCGGTGGCCGACTTCCGTCCCGCCGCGCGCGCGGCGCGAGAAGATCAAGAAGGAGGGCGGCGGCGTGCCCGAGCTGCGCGCTCGAGGCCACCGCCGACGTGCTGCGCGCCACCCGCGACCTGCGCCCCGCCGGGCTGCGTGGTCGTGGGCTTCGCCCTGGAGACCGACGACGCCGCTCGAGAACGCGCGGCGGAAGCTGCGACGGGAAGGGCTGGACCTGCTGGTGGTGAACGACGCCACGCGAGCCCGGGCGCCGGCTTCGAGGTCGAGACCAACCGCGTCACCCTCCTCGACCGCGCCGGGCGGGGTCGAGGAGCTCCCGCTCCTCGCCAAGGAGCGAGGTGGCCGACCAGATCCTCGACCGCGTCGAGCCGCTGCCTCCCCGCGCGCGCCGCCGCTCGTGAGCGCCCGCGCCGAGCTCCTCCGGCGCTACCTCCGGCAGCGCGCCGAGCTGGGCGAGACGGAGCTGGTCCTGGACCGGCTCGACCGCCCGCGCGAGCTCGGTCACTCCTCGCTGGCGCGCCCTCGGCCGCCCGCGGCGCCGGTCCGCCGGCGCGCGCCCGCCGCGCGCCCGCCGCCGGGCGCGCGCCGGCGCCGCCGGAGCCCGGCGCGCCCCGGCCGCCGAGCTCGTCCAGCTCGGCACCCTGGACGCAGCTCCGCGACGCTGGCGCTCGGGCTGCACCGCGCTGCGGCCTCTCCGAGACCCGCACGCACGTGGTCTTCGGCGAGGGCAGCCCGCGGACGCGGCCTGCTGGTGGTGGGGGAGGCGCCCGGCGCCGACGAGGACCGCACGCGGCCGCCCCTTCGTGGGGCGCGCCGGGAAGCTCCTCGACCTGCTCCTCGCCTCCGTGGGCTTCTCGCGCGAGGACGTCTACATCTGCAACGTCCTCAAGTGCAGGCCGCCGGGGAACCGCAACCCGCAGCCGGACGAGATCGAGGCGTGCAGCCCCTTCCTCCGGCAGCAGGTGGAGCTGGTGGCGCCCCGCGCCATCCTCGCCGTGGGCACCTTCGCCGCGCAGACGCTCCTGGAGACCACGACGCCCCTCGGGCGGCTCCGCGGCGCGGTGCACGACTACCAGGGAGTCCCGCTCGTGCCCACGTACCACCCCGCCGCGCTGCTGCGCAACCCGGCTGGATCCGGCCCGTCTGGGAGGACCTCCAGCTGCTCCGCGGCGCTCATCGACGCGCGCTGAGCGCCGCTCCGCGCCGTCCTCGCCGCTCACTCTCGTTCCTCGCAGCACCTCGGACTCCATGCAGTCCACTGTCCCCGCCCGCCGTCCCCGCGCCCGTGCGCCGGGCGCCTTCGCCGAGCGCAAGCCGCCGCTACTCGCCCGAGGCGGAGATGTCGGTGCTGGGCGGGATGCTCATCGACCCGGACGCCGTGGTCCGGGCCATCGAGATCCTCGACGAGTCATGTTCTACCGCGAGGCGCACCGCCGCCTCTACCGCGCCATGGTGCGCCTCTGGGAGCACGGGCGAGCGTCATCGACGCCGTCACCCTCTCCGAGCACCTCAAGAACACGGGCGACTTCGAGGCGGTCGGCGGCGCCGCGTACCTGGCGCAGCTCTGGGACGCCGTCCCCACCGCGGCCAACCTCGAGTACCACGCCAGGATCGTCCGCGAGAAGGCGCTGCTGCGCCGCCTGATCGAGGCCGCCACCTCCATCATCCAGGACACCTACGAGAACCAGGGCGAGGTCGAGACGCCTCCTCGACGAGGCGGAGCAGCGCATCTTCCAGATCGCCCAGACGCACGACCGGAAGGGCTTCGTCTGGATCAAGGAGCTCCTCTGGCCCGCCATGGAGCAGATCGAGCTGCTCTCGCAGAACAGCTCGGCGATCACCGGCGTGCCCACCGGCTTCCGCGACCTGGACGAGATGACCGCCGGCTTCCAGAAGGGCGACCTCATCATCGTGGCCGCCCGGCCCGTCCATGGGGAAGACGGCCTTCACCCTCAACGTCGCCCAGCACGCCGCCATCGGCGCGCAGAAGCCGGTCGCCGTCTTCTCCCTGGAGATGAGCAAGGAGTCGCTGGTGCAGCGCATGCTCACCTCCGAGGCGCGCGTCGACGCCGGGCGGCTGCGCACGCGGCCGGCTGCGCGACGACGACTACCCGCGGCTCGCGCAGGCCGCCGGGCTCCTCAACACCGCGCCCATCTACATCGACGACACCCCCGGCATCTCCATCCTGGAGATGCGCGCCAAGGCGCGGCGCCTCAAGTCCGACCGCCCCGACCTCGCCCTGGTCGTCGTCGACTACCTCCAGCTCATGCAGGCCAGCGGCGCGCACCGAGAGCCGCCAGCAGGAGGTCTCCGAGATCTCCCGCGGCCTCAAGGCGCTCGCCAAGGAGCTCGAGCGTCCCGGTCGTCGCCCTCTCCCAGCTCAGCCGCGCCGTCGAGAGCCGGCCCGACAAGCGGCCGATGATGTCGGACCTGCGAGAGTCCGGCGCGATCGAGCAGGACGCCGATCTCATCATGTTCCTCTACCGCCCCGAGTACTACTTCGGGCCCGTGGACAAGGACGGGAACAGCCTCGAGGGGCGCGCCGAGCTGATCATCGGCAAGCAGCGAAACGGCGCCACCGGCACGGTGCACGCTCATGTTCCACAAGGAGTACACCCGCTTCGAGAGCTTCTCCTACCGCGCCGAGGAGCCGGCGCCTGACGCGGTGACGGACATCGCCGATTCCTGCGTGCCGGCCGGCGGCACGGGGCGGCGGGCGCGGGGTACCACCCGCGGGAGATCGGGTACCCTTCGCGAGCGAGCGAGAGATGGCGAAGACGAAGACGCGGTTCGTCTGCACGGAGTGCGGGAACGACACGCCGCGCTGGCAGGGGCAGTGCCCCGCGTGCCGGGGCTGGAACACGCTGGTGGAGGAGCTGGTCCCGCGCAGCGTGCGGCGGGCGGAGCGGGTGCCGGCGATCCCGGGCGTGGCGGGGCGGCGCGGCGCCGGTGCGGCTCCGCGAGGTGAGGGGCACGCGCGAGGAGCGCTGGAGCTCCGGGCTGGACGAGTTCGACTTCGTGCTGGGCGGCGGGGTCGTCCCGGGCTCGGTGGTGCTGGTCGGCGGCGAGCCGGGGATCGGCAAGTCCACGATCCTGCTGCAGGTCGCCGCGCGGCTGGAGGCGGCGGGCGCACCGCGTCGCTGTACGTCTCGGGCGAGGAGTCGCCGCTGCAGGTGCGGCTCCGCGCCGACCGGCTGGGCGCGGCGGCGGGGGAGGTGACCGTCGCTGGCCGAGACGGAGCTGGAGGCGATCCTGCTGCGCGCGGCGGAGACGGCGCCCGACGTGCTGCTGGTGGACTCGATCCAGACCGTCTACACGCCCGACCTGGAGGGGGCGCCGGGGAACGTGGGGCAGGTGCGCGAGTGCGCCGCGCGCCTGCAGCGCTACGCCAAGGAGACGGGCACCGCCGTCTTCCTCGTCGGCCACGTCACCAAGGGCGGGGGGATCGCCGGGCCCAAGACGCTGGAGCACATCGTCGACACCGTGCTCTACTTCGAGGGCACCGGCGCGCTGGACCACCGGGTGCTGCGCGCCACCAAGAACCGCTTCGGCGGGGTGGACGAGATCGGGGTCTTCCGCATGACCGCGGAGGGGCTGGTGCCGGTGGAGAACCCCTCGGCGCTCTTCCTGGGCGACCGGGCGGGCTCGCGCTCGGGCTCCGCGGTGGTCGCGACCATCGAGGGCACGCGCCCGCTGCTGGTGGAGGTGCAGGCGCTCGCCGACCAAGGCGCCCTACGGCGCGCCCGCAGCGGGTGAGCACCGGCTTCGACCACAAGCGCCTCGCGCTCCTCCTCGCCGTGCTGGAGAAGCGCGCCGGGTCTCGCTTCGGGCAGCTGGACGTCTTCCTCAACGTGGTCGGCGGCCTGCGCATCGTGGAGACGGCGGGCGACGCGGCCGTCGCCGCGGCGCTCGCCTCCAGCGTCTTCGACCGGCCGGTGCCGCCCGGCGCGGTGATCGTCGGGCGAGCTGGGGCTGGGGGGCGAGCTGCGCGCGGTGGGCCAGATCGAGCGGCGGCTCTCGGAGGCGGCGCGCATGGGCTTCCCCACCGCCTTCGTCTCGCCCAAGGCGCGCCCCCGCGAAGACGCCGCGCGGGCTGAAGCTCGTGGAGACGGAGGACGTGCGGCACGCTCGTCCGCGCGCCTCTTCCCCTGAGACGATGCGGCCACGCGGCGGTGGTGGTGGCGGGCGGCTCGGGCCGCCGATGGCGGAGGCCACCGCCGGCCGGCCCAAGCAGTACCTCGAGCTCCTCGGCGAGCCCGTCCTGCTCTGGGCGCTGCGCCCCTTCCTCGAGCACCCGGCGATCGGACACCGTGGTGGTCGTCCTGCCGCAGGCCGACGCGGCAGCGCCGCCCGCCTGGCTCGCGCGCGCTCCCCGTCACCGCGGTGGCGGGCGGGGCGGAGCGGGCGCGACTCGGTGCTGGAACGGCCTCGCGGCGCTGCCGGCCGCACACGGAGCTGGTGCTCGTCCACGACGGCGCCCGCCCCTTCGTCTACGCCGACCGTCATCGACCGCGTCCTGGCGGCGGCCCCGGAGGGCGGGGCGGTGGCGGCCATCCCGGCCGTCGGACACCATCAAGCGGGTGGCCGACGGGCGGGTGGTGGCCACGCTGGAGCGCGCACTCCTCTGGCAGGCGCAGACCCCGCAGGGCTTCCCGCTGCGCGACGCTCGCGCGAGCGTCTACCGCCGCGCCCGCGCGGAGGGCTGGCGCGGCACCGACGACGCCTCGCTCTGCGAGCGCTACGGCGTGCCGGTCCGGGTCGTGCACGGAGCGGCGGAGAACCTGAAGGTCACCCGGCCGCTCGACCTGCTGCATCGCGGAGGCCGCTCGCGCGCGCCCGGCGCGGCCGCTGAGGCCCGCTGTCCCCCCGCGAGCGAAGCGATGGCCATGGAGAACGAGCGCGGCACGACGGGCCCCGCGACGGCGACCTTCAACATCCTCTTCGTCTGCACCGGCAACACCTGCCGCTCGCCGATGGCGGAGGCGCTGGCGCGCGGCGGAGCTGGAGCGCCGCGGCTGGTCGCACGTGCGGGTCGGCTCGGCGGGGACGGCGGCCGGGGCGGGGGAGCGCGGCCACGCCGGAGGCGGTGGCGCGTCGCGCGCCGCGCCGGGCTGGACCTGGCCGGCCACCGCACCCGCCCCCTCCGCCCCGAGACTGGTGGAGTGGGCCGACCTCGTGCTGGCGATGGGCCCCTCCCACCTCGCCGCCGTCGCGCGCCTCGGGGGCGCGAGCGAAGGTCGCTCTCCTGGGCGACTTCGCCTCGGGGCGACCGCCGGGCGCGGGCCACGGCGTCCGGACCCCTTCGGTGGCGGCGAGGCGGTCTACGAGCGAGACCCTCGACGAGCTGCAGCGCGCTGGTCGGCCGCGCGCTCGACCGCCTCGCGCCCATCCTCCACCCGTGAGCCGACCCGCCTCCGGGCGCACCCGGCTCGTCGCGCTCCTCGGCGACCCCGTGGACCACTCCCTCTCCCCGCGCTTCCAGAACGCCGCCTTCCGCGCCGCGGGCGTCGACGGCGTCTACCTGGCGCTGCGCTGCTCCACCGCCGACGCTGCCCGGCCTCCTGCGCGGGCGTCGCGCGCGCCGGCGGCGGCGGCAACGTCACCGTGCCGCACAAGGCGCTCGCCGCGGCCGCGCGTGGAGCGGCGCACGCAGGCGGTGGACGACACCGGCGCCTGCAACACCTTCTGGCTCGAGGACGGCCGCGTCTGCGGCGACAACACCGACGTGGCGCGGCTTCGCCACTGCCGCTGCGCGCGCTGCTCGGCCAGGCCCGCCGCGGGCGCGCGCGTCCTCCTGCTCGGCGCCGGGGGCGCCGCCTGCGCCGCCGTGGCCGCGCTGCGCGGCCGAGGGCGCCGGCGGAGGTGGTGCGTGCTCAACCGCACCGCCGAGCGCGCGCGCGAGCTCCGCGAGCGCTTCGCGCGAGGCTCCCGCTGCGCGCCGTCGCCGCCGACGCCGCTCCGCGGCGAGCGCTTCGACCTGGTCGTCAACGCCACCCCCTCGGCCTCCGCCGGCGACGACCCGCTTCCCCCTCGACCCCGCCACCCTCCGCGCCGCCGCCGCCCTCGACCTCGTCTACACGCCGCCGCGAGACCCGCTGGGTCGCGCGCCCTGCGCGCGCGCCGGCGTCCCCGCCGCCGACGGCCTGGAGATGCTCCTCCACCAGGGCGCCGCCGCCTTCGAGCGCTGGTGGGGCCGGCCCGCGCCGCTCGAGGCGATGCGCGCCGCCCTCCCCCGCCGCGGCCGCCCCCCGTGACCGCCCCTGCGGGACGGCCTCGCCGACCTCGCGCGCGGGCTGCGCGACCTGCGTCTTCGCGCCCGTCTGCCTCGCCTGCGGCGCGCCCATCCCCACCGCGCCGCCCCACGCCGCCTCGTCTGCCTCGCCTGCCGCGGCCGGCTGCGCCCGCTCCCCCGGCCCCGCTGCCCCCGCTGCGACACGCCCCGCCTCGACGCCGGCATCGTCCTCCTCGAGCGCTGCGCCACCTGCGACGGCCTGCCCCCGGCCCTCCGCGCCGTCCGCTCCGCCTTCCTCCTCGACGGCCCCGCCCGCGCCCTCGTCCACGCCCTCAAGTACCGCGGCTGGACCGCGCTCGCCGACGCCCATGGCCGAGCGCATGGCCGCCGTCCCCCTCCCCCTCGAGGCCGAGGAGGAGGTGCGCCTCGTCGTCCCCGTCCCCCTCAGCGCCGCCCGCCGGCGCGAGCGCGGCTACAACCAGGCCGAGCTGCTCGCCCGTGGCCTCGCCCGCCGCCGCGGCTGGAGCTGCCGCCCCGACCTCCTCGCGCGCCTCCGCGCCACCGAGCCCCAGACCACCTTGCATCCGGCCGAGCGCCGGGCTAACGTGGCTGGCGCTTTCCGCGTCCGATCCCGCTCGCGGGCACGACCTGCGCGGGGAGCACGTGCTCCTGGTGGACGACGTCTGGACCACCGGGGCCACCTGCTCTGGCCTGCGCCGGCGCGCTCGCTTGCCGCCGGAGCCCGGGCCGTCAGCGTCACTGACCTTTGCCCGCGCGCTCCCCGAGCTGACGCCGTGCGGGCGCACGGCAGAACCCGATCATCTCTTCCGTCCTGAACCCAGGGAGAGATCATGGCCATCCGCGTCGCCATCAACGGCTTCGGCCGCATCGGCCGCAACGTCCTCCGCGCCGCCAAGAAGGCCGGCGCCACCGACATCGACTTCGTCGCCGTCAACGACCTCACCGACACCGAGACGCTGGCCCACCTGCTCCGCTACGACTCGGTCCACGGCGCCTACCCCGGCACCGTCGAGGTGACGGAGAACGCGCTCGTGGTCGACGGCGACGAGATCCGCGTCCTCGCCGAGAAGGACCCCGCCGCGCTGCCGTGGAAGGAGCTGGAGGTGGACATCGTCATCGAGTCCACCGGCCGCTTCACCAAGCGGGAGGACGCCGCCAAGCACCTCGCAGGCCGGCGCGAGCAAGGTCATCATCTCCGCGCCGGCGCAAGAACGAGGACATCACCATCGTCCTGGGCGTGAACGAGGACAGGTACGACCCGGCGAAGCACGACGTCATCTCCAACGCGAGCTGCACGACGAACTGCCTGGCCCCGGTGGTGAAGGTCCTGCTCGACGAGTTCGGCTTCCGCCGCGGCCTGATGACCACCGTGCACTCGTACACCAACGACCAGCAGATCCTCGACCTGCCGCACAAGGACCTGCGCCGCGCCCGCGCGGCGGCCATGTCCATCATCCCCACCACCACCGGCGCCGCCAAGGCCACCGGCGCTGGTGATCCCGGAGGTGAAGGGCAAGATCGACGGCATGGCGATGCGCGTGCCCACCCCCGACGTCTCCATCGTCGACCTGACCTGTGAGCTGGAGAAGGACGTGACCGTCGAGCAGGTGAACGGCGCGCTGCCGAAGGCCGCCGACGGGCCGCCTCAAGGGCATCCTCGCCTACGAGGAGCGAGCCGCTGGTCTCGGTGGACTTCACCGGCAACCCCAACTCCTCCATCGTGGACGCGCCCTCCACCAACGTCATGGGCGGGCTCGTCGAAGGTGGTCTCCTGGTACGACAACGAGTGGGGCTACTCCTCGCGCTGCGTCGACCTGGCGCGCTTCGTGGGCGAGCGCCTGTGAGGGCCGCGATGAACAAGCTGACCCTCGGCGACCTGCGCCCCGAGGACGTGCGCGGCAAGCGCGTCCTGGTGCGGGTCGACTACAACGTGCCGCTCGACGAGCGGCAGGAGGTCACGGACGACACGCGCATCCGCGCGACGCTGCCCACGCTGGAGAAGCTCTCCGGCATGGGCGCGCGCCTGGTGCTGCTGTCGCACCTGGGCCGCCCCAAGGGCAAGCGGGTGCCGGAGATGTCGCTGCGCCCGGCCGCGCAGCGGCTCGCCGAGCTCCTCGCCGCAGAAGGTGGACTTCGTCGGCGAGACCGTCGGCCCGCTGGCCGAGCAGGCCACGCGCGAGCTCGGCGACGGCGACGTCCTCGTCCTGGAGAACACCCGCTTCCTCCCCGGCGAGGAGAAGGACGACCCGGAGCTGGCGCGCGCGGATGGCCGCCCTCGGGGACCTCTACGTCAACGACGCCTTCGGCTCCGCCCACCGCGCCCACGCCTCCACCGCCGGCGTAGCGGAGGTGATCCGCGGCCGCGGCGGCCTCGCCGTGGCCGGCCTGCTGATGGAGCGCGAGCTGGAGTACCTCGGCAGCGCCCTCGACCACCCCGAGCGCCCCTTCGTCGCCATCCTCGGCGGGGCCAAGATCTCCGGGAAGATCGACGTCATCCAGGCGCTGCTCCCCAAGGTCGACCGCCTGCTCATCGGCGGGGCGATGGCCAACACCTTCTTCCGCGCGCAGGGGCTGGAGACCGGCACCTCGCTGGTGGAGGAGGACCGCGTGCCGCTGGCGCGCGAGCTGCTCGGCGCGAGCCGGCGACAAGCTCGTGCTGCCCCAGGACGTCGTCGTCGCGCAGCGCATGGCGGCCGGCGCGCCAGACGCGCGTCGTCGCCCGCGACGCCATCCCCGAGGGCTGGATGGCGCTCGACGTCGGGTCCGGCCACCGTGGCCGCCTACGCCGAGGTCCTCCGCGACGCGCGCACCGTCGCTCTGGAACGGCCCGATGGGAGTCTTCGAGATCCCCGAGTTCCGCGCAGGGCACCGACGGCGTCGCCCACGCGCTCGCCGCGCGCCACCGCGGCCGGCGCCACCACGGTGGTCGGCGGCGGCGACTCCGCCGCGGCCATCAGCGAGCTCGGCCTCGCCGACCGGGTCTCGCACGTCTCCACCGGCGGCGGCGCCTCGCTCGAGTTCCTCGAGGGCCGGACCCTGCCGGGCGTCGCGGCGCTCTCCGACCGCGGGGGGGCCCGAGTGAGCCTGCCCACGCCGGTCATCGCCGGCAACTGGAAGATGCACCTCGGGCCCGACGGGCGCGCGCGACTTCTTCGCGCGCTTCCTCGCCCTGTGGTCGCCGCGCCCCGAGCGCAGCGTCGCCTTCTTCCCCCCGGCGTCTCCTTCGCCGCGGCGCGCGCGGCCGCCGCCGCGCGCGCCGACGTCCTCCTGGGCGTCCAGAACCTCTACTGGGAGCCCAAGGGCGCCTTCACCGGGGAGATCTCCGCCCCGATGGCCGCCGAGGCCGGCGCCGCGCCTCGCGCTGGTGGGCCACAGCGAGCGGCGCCACCTCTTCGGCGAGACGCCCGAGGACACCCGCCGCAAGACCCGCGCGGCCCTCGAGGCCGGCCTCATCCCCGTCCTCTGCGTCGGCGAGACGCTGCCGCAGCGCGAGGCCGCACCGCGCCGTGGAGGTGGTGGAGAGCCAGCTCCGCGCCGTCTTCGAGCACCTCCACGCCGACCAGGCCGCGCGCCTCCTCATCGCCTACGAGCCCGTCTGGGCCATCGGCACCGGCAAGACCGCCTCCCCCGCCGACGCCGAGGAGATGCACGGCGAGCATCCGCCGCCGCCTGCGCGACTGCGATCGGCGACGCCGCCGCGGCCAGCGTGCCCATCCTCTACGGGGGCAGCGTCAAGCCCGACAACGCCGGCGCGCTCCTCGCCGCCTCCGACGTCGACGGGCTGCTCGTCGGCGGCGCCAGCCTGGACCCCGAGGGCTTCGCCGCCATCTGCGGCGCCGCGGGTTGACGACGCGCCGGGACAGCGCTACCCTTCATCGTTTGAGGACTCTCACGCTCACACCGAGGCAAGCTCCCGTGTGGTATGACCTTCTGATCGTCCTGCTGGTGCTCGACGCGCTCCTGCTGACGACCGTCGTGCTGCTCCAGTCGGGGAAGGGCGGCGGGCTGGCGGCGATGGGCGCCGCCGGCGCCGGCGGCTCGGATTCCCTCTTCGGCAGCCGCCAGGCCGCCACCCTGCTCACCAAGACCACCTGGTGGACGGGCGGGATCTTCCTCGGCCTCTCCTTCCTGCTCTCCATCGTCGTCCGGTCCGCCGGGCGCAGCCGGAGTCGGTCGCTCCGGCAGGGCCTCGGGTGGCGCCGCCGCCGGTGCACCGCGCCCGCCGGCCCGCAGGGGGCCGCCCCGGCCGCCCCGCCGGCGCAGGGGACACCGCCGGCGCAGTAGCCGCCGCGGCCCGACCGCTCGGCCGTCCAGCGATCGGGGACCCGCTCACGCGAGCGGGTCCCCGCTCGCGCGTTGGGGGTCGGAATGGAAATTGCACCTCGCCCGCGGAGGAAATCGGCTGCCCGTGCGCGGCTTTTCGCCCGCCACGATTGGCGGGACACGCGCTCCCCACAGCACCCCCGGAGGTGGCGCCCGTGGCCCTGACTCAAGAACCCGTCCCGCTCGCTGCAGCGCCAGGTGGACCTCACCACCGCCGTCTGCCAGGAGCGCCTCCTGGCGACGCACGTGCGGCACGTGCTCGCGCTCGTCTACCTCGTCGCCGACCGCCTCGCCTTCGACGACGCGCTGGACATCTACGTCCGCATCCTGCGCCTCTCTCCCGAGCAGGCGCGCAACATCGGCAGCCGCGCGCTCGCCGAGCTGGGCCGGCGCGGCAATCCGGCAGCCCGCGTGGAGGCCGTGCCGAGCGAGGAGCCGGAGCCGGAGGAGGAGCCGGTGGCGGCCGGCGCGGCCCGGGGCCGATCCGACGCGATCTTCGCCCGCCTGCGGCGGCGCGTGCGCGGCCGCGTGCAGGACGAGCTGCGCGAGCGCATCAACCTCGCGGCCGCCCGCACCGAGGACGCGCTGCTGGAGACCCACGTGGAGAACGCCCTCCTCTTCGCCCGTGCCCTCGCCGACGAGGTGGGGCCGCCGGAGGCGATCGAGCTCTACCTGGAGACGATGATGCTCCCGGAGGGCATCGCGGACGTGATCTACAACCGCGGCCTGCGGATGCATCGCCGACCACATCCTGCCCCCGGTCCCCGGCGAGCCGGAGGACGACGCGGCCGCGGAAGCCACCGCCGCCGAGCTGGCGCCCCAGGCGGCGCCGCGCGCTTGAGCACCCTCGCGGCACTCGAGGGCGCACCGGGGAGGGGTGGATGGACTGGCGCCTGATCGTCTGGGTCGGATTCGTCGCGTCGGTCGTCACGCTCGCGCTCTTCTGGCTCTTCTTCTCCCTTGGCCTCACCCGTCTGCGCCCGCGCCGTCCTGGCCGGCTGCCTCTTCTTCGCCGAGCCCCGCCGTCCGATCGTCGAGACGGTCGGCGTCGCGCTGCTCCTCGTGCTCGGCTCCACCCTCCTGCCGGCCGCGTACGCCGCGCTCCTCGGCGCCCTCGGGGGAGCCACCCTGCTCGGCGGCGTCCTGCTCGGGAGCGCGCAGGGAGTGCTCACGGCAGCCATTCTTCCCGGTCTTGGTACGATTACTGCTTGCATTCGGGCGGGAATCATTCCCGGGCCGGGTCCCTTCGGAGTCCGCTGGGGACGATTCACCCCGGTGGCCCTGCTCCTGGGACATGCTACGTACGGCGCGATCTGTGGCGCCCTGCTGGCCGGCTCGTGACCCCCAACACGGAGGTGAGAGCGTCCGGGTGAGAAGTTGGTGAGTGTATCAGTTCGGTACTTGGCATTCTTCTTGAAAAGGGAGGTGCCGCGTTGGTGTGTTCGTCTTCCATGGGGGAGGCGGTTGTTTACCACCTCGTACGGAGGGGAATCGATGAAACGATTACTGGCATCCGCCGCTGCGGCCGCAGTGTTGGTGGCGGGGACGGGGCAGGTGGCGCAGGCTCAGATGCGGGCAGCGCCTCTGTTCGAGCTCGGTGTGTACGGCGGAGGCGCATGGACCTCCAGCTGGTTCGACATCAACGACGAGGGCATGAAGCTCGGGCTTCGGCCCGATCTTCGGCGCCACCGCCACCTTCTGGACGACGCCCGCGCTTCGGCGTGCGCGTCCACGGCGCGTACTTCCCGTCGGACTGTCCGCGAGGGCGGGAACCTGGACGACGTCGGGATGACGGGCGAACAAGTGGCCGCTGAACAACTACCTGGCGGACCTCGACCTGGTCTTCAAGCCGTGGTACGACAACGTCGGCAACAACATGATGGCGAGCACCTACGTCTTCCTGGGCGGCGGTGCGATGTGGACGAACATGGCGGGCGACCCGACCGCACGCCGACGACACCTACACCTGCGTCGGCGGTACTATCCGGCCGGCGTCTGCCTGTCGCAGCAGCCGGGCTACGCCGCGGTCGGGCAGGGCACGGCCGGCATCGGCGCCGACCTGGTCTCGCTGGCCAGCAACATCGGCATCTTCGGCGAGCTGGGCGTGCACGTGTACGACTCGCCGGCGCACGTCTTCAACGAGAACTTCAACGGCAACACGGCCAAGGACAAGTACGCCTTCACCCCGCGGGCAGTGCTGGGGCTGAAGCTGGCGCTCGGCGAGATCGCTCCGGCCGTCGTGCCGGTGCGCGCCGCCGCCGCCCCCGCCGCCGCCGCCGCCCCCGCCGCCGCCGCCGCCGCCGGCCGAGCGCGCGATCAGCGTGTGCGTGGTCCAGGGCACGGCGCTGACGGACGTGGACGCGATCTACGTCCCGGCTACGGGTGACACGATGGTGGTGGTCAACGGTTCGCGGACTCCGTTCGCGATGGCCTACCCGGCCACGGCTTCGGTCTACGCCGGCAACGCCACCTGGTTCATCAACAACGACGCGGTCACGCTCAACAGCCGCCAGTACGTGAAGTTCGGCGTGCCGCGGGTGATCTCGTCGGGCGAGCTGACGCGCGTCGCCGACTACAACGGCGTGAGCGTCTTCGCCGAGACCGGCGCGACCGCACCGTACGACGTGGTCTACGTGCCGATCCGCCCGGGCTGCGAGTTCCAGCCTTACCAGATGCGGACTCAGCTGCGTCCGAAGGGCTGATCCAGCCCGCCGGCGAGCAGGGAAGGGGCGTCCCCTCGGGGGCGCCCCTTCGCGTTGGCATCGTGGGCCGCCGCGTGGTATCTTGCACGCTCCACGACGACGCGAGAGGAGGCGGGGTGCCGCAGCGAGAGCGGGAGGAGCTGAAGCGGGAGGCGGCGGTTCGCGCCGCGGAGGCGATCGAGGACGGGATGGTGCTCGGGCTGGGGACCGGCTCCACGGTGC
The DNA here is from genome assembly GCA_963800245.1 of uncultured Actinomycetota bacterium. Lineage (GTDB taxonomy): Bacteria > Actinomycetota > Actinomycetes > Propionibacteriales > Nocardioidaceae > Marmoricola_A. The sequence continues at coordinate 82,774 of CAWDAE010000006.1, read as the reverse complement.
GGCACCTCCTCGACGAGATCGCGGCGCGCCGCTCGCGGGGCGAGTGGCGCTCGCTGGTCGGCGTGCCCACCAGCGAGCGCACGGCGGCGCGCGCGCGGGAGCTGGGTATTCCGCTGGCGACGCTGGAGGACCCATCCGCGGCTGGACCTCACCATCGACGGCGCGGACGAGGTGGACCCCGGCTCCGCCTCATCAAGGGCCTCGGGCGGCGCGCTGCTGCGGGAGAAGATCGTCGCCACGGCGTCCGCGCGGGTGACGATCATCGTGGACGAGTCCAAGCTGGTGGAACGGCTGGGGACGCGGGCGCCGCTGCCGGTGGAGGTGGAGCCGTTCGGGGCCCCGATCCAGCCGGCGTTCCTGGAGGCGCTCGGTGCGGTCCCGGTCCTGCGGCGCGCGCCCGACGGCGCGCCCTTCCGCTCCGACGGCGGCAACCTCATCTACGACTGCCGCTTCGCGGGCGGCATCGACGATCCCGAGTCGCTCCAGGCGCGCCTGGACGGCCGCGTGGGCGTGCTGGAGAACGGCCTCTTCCTCGGCCTTGCCACCGAGGTGGTGGTCGCGGGCGCGGCGGGCGTGCGGCTCCTCTCGCGGCGCGCGGAGGTGGTCTCGTGAGTGCCGTGCGCATCGCCCCCTCCATCCTCTCCGCCGACTTCGGCCGCCTCGGCGAGCAGGTCGCCGAGGCGGAGGCCGCCGGCGCCGACTGGATCCACGTCGACGTCATGGACGGCCACTTCGTCCCCAACCTCACCCTCGGCCCCGCCGTCACCCGCGCGGTTCGCCGCGCCACGACGCTGCCGCTGGACGTGCACCTCATGGTCGAGGCGCCCCGACCGCTTCCTGGCCGGCTTCGCGGAGGCGGGCGCCAGCTCGCTCACGGTGCACGTGGAGAGCTGCCCGCACCTGCACCGCAGCGTGCAGGCGATCCAGCGAGCTGGGGCTTCGCGCCGGCGTGGCGCTCAACCCGGCCACCCCGGTGGAGGCGCTCCGCGAGATCCTGCCCTACGTCGACCTGGTGCTGGTGATGTCGGTCAACCCGGGCTTCGGCGGCCAGGCGTTCATCCCCACGAGCACGGGGAAGATCGAGCGGGTGCGGCGGTTGCTGCGCGAGGAGGAGCTGGAGCGGGTGGAGGTGGAGGTGGACGGGGGGGTGGCTCCGGAGACCGCCGCCGCGGTGGTGGGCGCGGGGGCGGGGGTGCTGGTCGCGGGCTCCGCGATCTTCAACCAGGCGGGCAGCGTGGCCGATAACCTGCGCGCGCTGCGCGCGGCGGCGGAGAGTCGCGCGAGCGCCTAGATTCCGCGCGCCGCTCTCGTTAGTTTGCTGCCGGTAGCGGCCTGGGTGGTGGAACTGGCAGACACATGCGACTTAAAATCGCACGGCGCGAGCCGTACGGGTTCGAGTCCCGTCCCAGGCATTGGAGAGCCCCGCACCCGGGGCTCTCCCGACTTCTGGAGCCCCGCTCCCCCTCTCCGGCACCGGAGCCACCGTGACCGACACGCCCAGACACCGGCGATTCTCCGCTCCAGGAGCGGATCCGGGAGGCCACCCGGCTGACCGAGGAGGGCGACTGGGAGGCCGCCTTCGACCTCCTCCTGGAGCTGGGTCGCGAGTCGCCGGAGGACCCGATGGTCGTCTGCATGCTCGGCGTGGTGGCCGAGGAGGTCGAGGGCGTCGGCATGGCCTACGACTACTTCCGCCGCTGCCTCGACCTGCAGCCGCAGGACCCCTTCGTCCTGGCCACCCTCGGCATGGGCCTCGCCCGCTACGACGACCCGGACGCCGAGGGCGTCCTGCGCCTGGCCGCGATCACCGCGCCCGAGGAGCCCGTCACCCGCCTGGCCTACGGCGCCTTCCTCGCCCGCGAGGGCGTCGCGGACCTCGCCCTCGAGGAGTTGGAGGCCGCCAGCCGACTGGATCCGGACGACCCCCGCGTCGCGCGCGAGATCGCCACCGCACACCTCCTCGCCGCCCGCCGCGCGCAGGGCGTCGCTGAGCTGGAGCGCGCCGTTGCCCTGGACGCGGAGGACGCCGAGACGCGCCTGCTCCTCGGCCTCGCGCTCCTCGGCGGCGAGCGCGCCGACGAGGCGGCCGAGGAGATCCACCGCGCCGCCCTCGAGCTCCTCGACGACGGCGAGGCCCAGGTCGCCGCCGCGCTCGCCTCCGCGGCCCGGGAGTGGATGGACGCCGCCTGGGACGCGCTCGCGCGCGCCGAGGGCGCCGCCCTCGCCGCCGAGCCCGGCCTGCTGCACGAGACGGAGGACGCGCTGGAGGCCGGCGCGGCCGCCGCCGACTCGCTCCTCCGCGAGCAGGTGGCGCCGCGCCTCCTCCACGAGCGGCTCACGCAGCGCCCCTGACCCGATGATGCGGCTGCTCCGCGCCCTGGCCGCGCTGCTCCTCCTCGCCGTCGTCGCCTGGGGCTGCCTCCTCCTGACCATCTTCGCTCTTCGGCCGCCGCGACGAGGTCCGGCACGCCGACGCGATCGTGGTCCTCGGCGCCGCCCAGTACGCGGGCCATCCCTCGCCGGTGCTGCGCGCGCGGCTCGACCACGCCATCGCCTCTTCGGCGCGCGGCGTGGCGCCCACCCTCATCCTCACGGGCGGCGTGGGGCTGGGCGACACGCTCAGCGAGGCCGAGGTGGGCGCGGCGCTACGCGTTGCGCGCGGGCGTCCCAGCTGCCGACATCCTGGTGGAGCGCGCCGGGCTCAGCTCGGAGCAGTCGATGGGGACGGTGGCGCGGCTGATGCGCCAGCACGGGCTCCACGCCGCCGTCCTGGTCAGCGATCCCTTCCACATGCTCCGACTTCGCGTGCTCGCGCGGCGCGGCGGAATCCAGGCCTACAGCTCGCCCACGCGCACCAGCCCCATCCGCGCCGACTCGCCGGAGGAGTGGCGCCACGTCTTCCGGGAGAGCCTGATCGCTCCCCGTTCGTCCTCCTGGCGGGGGAGTGACCGGCGGGAGTGCGCGGCATGGGCCAGGATTTGCGGCCCGGGCCGGGACGGCTTATCCTACTGCGCGACCCTTGCGGTCGAGGAGAATCGGGAATGCGGATACCGATCTGGAGCGATTCCAGCTGGAGAACGGACTGCGGGTGGTCCTCTCGGAGGACCACCGCCAGCCGGTGGTGGCGGTGAACCTCTGGTACAACGTCGGAAGCCGCAACGAGCGCCCGGGCCGCACCGGCTTCGCCCACCTCTTCGAGCACATGATGTTCCAGGGCTCGGAGCACGTGCCGGACACCGAGCACATCGCGCACGTGGAGCGGGTGGGCGGCTCCATGAACGGCTCCACCTGGCTGGACCGCACCAACTACTTCGAGACGCTCCCGGCCAACCGACTGGAGCTGGCGCTCTGGCTGGAGTCCGACCGCATGGGCTTCCTGCTCCCGGCGATGACGCAGGAGAAGCTGGACAACCAGCGCAGCGTGGTGCAGAACGAGCGCCGCTGGCGGGTGGACAACCAGCCCTACGGCGACTGGGACGAGCGCATCCAGGCGCTCGTCTACCCGCCCGACCACCCCTACCACCACTCGGTCATCGGGAGCATGGCGGACCTGGACGCCGCCACGCTCGACGACGTGCGCGGCGTTCTTCCGCACCTACTACGCCCCCAACAACGCGGTGCTGACGGTCTGCGGCGACTTCGACCCGCAGGAGGCGCGGGCGCTGGTGGAGCGCTACTTCGGCCCGCATCCCCGCGCGGCCCCGCGCGTCCCGCCGCTGCCCGGCCGGCCCGCGCTGCAGCTGCGCCTGGGCGGCTCGCGCGCGCGAGCGGGTGGAGTCGGCGGTGGCGCTGCCGCGCGTCTACCTGGCCTTCCGCATCCCCCCGTACGGCGACGACCGGGCTTCTACGCCGGCGGACGTGGCGGCCCACCTGCTGGCCGCGGGCAAGTCCTCGCGCCTCTACCGCACGCTGGTGCGCGAGCGGCGACTGGCGCAGAGCGTGGTGGCCTTCGCCTTTCCGGTGGTGACCGGTGCGGCCATGCTCGTCGTGTGGGCGACGGCGAATCCGGGCGTGAAGGACGCGGCGCTGGAGGCGGCGCTCTGGGAGGAGCTGGCGCGGCTGGGCGAGGGGCTGCCGGCGCGGACGAGCTGGAGCGCGCCATCACCCCGATCGAGGCGCAGCAGCTGGTCGGGCCTGCAGCAGGTGGGCGAGCGCGCCGACCAGATCTCGCTCTTCACCACCTTCTTCGACGACCCGGAGCGGGTCAACACCGAGCTGGAGCGCTATCGCGACGTCCGCGCGGAGGACGTCGCGGCCTTCGCGCGCGACTACCTTCCCCCGGCCAACGCAGCCGTGCTCACCTACGTGCCCAGCCCCTCCGCGGAGGCCGGCGAATGAACTCCAGGGCGTCGACTCTCGACCGCGGCCGCGTCCCCGAGTCCGGCCCGCTGCGGCCGTTCCACTTTCCCGACATCGAGCGCTTCGCCCTCGCCAACGGGGTCGACGTGCTGGTCGCCCCCGTGCCCGCCCTGCCGGTGGTCACCGCCAGCGTGCTGGTGCGCGCGGGCGCGGTCCGCGAGCCGCAGGCGCAGGCCGGCCTCGCCGCCCTGACCGCCGCCCTGCTGGAGTCGGGCGCGGGCGAGCGCGGGCCGCCGAGATCGCCGAGACCCTCGAGCGCCTGGGGATGCACCTCGGCGCCGCGGCCGGCTGGGACAGCGCGCACCTGGAGCTCACCGGGCTGCGCTCCCGCCTTGGCGCCGCCGCACCCGTGCTCGCCGACCTGCTCCGCCGCCCCACCTTCCCCCCGGAGGAGGTGGAGCGCATCCGTCAGGAGCACCGCGCCGCCATCCTGCAGCGCCGCGCCGAGCCGCGCGGGCTCGCCAACGAGGCCGCCAATCGCTTCGTCTTCTGCGACGCCAGCCCCTTCTCGCGCCCCCTGGGCGGCACCGACGCCACGCTGCGGGGCCTCTCGCGCGACGACGTGCTCGCCTTCCACCGCGATCGCTTCTCACCCTCCGGCGCCGCGCTGCTCGTGGCGGGCGATACCACGACGGAGGAGGTGGAACGCCTCTTCTCCGCCGTCCTCGGCGACTGGTCCGGCGCTCCGGAGGCGGCCGTGCCGGTGACGGTCGAGCCGCGCGCGAGAGCGCTGCGCGTCGTGGTCGTCGACCGGCCCGGCGCCGTGCAGTCGGAGCTGCGCGTCGGCCAGGTCGGCGTCTCCCGCGGCACCCCCGACTATTTCCCGCTCACGGTGATGAACGCCATTCTCGGCGGCGCCTTCACCTCGCGGCTCAACCTCAACCTGCGCGAGAGGCAGGGCTTCACCTACGGGGTGTCGTCCAGCTTCGTGATGCGCCGTGAGCCGGGGCCGTTCGCCATCTCCACCGCGGTGCAGACGGAGGTCACCGCGCCCGCGCTCGCCGAGATCCTGGGCGAGGTCCGCGCGCATGCGCGAGGAGCCGGTCACCGAGCGCGGAGCTGGCCGACGCGCGCAGCTACCTCGCCGGCATCTTCCCGCTCCGCCTGCAGACCACCGAGGGCGTGGCCGGCCGGCTCTCCGAGCTCGTCCTCTACGACCTGCCCCTCGACTACTTCGACCGCTACCGCGAGCGGATCCTCGACGTCTCCGCGCGACCAGGTCGCCGCGCGTGGCGCGCGAGCACCTCCACCCCGAGGAGCATGGCCGTCGTCGTCGTCGGCGACGCCGCTACCGTGCGCGGCCCCCTCGAGACCCTCGGCCTCGCCCCCGTCGAGGTCGTCGACGCCGCCGCCCTCGAATGAGCGACCTGGCCACCGCGGCGACGCCCCACGGCCCCTCGCCAGCCGCCCCGTCCACGACGGCCGCATCGTCCACCTCAGCCTCGACACCGTCCGCCTGCCCGACGGCTCGACCGCCGAGATGGAGATGATCCGCCACTCGGGCGCCGCGGCCGTCCTCCCCGTCTTCGGCACCCCCGACGACGCCGACCCCGACGTCGCTCCTCATCCGCCAGTACCGCTACGCCGCCGGCGGCTACCTCCTCGAGGTCCCCGCCGGCCGGCCCGATCGCGCCCGGCGAGCCCTGGGAGGACTGCGCCCGCCGCGAGCTCGAGGAGGAGACCGGCCTCGTCGCCCGCCGCCTCGTCCCCCTCTCCTCCATCCTCACCACCCCCGGCTTCACCGACGAGACGCATCCACCTCTTCCTCGCCTTCGACCTCGTCGAGGGCCGCATCCGCCGCGACGAGGACGAGTTCATCGAGATCGTCCGCCTCCCCCTCTCCGCCGCCCTCGAGCAGGCGCGCGACCGGCCGCATCAGCGACGCCAAGACCCTCTGCACCCTGCTCCTCGCCGAGCGCTTCCACCTGCGCCGCTGAGGCGTCGGTGTCGCCCTTTTCTCCGCCACTGTCCCCGTGGGGTGACAGCGGAGCGCTCGCGCCCCGGCGCGTGATAGTGCGCTAAATGCTTTGCTGGCAATGGGTTGCGGGATGGGCGCCGCGGGGGCGACCCTGGTATGGAACCTGCGCCCTCGGCCCGTGGCGGCGCCGCATCGACGGGCCGTGTCCGGTCACGCTCGGTTCACAGGGGGAGTCATGGCAGAGGCAAGAGCACGCGACAATTCGTTCGGCGCCCTCCCTGGCTCGCCGCGTGACGCGCTGAAGGCGATGGACGACGCGGCGTGGTGGCGGCCTTCCTGGCGGGGGAGAAGCGGGCGTTCGCGGAGCTGATGGAGCGCTACCAGACGCGGCTGCTGAACTTCGTCTACCGCACGACGGGCGACCGGGAGCGGGCGGAGGACCTGGTGCAGGAGACGTTCATCCGGGTGTACCGGCACCTGCACCGCTTCGACCAGACGAAGAAGTTCTCCACCTGGATCTACACGATCGCCTCGAACCTGGCGAAGAACGAGCTGCGCAACCGCTCGCGCAACCCGCTGGTGCTCTTCCAGGCGATCAAGAAGAACTGGGACGCGGACCAGCGGCCGCTGGAGTGGGAGGACAACACCTACCGTCCGGACGACCTCTTCCGCAAGCGCCACCTGCGGCAGATGGTGGAGTCGGCGGTGGAGGAGTTGCCGGAGCACCACCGGGTGGTGTTCGTGCTGCGGGAGATGGAGGGGAAGACGTACGAGGAGATCGCGGAGATCACCGGCTGCAACCTGGGGACGGTGAAGAGCCGGCTGAACCGGGCGCGGAACAACTTCGCGCAGATCATCGCGCCGCTGCTGGGCTGAGCGGCTCGGAACACCGGGCGCGGGATTCGCGGTAGAAGGAAGCGTGGAATGCGGCCGGCGGGGCTCGCGCGGCCGCGATCCGCTTCCTTCCTCGTCGACTGGGTCGGGCCATGGTGGACTGCTGAGAGCTTCCTGGAGGGCTATTCCGACTACCGCGACGGCGGCTGCCGCCGGAGCGGCTGGCGGCGTTCGGGGAGCACCTGGCCGGCTGCGCGTCGTGCGCGCGCTACGACCGGGTGGTGCGGGGGGGCGCTGGAGTCTGCCGCGCGACTGCCCGGCGTGGCGCCTTCCGACGACTTCTCCGACCGGCTCCGCCCCGTCTCTATCACGTGGACGAGGAGCGGCGCGGGTGGGCGCGGGCCTCGGGCGCCAGCGTGGCGGCGCTGCTGCTGGTCGCGGTGGCGATCGGCGCGGGCGCCTGGCTCCCGCGCTGCGCAGCCGAGCCCGCGCCCGTCCCGCTCCCGCCGGTGGTGGCGCACGCGCCGCGGCGCGCGCCGAGTGCTTCCCGCCGTCTTCCGCGCCGGGCCGCTCCTCGCCGGCGACGCGCGGCCGAGCCGCCGCGCCGCCGGCTGCATGACAACGTCCTCTTCTTCCGCTATTCTCCCCTCGGCATCCGCGACCGCCGTCGTACCAGGTGCCCGCCTACGGGCTTCTGCGCACTAGGCCGCCGCTCCCCAGCCCCGCCGCCCCGTGCCGCAGCTCTCGCTCGCCAGGCTCCGCTCGCTGCTCGACGCCGACGCCCGCACCGGCGCGGTCTTCTTCTTTCACGGCGACGAGGAGTACCTGCGCGAGGAGGCGGTGGCGCAGGTCGTGGAGGCTCTGCCTCGACCCGGCGACCCGCGACTTCAACCTCGACCAGCTGCGCGGCGCGGACGTGACCGCGGAGGCGCTCGCCTCCGTGCTCGCCACCCCGCCGATGATGGCGGAGTGCCGCGTGGTGGTGCTGCGCGACGCGCAGGGCCTCTCGCCCAAGGCGCGCGAGGTGGTGGAGGCGGTGGCCGCCGCGCCCCGCCGCCGGGGCTGGCGCTGGTGCTCACCGCCGCAGATCCCCTCCGGCAGCCGGGCGAAGTTCTACTCCAACCTGCAGAGCGCGGCGCAGTCGGTGGAGTTCGCGCCCGGTCGACGCGCTACGACCTCCCCGGCTGGCTGACGGAGCGGGCGCGCGAGGAGCACGGCCTGGAGCTGGAGATGGACGCCGCGCGGGCGATCGCGGCGGCGATCGGCAGCCAGCTCGGGGTGCTGGCCGAGCGAGCTCGCCAAGCTGGCGCGCTTCGTCGGGGAGCGCGAGCGGATCACGCGTGGAGGACGTGCGCGCCGTGGGCGGCTACATCCCGCGCGTGGACCGCTGGGCCTGGTTCGACCTGGTGGCGGAGCGGCGCTTCGCCGAGGCGCTGCGCGCAGCTCCCGCGAGCTGCTGGAGTCGGGCGAGAGCGGGGTGGGCCTGGTGATCGGCATGGGCAGCGCAGCTGCTGCGGGTGGCGGTGGCGGTGGCGGGGGGGCGGCGGCGCTGGAGCGCGAGCTGAAGCCGTACCAGCGCTGGCTCGCCGGCCGCATCGATGCCGCAGGCGCGCCGCTGGGCGGTCGAGGAGGTGGACGCAGGCGCTGGCGCGAGCTGCTGCGCACCGACCGCCTGCTGAAGTCCGCCTCGCTCACCGACCGGCAGGCGATGGAGGAGCTGCTGCTGCGCCTGCTCGCCGCCCGGCGGCGAGCGCCGGGAGGCCGCCTGAGGGGCGCGCCGCGCGGCGGTTGCCGCACCCGCGGCGCCCGTCTATCTTGCCCCCTCCCGGCCGCGCCCCGCCGCGGAGGCGTGGAGATCCTGTCCCCCGTGGCCCATCCGCGTTGATGCCGTCGGAAGACACCCCTCTCATGCAGCAGTGGCGGGAGATCAAGTCGCGCCAGCCCGACGCGCTGGTCTTCTTCCGCGTCGGCGACTTCTACGAGATGTTCTACCAGGACGCCGAGGAGGGCGCCGCGCCTGCTGGACCTCACCCTCACCTCGCGCAACAACGGCAGCTCGCGCGCGCCGCTCGCCGGCATCCCCGTCCACGCGCTCGACACCTACCTCCAGCGCCTGGTGAAGCTCGGCCGCCGCGTCGCCATCTGCGAGCAGGTGGAGGACCCCGTCGCAGGCCAAGGGCATCGTGCGGCGCGAGGTCACGGAGATCGTCACCCCCGGCACCGCCCTCAACGACGCCCTCCTGGACGCGCGCCGCAACAACTTCCTCGTCGCCGTCGCCGGGGACGCGGCGGAGGGCGGGGCGGTGGGGGTGGCGGCGGCCGACCTCTCCACCGGCGAGCTCCACGCTCCAGCGCGCGCCCTGGGAGGAGCTGGCCGACGTGCTGGGCAGCATCGAGCCCGCCGAGCTGCTCCTGCCGCGCGCCTGGGAGCTCTTCCGCCTCCCGGGTGCCGACGGCGGCGGTGCGCACCTACCGCAGCGACTGGACTCTTCGAGGCCGCAGCACGGCCGCGAGGAGCTGCAGCGCCGCTTCGGGGTGCTCGGCCTCGACGGCTTCGGCTTCGCCGCCGGCGACGAGCCGCTGGTGGCGGCGTGCGGCGCCCTCGTCGCCTACCTGGCGGAGTCGCAGCCCGCCGCCGCCGCGGGCGCTGCGGCCCGCCGCGCGTGGTGCGCGCGGCCGGCTGGAGATGCCGCTCGACGAGATGACCCGCCGCAACCTGGAGCTGGTGGAGCCGCTCAGCGGCCGCGCGGGCGGCGAGACGCTCCTGGGCGTGCTGGACGAGGCGCTCACCCCCATGGGCGCCCGCCTCCTCCGGCGCTGGCTCCTCGCGCCGCTGACCGAGCTCGCGAGCCGATCGCACCGCCGCCAGGCGGCCGTGGCGGAGCTGGTGGAGGCGCGCGAGCTGCGCCGCGCGGCTGCGCGACGACGCTCGGCGGGATCCGCGACCTCGAGCGCCTGGCGGTGAAGATCGCCTCCGGCCGCTGCGCGCCGCGCGACCTGCTCGCCGTCCGGCGTCTCGCTCGCTGCACGTGCCGCCGCTGCGCGACGCGCTGGCGCCGCGCGGACGCGGCGCTCCTCCGCGAGCACCGGGAGGGGCTGGACCCGCTGGAGGAGCTCTGCGGCGCTGGTGGAGCGCGCCATCGCCGACGACGCGCCCGCCAACCTCGCCGACGGCGGGGTGATCCGCGCCGGCTACGACGACGAGCTGGACGGGCTGCGCGGCGTCCGCGACGGGGCGGTGGAGTGGATCGCGCGGCTGCAGGCGCAGCGAGCGCCGAGCGCACCGGGATCTCCTCGCTCAAGGTGGGCTTCAACAAGGTCTTCGGCTACTATCATCGAGGTCACGCGCGCCAACCTGGAGCGCGTCCCGGACGACTACCAGCGCAAGCAGACGCTCGCCAACGCCGAGCGCTACGTCACCCCCGAGCTGAAGGAGTGGGAGGAGAAGGTGCTGGGCGCGGAGGAGCGCATCCTGGTGCTGGAGGCGCGGATCTTCGACGGAGGTGCGCCGCCGAGGCGGCCGCGCTGGTGCCGCGCCTGCAGCAGCTCTCCGACGCACGTCGCCGCGCTGGACGTGCTCGCGGGCGCTGGCGGAGGTCGCCGTGCGCCGCGACTACGTCCGGCCCGCGCGTGCGACGAGGGCTTCGAGCTGCGCATGCGCGCGCGGGCGGCACCCGGTGGTGGAGACGATGATGCCGCGCGAGGAGTTCATCCCCAACGACGTCGCAGCTGGACGCGCGACGCGCGGGTGATGATCCTCACCGGGCCCCAACATGGCCGGCAAGTCCACCGTGCTGCGGCAGGTGGGCCTGATCTGCCTGCTGGCGCAGGTGGGCTCCTTCGTGCCGGCGCGCCGAGGCGCGGCTCGGGCTGGTGGACCGCATCTTCACCCGCGTGGGCGCCTCGGACAACCTGGTGCGGGGGCAGTCCACCTTCATGGTGGAGATGAACGAGACCGCGGCGATCCTGAACGGCGCCACGCGAGCGCTCGCTGGTGCTGCTCGACGAGATCGGCCGCGGCACCTCCACCTGGGACGGCCTGAGCGTCGCCACGGCGGTGACCGAGTTCCTGCACGACCGGATCGGGCGCCAAGACGATCTTCGCCACGCACTACCACGAGCTCACGCGCCTCGCGGAGCGGCTGGACGGCGGTGGTCAACTTCAGCGTGGCGGTGAAGGAGGAGGGCGAGCACATCGTCTTCCTGCGCTCGCTGGTGCCCGGCGGGGCCGACCGCTCGTACGGGGTGGAGGTGGCGCGCCTGGCCGGGCTGCCGCACGAGGTGATCGAGCGGGCGCGCGCGCTCCTGCGCGAGCTGGAGCGCGGGGGCGGGGCAGGGGGGCGGCGGCCGACGGGCGGCGCGCCGCGGCCCGAGCCCGACCAGCTCGCCCTCTTCGCCGCCGCGCCGACACCCCGTGCTCGGACCGCCTGCGCCGCCGTGGACGCGGACGCACTCACCCCCGTCCAGGCCCTGTCTCCTCTGGCCGAGCTCGCCGCGGCCAGGCGCGCAGCTGAACCCCTACCCGACGCCGCCACTCGTGCGACCGCTCTCGACCGCTGCTGCGCGCTTCTGCCGCTCCTCCTCCCGCTCGCCTGCGGGAAGGCCGGGCCCGACACGCCGCCCCGCCAGAAGGCCGGCTCCCCCTTCCACTACCCCGAGGACCTCTGGGACGCCGGCGTGGAGGGCGAGACCCTCCTGCGCATCTTCGTCACCCGCGACGGGCGCCGTCGACTCCGTCCGGGTGGAGAAGAGCAGCGGCTACCCGGCCTTCGACTCCGCCGCCGTCGCGGGCGCCCGCGAGCTCCGCTTCGAGCCCGCGCGCCGCGGCGAGGAGCCGATCGGCGTCTGGGTGCTGCTCCCCGTGCAGTTCGACCTGCCCGCCGCCGACAGCGCACCGCCGGAGGCACGCCGTGAGCCCGATCGACGCGTCCGACGCGCCGTGCCGCCGCGCAACCCGCGCCCCTACGACAGCGTCCTCGAGGTCGATCGGCTGGACGCCGCTCGTCCGCCTGCAGCGCGTGACCGAGGGCATCCGCACGCCCGTCTACGGCCAAGGCGGAGTTCATGAACCCCGGCGGCTCGGTGAAGGACCGCATCGGGCCCGCGATCATCGAGGCCGCGGAGCGCGAGGGCGCGCTGCGCCCCGGCGGCACGATCGTGGAGGGCACCAGCGGCAACACCGGCGTGGGCCTCGCGCTCGCGGCCGCGCGCAAGGGCTACCGCTGCATCTTCACCATCCCCGACAAGATGAGCCAGGAGAAGGTGCGGCTGCTCAAGGCGTTCGGGGCCGAGGTGATCGTCACCCCCACGGCGGTGCCGCCCGACCACCCGGACAACTACGTGGTGATGGCCAAGCGGATCGCGCAGGAGACGCCCAACGCCGTCCTCGCCAACCAGTTCTACAACGAGGCCAACCCGGAGGCGCACTACCGCACCACCGGCCCGGAGATCTGGGAGCAGACGGAGGGCGCGCGTCACCCACTTCGTCGCCGCGGCGGGCACCGGCGGCACCATCACCGGCGTCGGGCGCTACCTCAAGGAGCAGAACCCGCGCGTCCGCGTGGTCGGCGGCGACCCGGTGGGCTCCATCATCCGCGGCTACGCGGAGACGGGGACGCAAGCGGCGAGGGGGCGCCGTACAAGGTGGAGGGCATCGGCCAGGACAAGATCCCCGGCACGCTGGACATGGACGTCGTCGACGAGTGGCGCTCCGTGGACGACCGCGCCGCCTTCGCCATCGCGCGCCGCCTCACCCGCGAGGAGGGGCTCTTCGTCGGCGGCTCCAGCGGCCTCATCGCCGCACGTGGCCCTCGAGGTGGCCCGCGAGGTGGACGACCCGGACGCCTGCGTCGTCTGCATCCTCCCCGACACCGGCGAGCGCTACCTCTCCAAGCTCTACAACGACGAGTGGATGCGCGAGAACCGGCTCATCGAGCCCGCGCGCGTCGACGCCGCCGCGCATGGTGGGCGATGAAGGGCGAGCGACGCCCCGCAGGCGCTGGTCTCCGTCGAGCCCGGCGACCCCGGTGCGCAAGGCGCTCGGCCTACATCACCGAGCACAACATCTCCCAGCTCCCCGTGCTCGCCGAGGGCGACTGCGTCGGGCACGTCTCCGAGGCCACGCTCATGGCGCGCGTGCTGGAGAACCCCACGCTCCTCGACCAGCCCGTGCAGGAGCTCATGGACCCGCCGCTGCCCGTGGTGGACGCGCCACGCCGACCTCGGCGCCGTCACCCGCCTGCTCACCCGCCAGAACCCCGCCGTGCTGGTGCGCCGCGACGGCGAGCTGCCGGGATCATCACCCGCTACGACGTGCTGCGCTACGTGACCGGCGGCCGCTGAGGCGGCGCGCGCGGCCGCGCGCGCCGCTGGCGCGGTGAGAGGAAGGGCCCCCCGCGGGGCCCTTCCCGCTCTACCGAACGACCTTCGGCTAAGCACTCCTCCGCCGTGACTTGCACGTTACCCGCCACCTCCCGGTATCGCGCCCGAGACGCTATCCTTCGCGCGCTCACTTGAACGTGAGACCGGCAATTCTCCACTCAACAGGAGCCACCAGAGGCATTGAAACGCAGCCCTCATGCGATCACGGCGCTGCTCGGCGCGCTGATCCTGGCGCTGGGCATCCCGTCGGCGCTCTCGGCACAGGGCGTGACGACAGCGGCGGTGACCGGTCAGGTCACCGATGAACAGGGTCAGCCGCTCGCGGGAATCCAGATCGTCGTCACCAACACCTCCACGGGCGCGGCTCGCGGGGTGCTGACGCGGCAGGACGGCCGCTACCTGGTGCCCGGGCTCAACCCGGGCGGGCCGTACACCATCGTGGCCCGCGGGCTCGGCTACGCCGACCAGGCGGTGGAGGGGGTCTCGCTCGCGCTGAGCCAGACGCAGCGCTTCGACTTCCAGCTCGGCACGCAGGCGGTGGCGATCGAGGGCGTGGCGGTGAACGTGTAGCGCAGCACGGCATCTCCAAGGACGCGTCGGCACCTCGACGGTGGTGGAGGACTCGGCCATCAGCCGCCTCCCCACCATCACCCGCGACTTCACCGACTTCACCCGCCTCTCGCCGCAGATCTCCACCGGCGGCGCCGGCGCGAGCGCGGCGGGGCGGAACAACCGCTTCAACAGCATCCAGATCGACGGGGCGGTGAACAACGACCTCTTCGGCCTGGGCTCCAGCGGCACGCCGGGCGGCCAGGTGGGTGCGAAGCCGATCACCCTGGACGCCATCGAGCAGTTCGAGGTGGTGCTCTCGCCCGTCGGACGTGCGCCAGGGCGGCTTCACCGGCGCGGGCATCAACGCGGTGACCAAGTCGGGCACCAACGACTTCAAGGGCTCGTTCTCGTACTACAACAAGAACGACGCCCTCATCGGGCAACTACAACTCGCTCGGGCGGGGACGAGTCGCTCCGACTACGGCGACTTCTCGCAGAACGAGTTTGCCGGCTCGCTGGGTGGCCCGATCGTCAAGGACAAGGCTCCACTTCTTCGTGGCGGGCGAGGTGGACCGCCGCAACACGCCGGTGAACGTGATCGCCGGGCAGGGCGACGCGGCGATCACCATGGCAGAGGTCCAGCAGGTGGCCGATATCCTGCAGGACCAGTACGGCTACGAGCCCGGGCACTGACGGGCGGCTTGACCGCGGCCGCGACTTCAACAACCTCTTCGCGCGCGCTCGACTGGAACCTCAACGCCAAGCACCGGCTGACGCTGCGCGACAACTACGTGGGCGCCACCGAGGACGACTTCGGCCGCAGCGGAGCACGCTACTATCGCTGGGCAGCTCGCTCTTCGTGCGCGACCACACGGACAATTCGCTGGTGGCGCAGCTCAACAGCACCTTCAGCAACAGCGTCTTCAACGAGCTGCGCCTGGGCTACTCGCTGGTGCGCGACGAGCGCCAGCCCGGCCGACCGGCGGCCGCTCGGTGGTCATCGCCACCGGACGGCATCGTGCGATCCACGCCGGCTCGGAGCAGTACTCCGGCCAGAACATCCTCGACCAGGACGCCTTCGAGCTCACCGACGACCTGACCTTCGCGCTCGGGCGCGCCACAACATCACGGTCGGGACGCACAACGAGTACTTCAAGTTCAGCAACCTGTTCGTGCGCAACGCGTACGGCTACTACGAGTTCAACTACGATCGCCGACCTGCAGGCCGGCACGCCGAGCCGCTACGAGTACAGCTACCTGCTGCCCGGCGGCGCGCCCGCGCGCCGAGTTCCCGGTGCTGCAGTCGCGCCGTCTACGCGCAGGACCAGGTCACGCTGGCCGAGAACCTCACGCTCACCGCCGGCCTGCGCTACGACTACACGAAGCTCCCCGACGATCCGGCGTACAACCCGGACGTCGAAGCAGTACTTCGACCGCAACACCAACGAGGTGCCGAGCCAGGGCCTCTTCAACCCGCGCGTCGGCATCAACTGGGACGTATTCGGGCGACCGCAGCCTGCAGCTCCGCGCCGGGCTCGGCTTCTTCAGCGGCCGCACCCCGGGCGTGTGGGTCTCCAACGCCTACGGCAACACCGGCATGGAGTACGTGCGCTTCACCTGCTACGCCGCGACCGTGCCGGCCTTCAACCCCGATCCGAACGCGCAGCCCAGCAGCTGCGCCGGCTCGACCTCGCTGGCGCCGAACGAGATCAACACCCTCGACCCGAAGTTCAAGATGCCGCAGGTCTGGCGCGCGAACTTGGCCTCGACAAGAGCTGCCGCTGACTTCGTCGGCACCCTCGAGGGTCTCTACACCGGCACGGTGCACGACATCCTCTACCGCGACCTCTCCATCGAGCCCGACCGGGCGCGACGGTGGAGGGCCGGCCGGCGTACCACGCGCGCTACAGCTCGGCGCAGCTGCCCGTCGATCGGCAACGTCTACGACCTGACCAACACCGACCGCGGCTACAGCTACAGCCTCACCGCAGGGCTGCAGCGCCGCTTCATGGACAACTACAGCATCGACGCCTCCTACACCTACTCGGAGGCGAAGGACGTCGCCTACGGCGGCTCCTCGCAGGCGTCGTCGAACTTCCGCTACCGGCCGTCGTTCGACCCGAACAACCCGAACGCTGACCACCTCCGACTTCTCGGTGCCTCACCGCATCCTGGTGACGGCGAGCTACCAGGCGGAGATGCTGCAGCGCGCGCCGACGAACCTCTCGCTCATCTACGACGGCGAGAGCGGCCGCCCCTTCTCCTTCCTCTACAACGGCGACGTCAACGGCGACCGGCAGTACTCGAACGACCTGGTCTACGTGCCGGCGACGGCCGCCGACATCCGCTTCACCGGGACGGCGGCGGAGCAGGCGACGTCGTGGGAGAACCTGAACAACTACATCGAGTCCGCGCCCTGCCTGCGCGAGAACCGCGGGCAGCGTGCTGCCGCGCAACGCCTGCCGCGAGCCGTGGCAGAACAGCCTGGACCTGCGCGTCGGCCAGGTGATCCCGACCACCCGCGGTCAGAACCTGCAGCTCACGCGTGGACGTGCTCAACTTGCTCAACCTGCTCAACCGCCACTGGGGCCGGCAGGAGTACGTGTCCTTCGGCACCAACACCCTGCTGTAGCACCGCCAGCACCACGCCGGACGCGAAGGGCCACGTGCTCTTCAGGCCTTCCGAGGCGGGCCACGAGCCCCTACTCGGTGTGGAACGTCAGCTCGCGCTACCAGGTCCAGCTGGGGCTGAAATACACCTTCTAGCCGGATCGCCGGCTGATCGGCAGCAGGGCCGTCACCGCGGGGGGCCGCGCCCTTCCTCCCGGGTTCGCGTTGCCACGCGGGCCGCGGCCGCATCTTTCGCGCGTCCCGCCGCACCGACAAGCAGGGGGAAGGATGAAGCCGTTCGTCATCGGCATCGCCGGCGGTACCGGCTCGGGCAAGACCACCGTGGCCCGCCGCCTCTACGAGTCGCTCCACCTGGACTCGGCCGTCTTCCTCGACCAGGACTCCTACTACAAGGAGCTCGCGCACCTCACCGCTGGAGGAGCGCAAGCGGTCAACTTCGACCACCCCGACTCGCTCGACAACGCCCTGCTCGCGCGAGCACCTCGAGCGGCTGGTGGCCGGCGAGGCGATCGAGAAGCCCACCTACGACTTCGCGGCCCACACGCGCGCGCGCCGAGAGCGTGCGCGTGGAGCCGCGGGCGGTGATCCTGGTGGAGGGCATCCTCCTCTTCGTCGACCCGGCGGCTGCGCGATCTGTTCGACCTGAAGATCTTCGTCGACACCGAGCCCGACGTCCGCTTCATCCGGCGGCTGCAGCGCGACCTGGAGTTGCGCGGCCGTACCGTCGATTCGGTCATCGACCAGTACCTCAACACCGTGCGGCCCGATGCACTTCGAGTTCGTGGAGCCGTCCAAGCGCTACGCCGACATCATCCTGCCGCGGGGCGGGAACAACGCGCCGGGCATCGGCGTGATCGCCGCACGCATCCGGGAGCGCCTCAACGGGGCGGAGCCGGCGCCCGCCGGCGATCGGCGCGCCGGAAGGCCGGGGCACGAGAACGCGGGCGGCGCGTGCGCCCCGCGCCCGCCCCCCTCTCTCCTTCGCGGCCGCGCCTCAGACGGCCGATGCGATGCCCGCCTCCTCGCCGATCCGCGCGATCTCCTCGCGCACCGCCGCCACCAGCTCGCGCTTCTCGTCCCAGGGCAGGAAGGCGCTCTCGAAGCTCATCACCGCCAGCTCCGCCAGCTCGCTCCAGGAGAAGCCCTGGTGCAGGTGGGCGCGCCAGTACTCCTCCGTCACCGTGGTCGCGCTCATCAGGCGGTTGTCGGTGTTCAGGCTGAGGATCAGACCCGAATCGAAGTAGAGCCGCAGCGGGTGCTCCTCGAAGCTGGGCACCGCGTGCGTCTGGACGTTCGAGGTCAGGCAGATCTCCACCGGGATGCGGAAGTCGCGCACGTACTGCATCAGCTCCGGGTCCTCGAAGAGGCGCGTGCCGTGGCCGATCCGGTCGGCCTTGCAGTAGTGCAGCGCCTGGTGGATCGACTCCGGCCCGTACGCCTCGCCCGCGTGGATCGTCGCGGCCATGTTCTTGTTGATGACCGTGAAGAAGGCGTCCTTGTGCTTCTTGGCCGGGTAGTTGTACTCCGCGCCGGCCAGGTCGAAGGCCACCACGCCGCGGCCCTTGTAGGCCACCGTCAGGTCGGCCAGGTCGCGCGAGGTCGCGGGGTCCATGTTGCGGATCCCGCAGATGATCAGGTTGGTGCGGATGCCGTACTCCGCCTCGGCGCGCTTGAGCCCGCGCAGCGGCGCGTCCACCGCCTCGGTGAGCGGCAGCCCCTCGCGGATGTTGAGGATCGGCGAGTAGCGGATCTCCGCGTAGCGGACGTTCTCGCGCGCGAGGTCCTCGGCCAGCTCGAAGGCGATCCGCTCCAGCGCCTCGGCGGTCTGCATCACCGAGAGGGTGATCTCGAAGCGGTCGAGGTAGTCCACCAGGTTGCGCGCGTCCTGGACGTGCATGTAGTCCGCGAGCTCCTCCGGGGTGGCGCGGGGCATCGACTTGCCCTGCTGCGCCGCGAGGTCCAGCATCGTCTCGCGGCCGCAGCGATCCGTCCAGGTGCACGTGCAGCTCGGCCTTGGGCAGCCGCTCCAGCAGCTCTCTGTTCAGCGTCATCTTCGTTCCTCTCTCTACATCAGGATGCCGACCACGCAGGCCGTCATGAAGGAGGCCAGCGTGCCGGCGATCATCGCCCGCAGGCCCAGCTTGCTCAGGTCGTGGCGCCGCTCCGGCGCGAGCCCGCCGATGCCGCCGATCTGGATGGCGATGCTGCTGAAGTTGGCGAAGCCGCACAGCGCGTAGGTGGCGATCACCACGGAGCGCGCGGAGAGCTGGCGGCCGCTCTGCAGCATCTCGGCGAGGTGCAGGTAGGCGACGAACTCGTTCACCGCCGTCTTCTCGCCGATCAGCGTCCCCACCGCGACGGCGTCGTGCCAGGGGGTGCCCATCAGCCAGGCGAGCGGCGCGCCGAGCCAGCCGAGGATCATCTGGATGCTCAGCGGCGTAGCCGAAGAACCCCGAGACCCACCCCAGCAGCCCGTTGAGCAGCGCCAGCAGCGCGATGAAGGCGAGCAGCATCGCCCCCACGTTGAGCGCCAGGCCCAGCCCCTCGCTCGCCCCGCGCGCCGCCGCGTCGATCACGTTGGCGTCCACCTTCTCCAGCTCGATCTTCAGCCCCCCACGGGTGACCGGCTCCTCCTGCTCCGGGTACATCACCTTGGAGATGGCCAGCGCGGCCAGGCGCCGACATCACCGAGGCGGCGAGCAGGTGCCCGGCGATGTCGGGGAAGTAGCCCATCAGCATCCCGACGTACGCCGCCAGCACCCCGCCCGCCACCGTGGCGAAGCCCCCCGTCATCACCGCGTGCAGCTCGCTCCTGGTCATCGTCTTCACGAAGGGCTTCACCAGCAGCGGCGCCTCCGTCTGCCCCATGAAGATGTTCCCCGCCGCGTTCAGGCTCTCCGCCCCCGACGTGCCCATCGTCCGCAGCATCACCCAGGCGAAGCCCTTCACCAGCAGCTGCATGACGCCGAAGTAGTAGAGCAGCGTCATCAGGCTGGAGAAGAAGATGATCGTCGGCAGCACGCTGAAGGCGAAGGTGGCGCCGGTGTTCGCCCAGGCCGTCGGCCCGCTCAGCGGCGCCATCGGCCCGGCCGCCGGGCCGACCGGGCACGTTGCTGGTCACCAGGTTGCCGAAGAGGAAGGCCGCGCCCTCGTTGGTGTAGCCGAGCAGACGGGTGAAGACGGTGTTCAGGCTGTCGAAGAGCGCCCGGCCCGGGCGCGTCAGGAGGATCAGCGCGGCGAAGATGAACTGCAGCCCCAGCCCCCACCCCACCGTCCGCCAGTTCACCGCCCGCCGGTCGACGCTGATCAGCCAGGCGAGGAGCACGAAGACCACCAGCCCCAGCAGGCTCACCGCGCGCTCCGCCAGGGTGCCGCCGCGCGCCTCCTCGCGCGCCAGCCGCGCCCGCTGCGCCGCGGTCACGTCGCCGCCCGCCACCGGCGAACCCGGCTGCGCCTGCGCCGCCAGCCCGCTCCGGTCGCTCTGCGGCGCGACCGCCGCCGCCGGGGCCGTCGTGGTGTCCGCCGGCTGCTGCGCGCGGCCCGTCACCAGGCCCGAGACCAACAAAAGCGCCGCCGTGAGCCACAGCGGCAGGAGCATATACAGGAGTTTCGTTGGCCGGATCATCGGACGGCGGGGGTGAGGGAAGCGCGCGGCCGGCCCGTCCCGCGCCCGGGGCCGGGCCGAAAGGTCGCTGAATCTTACCCTCACCACTCCAGCCGCGCCACCTCCGAGCGGCTCAGCTTCACCTTGTCGCGCTTGGCGTCGGTGAGCGCGGCGCTTCTCGAAGAGCTTGATGAGCAGCACGCCGGCGACGAAGCCGCCCACGTGCGCCCACACCGCCACGCCGCCCTGCTGCCCCGCCTCCGGGCCGATGGTGGCCACGCCGGAGCAGAGCTGGAGGAAGAACCAGTAGCCGAGGAAGAAGTAGGCGGGCAGGTCGAAGAAGAAGATCGGGGGGAACCAGGTGTGCACCCGCACCTGCGGGTAGAGCACGACGTACGCGCCCATCACCCCGCTGATGGCGCCGCTCGCCCCCACGGCGGGGACGGGGCTGCGCCGGCGATGAGGTAGACCTGCGCGAGCACCGCCGCGGCGCCGCATGAGCAGGTAGAAGACGAGGAAGCGCAGGTGCCCCATGGAGTCCTCGATGTTGTTCCCGAAGACCCAGAGGAAGAGCATGTTGCCGAGGATGTGGCCCCAGCCGCCGTGCATGAACATGGAGGTGAGCACGGCGCCCCACCTCAGCCCGTCGCACCGCGCAGGCGCCGGTGATCTCGCAGGGCACCGCGCCGAACGCCCAGACGGAGGCCTGCAGCGCCCGGGGCTCGCCGGCGCCCTGCAGCAGCAGCCAGGCTGGCCACGTTGACGGCGATCAGCAGCACCGTCACGAACGGGCCTCAGCTCCGTCGGGTTCTCGTCCTTCAGCGGGATCACGCGTGCGGCTCCGGCGCTGGGGCGGCGGGTTCCGGCGGACCGCCGCCGACGACCGGCTAGGACGCGGCTCGAGCGGTCCGCGGCGAGGGGCAAGGGGCTGCGGGCTGCGCCGCGCAGGTAGCTCGACCAGCGCGTCCAGGTCCACGATCCCGGTGTGCGACCACGTCCGCGCCGTCCTTCAGCACGCCGTAGCCGCTGCCGCCCTCGGCCATGAAGTCGTTCACCGTCACCGAGTAGCGGCCCTCCGGGCGGACCGGCTCGCCGCTCGCCAGCGACGCGCTCACCACGCGGCCCGTCGCCGGGTCGTAGCGCACCCGCAGCCCGCTCAGGTGCGCGTCGGTATCGCCGTTGCCGGCCGATGGCGTGCTCCAGGGTCCGGGTGAGCTGCGCGCCCGTCAGCCGCATCGTCACCGAGCGTATTGGCGAACGGCTGCAGGCGGAAGAGGTCGCCCCTAGCGCACCGGCCCGGCGAGCAGCTCGGTGCGGATGCCGCCGTTGTTCATGATGGCCACCTGCGTGCCCGTCGCGGCGCGCTGCGCGTCGGCGATCACGTCGCCCAGCGCCCACTCGCCGGCCCTCGCGCGTCAGCGGGCGCGAGAGCTGGGTGACCACCTCGCTCCACCCGCGGCCCGATTTCGGCGGCGTAGCGGCCCACGAGCGCGGCGGTCGCGCTGTCGGGCGTCACCTCGTCCACGTAGGTGGTCGGCTGCGCCCACCACGCGCACCGCCACGCTGTCCGGCCCCACCCGCTCCAGGTCCACGACGGAGAAGCGGGTGCCGCCGGAGTTGGCCTGGACGATCGCGGATGCCGTTGACCATCGCGTCGATCTGGCTGTGCGTGTGCCCCGCGACGATGAGGTCGGGCTTCACGCGCAGTCGCCGCGCCACCTCCACGATGTCGCCCGCGCAGCCGCTGCCCGGGTCGTCGCGGTCGCAGAAGGCGCCGCTGTGCGCGGTCGACCACCACGAAGTCGGCACCTCTGCGCACGCAGCCGCGGCACCCAGCGCTCGATCGCCGCGCCTCGTCGCCGAAGCTGAGCGCGCGCGACGTTGGACGGCCGGGTGGTGCGTCGGCGTCTCCTGCGTGGCGATGCCGATGATGCCCACGCGCACCGAGTCGCACGCGGGCGCCCCGCGCGCGCAGCCGGGCAGCGTCACCAGCGTCGCCGGCCGCACCCAGCTCGGCAGCGTGTCGCTCCCCTTCACGTAGATGTTCGCGCCAGCCAGGCGAAGCGCGCCTGCTTCACGCGCTGGCGCAGCGTCTCCACGCCCCAGTCGAACTCGTGGTTGCCGAGCGCGGCGGCCGCGTAGCCCGCGTGGTTGTAGAAGTCCACGCTCGCGCGGCCGCCGGTGAGGTTGGAGATGGGCGTGCCCTGCATCACGTCGCCGGCGTCGATCAGCACCGTGGGGCCCTGCGCCGCCCGCTCGCGCGCGGAAGTACGCCTGCGAGCGCGGCCGCCCCGCCCACCTCCCGACCCCGCGCGAAGCCCGGCCGAGTGGCCAGGAGCGCGCCGTGGAAGTCGTTCGTCGCCAGCACCCGCAGCCGCGCCTGCGCCGGGGCCGCGCCGCGCTCGCCGTGCGACTCGCCGTCCGCCCCGCCCCCCGGCGCCTGCTCGGCCGCCGCGCGCGCCGCCAGCTCCGCCGGCACGATCTTCCAGTTCTGCCGGAAGTAGTCCGCGGGCGACAGGGTGCCCCGCCGCTCGATCTCCGCGATCAACAGGTCGCGGATGCTCTCGCCCGCGGTCGTAGACCACCGGCGCGCCCGCGAGCATGTCGAAGCCGCCGCTGCCGCTCGCCCGGTAGTTGTTCAGCGCCAGCGTGAACTAGTCGGTCGGCTCGACGGGCCGGCCGCCGCGCTCCAGGCGCACCACGCGCTCGCCGAGCGGACGGGTGAGGTCCAGCGTGTAGTCGACGCCGCTGAGGACGTCGAAGTTGTAGCCGGGGACCGCCGGGTTGGTCACCCGCGCGCACCGGGCGGCAGGGCAGGGCAGGTAGTACTCGGCGCTCTTCTCCAGGTAGGCCCGGAGCTGCGCCCCGGTGATGCGCACGGCCTTGAGCGTGTTGTCGTAGACGTACAGTCCCGCGACGTCGGCCACGCTCACCGGGCCGCGCGGGATGTGGGCGTCGAGCGAGAACGCCGCGGTGGCGGAGAGATCCGCACCCGCCGCCCGGCGCTGGACCTCGTTGATCAGGTCCAGGATGGGCGTGTCCTCCACCCGCGCCAGGCGCGCGCTCCACTCGGCCGTGGAGGTGCCGATGGTGCGCGAAACGTAGGCGCGCGCCCGCTCGTGCGCGGGCTCGAGCAGCGCGGCCAGGCGCGCCGAGGAGTCGGCGAGCGTGGGGCGCACGATCGCGCCGTGCTTCTGCGTCACCCGCCAGTGGCCGGCGGCGTCGCTCTCCACGCGCAGCGTCGCCACGGCCAGCGACGTCGCCCAGTTCTTCGCCTGCAGCAGCAGCGTCCCGGCGATGGTGGTGTCGGCCAGCTCGCGGTGGGTGTGGCCCATGAAGATCACGTCGATCCCGGGTACCTCGCGAGCCATCTGCGCGCCGCCTCGTTCTCCACCGGCACGCCGGTCGACTGCCGGGTCGTAGCTGCTGCCCTCCAGGCCGCTGTGGGCGGCCACCACCACCAGGTCCGCGCCCTCGGCGCGCATCTCGCGCCACCACCGGGCGCACGCTCTCCACCTCGTCGCGGAAGTCCAGCCGGCCGCGGACGTTGTCGCGGTCCCAGAGGAGCACGCCCGGCGGCGTCACGGCGGTGATGCCCACCTTCAGCACGCCGCCCGCCGATCTCGCGCTCCACGACCATGTAGGGCCGGTACGCGTGCTCGTCGCTGCCGGCGCGGAAGATGTTCGCCGAGAGGAAGGGGAAGCTCGCCTGGGCGACCACCGTGTCCAGGTGGGCGATGCCGTAGTTGAACTCGTGGTTCCCGATCGCCGCGGCGTCGTAGCCGAGCGCGTTCATCGCCCGGGCAACCGGGTGCTCCTCGCCCGGCTCCAGCCGCGAGTAGACGAAGTCCAGCGGGTTGCCCTGGAGGAGGTCGCCCGAGTCGATCAGCAGGGTGTGGCCGGGGTGCGCGGCGCGGATGCTGTCGATGAGCGGGGCGACGCGCACCAGCCCGTTGGTGGTCACCTTCCCCGTGTAGTAGTCGTAGGGGAGCAGCCAGCCGTGGACGTCGGTGGTGCCCAGGACCACCAGGGTACCGCTCGCCGCCTGCGGGGCGGGGACGGGAGCGGCGCGGACGGGCGCGCAGCCGGCCGCCGCGAGGGCGGGGACGAGGGCGCAGAGGCGGAGAAGACGAGAGGTTCGCATGCCGGTATGGCGCTCGGTTCGCGGTCGGGATCGGGTCGCGGCCCAGTACACCGCCCGGAGTCCGTTTGCTCCGGAGCCGCCCGCCGCGGGCGCTTTGCGGTACGGGATTTTCTCGCTAACTTGGGCGCCAGCGCAAGCCGTCCCCGGCACGCGCCCCCGGCCAGGACCCCGAACTCCACCGTCGATGCGCCACTTCCGCGTTGCAGCGCTCCTCGCTCTCGGCCTCGCCGCCGCACCCGCGGCGCTCCGGGCGCAGGAGCCCGCACCCGCGCCCGGAGCGCGGCCCGACTCGGCGCTGCCCGACCGGCGCGGCCGCTCGCTGCGCCGCCCCTCCGCCACCGCCGCCATGCTGCGCTCCTTCGTGCTGCCCGGCTGGGGCCAGGCCTACGTGGGCGCGCCCGGCCGCGGCGCCGTCTACTTCGCCGCCGAGACGGGCAGCCTGTGGATGGTCTACAAGTCGCGCAGCGAGCGCGCGGCCGCGCGCCGGCAGAGCGACTGGCTGGTGCGGCAGGGCGAGCTGACGGAGACGGCGCGCTTCCCGCTGCTGCGCACGCGCGACCAGCAGGTGGAGGACTGGATCACCCTCTCGGTCTTCTTCGTCCTCTTCTCGGGTGCGGACGCCTACGTGGCCGCCCAGCTCGCGGACTTCGGCGCGCACGTCGGCGTCCTGCCGGAGCCGCAGGGCGGGGCCCGGCTGGAGGTGAGCGTGCCGGTGGGCCGATGAGCCGCGCGCCGATCGGGATCTTCGACTCCGGCGTCGGCGGCCTGAGCGTCGCGCGCGAGATCCGGCGCCGTCTGCCGGCGGAGGCGCTGCTCTACCTCGCCGACACCGCCCACGTCCCTTACGGCGGGCGCAGCCTGGAGGAGATCCGCCGGCTTTCGCTGGCGGCGGCGGAGACGCTGGTGGCGCGTGGCGCCAAGCTGGTCGTGGTGGCCTGCAACACCGCCTCGGGCGCCGCGCTCGAGGAGCTGCGGGCGCGGTTGCCCGTGCCGGTGGTGGGGCTGGAGCCCGCGGTGAAGCCGGCGGCGGAGGAGAGCCGGACGGGCCGCATCGGCGTGATGGCCACGGCGGCCACGCTGCGCACCGAGCGCTTCGACCGGCTGAGCCGCGACTACGCGCGGGACGTGAGGTGGTCGCGCAGCCCTGCCCCGGCCTGGTGGAGCTGGTGGAGGCGGGGGAGACGGAAGGCGCCGCGGTGCGCGCCACCCTGGAGCCGCTGCTGCGCCCGCTGCGCGAGGCCGGCGTGGACGCGGTGGTGCTCGGCTGCACCCATTACCCGTTCCTCCGCGCCGAGATCGAGGCGGCGATGGGCCCCGGCGTGCGCGTGCTGGACAGCGGGGCGGCGGTGGCGCGGCAGGTGGAGCGGGTGCTGCGGGAGAGCGGACGCGGCGGCGGAGGGCGGGGAAGGCGGCATCCACCTGCTGACCACTGGCTCGGCGGAGGTGGTGCGGCCGGTGGTGGAGCGGCTGTGGGGGGAGGCGGTGGGGGTGGAGGGGGTCTGAGCGGGGGAGTTGCTCAGCCCCACTCCCGAAGCTGCGGCGGCCCGCCCTCCGCGGGCAGCACCACGTAGCTGCGGTGGTGCACCCAGTCGCCCGAGTTGACGTAGTAGCGGCCCGGCGCCGTCTCCTCCAGCACCGGCACGTGCGAGTGCCCCGCCAGCACCAGCGTACAGCCCCGGGTCGCGCTCCAGCTGCTCCAGCGCCCAGGCGCGGATGTACGACGCCCGCCCCGCCGCCCGCGCGTCCGAGAACTCCGCCTTGTGCTCCGTCGACGACACGCGCCCCGCCACCCAGCTGCCCCAGTCGGGGTGCAGCGCGCGGAAGGCCCGCACCGTCACCCGGTTGCGGATCACCGCCTTGAGCAGGCGATATCCCAGGTCGCCCGCCCCCACCCCGTCCCCGTGCGCCACCAGCGTGCGCCGGCCCGCCAGCTCCATCTCCAGCGGCCCGTCCACCACCCGCACCCCCACCCGCTCGCGCAGGAAGCTCCCGCCCCACGCGTCGTGGTTCCCGCCCACGAACCACACCGGCACGCCCGCGTCCACCACCTCCGCCAGCGCCGCCAACACCCGGAAGTGCTCCTGCGGGATCACCGTGCGGTACTCGAACCAGAAGTCGAAGAGGTCGCCGTTGATGAGCAGCCCGCTACGCCTCGCGGGCCGCGTGCGCCAGGAAGCCGCGGAAGGCGCGCTCGGTCGCCTCGGGTACCGCGCCCAGGTGGATGTCGGATACGATCAGGAAGGGCGTTCGCTCATGGGGGCCGGAAAGCTACGCCCGCTCGCGCGCCGCAGACAATCCCCCGCCGCGATTGACGCTCGCCGGCGCGATCCCGGCTAGCTTCCGCCTCGCGTCGACCCCGTCCTTCATGACCCGCCCGAGCATGCATGAGCCCAGAGCCGGACCGCACGCAGGTCGAGTTCCGCGTCCGCTACGCCGAGACCGACCAGATGGGCGTCGTCTACCACGCCAACTACCTCGTCTGGTGCGAGATCGGCCGCACCGAGCTCATCCGCGCCCGCGGCGCCTCCTACGCCGCAGCTGGAGCGAGAGGGCATCATGCTCGCCGTCTCCGACGCCAGCCTGCGCTTCCACGCCCCGGCTCGCTACGACGACCTCGTCCGCGTGGAGTGCTGGGTCCAGGAGGTCCGCTCCCGCAGCGTCACCTTCGACTACCTCGTCTCCCGCGTGGACCCGGACGGCCCGCGCCCACCGCCTCGTCTCCGCCCGCACCGGCTGGTGGCCCTCGATCCGCGCCGGCCGGCCGCGGACGCTCCCACCCGAGCTCGTCGAGCGCCTCAGCCATGCCTGAGCCCACCCGCACCCGCGCGGTGCTCGCCCTCACCCTCGCGCTCGCCCTCCCGGCCTGCGCCGCGACCCCTCCGCCGGCTCCCGCACCCGCGGCCACCCCGGCCGCGCTCGGCAGTGCGGAGGTCGACGCCTTCGCCGCGCTCCTGCGCCTGGAGGACCGCCGCGAGCTCGACCTCCGCCGCCCTCCACGCCCTCGCCGCCGCGGCGTCCGCCCGGGTGCGCCAGCGCACCGCGCTGACGCTCGGCCGCCTCCGCGACCCGCGTGCCCGTCGACCTCCTGGGGCCCCTCCTCGCCGACCGGGACACGGCCGTCGCCGCGACCGCCGCCTTCGCGCGTCGGGCAGATCGGCGATTCCACCGCGGCGTGCGCGGCTCCTCCCCGCGCTGGCGCCCGAGGCCGCGACGGCACGGCCCACCGTGGCCGCGGAGGCGGCCTACGCGCTCGGCAAGCTCGGCGCCGCGTCCGCCCGCCCCGCCCTCGAAGAGCTGCTCCGTCGCGCCGACGCCGCGGCGGGCCGCGCGCGAGCCCGTCGCCTCCGCGCTGCTCGCCGTCTGGCGCCTGCCCCGCGCCGCCGGATCTCGCGCCCGTGGCCCGCTGGCTGGCCGCGCCCGACGCGGAGCTGCGCTGGCGCGCGGCCTACGCCCTCGCTCGCCGTCCCGACCCGCGCGCGCTCGCCCTCCTGCTCGCCCGCGTCGCCGACCCCGACCCGCGCGTCCGCGCCCTCGCGCTGCGCGGCATCACCGCGCCGCTCGCGGACTCCGCCGGCGTCGCCCGCGCGGTCGCGCTCGCCCCGCTGCTGGCCGGCGCGGACGACCCGGACTACCGCGTGCGCATCAACGCCGCTCCGCGGCCTCGGCACCTTCGCGGCGCCGGAGGCGGTCGATCTGCTCGCCCGGCGGCTCGGCGGCGAGCAGCCGCAGGAGGCGCTCACCGCGGCCGAGTCCCTCGGCCGCCTCGGCTCCGCCGCGGCCGCGGCGACCGCGCCGCTTGCGGAGCTGGCCTCCGATTCCGCCGCCGCCTCCGCCCTGCGCGCGGCGGCCCTCGACGCCCTCGCCGCGGTGGACCCGGCGCGCGCCAGAGACCTCGCTGCCGCGCTCTCCGGCGCGGCCGACTGGCGCCTGCGCGCCGCCGCCGGCCGGGTGCCCGCCCGGCTCCCGGACCGCGCCGACGAGCTCCGCGCCCGTCTCGCCGATCGCGACCCGCGCGTGGTGGCGAACGTCCTCCTCGCGGCCATCGACGACGCCGGCGACTCGCTCGCGCCGCTGCGCTCGCTCCTGGTGGAGGAGTCGGGGCACCCGGACGTCATCGTGCGCGCCGAGGCGATCGCCGCGCTCGGCCGCCTCCGCGACCCGGCTCTCCTGCCTCTCCTCCTCGACGCCTACCAGCGCGCCCGGGCCGACACGCTCGACGACGCCGCGCTCGCCGCCCTGGACGCCCTCGGCGGCCTCCGTTCGCCGACGCTCGCGCCCGAGCGCGCCCTCTTCGCCCGCTTCCCCCGGCCCGACGACTCCCTCCTGCGCCTGCGCGCCGCCGCGCTCTTCGGCGACGCGGCCCGGGAGGCCTGGGGCGAGCCGCTGCCCATCGACACCGGCCTCGGTCACGACGACTACCGCCGCCTGGTGGAGCGCTGGGTCGCGCCTCACTACCGCGGCGCCCCGCTGCCCCGCGCCCGCATCGAGACCGATCGCGGAGCCATCGACCTGGTGCTCCTCGCGGACCAGGCCCCGCTCACCGTCGCCAGCCTCGCCCGCCTCGCCGCGCGCGGCTACTTCGACGGCCAGCGCTGGCCCCGCGTGGTGCCCAACTTCGTCGTCCAGGGCGGGGACCCGCGCGGGGACACTTCCGGCGGTCCGGGGTACTCCATCCGCGACGAGATCAACCGAGAGCGCTACGCCCCCGGCAGCCTGGGCATGGCGCTGGCCGGGCCGGACACGGGCGGGAGCCAGTTCTTCGTCACTCACTCCGCCCAGCCGCACCTGGACGGGACCTACACCCTCTTCGGCCGCACCGTGGCCGGGCTGGAGGTCACGCACCGGCTCCTGCCGGGTGATCGCATCCTGAGCATCCGCGTGCTCCCGTGAACTCCGGACCCACGACGCCCGTGCGACCTTTCGCTGCCGCCCCCGGCCGCCGCCTCCCCGCCGCCCTCGCGCTCCTCGCCCTCGCGGCCTGCGCGCCCCGGGCCGCGCGCGGCGGCGGCGCGCCCGTGCCCGATCCGGCGGCCTTCGCCCGCTCGCTCCGGCAGGCGACGCTCCCCGGCGGACCGCGCCAGGCCACCTTCGCCTGGTCGCTCTCCGAGTCGGGGTCGAGTCTCCACGGCCGCGGCGCCATCCGCTACGTCGCGCCCGAGCGCATCCGCCTCGACCTGTTCGGGCCTCGCAACGAGTCGTACCTCGCCGCGGCGCTCGTCGGCGAGGAGGTGCGCATGCCCGCACCGGCCGCGGAGGTGCCGCTGCCTTCGCCGGCCCTGCTCTGGGGCGCCCTCGGCGTCGTCCGCCCGCCCGCAGCCGCCACGCTCGAGCGCGCCCTCGGCACCGACAGCTCCGCCGAGCTCCGCTATCGCAGCGGGCCCGGCGAGACGCTGCGCTTCCTCGTCCGCGGCGGACCCGGCGCCGTCCACCTGCAGCGCGTGGAGCGCGCCGGGCCCTCGGGCCTCCTGGAGTCGGTCGACCTCGACTGGAGCGGGGCCGGCGCCCTCGCGCGGGTGCGCTACCGCAACTGGGCCGCCTACCGCGAGCTCACCCTGGAGATGGAGACGCAGAAGGATGTCCCGGCCTTTCCCGAGTCGATCTGGAATCCGTGAGATGAAGGCGCTCGCCGTCGCGCTCCTCGCGCTCGCCCTGGGCGGCTGCCTCTACTCCTTCACCGGAGGCGGCCTGCCCTCCCACATCCGCACCATCGCGGTGACCACCTTCGAGAACAACACCGCGCAGCCGCTGCTGGAGTCGGACCTCCAGACGGCGCTCCAGAACGAGCTGCCGCGCAACCTGGGCGTGCGGCTCGCCGCCGCCAGCGTGGCCGACGCGGTGGTCCGCGGCAAGATCACCGGCTACGAGGAGGTCGCGGCCAGCGTGCGGCCCTCCGACCAGCCCGGGCAGATCGGTGGTGCAGCGCCAGGTGCGCATCAGCTACGACGCGGAGATCTACGACGTGAAGGAGGACAAGCTGCTCTGGCGCGCCCAGTCGCAGTCGGTCCTGGGCAACTTCCAGCCCGAGCGCGAGGACCGCGCAGCATCGGCCGCGCGCGGGCGATCAAGGAGCTCGTCAACAAGCTGATCGAGGGCGCACAGTCCCAGTGGTGAATCGATGAGTCGCACGCTTCGCATCGCCTCGCGCGGCAGCCAGCTCGCGCTCTGGCAGGCCCATGCCGTCCGCGACGCCCTCGGCGCCGCCCACGACGACCTCCGCGCCGGAGGTGGAGATCATCCACACCACCGGCGACCGCATCCTCGACGTGCCGCTCTCGCCGCATCGGCGACCGCGGCCTCTTCACCAAGGAGATCGACGACGCGCTCCTCGAGGGCCGCGCGGACCTCGCGGTGCACTCCCTCAAGGACGTCCCCACCCGCCTCCCCGACGGGCTGGTGCTCGCCGCCATCGGCGTGCGCGAGGACCCGCGCGACGTCCTCCTCTCCGCGCCCCGGCGAGGCCGCGGACCTCGTGCGGCTGCCCGCCGGCGCCCGCGTCGGCACCAGCTCCCTGCGCCGCCGCGCGCAGCTCCGCCGCCTCCGGCCCGACCTCGAGGTGGTCGACCTCCGCGGCAACCTCAACACCCGCCTCGCCCGCCTCGACGCCGGCGACTACGACGCCATCCTCCTCGCCGCCGCCGGCGTCGAGCGCCTGGGGTGGAGCGACCGCATCTCCGCCGTACCTCGACCCCGGAGCAGTGGCTGCCCGCGGTGGGGCAGGGCGCCCTCGGCCGTGGTCGCCCGCGCCGACGCCACCGAGCTCATGCGAGCGCTGCCCGCGTCCTCCACCACGAGGCGACCGCCGCCTGCGTCGCCGCCGAGCGCGCCTTCCTGCACGCGCCTCGAGGGCGGCTGCCAGATCCCGATCGGCGCCCTCGCCCGCCTGAGCGGCGGCACCCTCCGGCTCGACGGGCTCGTCGCCGGCCTCGAGGGCGAGCGCGCTCCTCCGCGACCAGGTGGAGGGCCCCGCCGCACGCGCCGAGGCGCTCGGAGAGGCCCTCGGCGAGCGCCTCCTCGACGCGGGCGCGGGCGCCGTCCTCGACGCCATCCGCCGCGACGCGGGCGAGAGCCCGCTCCCCCCGCCGTGAGCGCCGCCCCGCGCGACCCGCGCGCCAAGCTCCTCTCCCCGCAGGACGCGGCCGAACGCTTCGCCCGCCCCCGCTGCGAGACGCTGGTCTTCACCAACGGCTGCTTCGACCTCCTGCACCGCGGCCACGTGGAGTACCTCCACTTCGCCGCGCGCGCCTCGGCGACCGGCTGGTCGTCGGCCTCAACACCGACGCCTCCGTGCGCCGCCTCAAGGGCGCCGGCCGGCCGGTGAACGCCGCAGGACGACCGCGCCCTCGTGCTCGCCGGCCTCGAGTCGGTCGACGCCGTCGTCCTCTTCGACGACGACACCCCGCTGCGAGCTGATCGAGGCCTCCTGCCCGACGTGCTGGTCAAGGGCGGCGACTACCGCCCGGAGGAGATCGTCGGCGCCGCGGAGGTCACCGCGGCCGGCGGCCGCGTGGTGGTCGCCGACCTCGTTCCCGGCCGCTCCACCACCGGCATCCTCCACCGCCTCCACAGCGAGACGAGCGATGACTGACACGCCCCTGCGCCCCGACCGCGGCGCGCACGCAGCTCCGCCCCCTGCGCCTCGAGCGCGGCGCCGCCCCCTACGCCGAGGGCTCCTGCCTCGTCGCCACCGGCGACACGCGCGTCCTCTGCACCGCCTCCGTGGAGGAGGGGGTGCCGGGCTGGCGGAGGGGCAGCGGGGCGGGGTGGGTCACCGCCGAGTACGCCATGCTCCCCCGCGCCACGCAGCAGCGCACCTCAGCGCGAGCGCGGCAAGCTCGGCGGCCGCACCCAGGAGATCCAGCGCCTCATCGGCCGCAGCCTGCGCGCCTGCGTCGACCTCGAGCGCCCTCGGCGAGCGGACCATCCGCATCGACTGCGACGTCCTCCAGGCCGACGGGGGCACCCGCACCGCCTCCATCACCGGCGGCGCCGTCGCCCTCCACGACGCCTGCGCCTGGGTCACCGAGCGGGCCGCCCTCCCCGCGAGCCCCTTCCGCCAGCTCGTCGCCGCCGTGAGCGTCGGCGTCGTCGACGGCGTCACCCTCGCTCGACCTCGACTACTCCGAGGACTCCCGCGCCGACGTCGACCTGCAACCTCGTCGCCCTCGAGTCCGGCGAGCTCATCGAGGTCCAGGGCACCGCCGAGCGCGCGCCCTTCTCGCCGGCAGCGCCTCATCGAGCATGGTCGACCTCGGCGGCCGAGGCCATCGGCCGCCCTGGCGCGCGCGCAGCGCGAGGCGCTCCGGTGAGCCGCCCTCGTCGTCGCCACTCGCAGCGCCCACAAGCTCCGCGAG